>NZ_QXFI01000026.1 GCF_003584135.1 Flagellimonas pelagia
GATCCCAAGACCTCGGTGGTGAACGGGAACAACCAGGTGCACACCTGCAAGAACGTCTACGTGACCGATGGGGCCTTCATGGCCTCTGCCAGCTGCGTGAACCCCTCGCTCACCTACATGGCATTCACCGCAAGGGCCGCCAACCATGCCGCCCAGGAACTCAAAAAAGGAAACATCTAATGGAAAGAAGATCAGCACTCAAGAACATGGGGATGGCCTTCGGCTACGCCGTGGCGACCCCCACACTGTTAAGCCTGCTCCAGGGCTGCAAGGACAAACCGGCCTATGCGGAATGGACGCCCGGCTTTTTGGACAAGGGACAGGGACAGGCCCTGGCCACCACCCTGGACGTGATCCTTCCCAGGACCGATACCCCCTCGGCCACCGAGGTGAACGTGCACGCCTTCATCGACTCCTATCTGGACGAGGTGATGCCCCTGGACCAAAGGGACTTCACAATGATGAAGATGGAGAAGTTCTATGACAGGGCATTGGAGGGCTCCGGCAAGACGGAGCTGGCGGAGCTGGAGGCGGCGGACATCGAGCCGGTGCTCGCCACCTACCTGAAAAAGCGCACCGACGAGGAGGAACAGGCGCACAACGAGGCGGTGATGAACTACATGCAGGCCATCATGCAGGGGGGCGAGGCCACCCTGGACGACGAGGTGGCGCGCTACACCTTCGCCAACGAGCTCAGGGACCTGGCCACATGGGCCTACAAGTCCTCTGAGAAGGTCGGCGAGGAGGTACTGGCCTACCTGCCCATCCCAGGGGAGTACATCGGCTGTGGGGACCTACAGGAACTCACCGGTGGGAAGGCCTGGTCCGAATAGCGACAGGGACATACGACAAATAAAAGGGCCTCCCGAAACGGGAGGCCCTTTTAAAATAAAAAAGGAAACCTGACAATTTGATGATTTTTAACTTGCTTGATTACCAACCCACAAAAAAAGTATCGGTAAAGGCAATTGAATGCGCTGCCATTTAATTTCCTCACTACAAATGCTTAATTTCAGTTCAATTCTAACTAATTCAAAAAAATGACTTTTAAAATTGCAAACCTCAAGGCATTGCTGTTTTCAGCAACAGTGTCTTTGGCATGTGCATACACGAGTATTGCGCAAAATGTGCCATCCCCCGAAGACGTGTACGGCTTTCGGGTAGGAGACGACTACAAATTGGCGGATTATGCCCAAATAGAAGATTATCTGACTAAGTTGGACAATGCTTCCAACCGCGTCAAAAAAATCGAAATAGGGGAAACCGTCCTTGGCCGCAAAATGTACCTTCTATTTATTTCTACGGAAGAAAACTTGGCCCAGCTTGACAAATGGAAAGACATCAGTGCCAAATTGGCCCGTGCTCGTATCAGTGATGACGAGGCGGTAAAACTATCGGAAGAAGGTAAGGCCATCGTTTGGGTCGATGGAGGAATGCACTCTACAGAATTGGCCCACGGACAGATGACTTCTGAACTGGCGTATACCTTGGCCACTTCCGAAACAGCAGAAATGAAACGGATCAGGGAAAATGTGATCACACTTCTCATGCCCGTCATGAACCCCGATGGGTTGGATATTGTAGTGGACTGGTACCGAAAAAATTTGGGAACCCCTTATGAAACCTCCAGGCCACCCATCTTGTATCATTACTACATGGGCCACGACAACAACAGGGACTGGTTCATGAATAACATGCCGGAAACCTATAATGTAACCAAAATATTGTACAACGAATGGTATCCACAGATTGTGTACAACCATCACCAATCCTCTCCGGCTTGGACCAAGATTTCCATTCCACCTTATGCAGATCCCGTAAACCCGAACATTCATCCGGCGGTTACCTCAGCGGTTAGTGAAGTGGGTTCGGCCATGTCCAAACGTTTTTCGTTGGAAAACATGCCTGGCGCGATTGCCGATAACAACTACACCATGTTTTGGAATGGTGGGGGCCGAACCGTTCCCTATTACCACAACATGATCGGTATTCTTACCGAAACAGGACATACAACGCCGACACCAAGGTTTTATGATCCGGAAAAGCTTCCCAAAACGGTTGCGGGAACCACCCCGACCGATGGAACTGACATCATGTACCCCGACCCATGGAAAGGTGGTGAATCACACTTCAGGGATGCTGTGGACTATATGTTGGTGGGTACATGGGCCACTTTGGATTTGGCGGCCGACCGCAGAAGCAGCTACCTCTACAATATATATAGAATGGGTAGGTCCGCTATCGAAAAAGGAGAAACGGAAGGACTTTTCGCATACATCATCGATAAGAACCAATGGGATTCCTTTGAAGCGGTAAACTTGGTCAACGTATTGCTGCGTGGTGGTATTGAAATTGAAAGGGCCGCCAAAGACTTCACCGTCAATGATAAAAAATACGAAAAAGGTTCCTACGTGATTTATGCAGGCCAAGCCTTTAGACCCTACTTGATAGATTTGATGGAAAAGCAGAACTATCCCACACGTTTTCAATATCCAGGAGGGCCACCGGACACCCCTTATGATTTGGCCGGATGGACCTTACCTATGCAAATGGGCATCGATGTGGACAAAATTGCGGAACCTTTTAAGGCCCCAACCGAAAAAGTTTCAGGGCAGGTGGATTATTATGAAGGAAGCGTAAACAAAAATGGATCTTTCGGATATGCCCTTAGTGTGAACACCAATGCATCCGTGGCTGCCACCAATAAAATATTGAAGGCTGGAGGAACGGCCTACAGGGCCATGACAGAGTTCAAATCTGGAAAAGAGACCTTTCCCGCGGGTTCTTTCGTAGTTTCTGGCGACAAGGCTCTAATGGAATCTTTGTCCAAGGAATATGGTTTGGAATTTACGGGATTGATGGCCAAGCCAGAAGTACAACTGACCAAGATCCACTTACCAAAAGTTGGGCTCTATAAATCTTGGGTTTCCAATATGGATGAAGGATGGACCCGTTTTGTGATGGACGAGTACGCTTTTGATTTGGATACCCTTCATGACAAGGATATCAAAATGAAGGATTTGTCCAAATACGACGCCATCATCATACCGTCCCAAAGACCTGGCTCCATTTTGCATGGCAACAGCGTATTGGATATGCCCGAACAGTTTACAGGTGGTGTTGGATTGGACGGTTCCATGGCATTGAGCAACTATGTGGAAGAAGGAGGTACCTTGATCGCTTTTGATGAGGCCAGCGATTTTGTCATCGAACAATTTGGTTTGCCTTTGCGTGATGCAGTGGAAGGTGCGGACAGCAAAGACTTCTTTATTCCCGGGTCGTTGATCAGAACAGGGATTGACACCACGAATCCTTTAGCGTTCGGGATGAAGGACACCGTTGCGGTTTCGTTCAATAGAAGTCGTGCTTTTGTGATCGACAAGCAAAGAAAATCTGGAGAGGGAGGCAAAGAGGACATCAAGGATGCCCCAGCCCCTGATGTAAAAGTCATTGCCACGTATGCAGCCAAGAACCTGCTAATGAGTGGTTGGGCCATGGGTGAAGAGCGCTACATTGCCAAGAAACCTGCCTTGGTTGAGGCCAAGTACGGTAAGGGCACCTGTATCTTGTTTGCCTTTAGGCCACAGTTCCGTGGGCAACCAAGGGGAACCTACAAATTGATTTTCAATGCAATTTATGAAGGAGCTTCGGAATAGGAAGAACCTTATATAAGTATAAAAGCCCCATCCAAATGGATGGGGCTTTTTAGTTTTCACTTTCAACATGTTATCCACAATTAAAAAGGACAACTTTTTATTCGACTTTTTGTACTGAAAGGCAGGCTTTATCAACGGAAATGTAGGGTTGTCAACAATTTAATTGTTGAGTTCCTGTGGAAATCAGGTGACTGGTTTTTCAATATGGAATCAATTCAAAACCATAATTTTATCTAATCAAAAATAAAAAGGACTGTGTGCAGACAGTCCTTAAAAGCTCCGTAGTTCAATGCATAGAACAATGCTGTACGAAGGCATAGGTTACAGGTTGGAATCCTGTCGGAGCTACAATAAAGGGAGGGATATTTTTCCTCCCTTTTATATTTATAAAGATATGGAAAAAGGCAATTTAACTCTTTTCCTCCAATAGCTTAAATATGAACAAATCTGACTTTTAGAGGTATCGACAAAATAAACTCAAAATTACCTAAAAAGAATCGCAATGGCACCTATGGCCGTTACGATCAAAATAAAGCGCTTGTAATTTTTTTCGTTGATTTTTTTCACCAAGAACACACCCAAAAAGAGCCCTGCAAAAATGGCAGGGAGCAACCGTAGATTGATGGCGAGACTTTCTTCGGAAATGGTGTTCCATACCCAAATATGGAAGGGCAGTTTAAAAAGATTGGTGATCAAGAATAACCAGGCCGCCGTGCCGACAAATTCGTTTTTTGGCAAGCGCATGGCCAAAAAGAAAATATTGGTGAAGGCCCCGGCCAAATTTCCGATCATGGTACAAATACCCGCCAAGATGCCAATGGAGCCGGAAAACAACCAATAGGTGGGCACTTTTTCCGATTTTCTCCTATCCCACCAGATCAACATGCCCAAACTCAAAAAAATAACAATGGCCATCCCCCATTTGAACTCTCTTTCCGGAAGGTCCTTACCGATTATCACCCCAACCAAGATGCCAAGGATCATCCAGGGAATAAACTTCAAAATATATTTCCATTGGGTATGTCGATTGTAATAGACCACTGCAAACACATCACCTACCAATAATAAGGGAATAAAAAGTCCGGTCGAAGCGCGGGAACCGAAGGCAAGTGCCATCAGGGTTACATTAAAAATGGACATTCCCTTGAGGCCTGCTTTGGACACACCCATGAGGAAAACTGCGGTGGCGGCCATGGTCCAAGCGGTTATTGAAACATTGGAAAGGGAAGAAAGTAGCATGAAGAAGCATTGGTCGTATACAAAAGTAACCCAAAAAAACTATCTTTATCTCTTGCCAAACCAAACGTATGGAACTTCATCTTATAGATTACATTATCATTTTTGGGTTTTTTGCCCTAGTACTTTTTATCGGAATCTACGTATCCAAAAAATCCGGAAAGGATTCAGCAGAATACTTTTTATCGGGGCGCAGTATGCCCTGGTGGCTCTTGGGTTTGTCCATGGTGGCCACCACATTTTCTACGGACACCCCTAATTTGGTGACCAATTTGGTTCGTTCCAATGGGGTTTCCGCCAACTGGGGCTGGTGGTGTTTTTTGTTGACGGGGATGTTGACCGTTTTTGTATATGCAAAGCTTTGGAGGAAATCTAATGTGAATACGGATCTGGAGTTTTATGCCATTCGATATGGAGGCAAACCCGCCAGTTTTTTAAGAAAGTTCAGGGCCATTTATCTTGGGGTATTATTTAATGTGATTACCATGGCCTCGGTTACTTTGGCGGCCATAAAGATTGGAGGTGTCATGTTGGGCCTAGATCCTTGGGTTACGGTGGTAAGTGCCGGCCTAATTACCGTTATTTTTAGTGCCCTAGGCGGGTTTAAGGGTGTGGTCTATAGTGATTTCTTTCTCTTTTTCGTGGCCATGGCTGGAGCCATAGGAGCAGCGATTTATTTGGTTAATCTACCAGAAGTAGGTGGTTTGCAAGCAGTGCTGGAAAATGAGAATGTAAAAGGAAAATTGAGCATACTTCCTGATTTCAACGATAAAAAAGCACTGATCACGGCATTGATCATACCTTTGGCGGTTCAATGGTGGAGTTCATGGTACCCAGGGGGAGAACCTGGGGGCGGGGGCTATATCGCACAGCGAATGTTGGCAGCAAAAAATGAAAATCATGCCATTGGCGCCACTTTCTTTTTTAATATCATGCACTATGCCCTTCGTCCGTGGCCATGGATTTTGGTGGCTTTGGCCTCGTTGGTGATTTATCCCGATGTTGCCAGTATCCATGAAGCATTCCCCAATGTCACGCCGGATAAATTGGGGCATGATTTGGCATATTCAGCAATGATGACAAAATTACCTACGGGTCTTTTGGGGGTTGTTCTGGCCTCACTCGTAGCCGCGTACATGTCCACCATTTCCACCCAATTGAACTGGGGGTCATCCTATATCGTTTATGACTTTTACAAACAGCAGATAAACCCTAATGCTTCGGAAAAACAAATGGTTAACGTGGGGAGGTTGTCCACGGTGCTATTAATGGTGTTGAGTGCATTTTTGGCCTTGGCCCTACAGGATGCCATGGGAGTGTTCAACCTATTGTTGTCCTTTGGTGCCGGAACGGGACTTATCTTCATTTTACGTTGGTTCTGGTGGCGTATCAATGCATGGAGTGAAATTACCGCCATGTTTTCTTCGGGAATTTTGGCAGTGTTATTGGAAACCACTTCCCTACGAGAAGTTTTGTTTGCCCCTGAAACCGGAGTTTTCCCAGAGTGGGCCGATTTACCTTTTATTATGGTAGTGACCTCCATTATCTGGTTAACGGCCACATTTGTGACCCAGCCCGAAAGCAAAGAGGTACTGCGAAGTTTCTATCTAAAGATTCAGCCTGGTGGTCCAGGATGGGCCAAGGTTGTGGATGAAGCCAAAAAAGAACATGTGGAAATCGTCAAGACCAATGAAAAATGGAGTGTGCCATCAGGCATAAAGGCCATGCTGGCCGGTGTTGTGCTGATTTACTCCATTATGTTTGCCACAGGGTATTGGATTTATGGAGATTACAAGTTGGCCATGGGCCTTACTGCCTTGGTTGTGGTTTCTGCCTTTGTGCTCTTAAGGGTTTGGAAAGGAATGAAAAACGTTTTTTAATCCCGAAGTTCCAACAGCCTAGACACATATTTTCCAACTACATCAAACTCTAGGTTAACCGTTGTGCCTACTTTGTAGGTATGGAAACGGGTGTGCTCATAGGTATAAGGAATGATGGCCACACTAAAGCGGTCTTTTTGGGAATCCACAACGGTCAAGCTAACCCCATCCACGGTAATGGATCCTTTTTCAATGGTCACATTGTTGAGGTCGGTATCATAGGTAAAAGTGAAAACCCAGCTGCCATCCTTTTGTTCAATGGAGGCACAAACGGCTGTCTGATCCACGTGACCTTGAACAATATGGCCGTCCAAACGGGCGCCTAGCACCATGGCACGCTCTAGATTTACCTCATTTTCCAAGGTGAGTTCATCAAGGTTGGTCTTGTTCAGGGTTTCTTCTATGGCGGTAACGGTATATTGGTCATCCCTCAAGGAAACCACTGTTAAACACACTCCGTTATGGGCAACGCTTTGATCTATTTTTAGTTCCGATGTAATATCCGAAGAAATGGTGATGTGCAGATTACCCCCTTCTTTTTCAAGCTTTTCAACTTTACCCAAAGTCTCTATGATCCCTGTGAACATGTGTATTATTAATTGACTAGTTTTGTATTGCAAAAGTAGCCATAACGGCATTGATTATATGGAGGAAACGCAAAAAATAAAGCTGGGGATTTCCATTGGTGACATCAACGGCATCGGGTGCGAAGTGGCACTCAAAACCTTTGAGGATGCAAGGATGTTGGATTTTTGCACCCCGATCCTATTTGCATCGAATAAGACCATATCCCAACAAAAGAACGATTTGGGAATCGATATCACTTTCAACGGGGTAAGGGATGCCTCCCAAGCCTTGGAAGGAAAGATCAACATTGTGAACGTCTGGAAAGAGGCTCCCCATATTGAATACGGACAGGCCACCAAAGAAGCAGGGGCTCTGGCCATTCAATCCCTAAAGGCGGCGGTAAGAGCTTTAAAAGATGGCGAAATCGACGTATTGGTCACGGCGCCCATCAACAAGAACAACATACAGGCCGATGATTTTAAATTTCCCGGCCATACCGACTATTTGGCCCAAGAACTGAAAGGGGAAAGCTTAATGTTCATGGTGGCAGATGGGCTTCGTGTAGGATTGCTGACCGATCATATTGCGGTAAAGGATGTGGCACAGGCCATAACGGCAAAATTGATTCGCAACAAGGTTGCGATTATGGAAAAATCGCTTCAAATGGATTTTGGGATCCGCAGGCCAAAGATTGCCTTGTTAGGGATAAACCCGCATAGCGGTGATAATGGGACCATAGGGGAAGAGGACGACAAGATATTGAAACCGGTGATCCAAGAACTTTTCAACAAAGGCACTCTGGTGTACGGACCGTATTCGGCCGATAGTTTTTTTGGTTCGAATACCCACCAAAATTTTGATGCCGTGTTGGCTGCCTATCACGATCAAGGCCTGATTCCGTTCAAGACCCTTTCCTTTGGAAAAGGGGTGAACTATACCGCAGGATTGGCCAAGGTGCGAACATCGCCCGATCACGGAACCGCCTATGAAATTGCGGGAAAAGGCCAGGCGGACGAGAGTTCGTTCAAGGAAGCGGTATTCACCGCAATTCAGGTATTTAGGAACCGGATGGAGTATATGGAATTGACTAAAAATCCACTTCAAAAGCAAAAGGTCAAGCGCGGCGGCTAAAAAGTTGCGCGAAATGTGGATATTTGTTGGTGTTGGAATTGCAGTTTTGTAAATAAGTAGTATCTTTGCACCCGCCTTTAGAGGCTGGTACACAAACCTTAAGTGTAGAAATGATGAAGCTGAAAGAGTTTAATATCCCTTTTTCAGGTCTGAAGTTGGGAAAACATGAATTTGTGTACGAGATTGACAATGCGTTCTTTGAATCTTTTGATTACCAAGAGTTTAGCGGAGCTTCAATCCATACCAAAGCCATCTTGGAAAAGATGAGCAACATGATGGAATTGAGGATTGAGGCTGAGGGAACCGTCAACGTGGACTGTGACCTTACTGGGGAACCCTTTGATCAACCTATCGAATCGGAATTGCATCTCGTCATCAAATTTGGAGAGGAGTACAATGATGAAGATGATGAGATCCTGATCATTCCCCATGGAGAATATCAGATCAACATTGCACAGTACATCTATGAAATGTTGGTACTGGCCGTTCCACAGAAACGGGTGCATCCTGGAGTTGAGGACGGAACCCTAAAATCGGACATCTTGGACAAGCTGGAAGAACTCCAGCCAAAAGAGAATAAAAAACCAGCAGAAAAAACAGATCCCAGATGGGACGATTTAAAAAAGTTACTAACGGATAAATAGGTTATAATGGCACATCCTAAAAGAAAGACATCAAAAACCAGAAGGGACAAGAGAAGAACCCACTACAAAGCAGTTGCGCCGACCATCGCCAAAGATAGTGTAACAGGTGAGATGCACTTGTACCACAGAGCGCACTGGCACGAAGGTAAATTGTATTACCGAGGCCAGGTTTTGATCGACAAAGCAGAGGAAGAAACTGCAGCTTAATCGCATTTCCTATAAAATAGACCGACTCCCGTTGCGTAACAACGGGAGTTTTTTTATGGACCATAGTTAAATTTAAAAACGGGCCATTTTTAACGGGAAAGTCATATAAATTGACTAATTTTCACCGCTTTTGGGTCAAATTTCAAAGTTTTTGACAATAAAGAGAGGCTAAAAATGAAGAAAACAACGGCAGCGATTACAGCTGTAGGAGGATATGTTCCAGATTTCATTCTTTCCAATAAAATATTGGAAACCATGGTAGATACCAATGATGAATGGATAACCACACGAACTGGAATCAAAGAGAGAAGAATCTTAAAAGAGGAAAATGCCGGAACATCTTTTATGGCCATCAAGGCTGCGGAAGATTTGATTCAAAAAAGTGGCGTGGATCCATCTGAAATAGACTTTGTATTGGTGGCCACCGCCACTCCCGATTTGCCTGTTGCCGCCACTGCGGCCTATGTGGCTTCGGAAATCGGCGCTGTGAACGCCTTTGCATACGACCTGCAGGCGGCCTGTTCCAGCTTTTTATATGGCATGTCCACTGCGGCAAGTTATATTGAGTCTGGCAAATACAAAAAAGTGTTGTTGATCGGGGCGGACAAGATGTCCTCCATCCTCGATTACACGGACAGGACCACATGTATCATTTTTGGTGATGGTGCCGGTGCCGTACTTTTCGAACCCAATGAGGAAGGATTGGGAGTGCAGGATGAATACCTCCGTTCGGACGGTATAGGAAGGCAGTTCCTTAAGATTGATGCGGGAGGTTCCATTTTACCGGCGTCGGAAGAAACGGTTAAGAACAAACAACATTTTGTATATCAGGACGGCAAATCCGTGTTCAAGTTTGCCGTTTCCAATATGGCCGATGTGTCCGCGTTGATTATGGAAAGGAACAACCTCACCCATGAAGATGTGCAATGGTTGGTGCCGCACCAGGCCAACAGAAGGATTATCGATGCCACGGCCAACAGAATGGGTGTAGAGCCCGAAAAAGTCATGGTGAATATTGACCGTTACGGAAATACCACCTCTGCTACATTGCCCCTGTTGTTGTTCGACTACGAGAAGCAATTGAAAAAAGGCGACAATTTAATTTTTGCCGCTTTCGGGGGAGGATTTACTTGGGGAGCCATATATTTGAAATGGGCCTATAATTCTTAATCACACAACTAACAAAAACATATTCGATGGACATTAAGGAAATTCAGAATTTAATCAAGTTTGTGGCCAAATCGGGAGCCAGTGAGGTAAAGCTGGAGATGGAGGATTTTAAGATCACCATCCGCACAGGATCCGATTCAAACTATCCAGAAACAACGATTGTGCAACAGATACCAATGGCACATGCACCGGCCACTCCGGCTGCACAAGCGCCAGTTGCAACGGAAGCAGCCGTTCCGGCCGCCCAAGCCCCCAAGGCGGAAGATTCCAAATACATTACCATAAAATCCCCTATCATAGGAACATTCTACAGAAAACCATCACCGGACAAACCCGCTTTTGTGGAAGTGGGGAGCAATATCAGCAAGGGCGATGTGCTTTGTGTGATCGAGGCCATGAAACTTTTTAATGACATTGAGTCTGAAGTTTCAGGAAAGATCGTTAAGATATTGGTGGATGATTCCTCTCCTGTGGAATTTGACCAACCCTTGTTCTTGGTAGACCCATCATAGATAATTTTAAGTGCTAAATTTTAAGTGACTAAGTGTTAGTTATTTAAAACCATTTAAAATTTAGAATCCAGAATTTAAAATTGTATTCTATGTTTAAAAAAATATTGATTGCAAATAGGGGCGAGATAGCCTTGCGCATTATACGTACCTGTAAGGAAATGGGCATCAAGACTGTTGCAGTGTATTCCAAAGCAGATGAGGAAAGCCTACACGTACGGTTTGCGGATGAGGCTGTTTGTATTGGCCCCGCACCTAGCAGCGAGTCGTATTTGAAGATTCCCAACATTATTGCCGCTGCGGAAATTACCAATGCTGATGCCATCCACCCAGGATATGGGTTCCTTTCCGAAAATGCTAAATTTTCCAAGATTTGTGCAGAGCACGATATCAAGTTTATTGGAGCCTCCGGGGAACAGATAGAAAAAATGGGCGACAAGGCCACGGCCAAGGAAACCATGAGAAAAGCAGGAGTACCCACGGTTCCGGGTTCCGAAGGACTTTTGAAGGATGTAGAACACGCTAAAAAGGAAGCCAAGAAAATGGGCTATCCCGTCATGATCAAGGCCACTGCCGGTGGTGGTGGTAAGGGTATGCGCGCTATTTGGTCCGAAGAGGAGATTGAAAAGAACTTCGAAAGCGCTGTAAAAGAAGCCACAGCCGCCTTTGGCAATGGTGGTATGTACATGGAGAAGCTTATCGAGGAACCCCGTCACATTGAGATTCAGGTGGTGGGTGATCAATATGGAAAAGCATGCCACCTTTCCGAAAGGGATTGTTCCGTTCAGCGTCGTCACCAAAAGTTGACCGAGGAAACCCCGTCGCCATTTATGACGGATACCCTTCGTGATGAAATGGGAAAGGCGGCTGTAAAAGCTGCAGAGTACATCAAATATGAGGGAGCGGGAACCATAGAGTTTTTGGTGGACAAACACCGAAACTTCTACTTTATGGAGATGAATACCCGTATTCAAGTAGAGCACCCCATTACCGAACAAGTGGTGGATTATGATTTGATCCGCGAGCAAATTTTGGTTGCTGGCGGTGTACCGATTTCTGGGAAGAACTATTATCCAAAATTGCATTCCATCGAGTGTAGGATCAATGCCGAAGACCCTTATAACGACTTTAGGCCATCACCAGGAAGGATTACGACACTTCATACTCCAGGAGGTCATGGGGTTCGTTTGGACACACACGTGTACAGTGGTTATGTGATTCCGCCAAACTACGATTCCATGATCGCCAAGTTGATTACCACGGCCCAGACCAGGGAAGAGGCCATCAACAAAATGCGAAGAGCCTTGGACGAGTTTGTGATCGAAGGTATTAAGACGACTATTCCGTTCCATCGACAGTTGATGGACCATCCCGATTATTTGGCGGGTAACTATACCACCAAGTTCATGGAAGGTTTCAAGATGGACCCAAAATATCAAGACGAACATTAATTTGAGACCCCGATGAAAGTCGGGGTTTTTATTTTATGCAACTGAGCTATTGGGAATATAAGACGTGGTTCTCCCATGTGGATTTTACCGTTATTGGCAGTGGGATTGTTGGATTGAACTGTGCCATTCATCTTAAGCAGGAGCATCCCAAGAGTTCCATATTGGTGTTGGAAAAAGGAAGTCTTCCACAAGGAGCAAGTACCAAGAATGCTGGTTTTGCCTGTTTTGGAAGCATTTCAGAGATTTTGTCCGATCTCAAGTCCCATTCTGAAGAAGAAGTGGTGCAATTGGTGCAGAAGCGTTGGGACGGCATTCAATACCTCCGCCAGCTTTTAGGCAACCAAGCCATTGGTTTTGAACAGCATGGAGGACATGAACTTTTTGTGGAACACAATTCCGAATTGTACGAAAAATGTCAGGATGAAATGGGGCGGTTGAACAACATGCTTCAACCTGTTTTTGGACAAAACCCGTTTATGACGAACAACAATATTTTTGGTTTCGGGAACATTAAGGAACAATACATTACCCATCAGTTTGAAGGACAATTGGATACGGGCAAGATGATGCAGACACTGATTCAAAAATGTCTGTCCATGGATATCCCCATTTTGAACGGTGTGGAGGTTGATGAGGTTCTACAAACCGATCAAGGTGCAACCATTATCACCAAGGATTTTGAGTTTTCTTCCAAAAAAGTCTTTGTAGCCACCAATGGTTTTGCTTCCAAACTTTTACCCACGGAGACCATTCAACCGGCACGTGCCCAGGTGTTGGTGACGGAGCCCATAAAAAACCTGAAAATCAAGGGAACCTTCCATTTTGACGAGGGCTATTATTATTTCAGGAACATAGACGACCGCATTCTTTTTGGGGGTGGTCGCAACCTCGATTTTAAAGGGGAAGAAACTACTGAATTTGGTCAGACACCAATCATTCAAGACAAATTGGAAGAATTACTAAAGGAAATGATACTGCCCCATCAAAAGGTGAAAATCGACCGAAGATGGAGCGGCATCATGGGAGTCGGGGGTCAAAAGACCCCGATAGTCAAGCGTATTTCCAACTCCATCTATGGTGGTGTCCGCCTAGGAGGAATGGGTGTGGCTTTGGGCAGTCTTGTTGGCAAAGAACTCGCCGAATTAGCCGATTGAGACAGGAAATTTACGCTATAAAGCAAGAGGTATTGACACGAATTGCACAAATACCCACAAATTGGGACCACTTGGTCTTGATTCTTGTCTCTTGACACTTGATCTTTCTTATCAGATCATCCTTCCATCCAAAAGGTTGATGATACGTGAACCATATTCCGCATTTTTCTCGGAGTGGGTTACTTGGATGATGGTGACACCTTCTTCGTTCAATTGTTTGAAAAGCTCCATAATTTCTTCCCCCTGTTTGGAGTTGAGATTACCTGTAGGCTCATCGGCCAAAATTAACTTTGGATTGGAAATCAAAGCCCGTGCAATGCCCACCAATTGCTGCTGACCTCCACTCAACTGTGCAGGAAACAGGTCCTTTTTACCCACGATGCTGAATCTATCGAGCATATCGGCCACCATGGCTTTACGTTCTGACCCTTTGAATTTTTTATAGATCAAGGGCATTTCAAGGTTTTCTTGAACAGTCAACTCGTCTAACAGATGGTAGGATTGGAACACAAAACCGATGTATTCCTTGTACAGATTGGCTCGGTGTTTTTCCTTGAGGTCATGTACCGATTCCTCCAGAAAATTGTACTCTCCTTCGTCAAAGGCATCAAGCATCCCGATGACGTTGAGCAAAGTGGATTTTCCAGATCCCGAGGGTCCCATGATGGAAATGAACTCCCCTTCCTCTACTTCGAGATTGATGTCTTTCAACAAAAAGATACGTTGGCCCCCAGAGTTGACCCATTTGAATATGTTGTTCAGTTGTAATAGCATGATATGATTTTTTTTATTCTATTCGGTTCTTAAACTTTTTACGGGATTGGCAATGGCCGCTTTAATGGCCTGATAACCTACCGTGAGCAGGGCAATGGTAATCGCGGCTACACCAGCCAACAAAAACATCCACCATTCTATTTGTATGCGATAGGCAAATTTTTCCAACCATTTATCCATGGCAAACCAAGCAATGGGCGAAGCAAAGACCAAAGCAATGATGACCAACACAATGTACTCTTTGGAAAGTAAACGGACAATTCCCTCAACAGAAGCTCCCATAACTTTTCGTATCCCTATTTCCTTGGTGCGCTGAAAGGCGGTCAACACAGCTAGGCCGAACAGCCCCAAGCAACTGATGAATATGGAAACAAAAGTAGCAAGGTTCACCAAAGTGGCCAATTGCCTTTCTTGTTTGTACATCTGCTCTATAGATTCGTCATAAAAAGTATAGGAAAAACTTTCCGGCGGATAAAAGCGATACCATTTCTGCTCAATTTCACTTAAAGTGTTTTGCCATTGATCCGTGTTGGATGTTAGTTTTATATTGAAGTTTGTAAGGTTGCTTTTTTCCATTTGAAAGGCCATAGGATCTATGGATTCATAGAAATCGCGCATATGGAAGTCATTGACCACACCCACAATGGGAAGCTTTTCGTCTTTCTGGCCAATGAATTTTCCCAAAGCCTCTTGGGGCGAGGCAAAACCAAATGCCTTTACTGCTGTCTCATTGATCACATATTCCGTTGGGGTATCGGACTCATGGAGATTTCTTCCCGCCAACACTTTCAAGTTGTAAAGATTTACATACGAAGTATCCACCCACTTTTTGAAAACCTGTCTAGAGATCGCCGGCTTTCCCTCTTCACTATATTCGTATGCGCTTGATGCATATCCTTCCGATAGGGGGGCTGCACCTAAGGAGACATTTTGGATGCCGGATATCGTTTTGAGCTCTTCCAACAAGGGGAACTGTTTGCCATCATATTTGTCTTCAAAGACATATCTATAGGGAACCTGTACCAAAACAACGGCGTCTTTGTTGAAACCCATATCCGATTTGATGGAGTATTGCAATTGTTTGCCAATGATGAGGGCGGATGTAATGAATACCAAGGCAATGACAAACTGAAATACAATCAGTGCTTTTTGCAGGTTAAACCCTTTACTGCCCTTGGTCTGTAGGGAAGTACTTCTAAAAACATTGATGGCATTGACCCTAGTAATCAACCAACCGGGATACAAACCAGCCAGAATAGCCACCAAAATACTTAATAAAAGAAGGAAACCGATATACTCAAGAATATTTGCAAAAGGTGTTATCCCCTCGGGAATAATATCTTTCAGCAACCAGAAAACCAACTTAGTCAATACAAGGGATAAGATTCCGGCCAAAACGGTGGTCACCAAGGTTTCCAAAAAAAATTGGGTGATCAACTGTTTTTTATTGCTACCCAAGGTCTTGCGAACCCCAATTTCCTTGGTGCGCTGAGGAATGCCTGCAACGCTCATATTAATATAGTTGATACAGGCCAGCACCAAAAGGAACAGGGCAATGCCCATCAATCCATAAAGAACAGGTTTACTCGCCTTTCTAATATTGCTCTCCCTAATATGGGTTGCAAAATGAGATTCACCCAAAGGCAGTAATTCTATCCAACGTTTAAAATTGAAGGTGTTTTCCGATTGATCTCTCCATTCCCTGGTTTTACGTTGAATAATATCATCAACTTGCTCAGCAATGATTGCAGGGTTAGAAGCTTCGTCAAGTTGAAGATAAAGTCTATCCGAACCATTGGTGTTTGTCCATATATTCAAGTCATATGCGATATAGGGCAGCGGCACAAATTCTTGGGAATTGAACTCCGTAGGTTGGGGCAAATTGGCCACTACTCCGGCGACCGTCCGGGTAATGGTATCCCTATAACTATAATAGGTTATGGTCCTATCCAGAATTTCATTTGGTGCCTGGTCAGGGAAATACTGTTTGGCCCTATCTTCGGTAAGCACAACACTATTGGGATTATCCAAAAAAGAAGATTTGGTTCCCGAGAGCCAGCGGTACTCCAAAAAATTAAAGTAAGCAGAATCAATCGCGGCCACTCCTTTTTGGTCATCGAATCTTAATGGACTCCCAGGCGGATTGTCTACCTCGACACTCCTAAATGTATTTTCAAATACAGGGACGACATGCTCCAATCCATCCATCTGCTCACGAATACCTTGGTACAGAGGTTTTGAGGCGCCTCCGTTGTAGCTTTCTTTTTCGTCAAACACAAAGCCCGACACAACCCGATAGATTTTTTCCTTTTGGACCAGGTTTTTGTCGTAGCTATACTCGTATGAAACAATACGATAGATGACCCAACAAACACTGATGCCAATGGCCAGACCAAAAATGTTCAGCGCAGTGAATAATCTTTTTCGCCGCAGGTGCCGAAAGGTTGTTATCAGATATTTTTTGATCATGGCGGTCGGTTTTATTCGGTTCTTAAACTTTTTACAGGGTTGGCGGAGGCAGCTTTTATGGTACGTGTTCCCACAGTAATAAAGGCAATGAGGGTGGCCAACAGTCCGGCTCCCAAAAAGAACAGGGGACTTAAACTTACATGGGAGGCATAGTTCTGCAGCCATTCATTCAAAAAGTACCAAGCAATTGGTGTGGCGATCAAAAAGGCAATGGCCACCAATTTCAAGAAATCCTTGGTGAGAAGCAAGGCCACTGAAGAGATACTGGCACCGATTACTTTACGCACGCCTATTTCCTTGGTGCGCTGCGCCACTACCAACATGGAAATGGCAAACAGACCAATACAGCTCAATAAAATCCCAAGGATGCTTCCGCTGGTGATGATGGTCGCCATGGTCTTTTCCCGCCTAAAAGTACGGTCCACGTTCTCATCCAAAAAAGACCCCAAAAACTCTGCCTGCGGCTCAACTTTTTCCCAGGCACTCTTGACGGCATCGAAGGAGTTGGCAATATTTTTCGGAGCTACTTTCACATAAGCATAATAAAGGTCCCAATCTTTGTTCATGAACAATGTCAAAGGCTGTATTTTTCTGCTAATATCTTGAAAATTAAAGTCCTTGACCACACCGATTACGGAATAGGTAACATTGTCATCCATGGGAATGGTTATGGAAAGTGGGTCTTCGTCCCCAAGCTGTTTGGCCATGGATTCGTTGATGACCAAGCTAAGGCTATCGGTGGCGAAATCCCTATCGAACATACGCCCGGCAACCAACTGTAGGTCCAAAGTCTTTACATAGTCATAGTCTACAGTCAAGGCATTGGTAACTACGCCCCGCCCCTTATAGTCAAAACCCATCATGCTGCTGGATTGACTGCCATCTCGGCCTCTCCCCAAATTGTTGTCGGCCCCAGAAACGCTGAGGATATCCGGATTGTCTTTGAGCTCATCACGGAGTAGGTCCACTACACTATAACCGTTCTTTTTTCCATTTAGGGGGATGGAGATTACTTGCTCTTTGTTGTACCCCAAATCCTTGTTGCGCATAAATTCAATTTGACCATGAAGTACCAAGGTTCCCGTGATCAAAAGAATGGCAATGGTAAACTGAAGGACGATCAAACCATTGCGCAATCGGTTCTTGCCCACATCCAATTTTCCCTTCAGGGCCCTAAGGGTACCCAATTTACTCATTAACAGGGCAGGGTAGCCACCCGCAATGAGTGTAATGATGAAGACGGCAAGGGTAAAAAGGATAAGCACACTAGGCTGTGTAACGTCGGCAAAGGAAGCCTTGGTGTTAAAAAGTGTTTTGAACGGGTTTAGGAGCAGATTGCTTACCACCATCCCCAATAGTACGGATACGGCGAAGACCAAAAGACTTTCCAACCAAAACTGAAAGAACAGTTGTTTTTTAATGGCCCCCAAGGTTTTGCGCATACCAATTTCCTTCAATCGTTTTTCGCTAAGGGCAATGCTCATATTGATGAAATTGGCACTTACAATGAATATGATCACCAAGGCAATTCCCAAGATCATGTATGGAAAAATACGGATTACTTTGGCGGTTCCTGTAGTGTACGAAGCAAAATGTCTATCGGTAATGGGCATCAGATGAAATTGTTTATATCTCCCATCGGCATCGGGAACAGCACCATCACGAATATCGCTTTCTATGCCTCCCTTGTAGTGAAGGGCCGTAAAGGGAATCGTGTTTTTCTCAAACTGTGCCACGGAAACCCCTTTTTCCAGTTGAAGATATATGGGATGGAACTGTGAGTCCCAGCGGTCTTTGCTGGAGATATATTCGGGATGGTTCTCGAAAGGCACCACAATTTCAAAGTCAACACTGCTGTTGCTGGGCGTGTCCGCCAGTACGGAAGCAATGGTAAAGGGCTGTTCTTCCCTCCCTATTTTTAGGGAAATGGTCTTGCCAATTATGTTATCTGTGGTTCCGAATATTTTTTTTGCACCTTTTTCGGTAATCCCTACCGAATTCTTGTTGGGCAAGGGATTTTTGGAATTCCCCATAAGGGTGGGGTAGGTGAAAATATCAAAAAACGAAGGGTCAACATATTCGGCATCCAGGCTCAATTCTTTGGAATTGTATGTTATCAGAACGTCCTCGCTTACCGAACGCGCAATGTTTTTAATCCCTGTCACCTCTTCTTTAAGCGCAGGGGCCAAGGGAACAGGATTTGATACGCTGATTTCCGGGCCTCTTGGCGTTTGGTTGGAAAGGTAAAGTTGATAGGTAGAGTCCTTGTTCTCATGAAATTGATCATAGGAAAGTTCAAAAAGGGCCGTCATGGTCAAAAGGATGGCCACCGCAAAAGCGCACGTAAGCCCCACAATGTTCGCCAACGTGAACACCTTGTTCTTGACCAAATTCCTCCAAGCGATTTTTAAATAGTTCTTAATCATGGTGTGTTTTTTAATGATGAATTTTTAATTATTCCTGCCTTAGGGCATCCACTGGATTTTGGTTGGCTGTACGGGTATAGTTTATACCCGCAATCAATGCCACCAATAGTAATATGAATAGGCTACAAGCAGCAAAGAGTCCCCAATGCAGATGAACCTTGAAAGCAAAATTTTGCATCCATTTGTCCGCAGTAAACCAAGCGCCTATCAATCCAAGGAGAACAGCGGGTAAGGCCACATATTCCAAATCGGAAATGAATGCTTTTAATATGTCCCAGAGGGTTGCTCCGTTAATTCTTCTAATGGCAAGTTCTTTTCTGCGCCGGGTAGATTCGTTGAAGGTGTAGCCGAGCAATCCGATGATGGTAACCAATAGGATGATGATGTTTCCAATGAGCATGGCATTGCGGAATCCTTTTTGGCCCTTATAGGCATTCAATTGTTCGGCCTCAAGACTTTTGATCTCTGCATCATCATGTGGGAAGCCTAAGTTAAAGACTTCGGTAATTTTGTTTATAAGCCCTTCTTGAGCCCCTTCATGGGCTTTGACCATGATATTGAACGACATGGATGGATTTTCAATTTTGAGTTGCTCAAATTTTTCTTCCGGCAGATAAAAAAACACAGAGGGCCTCACATCAGGGTCAGAAATCGATCGAACCACAAAATTAGGGAATACCCCACGGATGGTCGTGTTTCCATGTTCGGAGATGGTAATCTGTTTTCCCACGACACCATCGGTCCACCTGTTGTTCAGTTTTAACAACTCGGCGCCTTTTTTACTGATGAGCACATCATTGGCAACGGCCTCTTTGTTGGTAAAATCCTCTCCTTCGTCTACTTTGATGCCCAATATGGAAAGATAATTGCTGTCCACTTCATAAAAATCGGCTACATTGAACAAATCTCGTTTTTCATCAGGTGAAAGCACATTGTTTCCGGAGGCACCACTGATTGGCACATCGTAACCCAAACCAACCGTTTCGATCTCGGGCATGGCCCTTAGTTCATTTAATACGGTCGACAGCTTGTTGCCATCCATGCCCTCGGTAGAGCCATAATAGACCCCTTCTGTGATATAACCATGGTCGGCATTTTTCATACTGTTGTACTGTAGTGTCACAATAACCAGAACAGTGAGGATAAATGTGGCCCCCACAAATTGGAAAGACAACAGGACCAGTTTCCATTTCCCTCTTTTTTGTTGGTAGTCCCTGAAAGCTGTGGCCACGGGGACACGTGAAAAAAACCGTCCCGGAAAATAACTGGTAATGAAAATAAGAAACACCACAAGCAAGGCCAATGGCACAATAACGTATGGATTCAATACCGAAGAAAGGCTGTGTCCCCATTGAGCCTCGGCCATAGGTTTAAGTGCCCATATCATAAGTATGGCGCCTACAATGGAAACAAGGAAAAGGACAGCGGTTTCGGAAAAAATCATTTGCTGTAAATTCTTTGTCTCGGCCCCACAAGTTTTGTGTATGGCGGAACTCTTGGCCCGTGTAACCAATGTTCCCATGGTCAACAGTATATAGTTCATCAAGGAGACGAACAGTACGGCAAGGGCAATAGTGGAGAGGATAACAATCATGTCCTTCACATTGTCCACATGTATTTTCTTGATGGGCATGAAGGAATATTGCAGTACGATTCCTTGTTGTTCCTCTTCCATTTTTTCAATATCCTGGTGCTTTACCTGCATGGCACGAACAGCATGGGCCAAATCTTTCGGATTAGTCCCAGGACTCAGCTTAACACAGGCATAATACCTGTCATTGCCCATCCAATTGTTGGTACCGTCCCATGTGAACTGCTCGGTGGATACCATGGAAACCAAGATGTCATATGTATAGTTTGTGTTCTCAGGCAAGGTTTCGAAGACACCACCAATGGTAAGCTTTTTGTCAGGATAATTCTTTATGCCAATAACCTTCCCCTCAACATTGCCTCCCATATTATCGGCGATTTCTTGGGAGACCATACAAGTCATAGGACTATTAAGTATTTCTTTGGGATTTCCACTTACCATGGGGAGGGGCAACACATCGAATAAATGTTCATCAGCTAGGGAAATGCTGGCGTCGTAACTGTTCAAGTCATCAGTATAGATAACGTGATCACCAATGGAGTTGAGACGGGTAGCCGCCTCTATACCTGGCACTTCTGCTTTAAGGCCCGGAGCAATGGCCCCGCTGACCCTTGGGAAACTTTCCAATTTGTCCGAGGATTTGTCCATCTTGAAATTTTCATGCACCACATAAATCCGGTCGGCATCCGGGTAAAAACTATCATAACTATAATAGTACAGCACTTCAGAAAGGAGCAATATCCCGAATGCCAGCCCTGCGGTCAAAGATATGATTCTGGTAAAGGCATGTTCCCCTTTTCGGAACAACCTGCGGAATGCTAATTTTAAATAGTTCATAGTTGTTTCATTATCGTTTTCACCAAAAAATCATTCTTGCTTTAATGCATCCACTGGGTTTGCCGATGCCGCGCGCCAACTTTGCCAACTTACCGTGAACAAAGCCACAAGCATGGTTAGTACTCCAGCAAACAGGAATACCCACCAGTTCATATTTGTTTTATAGGCAAAACCTTCGAGCCATTTATGCATGGCGTACCAAGAAAGGGGTACGGCGATCAGGAATGCCAATGCCACCCATTTCACGAAATCTTTGTTCAAAAGCATCATTACACCACCAATGGTGGCACCGTTCACTTTTCTCACGCCAATTTCTTTTTTCCGTTGCTGCATATAGAAAGTGGCCATGGCCAAGATGCCCATGGAGGAGATGATGACCGCCAAAAAAGTAAAGTAGCTGATGATCTTTCCTGTGCGTTCTTCTTTTTTGTACCATTGATCTATGGTCTCGTCCACAAATTGGACATCGAATTCCACGTCACCGACAATCCCTGCGTAGGTAGATTTTACCTGGTTGATGGTGTTTACGATTCCTTGCCCGTCCACCTTTAAAAAAATATTGTCCGCAAAAAATTCGGGTGTTTGATGACGCAACATGAGAGGCCCAATATTGTCGCGTAATTGTTTAAAATTGAAGTCTTTTACGATCCCTAAAATAGGCACCTCGTTCTCTTCCATTTTGAAGGAAACAGGATTGTCCGTGATGCCCAAAGTCTTTAGGGCAGCCTCATTCAGGACAACCCCATTGGGTGAATAGGCCACTTCTGTTGGCATGACCTTGATGTCAAACACATCATAAAATGCGGAATCCACTGCAAATTCTTGAAAACTGACGGGTTTCCCCTCGTAATTGAAAGTCTGGTTACTGCCCCCGCTCAAAGGACTTTGCCAGGTTATGGAAGCGTCTTTTACACCCGGAATTTTGAGAAGCTCGTCTTTAATGGCCTTTTTTTGGCTGGTACCTCCTAAATATTCTAAATGGACAATATTGTCCTTGTTGAATCCTAAATCCTTGTTTCTGAGATAATCCGTTTGTTTAAGAATGATCCAACTGCAGGCCAACAGGGAAATGGCCACAGTATATTGGAACGTGATGAAGGCCTTGGCATAGACACTTTTTGCCTTCGTCCGCAATTCTCCCCTCACTACTTCAATGGGTTTGAAGCCTGAAATCTTCAAAGCGGGGACAATGCCGGAGATAAAACCTATCAGGAGTAGCATGCCAAGGGCCACCACAATGTTGGTTGGGGTCAGGGCTTGGTTGAGGTTTAAATTGGTTTCCAAGAGGGAATTCAAGGTAGGCTCCAGCAATTTGGCAAACAGAAAGGCGATTAAGACGGCAGCAAAACACAGCACAAAGGATTCGGTTACCAATTGCCGGATCAATTGTTTCTTGGATCCACCCAATAATTTCTTCACTGCCACTTCCTTGCCCCTAAAGGTGGCCTGTGCAATGGTTAGGTTGATATAGTTTCCAACGGCCAGCAAAAGGATGATGAAAACGATGGCAGAAAGCACCATGACCATGGTTCTGCTGTTACTTTTGGTTCCACTTCCTACTTTATTGCTAAAATACAGTTCCTTCAATGGGGTGAACTCCACTGTTTTTGCAATACCATCTTGATATAACCAGAAACTCTTTTTGAAATTCTCCAGAATCTGTGGGGCCTTCGCAGGAAGGTTGGTATTGGGCTTGGCCATTAGATAAATGCTTATGGAGCACCATCCATACTCTTCAAACAAACCATCAAAGCCCCAGAGTTTTTTAAAGGCACCTAGATTGACCAGTGCATCCTGCTTGGTAAAATGGGTGTTTTCTGGAAAGTCGTCCATAATACCGGTAACCGTAAACTTATGGTCTGTATTGATGAAAACGGACTTTCCGACTGCATTGGAGGTGCCAAATAACCGCAATGCCATGGATTTGGAGAGCACAATGCCATCCTCGGTCTGGAGTACATCTTCAGATTCGCCATGAAGTAGGGGAAAAGAAAACATGTTGAAAAAACTTGGATCGACCCCCAAATAATCAAATTTTATTTTCTGGCTTCCTGATGTGGATATTCTATCAGAAACATTTAACACCCGAGTGAAATCCTCAATTTCGGCGTATTCTTGTTTTAAATCGGTCGCAATCGGGGGTGAGAAATCCACGCTTTCATTTTCCAAACGGTATATTCTGTCTCTGTTCTTGTGAAAATCGTCAACGGACAGTTCATTTTGGATATAGACCCCAAGCAACAGCACAAAGGTGAGCGACAGGGCAAACCCCAAAACGGTCACGGTTGTGTACATTTTGTTCCTAGAAAGATGCCTCAGGTATGATTTTAATCCTAACATGTCACATTTTCATTTAATGGTTCTTTTAATTGGGATCATTCATTTCTTAAACTTTCAACCGGATTGATCATGGCAGCTTTAATACTTTGCCAGCTTACGGTAAGGAGTGCAATCATCAAGGCCAATATTCCTGACAATGCGAAGACCCACCAACTCAAAGGGGTTTTATAGGCAAAAACACTGAGCCATTTGTCCATGGCATACCATGCAATGGGAACAGCAATGACAAAGGCCAGCCCGACCCACTTCACAAAATCCTTGTTCAATAGGGAAAGGATTTGGGCAATGGTCGCTCCGTTTACCTTTCTGATCCCAATTTCCTTTGTGCGCTGTAGGCAGGTATATGATGTTAGCCCGAACAACCCCAAGGAGGCAATCAGAATGGCGAGCACGGTAAAAAGCTGAAAAGCCTTGGCAAACTTCTGTTCATCTTTAAAGAGGGCCTCATATTTCTGATCCAAAAAGGTGTAATTGTAGGTGCTTACCGGAAAGACTTGGTGCCATGTCCTATTCATGTCATCCAAAGCTTTTTGGGTATTTCCCATGGTCATGGCCTTCCTGTTCAATTTCACCAAAACATTCTGGGCATTTCTTCTATGTCTTATGACCATTGGTACCACAGGTGACTTCATTCCAGAATGGTTGTAATCTTTTAATACCCCGGCCACGGTCCAATCTGCCCCCCAATAGTTAATGGTTTTCCCAACAACACTTTCCACATCAGTGACCTCCATGAAATGCGCCATCTTTTCATTGATCACAACATTGTTGCTCGATTTTTGACTGGTTTGTACGAATGGGCCCCCAGCAACGAATTCCATTCCCATTACATCAAAATATTCGGGCCCAACACTATAATTGTACCAGATATGCTTCTCATCCGTTTTCCCATTAGGGAACGTAATTCCCATATTGGAATTTAAATTGTCAAAAGAATCTCCTGGATAGGTTCCTGCTCCTGTGACCTCGGCGATATATGGGTTTTTCCTGAGCTCATCCTCAAAGGAATCAAAACTCATATTGAACAAAGAGTCGGATGCTTTGTTGAGCACTTGTCCCTTTAAGGCGATGACAGGTTCCAAATTGGCCCCAATGGGGCGGTTTTTGAGAAAATGGATCTGCTTATTGGCCATAAAGGTGCCGATCAACAAGGCGATAGTGGCCACGAACTGACACACGACCAAAGCTTTGATAAAGAATGCTCCCCCAGAAGAGGTCTGTGCCTTTCCTTTCAGGGCCTTGGTGGGCTTGAATCGGGTAAGTACAAATGCGGGATAAAAAGCAGCCAAAGAAGCACCGACCAACATAATGGCCAAATAGGGCAAAAGGGACATCAATTGTGCCTTGTCCAACCCTAAATCTTGCTCCACTAGGGCATTAAAACTTGGAAGCAGAATATAGACACTCAACACGGCAAGAACAATGGCGATAATATTCAACAACGCCGACTCCAAAAGAAATTGAAGGGCCAGTTGAGGTTTTTTGGCCCCAACAACTTTTCTAATGCCGACTTCCTTGGCCCTTTCCAACGATTTACTGCTGGAAAGGTTCATGTAATTCATCCAACAGAGCAATAAGGTAATAAAGGCGATAATGGCCAAAAACCGAACATTATTGCCATTACCGTTGGTTTCTGCCTCATAGGGTTTGTTGGAGTACAGGTGTATATCCTCAATGGGTTCAATATGGTGCCTTTCGTTTTTAAGCCCTTCTGGGACATAGTCCATGATTTTTTGTCCCAACTGGGCAACATCTGCATTTTTGTCAACCTTTATATAGGTGAAATATGCATTTTGGTTCCACGTATAATCCCAGTCCTGTTTAAATCTTTCCCAGGTATAAAAGGTTTTGAAGGAAACCAGAAAATCGTTTTTTAAATGGGTATTGTACCCTTTGTTGTCCATTGTCCCCGTTACGGCGAACAACAAGTCGCCCGATCCTGCAATTTTCAAGGTCTTTCCTAGGGGGTCTGCGTCACCAAAGATTTTTTTTGACAAAGCGGTGCTCAGTACAATGGAATAGGGCTCATTCAATGCATTGGTCACATCCCCTTTTTCCAAAGAGCGACCAAATACATCAAAATATGTAGGGTCTGCCAAGGAAGCGGTATTATGGTCAAAAATCCCGTCATCGTGCAACAGCACCACTTCACCCAATCGCCTCAGCCTTGCAAATTCCTCAATCTCGGGAAACTGTTCTTGGAGCGTGGGGCCACTTACAATGTAGGCATTAGCATCTCCGGGAACATATTTTCCTCCTTCAAGATAGTCCATGTATACGCGATACACGCGGTCGGAGCCTTCAAATTTATCATAACTGTGCTCATGGTTCACATATAACATGATGAGTATGAAGGAAGCAATCCCAACAGTCAACCCAAAGATGTTGATGAAAGAATACAATTTGTTCTTGAAGAGGTATCGACTCGCTATTTTTAGATAGAGCTTATACATACTTTAAGTTTTTATTAGTTCATGAAGGGCAGCATAAAATCATTCTGTCCTTAAGCTTTCCACCGGATTTATATTGGCGGTCCTATAGGTCCTTGCGCCGATTACGATCAAGGCAACCAGCACCATACCCATTCCACTGGCAAAGAACACCCACCAGCTCAGGGAAGTCTTGTAAGCGAAACTCTGGATCCATTCTTGGATGAGGTACCATGAAATGGGAACGGAAATGACAAAGGCTACACCCACTAACAGTAAGAACTCTTTGCACAGCAGAAAGTTCAGTTGGGCCAAATTGGCGCCCAATACTTTACGGACCCCTATTTCTTTTACCCGACGTTCCGTGGTGTAGACCACCAAGCCCAAAAGCCCCATACAACTGATCAAGATGGCGAGCCCCGTGGCCCATTTCAACAATTGCACAGTGCTGCGCTCTTTTCTGTAGAAACCTTCCACCACTTCACTCATAAACCTCACTTCGACCTCTTCATCTGGGTAAACCGAGGCCCAGGCATTTTCCACCTCTTTAATGGATTCCGGCCATTGTTCGGAATTGGATCCAAGATCAAAATGGATACTACGGAAGTTGGAATACTCTTGGTTCCTCCAATTTCCCGTCAAGGCCAATGGTCGTATGTTAGATCTCAGGGAACGCTGGTTGAAATCTTTCATCAACCCCACTACAGGAATGTTCATGGTGTCCAATTTCAACATGGCACCGACCACATCCGAAGGATTTTGAAAGCCCAAGGCCTTGGCCATAGCCTCGTTCACTACATATTCCTTGATGCTGTCGTTCAATCGTTCCCTTCCGGACAGCATGGGAATATTATAGGTTTTCAAATAGTTGAGGTCGCCCCACAACATTTCGGTTTCTTGGTGCATTTCAGCACCATCCTTGTAATAGGCGAGCATGGTGGAGGAAACACTGTTGGATGCCGGAGGATTGTTCCCCCAACTGATGTTGGACAGCCCTTTGACTTCCTTTACCATGTTGAACAATCGCTCCTTTTTCACTTCGGAATTGTCGTTCCAAGGCAGATGCACATAGGCAACGGCATCTGTCTTGAGCCCCATGTCCTTGTTCATTACAAAATATAATTGTTTGGCAACCAGCATAGTGGCGATAATAAAAACCTGTGCTACCACAAACTGGAAGACGGTAAGGGTCTTTCGGAGCCGAACGCCTTTGTCGCCCTTTGCAAATTGACCCTTAAGGACAGAGACGGGTTTGAATCTGGACAAAACAAAGGCAGGATAAAATCCCGAAAGCACACTTACCAACCCGATAAGAATTAGGATACCAAAAATTCCTTTGAAACTGTAAAGCACCGAGAGGTCCATATCCGCAGGTAAAAAATCAACGAACTGGCGCAGCAGCATTGGAGCCAATAATAGCGACAATAGGGCCGCCATGGACGTTAGGATGAAAGTTTCACCTAAAAATTGACGGACCACCTGTTTTTTGGAACTTCCCAAGGTTTTTCGAATACCAATCTCCTTTGCACGGGTCAAAGCTTGCGCAGAATTTAAATTGATGAAGTTTGCACAGCCCAAAAGCAGGAGGAACAAAGCCACAAATGCAAGGCTCTTGAGGACCGACATGCTGGCAACATGGTTGGAATTGTTAAAGGGGTAATCCCCGTATTTCCCTCCAAAATGGATTTCGGCAAGAGATTGAAGCTGAAACAACCGCTGATCATCAACCGCCCATGGTTCATTGTTTTTATGCTCCTCGGCAAGGGCATCCAACCGTGATTGGATAGCGGGTATACTGGCCAAATCTTTCACCTTGATGAAAAGTTGGTCCCCGGAACTGGTGCTGTTCCATTCGTCATCCGTGGCAATATCCTGTTGACCAAACATTTTGGACGAGGCCAAAGACATAAACTCAGTGAACTTAAAATCGGTATTTTCTTTAAAATCGGCCACAACCCCCGTAACCTTTGCCGCTATGGAGTCGTTATAGATAAGGGTGCGGCCCACAACATCGGCCAGTTGGGTATTCGGGAAATACGTTTCGGCCTTCTTTTGTGAAAGCACTACTTGGGCTGGAGCAGAAAGAGCGGACTGCTTATCGCCGGCCAACCATTCATATTGAAAGATTTGAAAATAAGCATCGTCGGCCAGGATTGAATTTTGAACGTTCCTAAAATTCAAATCGGCTTCTTTGTTCTCTACTTTGGCAAATCCGACGTTCATGAAGGGGGCGGTAACCTCCACTCCCGCAACACCTTCCTGAAAGGTATGCATCAAAGGGATGGCCACCCCACGGTTGGAGAATTCACTTTCCTTGGATTTGAATACCGAGACAATCCGATAGATACGTTCCTGGTCCGGATGGAACTTATCGAAGGAAAAGTCATAGTATACAATGGCCCCGATGACCATGGCGGCGCAAAGCCCAATGGATAGCCCGATTACATTGATAAAAGAAAAGAGTTTGTTCTTAAAAATACTTCTCCATGCTATTTTTAAATGGTTGAAAAACATGTTTTTGTGTTTGGTCGGTTATTCGGTTCTCAAGCTTTTTACGGGATTTACGATAGCTGCCTTTATACTTTGGTAGCTTACCGTTAAGAGCGCAACGCCAACGGCCATGAGTGCCGATAGGGCGAAAATCCACCATGGGATATTGATGTGGTACGAGAAATCCTGTAACCAGCGATCCATGGCATACCATCCCAATGGAAGGGCGATGATCACGGAGAGGCCAACAAGTTTTAGGAAATCCATGGAAAGGCGGAACACTATTTGCCCGACCTTGGCACCCAAAACCTTACGAACACCGATTTCCTTCACCCTTTTTTGGGCATTGAAAGCGGCAAGTCCAAGAAGCCCCAAACAGGCAATGATGATGGATAGCACTGTAAAAATCATGAAAATTTGCCCCAATCGTTGCTCGGCTTCATAACTGGTGTTGAAGGAATCATCCATGAAATAATGTTCAAAAGGCTGTGAAGGGGCAAGGTCCCTCCAAATGTTTTCAATTTCCGCAATGGTTCTGGAAATATCCCCGTTATTCAATTTAATGGCCAGGTTACTGGCATTTTGTCCTCCAAAGAAAAGCGCCAGTGCCTCCACATTGTTACGTAATGATTCAAAATGAAAGTTTTTGACAACCCCAATGACTGTAATCAAGTTTCCTTCTTGAAAATCGTTCACAAATTGGGTGCCAATAACATTTTCGGGAGTTTTTCCCAGAATGGACACCGCTTTTTCATTTATGATGATTCCCGTAGAATCGCTAGGGAAACGAGCATTGTCAAAATTCCTTCCCGAAATCAGCGAAAGTCCTATGGTGGAAATATAATCTGGGTCCACATACCATTGTTGCATGTTGATGGCCTTTTCCTGGCTTCGATCTTCAGCCCTCATAAAAGAACTGTCGCTACGGGAAGAAGGTGTTGGTAAGTAACTGCTCAATGTAGCGGTACTCACCTGACTCAGCTGCTCCACCCGATCTTTGAACACTTGTCTATTCCCTTCGAGAGCATTAACGCCTTGAATTACGAGTACTTGATCTTTTGCATACCCAAGGTCTTTGCCCTGTATGTACTGTAGTTGTTGAAAAACGGTCAAAGTCCCCATAATCAGGAATACGGATATGGAAAATTGAAGGATTACGAGCGCATTGCGGACACGTCCCCCTCCAATGGAATTATCACCCTGTCCTTTGAGCACTTTCGCGGCAACAAAACGGGACATAAAAAGTGCGGGATAACTTCCAGATAGGAACCCAAGAGCCAATGCTGCAACAAGAAGAATCAACCAAAAGAACGGACTGGCAAAGGGTATGGACAAGTCCTTACCGCTAAGATCATTATAAAAAGGCATAACAACTGCGGCAATGATGACCGCAAAGATCAAGGAACCTATGGCTATCAATCCGGATTCCGTCAAAAATTGCCATATTAAACTCTTTCTTTGCGACCCCAAGGTTTTTCGGATACCCACTTCCTTGGCTCTTTTCAAGGAATGGGCCGTGGACAGGTTCATGAAGTTGACACTGGCCAATATGAGCAGGATCAGGGCAATGGCTCCAAGGATATAAACATTTTTGATGTCACTTACAGGACTGAATTCAGGACCTCTACCAGAATGCAGATAAATATCGGTCAAGGGAATGGTGGAATAGTGCATATAATTCCCAGAGGCGATAAACTGTTCTTCGGTAATGCCAGGGAAAAATTTTTGTGCATAGGGAATGAGGTATTTGCCAACCATGCTTTGTAATTCATCCTCTACTTTCTCGGCCTTGGTGCCGGGTAATAATTTGATGAGCGTATAATAATTGTGACTTCCCCATTCTGCCAATCTGGAGTCTTCGTAACCGGACATCGCCAAGAAAAGGTCGCGATCCCTTAAAAATGAATTTTTTGGCAAATCGTCAATGACCCCGGTAACCGTATATACCTCATGATCGTTCAAGACAACCGTTTTTCCAAGGGCTTGATCAATGGGGAAGTGTTTTTCTGCAGCTGTTTTGGACATGACCAAGGTATAGGGTTCCACAAGTGCAGAGTTAACGTCACCATAAAGAAGTTTTAGGCCCAACATGTCAAAAACATTGGGATCGGCATAGGTTACCCCAGGTTCGCGTACATTATTTTGTTCGCCTTGTTGTTTGATGAACACACTACCGATACTCCGAAAGCGGGTTGCTTCTTCAACTTCGGGAATATCGTTTAGAATGGCCTGTGCCATGGGAGCAGAAACTTCTGCCATTTGATTCTCCCTACCACCAAACTTCATATCGGCATTAACACGATAGATACGTTCTGCTTCGGCAAACATAGTGTCGTGGGTAAGTTCGTCATAAATGTATAGCCCCAGCAAAAGCCCACCAGCCATTCCTATAGCTAATCCAAATGTATTTAGGAAGGTGAAGAACGGCTGTTTTTTTAGGCTTCTCCAGGCGATTTTTAGGTTGTTCTTGAACATGATTTTTTGTGTTTGTCGTTTTTTGATGTGTTATTCTATGCGCAGGCTTTTGACGGGGTTGGCGATGGCCGCCTTAATGGCCTGGTAACTGATGGTCAACAAGGTAATGGCCATGATGATGGCCACGGCCAGGACGAATATCCACCAGTTTAAAGGGGTTCGATACTCGAAATTTTCGAGCCATTGGTTCATAAAGTACCATGCAATGGGTGTGGCAATGATTCCGGCAATGAGGATCAGTTTCAGGAAATCCTGCATGACGAGCCCCACGAGGTTGGTAACCCCGGCCCCCAATACTTTCCGTATACCGATTTCTTTGGTCTTTTGCACCACAAAGAAGAGGATAAGCCCGTAGATACCGAGACATCCAATAAAAATGGCGAGGCCCGAAAAAATTCCGATAAGGGATAGGAAGCGCTGCTCGGTTTGATAGAGTTCCGCAACACGGTCATCCAAGAAATCATATTCAAAAACATAATCGGGAAACGCCGCGGACCATTCATTTTCAATATGCTGCAAAGTGTTTTTGGCGGAAGCCATATTAATTTTTATGGCCAGTTCATTGTAAAGTCTTGGTTCTGGAGCAATGAAAATGGGGCTTATTTTTTCATGGAAATCACCATCATGAAAATCGGCCACTACGCCAACTATTTTCCCTTTGGCAAAGCCAGAGCTTACGTTAATTTGTTTGCCAAGCAAATCATTGGGATTGGAAATCCCCACTTTTCTCATGAATTCTTCGTTGACAATCATTTCGTCCACCGAATCCTTTTCGAAGAAATTGCGACCGGCCACTAGGTTTAAGTCAAAGGCATCCAAATAGTTTTTATCACCTCCTTTAACCTGAATGTTGAACTCCTCAGGTTCCGGTCGGTTGTTGAACTTGACGCTTGTACCCCAATTGTTGTCGCCGGCTCCTGGAGAGGCAAAGCAGGCCGTAAGGTTTTCCACGCCCGAATTTTGCATGATTCTTTCTTTCAGACCTTGGAGTTGGGGGGCCTCGATTTGATCAGGAATTTCAACCATCACAATACCATCCTTTGCAAAACCGAGGTCTGATTTTATGGCATATTTAAGTTGTTTGCCTACCACTATGGAACCGATAATGAGCACGATGGAAATTACAAATTGGGTGACCACGAGTGTCTTACGGGTCAGATAGCCCCCGGTATCATTGTGGGACAGTTTTCTTTTGAGGGCCAGAACCGGCGCGATCCTTGCCAAAAGCACACCAGGGTAGCTGCCGGCCAATAAAGTGACCAGTGCCAATAAAAGCACCACAAAACCTAAAAACTTAACATTCAATAACTCCTTGAAGGAAAGCTCTAGATCAAATACGGTGTTGAATGAGGGCAGTACCAACAAACACAGGGCAATACCCAAAACCAAGGCAAGAACACTGACGATGAACGTTTCTGCCATAAATTGCCAGAACAATTCACGTTTATAGCTACCAAGAACCTTGCGTACCCCAACTTCCTTTGATCGGTTAACAGACTGTGCCGTGGAGATGTTGATGAAGTTGATGCTGGCCACGACCAAAATGAAAAGCCCGATGAATGAAAATATCCAAAGCGATTTCGCATCGATGCCACCACTGTATCGGTCGTCAAAATGAATGTCTTTTAGGGCCTGAAGTTTATAGTGGTGTACGTTTTTGGAATTAGGCCTAAACTTTTTCACGTACCCTTGTAACTGCTGCTCGATTTGGGCAATATTCTGGTTTGGCCGCATGAGCGCATAACAGTGCAGTGAAGAATTGATACCTCCCCAGCTTTCGGAAGACATAAACTCATCATAGCTTTTTAAGGTATCGAAAGAGAGGAAAACCTGTGCCTTCGTCAGTGTTGTTTTAGGGAGATCTTTGAGCACCCCGGTCACCTTAATGGTTTGGTTGTTCTCCAGCACAAAGGTTTTATTGATGGGGTTTGCCTCCCCGAACATTTTTTTGGCCATTTGTTCTGTTACCAACGCCGTATTGGGTTCTGATATGGGAGCAGCATTGGAACCGTCCATCAAAGGGTAATTGAAGATTTTGAAAAATCCAGTTTCGGTGAAGGCAATGTCCGCCTTTAACTGTTTTTTTACGCCATTTTCATCCAAGGTAATGAGCCAATTGTTCCTATCTGCGCTTTTTGCCACGATTTCGGCATAGTCATAATCCTGTTTGAAGGCATTGGCAAAACCTGGAGGTACTGCGGCCTCATAATCGATAAGATCCCGGTGTTCCTCGGTATTCACCCGGTAAATTCGGTCGGCATTTTGATGGAAATTGTCAAACTGCAAGTGAAATTGAACAAAAAGGAATATCAAAATACTGCAACCAAAGCCCATGGTAAGTCCTAGAATGTTGATAAATGAGAACCCCTTTCTTTTTACAAGGTTTCTCCAAGCTATTTTTAGGTTGTTCTTAAACATGATGGTTCGTTTTTTTAGTTTATTATTCGGTTCGCAGGCTCTTTGTTGGATTGGAACGCGCTGCCTTGATGGCCTGGAAGCTTACCGTGATAACCGTGACCAACATGGCCCCGAGCATGGCAAGGCCAAAGATCCACCACTTAAGGATCACCCGATAAGGATATTCCTGCAGCCAACCGTTCATCACATAATAAGCGATGGGTACCGCAATGAAACAGGAGATTATCACCAATTTCAAGAAATCTTTGGAGAGCATGTTCCAAACATTGAACACGGAGGCTCCCAAAACTTTTCTCACCCCAATTTCTTTGGTGCGTTGCTCGGCCACAAACGAGGTAAGGCCAAAGAGCCCCAAACAGCTTATCAAAATGGCCAAGGCCGTAAAGATTCCAGATAGTGTACCTACACGTACTTCGGAGGCAAATTTTTCGGCATATTCCTCGTCAACAAAATCATATTGGAATGGAATATTGGGGAAATGTTCCTTGAACACCCGCTCAATAATGGCCAAGTTTTGGCTGGCACTTTGCTTGGGGTTCAACCTCAAATTATAATAGGAACCATTGCCATATTTGTCAAACACATACATGCCTTGCTTTACAGGTTCATAGGGTGATTGGGCAATCATATCCTGTACCACGCCAATAATTTTCAGGGGTGGATTGGGGTCTTCCTCGTCATCATCTTTGATGAACTGGCCTATCGGGTTTTTAAGCCCCATATATTTAACAGCGGTCTCATTGATGAGTACTGCATTGGAATCGGATGGGAATTCCCGTGAAAAGTCCCTTCCTTCCACAATTTTTAGGTTTAGGCTCTTGGCATATTCCGGGGAAACTTCGGTCCAGGCGAGATCTTCCTGGAAACCTTCTGGCTTGCCTTCCCAGTTAAAACCACTTCGGTTGGACCAAATATTGGTGGTAGGGGCGCTGGAGGTGGACATTTCCATGACGGCGCCAGACTTGATGAACTCATCGCGCATCAACTCGAATTTGCCTGTGAAATCTTGGCTCATAGTCGGTATTTGGACCAACCCTTCCTTGTCATAACCAATGGGCCTGTTCTTGGCATAGTTGATCTGTTGCATCACGATTACGGTGCCAATGATAAAGGCTACGGACACAGTGAACTGGACCACAACCAAGATTTTTCTTGGCAATCCGGAGTGTTTGCCGGCCTTGAAGGTTCCCTTCAAAACATCAACGGGTCTGAAAGAGGACAGATATAGAGCGGGGTAGCTACCGGCCAAGAGGGACGTGAACAGAATGAAAGCCAAAGAGGCTCCCCAAAATCCTGCTGAACCCCATGGGAACGACATTTCTTTCTTGGCAAGCTCATTGAACCCGCTCAGGGAAATCACCACAATCAATATAGCAATCACAAAAGCAAAAAGGACCACCAAAAAGGATTCACCCAAAAACTGGTTGATCAATTGATTGCGCTGTGACCCTATGGATTTTCTGATACCCACTTCCTTGGCCCTTTTTTCGGAACGGGCCGTACTCAGGTTCATAAAGTTGATACATGCCAAAAGGAGCACAAAAGCCCCGATAATGGCAAACAGCCAAACATATTTGATTCGCCCCCCAACTTGTTTTCCATTTTCAAAATTGCCACGTAGATGCCAATCCTTCATGGGGAAGAGAAACAATTGAGGGTTGAATTCCTCCGTGTTCTTGTTGAGGGTTTTCTTAACATCCTTTATGGTGGAGGTCACCCGTTCCATAGTGGTATTGTCCGCAATCTGCACAAACATTTGGAAGGAGTTGTTTCCCCATTGGTCCTCTGCGTTTTTTATCCATTCGTTCACGGAAACATATTTGTCCCATGGCATAATGAACTCTGTGTCGTTGAAGGAAGCATTGAAGGGAATGTCCTCATACACGGCCGTTACCATCATGTCGTATTGGCTGTTGACCTCAATGGTCTTTCCAATAGGGTCCTCATCACCAAAAAGGGCCTTGGCAGTTGATTCGTTCAACATGATGGAATTGATTTCCCTAACCCCATCTTTTTCCCCTTTCAGGATTTTAAGATCCAACATTTCGGGTGCCTCGCGCTGCATAAAATTACCATCACGTGAGATGCTGGTTTCCCCATATTTTAAATATTGGGAGTTGTTCCAAGAGGACATCACCAAATGTTTGAAGTTGTCCATATAACCATCCCTGAAGGCTTTTTCCAAGGGTCGGGGAATGGCAGGACCAGTGCCCGTCTGCCCATTGAAGGTCTGCGATTGGTAAATCTGGGCAATCTGGTTTTTGTTGGTGAAATAGTCGTTATGGCTCAGCTCATCCTTCACCCATAGTCCGATGATCAAGGTAACGGCCATGCCCAATGCAAGTCCACCTACATTGATGATGGTATAGCCCTTATGTTTGGTAAGGTTCCTCCAGGCAATTTTCAAATAATTCTTTAACATGATGGTTCGTTTTTGATTGATGATTTATTCTGATCTTAAGCTTTTGGCTGGATTTACCAACCCCGCCCGTATAGATTGATAACTGACCGTGAGCAACGCTATACCCAGGGAAATGGCCCCTGCCAAAGCAAATACCCACCATTGAATGTCTATTCTATAAGCAAAGTCTTCCAACCAGCGACTCATCATGTACCACCCAATGGGGGTGGCTATAACGATCGCGATCAAGATCAGTTTCATGAAATCCATGGTCAGCAATTGGTAAATACTTTTGAACGGAGCTCCCAAAACCAATCGAATACTGATTTCCTTTTTTCGCTGTTCCACTAAAAAGGCCGATAGTGCGAACAGGCCCAAACAGGCAACGAGAATGGCAAACAACGCAAAGCTGTTGAATATTTTTCCCATGCGCTGCACATCGTCGTGCATGTGTGCAAATTCTTGGTCCAGAAAGGTGTACTCAAAAGCCTGCTGTGGCACATATTCTTGCCAAATGGATGCCACATCCCTGATGGCCTGTGCGGTTTCCCCCTTGTTCAATTTTACGGACATCATACTTGGGCTATTGCCGATTACAAGGGATAGAGAGGCAATGTCTTCTTTCAGGTTTTTAAAATGGAAATCTTCCACCACCCCGATTATGGTCCAATCTTGTCCGTTGTTGATACGTGTCCCTATTGGGTTTTGCAGCCCCAATTCCTTGGCCATGGTAGTATTGATCACAATGGCAGTGGAATCGCTGGCAAAATCTTTTGAAAACGCTCTTCCTTTTTGGATATGAAGACCAAGCGTGTTCACGTAATCATAATCTACGCGCCAAATTTGTGCGGGCACTGAAATTTCTTGGCTGCCTTCATTGATCATGCCAAACGTATTTCCGTTTCGTTTAGAACCTTCCACCGGGAGATAATCACTTATGGTAACCGACTTTACATCGGATAGTCCAAGAAGTCTTTCCTTAAAGGATTCCGTATTGTCTTTTAACAAGTTGGTGCCTTTTATGACCAGTACCTGATCTTTATTGAAGCCCAATTTTTTATCCATGATGTAATTCATCTGTTTATAGATGATCAAGGTGCCGATGATCAATACCACCGAAGTGGTAAATTGAAACACCACCAAACCACTTCTCAACTTACCGCTCTTACTGCCAGTACTCAAGGTGCCTTTTAGCACGTTCACAGGTTTGAATGCAGAGAGATAGAAGGCGGGATATAGGCCTGCCAAAATTCCGACCAACAATGCTGCCACAAGGATCACAGGTAAAAACCACCAATCTGCCCATGGCATTACAATGTGTTTCGCAGCGATGGAATTAAAGGTTGGCAATAAGGCCCATGCCAACAACACTCCAATGGCAAAGGATAGAAAACTGTAGATGACCGATTCGGTCAAAAATTGGCTTACCAAATTGCCACGGAAAGCCCCGACGGTTTTTTTGAGTCCCACTTCCTTGGCTCTGTTGGCAGATTTAGCCGTGGATAGGTTAATGAAGTTGATGACCGCCAACAACAACACAAAAATGGCAATGGCCGCAAAGAGCCAAACAAAACGGATATCGCCGTGCCGTAGTCCATCACCCATTTTGATGTCGGATTTAAGGTGGATGTCCGTAACAGGTTGTAGCTTGTACTCCAGGGTTTTTAATACCTCCATGAATTCCGCGCTCCTCATCCTTTCCTTGTATGTCGGGATAACATATTCCTCTAGGATAGAGACCATTTTCTTTTCCAAAGCAGGGATGTCGGCGTTGTCATCAACAAGTAGATATGTAAAGTAGTTGGTATTGGACCAACTCATATTGGTATCTTCTATGGCCAATAGAAAATTGAAGTCGAGATGGGTTTTTTCCGAAGGATTCTTTTTGATGACCCCAGTGACAGTATAAGGTTTGTTGGAATTGTCGTCAAGATATATGGTCTTGCCCACCGCGTGGCCTTCTGGAAAATATTTGGAGGCCTTTGACTCGGTAAGCACTACACTTTGTGGACTGGTAAGTACTTGCTTGGGATTGCCCTCCAACAATTCAAACTCCAAAATATCAAAAACCCCTTGGTCGGCGAAGATGAAACCGTCCTCAAAGTTGTTCTGCATGGTACCTACTGGGCGCAATGGTCTCCTACCGGCCCCGAATAGTTCGCTCGTGTTTATCTTGCCAGCCTCCAAAATTTCAGGAAAGGTGGATTGAAGGGTTTCCGCAAAAGGAAGTTGAAAATGAACACTTTTTAGTAACTCTCCGTTCATCATACCCTGCATGACCACACGGTAGATACGGTCTTTGTTCTTGTAATGACCATCATAGCTCAATTCATTCTTGATAAAAAGGGCTATTAAAAGACATGCGGCAATACCAACGGCAAAACCACCAATTTTAATGGTGGTAAAGAGCTTGTCCTTTTTAATGTTTCGCCAGGCGATCCGTAAATAGTTTTTAAACATGATGTTTTTTTTGATGGATGATGTTATCTCATTCGGTACGTAAACTTTTTACAGGATTGGCACTTGCTGCTTTGATGGCTTGAAAACTTACCGTTAAAAGGGCAATGAGAATGGTCAAGATACTTGCTATGACAAATACGGCCCATCCGATGTTTGTTCTATAGGCAAATTGTTGGAGCCAGCCACTCATAAGGTACCATGCAATGGGAGAGGCGATCAATATGGCAATTAAAACAAGTTTTAGAAAATCGAGGAAAAGTAAGTGCAGTATTGCATAGGTGGAGGAACCCAACACCTTACGCACGCCAATTTCTTTCACCCGCATTTCATTGTTGAAAGCTGCCAATCCGAACAAACCAAGGCAGGAAATGAAAATGGCAAGAATGGCAAAATACTTGGAAAGCGATAAGATTCGCTGTTCTGAAGAATACTGGGCATTGAACATTTGATCCTGAAAGGTGAAGTTAAAATTGTAACCAGGATTGTAATCTGTATACAATCGCTTTAGGTTTTCAATGGTCTTCATTTCCGATCCAGAATGGATCCGCACCATTGCCAAGGCCAAATGGTTAGGGGAATACTTAAAAACAACAGGTGAAATGGGTTGCATGACCGAGGCAGTATGAAAATCCTTCATGACCCCAAGAATGGTCTTGTCCTCTCCCCAAAGGTTGATTTTTTGCCCAACAGGATTCTTCAACCCCATTATCCGTATGGCCTCCTCATTAAACAATACGTAAGATTCGGGAGAACCAAGTTTTTCGTTAAAAGGTTCCCCCTCTACCATTTCTATGTTAAGGGTCTGTGTCAGGTTTTCATCCACATCGCGAACAATAAAATCTACCTCAAGATCCGCTGGCTTACCGGCCCAGTCAATACCATAGGTGGAAGATCCGCCATCTTCCCGTACAATACTCTGGTTAAGTCCGCCAACACGTTCCACACCCTCTACTTTTTCAATCTCATCGAAGAAAAATGGGATGTTGTCATAGGCCTTGCCCTCAAGATCTATTTGGACTATGTTATCTTTTTGGTAACCAATGGGTTTTGTGAGCGCAAAGTTGAGTTGGTTGTTTATGATCAATACCGATATGATCAGGACCAGGGATGCCATAAACTGAAAGACCACCAAGCCTTTTCTTGTAAAAAGTTCCCCGCCATGGGTCTTAAAGGCGCCTTTAAGAGTTGCCAATGGACTAAAGCCGGACAAATAAAATGCCGGATAACTTCCGGAGATCAATCCGGTAAGCAATGTGGCCAAGATCAATACAGGGGCATTTTGGAAAATAAGTTGAAGATCCAGTTCCTTGCCTGAAACATAGTTGAACGCAGGAATCAACAAAAAGACCAATAAAAGGGCCAATATCAAGGAAAGGCATGTTAGGAAAATCGATTCTGTTAGAAACTGAACCACCAGTGTTCTTTTGGTACTCCCTACCGTTTTCTTGATGCCGATTTCCTTAAACCTCCTACTAACTCGGGCCGTGGAAAGATTCATGAAATTGATACAGGCAATGAGTAGGACCAAAATGGCAATGAAAGAAAAAAGCCTAACATAGGTAATTCTTCCACCGCTTTGAATACCATCCACATAATTGCCCTTTAGGTATGCATCTGAATATTTTCTCGTGAAAAGGCTGAACATGTTGCCATCAAGATACTTGTCTACGAACCGGTCTATTTTTTTATTAAAGGCAGCTTGGTCCGTGTTGGGTTTGAGGACAAGGTATGTTTGTGGTCCGGTATTGTACCATTCTTTTCCGTTTGTCCAAATGTCTTCCAGTAATTTCTTTTTGGTCCCTACGAAACTAAATTTCATGGTCGAATTGGAAGGAACGTCCTCAAAAACACCTGTGATCTTTCCGCTCTGTTCTTTGCCAAAGAAGCTATATTTTATTTGGTGGTTTAGGGCTTTGTCAACAGAACCGAACAGTTTTAAGGCAAAGTTTTCGGAGACAACAATGGCATCCTTATCTTGAAGCACTTGATCAATGGAGCCTCGCATCAGGGGAAAGGAAAATACATTGAAAAAGTTTTTACTGGCAAATAGCCCTTCCGTTTTGAAAGTATTCTCATCATCGGAGAAAGTGATTGCCATTCCCTCCCTCTCAAGGTTCATAACGGTCACCGCATCTTCAACCTCGGGCAGATCTTTTTCCAATGCTTCTGCAAGGGGCCCTTGTGTACCTTCATGAACTCTGATTACTCCATTTTCCTCGCTCTTCATCAATATTTGATAAAGGTTTTGGTCATTTTCATGAAACGTATCGACCGTCATTTCATCAGTGACCCAGAAAAAGATCAAAAAAGCACTGGCCAGTCCTGTGGAAAGCCCCAGAATATTTATCAATGAAAACAAAGGATTTCTCCTAAGGTTTCTCCAGGCTATTTTAAGATGTGTCTTGATCATGATGGTTTGTTTTATGATGATGTTTTTTATGTCATTCGGCACGTAAACTTTTAGTAGGGTTGGTCAGGGCGGCCCTGATGGATTGAAAACTTACGGTCAACAAGGCAATGCCCAGTGCAATGGTTCCTGCAAGGGCGAACACCCACCATTGCAGATCGATTCTATAGGCAAAACCTTCAAGCCAATTTTCCATGGAGAAGTACGCCATAGGGAATCCTATGAACAAGGCAATAACCACCAACTTGGCAAAATCCATGGAAAGCATTTGGCTGATCTTGCCCACGGAGGCCCCCAATACTTTTCGAATGCCGATTTCCTTTCTTCGTTGCTCTGCCGTATAGGCTGCCAAACCAAAAAGCCCCAATGCCGCTACAAAAATGGCCAGGATGCAGAACACGATACTGATCTGCCCCGCCCGCTTTTCCCGAGCATACATTCTTGCAATATTTTGATCTAAAAAAGAATAGTTGAAATCCAGATTGGGAACAATTCTGGTGAAAGTACTTTTAAGGTCGGCAACCGTATTGGCCAAATTCCCAGATTTGAAACGTACCAGCATGAATGATTTGCCTTCACTTGTACTGTTATTGAATGCATAGGCACCAATAGGTTGGTGCAACGATTCGTAGTTGAAATCATCCACCACCCCTACTATGGTATTGGGAATTCCGATATATACCTCCTTGCCAATGGCCTCTTCTGGGGAGAATCCTAAATAATCGATGGCCTTTTTGTTCAACACAACTTCCACCAATGTATCCTTTTCACTTTTGAACTTGGGTAAGCTGCTGCCGGCCAAAAGATGTAGCTTAAGGGCGTCCACAATACCTGCATCGGTCACATTGGTCTGAATGTTCAGACCATGTTCTTCCGTATCATTTTTTCGAAGGGTTCGTCCACTTACATCCATACCGGGATATCCTTGGGCCATGGATACTGCGGTAACTTCTGAGAGGTTTTTAAACTCTTGCTCCAAAGCGTTACGATTTTCGTCGCCACGCAATCCACCTATGGAAATGGCCATGACGTTGTCCGCAGCAAAACCAAGATTTTTATTTTGGATGTATTGGGTTTGCTGGTAGATGACCATCACCCCTACGATCAATGCGGTAGAGGCGGCAAACTGCATCACTACAAGGCCTTTTCTAATGACCACATTTCCCTTTCCTCGCTTTAACGATGGGGATAGGATTTCCTTGGGCAAAAATCTGGACAGATACATGGAAGGGTACAATCCAGAAAACAAAGTCGTTACAAGCCAAACCCCCAATGCGGCCAATATGAAGGTTGGGTTGAGCAACAGGTCCATGGTCAAGTGTTGATTGGTTAAACTATTAAAACTGGGCAACAACAACATCGTCAATGCGACTCCCAAAACAATGGAAATGGCCGTGATGAGTCCAGTTTCCACATAAAACCGACCCACTAAAGACTCCGAAGAGGCCCCCAAGGTTTTGCTGATGCCCACTTCCTTGGAACGCTTTTGGGAACGTGCCGTGGTGAGGTTCATATAGTTAACGCAGGCAATTAAAAGGATTAAAATGGCCAAGTAAGTCAGGTTGCGCACTTCATTGATATCGCCAATGCGGGACGAATATGAATTTCCGTAAGAAGCGGAATACAGGTGTACTTTGCTTAACGGCTGTAAACCGAAGGAATACCACCTACCTTCTTTTGTTACATTTGCCTCCAACATTTGGTCTATCTGTGTTTGGGTGGCATCCACCGAAACATTGTCCTTCAACAAACAATAGGTTTCAAAACTGGCATTGCCCCAAGATTTTCGGTCGTAGAACCAGTATCCATTACTGGAAGCCATAATATCGGCATCAAGCGTGCTGTTCTCTGGAAAATCCTTGTATACCCCGGTCACCTCAAGCTCACGATTATTGTCTACCAGAATGGTTTGGCCAATCGGATTTTCCTGGTTGAAATAGGTTTGTGCAGCTGTTTCGGAAAGAATGACCGTACCTGGCCTGTCCAAAGCTGTGGCTGCATCCCCTTTTACCAGTTCAATATCGAAAATGGTCAATAGCTCTTTGTCCACCCAATAAAAAAGGTCCTCAGTGAAGTTTTGGTTGTTTATGCGCAAAGACGCGGGTCTACCAAAATTATGTTTTAACAACCTTGCCGCACTTTCCACATTGGTCACTTCCTCCTTCATGGTCAATGCGGTTGCCGGGGGTACCGTGGCCCAGGTCTCAAAACCGAAATCACCATCGGTTTTCAAGAGAACTCGTTGGATCCGGTCTTTTTTGGGAAACATGGAGTCGAAACTCCTCTCATGGGAAATAAACAGAAAAAGGAGCATGACGATGGTCAGCCCCATGGAAAGTCCAATAATGTTGATTCCTGAAAACAGTTTGTTCGATTTCAAGTTTCTCCACGCGACTTTTAGGTTGTTCTTAAACATATTTGGGATTTTTGATTGATGATTATTCTATACGTAAACTTTTTACAGGATTGGCCATTGCGGCCTTAATGGATTGAAAACTAATTGTCACCAGTGTCATAAAAATCAAGAGCACTATGGTAATTATAAAGACCAAAGGACTTATTTGAATATGGTATGCAAAACCTTGCAGCCAGGAATTCAAGAGCCATAGCGCAACCGGGAATGCTATTACTGCTGAAAGGCATACAAGTTTAAGGAAGTCATAGGACAGCATTGTTGCAATGCCTGTAATTGATGCTCCAACTACTTTCCGCACCCCGATTTCTTTTTGCCTTTTTTGGGCGGTAAATGCTGCAAGTCCAAACAAGCCCAGACATGAAATTATGATGGCAAGACCGGCAAAATACTTTGACAAAACCGTAACTCTTTGTTCGCTTGCATATAGGGTATTGAGGTCATCTGCCAAAAAAGTATATTCAAAGGGCAGATTGGGATTATATTTTTTAAATAAATCGGAAAGATCAGCAAGGGTCTGTTTTTCATGTCCTGCCTTTATCCGCATGACAATATTTGCGGTATTGTTTCTGTAGCTGATAAAATACGGACCTACTTTATTGTACATACTGTCGTAGTTAAAATCCTTGACTACTCCGATAATATGCTTTTTCCTTCCAAAAAATTCAATAGGGGTGCCTAGGGGTTCTTCAAGATGCATCATCCTGACAGCAGTTTCATTGAATATTACTCCTGAACTATCAGTAGGATAATCCAGGTCAAATGAACGTCCCTGCTGCATTTGTAATCCCATAGTTTCAACAAAATCAAAATCAGCATAGGAACCACTAAATTGGATTTGCTCTGTTTTACCGGGCCATGAAATGCGGCCGCCTCCACTGAGGTTTCCAAGTAAGTCACCTTCCATATTGGTAACATTGATCACATTTGGAATTGCTTTTGCCTCTTTAATAAAAGTATCTTCATGTTCGGCAATATTCCCTTCATTGGTAAAGTGTATGATGTTATCCCGATTGTATCCCAAATCTTTGGTTTGTACCAGATCCATTTGTTGATATACCACCAAAACGGCCAAGATGAGTATTGCGGAAATGGTAAATTGAAAAACAATCAATCCCTTTCGCATCCATGTTTCACCTCCTGAAGTATTCAGCTTGCCCTTAAGCACCATGGCGGGCTTGAATTTGGAAAGGTACAGTGCCGGATAACTGCCGGCGACAATACCTGTCATGAGCGTAATCGCAATCATGCTTAGTACAATGGTAAAATCCATTTGTATACTCAATGGCTTACCTGTTATTTGACGAAAAGCAGGTAGCAGCAGTGCTACCAGTATCGAAGCAACGCCAAGTGATAAAAAAGACATGATCATTGATTCGCCGAGATATTGCCAGGCAAGCATTGCTCGTGAGGCCCCGACCACTTTTTTAATACCGACTTCCTTGTATCTTTGAAAGGCCTTGGCAGTACTTAGATTCATGAAATTGATGCATGCGATCAGCAATATGAAAAGGGCAATTATTGAAAAAAGCCGAACGTAGTTTATCCTGCCACCGGAAGGCTTTCCATTTTCATAGGTGTTGTGCAAATATTTATCTGCAAATTTTTGGATGAACAGGCTTCCTGCCCATTTTTGTTGTTCCTTATCCTTGAATTTTGATTTGATAAAACCCCTTAGCTTTTCATTCAGTTTATCCGGATTTACTCCCTCTTTTAACAGAATGTATGTTGATGGGTCACTGCTAAACCAAGAAATATCATGTGTGACAGTAGAAAAATACATTTCGTGTGAAAATATCACGTCAAATGTGATGGAGGAAGCTTCGGGAATTTTGAATACCCCCATGACTTTATACGGGCCGTTTATCCCATTGGGAGCACTGGTTCCTTTGGACCATTCCACTGTTTTTCCGACAATATCGGTGGTATGAAACAGTTTCATGGCCATGACATCGCTCAATAGGACACTTGTTTTGTTCTCAAGAGCGGTGTTTATGTCACCTTGCACAAGCGGAAATGAGAAAACATTAAAGAAATTTTGGGTGGCGTAGATTTCTTTTGCTTTGAGGCCATTTTCGTTGTACGATAATATGCCAGGAGTTTCATCCCAATACAAATACCGGACAACCACTGCATCCTCAACTTCGGGAACTTCATTTAATAGGGATGCTCCCAACAAATCGGGAGTGTGTTCCGTTGTAAATATGCCACCATCTCCTTCCTCGGCATTTTGCATAACCTGGTAGATCCTGTTCCCATTGATATGGAATTTATCTTTGCCGATTTCGTCCATTACCCACAAACAAATCAAAATAGTACAGGCAAGACCAGTGGATAGCCCAAGTAAATTGAGCAATGTGAAACGGCGTTCACGGACTAGGTTTCGCCAAGCTACTTTTAGATTGTTTTTGAACATACTGGCATTTTTTGATTGATGATTAAACTCCAATTACACCATGGCTCCCATGGGTTTGTTCTGGCTTTCGGTCACAATTTGACCATCGAACAAGTTGATGACCCTGTGGGCATAGTGCGAATCTCGATCGGAGTGCGTTACCATGACGATGGTGGTACCTTCTTGATTAAGTTCCGTAAGCAGGTTCATCACCTCAATACCGTTCTTGGAATCCAGGTTACCTGTAGGCTCATCCGCCAAGATCAGTTTTGGGTTGGTTACTACGGCTCGGGCTATGGCCACCCTTTGCTGCTGTCCTCCGGAAAGCTGTTGCGGAAAGTGTTTTTCCCTGTGGGCAATCTTCATACGCTCCAACACTTTTTGGACTTTTTCCTTTCTTTCTGCCTTACTCATTTTAAGGTAGATCAAAGGAAGTTCCACGTTTTCAAAAACGGTAAGTTCATCAATAAGGTTAAAGCTCTGGAAAACGAACCCAAGGTTTCCCTTTCTTAATTGGGTACGCTGGCTTTCCTTTAGCCCACCCACTTCATGACCTGCAAATTTGTAGCTGCCGTCAGTAGGGTTGTCCAACATGCCGATGATGTTCAACAAGGTTGATTTTCCACATCCTGATGGGCCCATGATGGCCACAAACTCCCCTTCGGCCACTTTAAGGTTTACCCCGTTCAGGGCCAAGGTTTCGACTTCTTCCGTTCGGAAGCTTTTTTTGAGATTTTGGATTTGTATCATTTCTTTAGTGGTTGTTTTTCTGTGGTTTACTTAAAGACTCTTTTAATTTGATCGATGTTACACTTCACGGATTATTTTAATACGATCCGTTCCGCATCACCAAAACTGTCGTAGTTACTGGTAATGACCTGTTCTCCTGGTTGAAGCCCCTCAAGGACCTCATAGTATCTTGAATTTTGTTTTCCTAATCGTACGTTGCGCCTTATGGCCTCGTTGCCATTGGGGTCCACTACGAACACCCATTGCCCACCTGTACTCTGGAAGAAGCCTCCTTTTGGCAATAAGAGGGCGTCGTTGGATTCGCCCAATTGCAGTCTGATGTTATAGCTTTGTCCGGCACGAATCGTCTCTGGTTTTTCCCCTGTGAACACCAGGTCTACCCTAAACCTTCCGTTACGCACTTCAGGATATACCTTACGAAGACGTAGGCCGTATTCATTTCCATTACGCTCCAAGGTTGCGGAAAGGTCACGTTTTACCCTATCGATATAGTGCTCGTCAATGTCCGCTTCAATTTTGAAATCGGTCAATACGTTGATCTGTCCGATACGTTGACCTTGGGCAATGTTCTGCCCGATTTCGGCATCCAAAAACCCCAACTGACCATCTGCTGGAGCGCGAACGTTCAGGTGGTCCAATCGCTCATACACCATGGATAGGGTCTTGCGCATCCGCTCCAAATCGGTGTCCAAACCTTTCAGGGAAGTTTCCCTCAATTGGTCGTCCTGTTCGGTCTGTAGTTTTACGATTTCGTACTGCTTTTGCGCCAATTCGTAATCTTCCTTGGCTTTTAGATAGACTTCTTTGGAAATCAACTCTCCATCATATAGTTCTTGGTTTTGTTCGTAGTTCCGCTTTAACCGTTGCAAATCGTACTGGGCCGTGGCCAAGGATTTTTTGCCTTCCACCTGTCTGGAATCGAAGGTAAGCTTGGTGGAACGAAGGTCGTTCTGCTTTAGGGCCAAGTTACTTTCGCTGGCCAAGATCTGCTCATACAGGTTCATGTTCTCCAATTTCAGGATAATATCACCCTGTTTGACCATGGAACCTTCTTCGATAAGTTTTTCGGATACCCTTCCACCCTCATAGGCATCCATATAAATGGTGGCGATAGGAGCCACGTTACCATTTATGGTAATGTAATCATCGAACTTACCCGCAGTCACAGAGGCTATGGAAAGTCGCTCCTTTTCGGTCCTAAAGGTGGACATGGAACTGGCGAAAATCAATTTCCAGCCCACGAACAGTAACAATACACCAAGGGCGATGTAGCCGTAATGTTTGGGTTTAAGTCCTTTCTTTTTTTCTAATTGTATATCCATGGTTGTTCTTAGTTGATGTTAAATATGGGCAGGCCGCTATAAAAGTCAATGGTGCTTTGGTTGACCTTTAATTTAAGTCCTACCTGTAGGTTTTCATTTTGGGCCACTCCATATAGATTTTTTGCCTGGAAAAGATCCAGGGAGTTAATCAGCCCTTTTTCATATTTTTTCTGTGCTATATCAAAAGCCAATTGCTGGGCCTTCACCTTTTGGTTGCTCTGTTCATATTCTGCCATAAAAGATTGGTTGTCCTGCACCAGTTGTTGCAACAATTTGAACAATTCCTGTTCTTGGATCTCTAGATTGTTCTTGGCTTGCAGATAGGCTATTTTTTGCTGTTTAACCCTAGAATGGGCTGACCACCCGTTGCTGATGGGAATACTCAACTGTGCGGCAACGTACTTGGAGGCGTTGTCATTGAACTGGGTTTTGAACGGGATAATTTTCCCGGTATCACTATCGGTTTGGGTCTCAAAATATCCGGTGGAATAGCCAGCAGTCAAGGATAAGGAAGGCAACAGGTTTCCTCGGGTTGCCTGCAATTGTTTCTTCGCGGCGTTTACCCTATATTCTTGAGATTTTACCAATGGCACAAATCCTCTTGCGGTTTCGTAGAGCGAATCTAAAGCAATGCTTTCTTCCGCTGCTGAAGAAGTTTCTTCCAAGGTTTCCTGTAAAACAATATCGGTTTGTTCGTTGAGGTTCATTTCCTGTAATAGGATCAACTTGGCATTGGCCAATAGATTTTTGTTCTGGGTCACCAAAAGTTTGTCTCCCAACAAGTTGGATTCAGCTTCATAAAGGTCGGCACCAGCCATCATACCGAGCTCTACTTGTTTTTTTACCAAATCGTAATTGGATTGCGAAATTTCCTGTTGCTCCAAAGAATTGGCAACCAAACCTTCATAAAACTTGATGTCATAATAAGCGCTCATCACCCTAAAGGCCAATAGGAATTTTTGCTGAAGCACATCCTCTTGGGTTGCTTTGAAGATAAATTTGGAGGCCCTTATGTTGTTCAGTTTTTGAAATCCGTTGAAGATATCCAGACTGGCACCAACTGAATAATTGTTGCTGAAGAACTCGGTATTCACGTAGTCGTTGGTATTAGGGTCGGCGGTTCTACCAATGTTGATGGTATAACCTGTGGACCCATTCACCGTTGGCAAAAGATTTCGGATGGATTGCCGATAGGTCTCTTTACTGGAATCGTTGTTGTAATTGGTATTCTTTACCTGAAGGTTGTGCTCAATGGCATAGGCCACGCACTCATCCAATGTCCAGGTTTCTTGGCAAAACCCAAACAATGAGGTTAGAAAGAATATACTTGAAATGTATGTTTTAAGGTTCATATGCAATTTGCTGTGCCAAGTTGATTGCTATTCTTATGCCAAAAACATAAACATCTAATAACCAATAAAATATATAGTGTTAATGATATGAAAAGAAAGGGGGGTGTAAAAATATTGTACAAAAAATGTCCAAATATTTTACACTTTATCGGACCGTATACGTCCAATTTGTAGATTTAACTTCCTTTTTGAGCCAAGGATCATGATAGATGCCAAGATTTTAGTCATAGACGACAATAAAAGCGTGTTGAGTGCTCTGGAGATTTTACTTCAGTTCGAGTACAAAAATGTACAGACGCTTTTTAACCCGAACCAGATTTCTTCCTTTCCCAACATGGAGGACATTGATATTGTGCTCTTGGACATGAATTTTTCCGCGGGTGTGAATACTGGGAACGAAGGGCTGTTTTGGCTCAATGAAATAAAGAAGAAGTCTCCCAATACCTCCGTGATCATGATGACGGCTTATGGGGCAGTGGACCTGGCCGTAAAAGCCCTGAAGCAGGGAGCATCCGATTTTGTATTGAAGCCATGGAACAACGAACGGCTCATGACCACGGTAAAATCGGCCTACGAACTGCGGAAATCAAAACAGGAAATCTATAACCTAAAGAAAAAAGAGAACAATCTAAAACAGGTCATTAACGAAGGCAGGAATTTCATCATTGGGCAGTCCAAGGCCCTTACCTCAGTATTGAACCTTGTGGCCAAGGTGGCGAAGACCGATGTCAATGTACTGATCACAGGAGAAAATGGAACAGGCAAGGAACTCATCGCCCGTGAACTGCACCGATTGTCTGCCCGAAAAGACGAAGTTTTTATCAATGTGGACATGGGGTCCATTGCCGAAAATCTTTTTGAGAGCGAACTCTTCGGACATACAAAAGGCTCCTTTACCGATGCCAAGGAAGATCGCGCAGGAAAATTTGAAGCGGCCCACCAAGGCACCTTGTTCTTGGACGAGATAGGAAACCTCTCCCTCCAAATGCAGGCCAAACTGTTGTCGTCCATTCAAAATAGATCAGTGGTACGGGTGGGTTCCAACAAACCGATCAAAGTGGACATACGTTTGGTATGTGCTACCAATTGCAACTTGGAACAAATGGTTGCGGACGGGCTTTTTCGTGAAGATCTTTTATATCGAATCAACACCATTCATATTGAAGTGCCACCCTTGAGGGACCGTGATGATGATATTTTGGTCTTGGCGGATTTTTTCCTGAAAAAATTTGCCCACAAATATGATAAACCGGGACTGCGGATCAACAATGTGGCACAAGAGAAACTGATGGAATACCCGTGGCCGGGGAACATTAGAGAGCTGCAGCATACCATGGAGCGCGCGGTTATCCTATCCGATGGAAATGTGCTGAAACCTTCCGATTTTTTGTTGCATGCCAAGCCATCACAGTCTTTTGACAATCAGCCCTTGACATTGAATGAAATGGAGCAGCAGATGATTTCGCGAGCTTTGGAACAACATGAGGGGAACTATAGTGCGGCAGCGGAGCAATTGGGGATATCCAGGCAGACACTTTATAACAAGTTGAAGAAAAAGGGTGACTGATGGCCAGTAGAAACTTTTATATACAACTGATCATAAGGGTTTTGCTGTTGACCTTAACAGCGATACTCGTAGCCTTTTCCTTGGTGGAACAGTGGTATTTTACTTTTGGTTTTTGTGTAATCCTATTGACATTACAGGTCTTTTCCCTGATTTCCTTCATCAATAGTACCAACAGGAAAATAGCCTATTTTTTTGATGCCATCCGAAATGAGGATTTTACATTGCGGTTTCCGGAAAGGGTGACCATTAAATCCTTCAAGGAACTCAACCAAAGCCTGAACCGGGTCAATGGTCTGATCCAAGAGGTACACCTTCAACTGCAGATCAGGGAACAATACTATCAAGAGATTTTAAAGCAGGCGAGCATCGGCATCATGACCTATAACGAGAAAGGTCATATTATGTTCGCCAATCCAACCTTGGAAAAGTTATTGGATTATACCCCCTTGAACCACATCAAACAATTGTTGCAGGTAGATGAGAACCTGTACCATATCTTCAAATCGTTTCAACCTTTTGAGCGGAAACTATTCCAACTGTCGAATGAACGCGAACAAACCCAGTTGGCACTCAAGTCTACTCCCTTGACTTTGGATGGTCAATCCTTGCTTTTGGTAGTGGTACAGGACATCCATAAAGAGTTGGATGAAAAGGAAACGGAATCATGGGTGCGCCTTATCCGGGTATTGACCCACGAAATCATGAACACGATAACCCCGATTGCCTCCATATCGGATTCCATTATCAAATATTATCGGAACAACGGAAAGATCACTCCCTTGGAGGAACTGGAGGAAAGCCAGATCAAGAATACGCTCAAAGGGCTCGAAGTAATCAAGGAACAAGGTGGGGATTTGATGGATTTTGTGCAATCGTACCGAAGTCTGCTACATGTTCCCGAACCAAACAAGACCCTTGTGAAAGGGAAGGATCTCTTGGAAAAAATCGATGTGCTGATGTCGGCAAGACTACAGGAAGGAGGAAGTGACTTTAAAGTGTTTTGTGATCCGGAAGACCTTGAATTTTTTATTGATGAAAAACAAATTGCCCAAGTGCTCATCAACCTGGCCAAGAATGCCCTACAATCTGTTGGGGAAATAGACAACGGAAGAGTTATCATGGCTGCCGGAATCGATCACAACGGCACAAAGTATATCGATGTACTGGACAATGGTCCAGGAATCTCCCCCGAAGTAATGGACGAAATTTTTGTGCCTTTTTTCACCACCAAGAGTGAGGGTACAGGAATTGGGCTAAGCCTCTCCAAGCGCGTAATGCAATTGCACGGAGGGGGCATACAAGTAAGATCCGTTCCGTACAAGGAAACCCATTTTCGACTTACATTTGCCTAAAAATAGTATTGATGAAGCGAGAGCTTTTGAAATTTTGTTGGGACTACGTGAACGAGCGTGCCCGCCGTCTCAAACAAAGTAACGACGACCTACAGGAATCCCTGGATTCTGAAACCAAAAACTCCACGGGCGACAAGCACGAAACCGGTAGGGCCATGGTACAGTTGGAGCAGGAAAAATTGGCCCAACAAGTACAGGAACTGGAGAAGACCCGGGAAATCCTAAAGAAAATAAATATTGAAAGAAAGTCGGAAACGGTAGGTGCAGGATGCTTGGTGAAAACAAGTTTTGCAGACTATTTTATCTCCATTTCTGCCGGGACATATAAATATGACGAGGGCATGGTCTACTGCATTTCCATCAATGCACCCATTGCCCAATTACTGGTGGATAAGAAAAAAGGGGACAGTTTTGTTTTCAATGGGAATACCCACACCATTTTGGAAGTGGTATGATGGTCAATCCAGATTGGGTTTTCTTCGGGAAGCTTTTCGTTCCGCGGACATTTTTTTCAATTTGAGCCTTTTTTCCACGGCTGACTTGGTCGGTTTGGTCGGCCTTCGTTTTTTGGGGACTTCCAAGCCTTTTTTCAGGATATCGAAAAAGCGTTTTACCACCAATTCTTTGTTTTTGTGCTGGCTCCGGGCCTCATCACATTGAAGAATTAATACTCCCTCATTGGTTAATCTTGATGATAATTTGGATTGAAGCCGCTCCTTTTCCATATCGGATAACCCTTCGGAAACAGGCAGGTTGAAGGAAAGTTCCACTTTGGACGAAACCTTGTTCACATGTTGGCCACCGGCACCGCTGCTTCGTACGGCCTTGAAGATAAGTTCCCTATGTATTTGCTGTTTGTCCAATGCGAAGACGTTTGTTGATGGTCTTCAAAGATACATTAAGGAAAATGGTCTTGCCAAGGATTTGCTTTTTATCCGAATTGAAGAAGAGTGTGGTTCCATCTTCCGTTTTTCCTTCGTTCAAATAATGGCTCCCCTTAAAAAAGGAATGTTGCACCTCAACCTTCAGTCCCGATGATTTTGAAACCTGGAATTCATGGGGATAGACCAGGACGGACCGATCTATTTCAGCATAGGACTTTAGTAGTTTGATGGGGACTTGGTTTACCTCACCAAATAAGGAGGCCGTGTAATAATTGGGTGGGGTATTGAAGAGTTTTTTGGTCTTCTGGTCCGCAATGATGCGTCCTTTTTCCAAGATCAACGTTCGCTTGGCAAAGGGCAGCACATCGTTGGGGTCGTGACTGGCGGTAAGCACAGTAATGTTCTTTTCCTTGAGGTATAGGAACAGATTTCTGCGCAGGGAGTTCCGTTTAAAATTGTCGATATGTCCAAAAGGTTCGTCCAACAAAAGCACTTCAGGTTCCTGTGCCAAAACCCTCGCCAAGGCCACCCGTTGCTGTTGACCCCCACTGAGAAACTGTACCTTGGTCTTGGCATGGTCCTCCATTTCGATTAATTTCAAAAGCTCATCAATGCGTTGTTGATGGGTCTCGCGTTCAAAAACAGAAAGAAATTGACCGATGTTCTCCTCAACTGTGATGTAAGGCATCAGGTCAAAATCCTGAGCAAGGTATTTCATGTACGGTTCCCCGGGCACTAAATTGAAATTGGGACCCAAAGCTTCTGTTTCGCCCCAAAAAATAGAGCCGTTTTCCACATGCAGTAGTCCGTAAATAATCTTCAACAAAGTACTTTTTCCAGAACCACTTTCGCCCATCAAGGCCAAATGCTCACCTTTGGCAACTTCAAATGAAATGTCTTCCAGAATATTTTGGTCCTTGTAACCAAAGGAATCGATACGGACTTTTAGCATATAATCGAATAAAAGTTGTCCAAAATGGAGTGAAAACCGTTATTCTGAATTTATTTCAGAATCGTAGATTTTCTTCAGCAAATTTGAATGAGAACCTGAAATCGTTTCAGGTTGACAAATGTAGCATTTTGGACAACTTTGAATGAATTCTTTAATCTTTAAACTCTTTCAACACGGCTTGGTTGGGAAGCTCATCGTACCCCATATTATAAAAGGTGAACCCAAAGATATCGGCATACTGTTCTATGGTCTTGCTCACAGGGGTTCCTGCACCATGGCCTGCATTGGTCTCGATTCTAATTAAGGTTGGGGCAGTTCCCGCTTGCTTTTCCTGAAGCTCTGCCGCAAACTTAAAGCTATGTGCTGGAACCACCCTGTCGTCATGGTCGCCCGTGGTCACCAAAGTGGCCGGATAGGAAACCCCTTCCTTCACATTATGGACAGGGGAATAGCCTTTTATATATTTGAACATTTCCTCGCTATCCTCGGAAGTTCCATAATCGTAGGCCCAACCGGCACCAGCGGTAAAGGTATGGTAGCGCAACATGTCCATGACCCCAACAGCGGGTAGGGCAACCTGCATCAAATCTGGTCGCTGGGTCATTGTGGCACCGACCAACAATCCTCCGTTGGATCCACCACGGATGGCCAAATATTCTTTGGAAGTATAGTTTTCGGATATCAAATACTCCGCTGCGGCAATAAAGTCATCAAACACATTTTGCTTTTGGAGCTTGGTCCCGGCGTCGTGCCATTTTTTACCATATTCCCCACCACCTCTCAGGTTGGGCACGGCATAAACACCACCTTGCTCCATCCAAACGGCATTCACAATGCTGAAGGAAGGGGTCAAGCTGATGTTGAACCCGCCATAACCATACAGAATGGTCGGATTTTTACCGTTGAGTTCCAACCCTTTTTTATAGGTGATGATCATGGGAACTTTGGTGCCGTCCTTGGAAGTATAGAAAACCTGTTTGGACTCATAATCGTCTGGATTGAAATCGATTTGGGGCTTCCAATACTGCTCGTATTCCCCGGTTTCCACATTGTACTTGTACAAAGATCCAGGGGTGTTGTAATTGGTAAAGGAGAAGTAAAAATCTTTGTCCTCTTTTTTGCCACCAAAGCCTCCGGCGCTTCCTACACCGGGCAATTTGATTTCGCGTACCAATTTTCCATCGTAATCATACTGTAATACTTTAGAAATGGCATCGACCATATACTCTGTGAAGAAATAGCCTCCGCCAGTACCTGCGGTCAGTACGTTTTCAGTTTCGGGAATCAAGTCTTCCCAATGATCCGGAGTTGGGTTGGAAGCATCTACCACGACCACTTTTTTATTGGGAGCATCCCGATCGGTAACCAAGTAAAGCTTGGAGCCTTCATTATCGATGACATAAGTATCGGAATCGGTATCATCCAAAATAGTGACCAATTTTGGGTCTGCTTCTGAAAGATCCATCAGGTATAGTTTGTTGCCCGAAGTGGATATGGAAGCCGATATGAATAAATATTTTTGGTCTTCGGAAACATAGCCACCCACATATCGGTGTTTTTCCTCGGGGGTGCCTCCGAAAATGATTTTATCCTCGGATTGGGGTGTTCCCAATTGATGATAATACAGTTTATGTTGGTCCGTCTTCGCTGAAAGCTCACTTCCTTTTGGCTTGTCGTAGCTGGAGTAGAAGAAACCATCGTTTCCTTTCCATGAAATGCCACTGAACTTAATGTCGACCAATGTGTCTTCCACAACTTCTTTCGTTTCGGCATCGATGACGATACCTTTTCGCCAGTCGCTACCTCCTTCGGAAATCAGATAGGCCGCCTTGGAACCATCCTTAGTAAAACTGAGGCCCATCAGCGAAGTAGTGCCATCTTCAGAAAAAGTATTGGGATCTAGGAAGACCTCCTCTTTGCCATCGTCCTTTTTTCGATAGACCACATATTGGTTCTGCAGGCCGTTGTTTTTATAATAGTAGGTATAATCACCCTCTTTGAACGGGGAACCCACTTTTTCATAGTTCCACAATTTTTCCAGGCGCTTTTTCAGATCTTCCCGAAATGGGATTTTTTCCAAGTACCCGAAGGTTGTTGTATTTTGTTCTTTAACCCAGGCCTCGGTTTCGGCGCTACGGTCATCTTCCAGCCAACGGTAGGGGTCTTTGACCTCGGTTCCAAAATAGGTGTCGACCGTGTCGACCTTTTTAGTAGTGGGATAGTTCACGGTAATGGGTTCTCTTTTAGTGGTTTTTTGGCAGGCCGTCAGTAAAACGATAACAGCCAATAGACTTGCGTTTTTCATTTTTATCAGATTGATTCTGATAAAAATACCATAAAACAAACAATTCTATCGGCTGCTTGAAAAGCTTTAACGAATTTTATGAAATAGCTTCGGAAGTATTGGAAACCAGATTGTTTTCCACCAAATACTCCGCAATCTGAACGGCATTGGTAGCGGCCCCTTTTCTTAGGTTGTCGGCCACGATCCACATGTTCAGGGTGTTGGGTTGGGTCTCGTCCCTTCGGATGCGCCCTACGAAAACCTCATCCTTTCCATTGGCGAACATAGGCATGGGGTAGGTGTTGGTGGCCGTGTTATCCTGAACCACCACCCCGGGCATTTCGCTCAATATTTTTCTTATTTCGGCTAGGTCAAAATCGTTGTGGAACTCCACGTTCACCGATTCCGAGTGCCCTCCAGCAGTAGGGATGCGGACTGCGGTAGCCGTAACGGAAAAGGTACGATCGTCCAATATTTTTTGGGGCTCACGGGCCAATTTCATCTCTTCTTTGGTATAGCCGTTTTCAAGGAACACATCACAGTGTGGCAATGCATTTCTGTTGATGGGATACGGATAGGCCATTTCCCCCTCGATGCCAGCGGCTTCATTTTCCATTTGTTGCACGGCTTTTACACCGGTTCCGGAAACGGATTGATAGGTGGAGACCACCACGCGTTTCATTTGGTATTTTTTGTGCAAGGGATCCAAGACCATCACTAGTTGAATGGTGGAACAATTGGGGTTGGCAATGATTTTGTCCTCGGGCGTCAATGTATCCGCATTAATTTCCGGCACCACCAATTTTTTGGTGGGATCCATCCTCCAGGCTGAAGAGTTATCGATTACCGTAGTACCGACCTCTGCAAATTTTGGTGCCCATTCCAATGAAGTGTCCCCACCTGCGGAAAAAATGGCAATATCGGGTTGCGCGGCAACAGCATCGGCCAAACCGATTACCGTGTATTCTTCATTTTTATAGGATAGTTTTTTTCCCACGGAACGCTCCGAGGCGACCAACAACAATTCGGTTATGGGGAAGTTGCGTTCTTCCAATACTTTCAACATGACTTCGCCGACCATTCCGGTGGCTCCAACAACTGCTACTTTCATCGTAATCTAATTTCTTGACGCAAAGGTAGTCCAGTCAACGGTTTAAACAAGCTTTTTCATATTGAATAATCAAAAAATAACAAAATGTTATAAATAAAACAACCATCAACATGTCTGCGAAACACATTGATGGTTTTTAATGATTATTGTGGTATAGCGGTCGTACCGATTTTATAGATACGTACGATTCTTATTTCTTCAACAAATCGCGAATCTCTGCCAACAACTCCTCTTGGGTAGGCCCTTTTGGAGCTTCTGGTGCAGGCTCTTCCTTCTTTTTCATTTTGTTCACGCCCTTAACGATCATGAACATTACAAAGGCAACGATCAAGAAGTCGATTACATTGGTCAGGAATTCACCATATTTGACGGCGATTTCCCCGACTGTTTCCCCGGCATCGTTAACGGTACCTTCTGTAATCACGTATTTTAAATCGTTAAAGTCTGATTTGAAAACTAGTCCGATCAATGGTGAAACAATTCCACCGGTGAAGGATGAAACCACCTTATTGAAAGCGGCACCCATAACGAAACCTACTGCGATATCCACTAGGTTTCCTTTCATTGCAAAGTCCTTAAACTCTTTTAAAAATCCCATATAGTTGTTGAGTATTGGTTAATGATAAACAAATTAAACAAAAAAGGGGTTTGTTCGACGAAAAAGTTAAAAAATCATTCATTCAAAAGCTCTCGTTTTACCCTTTGTGATATAGCTGTTAGGATTTCATAGGAAATGGTTTGGGCCGAAGAAGCAAATTGTTCCGCTGAACTTTCGGGACCAAAAACGATGACTTCGTCCCCTTCGGCACAGTCAATATCCGTAACATCTACCATGATCATGTCCATGCACACATTCCCAATTATGGGGGCTTTTTTCCCATGGATTAGTATGGAAGCTTTACCTTTTCCGTACTGTCTGCCAATGCCATCCGCATGCCCAATGGGCAGAGTGGCCGTTTTTCGGGCGCGTTCAGATTTGAAGGCCCTGTTGTACCCAACCGATTCGTTGGCCGGAATTTCATGGATCTGGGATATAATGGTCTTCAGGGTGGCAATGGGTTTCAGTTTGGCATCCACGGCCGCTTCATTGCCATAACCATACAGGCCGATACCGCTTCGGACCATTTCAAATTGGGCCTCGGGATAATTGATGATACCCGAAGTATTGAGCATATGCCGCATGGGAGAATCGCCCAACTTTTGGGCAAGTTCATCGCTCAACGCCAAAAAGGAATTGATCTGATTGTTACTGAAAGCCTTTTCATCAGGATCTTCAGATGCAGCCAAATGTGAAAAGAACGAAACCACCTTTATCTCTTGACAGTCCTTTATTTGAGCAGCCATTTGATCTAGGTCTGCTTTCTGGAATCCTAAACGGTTAAGTCCCGTGTTGAATTTGATGTGTACAGGATAATCCTTCTGTTTTTTTGTCTTGGCTGTTGAAACAAATTGTTCCAAAATTTTTAGGGAGTAAATGTTGGGCTCTAGGCAACGGTCTATCATCTCGTCAAAATTGGCCGCCAAAGGGTGGAGTACCAATATCGGAGTTTTGATGCCAGCATTGCGCAGCAAAGATCCTTCCACAACATAGGCCACGGCAAAATAATCCACACCCAAACTTTCCAATTTTTTTGCAATGGCCACCATGTCACTGCCATAGGCAAACGCCTTTACCACAGCCATAAATTTGGTGGTCGGGGCTATTCTGGAGCGTAAATAACGGTAATTGTGTTCCAAGGCCGAAAGGTCCAGCACCAAGGTGGTTTCACCGACCTTACCCATTGGAGGTATCTTTTTTGGGATCTATTTCTTCCGATTCCACATCCATTTGACTTACTTTTTCTCTCAGCATGGCCTTAAAAAATGCGGCCCGGCTCAAGGGTTCGTATTCCTCGGTTTCGCCCAAAAGCACCAACTTGTCATTCCGGGATTTTCTAAAACTGTAATTGGCCAGGTTTCCGGTGCGGGTGCAAACGGCATGTACCTTGGTCACATATTCGGCGGTTGCCATGAGTGCGGGCATGGGCCCAAAAGGATTGCCCTTAAAGTCCATGTCCAATCCGGCCACCACAACCCGGACACCCTTGTTGGCCAAATCGTTGCAGACGGTAACAATCTCATCATCAAAAAATTGGGCCTCGTCAATGCCCACCACGTCACAGTCATCCGCCAAAAGACGGATATTTGCCGCAGCCGGTACAGGGGTAGATCGGATTTCATTGGCATCGTGGGACACCACCATTTCTTCATGGTAACGGGTATCCACAATAGGTTTGAAAATTTCCACTTTCTGTTTGGCAAACTGTGCCCTTTTCAGTCGTCGGATGAGTTCTTCGGTCTTTCCAGAAAACATGGAACCGCATATTACTTCAATCCATCCAAACTGTTCTTTATGGTTTACCGTGTTTTCGAGAAACATACCGTATTTTTGAAAGAAATTGTGTGTTTTCCCGTTATATTGGGACAGCCACAAAGCTAGTAAAAAAATGTACCCCTCTCTTTCAATTGAATTTTAACCTTTTGTTCATAGGGGGATTGGCAAAATGATTTTATTTTTATAGGAAAGAAATTAGCTATGATACGGAAATTGCGGGAAGAATTGATAAAACTATCTACAGAGATCATCACGGCAAGGGAAGATTCCGACCTTACCCAACTATATGAAAAGTCCAAGGAGATTTACGAAAAGTTGGCCGTTCTCAAATTCATTGACGAAAAGTTGGCCGATGTTCAAGTCGATGTTTCCAAAAATGTGATTGCTTCACGGTTTGAAAAAATGGCCAATGCTGTGTTGAGCGGTAATATTGCCGTGCCCGAAAGCAATCCACATGACGAGGACATCATGACACCAGGAATGGACACCATCAAGCACATGGTTTCGGAAATGCCTTCTGAAGCGGCACTGGAACAAGTTTTTGCCGAGTTTGTGGCCAAACCGGAGTTCATCAAAAATGATAAGGATATAGTTACTCCAACGAGTACGTCTTCATCCAATCCTTCAAAATCCTTGAACGATAAATTGGGCAAGGACCTCCAGGTAGGGCTGAACGATAAGCTTGCCTTTGTGAAGCACTTGTTCAATAACAGCATGGAGGATTATACTAGGGTGTTGTCGCAGTTGAATACCATCGATACCGAGGAGCGTTCCATATCCTTCATCAACAACATGGTAAAACCGGAGTACAATAACTGGGAGGGCAAGGAAGAGTATGAAACCCGGTTCTTTTCTTTGATTGAAAGAAGGTTCGCCTAATTTTCACTTTTCAGATTCCATTTTAACAAGAAGCTAGTACCTTTGGTGTATGGGAAAACTGTATCTGGTTCCAACACCAATAGGAAATCTTGAAGATATGACCCTCAGGGCCATCAAGGTATTGAAGGAGGTGGATGTGGTGTTGGCGGAAGATACCCGCACCAGTGGCAAGTTGCTCAAGCATTTCGATATCGGCACACCGCTTCAAAGTCATCACATGCACAACGAGCACAAGCAAGTGGAAGCCTTGGTCCAAAAACTTAAAGGAGGTGTCACATATGCCTTGATTTCCGACGCGGGAACCCCTGCCATTTCGGACCCTGGATTTTTATTGACCCGCGCCTGTGTGGAAAATCATATTGAGGTAGAGTGTTTGCCCGGTGCCACAGCCTTTGTACCCGCCTTGGTGAACAGTGGGCTCCCGAACGACCGATTCGTTTTTGAAGGATTTTTGCCCATAAAAAAAGGACGTCAGACCCGTTTGCAACAGCTGGCAGAGGAATCCCGTACCATGGTATTTTACGAATCGCCCCATAAACTCTTGAAGACCCTTGCCCAATTTGTGGAATATTTTGGGGAGGATAGGCCTGTTTCAGTTTCAAGGGAACTCACCAAACTGTACGAAGAAACCGTTAGGGGCACATTGGCGGAAGTCCTTCAACATTTTACTGACAAACCTCCCAAAGGAGAATTTGTGGTTGTGGTCGGCGGCAAGAAATAAAGAGTATATTTATTTCTAAATACCAACCCTATGAAAACCAAGCTCTTTACCTGTTTCTTTTTGATTTGTGTAGCGCTTTTTGGTCAAAACAACCATTCCGTTGTGGACGAAATCAACCTAACCGATTACAAGGCTGGTACCATTAACAGAATTTGGCTTCAATTGGGTGATGATGGGTTTTCTAATCCGATTATGATACCCGTGATCATTGCCAAAGGATCAGGAGAGGGTGAAGTTTTGGGATTGACAGCATCCATACATGGAAATGAACTGAACGGGATTCCCATCATTCAAAACGTGATAGCCTCTTTAGATGCTACCAAAATGAAAGGAATCGTTGTGGCCATTCCGGGACTGAACCCCTTGGCCATTGCCAACAACCAACGCGAATTCATCGATCTACAAGATTTGAACCGTTTGTTCCCCGGAAAAAAGAATGGCAATCGCTCCCAACAAATGGCCTATCAGATTGCCCAAAAGGTGATTCCCCTTTTCAACTATCATGTGGACTTGCACACGGCAAGTTTCGGGCGGGTGAACAGTCTGTATGGTCGTGGCGATATGCAGGATGATACTTTATCGACCATGCTGCGTATTTTGGAGCCGGACATCATTGTTTCCAACAAAGGGGTTGCCAGTTTTGGCGAAGCCAGCGGATTGACCATGCGGGCGTATGCCATATCCAAAGGTGTAAAGAGCATTACCTTGGAATACGGAAATCCCCAGGTATACCAACAAGATATGATCGAACGGGGCACCAAAGGGGTAACGGATCTTTTAAAATGGCTTGGATTTACCCAGGGAACCGTGACCGTTCCACCTGCCAGAAACGTATGTTCCAAATCGTACTGGATCTTTACCCAAAAAGGAGGATATTTGGATGTATTGGTCGATTTGGGCCAAAAAGTAAAAAAGGGTGACCCTATCGGTATTCTAAAAGATCCTTTTGGCGAAGTGGTTGAAGAAGTCAATGCCCCTGAAGATGGCATTGTAATAGGTAAAAGCAGCAACCCGGTCAATATTTCAGGGGGTAGAGTCATCCATTTGGGTATTTTGGAATAGATATCAGCAATCAACATTCAAGAAAGGATTTGTCCGTTCCACCGACTTTTTTCAAAACAGCCTATTGTGGAAGCGTTATTGCAAAAGATCAGAGATTGTAAGGCATGTTCGGAGCATTTGCCGCTCGGCCCAAGACCTATTGTTGCCGCAAACCCAAAGGCAAGGATTCTCATTATCGGACATGCTCCCGGAACCAAAGTCCACCAAACGGGCATTCCATGGGATGATCAAAGTGGGAAACAACTGCGCAAATGGATGGGTGTAACGGACGAGGAGTTTTATGATGAGACCCAAATTGCACAAATACCCATGGGATTTTGTTATCCTGGTAAGGGAAAATCTGGCGACCTGCCTCCACGGACGGAATGTGCGCCTCTGTGGCACCAATCCCTTTTGGAGAAAATGCCCAATTTGAAACTGACACTTCTGATAGGGCAGCATTCACAGCGCTATTACTTGGGAAATGAAAGACAGAAGAATTTAACCGAGACCGTTAAAAACTACAAAGCATATTTGCCCCAATATTTTGTCTTGCCCCATCCATCACCCAGAAATCGGTTTTGGTTGGGCAAAAACCCTTGGTTTGGGGAAGAAGTGTTGTCAGAGTTACAGCACATAATCGCGTACCATCTAACAGACTGAGGCCTAAAACTTAGTATCTAGACCCATCATGTTTCCCCTTTTCCCAGCCATGTTTGCCTAGATAGAGTTCGGCACTTTCCACGGCCCCATCCTCAATGGAAGTCCCCATGGAATCATTCCAACGGTTGAGGTAACCAAACAAGGAGATAACCCCCAACATTTCCACGATTTCCCCTTCGTTCCAAAATTGGTAAAGCCTATCCTTGATGTTCTTGGTAACGGCATTTGGGACTTGCGAAGCGGCCAACGAAAAATCGAGTGCGGCACGTTCCGCTTCGGAAAAGGCAGGATGGGTACGGTATTCCCAAATATTATCCAATTGCTCCTGCTCGGCCCCATACCGTTCCGCGGCCCTAATGGCATGGGCCTGACAATAGCGACATCCTGTGGCGTTGCTACTCACCCAGGCAATCATTCGTTTTAGGGCAGAGGTCACGCGACCTTCATTGGCCATCACCGCCTTGTTGAGGTTGATGAAGGCTTTTGAAATGGCTGGCCGATGTTGCATCGTTAATACCGAATTGGGGCAAAACCCCAAGGTTTCATTAAAGAATTCAGCCAGTTTTTTGGTTTCCGGATCATGATTCGGGTCAAGGGGATTTACTAAAGCCATGGATGATATTTTTAATCGTATTTTTGGACTATACAAGAAACAAAAATTTGACTTCATGACAAATCATATCACAACCACTTGGTTAGGTGGAATGGCGTTTGAAAGCAACAACCCCTCTGGGCATACCTTAAAGATTGATGCGGGACCCGAAAGTGGTGGCGATGGCTCGGGTTTTAGGCCCAAGGCATTGATGTTGTCCTCTTTGGCCGGATGTTCTGGTCTGGATGTCGCTTCCCTTATCCAAAAGATGAAATTGGAAGTGGATGAATTTAAAATAGATACCATAGCAAACCTCACCGAGGAACACCCTAAATATTACGATTCCGTGGTAATCGAATACCATTTCACCGGATCCAACCTTAAGGAGGATAAACTGAAAAAGGCGGTCGATCTTTCCGTGGAAAGATATTGTGGGGTGATGGAAATGTTCCGAAAATTTGCCAAATTGGACATCAAAATCTTGTACCACCATAAATAGGTGCAACGTTTAGGACAATAACCCCTGGCTCCTATTTTAATTTATCAACATTTAAAAGTCTATCAAAATGTGGCTAAGAAAAAATTGGGTTTATGGGTTGTTGTTGGTTTCATGCATATTGGCCATATTAGGGGTTACTACCTCCAACTTTCTTTATAAATCCGGCACGGCAGGAATGGGCATCATCATTTTAATGATGCTTCAGTTCCAAAAAGACAAAATATTCAAGGATATTTGGATGATCATTGCGGCGTTCCTGTTCTCCATCATTGGGGATTGGTTTCTCTCCAATATGAACGGAGACAGCATGATGTTCGTAAAGGGGATAGCCTTGTTCTTTCTGGCCCATGTAGGCTATCTGGCCTATGCTCTTATGAACGGAAGGGTCCAATGGGCATTCACTGGAGTGGTACTGGCAGCGTATCTCATATTCTTTTTTGTGATGCTGTACCCCACCTTTACCGATATAATTTTGATGATAGCTTCCTTGATCTACTTGCTCATTTCCTGTTTTTCACTGGGAGCATCTGTTGGGATGAAAGTAAACGGAGTGGTCAAGTGGAGCTATGTGTTTGGGATTATCATGATTTTATTTTCCGATACCATCATTTCTTTCAAGGAATTTATGGATTACCACACCTTCGATTTTTTGATTACGCCAACCTACTACCTCGCCCATATTTGCATCACTTTTTCGCTGATGAAAAGGTTTGAAATGCAGGAAGAATCACCCAAATCCGTCATGAACTAAAACACAGCACCATGCGTTGGACCCTAAAACCCAAACCTACCCAGGAAGAGATTGACAACCTTTCCCAAGAACTCAAAGTTGAAAAGCTTATAGCGCAACTTTTGCTACAAAGGGGCATTACCAATTATGAAGAGGCCAAGGCCTTTTTCCGGCCCGAGCTTTCTGATTTGCACGATCCTTTTTTGATGAAGGACATGGACAAAGCGGTTGTGCGCATTGAGCAGGCCATTGAAAATGAGGAGAACATTTTGGTCTATGGCGATTACGATGTGGATGGCACCACTTCCGTAGCGTTGATGTCTTCCTTTTTGATGGAATACTATCACAATGTGGCCACCTACATTCCCGATCGTTATTCCGAAGGTTATGGAATCTCCTTTCAGGGAATCGATTTTGCCGAGGATAACGACATTTCCCTGATCATTGCCTTGGACTGTGGCGTAAAGGCGGTGGAAAAAGTACAATATGCCAAGGAAAAAGGTATCGATGTCATCATTTGTGACCACCATAGACCAGGTGACATTTTGCCCGATGCCGTTGCCATTTTGGACCCCAAGCAGGAGGCATGCCCTTATCCCTACAAGGAGCTTTGTGGTTGTGGGGTGGGGTTTAAATTGATACAGGCCTTGGGAGCATCCAAGGGAATCACCATAGAACAACTGGTCCCGTGTTTGGATTTGGTGGCCACGGCCATTGCTGCGGATATTGTTCCCATAACGGGTGAAAACCGGGTTTTGGCCTACTTTGGATTGCAGGTCATCAATGCATCACCAAGAATTGGTTTTAAGGCTATCTTGGATCAAGTGAATAAAAAAGAATTGACCATTACCGATGTGGTGTTTATTCTGGCACCAAGGATCAATGCCGCTGGAAGGATGAAACACGGTCAACATGCAGTAGCACTTTTGAAAGAAACCGATTTGGCCACGGCCCAAAAATACGCCAAGGAAATTGAGTCCTTCAATGCGGAGCGCAAAAGTTTGGACAAGGAAATTACCGAAGAAGCCCTATTGCAGATTCAGAATAACCAGGAAGAAGAGCGCTTTACTTCGGTGGTCTATAACGAAAACTGGCATAAAGGAGTCATCGGTATCGTGGCTTCCCGACTCACCGAAACCTATTACCGACCTACTTTGGTCTTTACCAAAAGTGGTGATAAATTGGCAGCCTCAGCGCGATCCGTAAAAGGATTTGATATTTACAACGCCCTAGAAGAGTGCTCCGATTGTTTGGAGCAGTTCGGGGGACATATGTATGCTGCCGGGCTTACCTTGGTGGAAGAACGGTACGAAACATTTAAGCAACAATTCGAAAAGGTAGTCGCAGAGACTATCGACCCGAAATTGTTGCAACCCGAGATCAGTATCGATGCCAAGATTGAGATGGACCAAATTTCTCCCAAACTGATGCGCATCCTAAAGCAGTTCGCACCATTCGGTCCTGGGAACATGACCCCGATTTTTATGGCCGAGGGACTCAAGGACACCGGCTATGCCCGGGGTGTTGGGGAAGACGAAAAACATTTAAAATGTGCCCTCTATCAGAATGGGTCAACACCGATTGGTGCCATTGGGTTCAATCTTGGAAATAAAATGGGTCTAGTGAAGAGTGTAAAACCTTTCGATGCCGTATTTTCGCTTGATGAAAATGAATGGAACGGAACGGTGAGCCTTCAACTGAAACTAAGAGACATTCGCTAGACATTTATGGATCCATACGCCGCGCTCCGATATAGGGAGTTCAACATTTTTTTATTGGTTCGTTTTGCCATGGTATTTGCCTGGTCCATGCAGTTTATCGTAATCGAGTGGCAAGTATATTCCTTGACCAAAGATCCCCTTTCCTTGGGTATCATCGGACTGATGGAGGTGATTCCTGCTGTGGGCATGGCCTTGTTTGCTGGTCACATCGTGGATCAACGGGAAAAGCGCAACCTTTTGGTGACTTGTATCGCAGGATTTTCCGTGATAAGTCTGGGATTGTTTGTGTTGAGTTGGCCAGGATTACAGGAATCTTGGGCGCCGAAAAAAATCCTGTATTCCATTTATGCCTTGGTATTTTTGGGCGGGTTGGTCCGTTCGTTTTTAGGTCCCACGATTTTCTCATTGATTGCTTTGATCGTTCCCAAAAAAATATATCCCAACGCCGCTACGTGGAGTAGCTCCACTTGGCAATTGGCCTCGGTATTGGGTCCTGCATTGGCCGGTTTCTCCATCAGTTGGATTGGGGTGCATTGGAGTATGTGTGTCATTTTCGGTTTCTCTTTGATGGCCCTCCTTTTCTTATTTCAGATTCCCAAAAAACCCATTTTGAACCCTAAGATCGGGGAACCTGTTTTCCAAAGCTTGAAGGATGGTCTCAAATTCGTGTTTGGCAGCAAGGCCATTTTCGGGGCACTGACCTTGGATATGATTGCAGTACTTTTTGGTGGAGCCGTGGCGCTATTGCCTGTTTATGCCCAAGATATTTTACACGTAGGTTCTGAAGGGTTTGGCATTTTAAGGGCCGCTCCGGCCATTGGAGCATCTCTCACCATGTTGGGTTCCACGCGTTTTCCACTACATAAAAATGCTGGGAAAAAATTGTTGCTCGCTGTATTTGCCTTTGGCATCTGCATTATCGTTTTCGGGGTTTCCGAATTGTTCTGGCTTTCCGTTGTAGCCTTGTTCCTCAGTGGAGCGGTGGATGGGGTTTCCATGATTATCCGTCAGACCATCTTGCAATTGAAAACACCAGATAATATGAGAGGAAGGGTCGCTTCGGTAAACTCCATGTTCGTGGGTTCTTCCAATGAGTTGGGGGCTTTTGAAAGTGGTTTAGCCGCAAAATTATTGGGTACCGTTACCGCAGTGGTGTTTGGAGGATGCATGACCATTTTAACAGTGGGTACCACCGCCATAATTTCGCCTACATTTAGAAGGTTGGATCTTCAAAAGGATATTGACGAGCACGAAAAGGATTAAGCATCCAATTTCTGCAAGGTCAATTTTTCTCCATCAAAAACGGCATAGGTAAAATAGGAAATCCAATCGCCTAAGTTGGTGTAAGTGGATTTTTCATTGAGTTGGATCTCCAACGGAAGATGCCTGTGTCCGAAGATGAAATGATCGTAATGTTGCTGTTCCAGTTTTCGTTTGGCATACAGGATGAGCCATTCTTTGTCCTCGCCCAAAAAAGTGGCATCGGCCTCCCCGGAAATGATCTTGTTGTTCACGGATAGATGTTGCCCCAAACGAACACCCCAATCAGGATGCAACCACCTGAAAAACCATTTGGCCACTGGATTGGTGAATACCTTTTTCATCCGTTTGAACCCTTTGTCATGTGGGCCTAGTCCATCTCCATGTCCAATGAAGAAGGAAGTATTGTTGATCAAAAATTGTTGGGGTTTGTGGTATACAGGAATGTTGAACTCCTCTTCAAAATAGCCGTTCATCCATAGATCGTGGTTGCCCACAAAGTAGGTAATCTGGATGCCCATATCCGAAAGCTCCGCCAATTTGCCCAAAGTGCGGGTAAATCCTTTGGGGACAACGGTCCTGTATTCGAACCAAAAGTCGAACAGGTCGCCCATCAAGAAAATGGCATATGCATCATGCTTGATGGAATCCAGCCATGCCACGAACTTTTTTTCCCGTGGCAGACTATCCTTTCGGGTGGGAGCCCCAAGGTGGTTATCACTTGCAAAATAGACCTTTTTGCCTTCCGGCAAGGTAATATCCTTCATCTATCTTTTGAACTTTCTGTCGTTGCGTATTTTATTGACTACATAGACCACAACTAGGACTACGACCAATAGGGGGAAGATACTTCTCATTTTTCTATATTTATTTTTTAAACTTTTCCAATGCTTTTTTAGTGTTTGGTGACAGCGCCAATTTTCCTGAAGCCTCAGCGCGCTCCAAAAGGAGCTTGTCCCAATGTTCGGTTCCTTCCCAGAGCACTTTTTTCATTTGTGATAGGGCCTCAGGATTGTAGGTGGCCAATTTTTGAAGATGGACGTCCAATTCCTTGTCCATTTCCGAAATAGAGTCATAAACTTTGGCATATAGTCCTTTTTCCTTGGCCCAATACGCATTTTTCCACTCCGTGGGATACAAAGTGAGTTCGGCCAACGCAGCCTTGCCCATTTTTCGTTCCACGGCAGGGGCAATTACGAAAGGACCGATGCCAATGGAAATCTCCGATAATTTGATGGCGGCTTCCACAGTGGCATGTACATAATCGCAGGCCGCTGCCAAACCGACCCCGCCGCCAACGGTCTTGCCCTGTACCCGCCCGATGATAGGCTTAGGACAGTTACGCATAGCATTGATGACATTGGCAAATCCACTAAAAAATTGTTTGCCTTCCTCAAGATTGGAAATGGCTACGAGTTCATCAAAGGATGCCCCAGCACAAAAGGCACGATCACCTTCGGATTTTAGGACAATAATAGACACTTCCCTGTTAACCGCAAGCTTGCCAAACTCTTTGGTCAATCGGTCCAACAATTCAGAAACAAAGGAATTACTGGCAGGATGGCCAAACTCTACGATGGCGATTCCGTTTTCTATTTTGGTGTATAAACTTCCGTTGACTCTATCTGTTGACATGTTTCAATGAACAATTTACCATGAGCATTAAACAATTATCAGTTCTCTTAAATCTGATGTCTGACCTTTGACGCTGCTAAATTACGGGTTTTGAACCAAGGGCCTGAATTTTCTATCAAATTTCCAGAGCAAGGCAAATCCACGGATTAACATCCAAATGACAAAGGCCACCCAAATAGCATAAAAACCCCATCCCAAAAATTTGCCTAGGTAGAGGGAAGGCACAAATCCCAAAAAGGTTGCAGTGAGCAACACATTCCGTAAATATTTCATTTCTCCCAATCCCTTGAACAAGCCATCAAAAACAAAAGCCAGAGTGTTCATGGGCAATCCGAAAATCACAATATAGAATATGCCGTAAAAGGTATCCAGTACCAAGGTATCATTTGAAAAAAGATGTCCGATTGGGTGATAGAAGAGGAATCCGCCCATCATCAAAATGAAACTGACCACCATGCCATACAACACAATTTTTTTGGCCAATTTCCAAAGACCGTCATAATCGCCAGCCCCCAAAAGTTTTCCGCCCATACTGTTGCCAGCGGCCGCAAATCCATCAATAAAAAACGCCGCGAACAACCATAGGTTGATGGCAATGGTATGTGCCCCGATGAAACGATCACCCAGGGCAGTGGCTTCGCGAACAGCCAGGATTAAAGCTACGTTAAGGGCAATGGCGCGGACAAAAAGATTGAGGCTCATAAAAACGACCCGTTTCAGTTCTTTATTGAGCGGGAAGACCAACTTCATGCTGATTTCGGTTTTTTTCATCAGTAGAACGAAGGCCAAAAGGGCCATTATAGCCTGGGAGATCAAGCTGGCCCACGCAGCACCTTCCAGATACATGGCAGGAACCCATCCTTCCACACCGTAGACCAAAAGAAAATCGAGGCCAATGTTCAACACCGCTCCGATAATGGCGATGACCATGGGATAAAAGGTATTTTGCAAACCTCGAAAAATGCCAAAAATGGCAAATGTGAAAAGCGTCAACGGAAATCCCCAAACCCGAATGGAATAATAAGAAACACAATAGTGCAAAATTTTTCCGGTAGCATTGAACAGTGTAAAAATATCCTCGATGACAAAAACGGTTGATACTAATACGACCACGCTCAACAAAATGTTGAAGAAAATGGCCTGGGCGGGAAGATGTTTTACTTCTTCCAACCTTCCTGCCCCCAAATATTGGGAAATTATGGACGAAATGGAACTACGCGTCTGTCCCAAGACCCAAATCAACATCGATAAAAAGGAACCAACAATGCCCGCTGCCGCTAGCGACTCCAAACTATCCGTGGGAATATTGCCCACAATGGCCGTATCCGTAATGGAAAGAATCGGCTCCGCAATGCCCGAAATGGTGGCCGGAATTGCCAATTGGTTGATGGTCCTAAAATTTACCTGTGTGTTCAAACCGTTGGTAAGTTACAGCACCAATTCGTAACAATGAAAGGGATGTTCGCTTTGTTTGGGAAAGAAAATATCTCCTAATTTTTGATAGCCCCTTTGCTCATAGAATCGTTGGTTTCGATGGTTCTGTGAAAAGGTGTCCAAGCGTACGGAGACAAAATGATTCTTTTTGGAATAATCTTCAGCAAAATCCATCAGTTGTTGTGCCAAGCCTTTGCCTTGATGCTCGGGATGTACCGAAAGACGATGGATGTAGGTGCTGTTGCCATTTGGCATGAGCCATTGGATGGGTCGGTATTCCTCGTCCATAAAAGTGGAAACCACAATGGTGCCCAACACGGAACCATTTTCCTCGATGACATACAGTTCTTCCCGTTCCACATCTTTAAGAAAAGCCGCTTTGGAAGGATAATGCTCGTTCCATTGATAAATGCCGTTTTGCTCCATTTTTAGGGCACATAATCGGGTAATGGATAAGATATCGGGGATTTCAGATATCTTTGCGCGTCGTATCATTGATTCGTTTCAATTTAATTGTAAATTTAAGGTTTAATCATAATCGCCAAACCATGAACAACATTCTTGTACCGATCGGGACATCCCCGGATTCTTCAAAAACATTGCAATATGCCGTTGATTTTGCTACAAATTTCGGCGCCAAAATTTATGTGATGGATGTGTTTTCGGTTACGACAGCAGTTGGGAGCTTGGCGAATGTGGAAGAAAAGGTGGCCAAGAGCGGTAAAGAGCATTTGAAAGAGGTGATCGATCAAGTGGACACAAAACATGTGGAGATCAAAATTGCGACTTATAACGGTGATATTGTGGATGGGTTGAACGATATCGACAAGGAATTGGGAATCGATCTGATCATCATTGCCCCACGAAGCAATGATATCCAAGAAGAATTGTATTTGGGCAACACTTCAGGACGGATTATCAAACAGACTGACATCCCAACCTTGATCGTGCCCAAGGGGACTACTTTTAAGCCGATCAAAAAGATAATGACCGCCTTTGGATCCGGTATTTTGAAAAGGAGCAGCATTCTGACTCCGTTGGCGACCATCAAGAACAAGTTTAAATCGGAGGTAAGTCTATTGTTGGTGAAAAGACCGGGGTATTCCGAGGATGACCTAAAGGTCAACACCGCCCTTTTGGATTTGAGCAAGAAACTGACCATTACCGAAAATGCCACCACTTATTTGGGAGTGACCGAGTTTTACCATGAAGAGCATCCGGATATGCTGTGTGTTTTTAGAAGAAAACGTGGGTTCTTCAAGAAGCTTTGGGAGAAGAACACCATTCTGAAGTCGGAATTTTATGTACCGGTGCCCGTATTGGTGTTGAGCGTTAAAAAAGATTAAGGAAGGGCCGTAAATTTTGATACTTTCAGAAAAAGTATTTCCTTTGCGCTCTCTTTGGGGGATTAGCTCAGTTGGCTAGAGCGCTTGCATGGCATGCAAGAGGCCACCGGTTCGAATCCGGTATTCTCCACAAAAAACAGAAGCACCTCAAGAAACGGGGTGCTTTTTTCATTTAGGCATATTTGGGAGCCTTATGGCTGGAGCCTTCCGAGGGTTTTGGAAAGGCCACAGGTGCTATTTCCAATACTGGAGCCTCAAAATGAAAATATTTTTTATGGAGTTTGTTATTTACATTTTATACAGTGAATCGGTTGATCGTTATTATGTGGGGCATTGTCAAGATTTGAACGACCGGATGGCCAGACACAAAGGTGGCAGGTCTAAATACACAAAAATGGTAACTGATTGGGAAGTAAAGGATACTGAGAGTTTTTCAACAAGGGGTAAAGCTATGATAAGGGAGAGAGAAATTAAGGAAAAGAAGAGTAGAAAATATATTGAGTTACTTATTGCTGAAGGGCATACTGGCTAGAGCGTTCCGAAGGCTTTCGGAAAGGCCACCGGTTCTCCCGATGGCTATCGGGACGGTATTCTCCACAAAATTGAAAGCACCTGAACAAGGTGTTTTTTATGCTACAACTTTTCCTTCCCAGCCTTTATTAAAAAGTAAATCGCAAAAACAGTCGTAACAATGGGAATCATGAATCCATATTCATCTATCCAAAATGCCGTGTTGTCATTTGATGTGGTCAAAGGGGAGCATATTTTCTGTATGTAAATATTGTGAACGGAATGGTAAATGGCAGCTGGCCACAAGCTTTTGGATTTAAAAGTAAAATAGGCCAAAATCACCGATATGCCAATAATCATTATAGTGAAAGCACCCATATGTATTAGAAGGTCGCCCCCTTTTCCGTAAATAAGATAGATTATGGGGTAGTGCCAAACAGCCCAAACAATACCACTGAAAATGGCAAGCGCCTTAAAAGACATGATTTTTCGCAATTCGAATATGAGAAAACCTCGCCAACCGATTTCTTCACCCAAGGTGGAACCCAAGTTTTTAATTACTCCAACTGTTAACAATAAAAAAACCATTGCAACTATGACAAGCATTTGATTGGATTCCCCAATACCCAATTCGTTACTCCATTCGGTAATGGTTTCAGTATTCGCCAAATTTCCAAGACCAAAGACCCATAGTAAAGCGTAAGCTATGGAGACATAAAGTATTGGAGTGAAGAACGAGAGTTTTAAGTATTTCAGATCCTTCAAATTCCAAGGTAAACTTGAAACGGGCCTTTTCTTGATTTTTAAAGTTAGAAAAGCGGCCAAAGCAGGGGAAATCATCAATAAACCTACATAAATGCTTGTAGGATTTAATTTTAAAATTGCGTAGTATGCAATTGAACTAAAAGAGATGAGTAGAATGAAAAAGACACCTAAAGTATTCCATGTTTCTTTCTTTTGTGCTGCTGGTTTTGACATGTTGTTTTTTGATTGATTGTAATAATTCGACGAGTAGGGTAGGGTTTTGTTACGATTGAATTCTTTCTCGGATTCTTTTCTGACTAATGTTGCTATTCCACAAGTAAGAGTAATGATATCAAAAAAATCATCGGATTGACCCATCTTAGATTAAGATGAATCCCGCGTTTTGTTGCCACTAAACATTAATTAACCATCCTTTAGGATGGTTTTTTTGTTTTTGCCCTCCTCTTTTTTGAACTTTACTACAAAATACATTATCATGAGTTTACTTGGAAAAGTGGCCTACATTACCGGGGGCACAAAAGGAATAGGATATGGAATCGCGGAAAGCCTTTTGGAGAAAGGCATGAAAGTGGCCATTAGTGGGAGAAGTCCCAAAAGTGTAGAAGAAGCTTTAAAAAACTTCAACAATGATAATGTTTTGGGATTGGTCTCCGATGTATCCAAGTTGGAAGATGAAGTGAAGGCGGTAAAAGCCGTATTGGAGAAATGGGGCCGATTGGATGTGGTGATGGCCAATGCGGGCGTTGGGCATTTTGCCCCAATTGATGAAATGTCCGATAAGGACTGGCACCAAATGATCGACACCAACTTAAATGGGGTGTTCCATACACTAAAGGCTTCTGTGGAGGCGCTAAAAGAGTCCGAAGGATATTATATGACCTTGGCCAGTTTGGCGGGCACCAACTTTTTTGCCACTGCGGCAGGGTACAATGCTACCAAGTTTGGGGTAGTGGGCTTTACCCAAGCCGCCATGTTGGATCTGAGAAAGTATAATATCAAGGTTACCACCATCATGCCAGGTTCTGTGGCGACACATTTCAACGATCACGTTCCTTCTGAGCAAGATGCATGGAAAATTCAACCAGAAGATATCGGGCAATTGGTAGTGGACTTGTTGTTGATGCACCCACGGACCTTGCCTAGCAAAATTGAGGTGCGTCCTACTCGCCCCGATTTGAAATGATCAATCCTTTTTTTCGGTGAGGGGAATTTCGACAGAACAGATTTCGAGGATAAGACGATTCAGGTACCTTTCGAAAGTGGAAAGAGTCTGCTGATCAATAATTGGATTTTTGTCCTCGGTAAAGGAGAACAATCCTTGACTTAAACTTTTAAAGGAATAAATGCCTGCCTTCATCTGCTGAACGGGATGTTTTTTCGCATATAGGTAGGCATAACAGAGCAATTGGAAGGCCTTGCTTTTATCATAATTGGTGATGAGTTCTTCCCAATCCGTGATTTTCACGTTTTTGGGCTCTACCTTGCCGGTTTTGTAGTCGATGATGCGTAGGGTTCCATCCACTTCATCCACGCGGTCCAAAGTGCCCTTCAAGATGATGGGAAAATCCAAGGAAGGAATGTGAAGCTCTTCCACGTATTTCTGCTCCAAGGCCAACAACTTTATTTGGTGCTTTTTCACCTCTTCCAGTTCCAAGTCTATAAAGTTGGTGAGATATTTCACGATGACATTGTACACCAATAGGTACTTGCCTTTTTTAATGTCAACCCCTGCCAAGGTTCCTAGAAATTGCTGTTTAACAATGGCTGAAACTTTGGGCTTTAAGGCAGAAATATTGTCCTTGGTCAATAGCGTTCCGACCAAACGCGTGTACAATTGCTCCAAACTGTCGTGGACTATGGTGCCAAAGGTATTGGCTGCAATGTTCTCCTCCACTTCTTCCAAGTCATTGATTTTCAAAATATTTCTAGTGTAGAAATCAATGGGGGTTTTAATGTAATTGGTCAAAGAAGTAGGGGAAAACCCATTTAGGGCAAACGCCTTGATGTCTTCAAGCAATGCACCTTGTTTAAATAGTTCCACAGGTGGTCTGGGGTCTATTTTCACCTGCGGGGATGCAATGGTATGGGTGATATACGGCTTTAGATTTTCATCGGTCAACAATTGTGTGATAAGTCTGCTTTTTTCTCCTCCCTCAAGTACATCGGGTTCGGTATTGTAGATAATATAAACGTTTTTGGCCCGCTGTATGAGCCTGTAAAAGTGATAGGTATAGATAGCATCCTTTTCTTTGTACGTTGGGAGTCCATAATCCCGCTTTACATCAAACGGAATAAAGGAATTGTTGGACTTGCCAGACGGTAGGATTCCCTCATTTACCGAGGTAATGATAACGGTTTCAAAGTCTAGGTTTCGGCTTTCCAACATCCCCATGATCTGAAGGCCTGTCAAGGGTTCCCCAATAAAATCCAAGGTTTCCATGGATGCCAATTGTTTGAACAGGTTTTTGACCGATTTCAGTTCTGACACAAAATCCACACCATCCAAGTATTGGTCCAATTGATTGAACAGGGAATAGAACCGGTACAGGTATTCCAGCTCTAGGGAGTTTTGTTGGGCCTGATAGATATCCTTCAATTTCTGGATCAGTTGTAAACTATTGTGGATCCATTGTTTTGGGTTGATGCTTTCTTTTGGGAAAAGAATGGAGAGCGTTTCCTCTACACCTTCATATTTGGTGAGCGTTCTCTCCGTAACATACAACCAATTCCCTTCTTTGATATCCTTGGCCATCAATCTGGCAAAATCGATTTTTTGGGCGGAAGAGATGGTCAACAAATAAGGATTGGCCAACAACTCCAACACATTTTTATAGAACCACCCTCTATCCGAAACACCAATGTTGACTTCTAAAAAGGTTAAAAAGAAGGAGTATAGCACAGTTTTATTCAAAGGGAGACCCATAGTGATGTTCACATGGTCAATGTCTTTGGGAACGGCTTTCAACATGGGGTCCAACAAAGTTTCATCTGCAAGGACCACTGCAGTGTTTTGCAGGTCTACGCCTTTTTCAGAATCCATTCGTTGCAAGAGTTGACCTACGTATTTCGTTTGTGAGATGCTTTTCGGGACCCCGGTTATCTCCATATGCTTTTCAGTAAGAAAACTGTTTTGGGGCTCAATTTTGGATTGATGGATATAATAGGGCCATTCCCGTTGGTAATTTCTGATGAACAGCCCTGCATCGTGTACCGGGTCGTTCAGGAAATAGGAGTCGATGTCCCAATAGACATAAGTGTTGCCATGCTCTAGGTAATGCTGAATGATAGTTACTTCAGCATTGTTTAGGGCATTGAATCCCACAAAAATTACAGGATGTTCGGGATGGGCCACATGGCTTTTGTCCAATTTTTCCACGGCCACGCGCTGAACCAAACCCTGGTAGGCCCTTTTCTGTTCCAGCAAAGTTGATGTGAACTCCTGGTATATTCGCTCCAAACTACCCCAGAGTTGAAGGTAGTTTTCAATGATTTCGGTTTTTTCCTTTTTAAGGGACCAATGGTTGAGTTCCTTGATAGCAGAGAGATAGTTGAGGATGTCCTTTGCTGGGATCAAATACCCGTCAATATCATTAAAATCCAATAGCAAGGTCTGCCCCCATTTGATGAAAGAGGAAAAATCATCATGTTGTTTAATGCCTGAATTTTTGTAGACATCAAAAAGTAATAAGAGCAAATCTATATTGGTTGCTTGGGTTAAACCAGAAATATCCCCAATAAAATCTTGGATGGATAGAATCTTTGGACAAAAGATATTTTGTTTAAGCCTTTTGGAAATATGCTTTTTTAGAAAAGTTCCGGAACGTTTACTGGGTAACACAAAGGTGCATGAAGCAACGGGCAATTGCTTTTTTTCCAGATCGTCCAGAACATATTCTAGAAAGGTTTTGTGCATATATTAAAAATAAAAAAGGCCCCCGAATTATCGGGAGCCTTTTCAAAGAAAACTTTTGTTTTCCTTTATTATTTCACCAAGTTGATCTCAACTCGTCTGTTTTGTGCTCTACCAGCTCTTGTGTTGTTGGTAGCAATTGGCTTGGATTCACCGTAACCAATGGCAGTCAATCTGCTAGCAGAAATTCCTTTGTCGATCAAGAAATCCCTAACGGCGTTAGCTCTCTTTTCAGATAGCGCTTGGTTAGTAGCATCACTACCTTGGCTATCAGTGTGTCCTTCTACAGTGAACTTGGCGTTAGGATACTCGTTCAAGATTTGGATGATGTCTACCATTACAGAAGTAGATTCTGCTTTGATGGAAGATTTACCAGTATCGAACAAAATAGTTCTAGCGTAATCGTTCAATTGTTTTTGAACTTCCTCAGTTACTTCTGGACAACCGTTGTTAGCAACAGTACCGGCTACGTCTGGACATTGATCGTCTTTGTCAAGAACACCGTCACCGTCAGAATCAGGCCATGGGCATCCTTTGTTGGCAGCAGGACCTGCTTCGTTTGGACAAGCATCGTCTTTATCGGCAACACCGTCACCGTCAGCATCAGGACATCCAGCTAGAGAAGCAAGACCTGGAGTGCTTGGACAAGCATCGTCTTTATCGGCAACACCATCACCGTCAGAATCAGGACAACCGTTCAATTCTTTTGGACCAGCAGCGTTAGGGCAGCTATCTTTAGAATCTTCGATACCGTCACCGTCAGAATCAGGACAACCGTTGAAAGCAGCCAAACCGGCAACTTCTGGACAAGCATCATCTTTGTCGTAGATACCATCACCATCAGTATCGGTACCACCGAACTTGATGCTGATACCAGCCATATGTTGGAAGTGACTCATCAAATAATCTTCAAAAGCATGCTTGTATTGTGTTTGAAGAGTCAGGCCAACATTTTCGGAAAACCAAAAGTTAACACCGACACCTCCATTTACGGTTCCAGCACCGATCTCGTCAATCCAAGTGTAACCACCACCTACTTCAACAAAAGGATCTACAGTAGTGTTTTTTAGGATGTTGTATTTAATGGTACCATCAATAGCATAGTGTGAAAGATCGTCAACAGACATATCTCCAACTTTTTCGATTCTGTTCAAAGAACCTCTTGCACCTACAGAGAAACCATCACCGATATACTTGGAAACGGCAACATAAGAGACAGAAGGCAAGATGTTCCAGTGGTCTGACACATTAAAGTACTCATCAAACAACGTACTGCTTGAGTATGGATTGTTGCTATCGTTAGTAGGATAAGCGTCTATCGCATTAACTCCAATGCTTACTTGCCATGGGTTATTCTCGTCTTGCGCTTGTATGCTGTTAACCCCTACAAAAACAAGGGCAACAACCAATAATTTGCTAAGATGTTTCATGCTCAAAATTTTAAGTTTAAGTGTTTATCAGCAGCAAATGTAAGTTGTTAAGACTTATTAACAAAATCTAAATTTCTTTTTTTTTGACTCATTTGCCAGTGGTTTTGCTGCATTTCAACGATTTTAGACGATTTTTAACGATTTTCCTACCTTGATGAATGCATTTATAGCATGGTCCAAATGTTCCTTTTCATGAGCTGCGGACAACTGTACCCGTATCCTTGCTTTGTCCTTTGGCACCACGGGATAGAAAAATCCGATCACATAAATACCTTCATCCAATAGCATATCGGCCATTTTTTGGGAAAGTTTGGCATCATATAACATGACAGGAACAATGGCGGAATCCCCATCGATGATATCAAAACCGGCTTCTTTCATTCCTTTTTTGAAGTATTCCGTATTGCTCTGCAGTTTGTCCCGAAGGGTAGTGTCCTTGTCCAACATTTCAAAAACCTTGATGGATGCACCCACAATGGCCGGTGCCAGTGAATTGGAGAACAAATAGGGGCGCGAGCGTTGGCGCAGTATTTCTATGATCTCCTTTTTCCCGGTGGTGTAACCTCCCATGGCTCCACCCAAGGCCTTACCCAATGTTCCGGTAATGATATCGATGCGACCCATAACACCTTTTTCCTCTAAAGTACCGCGTCCGGTTTCACCAATAAAACCTGCAGCGTGGCACTCGTCGATCATGACCATGGCATCGTACTTATCAGCTAGGTCGCAGATTTTATCCAATGGCGCTACCAATCCATCCATGGAGAAGACCCCGTCCGTAACAATGATTTTGAAACGGGCACCGTCTTTTTCACTTTGTTTGAGTTGCGCCTCCAAATCGGCCATGTCACTATTGGCATAGCGATACCGTTTGGCCTTGCAGAGCCTAACCCCGTCAATGATCGAGGCATGGTTCAAGGAATCCGAGATGATGGCATCCTCTTCGGTCAATAAGGGTTCGAAGACCCCTCCATTGGCATCGAAGGCGGCAGCATATAATATGGTATCCTCAGTGCCATAGAAATCAGCGATTTTTTGTTCCAGTTCTTTATGGATGTCCTGGGTGCCACATATGAACCGGACCGACGACATGCCAAAGCCATGGGTGTCCATAATATCTTTGGCTGCTTGGATCACTTCGGGATGGGAGGAAAGTCCTAAATAATTATTGGCGCAAAAATTGATAACTTCCTGCCCCGTGGAGATTTTGATGACCGCCCCTTGGGGAGAAGTGATGATGCGTTCTTTTTTAAAAAGGCCGGCTTCTTTTATGGCTTCCAGCTCATTGGCCAAATGTTCTTTAATTTTTCCGTACATGGTTGTATGAATTAAACGAAAACAGGTTCTATTTTTTGGTCAATATAAACAATAATGGCATGTTTGATTTCATAATCCATTTCTTTTAGCACATCGGCGTACTGCATGATCTGTTCTTTGTGTGAGGGTGATGGCTTTCCAGTCTTGTAATCCAAGATGATGGCTTCTTTTCCCGAGATAACGATCCTGTCCGGGCGCAGAGAAATACCGGATGTCGTAAGGATTTCCTGCTCGTTCAGTATCTGTAGGCCTTCCTTGAAAAAGTCCTTCAATTGCGGATGGGTGACCACCTCTAAAAGTTTATCCTCCATATCTTTTGCAGCATCCTTGGAGAAATACCCATTTAACTGCAGATTTTCAATTACTTGGGGAACCTCTTCCGCATACTTGATCTGGCTCAGTGCAAAATGGATAACATTTCCCATTTCAATGGCTTCGATGCGTTCATCGTCCCACAATCTTCCCGATTTGGTTGAAATCGTGAAGCCAGTGTCCCCTTTGGGTCGGGTGATATAGGTGATATGGTTTTCATCCGCTTCGGTTTGAGGCTGATTTTCCATGTTTTTGGGAAACGACCCAAAACGGCAGGTAAGTTGGGTTTCTTGATAGAGCCCCTTACTTTTAAGGTATTCCTGAAAAAGATCGGAATAGGAAAGGGATTCTTGAACGGAACCCACATCTTTCCCCGTTTCGGTGAAAATGAAAAGGCCTTTTATGGGCCTTGTAAGGGCCACATAAAGCACGTTCATGGCATCCAGCACGGATTTTTGGGCTTCGTCCATATAGATATCGGATGTAACCTCATTGAAAGCTTCCATATCCTTGTTCATATTGATAAGGAATTCCTTCAAACCCAAATCAGATTCCGTTGGCGTCGCTGGCACCCAAGCCTTCTTTTTCTTTCTTTTGTCATCCAAAAGAGCATTGGCAAAAGGAAAGATGACAAAAGGAAACTCGAGTCCCTTGGCCTTATGTACGGTCATGATCCGAACGGCATTCACATCTTCCGGGGCCGCTATGGAAAGTGATGATTTTTTTACTTCCCAATATTTAAGAAATGCATATATACTTGGGCCTTCCCGTTTTTCCACATCCAACACCTCATCCATCAAAAAGGTGATATGTGCAATGGAACTCTCGCCAAGGTTGAACTGGGCAATGGCTTTTTCCAGCAAGGTAAACACGGATTGTCCCCTTAATTTTGAGATAAGGAACCCATATTCTTGCCCAAGAAAGCGTTCCATTTGGTCCATGTTTGTTGAAATGAACCCATGAATGTCCTTTTCGCCTTGGGACAGATACATCAATATTTGATAAGCGGCTTCACGGTCGTTGGCATTTTCACATATCCTGAGGAGGGCGATCAAAAATCCTACCTTGTCATTGTGGGCCAACAACAGGGCATCCGAAGAAATAATGGGAATTTCGTTCCTTGCCAAAAAATCAGCCAAGAGCATGCCATTTTTATTGTCGCGTACCAAGATACAGATATCTGAATGGGAATACCCTTCAGAGAGTATTTGATGGATGGTTTCCAATACAGCGTTGCAATACACCTCATCTTTTTCTTCAGTATCCTTGTCCAAAAAGGTCAACTGCACATAACCGCCAGGATTGTTATTGGTCTTTTGATGGGAATCCTTTAAAAACAGGTTTTGGTAGTCCTCATTTTTCAGTACTGGGGCTACGGTGGTAAAAAAGGTATTGTTGAAGCCCACAATTTCATCATGACTACGCCAGTTTGTACCTAATGAATGGATGCTGGGCTCTACTACAAAGGGATGTGATTTCCCGTTCATAAGATCCAAAAACTGCTCGGCCTTGCCACCCCGCCAACGGTAAATGGCCTGTTTCACATCACCCACCAAAAACAGGGAGCCATGCTCATGTCTCTCATTTTCACTTTCCAAGGCATTGCCGATCAGGGGAATCAAATTGTCCCATTGCATTTTTGAGGTATCCTGAAACTCATCGATAAAGTAATGGCGGTATTTTTCGCCCATTCGTTCATAAATAAACGGAACAGGCTGGTCCTTGATTTCATTGGAGAGGATGGCGTTCAGGGATGAAATGGGGATAATGTCCTTGTCGAGTTCAATGTTCTTGATTTCTTTGGCGATTTCGTTCAGTACCGTCATGGGCACGATATTGCCATAGATGTTTTTCAGGTAGCTATGCCGATAAATGGCTTCCTTGATTGTCAAATAGGCCTGCAGCAAAGTGCTGGCCAGCGATGATGCATCCCGTTTATCATTGGCTTTCAAAATGTTGCCCTCAATCAAACTAGGTTCCAGCGTTTTGCTAGTGTACAATACTCTGGGGCTCAATTCACCCTCGACCATTTTCTTAAAATGGTTTGGGAGGGTTTGCCTTGGAAAGTCGACAAAATCGAAACCTTGTTTTTCCATCTCTAGAAGGGCGGCTTCGGCCTTGTCTTCTATGATCGACCCTATTTTTCCCATCTGGATGGAAATGTTCTTTTGGATATCCTGAAAATCGCCGATGGATTTCGATTTTAAAGGCTCTACGTGTTCGGCATGGTTTTCCTGAAAAAGTAGTTTTCCCATTTCGATGAGATCCCGGGTAATGTCCCAACTTTTGTCATCATCAATTTTTTCAAGGGAAAAAGCGATCAGCACTTCCGTCAATTCTTCATCACTTCCTGCGCGTTCCAAAAGTCTGCCTACCGCTTCTTCCAAAAGGAGGTCAAGGTTCAGTTCCACCTCAAAATTTTGGGAAAGATGCAAGTCTCGCGCAAACGTCTTGATGATTTTATGGTTGAACTTATCTATGGTCGATATTTCAAAAAACGAATAGTTGTGAAGTATCCTTTTAAGGATAAGTTTGGATCGGGTTCTTAATTGTTCCGCGCTCAAGGCCAGTTCTTGGCAAAGTCCCTTAAAAAGCGATTCCTGTTTTTTGGGCACTTTTTCCAATCCAAACCCCTGAAGATTGTCCAGGATCCTTGTTTTCATTTCATTCACGGCCTTGTTGGTGAAAGTAATGGCCAAAATCTGTCTGAACTTCAAGGGATAATCGTGGGCCAACAACAGTTTAAGATACTCTTTGGTCAGGGCATAGGTCTTGCCCGAACCCGCAGAAGCACTGTATATTTTAAAGTTGGAACCTTCCAAAGCCATTTTTCCCGCAAAATAAGGATTAGCGACCTCAAGTTAACATGGTTTTAGCGGAATATGTTTGTTAAAACCCGTATTTTTACCATAATTAGTAATAACACAAAAAACAGAATTATTATGGCTTTTGAATTACCTAAATTACCGTATGCATACGATGCATTGGAACCGAATATAGATGCTAGGACCATGGAAATCCACCACACCAAGCACCACAACGGCTACACCACCAATTTGAACAATGCCATTAAGGGCACCGATTTGGATGGAAAGTCCATCGAGGATATTCTTACGAATTTGGATATGACCAATATGGCCGTTAGGAACAATGGAGGAGGATTTTACAACCACTCGCTTTTCTGGGAAATCATGTCCCCCAACGGGGGAGGTGCACCTACGGGAGAATTGGCCAGCGCCATTGATGCGGCCTTTGGTTCCTTTGATGCATTCAAAGAAAAATTTTCAGCCGCGGCCGCTACCCGATTTGGTTCGGGATGGGCTTGGTTGTGTGTTCAAAAGGGAGGTAAACTGGACATCTGCTCCACTCCCAACCAGGATAACCCCATTATGCCCGGTGTAGGCTGTGGCGGACAACCCATTTTGGGCTTGGATGTTTGGGAACATGCCTACTATTTGAACTATCAGAACAGAAGACCTGACTATATTTCCTCTTTTTACAATGTAATCAATTGGGATAAAGTGGCCGAGAATTATAAGGCTGCCAAATAAGGGATACTTCTTAAAAATGAAGAGCCGTGTACCTAGTGCACGGCTTTTTTTATTGCCCAAAGTTTATAAAATAGAAAAGGGCGAGGAAGCCCCCGCCCTTTTCGTCCCAAATCTTACCATAAACTTAACCTACTTATGCTATGGCGAGACTAAAATACTGGTATTGTGTAAAATAACAAAGGTTTTGGGATAAATTTTTGAATTTCCGGGGAAAAATAAAACGTGCAGTTCGTCGATAAAATGGATAAATCGTTGGTAGTCAAACATAAAGAAGGCGGAGTGTTCTCCGCCTTCTTTCCCCAAATCTTACCATGAACTTAACCTACTTATGCTATGGTCTTCCAAATGTACGGCAAGAGGCATTTTGCCCAACAAGCTTTTAGATGAAACTCCCTTTATTTGGTTGAAGTGTTCATATGTGTTGAATAATTGATAAAAATCAAGAAAGTTGCACGTTTTTTATGGATTATATCCGACAAACCCTAACGGCTATGGCTAATGAAAAATTAAATCTTACATGCTATGAAACCATATACTCGATTTCACCACAGAGCTGCCACTTACCATCGACTTTTTTTGCTAAAATCAAAAATCCGTTACCCCCAATAATTCTGAATATGACTGCTTTGGTTTTATCCTTGTTTAAATAGGGTTTAGACAAATGAACCCTAAGCGGTCTTGGCGGATTTATTAATGCTACTAAATCGGGACGGTCCGAGGCATAGATTAAATTTGGGTTTTTAATTTTATTCTTAAAACATTCGCCATTTAATATTTAGATCTTCTAAGGTGTTTTTCTTTTTAATAATGAATGGTGTAATACCGGCAAATGATATTCCAGTCCCCTTTTTCCTTTTGTAAAAAATGAAGTATTTGACCTTCTCTACTAATATCGACAAGTATGACTGCATTAATGATTCTTTTATCATAAATTGGATTAGAGAAACTAAAAATTTGTTTGCCCATAAGTTCATAGGCCTCTTTCATAGATATGTTTTTACCCAGCTTTTCACGACTAATATAACTTACTTCATTATAAGTGATTTTTGATTTATCCCACGTTTTTAATCTAAAGGTGGTTTTGTTTAATTTCACTTTGCCTTCAATATAGCTCATTGCACATGGGTCAGAATTGTAGCCCTCATCATTCAATACTTTTTGGCCGTTCATGTGACTGTTGAAGTCTTCCATTGCCAGTCCTACTGTTTCTTCTATTATAACATAAGGTTTGTTGGGATTTTTATAATCATTAAGAATTGTGTTAATGATCCCATATGTTTCTTTTACCAAAGTTTCTTCTTTGGGCAATGCCTTGCAAGCAATAAATAAGGATAGACTAATCACAAGGAGTACCAAATGGATTTGCCGAGTTTTCATAAGGTAAAGATTCTGAATTTATTAATTGTATTATATTTTGTCTTTCCAGAGTTCCTTCTGGATACAGTAGCTCAAAAGTACCTGTGTCAGTTAAACCATTCCAAGCAAGTTTGCCTAAATATTCTCTAAGTCCATCATAATTATTGGAATCGTTGGTGTCATATTCGGTAAAATTATTTGGCACATAATTATTATTGATAGACCAACTATATAGCGAATCTGCAATATCCCCAACAAAATTTTGCATATACTCATGGTGGTCGCCTCCAAAAGAAGCTTGGTGAATTGTAAAATCTTCAACCAGTTGAGCATAAGATTCATTATTGGATTGAAACGAACCTGCTTGATAAAAATAAAACAGTAAAGCATGAACACTCTCATGTATGGCTGTACTTGCAATATCAATATCTGTTGAAACATCAAGCCGTTGGGTATTCATCGTAATAAAATAATGTAGTGGATTTCCGTTTTGGGCATGTGTATTTCCTCCTTCTAGAATATTGTTGAGATTATAAGCTTGGATAGTGATCGTTGGCTTGACATTACTATTAAAAATATCCCTTACCAAGTCTGTAACAGGGGAGTTAGCCGCAAGGGCTTCCTGTATGATATTCTTTTGACACGGATAGCCTTCGAGAAGATAAATGATCTCTTCCTCAAAATCCACTTCTCCGTTATCCATCCAGGCGCTTATGCTCTCCTTCCCAAATGCTCTTGCCTTTGCGGAGTTGGACTGATCTTGCAGGTACTGCTTTAGGTCCTCGACCTCACCGGAGTCCCTGTGCTGGAAATACCATACGAACTGTTGGGGCGTTAGCGAGAGGTCGTATCCCAGGGAAAGATGGTTCTTGGCCTTGAACATGGCCAGGTTGGAGACCCCGTTGTCGATGAGGTATCCGTCCACGATGTTCTTGATGTTGGAGTCGGAATTGTAATATCCCCTTTCTGCTTGGGACAGCTTTCCACTGGCAAATTCCTTGAGCTGAGATTCGTAGAGGGCGACATTTGTGGGCGCGGTGATGATATAGGGGTCCTCGAACCCGGCCCCGCCACCGTTGCCGCCCTCCCCATTTCCCAGATCAGGTTCCCCGGGAATGCCGCTACCGGAGCCCCCGATCAAACAGACCATGGATTCCTTGTAGAAGAGCCGGTCGTCGCCCGTGAGCTGTGCCTCCAAAATGCACATCTCCCCTGCGGGGTGATCGGTTCCCCCAAAGTGGCACCATAGTTCCACCACGTCATAGCAGGTGTCGTTCTTTTCAACAAGGCCAACATCCAGTCTTTCCAGATCCAAAGAGAACAGTTCCCTTCTCCCCTCAAAGGAAAAGGAGCCGTGTTCGGCAAGGGCACGGATACCATCCTTTAGGTGGTACCTGACCAGAAAAGCCTGCAGGTTGCCCGATGGATTCCGCTGTAGCACCAGGTTCTCGAAGAAACTGCCATCGTTGCGGCCCCTTTTTATCGGAAAAGTATAGGATGTCACATCATCGTGCGTAATGACCTTTACCATGGAAGTGTCCACGGTAAAACCATAAAGATCGGAACCCATATTTTTGGTAGTCGTTGTCCCGCCCATTGATGACAAGCGGGAGATTGCCGTGCGAACGGGTTCGTCGTTCAGGTCCTGCAGTGCCATCTGTTCCAACGAGATGCCCAATGGGGTGGAGCCCCGCTCTTTTGGGTCGTCCTCTTGGGACGGTGCCTCCCCGGGGCTACATGCGTTCAACAGAAGAAGGAACACCAGTGGCCATATGAGGCACAAGCATAGTCTTTTCATGCCTTGTCAGGTTAAGTTATCAAACAGTAAGGTAGTTGTGGGGTACAACATACTAGCCTGGCCCGAGATTGATCGGAGCACAGGGACATTAAAAAATGGTGTATGGGGTATATTGCTACGGAAAGCGAGGACAATATAGCTTTTTTTGAATAAAAATCGAACAAACCTAAAAATAGACCTTAAGTAAATCGTACGGAAAGTTTGGATATAAATAGGAAGAAGTTGCTCTGACGGTATCAAAATAAGGCAATTTGTCGGGACAAAACCATCAGTTATGTTGATAGTTTGAACAACCATAAAATAAAAAAGGTGGAATAGCTTCCACCTTTTTTGCCCCAAATCTTACCATGAACTTAACCTACTTATGCTATGGCAATACTAAAGTAGGTTTGTGGGTTTGCCAGCGTATAAAAACCCGCCAATCTGCTAGTTTCATCGATGAAATGCACGTAAAGGCATCCCTGATATATGATTTGTTAATATGCCCTTTCGTTCTTCCCTTCAAAGAAGTTGATGAACGCCCTGTTCACTACACGGTTACCTCCTGGTGTGGGATAATCTCCTGTAAAATACCAGTCCCCAAGGTTCTTGGGACAGGCCTCATGTAGGCTTTCCACGGTTTGGTAAATAATGTCCACTTCCGCGTTGATGCCTTCCGGGCTCAGGATCTCTGCGATTTTCTTGGAGATCTGGTCAGGGGTAAAGGGGGCATAAAATTCCTTTACGTAATTGACCACGTCTTTGTCCTTGGATGTGGTTTGCGCCAGACACTTTTTATAGATTTCTTCAATCTTGTGCGTGGTGCCGTGTTCTTCATGTAGGGCCTGTGCCGCTTTAAAGGCCACAAAGTCTTCCAGTTTGGCCATATCAATGCCGTAACAATCGGGATAACGGATTTGTGGGGCAGAGGACACCACGATGATTTTCTTTGGTGATAACCTGTCGAGGATTTTCAGAATACTTCGTTTCAGTGTGGTACCGCGAACAATACTATCATCAATAATGACCAGGTTATCGTTTTCCTTCACAGAGCCATAGGAAATGTCATACACGTGGGCTACCAAATCGTCCCGGCTACTATCCTGTGTAATGAAGGTTCTTAGTTTGGCATCTTTGATCGCCACTTTCTCGATCCGTGGTCGTACCGAAAGTATTTTATGCAGGTTTTCCCGGGAGATATCGGAACCAAGCGCCAAGATCTGTTCCTCTTTTTTCAGGTTGAGGTAGTTCTGGGCTTCCTTCACCATCCCAAAAAATGAGGTTTCGGCGGTGTTGGGGATATAGGAAAACACGGTGTTCTTTAAATCGTGGTTAATGGATTCCAAAATTTGGGGGAATACCAATTTGCCCAATTTTTTTCGTTCCTGATAAATCTCTTTATCGCTACCTCTGGAAAAATAGATACGCTCAAACGAACACGCTTTACGCTCGGTGGGTTCCAAGATTTCTTTCAAGGAAACGCTTCCATTTTTCTTCACAATGACCGCATGTCCTGGGTCCAATTCCTTTACCTCTTCAAACTTTACATTGAAAACGGTTTGGATCACGGGTCGTTCCGAAGCCACCACGACTACTTCATCATCCTTGTAATAATAAGCAGGTCTGATTCCAGCAGGATCACGCATCACAAAGGCGTCCCCATGGCCCAGCAAACCGCCCATGGTATAGCCACCGTCCCAGTTCTTGGAAGCTTTTTTCAAGATCTTGGCCACGTTCAACCGTTCCGCGATCAAAGGGGAAGCTTCCCTTTTATTGAATCCTTCTTTTTTGATCTGTTTGTAGAGCTTGGCCACGGCATCGTCCAAAAAGTGACCTATTTTTTCCATAACGGTAACCGTATCGGCCATTTCCTTGGGGTGCTGCCCCAATTCCACCAAATTACCAAAAAGCTCGTCCACATTGGTCATGTTGAAGTTTCCGGCAACGATCAGGTTACGATGCATCCAGTTGTTTTGGCGAAGAAAAGGGTGTACGCTTTCAATGCTGTTCTTTCCAAACGTGCCATAGCGCACATGTCCCATCAACAATTCACCTATATAGGGAATGTTCTTTTTTTGCCAGGCCACATCCTCATCATGTCCCGGATTTTCGGCAAGGGTAGTATTGATGCGCTGATTGATCTGGGCAAAAATATCCTGAATGGGTTGCTGTTGGGCGGATCGCACCCTGCTCATGTAACGCTCTCCGGGCTTCATGTCCAACTTTATGCTGGCAAAACCGGCACCGTCCTGACCGCGGTTGTGCTGCTTCTCCATCATTAGGTACATTTTGTTCACCCCATAAAAGGCCGTACCGTATTTTTCCTGGTAATATTCCAGAGGTTTAAGCAAACGGATCAATGATATTCCGCATTCGTGCTTAATGGCATCACTCATAATAAACCAAATAAAAATGCCCCGAATTTTCAGGGCAGGTATTTATGTTAATTCTATATTGAACTGTGTCAAATCCCTAAACTGCACCAACCGACTGTCCACTTCATGTTTTTGCAGGTTAATCATCCGTTCGGTACCAAACCGTTCCACACAAAAAGAGGCTAGGTTTGATCCATGGATGATGGCATTCTTCATGCTCTCGAACGAAATGTTCCCTGATTCGGTCAAATATCCCGCAAATCCCCCCGCGAAGGTATCGCCAGCTCCGGTGGGATCAAAAACCTCTTCCAAAGGAAGTGCCGGGGCAAAGAAAATGTTCTCTTTATGGAACAACAGGGCGCCGTGCTCTCCTTTTTTAATGACCACATACTTAGGGCCCATTTCTTGAATTTTCGCTGCAGCTTTTACCAAGGAATATTCACTCGTCATCTGTCTTGCCTCTTCATCATTAATGGTGATCACATCAATTTTTTTGATCACTGCCATCAATTCGTCCCAAGTACTGTTCATCCAAAAGTTCATGGTATCCAGTATGATCAACTTTGGTCGTTCTTCCATCTGATTAATTACACTCATTTGGATATTCGGGTGAAGGTTGCCCAACATGACCACATCCGCAGAAGTAAAATCAGCGGGAACGATCGGGTTGAAATCGGCCAAGGTGTTGAGCTCGGTAACCAAGGTGTCTCGGGAATTCAGGTCGTTATGATATTTTCCTTCCCAGAAAAACGTTTTTCCGCCTTTCACCACTTCCACTCCGGTCAGGTCGATGTTCTTGTTTTTTAGGATATCCATGTAGGACTGGGGAAAGTCGTCGCCCACAACGGAGACGATGGCGGCATCCAGTTTAAATTGTGAGGCGGCAAGACCAATAAAGGTTCCGGCACCACCCAATATTCTGCCAGTCTTTCCAAATGGGGTCTCAATGGCATCAAAGGCCATAGATCCCACGATCAGCAATTTGCCCATTCCCTGAATTTTGGTGCAAATATAAGGTATAGAAGTTCCATATGGTACTATGGGTGGAGCATTTGCAAAAAATTGACAAAATAGGGTGATTGGCCGACTATTTTCTGCCGAAGTCGGCAGGAATTTCTCCCCATGCCTTGGTCTCCCATTTTACGATGGGGGTAGTGTAGCGGTTTTTCTTCAACCAGTCCTCGGCACGTTCGATGAGTTCAAAAAGTTTGGCATTTTTTGGGGTCTTCTCCAACTTGGTGCCACATTTGCCCTTACGTACCCAACCGATGGCGATCCTGGAATCGGAATATAGGATGCGGTCACTTTTTTTCTGCTTTAAAAAAGCAAGTCCGTGTACCAAAGCCAAGAATTCGCCCACGTTACTGGTGCCTTGCTCAAAAGGCCCTTGGTGGAAGAGAACTTTTTTGGTTTTGGTATCCACACCGCGGTATTCCATCTTGCCGGGATTGCCACTGGAGGCCGCATCCACGGCTATGGAATTATAATTGGGGTCCCCAATTTTTAGGAGTTCTTGCTGCGAAAGTTCCGATTTGCCCTTTGTGGTTCCTTTATAATCGGCATAGTTGCCATTATAGGCTTTTTTGGCTTCGGCAAAAGTGGAAAAAGACTTGTATTCGGCACCCTTGTATCCTTCAATTTGGGCCTTGCAATCCGCCCAGGATTCGAAAATTCCGGGGTGTTTACCCTTCCAGACCACATAAAACTTTGCTTTTTTCGCCATCAGCTCAAAAGTTTTTTAATGACCTTGGGAAAATGTTCATATTCCAATTGGTGTACCTTTTCGGCTATGCTATCGGCATCATCAGAAGGATTGACTTGGGTTTTGGCTTGAAAGATGATGGCGCCCTCGTCGTAATGTTCATTTACATAATGAATGGTGATGCCCGTTTCGGTTTCGCTGTTTTCCTTTACTGCTTGATGGACCTTTTCACCATACATCCCCTTGCCACCATATTTGGGAAGCAACGCAGGGTGTATGTTGATGATCTTGTTCGGAAAGGCAGCAATCATATTTTCTGGGATTTTCCAAAGAAAACCGGCCAATATCACCAAATCAGTGGAAAGCCCCTTTAATAATTGCACCACGGCATCAGACTTTGTGAAGGAAGTCCGGTTGAAATAAAAAGCGGGAACCCCAAGTCTATCACATCGTTCCAAAACCTTTGCCTCCCTTTTATTGGTAAGTACCGCTGCGACCTCAATTTCAGGGTTTTCCCGAAAATATGTAATGATGTTTTCTGCGTTGGAGCCACTGCCAGAGGCCAAGATGACAATTTGCTTCATCTGTTAGGATTTGATATGATTTTGGACTAACTTCAGGCGGCTAAAGTAAGGTACTGAGCCTTAAGAAGTTTAATTTGGAGCACATTTTATCGACAAATGATGTATTTAATCCAAAGTTTTATATTTTTGCCAACGATAAAATTTTTAAAACCACAATAATTATGTCAGACATTGCATCAAGAGTAAAGGCTATCATCGTTGATAAACTCGGTGTTGATGAGAATGAGGTAGTTGCTGAAGCCAGCTTTACCAACGATTTAGGGGCGGATTCCTTGGACACTGTTGAACTTATCATGGAGTTTGAGAAAGAATTTGATATCCAAATACCAGACGACCAAGCAGAAAACATCGCTACTGTTGGTCAAGCCATTAGCTACATAGAAGAAGCGAAGTAATTATATGATATATTACTAAAGATTATAAATTATCCATGTGGTGGTGATCGCATGGATAATTTTTTTATAATTTAGGTCTAAAGGGTAAAAAAATAGTTCAATGCAGTTAAAGCGAGTTGTGGTTACCGGAATGGGGGCATTGACCCCAATTGGCAACAATCTGGAAGCTTATTGGGAAGGACTACGGACCGGCAAGAGCGGTTCTGCGCCCATTACGTATTTTGACACCGAAAAGTTCAAGACAAAATTTGCCTGCGAGTTAAAAGGATATGATCCCAACGACTTCTTTGATAGAAAAGAAGCCCGTAAGCTTGACAGGTTCGCACAATATGCACTGGTATCTTCCGATGAAGCCATTGCGGATTCCGGGATCGACCTGAACAATGTGGACAAATTTAGGGTCGGCGTTGTATGGGGTGCCGGAATCGGGGGATTGGAGACTTTCCAGAACGAGGTGATTGGCTACGCCCAAGGCGATGGCACACCACGTTTTAATCCGTTCTTCATCCCTAAAATGATTGCCGATATAGCTCCAGGGAATATATCCATAAAACATGGGTTCATGGGACCTAACTATACTACGGTTTCAGCATGTGCATCTTCGGCCAATGCCATGATAGATGCACTCAACTATATCCGTTTGGGCCATTGCGATGTTATCGTTACCGGAGGTAGCGAGGCAGCAGTGACCATTGCAGGTATGGGCGGATTCAATGCAATGCATGCCTTGTCCACAAGAAATGAAAGTCCCGAAACGGCGTCAAGACCTTTTGATGCAACAAGGGATGGTTTTGTATTGGGGGAGGGTGCCGGGGCACTTATTCTGGAAGAATACGAACATGCCAAAGCAAGAGGCGCTAAGATTTATGCCGAAGTACTTGGTGGTGGACTTTCCAGTGATGCCTACCACATGACCGCACCACATCCGGAAGGAATTGGAGTGGTAAAAGTGATGGAAAACTGCTTGGAAAATGCAGGGTTGAAACCGGAGGACGTGGATGCCATCAACACGCACGGTACATCAACACCTTTGGGGGATGTGGCAGAGTTGAAAGCGATTTCCAAAGTTTTTGGAGACCACGCGCCCAACATCAACATCAACTCTACCAAATCCATGACCGGGCATTTATTGGGAGCAGCAGGGGCCATTGAGGCCATTGCCTCCATATTGGCCATGGAACACAGCTTGGTGCCACCTACTATTAATCATAGTGTAGTGGATGAAGAAATCGACCCATCGTTGAACCTGACCTTGAACAAGGCACAAAACAGGGAAGTAAAGGTTGCCATGAGTAATACTTTTGGTTTCGGAGGGCATAATGCTTGCGTGTTATTTAAAAAAATAGGGTAGTTTTGTAACATGAAACTCACCTCCAAAATATTCAATTCCCATCCAAACTCGGATGGGGATTTTTTTTTGGGAATGAAAAGGATACTTGGTTTTAAACCCAAGGACATCAACATCTACAAAAAGGCCTTTTTGCATCGCTCCATGAACCAAAAGGATTCCAGCGGGAACCCGATGAACTATGAGCGATTGGAGTTTTTAGGGGACTCCATGTTGGGGACCATTATTTCCAGACACCTATACAACGAAGTTCCCGAGGGAGATGAGGGCTATCTTACCAAAATGCGCTCCAAAGTGGTCAGCCGAAAGCATTTGAACGAACTGGGAAAAGACCTGGGCCTGTTGCGATATGTGGAAAGTAGGATACCCAAGTCACATTTTGGGGAAAACATTCACGGAAATGTATTCGAAGCCCTGGTTGGGGCCATCTATCTTGACCGAGGTTACAAATACTGCGAAAAATTTATCCATGAAAGGGTCATAGAACCTTATGTGGACATTGAACAGTTGGAAGGCAAAGTGATCAGCTATAAAAGCTTGGTGATCGAATGGTGCCAAAAGCAGAAAAAGCCTTTTAACTACCATGTTTATGAGGATACCGGCAACGATGAACTCAAACATTTTGCCGTAAAATTGACCATTGGCGACCGTATCCTGGCCAAGGCAAGAGCCACTTCCAAAAAGAAAGCGGAGGAAAAGGCATCCAAGCGCGCGTATTTTGCCTTGCAGAACAAAATGGAAAATCCATAATTTTAAATAATAGTAAATTCAATCGTTTTCGTTTGATTTATAAGTGTATTGTCTTGTAATAACTAGGCATTGAATCGGATTAAGACTATATTTACAGCTCGTGTTAAGGCATGTTGACAACGCACAAGATATCGGCCGACTTTTTCGATGATAGCTTTCAGCTCATCGCCATACACAGTAATTTGGAGGATTATGCCATCACTTATGCCATAAATTCCAATTGCGGGTTGCACTTGAAAAGAATGAAGAACGACCTTCATCTGGATCAGAACCAAACCTACGCTGTGTTCGATTGGGACGACGAGCTCAACCATATGTATTGGACCTTGATTTCGAACAAATGTGAGGTAGAGGAAATCATTCCCTCGGAGGGGTTGTTCGCGAACAACGTTTCAACAAGGACCGATCATTTGATCAAGGAGCGGAAAGAGGTGGACTATTTTTTAAAAGTGGACGCCGCGGAAGATGACATCTTGGTCCAGAAAATAAAAGCCATCAACAAGATATCGAAGGTCATTACAGCATATCCCTTGGACACGGAGACCTTAAAATCAAAAAGAAATTTAATCTTTTAACAATGCCAACTAGAAAGAAGACCAAAATTGTAGCAACATTGGGGCCTGCCACCAGTAAGAAAGAAACCTTAAAGGCAATGATTGAGGCAGGAGTCGATGTGTTTAGGATAAACTTTTCCCATGCCGCTTACGAGGATGTTGCCGAACGCATCAAAATGATCAGGGAACTAAATGAAGAGTTGGAGGTAAACACAGCAATCCTAGCAGACTTACAAGGGCCGAAACTCCGTGTGGGGGTCATGGGAGGTGAAGCCATAGTGGAACCCGGGGATGAAGTGACCTTTGTGACCGGCGAACCTTTTGAAGGCAATGCCCAGCGTGTTTATATGAATTATCAGAACTTTCCCAAAGATGTAAAGCCAGGGGAACGTATCCTTTTGGATGATGGTAAACTGATTTTTGAAGTAAAATCTACCAATGGGGAAGACGAGGTAAAGACCACGGTAATCCAAGGAGGTCCACTAAAATCGAAAAAAGGGGTCAATCTTCCCAATACCGACATATCCTTGCCAGCTCTGACCAAAAAAGACATCAAGGACGCTATTTTTGCCATTGGCCAAAAAGTGGATTGGATGGCACTTTCCTTTGTGCGCCATAGCCAAGATCTTATCGACCTTCAGGAATTGATCAAAGAGCATTCCGATCATAAAATTCCGATCGTGGCCAAGATTGAAAAGCCCGAGGCCGTTGAAAACATTGACAAGATCGTAACCTATTGTGACGGGTTGATGGTGGCCCGTGGAGATTTGGGAGTTGAAGTGCCTGCCCATGAGGTGCCGTTGATCCAAAAGAAATTGGTACTCCGTGCCAAAAAAGCGAGGATACCTGTAATCATTGCCACCCAAATGATGGAGACGATGATCACCAGTTTGACCCCGACCCGTGCCGAAGTGAACGACGTGGCCAACTCCGTGATGGATGGTGCGGATGCCGTGATGCTTTCCGGTGAGACTTCCGTGGGGAACTATCCTGTTCAGGTAATCGAAAAAATGGCGAGTATCTGTATGAACGTCGAAGGATCTAGTTTGATCAAGGTGCCCCAGACACCTCCAAGCATCAGAACCAAAAGGTACATCACCAAATCGGTGTGTTATCACGCTGCTTTGTTGGCTAACGATATTGAGGCCAAGGCCATTTCTACCCTTACCAATAGTGGATATACAGCTTTCCAAATTTCTGCTTGGAGACCAAGTGCCCACATTTTGGTGTTTACATCCAACAGGAGGATATTGACCCAATTAAACCTTTTGTGGGGGGTAAAGGCTTTCTATTATGATAAGTTTGTGTCTACAGACCAGACCATAGAGGATGTAAACCAAATCGCTTGCAAACAAGGATTTTTGAATGTTGGGGATATGTTGGTGAGTCTTGCTGCGATGCCTATCAAAGAAAAAGGTATGGTGAACACCCTTCGTGTGACCGAAATTGAAACCTGTAATTTTTAGGAATACCTTTTTATAGATATCGAGGCCCCTTGATGCAATCCGTAACAAGGGGTTTCTTTTTTGATAGGGCTTAAACTGTAAGTTTCCGTCTGGGAAATAGACTGATTTTGGGTTGGGTAATACCAACGAGGAAATCAACCTAGAAAACATGAAATACGAGTACAACGATTCCAGATTAGGCGCCATATTGGGTTTAACGAGTGATTTCAAAAAAGACGAGTATCGATTTTCAGATATCTCCAAAACCATCAAATTTTTATGGAATAGAAATTGCGACCCCGTTGCACTGTTAGTTGATGGCATGACGGTGGAACTCTTACCCAATCAGTTGATGACCGTAACCAATTTGCAGCATGTATCCCTTGAAGCATCAGAACTGCCGTTGGCCGCCATCCTTTTCAACAGGGAGTTTTATTGCATATTCGACCATGATAGCGAAGTGTCTTGTAATGGTATTTTGTTCTTTGGCACCCAAGACCTTCCCATCGTTACCATTTCCAAAGATCAATTGAACAAGTACAATTTGTTGTACGACATGTTCGTGGAAGAGTTTTCCACCCCGGACAACATCCAAGGGGATATGCTCCAAATGCTCTTAAAGCGAATGATCATCCTGAGCACCCGGTTGGCAAAGGAACAATTGATCGTAAAAACACTCGATAACGACCAAATCGACATCATCAGAAAGTTCAATTATTTGGTAGACCTACATTACAAGACCAGGAGAAGGGTAAGCGATTATGCCGAAATGCTGTTCAAATCCCCCAAAACACTTTCCAACCTATTCTCTATCTACAACCAAAGATCCCCCCAACAGATTATTTTGGACCGGATTGCCTTGGAATCCAAACGACTCATGAATTATACCGACAAACAGAATCAGGAAATCGCCTTTGACCTTGGGTTCAACGATGCTGCCCATTTCAGCAGATTTTTTAAAAAAATGACCCAAATGACGCCCTCGGAATATCGTGAAAGCCTTGTTTTGGTTGCCTAAGGGAAAGTTGAACAAGTCAACGGGAAATCCCTCCTAACCCTTGCCACTCTTATCGCCGCATCTTTGCTCTGTAATTTAAAAACAGGTAAAAGATGAAAGCAAACGATAAACCCATTTTCAACCTTATCGAAATTTTTAGGAGCTCGCCCAAGCAGCAACAACCGTTGGTCGCAGTGGAGCATTGTGAGCAAAAGTTCCATCACGATTTTTACTGTGATGCCGAGAAACCCTTCATTCAGAATTATTAATCCATTATAACATTAAATAAATTAAATCATGAGCACATTCAATGTACCTAAAAGAGAAGAAGTAAGTGCCGCCAATCAGGCTATTTTTGACAACTTGGAAAAAGCCTTGGGCTTTGTTCCCAACCTGTATGCCACCTTTGCCTATTCCGAAAATGCTTTGGGCAACTATTTGACCTTTGCCAATGCTAAAACCTCTTTGAAAGCCAAAGAAAAAGAAGTAGTGAACTTGGCCGTGAGCCAAGTGAACAATTGTGACTATTGTTTGGCCGCACATACCGCCATTGGTAAGATGAACGGGTATACCGATAGTCAGATTTTGGAGTTGAGGGCCGGTAAAGCTTCTTTTGACACCAAATTGGATGCCTTGGCAAAATTGGCCAAAAACATTACCGAAAACCAAGGAAAAGCCGATGCCAGTGTTTTGGAAAACTTCTTTAATGCGGGGTGGACAAAGGAAAATTTGATTGATACCATTGTTTTGGTGGGCGATAAGACCATCTCCAACTATATCAACAACACTGTGGGCACACCTATTGATTTTCCTGAGGTTCAGCCTTTGGAAGCTGTTGAGGCCTAAGAATCCAACAATTTTAAAATTGACAAAACCCTTTCATAGCCATGGAAGGGTTTTTTTATTCCAATTCCAGTTCGGCAAAAAAGGTAGGGGCAATACTTTTGGCCATGTAGATGGGCCAATCGTTTTTGAACAAATGGCTTTCGGTTATTGCACTTTCGTAGAGAAGGTAAAGCCCTCCGGACATTTTTTCCGTTTGTGCCTTGGACAGGTTGGAAATGTTTCGACCTACAACTTCACCCATGTAAAGGAGCAGTTCTTTTTTCTGTTTTTGAATGACCCCTAAAATCTTCTTTTGGTTGGGCGAAAGTTCACCCAAGGTTTTAAGCGCCCAACATCCTTGAAAATTTTCTTCGCGGTACATGTCCTGTAAAAGGTCAAAAATGGCCAACAACTGATTTTTTCCAACCTTGCTTCGCTCTACATACTTTTTCAGGGAGTCCATAAAAGCTTGGTGCCGTTGTTCCAAATAGGCGACGCAAATGTCCTCCTTGGATTTAAAATGCCCATATAAAGTGGCCTTGGCAATGCCACTTTTGTCTATAATTTCATTGATCCCCGTAGAGTTGTACCCTTGGGAGTAGAAAAGATTACCAGCCGTGGTGATGATATGTTGGTGCAATTCAGGGCGTTGCATATGTACAAATTAAATAAGAAAATGCGGGTCGGACAACTAAAGCTAAGCCTAAACACAAAATGCGGTTTGTATGCCAAATAAAACTAAACAACATCAATCTTTATTTCCTGCCATAAGTGGTTAATATAGTGATAATTGTAAACAATTTCTTATATTGTGAGGAGCAATTTATCAATCAAATAATTAAAAATAGTCAAATGAAAAAACTACTCTCGGCCTTTATTTTAGGCCTTCTTTGCCTTTCCATGAACTATGGACAAGGGTTTCAATTTTCCGCGGATGATATAGACATCGCATATAAAAAATACACACTAAAAAACGGGCTTACTTTGTTGGTGTATGAAGATCACAAGGCACCTATTGCCGCGGTGAATGTATGGTACCATGTGGGTTCCAAAAATGAAAAGCCCGGCAAAAGTGGTTTTGCCCATTTGTTCGAACATTTGATGTTCAACGGAAGTGAAAACTACAATACGGATTATTTCCAAGCTTTGGAAAGTATAGGGGGAACCGATTTGAACGGAACCACCAATAGCGATCGTACCAACTATTTTCAAAATGTTCCGGTCTCTGCCTTGGACCAAGTATTGTTCTTGGAATCGGACCGTATGGGACATTTGTTGGGTGCCATTGACCAAGCCAGATTGGATGAGCAGCGGGGTGTGGTCCAAAACGAGAAAAGACAAGGGGAAAATCAGCCGTATGGCAAGCAATGGGATTACCTGACCAAAGCCATGTATCCAAAGGGGCATCCGTATTCCTGGACCGTTATCGGGGAAATGGAAGATTTGAATGCGGCTTCTTTGGAAGATGTACAGAATTGGTTCAAAACCTATTATGGACCTGCCAATGCCGTGGTGGCCGTAGCGGGAGATGTGAATGCAGATGAAATCCTTCAGAAAGTGACCGCTTATTTTGGAGACATTCCTTCTGGTCCCACCTTGGAAAGACAAGAGGTGAACATTCCAAATAAAGTGTACGATTCGCGCCAGGTATATGAGGACAGGGTTCCCGAGACAAGAATCCTCTTTGCTTGGAACACCCCCCAATTTGGTTCCAAGGAAGATCTTTATTTCGATTTGATCTCTGCCATTTTGACCAGTGGCAAGAATTCAAGGTTGTACCAAAAGTTCATTTATAAAGATCAATCGGCCAGTGCCGCGGTCTCCTTTCAGTCTTCCAGTGAAATTGCCAGTGAGTTCATCACGTGGTTGAATGTAAAGCCAGGGCAGGATGCCGAAAAATTGGAACAAGAACTATGGGATGAGATTGATAAGTTTATCAAGGAAGGCCCGACCGAAGAGGAATTGAAAAGGGTGAAAGCCAATTACTTTGCCAACTTTATCAAAGGATTGGAACGGATAGGTGGTTTCGGTGGTGTTTCCGATATCCTGGCATCCAATGAAACGTATCACGGGGATGCATCATATTACAAAACCCAATTGAAATATATTGAGAATGCCACTGCCGAAGACCTTAAGAAAACGGCAGCCAAGTGGTTGACCAAAGGCAAGCATGTGCTGATTTGTAATCCATTTCCAGAATACGATGTGGTTCCATCAACGGTGGACCGGAGCAAGTTGCCAGCACTTGCCGAACAGAAAGGCTCCAAATTCCCTGATCTGCAGCGTACCCAATTGTCCAACGGACTTAATGTGGTCTTGGCCCAACGCAAAGGGGTTCCCACAGTGGTCATCAATTTGGTGACCGATGCAGGTTACAAAACTGATTATTTGTCCACCCCCGGCACGGCAAAATTGGCCATGAACCTTATGGACGAAGGCACAAAGGACAAAAGTTCATTGGAGATCAATGCGCAGCTCCAATTGTTGGGTGCTTCCTTGAGTACGTTCTCCAGTCAAGATGAATCCAATGTTTACATGACTACCTTAAAACCGAGTCTGGATGCTAGTTTGGATTTGTTCTTGGATGTGGTGCTGAACCCTGTTTTCCCAGAAAAAGAATTTGAACGTTTGCAAAGCGAACAGATCAATGACATAAAAAAGGAAAAGTCGCAACCCATCACCATGGCCTTGCGTGCCATGAACAAATACCTATATGGGGATGATCACCCCTATAGCAGCCCTTATACCGGAACAGGTTATGAAGATGGGGTGGCCAAACTGACCCGTAAAGATGTAGTGGATTTCTACGATACTTGGTTCAAGCCCAACAACTCAACTATCATCATTACTGGAGATGTGGAAATGAGTGAATTGAAATCTAAATTAGAAAAGACTTTGGGCAAATGGAAGAAAGGCGATGTGCCCAAAATTGTCTTCAACCAGCCACAAACCAGCACCAAGAATACGCTATATCTGATGAATAGACCTGAATCCCAACAATCCGTCATCTTGGCCGGACATTTGACCGAAAAATATGGTGATGTTTCCGAGGTGGCCTTGGAACAAATGGTCAATATCCTTGGGGGCGATTTCACATCCCGTATCAACATGAATTTGAGGGAAGATAAACACTGGTCCTACGGCGCAGGCGGTTTTGTGATGGGTTCCAAAGAAGTGCGCCCATTCATTGTGTACGCTCCAGTTCAGACCGATAAAACCGCTGAATCCGTTACCGAGATACGCAAGGAAATTTCCGAGTTCACCTCAACCCGACCAGCCACCAAAGAGGAGTTGGAAAAAGTGAAGACCAACCAAGTGTTGAAACTTCCAGGGCAATGGGAAACCAACAGTTCCGTGAACAGTTCGGTGAGGAATTTGATTCGATATAACTTACCTGATGATTACTATCAAAAATACGACCAGAACGTTAGGACGCTTTCTGTGGATGACATCCGAAAAGTGAGCAACCAAGTGGTGAAACCGGAAAAAATGAACTGGTTTATGGTGGGCGATAGGGCCGAGATCATTTCAAAATTGGATGAACTTGGTTTTGACAGCATCATAGAAATCGATGCCGATGGCAATATGCTAAAGCCTACGGTAGAGCCGATAAAATCGGACATCAAAAACTAATGGATCAACCTCCCTCTGGGAGGTTTTTCTTTTTTAGGGGATTAGAAATCGAACTTCAATTGAACCAATACGGATTCCTTTTTGGGCGGTTCGTCTTCCTTTTCAGTATTGAGGTTCGCCAATGAAATGCCCAACAACCGCACCGATTCTTCCAAGGGGGATTGGTACAGCAGTTCCTTGGCGGTTTCCAAGATGAGGTCCTTGCTCGAAATATAGTACGGCAGCGTTTTGCTTCGCGTCTGCAAGGTAAAATCGCTGTACTTGATTTTTAGGGTGATGGTCTTGCCCGCAATTTTGGATTTCTTCAAGCGCCGTTCCAGTTCTTCGGCAATGTGATCCAATTTTTCCAGCATAAAGATTTCACTGCTCAGGTTTTCAAAAAAAGTCCGTTCGGCCCCAACCGATTTTGGAATGCGGTGCGGTTTCACAGCACTCAAATGGATACCTCGAACCACATTGTAATAGTACTTACCGCTCTTGCCAAAATGTTCATCCAGGAATTCCAGGGATTTCTGTTTTAGATCTTTGCCAGTGAAGATTCCCAACCGGTACATTTTGTCCGCGGTTACTTTTCCCACCCCATAAAATTTCCGGATGTCCAGATCCTCCAAAAATTGGATGACTTCTTCGGGGTTTACCGTTTTTTGTCCGTTGGGTTTGTTGTAATCACTTGCCACTTTGGCAATGAACTTGTTGATGGAAATACCTGCAGAAGCCGTCAATCCCGTCTTGTCCAAAATTTTCTGACGGATTTCCTTGGCAATCAAGGTAGCGGATGGGTTTCCCTTTTTGTTCTCTGTTACATCCAGATAGGCTTCATCCAACGAAAGGGGTTCCACCAAATCCGTGTATTCATAAAATATGCTTCGGATTTGGAGGGAGATTTCCTTGTACCGATCAAAACGGGGTTTCACAAAGATGAGTTGCGGACAATTCCGCTGGGCCTGCATGCCAGACATGGCACTGCGCACCCCAAATTTCCGGGCCTCGTAACTGGCAGCGGAAACTACTCCGCGTTTGGATCCCCCACCCACGGCGATCGGCTTCCCTTTAAGCTCGGGATTGTCGTGCTGCTCCACGGAGGCGTAAAAGGCATCCATGTCCACGTGAATGATTTTTCTTAAGGGAAAATCGAAATCCATACTCAAATTTAGGGTATATTTAGTTTGATGGAACATTTGGAAATAGAGCGAAAATTCTTGGTCACCTCCGATGCTTATCGGCACGAGGCCACTTCTCAAACCCGGATTGCACAAGGATACTTGAGCACCGATCCCGACCGGACCGTTCGGGTACGAATTATGGGTGACAAAGGTTTTTTGACCATAAAAGGAGGCCCTAACGATTCCGGGACCACTCGGTTTGAATGGGAAATTGAGATAGGAACGGCCGAGGCCACCAATTTGATCGACCTCTGTAACACGGGGATTTTGGAAAAGCATCGGTATGAGGTTCTCTATGGCAACCACTTTTTCGAAGTGGATGAATTTCTGGGTGAAAACAAAGGATTGGTTATAGCGGAAGTGGAATTGAACCACGAAGACGAAAAATTTGAAAAGCCCGAATGGTTGGGTGAGGAGGTCACCGGGCAGAAGAAATACTACAACTCCCAATTGAGCAGAAATCCCTATACGACATGGTAGCCCAAACTGATACAAAAAGGAGAGTCATCAATATTTTAATAGGGGTGTTCGCATGCTTGGCCATTTACTTTGGGCTGTATGAGGACAAGACGCTTTTTATGTTCCTCAAGCCGTTGGCGACGATCTTGGTGATTGCATTGCTGTTATTCGCCCCAAGAAAGCGTAATGTTCGATTGGGCAATACGGTCACCATTGCCTTGGTGTTCTGTTTGCTGGGAGATATTCTGTTGCTTTTTGAAACCTACTTTTTATTTGGTCTCGTGGCATTCCTGATTGCCCATATTTTGTTCGCTGTGGCCTTTATCCAATACAAGGGGTTTTACAAAAGCTGGATTTCCTTTTTGATTTTGTTTGGCATTGCCGGAGTATTGTTCTTTTGGTTAAAACCCGGTTTGGGCGATTTGCTTTTGCCTGTTGCCATTTATGTGTTGATCATCACGTTTATGGCGTGGCAAGGGGTGGGTTTGTACCTACGGGAAAGGAGCAATGCCCATGCTTTAATGGCCATGGCCGTATTGTGCTTTATGTTGTCTGACACATTGTTGGCGATTGCCAAATTCAAGACCCCATTTTACCTCTCTGGTCCTTTGATTTTGGCCACTTATTGGATGAGTATCGCGATGATTGCGAATGCAACGTATAGCATCATGAAAGTGGATGGAGAGGAAGTTTGGCAAGAATGATTCAATACACCGATTTTAGCCCAATATGGGAATTTATTGATTATATGACCTAGTTGCCTGCAAAATGAAAAATAAATCTTTATTCTTGATTTTGATTTTTGTATTATTCTCATGTATGAGAGATAGACCCTTGACTGATTTTGATTTATCAAAAATCAACAAAATTATCATTTCGAATAGAGGCTATAATGGAATCCCAGATATGGGTGACAATGCTGAAATAACAGACTTGACTGAGATTAATAATTTGATTGATCTTTTCAAGAATTCTGAGCAATTGGCAGACGGCATTATAGCTTCAAATAAAGGTTATATTAAACTTAAATTACAAAAGACCGATGGAAAAAATATTACTATTTCAAATTTTTACAGTAATAACGGACAAATAATTCTTTTAGAAGATGACAATGGTATCAGTCGTTTCAGAAATGATAAGTTTTTTGAGGAAGTTCAAAATATCTTAATAAAAAAAGGAGTGGAACATTTTTAGAGCGTTTCCTCATGATGCAGTCTTGTGGTAGCATGATTAGTTTTTTCTCCAAGCGTCCATTCCATAGTTTATATCTCCTCGTACATCTGCTTCATCCATTTGTTCTCCAAGACCTAAAAAATCATTGAACAATGCCATGTTTATAGAGCAATTTTCTTTGTCCAAATGCAATATTTCGAGACCGTTTATAACCAATTGTCCTATGGCAAATGGTACCATTCGATAATCTTTGAATTCTTCAGTTATTTTAAGTTCAACGCTTTCAAAATATGCTTTGTATTCATCGATAGGAGAAACTACTATTTCTTTCAAGTTTTGAATTTGGTACGGAACGGATAGGTCGTCATAACTCAATACCGTTTTGTTTAGACCATAAATTTGGTAGTACTTGCCCAAAAGGCTGACGGCAAAATGGAGTTCTTTGTAAACACCTCTATTGCTGCTTATTTTTTGGAAATCCAATATTAAAAACGCGCTATAACTTGGTACTAGGCCAAAAGTTGTACCAGTAACTTCTTTCCCTAATTCAGAACCAATTCTTTTAATATATGAAGTCCAATTGCGTTGATACGTCTTTTTATCAGCGATACTTTCCAATAGAATTTTTTCCAATTCCAGAATACCGGGGTATTGACGGTAAATGTCTAAATCCTGGTTTTTCTTAATTCCTATGGGGTAATATTTTTTGATGGAATTATATAGAGACCAAAAATCATATTCTTTGGAATTGAATGAAAAACTTTTACCCATGGCCTTCATCTGAAAAAATCACTCCTCCCTCAAAGAGACCAACTCCCCTTCGCTGCTGATAAAGATTCTCAACTCTTCATCTTTTTCAAGTTCAATGTTATAGCCAGTACTGCTATCAGCATTTTCCACATATTCAATTTCATCAATGCGGTAGTCCTTGAATTTTTCATTCAATAGGTTCCAAACTTTTTCCGGTAGGTCTTTTTCCTCGATTTCATGTTCCGTTCTTACCCAGGTACCATCCTCCGTAAAAATAGCGGCATATTCTTCCCCGTTCATGTCAAATTCGGCCTCCCATTCGTTGGTGGATTCTTTCATCCAACCAGCACTGGCTATATCAGGGAATTTTTGGGCAAATCCGTTTCTGGCTCCTTCAGGTGCATTGGTATAGATGTAATACATATAGATGGCCACTCCAATAATGATGATAGCAGCGGTTCCGATGAAATACTTTTTCGTGTTCATTTCTGATGATTTTTATTTCTTGGTCTAATTTTTAATCCAGTTTTTTATCGAGGGCCAAAACGGTGTTCAAAAGTACATTGGCGCCGTTGGCCATATCCTCAGCCGAAGTGAATTCTTTCGGGGAATGACTGATGCCCCCCTTACTGGGCACAAAGATCATCCCAACAGGTGCGAATCTGGAAACATCCTGCGAATCATGCCCCGCCCCACTAGGCATATATTGATAGGTCAACCCAAGAGCCTTGGCAGAGTTTTCTATTTCTTTTTGGATGGAAGGGTCGGTCAATGCAGGTTCCGATGTGGTATCCAAAGGCAAAAACTCCACAGATACATGAGAGGCCTCGGCAATTTCTTCAGTTTTTTTCTTGATGGCCTGATAGACTTTTTCAATCACTTCTGCGGAAAGATCCCGAATTTCCAAACTGGCCACCACTTTCCCGGGAATCACGTTGGGCGCTCCCGGTTCTGCCCTTATTCGGCCTACCGTACCTACTTGGGTACCCTCAAAACTATTGGTGATCTCGTTCACCGCCACAATGAATTTGGCGGCTGCCAACAGGGCATCTTGTCTGGCGTTCATGGGCGTGGTACCGGCATGGTTGGCAAAGCCCGTAAAGACCACGTCCCACCATTTGAGACCCACAATGCCTTCCACAACGCCGATGTCCAGATTCGCTTTTTCAAGTTTTCCGCCCTGCTCAATATGGAGTTCCAAAAAGGCGGCCAAGCTGCCAGGTTCACAGATAGCGTCTTTAATTTTTGTGGTATCCCCACCAATTCTCATGATGCCCTCACCCATGGAATACCCAGTGGCATTGACCACAGGAAAAGCGGCTTTGGTCAAATTTCCGGCCATGGCGCGACTGCCCATAACCCCACCTTCTTCATTGGGGAAAATGATGACTTCCAAAGGATGCTTGGTCTTGATGTTGTTTTCTATCAAGGTCTGGATGACTTCCAAAGCGGCCATGGAACCCACACAGCCATCATAATTGCCCCCATGGGGTACCCGATCAATGTGTGATCCAAAAGCTATGGGTTTTTTAGAGGGGTCCTTTCCCGGTTTTTTTCCAATGATGTTGCCCGCGGCATCTATGGTTACGGTCATCCCAAAACCCTTAAGGGTTTTCACTACCCAGTTCCGGGCTTCAATATCCGCATCGCTAAAAGCCACGCGTTCCGTTTCGCCGTTTTCTTGAAGTCCGAATTTGGCCAAATCGGAGATGCGTTTTTCCAAACGGGCTTGATCGACCTTTGGGTTGTTTTTTTGTGCAGATAAGACTCCAATGGTAAAAAAGCAGATGAGGAAGATGGAACGTGAAAACATGATAGCCTTGATTTCTTGAAAGGTAACAATTTACAAGAAACTTACCGTAATTAAGCGTTCTCGGTGGCCGGGGATTTTATTTTAAACCCCAAGCTTTTCAAACCGGACCATTTTTTGTTCAATCCACCGAACAAAGGAATGGCAAATCCCACGACCAAAAACAAAATGGAAATCAAGAAGATGTTATAGGTGTGCACAAAAAAGGAGCCGCTGTTCAATATACCCAAAATGAGCATGGTGGACAACGGGAATGAAAGCGCCAAAATAGCCACCCCATAATCACCGCTAAACGTTTTTTTCTTGTCCTTCAAATCCATTTCCATACCATCCACTGCGGCAATATGGGCATAGGGCCAGAAGCTACAGGCACTCAACCCGAAGGCCAAGATCAATAGGATTTCATTTTGAGCCTCAATTCCGGCCACGGAAACAAAAATTCCTGAGATTAACAACACCAATCCTGCCCGGGTACATAGGAGTGAAAATATCTGAAAGAACTGCTTTCTCTTAATCTTCACCGCCAATCCAATAAAGAGCAGCACCAACGGGGTCATGATCATGCTCAACTTTTCGAGTGTTTCACTTAAAAAGAAGGGCAGGGAATGCATGGTAAAACCGAAACCTAAAAGCACTAGGGCAGCGGCGATAAAAATATTCACGGGTTCCGAGACCATGGCCTTCATAAGGGGTTTAAGTTTGGTTCCGCCATTTTTGGGCTGGTCGAACTGTAGACCATAATGCCAGTTCATGGCAACGAGGTACAGAAAAAACAGCACAAAAACCTTGTTCCCCAAGTCGGACATGGCCGCTTTGGCCAAATAATCCTCACCTAAAAATTCAAGAATAAAGGGAAAGGATGATAATCCGGGTGCCAGCGAGGGAATCAACAATTTGGCGGTACGGAACTCAGGTGTTCCTTTGCCGACGCCCACAAGGGGCAAAATAAGGGGCACGGCCAAGAACAAAAGCAGGTTAAGCCCAAGGGCCAATACGGGCAATATTAAAAGATGTAATTCCACCTTGATACCCAACAACGCAATGAAAATGGTTGCGGGCAGGGCAAGGTTTAGAATTATTTTTTTGATTCCCGTTATCTCTTCCTTGTTTTTGAACTTTGCCTTGAGCAAGATTCCAATGAAGATGAAAAAAAGGAATACAATAGTTTTTTGAAATCCAGTATCCACTATACCAATACTTTATCGATGGCAGCGGTAAACATTTTCATTTCGTCCATGGTTCCCATACTTACCCTACACCAGTTTTTGTCCATAAACTGAAAGGCACGAACACCCACCTTTAATTCGGTCATTTTGTTCAAGAATTCCTTTCCTTCCATCTCAATGGGGAAAATGAGGAAACTGGTATGGGAAGGCACATAATCGAACCCTTTTGCGGCCAAGCTTTTATATACATATTCCCTACACTCGGCGTTCAAGGTCCTTGATTTTTCAATGAAGGCAGCATCGTCCATGGCTGCCATGGCAGCATATACAGAGGGAAGGGAAATGCCCATGCCCCCTCGGGTAATATTTTGCAAACGGTTCAAAGTAGCTTCCTGAGCCACAATGTAACCTACCCTAAGGCCGGCCATACCGTGAATTTTGGAGAAGGTCCTGGCAATGATGACATCCTTGCCTTCATTCACCAAGGAGACCATACTCTTTTTAGCTCCTTCGTCCAGGAACCACAAATAGGCCTCATCCACAAACACAGGAACCTTTTCGGATACCCTTGAGCAGAAATCCACCAATTCCTGATGGTCGGTCATGGTTCCGGTCGGGTTGTTGGGATTACAGATGTATACCAATTTGGTCTCGTCATCAATGGCTTCTTCCATGGCCTTAAGGTCGTGCGACCAATCATCCTTTAATGGAACTGGTTTCCATGTGGCACCAACAGATTTGGCGACTTGAATTAAAGACATATAAGCGGGGTCGGCAGAAACCACATTGCCTCCGTTCATGAAAAAGACCATTGCGGTTTTTTCCAAAAGGTCGGATGATCCAGGACCCATCATGATGTTTTTACTTTCCACACCTTCAAAATCGGCGATTTTGTCCACCAGTTGGAACAACTCTTTCCAGGCGTACCGGTTTCCTCCGGCAGCAGAATTCTTGAAGGCTTCCAACGCCATGGGCGATGGTCCATAAGGGTTCTCGTTAGCGTTCAACTTAGCGGTAAGTGGAGCCAGCGGTACAGGGGTGTCCGGCAAAAATTCCTTGAAAAATGGACTATATACTGCATTTCCTCTGACATCCAGTTGTAGGGGAGTCCTAGGGGTTTCAGCTATTCCAAAATATGGAAGGGCCATTGCTCCACCTGCGGTGAGCATACTTTTTCTGATCCAGTCTCTTCGGTTGATGTTGGTTGTTCCCATTGATTTTTGAGTTTTTAGCAAGAATTTAAAATTAGGCGATCATTTCGCTAAATACAATGCTAAAAACATAAAAATCAACGCGTTAAAATAACATAATGGTAAAACAAGACCTTTCTTATTTCCATATTCCCATTGTTTTGACCAAAATTGTTGTCATTTTTCCAATGGAGAGGTGGCAAGGTATTCCACGGTAAGAACACCTCGTAGGTTATTGATGATGATATGTTCCAACAATTCTTGGATGCTGTATTCCTCAAAAAGGGTGGGACTGGAATAGACCATCTCTTCCATTCTTGATAAAAAAAGCATACATACCAACTCCACTTTGACATTTTTTCTGACCTGTTCCAATTTTTGGGCTTTTTTCAAGAGCGGGCACACTAAATCCCAAACAATATCTTTTTTGAAGCTTGAATATTTCTTATAGGCATTGGGGTAATATTTGGCAAGTCCATATAAAAAAGAAGGGTTGATTTTCTGCAAAGTCATCAACCCTAGTTTGTAAATGTATATAATGGTGGACAGTGGCTCGTTCTCATTTGGATTTTGGTCCATGTAGTCATTAAGATTGGCCCTTAATTTGTTTAAAAGGAAGCCAAGACTCTCTGAAACTAATTCTTCCTTGCTACCGAAATACCTATACAGTGTTTTTTTGGAAATACCCAGATCATGGGCCAATTCGTCCATGGAGAACCGTTTACTGCCGAACTTCGTAAAGTTCTGAATGGCATAGGCCAATATATCCCTTTTGTTCTCTAGCATGGATCAGTTTATTTCCAGCCGCCACCAAGTGCCCGGTAGAGTTCCACAATGGCATTCAATTGCCCATATTGGGAATCCACATAGCTGAGTTCCGAGTTCAGCGCATTTTGTCTTGCGGTGAGCACTTCCAAATAATTGGCAAGACCATTGTTCAACAGTTCTTCGGAATAGTCCTCGGCGGTAGAGTAAGCTTCGAGTTCCTTGGAGCGGGCCGTCAATTTATCAGACTCCGCATTGTAGGTATAGAGTGCGTCGGAAACTTCCCTTCCGGCCGTTAACAACGTTTTCTCGTAGGACAAAAGGGCCTTTTCCTGTTGGGCCTTGGCCACTTCCATTTGAGTGCGTAACCTTCTTCCATTGAAGATAGGCTCGGTCAAGGAACCGATCAATTGGGAAAACAAGGAACTGGCATCCAACCAATTTTCAAACTCCAAACTTTGAAAACCACCATTGGCGGTCAGTTTTAAGGAAGGATACATACTGCTCTTGGCTACATTGGTCAGCTCAAAGGCATTGATGAGCCCATATTCGGCCTGCATTACATCGGGACGATTGGCCAACAAGAGATAGGGAACCCCAGTCTTTAGATCGGTATCAATGGATTGGTCATCCAATTTTCCCCTGATTACCTCATGGGCGGGTTCACCCAACAAAATACAGAAGGCATTTTCCAAGAGCTTGATGTTGTTCTTCAAATTGATCAAGATGATTTCTGTAGTGTGCACTTGGGCCTCGGTCTGTTTGACCGCCACTTCGGTTACCTGTCCAGCATCTTTTAGCGCCTGTGTGGTCTCAAGACTGCTCTTTCTGGCCTCGAGAGTCTGTTCGGCGATTTCCCTTTGCTTGTCCAGTGCCATTAATTGGTAATAGGTACTGGCAATACCGGAAACCAAGTTGGTCTTTACCGCTTGATGGGCCGCTACACTTTGCAGGTAAGAGGCACCATATGCCCTTTTGTTGCTTCGTATCTTTCCCCAAACATCAGCTTCCCATGACAGGGATCCAGAAAGCTCATATTGTTCCAAAGGCCTCGTAAAGAAACTACCAAACTGGCTGTTCCCTGAGTTTTTGGTACGGGTAAAACTGGCTGTTCCCGATAATGTGGGGTAATACCCTGCTTTTCCTTGTTTGAGATAAGCTTCCGCAGCCACCACATTTTGAAGGGCTATGCGGATATCGAGATTGTTCTCCAAGCCCTGGGCAATATAGGACTTCAGCTGTTCATCGTTGAAAAGGTCTTTCCAAGACACATCGGCCATGGAAATGCTGTCCTGAGGCAATTGGTCCGTTCTGTACAGGCTCTCCGTTTCCAATTCTGGCCGCGAATAATTCTTGGCCACAAAGCAGGATTGCAGTAACAGGGGAGCCGTTAGCAACAAGATGAATTTATATGTGGATTGTATTTTCATGATTCTTTGGCGTTGTTGTTAAGAAATGGTTTCTTCAGTGGGTTCAGGTTTTCCGGAGATGCGCTCCTGCAATGCTTGGAACACTACAAAAAGGACCGGTACCACAAATACCCCCAATATGGTTCCCACAAGCATTCCTCCCACGGCGCTGAGTCCTATGGATTGGTTTCCGATGGCCCCAATTCCTGATGAAAGCGCCAGTGGCAACAGGCCGAATATGAAGGCAAAGGAAGTCATCAAAATAGGGCGTAACCTTGCCCTTGCCCCATCAGCGGCGGCATCGAATAACGATAGTCCCGCTCGTCGTCGCTGAAGGGCAAATTCCACAATCAAGATAGCGTTCTTTGCCAACAGACCGATGAGCATGATAATCGCAATCTGGAAATAGATGTTGTTCTGCAAGCCACCCAAGTTGATGAAAAGGATGGCACCCGCAATTCCTACGGGAAGGGATAGCAAAATGGATAAGGGCAAAATATAACTTTCATACTGTGCACTCAACAAGAAATAAACGAATACCAAACTCAAAATAAAGATGAGGATGGTCTGTGAGCCTGCGTTACTCTCTTCACGGGTAAGCCCGGAATAGTCATAGGTATAAGAGGTAGGCAGTACTTGTGCGGCGACTTCCTCAATGGCATTGATGGCATCACCGGTACTGTATCCAGCATTCGGAACCCCAGTGATTTTTACAGAACTCAACAAGTTGAATCGTTCCACCACCTCTGGCCCATAAATCTTTTCGAGGGTCACGAACTGGCTTACCGCAACCGACTCATCATTTTGGTTTCTAACAAAAATATGGTTGAGGGAATTTTCATTGGCGCGATCTTCCGGCTTCGCTTGGATCATAACACGATACTGTTTTCCAAACCGGTTGAAATCGGTGGCGTAGATACCTCCATAATAGCCTTGGAGGGCATTGAAGATATCGGTTGCAGAAAACCCGGCCATTTTCACCTTTTCCATATCGATGTCAAGGTTGTATTGGGGGAACCCTGGGTCAAACTGGGAAATGGCGTATTGGATTTCGGGCCGTGCATTTAAGGCCCCTAAAAATTGATTTTTGACGTCGTTGATGGCCAACCAATCCTCTCCCCCCTTGCTTTGCAATTGGACCTCGAAACCAGAGTTGGTTCCAAAACCTTGTATACTGGGTGGGGTAAAGTAAATGATCTGCGCATCATTAAAAGCGGCCGAAGTCGCGTACAGTTTCTGCATGGTAGCATTAACGGATAAGGAGTCTGCCTTTCGTTCGCTCCAATCCTTCAATTTCATGATGGAAAAGGCATAAGATCCAGCACTTACCCGGTTCAACAAACTAAATCCGGCCACACTCATCCGGGCATCGATTACATCCATGGACTCATAAATAGAATCCAGTTTCATGATGGTTTCCTCGGTCTTTTCAATGGTCGTGCCGGGAGGCATGCTCACATTGGCGAAGATGATGCCCCGGTCCTCATCGGGTACAAATCCGGATGGGGTAGTTTTGAAAAGGTAAATGGCAAGTCCCGTAAACGCCAATAATAGCACGGCAGTAATCCATTTTCGTTTTACCATGCGCCCAACGGCATTGGTATATTTATTGGTGATGGCCGTAAACCCGACATTGAAGGCCTTAAAAAAGCGGGTCGTAAAGTTGGATTTGTGGCCCTTTTCAGAATCGTGCGGTTTTAGGAACAGGGCCGCCAATGCCGGACTCAAGGTTAAGGCGTTGACAGCCGAAATCAAGATGGCGACCGCCAAGGTAATCCCGAACTGTTGGTAGAATACCCCGGATGATCCTTGGATAAAGGACACGGGAATAAATACCGCTGACATGACCAAGGTGATGGATATAATGGCCCCTGAAATTTCACCCATGGCCTTTTTGGTGGCGCTTTTGGCCGATTTGCCGCCTTCTTCCAACTTGGCATGGACGGCTTCTACCACCACAATGGCATCATCCACTACAATACCAATGGCCAAGATCATGGCAAAAAGAGTAAGCATATTGATGGAGTACCCAAAAATCTCTAGGAAGAAGAAGGTTCCCACAATAGCGACGGGTACCGCAATGGCCGGAATCAAAGTCGACCTGAAATCCTGCAAAAAGAGGAACACCACAATGAATACCAAAATAAAGGCCTCGATCAAGGTCTGTACCACGTGGTCAATGGAGGCATCCAAGAAATCCTTGGAGTTGAACGGAATCACATAATCGAATCCTTTCGGGAATTCGGCTTTGCTCTCCTGCAAAATGGACTCTACCACATCAATGATTTCCTTTGCGTTGGAGCCAGAAGTTTGATACACCCCAACAGCAACCCCAGGATAACCCATTCCCGAGTTTTTCCTTACATAGCTAAAGGCCCCCAGTTCTATATCGGCCACATCCTTCAAGCGGAGGAAACCGCCATCATCCGTAGTTTTTAGGATGATGTTCTCATATTCGCTCACTTCGGAAAGGCGGCCTTTGTACTTCATTACATATTCGAAGATCCCATCGGCATTTTCCCCTATTTTCCCAGTTGCGGCCTCTCGGTTTTGCTCCCTCAACGCAGCTTGGATATCGGCGGGCACCAAGTTATAGGCAGCCATTTTATCGGGAGAGATCCAAATTCGCATGGAGTAATCCTTGGACCCGAACACGTTTACGTTACCGACCCCCTTGATCCTTTGAAGTTTCGGAACCAGATTGATCTTGGCGTAGTTTTCCACAAAGGTGGCGTCATAGTTCTCATTCTTGGAAAAGATGGAGAAGAAGAGTAGAGCACTGTTCTGTGCCTTTTGCGTGGTTACCCCGGTATTGATCACTTCTTGGGGGAGCAAACTATTGGCACGGGCCACCCTATTCTGAACGTTTACCGCGGCAATGTCGGGATCTACACCCAGTTCAAAAAACACGCTGATGTTGGCCGCACCGTCGTTACTGGCAGAAGAGGTCATATACGTCATACCCTCCACACCATTGATCTGTTCTTCCAAAGGGATGACCACACTTTTTAGTACGGTCTCGGCATTGGCACCCGTATAATTGGCATTTACCTGAACGGTCGGGGGAGCAATTTCAGGATACTGTTCTACGGGTAATATACTGAGTCCCAAAATACCCAAGATCAAAATGATCACGGATATTACTGTGGACAGTACGGGACGATCTATAAACTTTTGGAACATATATTAGTTGTTCTTGTGAGATTGTTGGATTAGTTATTTAACAGGGTTGATGGTCTGTCCATCCCTTAGTTTGGAAACCCCTTCGGTAACAAGGGTGGTGCCTTCTTCAAAACCTTCGGATACGATAAACTGGGTGTCCGTTTGGGCCACAATGGAAAGTGGCTTTGTGGTCACGGTGTTGTCATCGTTCAATATAAAAACCATTTTGGTACCTTGTCGGTCCACAGTGGCAAATTGGGGAATTACCCAAACGCCTTCAAAATTGGAAGGAACCTTGATGGTGCCGGTGCTCCCGGAACTCAATAATAAGTCAGGATTGTCAAAATCGGCCCTTAGGGTGACGCTTCCTGTGGTTGAATTGATAAGATTGTTTACCATGGCAATTTTCCCTTTGTGGGGGTAAGTTTCGCCATTGATCATGACCAGTTCCACTTCTGGGGAGGCATCCGCGGAAATTCCCGTGCCGGTGGAGGCCATTTGCTTTTTCATTTCCAAAAGTTCTTTTTCGTTCATGGAGAAATAGGCACGCACACTACTGATGTCGGAAACCATGGTCAAGGGTTCCCCCATGTTACTGCTGACCAAGGCACCTACTTTGTAGGGAAGCTCCCCAATATATCCGTTGACCGGACTGATGATGTTGGAATATCCAATATTGGCGGAAATACTGTTATAATTGCTCTTGGCCTGTTCCAATTGGGCTTTTGCCGTTTCCAATTGCACATTGCTGATGATGCCCTTTTCTACCAAGGGAACCAATTTGTTAACCTCTACCTGGGCCACATTCACGGCTGCTTGGGCTGCTTTGGCATCTTGGGACAGGGTCTGTGTCTCCAGTTTAAACAATAACTGTCCCTTTTTCACCTTTTGGCCTTCTTCCACATAGATGTTTTGGACAAATCCTGAGACTTTGGGCCAAATTTCAACGTTCTGTTGTCCTTGCATGGTGGTGGAATAGGTGTTGTATATGGTGATGTCCTCTTTTTTCAGGGAGGTCACTTTTAGCGAGGGTACCGGGGCAGCGGCCTGCTGTTGGGTCTTACCACCACAGGACATGAGTACTGCCATTCCTGCTAATACAAATATTGACTTGATTGTTTTCATGTACGGTCTAACGTTGTTAGGGTTATTGTTGGGTTTTATCGTTGGGTGTTCAATTTTCTTTTAGTTCTATGGCCTCAAATTTTGCAATGGACTTTTGCAGGAGTTTTTCACTATCGGTCATATAATCCAGATAAACGCCTGTTCTTTCCTTGCCTTCTTCAAACTTTTTTGGACAATGTTTTTTATGATAGTCCATGACCAAGGTGATAACGGATTTTTCAGCCTCCAAACGTTTAAGGAATTCCTGCAGCTTGGTAAGGAAAAAAGTCTTCTTTTTGGCCAAGGTGAAATAACGCCTTCGATCTCCAGGCTTTGTGAAATAGGTAATGATGCCCATTTTGAGTAATAGGTTCAAGGAAGTGGAAGTGGAGCTTTTACTCGCCCCTCTTTTTTCCAAGCAATCCTCAAAGGTGAGCCCATCTTCATCGGACAAGACCATGATGGCATAAATACGTGCCGCCAAAGGAGGTAAGTTCTGTTGCTCTTCCAAATGGAGCCCTAAGGTCTCGATGATTTCTTCCTTCGATTTTTCCATAAAAGGATTTTTGAAGAAGCAAAATTAATTTTGGTTCGGAACAAACAAAACCAAACGAACTTAAATATTTGTTAAATAAAATTCCGTGTTCAAAATCAGTACTCGGAAAGAATACCTTCTTGACCCATAATTGGGATGTTGGTAAGCTTTTCTTCAGTTATGGTATGCTTGGGGAATAGAAATCTTTTTTCGAACAATTTGTTTTCGGCAAAAAAGGTAACAAAGAACTCATTGTTAAGTGCCAGCACATCTTCCTGGATCAATTCAACCTTTCTAAAAGTTTTCGGTTCAAGATAACCAATTCCATGCCGCATTGTGGAGGTTTTTATATCCCCATCAAAGCCTTTGGAAACTACAATGGCCATTTCAATGGCGTCATTTCTGTTATTGATCAGGTAGGCATTCCAATCTTTGGATAGAAACTCATCGTTCCACTCACGAATGATCACAATGTGGACCTCCTTAGCAACGGGAATTTCAATATCCTTTTTCATAAAGTTGGTCTACAAGGCACTTTTAAACTGCTCCAAAAAGCGAACATCGTTCTCACTGAGCAAGCGGATGTCCGAAATTTGATGCAAAAGCAAGGCAATTCGGTCGATACCCATTCCGAAGGCAAAACCGGAATACACCTCTGAATCGATACCACAATTTTTTAGCACGTTCGGGTCCACCATACCGCAGCCCATAATCTCCAACCAACCGGTTCCCTTGGTCATACGGTAATCGGTTTCAGTCTCTAGGCCCCAATACACATCTACCTCGGCACTGGGTTCCGTGAACGGAAAATAGGATGGTCGCAATCGGATTTTCGACTTGCCGAACATTTCGGAAGTGAAGTATTGTAGGGTCTGTTTCAAATCCGCAAAGGATACGTTTTTGTCCACATACAAGCCCTCAACCTGATGGAAGAAACAATGGGAACGTGCAGAAATGGCCTCATTGCGGTATACCCTTCCCGGGGAAATGGTCCGGATGGGCGGCTTATGGCTCTCCATATACCTTACCTGCACCGATGAGGTATGGGTACGCAACAGGATATCTGGATCGGTTTGAATGAAAAAAGTGTCCTGCATGTCCCTTGCCGGATGGTATTCGGGAAGGTTCAATGCGGTAAAGTTATGCCAGTCGTCCTCAATTTCGGGTCCTTCGGAAACATTGAACCCAATCCTTGAAAAAATATCGATGATTCGGTTCTTGACAATGGAGATTGGATGTCTCACCCCAATTTCCATGGGTTCACCAGGACGGGTAAGGTCTCCATATTTTCCTTCTTCAACTTGACTTTCCAAGGCTTCCTTAAGGACATTCACCTTGTCCGTGGCAGAATTCTTCAACTCATTGATGACCTGGCCAAATTCCTTCTTTTGGTCGTTCGGTACGTTCTTGAACTCCGCAAAGAAGCTATTCAACAGACCTTTCTTTCCCAAATATTTGATTCGGAAAGCTTCTATTTCTTCTTTCGAGGTTGAAGTGAATTTTTCTACTTCTGCAAGGTGTTCCTTTATGGTCTCAATCATGTTCGATGGCACTATTGGCCGACAAATTTAGCAAATTGTCCTTGAATATATAGGCCATTAGGAAATGTACCGCAATTCCACCGAAAAAATGCCACAACCAATGTGTTCCCATAGGGAACAAGGTTTGCGATTTGTCCAGGATCCTGAACGTGAGGGCAACCCCAAAAATTCCAAAGGCAAGGATGACCAAGTATAGATTCCTGCCCCGGGTCCTTACCAAGTACCATACAATGGGCAACAAGATGGTCCCCGCGCTGATGACATAGCCCAAGGAAATCCGAAGGCCCGGGGGAATGGGAAGTATCCTCAATAGGTACGAGGCACCCAAAACCAAAGCGATGAGCAAGATTCGTTTCCACCAAGTACCGACCAGTTTGAAAATAAAATAGACCACCAGTGCCACACATAGGAACAAAATGGGCATCCAATCCAACCGCAACCAAAATTCATGACTCCTTGTGGCGTGATAAACGGTGCCGCCCACGTAACTAATGGCGATTATGGGAATCATCCAAGCCAAAAACAAATGCTGCTTTGGATTTTTATAGACCTTGATTCCCCAGTAAATGATGAGGGCCAAGAAAACCAGGTTGCTGAAGGTATTGAAAGGTTCCACAGGAAAGCGACCTTCCATGGTTTCCAGATAAATGGGACCGGAGTCATTCGGAAATTTTAGTGCAAACATGGTTTTGGGGAATTCTTTTGAAAAGATAAAATAAGGGATTGGTCAGATAGGGTGCAAATTATTTGAGTAGAAAAGACTCTAAACAAAAAGGCCGGTGAACTTGTTCACCGGCCTTTTTAAGATCTTCAATTTTATAAAAAGGTGACCTTACCATCAGAAAGGTCGTACATGGCACCAACAATGGCGATTTCCCCTTTTTGTTCCATTTCTTTCAGGATTACGCTTTGGTTCCTAATATTTTCCAAGGCCATCTCCACATTCTTTACTGCTACGGCATCCACGAATTCCATATTTTTGGAGTTACGAAGCTCTTCGTCCTTGGGTTCCTTGGTGGCAAACACCGCAGGTTCAATCTTATTAATCAAGGCGGTGAGGTTACCCAACCGAGCATGATCGCAGGCGCCTTTTACCGCCCCACAACTCGTATGCCCGAGCACGACTACCAATTTGGTGCCTGCCAATTTACAGGCAAATTCCATGCTCCCCAAAATGTCTTGGTTCACAAAATTCCCTGCGATTCTAATACTAAAAATATCTCCCAAACCTTGATCGAAGACCAATTCGGCCGATACCCTAGAGTCGATACAGCTTAGGATGGTGGCAAAAGGAAATTGCCCATCCTTGGTTTCGTTCACTTGCTGTAAAAGGTTTCTGTTGGCCTTAAGATTATTTTGAAAACGCTCATTGCCCTCTTTCAAAAATTGAAGGGCTTTTTCGGGCGACATGGTCGATTGCGTTTCTTTGGTATGTGCTTTCATTTGCTATTGTTATGCTGGTTTTTTGGTTTCTTAAAAAATTGGATATAGTCTTCCGGATTGTCCACAATGCCTCTTTCCGAGACCAATTTAATGTGAATATTCCTGTTTTTTGCCTTACTCCCAAAATCTTGTAGTATTTCAATGATGTCATTGTCCAAATATTTGGTGTTGGCAACATCCAATTCAAGATATGAATTTTCCGGAATGCGATCCAATTCTTTTAGGATTGCCCCTTTATTGAAGAAAGTGACCTCCTCGGCCAAAGTCATTTTAATGCGATGCCCATCATTCCCCTTTTCTTGGATATGAAGAAAGTGGGAGTTTTGGTAGCTTTTGATCAGAATTACAATGATACCCACACCCAAGCCAAGGGTAATGCCCACCAAAAGATCCGCAAATACGATTCCGACCACGGTCACGATAAAAGGAATAAATTGTTTCCATCCTGCTTTGAACATGGTTTTGAACAAACTGGGCTTGGCCAGTTTATAACCAACAATAAAAAGTATGGCCGCCAACACAGAAAGGGGAATCATATTAAGTAGCCTCGGAATGATCAATACAGAAGCAAGAAGCAAAAAGCCATGCAGAATGGCGGAAAGTTTGGTTCTCCCTCCAGATTGGATATTGGCGGAGCTGCGCACAATTACTTGGGTAACGGGCAAACCGCCAATGAGACCGGAAAGACTGTTTCCCACTCCTTGGGCCACAAGCTCACGATTGGCAGGGGTTACTCTTTTTAGAGGGTCGAGTTTGTCCGTGGCTTCCACGCACAAAAGTGTTTCCAAACTGGCCACCAAAGCCATGGTAAAGGCCGTGATCCAAATTTCGGTATTGGTTATGGCTGAAAAATTGGGAAAACTGAACAATCCGATAAAAGATTCAAAACCTTCAGGAACAGGTACTCTTACCAAATGTTCATCTGCAATCCCCCAAATAGCCTCACCTTTGGTGAAGGTATAATAAAGTATGCCCAATACCACGGCAACCAATGGACCTTGGACTAATTCGAAAATCTTTGCTTTTTTGCTCAATACTTGGTTCCAAAGGATTAAAATGCCCAGGGCAATTATAGCTATAAGGGAAGCGCCAGGGCTTATGGAATTGATAGTATTGACAATTTCACTGAAGGTGTTTTCACCATCCACTTGAAAAAAGGCCCAGTCTCCTTCGGGATCGGCATCGTACCCAAAAAAATGGGGAATCTGTTTTAAGATAATGATGATTCCGATACCTGTGAGCATTCCCTTAATAACGGAAGAGGGGAAGTAATAAGCAATAATCCCCGCCCTTAGAACACCAAACAGTATCTGGATGAGGCCACCGATTACCACAGCGACCAAAAAGTTTTGATACCCACCCAAGGTCCCGATAGCAGTAAGTACAATGGCGGCCAAACCGGCAGCCGGTCCACTTACCCCAATCTGTGAACCACTAAGGGCGCCCACCACAATTCCTCCTATGATTCCGGCAATGAGCCCTGAGAACAGAGGTGCCCCGCTGGCCAGTGCGATGCCCAAACAAAGTGGAAGGGCCACAAAGAACACCACGATACTGGCTGGCAAGTCATTTTTAATATACTTGAACATGAATAAATAAGTTAGGTTCTCCTTGGGAGGTTGACCCTAAGAGAAGGTTAGAGATTGATTTAAATAAAGATGGGTCTTAGATCAATTTCTTGGGAGGAGGGTCAAGGATCTCCATGGAAAACTCCAGGGAGGGGAAAACATACCCTGCAGAACAGATTGTACGTTGTTGTGGGACCTGAAAAAAGGAAACATCAATATAATTCTTCAGGTAAAGGTCCAATTCATCAAAGTTCTTTTCGGCTTCTTCTTTTTTATTGCTTTTCTCCTCTTCGGATGAGCCAAAAGCCATAGTCTTGCCCAATTCTTTATCCAAAAAAGGTATCAGTGGCGATGCCAAAAGACAACCCATCAATAACATGGATAAAATAGGAAAAACCAATTTTTTTAGCACAGGACCATTTTTTGTAAAAATAAAGAAATATGAATACCAAGATACTTTTTTGACTAAAAGTCCTTGATTTTCTTAATATTATCGCTCAAAAGCCACCCGGTTTGCCCATCAGCAATCCATATTTTTTCCCACCCATCCAGCTCTTCAAGGACATTTACCTTGGTGCCTTCATGAAGGGTAAAGACAGCCTCACTGTTTTTATTGGGCTCCGAAGAGACTTTTACTTCCTTGCTGAACACAATGGCGGGGTCATCTTTTTTCTCCTGTTGCTGCTGAAGATATGCCATCAACACACAGAACACACCAAGCGTTATGGAAAATATACTCGCTATAAAAGAAATCCGCTTTTTGTTGGCACTTCTAAGAAAAAAGTAGGTTAGATAGAGGATAACGAACAGCAGGACCAACGCTACGGCAAGATATGCCCATTGGTTGCAGGAAAAAAGATTTATAATACCGTTGTAAATCTTGGAAATCTCCGTTTTGGGCATTTCCTCAATGGCGTCCAAACGCATGTTTTGGGCATAGGTCAAGTTGTTGAGGATCTCACTATCGTTTGGGGCCAATAAAAGGGCTTTTTCGTAATAGTAAATACTCGGGCCTATATTGTTCAGTTTGTAATAACAATTCCCCATATTAAAGTAGAGGGATGCAGAATGTTCGCCATTTTCCAAGATGGCCTTATAGTTTTCAATGGCCTTGGAATATTGACCATTGTTATAATATTCCGTGGCTTGTGAGAACAAGGTCTCATTTTGAGCGAACCCTGTGGACAAATAGAAAAGGGACATCCATATGAATAACGTCTTTATGCTCATAATTGCTTGTCCAATTTAGAGATTACTTCACTTGCTTTGTCATAATCGTTCTGCATCTGCACTTGTGTGTAGGGGCTGTAACGGGCCATTTCACAACTGGTGAGCAGACCAATGAACCCTTGGATATCTTCTTGGTCCACTTGTTTTCCTTTCAAAATGCCAGTAATCTTTTCTTTACTGAACTCGGTAGTCTCGATGTTCAACTTGGCTTTGAGATAGTTGTGCAAGCCTTTTTCGAGCGCTACATAAAAGGCTTCTTTGTTGCCAAGGTCTCTTTTGGCTGCAGAGAGGTATTTTTTGGCCAATCTGTTGGCCTGTTTGATCTTGTTTCCAATCACATCACTGGCCATGGCCTCCCTTTTCTTAAAAACTAAAATGGCAAGAGGAATCAATAGCAGCGGTAAGAACAACCACATATAGAAGGCCTTGGAACCAAAAAAGCAGGATATTTTCAAAGGACCTAGATTCGGGTTTAATTTTAGGAAGTGAAACTGCTTGCCCGTTGGCACCACCAATTGCTTGTTGGTCGATGAGCCAGTAGCGAGGTTGTCCGCAGAACTTACAGGGCCTTCCATCACCTCAATATTGATTTCGTCGGAATGCAAGGTCACATACTTGCCTGTTGCAGGGTTGAAATAACTGAACGGAATACTGGGAATGGGATATTTACCCCTAAACGAGGGTACTATGGTGTAGTTGTCAACCACTTTACCTTCCATTCCTGTGCTATATGTATTGATGTCCTCCTCGTGTTCTGGGTCGTAAACTTCCAACGAACTGGGTAGTTCTGGTTTAGGCAATTGGAATAGTTTCAAATTTCCTTTACCGGAAATCTCAACTTTGGCCTGAAGCGATTCCGAGGCATTCAATTGGTCCTTGCTCGTGGTCACACTGAATTCAAAATCACCTACGGCACCACTAAAATCTACTGGTTTTCCAGCTTCGGGCAGGGGCTTCACGTTGATGGTCCTATTACCTGCCGATACCGTTTTACTGGTCTGGGTATAGATTCTTCCACCAAAAAAGTCCCTTCGATTGGTGGGAACATCCACAAAAATTTCCAAGGAAAGTGGCTCGATCTCCAATTGACCCGACTTTTGTGGATATAGTACCACGCGTTTCAGCACCACATAGCGAAATGGCTTCCCTTCATAAGTGCCATTTTGCGCGGTGTGTTTGGTAACAGGTATATCTTGGCTCCAAAAATTGTTGTAAGTGGGATTGTCCAACGGGCGATAGTTGGTCACGCTGATATCCGGACTAACGTAAAGCTTGTAGACCACGGTCACGGCTTCGTTCAAATAGGGGTTGTCCTTTGAAACCTCTGCCACCAAGTGAAGGCTTTCGTCTGCGACATCGTCCACTGTCTTTTCACCATTGGGCCTATCCACCGCCGCGGTGACCTCCACAGTTTTTGGGGTTGTTTTATAGGTTTCGCCTGCAATTTCTATTGTAGCCTGTTGAATCGTAAAATTTCCCCTCGCAGTAGGTAAAAGGATGTATGTGTAGGTTTTGGAAAAAGTGCGTTTACCATTGATCCAAGAAGAACTTATGGATTGTGAAGGGCCCATGACCACCTTGAAATTTTCAAAGGCAGGCGGAGTAAAATTATCCCCGTCCTTGTTCATGGTAAAATCGACACGGAGGCGTTCATTTATCCCGAGCTTCTCCTTGCTGAGGTTCATGGTAAAGGTAACCTCATCGTCCTGGGCATGGACCATGGAACCCGATAGGAACACCATCGCCAAGAAAAGTAATATGTTGCCCCTTAGCCTCTTCATTACCAGTCTTTTTCGTTTTTAACTTTTTGTCCACGTACCTTTCTGGCCTCCATCTTTTCCTGCACCTTTTTCTCTTCGTTCTGCATGGCCTCTAGCAGGTTTTGTATCTGTTGCTTGGACAATTGGTTGGGTCTAGGCTGCTGTTTTTGGTCTTGGGGCTGATCTCCTTCGTTGGGTTTTTTCTCCTGCTCTTTCTTTTGGTCACCGTCTCCCTTTTGGTTCTCCTCGGGCTTGTCCTCCCCATTATCTCCCTGATCTCCCTTGTCCTTGTTCTCGTCCTCGTTCTGTTTGCCCTCGTCCTGCTTGTCGTTGTCGCCGCCTTCGTTTTTCTGGTCCTGCTTGTCTTGGTCCTTGTCTTTTTGGTCCTGCTTGTCCTGGTTGTCCTTGTTTTGGTCTTGGTCGTTCTTTTGCTCGTCTTGTTGTTTTTCCAACATTTTCTTGGCAAGGGCCAGGTTGTAACGGGTTTCCTCGTCGTTGGGATCGTTCCGCAAAGCTTCCTTGTAGGCCTCCACGGCTTTTTCGTATTCCTTGTTCTTCATGAACACGTTGCCCATGTTATGGAAGGCCTTATGTTTTTCGGCTTTGTCTTCTGCAGCCTCCCCTGCTTGTTTGTATCGGCCGAAAGCTTCACCATAACTTTCCCTGTTATAGTATGCATTTCCCAAATTAAAGGGTGCTGCTGCGTTTTTGTCGCTTTTGGAAATAGCCCTTCTGTATTCGGATTCAGCACCCACAAAATCATTGGCGGTAAGCTCTTGGTTGGCTTCGTATGTGAGATTCGTGGAAGCCCTCAGGGCCTTTTCGGCTTCTTTTTGTGCCTTTTCGGCTGCATCATCCTGTGCTTGTACCCACCCAAAACAAAGCAATAGTCCAAACACCAATCTTATCTTAGTCATCATCATGCTCATTAAAAAGATTTAGTTTTTTCAACCATTGGGTTTTTCTGTCCAGAACGAAGATGTCCAAAAATAGAAATAAAAATCCAGCAGCAAGGAACCATTGGAATTGATCCTTGTATTCCGCGAACTGCTTGGCCTCAAACTCGGTCTTGTCCATCCTGTTCAGTTGTTCCTTGATGTATTCCACGGCCTCGTCGGTGTTGGAACCATCAATATATTCCCCATTGCCCCTTTCGGCAATGTCGGTAAGAATGGCCTCGTTCAATTTGGTGATGACCACTTCCCCCTGATTGTCTTTTTTCAGGCTTTCCACAATACCATTTCTTTTGATGGGAATCGGTGCACCTTTCGCCTTTCCCACCCCAATGGTGAAGATCCGGATGCCATTTTGGGTAGCATTTTCAACTGCCGCCGTTGTGGAACTTTCAGAGTGATCCTCCCCATCGGAAACAATGAAAAGTACCCTATTGGTCTGTTGGGAATCATCATAATAGGTGCTTGCCAGATCAATGGCTGCATCAATGGCTGTCCCTTGGGAGGAAAGCATGTCGGTGTTCATGCTCTGCAAAAACATTTTGGCCGCCCCATAGTCCGTGGTGATCGGAAGTTGCGGATATGCTTGCCCGGCATAGGCAATGATACCGATACGGTCACTTGCCAGTTGGTTGATGATTTCGGAAACAATTCGTTTTGCTTTTTCCAATCGGTTGGGGGCAATATCCTCGGCCAACATACTTTTGGACACATCGATTGCGAAAACAATATCGACCCCTTCCCGTTTTACCGTCTCTAATTTGGTTCCTATCTTGGGGTTCACAAGTCCAAGGATCAAAAAGGAAAGCCCCGCCAAGAGGAAAGCCAATTTAACCGCTGATTTGAAACTGGAACGATTAGGTGCCAAACGCCTGAGCAATTTGGACTTGGCGAATCGTTTTTGGGTCCTTTTTTTCCAGATTTGAAGAAAAAAGAAGGCCAGAACCATTACCGGGATAATGGCCAAAAGGTAGAAATATATTTTTTCGTCGAACTGAATCATTCCTTAAATAAAACTTTTAAATATGGAATTGCGCAATCCCCATTCCAACAATAGAAAAATGCCTGCCAAAAATATCAAGGGGCGGAATTTTTCCTCGTACTTGTAATATTTGAATTCCTCTATTTCCGTTTTTTCCAATTTATTGATCTCGTCATAGATTTCTTCCAAGGATTCGTTGTCCGTTGCCCGGAAATATTTACCGCCGGTAACATTCGCAATTTCCTTGAGCAGGTCCTCGTCGATTTGCACCTCTCTCATGCCATATCGGTACGAACCATCACTGTTATAGGCGATGGGCGACAGTGCGTTTCCGTTGGTACCCAACCCAATGGTATAGGTTTTGATCCCGAATTCCACGGCAAGATCGGCTGCGGTCTTGGGTTCAATGAAACCGGAGTTGTTCACCCCATCGGTCAATAGGATGATGACCTTACTTACCGCTTTGCTTTCCTTCAATCGGTTTACTGCCGTGGCCAACCCCATTCCAATGGCCGTGCCGTCTTCCAGTTCACCATAGGTGATATCATTGAGGGCGTTCAATACGATCGTCTTGTCGCTGGTGATCGGGGTCTTGGTATAGCTTTCCCCGGCATAGCCCACAATACCGATACGATCGTTGGGACGTTCCTTGATAAAGTTGGCGGCAACTTCCTTTAAGGCAGAAAGCCTATTGGGTTTCAGGTCGCGGGCCAACATACTGGATGAAACGTCGATGGCCATCACAATATCAATACCCTTGGTGGTCTTGGTACGGGTGGAAATGTCCTCGGTCTGTGGCCGTGCAAGTGCCGTTACAATGGCAGCCAGTGCCAACAAACGCATAATGAAAAGAACCGGCTTGGCCTTGGAGGCCCAATTGTTCACCGTAAATCCCTTGATGCTCGAAATGCGAAGGGACGCCATTTCATTTTTCCGCTTGAAAAAATACCATAGCAAAGCCAGTGGCAGCAACAAAAGCAGCCAAAAGAACTCAGGATTTGCAAATTCTATATTTTCAAACATCTATGCCTGTGTTTTTACGTCCAAACTGTTCAATATTCGATCTACGATCTGTTCCGCATACTCATCGCCATCTTCCCAAGTGATTACCACTTGTTGCATAAAACCTTTGCCACCAAACGACAGAATGTTATACTTGGCCTTTTTGCCCGCCTGTTGTGCAGGGGGCTCAAAAGTTCCGGTGCCGTAGGTCTTAATACCCTTTACGCCAGATTGTGTTGTGAATTCTTCCTGTTTGGTGATGATGTTCTTCAGACCCAATTTTTCAAAATTGGACAGAATGGTACTAATGGCAGCATCAAAATTGGGATCAGATTCTTCTTTATAGGTGATGGAACTTGTGCTTACCGAAAATATACCTACATAACTACCGTATGAGAAGGCTTGGAGCTGTTTGATCAGATTCTCGGTCTCTTTTGGCAACTTCACATCCTGGCGTACCAAAACATCCGGTGTCTCCAATTGAATAGGCGGGAACCCGTACGAACTGGAAACCCATTCCCCTTCCAAAAGGTCTTTTGTGGGATAGCCAAAAACAGTGTCTTTTACCTGTTTTAATCCAAAATAGGCCACAGAGAAGGCACCTCCCAAAAAGATGATTCCTGCGAATATGGCCGCCGCCAAATAAATTCTCTTGCGTTGTTTTTTCTTGGCGAGTTCAGCCAAATATTCCTCATTGAGCATGAGGTCTTCTTCGGTGGGTTCGGGAAGTGCCTCGTGGGTCTTTACCACGATTTCCTCTACCAATTTCCGATCCTGTTCGGCAACGAATGTGGCGGGTTTGGACTTGGCAAACTTCACCAGATCCGCCGTCTGTAATATTTTTTGAAACTGATCAATGGTATTATCCTCCAACTTGAGTTCGCCCGAGTCCTTCAGCATCTCCAACTTGGCAATAAGTTCCGAGGTGGTACTTTCCATGGCGGTCAGGTGCACATCTTCCTCTAGATACATCCGAACGATATTGGTCAGTTCGGAGTAGTATTGTTTATACTCGTCTTGGATAAGGTATTTGGAATTTTCCAATTTTTTGAGTTCCAAAAGCGCCCGATCATAAGGGGGCAGCAAAGCCACTTTTTCCTCTTCGGTCAGTGGTTTTTTTCTGATGAAGAACCAATAGACCAATCCACCGACCACGATTAGTCCCAATAGGATCCATAGTGCTGTTAGCCACATGTCGGCCGTACTACGTTCCACTTGGATGAGCGGTTTGATGTCGTACATCTTTTGTTTGGTGGTATCCACGGCAACATCGGCTACCTTAACGCGGAAGGAATCCGTAAAGATTTGGCGTTCGTTGATGGTTACGATCTGTGGCGGAATGGTGTAGGCACCACTATCGAACTGGGTAAGGGCATAGATTCGTTGCAGGGTAACCCGATCCTTGTTCCTTATGGTATCGGCCATGATGGCATCCACGGTCTCCAAAGGAGAAAAGGTCTGTCCTTCCGGAAAATTCACCACCGCGGTAGAATCGGCATCCACGGTAATGGTATAATGGATTTGTTCCCCAATCTTGATGGCAAGGGTGTCCACCTTTGCTTCAACTTTTGGTTCAGTTTGGGAATGACCCATCAAAGGCAGCAGTAAAAGAACGCCAAAAAGGGCCGTCGTGAAGACGCCTAGGATCTTTCGCTTTCTGCTATGTAAAAATTCACTCTGCATTATGCCCTTCGTTTAAAGTAACCCAACAGTTTTCGTACGTAACTTTCGTCGGTACGGCAATTGATCACCCCGCAACCTGACTTGGTGAACGAATCGGTGTAATAGGCTACTTTGTCTTTATAATATTGTCCGTAAGCGTATCGAACGCGTTTGGATTGGGTGTTCACCAATTGGTATTCCCCGGTTTCCGCATCTTGCATCTGTACCATGCCCAAATTGGGGATGGACTCCTCCCTTTCATCGAACACCCGTATGCCCGTCACATCGTGTTTATTGCCCACAATACGCAGTGTGTTCTGGTAATCGTCGGCTATAAAATCGGACAGTACGAATACGATGGCTTTTTTCTTCATCACATTGGTCAGGAACTTAAGTGCCTCTGCAATGTTCGTCTTGCTGCTTTTTGGGGTGAATTCCAACAGCTCCCTAATGATACGGAGCACATGGCTCTTTCCTTTTTTCGGAGGGATGAAAAGTTCCACTTCATCGGAAAAGAGAATCAATCCCACTTTGTCGTTGTTCTGCAAGGCGGAGAAAGCAAGTGTGGCTGAAATCTCCGTAACGATCTCCTTTTTGAACTGGTTAGAAGTTCCGAACAATTCGGATCCACTGACATCGACCATCAGCATCATGGTCAATTCGCGTTCCTCCTCAAAAACCTTCACAAAAGGTTCGTTGTAGCGAGCGGTCACGTTCCAATCGATACTCCTTACATCGTCCCCGAACTGGTACTGCCTTACCTCACTGAAGGTCATACCCCTACCTTTGAACGTAGAATGGTACTCCCCACCAAAAATATGGTCGGACAGACGCCGGGTCTTTATTTCAATCTTACGTACTTTTTTTAGTAGTTCCTTTGTATCCATCTGGTTCAAGAAATAGGTTTTCGGGTTGGCTTAAAGTATGGCTACTTACACCGAGAAACATTGAACCGCTACGGCACTTCTACCTCGTTTACGATCTTGTTGATGATTTCTTCCGAAGTAATGTTTTCTGCCTCCGCTTCATAGGTAATGCCGATCCTGTGTCGCAGTACATCGTGTACCACGGCCCTAACATCCTCAGGGACCACGTAGCCCCTACGTTTGATGAAGGCATAACACTTGGAAGCATTTGCCAAGTTGATACTACCCCTTGGTGAAGCACCAAAACTGATCAGGGGCTTCAAGTTTTCCAAATTGTATTTTTCAGGGTAACGTGTGGCGAAGATCAAATCAAGAATATACTTTTCAATTTTCTCGTCCATGTACACGTCCCGTACCGTATTCTGTGCCCTTAGGATCTGCTCGATGGAAACCACCGCTTTGATGGGTTCGGTTTCGCCTTTCAGATTTTGCCTGATGATGAGTTGCTCCTCGTTGAGCTTGGGATAATCGATTACTGTTTTCAGCATAAAACGGTCTACCTGTGCCTCGGGTAGAGGGTAGGTTCCTTCCTGCTCCACGGGGTTTTGGGTGGCCATTACCAAAAAGGGCGCATCCAATTTAAAGGTTTCGTCCCCAATGGTCACCTGCTTTTCCTGCATGGCCTCCAAAAGGGCCGATTGCACTTTAGCTGGGGCCCTGTTGATCTCATCCGCCAAAACGAAATTGGCAAAAATGGGTCCCTTTTTGATGGAGAAATCGTTCTCCTTGATGTTGTAAATCAATGTACCGATCACGTCGGCAGGCAAAAGGTCGGGGGTAAACTGAATCCGGCTAAAACTTCCTTTAACGGCTTTTGCCAATGTGTTGATGGCCAATGTTTTTGCCAGTCCGGGGACACCTTCCAAAAGAATATGTCCTTTTCCCAAGAGACCGATCAACAATCGTTCGACCATGTGGTTTTGGCCAACGATGGCCTTGTTCATTTCAGTGGTAAGAAGATCGATAAAGGCACTTTCTTGGGCAATTTTCTCATTCACAGCACTAATATCGATAGTAGTGTTTTCTTCCATTATAAGCTCCTGTTGTTTGGTATTACTGTCAGTGATTTTGCTAGGGTGTGCAAAATGAAAATTTATTTAAAACCTACCTGTTAATTAATGGTTAAAAAAAACGCTAAACCCCTAGTTTTATGAAGGATTTAAGGGTTTAATTTTATACTTTCATCCGATATGCAAAAGAACAAGAATTTTTCCAGAATCATCTCTGGAACCATGACGTGGGGAAGTTGGGGAAAGAAACTTTCCAAAAAAGAAATGATCGAACTGATGCACCATTGCATCGAAAATGGATTGACCACCTTTGACCATGCCGACATTTATGGCAGTTATTCCACCGAGGCTGATTTTGGAAAGGCCTATGCAGAAAGCGGGATAAAAAGGGAGGATATCCAGTTGATTTCCAAATGTGGGATCCAATTGACCCGCGGAAGGGACAACAAGATCAACCACTATCAGTACGACAAGGAATACATCATCTGGTCCGCGGAACAAAGTTTGAAAAAACTGAATACCGAGTATTTGGATCTGCTCTTGATGCACAGGCCAAGTCCTTTGATGGAACCTTTTGAAATGGCAGAGGCCCTTCAACAGCTGCTCGATAGCGGAAAGGTTATGCAGGTCGGGGTTTCTAATTTCACCCCAACCCAAGTGGCCATGCTGGAAAAGGCGATTCCCGTTTCGGGCAATCAGGTGGAATTTTCCCTGACCCATGACGAGCCTATGTACGATGGAACTTTTGATGATTGCATCGCCAACAACCGATTGGCCATGGCATGGAGTCCGTTGGGGAGCTATTTTAGGGACAGTGACAAGCAAACCAAAAGGATCAAAAAGGCAATGGAACCTTTGGAGGAAAAGTATTCCGCCAATGAAAGCCAGTTGCTGTTGGCCTGGCTATTGAAACATCCTGCCAAAATTTATCCTGTTATTGGCACAACTGACAAGAAAAGAATAAAACAATCCGCCAAAGCTGCGGAGATAGACATGGAACTTCAGGATTGGTTTTCCCTTTTGGTGGCAAGCCAAGGCCATGATGTACCTTAAGATAGAAGGGAATGAGTAAAACAGCTTTGATCACAGGAGCCACCAGTGGCATAGGAAGAGCTACGGCAGAACTTTTTGCCAAAGAAGGATTCAAATTGATTCTTTGTGGACGAAGACAGGAACGATTGGACGAACTTAAAGAAGCACTTGGGGAGGAAACGGAAATCCTCACGCTAAACTTTGATGTCCGGGATCGGGAGGCGGTCTTTTCGGCCATTGAAAAGCTACCGGATGAATTTTCAAGGATCGATATTTTGATCAACAATGCCGGTAATGCCCACGGTCTTGACCCCATCGACAAAGGTAACCCCGATGATTGGGAAGCCATGTTGGACATCAACGTGAAGGGATTGTTGTATATGTCCAAAGCGGTACTGCCCCAAATGGTAGAGCGCAAGTCCGGGCATATCATCAACATTGGATCCACTGCAGGCAAGGAAGTTTATCCCAACGGAAATGTGTACTGCGCCAGTAAACATGCCGTGGATGCGATCAACCAAGGGATGCGCATCGACCTGAATGCCTATGGCATCCGCGTTGGGGCCGTGAACCCAGGATTGGTGGAAACAGAGTTTAGTGATGTTCGGTTCAAAGGGGACAAGGAAAGAGCCTCCAATGTTTATAAAGGGTTTCAGCCCTTAAAGCCGCAGGATATTGCAGACATCATACATTTTGTGGTCACAAGACCGTATCACGTCAACATTGCGGACTTGGTGGTCATGCCCACGGCCCAGGCCAGTAGCACAATCGTCAAGAAGGACCTATGATCAATAAACGCCTACTCGTAAAAAACTTATTGGCACACAACGACGAGAACAGTTTTTACGATAAAAAGCGTTTTATATCCATCGGGGAAAAAGAGGGCAAGGCCAAGTTCTTGAAGCACGTCTGCGCCCTGGCCAACAGTAATCCCAAGAACAACTCCTTTATTGTAATCGGTGTGGAAGATGCCGATAATGAAATTGTAGGTGTGGACTTCTTCGACGACAGCAAGATTCAAAACCTTGTGAATGCCTATTTGGAAAATCCACCGATTATTTCCTATGAAAATATCCCATTTCCCCAGTTACCTGAAGGGAAGGTAGTGGGTTTGGTCACCATCCGATCCAATGGAAAGGTTTGTGCCCTCCGTAAGAACATTTGGAAGTATTACGGTGGGTCTGTTTTCTTTCGGGAAGGAAGCATTAGTTTGCCCAAGGCCTATGGGGTGGAGTTGAAGGACATCAATTCTGAAAAGGTGGCCACTATTGAACAACACGCACGAAACAATATCGAACTTACCCTGGATGCGGTGATCAATTTCATCAATACGCGACATCCCGATCTAACCAGTGACTATAAGGTATTCAAGGAGCAGTTTGTGGTTTGCTGGGCGGGCAATAAGAAGAAGGTAAAGAGCAAGACCTATTACTCCCGTGTGGATATTGAACTCATCAACGAACAGGTAAAATTGTTTTATTCTGCATTGGACGAGATTACGATCGAATACAATGAGGATTCCTTTAGTACGGTGGAATATGTGCAGCTAGGTTTGGGGACACAACAAAAGTATTATCCGTTGGAAGAAATGATGATTACCTTTTCAGAGAACGGGAAATACACCATTAACAGCAAGCTGATATTTGAACCGCCCCAGTTTGATAAAAAAACGCTGTACCATGTCTATAATACCAACAATTCCCTATTGAAGAAATTGGAGAACAATATTCCCCTCACTGCATCGGAACATGTAGATGTGACCCACCTTCCTGCGACCTATCTTATCTGTTATCTGAACGGTTTTGAGGAGGCCAAGGAGCAAATGGACCGATCGCGGGATATCCTGAAAGAGTACGACAGAAATGTGTACCAATCCCTTAAGGAATCGCAACGTATTCTCAGAAAAGTGAAGTACAGTTAATCCCTTTTCAACCAGAGGAGTTGGTAGGGGGCAATTTCCAGAAGGCCACTTTTCATGACCAATTTATTGCCCGATACCAGATCAATGGGATCCCCTTTGGCAAAATAACCAAGTCTTTTGATCCAGCCCGTTTCAATAACCTGTGCGTTTTCGTCAAAATTGCAAACGACCAAAAGACCTTCACGACCGTTGCCTCTTTTTTCAAAGACCAGGATATGATCATTGCCCGTGTGGCAAAGCGAAAGGCTATTGTTGTCCGCAAAAACGGGATTGGTCTTTCTTATGTTGATCAATTTTTGAAGCATATGATAGATCTTGGATTGGGGCAGGTTCCCGTTATCCAATTTTGAAATGATTTCCCAATCCTGCATGGGTCGGTTTACCCATCGGCTATCATCTTTTTTGGAATTGTCATTTCGAAAGGAATAATCGTTGAGTGTTCCGATTTCGTCCCCGGCATAGATCAAGGGAATACCCCCAAAAGCCAAAATGATGCCATGCATCATAATAATCTTGTTGATGGATTCCGTAATCAATGCATCATCCTTCAGTTCCAGTGCTTTTTCCAGCCCTAACAATGATGCCGCACTACCGGTAATGCGCCCATCCCCTGTTTTGGGGTTATACATGAACATGAGCCCTTTGGATGGCGACCAATCCAAATGTTGGCAATAATAATCTAGCAGAAACTTGCGGTGCATATTAGGGTTCCATCCTAATTCTTGGATCAACTGGTTTTCGTAACCAAGGCCAATATCATCATGACAACGGATATAGTTGATCCATGTACAATCTACTGGTTTTGGTGGCACATGGTCCAAACTTTTGTAAAGCAATGATGTTCTTTTGGTGGCAATGGAATTCCAGAGCAGAGCCATCAGGGAGGCGTTATAAGCTACCTCACATTCGTTGCCCATTTTTTGGTCCTCGCCAAAATATTTGATGATATCGGTTGGTGCCACTATGGCCTCAGCCAAAAGAATCACCCCTGGAGCCACCACTTGCAGGCACATTCGGAACAAGGAAACCAGATTATGGGCCTCGGGGAGGTTTTGGGAGATGGTTCCCATTTTTTTCCAAAGGAAAGCGAGTGCATCAAAACGGACCACATCGACACCAAGATCGGTCAATTTCACCAAATTGGTCAGCATTTCCAAAAACACTTCGGGGTTGGTATAGTTGAGGTCCCACTGGTAACTGTTGAAAACGGTCATGACCCACCGATCCATTTCGGGGACATAGGTAAAACTGCCTGGGGAGGTTTCAGGAAACACTTCGGGAAGGGTTTTTTCAAATTCCGAAGGAATGGTGTAATCCTCAAAAGTGTAATAGTACCCTTGGTATTTTTTATCGCCTTTCATGGCTTTTTTGGCCCATGAAAATTCGTTGGAAGTATGGTTCACCACAAAATCCAGCATTAGGTACATGCCTTCTTTCCGAAACTCGGAAGTAAGGGCCAATAAATCTTCTTTGGTGCCGTATTTTTTATCGACCTGAAGGTAACTGTTTACGGCATATCCGCCATCACTTTCACCTTTGGGGCGAGTGGTGATGGGCATCAAATGCAAAAAGTTCACCCCCAAATCCTTAAAATAGGGCAACTTTTCCTTTAGACCGTTGAGGTCTTTGTTGAAGTGCTCCACATAGAGCTGCATGCCCATTATTTTTTCGGACTGGTACCAATTGCCCGAGTCCAATCTTTCAAGATCCTGTTTTTTTAATTCTGATGGTCTCGACGCATACAATCTGGAGAGTAGGTCCATCAACTTTTGAAAATGGTTTATGTGGTGTTCATCAGGATAAAGGGATGAAAACAATTTTTGGATTAAGGGAAGATTTGCTGCCAACCGAAGGTCGAAAAGGGCATCGGCATCCTTTTGTTTGAGCTGCGTGGCAACCAATCTATGTATATTGGCCTGGTTCATTTATGCTTCAAGCTGGTCCTTTGTGGGCAAAGCCACAATGGCCCCAAAATTGGTCGTGGTTATGGCACCTGCTTTGTTGGCCTTGGCGACCATTTTTTCAAGAAGGGCAAAGTCTTCAAAAACGGGGTCAAAGTTCCCAAGATTCGAAATCTGGTTCAATAGGCATCCGATGAAAGCATCACCGGCCCCAGTAGTATCCACAGGCCTTACCTCGATACTGGGGATGATTTTTTTCATTCCTTGGGCACTCAAAAGGGTTCCTTCGCCGCCCAAGGTTACCGTTATGATCTGTGTCCCCACTTCGTGAAGGACATTGCAGGCTTCGTGGATATCCGATTTTCCGGAAAGCAGTTGGGCCTCTTCCTTACTGAACTTGCACAAATGGGATTTTTCTATGAAGGGCATGCATTTTTTGATGAAGACTTCCTGTTCATCCTTCCAAAGGTCTTCCCGATAATTGGGATCAAAACTGATGAACATTTCCTTGGTGAGTCCATCGAACAGATATTTGCCATAGGCCTTTTCCAAAGAACCTCCCAAAAGGGCCGTAGCGGCACCCAAATGTAGAATGTTTCCTTTTAAAGTTTTTCTAAGGTCATGGTCGTATTCCAGTTCTTTATCGGCTCCTCGACTAAAGACAAAATCCCGCTCTCCATCTTCTGCCAACGAAACAAATGCCAAGGTGGTAAAGGTTCTGGACAATTGGACGAGGGAAATATCGACCCCCTCATGTTTGAGCACATCAAGAAGGAATTTTCCAAAAGGATCGTTCCCAACGCATCCTACAAATATTCCCTTTCCCCCAAGTTTGGATATGGCACAGGCCACATTGGCAGGGGCACCCCCTGCTTTTTTGGTGAATTGTACAGCTTTGGAAAGATCACTTCCCTGTTTTTCGGCAACAAAGTCGATCAATGCTTCACCAATACAGAATACCTTCTTCATTTTTTATGGAATTATCCTAAGGTACATAGAATTTTATACCACGGCCAAAAATAGGCATCGCTTTTTAAATGACCTGTAATAATCCGTTGATAAACTTTGCCGTATTTGTTTAGCATCCCGGTCATTTGTGTGTAATATTGCCAAAAACTTCTCTATGCGAACACTGGTTGTGGGCGATATCCATTCAGGGCTAAGGGCTTTGGAGCAGGTTATGGACAAAGCCAAGGTAACACCAAAAGACCATATTATTTTTTTAGGGGATTATGTGGATGCCTGGAGCACTGCTGTGGAAACGGTGGATTTTTTAATTCAGTTGAAGGATGCTTTCAACTGTACTTTTATTCGGGGCAACCATGATGAACTTTGCAGGGATTGGCTCTTGACGCAAAAAGATAACCCTCAATGGTTGGCCCACGGAGGTACTGCTACCAGACAATCCTATTTGGATGCCAATCGGGACAAGTGGGAAGCACATCTTCAATTTTATGCAAACTTGGAAAACTACCACCTCGCGGAGGACAACAGACTTTATCTGCATGCAGGTTACACCAACCTAAAAGGCATTGATTTTGAATATTTTGTGCAATCCTACTATTGGGATAGGACCTTGTGGGAACTGGCCACTGCGCTTAATCCTCAATTGGAACCCACCGACCCCAAATTCCCAAAAAGACTCACTCATTACAAAGAGGTTTTTATTGGCCATACGCCTTTGTCCAAGACCCAAGTGGTAAAACCCCAAAAAGCGGCCAATGTATGGAATGTGGATACCGGAGCGGCATTCAAGGGAGGGCTCACTATTCTGGATGTGGAGACCAAGGAATTTTGGCAAAGTGATCCCGTGCATACTTTTTATCCGGGCGAACGGGGCAGAAATTAGGATAAATCCATCCCAAAATAAATTTTAATCGAGACCTTTGTAAAAAACAAGTTTATGTCGATTAAAAATGTGCGTTTGGAGGTGATGCAGGCCATTGAACCCCAGGTAAAGGGTTTTATGGATGAGTTTCTTATACCAACCGAGAAAATTTGGCAACCCACCGATTTTTTACCCGATTCCCAATCCGATAACTTTTTTGATGAAGTGGAACAGATAAGGGAAGAAGCCAAAGAACTCGGTTACGATTTTTGGGTGACCCTTGTGGCGGATACCATTACGGAAGAGGCGTTACCTACCTATGAATCTTGGTTAATGGATGTGGAGGGAATCGACCAGCACAACGGAAAGGAAAACGGATGGAGCAAATGGGTGAGGGCTTGGACCGCCGAAGAGAACCGCCATGGCGATGTTTTGAACAAGTACCTTTACTTATCAGGAAGGGTGAACATGCGTGAAGTGGAAATCACTACCCAACACCTAATATCGGATGGATTTGATATTGGCACGGATAGAGATCCCTACAAGAATTTTGTATATACTTCCTTCCAAGAGTTGGCCACCAACATCTCGCACAAAAGGGTAGGTAAAATGGCCAGACAAAAGAGCAACGGTCTGCTGGCGAAAATGTGTACCATCATCGCTGGGGATGAAATGAGGCACCACTTGGCCTATCGTGAATTTGTGAAGACCATTATGGGACAGGATCCTGATGGTATGGTGCAGGCTTTTGCCGATATGATGAAAAGAAAAATCGTGATGCCGGCCCATTTTTTAAGGGAATCAGGTGGAAGTATTGGTGCCGCATTTGAACACTTTTCCAATTGTGCGCAGAAGTTGGGTGTGTATACCGCTCAAGACTATGTGGACATCTTGAAGAAATTGAACAGCTATTGGGAAATCGGCAATCTACGTTCCCTTACCGAACAGGGAGAAAAGGCAAGGGATTATTTGATGAAACTTCCGGAACGATTGGAGCGTATCGCGGAGCGGATGAAATTTCCCCAGACCCAACAGACCTTCAAATGGGTGGAGGCCAACGGGTCGCTTTAAGATAAGATTAGAATTTTCCGGCGCGATGTTTTTCTTGCCATTCCGCTAATTGCTTCCAGTGGCCTTCATAGGCCATTTTTGCCTGCATGGGCCATGAGGCGGGGTCGTGGATACGGTATCTCTTGCCTCCGGAATCCAATACTTCTTGACATTTGTCCGCAGAGGTTTCTGATAGTTGCTTCCATGTTCTGATGTTGAAATTGTGGAATAGGCCCTCGATTTTTGGGCCAATGCCCTCCACGATTTTAAGGTCGTTGTCCTTGACTTTGGTGCCGAATGCAAGTTTGGCTTCGTCGGCATTAAATGCCGGTACATGATTTGCGGCTATAGAAGAAGAAAGCTCTTCGGAAATTTTGGGTTGTTTTGTTGAGGACAATCTTTTTTTACAAGTATCCAGATCGGCCTTTAGCTTGGCATTTTCAATTTCCAACATGTTGAACTGTTCCGAAAAGTCAGGGGCAGATGGAGCATCTGATTTTCCAAAAAAGTAGCCTAGAATGGCGGCTATGATACCCACTAGGGCGAGTATGATCCAGTACCAAATGTTAGCGCCTTCCAAATCCATTTTGTATGAGGTTAATTTGCCGCACAACAGCCCATCCAAAATATTAAAAAAATCTTAAAATTTTGAATTTAAACACTGGAATTTGAGCAATTTAGAATCAGTTTTAAGCAATGTGCACCAATTCACGAACTGAAAAAGGAACAAAAAGAACCAACCATACACTATTTGTGACCACTTGTAAGATACTTCCTAAATTCTAGAACAATATTTGAGAAATTGCAGGCAATAAAAGACAAACAACCCTATTTCTCCCGACAAAGATCGGCATTGGAGTAGGGTTTAAGTTAAGTTTGAGTTAGTTAAGTTGGTTTTAAAGACTGCCCATCTAGTGTTCATCCTAGTTGGGCGGCTTTTTTTATAGATCAAACTTAATGCCTTGCGCCAAAGGTAGTTCCGTGGTGTAGTTTATGGTGTTGGTCTGTCGGCGCATGTATACTTTCCAAGCATCGGAACCGCTTTCACGTCCACCTCCAGTTTCTTTTTCACCACCAAAAGCACCGCCTATTTCTGCACCCGAAGTACCGATGTTCACATTGGCAATACCGCAATCACTGCCCGCAGCCGAAAGGAAACGTTCCGCCTCCCTTAGGTTGTTCGTCATGATGGCAGAAGAAAGTCCTTGGACCACGCCATTTTGTTGTTCAATGGCATTCTCGACCCCACCGGAATATTTCAAAAGATATAGGATGGGGGCAAAGGTTTCTTCCTGTACGATCCTGAAGGAATTATCAGCCTCCACAATGGCTGGCTTTACATAGCAACCCGTTTCGTAGCCTTCACCTTGGAGTACCCCACCTTCAACTAAAATATTTCCTCCTTCTTTTTTGGCCTCTTCCAAGGCTTTGAGATACATCTTTACGGCATCAGTATCGATCAATGGCCCCACGTGGTTGGATTGATCTAAAGGATTTCCGATTTTAATCTGTTTATAGGCCGCGGTCAAGGCATCTTTCACTTGATCATAAATGGATTCGTGTATGATCAATCTTCGGGTTGAGGTACAACGTTGGCCTGCGGTACCCACGGCACCGAATACAGCACCGATTACCGTCATTTTAATATCCGCATCCGGAGTTACGATGATGGCATTGTTGCCACCCAGTTCCAAAAGGGATTTGCCCAATCGGGATGCTACGGCCTGTGCTACAATCTTACCCATTCGGATGGACCCTGTTGCAGAAATCAAAGGGACTCTTTTGTCGTTGGTCATCAATTCACCGACCTTATAATCACCGTTGATAAGGCACGAAATTCCTTCGGGAAGGTTATTTTTTTTCAACACTTCGGCAATGATGTTTTGACAGGCAACCCCACAAAGCGGAACTTTTTCGGAAGGTTTCCAGATACAGACATCACCACATACCCAGGCCAAAGCCGTGTTCCAAGCCCAAACCGCCACAGGGAAGTTAAAGGCCGATATGATGCCGACCACTCCCAGCGGATGGTATTGTTCGTACATGCGGTGCCCCGGTCTTTCGGAGTGCATGGTCAATCCGTGCAATTGTCGGGAAAGGCCAACGGCAAAATCGCAGATGTCGATCATTTCCTGGACCTCGCCCAACCCTTCTTGGTACGATTTGCCCATTTCATAGGACACCAGCTTTCCTAGGGGTTCTTTAAGCTCACGCAACCTTTCGCCGAACTGCCTAACAATCTCCCCTCTTTGCGGAGCAGGAACCAATCGCCATTGCTTGAAGGCAGTTGTTGCCGTTTGCATCACTTTTTCATAGTCCTCGGGCGAGGTGGCCTTCACCTTGCCGATAAGGGTACCATCAACAGGTGAGATGGATGAAATGATCTCACCCGACCCGAAGTTTTCCGAACCGGTGGATGTTCCATTGCTTATCTCTTGAAGCCCAAGTTGTTTTAGGGCTTTATCCATTCCAAAATCTGTGGCAACTATCGACATTTATAACTTTTTAAAGGTGAATTGTTATATTTTCACAAAAATACAAATAATACTTCACAGGAAAATGAAGATTTTCTAAAGCATTTGATACGCTAGTAACAAGGCTATTCCCAAGAGGGCTGGCAATGCCTGAACGGTAAAAATTTTCTTTGACGCGGTCAGTGCCCCATAAATTCCTGCAACGGCCACACAGCCCAAAAAGAAAAGGGCCACATACACCTGCCACGTGGGGTCTTCGATTAACAAAGACCAAATCAATCCAGCAGAAAGAAACCCATTGTACAGCCCTTGATTGGCGGCCAAGGTCTTGGTAGGTTCAAACAAGTCTTCAGGAAACTGGCGGAACACTTTTTTTGCCTTTGTGGTCCATGCGAACATCTCCAGCCATAAAAAATAGAGATGGAGCAGTGCCATAATGGCCACAATGATCTTGGCTAGCAACAGTATCATTCTTCTTTGGCTACAAAACGTTCATCCACAGGCATCACAGTGCCGCACTTGTCGCAGGTGCGGAGTTCTTCCGACCCATAAAAATGTTTAAAATGGCCCAAAAAGTCCTTTTCGATATCGTTCAGGGGAAAATAGACCTCGTAAAGTTTATGATTACAGTTATCGCAGAACCAGAGCAAGCCATCTTTGGCATCAAGTTCTACCCTTTTCCGTTCCACAACCAGTCCGATGGAACCTTCCTGGCGTGCTGGGGAATGGGGTACTTTGGCGGGATGTAGGTACATATCCCCGGGCCCCAGTTTCATGGTTTTCTTCTGCCCGTCTTCTTGGATATGCACTTCAATATGGCCTTCCAGTTGATAAAAGAGTTCCTCCGTTTCGTTATAGTGATAATCCTTTCGGGCATTGGGGCCGGCAACGATCATTACGATATAGTCATCCGATTCTTTATAAAGATTTCTGTTGCCCACGGGAGGTTTAAGGGTGTCCCGGTTTTCCTCTATCCATTTATTCAAGTTGAATGGGGCCTGTATCATAGTCTAAGATTTTACGAAAGGTAAAAAAAACCTAGGTGGCAGCATAGCATACAACAAAAAAAGCCTGCAATTTTGCAGGCCTCTTTTCATAAATATTTTGGTTTGATTATTCCACTTTTATGAAAATCTGGGTAAAGTAGGGCCTACCTTCCTTGTCCAACTCAACGCTGAGGGTAGTATGGGTATAATCCCCTTCCATGGCTGCTTTGTGTGATGAACTATTGAGCCAACCCTCCAAGGTTTTTTCGGCAGTGGTGTAATAGCGTGCCACATTTTCTGAAATGCTCACTGCATTAGTCACCTCTGCAATTTTGGTTGCCCTATTTTCAAAGTTATCGTGGCTCAAAGAGTTTTTGGAAATCATATAATCGTTGTGCTCTTCAGCATATTTATAGGAAACGGTGCTGTTCTCCAATGCATTCAATCCGATATCTGAGCGATGCTGGTTCACCAAAGCCAACAAATCTGTTTCCATGGCCACAGGATCAATGGTTACTTTATCGTTGCCCAAGGTAGCCTCGGTATACTGTTCTTCTTCTTGGGTGGATGTTGTGCTGCATTCGCTTAAAGTAAACAAGAGCACTATGACCAATACTATGCCATATACTTTTTTCATTTTCGGGGTGTTTTCGGGGGTGTTCTGAACTCCCTAGTGTTCTGGTTGCTAATCTAATGGACTGTGCGGGCATTACCATAAAATATCCGCATAAAGGCAATTTCTTACGTTGAATTGCACTAACTGAATTCTACCCTTGCAAGTTGTCGAAAAATCTTGCTTTTTGTCTTTTGGTATTGCTTGCTAGATGACTTCTTGGTTCACCTCAACTTTCTCCTCTGGTTCGGCTTCATCATCGTCATCCAAAACCAATGAGAAAACAAAGGCACCTATATCCCTTACAGGTTGGTAAAACACGGAGTTCTCTCTGGTCTCTTCCTTGATCATGTTCATGGGACCCGCAAGTTTCTCCAAGAAAATGAGCAGCGCGCCCAAGATGACGGCCACTTTCAACATACCGAAAAGTCCACCGGCAATCTTGTTCAATAGCCCCAACATGGCAAAATCGGCAATTTTGGTCAAGAACTTTCCTGCGAGGTTCACCACAATGATGATGGCAAAAAAAGTGATGAGAAAAGCGGCCAGTTTCAGGTACTGCTCACTCCAATCGAACCGTTCGGCCAAATATGCACCGGTAATGTGCGAAAAGTGGATGGCCCCGTAAATTCCTGCAATAAGGGCCACCAAGGAAGCCACTTCCACAAAAAGTCCGTTCTTAAGGCCCTTGTACAGGCCCCAGACCAACAATATTCCGATGACGATATCAAAAAAGCTCATAGGCAGGTTTTAACAAATATAGAATATTGATTTGTACCTTTGGATTTCTTACAAAAACTTATGTCCAGAGACGAAAAATTAAGGGAACGCTGGGATGATTTGGTGGTAAAACTGTCCGCTCAGTTTTCCGATGGGGATCCCTTGGAGTTGGACGGCATCATCTATCTAGTAGGTGTGCAGGAACTGGGAAATTACCATCGCAGTTTCAAAAAAGATGAAAAGGTGAACTTGATGCACATTGCCATTTGTAGGTTGTTGGAACCTTATGGGTACTATGATTTCGAATTTTTTGATGACGAAGGTTGGCCCCATTACAAAGTAAAGGAGCAATTGCCACCTTTAAAGGCCGGGGAACAGACTGTACTAATGAAAGAGGCGCTTGTCAACTATTTCCTTGAAAAAGAATACATCATATAATGGAACTGCAAAAACCCTATTACGCCATTATTTTTACTAGCTTACGTACCGAGGGAGACCAAGGTTATGCCCAAATGGGTGCCGAAATGGAAGAACTGGCCCGGCAACAACCCGGTTTTTTGGATGTTGAAAGTGCCCGTGACGGACTTGGGATTACCGTGAGCTATTGGGAAAGTTTGGAAGCCATTGCCAATTGGAAGGCGAACATGGACCACAGGCAGGCCCAAAAAAATGGAATAAAAAAATGGTATTCCTGGTACAAGGTGAGGATTTGCCGTGTGGAAAGGGAATACGAATTCAATAAATAATCTATGAGCCAGGACATTGCTTTTTCCAACATTGGCCGAAAAGAAAAACTTCAAAAAATAGCCACCGACACGTATGATCTTATTGTGGTGGGAGGCGGAATAACCGGTGCGGGAATAGCTTTGGACGCCTCTTCGCGAGGATTGAAAGTCCTCTTGTTGGAAAAGAACGATTTTGCATCGGGGACCAGTAGCAAATCCACTAAGTTGATCCACGGTGGCTTGCGGTATTTGAAGCAGTTCGACTTTTGGTTGGTGAAGGAAGTAGGTTCCGAAAGGGCCATTGTGCACAAACTGGCTCCCCATTTGGTCATTCCCGAAAAAATGTTGCTCCCCTTGATCGAAGGGGGTTCCTATGGCAAATGGCTTACCTCCATCGGGTTGAAGGTGTACGATATTTTAGCCCAGGTCACCGGGGATGATAAAAGACAAATGTTGGAGAAAAAGGAGGCCATGAAATTGGAACCTCTTTTGCCCAAAAAGATATTGAACGGTGCAGGCTACTATGCCGAATACCGAACCGATGATGCCAGGCTAACGTTGGAGAACGTCAAGACCAGTCTAAAATTTGGCACCCAAGCCCTTAACTATGCAAAGGTCACCGATTTCGTGTATGAAAACGAACAAGTGGCTGGCGTTATTTTCAAGGATGAGGTTTTTAGGGAGGAATACAGTGTTTCTTCCACCTATGTGATCAATGCGGCTGGGCCTTGGGTAGATGAACTTCGAAGCGTGAACCATTCCAAAAAGGGAAAACGTTTGCATTTGACCAAAGGGGTGCATTTGGTGTTTCCAAAGGAAAAACTGCCCGTACAACAATCCGTTTATTTTGACATTCCTGATGGCCGGATGATGTTCGCCATTCCCCGTGGCAAGGTCACCTACATTGGCACAACCGATACCAATTACAATGCTGATAAGGACCATGTAACCACCGATATTGCCGATGCCATTTACTTGATTACAGCGGTAAACCATATGTTCCCAGATATCCATTTGGAGCTGGACGACATTGTTTCCTCCTGGGCCGGATTACGTCCGTTGATCCACGAAGAGGGCAAATCCGCTTCGGAACTTTCGCGTAAGGATGAAATCTTCACTTCGGATACCGGATTGATCAGTATTGCCGGAGGAAAACTGACAGGCTACCGAAAAATGGCGGAACGAACGGTTAACCGCATCGCCAAACATATGGAAGAGGACCATGACCGAAAACTGGAACCTTGCACCACGGACAAAATTCCGCTTTGTGGAAGTGATTTTAAAAAGTACAAACACGTAAAAAAATACATTGCCACGGTTTTTGATAGGCTGCATGACAATGGCTTTACGGAATACGACGCTTGGTACTTGGTGACTACGTATGGCAAGCAGACCGAGACCATTTTGGAACTGTATGCCCAAATCAAGGCGGAAAATCTACAGGAAAGAATGATCCGTGCCGAAGCCCAGTTTACCATTGCCCATGAGATGGCCTTGAACCCTCTGGACTTTTTCATAAGAAGAACAGGCAGACTTTATTTTGATATTGATAGTGTCCGGAACTTTATGGAACCCATTTTTGATGAATTCCAAAAGGCGTTTGGTTACACTTTGGAGGAAATGGATGCGTTCAAAAAAGAGTTGGAAGAAGAACTGGAAGATCATTCCAATTTTTCGTTGGATAGAGCCTAATCCAACTTCTCCGTCAGCTTTTCAAAAACCTTTTTGGGATCCTTGTTTTTGTATAGGATTTGGTACACCGCATTGATGATGGGTGTCTTGGATTTCTTCTCCAATTTTTCCATCAATAAGTGGGCGCTTTTGGTGGCATAATATCCTTCGGCCACCATGTTCATCTCCATCATGGCGCTTTTTACGGTATAACCCTTGCCGATCATATTGCCGAACATGCGGTTTCTACTAAAAACGGAATAGCCTGTTACCAAAAGGTCTCCCAAATAGGCAGAGGCATTGATGTTGCGTTTCATTTTGTAGACTTTGTCTATAAAACGTTTCATCTCCCGAATAGCATTGCTCATAAGCACACTTTGAAAATTGTCGCCATAACCTAAACCGTGGGCAATCCCTGCAGCAATGGCATAAATGTTCTTCAGCATGGCGGCATACTCGGTTCCGATGATGTCGTCAGAAATTTTGGTGCGGATGTATTCGCTCTTTAAATGTTGGGCAACCATTTTGGCCTTTTCGGCATCGGCACAGGCTATGGTCAAATAGGATAAACGCTCCAAGGCCACCTCTTCAGCATGGCAGGGTCCTGTGAGTACCCCGATGTTCTCAAAGGGGATGTTGTACTTTTCATGAAAATGCTCCCCCACGATCAACCCACTTTCGGGGACAATCCCTTTGATGGCTGAAAATATGACCTTATGCTTCAAAGAAGCCGTCAATTTTTGAAGTTCGCCCTCCAAAAAAGCGGAAGGGATGGCAAAGATCAACACATCACTGGCTTCCACAATTTCATTGATGTCATGACTCAAATGAAGTTGTTCCACCTCAAATTCCACCGAACTCAAATAATTGGGGTTATGCCCCTCTTTAATGATGTGCCTGATGGCCGAATCACTCCGCATATACCACCCAACACGGTCCCCGTTTTCCGTCAACATTTTTACAATGGCCGTTCCCCAGCTCCCTCCACCAAAAACACCGAATCGTAGTTTGTCTTGCATGCAACCAAATTAGGCTGTAAAGCTAAAAAATAAAATCATGGCTTCATTATCAATTGATTATCAAATAGTTAAAAATTTTGGCACGGTGCTTGGTTTACATGAGGTGAACTTTAAAGCCTCGATTATGAAAAATGGAAAACTACTCTTTGGAATTTTAATGATAGGCCTTTTGGCCAGTTCGTGCTACACCGAGGTCATCGTGGACGATGGATATATTGAAGAATCACCCATCAACACCGCCTTGGTTTTGGAATCCTATGATCTGTGGTATATCGATATCAATGCCACCAAAGGAAACGGGGAAGTTCCTTTCCTGCAACGGGCCTTTACCATTTCCTTTGATAGGGGAATCGTGTATGCCAACAACAATTTGGTGGGAATCGGTAAAACCGGAAATGGATTGGGTATCGATGTGGGAACCTACGGAACCTTCGTTGGACAAGTTGAGGTGGACCATGATGTGGACGGACTATGGCTCCTTGATGTATATGCCGTGAACAACAACACCTTGGAATTATACGATGCCAGGAGCAAAACTTCCTATATTCTTCGTGGCTTCCAGAGAAGCACCTTCGATTACGATCAAGTGTTCTATGATAACATCCACTATTTTCTACAGGAATACCAGGTTTGGGAGAAAACGTACACCAGTGAAGTTGGTGCAATCAACGAGTTTGACGAGGAAAATTACCTTCAGTTCTTCTCAGATGGCGGTGGATATTTTAGATCTTCCATTGATGGACAGGGCATCCCGATTTCGAACATTCAATGGGACTATGAAGGGGATTACGAAGTGTACGATGTGGCCAACGATGCAGCCCTAAAAACTTTAACACTGGATTATGACTTCCTGGGCAATGATTATTTTGAGTTGTACGTTATTAATGACAGTACAATAGAGTTGTACCATGTGTCCAGCGGAACGGTCTATGAGTTTACAGGTAGAGGATACATGCAGTTTTTGAAATCAGGAGATACGGGCAAAAAACGTTCTAAGATCATTAACCCGACCATGAACGTAACCCGACAACGAGATATGTAAGGAAGAACAGAAATGTTCGACTATACTAATAGTTTTTTTGGTTGGTTATTTAGTTAAGTGCCGCCCCAAGTATTACTACTTGGGGCGGTTCTTTTTAGGACTGTTTCTGTTTATAGGTCGATGGATTTTCCCCACTGATCTTTTTAAAGGTCCTATTAAAATAGGAAAGGCTCTCAAAACCACATTCGTAACAGGTTTCGGTGATGTTTCTTCCGGCCAACAAAAGGCGCTTGGCCTGCGTAATACGGTATTGGTTTAAAAATTGGGTGAACGTACTGCCCGTGTTCTGCTTAAAGTACCTACAAAAAGCCTCCTTGCCCAAATTTACCTGCTGGGCCATATCGTCCAATTCAATTTTTTGGGAATAATGTTCATCAATATAGGAATACACCTGCTGCAACCTTTGTTGCTGTTTGTTCGCCTTATTGTTGATGATGGGGTTGGCATGCAACAATTCAAACTCCTTGCTCTTCGCCAAAATTTTTAGCAATTTCAAGATTTCCAAAAACTGTCCGAACCGGCTCATGGGCTGTAATTGTTTCATGATCTGCCCGACGGATTTTTTCGTCTCCCCATAAAAGGCAATACCGTGTTGTGATTTTTCCAACAGTTCATAAACATCTTCCAATTCCTCGATCTCACTGAAAACTTTTTCCTTAAAAGATGCACTGATGTGCAAAACCTCCTTGTGGTATTCCGTCCGGATGCCATGATCAAAATTCAAATGGGGAATGTTGGAACCGATCAGTACGAGGTCACTTCCGGTAAAGTTGGACAAATGATGTCCCACATGACGTTTCCCGTTGGCTCCTTCAATATAGACCAGTTCAAACTCAGGATGAAAGTGCCAAAAGAACAAATCGTTCAACTTGGGATTGTGCAACAAATGGAAGGAACTCTTATCATTCGGTTGTATGTTTTCGAGTTGAATTTTCAATTTATTGTCATTTATGTTTTCAATATAAGAAATAAAAGTCAATAAAGTTCAAATATTGGTCAATGTCACGGTGGAAACCCATAAACCATCCCCCTAGTTTTGAATAATTCAATGTTGAACCTAAAAAACAGAAACGATATGATGCAACAACAAATGAAGGTGGAAATGGCGAACAAGGCCCACGAAAATATTCCGGGCAACCCTTCTACCGCTACCAGTAGTAAGATCAGATTGAACGACCGATCCAACGGAAAACCCTTAAGGGTTTTATCCGAAGAAGATTGGGCTTTTTGGATAGAGAACGGATACATCGTGATCAAAAATGCAGTGCCGAGAGAACAAGCCCGGGCAACGGCCGATTTTATTTGGGAGTTCGATGAAAAAGACCCCAACGACCCAGAAACTTGGTATGCCCCTGCCCGTGCCGAAATGAAGATGAAGGAATTGACGGGAACCGGGATGGTGGAAGTCTATAACCATCAACATTTGTGGAACAACCGACAGACCCAAAAGGTGTACGATGCCTTTGTGGACATTTGGGGCACCGAAAAATTATGGGTGACCATCGATCGGGCCAATTTGAACATTCCCCAACGACCCGGAGAAAATAGAAAAGGGTTCATCCATTGGGATTACGATCCAGAGACCCGGCCCCAAAACGTTCAGGGAGTTTTGGCCTTGGCCGACCAAACGGATGAAAACATGGGAGGCTTTCAATGTATTCCTTGGTTGTACCGAAATTACGATACCTGGAAACTGACCCAACCCGAAGACCGCGATCACTTTCAACCTGACGTTACCGGATTGGAGGATAAAATCGTAAAAGTGAAATTGGAAGCAGGGGACCTTATGATCTTCAACAGTACCCAACCCCACGGCATCCGTCCGAATAAATCAGGGGACAAAGTGCGCATTGCCCAATACATTTCCATGATGCCTGCCGAGGAGAATAACGACGAAATGCGGCAATGGCGCATCAATTCTTGGAAGAACCGAATTGCTCCAGAGGGCTACGCCTTTCCAGGGGATCCCAGAAAATGGGAGCAAACCAGGTATGAAACCGCAAAATTAAGTGCGCTTGGCGAAAAGTTATTGGGTTTGACTAACTGGTAGATTGTCAAATCCTTAAAAATGGGGAGGCCATTAGGGTCTTCCCTTTAATAACCCTATTTTTGCCGGCTTCAAGAACGAAGCCATGAAAAAGTACCTCAACCTTTTTGATTTTTCCCAAAAGGTAAACTACCGAACAGAGATCTTATCGGGCCTTACCGTGGCCTTGGCACTCGTGCCGGAAGCCATTGCATTTGCCTTCATTGCAGGTCTGTCCCCATTGACTGGATTGTACGCCGCCTTTGTGATGGGATTGGTCACCTCTATTTTGGGAGGTAGACCAGGGATGATCTCCGGGGCTACGGGGGCTGTTGCGGTGGTTATTGTGAGTCTGGCCCAGCAATATGGGGTGGAATACGTGTTTGCCACAGTGGTGTTGGCGGGAATTTTGCAGCTTTTGGCCGGATTCCTTCGGTTGGGGAAGTTGATGCGCTTGGTACCCCATCCGGTAATTTTCGGATTTGTGAACGGCCTTGCCATCATCATTTTTATGTCGCAATTGGCTCAGTTCAAAACCCCAGAAGGGGATTGGTTGACAGGCAGCACGCTGTTCATTTTCTTGGGATTGGTATTGTTGACGATGGTGATTATTTGGGGATTGCCCAAATTAACGAAAGTGGTTCCTGCATCCTTGGCCGCTATTTTGGTAGTGTTCGGGATTGTATTTTTCTTGGGATTGGACACCCGTACCATTGGCGATATCGCCTCCATTCAGGGGACATTTCCTCCATTTCATATTCCCGATCTTCCTCTTACTTGGGAGACCTTGAAAATCATTTTTCCCTTTGCGGCGGTTGTGGCCGGGGTTGGCTTGATCGAGAGTTTGTTGACGCTTAACATTGTGGATGAAATCACTGAAACCCGTGGCAGGGGCAACAAGGAAGCTGTGGCCCAGGGTACGGCCAATATCTTATCCGGATTTTTCTCCGGGATGGGCGGTTGTGCCATGATCGGGCAAAGTTTAATCAACACTTCCAATGGGGCAAGGGCCAGACTTTCAGGGATTTTTGCAGCCTTGATGCTCTTGGTATTCATCATGTTTGGTTCCAGCTTGATTGAAAAAGTACCCATGGCGGCCCTCACCGGGTTGATGATCATGGTGGCATTGGGCACCTTTGAATGGGCCAGCTTAAAAACCTTCCGCCGTATGCCCAAATCGGATGTGTTGGTGATGGTACTGGTTACCTTGGTGACCGTGTTCCTCCACAATTTGGCCTTGGCCGTGTTGGTAGGAGTGATCATTTCCGCTTTAGTGTTCGCTTGGGACAATGCAAAACGGATCAGGGCGAGAAAGTATGTGGATGAAAAAGGCATTAAACATTACGAGATCTATGGGCCGCTCTTCTTTGGTAGCACCACCCTTTTTGCGGAAAAGTTTGATGTGTTGAACGACCCCGAAGAGGTCATCATCGATTTTGCGGAAAGCCGTTTGGTGGACATGTCCGCCATTGAAGCCGTGAACAAGATTACGGAACGCTACCGCAAAGTGGGTAAAAAACTCCACCTGAAACATTTAAGCAAGGACTGTCAACGCCTTTTGGCCAATGCCGATGATATTATCGAAGTAAACGTTTTGGAAGACCCCACCTATAAGGTTGTGGTCGATAAAATTGACTGATTATCATTACCTCTTAATCAAGGAAAAGCGCATAAAAAAGGAAACCCAGAAAAACCAAAATCAGAAGGGCAATAAAGTAGTTTTGAATTTCAAGCCATCGATCCCTTTTGGCCTGTTGAATGATCTTGTCACGGATTTTCTTTTGCTCAAAAGGGGTTAGCTCCTTGAACTTTAGTTCTGTATCGTTCACATAGCCTTCGTAAGCTTCTCGAATTTCTTTGAAACTACGCCGTTTACGCAATAAAGCGCGGTTGGCCTTGACCACTAACATTGGTTGACTTGCAGAACCCATAGACCAAAACGTTTAATTATTGGTAATGGATTTTCAAGAAATGTTACAAAGAAGAGGGCTTAATCGCCTTTGGTCTGTCCCAAAAACGGGTTTACGTTGGGGTTTTGTGGGTTGCCGCTGGCCCTTCTCATTAATGTGATCTGTCCGGTGTGGTAGATGCAATCCGAGATCATGCCGTTGATGAGGTTCCAAAAGGCAAACTCCGATTCTTGCTCCCCTCTTTTAAAAATCACCTTGAATTTTTCCAGGTCCTCGGCACTTTTACCCGATACTTTACCACTTGCAGCCTGCAGGTTTTGCAAGGTTTTGGCCCGGAGTTCCTCATACGGAAGGTTGGTGGGGAACAACGCTTTTTCAAAAGGTTGGGCATCCGGAGCCAGCAAAATGTTGTTGGACATGGTATAGATATGCTCCATGGTTTCCAACACAGTCCTGCCGTCCGGAGAGGGTTTGTAGGCCAAATTTTGTTCCGTTAATCCTTCCGTGGCCCAATAAAACCGATAGCCCAGACCGTCTATCATTCTGGCAACCAAATTACCGGGTTCATATGCTTGGGGGTGGGCAGGGATTTCTTTATAGGGAAGTTCCATGGTTTGTGCTTTGATGGATGTGATGGTTAGCAATAAGCAAATTAAGGCAATGGTATTGAAGTAGGATTTTTTCATTGGGTGCAAAGGTATTATATAAAGGATTTTCAGAAGTAGCGAGTACAAGCAATTACTTATAGCTATTGTTGGCACTAGTATTTTATATTAATTTTCTTTTAGTTAAATCCGCAATTATTTGATTAATACATCTAACACAATGAGTCAATAAGTCTTGTGAATCATCAGAGCTATATATCAAATGTGGGTGCTGTGTTTTGTTTCTGTAGAATTTTCTCAATAAGTCTAGGTTAGTCATTAATTCTTCACTTGGTTTAGGTTTTATCTTATTGGCTTTTGATTCTTTATTAATCTCATCTATAAAGTTGTACCAAGTTTGTTTGTCGTTAGCAATGTTTTTCGTCAATTTCTCATAGAACAGCTTAATTACATCTTCAGTACCTCTTAAATAATGAAATGCAGCTGCAGTATACCTGTCAAATGCCAAACATTTACAGCCTTCTTCAAAATCATATCTGGCTACATCGGGCAGTTTATTAAAGCAATTTTTTGAAAAAATCTTTTCTACTGTATCTGTCAACGTTTCGTTAGAAAATCTTTTTTCTTCTAAAATAAAGGCTTGGCGAATATTCAGTTCCGCATCAAGAGTGATGTCAGCATTATTTATTTTTTCAGATATTTTATCAAGTAAGTCTTCATCTACCGTTTCTTTTTTCTTCTTATATCCTTTAGATAACTTTTCTAGTTTATGAAGGTCGTCAATGATTCCTTTCATTTTGAGAGTTTCTTTAGTCACTCTTAAATCTAATTCATTGATGAATTCAACATATTCTAAAATACTCTCAAAGTATTTCTCATTAGTTATATCAGGAGTCTGAAAACGAAGTCCACGATAGTTGTAACCAAATTGATAATATCTATATATACTTACTTTTTTCATATTAGTGCCAACGGTCTCGGCTATGATTTCGTTGTGGCTGGCGGCTGGTGAGCGACGGCGCGGGCCGGTGCGATTTTCCAGCGAACCATAGCCGCGGTACAAAATCATTCCTTTGGTTAATAGTTTTCTTAAAATTAGGGAATTTAGTTCAAGGCAGTAGGGAACAATAAATTATAGCCAGTGTTGGCAATAGTTTTTATGCAACCCAAAGGAAAAGTCTATTCACGATTCTCCATTTTCCATTTCTTATTTCAATAAAAATAAGTTCCCCATAACCGCAGTCCCCCTCGCATAAGTAAGAACTGTAAAAAACCCCTTTTGTAGAATTTGAATTGAAATAAACATTTGAAAAAAAGTAACTTCTGGCAATTTCAACCGATAAGCTTCCACTTTTTTTCTTTGGATATTTTCTCTTTATTTTTTCAAATGACAAAACTTCAATATTACCAAGGGAATTTAATGAATCCGTTTCAATAGTATAGGAGTCAGATTTCTCTCTTTTTATTAAGTTGTCCAAAGGCTCTAGGAAATCGATTGAATCTTGTTCACTTTTTAAATTATGTCCTAGATAGTTCCTAATACTTTTGATTGTTTCTAAATCTGTAGGCAATGGGTAGGCTAGATTTTTTCTATATCCAATTAACGTTTTCCTTGATAAGGAATCATTGATATTTAAATCTGCTGTGTCAACGATTTCCGAAATCAAGTCGTTAAAAATGGGCTCATTTCTAATCAACCGTTTTTTACAGTTATTTGAAATAAGAAGAACCATTAAAATTGGGAGTAAACCTCTCATTTTTAAAATTATTGCCAACTTGTTTATAGAAACGTAAAATACATCTCTATACACCCAATATGGTATACAATCAATGTATTTGATTTTATTCTAACCTGATAATACAATTCGATCAAGGTTCACAATCCGTTTTGGACAACGGCATGGAAGAACTAAAACTTAGCGCGTTTTTGTCCTTAAAGGCCGTACCGATCTCGTCCAGTTCGCCATATCCCTCGATCAATTGCCCATCCTTAAACAAAAAGGCCACCTCGCGGGTATTGCCTTGGGTCCCTTCGGACATAAAGGTGTATTTGCCAATCAGCACGCTGTCCAGCAGCTCACCGGCAAAGGTCCCGGCATTGGCATCTTTTTCAGAAAGAGCATAACTCAGGTTGCCCAGTACGGCATTGTTGATCTCTGTAATTTCCAAAACCACTTTGTTGCCGTTCGCTTCATAGGTATAGCAACCTACTTCCAATGTAGGAACCGGTTGGGGAGGGGCCACAGTTTCCGGTTCTTCGCTGTCCACTTTTTTAGTCTCCTTGGTCTTACAGGCGAATACCAAAAGCAGGACTAGGGATGTAACAACTATTTTTTTCATGATCAGTCTATTTTTTTGAAGGTGAGCAAATTGGTTTCGGAACCATTGGAAAGATATAGTCTATTGTTCTCCACCTTGTATTGGGTACTGGCTTGCAGGGCGGTCAAAAATTCAGATTCCTTTTCCATGTTGGGGCAGGCCATTCGGGTAGAGGCCACTTGGGAAAAACGTAATAGGTCCTTTTCATAAAAAAGGCTGCCGGTCATGCGGTTGCACCCTGAAAATCCAGAGAACCGGTTGCTGTTGATGTTGATTTCCATATTGGGTACCTCCTGTCCATTAAAATTGGCTTTGGACACCTTGGCCCCCTTCATTTCTTCCAATACCCAAATATCGTGCAGCCTATAATCGGTAACATAGGTGCCGCAACCTTCCAACGCTTGACTTTCATCCGATCCCGTCGATTTATAGGAGATGGTCACCGTGTAAGGGGAAACTTCGCCCGACATAGCATTGGTGCATTCCTTGTGGGCTATGATGATGTCCATATGAGTGGCCTCGGTCTGGATACGGAACATTTTAATGTTGGCATCCTGTGCCAAAATAGGGGGGGATGGCGGTGTAACGATGGTGTCTTCCATGGTTTTGAGTTCCACCTTGTTGTCATAGATCTTTAGGCCCCAAAAAGGTTCGGTGCCCGTAGCCTTAAAATAACTGCCATCGATGTCCATGGCGATGGGTTCCATTTTTCGCACCGTTGTGGAATCCATTTTTTCTTCAGTGGCGGGTTCCATTTCTGGTTTTTCTTTCTTCTTTTCCACACAACTGGAAAAGCAAACGAATGCTGCGATTACAAAAAGGATCTTTTTCATGGCTGCACTTTTTTGAATCGCATCATGGGAATTTTGCCCAATAAAAGATTTAGCTTGCCATCCTCAAACGAAAAACCATCTATTTTTTGCATCATTTGAAGGAACTGTCGCTCGCTGCCTCCACAGAACATCATGGTGGTAGGGCCGGGTTCCCCAAAGGAAATAGCGTTCTCTTCGATGACATAATCAGCGGAATAGCCATTACAGCTATCGGTTCCGGAAACTTTTTGGGTTTCCTGATCAAAGGTAATCTGAGGTTTTTTTTCAGGGAACAGGCCTTCAAAGGCAATGCGGGGCCCCGAAATGTATTCCAGTTCCCATGTAGTGCCATAAAGCTCATCGGCACTGGATGCAGACCTATTGCAGGAGTCTGCCAGTACCATGGCCAAAATGGCAATGATAATTGAGGTTTTCATTGTACGGAAATTAATGGTTAATGTTTCAGAAAAGTACTAAAAAATTGATTTTTAACCCGTAAATCCCTCTGTTAATAAATGGACAAGATTCGTGATCAAGGATTTCTAAGGCTCCACACTTCATAAATGGGATCGCCTTTGCTGCTCAGTCCGGAATGATGCCAATCCCCATCTTGTAGCTCATAATCAAATTGTAAACTTGCCCCTACCCTGGAATCGTCCCTGGAAAAGAAACCAATGTTTTCGGTATACTTTCCATCAACAGTGGTGTAGGTGCCGCCCCCAGTGCCCATAAATTGTTTGGTCTCGGTATTGTAAGCGATCCATTGAAAGCGGGTACCGGATAGGATCTTCATGGTTTTTCTCGGACCGGAAGTATCGCGTTTTACAATTTCACCATCCCGTTTTCTGCCGGAAATGAGCCAAGCGCCATGTAAATCTCCTGGGGTGCCATCGTCCAATCGTTTCCAAGTCCATTCGCCCAGTTCAAGTGCTTCACCGTTTATTTTGAAGGCAACGGCATCGGTCGTTCCGACGGATTCTGGATCAGTCGTGGAGTATTCGTAATGGAGGTCCAGTGCATCGCCGTTGGATTTGAAGCTTCCTCCTTTGGTGCCCAAAAATTTTCCTGTGGATTTCTCAAAGATGCCTTTGGAAAAGTAATCTCCTGCAAAAATGAGAACGTGTTCTATTTCAATTCCATTGCTTGACTGAGTGGTGGTCCATGCTCCCTGTATGCTTTGGGCATGGATGGCGGGTAAACATAGCAAACCCAAAAGGGTAAAAAGTATTTTTTTCATGGCTTTTGTATTTACCCTAAAATAAAAAAATGCTGTCGCTTAAGCAATTAAACAACAGCATTTCAATAATATATAAGTTCGGTTACTAGAACGTTCTCAAGTATTCGGCAACGTCCCTTGCTTCATCCTCGGTAAGGTTTTGGTTGAGCATGATCGCATTGTTGTATTCTTTCAGCAAAGCCTTGGCAATAGGATCTTCCTTCAACATACCATCAGGATTTAAGATCATGTTCATGACCCATTCAGGACTTCTTCTGTCATATACACCTTTAAGTGCTGGACCAATCATACGTTGATCGATCATATGGCAAGCCACACAGATGGACTCGAATTTTCCTTTACCCCTGTCGGCCATGGCTTGGTCAATTTCAGCACCAAATTCCACGCTCTTGATGGGACCAACTCCCTTATTGCTCAAATCCACAGGGATTTCTTGACTGGTTGGAGCTTTGGCATCCTCGGTTTTGGTTCTACTTACCTCAAAACCATCTTTCTTTTCTTCCTTTTTTCCTCCGCAACTTGCAATCATGGCGCCCAAGGCCAAGAATAGAACTACTTTTTTCATTATTTGCTCAATTGATGTTTGTTTGTGTAAAAAATGCAGCTACTAAGATAGGGATTAGACACTAATAATCGGGCAGTTTTTTGTTTTGAATCTCACAGAGAAGGCATTTCAAAGGGACTCGAAAAAATCCAAGGCCCGTTTCTCGGTATAGGTGATGTTCTTTTTACCCCAAAAACCCACATGCCCCCCATAATTTGGGGTTTCCAGATATAGGTTGTGATTTCGGTCTACTTCTTCAAAAGGATAACATTCCGGACCCAGGAAAGAATCATCCTTGGCGTTGATGATCAAGCTTGGAACAGCGATGTTAGGTAAAAATTGAAGCGAACTACATTGCATATAATAATCCAGGGCATCCTTAAAATGATGGGCCCGACTGGTGTAGATATCATCAAAATCCTTTAGGGTCTTAATCTTTTTGATGTCGGCATTGGTAATGCGCTCCGGGAACAATTGTTGCTTTTGCCTAAGCTTGTCCAACAGATTTTTTTTGAAACGTTGGGCATACAATACATTTTTAGGACTGAGCAATTGTGTACAGGAATTGTGCAGGCTACAGGGCACGGAAACCGCCACGGCACCCTTCATTTCCTTTGGAATCTGGTTGCCTTCACCCAAATATTTCAACAAAAGGTTACCGCCCAAACTGAAGCCTTTTAAATAAATCTCACTGTAGTTTCTGGTGTTGAGAATGTGGTCGATGACTTCTATCAGATCTTCCGTGGCCCCACTGTGATAGGAGCGGTACAAACGGTTTGTTTCCCCGCTACACCCTCTATAATTCACAGCACAGGCATCGTAACCATTTTCATTGAGGATTTTGGCGCTGCCGGTAATGTAGGGTCGTTGTCCGTCACCTTCCAATCCGTGTAGCAGGATGACCAGTTTTTGGGTCGATTGCGTGGCTTCGCTCCAGTCCAGATCCAAAAAATCCCCATCGGAAAGGATCAATCGCTCCCTTTTTTGCACCACTCCGTTCACGGATCGGATGATTCCCGAATAAATGGTGGCCAAATGACCATTTCGGAAAAATAAGGGTGGTTTATAATTGGAGGCGATTTGTGGCATGGGGCTGTTTAATCTTTGGCGTAGGTTTCAAGGAGTTTGGCCTGTTCTTCTATGGCCGATTTAAACTCGCTCTTCAATTTTTCTACGAGTTTGGAAACAGGAAGCACATCATCTATGGCTGTGGCCCCTTGTCCTGCGGACCAAATGGTTTTCCAAGCTTTGGCCTCGGTGTTGAGTTCTTTCCCAAAATCAATTTTGGTATCTTTCTTTAAATCCTCTTCGGTAATGCCCGCAGCTTTAAGGCTGGCAGCCAAAAAATTGGCATGTACCCCAGAAATGGCAGCCGTATAGACAATGTCACTGGCCCCGGCATCCATGATCATTTTTCGATATTCCTCCGTAGCCTGACTTTCTTCGGTATTGATAAAACGGGTACCCATATAGGCCAGATCAGCACCCATTTGCATGGCAGAGGCAATGTCCCGTCCCGTGCTGATGCATCCCGAAAGCAAAATGGTCTTATGGAAGAATTTTTTCACTTCGGTGATCAAGCTCATGGGATTGATGGTCCCGCCGTGCCCACCGGCACCAGCCGATACGAGGATCAGACCATCCACTCCAGCTTCGGCCGCTTTTTCGGCATGTCTTTTTTTGATGATATCATGGAAAACCAAACCGCCATAACTGTGAATGGCATCGACCACCATGCTTACGGCACCCAAGGAGGTAATGACCAAGGGGACTTTATGCTTCATACAGAGTCTTACATCGGCCTCTAAGCGTGGATTGGTAGGATGCACCACCAAGTTCACCCCAAAGGGAGCCGCTTTTTTGCCCGTTTCCTCCTCAAATTTTCGGAGTTCCGATTTGATTTCTACCAACCATTCCTCAAAACCTTCGCTGGTACGTTGGTTCAGTGCCGGAAAGGTGCCGACGATACCGTTCTTGCAGCATTCGATGACCAATTTAGGCCCAGAGATCAAAAACATGGGGGCGGCAACAACGGGTAAGGAAAGGTTTTGGATGAATTCGGCTTTTTGGCTCATGGTGTGATGTTAAACTATGTTTAAAAATAGGAACTATTCTGCTACTCAATGGAAACAGTATTCAAAACTATGGTATTTTTACAATTATTATGCATGCATAACAAAATAACCTGCTATGTTTTTTAAAGAGTTCGAGATTCGTTGGAGCGATTTGGATGCCAATCGCCACATGGCCAATTCGGCCTACATCAATTTTATGAGCCATACCCGGATGGCGTATTTGGGTCAGTTGGGCTTCAACCAGGTGAGCATGGCCATCCACAATATCGGCCCCGTGGTTTTCTATGAACATGTCTATTATTTTAAGGAGGCCTTCCCTGGTAGACCAGTGAAAGTTTCCTTGGAATTTGTTGGGATGAGTGAGGATGGGATGTTCTTTGAGTTCCGGCACAACTTTTACGATATTAAGGGTAAAAATTTTGCCCGTTGTGAGATGATGGGTGCTTGGATTGATTTGAAGGAGAGAAAGTTGATAGGTCTTCCCGTAGAATTTTTGGAAGCGTTCCAAGCTATGGAACAATCCAAGGATTTTAAGGTTTTGACCAAGGAGGACACCCGGAAGTTTGTTCAGGTTCCCAAAGACCTGTAACAAATCCAAAAGACCTTTTTTATAGCTACCCTATGTTGGGTTTAGGCTTTTTACTGGCGAGGTATACCCCGACCAATACAAAGGTCGTAGCCACTATTTTGATAAGGGTAAGATGGTCTTTGCCTGAAAAAAGGGCAAAAACGATGCCGACCAAAGGTTGCATGTATACAAACGCCCCTACGGTCGAGGCCTTGAGTTGGGTCAGTGCAAATACGTTGAACAAATACGTCAGGAACGTGGTTCCGATGACAACGAACGCAATGGATCCATAGGCCCAGAGCGGCATGGCACCCCAGTCCATCTCCAGCACATCGGGGAGGGTAATGGGTAGGTTGATGATAATGGCAATGGTGAACAGCCACTTCATCAAAGTAAACGGGTGGTACTTTTCAATCAGTTTTTTTACCACGATGAGGTACGCGCCGTAAGCGGTAGCATTCACTACGAACAAAAAGTTGCCCAATGGAATGTTGGGGGCATCATGGCGAATTTCGGCCCCAAAAAGAATAAGTCCAATGGCCCCAACAAACCCCAAGAACACGCCAAGCCCTTTGTTGAGGGTAATCCGTTCGCTCAAAAACAAAGCGGATAAAATCACTACAATGATAGGGGTAATGGTGACCAAGACCGCACTGTTGATCGGGGTAGATAGTTGCAGGCCCTTAAAAAAGGAGAGCATGTTCACGACCATACCCAAGATAGCACATGCCAGAATTCGGCCCCAGTCCCTTTTCTCTATTTTTTCCTTGGGACCAAAAATGGAGATGAGCCAAAAAAGGATGGCCGCTCCGGTAACCCTGAACAATATAAACCCAAAGGGTTGTACATACATGGGCATGACCCCCTTGGCTACGGTATGGTTGATGCCATAGATGGTGGTGGCCCCTATGGCAGCCAGTATGGCCAAGGTTCTTTTACTCATGGATGCAGGGCTTCCTTGGCCTCTTGGGCCGTTTTCTTGGAATTGCCCACAAAGATCTGCCCATCCACAAGGATTACCGGCCTCTTCAAAAAGGTGTAATGCTCCAAAATCAATTCCTTATAGTCTTTTTCGGAAAGTTCTTTTTCATGGAGTCCTTTTTGCCGGAACAACATGGCCCTTTTGCTGAACAACGATTCATAGCTTCCGGAAAGTGCCTTCATTTCATCAACTTGTGCGGCTGTCATGGGTTCCGATTTTATTTCTTGAAGTTGAACCCCGTCCAAAGGTTCCAATTCCTTAAGAATGCGTTGACAGGTGGAACAGCTGCCCAAGTGGTAAATTTTTTTCATGATCTAATAGTGATGAATTGCTAAAGGAAGTCAAAATTACGCCAAATCATATTAAGATAGTGCTAATTCAATGGCTTTTCGGGCATGGATCTTGGTGGTGTCAAATGTTGGGAGTGCAGCTTCATTGGCGGGAGTGAGCAAAGGAAGTTCGGTGCAGCCCAAGATGGCACCTTCCGTTCCTTCTGCCTTCATTTTTTTGATGATGTCCAAACAAACTTGTTTGGATGTGTCTTTAAAAACCCCTTTCACCAATTCATTATAGATGATGGATTGAAGGGATTCCCTGTCCACGGCATTTGGTATCAACACTTCCAAACCAAAGTCTTCTTCCAAAATCTTGGTATAAAAATCCTCCTCCATGGTAAACTTGGTCCCCAATAGAGCCACCCTTTTCATGCCTTTTTCTTGAATGGCCTCGCCAGTAGCGTTCGCGATATGTAAAAAAGGAATGTTTATGGCCTCGGTGATATAATTGCTCACCAGATGGATGGTGTTGGTACAGAGCAAGACCAAGTCCGATCCTGCGGTTTCCAACTTTTTGGCTTCTGTGGCCATAAGTTGCCCGATCTTGTCCCAATCCCCGGAAAAGGAATAACGCTCAATTTCATCAAAGTCCACAGAGGAGAGCATACATTTTGAAGAATGTGAACCTCCTAATTCTTCCCGTGTCATTTCATTAAGGTGTTGGTAATATATTTTGGAAGATTCCCAACTCATTCCCCCGATCATTCCGATTGTTTTCATGATTTATTTTTTTAAAGGTTGGCCCATGCATCGCGCAGTTTCTCCAAAGGAGATCTATTTAAAAAATTACAATTCGTTTTGTATGGCTTCGATGTATGCTTTGATTACATCCTCATTTCTTTTGTAATAGGTCCATTTGCCATGTCGGGTCGGGATGACCAGATCGGCATTCTGCATGGAGTTCAAATAGGTTGAAATGGTGGATTGGGACAACCCGGTCTTATCTTGGATGTATCCCACACAAACGCCATCGTTAAAATGGTCAATGTCCTGATGGGGCGGAAAATTTAATTCAGGGTTTTTCAACCATTTCAAAATATTAACCCTAGTTTTATTGGACAGAACCTTATTGATTTCAATGATATCCATAAGGCAAATATAATTAAATATTTACATATCTAAAAATATAGATATGTTATGGTGACTTAACCTTTTGATTGATGATATGGAAAAGTTATTTGACATTCTACTAAAGAACAGGAAAATACTACATGGCTATTTGCAGAATACCCCAAAGGAGGATTTATTCAGGATTCCTGAAGGGTTCAACAACAATATTTGGTGGAACATCGCCCATGTGGTAGTGACCCCGCAGTTATTATTGTACGGGTTGAGCGGTCGTGACTTTACCATAGAGGAGGAATTGATCAACAAATACCGAAAGGGAACTTTCCCTGATGGCGAGCCTTCCAAAACGGAAATGGAGAAAATAGACGCCTACTTGTTCAGCACGGTCAAACACATTCAACTGGACTACGACCATGGGAGGTTTAAAAACTTTCAGGAATACATGACCTCACCGAAAATCGGGTTGAGCAGTCCAGAGGATGCCATTGCGTTCAATGTCTTCCACGAAGGATTGCACCTTGGTGCCATAATGGCTTTAAAACATGCCTTGGAAAGGGACCGTTAGGATTTTATGGTCTTAAATTTCAAGTACTTGTTGATGTCATCAAAAGCAAGGGTCAATACAATAGGCCCATCGGCATAAGATGCCACCTCGTACTGGTTGTACACCATTTGGATTCCGTTTGGGGTATAGCCCACATTTTGGGCCAAATGGAACGCATCGCCTTCGAACATAAATCCCGTGGCATTGATATTCTTGTCCTGTGGAATTTTTTCTTGGTCCCGGAATTGGGCTTCAGCAAATTGGGCAAACCCTTCATAATCTTCAAACAGATCGTAGTTTTCTAACTCTTTTCCTTCCATTTTGTCAAAATTCAAAAAAGTGGTTGAGGCATAGCCGTGGGCACCGCCAGTGAAGGAATAGGAATTCAATTTGATGGTCACAATGTTGGTATCCTCATAAACCACTTCCCCATTGATTTGGGCTTCCCAGGCCACTTCCTCCGGAAAATTTTCCTTGAGCTCTTTGTAACTGTCGGTAAAAGATGCAATGGCCTTATCTACACTGTCAATGGTTTGGTCCTCGCTGAATGATAATAACGAAATGATTTCCTCCCTTAAAGACCTGTTGATGGCCGTGGCCACGGATGATTCATCCATGGCATTGGGGATGTTGATTTCTATTGTAGGACAATCGGTGCAGTTTTCTCCTGCCAATTGAAGGGTATCGAAGGTAAGTTTACTTTCAGTTTCACAACCTACAACAAAAGCAAGTATCAAGAATACACCAAGGCATTTTTTCATGTTATGGAATTTTAGGGTCATCAAAAATAACACATCGTTGAATACGCCGAAAGATAACGATACATTTGTAGCTAGAATTGACCCGTATGAGCAAAAAAGAGTTAAAATTCAACAGTAAGACCATACACGGTGGACAACAGCCAGACAAGGCCTACGGTGCCGTGATGCCTCCGATATATCAAACCTCCACCTATGCCCAATCCACCCCTGGAGGACATTTGGGATACGAATATTCCAGAAGTGCCAATCCCACCCGGACGGCTTTGGAAAAAGCCTTGGTCAGTATTGAAAATGGGGAATATGGCATGGCCTTCGCAAGTGGATTGGCAGCCATTGATGCCGTCATGAAATTATTGGAACCCGGTGATGAGGTCATTTCAACCAGTGACCTTTATGGAGGTAGTTACCGACTTTTTAAGCGGGTCTATGAAAAATTTGGCATCACTTTTCGGTTTGTGGACATGGGCCATGTGGACAACATTGCGGTGCAGATCAATGATAAGACCAAATTGGTTTGGGTAGAAACGCCAACTAATCCCATGATGAACGTTATCGACATAAAAGCCGTTTCCGAAATCACCAAAAAGCACGGTTTGTTGTTGGCTGTGGACAACACCTTCGCTACGCCGTATCTGCAAAAACCGCTGGATCTTGGAGCTGATATTGTAATGCATTCCGCCACCAAATATCTGGGCGGGCACAGTGATGTAGTCGTGGGAGCCTTGGTGGTTAGCGACAAGGAGTTGGCAGATCGATTGTATTTTATCCAGAATGCCAGCGGTGCCGTTTGTGGCCCTATGGATAGTTTTTTAACGCTACGGGGTATCAAAACGCTCCACGTCCGCATGCAGCGGCATTGCGAAAATGGAGAAGCCGTTGCTCACTTTCTCAAAAACCATCCAAAAATAGAAAAGGTGTATTGGCCAGGTTTTAAGAGCCATCCCAATCATGAAGTGGCCAAGGCTCAAATGAACGGATTTGGTGGGATGATTTCCTTTGTGCCCAAAGGTGGAAGCTATGACGATGCCATAAAAATTGTGGAGAAACTGAAAATATTTACCCTAGCGGAATCGTTAGGGGGTGTGGAAAGTTTGGCGGGCCATCCTGCCAGTATGACCCATGCGAGCATTCCCAAATCCGAACGTGAAAAAAGTGGTGTAGTGGATGCTTTGATCCGGTTGAGTGTGGGCATTGAGGATAAGGAGGATTTGATGGACGATTTGGAACAGGCGCTCGCATAAACTTTTTGAAAAATTTATAAAAAATAAATATTCAAATTATGGAAATAATATAATTTTGCCGTCAAATTCATAATTCACTAAAAATCACCCCGTAGCCAGCGCGAGGGGACAACTAATTTTAATCCGAATATGGAAGAAAAAATCAAAGCATTTATGGATGAGGTGAAGGCCAGAAACGGTCATGAACCTGAATTCATTCAAGCCGTACAGGAAGTAGCGGAAACTGTGATCCCGTACATTGTTCAGCACGACATTTATCATGGGAAGAATATCCTATTGCGTATGGTGGAGCCCGAGCGATTGATTTCGTTCCGGGTAGCATGGGTTGATGATGCAGGGGAGATCCATGTAAACCGTGGGTACCGTATCCAAATGAACTCCGCTATCGGCCCATATAAAGGGGGACTTCGTTTTCACCCAACCGTGAATGCCAGCGTATTGAAGTTCTTGGCGTTTGAACAAGTCTTCAAAAATAGTTTGACCACCCTTCCAATGGGTGGAGGTAAAGGGGGTTCCGATTTTGATCCCAAAGGAAAATCGGATGATGAGATCATGCGTTTTTGCCATGCCTTCATGACCGAGCTTTGCCGTCATATTGGTCCGAATACCGATGTTCCCGCAGGGGATATTGGGGTAGGTGCCCGTGAAATCGGGTTCCTTTTCGGGATGTACAAGAAAATCCGCAATGAGTTTACAGGGGTATTGACCGGTAAGGGTCTTTCTTGGGGTGGATCTTTGATTCGTCCAGAAGCTACCGGTTATGGAACCGTTTACTTTGCCGATAGCATGCTAAAGACCAAGGGAGAGTCATTCGAAGGAAAGAAAGTGGTCATTTCCGGATCAGGAAACGTGGCCCAGTATGCCGCCGAAAAAGTGCTTCAATTGGGAGGTAAGGTATTGACGCTATCCGATTCCAGTGGTTATATTTTTGATAAGGATGGTATAGATGCGGATAAGTTGGCCTTCGTTATGGACTTGAAGAACAACAAACGCGGTCGAATCTCCGAATATGCGGATAAATATCCTTCTGCTTCTTTCCATAAAGGGGAAACCCCATGGAAGGTGAGCTGTGATATTGCCCTTCCGTGTGCTACCCAGAACGAGTTGAATGGTGACGATGCGGCTGCATTGATCAAAAATGGTTGTATTGCCGTGGCCGAAGGAGCCAATATGCCTTCAACGCCGGAAGCCGTACATGCTTTCCATGATGCCAAAATTTTGTTTGCACCAGGTAAGGCATCCAACGCAGGTGGTGTGGCTACTTCAGGTTTGGAAATGTCACAGAACTCGCTTCGCATCAGCTGGACCCGTGAGGAAGTTGACGAACGATTGAAGGGGATCATGGCCGGAATCCATGACGCTTGTATCCAATACGGTCAAGAAGAAGGCGGATATTGTAACTATGTTAAAGGAGCCAATATTGCAGGTTTCGTAAAGGTTGCAGACGCCATGTTGGCCCAAGGGGTCATATAGTTTAGACCGTCTAGAATGGTTTTTGGTTAGCAGTTGCCGGAAGTTGTGTTTATTTTTACACTTCCGGTAACTGCTTCTTTTTTTAGCCCATGCAAGTAACAACCAAGGCCATTGTTCTCTCTTCCCTAAAATATGGGGATACCAGTTTGATCGTTCGCGCCTTTACCGAATCGGATGGGTTAAAGTCCTATTTGTTGAAAGGGGTCTTGGCCTCCAAAAAAGGGAAGTTGAAATCAGCCTATTTTCTTCCATTGATGCAATTGGAAATAGAAGCCTACCACAAGAACAAGGGCACTTTGGAAAGCATACGTGAGGTAAAGGTGGCCGTTCCCTACAAAACCCTACATACCGATATCGTAAAGAAAAGCGTGGTGCTTTTTTTGGCCGAAATGTTGGGAAACAGCATACACGAACAGGAGCAGGACCAAAGTCTGTTCAATTATTTGGAGTATAGCTTGCAATGGTTGGATGCGCATACCTTGCCACCCGATTTCCATATCCTGTTTTTGCTCAATCTGAGCAAGTATTTGGGGTTTTATCCGGACACATCCCTCCGAGATTTGCCTTTTTTTGATCTTCAGGAAGGAGAATTCTGCCCATCACCATCACTTAACCCACTGATTCATAGTGAAAACCTGTTAGATTTTAAGAAATTTTTAGGCATGAATTTTGATGCATTAAATGCGATAAAACTAACTAAGTCTAACAGGCGGGAACTCTTAAAAATGGTAATACTGTACTACCGATTGCATGTGCACGGATTCAGGGAACCGAAGTCCCTTGCCATACTAAATGCAGTGTTTAATTAAAATGTACAACCTAAAACCAACCTCAACCTTAATCCTTTTCTTTTTTTCTGTTGCCGTTTTTGCCCAAGAAGTGACTGTTTTGGATGCAGATACTGGAATCCCTATTGACAATATTGCGGTTTTCAACAAGGACCAGTCCAAGACCACGGTTTCAGATGCCAATGGAAAAATTAATCTGGACGTTTTTTCGGATGATGAAAAAATCACTTTCAGGCACATCAGTTATGAAACGTTTATCACCACCAAATCGCAGCTTGCCAAAAGAGGTAACCGAGTGTATCTTCACCAAAAAACGGAACAGCTACAAGAGGTAATCATGTCCGTTTCCAAATGGGAGCAGCAAAAAAAGCAGATTCCTCAAAAAGTCGAAACCCTCGATGACCGCAGCATAGCTTTCACTACACCACAGACCTCTGCCGACTTGTTGCAGAACAGCGGAAAAGTGTTCGTGCAAAAAAGTCAATTGGGAGGCGGTAGCCCCATGATCAGGGGGTTCTCCACAAACCGCTTGTTGTTATCAGTGGACGGTGTTCGGATGAACAACGCTATTTTTAGAGGTGGAAACCTTCAAAACGTGATTTCCATTGATCCCTTCACCGTTAAAAAGACCGAGATTACCTTCGGTCCTGGTTCTGTTATCTATGGCAGCGATGCCATTGGCGGGGTGATGAGTTTTTACACGAAACAACCCCATTTTTCCTATACCGATAGCCTGACCATCACAGGGAATGCCGATTATAGGTTTTCCACGGCCAACAATGAGAATACGGCCCACATCGATTTAAATTTTGGGCAGAAAAAATGGGCGTCCTATACCAGTTTCACTTACAACAATTTTGATGACTTGAAAATGGGCAAACACGGTCCGGATTCGTATTTGAGAAATAATTATGTCATCACCGAGAACGGGACCGATGTGCTTGTCGCCAATGACGATCCAAGGAAACAGGTAGTTACGGGTTATGACCAATTGAATTTTCTCCAAAAGTTTTCCTACAGGCCAAGCAGCACCTGGAAATATGATCTGGGACTCTATTATTCGGAAACCTCGGATTATTCCCGATATGATAGATTGATCCGTCCTTCCCGTGATGGTCTTGGACTTCGTTCCGCCGAATGGTACTATGGTCCACAGAAATGGTTCATGGGCAATTTTCAGATTACTCAAAAAGGCAAGAACAAGTTCTATGATGGGGTAAAACTTACCACGGCCTACCAATTTTTTGAAGAAAGCAGACACGACAGGGGATTTCAGGATGTGGAATTGTATTCTACCAAAGAAAAGGTGGATGCGATTTCCGTCAACCTCGATTTTGAAAACAAAAAAATAGGCAATTTCCGCTTGTACTACGGTGCCGAATATGTGTTCAATAAAGTACATTCATCAGGAAGCGTAAAAGATATTGAGACCGATGAAGTGGAGCGCACCGCTTCCCGTTATCCTGATGGGGCCACATGGCAGACCTTGGCGGGGTATGTAAACAGCGAATATCAGATAAAACCCAATTTTAGCTTGTTGTCAGGAATCCGATATAGTCAGGTTTGGGTAGATGCAGAGTTTGAAAAGACCTTTTACCCCTTCCCCTTTGATGAAGCGGATATTGTGACCGGAGCGTTAACAGGAAGTTTGGGATTCAGTTGGTTTCCGTGGTCCGATTTTCAGGTGACGTTGAATGGCTCCACTGGCTTTAGGGCCCCCAATATTGATGATATTGGCAAAATATTCGATTCCGAACCTGGCTCTGTCGTGGTGCCCAACCCCGATTTGGAACCCGAATATGCCTATAATGGCGAGTTGGGTTTGAGGAAAAATTTCAATGATGTTTTGGTACTTAAGGGAGCGGCTTATTACACCTATTTGGTGGATGCCTTGGTACGAAGGGATTTTTCCTTTAACGGTGAAACAGAAATTGAATACAATGGAGAGCCGAGCAATGTCCAGGCCATCCAAAATGCAGCCAGGGCCTATGTGTATGGGTTCGAATTTGGACTGGATGCCTACTTTACCGAGAACTTGTCCTTGACTTCCAATCTCACCATTACCGAAGGAACCGAAGAAGACGATAACGGAACCGACAGCCCGGCCAGGCATGCCCCACCACTTTTTGGTGATGCCCATGTGGTTTGGCAGAATCAAAAACTGAAAGCGGATGTTTTCTTGAATTTCAATGGTGAAGTAAGCAACGAGGATTTGGCACTTTCCGAACAGAGCAAGGATTATATTTATGCCAGTGATGCCAATGGCAATCCGTATTCCCCATCGTGGTACACTTTGAACTTTAGGTCGCAATACCAGATTACCAATGCCTTAAAGGCGAGTGTGGGATTGGAGAACATTACCAACCAAAGGTATCGGATGTATTCCTCGGGTATTGTGGCCCCGGGCACCAATTTGATTTTGGGAGTGGGATACGTATTCTAAAAATAAAGGCTCGGAATTTTCCGAGCCTTTTTCTTTATCCTTTTTTAGGGTTTAGATTTTGATGCTGTCTATGGCCTTCTTGGCCTCCTCCTTCACCTCTTTGCCCGCTTTTTTAAGACTGTCAATGGCTTGTTCCCCTAGTTCCTTCGCATCCTCGCCAGCTTCTTTCAGCGCGTCGGCTGCATCATTGGCGGCTTCCTTTAGATCTTTGCCTGTTTCCTCCAAGGCCTCACTGGCTTCTTCGGAGGCTTCTTTTGCTTTATCCGAGGCTTCCTTGCAGGATGTCAATACCGATAGGGACATGGCAAGGGACAAAACCCCGATTACTACTTTTTTCATTACAAAATGGTTTAGTGTTTAGGTGGATGAAGGTACAGAATTATGCCCTATTTCAACCCGGAAAGGGTATCATATTTAGGTTAAGGCTGTTATGTGGATTCTTAGGCGATTGGGTAGCCCATAATTCCATCTAAATTTATAATTTTGCAAACTTGAATTCGAGAAGAAGTAGCAGGTTATGAAGTTTGCGGAATATAAAGGATTGGATTTGCCTAAAGTATCGGAAGAAGTTCTGGGCTTTTGGAAGGACAAACAGATTTTTGAAAAGAGTGTTTCCACCAGGGAGGGCAAGGAAAGTTATGTGTTTTATGAAGGCCCCCCCTCCGCAAATGGTATGCCCGGGATCCACCACGTCATGGCTCGGACCATCAAGGATATCTTCCCAAGGTATAAGACTATGAAGGGGTTTCAGGTAAAAAGAAAGGCCGGTTGGGACACCCACGGACTTCCTATCGAAATTGGTGTGGAGAAAGAACTCGGCATCACCAAGGAGGATATCGGCAAAAAGATTTCAGTTGAAGAATACAATGCCGCCTGCAAAAAAGCGGTCATGCGCTATACCGATGTCTGGAATGACATGACCGAGAAAATTGGGTACTGGGTAGATATGGATGATCCCTACATCACCTACAAGCCCAAGTACATGGAGTCGGTATGGTGGTTGTTGAAACAGATTTACGACAAAGGACTTTTATACAAGGGATATACCATCCAGCCGTATTCGCCAAAAGCAGGTACTGGATTGAGCTCGCACGAGCTTAACCAACCCGGCACCTATCAAGATGTAACGGATACCACGGTTACCGCGCAGTTTAAGGCTAAAAAGGATTCGCTCCCTGATTTCTTGAAGAATGTAGAAGGTGATATCTATTTTTTGGCATGGACGACAACCCCATGGACCCTTCCCTCCAACACAGCATTGACGGTTGGACCCAAAATCGAATACGTTCTGATAAAGACTTTTAACCAATATACTTTCGAACCCATCAATGTTGTGTTGGCCAAACCTTTGGTGGGCAAACAGTTCAGTGGTAAGTTTTCTGCTGTTGAAACAGAGGCGGAACTTGCCGACTTCAAAGAAGGGGATAAAAAAATCCCATATTGGGTAGGAGATAGCTTTTTGGGTAAGGATTTGGTCGGAATCCGATACGAACAATTGATAGACTACGTGCAGCCGTATCAAAATCCTGAAAATGCCTTTAGGGTCATTGCCGGGGATTTCGTGACCACTGAAGATGGTACTGGTATTGTACACACGGCACCCACCTTTGGTGCGGACGATGCCTTGGCCGCCAAACAGGCCGAGCCTGAAGTGCCACCGATGTTGGTCTTGGACGAGAACGGCAATCCGGTTCCGTTGGTGGATCTTCAAGGAAAGTTCCGTCCCGAGTTGCGGGAGTATGCCGGCAAGTACGTTAAGAACGAATATTATGAAGATGGTGAGGCCCCTGAAAAATCAGTGGATGTTGAGATTGCCATCAAACTAAAGGAAGAGAACAAGGCATTCAAGGTGGAAAAATATGTCCACAGCTACCCAAACTGTTGGCGAACCGATAAACCCATTTTGTACTATCCTCTTAACTCATGGTTCATCAAAGTGACCGATGTAAAGGATCGCATGTTCGAACTCAACCAGACCATCAACTGGAAACCCAAGGCAACTGGGGAGGGTCGTTTTGGCAACTGGTTGGCCAATGCCAATGACTGGAACCTTTCCCGCTCCAGATATTGGGGTATTCCATTGCCTATCTGGAGAACGGAGGATGGCAAGGAAGAAATGATCATTGGCTCCGTGGAAGAATTGAAGGCTGAAATGGCCAAGGCTGTTGAAGCTGGAGTTTTGGACAAGGATGTGTTCGCAGATTTTGTGGTGGGCGATATGAGTGAGGACAATTACGACAAGATCGACCTACACAAAAACATTGTGGATGGCATCACCTTGGTTTCTCCAAGTGGTCAACCCATGAAAAGGGAATCAGATCTTATCGATGTTTGGTTCGACAGCGGCTCCATGCCCTACGCGCAATGGCACTACCCTTTTGAAAACAAAGAATTGATAGATGAGGGAATTGCTTTTCCGGCCAATTTTATTGCCGAAGGAGTGGACCAGACCCGCGGATGGTTCTATACCCTGCATGCCATTGCCACCATGGTGTTCGATAGTATTGCCTACCGAAATGTGGTCTCCAACGGATTGGTACTTGATAAGGAAGGGAAAAAAATGTCCAAAAGATTGGGTAATGCCGTGGATCCCTTTGTGGTATTGCCAGAACATGGCCCGGATGCCACCCGTTGGTACATGATCTCCAACGCCAACCCTTGGGACAACCTTAAATTTGATATTGATGGAGTGGTTGAGGTAAAGCGAAAGTTCTTCGGAACCCTTTACAACACGTATTCCTTTATGGCCCTGTATGCCAATATTGATGAATTCAGCTATGCTGAAGCCGATATTGCTTTGAAGGACAGACCCGAAATAGACCAATGGATTTTGTCCGAACTTCACACGTTGATCAAGAATGTGGATGAGGCCTATGCGGATTACGAAGCAACAAAGGCTTCGCGCATGATCTCTGATTTTGTGCAGGAGAACCTGAGCAATTGGTATGTACGTCTAAGCAGAAGACGTTTCTGGAAGGGAGATTATCAATTGGATAAGATCTCAGCCTATCAAACCTTGTACACCTGTTTGGTTACGGTCGCCAAACTTTCGGCACCAGTGGCCCCTTTCTTTATGGATCGACTGTACAAGGATCTGGATGCGGTGACCGGCAAGGAAGGTTTTGAAAGTGTCCACCTGGCAGTGTTTCCCGTTTACGAACCAACCATGGTGAATAAAAAATTGGAACGCAAGATGCAGTTGGCCCAAAAAATATCATCTTTGGTGCTTTCCATCCGTCAGAAGGAAAAAATCAAGGTACGCCAGCCGTTGCAAAAGATCATGATTCCCGTTTTGGATGCGGAACAAAAAGAGGATATAGAAGCGGTGTCCAATTTGATCAAATCCGAGGTGAATGTGAAGGAAATCCAGTTGTTGGACGATGCATCGGGAATCTTGGTAAAACAGATAAAGCCCAATTTTAAGGTCTTGGGCCCGAAATTTGGTAAGGATATGAAAGCCATTGCTGCCCAAGTATCGCAAATGGGCCAAGATGACATCCAAAAAATGGAACGTAACGGAGAATTAACACTCCAATTGGAAAATAAAAGCGTTAATTTACAGTTAACCGATGTAGAAATTAGTTCCCAGGACATTGAAGGGTGGTTGGTAGCGAGCTCCGGCCCGCTTACGGTAGCGTTGGATGTAACCATTGATGAAACCCTTAGAAAAGAGGGGATAGCAAGGGAATTGGTGAACAGGATCCAAAACCTACGGAAGGAATCAGGATTCGAGGTGACCGATAAGATCGACATCAAAATATTGAAGGACGGCTTTGTGGAAAGTGCCATTTCGAGCAATGAGGAATACATTAAGACCGAAACTTTGACCGCAGAGCTCAATTTCGAGGAAAAATTGGAAGAAGGTGTAGCAGTCGCCTTTGATGAAGTGAATACAAAATTGTTTATTCAAAAGCATTAGACCATGGCAGAAGAACTAAAAGTAAGATACTCAGACAAAGAGTTGGAGGAATTCAGGACCTTGATCGAGGAAAAAATGGAGAAGGCAAAAAGTCATTTGGAACTTTTGAAGAGCTCCTACATGAACGATGGTAATAATGGAACGGACGATACCTCCCCGACGTTCAAGGCTTTTGAGGAAGGTTCCGAGACCATGAGCAAGGAAGCCAATACCCAATTGGCCATCCGTCAGGAGAAATTCATCAGGGACCTTAAAAATGCCTTGATGCGAATCGAGAACAAAACCTATGGCATTTGCCGTGTTACCGGTAAGCTCATCAATAAGGAGCGATTGAAATTGGTTCCACATGCCACGTTGAGCATTGAGGCGAAGAACATGCAGAAATAATAAAAACGCCTTAGGGCGTTTTTTGTTTATGAAACGATCCGTTGCCATATTGTTCTTGTTTGCCATGTTGTCCATGAACGGACAGAAACTGGTGAAGAAGGCTTTTATAGACCCTAAGATCGACTTCATACAGATAGATTCTGAATATTGCTACCATATCGATTTAAAAACAGCCAAGACCGATGAGGTCAAGGTATCTGCCAGTATCGAGGGGGAATATGCCAAAGATTTATTGATTGCCATTGAGGAAACAGGTACAACGGCACTGATCAGTGCCGGGTTTCAGCCCCTGTTCATCAACCCGAATGATAAGTTGAGCGCCCATAAAGTGGTTTCCATTGCATTGGAGATCAGTGTGCCCGAATACAAAAGTGTTGCTGTTTATGGCACCAATTGCGATGTGAGGGTTTCGGGTAACTATGAAAATCTCAATGTTACCCTATCGGATGGTAGGTGTACCTTGGAGAATGTGACCGAAACCGTGGAAGTCGTCACCCAAAAAGGCGATATTTGGCTTACTGCTCCAAGTGGGGATATATTGGCCGAAAGTTCTTACGGGCAGGTGGAACAGGAAACCATTCCCTTTGGGAATGACCAATTTGTGTTAAAGACCGTTGAGGGCAATATCCATCTTAGGAAAACAAAATAATATCCATATTTTTGCAACCGCTTTATTAAAAAGATGAATCAAAGAAAATCCCTGTTAATCATTGTTCTGATTCTTTTGGTAGACCAATTGAGCAAGGTCTATATCAAGACCCATTTCATTTTGGGGGAATCCCATGATGTGCTTGGCTGGTTCAAGATTTTGTTCATTGAGAACGAAGGAGCTGCTTGGGGAACCAAATTGAGCGATTTGTTACCGATTTCGGAATCTTCGGGGAAATTGATTTTGACCATTTTTAGGATTTTTGCCGTTTTCGGCATTGGGTACTGGTTGTGGGACATCATCAAAAAACAATCGACCCGGACCTTGATATTGGCCGTGTCCCTCATTTTCGCAGGAGCAATGGGTAATATCATCGATTCCGTGTTTTACGGATTGCTCTTTGACCATAGCAACGGGCAGGTGGCCACCTTGTTTTCCAACCAGCCTTATGGCAGTCTATTCCATGGCAAAGTAGTGGACATGCTCTATTTTCCATTGATAGATACCACTTGGCCGGATTGGGTACCCTCTGTGGGAGGTCAAAGGTTCCGATTTTTTGAGCCGGTCTTCAATATTGCCGATACGGCCATCAGTACCGGGGTAGGTATTTTGATTGTTTTCAATAAAAAGGCATTTCCAAAGCATGCCGAAAAAAAGCAGGAAGTGGCAGATCAGAATGCGTAGACCTTTTCAGGAGTGATGCAGTAATCCAGTCGCACATCGTTTTCATGTACATCTGAGATGAGGTCGTTCTCGGCTGGAAAAAAGGAAAGACCGATTTTTATGGTTTCCTTTTTACATTTATGCAAAAAGGTGTCATAGAAACCTTTGCCATACCCTACACGGTTTCCTTTGGAATCAAAGGCCAATAAGGGGACAAAAACCACTTCAATTTTGTTTTCGGGGACAAGAAAGCCATCAACAGGTTCTGGAATGCCCCAACTGTTCTTTTTTAAAGTGGTACTGTCGGTAAGCAGATAGTTGTCCATGGAGGTGCTTCCCGTCATTTTGGGGACGATTACATGCTTGTCCCTTCCCTGGAGGAGGGTAATCAACGGAAGGGTATCCACCTCGTTTTTATCTTCGATACTCAAAAAGATATGGAAATAAAAAAAATCCCAGATTGGGATTTGGAGTACATGATTTGCTAAAATCAAACTAAAATCCGAAGCTTGTGTAAGATTGATTTCAGCTCTCAGATCTTTATATTTCTTTCTTAGTTCATGTTTCAACATTAAATGTTGAAGATTTAGGGGTTGTTTTGGGGAAACAAAAATTTATTCTCCTTTGTTGGTTGCAACGGAGAAAAAGATTTTGAAGAACAACATCAAAATCAGGTACATTCCCAAAACGATCACATAGTTTTCCATAGGATTGTATTTATAGTTTTAAATGTATGTAAAAGAATTGAAAAATCCACCATGAAATGCAGATTTTATCGATGAACGACACCTTTTTTAGCAACAGTTTAACAATTTAGACTGAATCTTTGTTGTGAAACCGGGGTTTTTCCATAGTTTTTCTAGGGGAAATCCACAGTTGAAAGGAATGGGTCAAAAATCGGGGTAAAAATCTGGTTGACTGCGTTTTCCAAATATGCTATAGGGAAACCTAACATATATCAATACAAAATGGGAATAGATCAAGTTTAACAGGAAACACCACATTTAAAACATAACTTTGTGTAAAGTCGAACCGGACCATTTTCAAAAGGCCATATGTCCAACCCTACATCCATTGCCGTACAACTTAGTGCTCTGCCCGATAACCCCGGAGTATATCAATTTTATGACAAGGAGGGAAAGATTTTATATGTGGGGAAGGCAAAAAATCTCAAAAAAAGGGTTTCTTCCTATTTCAATAAGACCCAGGAATATGGCAAAACCAGGGTATTGGTCAAAAAGATCCAGACCATCAATCATATTGTGGTTCCTACGGAGTCGGACGCCCTGCTCTTGGAGAACAACCTGATCAAAAAGCTGCAGCCCCGCTACAATGTAATGTTGAAGGACGACAAATCCTATCCGTGGATTTGCATCAAGAAAGAACGGTTTCCGAGAGTCTTCCCCACACGCAAACTGATCAAGGACGGATCGGAATACTACGGTCCCTATACCAGTATGAAAACCGTACGGACTCTATTGGAATTGGTAAAAAGTCTTTATCCGCTCCGTACCTGCAATTATGACCTTTCCGAAGACAAGGTTGAAGGGGGCAAATACAAGGTATGCCTGGAATATCATTTGGGAAATTGTTTGGGACCGTGTGAAGGATTTCAGACCGAACAAGAATATCACGGACAGATTGAGGACATACGGCAGATCATCAAGGGAAACTTGCGGGATTCGTTGCAATCGTTCAAAAAGCAGATGAACGAACTGGCCGAAAAAATGGAGTTTGAAAAGGCGCAGCGTGTAAAGGATAAGATCGATATCCTGGAAAACTATCAGGCAAAATCAACCGTGGTAAACCCCAAGATCAATAATGTTGACGTATTTACCATCATTTCGGATGAGACCCATGCCTATGTCAATTTCTTGCAGCTTTCCCATGGTTCCATTGTGAGATCGCATACCTTGGAGATCAAAAAGAAATTGGAAGAAACGGATGAGGAACTATTGCAGTTGGCCATTACGGAGATACGGCAACGATTTCATTCCAAATCCAAGGAAATCTATCTTCAGGTACCGGTGACCGTGGAGGAAAACGTGAAGGTGACCCTGCCCAAATTGGGAGACAAACGGAGGATTTTGGAGCTTTCGGAACGGAATGCCCGGTTTTATCGGCAAGACAAGTTAAAACAGATCAAGATAACCGATCCCGATAGGCACACCAAACGCATCATGGCCCAGATGAAGGCCGATTTAAGGCTTTCCGTGGAACCCAGACATATTGAATGCTTCGACAACTCTAACATACAAGGGAGCAATCCAGTAGCTGCCTGTGTGGTCTTTAAGGACGGCAAGCCCTCCAAAAAGGACTACAGGCACTTCAATATTAAAACAGTGGAAGGTCCGGACGATTTTGCCAGTATGGAAGAGGTGGTGCACAGAAGGTACAAACGGCTCTTGAGCGAGGATGAACCCCTGCCACAGCTTATTGTGATCGATGGGGGAAAGGGACAATTGTCGTCTGCCCTAAAAAGTTTGGAACTTTTGGACCTGCGTGGAAAAATTGCCATTGTCGGGATAGCTAAAAGACTGGAGGAAATCTATTTTCCTGAAGACCCAGTTCCTTTGTATTTGGACAAACGTTCCGAAACCTTGAAGATAATTCAACAGTTGCGGAACGAGGCCCACCGTTTTGGGATTACCCATCACAGGAACAAAAGGAGCAAGGGTGCCATTAATTCGGAGTTGGAGCGCATTGAAGGTGTTGGGGAAAAGACCGCGGAACAATTGTTGAAAAATTTCAAGTCCGTAAAACGAATCAAGGAAGCTTCGTTGGAAAGCCTTGCAGAATCTGTGGGTATGGCCAAAGCGAAGAAAATATATAAAACATTTCATTAGTCACTATGTGCATCAGGAGTACAATAACCACGATTATATTCATCTTGTTAGGGGTAATTGGGATGGCCCAGACCACAACCAATGAACCTCCACCAAAAGTAGGTCTCGTGCTCAGTGGTGGTGGGGCCAAGGGATTGGCACACATCGGTGCACTGAAAGTAATAGAGGAGGCCGGCATTAAGGTGGATTACATTGGAGGGACCAGTATGGGGGCCATCGTGGGGGCACTGTATGCATCGGGATACTCTGCCAAAGAACTAGATTCCATTTTTAGGAGCACCAATTTTACCGATCTTATCCAAGATCACGTGCCCAGAAGTGCCAAGAATTTTTATGAAAAGGAAGATTCGGAGCGCTATGCCCTCACCTTACCTTTTACCGATTTTAAAGTGAGTTTTCCCCAGGCCATTTCCGGGGGACAGAACATCTACAATATGTTGGTGCAATTGCTCTTTCATGTAAAGGATGTGCAGGATTTTAAAAAGTTGCCCATCCCATTTTTGTGTGTGGCGACCAATGTGGAGACCGGGGAGCAAGTTTTGTTGGACCATGGCTATCTGCCCGAGGCCATTGTGGCCAGTGGTACGTTTCCGTCACTTTTTGAACCATCGGAAATCGATGGGGATATTTTGATCGATGGAGGAGTGGTGAACAATTACCCCATAGACCAAGTGAGGGCCATGGGTGCAGATATTATTATTGGGGTCGACGTGCAGCACGATCTTTCCACCCGTGAATCGTTATCATCTGCCACTGAGATCTTGCTCCAGATCAACAATTACCGTACGGTGAACGACATGAAGAAGAAATCGGCCCAGACAGATGTGTACATTAGGCCAGATATAGATGAGTTTTCCGTAATCGATTTTGATCGCGGCAAGGCTATTGTGGATAGTGGTGAAAAGGCGGCGCGGACTAAAATGGGAGAACTGGAAAAAATAGCCGCAACCCAGGATTATACCCCAAGACCTAGAAAACGTGTCCGGGTGATGGACAGTTTAACCATCAACAGGATGATCATTGAGGGGAACGATCGTTATACCCGAGGGTATATCAAGGGGAAATTACGTTTTAACCTAGCCGAAAAAATAGCCTTTGAGGATTTGAAACAAGGGATCAACAACCTATCGGCTACAGGAAACTTCAAGGCGATTCGGTACGATTTGGTTTCCAATGGCTTGGGGACCGACCTGATCTTGAAAATTAAGGAGAACCCCAACAAGATGTTCATCAAAGTATCTGCCCATTATGATGACCTGTATAAAAGTGCGGCCCTGTTCAACCTTACCAAGAAGAACTTTTTGATGAAGGACGATGTAGCTTCCTTCGATTTTATCCTTGGCGACCATATCCGCTATAATATGCAATACTATCTGGACAAGGGATATTACTGGAGCTTTGGGCTTAATTCCAAGTTTACCGATTTTAATTCGGAAATTGATTTTTCCCTGATTAGAGGCAATTTTAATGTTCCGAACGACCCCAATATTAGAAGAATAAGCTTGGATGTGACCGACTTGACCAACCAGATATACCTGCAGACCGTTTTACAGGAAGAATTTGCCTTTACCATTGGGGCTGAGCACAAATTTTTACGTTACAGCACCAGAACGCTTGGTGAGGGAACCGTAACAGAGGCTACTTTGACCGATGATGATGGCAGGACCACTTTTGAGAAATCAAACTATTTCAATGCGTTTTCCAAAATAACGTTGGATACTTACGACGATAAATATTTCCCCACAAAAGGGCTCATTTTCGACAGTGATTTCCACGTGTATTTGTTCTCTTCTGACTATAATAAAAATTTTAGGGAGTTCTCTATTGCCAAGGCAAGGTTGGGTGCCGCTATTCCCATACTGCATAACCTCAGCTTTAATATAGAGGCAGAAGGAGGCGTAAAGTTGGGGACTTCCGATGTAACCTCTTTCGATTTTGTACTAGGGGGGTTCGGCAATGATTTTGTGAACAATTTTGTTCCTTTTTTTGGCTATGATTTTTTGAGCCTGCCTGGTAATAGTTATGTAAAAGCATATGGGAGGGCTGATTACCGGATCGCACCCAAGCACCACCTTATGTTTTCCGTCAATTTTGCCAATGTGGACGATGACCTTTTCCGGACGGGGGACTGGTTTACTGAGCCCAGTTTTTCAGGTTATGGTGTGGGGTATGGATTTGAATCGTTCATAGGTCCCATCCAAATTTATTACTCTTGGTCCCCAGAGATAAAAAATGACAGTATTTTCTTTAGTGTCGGGTATTGGTTCTGATTGTTCAGGATTCATCAAACCGCCTATATTTCTTAATAATTTGCCAAAAAAGCATACAAAAGACATCAATTTATAGGAGGTTAAGTTAAAGTCCGTTAAAAACTCAATTTCCTACAAAAGCATGGTGTATATTTGTCTCAGATAAGGGGTGGTTCCCTTATAACTTTAAGTATTGGTTTTTCATAATTTAAAGTTTGGTTGGTTATTTAGGAAAAGCCCAGTTTTAAGACTGGGCTTTTTTTATTTATACTATTTTGGAACAAGTTTTGTTTAAGTATATGTAAACCAAGTGCCCCCAACATCGTTTTTGCTAATTTTATACCAATAAAATTGACTATGAAAAGAATACTGCCCTTACTTCTCCTACTTTCGGTACTACCCGTAATAGGGCAAAATTCCACCCCGGCCTTTAAAAATGGGGAATGGCTTAAGTTTAGGATACATTACGGCATCCTCAACGCCAGTTATGCGACCATGCACCTTACCTCCAAGACTTTGGAAGGTGTTCCTGTGTACCATGTAGTTGGCCAGGGCAAGACCACTGGTTTTGCAAGTATCTTTTTTAAGGTGGACGATACCTATGAAAGTTATTTTGGCAGGGGAAACGGAAGACCGTATAAGTTCATCAGGAAAATTGATGAAGGAGGATATACAAAAGACATGCAGATCGAATTTGATTATGATACCCGCAAAGCGGTGTTGAAAGACCACAAAAATGGAACACAACAGGATTTTAAGATCCATGACCAGGTACAGGATTTGATATCGGCGTCCTATTTTTTGCGGAACAATTACAACTTGGATGAGTTTGTGGAAGGCCAATCCATTGATCTGGATATGCTTTTTGATGATGATGGCATGTTCAGGTTTCAGTTGAAATATTTGGGAAAAGAAATCCTTAGGACCAAGTTTGGCAAGGTGGAATGTCTTAAATTTAGGCCACTGGTACAGTCTGGCCGGGTTTTTAAGGAAAAGGAGAGTTTAACGCTTTGGGTGTCCAATGATTTGAACAAGATTCCTATCCGTATTAAGGCAGATTTGGCGGTAGGATCTTTAAAGGCAGACCTTGAGGCCTACAACGGACTAAGAAACCAGTTTAAAATTATCATGAACTAGCGTAGATCGGCATTGATGGAGCAGAATCCTAAAATTCAGTCCCAAATCAACAAACTTGAAGAAAAGTATAAAAATTCCGGTCAGGACCTGAGTTCCTATCTCGACGGCCTTCTTTACCAAAAATACCTTACCTATTGGGATTACATTCACTTGGACACACTGTTGAGCCTGCAAGTGCCCAGAACGCATTTTCCGGATGAGGAAATCTTCATCATGTACCACCAGATCACGGAGCTCTATTTCAAGTTGATCTTGCATGAACAAAAGCAGATTGTTGAGGACAAATCCCAGGACCCTGTCTTTTTTATTGAAAAGGTCAGGAGGATCAACAGTTATTTCAAGGCCCTGATCTCATCGTTTAGCATTATGATCAAAGGGATGGAAAGGGAGCAGTTCCTTAGGTATCGAATGGCATTGCTTCCGGCAAGTGGGTTTCAATCAGCACAATACAGGATGATAGAGATTTATGCCACCCCCTTGGAGAATCTGTTGCACCACAGCGAAAGAGGCCATCACTCAGGGGAGGACAGTATAGAAGAACTTTTTGAACATATCTACTGGAAGAAAGGTGCCACCGATTTGAAAACAGGTGAAAAAACCTTGACCCTGAAACAATTCGAGATCAGATATACGCCCAGATTGTTAAGGATAGCCAACCAGATAAAGGAGAGTACCGTTTACCAAAAATATCTTCAATTGCCAGACGATTCCAAGAACAATGAAGAACTGATAAATGCGTTAAAGAAATTGGACATGAATGCCAACGTGAATTGGCCGCTCATGCACATGGGTTCGGCCTACAGGTATTTGGCCAAGGAAGGCAAGGATGTGGAGGCAACCGGAGGCACCAATTGGAAACAGTATTTGCCTCCTAGTTTTCAGAAAATAATATTTTTCCCAACTTTGTATTCAGAATATGAACTGGATACATGGGGAAAGGAATGGGTAGATCATATATTTAATCCCGCAAACAAGGAATACAAGGAATAGAACAAAATGCAAAAATTTATTGGGGCAATCTTGACACTGATGGTATTGGTGTCATGTAAACAGACAAAGGAACCGGTTGATGTAGTGGCTAAAGTAGAAGTAATCGAAAAGCCTCCCGTACTGCATTATGGTTTTAACTTCGATGATTTCAATGTGGTGCACGACACCGTAAGAAGCGGGGACAGCTTTGGGGAGTTAATGCTCAAAAACAAAGTGGACTACCCAAAGATTGCTGCCATTTCAGAAAAGTTTAGAGATACTTTCGATGTACGAAGAATAATGGTTGGCAAGCCCTACCTTATATTAAAGTCAAAGGATACTTCCGAAGTGGCCAAAGTCTTCATCTATCAAAATGACAAGATCAATTATACCGTAGTGGATCTACGTGATAGCGCTGCAGTGGCCTACAAGAGCAAGAAAAAAGTAAAACTCGTGGAAAAGGAAGTGGGAGGTATTATCAACAGTAGTCTTTCCGAGGCGATGGACAATTTAGGAGTGGATTACGGAGTAACCATAGCACTTTCCGAAGTATATGCATGGAGTATCGACTTTTTTAAACTGGAAAAGGGGGACAAGTTCAAGGTCATCTTTGATGAACGCTATATCAACGACAGCATTTATGCCGGGTACGGCCCTATAAAAGCTGCACTTTTTGAGCACAAGGGTAGGACCATTTATGCCTTTCCATATGTGACAGATTCCCTTAAAAATATTTTGGACTACTACGATCAGGATGCCAACAATCTAAGGAGTACCTTTTTAAGGGCTCCCATTAAGTTTGGGTATAGGTTGTCCTCCCGCTATAATCTAAAACGTAGAATTGCCTATTACGGCTACAAGGTTAGACCTCACAAGGGAACGGATTATGCCGCGGATATTGGAACACCCATCATCGCAACTGCGGATGGGACCGTTGTGGAATCTACCCGAAGGGGAGGTAATGGGAAATATGTGAAAATCAAGCACAATAGCATATACAGTACCCAATATTTGCACATGAAGGCCCAAAAAGTGAAGAAAGGAGATTTTGTGAGACAGGGTGATGTCATCGGATGGGTCGGAATGACAGGAAATACTGGAGGTCCCCATGTATGCTACCGATTCTGGAAAAATGGTAGGCAAGTGGATCCCCTTCAAGAAAAGCTTCCAACCGCCGAACCGATTGCCGATTCGTTGCGTGCAGGATATATGTCGCATATTGAACCTTTGCGGTGGCAACTGGACTGCATAGAGTTTGTGGATCCCGCCCCGGAACCCGAAGAAACGTTAATCACTTATAACCAGTAATGGCACTACCCACAATCAACCCTACTACTACGGAAGCTTGGAAAAAGCTCCAGGAACATTATCAAGAAACAAAAGACAAACATTTAAGGGAACTGTTCGCTACCGATACCGATCGGGGCGGCAAGTTCTCATTGGCTTGGAACGACTTTTTGGTGGACTATTCAAAGAATAGGATTACCGACAAGACCATTTCCCTACTGCAGGATTTAGCTGAGGAAGTTGGTTTGGAAAGTGCCATAAAAAGCTATTTCAGTGGGGAACACATCAACCAAACTGAAGACAGGGCCGTGCTCCATACCGCTTTGCGTGCTACCAAGGATGACAAGATTTTTGTGGATGGGGAGAACATTGTGGATGAAGTATATGCCGTAAGGGAAAAGATCAAAGCTTTTTCCCATGCCGTAATCTCGGGGGAAAAGAAGGGCTATACAGGAAAAGCCTTCACGGATGTTGTCAATATTGGTATCGGAGGGTCAGATTTGGGACCTGTGATGGTCACCGAGGCACTCAAGTTCTACAAGAACCACTTGAAAACCCATTTTGTGAGCAATGTGGATGGGGATCTTGTGTATGAGGTGTTGAAGGAACTCAATCCGGAGACCACTCTTTTTGTAATCGTTTCCAAAACCTTTACTACCCAAGAAACTTTAACGAATGCCCTTACCATTAAAAAATGGTTTTTAAAAAGTGCCTCAGAAAAAGATATCGCCCATCATTTTGCAGCCGTTTCCACCAATCTTGAAAAGATTAGCGAATTTGGGATTGCTGACGAAAATGTATTCCCCATGTGGGATTGGGTCGGAGGCCGTTTTTCGCTTTGGAGCGCGGTAGGTCTCTCTATTGCCATCTCAGTAGGCTATGACCATTTTGAGGAACTGTTGGATGGCGCCCATGAAATGGATGTACATTTTAAGGAAACCCCGTTCAACAAGAATATGCCGGTGGTACTGGCCATGATCAGTGTGTGGTACAACAATTTTTATGGTGCCGAAACCGAGGCCATAATCCCCTATACCCAATACCTGCACCGTTTTTCTGCCTATTTACAACAGGGTATTATGGAAAGTAACGGAAAAAGTGTGGATCGGGCTGGTAACCGGGTGGGTCATCAAACCGGGACCATTATTTGGGGCGAGCCCGGGACCAATTCCCAACACGCCTTTTTTCAGTTGATACACCAAGGGACCAAATTAATTCCAACGGACTTTATCGGTTACAAGGAATCCCTACACGGTGATGTGGACCATCACAATAAGTTAATGGCCAATTTCTTTGCCCAGACAGAAGCTTTGATGAATGGGAAAACACCAGATGAGGTCAGGAAAGAACTGGAAAACCAAAAGCTTTCAGCCGCCGAGATAGAAGCCTTGCTTCCTTTCAAGGTATTTGAGGGCAATAAACCCACCAATACCATCTTGGTGCACAAGCTTACGCCTAAAAGTTTGGGGGCCTTGATAGCCCTTTATGAACACAAGATTTTTGTTCAGGGAGTGGTTTGGAACATCTTCAGTTTTGATCAATGGGGAGTGGAACTTGGAAAGCAATTGGCAAAAAATATTTTGACTGACATTGAAAATTCAGAAATCGGCAAACACGACACTTCTACATTGCATCTATTGCAAAATTTTAAAAAGTAAATTGATAGGTTTCTATTATTAGTTAAAAACCCTAAACAATTGTTTGTCAGGCGACTTTGTTTGTTAATTTTGTGTTAAGTATCTTAGCCTTATTTAACTTTGGCTTAATCGCAGTGTGTCAAAAATGGATCACATTTGCAGCGCTAATTAAACACTTAAACACTGAATTAAATGAAAAGAATCTACTTGGCTTTTGCGGCTATCTTCATGTCCGCAATGGCATTTTCACAAGGAACTCTTACTGGTACGGTTACCGATGGCGAGCTTGGCGGGCCACTACCAGGAGCTAGTGTCATGGTAAAGGGCACCAGCACAGGGACATCAACCGATTTTGACGGTAATTTTACACTACAGGTAAGCCAAAGTTCCGGTACTTTGGTTATTTCTTACATTGGGTTTCTTCCAAAGGAAGTATCCTTTACTTCATCCGGTAGTATAGGAACAATTGCTTTGATGCCCGATGCAGAACAATTGGGAGAAGTAGTAGTGACCGGGGTAATGGACATTGCCAAGGAAAGGGAAACCCCTGTTGCGGTTTCTACGATCAAAGCTGCTGAAATAGTTGAAAAACTAGGCTCACAGGAATTCCCTGAAATCTTGAGATCTACTCCATCTATCTACGTGACCAAGCAAGGGGGTGGTTTTGGGGATTCCAGAATCAATGTTCGTGGTTTTGACCAAAGGAACACTGCGGTAATGATCAACGGTGTGCCCGTTAACGATATGGAGAACGGATGGGTATACTGGAGTAACTGGGCCGGTCTTTCCGATGTAACTTCTGCCATGCAGGTACAACGGGGTCTTGGTTCATCCAAACTGGCCATCTCTTCTGTGGGTGGTACCATCAACGTGGTTACAAAAGCCGCTGACCTTAAAGAAGGAGGAACAATAGCAGCTTCCGTTGGTAACAATGATTACTTGAAGACTACGATGGCCTACAATACTGGCCTTATGAAAAATGGTCTTTCTGTGAGTGCTCTTTTCGGACGTACGGCAGGTGATGGTTATGTTCAAGGAACTCCATTTGAGGGGTATAACTACTTTGTGGCCATCGGGTACAAGCCAAATGACAAGCACGATTTCCAATTTATGGTAACCGGAGCCCCACAACAGCACTACCAAAGAGGTTTTGCTGAATCTATCAGCAACTATATCAAATATGGTAACAATGGTATAGATCCAAATATCCGTTACAACTCGGATTATGGATATAGAAATGGAAAAGAAGAGACTTTCTCAGGTAACTTCTACCACAAGCCAAAGGCCATGATCAACTGGGATTGGAAAATTTCCGACAAATCTACTTTGTCCTCTGTATTCTATGCATCCCTTGGTCGTGGTGGTTCCATCGGTTCTATTGGTAGGATCAATGGGGGTCGTTCTTACTACGGTCAATTTAAAGATGCCAACGGACATGTTCGTTTCGACGATATTGTTGCCTGGAACCAAGGCGCTGATATTCCAGCTTTTGGTGACCCAAGAACGGGTTACACTGGAGGAGGGGACCCAATGTACCAAGGTATGTTCGTGAACGGTGGAGATAATTCCTATGGTTTTGAGAGTGATGGTGGACACATCTTTGGTTCAGAGAACGGTATTTCACAACGTTCTTCCATGAACTCGCACAACTGGTTCGGTACCATCATCAATTTCCATAACGATGTAAACGAAAACTGGGCCTTTGATTTGGGTGTGGATGCCAGAACTTATAAAGGTATCCACTACAGAAGATTGGTGGATCTTTTGGGTGGAGATGTTTATGTGGATAACGACAACATCAACAACACCTACAATTTTACCACAAACACCTATGCTCCTACTATCGGAAACATTTGGAACGTTTTCAAGAATGTTGAAGATGAGACCAAAATTGATTATTACAATGATGGTAAGGTAAACTGGTTGGGTGCTTTCGGTCAGGTAGAATATAAGAACGATAAGATTTCTGCCTTCTTGCAAGGAGGTGTTTCCAACCAAGGGTTCAAAAGAATCGACTACTTCAACTACTTGGATTCCGATCCAGAGCAGGAAACCGATTGGATCAATATCGTAGGTGGAAACATCAAAGGTGGTTTGAACTATAATATCGATGAAAAACACAATGTGTTTGCCAATGCAGGGTATTACTTGAAGCAACCAATTTTTGATGCTATTTTCTTGAACTTCGTGAACGATGTGAACGACAACTACCAAAACGAGAAAATCCTTGGATTGGAAGTTGGATATGGTTTCAGAAGCCAATACTTCAGCACCAACGTCAACTTGTACAGAACTTCTTGGAGTGATAGGTACTTGACAAGTAGCGTAAACGTTACCGATGAGCAAGGTAATCCACTTTTCCAAGGTACTGCCAACTATGATGGTGTAGAGCAGGTGCACATGGGGGTTGAGGTTGACTTTACGGCTCGTCCAGCTTCTTTCTTGACTTTCAACGGTATGTTGTCCATAGGTGATTGGCAGTATTCAGGTAACCCACTAGGAACCGTGTTTGATGACGGGCAAAACAAAGTGGGTGAGGCTACCATTATTTTGGATGGAGTAAAAGTTAGTGATGCGGCCCAAACTACTTGGAGATTGGGAGCTACTGTTGAGCCTGTTCAGAACTTGTTCTTCGATACTAGCTGGTACCACGCGGACAACCTTTATGCCCAGTTCAACGTTTTGGATTTCCAAGATGAGAACAGCGATGGGGAGCCTGATTCAGGTGGTTACCAATTGAAATTGCCTGCTTATGATTTGATTGATGCAGGTCTTTCTTACCGATTTACTTTGGGCAAAGACAAGGACAAGTACTTGAACCTGCGTTTGAACGTGAACAACGTGTTCAATGAAATCTATATCTCTGAATCTACTTCCAACAGGGAAGCTCAGGCCGGGGACGAAACTTGGAACGGGGTGAATGTTGCCAACAACGTATTCTGGGGCTTCGGAAGAACTTGGAACATGGGTCTACGTTACAGATTCTAATCCGAACCTGAATAAATAATTAAAACCCTGCCGTTGGGCAGGGTTTTTTTATGCTTAAAATCCGTACTTTTAAAACCACAAACTATACCACATGGAAATTATAAAGAACCTACACTCCTATTTGGCCTATGTTGTTTTGGCAGTCCTGATCGTGGCTGTAATCAATGCTCTTTTGGGCTGGATGGGCAAAAAAGACTTCACCATGCATAAAGACCTTCGTATTAGCCTTTTTGCTTTGATATTGAGCCATATTCAGTTATTGGTGGGGTTGGTCCTCTATTTTGTCTCCGCTAATGGCCTAAAGGCCATCCAGGCATTGGGTATGAGCGGTTTAAATGCCCCTGCCCGACTCTTGGCTGTTGAACACCCTTTTATCAACATCATTGCCGTTGCATTGATTACTATCGGTTGGTCCAGGCACAAAAAATTTATGGAAAGCGATAAAAAGTTCAAGACCATTACCATCTTCTACGGCCTTGGCCTTTTGTTGATCTTGAGCCGTATCCCTTGGAGCCAATGGTTGGGGTAAAGTTGCCATTCCTGCTTTCGTAGGAATCTCAATCAACCTCTTTGATCAAAAACACATAAGCGGGAAAGTGATCACTATACCCTGCCGTATAGGTGCCTCCTGAATATGTCCGTAACGGATAACCTTTGTATCTCCCTTTTTCTGTTTTGAGGAAAGGAGCGGAAAAAATCCCTGCTTTCCAGAAGGTAAGGCTTTCCCTGTTTTTGGTCACCAAGTTGGGAGTCATGAAAATTTGGTCAAAAAGGTTCCATTTGTCGCCATAGGCCAAGGAACCGATGCCTTTTCGGAACAAACTTTCCATGGGATTGAACAGGCTTACACTATCTAGTTGATTTGCTTTGGCCTTGGTTTTCAATATTACTTTTAAACTATTGTCTATGGGGTCATCATTTAAATCACCCATGGCAATGATCTTGGCATCGGGATTCAAGGTTCGTACCGAGTCAATGATGCGTTTGTTCAACAAGGCGGCCCGCACCCGGAAGGGTTGACTTTTAGCGGGGCCTCCTCTTCGGGATGGCCAATGGTTCACAATAAAATAGAGTTCCTCTTCATCCATAATGCCACCCACCACCAACTGGTCTCGGGTATATTTACGCTCATCCATATCATCAAAAAGTAAGAGCCGATGACTTTTAAAGGAAGTGGGTAAAAACGAGGAGGATTTGTATAACAGTGCCACATCAATGCCCCGCTCGTCCGGCGAATCAAAGTGGATCATTTCATAGCCTTTATCCAAAAGATTGGGATGATGCACCAAATCTTCAACCACCTTTCGGTTTTCCACTTCACTTAGACCGATAATGTCTGGAGAGGTTTTGGAAGTCTCCGAACCGATTTGTGCCAATACCTTGGAGAGGTTTTCCACCTTTTTTAGATACCGTTCCTGGGTCCAATGGTAACTACCGTCCGGAGTACGGTCGTCATCAAACGTGAGCGAATCGTTCTTGGTGTCGAACAGATTTTCACAATTGTAGAACGCAATGGTTCTAAGGGTAAACGTTTTGGACTCTTGTCCATGTAGTGAGGTCGATATTAATACAAGTAGGCATATTAATAATCGCATTCTATTTTGAATTTCCTACAAAAATAAGTAAGATTGTTCGCTTTTCGCAGTTTGTACAGCAATTACAACCCCTTTTTATTTAATTAACCTACTAAAGTTATGAGGACAGCTATGCTCTTGGCTGTGCTTTGTTGTGGCCCCAATCTTTTCGGTCAGCAAGGTACAGTGATCAAGGGAAATGTTCTGGAACGGGGTATCAATGTGCCTATTCCCAACATTTCCTTGGCCTTTGAAGGCACTTCAAAAACATTTACAATCGATTCCGAAGGAAAATTCGAGATTGAAACCTTGGTTTCTGGTGAACAGGTCTTGGTGTTTACCGCCCAGGATTTTGTTCCCAAACGGTTTTCGCTCTTTTTGGATGGAAATCCCATTGATTTGGGTATCATTTATCTGGATAGGGACATTGTTCTGGAAAAAACGGACAACCTTATCACTCTTACCGATGTGGAACTTTCCGATGAGGATACTTCTATCTCCGGAGTGTCAGGATTATTACAGTCTACAAGGGATATTTATTTGAGCAGGGCCGCCTTCGATTTTGGACAAGCTTTTTTTAAGGTTCGGGGATACGATTCACAAAATGGGGTGGTGTTGATCAATGGTATTCCCATGAACAAGTTTATTGATGGTCGACCCCAATGGAACAACTGGGGCGGACTCAACGATGTGATTCGCAATCAGGAATATACCAATGCGCTCGAAAGGAATCCTTATACATTTGGAGGTATTTTAGGCAACACCAATATTGATACCCGACCGTCTGGAATGCGACCGGGATTGCGTGTTTCTTCTTCCATGTCTAACCGAACTTACCGTGGAAGGGTGATGGCCACGTATAACTCAGGGCTGGAAAAAAGCGGTCTGGCTTATTCGATGTCCGCCTCTCGAAGATGGGCCAACGAAGGGTATGTTGAGGGTACCCTATACGATGCCTATTCCTTTTTTGGAGCTTTGGAATTTCAGCCAAATTCACAGAATAGTATCTCCTTCTCCGCAATTTTGGCCCGAAACCGGAGAGGCCGTTCCGCAGCCTTGACGGAAGAGGTTTTTGAATTGATGGGAAACCAATACAACCCATACTGGGGAGAACAGGATGGCAAAATAAGGAATTCTCGGGAGCGGGATATTTTTGAGCCGCTTTTCCTTCTAAACTATACTCTGGAAACCGAAAAATTGAACTGGACTGTTGGAGCTTCCTATCAAACGGGGAAGTATTCCAGAAGTAGATTGGGGTATTATAATGCTCCAAATCCGGACCCCGCCTACTACCGATACTTACCTAGTTATCATATCAACAGTTCATTGGGGGCCGATTTTGTAAACGCCGACTTGGCGCGAGAATTGTTTTTGGATAATCCGCAATGGAAGTGGAGCCAATTGTATGAAGCGAACACTAATAACAATGGTAAAGCAGCTTACTTGCTTTATAATGATGTAGTGGAAGACAAAACCATGACCGCAGCCACTGGTTTCAACTATAACATTGGTGAACGTTTTCAATTTGGTGGGGGCGTGAATTTTAGAAAGCTGGCGTCAATAAATTACGCCGAGATTACTGATATGTTGGGTTCGGAATACTATGAAGACACGGACACCTTTTCCAATACCTTGAATGATGTCGATGGAAATCTTCAAAAAGTGGAAGGTGAAATCATCAACTACAGTTACGAATTTGATGCTGTACAATTGGAAGGATTTGGCCAGATGGCTTACTCGGCTAAAAAATGGAACGGGTTTGCAGCGGCTTCCATTACCAGTTTCAATGTGCAACGGAATGGACTTTTCACCAACGAGCGCTATTTGGAAAATTCTTTCGGACCAAGTGAAAAAGTGGCCTTTTCGGGACTTGGTCTGAAAGGTGGATTTTCCTATTTCATCACCGGCAGACATTGGCTAACGGCAAGTGCCGCCAAATTGGAACGGCCGCCTGTGGTTCAGAACATTTTCATCAATCCAAGGGAACATAACGAGGTAGTCCTCGATATACTCAAGGAAACCATTACCACCGTTGATCTCGGTTATTTTGTTCGCTTGCCCTCATTGACTGGTCGTGTGACCGCTTTTTACACGCGATTTATGAATACCACGGATATCAACTTTTTCTTTGTGGATTCTGGGCTAGGTTCCGATTTTGTGCAAGAGGTGATCACAGGATTGGATAAGCTCCACAAGGGAATCGAGTTTGGATTTCAATACGAGGCATCATCTAGTGTGAAGGTGAATCTTGCCGGGAATTTGGGGAGTTATGTGTATGCCAGCGACCCTTGGGTTCAGATTAATTTTGATACTTCTGGCGCAGAAGAAGAACTGATTGCCACCGAAGGAAACGTGGATCTGGGAATTGCCAAATTGAAGGATTTACGATTGGCTCAAGGTCCCCAAACGGCTTTGGCCTTAGGAGTGGATTACCGCTCACCTAAATATTGGTGGGTTGGAGCGACTGCCAATTTCCTCACCGAAAATTATATCAACCTTTCCACCATTGCCCGCACCCAAAGTTTTTTGCTGAATCCCGAAACTGGGGAGCCCTTCCCTGATGCCACCGATGAAAATTTGGCTAAACTGCTTCGGCAGAAAAAGATGGGGGATATCTATCTGTTGAATCTGGTGGGTGGGAAATCTTGGCTTTGGGGCAAAAAATACATCAGTGCCTTTGCCAGTGTTAGCAATCTCTTTGATTCGGTTTTTAGGACAGGCGGCTATGAACAAAGTCGTAACGGAAATTTTGGACAGATGCAAAAGGATAACCTGAGCGGGGTTCCCTCCTTCGGGCCCAAATATTGGTACAGCTACGGGCGGACCTATTTTTTAAACCTGGCAATAAGCTTTTAAATATTAAGATCATGAAAAATTTATATTTAGCCATAATAAGTGCATTGATACTTTTTGCTTATGCCTGTGTGAAAAGTTCCGATTTTGATGCTCCGAAGGAAAATTGCAATACCGATTTAAAGGCGAACATCAGTTTTGTGGAATTGGATTCTCTTTCCACAGAAGAGGTGGTTCAGATTAAAGACAGTTTAATTCTGGAAGGTTATGTGATTTCTTCGGATAAGGCGGGAAATTTTTTCAGCACCCTTTTCATTCAAGATAAGCCATCCAAACCTACTTATGGTCTTCAACTGGAAGTGGATATACGAAAATCCCATCTGGTATATCCCGAAGGAGGCAAGGTTTTTCTCAAACTGAAAGATCTCTATATGGTCAACAAGGAAGGGAACATCAGATTGGGAAGTGCTTTTTCTTCGTTTGGGAATCTTTCCATCGGCAGATTGCCCAACCAAAAAGTATTCGAGCATGTTTTGGTAGCTTGTGATGATCTGGAAAATGTAGAACCTCTTTTGACCACAATTTCAGCTTTGGACACCCTTCCGCTAAATATTTTGGTTCAGTTGGATGGTTTGGAAGTTGTGGATGAAGAACTAGGGGAACCCTTTGCCATTGCTACAGAGGAAACCGAACGACATTTTCAGGATTGCGAAGAAAACGAACTGTTGTTGCTCAACAGTGGGTATGCTGATTTTCAAGCTGAAATCCTTCCAGATCGCAATGGTTCCGTTACTGGGGTTTTGGTGAAGGATGGTAAAAATCCCCAATTGATCATTCGAGGTTTGGAGGATATAGATTTTACAAATGAACGTTGTCCGGAAATCATTACCGAATTTACCTCCACCCAAATTTTTATCTCCGAACTGGCCGACCCCGACAACAACTCAGGGGCTCGTTTTGTGGAACTGTACAACTCCGCTTCCGAACCTTTGGATTTGAACAAATGGACCCTTCGCCGCTATACCAACGACGGGATAGAAGTGAGTTCCACCATTGATTTATCGGGGTTGATTATTGGTGCCGAGAGCACTTTGGTGATTTCACCCAATGCCGAGGAATTTCAGTTGGTATATGGGTTTGCTCCGGACTTGGGGGTTTCTACCAATAGCCCGGCCGATTCCAATGGGGATGACAATTTGGAACTGGTGGACCCTTTTGGAGCCATCATCGATGTGTTTGGAATTGTCGGTGAAGACGGTTCCAATACCAATCACGAGTTTGAGGACGGAAGAGCGATTCGTAACCCAAACATTTTGGAAGGCAATCCTATTTACACCTTTTCAGAATGGACTTTATTTAACGATACCGGCGATGCGGGCACCATAAAACTGCCTCAAAACGCCCCACAGGATTTTACGCCCGGCTTGAGGGATTAACAGGGTATCATAAAAAAGAAAAGCCCCAAAGTTTGGGGCTTTTCCTCTTGGTAAAATTTTCTAAAAGGCCTTGTAACCAAACTTCTGACCGCCTACCGAGGCATCGGCCATCAGCCCAGCTTTGGGCAGGGCAAATACGGCCACCCCATCCTTGTATTTGGCATTAAAGGCAATTCCGGATTTTAGGGCCACGGCAGAGGTTTCTGCGGCAAACTCGAACTTCCCTTCGGTAAAACGTTGTAAATCCGTATCGGTCTCAAAAAAGATGACCTCAATAATGGCCTGTCCACCAGCTTGTAGGCCAATGTTCAATTTTTTAAGGTCGGCCATCCCAATGGCATTTCCATTTTCATAGACTACCCCGTTTCCGGATGCACCACCGATAATAAAGCCACCCTTGCCCACATTGGGGAAGATGACATATCCGGCAGATTTGTCAAAAAAATGTTCCAATCCAGAATCGGCTTCCAAAAGCTTGGTCTTGGCCTTTACGGCATCGTCCATTATTTTTCGGTCCTTTTTATTCTGTGCAAAGCCAACAGTCCCTATTAACAAGAGAGCAGTTAGCGCAACGGTTTTTATCATTTTCATGGTATCTTGTTTTTTAGTGTTTATCCAAAGGTAGAAAATGGTTGACCCTCATTGTGGCAAGACTTTCCCAATAAATGTTAAGGAATCCCCAAACATTGAAAATTCAAATAAGCAATGATTTAAATCATAGAAAACATTTATGTTTTAATAGTATTTTAATATGAATTATCTATGCTTTTGGCGGTCAATTTTGTATTTTTAGAAGGAGAAAAAATCTATAAACAACATACTATCATGAGTAAAGAAATGGCAAACGGGGCAGATGCAAGTCAATGTCCGTTTTTGAGCGAAGTTGCCGGAGGAGGTACACAAAATGCAGATTGGTGGCCAAACCGACTTAAGTTGGAACTTTTGAGCCAACACTCTGAAAAATCTAATCCGCTAGGGGAGCAATTCAACTATGCTGAAGAATTTAAAAAGCTGGATTACGCAGCACTTAAGAAAGATCTTTTGGATGTAATGACCGATTCACAGGATTGGTGGCCTGCCGATTTTGGCAGCTATGCCGGTTTGTTCATCCGTATGGCATGGCACAGTGCCGGTACCTATCGTGTTCAAGATGGCCGTGGTGGAGGTGGACGTGGTCAACAACGTTTTGCCCCCCTTAACTCATGGCCAGACAACGTGAGTTTGGATAAAGCCCGTCGTTTGTTATGGCCCATCAAACAAAAATATGGTCAGAAAATATCTTGGGCAGACCTTATGATCTTGGCCGGTAACGTGGCTTTGGAATCAGCTGGGTTTGAAACCTTCGGTTTTGCTGGAGGTCGTGAAGATGTTTGGGAACCAGACCAAGATGTTTATTGGGGTAATGAAACGGAATGGTTGGCTACGAGTGATACACCAAACAGCCGATATTCTCACAATAAGGAAGAACGTGATTTGGAGAATCCATTGGCAGCTGTGCAAATGGGATTGATCTATGTGAACCCAGAAGGCCCGGACGGTAACCCCGATCCAGTAGCTGCGGCACATGATATTCGCGAAACTTTCGCGCGTATGGCGATGAACGATGAAGAAACCGTAGCCTTGATTGCTGGAGGTCACACCATCGGAAAAACACACGGTAATGGAGAGGGCAATAAAGTAATGATGGATGCTGATCCTGAAGCTGCAGATTTGGCATCACAAGGCTTTGGATGGGAGAATAAAAATGGCACAGGAAAAGGTCCGGATGCCTTTACTTCTGGATTGGAAGTAATCTGGACATCCACACCTGTAAAATGGAGCAACGATTTCTTTAAGTTCTTGTTCGAATATGAATGGGAATTGACCAAATCTCCAGCAGGAGCACACCAATGGGTAGCTTCTAATGCCGAGGCCATTATCCCTGATCCATTTGGGGGACCAAACAGGAAGCCAACCATGTTGACGACTGACTTGTCCTTGCGTTTTGATCCTGCCTATGAAAAAATTTCACGTAAATTCTATGAAGACCCTGCAGCTTTTGCAGATGCTTACGCACGTGCGTGGTTTAAATTGACCCACCGTGATATGGGACCTCTTTCCCGTTACTTGGGCCCTGAAGTACCTAAAGAAGAATTGATTTGGCAAGATCCTATTCCAGCAGTGGACTACACTTTGGTGGATGCCGCCGATATAAAAGCATTGAAAGCCAAAGTTTTGGAATCCGGTCTTTCAGTTTCTGATTTGGTATACACTGCTTGGTCATCTGCCGCAACTTTCCGTGGTGGTGACAAACGTGGAGGTGCCAACGGTGCCCGTATCAACTTGGAGCCCATGAAGAGTTGGGAAGTGAACAAAGGAACCGATAAAACCATCAAGGTTCTTGAAGGAATCAAAGATGAATTCAATAGTAAAGCAAGTGGAGGCAAAAAAATCTCCTTGGCCGATATGATTGTTTTGGCCGGTAGCGCTGCTCTAGAAAAAGCTGCCAAAGATGCTGGTGTTGCTACAGAAGTACCCTTTACTCCTGGGCGTAACGATGCAAGTCAAGAGCAAACCGAGATTGAATCCGTAAATTACTTGAACACACCTTATGATGGATTCAGAAATTATGTGGTTGAAGGCGTAAAAGTGCCTGCTGAACATTTGTTGGTGGATAAAGCCCAACTGTTGACCCTTACCACACCCGAAATGACAGCCTTGGTAGGTGGTTTGCGTGTATTGGGAGCCAACTTTGGCGGTTCTAGACACGGAGTGCTTACCGATAATATCGGGGTATTGAGCAACGATTTCTTTGTAAACTTACTTGATATGTCTACCGAGTGGAAGGCAGCGAACGAGGAAAAATCACTTTATGAAGGTCGTGACCGTAAAACAGGTGATTTTAAATGGACCGGTACCCGAGTGGATTTGGTATTTGGTTCCAACTCCATCTTACGTGCCCTAGCGGAGGTTTATGCTTCTGAAGATGGCAAAGCGAAGTTCGTGAAGGATTTCGTCGCTGCTTGGACCAAAGTGATGAACTTGGATCGCTTCGATTTGGCTTAGTCAAGTCAGTTCAAAGTAGAAACTATAGTATTTTAATGAAATAAGGCTGCCATGACCCTTAGGGTTATGGCAGTTTTTTTATAACTTTCAATATCGATATGGACACTACGGAAGATTTCTTCAATTACATACGAAGTGGCAATCTAAAAGCCTTGAAAATGCTTTTGGATGAAAACCCCAAGCTTTTGGAATCCAAGGACCAACGCGGATCTACCCCACTTTTGTTGGCTGCCTATTATGGACATTTGGATATGGTGAACCTTTTGCTGGAAAAAGGGGCACAGGTAGATGCCAAGGATGGGTCGGGCAATACAGCTTTGATGGGTGTCTGCTTTAAAGGGTACGTGGAAATTGCAGCACAATTGATCCAAGCCGGTGCCGATGTGAACCACAAAAATGCAATGGGTGCCACTTGTTTGATCTATGCCGTAACTTTCAATCGGGAAGATATGGCAGCCTTACTTTTAGATCATGGTGCCGACGTAGCCATTAAGGATGCCAAAGGGAAAACCGCTTTGGACCATGCCAAGGAACAAGGAGCCCAAACTTTGGTTGCGCTTATGCAAAACAGATAAATCAGAATGGACCCAACGGAACAGCTCAATATTTTCAAACGGATCAAGTCCATCTCGGAAATAGGATTGATCTATGCCCAAGACCCCTACGATCGAGAGCGGTATGAAGAATTGAAACAGATAAGTTTCAAACTTTTGGAAGGGATCAGTGATACACCGATTGATGTTCTTGAAAAATTTTTCATGCCGCAAGAAGACTATCCAACCCCTAAGGTAGATATCAGGGGATTTGTTCTCAATGAAAAAGATGAGATTTTAATGGCAAGGGAAAGCTTGGATGGCAAATGGAGTATTCCAGGAGGTTGGGCGGACATTGGCAGTACCCCATCAGAAATTGTGGTGAAGGAAATAGAGGAAGAAACGGGCATTATAGCTGAGGTTGTTAGATTATTGGCGGTATATGATAAACGGATGCATCCACATCCGCCCGCCCCGAACTATGTTTACAAGATGATCTTCCATTGTAGGATTGTCGGGGGAGAAATGAATTCGGGTTTCGACATTCTCGATGCAAACTTCTTTTCTTTAGATAATCTTCCCGAACTTTCAGAAGAACGTATTTTGGAGAGCCAATTAAAGGATTTGTTCCAAATGGCCACATCACTGGAACCTAAAACATATTTTGATTGATACCATGTCCCAACGCATTACAATAGCATTGATCCAATCCCATCTCCATTGGGAAAATCCGGAAGACAACAGAAAAATGTTCGAGGAAAAAATAAATACGGTTTCCAAGGATACGGATTTGATCATCCTCCCTGAGATGTTCACTACCGGGTTTACCATGACTCCTCAAAAAATAGAAGCAGAGGAGGGCGATATTACGGTAGGATGGATGAAATCGATGGCCGAAAAAACCGAAAGTGCCATCATGGGAAGTATCATTTTTCAGGAAGATGACCAGTTTTTTAATCGGTTGTTCTTCGTATATCCCAACGGTGAAACAAAGACTTATGACAAGAAGCATACCTTCACCCTAGCAGGTGAGGACAAAGTGTATAAGGCAGGCGAGGAAAAATTGATTTTGGAATATAAGGGTTTCAAAATTTGTCCGCTTATTTGCTATGACCTCCGATTCCCTGTGTGGGCTAGGAATACCGAAGATTACGATGTGTTGGTTTATGTGGCCAATTGGCCTAAACCCAGAATAGAGGCTTGGAACACCTTACTTAAAGCCCGTGCCATAGAAAATATGGCCTACTGCGTTGGTGTCAACCGTATCGGCCAGGATGAATTAGGATATGATTATCCGGGGCATAGTGCCGTGTATGATGTGCTGGGGAAGCAACTTGCCTTTTCGGAAGGTGAAGAAATTCTATACGCCACTTTGGACAAGGAGCATATTGTTTCAACAAGACAAAAACTGAAATTTTTAGAGGATCGGGACGATTTTAGTTTGAAAGGATAAAATTTTCCTCTTTTTCCCAATTTGCCCGTATTTCAATCAGACCAGGGTAATAACTGATTCGTTCGGGCTGACTTTTTTGAAGGTAACTTCCCGTGTCCCATATTCCGTTTCCATTTTCGTCAAAAATAACGCGTGCCACATAATTGCCGGGTTCAAGGTTGTTGAACTCAAAAACCTGTGATTCCGTTGCCATTATCTCACGTTGCATTTCACCCTTTTCGTTGGTCAATTGTACAATCACCGGATACGTTACCTCCCCTCCAAGCCTTATTCTCAAAACTCCATAGTCGGCCAAACTTCCTGTGGAAAGATTGTAGTCCAATGTATCGTTTGCAATCCCGAAGAAATCCGTAATGGCACCGGGCAGCAAGGAAAACGAATACTTTTGATTGGGTTCCGTTTCAAAATCAAAGTCGATTTTATTTTCCAAAGAGTCCAGACTGAACGTGTAGTCTGCGGGGATGGAGTCGCTTACTTTAAAGGAGATTTTACTGGTATCCAGTTGTTGTATTGGAGTGCTGGCCAAAATACTGAATGTATCCTCCGGGTTGAACTTGCCCCTTGTACTGGAGGAAACTTTTAAGGAGTCCAAAGGTAAATTCCGGGTCTTGACGGTAAACGTGTCAATGGCCTCCAACTTTTCATTGGAAACCGTAAATATGATGGAGTCCAGATCGGTCGGGGTTATCCAAAACTTCAGGGTGTCCTTGTCGCGCTCCTTCAAAATCAAGGTCTTTACCGAATCCGGTAGTGCGGTCAATGTTTCGATCTTCATGTCCCTATAATCCCCTTGATAGCCAAAGATGATCTTGTTCTTGGCCACAAAACTGGGCACGGAAGCCTTGTAATTTGATATTTCCTTGAAGAGCGTCAACAAATAAATGGAGTCCGTGGGAATGGTCACGGTATCCTGTAAAAAACCGATCTTATCCTGGCCTTGGTTGTACATATTGTTTTTGTTGGCATCCTTCAAGGCAAAGAGAGCATAGTTGCCCGCCTTAAGGTTTTTCAGCTCAAAAAAGGGAAGGCTGTCCCCAGTATTGGTAATATAAAGGGGAGGACTTTTATAAATGGTGGAGTCGGTATAGGTGCTGTCCATTTCATACAACATCACACTGATAAATTCATCCGCTTTTCGGTTATAGGCATCTTTTACGGCTCCGGAAACCGAAAGGGAATCGATATAATCCCCAGTGGAGAACACATAGGTGAGGAAACTGTTAGGGTTGCCCTCGTTGTTGTCTTGGATACTTTGTCCAAAATTGATGGTATAGGTGGTATTTTCCCGAAGGGTATCCTTGATGACCAACTCAATATATTTGCTTGGAGTACCCTGTGGGGTTATTTCGGCCGCATTTTTAAAAGGAGGGGAAACGACCAATTGGTTTTGCACATCCTGTAGTTTGATCAACTCATCAAAATAGAGCCGTATTTTCTTTTCCTTAAAGTTGATGGTAAAATTTTCAGGCTCGGCACGAATGAGTTTTGGCGGGGTCACATCTTTGGGGCCTCCGGTTGGCGAACCCCTTTTGGCACACTGCCAAAGGGCCAGTACCATAAAGGAGATAAAAAGAAGTCCCAACATTTTTTTTATGTACACCATGCCCAAAAATCAATGTGGAACAAAGAAACAACTAATTTGAAAAATGGGACAAGCCATTAATAAAATTTAACCCTACGGGACCATGGCCATGCTCAGGACCGAAATTTCAAGATCATGTTGTTCCAAAAGCGTTCTTGCACAGATTTCAATGGTGGCACCCGTGGTGATCACATCATCGACCAAAAGTACATGCCGGAAATTGATTTCTGCATCGGGATTCAATACAAAAGCTTCTTTGGAGGTTTCCCATCGCAATTGCCGATCCTTTTTGGTCTGTGTCTTGGTGTTGATTACTTTCAACAAAACATCATCACGGTACTCGGCATGGATGTTCTCGGCAATTTTTTGGGCAAATAGCGCCACTTGGTTGTAGCCTCTCTTTTTTAGTTTTTTGGGATGAAGGGGAACGGGAATTACCACCTCAATGTTATCTAGACCGGGATTATTCTTCAATTGAGCGCCGCACCAGTCCCCTAAAAAGCCACCGATTTGCTCCTGATTTTTGTATTTTAACCAGTGCAATAGGTTTTTGATCAACCCGTTTTTTGAGAAAAAAGTGAAGGAAGCAGCCTTTTTTATGGGAATTCTACCATAAAATATACGGTCTACCGCATTTTCTTCTAGGTAGTTATGATCGGTGAGTGGCACATCATGTCGACAAACGGCACACAAGATGCTTTCTCCCCTAAATAATTGGGTATTACATCCAAAACATACCCTAGGCAATAGGATGTTGTTAATCTCGTTTATTATCTTAGCCAACCTTTTTGGTATCAAATCTTATACACGTTAAGAGTAGTCTGTCAACCCATGAACCCCCAGGATAACACCTTCAACTACAAGATTATCTTTGCTGCGCTGGTCGCGGTGATCGTGGGTATTCTGATTGCCTTCTACTATAGTTATGCCCAATCCAAGAACCAAATGGTTTTCCTAGAGCAGGAAAAATCACTTTTGGTCAAAGACCTGACCTTGATGAGGGCGGAAGTGGACAGACTTTCCGGACTCAACGAAGTCAATGAAATTGAATTGCAGACCTCGAGGTTCAAGGTCCAGCAATTATTGGATTCTGTGGGAAGGTTGAACTTCAATATTACGAAATTGAAAGAGACCCGCAAAGAACTCCGTAAATTGGAGCTGAAGTTTGATAGCCTCAAGCTGAAGAACAACTTCCTTAGGTACAACAACAGCTTGTTGGCCAGTAAGTATGACGAGACCATAAAACAGTTGGAAGATTTACGTGGCAGGACCAAAAGTATGGAACGAACGGAGTCCTTGCTTCGAGAAACCACACAGGAACTGGCCCGTGAACTTCGTATTAAAAGTTATTTGAAACTTCAGGATGCGGAGGGTAGTGGATTCCGATTAAGGGCAGGTAGGCCCATCAAGACCAATAAGGCATCCACCATTGAAAAATTACGGGGCTGTGTCACTGTTTTGAGTGACCCCAACACCAAAGGGGACATCAAGGTACTGTACCTGCAGTTCTTGGATCCTAATATGGCCGTGATCGAGGACAATGCCAATACCATTTCCGTAAGTGGGAACATCTACAGCAAAAAAGTGGAGATCGTGTACACAGGAAAGGAAATCAGTATTTGTGATGCCATTACCGTTCCCGAGGGGTCTTTGGCAGAGGGAATCTATACACTCAATGTTTTTGAGGACGAAAGATTGCTGGCCACCTCCGAATTTCAGTTGAAATAGCGCATTTCTTTTTAGGTAAAATTCTATTTTTGCCCAATGGCAAATCAAGAAGACGTTTTTAAGAAGGTTATCTCCCACGCAAAGGAATACGGGTATGTGTTCCAATCCAGTGAGATATATGATGGACTCAGTGCAGTTTATGATTACGGTCAGAACGGTGCCGAGCTGAAAAAAAATATACGCGAATATTGGTGGAAGGCCATGGTGCAGCTCAATGAGAACATCGTGGGCATCGACGCCGCCATTTTTATGCATCCAACCACTTGGAAGGCCTCCGGCCACGTGGATGCCTTCAACGATCCGCTGATCGATAATAAGGATTCCAAAAAAAGATACCGTGCCGATGTTTTGATCGAGGACTATGTGGCCAAGATCGAAGCCAAAATAGAAAAGGAAGTAGCCAAGGCCGAAAAGCGTTTTGGTGACAGTTTTGACAAAGAGCAGTTTTTGTCCACCAATCAACGTGTGATGGATTACCAGGCGCAGGCCGATACCATCCTGAAACGTATGGCCCGATCCTTGGAAAAAGAGGATTTGGCAGATGTGAAAGCTTTGATCGAGGAATTGGAGATCGTTTGTCCTATTTCAGGTTCCAAGAACTGGACGGATGTAAAGCAGTTCAACCTAATGTTCGGTACCAAATTGGGAGCCTCTGCCGAAAGTGCCATGGATCTGTACTTGAGACCCGAGACCGCCCAAGGTATCTTTGTCAACTTTTTGAACGTACAAAAAACCGGGAGGATGAAGATTCCCTTTGGGATTGCCCAGACAGGTAAGGCCTTCCGTAATGAAATCGTAGCCCGACAGTTCATTTTCCGTATGCGGGAGTTTGAACAGATGGAGATGCAGTTCTTCATCAAGCCGGGCACCCAAATGGAGTGGTATGAGGCTTGGAAGGAAAAGCGGATGAAATGGCACCTTTCTTTGGGTATGGGAGCGGACAACTATCGTTTCCACGATCATGAAAAGTTGGCACACTACGCCGATGCCGCCGCCGATATCGAATTCAAATTCCCATTCGGATTCAAGGAATTGGAGGGAATCCACTCGCGGACCGATTTTGATTTGGGTAACCACGAGAAATATTCCGGAAAAAAATTACAGTACTTCGATCCAGAATTGAATGAAAGCTACGTGCCCTACGTGCTCGAAACCTCTATTGGTTTGGACCGTATGTTCTTGGCCGTGTTCTCCAATTCATTGCAAGAGGAGGAGTTGGAAAACGGAACTACCCGTACCGTATTGAAAATTCCTGCTGTTTTGGCCCCGAACAAAGTGGCCGTTCTGCCGTTGCTCAAACGTGACGGACTTCCAGAAGTGGCCCAAAAATTGGTGGATGAGCTGAAATGGGACTTCAACGTGGATTATGATGAAAAGGATGCCGTGGGTCGACGCTACCGTCGACAAGATGCAGCAGGGACCCCTTTCTGTGTCACTATTGACCACCAAACGTTGGAAGACGATACCGTGACCATTCGCCACAGGGATACCATGGAACAAAGTCGTGTAAAAATTTCCGAAGTGAAGGACATTATCGCCAAGGAAGTGGATATGCGCTACTGGCTACAAAAAATCTAATTTTTAGAAAAGACCTGTAATTTCCCCATCATCATTAATGTCGATACCTTCCGAAGAGGGATGTGCCGGGAGACCTGGCATTCGCATGATGTCCCCCGTGATGGGAATGAGGAATCCGGCCCCAACGGCAATTTCAATTTCGCGTACCGTGATGATAAAATCCTTGGGTCTACCCAACAAGTTGGGATTATCTGATAATGATTTTTGCGTTTTGGCAATGCAGACAGGTAAAGCTTCCAGCCCTAAATCTGTAATTTTTCTAAGATTGGCCTTGGCTTTTGGCGTGTAATCTACATATTCCGCACCATAGATTTCCGTGGCAATGGTGGCAATTTTTTCCTTTACACCCATTGTCCAATCGTAAAGCGGTTTGAAATCGGATTTTTTGGATTCCACCACATCAATAACATGTTGGGCCAAATCCAGAGCTCCTGCACCGCCCTTGGCCCAAACTTCGGCCACGGCCACCCGAATGCCTTTGGAAGCAGCAAGTTCTTTTACTGCTTTGATTTCCTCATCCGTATCCGATACAAACCGGTTGATGGCGATAACGGGAACCATTCCGAATTTGGCAATGTTCTCCAAGTGCTTTTCCAGGTTGGGCAATCCTTTCTTTAAGGCTTCCACATTGGGTTCTGTCAAGGTTTTCAAATCTGCTCCCCCATGATATTTTAGGGCACGAATGGTTGTCGTGAGCACTACTGCTTTTGGTTTCAATCCGGCACTCTGGCATTTGATGTCGAAAAATTTTTCGGCACCCAAATCAAACCCAAAACCTGCTTCGGTGACCGTGTAATCAGAATGGGTCATGCCCATCAAAGTCGCTATCACAGAATTCGTCCCTTGTGCAATGTTGGCGAATGGCCCCCCATGGATGATGGCCGGATTCCCTTCAATGGTCTGCACCAAGTTGGGTTTTATGGCATCTTTCAATAAGGCGGCCATGGCACCTTCGGCCTTAAGATCTTTGGCGTAAATGGGTTTTTTGTCATACGTGTAGCCTACAAAAATATTCCCAAGGCGTTCCTTTAAATCGGTCAAGTTTTTGGCCAAACAGAGAATGGCCATGATTTCGGAGGCTGCCGTAATATCAAAACCGGTTTCGCGGGGTACTCCGGATGTGGTTCCTCCCAGCCCAACAATTACATGACGTAGCGAACGATCGTTCATGTCCATTACCCGTTTCCAGCCAATGGTCCTTGGGTCTAAAAGCAAAGAATTGGTCTTGCTCTGTATATTGTTATCGATGATGGCCGCAAGCAGGTTGTGTGCTTTTTCAATGGCGGCAAAATCGCCCGTAAAATGCAGGTTGATGTCCTCCATCGGCAACACTTGCGAATACCCCCCACCGGTGGCACCTCCTTTTATCCCGAATACGGGACCAAGAGATGGTTCCCGAAGCACCACTGTGGTCTTTTTGCCCAGTCGGTTCAACCCTTCCGATAGCCCGATGGACATCGTGGTCTTACCTTCCCCAGCCGGGGTTGGGGAAATGGCGGACACCAAGATGAGGTTGCTTTTTTCAGCCTTGGTTCTGTCTATGGCTTTCAAGGGGAGTTTGGCCTTGAATTTCCCGTACATTTCTATTTCCTGTGGGTCTATTCCAAATTTTTCGGCAATGGTGGAGATGTGTTTCAAAGAAACATCCTTGGCGATCTGCTGATCCGTCATAGTGAAGTTTTTATGTGCTGGGAGCAATAAAAATGCTCCAAAAATTATCTTACAAGATACTCAAATCGGGGGAGTAATCCCATGATAAATGTTCTTGGTCGCCTTACTCTACCCTCCTGCCTTGGGTGGTAAAGGATAGCCCTTGTTGCCCGGAAGTGGAAATCATAACCCCTTCAAAATACGGTTGGTGGGAGGAGGGTTTTGTGGCCCATTGGAATAAAAAGTTGGCCCCCGTTCCACCTGATCGGTCCTTTTCATCAATCACGATTTCCACCGTTTCCATAGGTTTAATATAGATGGGAAAATCGAAGTAAGTGCGGATGGAGGTACCTTGGGTGTTAAAATATTCTGCTTTGTTGATATAGATGGTATCCTTTAAGTTGGTGTTCCGCATGCTGATGGTGCTGGTGAGATGGTGGGTGCGATGTTCCGTTTCACTATAAATTTCGGAATACACGGAGAGGTAAGAAGTGCCCATTACCAACGAGTCGACCTTTGAAAAATCCGCTTTGCGATTGTTCCAGTTGACCGGATCTACAGAACTCACCTCTTTTGGGGCTTTTTCATTGCAGGATAGGACAAGGACGGACAAAAAAATTAAAAGAAGCTTCTTCATGGTATTATATTGCACACAGACTAAGATACGGATTAGCTCGCTATAATTTTATGCAGAATCTGTTATGATCAAACCCAAGGGTACGCAAAAAGCGGCACCTTCCGGGGAAGATAACCGCTTCAGCAACCAAGTTGGTCAAATTTTATTTATCCGTCACAATCGTTTGCCACTTCAATGGCATCATTTCTGGCATCTACCAGATTATCCAGTGTGGTGGTGCCCCGTAAGGTTATTTCAACAAAATCACTTTCCACTTTGGTGATCACCCCATTGAAATGACTAAATATAAACTGGGATTTAATTTCTTCACCGGTCAAAGCAATACCATCTTCGGTATCTGTGCCCCTTACACGAAAGCGCTGTATAAAAGGCATCTGGACGTTGGAGTAGGTTTGGTAGGCATCATACACCAAAACAGCGGAACCGGGTTGTACTTCTATGCTTCGGGTAACGGAAAAAACATTGGATTTTGTGTTCTGTGCATCTTGATATTGGGTCTGGCTGGAGGCAAATCCAGTGGTGGTACTATACTCTTTGGTCGCTTCTGCAGAAACATCGACCCCTTGGCCAAAAAAAGAAACGGAGGTACTCACCCCAACAGTGGCCGAAAAGGAAGAAGTACTTTCGGAGGTGAGTTCTATGGATTCTTCCCAAGCTACGGTGGTAGTGGTTTCAATGGTCTCCTCAAAAACGACTTCTTGCTCCAAAGTGCCCGATGTGCAGTTGGAGAGTGTACTGTTGATGCCAAAAGAAGTGTTTACCGAAGGTAGGATAGGTTCCAAATATTTGGTGGCCAAACTTTCCACTTCCCATCTGATGGTGGAGGGAATCAATCGGAATTCCCCAACGATGGCACCTTCAGGAGCACCAGTGCTTGTATGCATCAAGCTGCTTACATTGCCTTCTGAATCTTTGTGCACATGTATGTAATCTCCCAAATAGTTTTTGATGCGGATATTGCCTGATTCCTGTATTTCCATGGTAAATTCAAAATCTACGGGTAAAGAGGTTGCATCTTCTTTGTAATAGAGCCAGTAGTCTATATCCATCCAATGGCTGAAATAGAATTCGCCCCAAACTGCCTTAATGTAAAAAGTATTTTCTTTGCCCGAGACCGGTATCAACTTAAATTGCGTGTACACGTTTTCCATGTTCATGGCATTTTCCTTTGGCCCAATGGAAAAAGGGGTGCCCGAATAGTGGTAATCTTCTATTTGGCTCTGGTCGCCCGACTCCAAAATTCGGGTGGTAAATTGTCCGTTATAGACCAAATGGATGTAATACGGAAGCTCGGTGTTGATTACCAATTTGTTGTCCAGCAAGGGCAACGATTTTGCATCGATGACCACACGGGTGCCATTTTCCCGAAAGGATTCGGCGGTGAAAACCTGTTCTAAAACCGTACCCCCATCAGCATCTTTCAAAGTAATTGTCATGGGAACCCCATCACGAAGTTCGGACAGTGCATTTTCGGACAGATCGGCAACGGGGATGGCCAAACGGGCCATATTGGTAAACTCGTCAATGTCCAGGGTTGCGGAATAATCCCCTTCATTGGCATCCACGGTTACTTCGGCCACTGTGGGCACATACCCTTTTCGTACCACATTCCTTATGTCGATTAGTATGCCGATACTGCCCTGCTCCTCTCCAAGGTCTTCGGCAGCGATCCCTTCGGATTCCACCAAATGACCATTGATGGGTTCAGAAATTTCAGGGGGAGTATCTTCACCATCCTTGCTACAGGATAGGATAAAAATCAGCGACGCCACCCATGCAAGTTGTAACAGGATGCGTAGATACTTTTGTGAAAGCATTGTTTTCATGATGTTTATTTTACTTGGTTAACTGCAAGCAAAACTAGATCGGGTATCCTCCGAAGCCTAAAAACTGCTATGGACAAAACCATGGACAACCTGAAAAGTACAGTGAAAATAGGTGCTCCGAGAGCCTGCTTTAAAAAAGGAACTGTGGATATCGGGTTAGATTTCTTCCAAAAGTGAGGCCAGATCCCCTTGTTCGGACGTGGCCAGTTTTTTCCTCAACCGGTATTTGGTCTTGATGACGCTCTCCGGACTTATGCCCAACATGCCCCCAATTTCCTTATTGTTCAGGTTGAGTTTTAACATGGCAATCAACCGGATTTCTGCTTGGGTGATTTGGGGATAGTCCTGCTTCAGCATAAAGAAAAAATTGGGGTACACCTCTTCAAAAATGGACTTGAAATTATCCCAATCCGCTTCGGTTAGGATAATGGAGTTTGTCAACTGCTTGATGTACTCCTGTTTTTGCGATTGGTTGGCCTTGGATTGCTCCATCTGTGCCTCAAAGGTTTCGATCAACCGATTTTTTTCCTTGATGGAGTTGGAGAAGTTGGTCAATTGCTGTTGACTGAGTTCCAATTGCTTTTGGGCGTTCATCAATTTGATCCGCGAAGCAGTCTGCTCCTGATTGTGCAGGTAAAAAATGCCGAACAAGAAGGTAATCTTTTCCAAAGCGTTTCCGGCAAAGGAATAGAAAAAGGTCTGCGCATAGGCATTGTGGTACTGGGTAATCCAGGTAAGGGTGGCTCCCAAAATGATGAATACGGACCCTAAAAACACAAAGTATTTGAGCTTTCCAGGTATTTTGATGAGCAACAATGTGCCCACCAAAATGGAAAACAGGTTCACTTTATTGGCCAATGGCAGCAGTTTATAATAAGCCACCATGTCCGTTAGGTTGAGGTAGAACAGTATCAGGATCACAAGGCTTCCCAAAAATATATAGATCTTAAAGAGGCGACTGATTAGCTTGTTTACAGTAGAAAGACTCAGATAACTGTGGATGAACGCCAAGTACAGAATGGCTGTGATGGGTAGGAAGAGGCTGTGGGAAAACGGCCATTGAAACGAGAATAAGGTGGGGATTTGATAATATCCGGTAAAGAAAAACAGGTGGCAACTGCTATAGAGGGCATAGAACAAATAGCTCCTTTTGTAGGCAGTTACCATAAGGTAAAAGTCCCCGAACAGGATAAGCAACAATACTCCGGCATAAATCCCGATGCTCCATAGGTCGAACAATGCACGGGAATCCGCACTTTGACGATCGCTCACAGCAATAAAGTCATAATCCTTAAAGGCCAACTCCTTTAAAATTCCCTTGGTCTTTACATAATAGGTCTTGGAGCTGTGCGGCAAAATATCATCCGCAATTTTCCCATCGGCATCTTCGCCACTATACAAATGGTCATTGTAGGTTTTGACCAATACCCCTTGGGGTTGAGCAAAAATGGGGAAGTTGGTTTTGTCCAACGTAAAGTACTGGATATCCCAGTCGTTGGCATAAAAGACCAGATCTTTCCTTTGATCGGTGTTATTAATAATAGTGAAACGCAACCAAAGATTTCCTGTGCTAGCATAGTCTTTAAATTGACTACGGGGCTTAAAGTTGTTTTGAAAATTGGGATGTGCAATTGCCTCAAAGGTCAATTTACCTTCTGGATCTTGGTAAATAAACACCTGATCATCATCCAAGAATTTTTTTTGCCCAAGAGGTTCATTGCCCACTACAAAAGATTGCGAATGACCAAGTTGAAGAATGGCCAAAAAAAGGATGATCAGGGGTAAGTTCCTCATGGGATTGGGTGATGCATTTACTAAGATAAGGAATCCCCTTAAATCATTTTGGAAACAAAAATGATGGATGGTTTAAGACAACCACAATTTTAATTCCTCAAAAAGTTCTTCGTTGGCTGAATAAACACCGTTGAACTCTGAAATAAGATATAAGGGGTTTTCATGGGCAAACTTGAACCGAATGGGAGCCCAGGTGGTCCCGGAACCTCTTGTTTGAAACGTACTAAACGTTTCATCGTACCCGTGATAAAGTTGTTCAATTTCGGCTTTGGGAATGTTGAACTGCACCTCGGTATCGTGAAAAATATCAAAACCCACAAAGGAGATGCCATTGGCATCAAAAGTAACGGAGCCTTTAAAACGAAAGGGCGGTGGTGCGTACATGATGTGGGATTGTATCCAGTCCAACCAGGTACGGTGCTTGAAATCGTTCTTAAAGATCAAAAAACTGTTCTTTACAATCATAGACCCGATTTTAGGATTGGCCTACCCTAAAATTAGAACAAATTAATGGCTTTTCTATGCGGTTTGCTTTTCTTTTCGATACAACAGATAGGAATATACAATCGGGATAAGCGCAATGATGATGGTAATGGCCAAAAACACTTTGGCATTGATTTCTTTGTCCAAGAGCAAACTGCAAACAATCACCAAGAGACCGCCTACGAACCAAACCTTACCACCCAATTTGTGGGTCTCTTTCCAAATGGATTCACTTTCCAAGGTCCATGGGGTACGGATTCCAATAAAGTAATTGGCCTTGATGGTCTTAAAATAGTTGCCGAAAATAAGGTAGAGTAACCCAATGATCAAGAAAATAATGTTCGGATTGGTCAAGGTCTGGTTTTTGGCCGTGTAGATGATGAACAGGGCCAAGGCCGACATGAATGTGGTGAGGATCAATTTTAAAGTGTCGTACTTGTTGCCCATTTTTTGGATCTGTTTTTTTGGGTCGATGTAGGGTACGGCCAAGAAAATCAAGTAGATGAGTAGTGGCAACAGGATGGGGATCATGATCAGTTCCGATTTGTCTCCATAGCGGTCCACTTCGCCTTTTAGGTTATAATGCAATGGCACCTGTTCGGGCAGTTGGTTCCACACATACATCAAATAGAGAAACGGAAGTAAAACAATGCCGATCAGCGGGAGTTCCTTTTTTAGTTTCATGATTTATTTTTTAAGGTTAGTATCCAATTGAGCAGATCTTCCAAAATGGTGGTGTTGAGGGAGTATTCCACAAACTGGCCTTTTTTTTCACTAGTGACCAAGTCCGCTTGGCGCAGTATGTCCAAATGGTGCGAAATACTGGGCTTTGAAATATTGAAGCGTTCCGCGATCTCCCCCGCGTTCATGTCCTTTTCCTTGAGCAGCTCTACAATTTGCCTACGGGTTTCATCATTAAGAGCCTTGAACAGCAAATTCATTTTGATTAGTTATTTAGATAAATGTCTAAATATTAATTGAGATTTGCAAATGATTTGGGTAAAAGGTTGTGGGTGAAGGGATTTTTTGGGTAAAAGGGTTAAGGATGAAGGGTGAAAAGGTGAAGGGATTTTTGGGGTAAAAGGGTTAAGGATGAAGGGTGAAAAGGTCATGTTGTCCCGATAACTATTGGGATTGTTTCAGCATCCTATCTTTTGGTTTGGAGATGTGACCCTGAACTGAATTCAGGGTGACGTGGTAATCGATTGTTATTTGCCGTCATGTTGAACTCGTTTCAACATCTCATGTTTAAAGTTAATTGGATGAGACCCTGAACTGAATTCAGGGTGAGGGGAACCACCATCACAAAAAACCACTAATTCGTAGTAATGTGGTTAAAAATTAGAAGCTATTTTGCCCCCCATGTTAACCGAATCCCAAATCAAGGAATTAAACGCATGGATTACCGATACCTTTGGTACGACAGAAGTATTGGCCGAATATTTGGACTTGGCTGTGGAAATGCTTTTTTATGTAGAGCAAGGCACTTTTGAGCAACAAGAGTTGCAAGATGTGGTGACTGTTTTATTAGGTATGAAGAGAGTATTGAAGTGAAATTCGCCAATAGGAAGGGTTTATTTATAGTTCAATTTTTCAGGTCTTTTTTCTACATGAACTGTGAAACCAGGAAAATCAATCAAATCTTTGGTTAAATTTTCGTCATATGTTAAACATTTTTTTCGAGTGGATAATAATACGGTTGCAATATGACAATGATCTTCTTGATTAGACAGCAGGCTTTTTTCTATCTTTTTGCTGAAATTTTTCTCAATAAAATCCTTAATATCTTCCTTACTTTTCTTTAATAATCGCCCTTGTCTGGTTAACCTGTCTATTATGGATGGAATTGAATTCGGTTTTGAACAATTTCTAGAGGACTTTAAATACTCGACCAATAATTTTTGTGAAACCATTAAATGGGCAAACTCAACAATTTTGTTTGGTTCATTCTCAACCAGCTCTTGGTCAAAATCATTAATCCAAGAAATTAAATCCTTGTAGTTTTGATCAATAGGAGAAGCAAAGTTTTTTGCAATATTATTGTCGATAAAAAGATCTTTCATATTATTCAGCCTCGATTGCTATATTCATGACATCCAACATATATGTATCAAAAAAAGTTTTAGGAGCATTCTTGATTTGACCGTTTTTTAGAAAAATTAAATCATAGTATGTAGCTTTTTCTCCGTTGTTGTCTATAAAATATGTTTTGACGTCCTTTTCCTGTAATCTTTTTTTGGCAATTGCAAGCCTTATTCTGTTTAGTAGATACTCACTGTGAGTCTCAATAATATATTTTTTATTATCCTTAGATATGCGATCAACAATATAGTCTCCAAATTGAGCTTGGATTTTTGGATGCAAATGAATTTCTGGCTGGGCAATAAAAAGGGTCGACCCTTTACCTAATTGCAAATCGGCAACAATAATAGGTAGGAATTGACTTATTCCAAATCCCACATCACTTAAAGATGACCATATTCCTTTGTTCTTTGTTCTAATTAATATTTCAAATCTTCCCCCATCTAGTCTTTTAGATTTTATTTCATGTAAAAGGCCTAGATCTTTAAGAATATCGATTAACTCTTTATACTTTGGAGACTTTTTTGTTTCCCAAGATATAATTTGATCTTCATAATTTTCTCCAAATTTCCCAACCTTTAAATTAATTTTTGAAGTTTCGTAATATGTCCTCTCAGGATACAATCTGAACGAGCTTATATAGTTTATTCGATCATCATACTTAGTGAATATGCTTGTAATAGATCTTATAAATTGATGTAAATAATAATTCTCTTCTTTTTGTAGATATTTTTCTAGCTCATCGAAATCTGAAAATTTAAATTCAATTTTCGTATTTATCTTGTTGAAATTAGATATTAGGTTTCCTTTTTCAGTTGGATCTTTCTTGAAAGAAGAATCGATTAAATCCATTATTTTTTTCACCATTTCTGGAGATCTAAATTCACTTTGAGGATCTTTATCCGGGAAATATTCAAATCTTAAACTATATTTTCTAATTTTATTAATATGGAGTTGATAATATTCTGAAGAAGCAGTTAGTTCTTCTAAAACAGGTAGGTTTCTTAGTTTATCACTCTTCCAATATGTTGTGATTCTTTCATTATTTTCATCAGTTAAAAATTCTAACTTGATTAATTTGGATTTGTCATGATTGAATACAATTTCTTCAAAATCACCCATTCTGATATATTTGCCATTGGGGGAAAATTGAAAAGGAAATTCTCTGGATTGAATGGCACCTAGAATGCTATAAAGAAGTGAACTTTTACCACTACTGTTTGCTCCTGTCAAAAAAGTTATTTTTGAAGTTTCAAACTCGATTTTTTCGTAGCACTTGAAATTTTCAATGTTTATTTTGTTTATCATCTTTTTGCTTTTCTATGAGTTTGCTACAGCCAGAAATGTACATAATTAATTATAAGTAAATTCTTTAAAAACTATAAAAAGTTTTTGGGTTTAATTGTAGCTCAGCCCTTTTCAAACACATTTTTTTTGTTATAAAGCCAAATTCACTTCATCCCATACAATGCCTTACCTGCTTCCTCATATTTGTCACCTGCATTCCAAAACAATTTTTCCGGGGTGTTGGCGATCAATCGCCCAGAGAACACATATCCTTGGTAAAATTTCAATAGATATCCGTAATCCAAAGAGTCGGCCTCGTCACTGGCTTGGTGGTAGTATTTAAAAATCTCGTCGTTAAAACTGCTGAACCCGGTGGAGTAGGTAGGTGCGGGAATGCCCTTTTTGGCAAAGCTTACGTTATCACTTCGGTCAAACAGTCCCTGCTCCGGTGCGGGATCACCAATGGCCTTTAGGCCAAAAGTGGAAGCACCTTTTTCAATCAAAGATTGGGCGGAAGTGCGTTCCAACCCAATAATGGTCGCCAAAGAGGTGTCGTTATAACCCCCGCCGTCGGTATTGAAACAATAGGAAACTTGGTCCAAGGGTATCATGGGATGGTCAGCATAATATTCACTGCCCAACAATCCTTTTTCCTCCCCGGTGAATAAAATGAACAGGGCCGAACGCTTGGTGGGGTACTTGCCCAAGTTTTCCGCCATGGACAAGACCGCGGTAACACCAATGGCATTGTCGCGGGCACCGTTGTAGATGGAATCCCCTTCGGCATTCGGTTGGCCAATGCCCACATGATCGTAATGGGCGGAGTAGATCACATATTCGTTTTTGAGTTGTGGATCGGAACCTTCCATGATGGCCACCACGTTTTGGGTATGCAAGGTGGTCTTGGTCTGCCCATCGGATTTTAGACTGTAGGATAGCTTTTTGCCTTTTTCAAAACCAGGGTTGGTCGTATTCACCCAAACATGGGGCATTTCAGTGGCTTCAGCATCCTCATCGGATTCTTTAACTTCGGTGCGTCCCCCAATATAATGTTTCAAACGGCTCCACATGGCCTCCTCAAACTGTACCAATTCCAAAAGTCCTTTGGCGCCCATGGCTTTGGCCAATTCCACTTTCTCCCTACTGCTTCGGAACATTTGGCCAGGATCTTGTCCGGGCGCACTGCCCCCAAGGACCACCACCATTTTATCCTTCACATCTTTTCCTTTAAAATCCGCTTCGGTGCCATAGCCCAAAAACACGGCTTCGCCAGATTGTTCCATGGCAGGCATGGTAAAGGAAGCAAGCAATGGATAGGCAACACCATTCAGGGTCAGCTCCAAAAAGTTTGGTGCGCCCGTTTGTACCAAATCAAATTTTTGGTAGTAGGAATCGGTCCCGGGAACAGGTACGGCCCCATTTCTTCTCAATTCGTTCGAGAGGTAACTGGCGGCTATCTTATTGCCCCGTGTTCCTGCTTCGCGACCTTCCAAAAGATCATCCGCCAAAAAATAGATATGGCTTTTTATGGTGTTCACGTTTACGGTAGAAGCCGCTTTTTCTTCATCGGTCTGGGCTGAAAGGATTCCAACCAACAGAAAAGCAAAACAAAGGGTAAATAAATTTTTCATCAGTATTCGAGTTAGTTTGGTGTGCATCGATTTTTAAAGATAAACCAAATTGGGTCATTTTCCAGAGGGAACCACACCTTGTTCGTTTAAGATGCCCGCCATTTTTAAGTGGGTGATCACGGGTTTTTTGGCCATCCGAACCAAGGTCACATGGTCAAAGGCCATGGAATCCTGCGGGTTTTGGCTTCCTCCCGTAGTACCTAGCACGGTGTAACTGTGCCCTTTTCGAATACGGTTGGAAAACGAATGGAAATGCCCGTTGATCACGGTGTAATCCCGATTTGCCAACACATCTTCCAAAGGTCCAAGGCCTTTTTCGTCTTCCCGCATCCACAAAGGCTTGTGCATCAGCACGAACGTCCATTTTACATCTGGATATTTTTTCAAAACTTCGGTAAAATAACTCAACTGGGCACTGCTCATGCCGCCAATGCTACGTTCGGGCATGCTGTAGTATTCCGATTCCTCATATTTCCCCACGATTTCCCCGGCGATGATCTTGAGTGCTTTGGCACGGGCTTCATAGATTTCCATCATCCGTTTTTCCTCATAATCCTCCGAATCCATCATCAGAAAAAGGATATCGTTGTACACAAAATGATAATAACGGGGACCGAAACGATTTTTCCAGAATTCCCGCATTTTTGGGTTGGTGAGGTCGTGGTTTCCTCCCAAATGGAAAAAGGGCATGTTCAGTTTGGCCGTGCGTTCGTCAAAGGAGTCCCATTCCTTGGTCAATATGGAATCGACTTCGGTACCACCATCAATGAGATCCCCCACACTGAGCACAAAGGTGGGATCGAGTTGGTTCAATTGTTGAACGGCCGTGGCATATACGCCTTCGCGTTCACCACCATTCAAATCGGAAATAATGGCAAAGGTGAAGTCATCCTCTGTTGGCTCGAAGACTTCGCTGGTCCATGGTTTTGGCCCTTCGGAAATGTCGTGTTCAAATATGGGGGCTACAGGTTCGGGCTGTTGCTTGCAACCCACCAAGCAAAGCAGGGCTAGAATAAAAATGTGATGATTTTTCATGAAGATTATTTTTTTCGATAATCCAGTGCGGGTTCCCTATCACCCAATAAGGCTTCGTATTTAAAATCGGCACCTCTACGGTCGTTGAATTCGGTCTTGACCTGCTCTAACAATTTTGGGTTTTTGATGAGATCTATGGCGGTGAGTGCCATGGTTTTGGCGGCGACCATCATTCCCTTGTAACCGATATCGGTGCCACCGGCGGCAACGGCCTGCCAGCTGTGGGCAGGAGTTCCGGGCACCCATGTGGCGGCGGTAACGGCTCCTGTTGGGGTGTTCCAGCTTACATCACCGGTATCGGCAGAGGCCTTGCCATGGGTGAACTCCATAGGCTGCACTTGACCGGCACTCTCAATAGGTCCTGGGGTTCCCAAGGTCTTTTGGATTTCCTTGGCAAAGGCAATATCCTCGGGGGTATAGTCTACTCCACCCACTAGGGTCATGTTGGCATGCAACAAGGTTTCCAGTGCTTCATTGGGCAATCTTTCATAAGTTCCACCAATGATTTCATAGGTCATTTCAGTTTCCGTACCGATGGCCGCACCTTGGGCAGCTTTCACCACTCGATCCCAAACGGCCTTCACCTCAATACGGTTGGAATGGCGAACCACATAATATACTTCAGCTTCTTTGGGAACAATATTTGGGGCATCGCCACCTTTGGTGATGATGTAATGGATTCGGGTGGGTTCTGTGGTATGCTCGCGAAGCATGTTCACCAAATCGTTCATGCCTTCTACCCCATCAAGGGCAGAGCGACCCAATTCGGGAGCCATGGCTGCATGAGAAGACTTTCCGGTAAACCTGAATTTTCCTGAAATGGTGGCGAGGTTGGTACTGGGATTGGCTGTGTTCTTATCTCCTGCATGCCATGAAACAATGGCATCCACATCATTAAAAAGTCCGGCCCGAACCATATACACTTTTCCAGAGCCCCCTTCTTCGGCTGGGGTACCATAAAAACGAATGGTTCCCGATTTTCCGGATTCTTTTAAGTAATCCTTGGCGGCAATGGCAGCAGCAAGGGAACCTGTACCGAACAAATGGTGGCCACAGGCTTGTCCAGGGGCATCGACTACCCTAGCTTTTCTAAAGGGTATGGCTTCCTGCGACATCCCAGGTAAGGCATCAAATTCTCCCAATACCCCGATGACAGGACTACCGGAACCATAGGTGGCCGTGAATGCGGTTGGAATTCCCGCAACACCGGCTTCAATGGTAAAACCTTCTTTTTTAAGTTCTTCTTGCAAGAGCGCAGAACTTTTTTCCTCCAGATAACCCAATTCGGGATTTTCCCAAAGCGATTTGGCAATGGAGGTATAATGGTCTTTTTTGGCATCGAGGTCGGCAATCATTTTTTTCTTGTCCTTTTGTGCCATGGAAATGGAAGAGATCAGCACAAATGCGGAAGCGAGTAAAAGTTGGTTTTTCATTTTAAAAGAGTTAGTAGTTGGGTTTTGGTTATAAAGTTGGTTGGCGATGCAAAATCGCGGTTCTTCCAAAGATAATATTTAAAACCAGTGGATTGAAGATCCTTTCCAAAGGAAATGGAAGAGAAGAGTTATTTTACCGAGACACTATTTTTCACAAAAATAGATGTGTTCCTCTGGATCTAGGCCCAATTTGAATTGTTCCTCCTTGGAGAAACAGGTTACATAGTCATCAACGTGTACCTTGAATCCACGTTCTGCCAGTTTGTCCTTGTAATCCTTGGCATAATGTCGAACATGGTCGTGTTGGCCAAAAGCAATTTTTCGCTGCCATTTTTTGTTCAGGGAAAAATCCTCATAGGTTTTAATACGATTGTAATCAATGGGGACTTGAAAATACCCATGACCACCCTTTTTCATCACCCGATACAATTCATCCATAGCCTTTTTATCGTCGGGGATGTGTTCCAGAACATGGTTGCAGATGATGAGGTCAAAGGTGTCATTTTCAAAGGGGATAGCTGTAATGTCCACTTTTTGAATGGGTACAGGTTTGGCGTATTTGAATCTTTTGGGTGAAATATCACAAGGATGGTACTCAATGTGTTCGGCTTCGGAAAAAATTTGATAAAGCGCTTTTTCCGGGGCAAAATGTAGTAATGCAACGGCACCAGAATTTTCAAAAAGACCTAAATGGGCCAAATAGAGATACATCAATCGGTGACGTTCCAACGAATGGCATTCCGGACATAGGGCATTCTCCCTTTTTTTGACACCGACACTGCCAAAAATGGGAAACGAAAATCCACAGATCGGGCAAAATACCCTATCCTTGGAATCGTCATGACAGTCTTTTTCTGAGTTGGATTTTTGGTATAACCTTTTGATAACGTGCACCAAAAGGTTCCCAATGGTTCTTTCGTTCTTCATCCTTTAAAGCCTAGGGGCATGAGTTGCCTTGGTCAATTTTGGGATGAAAATACTGGGATGGGTTGTTAGGAGTTGGTCAAAATTGATGGATGCCCTGAATCAATTGATGAGATCCTGTTATTTGACTTTGGAAGCATTTTCCTGAACCCTAAAATCAACAATTCTTTTAATAAGGTCGTAGGGCATGGGTTGGTCCAATGGAAACTGTACAGAACCTTTTCCTTGTTTGTACTTCGACAATTCCGAAGCAAATTTTTCATGCCCCGAAGGGGTAGCGTAAAGTCCGATATGGTTCTTATAGCCTGCAAAATAAACCAAAGGTTTACCATGGGTTTTGTAGCCCGGCATGCCATAGGCGATTTGTTCCACGGCATCCGGGGCGGCATCCTTAACAATGATTCGAATCTTTTGCATGATTTCTTGTGCCTCTTCTGGAAACTTGGAAATGTATTCATCAATTTCATTCATACGTACTGATATTGAGATGATTGTATAAATGTAGAAAATTTAACTCATCAAAATATATAGGACAAGCGTGCCCCACCATAAAAATTACGTCCATTGCCTGGGTAAAAATAACGAGGTTGGGCACCTCCAAAACCTACCGCATTGATAAGGACGGATTGCGCATAGTTTTCGTCAAAAATATTGTTGATGCCCGTGTGCAAACCCAGTGTCATATGGTTGGACAATTGGGTACGATACCCCAGTTTGGCATTGAAAACATTATAGGAACTGCTACTCTCGGTATTTGCATCGGTAAGGGGAATGTTGTCCACATATTGATGGGTCAGGTTCCATTGTAGCCCGTTGGTATGTTGAAGATCCAACCCCGTGCTCAGGCGATGTTTGGGAACACCAGTCAATGGGTTACCAGAGTAGTCGTTGTCTCCATCCACAAAATCTACAAAACTGTGGTCGCTAAAGGTGTAGCTGACATAAGGTGTAGCGATAAGTTTATGGGTCAAATTGGCTCGGTATCGCACATCCAGTTCCAACCCTTGGTGGCGGGTTTGACCTGCATTACGGCCGATATATTGATCTTCGCCAACGCGTTGGGCCACCAAGAGGTTTTTGATGTCCATTCGATAGAGGGTCACGTTGGCGGAGAATCGATTTTGGCACAAAAGCCACTGACTGCCCAGTTCATAATTGGTGCCTGTTTCCTGTGCAATGTCGGGGTTGATTACCCCATCGGGCGTCAGGGTTTCTTCCAGACTTGGATTGGAGAACCCACGACTGATATTGGCATACAATTGTCCAAAATTGAACGAATATCTCAGGCCAAAATTGGGCATCAAAATGGCATCGAAATTCCGTTCTGCGGAAGTATTGGCATCCCCTTCATTGAACAGGTCGTTAAACGTATAATGGGTTTTGTTGAGGTTGAGTCCCAACTGTGCCGAAAAAGCTTCAGAAAATGGATAGGTGAGAGACCCGAAAAGATTGAACTGTCTCCTAAACTCGGTATTCTTGCTCAAGCGATTACCTTGCAGACTGCCATTGCCATTGTTATCGGCATATAGATTTTCAAAAGTACCCCAGTGGTATTCGTCTTTGTACAATTCACCTCCCACCACATATTGGGCCTTTGCCAGATGTCCTTCAAAGACACTTCGAAATCCAAATCCATTGGTAAATTCATCCAGTATGTCAAAGGGTCTAGGCTCATAGTGGTCCAAATAGGTATAAAATAAGCTGGTGGTATTTTTGAGCTTTTCTGAAAATCGGTAAGTATGCGACAGCCCTGTCAAAACATATTTGTTGGCCTCATACCCTTGTGCAGCCAACCAATTGGATGCTGCTCTCGTGGGGTCTTCCTCAAAATCTGTCAAGTTGATGGAACTGGCGATATGCGCGGTGTAATCAATATAATTCGTTAAAAAGGAAAGACTGCTTTTGGAACTGATTTTAAATTCGGTATTCAACAAAAAACCATCACGCTCGAACTGACTGTTCTGTCTGTACCCATCTGTTTCAAAATGGTTATAGGCAAAGGTGAGGGCAAATTTTTCTTCAGAATGTACAAAGGAAAGATTGTCCTTCAGCATGGCATACGAACCAAATGTTGAGGTATTGGTCAATCGGGTCTCGTCAATGGAAGAGGTCTTGGTCTGCAATAATATTGCTCCTCCCAAATTGGAACCATAGGCCGTTCCCTTCGGCCCTTTGATGACCTCTATGGATCCCAGATTTTCAAAATCGTAAGCCTCAATGGCTGAAAATCCCGTACCGTTGGTTACAGGAATCCCATTAAAATACAAACGCAGTTTATCTGTTCCGTAGGGCGTTCTGGCCCCAACCCCGCGAATGGTAATCCGATTGGTATTCAAGGCCCCGGAGAGCATATAGACACCTGAAATTTGATTGATGGCAGACGGAAAATCTATGGGGTTAAACCGTTCAAACGTTTGGGTGCCAATAGTGGAGGAGACCGTAATGCCTGTTGCTTTTTTGGGCACGGCATCGTCCATTAAAATAACCTCATCCAATTGGGTTATGGAATCTTTTTGGACGTCTTGAGCAAACAATGAACTGGTAGAAAAAACAAGAAATAATACAAAATGGATTCTAGGGCTGGGTAAAAAACTGGGGAACAAGGGCAATTATTTTTTTAGGGTTATGGTTTTTCCTTTTTGGGCACTTTCTTTGGCTGCTTCCAGAATTTCAACCACTGTCATGTTGTTTTCCAGGGCCGTCAGATCACTAGGGTTTAATTTTACCTTTCCTCTGATGACGGCAGCTAAAAGCGAGAAGGGATCATTATAGGGGTTGGATCGTTCTTCCAAAGTCATCTTTTCTTCCTGAAATCCGTCGTAGCCTTCTGCCATGCGAACCCGAAGTGTATTTCGGTTATCGGCAAAAATGGCCCCGGTAAGCCCATAAATTTCCATATCCTTTCTGCCGATGGGCCAGTTCCATGAAGGTTCCAAAATGGCCATGGAATCGTCATAGGTAAGCAGGATGGTGGCATCATCATCCACTTTTGGGTTGTTTTCGGATTGCAATTGTTGGGTAACGGCGGTCACCGAAATGGGTTTTTGGCCTTTCTTTAACCAGGTCATTAAATTGGCGCCATAGCATCCAAAATCAGTAATGGCACCTCCACCGTTCAGGACAGGATCTTGAAGCCAATCCAAAAATTCTTTGTTCACACCAATTTTGACAGGTCCCCTATGCCCATCGCGTACGATCACTTTTCGAAGTTCACCGATCTTTCCATCATCAAGCAGTTGTTTGGCCTTGTGATTGGTCGGGTACCAAGTAGTCTCATAATTGGTCAGCAATTGAATATGGTACTTGTCCGCAAGGGCTTTCATTTTTTTGGCATGATCCACACTAACGGCCAAAGGTTTTTCCACCATCACATGAATACCTTTGGGAGCACAGGTCTCCACCACCTTTAAATGATCGTAAATGGAACCAAAGGCGGTCACGGCTTCAGGGTGGGTGGCGGCAATCAATTCTTCCAAGCTATCATAGACCAAATCCATGGAAAAACCATGTTGATCGGCAAAGCGTTGTGCCAATTCACGATTGGGTTCGGCAATACCCACTATTTTGATGTCACCCGTATCTTCCCTACCCAATATTCCATGTACGTGGGAATGGGAAAGACCGGCGACCCCAATTTTTAGAGGTTCGGTTTGTGAAAAAAGTGTTGTAGCGGGCATCAGGGCAAAGGTCAGGCAGACCAAAATGAAACGTACCATTGGTTTAGTTGATTTATGTGCCCTATAAAAATAGGAACTAATTATCAAGTTCTGTCAAGAAATTGGAGGTATTCTGTATTAAGGCAAATTCATCCTTCAGGTTGGCTAGTTCCGTTTGGTAAATCAATTCGGCGGGGTATCGCTTGCCGTCGAATCCAATTTTGTCGAATGCGGCGGTCGCATCGGAAATCAAGGTAACATGGAACCCCAAATTGGCGGCCATGCGGACTGAGGTGGATATGCAATGTTCTATGGTAAGTCCAACAATCACCAAATCGGTAATATTTTGGGCAATCAAAGCAATCTCCAAGTCGGTTCCGATGAAGGCACTGTTCACCTTTTTTTGAAAAACAGGCTCGCCCTCAATAGGTTCCACCAAAGGATGGATACTATTTCCCTTTTTGCCAGGGTAAAGGGGTGATGCAGGGTTGGTAGAATTGTGGATCACATGAAAAACGGGAAACTTTTTGTTTCGAAATGCCTTCAAGATCTTTGCGCAGTTCTCCTCAGCATGTGGATTGTTGCGTTCGGTGCCGTAATAGGCGGTTTCCTGTAAACCGGATTGAATATCGATCAAGAGAAGGGCCTTCATACCAAAAGGGATTTGTCCATAAAAGTAAACCAAAACCATGCATTATCTACAATTCTTTTGGTTGATGGGACTATTGGAAAATTCAATTTTCACGGCCCGTTCACAATGGCTATTTTAGACGAAATTTAAAAAATGAAGATTGTTTCCTACAACGTGAACGGCATCCGGGCTGCATTGAATAAGGGGTTTGTAGACTGGTTGAAGGCTGTTGATCCCGATGTGGTCTGCTTGCAAGAAACCAAGGCCATGAAAGAACAGGTAGACACCTCAGTTTTGGAGGAGGCCGGGTATCCGTTCCATTATTGGTACAGTGCCCAAAAGAAGGGTTATAGTGGTGTGGCCTTACTTAGTAAAGAAGAGCCCGATCATGTGGAATATGGCACGGGCATCGATTATATGGATTTTGAGGGAAGAAACATCCGCGCCGATTATGGCGATCTTTCGGTCATGAGTATGTACCTGCCCTCTGGTACCAATCTGGACCGATTGGACCATAAGCTGATGTACATGGCAGATTTTCATGATTATGCCAATGACCTTCGGAAGGAGAGGCCCAACCTAATCGTTTGTGGGGATTACAATATCTGTCACGAAGCCATTGACATCCATGATCCGATCCGGAACAAAAATGTGTCCGGGTTTTTACCTGTGGAAAGGGAATGGATCGGTAATTTTATCAAAAGTGGTTTTATTGACAGTTTTCGGCATTTCAATAAAGAGCCACACAACTATACTTGGTGGACCTACCGTGCCAATGCCCGTGCCAATAACAAGGGCTGGCGTTTGGATTATGGTATGGTGGCAGAGCCTTTAAAAGATAGATTGAAGCGTTCCGTCATCTTGTCCCAGGCAGTACACAGTGACCACTGCCCCATTTTGTTGGAGATTGAAAAATAATATTTGGGTAAAGTTCGATTTATTGGTTTGAGTACCTTTACCTGTCCTAAATAATGAAACAATGAAATACACCAGAATTCCACATACCGATATCAGGATCAGTAAAATTTGTTTGGGGACCATGACTTGGGGGCGACAAAACACCCAGGATGAAGCCTTTGAGCAAATGGATTATGCCTTGGATCAAGGAGTGAATTTTTTTGATACTGCCGAATTGTATCCCATTCCACCCAAAAAGGAATTGTATGCGGTAACGGAAGAATTCATTGGGAACTGGTTCAAAAAGACGGGAAACCGGGATAAAGTGGTCTTGGCTTCCAAGATTGCGGGACCAGGACATGGAGGCAAACATATCCGTAGCACCGGTTTCAGTAAAGAATCCATCATAGGTGCCGTGGAAGGAAGCTTGAAGCGGTTGCAAACGGATTATATCGACCTATACCAATTGCATTGGCCAGAAAGGAACACCAATTATTTTGGACAACGAGGGTTCAATTCCCATGCCATTGACGTTTGGGAAGATAACATCCACCAGATTTTGGAAACCCTTCGAGACCTGATCGCCGAAGGAAAAATCAGGCACGTAGGCCTTTCAAACGAAACCCCTTGGGGGGCCATGCGCTATTTGGAGGAAAGCAAGGTACACCAATCCTTGCCCAGAATGCTCACCATACAAAACCCCTATAGTTTGTTGAACCGTTTGTTCGAGGTGGGACTTTCTGAAATTTCCACAAGGGAAAAAATAGGGTTGTTGGCCTACTCGCCCATGGCGTTTGGGGTGCTCAGCGGTAAATATTTATCGGAAATTCCACCCAGAAAGGCAAGGATTACCCTTTTCCCCAATTATAGCAGATACAGCAGTGATACGGCTACCCAGGCCACGGAGCAATACGCCCAATTGGCCAAGGAACACGGATTGAGCATGGCGCAAATGGCCTTGGCCTTTGTGAACACCCGTCCTTTTTTAACGAGCAATATCATAGGGGCCACCACCATGGAACAGCTCAAGGAAAATATTGAGAGCATTGATGTGGACCTTTCGGATGAGGTTCTGGAAGGTATTGAAGCCATCCATAACGCCATTCCGAACCCTGCTCCATAACCTTATTCCAAAGCATAAGCACGGTATTCGTCACCTGAAGCCGTACCCATTTTGCCTCCACCACAGGAAATAACAATGTACTGTTTGCCATCCACTTGATAGGTGATCGGAGTGGCATAACCACCAGCAGGTAATTGGTCTTCCCACATTTTTTGTCCAGTCTTCATGTTGAAGGCGCGGATTTTTTCATCCTTGGTGGCAGCGATGAACAGTACCCCACCTTTGGTGATTACAGGGCCACCGTAATTTTCAAGCCCTGAAACAGGGACATTGGGGTCGTCCAGGCTTTTTTCATGACCCAAAGGGATTTTCCAAAGATATTCCCCTGTGTTCAGGTCGATGGCATTCAATGTGCCCCATGGCGGTTTTACCACAGGATAACCCCTATCATCCTTAAACCGTGCAAAACTGGCCACGGAGTAGGGCACATCAACTTTGATTTTTTCCACCCGATGGTCCTTGGCCTCTTCCATTCCTGTTAAAAATTCAGCTATCACATCAATTTCATCATTGGAAAGATTAGGCATTCCAGGCATGGCGCCCCTTCCTTTTTGTATGATGGTCTTGATGGAATCAGGCTGCAAGCGTAATTTCACATTTTGAAGTTCAGGAATTCCTGCCAGTCCTTCCAGCTCGCCACCATGGCAACGAGCACAATGGATCTGGGCTAAGGACTGTCCCATATGGGTATTATTATCCCCTCCAACTGCTTTCATTTTGATGATCCAGGCCATTTCATTTCCGTTCACATACATGATTCCGTTTCGGGGATCCACTGCAGCGCCTCCCCATTCGGCACCTCCATCGGCACCGGGAAATAGGATTACACCTGTAGTATCCATCGGTATAAATTGCCCGTTGGAGGTAATGGATTTGAATTTTTCCAAAACGGTTGGGGCATCATCACTTTTGTTGCCCTTCACCAAATCATCCACAAAAGCTTTTTCGTTTGGGGCATATAGGTCCTTCTCGGTTAAAATTTGCCGGGCAAAAGGTTCGGGTTTTAAAGGGAGTGGTTGGGTTGCATAGGCTTTTTCGCCTATCAGCTTGGAACTCGGATAGGCTTTTTCCTCAATGGGGAAGAAAGGCTCGCCAGTTTCCCGGTTGAACACAAAAACATGCCCACTCTTGGTCACCTGTGCCACGGCTGGAATGATTTCCCCGTCTTTTTTCACCTCTAATAAGTTGGGTGGAGCAGGCGGATCGCGATCCCAAATATCATGGTGCACCATCTGAAAATGCCAAATGCGTTCCCCGGTTTTGGCATTCAATGCCAAAAGGGAATTCGCAAAAAGATCGGCACCTTCCCGATCTCCTCCATACCAATCAAATGCCGCCGATCCGGTGGGAATGTAAACGATACCTCGTTCAAGGTCCATGGCCATGCCGGGCCAACTGTTGGCGCCTCCTAATGTTTTGTAAGCATCTGCTGGCCAGGTGTCGTAACCAAACTCACCAGGTTGTGGAATGGTATGGAAGGTCCAAACAATCTTTCCTGTAATTACATCATAAGCACGGATATGTCCTGGAGAGGCCCCGGGTCCTTCACCAACACGGGTACCTTGGATCAGTATATTTTCAAAAATGGCTCCAGGGGTATTGGATACCACAGACTGTTTTTCGGGATCCCGACCCAGTCCTTCTCTTAGATCGATGCTTCCCTTATTTCCAAAGGAAGGAATGGGTTTGCCCGTTGCAATGTCGATGGCAAAAAGTCGTGGTCCAGAAGTAAAAAAGAGGCGACTGGGTTCATCGCTATTGGATTTCCAATAGTTCAGGCCCCGGTTCATGCCCAAGCCAGATTCGTCTTTGGAAACAGGTTTGAATTTCCAAATTTCCTTGCCGCTAGTGGCGTCGATAGCGAAGAGTTCTATGGCAGCATTTACCCCATAAAGAACTCCATCAACCACCAAAGGGCTGGTCTGAATTTGGGTGGTTCTTCCTTCTTGAAGTCCCCCACTTTTATAGCTCCAGGCCAATTTTAACTGGCCAACATTGGCGGTGTCAATTTGGTCGAGATTGGAGTAGTGGGTACGCTCCGGGTCACCTAAATAATGTTCCCAAGTGGTAAAATAGTCTTTGTTGGAAGATGTGGTTTTTTCATTTGAACAGGAAGCCAAAAGGGCAACCAGCAGGAAAAGCGAAAATCGTTTCATGTGCATTGGAAGGTTTCCTAAATATAGGTTTTAAAAAGGGAAACTTTTGAAAAGGAGGTTAAAAAAGGAAATCGACCACATCCTCAATTTTGGAAACTTTTCGGATTTGGATACCCGTGTTCTTCAAGCCGATCTTATTGTTCTTGGAAACAAAAATGGTGGAGAAACCTAGTTTTTCAGCTTCCAGAATGCGTTGGTCCACACGCTGTACCGGACGGATTTCTCCGGCAAGGCCCACTTCCGCAGCAAAACAGATGCCCTTTTCAATGGATATATCCGCATTACTGGACAATATGGCGGCCATAACAGCAAGGTCGATAGCGGGATCGTCCACCGAAATGCCCCCAGTGATATTCAAAAAAACATCCTTGGCGGCCAACTTAAAACCTGCCCGTTTTTCCAGAACGGCCAAAAGCATGTTCAAGCGTTTGGCATTGAACCCTGTAGCGGAACGCTGTGGTGTTCCATAAACCGCAGTACTTACCAACGCCTGAATTTCTATCAACAAGGGACGCATGCCTTCCACAGTAGCAGCAATGGCGGTTCCACTTAAATCTTCCTCATTTTTGGAAATCAATACTTCAGAGGGGTTGTTCACTTCCCGTAGTCCACTTCCCTGCATTTCATAAATGCCAAGTTCTGCCGTGGAACCAAATCGGTTTTTAAGCGAACGAAGGATTCTGTAGACGTAGTTACGGTCACCTTCAAACTGAAGCACCGTATCAACCATATGCTCCAAAATTTTGGGTCCGGCAATAGTGCCATCTTTAGTGATATGTCCCACCAAAATAACGGGTGTGTGACTTTCCTTGGCAAATTTGATGAGTTCTGCGGCACATTCGCGGATTTGGGAAATGCTTCCCGCAGCGGATTCAATATAATCGGTGTGCAAGGTTTGGATGGAGTCGATGACCACCAAATCGGGTTCCAGGGCTGCAATCTGTTGAAAGATATTCTGGGTCTTGGTTTCGGTTAGGATGTAGCAATTTTCACTGTTTGGTTGAATACGGTCGGCGCGCATCTTGATTTGACGCTGGCTTTCCTCTCCAGAAACATAAAGAGTTTTATAAGGCAGTTTTAAGGCAATCTGAAGCAGCAAGGTGCTTTTTCCGATGCCTGGTTCTCCTCCCAACAACGTTAAGGAACCGGGAACCAATCCACCGCCTAAAACACGATTGAACTCTTGGTCCAACGTATCCAAGCGAAGTTCTTTTTCGTGTGTGATTTCGGAAACACGAAGCGGTTTGCTGGCCTGTTTTACCGATGAGGTATCGGTTTTCCAACTCCTTTTTTCTTCCTTCTGGACCATTTCTTCCACAATGGTGTTCCATTCCTTACAAGAAGAACATTGGCCTACCCATTTGGCATATTGGGTGCCACAATTTTGGCAAAAAAAAGCTGTTTTGGTCTTGGCCATTCCTCAAATTAGGTGAAGGCTTAAAGATATGGATTTAGATGGAGGATTGGACTATCGGATTTTTGGACGACTGGATTTTTGGATAGAGATGTCTAATCATCTAAAAGTCTAACAATCCAATAACCTAATACCCAAAATCTGCTTTAAGGGCATCAATTTTTTCAAGGGCCATATCCTTGGTCAAGAAATCGATTTCCTCCATTTGGAAGGCTTTTTCAAAGGTCTTGAAAGCTTTCTTGGGCTCCCCGATCTGCTCATAATATTCCCCTTCAAAATAGAAACCCATCATGGTATCAGGATATTGTTTCTTGCAAAGTTCCGCCAACGGTTTAAGGGACTCATAATCTTCCTTTTTCCTACAAGCGGCATAAATGGCCATAATATCGTTCAGTTCCACAGGTTTGGAAAAACCGAAGAGGTCCTCGATCATGGTATATCGGTCCTCGAGATATTTAAAAGCCGGTTCGGTGGATGTAAGAATACTGGTCTTGTACTCCTTTGGACTAATGGGCCTGAAGATTTTGAACACATTGTCAAAAGCTTTGCTTATGCCATTGGCCGCAATGGAAACATGGTCCGCATGCTCATATTCATCAAAGAAATAATGCAGGGATTCCTTGGTGATGGAATTGATGCTGTGGTTCATTTGAAGTATACGTTGCCTATCGTCAGAAGGTTCCTTTTCGACGATCACATTATAAAAAATGACTTGATCTAGGGCAGATAATCTTTCAGGGACCCTATTTTCCATTTCGGGGGCAAATATGGGTGAAATGCTCACATAAGCATTGAAAAAGGACTTGTCCTTGAACAGAAAGTAATTGCCAAAATTGGCTGTAATGTCATAACCGATGAACATTTTGAAAGGTGCCACCTTGTAGGTCGTTGCTAAATAGGGAATAAGCTCCGTACCCAAAAATTCGTAGAACATTTTTCCTTTTTCAGAAGGCAGCCCCGATTGCTCATCATAGGCACAATCTTCTTGTCGGATATCATTTTTTCCTTGGTCCACACCCACAATGATCACTTCCGGCATACGGTCCATCCGGCTTTGGAATTTGGCGTTGGCAACCACAAGGTCGAACAGGTACTCGGCATCCAAAACCACCAAAAGGGGATATGTTTTTTCTTCGGAATAGTCCTCGGGAAAATAATAGGAAACATTCCTTCTTTCCTGTAGTTTGAAGGATTCAAAAATCTCCTTTTTGACTTGGGCACCTAGGTTCAGGCCCAACAAGCCTATTAAAACAACTAACAGCCGTTTTTTCATTGGTTAAGATTTAGGTGGTCGGGGTTTACCGATTTCTATTCAATAACGGTAATACTATGAAGGATATTGTACCGAAGATGACCACCATCAAGGTCTGTGCGATCCACATGATCCAGCCAAAAGCATCGCCCGAAACGGAAGAGATTCCATAAATGCCCAATGCCGCACTTACTGCAATGGGATACAGGCCGATTCCCCCATTGGTGGTGGACATGGCAAAGGCACCAAAAACGAACCCGACCAAGAGTTCGCTCAAGGAAAGTGGGATGGTTTCGGTTACGGTATACTTGATGACCCAGAACATGCCAAAATAGGCAGCCCAAATGAAGAGGGTATGAAAAATGAACGGCCATTTTTTCTTCATTTTGAAGACGCTGAGCACACCATCTAGCAAGCCGTTCAAGAAAGATTTCAATTTATTGGCAAAAGGTGATTTGGACCTTCGGATGACGTATGTTCCCAAAAAGAGACCAACGATACCCGCGGTCAAAATGCCTGCAGCACCAATCAAGTTTACCCCTTTTTCTTCCAAAAAAGACAGGATAATATCGGTCTGCAACACCAAGGTGACCATAATGATAAGCAACAACATCAAAAGATCGATGACCCTTTCCGTAACAATGGTCCCGAAACCTTTTTCAAAGGGGACTCCTTCATAAGTGGTCAGTGCCGTGGCCCTCAAAAATTCTCCCGATCTGGGAATGCCCAAATTGGCAAAATAGGAGATTAGGACTATGAACACGTTGTTGATAATCTTGGGTTTGTATCCCATGGGTTCCAAAAGATAGTTCCAACGGATGGCCCTGGAAACATGGCTCAAAATTCCGATGATCACCGATATGCTCACCCAGAAGGGGCTTGCATTGGAAATGTAATGCAGGATTTCCTTCCTTTCTTCGGGCGTGGTGGAGTTATAGGAATACCACACCAAAAAGAGCCCAAAGGCAATGGGAACAAAAATCTTCAGGAATTTTTTAAGGGATTTGCCCAAGACTAGTTGAGTAAATTGGTGGCTTCGTTCGGGAAGACCAATGCTGGATTGAAGACTTTCGCCTCCTCAATGTCCATCCAAGCATATGTGATCAGGATCAACACGTCGCCAACGGCCACTTTTCTAGCGGCGGCACCGTTCAGGGTAAGTTCCCCAGAGCCCCTTGGCCCGGGAATGGCATAGGTTTCCAATCGTTCACCGTTATTGTTGTTCACGATCTGTACCTTTTCGCCCCTAATAATGTTGGCGGCATCCATCAGGTCCTCGTCAATGGTGATGCTTCCAATATAATTAAGGTCCGCTCCGGTTACCTTTACCCTGTGAATTTTAGATTTTACAACTTCTACTTGCATGGTGCAAAATTATCAATTCAATCTTAGATTATCAATTAAGCGAACTCCGTCTGCATAAACGGCAATAAACGCCCTGTATTTTTGGTTGTCCTGTTTTTTTAACATGGGGGTCAAGGTGGCCTCGTCGGTTATCTCGAAATACTCCAGGTCGAACACAGGACTTTTTTCAAATTCGGATTTTACCCAATCCGCGATGGTTGTTGCATTTTCCGTGCCAAATTTTGATTTGGCAGCTTGGAGGGTTTCATGGATAAACCCTGCCTGTTCCCTAGTCGTTTTGGATAGTCTTTCATTACGGGAACTCATGGCCAATCCGTGCGGTTCCCTTTCAATGGGGCAGCCGATAATGGTATAGGGCAGTTTTTTGATCTCGGCCATTTTTCTGATGATCTGCAACTGCTGAAAATCCTTTTCACCAAAATAGGCTTTGTTAGGAGCCACGGTTCTGAGCAAAAGCTCTACAATGGTGCCGACCCCATCAAAATGCCCTGCCCTAAACTCTCCTTCCATGACCTTGTCCAACCCATCGAATTCATAGGATTCCGATTTTACGTGATCACCATAGATCTCATCCACGGTCGGGGCAAAGGCCACAATTTTTTTGGATACGGTTTTCAAGAGTCCAATATCCCTTTCCAAACTTCTGGGATATTTTTCAAGATCATCTTTTTTGTCGAATTGGGTAGGGTTCACAAAAATGCTTACCACGACTAAATCATTTTCCGAAAGTGCCTTTTTGACCAAAGAGATATGCCCCGTGTGCAAGGCCCCCATGGTGGGTACAAGGCCTATGGTACGGTTTTTTTTTCGTTCCCCATCCAGGTACGAAACAAGCTCCTTTTTATGGTCAAATAAATGCATCTCAAGGTTTAAAGGCGTGCAAAAATACTATAAATACTGGTAATCAGCATAATTTTTGTACTTTTGCAGCTACGTTTTTCAGATAAACAAAAGAAAGTGTTTATGAATGGTAAAAAGGTATTGTTTGTATCTTCTGAATTAGTCCCATACCTCCCAGAGAATCCAGTTTCCTTAATGTCGTACGAAGCGCCACGAATGGTCAATAGCAGCGGGGGGCAAATACGGATTTTTATGCCAAGGTACGGGAATATCAACGAAAGAAGGCATCAATTACATGAGGTAATACGTTTATCGGGGATGAACCTGGTCATAAATGACATGGATATGCCATTGATTATAAAGGTGGCGTCCATTCCTAGGGAACGGATCCAGGTTTATTTTATTGACAATGATGAATATTTTAAGCGAAAGGCCACTTTTAGGGATTCGGAAGGGAATCTTTTCCCTGACAACGATGAGCGTGCCATTTTCTTCGCAAAAGGCGTAGTAGAGACCGTCAAAAAATTGAACTGGTCACCGGATATCATCCATGTGCATGGTTGGATGGCCTCTTTATTGCCCCTTTACCTACGAAAATATTACTCAGATGAACCCTTGTTCGCCGACAGCAGAATTGTGACCTCCGTATATGGTAAGGGTTTTGAAGGCGATCTGGATAGTGAGATGATCAATAAAATTGCCTTTGACGGAATTGACAAGGAAGAAATCTCAGCCTTGGTAAAACCCGACTATAATAATTTGTTAAAGGTTGCCGTAGATCATTCCGATGCGGTTATTTTAGCCTCGGATGAGTTGGAGGGGGATTTAAAGGAGTACATCGAAAAACTTTCCAAACCTGTTCTGCCCTACGTTTCGCTCCAAGAAGCGGAAGAGGCATACACTAATTTCTATAAAACAGAGGTTTTAAAATAAATTGCATGAGATTTTCCAAGATCTTTAGAGTTTCGGTAGTTTTCGGAACTTTGTTTCTACTGATGGCTTCTTGTGACGATGAGTTGGATACCATTGGCGAAGGAGTGGTTTCGGGTGAGCCCTTTATCACAGGAAAGGTAGAATACGATGTTTTTGCCTTTAACAAGGGCATTACGGCCGTGCAGACCAATAAACTACCGCTATACCAGTTGGGAACGTATAACGATCCCGTGTATGGAAAGAGAAAAGCGAGTATTATATCGCAGCTCAACTTGCCCGGCACCCCGGTTACTTTTGGGGATTTGTCACAAGCCTCTGAAGACAAGGCAGATTCCGATGACAGCGCATCTACGGTTGTGGAAAATGAGACTGTAAAGGAAGTCTATTTATACATTCCCTTTCAATTGCCACCTTCGGCCGATAGTGATGGGGATGGAGTAGATGATGAATTTGAGAATGGTGATGATGTAAACGATCCCAATTCCGATTGGGATGGGGATGGGGTAACGGATAACCAGGAAAGAATTATTGGTTCCAATCCATTTGACCCCAATGAGGATGGGACGGGCGATGACTTTGTGGCCAATAGCTACCCACAACGATTTGATTTGGACAGTATTTATGGAGATAAGACCAAGACCTTTAACCTGACGGTTTCAAGGTCGAATTATTTTCTTCGGGATTTGGATCCCAACTCGGGTTTTGAAGAGGCCCAAGAGTACTATTCCAACCAAGATTTTTCAGCTTTTATAGGGGAAACCCTTTTCAATGGAGAGGTGGCTATCAGCAACGAAGACATGCTTTTCTTCAAAGAAGATGATCCTGATACGGAGGATGTGGATGAATCGACCCAAGTGGATACCAGATTAAATCCTGGGATACGCGTTCCATTGGACAAGGATTTTTTCCAACAGAACATTTTGGATAAAGAGGGGGAAGCTGAGTTGTTGAATCAGTCCAACTTTAAAAATTTTCTCAGGGGAATCTACCTTACAGGAACCGATATGGAAGAGTTGATGTTCCTGTTTAATTTGACAGAGGCCAACATAACCATTACGTACGAGTATCAGGATTATGATTCTGAAACGGAGGATACGGTAACCGCGGAAAAGGATTTTGTGTTGAATCTGTTAACAAGCAGCAGCACAACCGGAATAGTTGGAAATGCAGTAAATGTATTTGAAAATGAGCTACTACCGACTGATATTGCCAATTCCTTGGACAATGGGGAAAACGCTTCCCGGATCTATGTAAAGGGAGGAGCAACCTTGGCAGAGATCAGGCTGTTTGACGAAGCCGAAAATGGAGGGTCGGAGATCATCGACCAGATCAAATCCAAGAAATGGGTAATCAATGAGGCCAATTTGGTGTTTTATGTTGACAGGGAAACTTTGGATATGGCCGGAACGGTTGTAGAACCCCCAAGATTGTACCTTTATAACGGGGAAACGAGTATGCCTTTATATGATGCCGCGAACGAGAGCGGCACACCTGCCACTACTATTAACCCTTTGAGGTACTACACCAATCATGATGGCATTCTTGAAAAGGAGAATGATTTAGGTGTTAAATATACCATAAGGATAACAGAGTACATCAACGATATCATAGTAAGGGATTCCACAAATGCCAAGCTTGCTTTGACCACGACTGCCAATATTGGTTTTCCCAATGTTCGAGAAGCAGTGGAGAGTGGTATGCAAAAAGTGTATTATCCCGTTATGTCTACTGTAAGCCCATTGGGAACGGTTCTTTATGGCAGCAATGTAGAAGCTGGGGAGGAAGCCAAAAAGTTGAAATTGGAAATATTTTATACCGAGGCCAATTAAATACTACTTGTAGATGAAATATGGGCTTTTATCGTTTTAAACAACCGTATTTATAAGTTTACACGTATAGATTATAAATTTGACTAACACTTACCTCTAATAGTGGACGTTAACTAAAAAAAAGCTTATGTGTGGAATTGTAGGATATATTGGTCATCGGGAAGCCTATCCCATTCTTATTAAAGGGCTCCAAAGATTGGAGTACCGAGGTTATGACAGTGCAGGAATAGCTCTGTTTGATGGAGAGAATACTTATCTTTCCAAGACGAAGGGAAAGGTGGAGGATTTGAAGAACAAGGCCGAAATCTCAATTCCTACATCAGGAAAGTTGGGAATTGGGCATACCAGATGGGCGACACACGGGGTTCCCAACGATGTAAATTCCCATCCCCATTATTCCAATTCCGGGGATTTGGTCATTATCCACAATGGAATCATTGAAAATTATGATGCCATTAAACAAGCACTTATCAAACGTGGATACACCTTTGAGTCGGATACCGATACCGAAGTACTTGTAAATCTTATCGAAGAGGTAAAAAGCAAGGAAGGGGTCAAATTGGGAAAGGCGGTGCAAATAGCCCTTAACCAAGTAGTTGGTGCCTATGCCATTGCAGTTTTTGATCGTACCAAACCAGATGAGATTGTAGTGGCCAAATTGGGAAGTCCTTTGGCCATAGGTATAGGGGAAAACGAATATTTTATTGCTTCCGATGCCTCGCCCTTTATAGAATACACCAACAATGCCGTGTATTTGGAAGACGAGGAAATGGCCATTATACGTGTCGGTAAGGAAATCAAATTACGTAAGATAAAGGACGATGCAATAGCCTACCCTAACATTTTGGAACTCCAGTTGAACCTTGAGGAAATAGAAAAAGGGGGGTATGACCATTTCATGCTTAAGGAAATCTATGAACAGCCAAGGGCCATTCTGGACACATATCGAGGTCGACTTTTGGCCGATAAGGGAATCATAAAAATGGCGGGAATCGACCAGAATCTGGAAAAATTCCTGAACGCCAATCGTATTATCGTTGTGGCCTGTGGAACTTCTTGGCACGCAGGATTGGTCGCCGAATACATTTTTGAGGATTTGGCCCGCATACCTGTTGAGGTCGAATATGCCTCTGAATTTAGATATAGGAACCCCGTCATCACCGAAAAGGATGTACTTATCGCCATTTCTCAATCTGGTGAAACAGCGGATACCTTGGCAGCCATCAAACTAGCAAAGGAGAAAGGGGCGTTTGTGTTTGGGGTCTGTAACGTGGTGGGGTCTTCCATAGCCAGGGAAACCCACGCCGGGGCCTATACCCACGCTGGACCCGAGATTGGTGTGGCATCCACTAAGGCATTCACGACCCAGATAACGGTATTGACCTTGATCGCTCTTAAACTAGCATACGAAAAAGGAACTTTGTCACAATCCAAGTATCATGAGTTTTTGGCAGAGTTGGAAGGAATCCCTGCCAAAGTGGAGAAGACTTTGTTGTCGAACCCAGTGGTGGAACAAATTTCCGATATCTACAAAGAATCTTCTAACTGTCTTTACTTGGGCAGGGGCTATAACTTTCCAGTGGCTTTGGAAGGGGCGCTTAAATTGAAAGAAATCAGTTATATCCATGCAGAAGGATATCCTGCTGCAGAAATGAAGCACGGTCCTATCGCTTTGATAGACGAACAAATGCCCGTAGTGGTCATTGCCACCAAAAAAGGACATTACGAGAAGGTGGTCAGCAATATACAGGAAATTAAATCCAGAAAAGGACGGATTATTGCCATCGTTACGGAAGGTGACCAATCTGTTAAGGAATTGGCGGACCACGTCATAGAAGTTCCAGAAACTTCTGAGAGCCTTTCACCTCTTTTAACCACTATACCTTTACAATTGCTTTCCTACCATATCGCCGTTATGAGAGGTTGTAATGTGGATCAACCTAGGAATTTGGCAAAATCGGTTACTGTGGAGTAACTTAAAAAATCAAGATATTGAATTTAAAGGCGCCCAAACGGGCGCTTTTTTTATTAAATATGTATATTATCTTATGTATTTTTATTGAAAAAGTATTATGCACGCATAATTTTTTTCATATTTGTATAATGGAAATGGAAGATACATTATTTTCCATTTCCATTACTTAACATGTACATATAACTAAATTAACTCTAATCTATAGATGATGAAAAGACTCATGTTCATTTCCCTGATGCTGCTAGGTGTGATCTCCTATGCCCAGACCACTATACAGGGAAAAGTAGTTGATGAAAATAACGAGCCCGTTCCAGGGGCCAATGTGGTCTTGGTAGGCAAAGCAGAAGGTACCACTACGGACTTTGATGGTAACTTTACCTTTAACACTTCGGAGCGGCCCCCCTTTCAATTGCGCTTTACCAGTATCGGTTTCTCTGATTTTGTGGCCAACGTAACATCCAATAACCAAACTTTGGCCATCACCTTGAAAGAGGCCAGCACCTTATTGGATGAAATTGTCATTTCAGCTTCCAGAACCCCTGAGCGTATTTTCGAATCCCCTGTTTCTGTGGAACGATTCGGTCTCAAAGAAATCAAGAACACCACGGCTGAATCTTTCTATGGGGGACTCCAAAACTTGAAAGGAGTGGATATCAACACAAACAGTTTAACATTCCAATCCATCAACACAAGGGGTTTTGCCACTTTTGCCAACAACAGGTTCCTGCAATTGGTAGATGGGATGGATAATACCGCACCTGGTCTGAACTTTGTTTTGGGTAACTTGGTGGGGATGTCCGAATTGGATGTGCAGAGTGTTGAGATCCTGCCTGGAGCTTCTTCAGCACTTTATGGCGCAGGCGCCTTCAATGGTATCCTTTTCATGAACAGTAAAAACCCTTTCGACTTTCAAGGAATCAGTGCTTATTTCAAGGGAGGGGTAACCGTACAGGATGCCGCCGGCAATAATTTTTACAAGGATTTTGGTGTAAGGGCGGCACACGCCTTTAGTGATAGGGTAGCCGTTAAAGCCAACCTTTCTGTATTGACAGGTGAAGATTGGCATGCCAATAGCATTGTGGATCTGAACAATCCTGGATCGGACCGTTCCAACCCAGCCTATAATGGATTGAACGTATATGGTGATGAGGTGTCGACTACCTTGAATTTTGATGCTGCTGCTGGATTGCCTACTGGAACCGTCGGTTCTGCCGTGGTATCAAGAACGGGATATGATGAAGCTGCCTTGGCTGATTATGGAGCGGAAAGTGTAAAAGCGGATTTTGCAGTTCACATTCGTCCTTTCGCCGATGACTTTGAGATTATCCTAAATAGTAGGATTGGTAGGGGTACCACCATTTACCAAGGGGCCAACCGATATGCGGTGAGTGGTTTCACCATGCAACAGCATAAGTTGGAACTTAAGAACAAGAATTTCTTTTTGAGGGGATATATCGTTTCTGAAAACTCAGGGGACGCATATGATACCCGATTTGCCGCCATCAATGTGAACAGGGCTTGGAAATCTGACGTGCAATGGTTTACCGATTATGCGTCCACGTATATTCCTGCCTACCTTGGAGGAATACAACAAGCAGGACTTACACCTGAACAGGCCTCTACCCAGGCCCATGTGGCAGCGAGACAAGCAGCGGACACTGGTAGATTATTACCAGGAACTCCAGCTTTTGAAAGTGCATTTAATAAGGTCATAAATGATGGAAATCTGACTACAGGTGCCAAGTTTATCGATAAGACCAAATTCAGACATGTCAATGGAAATTACAATTTTGCCCACTTGATCGATAACTGGGCCGATCTTCAGGTTGGAGGTTCTTTCAGAGAATATGTATTGAATTCCAATGGTACCATTTTCACGGATATTGATGGTCCTATTTCCTATAACGAATATGGTGCCTACGTGCAGCTTCAAAAGAAGTTTATGGATGACCGATTGAAGTTTACCGGTTCTGCCCGTTATGATAAAAATGAGTTCTTTGACGGCTTTGTTTCCCCTAGGGTTTCCTTAGCATATACAGCAGGTGAACAAAGAAACCACAACATTAGGGTTTCCGTTCAACAAGGGTTTAGGAACCCCACTACACAGGATTTGTTCATCGGATTGGATGCTGGTTCAGCCGTTTTGGTGGGGTCGGCCCCTTCCAACTTGGACAGGGATATCAGGACATATAATTTGAGCCAAAGCGGTCAAACATTGACAGGGCAATCATCGGTTCAAGTGGTAGGCCGGGAAGCCTATGAAAATGCATATTCCATAGGTTCTGTTCTTGCAGGAGCCCCTGCGGCAGTGAAAACCCCATTGGTAAAACCTGAAGAAATTACGGCTTATGAGGTGGGTTACCGTTCTCAACTTGGTAAGTTCACCATAGACCTGAGCGGATATTACAACAGCTATTCCAGCTTCTTGGCAAACACAGCCGTTGCCGTTCCCCTATATGGTGAAGCAGGAGATGGAGGACTTTCTTTATTGGCTCTTCAAAATGGAGATTACAAAGTCTACCAAACGTACACCAATTCCGATGTGGATATCAACTCATATGGCGGAACCATTGGCGTGGATACCAAGTTGGGCGGATTTGACCTTGGTGTAAACTATACGTATGCTGAATTGGATATCGATAGAGGTCTTTACCCAGATTTAAGGACCAACTTTAACACACCTAAGCATAAGGTAAAGGCCCATTTTGGTAACACCAATCTATTCAAGAATTTTGGTTTTAATGTAAACTACAGATGGAGCGACAGCTATTACTGGGAAGCCTCCTTTGCTGATGGTGACATTCCTGCCTTTACGGTTTTGGATGCACAGATCAACTATGCCGTACCATCCATGAAGTCCGTCTTCAAGGTGGGTGGCTCCAATATTTTGGGAGATGAATACTATACCGCTATCGGTACCGGCTTTATAGGTTCCATTTATTATCTATCATGGACCATAAACCCTTAATTGGCAGTAAAAAAGAACAAAGAAAGGCACTGATTTTTTCAGTGCCTTTTTTCTTTTAAAAAAAGCGAAAATCAGTTTCTGAATAAAAATGTAAAAGCATATCTTTGCAGCCGGAAAAAAAACGGTTTTTTTCCTCGTATTCAATTAAAAATAAACACACTAATGTCTAAAGTTACAGGTAAGGTTGCCCAAATTATAGGCCCGGTCATTGATGTTGAGTTTGAATCAGGGGTAGAGATCCCAAGGATTTATGATTCCCTTGAAATTGCAAAAGCCGATGGCTCCAAATTGGTATTGGAAGTACAGTCGCATATTGGTGAAAATACCGTAAGGACCATTTCCATGGACTCCACCGACGGATTGAGCAGAGGTGTTGAAGTGGTTGCTACCGGAAACCCGATCCAAATGCCAATCGGAGAGGATGTTTACGGAAGACTTTTCAACGTGATCGGTGATGCCATCGATGGTATGGAAAACTTACCCAAAACTGGAAGCAATGGACTTCCCATTCACAGGGAAGCCCCAAAATTTGAAGATCTTTCCACTTCTACCGAAGTACTTTTTACCGGTATCAAGGTAATCGACCTTATCGAGCCTTATGCAAAAGGGGGTAAGATTGGATTGTTCGGTGGTGCCGGTGTAGGTAAGACCGTATTGATCCAGGAGTTGATCAACAACATTGCAAAAGGTCACGGTGGTCTATCCGTATTTGCCGGTGTTGGGGAACGTACCCGTGAAGGGAACGACTTGCTTCGTGAGATGTTGGAATCAGGCATTATAAAATATGGTGAGGACTTCTTGCACTCCATGGAAGAAGGGGGATGGGACCTTTCCAAAGTAGATAAAAAAGCCATGAAGGAATCCAAGGCTACCTTCGTGTTCGGTCAGATGAACGAACCTCCCGGTGCCCGTGCCCGTGTGGCGTTGTCAGGATTGACCATTGCAGAGTATTTCCGTGACGGTTCCGGTGAAGGACAAGGAAAGGACGTACTTTTCTTCGTGGACAACATTTTCCGTTTCACACAAGCAGGTTCAGAGGTATCCGCCCTTTTGGGACGTATGCCATCTGCGGTGGGTTACCAACCAACCTTGGCTACAGAGATGGGTGCCATGCAGGAAAGGATCACATCGACCAAAAGAGGTTCCATTACCTCTGTTCAGGCGGTTTATGTACCTGCGGATGACTTGACGGATCCAGCGCCAGCGACCACGTTCGCCCACCTGGATGCCACCACCGTACTTTCCCGTAAAATTGCCGAGTTGGGTATCTATCCAGCCGTGGATCCATTGGATTCCACTTCCAGGATTTTGACCCCGGACATTTTGGGCAAGGAACATTACGATTGTGCACAGCGCGTGAAAGAATTGTTGCAACGTTATAAAGAACTTCAGGACATCATCGCCATCTTGGGTATGGAAGAACTTTCTGAAGAGGATAAATTGGCCGTAGGTAGGGCAAGACGGGTACAGCGTTTCTTGTCACAACCTTTCCACGTGGCCGAGCAGTTTACCGGTATCCCTGGGGTATTGGTAGACATCAAGGATACCATCAAAGGATTTAACATGATCATGGACGGTGAATTGGATCACTTGCCAGAATCCGCCTTCAACCTTAAGGGAACCATTGAGGAAGCCATAGAGGCTGGAGAGAAAATGTTAGCAGAAGCATAATGTCATTCCTGCGAAAGCAGGAATCCATATATAGCAAAGTCAAATTTTAAAAGATTCCCCATTTATACGGGAATGACAAGAGCATATGTACTTAGAAATCGTATCACCGGAAGCCACATTGTTCGCAGGGGAAGTAACCTCGGTTACCGTTCCTGGTGTTGATGGGGAGTTCCAGATGTTGGAAAACCACGCAGCGATTGTATCCCTTTTGCAGGAAGGCAATGTGAAGGTAAAAGGCAATATCACCATTGATGAAGCCTTTCAGGACAAATTTTCAAAGGGAAGCAATGGGGAGACCATTTTAGCGATCAACAGCGGTACCGTTGAAATGAAGGACAACAAGATCATTGTGTTGGCCGACTAAAACAAAATGAATTCATCCACACAAAAAAGCCGCTCCTTGGAGCGGCTTTTTTATTGTAAAACGATCAGATGCCATTCCTTTTCCCCAGAAGGATAGATTTTGATTGTTTTGAATCCAATGGCAGCATGTGCCGCCAAAGACCTTGTGTTTTTACCATCCACTTCCGTGATAATGGTATCAAAACCTGCTGGGAGCTTTTCTTTCATGGTAAGGTACAAATTGCGGAATACTCCCCTTCCTCGATGGCTTTTTGCCACACAGATCTGTCCCATGGCCATGTATCCATTTTGGTTTTCGACCACCTTGTTGATTTCCTCGAACATGGGTCTGAGCACTTCAATTTCATCGGCAAACTTGGGATGCATACAAAGGGCAAAGCCCACCACTTTATCATCTTCTACGGCAATGATGTGTCCACACACATCGTTCATGGCCTTTAAGATATCCATATCATGCTCCACAGTCAAAAAACCTTCATTTTTGCGTTCTTCCGCTGAAATGTTCTTGATCAAATTTAGCTGTTGAAGGGCCAGAATCTGTTCCAACTCTTCCAGAGTAGAAGCCTGTTTGTATGTAATCATCTATTCCACTTTTAACCACTCCTTGCGGTGCTGCAACATTTTTTTGGATGGTTTTTGCTCCTTGTCCTCCATCAAACTGAAGGAATAATCAGGGTTGGGTTCCAAAACCAAAGTGGTTGTTTTTGGAATACCAAACCGGGTGAAATTCACCTTAAGGGGAGTCCCCATTTCAAATTGCTTGAGATAATCGTCAAATTTTTGATCGGCCTCAAAAGGAATGTCGTTAATGTTCAAGATTATATCGCCATTGTCCAAGCCAGCTTTATAGGCAGGGCTTCCCATTTTGGTGTTCCTGAGGATGGATGCTTCAGTGGTTTCAGCATTGACCACCGTGTAGGCACCAAAGTAAGGCTCGTTCTTGGGCTGCTCCAAAAGAACCCCGGCAGCGTTCAACCATGGGGCGTAATTGGGCATATTGCTTTGGTACACATAATTGTTAAAAAAGCCATCACCGAAGGATTTGCCTGCAAATTCGACCAATGCCGCTTGCAAATTTTCGAGGGTATAGGGAATTTCGGTCTTTCCGTATTTTACCCAAACAGACTTCATGAAATCATCCAGATTGAGGCCTTTTTCCCGAAGGGAAAGATCTAAAGCCAAGCCCAAAACACTTCCATAGGAATAGTAAGAAATAAAAGTGTTTTCCCTGTTTACGGGATCTACCGAGGTGGCAGCATCCACAAATGGAGCCTGATAGCTCATTTCAATCACATTGAAAAATTGTCGGGCAGGGGAATTCCACACATAATTGAAGGTGCCTGCCAAGCCTTCCACATATTCCTTGGGCGTGATCAGTCCGGCCCTACACAAGATCAATCCGGTATAGTAACTGGTAAAACCCTCGGCGAACCAAAGTTCGCCACTCATGTTGGCCGCTTCAAAATCAAAGGGCTCCAACGATTTGGGTCGGATGCGTTCCACATTCCATGAATGAAAATATTCATGGGAAATGGTACCGATATTGCCATCCATGCCACCATTGGCCAAGCTTCGGGTACTGGTGACTATGGTAGAATTGCGGTGTTCCATACCATCTCCCGAGGCGTTGGGAATGTAACAGGCCAAAAAGGTATAGGAACCATAATCGTAATTGGGAAGTTTCCCATACACCTCCTTCTCGGCAAGGACCACTTTCTTCACTTTTTCAAAATAGGTGTCCACTTCTTCCTCCGTTCCATTATGGTGTAATGCCAGATTGATGGTTTTTCCATCCACTTGAAAAGACCGGAGCATGTAATTGCTGATCTCGGTCGGACTATCCATAAAATAGTACAGGTTAGGAGCCGAATATGTTGTGCCGGAAACCAAAGGCAATTGCGTAGCTACTTTCCAATCCAGGTCTTCCCGAACATCAAAGGTAATCTCAATTTTACGATTGCTCAATGCCGGAGCGAACATGAATGTAGCCGGAATGTTCAAGTGGGCATGGGTTTCGTCAACCTGTGAGTAAGTACCCCCGCCCCTGTTGGCGAACAAAATGTATTCGATCTTGATGGTACCGTCATGACCGGAAACCAACCACTCGTAAGGGTTTGGACGGATCACTTTCAATGCATTGCCTTTACTGTCCGTAGCCTTGAAACCGTATACATTTTTGGCGAATTCGTGCAAAGCATATCGGCCAGGGGAGCTCCTGCTCATACGAAAGGCCACTGTTTCCGATTTCAGGTCTGGGAAAGTGGCATCAATTACGGCTTCGTGGTGTACCGCATTTTCAAAGGAAATGGTATACGAGTTGGTCTGTGCGCTCAGTAAAAAACAAAAGAATAGGGAGACAAGAGAGAAAGTGAATTTCATTTTCAGTAAGGTTTAAGAAGGACTAAGATACAGTTTAAAAACTGTAAGTGCTACATTTGCTTTATGGAGAAACTACCCAAAAAGTTAAAATCCAAATTGGCCGAAAGAGAGGTTGGGAATGCATTGCGTTTTTTGCCAGCACAGCGCGATTTGATTGATTTTTCATCCAATGACTATTTGGGATTCGCCAGAAACGAAGAAATTTCCAATAAGACATCGCTCTTGGTGAAGAATGTTTTCCCAAAGAACGGTGCTACAGGGTCTAGATTGTTATCAGGTAACCATAAACTGTATGATGAGCTTGAGGATTTTTTGGTAAGGCATCATAGCTCGGATGCTGCGTTGGTCTTCAATTCGGGATATGATGCCAATATTGGTTTTTTTTCCTCCGTTCCCCAACGTGGTGATATCGTCCTATATGACGAATTGGCCCATGCCAGCATTCGGGACGGTATTCAAATGAGCCATGCTAAAAGTTATAAGTTCGCCCACAATGACCTTCAGGATTTAGAGCAAAAAATAAAGGCATTTCGAGCGCAGTCGAGAAGTGAAAAGGAAATCTATGTGGTCACAGAATCCATTTTTTCCATGGACGGGGATTCCCCGGATTTACAATCACTGGCCATTTTGTGCAAGGAACAGAATTGTTTTCTAGTTGTTGATGAGGCGCATGCCACAGGCATTTTTGGACAAGGAAGAGATTTGATTTCCCAATTGGGCCTCCAAAAAGAGGTCTTTGCAAGGCTCATTACCTTCGGCAAGGCTATCGGGTGCCATGGGGCCGCCATTCTTGGAAACCAATCCTTGAAGGAGTACTTGATTAACTTTTCAAGAAGTTTTATTTATACCACGGCCCTTTCCCCCCATGCAGTAGCCAGCATTTTGTCCGCGTATCAGTATTTAAAAGAGCAGGGTGAACCCGTAATTCAATCTTTACAGGAGAACATCAGCTTTTTTAAATCTGAATCAGTACGATTACAGCTTTCTGAAAGGTTTATCCAAAGTAATTCGGCCATTCATTGTGTCATTGTACCTGGAAACACCAAAGTAAAGTACATGGCCCAGGAGTTACAATTACAAGGGTTTGATGTTAAACCCATCCTTTCCCCAACGGTTAAGGAAGGAGGCGAACGTTTGCGGTTTTGCTTGCATGCCTTCAATACAAAAGAAGAAATTTCACGAATTTTGTCCCTGTTGAAAAACCTTATGGAAGGATGAAGACCAAGTTTTACACATTGGCCACTTTTGAGTTTCCTGCGGATGCCTTGGTCATCAAGGGGAAATTGGAATCGGAGGGAATCCCTGTTTTTTTGAAGGATGAAAATATCATAAATACCTATTCTTTCAGTAGCAACGCCATAGGGGGGATTCGCTTACAAGTGTATAGCAGCGACAAGGAGCATGCCACGGAAATTTTCGAGGAGTTCCGCAGTTATGCCACCGATGCCGAAGGGAATCCTGTGGTTTGCCCCAATTGTAAGGCAACCAAATCCGAAATCTATTACGCCAGAAAGAATATGTTCTTCAAGCTTTTTCCATTTCTTGAATCTAAAAAATACAGGTGCAAGCAGTGTAATTTTATAACAAGACCTTCCAAATGAAACTATTTGTCACAGGCATATCAACCGAAGTAGGCAAAACCGTGGCCTCCGCTATTGTAGTGGAAGCCTTGGCTGCGGATTATTGGAAGCCCATACAAGCGGGCGACTTAGATTGTTCCGATAGCCATAAAATTGAAGCCTTGATATCCAATGATCGTACGGTGATACATCCCAATAGCTACGCTTTGAACACGCCCATGAGCCCGCACGCCGCTGCGGATATTGATGGTATTTCCATTCAGTTGGATAAAATTGTGCCACCAACCACAAAGAACGATTTGGTAATCGAAGGTGCCGGCGGATTGTTGGTTCCCCTGAACGACGCCGATACCATTTATGATCTGATCCAACCTGATTACAAAGTAATCGTGGTGTCACGACATTATCTAGGGAGCATCAACCACACCTTATTGACCATTGAAAAATTACAGCAAAAAGGGGTTGCAATCGGAATCATTTTCAGCGGAAATGAACATCCTACGACCGAGGAAATCATCCTGAAAAAAACTGGTGCTGTCTTTTTAGGCCGGATCAATGAGGAGAAAAAGTTTAACAAAGAAGTGGTTAAAAAGTACGCTGCAGCATTTCACGAAGCACTGTTATCATTTTAGCCTTTGATAAATAAGGCCACGATCCACCGTCGCCACTAAAGTATAGTGTTCCGCCAAATAGGTATCGATATAGGCATTGTACTCCAATAATTTTTTATCGAAGATTTCCTTGCCTTTTCGTGCCACCAAGGTTTTAGGTTGGATTATTTCCATAATATATTTCAGTTCTTCCATTCCTGTTTGTCTTGGATTTTGCATGTAGGGGAACAGTTCTTCACGGGTAATGTTGCTAGGATGTGTGGCAGCCTTTGTGGGTGGAGATACACCTAAAACCCAGTAGCCAATATGGTATTCGGTAAAGAAGATGTTCTCGGTTTCCAGATGATGGTCCATAATATAACGGGGAACATCTACCCCTTCACCATTAAAAAATGACCCTTTTTTTATTTTGTTGGAAATGATGTTGGCATATTCCAAGTAGGATTCCATCGGAATCAAAAGAAGCAATATAATGATGATGGGTTTAAATTTTTTCTGAAGTGGGGGAAGCTTGGCAACAGCCATGCCCATGGGAATCAAAATAAAAGGGTACAATTGGATCAAATAATGTCCGTTTACTTTTCCAGCTTGCATGAAAGACAATAAAATACCAAGGGTAACCGCAGTCAATAATTGTAGTCCCCGAGATTTGTAATCGATTACTTTGGTTTTAAATCCGACAGCGAGCAAACCCAAGATCACGACCAAAAAAGGCAAGGTTTTCAGTGGCGAATGGAATTTTCCTTCGGAATAGGCCATAGGGGCCTTAAAAATGGATTGCCACCAAATTTGCGTATTTCCTTCAAGGTAATAGGGTAACGCCGTGAGCAACACAATCAAAAAAGTGCCCAAGACCATTAGGGCCAAATTTACAATGGTCGAAGCTATTTTTCGTTGTTTGAATCCTTCCCACAACAAAAACAATCCCACCACAAACACGGGATAGGCCATGTTCAATTTGGACATGATGGACAACCCAAAAAGTAGTCCGGATGCCAAATAGAGAAACCAAACCTTTCTGCAGAACAACAGATACACTCCTGCCACAAAGAAGAGGGTACAAATATGTTCGGACATCACCCCTTGCAGACTACCAAAAAGACTTTGAAAAAAGACACAGAACAGGGCCACCCAAAAAGCAATTTTTTTGGAAGTGATCTTGGCAGCAATGCCATACGTGAACAACGCAGTGATGGCGACCATCAACGAACCGAACAATCGTATCGCAATAAAGCTCTGCCCAAATATTTTGATGACCGAAGCAAAAAACAAAAAGGTGATCGGTGGTTTCAGATCCCAAAGTTGGGTGTAGGGCAAATGCCCATCGGCCCAAGACTGCCCCATGATGATGAAAGTACTTTCGTCACGATCCACATAATCCCTAAAAAAGAATGGAAACCGGATTATTAGGGCCACCAACACCAAAATAAAAAGGACCCGATTCCAATTCAGGTCTTCATAGTCTCGAATTACAAATGGATTATGCACGGTCTGGGTCGGTTTTATTGGTCATTAATGATCATCTTTGCAATATAGATAAATTGAATGTTTTGAGAGATTCCGTAGCACTGGAAAAATTGTCGGAAAGGGATAAAAAACACCTTTGGCACCCTCTGACCCAGCATAAGACCCATCCGGAAATGTTAGGTATAACAAAGGCCCAGGGCGCTTTGCTGTATGATGAGGATGGAAAGGAATATGTAGATGGCATTTCATCATGGTATACCTGCATGTACGGGCATTGCAACCCATTTATTCTGGAAAGTGTAATGGAACAGATGCAAAGCTTGGACCAAGTGGTTTTCAGTGGTTTTACCCATGAGCCAGCCGTGCGGCTTTCAGAGGAACTCGTCAAGATTCTACCCAAGAATCAACAAAAGCTGTTTTTTTCAGACAACGGTTCCACGGCTACCGAAGTGGGCATCAAAATGGCGTTGCAGTACCATTTCAACAAGGGTCAAAAACGCAATGTATTGCTGGCTTTTGAAGAAGGATTTCATGGCGACACCTTTGGTGCCATGTCGGTTTCGGGGCTTTCTGTTTACAATGGCCCGTTCGAGGATTTTTTCATTGAAGTGGAACGGATCCCAGTGCCAACACCGGAAAATATCGATTTCATTTTGGCCCAGTTGAAAAAGCGATTGAAGAACAACAACTTGGCCGGATTTATCTACGAACCTTTGGTTCAAGGAGCCGCAGCCATGAAAATGCACGATGCCGAAGGTCTGGAAAGGATACTCGCATTGCTCAAATCGAACGGAGTGCTGTTGATTGCCGATGAGGTGATGACGGGCTTTGGCAAGACAGGCAAGAATTTTGCATCGGAATATTTGGAGACCCAACCCGACATCATGTGTTTGTCCAAGGCACTTACGGCAGGACTGATTCCCATGGGGTTGACCACATGCACAGAAGAGGTGTATATGGCTTTTTACAGTGATGAGAAGGCCAAAGGCTTGTTCCACGGACATACCTACACCGCGAATCCACTGGCCTGTGCCGCAGCTCTGGCAGCCTTGGAACTGCTCCAGACCGATGCCATTCAACAGAATATCAAGGATATTTCGGAATGGCATAACGCGTTTGATGAGGAAATAAGAAACCATCCTCAAGTGGCCAATACAAGGCAATTGGGTGTAATCTATGCCCTAGATCTTAATGTGCAAATGGAGCGTTACGGCAATTTGAGGGACAAACTTTTTAAACACTTCATGGATCAAGGGGTCTTTTTAAGGCCTTTGGGCAACACGATTTATATTTTGGCTCCTTATGTGACCACTAAATTCCAAATGGAACGGATTTACGGTGCGATAAGGTCTGTTGTTGGATTGGTATAAAACAAGGTTATGCTCAAAGAACCCATTTCCATAACCGCTTTGTCATCGATTTCTGCTTTGGGAGAAACCCAAGAAGAGGTTTGGCAAGTGTACAGTAGCAAGGATGAACATTTTCTTTCGGAGGCCAATATCGGGGAACAAAAGGTTTGGGTTTCGCAATTGTCAGAATCCATCAAACTAAAAATAGAGGATTTGCGCCAGTCCGATACCAAGTACAAACTTTTGGACGATTCGGTGTTGTTTGCCATCTACGCCGCGCGAAAGGCTTTGGCGGGTGCACGCTGGGAAAAAGGAACCCAATTTGGTATCAACATAGGGTCGTCCCGAGGAGCCACTTCCCTTTTTGAAAAATATCATAAAGCGTTTTTGGATGAGGGAAAATCATCAACACTTTCCTCCCCAACCACAACTTTGGGGAATATTTCCTCTTGGGTGGCCCATGATTTAAAGTCAAAAGGCCCCGAAATTTCACATTCCATTACCTGTTCCACGGCATTGCATGCCGTATTGAATGCCGCGGCATGGATCCAAAGTGGCATGACAGATAAGTTTTTGGTGGGAGGCAGTGAGGCACCCCTGACCCCGTTCACGATTGCACAAATGCAGGCATTAAAAGTGTATTCCAGAGAAAAAAGCGATTATCCCTGTTTAGCTATGGATTTGGATAAAAACCGGAACACCATGGTGTTGGGTGAGGCTGCGGGACTTGCCTGTTTGGAAAAAGGCAATAAATCCAATGCCTTGGCCGTGATAGAAGGTATTGGGTATGCCACAGAACCTTTGGAGCACAGCGTATCCATTAGTACCGACGCCCAATGTTTTCAAGACTCCATGCAAATGGCCTTGAGTACTCTCGATTCCTCCCAAGTGGATGCCGTGGTGATGCACGCCCCAGGTACCATAAAAGGCGATGAATCAGAATTCAACGCCATTCAAAAGGTGTTCTGTAACAAAATGCCATTTTTGACTACCAATAAGTGGAAAGTAGGTCACACCTTCGGAGCTTCTGGCTTGCTCAGCTTGGAAATGGCTGTTTTGATGCTTAACCACCAGAGGCCCATACCCATTCCGTTCGTCACTTACGAAGCACTTCCAAAAACCATTGAAAAAGTTATGGTTAACGCCGTAGGCTTTGGGGGTAACGCCGTGTCGATATTACTTTCCAAAAGATAACTTTGGTCACTAACGATTATCCGTTCAAAGTCTTATCTTAACAAATAGTACCAACTTTAAATTTTGTTGCCATGGAAAATTGGTTTGCAGCACTTACACTTTTTGAGAAAGTCTATTGGATCGTTGCCATTGCAGGTTCTGCCATTTTATTGGTGCTCGTTGTCATGACGCTAATTGGCGGCGATGTAGATGATATGGGCGATGTGGATGCCGACATTGAAGCGGATACCGGCATCGATTTTCAGTTTTTGTCCTTCAAGAACCTAATGGGGTTTTTTACCATTTTCGGTTGGTCTGGAATTGCGTGTATTGAAAGTGATTTGTCTACCGGACTCACCATTTTCATTTCGGTGATTTGTGGATTATTGATGATGTTGGCCATGGCCTCTTTGTTCTATTATCTGGCCAAGTTACAGAGCAGTGGCACCCTCAACCTAAAAAACGCAGTGGACCAAATAGGCGAAGTATACCTTACCATCGGGGCCAACCGTAGCCGGATTGGAAAGGTTTCTGTAAATGTCCAGGGTACTTTAAGGGAACTTCAGGCCCTTACCGATGAAGGTCAGGACCTAGTACAGGGCAATGTAGTGAAGGTCCAAGACGTGACTGACACCGGAATTTTGATCGTTAATCTTTTAAATAAATAATCAGCATGCTAACACTACCATTACAAATGGGCGGAGGGGCCACATTACTGGCCATTGGTTTCGCCATACTGTTTTTCTTTATCATCATTATCTCCTTTATCCGAAGGTATAAAAGATGTCCATCGGACCGTATACTTGTGGTTTATGGTAAAGTGGGAACCGGAAATTCAGCAAAGTGTATCCATGGAGGGGCGGCCTTTGTTTGGCCGGTCATTCAGGATTACGAATTCTTGGATTTGACTCCAATTTCCATCGAAGTTGATTTAACCAATGCCTTGAGTAGGCAGAACATCCGGGTGAACGTACCGTCACGTTTCACCATTGGTATTTCTACGGAACCTGGCGTGATGCAGAATGCCGCAGAACGACTTTTGGGACTTGGTTTGAAGGAAGTACAGGAATTGGCCAAAGAAATCATTTTTGGTCAGTTGCGTTTGGTTGTAGCCTCCATGGATATTGAGGAAATCAATGCCGATAGGGATAAGTTCCTGACCAACATTTCACAAAGTGTGGAGTCGGAATTGAAGAAAGTGGGTCTAAAACTCATCAACGTGAACATTACCGATATTGTTGATGAATCAGGTTATATCGAAGCCTTGGGTAAAGAAGCTGCCGCCCACGCTATCAACGCCGCTAGAAAATCGGTGGCGGAGAAGAATAGGGATGGAGCCATTGGTGAGGCCAATGCTCTGCAAGACGAACGTTCCCAAGTAGCGGCGGCCAATGCCAAAGCGGTGGAAGGGGAAAACTTGGCCAAAATTAATGTCGCCAATTCGGATTCGTTGCGTCGTCAACGGGAAGCTGAGGCCGAAAGAACCGCTATTGCCTCTGAAAAAGTACAGGCTGCAAAAGCGTTGGAAGAATCCTATTCTGCTGAACGTGATGCGGAGATTGCCAGGGCAGAAAGGGAGCGTAGTTCCCAAATGGCCGATATTGTGATCCCAGCGCAAATCGATAAGCAAAAAGTAGAGATCGAAGCGGAGGCCGAGGCCGAACGCATTCGAAGAAAAGCCAAAGGTGAGGCGGATGCGATCCTGTTCAAGGCGCAAGCGGAAGCCAAAGGTATTTTTGAGGTATTGACCAAGCAGGCCGAAGGTTTGGACAAGATCGTGAAGGCTGCAGGCAACAATCCAAAGGATGCGGTGTTGTTGCTCATTGCGGATAAATTACCTGAACTGGTGGAAAAACAGGCTGAGGCCATTAAAAATATCAAGATTGATAAGGTCACCGTTTGGGATTCTGGCACCAAATCCGAAGATGGCAAGAATTCCACTGCCAATTTTATTTCGGGGATGTACAAGTCGGTTCCGCCTTTACAAGAAATGTTCAACATGGCCGGAATGGATCTTCCTGAGTATTTGAAAGGGAAAGATGTGAAAGCCATTGAAAGTGATAAAAAACCGACAAAACCTTCCAAGGAATCCGATGATGCCAAAGAAGAATAGTCGGAATTAACAATTCAAAAGAAAGAAAACCGAAGGTCAACCTTCGGTTTTTCTGTTCTATAGACTATTTTTGGTTTATGAATCAGACAAGACACGATTGGACCAAGGAAGAAATCCTTGACATATATAACAAGCCTTTGATGGAGTTGCTGTACGAAGCGGCTACCATCCACAGGCAGCACCATGACCCTAACACCGTGCAGGTTTCCACCCTGCTTTCCATTAAAACAGGTGGATGCCCGGAGGATTGTGGGTATTGCCCGCAAGCGGCCCGTTACCACACCAATGTGGAAGGAAACGATTTGATGTCCGTGCAACAGGTAAAGGCCCAAGCTTTGCGTGCCAAGGCTTCAGGCAGTTCACGGGTTTGTATGGGTGCCGCATGGCGAAATGTAAAGGACGGTCCCGAATTTGATCAAGTGTTGGAGATGGTCCGCGCCATCAACAAGTTGGATATGGAAGTCTGCTGTACCTTGGGTATGGTTACCGAAAACCAGGCCAAACGCTTGGCTGAAGCCGGCTTGTATGCATACAATCACAACCTCGACACATCTGAGGAATATTATACGGAAGTAATCTCTACCCGTGGGTACGAAGACCGTTTGCAGACCATCGAAAATGTGCGTAAGACCAATGTCACGGTCTGTAGTGGCGGTATTATCGGTATGGGCGAAAGTGAGGAGGATCGTGCCGGTATGCTGGTGGCCCTTTCCACCTTGAACCCACAACCTGAATCGGTTCCCATCAATGCACTAGTGGCCATAGAAGGCACTCCGATGGAAGACCAAAAGCCCGTTGAGATCTGGGAAATGATCCGCATGGTGGCCACTACTCGAATCGTAATGCCGGAAACCCAAGTACGCCTATCTGCTGGAAGAACGGAAATGACCAGGGAAGGACAGGCCCTATGCTTTTTTGCAGGTGCCAACTCCATTTTTGCCGGGGATAAATTGTTGACCACGCCCAATCCCGATGTTAATGAGGATATGGAAATGTTCAAACAATTAGGGTTGATTCCACAAAAACCGTTCATCAAGATTTCACAGCCTCAAACTGTGGAAGCTGCCGATTCCCAATTTACATCCTTGGGAGAAAAACCGAAATGGTCCAGACCAGGCCATACCATCGAAAGGAACGAATTGGCCAAGGAAAAGGGGGTTGTTTCCAAAAGTTAAGGCTAGTTAACCATTTCAAAACGTTTTAGTAATTTAGCTTTTCCTAATTCCTTGAAATCTTGAAGCTGAACCTTGAACAGATACCTAGGGAAAAGACCCTTTCGAAAAGGGAATTTATCCAAAACTATTTCAAGCCCCAAAAACCTGTTGTGATCGAAAGGTTTATTGAGGATTGGCCAGCCTATTCCAAATGGAACTTGGAGTATATGAAACAGGTGGCTGGCGATAAGGAAGTGCCCCTGTATGATGATCGTCCCGTAAAACACGACGAAGGGTTTAATGAGCCCCATGCCAAAATGAAGATGTCGGATTACGTGGATTTGTTGAAAAGTGGGCCAACGAGATACCGTATCTTTCTCTGGAATGTTCTCAAAGAGGTTCCTGAACTTCAAAAGGATTTCACCTACCCCGATTTTGGATTGAAATTGATGAAAGGTTTGCCCATGCTGTTCTTCGGCGGGGAAGATTCCTATACCTTCATGCATTACGATATTGATTTGGCCAATATTTTCCATTTTCATTTTGAAGGAAAGAAACAATGCATCCTTTTTTCACAGGAAGAAACCAAATATCTCTACAAGGTGCCACATTCCTTGATTACCAGGGAAGATATCGATTTTGACAATCCCGATCTGGACAAATGGCCGGCACTGCAACATGCTAAAGGCCATATTGCGGATTTGGAACATGGAAATGTGCTGTACATACCGGAAGGGTACTGGCACTACATGAAGTATGTGACCCCTGGATTTTCCATGAGTTTACGGTCAATCGCCAAAAAGCCTAAAAATTTAAGCAGAGCGGTGTACAATATTTTCGTGATGCGTCATTTTGATAGCTTGATGCGCAAGATGAAAGGCCAGCAATGGATCGATTGGAAAAACGAACAGGCCCTTTTACGTACCCAAAGGTTGATGACCCAAAAGTGGAACTAGGGTTAAATTAATTCGTTAACTTTTTCAAAAACCAAATGGCTTTCCCAGCCACGGTACAACAGATAATCGGCTAATTTTTTCTTTCTTTTTTGGATGTTGGTTTCCCTGATCTGATCCAATCGTTTTTGGGCGAGTTCTTCCAAGGTGTCGAGGTAATCCCCATCATTGATTTCTTTTAGCGCACTCTTGATGTTGAAAGTGGAGATTTGTCGTAACTGAAGTTCTCGTACAATTCGGTTCCTACCCCATTTTTTAATATTGAATTTTCCACGGGCATAACTCTTGGCAAAACGTTCCTCGTTCAAATAATTTTCTTGGATGAGGTGCCCTATAATTTTGTCAATAGCTTCGGGAATCATGTTCATCCCCTTGAGTTTTTCCACCACCTCTTGATGGCAACGCTCTTGGTAGGCACAGTAATGTTCCATTTTTTTGGTGGCCTCCGTAACCGAAACAAATGATTTTTTGGGAAAATGGTTCGGCATTCCTATTGTTTTTTTGATATCTCTAGGGATGTGCCCTTTCCAGTAAAAATGGTTCGGTTTCCTGATGAGGTAATCTGGGCTTCACCTTGCACAATTTGATAATCATCTTGCGGCAACGCTACAATAACTGACCAATTGGGATTGGTTTGCTCTACTTTCATTTGAAGGTTGCCATCCTTGTTTTCGTACCAAATGGAAATTTCATTGTCCCCGATTTTTACATTTTCCAAGGATGCTTGGTCCCAAGAGCTTGGCATTTGAGGTTTGATTTTGACCGTCTTATGTTGCGCCATGGGTTGAATGCCAAAAAATTGTCGAACAATGGGAAAAGCAAACGCATAAATGTTCCAGGCCTGTGTTACCATCCCATAATCTGGTGAAACTTCACAAATGCTTCCGGGTAGGGCATAGCTGAAGGTGCGGGTCATCCGCTTCAGATAATCCAGGGCTTCATCAGGTCGCCCATAATTGTTCTCGGCAACTGCTTGAACGCCTGTGGGTAGTGTCATCACGGCACCTGTATAAGAGAATACTTTACTACCTTTAAAGGAGCCCATGTCCTTTCCTGCGGATTCATCCCGATCAATCCCTGTAACGAACATCCCGAAGGGATTGGTGAATTTTTTGGCATTGTCCAATGCTGTGATGGCTTTGGAAGAATCGGCGATGCCCATTTCCATAGGAGTGTTCACCACCCAATTGTGGTAGAGCACAAAGGGCCTTGGTTGGTTTGATGGATGATCAAGGATTTGCTGTTTGGTGGTGTTCAATTCCTCAACCGCCCAAGGTTTATTCAGGGTGTCAGCCCTTACTATGGCATCTTCTATCAGATGGATGGCCTGTTTGTCCGTTCCAATAAAATCAGCATAGGACCCAAATGGGTCAGACCAGAATTCATCGTTGATTTTTTGTTTCAAGCTGTCTGCCAATGTTTGGTACTTTTTGGCCAATTCAGGCTGTTCCAATTCGGAGGCCATTTGCGCAGCATCCGAAAAAGCTTTTTGGGTGTAGGAAGCCACATCGATCATTTCACTATTGAGACCATGAATTTCCATCATCCCAAAACCATCGGGGAAAAGATTTTGGTTGCCATCGTTTTCTGATAATAGCCAATCCAGCCCTTTTTGTACCGTTGGGAAATACCTTTTCAGGAATTCTTTGTCTCCGTTCCAGCTATAGATTTCCCAAATCAATGATGCAAACTGGGGAGTTTCGTTAATATTTCCTTTATTGAAAACAGCTCCATTGGTGGACATTTCATGAAGGATCCGACCATTGCCATTGATGGCCATGGAAACACTATCCAAAAGTTGGATGGTCTTTTCCACAATGTCTTCCCTGCCTATGGCCATATATCCTTTTAGGGCATATTCACTATCTCCACCAAACCACCAAGGATAATCAGGCAGTCCCGCTCCAATCCCCGTTCCGATTTCTGGTACTGTACGCACCAACCAATCACAATTGTACTTGAGCCATGTAAAGGCTTGTTCCAAGTTTTTATCCGGAATGGTAAGCTTGGTTTTGTTGGCCAATTCGGAATATCTTTCCTTCTTTTCTTGGGCAAGGGTGTAAAAGTTGTTTTGGATTGAAGTATAGTTTTCCTCCGCATCTTCCAAGGAAGTATACGATCCGGCGATGGTAAAATTCAATATAAAATTTGACTCGGCAGGAAGCTCGATCTCGTAGATCAAAGTATTGGAAACCCCGTTGGCGGCATTTGGATTCTCATGGGTCAAGGTCAAGTCAGGGGTTTGCTCGGCACCAAAAATGCTGAACCATGGATTGGAGTCATCCTTTACCACCCATTTCTTTCCATCGAAGTTGGCTTCGTCCTTGCCATCAATCATGTTGGTTCGTTCTCCAAGCCAAGTGGGTCTTAAATCGGTTTGGCCATTAAATTGGAATTTCCCTGTTTTGGTTTCTTTGGAGTTGTTATGGATTATATATTGAACAAAAATGCCTTGTTTTCCATCGGGAACAAACTGAATACGTTCTACCGAAATATCTTCTTCGTCGAATTCAAACAGGTGTTTGTTCGCAAAGGGATAGTTTACGAACTCGGATGCCTTGTTGAAGGGCATCACATGACCGTTGATAATCATTTCGGCATCAAACCCATCCATAAGCTTGATGGGATGGTCCCAGATTCCTCCCATTTCACCCTTGATGTGCCATCCCAAAGGAGGGAAGCTCCCATCTTGATGGCCTACCATATAGGTACGGTCCCCGGCAGTTACAAAAGGAGATTCCAGATAGGATGATTTCCCCTGGATGGAATCGGAATCTTGCAATAACCTTGATATGGGCTGTACTGTTTGTTTGGAGCAGGCCGCAAGAAGGAAAATAAATATCAGTAATAAAATTGGTCTCAATGGTGTGCCTTGCATTGGTGAATGCATAAAAGTAGCATTTTGTGGCGAAACCCTTTTAAACAAAAAAAGCGGTCCAATTTGGACCGCTTTTTATTAAGGTATATTGATTGTTTTACCGTCTTTGTCTTTAAAACGATATTCCAGATACTGGTATGCATCCCTTGGCTGGATCTTGATCCATTTTTTATAGGTCTTGAACCATTTGGAACGTATGGAAGGAAAACCTTTGGTAAGGTAAGCAGCTATGAACGGGTGTATGTTCAAAACAATGCCGTCCGGCTTTTTCTCACCTTTGATGATCCTCTCCAGATCTGACTGGATTTTATCGATCAAGACAATGGGCGCTTCCACTTCGGCACCCGCTACGTTCGGATTTTCCTCACTGGTCTTGATGTTCATTTCGGGACGTACCCGTTGCCTTGTAATCTGGACAAGGCCAAATTTACTGGGGGGCAAAATCTTGTGTTTTGCCCTATCGTCCTTCATTTCTTCCCTAAGATGATCGAACAGTTTTCTTCTGTGGTCACCCTTGGTCATATCGATAAAATCGATGACGATGATTCCGCCCATATCGCGCAAACGCAACTGCCTTGCAATTTCTGAGGCGGCCAATAGGTTTACTTCCAAAGCGGTGTCTTCTTGGTTCTTTGCCTTGTTGGAGCGGTTTCCACTGTTCACGTCGATTACGTGTAGTGCTTCGGTATGCTCTATAACAAGGTATGCCCCGCGGCTCATGGATGCTGTGCGTCCGAATGAGGTTTTGATTTGACGTTCGATCCCGAACTTTTCAAAAATGGGGGCCGGACCCGTGTATTGCTTTACAATGGATTCTTTTTCGGGTGCAATTTCATGCACATAATCCTTGATCTGATTGTAAAGTGTTTCGTCGTCAACATATATTCCGGTAAAGGAATCGTTGAAGACATCCCGAAGGATGGATGAGGCCCTGTTAAGTTCCACCAACACTTTGGATGGATGGGGCGCTCGCTGCAATTTCTTGCACATTGCTATCCATTTGGAAAGCAGGTTCTGAAGATCTTTGTCCAGTTCAGCAACCTTTTTGCCTTCTGCAACGGTACGGATAATGACACCAAATCCCTTGGGCTTGATACTCTTCACGAGTCTGATCAAGCGGTCCTTTTCTTCCTTGCTCGCTATTTTCTGTGATACCGAGACCCGATCGGAAAACGGGACCATGACCAAGTAACGGCCCGCAATGGATAGCTCGGAGCTTATCCTAGGGCCCTTGGTGGATATGGGTTCTTTTACAATTTGTACCAATAATGACTGATTGGCCTTGATCACATCGTTGATGCTGCCATTCTTGTCAATGTCTTTTTCAAATGGAAAATCTTTGAGGGTATAGTCCTTTAACTTCCCTGTCCTGACTCTTTTGATGAATTTCAACATGGAGGACAACTGCGGACCAAGGTCATGATAGTGCAGGAACGCATCTTTTTCATAACCTACATTGACGAATGCCGCATTTAGGCCTGTAACGGGTTTTCTTATCTTGGCTAGGAAGATATCCCCTACGGAAAAGTTGTTGTTATCCTCTTCTTTGTGGAATTCTATTAGTTTTCCATCCTTTAGTAAGGCAAAATCGACTGCTTCGGGAGTAGATCTAACAATTAATTCTCTATTCACCTGAATCGATTTTTATTCGTCCCAATCGAAGATTGTGGGACAAATGATTAAACAATATATGGTGTCGGTCATTTTTCGGACCGACTGAAATTCGCTTCTTGAATCTCTATGTCAAAGAACGTTTACGTGTAAAATGAAAAAGTAGTTGTTGCAACTACTTTTTCTTGTGTCGGTTAGCTCTTCTACGTTTTTTACGCTTGTGGGTCGCTACCTTATGTCTTTTTCTTTTCTTTCCACTCGGCATATGGCTCTTCCTTTAGTGTTATAAATTTATTTTACTTCAACGTTGCTTTTTACACCTTCCACAAATACTTTGGCCGGCTTGAATGCAGGGATATTGTGTGCTGGAATTTTGATGGTGGTGTTCTTGGAAATATTTCTTCCTGTTTTTTCAGCTCTGGTCTTGATGATAAAACTTCCAAATCCTCTTAGGTAAACATTATCTCCGTTTTCCAAGGATGCTTTTACCTCATCCATAAAAGACTCCACTGTCGCTTGCACGTCTCCTTTTTCAATTCCTAGTTTCTCTGAGATTCTAGTTACAATATCTGCTTTCGTCATTTCTCTTGATTATTTTTTCTTGTTTTTTTCGGCTTGCAAATATAAACATTAAAATTAATCTTTCGTTTAAACCCTTTAATTTTAAGTATATAAACTGATACATTTGATTCCTAGTATTTTTTTGCATGTCTTTTTCCCATAAAATTCTGGATTGGTACCATACGCATAAAAGGGAACTTCCTTGGAGGGAAACCCGTGATCCCTATAAGATTTGGCTATCCGAAATCATGCTCCAACAGACCCGAGTGGTGCAAGGAATGCCTTATTACCATAGGTTTTTGGAGGCTTTCCCCACGGTTTATGATCTGGCCCAGGCTCCAGAGGAAAAGGTATTGAAGCTTTGGCAGGGCCTTGGGTATTATTCCCGTGCCCGTAACCTGCATGCCACCGCAAAAATGGTGGTGGAGCAATTTGGAGGCGAATTTCCACGGACCTACAAGGACCTAAAATCCCTGAAAGGGGTTGGGGATTATACCGCCAGTGCCATTGCCTCTTTCTGTTTTAATGTGCCCGAACCGGTGGTTGACGGTAATGTGTATCGGGTGTTGGCCAGATATTTTGGCGTGGACCTTCCCATAAACAGTCCTTCGGGCATAAAATATTTTAAAGAATTGGCGAGGGAGGTCATGGATGCGGAACAGATTCGGGATTACAACCAAGGGATCATGGAGTTTGGGGCCATCCAATGCGCGCCCAAAAAACCCTATTGTTTGCTTTGTCCCTTGAATGAGGGATGCGTGGCCCTTAAGGAAAACAAGGTGGACAACCTTCCCATAAAGAACAACAAGACTAAAGTACGGGTACGCCACTTTAATTATTTGGTGTATTTGGATATCCATAACAATACATTATTGGAGCAACGAAAGGGCAAGGGTATTTGGCAAAACTTGTATCAATTCCCGTTGGTGGAGTCAGAAAAAGAAATGAATCCTGACGAAATGGAGCATTATTTAAAAAGTGAAAGCAACCTACAATTGCTGGATATGGCTACACCTTACAACCCGGATCCCATCATCCACAAACTTTCCCATCAACATTTACACACAAAATTTTGGATCGTAAAAACTTCTGATATATTGGAGGAGGGAACGGCTTGGGAAGAAGTAAGCCAATTCCCGGTACCTGTTTTGATAGCCGATTTTATCAGGACATTGAAAATTTAGTATTTTTGATTAATTAGAGAACTATGAGTGGAACATTGAACAAAGTAATGCTGATCGGGCATTTGGGAGACGAAGTGAAAATTCACTATTTTGAAGGAGGTAACTGTATAGCCAGATTTCCATTGGCCACCAATGAGACCTATACCAATAGGCAGACAGGTGAGAAGGTGACCAATACGGAATGGCACAATATAGTGGTAAGGAACAAGGCTGCTGAAATATGTGAAAAATACCTGAGTAAAGGAGATAAGGTGTATGTGGAGGGAAGGTTGAAGAACAGACAATGGCAGGGTGAAGATGGCAACATGCGGTATACCACCGAGGTGCATGTTCAGGACTTTACATTTTTGACCACCAAAAATGAAAGTATGGCAAATACCCAAATGTCGGGTACTGCGCCACAGAATGTACCATCTCGACCCAGTGCCCCGGAAGTCCCTGTAGATGATACCGAAGAGGATGATGACCTACCATTCTAAAAATAAAGTTTAAAGCGATACAAATTTGGATCCCGAGCCCCATTGTTTGGCAATTTTCTTTACGGCGTTTAGTGGAATCTTCACTATAAAAATACTTGTGCTTTTGTTTCTGTTGGCAGGGTCGGCCTTGATTTCTGCGGCAGAAGTCGCCATGTTCGGACTATCCCAGACCGACATCAACGAACTGGAAGAAAATGATTCTTCACGTGGAAAGTTGATTGCACGTTTGTTGGACAAGCCCAAAAAATTATTGGCCACCATTCTGATCACCAACAATGCCATAAACATAGGCATTGTGTTATTGTTCAGTTCCATTGGAGACACCCTCTTTGTAGGGATTGATGGAACCCTTCGGTTTTTGTTGGAAGTGGTGATGGCTACTTTTTTGATCTTGATGTTCGGGGAAATCCTTCCCAAAATATATGCGAACCGCAACCGGGTGCAGTTTTCCCAATTTATGGCCGTGCCCTTAAAAGGCTTGAGTTTTTTGTTCACCCCATTGAGTATGCCCATGCGGTCGGCCACATTGTATTTGGAAGATAAACTTGGTAAACAAAAGTCCAGCCTAAGTGTAAATCACTTGTCACAAGCATTGGAACTTGCCTCCGAAGGCGATACCACTAAGGAAGAGCAGAAGATCTTGGAAGGCATCGTGACCTTTGGGAATACCGATACCAAGCAAGTGATGCAACCTCGCATCGATATTTTTGCCCTCAACGAAAAAATGAAGTTCCCGGAAGTGCTTTTGGAAATCAAAAAGAATGGATATTCCAGGATTCCGGTGTTTTCCGAGAATATGGACAATGTTTTGGGAGTGCTTTATGTAAAGGATCTTTTGCCTTATATCGACCGTAAAAGTTTTAATTGGATGTCACTCATCCGTGAACCCTACTTTGTTCCGGAGAATAAAAAACTGGACGACCTATTATTGGAATTTCAGGAAAAGAAAAACCATTTGGCCGTGGTGGTGGATGAATATGGGGGTACTTCGGGGATCGTTACTTTGGAAGACGTAATCGAAGAAATCGTGGGCGATATTAGTGATGAGTTTGATGATGAAGATTTGATTTTCTCCAAATTGGATGACCATACTTATGTTTTTGATGGAAAGACGGCCCTAAAAGATTTTTATCGGGTGGTGAAGATTGAGGATGAAGAGGAATTTGAAAACCAAAAAGGGGAATCGGAAACCATCGCCGGATTTGTACTCGAAATCTCCGGTAGTTTCCCGAAAGTGGGAGAAAAGGTGATGTTCAATGATTACCAGTTTATTGTGGAAAGTATGGACAAAAAAAGATTGAAACGCATAAAAGTAACCTTGCCCCATGAAGCATAGCCCGATTATATTCTTCGTTTTAGCCATACTTTTTATGGGGTGTAAGGAAGACGTACTGCCCAAACCCAAGGCCATGTTGCGCTTGGAATACCCTGCTGCAACATATGTCCAAACCAATTTGGACTGTCCTTATGTATTTGATCAAAATACCCTTTCTGAAATCAAGGAAAACAAGGATTGTTCCTTGGAGGTGGACTATCCAATGATGCATGGGTCCATCTATCTAACCTATAAACCAGTTCATGGAAATTTGGACACCTTGTTGATAGATGCACAGAAATTGTCATACGAACATGTGGTAAAAGCGGACAACATCATAGAACAGCCCTATATCAACCAAGATCATGGCGTCTATGGTATGTTCTACGAGGTCAGCGGGAATGCGGCATCCCAGTCCCAGTTTTATGTAACGGACAGCATCCAACATTTTGTGACCGGGTCCTTGTATTTTTATGCTAAACCTAATTACGATTCCATCCTTCCAGCGGCCATGTACTTACAGAATGACATCCGAAGGATTATGGAAAGTATCAGGTGGGAGTGATTATTCCTCCTTCGCCTTGGCCAAAAGGGCTTCCGCTTTGGCAATACTATTATTGATCTGGTCTTTTACGACTTGTACTTTTTCTTCTTCCTCGTTGAGCCATTTTTGTTTTTGCTCGGTGAGTTCCTTCCCATTCAGTATTTCATCGGAGTTGAACCGATCGCCAAATTCCTTCATCCAATCCATCATGGATACATGGGCTTCCTGAAGATCTTTCATGGCCGCTTCGTATTGTTGGCCCACTTCAGTGGTGTCAACTTTGGCTTTCAGTTGACCGACCAATTTCCCCAATTTTCCCATTTCTGGCATCACCTCGTCATGGATGGCCATTACTCGCTCCATTTGGGTTGGTCCCTCGGGAGTCTTTTTTTCCTCTTTACAGGATATGATACTTAGGGATAAAGCAAGAACGGATAAGGATAGTATTTTTTTCATGTACCTAGTTTAAAATTCAAAGTTAGTTAGGAAATCGCTTATGTAAGGATAATACTCACCTAAAAAGTATTAATAGGTGATTATGGTTACTAAAAATATAGCAGGTACTCCTTATCTTTGTAATTATTTTTAAAGTATAGCAAATCTTTGGTCCAAGCACAAGTATATATAAAGGGGGGGCAGTCCATTTTGATAGGACTTTTTGTTGCTTTTATTCTGATGAGCAATCTTCGCTTTTCTTGTATGTACGTGTATTATAGCATTGATAGGGAAGGATTTATAGAGCGACTTTGTGAGAACAAGGACAAACCTGAATTGAAGTGCGACGGTAAATGTATGCTGGCCAAAATGCTCCAGGCGCAAACCGATGAGGATGAGCGCCCCATGCCCATCATTGGTTGGGAGCAGGTACTGGTCTTTTTTGTGAAGTTGCCAGATTTCAGACTTCAAAATGCCATCGATACCGATAATGTGTACCATCATTATACCAACAATTATTCCTACAGGTTCAGCGATGTCCTGAACAAACCGCCCATTGTTTAAGATTTCACAGTATAAGTCGGCAAACCTGGTTTGCTGCATTGTATAATCTTAAATTTTATATCAAAATGAATATCAGTTCAATGACAAAACTTTGTGTTTTGTCTTTTGGGACCGCTGTGTCCTATGCGCAAGTGTCTATAGCGCAGGATTCCATCGTAAAGCCCCCCGTTCAATTGGATGAGGTCTTGGTGGAAGGAAAAAGTAAGACCGATCCCGTATTTTCCATGTTCAAGAGCGAACCGGAAAAAAAGGTGGTACAATCCAAAAATGTGGCCGACCTTTTTAAGGACATCAATGGATTTGCCTTGATCAAAAGGGGCAATTATGCCATAGACCCTTCGTTTAGGGCATCACAATATGAGCAACTCAATGTGCAGTTCAATGGGGGTACCAAGGTCATGCATGCCTGCCCTAACCGAATGGATCCCATCACCACCCATGTGATTCCAGAAGAGATCGAACGGGTGGAGGTCGTCAAAGGTCCATACACGTTCAGGTATGGCCCCACCTTTGGCGGCATCGTTAATTTGGTGACCCAAGAAGTGGAAAGGCAGGAAAAGGGATACCATGGCAAGGTAAATTTTGGTGGGGAGAACAATGGGAATGCCATTACCACCTTTGCCAATGTAAAATACGTACAGGAAGACTTCGATGTGAATTTTAATGCCGGCTACCGCGATTTTGGAAACTATGAAGATGGAGATGGCAACGAAGTACCTTCATCTTTCAAGAGTACCGATTATGGGGTGCAATTGGGGTACAATCCTGATGAAAACCAACGGATTCAGGTCGGTTTTCGGCAGTCTTTTGGACGTGATGTGCTACATGCCGGTTTGCCCATGGATACCAAAGAGGACAATAGTAATGTCCTTTCGTTGGATTACAAATTGGATGGTCTGTCAGGCGATCTAAAGACCCTGAGTGCCAAATTGTATCGGTCCAAAGTGGATCATATCATGTCGAATGAGCTTCGGCCAAGTTACAACAGTACCGAAGCGGTTTCCGAGGTCGATGCCACCACAATGGGTGGGAGGGTCGAATTGGAATGGAGGCCTGTCCAAGATCTTAAATTGTACACAGGGATTGATGCGCTTTCTGTTGGGAGGACAGGAAACAGGACGCGTTTGGTAAAACGCAACATGAATGGGGATTTACTGCCCATGCCCATGGAGTTCGTGGATGAGGTTTGGCAAGACGCCCAGATCGATGACTATGGTGCTTTCGTGGAAGGGAAATATCCTATTTCAGAAAAATTCTTGATGAACATTGGTGTTCGGTACGATTTGGTTCGTTCCAAAGCTGATGCCCCTGCGGAAGATTTTGTGGCACTATACCCTGATTTGGAGGCAAGGACCGAAAATAATATCAGTACAACGGTGTCCTTCAAATATATGGTGAGTTCCAATCTTTTGTTTGAATTGGCCTTTGGTAGGGGTGTGCGTTCTGCCAATATGATCGAACGGTACATCAACAATTTTACAGTGGGCCAGGATGCGTACGAATATGTGGGCAATCCGTATTTGGATGCAGAAGTGAATAATCAGTTTGAATTGGGTATGAAGGCGAACAGCCATTTTGAGGGTTATGTTTTCAATGGATTGGATTATGGAGCCTCAGTATATTACTCCATTTATGAGAATTACATTGTGGCAGTCATTGATCCTAGTCTGGACAAGAAATATATGCCCATGGTTCAGCCTACGGAGGTGAAAAGGTTTGCCAATTTGGACCAAGCCTATAAAACAGGTTTTGAGGTTTTCGCGCAATTGGATTTTCTTCAAGATTTCTCGTTCAAAACGGAATTGTCCTATGTATATGCCAAAAACAAGGATCTGGATGAATCATTGCCTTTGACCCCACCTTTGGTGTCACGTTTTAACCTACGTTTTGAAAAGGAAAAAATGTGGGCAAGGGCAACTTATACTCTTACCTCCAAACAATCCGATATCGCTCCTTCCTTCGGGGAAACGGAGACCGATGGTTACGGTATTGTGGACTTGAGTTTTGGTGCCAAACCTTTCAAGCATTTTACCGTTGGTGTTGCCGCATCCAATGTTTTTGATGTGGCCTATCACAACCACCTGAATTTTTCGTTCGTGAACCAAGCCGATTATGGAAGGGTACCGATCAATGATCCAGGTCGGAACCTTACGGCTTTTGTGCAATACAGTTTTTAAGGTTGATGTAAAGTGAAAACAAAAAAGGCGCCCATTTGGGCGCCTTTTCAATAAAGTATGATGTGATTATTTAAAATCCGAGGCGTCTACCCCTTCGTTTACCTTGATTTCTTTTACCATGAACTCAAAGGTTTGGGGACCCATGTTTTGGGTGATCTTGAACGGAAATTTGATACCGGAGACTTCTTGGTAGTCACCGTACCCCAAAGTGCTGGTCATTTGTTGACCTTGTACTTCCTGGGTATTGATCTCTTGTACTTTTAGACCGGTTTCCACATCGTAATAGGCGGTTTTGCCATCACTGATTTTGAGTTTATAGGCTTTGGAATCTCCTACAGGCTCAATGCCTTCCAAAGAAACATTTCCTGCAGCCAAATAGTTCAATTCGGGGAAAGCGGACGATTCTTCCTTGATTTTCTCAATTTCTTCAGCAGAAAGGTCCTTTCGTTGTCCTTGGACCACCATGTAACCGGAGTCTCCGTCCAACACTTGCTTGGACATGGAATTCCCCATCACTTTAACATCTTGCATAAACTGGTCCTTGGTGGTTTTCTTCATCTCAAGTTCCAGTTTCATGCCCTGCATTTCAGCTTCGGCAACCATGGAATACGACTCTACACCATCCAATTTGGATTTTCCGCCGATGGCTTCAATATATTTTTCCAAAACGGTATTGGCATCTATTCCTTCGGGAACTTCTGCGTTGTAATTGGGTTTTTCGGTTTTGTTGGCGTATTTGTCGTAGAACAGTACGGGAACGGTTTTCCCATTAAAGGAAACTTTTTCCAAGTTTTCCAAAACATCACTTCCCTTTCCTGTAACCACCACCCTTGCGTTGGTGGTAGAAAAGTATTTTTTGGCCGCTTTTTGCACGTCTTCGGCAGTAACGGATTGAAGACGTTCCAAATAGGTCTTGTAAAAATCCTTGGATAATCCCTCTGTTTCAATATTCAAGGCATAATTGGCAACGGTTTCAGGACTTTCCAAAGCCATTACAAAGCTACCCGCGTATTTGGCCTTGGCATTGGCTAATTCCTCTGCGCTTACAGGCTCGGTTGTCATCTTGTTGATTTCTTCCAAGATCTGAACCACGGAACTATCGGTCACTGCATTTCGCACTTGGGCATACGCACTAAAGCGCATGGGGCTGTACTTATTGTCGCGGAGTCCGGAATAAGATCCGTACGTGTAGCCTTTGTCCTCCCTCAGGTTTTTGAACAAGCGGGCCTGAGATCCCCCTCCTAAAATGCGGTTGGCCAAAAGGGCATCCAAATAATCGGGATCCTTCATCTTCAAGTTGGTGATGTTCTCCACTGCCACTTCGGATTGTACGGCGTTCGGCACATCCACAAAATTGATCTGGTTGTATTGCACATCTGTTGGGTCTGAATAGGTAAAGGAAGGGGGCACCGCCTTGGACCAAGGGGTAAAATATTTGGTCACAAGTTCCTTTACATTATCAAACTCTACATCCCCGATGACCACCAAATACGCATTGGCAGGAACAAAATAAGAACGATAAAATTGTTCCACATCGGCAAGCGTTACGTTGTTCACGGTTTCCTCCGTGGTGATTTCACCATAAGGATGGTTTTTGCCATAAGCCAAGGCTGTCTGGACCCGAGTTGCAATGGCGGAAACGTCTTTTTCCTCGGATTTGATGCCCGTTAGGATTTTATCCTTTTCCTTTTCAAACTCCTCTTGGGTAAAGTTTGGATTGAGGGCGGCATCGGCCAACAGTTCCAAAATCCTTGGGAAATATTTGGAAAGGCAGCTTGCAAAGGCACTTTGGTCGCCCACATAGATATTGGCCCCCAAAAAGTCCACTTCCTCATAAAAATCATCTTTAGGGATGTTTTTGGAACCCTTGCCCAGCATGCTGGATGTTAAATCGGAAACTCCGGCCTTATCCCCTTGCAAAATAGGAGGATTGTCAATGGTCAATTGAATCCGGACCCTTGGAAGTTTATGGTTTTCTACTACCAATACCTTCAATCCGTTGCTGAGTTCAAAACGGGCAGGTTCTTTAAGGTTTATCTCTGGAGCGGGTCCCGGTTTGGGTTGTTTGCTCCTGTCAATCTGCGCGTATGATGCCGTCATCAATAAAGACAGCACGGTCAATACAAAATACTTTTTCATCTTAGTTAGCGTCTTTTTGTTCTGGTAAATATTCCAATTCCACTCGCTGGTTCACCTTCAAATATTTTTTGGCCACTTCCATGATTTCTTCACGGGTTATGGAGCGATAAATGTCGATTTCGGTATTGATGAGGTTGGTGTTGTCCTTTAACAAATAGTCTTCGGCAAGATTGTTTGCGATGCCTTCAACACTACTATTGGCATTCACGTACATGTTTTCGAACTTGTTCTGGAGTTTTTGATAATCCTTTTCAGAAATCAGTTCCATTTGAAGTTTTAGGATTTCTTCGTCGATTTCCTTTTTAAGGTCTTGGATGGAATTTTCGCCTACGGGAAGCGCCCCCACTACATAAGAGCTATAATCTTCGGCATCGATGGGCACGGAAATGACCTGAAGTGCCATTTTCTTTTCGTCCACCAATTTTTTGTAGAGTTTGGAACTTTCACCATCACTCAAATAGGTGGATATCATGTTGATGACATACGCATCACGTTGACCTTGCCCCGGAGTCCTGTAAGCCAACAAAATAGCTGGAATCTGGATGTTGGGGTCATGATATTTTGCATAAATGGTTTGGGTAATGGGGTCTTCCTTGATATCGGGTCTTTTTATATCGGCACCTTTTGGAATGGGCCCAAAATAATCGGTGACCATTTTTTTGGTCTTTTCAGAGTCAATGTCCCCCGCCACGATCAATACGGCATTGTTGGGCACATAATAGGTTTTGTTGAATTTTTTGAAATCATCCAAAGTGGCGCTGGCCAAATGGTCCAAAGAACCGATTACCGCCCAACGGTATGGGTGTTTCGTATACAGGTTTTTTAAAAGTTGCTCAAAAAAGGCACCGTAAGGGGAATTGTCCACACGCAGCCTTCTTTCTTCCTGGACCACTTCTTTTTGGGTGTCGACCCCAACCTGCCCGATGATCGGGTGCATCATCCGTTCAGATTCCAACCAAAGGCCTACTTCCAAACTGTTGGATGGGAAAACCTCATAATAATAGGTGCGATCCAAAAAAGTGTTGGCGTTGTTTCTTCCTCCGTTGGCCGCTGTTATTTGATCCCATTCTCCACGGGCAATATTTTCAGTGCCTTCGAACAGCAGGTGTTCAAAGAAATGGGCAAACCCCGTTTTTTGGGGATCTTCATCTTTCGATCCAACGTGGTACATAACGGAGACAGTCACCACCGGAGCGGAGTTGTCCTGATGCAAGATCACATGCAACCCGTTGTCCAGATCATACTCTTCAAATGCCACTTCTTGTGCAGAAACCAAGGTTCCCACAAGGAGCAACGAAAATGCAGAAAGCAAGTGTTTTTTCATTGTAAATGTCAGTATTAGAAATTAATGGTGTTGTTCAGAGGTTGGTAGCGATTTCTTGATCGATGTTACGCTAAATATAGGATAAAATCAAAAGAAAGTAGAATGTAGGGTCAGTCTTTTACCACAATTTATAGCATAATTGGCAAACATTCAGTAATTTAAACAATGGATTCAAAAAGCATGATAATGAAAAATTTAACCCTTCCGATCCGCTTTGGCATTGTAACCAGTGCCGTACTGATTGCCTATTTTTTGATCTTGGCATTATTGGGCAAGCACACCAATGTTTTCTTTAGTCTGTTCAATGGGGTGATCACGGGTTTTGGGATTTATGAGACCATAAAATACACAAAGCTGCGGCAAGGCAAGGGTTTTAATTATGGAAACGGGTTTACGGCCGGGGTCACTACGGGCTTTGTGGCGACACTCCTGTTCACCATTTTTTTTGCGCTCTATGCCACGGAATTGGACAGTGGTTTTTTGGACGAGCTGTCCACGGCATGGTCTAAGGACTATAAAAACTTTCAGGGAATCGTTTTCTTTACGGTGGCCATCATGGGGTTCGCCACTACCTTGGTACTGACCCTTTCCTTCATGCAGTTGTTCAAAACCTCCAACAACGGCAAAAAATAATACCTAAATGCGGTAATAATACTTGTGGATTAAGGATTTAGCAGTATATTTGCACCCGCTAAAATTGATAAAGCGGTATAATTTTAATCTAATCAACGCATTATGTACGCAATTGTAGAGATGGCAGGGCAGCAATTCAAAGTTGCAAAAGACCAAAAAGTGTACGTTCACCGTTTGCAGGAGGATGAAGGTAGCAAAGTTACCTTTGACAAAGTCCTTCTTTTGGAAGATGGAGGAAACGTTACCATTGGCGCCCCAGTCATAGAAGGTGCGGCTGTAGAAGCCAAAGTTGTAAAGCACCTTAAAGGAGATAAGGTGATCGTTTTCAAAAAGAAAAGACGTAAAGGTTACCAAAAGAAAAACGGACACAGACAATATTTGACCGAGATTGTGGTTGAAAGTATTGTTGCTTCTGGTGCCAAGAAAGCTGCTCCAGCAAAGGCCAAAGCTGAAAAACCTGCTGCGGAGCCTAAAAAGGAAGCAGCTAAAAAAGTTGAGGCCCCTAAAGCAGAAGCTCCAAAGGCAACTGAGGACCTAAGTTCAAAAACCGTAGCTGAATTGAGAGATTTGGCCAAGGCCAAGGACATTAGCGGTTACTCTTCTATGAAGAAAGCCGAGTTGATCGAAGCATTAAGCAAATAAGAATAGAACCAAAATTTAGATATCATGGCTCACAAGAAAGGTGTAGGTAGTTCAAAAAACGGTAGGGAATCAGAATCGAAACGCTTGGGCGTTAAGATTTTTGGTGGTCAGGCCGCTGTTGCTGGTAACATCATCGTTAGACAACGTGGTACCAAGCACAATCCTGGAGACAACGTATACGCAGGTAAAGACCATACCTTGCATGCCAAGGTAGACGGTATCGTTAAGTTTGAGAAAAAAGCGGGTGGAAAATCTTTTGTTTCCATCGAGCCTTTCCAAGCTTAAGAACAAGTTTATATATACTTCAAAGGCCCTACAATTGTGGGGCCTTTTTGTTTTCCGTTTATTTTTTAAAGGTTTAATAACCTAATGGTGATGTTGGGATGAGGTCGAATGGTTTTCTTGATTCCCTTATTCCAAGGTCTATCCATGAAGAAAATAGTAGGGTGTGCTTATGTTGCGGTGTTTCTGGTCATCCTTGTCCATAGCGATGGTCTTGCACAACAATCCTCAGGAGGAAAACCGTCAAGCGAGTCCAGTTCCATATTCCACACCCTTCAAAAGCAGTTGGAAGCCTCAAAAAAGAATCCGGACCAGCCCAAAAAAATTGCACAAAGCCATTTAAAACTAGGAGAATATTACCACTCACTAGGCCTGTACTCCGAAGCCATGGAGCAATACAACAAGGCGTTGGACCAATTGGGAACCGATTTCAATGACACCCTTTTCATCACCCTGAACAACAACATTGGTAAGGTGTATCTATCGTTGAACAACTTTGAGCTTGCAGAACAACATTTCACAGAAACCTTAAATGCTTCCAAGGGGATAAAGAACAATAAAGGTTTGGCCGTTTCATTGGGATTGCTGGGTGCGAGCCATGAAAAGCAAGGGGAATATGAGGAAGCATTGAAAGATCAGAAAGAAAGCCTCTTGTTGTTCCAAAAAATGGGAGACCAACATGGGGTGGCCATGACCAATGAGAATATTGGGAGCATTTATGAGGATTTGGAGCAGTTTGACATGGCATACCAATATTTCAACAAAGCTTATCAATATTTGAAGGGGAAGGGAACAGTGGAAGAGGTCAACGTGCTCAATAATTTGGGGGATTCCTTTAGGAAAACGGGAAACTATCCCGCAGCCCTTGAAAAAACCGCAATGGCCTTGGAAGTTGCCCAAAGACTGAAAGATTTCCACCAATTGGAAAGCGCCCATAAAGATCTATCGAAGACGTATGCTTTTTTGGGTGATTTTGAAAAGGCCCATGCCCATCTTTTACAGGCCGAGGAGTTCAACAGCGCCATGCTCAGGGCGCAGAACACCGACCAACTCAATGTGCTCCAGACTATTTATGAGACCAACAAAAAAGAGGCCGAGATCCAATTGTTGAAAGAGCAGAACAAGGTGAGCCGTGCCAATCAAAACCTATTGTGGGTGGCCCTTTTTGCCATTGCTGCCATTCTTACCATTTTGTATAACTATCTAGGGAGGAAAAGAAAGGCAAAGCTCAAGATCCAGGAATATAAACAGCGCATGCTCAAAGCAGAGTTGGAAAAGAAGGCCATAGAGGAAAAGAATCTGCAGCAGGAGGTGCAACTTAAAACATCCTCATTGTCCCGATATAGTCTGCACCTGTCCCAGAAAAACAAGATTTTGCTTGATCTCGCCAATACATTGAGGAACATTGCAGCTAGGAAGCATATGGACACTTCCGAAAAAATTAAGGCGTTGGTGAAAGAAATCGATTTTAACTTACAACAAGAACAAGAATGGGATGAGTTCATGACCTTTTTTAAGGAAATACATCCAGAGTTCATCAAAAAACTTTCAACCTTGTCCGAAAACAACCTTTCCCCGGCCGAACTCCGTTTGGGCATGCTATTGCGTCTAAACCTATCCTCCAAAGAAATCGCCTCTATTTTAAGGGTGACCCCCGATAGTGTTCGTGTGGCCCGTCACCGACTCCGAAAAAAACTTCCCATAGACCAAAAAGAGGAATTGGTAAACTTTATGATCGATCTCTGACCTGGTTTTACATCCTCTTTTTAGAAAAGGTTAGCCCAATGTAAAAAAACTGTAATTGTTGCCCTCTTGTTTCTGTCCATTTTTCCTTTTGTTTCCTTTTTGTTTCCCTTTAATTTAAAGCTTAATAGGTTGATATACATAGTTTTGGAATGCATTCTAACAAGAACCAAAATGAAACCAATGAACCTAAAAAAACTACTTTTTGTAACGCTCTTTCTTGTGTTTGGCACTGCCATGGCGCAGGCCCAAACGGGAAATATACAGGGAACCATTACCGATGAAAATGGAATATATGTTCCTGGTGCAAATGTTTATATCGAATCTATCTCCAAAGGAGGAATCACTGATTTTGACGGTCGATTCACCTTGGTGGGAATCCCCGAAGGAAACTACACTCTAAAAGTATCCTACATGGGATATGCAGACGTGGAGCAAGAAGTTGCCGTTACATCCGGAAAAACTACTTCCGTGAACATGTCGTTGAATCCTACCAGTGTTGAGCTGGATGAAGTACAGGTAAGCGCATATGGACTTAGTGGACAGGCCAAGGCCCTTAATACCCAAAAGACCAACATGAACATTACCAATGTGGTTTCCACAGATCAAATTGGTAAGTTTCCTGATGCGAATATCGGTGACGCGGTCAAGCGTATTCCAGGGATTACCATGCAGGTGGACCAAGGTGAGGCGAGGAACATTATCGTTCGTGGTTTGTCGCCACAGTTGAACTCCGTGACATTAAACGGAAGCAGGATTCCTTCTGCGGAAGCCGATAACAGAAATGTCCAAATGGATTTGATACCTTCGGATATGATCCAGACCATTGAGGTCAACAAAGCGGTAACGCCTGACATGGATGCCGATGCATTGGGTGGATCGGTAAACTTGGTTACCCGTACAGCTCCCCAAGGATTCAGGGTTTCTGCTACGGCTGGATCAGGGATCAATTTTATCACTGATAAAAGAATTTGGAACGGGTCTATATTGGTGGGAGATCGTACCAAAGACGGAAAATTCGGATACATGCTTTCCGCTACCATCAACGACAATGATTTTGGATCGGACGATATTGAAGCCGAATGGGAGAACGAATTTGAGTACAACACAGGAGAAGAAGATGATGAGGGCGATCCGATTTTGGAAGAAGTGGATGTGGATCCCTATACCAATGTCACTGAACAGCGTACCTATTTTGTACAACGGGTAAGAAGGAGCTTTGCCGCTAATTTTGATTTCCAGATCGACCCTAGCAACAATATTTTCTTGAAGACCATGTACAATTGGCGTGATGATCGTGAAAACCGTTTCCGTTTGGAACAAGAAATTTTGGATGGAGAGGATATTGAAGTGGGCGATTTTACCATCACCAATGGTGCATTGACCCGTTTCCCTGCGGAAATCAAAAGACAGACCAAAGGGGGTATTGCAGGCGGTCGTAACCAAAATGCCCGTTTGGAAGATCAGCGCATGCAGAACTATACCCTTGGCGGTAATCACTTGTGGGGGTCTTTGAAACTGGATTGGATGGCTTCCTACGCCAAGGCATCCGAAGAACGTTTGAACGAACGCTATGCCGAATACGAATCAGAATACATCGTCAATAACGACAACAGCAATCCCAAGTATCCGATCATGACTGCCGTGGATCCAAACGATTTTAATGATTTGGGCAGCTTTGAATTTGGGGAAGTGACCAATGAAAACCAATATACCGATGAAGAGGATATGAACTTTTTCGTCAATTTTGAGTTGCCTGCCGATTTTTTTGGGCAGGGGAACGGAACCGTGAAATTTGGTGCCAGAGGTCGGTTCAAGACCAAGGAGCGTGAAAATGATTTCTTCGAGTACGATTTGGAGGATATGTACCCAACTTTGGCCGATCTTCCTACAAAAATATATACCGACCCCGATTATTTGGCGGGCAGCAAATACCAAGCAGGTACTTTTGTGAGCGAAGAGTGGTTGGGTTCTTTGGATTTGAACAGCACCAATGGTGAGGATGTCCCTGACGAATATCTTCCAGGAAACTTTAAGGTGAAGGAAAATGTTTTGGCTGTCTATGCTATGTTCAACCAGAAACTTACAGACAAATTGAGTGTTTTGGCTGGTTTACGGGTCGAGAATACCAAATTGGAATCCGATGGCAATAGGGTCATCTACATTGAAGAAGATGAAGACAACGGTATTGAGGAAGGCATTGAGGTGCAACCCGTATCCGATGAAAACTCATATACCAATGTTTTGCCAGGGGTACACTTCAAGTACGATGTGGACAACAGCACCATTTTGAGATTTGCTTGGACCAATACCTTGGCCCGACCCAATTATTCAGATTTGATTCCAAGGGCAGAGATCATCAACGAGGATGCCGAAGTGGTTGTGGGCAATCCAGAGTTGGACCCTACCACTTCCATGAACTTTGACCTGAATGCCGAACATTATTTTGAAAGCGTAGGGATTATTTCTGGTGGGGTGTTTTATAAAAAGATCAACGACTTCATTTATACCTTCATCACCGAGGCTCAGGATGATACTTTTGGGTCGGGCACAACGGGATATGATGTCTTCCAACCTTTGAACGGGGATTCCGCTTCCATTTTTGGAGCTGAACTATCCTTCCAAAGACAATTGGATTTCTTACCAGGATTCGCCAGAAATTTCAGCATCTATTTGAACTATACCTATTTGACCTCCAGTGCGGATGGTATCCGTAATGAAGATGGCGACGAGCGTACCGATTTAGATCTTCCCAACACGGCTCCGAATATGTTCAACGGCTCGTTGGGTTATGCGGACAGTAGGTTCAGTGCCAGGCTGTCGGCCAACTTTTCCGATTCCTATATCGATGAGATTGGAGGAAATGCCTTTGAGGACAGATACTATGATACGCAGTTCTTCTTGGATTTCAATGCTAGTTTTGCCATCAACAAAAACTTGAGGATCTATACCGATGTGAACAATATCACCAACCAACCTTTAAGATATTTCCAAGCGGTGAAGGAAAGAACACAACAAGCGGAATTTTACAGTACCCGATGGACCTTCGGGTTGAAATATGACTTGTTCAAAAAATAAGAAGACAATATAAGGCGTGATGACCGCCCTTTTAAGGGCGGTTTTTGCTTAAAGCATTTCCAATGAAAAAATTATATATACCGTTCCTTGCCATTTTGATAGTATCCTGTCAACCGCAGGGAAGCAAACTTCCGGCCATAGCACCGGATATCATTACCGAAAAAACACCCAACGATACCGATGACCCCGCTATTTGGATCCATCCAAACGACCCTTCAAAAAGCATCGTTTTCGGAACCGATAAGGAAACCAATGGGGGCATCTATGCTTTTGGTCTCGATGGGAAGATCATTCCTGAGAAATCCATCAAAAATATTGAACGCCCTAACAACGTAGACCTGGAATATGGTTTTCAATTGAACGATTCCGTTGCCGTGGATATTTTGGCCTTTACGGAAAGGGAAAAGCAACAATTTCGATTATTCTCCGTACCCGATATGCAGCCTTTGGACGGTGGTGGTTTTTCTGTTTTTCAAGATGAGACCAACTTGGAACAACGCTTGCCCATGGGCATAAGCCTGTACAAATCCCCTGAGGATTCAGCCATTTATGCCATTGTGGGAAGAAAGACCGGTCCCAGCGGTTCGTATCTCTATCAGTACAAATTGGAGATGGACAGTGCAGTGGTCAAGTCCAACTTGGTAAGGAAATTTGGTAGTTTTAGTGGTAAGGAAGAAATCGAGGCCATTGCAGTGGATGATGAAAAAGGCTTTGTGTACTATTCCGATGAAGGTGTCTGCATCAAAAAATATTATGCTGAACCTTCCATGGGGAATGAAGAGATTGCCTGTTTTGGGGGGGAGCATTTTTTGCGGGACATAGAAGGAATAGCCATTGCCTCTTACCCAAACGGTGAAGGTTTTATCATTGTTTCCGATCAACAGCGTGGACAGTTCAATATCTTTTCCAGAAAGGACAACAGTTTCATCAAGGCGGTAAACCTGTCAACTACAGAAACCGATGGTTGTGATGTGGTCACCGTACCTTTGAACGACACTTTTAAAAATGGGCTTTTTGCTGCCATGAACGATCAAAAAGACTTCTATTTTTACGATTTGGGCAAATTGGAATTAAAAGTTGAGTGATTCCTTCTTCCGCATGTACTTACAGGGTATATTTAAGGAAAGATCATAACAGATGCCCTATTCCTATACCATTCAACAACACGTATATTCATTTCCCGATCTAAAATCGGTGTTGGCCAAAGCCAGCCCATTTAGAACGGGAGATGCCCTTGCGGGTTTGGCGGCCGAAAGCAATATGGAACGGGTGGCGGCCCAATTTGTGTTGAGTGAAATCGCCTTGAAAGATTTTCTAAATGAGACCATTATCCCTTACGAAAAGGATGAGGTGACCCGCTTGATCATGGACACCCATGATGCCGTTGCTTTTCAGGAAATATCTGGTTTTACGGTGGGCGATTTGCGTAATTGGTTGCTTTCCCATGAGGTGGATTCCCAAAAATTGACCCAGATTTCCAAAGCCCTCACCTCAGAAATGGTCGCAGCAGTCTCCAAACTGATGCGCAACCAAGACTTGATTTCCGTGGCCCAAAAGTGCGAAGTAATCACACAATTCCGAAATACCATTGGTAAAAAAGGGCATCTGTCGGTCAGGTTACAACCCAATCATCCTACAGATGACTTGCGTGGCATTGCCGCCAGTATTGTAGATGGACTTTTGTACGGAAGCGGGGATGCTGTCATTGGAATCAACCCTGTCACAGATAGCGTGGACATTGTGGGCGATCAACTCAAAATGATGGACGAGATCCGCCAACGGTTTGATATTCCCACCCAGATCTGCGTGCTCAGTCATTTGACCACTTCCCTGGAATTGCTCAACAAAGTACCCGTTGACCTCGTCTTTCAATCCATCGGCGGAACGGAAAAAACCAATGCATCGTTCGGTATTAACCTTTCCATGCTGAAAGAGGCTTATGACGGCGCTTTGCAATTGAACCGTGGAACATTAGGCAACAACCTGATGTATTTTGAAACGGGGCAGGGATCATCCCTGTCGGCAAATGCCCATTGGGGGGTGGATCAACAGACATGCGAGGCAAGGGCTTATGCTGTGGCTCGACATTTTAATCCGCTTTTGGTGAATTCTGTGGTGGGGTTTATTGGTCCTGAATATTTGTATGATGGCAAACAGATTACCCGTGCAGGATTGGAAGATCATTTTTGTGGAAAATTAATGGGATTGCCTATGGGGATGGATGTGTGTTACACCAACCATGCCGAGGCAGACCAAGATGATATGGATAATTTATTGACCTTGTTGGGAGTGGCGGGTTGCAATTTTATCATGGGGGTTCCGGGTTCGGATGATGTGATGCTGAATTACCAATCTACCTCCTTTCATGATGCCCTTTATGTACGCAAGGTTTTGAACAAACGACCTGCTCCAGAATTTGAAACATGGCTCCACAACATGGGTATTTTGGACGATACAGGGAACCGTTTGGCCGTTGAACCCTCCCATCGATTGTTAAAGAACCTGTGATGAAAGAGAAACTATCCAAACCGATTATTAAGGATCCTTGGGAAAATTTAAAGGAGTTCACCAATGCCCGAATTGCCTTGGGGAGTGCTGGCAATGCCATTCCGTTGAAAGAAGTATTGCAATTCAAGTTCGCCCACGCCCATTCCAAGGATGCCATTACCACTGAATTGGATATGGAGACATTGGCTACGGAAATTCAAGCATGGGGCTATCCTATTTGGGAAGTAAAAAGTCAAGCATCGGATAGATTGGAATATCTAAAAAGGCCTGATCTCGGAAGAAAATTGGATCCAGAATCAGAAATGATGTTGAAAAAAAGCAACAAATCCTTGGATATCATTTTTGTTTTGGCAGATGGGCTTTCCGCTGGAGCCGTGAACCAAAATGCACTTCCCTTGCTACAACTATTATTGCCCCAGCTGCAAGGGTATTCCATAGGGTTTGTTACGGCTACCATGGCCCGTGTAGCGTTGGGAGATGCTATTGGGAGTGTTCTAAATGCCAAGTTTGTAGCACTGTTCATTGGGGAACGCCCTGGGTTATCCTCTCCTGAAAGTATGGGCATTTATACTACCTACGCCCCGAAAATGGGTCTAACTGATGAACGTCGAAATTGCATTTCCAATATCCATAAAAATGGACTTGACCATCTACAAGCCGCATCTTTGGTGGGCTATTTGATCCGTCAATCGTTTGCCAAAAAAATCAGCGGGGTCAATATCAAAATCAACTTGAAAGATCTTTTGGAAGACTAATTTTTAGAATTGAAGTTTTCGCCTTCTGGCCGTAATGTCCCAAGTGTCGCCTTTTTTGCCATCTTCAATTACAGAAACTTCGTCATGCAGGTTGATGGTAGGGCAGATGTGATAAGGAACCCCGTACAGCACATCGCCAACCTTCCAATGGTCCCAATCGCTTACACGGATTACCCCATGTTCTTCGCTTTGCGAAAGCAATTCATAATTGTCAAGATTGAGAAACTTGATGCGTTTGTCAATCGGGTTTTCCGCAGAAACCGATTTATGTCCCATATCCACTGTGATGATGCCTTCCGTAGGTTTTGAAATGACCCGAGTTATCACCAAAGCGGCATACCTAAAAGATTGTTCGGTCAGTTTTTCCCCATAACCCCAATCCCAAAGTACACAGGTTCCTGGACTGGTGATCCTGTTCTCTTCCAACAAATGGGAAGTAAAGGAAGGTGTACCTCCGCAGATCATTTTTACTTCGGGATATTTATTTTTGATGTTGTTGAAATAAACAGTGACCCGCTCTAGGTCATGCTCAATTTTTTTGTTGCGTTGGCTAAATTCCGGATCCCGTAAATGACCATCGTACACATGGAATCCATCAAAATGAAGACCTTTGCAAGTATCTAAATATTGTAACAAGTCATCCAATCCAGCATCTATCTTGATACCAGATCGATCCATACCGTTATTGATGTCGATGTAAATATGGGCCATCCTTCCACTTTCCAGTGCTTTTCCGTTCAAAAGCTCGGCACTGCCCATATTGTCAATCAAAGTAGAAAATTGGGTATTGGGATAATGTTGGCACAGTTCTAGGAATCGGTCGACTTTTGGGCCTACTAATTGGTGGGCGATCAATACCGAGTTGGCCCCTGCTTCTGCAGCGATTTCAGCTTCGGAAATGGTGGATGCCTTAAAATTGGAGATTCCAGATTCCAACAAATAATCCATCACCTTTGGCATTTTGTTGGTTTTGATGTGGGGCATCAGTCGTTCCGTGTTGCCGTGGACTAGTGAAATCATTTCCTGTACATTGAATTTCAGGTTTTCCAAATACAGGGCAATGGATGGGGAGTCCACCATTTCCACATTCTGAATCCTATACCAATCGTTGTTCATCCTTTTGCGTTTTGAGTGAATAAAGGTAAGGATCAAAGAAGACATGGGGATCATCTTTTTTGAAGGGCACACATTAATTGATGTGCTCGGATTTGTGGAAAGAATGATTCGGAGAAAATCTTTTCGTAGCTTTAGAGACATTAACTATAAATCTTTTTATTATGAAAAAAGTCATTATTCCTACTTTGTTGTCTTGCTCCATTTTGTTTACAAGCTGTTTGGGGTCTTTCAGTGCTTTTAACAATTTAAAGGACTGGAACCAAGGACTCACCGACAGTAGATTTTTGGATAACCTTATTTTTTGGGGATTGAACATTGTTCCAGTTTATGGACTGTTCTTTATTGGGGATATGTTGATTTTCAACGTGATAGAATTTTGGTCTGGATCGAATCCCATTGCAATGAAAGATGGTGAATCCGAGACCCAAATAGTGGAACATGACGGCAATACCTTTGAAATGGTAGCCACCAAGAACCGAATTCAGATTACTGTAGTCAAGGGGCCCAAAGAGGGTAAAAAATTGGAAATGTTCTATAAACCCGATGAAAAATCATGGAATGCCATCCGCCCAAATGGTGAAATCATCAAACTTTCCTCTTTTGAAGAAGGTTTCTACATTGTGTATATGCCCAATGGTGAGCAGATTAAAATAGACCCGATGAATACAAGGGAAGAAGGACTGGCTGTCTTAAAGCAAAGCAAAGCTTGTTACTATCAGGAAGCTTTATTGGCAGATTAAAAAAAGATTAGATTCAAAAAAACCCATGGTTTTGGCCATGGGTTTTTCTTTTGGGTATTATTGAATCTTAATATCTGTAATAATCCGGTTTGAATGGTCCTTCAACCGTTACACCGATATATTCTGCCTGATCTTCCTTCAATTCGGTAAGTTCAGCACCTAATCGGGCCAGATGCAGTTGGGCCACTTTTTCATCCAAATGTTTGGGCAACGTGTACACCTTGTTCTCATAGTTGTCATGGTTTTTCCACAATTCAATCTGGGCCAAGGTCTGGTTGGTAAAGGAGTTGCTCATTACAAAGCTGGGGTGGCCCGTGGCACAACCCAAGTTCACCAAACGGCCCTCGGCCAAGATAATCACATCCTTGCCATCAATGGTATATTTGTCTACTTGTGGTTTGATCTCGTTTTTGGTATTTCCGTATGTACGGTTCAACCAAGCCATATCAATTTCGTTGTCGAAGTGACCGATGTTGCAAACAATGGCCTTATCCTTCATCGCCCTAAAGTGCTCTTCGCGAATGATGTCCTTGTTTCCGGTTGCGGTGATGACCACGTCGGCATTTCCCACAACGGATTCCAATTTCTTCACCTCATAACCATCCATACAGGCCTGTAGGGCACAAATGGGGTCAATTTCAGTAACGGTAACAATGGCACCGGCACCACGGAAAGAAGCAGCGGTTCCTTTACCAACATCGCCATATCCGGCTACAACCACACGCTTTCCGGCCAACATGGTATCCGTAGCTCTTCTAATGGCATCCACGGCACTTTCGCGGCATCCGTATTTGTTGTCAAACTTGGATTTGGTCACGGAATCGTTCACGTTGATGGCGGGCATCGGAAGGGTTCCTCTTTTCACCCTATCATACAAACGATGCACCCCGGTGGTAGTCTCTTCGGAGAGTCCCTTAACACCAGCGGCCATCTCAGGATACAGGTCCAACACCATATTGGTAAGGTCACCACCATCATCCAATATCATGTTCAAGGGCTTTCTGTCCTCTCCAAAGAAAAGGGTCTGTTCTATACACCAATCAAATTCCTTTTCGTTCATGCCCTTCCAAGCGTAAACAGGGATACCGGCAGCAGCAATGGCAGCAGCGGCATGGTCTTGGGTAGAGAATATGTTGCAGGAACTCCAGGTAACCTCGGCACCAAGGGCCACCAAGGTCTCGATCAAAACGGCCGTTTGGATGGTCATGTGGAGACATCCCGCAATTCGGGCACCTTTTAAAGGCTGCTCTTTACCGTACTCCTCACGTATTGCCATAAGACCGGGCATTTCGGCCTCGGCAAGCTCAATCTCTTTTCTTCCCCAATCCGCCAGGGACATATCCTTCACTTTATAAGGTACATACGGAATTGTCTTTGTGCTCATACTTTATATAAATTTACTTTTGTAGCTTCGCTTTTATAGTGCGACAAAGATACAAATTCGCTTAATTTTTGGTCATGCCCATTTATAAAACCATAACAGTTTCCCCAACCACCAAAGTATATATATGGAAGGTCACCGAACCCGAGGATGAATTGGCCAAGAATGTGGAGCTTACACTACATTGCCAAAATAGGATGGATGGCATGAAATCGGAAGCGCATCGAAGAGCATTCTTGAGTATCAGACACTTATTGGCCTTGGCCGGTTATGAGGACAAGGACCTTGTTTATGATGATTTTGGAAAGCCCCATCTAAAAGATGGAAATTTTATTTCCATCACCCATTCGCACAATTTTACGGGAATCATTGTAAGTGAAACCGATGAGGTGGGCATTGATATAGAAATGCAGCGTGATAAAATATTGCGCATTGCCCATAAGTTTACCCCAATAGAGGAATACAAGACCTTGGCAAATGCCGAGGCCATCATGAGGAAACTGACCATTGTGTGGGGCGCCAAGGAATCACTTTATAAAATTTATGCCCAACAGGGGCTTAGTTTCTTGAGGCACATTGATGTCATGGATTTTGCTTTTGCTGATGGGAGGACCGTGGCAGAAATACTATATAAAGGCAAGAAGACACATTATGAAGTGGAGTTTTTGGAATTTGAAGGTTTTACCTGTGTGTATGCCCTTAAGATGATGGGTGGATGACGATTTCTTTTTAGTAGTTTTGTTGGCGAAATGTATCAATGCCCATGAAAATATCCGCCGAACTTACCCTAACCCCGCTTCAAGATGATTTTGAACCCCCGATCATTGCCTTCATCAAAAAATTGAGGGCCTCTGGGCTCACGGTTTTGGAAAATCCGTTGAGTACCCAAGTATATGGGGATTACGAAAAGGTCATGGAGCTGCTTCAATCCGAAATCAAGGAAGCTTTTGAAAATTTAGATCACGTAGTGCTGACCATGAAGCTCGTGAAATCAGACAGAAGCGACTATGAACCCCATTTTTGATTTTTTTCTAGGACCCTATGAGGATAGGGAACTATCCTTGATCATATTGGAGGCCACCGCATTTTTCTTTGGGATTGCCAGTGTGGTCTATGCCAAAAAGGAAGATATTTTAGTCTATCCCACGGGTTTGGTGGCCACCGTGATTACTACCTATATCTTTTTTACCGATAGTCTTTTTGGGGACATGATGATGAATTTCTACTACTCCATCATGAGCATTTATGGATGGTGGAACTGGGCCCGAAGAAAAGATGATCGGGAGCCTGTGGTTCACATCACTCGCACAAATACAAAGGAAAAATGGGTGGGATTTGGATTCTTTCTGCTCACCATGTTGGTCACATATGCAGTATATAGGGCATTTGGGGCTGAAATTGGACCAACCAATTATGTGGATATCGTAACCTCTGGCATATTTTTTACCGGAATGTGGTACATGGCCAACAAGAAACTTGAAAACTGGACACTATGGATCATAGGTGACCTAATAACCGTACCTTTGTACGCTTATAGAGGATGGGGCATGTTCTCATTACAGTACCTCATCTTTACCGTATTGGCCATACAGGGATATCTAGCATGGAAGAAAAACTTGGGCAAGAGCCTTCAAACCTCATAAAAATTGTCCTTTTTGGACCTGAATCCACAGGAAAGACCACATTGGCGGCCCAATTGGCCGAACACTACCACACTGAATGGGTACCTGAATATGCACGGGAGTATCTTCAAGATAAATGGGATCGGGAACAAAAGACCTGTGAGCCCAAGGACTTAGTGCCTATAGCTTACGGACAAATGGAACTGGAGAACCATTTGGCAAAAACAGCCAATAAGGTCCTGATCTGTGATACTGACTTATTGGAGACCAAGGTCTATTCGGAAGCATACTACACAGGTACCTGCGACCCTATTTTGGAAAAGTATGCCTTGAAGAACAGTTATGATCTGTATCTATTGACCTATATTGATACGCCTTGGGTGGCCGACGATCTTCGGGACAAACCGGACGAACGTGAACGAATGTATTCGTATTTCAAGGAATCATTGGAGAAATATCATCGAAATTTTATTATTTTAAAGGGAGATAAAGCCGCAAGGCTAAAAAAGGCAACAGAACACATTGATAAACTTCTCCAGAACATGATAGCATTGAGTCCGAAAGACTTGGAACAATTGGATTCCAAAGGAATTTCCAAGGAAAAGGTAGCACGCCAAATTGAAACTTTCAAGGAAGGCATCCCATTTGTAAAATTGAAAAAAGCGGCCGTTGTCGGTAACGGGATTCTCCGGTTTTCGGACAAGGAACAAAACGACCTTATCCAATATTTCGAGGACCATCGGGGTACCTTGGATCTTTTGAAATTTGTTCCGGCTTCCGGCGCAGCTTCCCGTATGTTCAAGGCCATGTTCAACTTTTTGGACTCGTTTGACCCTGCAAAAGAAAGCTTATCGGAATATATTGGGAGAACAGGGGACAAGGATGCCCAAAATTTTGTAAATCAAATGGATAACTTCCCTTTCTACGAACTTATCATGGAAAGGATAAAGGGCAAGGTGGGGAACAAGGATGAGGAAGCCTATCTTTTCGTAAAGGAAATGTTGGTGGAGGATGGTCTCAACTACGGTTTTTATCCCAAGGGATTGTTGCCGTTCCATAAGTATGATTCGGGTAGTGCCACGCCTTTCGAAGAGCACTTAAAAGAGGCCGTATTGTATGCCAAAACATCGGGGAAGGCAAATTTGCACTTTACGGTTTCCGAACAGCACGATGAGATGTTTGCTGAAGAAGAATCCAAAGTGGCTCCCAAAATCTCAAAACTTACGGATACGGAATTCGATATCACTTATTCCAACCAAAAACCTTCGACCGATACCGTTGCGGTAGATTTGGATAACCAGCCGTTTAAAAATGGCGATGGTTCCATCCTCTTCAGACCGGGTGGGCACGGCGCCCTGATCGAGAATCTCAACGATCAAGATGCTGATATCATCTTCATCAAGAATATAGATAATGTGGTCATCGACAAAAACTTGGAACAAGTGGCCAACAGCAAAAAAATGTTGGCCGGGGTTTTGACCAAAGTGCAGGATAAGGCCTTTGGTTATGCCAAACTTTTGGATACAGATGAGGTCTCGGCCGCAAAAGCAGACGAAATCAAGGGTTTTTTGGAAAAGGACCTTAATGTTAGGATGCCTAAAAACTATGATGATCTGGATGTGGACGAACAACTTTCCATTTTAAAGGATAGGCTCAATCGCCCTATCCGGATTTGTGGTATGGTGAAAAACGAAGGCGAACCTGGTGGCGGGCCTTTCTGGATAGAGGATAGTGATGGGAATGTTTCGTTGCAGATCATAGAATCTGCCCAGATTGATATGAATGACCCAGAACAGGAAGCCATTCTCAAGAATTCAACACATTTTAACCCCGTTGATTTGGTCTGTGGGGTAAGGAACTACAGAGGTGAAAAGTACAATCTTTTGGATTATGTGGATGAAAGGCAGGGCTTTATCACAGGTAAGACCCAAGAAGGCAAGGAACTAAAAGCTTTGGAACTCCCGGGGCTTTGGAATGGGGGTATGGCCTATTGGAACACCCTGTTTGTGGAAGTTCCCTTGGTGACCTTCAATCCGGTAAAAACGGTGAACGATCTTTTAAAGCCCTCTCACCAGGCGTAAATACCAGATAATCAAAATAGAACATCCGTTGTCTTTCTAGGCAACGGATTTTTTTTATCCATAAGGTGACCACTTCCTGAAAAGGGTGTCCTATTAAGTGTACTCGAAATGGATTGAATGTATTTGGATCGGCATTTTCGATGTAATGAAAAAAATAGATAGTCCTTGCGGGTTGTCTTGATTTAGGTTGGTTGATTTGGTTAAGGGAGCTGTGCATTTTGTATGGCTCTCTTTTGACTTTCGAAAACGGTCCACAACAATAAAAGTATGCTCTTTAAGATAATTCTATTTTTCAATCTGGTCTCTTTGGCCATGGCCATATATATGTTGCTTTCTTGTTTATTTTTTACACACTTTGGCTAAGTCTTTACACACTTTTACACAGTTCCAAAAAACCCATGAATTTATAATCATTTGATAGTCAATGGATAATATCAAATTGAACAATAGCTAAAATTTTGGCATTGGTTTTTCATATAACTAATCGAGTTTAACAATTAAAATCATATACCATGAAAAATTTAGCTATTGCAACCGTATTGTCCTTTGTAGGAATCACAGCTTTCGCCAATGTAGAATCTCCAGAACTTGACGTGGATAACGCCACTGTTATTGTTGCCCAGGATTTTGAGGAAATCGAAGTTTCTTCCCTTCCGGAAGCCGTTTCAAAAGCAGTGGAAAAGAACTACCCCACGGCCAAAATTGACAAAGCCTACAAAAATGAGAAGGACCAATATAAATTGGATCTATCTCTAGAAGATGGTACTACAGGAACCGTATATGCCGATGCCGAAGGTAACTGGATCGACATGTAATTAGAGTTTTCGAGACCGTGTTAGGTTAGTTAGTTTGGTTAGAAAGGGCTGCATTTGCAGCCCTTTTTTTGTGATAACTTTATAAATGTACGGCAGTCCATGCATTACGTGGCATCGTATATTAGATATCTCAGCTATGCCCAAAATCTTGATCATCGAGGACGACACTGCTTTTTGTCAAATGCTTCAAAAGTTTTTGATCAAGAACGGTTTTGCCGTTTCCACTAGCTATTCCATAAAAGAAGCGGAAGAACAGCTTAGCACCTCCAGTTTCGATGTAATCTTGTCCGATGTAAGATTGCCCAAAGGCAATGGGGTTACCCTCCTTCCCCAGGTAAAAAAGGAATCCCCCCACACCCAAGTGATTTTGATGACCGGCTATGCTGAGGTTCGCACTGCGGTGAATGCCATTAAAAATGGGGCTTTTGATTACATTTCAAAACCTTTTACCCCGGACGAAATTGTTACGGTAATCAACAATGCCTTGAACACCAAGACAACAAATCAACAAAGCAAAGTTGAGAAACCAGCGACCAAGGCAGCACAAAATACCCAAACGAGTTTTTTGGTTGGGGAGAGCGAAAGATCCAAGAAGTTGCAACAATATGTGCAATTGGTGGCTCCCACCAACATGTCGGTTCTATTGACCGGGGAAAGTGGTACAGGTAAGGAAGTAACTGCCAACGCCATCCACAAAGCCAGTAACCGAAGCGATCAACCCTTTGTTGCCGTGGATTGCGGTGCCATCCCCAAAGAAATAGCCACCAGCGAATTTTTTGGACACGTAAAGGGAAGTTTTACAGGTGCTATTGAGGACAAAGTCGGACATTTTGAAGCAGCCAACGGGGGCACACTCTTTCTGGATGAAGTGGGCAATCTATCCTATGAACATCAGGTGCAACTGCTCAGGGCCATCCAAGAACGAAAGATTAAACGAGTGGGCAGTACCAAGGAAATTCATTTGGATCTTCGGATTATTGCTGCTACCAATGAAAATTTGTTGGAAGCTATTGATGACGGGGCCTTTCGGGAAGATCTGTACCATAGATTGAACGAGTTTTCCATTGAGGTGCCTTCCTTGCGGGAACGTAAAGAGGACATTCTGTTGTTCGCGAACTATTTCTTGGACAGGGCCAACACGGAATTGGGAAAGGATGTTTTTGATTTTTCCGAGGAAACCAAACAGATTCTCTTGGATTACCCTTGGCCAGGAAACCTTCGCGAAATGAAAAACGTGATCAAACGCGCCGTCCTTTTTACCCAAGGGGAAACAGTATTGTCTGATTCGTTGTCCAACGAAGTGGTTCAGGGTGTCAATGGTCGCCAAGAGCAGTCTTTTTCAAAATCCGAATTTGAAAAGGAACGGATCATGGAAGCCCTGAAAAAGACCAACTTCAACAAAAGCAAGGCGGCAAAACTTTTACAGATTACCCGAAAGACCTTGTACAACAAAATCAATCAGTACCAACTGGAAGTTTGATCAAATAATCTTGAATTTCTGTTTCCAAATCAAACAACAACTGTTTCAGTTTGGTAAGCAGTTGATAAACCTGTTCTCCTTTTTCATGTTCGTCAAGGTTTTCCAACTGTTCTAAAATGGATATGGAATCTTTTACTTCCAACTGCCTGAACATGGGCAGCATTTTGTGCGCAACAGATCTCAATTCCTTATAATCACTATTCCCGATGGAGGTAAAGAGCAAGTCTAAATTCAGACGGTTATTCTCCAAAAAAACCTGTAGCACTTCTTGTATCGCCTTAGGGCCATCTAAAAATTCAGCAATCTGTGAAATGCTGAACAATGCAGTATCAGTTTTCGGAACCTGGAAAGAAGTCTCTTCAAAATGATTGTTTGCTTTTCCCAATGTGGAAAGGAGCATTTGGGTAGAAAAAGGCTTCTGGATCACATCGGTAAAGCCAGCGCTGATGAAGGTGGATTTCTTGCTGATGGATTGTCCGGTCATGGCTATCACCGGATTTTCAAAACCCATTGCTTTCAATGTTCCCAGAACGGCAAAGCCATCCACTTTGGGCATTTGTATGTCCGTGAGGACTTTGTCAAAACCAAAAATTTCTGAGTGTTCCAATTGCTTGAAATTTGAAACCGTTCTGGCCATGATTTGATTAGTCTTACAAATCTCAGCAATAAGACCCAGCATGTTTTCATCATCATCGATCACCAAGACCGAAATGGGAAAATCTTGAGTATGTCCCTTATCGAAACCCTTATCAAAGATAGAATGCTCCGAAAATTGGATGGGAAGTTCTAAAGCGAAGGTACTGCCTTTGTTTACCTCACTGATCAGAGTCAAGGTCCCTCCCAATAACTCCGTTAATTTTTTGGAGATGGTGAGTCCAAGACCATAGCCTCCCTGTTTGTGTTCTGGGTGATCATCTGCTTGGGTGAACTCTTGAAAAATCAGTTCTTGTTTTTCGGGTTCAATACCGATACCAGTGTCGATGACTTTGATCTGAACCCATGGACCATCCTTTTTTTCCTGTACCTTAGCTGAAACTTTTACAAAACCTGTGTTGGTGAACTTATAGGCATTACCAATAAGATTGGTCAAAATCTGTTGGATTCGGAAGGGGTCACTAATGATGGGCCTGTTCAACTCATCGCTGATTTCCAATTGTAGTTCCAAGCCTTTTTTATCATTGATTTCATCAAAATGACCTGCCGTTTCATGGATCAATGAGGCAAGCACAAAGGGTACTTTTTCCAGCTGTACCTTTCCAGCCTCCAGTTTGGAAAAATCCAAAAGATCATTGACCAAGTTGTTTACATACCCCGAAGCGGACTTCACATTTTTCAAATAATTCAGTTGCTTGTTGTTGAGGCCGCTGTGTTCCATCAATTCGGAATATCCATTGATCGTGTTCAACGGCGTTCTTAAGTCATGACTTACGGTGGAGATCAGTTGTTCACGACTTTTCAGTAGGGACTCGGAATATTTTTTCTCCTTCTCCAATTGCTCTTGGTATCGTTGTCCTTTCCAATAGTCTTTGGAAATCAAAAAGGTGAATAAAATGACGATGATCAACCCCAAAATTACAGCGCCACCTGCCAACCGGGTACTTCTTTGCAGTGTCTGTTTTTGGTTGATGTTGTCCAAAAAGGCGTTTTGCACCATTTCCCGTTCAAAATTGGAAAGAACACTCCGCATCTTTTGGGAAAGTTCCAGATCGGTGCGGTAAATCTGGAGTTCCTTTTGTAGCATGGACCGTTCCATGGCGGCGGTTTGGGTCTTTGCTTTGTTCAATATGGATTTGGAAACCTCCAAGATCGAATCAATATTATTGGCATTGGAAGCTCCATCCGAGTTTGGGATGTTTTTGTTGAGAATGGCCACATATTCCCGGATGGATTCCTGGGTATCGGGGGATAATTGTTCAAAGTTGGGGGCAAAGGTTTCCGGGGTGATCCTTCCCATTTCCACTTCCATTTTATGGAAGGCCTGCAAAACGGAATCAAAGGATGCACTGTTTTCATTTTTCACCTTGAGCCTGCGTAACTCTGCACTATTGAAGACCTTTTGTTGCAGGAGATGTTGCACGCTGTCCAGTTTGGAGACTTGGTTCCCGAGGTTAGCCTGTGCCAAAGGTTTTAGGGAGTCGATCAAAATAGTGATCGAGTCCACTTTCTGGGCATAGGCCTTTAGATCTTTAGGTTGTTTGGACTGCAGGGCCAATTTGGAAAGGTTTTCCGCCTCGTATAGATTGGTGAGCAGTTCATTGGTACGTAATAATTTTAGGGTGTCACCCCCTTTGCTTTGGGTTGATGCATAGCTTTTGAATTCATCATAGATGAAATAAGCGGCCAGCAGCGCCAAAACGCCCAGCACGGCATAACTGAAGATAATTTTTAGTGTAAACCTTTTTTTAGATCTAGGGTACATATTCTTATATACGCCCAGACTTTGGAACCATAGTTCTAATCAAAAGTTAAAATTCCCGATGGTTTTTTATGAAATATGAAGACCGAACATTACATTTGCCCCATCTCAAAGGGGTGCTTTGTAGCAGTTCAAAGTTTTAAATGACAAGGTTCAAGTTAGGTCGACATAACTTAGAACTTCCAACTTAAAACCAAAAACTTAATCAAGGCTGAGATTATACCCAATGAACCTGGGCGGGTAATGCTGCCAAGGGATTGCGCTAGGCGCATCTTGGAATTTCTATGTTTCTTTAGAAACAAAAATCAATTTAATAACAAGAATAATGACCCCTTTTATTCGTAACATTTTTACGAATGAAAACTTTATTCACAACATTGGCCCTTTGTGGGCTGGGGCTCACCATGAGCGCCCAACAAGAAGAACCCGCAGACACTTTGGAAGGCAAAAAAGTGGTCCTGGACGAAGTCCTGGTCCAAGCTGTCCGGGTGACCAAAGAATTTCCCATTACCTTTTCCAACTTGGAAAAAGAGGATATTACTCCTCGAAACTTGGGGCAAGATGTCCCGATTCTGATGAATTTCATGCCCGCCGTGGTGACTACATCGGATGCAGGAGCGGGGATTGGCTACACCAGCATTCGGGTGCGGGGTAGCGATGCCACAAGGGTGAACGTCACCATTAATGGGGTACCGTACAACGATGCCGAGTCTCAAGGAACCTTTTGGGTGAACATGCCCGATTTTTCCTCATCTACCCAAAGCCTGCAATTACAGCGCGGAGTGGGCACGTCAACCAATGGAGCAGGGGCTTTCGGTGCTAGTCTTAACATGCTCACCGATGCCTTTTCGGAAGAGGCCTATGCCAAGGTTTCTTCCTCTATCGGGAGTTTTAACACCCTTCGGAACAATGTAAAGTTCAGTACAGGGTTGCTCAACGATCATGTTGAATTTTCGGGAAGGATTTCCCGTATAACTTCTGATGGTTATGTGGATCGGGCGAGCTCGAAACTGGATGCCTACTTTTTACAAGGAGTGTACAAGGATGACAATACCCTGGTAAAGGCTTTGCTTTTTGGGGGACATGAAGTCACGTATCAAGCATGGGATGGTGTCACAGCCGAACAATTGGAAAACGATAGGACATTTAATCCTGTGGGAATGTACACCGATGAAAATGGGAACATTCAATTCTACGATAAAGAAGAGGACAACTACAAGCAAGACCATTTTCAGTTGCACTGGAACGAAACCTGGAGCCCTGAATGGACCACGCATTTAGCCCTTCATTACACTCGAGGGCGTGGATATTTTGAGCAATACAAAGAGGATGAGGACTTTTCGGATTACGGTTTGGAACCCATCACGGTTGATGGTGAACCTTTGGAAAGTACCGATTTGATCCGCAGACGTTGGTTGGACAATGATTTTTATGGAACCGTTTTTTCGGCAACCTATGACAAGAACAATCTTAAACTGATTTTGGGTGGTGGTTATAATGAATACAAAGGAGACCACTTTGGGGAAATCATCTGGGCGCAATATGCCAGCAATAGCGAAATCAGAGATCGATATTATGACGACAATTCCACCAAGACCGATTTAAACGGTTACGCCAAGGTCAACTATCAGTTGAACAACAAATGGTCTGTTTTTGGGGATGTGCAATATCGCAGGGTGGGTTATGAAGCCAATGGGGAGGATACCGGTCTGGTAGATGACACTTTCAATTTTTTCAATCCAAAGACAGGTGTCACTTTCGATTTAAACCGAAACAACAATTTCTATTTTTCATATGCCAGGGCCAATAGGGAACCCAACCGCAACGATTATGAAAGTGGCAGTCCACGACCTGAAAAACTGAACGATTTTGAGTTGGGTTGGCGTTATGTTTCCCAAGATTTCCAGTTGAATGCCAATGTGTACTACATGCGCTATAAAGATCAATTGGTGCTTACCGGGGAATTGAACGATGTTGGGGCGCCCTTAAGGGCGAATGTTGGGGACAGCTATCGATTAGGGTTGGAATTGGACGCCAATTTGAGGTTTGCACAGAAATTTTTGTGGAGGCCCAATCTGGCCCTGAGCGACAACCGAAACCTCGACTTTTATTTTCAGCGGGACGGCCTGCTCCAGGACTTGGGCAATACCCATATCGCCTACTCCCCCCAATTGATAGCGGGTAACATTTTGACCTATCAGCCCCATGAAAATTTTCAAGTGTCGTTGTTATCCAAATTCGTAGGAAAACAGTATATGGGTAACATTGATTCCGAGGGTTCCACCTTGGATAGTTATACCCAAACCGATTTCAATGTTCAGTATGTAATCGAAACCAATGCCTTTGTAAAAAGCATAGTACTTTCTGGATTGGTGAACAATATTTTTGATGCGGACATTGTTTCCAATGGGTATTTCTATACCTATGATGATGATTTTTCCAATCCTGGAACGGTAACCACCATTGAAGGTGCCGGCTACTACCCCCAGGCGGGAATCAACTTTTTGTTAGGGGCCACTTTCAATTTTTAGGATTTGTAAGTGAATGGGATTCTGTAATTTTAACAAGATGGCAGAATCCCATTTTCATTTTTCAGAAGAGAAGCCCTTGCGATGGGGCGTGATCGGTTGCGGTGGCGTGGCCGAAAAAAAGAGTGTCCCAGCGTACCAAAACACTCCTGGTTTTAGGGTGGATATGGTCATGCGGCGCAATGCTGATAAGGCTGAAGATTATGCTAAAAGGCATAACGTTCCGCAATGGACCACCAATGCGGAAGAAGTCATCTTCAACCCTGAAGTTGATGCCGTTTACATTGCCACTCCTCCCGATTCCCATAAAAAATATGCCTTACTAGTGGCCGAAACGGGCAAGCCCTGCTGTGTGGAAAAGCCCATGGCTCCGAATTATCAGGACAGTTTAGCAATCCATCAAGCGTTCGAAGCAAAAGGATTGCCTTTGTTTGTGGCGTATTATCGCCGTTCCCTCCCTAGATTTTTAAAAGTAAGGGAATGGTTGGATGATGGCTTGATCGGTGAAATCCGACACATCCATTGGGAAAAATCCAAACCGCCCAATGATTTGGATCTGAGAGGGAGCTACAATTGGCGCACGGACAAACAAATTGCGCCTGGGGGCTATTTTGATGACTTGGCAAGTCACGGATTGGATTTATTCACTTTTTTATTGGGTGATATCACCGAGGCAAGCGGCATAGCCAAAAATCAACAAGGATTGTATTCAGCCTTCGATGCCGTCTCCGGCATTTGGCAACATAAAGGTGGTGTAACCGGAGAAGGCTTTTGGAATTTCGGTACCCATCAGCGGGTTGATAAAGTTGATATTTATGGTTCTGCGGGCAAGATTAGTTTTTCCGTTTTGGATGAAGCACCCATCCAACTGGAAAATGTGTCAGGGCATCAGATATTGGAAATTCCGCATCCTGAACACATCCAGAAATACCATGTGGCCAATATCAAAAATCACTTATTGGGTAAATCGATCCATCCTTCCACCGGAAAATCGGGATTGCATACCAGCTGGGTCATGGATAGGATTTTGGGAACTCTTTAATTGGAAATAATCACCACGTTTCCACTTTGTGTGGCCTTATAAAAGAGAAGATCATAGTATCGTTTTCCATCATCGGGACGGTCCAATTGTTGGCCGGTAAAGAGGCTGTAGGTATATCCCTCGCAACTACAGACTACATTTTGCCCATCAATGGTCATGGTGGAGCAATCGTTGGGAGCATGGTTGGGACAACTGGCTTCAAAGGCATAGTAGGTATCCAAGCTGGATTTGATCACAAAGGCGCCGCGGGTGCCTACACCGCTATTGCCCACATACACCGGATTCCCTATGGTGTTCAAATCGCTGTACAAGGGTAAATTGAGGTTTAGTTCAAAGCGAAAGCTCACTTCTTGGAGGTAAGGATTTCTGTTGGTACTATCTGAACTACAGGAAATTAACAATATAAGTAGGGCAAAGCTCCAAAAGTGCTTCATAGTAGGTGTTTCTTGACATTGCTCAGCAAAGTTGAACAAAATTTACCTATATTTGCGTTAAATCCTCGCAAAATCCATGCAGGTCATGGGACTCGTTGAGGATTTTTTGTATTTGTAGAGAAGAGTTCATTGGGGAAATTATTTTTTGATTTTCTTCAATGTTCTTTTGCATTAAAATTTGAAGTTATGAGCAAAGTATCATACTACACAGCGGAAGGATTAAAGAAATTGAGGGATGAGTTGAACCAACTCAAGGATGTGGAACGTCCAAAGGCATCACAGGCCATTGCAGAGGCTAGAGACAAAGGAGATTTGTCCGAAAATGCCGAGTACGATGCAGCCAAGGAGGCACAGGGACTTTTGGAGATGAAGATTTCCAAAATGGAAGAAACCTTGGCCAATGCCCGTTTGATCGATGAATCGCAATTGGACAATTCCAAGATACTGGTGCTTTCCACGGTAAAGTTGAAGAACCTGGCCAATAGCATGCAAATGAAGTATACCCTGGTAGCGGAAAGTGAGGCAGACCTAAAAACGGGAAAAATTTCCGTGACCTCTCCCATAGGAAAAGGTCTATTGGGCAAATCCGTAGGGGATGTGGCCGAGATCAAGGTGCCGAATGGAACTTTGAAATTGGAAATTTTGGAAATCACCAGAGACTGACAGCAATTAAAATTCTGTATATTTAATCCCGTCTTAGGACGGGATTTTTTATTTAAAACCAATCACAATGGCCAGCATTTTCACCAAGATCATCAACGGGGACATTCCTTGCTACAAAATAGCCGAGGACGAGGACAATTTCGCTTTTTTGGATATCAACCCAAACTCCAAAGGGCACACATTGTGCGTTCCCAAAAAAGAAGTGGACAAGATTTTGGATATGGAAGAGGAGGCCTATATGAAGCTTATGGCCTTCTCAAGAAAGGTGGGCAAAGCCATCGAGGCGGCTGTTCCCTGTAAACGCGTAGGGATGACGGTCATCGGACTCGAAGTGCCCCACGTACACGTTCATCTTATCCCACTACAGAGCATGGCGAATGCCACCTTTCAACATAAGGAAAGTCTTAAACCGGAAGAATTTGAAGCTGTGGCCGAAGCTATAAAGGCCCAACTTAGTTGAAACCTTCCAAATAAAAGTATACCCCACCTGCCACCAAGCAGAGCATCAGCACCATAATAATAAAGAACAAGGTGGTGAACCTTACCGAAGGCCTATCGGGCTGTACCAGCTTATTGTAGTAGTCAAAAACCCTTTCAATATCCGGGGTCCAGTTGACCGGATAAATTTTGGAATGACACTTCTTGCACTCTATTTCGTGCGTTACCTCGTTCGTGGTGCGGTGAAAGAACGGGTTAAAAGTGTGTTTCTGAAAAAAGGTAAGCTTCAGTTCCTGGTTATAACATTCGGGGCAGTTATTGGTAATATCAGCTTCCTTTATTACGAGTCTTTTTTCCTTTGCCATAGGTCATTTTTCAATTGCTCTCAGGGAAATCTGCATGATTGTTCCTTCTTTACTGGACGAAAATACTTTAATTTTTCCTTTATGGTACTCTTCCACAATCCTTTTAACAAGCGAAAGTCCTAATCCCCAGCCTCTTTGCTTGGAGGTGAACCCGGGACTGAAGATGTTCTGCCAGTTGCTTTTTGCAATGCCATGTCCGGTGTCCGAGACCAAAATATTGACGTTGTGTCCCTTCTTTTCAATCTGTATGGCAATGTTGCCCTTGCCCCGCATCGCATCGATACCGTTTTTGACCAAGTTTTCAATGCTCCAGTTGTACAAGGGAGGGTTTAGCAACACAGGTACTTCATCCACATTGCTACTAAAGGAAAAATGGACCAGCTTGGAGCTTCGCTTTTTCAAATATTCGTAGGCCTTTTCGGTTTCGGCAACAATGTTGTGCTCTCGCAATTCGGGAATGGACCCGATTTTGGAAAAACGTTCGGTTATGGTCTGTAATCGGTCAATATCCTTACCAATTTCCTTGGTCACATCCGGGTTGATGTTTTCCGTCTTCAACAACTCGTTCCAACCCAAAAGGGATGTCAATGGCGTGCCGATTTGATGCGCCGTTTCCTTGGCCATACCGGCCCAAAGCTTGTTCTGCTCCGAAGCCTTGTTGGTCCTGAAGAAGAAAAAGATGACCGCCCCGAACAGAAAAATGATCAATAGGAGCGCCAAGGGATAATATTTCAATTTGTTCAGTACTTCGGAGTTGCCGTAGTAGAGGGTTTCCAACAATTCCCCATCCTGAATGATCAAAATGGGCTCGTTCTCGTTTTTGAACTGGGCTATCTTTTTTTGGATGTAGAGGCTATCGGCCACTTTGTCTTCGGGAATATTGTGCGTTTTGTAGGACCCTTCCTCGTTTAACAGGATCATAGGGGTAGAAGTATTGTTCCCCAACACTTTCAAGGTGAGGTTCCCCAATTCCTGGTCCACGGAAGACTGGACCAGTTCCAACTGGGCCGTGGCCCAGATTTCCATTTTCAATCGCTCTTCCTCTTTGAACTTTTTGAAAAAGCTGTTGGTGTTCCACAAAATCAAACTCACGATCACAAATGCGGAAATCAGCAGAATGATGTTGGAAGCTTTCCTTTTAGGACTGAAGTTCATTTTTAGCTGAATTGTTATTAAAGATAGCGGAAAATGGAAAACATGTTAATAGTTCGTTGAAATAACGGGTTCCAAAGGAAATCATTTTATGTACTTTTGAAATTCAATTAAAATTAACATACATGGAAGTTCAGGGAAGAATCAAAATGATTGACGAAACCAAGACGTATGGAAACAATGGTTTCAGGAAAAGAGAGTTGGTAGTAACCACGGAAGAGCAGTATCCACAGCATATTTTGGTCGAGTTTGTCCAGGATAAATGTGATCTGTTAAACAATTTCAGTGTGGGCCAAATGGTGAAGGTCAGTATCAATCTAAGAGGTAGGGAATGGGTAAACCCTCAAGGAGAGACCAAGTATTTTAATTCCATACAAGGTTGGAGAGTGGAAAGCCTGCAACCTGAATCCAACGCCGATAATATGCCGCCGGTTCCTCCCATGGAGGCCTTTGAACCCGTGGATGACTATAATGAAGAAGATCACGACGACCTTCCCTTCTAAGATATCTTTTTTAAATGGTATAGAAGATCTGGGCCTGCACCCAGATCTTCCTGTTTTTGGCCCTATTGTGTATTTTTAAGAAAAATTGCACCATGGATGACTTCGAAGAGAGATTGCCCTTATATTTTTTGAACAATAGGATGGAATTTCCACCCGTGGAGGCCGCCAACGAAGATGGTCTGCTTGCTGTTGGTGGGGATTTGTCCATGGAGCGGCTTCTGCTTGCCTATAAAAATGGCATATTTCCCTGGTTCAATGATGATTCCCTCATTCTTTGGTGGAGCCCCGATCCCCGTATGGTCTTGTTTCCGAATAAGGTCAAGATTTCTAAAAGTATGCGCAAGGTGTTGCGGGACAATCCGTTTGAGCTTACCCAAAACACCTGTTTTGAAAAAGTGATGGAGCATTGTGGCATGGTGGAACGGAGCGGACAGGATGGTACTTGGATTACTCCGGAGATGAAATCCGCCTACGCGAACCTGCACAAAGCAGGTTGGGCCAAATCCTATGAAGTTTGGGAAAATGGCGAATTGGTCGGGGGTTTGTATGGGGTAGACTTGGGACATGTGTTCTGTGGGGAAAGCATGTTCAGTCTACGGCCGAATGCATCAAAGTTTGCCTTCATCAAAATGGCCCAAGAACTAGAGCGGAAAGGCTATGGTCTTATCGATTGCCAAGTGCATACCGATCATTTGGAAAGCTTGGGGGCCGAACTGATTCCTAGAAAAAAATTTATGGGTATCCTGCGGTCCAAAGACTAGACTTCAAGATACCTGAAACAGTTTACTTCGTGGTCGTTCACCATTCCTGTGGCCTGCATATGGGCATAGATGACCGTACTCCCAACAAATTTGAATCCTCGCTTTTTCAGGTCTTTGCTAATGCCATCGGAAAGGGGTGTGGTGGCCGGGGCATGTTTATAGTTGGCCAAAGTATTACGAATGGGTTCATGGTCTACAAAACCCCAAATATATTGACTAAAGCTTCCGAATTCCTTTTGCACTTCCATAAATGCCTGTGCATTGGAAATGGTGGCGTGGACTTTTAGCTTGTTTCTGATGATGCCAGGGTTTTGTAGAAGCTCATCCACTTTATCCTGCTGGTATCCTGCTATTTTTTTATAGTCGAAATGATCGAAGGCCTCTCGGAAATTTTCGCGTTTTCTCAACACGGTGATCCAACTTAGGCCTGCCTGAAAAGTCTCCAAGATCAAAAATTCAAAAAGGGTTTCATCATCCTTTACGGGTACTCCCCATTCTGTGTCGTGGTATGCTTCATAAAGGGGGTCTCCCAAACACCATCCGCATCTATGTTTGTCCATTGGGTTTCAGTTTTGTTCAAAAGTAAGGGAAAATTGAAAATCGTTAATCGAAAGTTAAAGTGTTGAATATTGATAGTAATACTATTATTTTTGCGAGAATTTATTTTAAAAGTAATCCAATGGATGTGTTGATGCAGTCCCTAAAGATTGGGATAAACGAGAAGTTGTACATCAAGGACCCTGAATCTTCGAGCCTTGGGAAAAAAATTGTGGAGGAAAGTATATTGTTGATCGATGAGATCGGGTTTGAACATTTCACTTTCAAAAAGCTCGGGGCAAGGATCAACTCCAATGAGAGTTCCATATACCGATATTTTGAGAACAAGCACAAATTATTGCTCTATTTGGCCTCATGGTATTGGGGATGGATGGAATACCGCATGGTCTTTGATACCAATGGCATTTCAGATCCTGTGGAAAAACTCAGCAAAGCCATTGAGGTCCTGACCCAAAATGTAGAGGAGGACAATGCTTTTTCGCACATCAACGAGGTGGTGTTGAACAAGATCATCATCAATGAATATTCAAAATCGTATTTGGTCAAAGAAGTGAATGATGAGGATAAGAACGGTTACTTTATTGTATGTAAGCGATTGGTCAGCCGTTTGAGCGAGATGATCGTGGCTGTGGATAAAACCTACGCCTACCCTCTGAGTTTGGCCAGTACTATTTTAGAAGGCACCCTTCATCAATATTTTTTAAAAGAACATTTTCCCATGCTTACCAATTGTAACGAGAACGTTACACCGACCCATTTTTTTACGGATCTGATATTCCGCACACTAAACCTTAATGTTAATGGCTAAAAATATTCTCACCGCGTGGCAGCGGTTAATGGGCTTGCTTGCCCTGGACAAAAAAGACATTTTTCAAATTTTTTACTATGCCATATTTGCCGGATTGGTAAACCTTTCCCTGCCTTTGGGAATCCAGGCCATCATTAATTTGATACAGGGTGCAAGGGTCAGTACCTCATGGGTGGTATTGGTGGTATTGGTGACCTTGGGTGTGGCATTTGTAGGGACCCTTCAGTTGATGCAGATACGGATTATTGAAAACCTTCAACAAAAGATTTTCACCCGTGCCTCCTTTGAGTTTGCTTACAGGTTTCCCAAGATCAAGATGAGTGAGCTTAAAAACTATTACCCTCCTGAACTGGCCAATCGTTTCTTTGATACATTGACCATTCAAAAATCATTGTCCAAGGTCCTTATTGATTTCCCTGCCGCTTTATTGCAGATTGTTTTTGGATTGTTGCTTTTGTCCTTTTACCATCCCTTCTTCATCATTTATGGCTTATTGTTGGTATTGCTCATCTACATCGTGTTCAAGTTTACGGCACAACGTGGGTTGGACACCAGTTTGGAGGAATCCAAAATGAAATACAAAGTGGCCCATTGGCTACAGGAGATAGCACGATCTATCATCAGCTTTAAGCTGTCGGGGAAAACATCGCAGGCCATTAATAAAAATGATGCCTTGGTGGCCGATTATCTGGATGCTAGGGAAAGCCATTTTAGGGTGTTGGTGCTGCAGTTCATCCAAATGATCGGATTTAAGGTATTGGTAACGGCAGGACTGTTGCTGATTGGAGGTCTGTTGGTTTTGGACCAAGAAATGAACATAGGGCAGTTTGTGGCTGCGGAGATCATCATTCTTCTGGTCATCAACTCTGTGGAGAAAATGATCATGGGATTGGAAACCTTTTATGACCTTCTCACTTCATTGGAAAAATTGGGTCAGGTGGTGGACAAGGAATTGGAGCCTCTAGACGGAGAAACACCCTTTGCAGGAAAAGAAGGCCTTTCCGTGGAACTTCAAAATATTGTGTACAAGGTGCCTGGTCGTGACAAAAAAATCATTGACGATGTTTCGTTGACCATTAATCCGGAGGCCCGCATATTGATCAAAGGTCCGAAAGGTTCTGGTAGGTCGACATTGCTGCGTCTGATTGCTGGAATCATAGAACCAAACCAGGGGAATATTTTTGTGAACAATGTTTCCATTTCAGGTGTCAACCTAAGGGAATATAGGTCTTTGCTGGGCCATGCCCTTACCGAGGAATATCCGTTCGAAGGGACCATTTTGGACAACGTTACCTTCGGAAATAGCGAAATCCCCATGGAAGATGTGTACTGGGCGTTGGAAAAAGTGGGACTTACCCAATTCGTCAAGGAGCAACCCCTTGGGTTGAAGACCATTCTGTATCCCGAAGGCAAAAAGATTCCAGATTTTATTTCCAAAAAGATTGTGTTGGCCAGAAGCATTGTCATTCGGCCAAAGTTGATGATCCTTAAGGATCCACTGGACCAATTCGATGAAATAGAAACCGAGCGAATAATGGATTTTCTTGCCGACCCATCCAATGGTTGGGCCCTGGTAGTGGTCAGCGAAAATCCAAAATGGCTGGGCAGATGCCACAAGGTCGTGAAAATGGAGAATGGTCGATTGACCCATATAAACTAAGATTTATGCTGAACATTTCCTCACATAGCAAGTTGAACGAAAAAGTGGACCTTACAGGCTACAAAGCTGGTAAAAAGGTATTCCACAAAAGGCATTACAAACAATTCAACCGTTTTTTGGCGGCGTTTTCCATCATTATGTTCTTTGTTTTGTTTTTGCCTTGGACCCAGAACATCTCCGGCAAGGGATATTTGACCACCTTGACCCCAGATCAGAGACCCCAGACCATTCAATCGCCTATTCCCGGCCGAATTGAAAAGTGGTACGTAAGGGAAGGTGATTATGTGGAAAAAGGGGATACGATCCTGCATATTTCCGAGGTGAAGAGTGAATATTTCGATCCCAATCTGGTGGAACGTACCGGTCAGCAGATCAAGTCCAAGTCCATGGCGGTTACATCCTATCAAGAAAAGGTGAAGGCCTTGGGAACCCAGATTACCGCATTGACCCAGGAAAGGGGATTGAAACTGGAGCAGGCCAAGAACAAATTGATTCAATCCAAATTGAAGGTGCAGAGTGACAGCATAGATTTGGAAGCGGCCAAAACCAATATCGCCATTGCGCAGCGACAGTATGATCGGGTGGTCCAATTACAGGGTGAAGGCCTTAAAGCGGTTACCGATGTGGAAGAAAAACGCCTAAAACTTCAGGAGACCCAAGCCAAGCTCATCAGTCAGGAAAACAAATTGTTGACCAGTAAAAATGACGTCATCAATGCCCAAGTAGAGATCAATCGGGTACAAGCGGAATATACCGATAAGATTTCCAAGGCACAGAGCGACCTGTATACGGCACAGTCCAACCAATTTGATTCTGAGGCCCAAGTGACCAAGTTGGAAAATGAGTACACCAATTATGAGATGAGGAACAGCCTGCTCTATATTCGGGCGCCGCAAAGCGGATATATCAACAAGGCCATACAATCCGGGATTGGGGAAACTTTTAAAGAAGGAGCCCAATTGGTGGGCATCATGCCAGCGGATTACGATATCGCTGTGGAAACCTATGTGGACCCCATAGACCTTCCCTTGGTCCATGTTGGGGAAAAGGTGCGTATTCAGTTTGATGGCTGGCCGTCTATTGTGTTCAGTGGCTGGCCGAATGTTTCCTATGGGACCTTCGGAGGAAAAATAGTGGCGATTGAAACCTTCATCAGCCCGAACGGAAAATACCGAATACTATTGGCCCCTGATGAGGAAGAGGCCCCTTGGCCAAAGGATATTCGGGTAGGTTCAGGTGCCAATACCATGGCACTTTTAGAAGATGTCCCGATTTGGTATGAACTATGGCGTCAGCTCAACGGTTTCCCGCCCAATTATTATCAACCCCAAAACACCAGCGCAGATGCGACCAAGAAATAGGGTAATTAGCTTATTCCTTGTTGCTTTCTTGTGGGTTGCCTTTAAAGGCCAAGCCCAACAAGACTCGTTGGTGTTGGGTTTCAAGGAATATTTGGGCTATGTGAAAAAATACCATCCCGTGGCCAAACAAGCGCAGCTCAACATTGCCATGGGACAAGCCAATCTGATGAAAGCCAGGGGAGGCTTCGACCCAAAAATAGAAGTGGATTATGAGCGAAAGGAGTTTAAGGGTACCGAATATTGGGACCGTTTGAACACCACGTTCAAGATTCCTACTTGGTTTGGCATTGAGTTGAAGGGAAATTTTCAACAGAACGAGGGGTATTACCTGAATCCGGATGAAACACTGCCCGAGGATGGCTTGTACAGTGCAGGGGTTTCCATGTCGTTGGCCCAAGGTTTTTGGATCAATGAACGGATGGCCACCCTGCGCAAGGCCAAGTATTTTAGGGAACAGTCCAAAGCGGAGCAAGATCTTCAGGTGAACGAAGTACTTTACAGGGCATCGGTGGCCTACTTTGATTGGGTGCAAGCCCATAAGGATGCCAAGGTGTACCAAGATTTTTTAGTGAATGCCCAAACCCGGTTCAATGGGGTTCGTGAGAGTGCCTTGGCAGGTGATAAGGCCATGATCGATACCGTGGAGGCCAAAATCGCTGTTCGTAATCGGGCATTGGGATTTGAACAGGCCAAAGTGAACCTGATGAAGAAATCCTTGGAACTGTCCAATTTCTTGTGGATAGAGGATGTTCCCGTGGAACTACAGGAAGGGGTAAGGCCAGATGAAGATATGGCATTGGATGTGGATTCCACCTTGGAAATACAGGGCGTACCCTTGGATAGTTTCGACTTGGACAACCATCCCAAATTGGTTTCCTTGGAGTATAAGATCGAAGGATTGCAGGTGGACAAGCGCTTGAAGACGAACAAACTACTACCGAAGTTGGACGTGGAATACAATTTTATCACCGATACTCCAGAATACCTCAATTCCTTTATCACAGAAAACTATAAGGGAGGCCTATCTTTTCAATTGCCTTTGTTTTTGAGAGAGGAACGGGGAGATCTAAAGTTGGCCAAGTTCAAGTTGAAGGATGCCCAATTTGAAAGGGACAATGCCCAGGTAGAGATTCAGAACAAGGTTACGGCCATTTATAAGGAACTGGATTCCTATGTGGTACAAAACCAGTTGATTGATGATATCGTAACAGATTATTCCACGCTCCTGGCCGCAGAGGAAAGAAAGTTCAGTTTTGGGGAAAGTTCCCTTTTTCTCATCAACTCCAGGGAGAGCAAGCTCATCGATGCCTATCTGAAGCAAAACGAAATGGAGAACAAATTTTTTAAGACCAAGGCCACGTTGTTCAAGAGTTTGGCGATTAATCCAAAATCATTGTAAAACCCATTCGGCCTTGTAAGGATTGGGATTGATTGTCAACCAATGACAAAAGTCAGCAAATGGGCCGCTTGCCCAAACTACTTTTGAAAAAAATTTTTATGGAGGTTTTGGAGAAAAACAGATTGGAACTTGTTCAGGAAAGTATTTTGAATGGAATGGATTGCCCACAGTATCGGGATATGGTCCATGATTATGCGTTAACTGGAAAAACAACCGGAGAGGAGCAATCCGAGCCTAGGATAAATTTTACCCAACTGAACGACCGTCGGATGAACCGCTGGGACAAGACCTTCAAGCTGCCGGAAGAAACCCTTCAAAAATTGTCCAAGTTGGATAGGGAATTGATTTTTTTGGTCATTACCGAAAGCTGGTGTGGTGATGCAGCCGCTAGTTTGCCCGTTGTGAACAAAATTGCTGAATCCAGTTCAAGAATATCCCTAAAGGTGGTTTTGCGGGATGAAAACCCCGAACTCATGGAAGCATTTTTGACCAATGGAACCCAATCCATTCCCAAAGTGATCGTGTTGGATGGTAAGAACCAAGAAATTGTGGGTGAATGGGGCCCAAGACCCCAAGGTGCCGCCGAAATGGTCGAAACCTGTAAAATAGAACATGGAAAACTGACCGATGCCTGCAAGCAGGAACTCCAAGTGTGGTACAATAAAGACCGTGGAGAAAGCACCCTAAAAGAAATTTTTGAATTACTTGCTTTGGAATAGGTAAGTGATCGTGCCTATCTGTTCGCTTTTGGAACTGGCACTGAAACGGGCCTGAAGGGCGTATTTGATGGCATTGTCCACCAAACAGCCATTGCTCGTTCCGGAACTTTTATCATTAAAATCAGCTTCGGTCACATATCCGTTGGCATCCACTTTGATGTTGATGACCACTTTACCGCCTTCAATACAGGTGTAGATGGGAGGAGGCAGGTAATAAGAATTTCGGTCTACCAAAGAAAAGGAAATGGAAGTACGCCTTTCCTTGAGGTAGTTGGTGAATTCCTCTTTTTGGGCGTCCCGCTCACCCAATTTTTGTTTTTTCTCGTCCCGCTCTGCCTTTAATTTTTTCAATTGGTCTGAAAAAGCAGTATCCTCTCCAGGTTCCCCGGTCTCACTGTTCATGGCTCTTTCTTCCATAAGTTCTTCCAAGGTTTTGAGAGGCTCGGGATTGCCTATGGTGGGCTTTGCGGTTTCATTGAAGGCCATATGACTTTTAATGGGGTCGTTGTTAGCCGCCAGTTCCTCCAACTGCTTTTCTTCCTCTTCTATCAATTTCTCAATATCCTCATCGGCCAAGCTCATCTCAATAACATATTCATCCTCTTTCATGCCCCCCAAGTGGATGCTGAATAACAACAAAACCACAATGGACATGGAGAAGAAGGTGATAATGAGCGATAATTGGCTTCTGTTCAGGTTCATGGTCTAACTATAACCGCATTTTTCCAAAAATATTTTATCCTCAGCATCCGAGCAAAAATAGTGCAAGATGCCTTTTACCCCAGTTCTTCCTTGAAAACCAAGGGGCTGGTAGCATTATTTACGTTGTAATCCCCTATTTTGGTTCTTCTAAGGGCCGATAAATAAGCCCCGGAATCGAGTGCTTTTCCAAAATCATGTGCTAAGGACCTGATATAGGTTCCCTTGCTGCACACCACTCTAAAATCCACTTCTGGTAGGTCGATTCGGGTAATTTCAAATTCCAATATTTCTATTTTTCGGGCCTGCACTTCCACTTCTTCTCCCTTCCTGGCCAGTTCGTACAAACGTTTACCATCCTTTTTCAAGGCAGAGAACACAGGAGGTACCTGCTCTATTTCCCCCAAAAATTGGTTGGGTATATTTCGGATGGATGTTTCCATAAGATGTTCCGTTGGAAAAGTTTGGTCCACTTCGGTTTCCAGATCATAGGAAGGAGTGGTGGCACCAAGAGTAAAAGTGCCCGTATATTCCTTGATTTGTCCCTGCAGTTCAGGAATTTTTTTGGTGAATTTACCCGTGCAAATGACCAACAGACCTGTGGCCAGCGGATCTAAGGTGCCCGCATGTCCAATCTTCAACTTCTTTAGGTTGAATTTTTTTCGGATAGCCCATTTTAGGGCGTTCACGGCTTGGAACGAAGTCCATTCCAAAGGTTTGTCGATCAAAATGATCTGACCGGTTAAAAAATCTTCTTCGGTTTTCAAAGGCTTTGGGGTTTGGGCAAAGATAAAAATCTATCCCCAGATACTCCACGCAAGGGCGATCAACCCAACAATCAAACAATAAATGGCAAAATAGGTGAGTTTGCTTTGGCGGACCAGCTTGATCATCCAGGTACAAGCGGCCAAACCAGCAATAAAGGCGGCCACAAAACCTGCACCCATAGCAACGGCTTGATCTCCGTGGAAATTGATTTCGCCTCCCATCACATCCTTGGCTACTTTTCCTAGGATAAGGGGCACGACCATCAAGAACGAAAAACGTGCCGATTTACCCTTGTCCACTCCCAACAATACCGCTGCGGAAATGGTGGCCCCACTTCGGGAAATTCCCGGCAATATGGCAACGGCCTGTGCCATTCCAATTACAAAGGCACTTCGGAAGGAAACCCCTTTATCCGTGGTTTTGGCCAAATCGGCCAAGTACAACAAAAAGGCGGTAATGATGAGCATGATGCCCACGATGACGATGGCACCATCAAAAAATACTTCAATAAAATCATTCAAAAAGAGTCCGACCAAAGCGGCGGGAATCATGGAAATGATAATTTTCAGGGAAAATTGGGTCTCTTCGTTCCATTTGAACTGAAAAAGGCCCTTAAAAATCTCGAAAATATCCTTTCGAAACACCACAATGGTACTCAAAGCGGTGGCAAAGTGAAGAATCACGGTGAACAACAAACTTTCTTCGGGCATGGCATGGGCCCCTAAAATCGCTTTTCCCAATTCCAAATGCCCACTGGAGGAAACGGGCAAAAACTCGGTCAACCCTTGAATGATTCCAAGGATGATAGCATCGATCAATTCCAAATTATTCCTTGTTTTTGTTAGGGTTCAACAAAATGGCGTATACCTGAATGCCCAGACCGATGAGCACCAAGGTCGGTGCCAATCGAATCCTTCTAAAACTGTAGATATCCGGATTGAATACGTTGGGATCGTCGCTCCCGCCGCCAGCCATCAAAATAAAGCCCAAGGCAATAAAGGCAATGCCGATAAAGAGGAAAAGGTAATTTTTCTTTTGAAAAATGAACTCCTTGTTGGGTTTTTGATCGTTCTTGTTTTTCTTGCTCATGCCGCAAAGTTAATAATAAAGATCATCGGTCCTCAAGTTAAGGAAACGTTGGGTGGCAAAATGGGTGCTTGCCCACGAAATGACCACTCCCAAACCAAAGACTCCGACAAACAAAAAGATTAGGACCACATATTCATTGAACAGGTCCAACTCGGGGAAGTTTTTGTTGATGTAATAGATTAAAATGCCCAAAGCGATCAAGGCCACTACGGCTCCTACCATTCCCAGTTTGATGTTCGTCCAGATAAAAGGTCTTCTGATAAAGGTTTTGGTAGCACCTACCATTTGCATGGTCTTGATGATAAATCGTTTGGAATAAATGGAAAGGCGAATAGAGCTGTTGATGAGCAATACTGCGATTACCGTGAAAATGGCACTGGCCACCAATATCCAAAGACTGATTTTCCGGGCATTGTCATTTAGGAGCTCGATCAAAGGTTTGTCATAGCTCACTTCCTCCACATAGGTTTTGGAGGCCAGATCGCCCGCAATCTGCTCAATTTGTTCTGGGGAAACAAAGTCGGCCTTCAAATGCACATCGATGGAATTTTGAAGCGGATTGTACCCCAAAAACTCCACAAAATTTTCTCCAATGTCTTCGCTATACTGCTCCGCGGCATCTTCCTTGGAAATGTATTCAGCTGACTTGGTGTATTCGGCCAAGGCCAAGCTTTTCTGTAATTGATCTATTTCTACAGGTTTTGCATTGTCCTTCAAAAAGACCGAAATAGTAATCTGCTCCTTAAAATGGTCCGCCAACTTTTTGGTGTTCAATACCAAAAGTCCGAGTACACCCAACAGGAAAAGGACCAAGGCAATACTCAAAACCACGGAAAAATAGGAGGAGATCAGTTTTCTTCGCTGATATCTTTCAATATATTGGCTCATATAGTGGAATCAGTACGTAAAAATAGAAAAGTAAATTGTATTTAGGGGATTAAACCTATTTTTGCAACTCGAAAATGAAAGTGATCAGCATGAACTACAATTTCCGTGAAATTGAAGCCAAGTGGCAGAAGTATTGGGCAGAGCATGAAACCTTTAAGGCTTCTAACCATTCCGATAAACCCAAATTTTATGCATTGTCCATGTTCCCCTATCCTTCGGGGGCAGGATTGCACGTGGGTCACCCGCTGGGCTATATTGCCACGGATATCTATTCGCGCTACAAAAGACATAAGGGTTTCAATGTGTTGCATCCCATGGGCTACGATTCCTTTGGTTTGCCAGCGGAACAGTATGCTATCCAAACCGGCCAGCATCCTGCCATCACCACGGAGAACAACATCAAAAGATATCGGGAGCAGTTAGATCAATTAGGTTTCTCTTTCGATTGGAGTCGAGAGGTGCGTACTTCCAACCCACAATATTACAAATGGACACAATGGATTTTTATCCAATTGTTCCATTCGTGGTACAATAAAACATCCGATAAGGCGGAAAACATTGAAACCTTGGTTTCCGTGTTTGAAAAAGAAGGGAATGCCAATGTGCAAGCTGCTTGCGATGATGACACCCCAACTTTTTCTGCTTCGGAGTGGAACCATTTTTCAGCAAAGGAAAAGCAAGAAATCCTTTTAAAATATAGGTTGACCTATTTGGCGGATACCGAGGTGAACTGGTGTCCGGCTTTGGGAACCGTTTTGGCCAACGATGAAATTGTGAACGGTGTTTCGGAACGAGGGGGACACCCCGTGATCCGTAAGAAAATGACGCAGTGGAGCATGCGGATTACTGCCTATGCCCAGCGTTTGTTGGACGGTCTGGACAACATCGACTGGCCACAACCCTTGAAGGATTCCCAAACCAACTGGATTGGTCGTTCAGAAGGGGCTTCTGTAAAGTTTAAAGTGTTAAATGTTGAGTTAGAAGATGAAAACTCAAAATTCAAAACTCAAAATTTACCATTTGAAATAGAAGTCTTCACCACCCGCCCTGATACCATTTTTGGGGTGAGCTTTATGACCTTGGCCCCAGAGCATGAGTTGGTGGCCAAAATCACCACACCAGCACAAAAAGCTGAGGTGGAAGCCTATGTGGAGGCTACCGCCAAACGTTCCGAACGGGATCGTATGGCCGATGTAAAAACGGTTTCGGGTGTTTTTACCGGAGCGTATGCAGAGCATCCCTTCACCAAAGAACCCATTCCGATCTGGATCGGGGACTACGTGTTGGCCAGCTATGGAACAGGTGCCGTGATGGCCGTTCCTTGTGGGGACCAACGCGATTATGATTTTGCCAAACATTACAACATAGACATCCCCAATATTTTTGAGGGTGTGGATATTTCCGAAGAGGCTTTTGCCGACAAGGCCACGACCATTATCGCCAATTCTGATTTTTTGAATGGACTTTCCTATAAAGAGGCCACCAAAAAAGCGATTGCCGAACTGGAAAAAATAGGTCAGGGCAAGGGCAAGGTGAATTATCGCCTTCGGGATGCGGTGTTCAGCCGTCAACGGTATTGGGGGGAACCTTTCCCTGTGTATTATGTGGACGGGATGCCGCAGATGATCGACTTGGAACATTTGCCGTTGGAATTGCCCGAAGTGGAAAAATACCTTCCCACCGAAACAGGGGAACCGCCCTTGGGCAATGCTACCCATTGGGCATGGGACCGCCTCAAGGCGGAAGTGGTTAGCAATGACCTTATTGATAATGTCAACGTTTTTCCTTTGGAATTGAACACCATGCCGGGTTGGGCAGGAAGCTCCCAATACTTTAATAGGTATATGGATCCCCGAAACAACGAGGCCATTTTCTCCAAGGAAGCCATTGACTATTGGCAAGATGTGGATTTGTATATAGGAGGTAGCGAACACGCTACGGGCCACTTGTTGTATTCCCGTTTTTGGCAGAAGTTTATGTTCGATATGGGGTATGTGCCCAAGGACGAATATGCTAAAAAGTTAATCAACCAAGGGATGATTACGGGTGAGAGCGCTTTCTTCAATATTATTGAAGGAAGATTAAAAAAAGGGGATGAGGAAGTTTCAACTTTTTGTCAAATCATAATAAGTAAGGGAACTTATGATGGCTTGACCCTAAAAAAAGGTACTATCAATAAGTTGCCTAAACCGCTTTTTGATTTTTTAAATGAACGCATTGATATTTATTTAGATTTTAATAAAGGATACGAGGGCTACACAAAATCATACATAGCATTTAAGTCAACAAATATAGATGTCAACCTTGTCGACAAAGAACAAGTAAGCATTTTGCGGTTATTGGAAAATGAGAGATTAAAAGTTATAGGCAATGCTCACTATTTTGATGGAGAAGAGGTCGTTCCAAATGAAAAAATGACTGAGGAAACACGTGCCAATGTTTTCAGGGAAATCGAAAAAATGTCTAAGTCCAAATACAATGTCGTGAACCCAGATGCTATTTGTGAGGAGTATGGAGCGGATTCTCTTCGGTTATACGAAATGTTCTTGGGTCCTTTGGAGCAATCCAAACCTTGGAACACAGCAGGTATCACCGGGGTATCTTCCTTTTTGAAAAAACTATGGAAGCTGTACATGCCCTTTTTCGATTCGGACGCTGAGCGTAGTCGAAGCGTCACCGAAGCGGAGCCCACCGCTGATAACTTAAAAACATTGCACAAGACCATCAAGAAGGTGCAAGAAGACATCGAGCACTTTTCGTTCAATACTTCGGTGTCCAGCTTTATGATCTGTGTGAATGAATTGACAGCCCAAAAATGTACCAGCAAGTCCATTTTGGAACCGTTGGCCATTTTGGTTTCACCCTATGCGCCCCATATTGCCGAAGAGCTTTGGGAGCGATTGGGTCATACAGAGTCCATTGCGGAAGCTCCATTCCCCAAGTTCGAGGAAAAATATTTGGTGGAGAGTACCAAGGAATACCCTATTTCCTTCAACGGTAAAACGAGGTTTAAACTGGAATTTCCAGCAGATATGGGCAAGGAGGAGATAGAAGCGGCTGTATTGGCCCATGAAAAGACTAAGGAGCAATTGCAGGGTCGAGATCCTAAAAGGATAATCGTAGTTCCTGGAAGAATTGTCAATATTGTGGAATGATTTGAAAAAGACAATTTTAGAACGATTTTCTTAAAAATATTTTATCAAGAGTATAAAAAAGCATGTCGATTGGCATGCTTTTTTATTTTTCATGACCCATACCCCTAAAAAAATAGGGGTAAAGTCAAATAAAAATTTATTTAAAGATGTAACCCCATTAAAAAAGAGGGTATAAATGTTAAAAAACACGTTTTTTGACCACTACCCCCTGCTTTTTGTCGATTTTTTCTGTTCCAGTCTGTTTTTTTTGCTCACCTTTGACACAGAAACATCAAAAAACATCAAAAATGATAGTTGGGGTACCAAAAGAAATCAAGAACAATGAAAACCGGGTTGGGATGACACCAGCAGGGGTTTTTGAATTGGTAAAGAACAACCACACCGTGTATGTGCAGTCCGGAGCTGGAGAAGGCAGTGGCTTTTTCAATCAGGATTACCAGAAGGCTGGGGCCACTATTTTGGATACTATTGGGCAGGTATACGCCATGAGCGATATGATCGTGAAGGTTAAGGAACCCATTGCCCAGGAATATGATTTGATTCAGAAAGGCCAGATTCTGTTCACCTACTTTCATTTTGCATCCAGCGAAGCATTGACCAAGGCCATGATCAAAAGCAAGGCGGTGTGCATCGCTTATGAAACGGTAGAGGATGAAGATGGGACCTTACCACTCTTGACCCCTATGTCCGAAGTGGCTGGAAGGATGGCCATTCAACAAGGAGCTAAATTTTTGGAGAAACCCGTAAAAGGCAGGGGCGTGCTTTTGGGAGGTGTTCCCGGAGTGGCGCCAGGCCGTGTTCTTGTTTTGGGAGCCGGTACCGTAGGCATCCAAGCTGCTAAAATGGCAGCGGGACTGGGAGCCCATGTAACCATTATGGACGTGAACATGAAAAGGCTTCGTCAAGTGAACGATATCATGCCCAGCCATGTGGTGACCGAATTTTCCAATGAGTTCAATATCAGAAAACATATACAGACCCACGACCTTATTATTGGTGGCGTTCTATTAAAAGGGGCAAAGGCCCCCAACTTGATCACTAGGGACATGCTCAAGGACATGCGCCCCGGAACGGTAATCGTAGACGTTGCCGTGGATCAGGGAGGATGCGTAGAAACCACCAAACCAACAACCCATGAGGACCCGACCTATATTATAGACGATGTGGTCCATTACTGTGTAGCCAATATGCCAGGGGCAGTGCCTTATACTTCTACTGTTGCCTTGACGAATGTAACACTGCCCTATGTGCTAAAATTGGCAAATATGGGATGGCGTAGTGCCTGCAAGTTGGACAAATCCCTTTCCATGGGACTTAATATTGTTGAGGGTGAAGTGGTCTATAAAGAAATAGCCGAAACCTTCCATTTGGAAGAGCCAGTATTGGTATAACTTACATTTTGTCAGTATATCGACCCTGCCATTATTTGGCGGGGTTTTTGCTTTATAGTAGTATATTTACTAAAAGCAAAAAACAGAATAAGCTATGATGACATATTATATATTGATCGGCGCGATAGCCCTGGTCAGCTGGTTGGTAAGCAACCAATTGAAGAGTAAGTTCAAAAAATATTCCCAGGTGCATTTGCGCAATGGGATGAGTGGCGCAGAGATTGCCCAGAAAATGTTGGATGATCATGGTATTCGTGATGTGAAGGTGATTTCCACCCCTGGAATGTTGACGGACCACTATAATCCCAAAAACAAAACGGTAAACTTGAGTGAAGGCGTTTACAGCCAACGTAATGCTGCCGCCGCTGCGGTAGCGGCCCACGAGTGTGGTCACGCCGTACAACATGCCCAAGCCTATGAGTGGTTGTCCATGCGATCCAAATTGGTGCCTGTGGTGAGTGTCACCTCGGGAATGTCCACATGGATCGTGTTCGGAGGTATTGCCCTTATGGCAGCTACCGGGGTTACCGGAGGAATCGGTTTTACGATAGCCGTGATTGGTTTGATTATGATGGGATTTGCGACCCTGTTCAGTTTTATAACCCTACCAGTGGAGTACGATGCCAGTAAAAGGGCATTGGTGTGGTTGAAACAAAAGCATATGGTGAGTCAAGAAGAATATGCCGGTGCAGAGGATGCCCTCAAATGGGCAGCAAGAACCTATTTGGTTGCTGCTGTAGGTGCTTTGGCTTCCCTGCTTTACTGGGGCCTTCAGGTTTTTGGTGGAAGGGACTAAAGAAAGAAGATATCAATAAAAAAGGGGCCATTTGGCCCCTTTTATTTTTTTTTGCTTTTGGATGATTTATTCAATCCAATTGGCTACTTGGTTATCGATCATTTGAAGACCCACACCTTCGGTTCCGGTTACGGCGATCATATCCAGAATATCACGGATAGTGTTTTCTTCCTCCACTTGCTCCATTACGAACCAATCCAAGAAACGTTCCGTGGCAATATCACCCAGTTCGCGGGCTTTTTTCACAATATTATGGATGGATTTGGTCACCTTTACTTCGTGTTCCAAAGTATTTTCAAACACATCCACAATAGAGGAATAGTCGTGGTTGATATTGGTCACCTCAGGTGAAATGGGACTTCCACCGGTATCCACCAAAAAATTAAAGATCTTCATCATGTGCTCCCTTTCTTCCTCAGCTTGTTTGAAGAAAAACTTGGCACTGGTAAAAAACCCATTTTGCTCGCACCAAGATGCCATGGCCAAATAGGTGGCAGAGGCATGGGCTTCCATTTTGATCTGGCCATTGAGTAGGTCCATGGACTCCACTTTAATGCTCATGCTTTGTCTTGCTATGTCTTTCATATGAATAGGTTTTTAGTGAGTTGCAATGTTAAAATTACGAATTTTTAACTGCATTACTGCCGAAACCCCTTGATTTAAGGGTAATTTATGATGAAAAAAAGGAAGGGCTTAGACTTCAACGGCTTCGGTAGCAACCGAGAGCCCTAGGGCTACAAATCCATGCTCCACTAGGTTCTTAAGGTCGATGACCTCCATAGTGTTCAAAATAAAAAGATGCTCTTTGTTGCACAGCAATAAAACTTCGAAGCCATGCTTGTTGAGGTCACAATCAAAATGGGATTCCAGGGAGATAGACATGACTTTATGCCTTAGGGATAAAAGTTGGCATAGGGACATGCGGATGGTCTTCTGCCCAAGATCAAGATAAAAGGCCCGCTCTCGCACCGCCTGCTGTAAAGAATAATATTTGGACCGATAGATTTCAACCATGGGCCAAATTTAATCTTTATTTAGATTGAATCAAAATATCAAATCTGAATTTGTCGATCAATTTGTTGGTTCAAGGAAATAAAGGTCTCCGTGCGGGATACCCCTTCAATCTGTTGGATCTTTTTGTTCAGGACCTGCATAAGGTGTTCATTGTCGCGGCACAATACCTTGATGAGGATGGACCAGTTTCCAGTGGTGTAGTGGCATTCCAAAACTTCCGGTATTTTTTCCAATTCCTTTACCGCTCTGGGGTTGGACATGGCCTTGTCCAAAAAGATACCGATGTATGCCATGGTGGTATAGCCCAAAACCCTTGGATTGATGATGAACTTGGAGCCTGCCAAAAGCCCGGAGCTTTCCAGTTTGCGGAGTCTTTGGTGAATAGCGGCCCCGGATATCCCAATGTTTCTCGCGATTTCTAAAATAGGTTTACGGGCATCTTCCATGAGGTATCTTAGGATTTTTTTGTCGATACCATCAATCTTTAAAGAATTGTTATTGTTTTTCACCAGTCTGATTTTAATTTGAAGCCAAAGGTATGCAAATTCAATTAAAACCTAACCAGCTACGGAGTCTGGGTTATAGCCCAGATAGGGCACTTGATATTCCTTAAAGTGGATGCCGTATGTTTTTAATTCGGATAAAATCGGTGCATATACCTCTTTGCGAATAGGAATTTGGACACCTGGTGTTGTGATTTTACCGTTCAGGATTTGCAACGTTGCCATGGCCACGGGAAGCCCAACGGTCTTCGACATGGCTGTGTAGGTCCTATTCTCTCCAATGACCACCATATTGGCATCGATTTGTTTCTTTTCACCGTTCAATTCGTAACCAAACTTATGGTACATCACGATCATATCCTTTTCATCTTCCTGAAGGGTCCAGCTTTGTTCCAAAATATATTGGAGCATTTGTGCTGGGGAGGCATTTTTCAAAGGTATTTTCCGCTTGTGATCAAAAAGATTCAGTTCTAATAATTTGCCCCACATGATATCGTCCTGATCTATTTTGAGGTAATGTCGCAGTTTCAATTCCACGGAATCGGTGGGCGAATAGGGTAGAAAAAGATTCACATATTCGCGGAAGGACATGCCTTCTGAATTCTCAATAGTGTAACTGTCATCCGTCATTCCCAAGATCACGAACATCTGCCATGCTTTGGAAAATCCAACTCTACGGATGGTTCCCCGATACAGTGTCAACACATTTTGAAGTCCATAAGCCTCTCGATAATCCAAGGAATCCCTGTTGGCATAGGCTTCAAAAGTGCCGTAGCCTTCGATGTCCAGAAATTCGGTCCTTCTAAACAGTTTTTGATAGGGAATGTATTTGTAGGTACCCTCCTGAATAAATTTTGCAGCTCCTCCTTGTCCTGCCAAAACCACATTGCGGGGATTCCAAGTGAATTTGTAATGCCATAGGTTGGTGTCGCTTGCAGGGGCCACCAATCCCCCGGTGAACGATTCGAATAATAACATTTTGCCTCCAGCTTCTGTAATGCGATCAATGATTTCCATAGCACTCATATGGTCAATGCCGGGATCAAGACCTATTTCGTTCATGAACACCAGTCCATTTTTCTTGACCTGTTCATCCAAAGCCTTTAGTTCTTTGCTGATGTAGGAAGCTGTGATCAGGTGTTTTTTTAAGAGAAGGCAATCTTCGGCAACTTTTATATGAAGACTAGCTGGCAACATGGAAACCACTATGGATGCACTTTCCACAGCTTTTTTTCGGGCCTCATCGTTAAAAATGTCCAAAGCGAACACAGTACAGTTGGGGTGATTGGCAAATTCCGAAGGAATAAGTTCCGGCTTCAGATCACCAATGAGTATCTGAAGGTTTTCTTCCTTGGATTTTTTTAAAAGATAATCCAAAAGATAGGAGGTCGATTTGCCTGCCCCAATGACCAAAATAGTTCGGACCATAGGTTTTGCGTAATTTTGAAGTTGTAAGATACTAAGGTATCAAATTGTTATATTTTTAAAAATATTACCTGTTAAAGTTATGAACAGAACAATTTTGTCTACTGCGGTTTTTATGGGGCTTTTGGCCATCATTCTTGGTGCTTTTGGAGCCCATGGATTGCAGAAATTGGTTGATGCTAGGGCCATTGAAACCTTCGAGACGGGGGTACGATACCAGATGTACAATGCCTTGTTCCTACTTTTTTTGGGACTTTGGACTGGACTCGCCAATAGTTATAAAAAACGCGTTTTTGTTTTGGTGCTCATCGGGGTAATCTTGTTTTCCTTTTCAATCTACCTGCTGGCATTGAACAGTTTAATCGCTTTTGACTTTAAAAGAATCGGATTTTTAACACCGTTGGGAGGTGTTTTCATGATCTTGGGGTGGTCTTATTTAGGTTGTCAGATATTAAAATCTAGAACAGATTAACCTAAATTTAATTTCTTCTTTTTGTAGTGTAATATCCAAAGACCCAACCTTCTTTGCCATTGAAATTAATTTTATACCATCGGTCGGTAACATCATTTATTTTTTCCAACGATTCTCCTTGGGCCAAAATATAGCAAATATCTCCCTTCTGAACCTGAAATAGGACATCACCATTTGAATTAGGGTCTTTTCTTACATTGGCCAATCCGGTCTTTATCCCTAGTTTGTTGGATGAAAGATTTTCAAATGAATCAAGTTCTTCAATATAGAAAGCCTCGGCTCCATCTGAATTTTCGTAAAGCGCTTTAGTGACGTTTTCAATTAATTTTGATTTTTTGAAATTGGGATTGGCAAGGATATTTTCCAATAGCACGGATTTCTTTTCGCTTGACTCTTCCATTGCTCTCCAATATAAGATACCCAATTTTATGTCTACTTCATCTTGTATGGCATCGATATTACCCTGAATCCAACCATTTCTCTCTTTTTTTATACTGGTAATTTGATGCCATTCTTTGTGTTCTTCATCATCAAAAATTACGACCATATCCATTGGTTTTAATTTAACCCCTTCGAATGTCATAATATCTGGTCTTTTATAAAGTTCTGTTTCCTTTTCAATAATAGCCAGTTCCCCATCCAAAGCAAACAAATTGCCATATACCCAACCCTCACTTCCATCGGAAAGCCTAATTTTTAGATATTCCTTGCCATCATCGGTATTTTCTTTTTCATTCAGAAATTCAACGGTTTCTCCGAAGTAAATTGTAGTGATATATTTTGCGTCTTCCATTCCAGGTTTATCTCGCAATCCCACCTTTGGCCATAAGCAAATGGCTGAGATGGATTCATCGGGTAGATTACTTTGTCTAGAATCACCTGATTCGGCAATTTTGGAATTATTGGTTTGTGTAGTTTTCTTTTCTGATTTGGAATTACAACTTAAGGTAAAAAAAAGTATGCAACAGAAAAAGCTAAGACGTTTTATCATTTGTGTATAAGAATAATTTTAGAAGTGAAAAATATTGGAAACATCCAGAAGTTGATTATCCCAATTGATGAATGAGTATTTTGAATTGACGAAAGTGACTAGAACAAATTCAATAGCTGATATTGAACAGCTTTACCTCATTTTGGTTTTATATCATTGGATTTTTAACACCGTTGGGAGGTGTTTTCATAATCTTGGGTTGGTTTTTTTTAGGATATTACATTTTGACCAAAAAACCACTCAATTGACCTTTAAATCCTGTACGAAAACGTTATAATTTTCTAGTTTTGTACCAATATTAAAACATAAACATGAAGGATTCTGCCCAAGCTTCGAAAACGATTTCGTTAAAATCCTATGGGATACAGCATGACAACATCAATTACCAACTTTCGCCAGACGAGTTGCATGATATCACTATAGAAAAAAGAATGGGGAAAGAGGTGTCTTCCGGTGCATTGGCGGTGAATACTGGCGAGTTTACAGGAAGATCTCCCATGGACCGTTTTATTGTGAAGGATGCCATTACCGAGGATAAGGTCTGGTGGGGAAACATCAACATCCCTTTTGACAGCGAGAAGTTTGACCGGCTTTACAACAAGGTCATTGACTACTTAAACACAAAGGAGCTTTATGTAAGGGATTCGTATGCCTGTGCCGACCCCGATTACAAGTTGAACATTCGGGTCATCAACGAGTATCCGTGGTCCAACATGTTTGCATACAATATGTTCCTTCGACCCACTGAAGACGAACTTGAGCATTTTGAGCCGGAGTGGACGGTAGTGAACGCTCCCGGTTTTAAAGCAGATGCAGCGGTGGATGGTACCCGTCAACATAACTTTGCCATCTTGAATTTTTCAAGAAAGATTGCTTTGATAGGCGGAACAGGCTATACCGGTGAAATCAAGAAAGGTATTTTTTCTGCCCTTAACTTTATCTTGCCCGTTTATAAAAACACCCTGCCCATGCATTGCTCCGCTAATGTTGGGAATGACGGAGACACGGCTATTTTCTTTGGACTTTCTGGAACAGGTAAGACCACCTTGTCCACAGACCCCAACCGAAAGTTGATCGGGGATGATGAGCATGGCTGGACACCTGATAATACCGTATTCAACTTTGAGGGGGGGTGCTATGCCAAGGTCATCGATCTTTGCCATGAGAACGAACCGGAAATTTATGGGGCCATTAAAAAAGGGGCTATCCTTGAAAACGTGATTATGGACGGAAATGGGGTGGTCGATTTTTCTGATACTTCCATCACCCAAAATACCAGGGTGAGCTATCCTATTGACCATATTGAAAATATCCAGGTACCTTCCATTGGCAAAAATGTGAAGAACATTTTCTTCCTTACGGCAGATGCCTTTGGGGTATTACCTCCTATCTCCAAACTGACCCCGGCACAGGCGGCCTACCATTTTATATCGGGCTATACGGCAAAAGTGGCCGGTACCGAAGCGGGGGTAGTGGAACCACAACCTTCTTTTTCGGCTTGTTTTGGGGCACCGTTCATGCCTTTACACCCTACCAAATATGCTGAAATGTTGAGCAAAAAAATGATTGAATCCGGTGTGGACGTGTGGTTGGTGAACACAGGATGGACAGGAGGCCCATATGGTGTGGGTACCCGCATGAAATTAAAGTATACTCGTGCCATGATCAGTGCCGCGTTAAGTGGGGAACTAGGGCTTTACAGTTATGACAAATACCATATCCATTCCGTTTTTGGGGTGGCACAGCCCAGGGAATGTCCAGGTGTTCCCAAAGAAGTGTTGAGTCCCAGGACTACATGGAACAACGATGAGGCTTACTATACAACAGCCTTTAAACTGACGAACGCGTTTCGGGAGAATTTTAAAAAATTCGAGGCTTATGCCAGTGAGGAAATCCGGCGGGGAGGCCCACAACGATATGCTTTTTAAACAAGACGCCCCCGCATTGCGGGGGCGTTCATTTTTTTTTACAGTAAGTTTTTTTACTTGTTCACACTGGTGATGTACTTCTGCAGGGCCATAGTCATGGAGGGTGTCTCCGGTGTTGGCGCCTGAATGTCGATCCTAAGTCCCGCTTCTGTTGCTGCTTTTACAGTACTGTTGCCAAAAACGGCAATACGTGTATTGTTCTGTTCAAAATTCGGGAAGTTCTTCAAAAGGGATTCGATTCCGGAAGGACTGAAGAATACCAGAATGTCATAGTAAACATCTCTAAGATCGGACAGATCACTGATCACTGTCTTGTAGAAAATACCTCGTTTCCAGTCTACGCCAAGCTCATTCAAGGCTTCTGGCACGGCAGGTTTCAATTGATCGGATGATGGTAGAAGAAATTTTTCGTCCTTGTACTTTTTCATCAAAGGAATCAATTCATTGAAAGTCCTTTTGCCCACATAGATCTTTCGTTTTCTGTACACTACATATTTTTGCAGGTAGTAGGCCACGGCCTCCGACTGGCAAAAATATTTCATGGTGTCCGGAACCTTAAAGCGCATCTCCTCGGCAATCCTGAAAAAGTGATCAACAGAGTTTCTGCTGGTCAGGATGATTGCCGTAAAATTGTTCAAATCAATTTTTTGCTGCCTAACATTTTTGGCTTCAACCCCCTCCACGTGAATGAATGGCCTAAAATCCACTTTTACCTTTTCTTTCTCGATCAATCTGGAGTAGGGGGAATTTTCGACTTTGGGTTCTGGTTGGGAAACCAAAATTGTTTTTACTTTCATAAGCTTTTTAAACTTTTAGATAGCTTCCAATTAACACCAAGGGCGCAATTTCGAGTGCGCAAAGGTACAAAATAAAATACACAAAATACGGAAACATAGCTTTTTGATGGTTCTTCAACAGCTTTATCGTACCAATGCCGTTTATTAATATTATTAAGGCAATTGCGCCATATATGGTTGCTTTTGAGTCGATTAAAACATATATCAATAAAATATTGGCTAGCGCAATGATAATGCTACTGTAGTTGAGGTAAGAAGTTTTACTGAAAATGATACCCAATATGAATTCTTGGTTGTTGAACACATATCCGGTAAAGGATTGGAGCAACAATTTTGCAAATTCAAAAAGTGCCAAACCCCCTAAAACAATCAAAAAAGTAAATACAGGATCTCCTTGGGGCATTACATCAAATGCTCGTAGCGCCAAAAAAATGAAGAGTGAAAGATTGAGCAATTGGAAAGTGGACATCAAGATATGGAACCAATTCAAAAGAGGACCTTTTTTGCTATTAAGTAGCACATATTTATCATTGAACGGAAGAATGATGAAATTCAGGAATTTTGAACTGTACCAGTATTTTCCAATGGCCAAGAGCACCAAACTTGAGAACAACACCAAGGTCATCCAATCCAAGGAAACGATGCTTTTTTCAATTGGGTTCATTCGCGAATCTTGAAGGGTTGTCCGTTCAGACCGGGAGGAAGTCCATTTTCAGAAATCCCTATTCTAAAATACACCGGATTTTCCATTTTCGTCAATGGTAGTTCAAAAGAATAGTAAAGGGTATCCTTGGATTTTAGCAGTGCCCCTTGAAATTCTTCAGCTTTTACCTTTAAGGGAAGCATTTGTTCTACCTGTTTATAAGCGTTGGAATAGGAAATGGTATATTTTAACTGTTCCAAGGGAATATCGAAGGGATAGGGATTATAAACCTTTAAGCCATATGCTGTACCTGTTTCCGATTTATCGACAAAGCATTTTATGTTTCTATATGATTGAAAGTTTTCTATAAAAGTACCGTGAAATATTGTGCTATCCAGGTGCATGTACGAGATGTCACCGCTATTTCGGTATTTGGTCACATACAAGACTTTTTTACCTCTTACTTTTTCTTCGGATCCATCAATGGAATATTGGTTTTTCCGATACATGAAATTATTTAATGAAATGGCAGGTATTCCCGAGTAAAACTCATACATGGGAGCACGGCGATACGAATTTTCAAAAACTACCGGAACATCACCGGCCTTTTCGTGCAGTTCATTTACCCATTCCTTGTTGCCATGGGTTTCATAGAGGACGGGGAATAGTGGTTGATAGACCAACCAGACTCGGGCATAGAGCAACAAAATCAAGCTAAAGAGACCTATTCGGTACATCCATTTTCTGCTTTTGGCGTTGTCCAACATATAATTAAAGGCAATCACAACCAACGGGATGGTTATCGCAATGGCCCATTGGGCCTGTACCCTTCTGTTGAAACTTGAAATGAAAAAGAAAATTATAATTCCATAAACCAAATAGACCAATGCCTTTGAAAATTTATCAGTGGTCCTAAACTTGAACAAGGCGCCATAGACCCAATAGAACAATAGGCCTATGATGACAATCAAATTCAGGAAATACCCCAACGTAAAACCGTCAAAGGAATAGGCTTGGTTGGGACGTTCATACAAATGAAAGGTGATGGATACAAAATCGTTCTGATAAAGCCAAACAAAATGTGGAATGTAGCAAACCAACGCCAACACCACTGCCAACCACGCTTTTTTGTTGGCAATCAATTTTATATTGGAAAGAAAAACGAACAAAATAACCAGAACAGCGTGGTACTTGCTGTACATCAAGGCGGCCATTACAAGGCCTAAAAGCAAAGTGGTCGGTAGTGATGTATCCTTCAAAAAGCGTTTGTACAACCAGAGGAACAATGCTGTAAAGAATAAAAGAGGGGTATCCGGCAAGGTGAGGAACCCGTAGGCGTTCATCAAGGTAAAGGAGAATACCAACAGAAAGAAATGCACCACATAATCCTTTTTCTTTGGATTGTCGATAAGGTCCCATAAAATGACATAAGTGCCCACGGAAAGTACACAGCTCATAAAACGGACACCAAGTTCCCCATCAAAAAGAAAACTGCTGAGCTTGATCAAAAAAGCCACCATCGGGGGATGATCGAAATAACCCCAAGCCATATTTTGTGCATAGTACCAGTAATAGGCCTCATCATAGATGAGTTCCGTAACCGAAGCCTGGATAAGGTTCAACACAAAAAGGATGGCCAACAGAACAAGAAAAAGTTTGGGAAACTTTTGAGACATCAAACGGATTTTTAAGGACCAAAGTTACAAATATTGGCCAAGTTGAAAACGCCGATAGAAGCAGAGGTTTGCGAGGGCAAGATAGAAAAGCGTATTTTTGCCAATCTAATCGAATGTGCATGGCAGACGGCTTGGTGATCATACCCACTTTCAATGAAATTGAGAACATTGAGGCCATTGTGAAAACGGTTTTCGACCTCAAGAAGGATTTTCATGTTCTTGTTGTGGACGATAACTCTCCAGATGGTACTGCAGCATGTGTCAGGAATCTTCAGGAGCAATTTCCCGATCAATTGTTTTTGGAGGTCCGTAAAGAAAAATCAGGATTGGGTACCGCCTATATCCATGGTTTTAAATGGGCCTTGGAGCGGGGGTACGAATATATTTTTGAAATGGATGCCGATTTTTCCCATCGCCCTGCCGACCTTTCCCGTTTGCATCGGGCCTGTGTGAATGGTGCTGATGTGGCTGTGGGCTCACGTTATAAAAAAGGGGTGAATGTAGTAAACTGGCCTTTGGCAAGGATTCTACTTTCTTATGGAGCCTCATTTTATGTGAAGTTCATTACGGGCATGAAAGTGCACGATCCCACCGCAGGGTTTGTATGCTACAGGAGAAACGTATTGGAGAACATCAATCTGGACAATGTCCGTTTCATCGGCTATGCTTTTCAAATAGAGATGAAGTATAGGGCCTACCTGAAAAAATTCAAGATAGAAGAGGTATCCATTATCTTTACGGATAGGATCAACGGAAAATCAAAAATGAACTCGGCAATCATCAGGGAAGCCATATTTGGTGTAATAGCCATGAAATTTAGGAGCATATTCTTTAAAAAGAACTTTTAGCCATGTCAAAAATACTGTTGAAAAATGCCAAGGTCGTCAACGAAAACAGCATTTTTGAAACCGATGTGTTGTTGGAAGGAGATTTCATTTCCCGAATAGATCGGGACATTACCGATTCCCATGCAAAGGTGATTGACCTGAATGGAGACCTATTGTTGCCCGGTATTATAGACGATCAGGTGCATTTTAGGGAACCAGGGCTTACACACAAAGGCACCATAGCCACAGAAAGTAGGGCCGCCATCGCAGGTGGGATCACCACTTTTATGGAGCAGCCCAACACCAACCCACAGACCACCACCATAGAAAAGTTGGAAGAGAAAATGGCCATTGCCGCCAAGGATTCCTTCGCCAACTATTCCTTTCTTTTTGGGGGGACCAACGACAATCTGGAAGAGTTGAAACGACTGGACAAGAATGCGTGCTCAGGGGTGAAATTGTTTTTGGGATCCTCCACGGGAAATATGCTGGTGGACAACGAAGAGGTACTTGAAAAAATCTTCAGTAATACCGAAATGGTGATTTCCGCACATTGTGAGGATGAAGGTACCATACGTGCCAACTTGGCCAAGTACCAGGAAATGTACGGAGATAATATTCCTATAGAACTGCATCCCATTATCCGTAGTGCGGAAGCCTGTTACCTCTCATCATCCAAGGCGATAGCCTTGGCTAAAAGAACGGGAGCCAGATTACATGTATTTCATGTTTCCACAGGAATTGAAACGGAACTTTTCACCAATGCCATTCCCTTGGAAGAAAAGAAAATTACAGCTGAGGTGTGCATCCATCATCTCTGGTTTTCCGATGAGGATTATGCCGAGAAAGGCACCTTGATCAAATGGAACCCAGCCGTAAAGACCAAAGCGGATAGGGAAAAATTATGGGAAGCACTTTTGGATGACCGCATTGATGTGGTGGCCACCGATCACGCCCCTCATACGTTGGAAGAAAAGGATAATCCCTATACCAAGGCACCATCCGGAGGCCCACTGGTGCAACATGCCCTTTTGGCCATGCTCCAAAAAGAATCCGAAGGAATGATCACTTTGGAAAAAATGGTGGAAAAAATGTGCCACAATCCGGCCAAACTCTTTGATATTGACCGACGCGGATTTATCAGGGAGGGGTGTTACGCGGATTTGGTGCAGGTGAACAGAAATTCCCAAAGCGAGGTTAAAAAAGCCAATATTTTGTATAAATGTGGATGGTCCCCATTTGAAGGTGTTACTTTTGGGTCCAAGGTCGTACGTACTTTTGTGAATGGATTGTTGGCTTATGATGATGGAGTTTTTGCCGTACAGAAAAATGCAAAAAGATTGACTTTTAACCGCTAAGAAATGAGAAGGATTTCAAAAGCTTTTTTGGTTTTGGTTTTGGCCACGGCTTGTGCCGAAAAGGTGATTGAGGAACCGGAAAATCTTATTCCCAAAGAAAAAATGGCCGATATCCTAAATGATTTGGCCATATTGAATGCATCCACGTCAGCGGCCTCAAATAAGTTTGAAGATTCTGGAATCAATATCATGGAGTTTCTGTACAAGAAGTATGGTATAGATAGTATTCAATTTTCACAAAGTGATTTGTATTATGCTTCGGTTCCCTTGGAATACCAATCCATTTACGAGAATGTAGAGGCCAGATTGGAAGAACGGACCAAAATCATGGAAGAACGATCCATGCGGAAGAACGATAGTATTCGTAAGGTCAATGAAGCAAGAAAGGATTCCTTGAATGCCAAGAAGGATAAAAAAGAGGTGGTTCCTAGGGAACCTTGAACTTGTTGCAACAAAAATCGATAGCCCTATCCAAATCTTCGTATTGAAATCCGAGGGTTTCCTTTAATTTGGAATTGTCATAAATCTCATGATAGTAAAGCCCTTTCGCCATATTTTTGGAAAGCCTTCGTCTTTTGCCCAATACATTACTTCGCAGCCAATCCAATCTCCAAAACATCTCCAAGGAGGAATAGGAAAGCTGTTTTGATGGAGGTTCTACTCCCAGTTTTAGGGCTATTTTTTGGAACAATTGTCCATAGGTCCAATTTTGATCCACCAAAATGAACCGCTCGGATTGGATAGCGGATTCCATTAACGATACCATGGCCTTTACCACATCCCCTACTGATACAAAACCGGTACCCCCGGGAATAAAATGTTTTTTGCCTTTGGCCGCGTAGGTAAAAAAAGTACCACTGCCCGATTTCCAAAAACCAGGCCCTATGACAACCCCAGGGTTCACGATGACCACGGACAGTCCTTCCTGAGAGCCACGCCAAACCTCAAGTTCAGCGTTGTATTTTGTAAGGCCGTACACGGATGCACTGGTCTCGTTCCATTCATTCTCTTCTGTGGCCTCGTTGCCCTTAACACTTGGTCCGATGGCGGCAATGGAACTCACATGACAGAGCTTTTCAATCCCATTTTTAAGACAAAGATTCACAATATTGGCCGTTCCTTCCATATTGGTCTTTTCCAATGCTTTAAAATCCTTCGGGTCGAAAGAAATCAATGCCGCACAATGGTAGACCTGATGAATGTCTACAAATGCATTTTCCAACGCACCTAAATTGGTGATATCGCCTACAACCCAATCGATTTGATCCATCAATTGGTTGGATTGCCCCGAATAATACCCAAAAACCTTGGAAACTTTCTGTAACGAATCTTTGGTACGGTAAAGCGACCGGACCTTCTTTCCGCTGTTCACCAAGTGGTAAAGTAGGTGCGAACCTATCAATCCAGTGCCTCCTGTAACCAAAATCATGCTGTAAAAGTACCTATTTGTACCGTAATTATTGAGTCAAGTGCCAAGTTCATTTTATATTTGCAACCATTCAAAAAAACAATCCATGTCTAAGAATTTTGTCCAAGAACTACAATGGAGGGGAATGGTGCATGATGTAATGCCCGGAGCCGAGGAACACCTTATGGAAGAAATGCGTGCCGCTTACGTGGGCATTGATCCCACTGCGGACTCCTTGCACATTGGCCATTTGGTAAGTGTAATGATGTTGAGGCATTTTCAATTGGCGGGTCATAAACCATATGCTTTGGTAGGAGGTGCCACGGGAATGATCGGGGATCCCTCGGGTAAATCGGCTGAACGAAATCTTTTGGATGAAAAAACCTTGAGGCACAACCAAGAAGCGATCAAGTCACAGTTGAGCCGTTTTTTGGATTTTGAAAGCGATGAACCCAATGCCGCCGTTTTGGTGAACAACTATGATTGGATGAAGAATTTTTCCTTCTTGGAATTCATCCGCGATGTGGGAAAACACATTACCGTAAATTATATGATGGCCAAGGACTCCGTGAAAAAAAGACTTTCTGCGGATGCCAAGGAAGGCATGTCCTTTACCGAGTTTACCTATCAGTTGGTTCAGGGGTACGACTTTCTATACTTGTACCAACACCATGACTGTACGCTTCAAATGGGAGGTAGCGACCAATGGGGGAACATTACCACGGGAACGGAACTTATAAGAAGAATCGGTGGAGGAAAGGGATTTGCCCTTACCTGTCCTTTGATTACCAAAGCGGATGGAACCAAATTTGGTAAAACCGAAGGGGGCAATGTGTGGTTGGATGCGGAACGTACCTCTCCCTATAAATTCTATCAGTATTGGTTGAACACTTCCGATGAGGATGCCGAAAAATATATCAAGATCTTTACCTTTTTGACCCAACAGGAGATTGAGGAGTTGGTGGCTGCCCATAAAGAAGCCCCCCACGAGAGGGCATTGCAAAGGAAATTAGCGGAAGAAGTGACCACCATGGTCCATTCCAAAGAAGATTTGGACAATGCCATTAAGGCCAGCGATATCCTTTTTGGAAAGTCAACTTCAGAAGACCTGAAAGGATTGAACGAGAAAACCTTTTTGGATGTTTTTGAAGGAGTTCCCCAAGCTCAAGTTTCAAGGCAAGAACTTCAACCTGGTTTGGATATGATCGGGGCATTGGCCGCCAAGACCAACTTTTTAGGATCCAATGGTGAGGCCAGAAGGGAGTTGAAACAAAATTCCATTTCTGTGAACAAGGAGAAGGTTGGGGAAGATTACTTGATTACCGAAGCGGATTTGATCAACAACAAATTTGTGCTCCTTCAGCGGGGCAAGAAGAATTACTTTGTTCTGGTAGTAGACTAGAGAGGTTCAGAGTACCATCAAATTGCAACCTCTAATATCGGAACTGTCGAACCTTCCCAAAACTTCAAAGGAACCTTCCGAAAAAGTTTTGCCCAGATCTTGGGTGGCGATGAAGGAACAGGAATAAACATTGGCGAGGTCTATGATGTTGATTCCACCTGTTTTTCCTTGAGTTTGAAGGCTCAAGGGGTCTTCGGTATCGCGTGTCACGATTTTCATCCAAGGAGGTGTGGTGAACAGCCCATTTCCTTTGGAGTAGGCTTGGGACAGCAGTTCGGTCATTCCATATTCGGAATGGATGGAAGGGACACCAAAGGCATTTGTAAGGATTCCATGAAGCTCTTCTCGGATTAATTCTTTTCTGCGACCTTTCATGCCCCCTGTCTCCATGATGATGGTATTCTGCAGTTTCATCGGGAACTGTTCGGCCAAATCCAGTAGGGCAAAAGAAACACCGATCAAGAGTGTTTTGGTTCCTCTTTTTTCCAATGCCATCAATTTTTGATGAAGGGCCTCCAGGTCATAGAGATAAAATCCACTATCAGGATGATAGCTGCGGGAAACCATTTCGTTGACCATATATACCAAAGAGGACCCCTTCCGTTCCAAATAGGCAGGAAGTAAGGCTAGGATACAACATTCTTCCACTGGGCCATAAAAAAGCGAAAAACCTTTTAGAAAACTTTTTTCATATAGGGATAGATCAGGCACAAAATGTTTGCTTGTAGTATTTTGGGTAGTGCCGCTACTTTCAAAAATAGCCTGGGGTGTTTCGGAAGAGGAAACGACCTTGTGGGTCTTGAAAAATTCAATGGGTAAAAAAGGGATGTCCAAAAGAGTGCCAACTTGGGAAGGGGGTTTATCCAAAAGGTCACAAAACGTTTTATAAATGGTATTATGGTGGTATTGGAACCTGAATTGTTCCCATGCCATGGCTTCAAATTCTTTTGAATTGGCAATAGAGAAAATCCGGTCTGTGTTTATTTGGCGCATTGATGGGCAAAATTACCCAAAAAAAAAGCCCCTTGGATAAAGGAGCTCAAAAGATCTTGTTATTTCACGACCAGCTTTCGGGTCATGGTCTTCTTGTTCTCTGTTACCTGGAGCACATACACTCCGGGAACAAGTCGGGAAATATCCAATGTATTGGTAGTGATCCTATCTTTTAGCACGACTTCTCCGAAAACATCATAGATTTGGATGTCCTTGGAGCCATTGGTTTCTGTCGTAATATAGACTTCATCCCCATAGGCTGGATTAGGGTACATTTTAAATCCCTTGAGTTCCTGTATGGGCTCAGTGTTAATGCTGACCAACTCCTGACCGTAAGTAAGTATGGGTAAAGCCATAATTAAAATAAAGTAGAGTTTCTTCATGTAAGCTGATTTGGGGTAAATGCGCAAAGTAAAAGTAGGCAAACAGTTACTGAAGTCACATTATTTGTTGTGAAACGGATGATTGTGTTGGGAAACCTAGGAATTTTGTGGTCTGGGGAAGGGAAAAAAGGACTATTTTATGATTAACTTTCTGGTAGCCACCTTGTTATTCTCAAAAACACGCAAGATATAGACCCCTTTGTCCAAGCTGGAAAGATTAAGTTCCTTGCCCAAAATGGTGGTCTCCACAACCTGGGTGCCAAGAACGTCAAAAACCAGAATTTTTTTTGGGGAATTCAGTGAAGTCTCAATATATACCTTTCCTTGTGTAACAGGATTGGGGTATAGCTTGAACCCGTCAATATCCGCACTGCCCCTGGCATTTTCCTGAGAAAATCCGAAGGCACATACAAAAAAGAACATGACTAGGTAAAAGTGCTTCATACGTTAATGGTTGCAAACGCTGTGCCACAAATATAAAAAAAATGCAATGCGAAAATGGAATCGTTTGACGAATAGAGGGTTACTTTTCGATGAAATGCAAAAAAGAAGCCCCCGATAGTTCGGGGGCTTCTTTTTTATGAGTCATTCAATATGAAATTTAAAAACTCAAGCTATAACCCAAAGAGAAGGTAACTCCTGGCTTACGGAACGAAAAATTTTGCTTTTCTGCTTTGTAGGAATGATATAGGCTTTCACGGTTATCATCAAGGATGTTGTTTGCTTTAAAAGTTATTTTGGAGTGTTGTAGTTCCCCAATGGTCTTTGAAAAATTAAAATTCAAGCTATTAAAGGGCTGTGTGAAAACATCTGGATTTTGACCAAAACCAACCACTTGTAACGTTTTACCCTGAACATTGTAAAAGATTCCGGTTTCAAGTCCTTTATCACGGTTGTTGTAATTTAGACCTGCATTGATCAAAAATGGGGATTGCCCCTGCAGTTGTCTTGTGTCATCAATAGTTTCACCATCTCTTGCAAAGATCTGTCTTGACTCGTATTCCTGATTTTCTCCTTTTGCCATATCAATTTTGGAATCGATAATGGAAAGGTTAAGGTTAAGGCTCAAGTCCCGTAGTGATTCAGAAATAAACCCAAAGTTTTTACGTGTCTCAAATTCCACTCCGAACACTTGGGCAGAAGGAGCATTTCTTGGCGTAAATTGGTTGGGCGCAGTAATGTTATAAGCAACGATTTCAATTGGATCGGTGAAATTTTTATAAAAACCACTTATAGCGAACATTTGTGCTTCGTCGCCAAATATTTCATATCTCAAGTCAAAGTTGTCAATGTACGTTGGCTTGAGGTCCAAATTTCCAAGGAAAAGGATTCCTGTAAGAAGATCGGGAATCTGCACAACGGATAGTTCCTTGAAACTTGGCCTTGCGGTTGTCCTGGAATAGGAAACCCTCAAATTCATGTTATCCTTTAGCTCATATATTAAGTTGGCCGATGGAAACAGGTTCAATTTATCAATGGTTTTTTCATGATCATAAATTTCAGAACCTGAGTTGTTTTGACCGGTAAAGAAGGTGGTGAATTGTTCTACCCTCAATCCTAAAACAGCCTTGAACTTTTCTGCAAACTTAAATTCGTTGGATACGTAACCCGCAATGGTATTTTGTTCAGAATTAAAACTGTTGGCCGGTTGGAAATTACCCCTTATATAGGATCCGGAATTGTTATCAACCGTCCAGATGTTTTCGTCTTGTAGAATGGCATTTGGATCACCATTAAGGCTGGCTGTATTAAAATTGAAAAAAGAGATATTATAGTTGTAGATGCTATAATCTCTTTTTTTGTAACTGTACAAGCCACCAAAATTGAATTTGGATTTATTACCGAACAGTTCATAGCTTTTGGAAAAATCTACCTTACCAACAGCATTTATCTCGGTCAAGTCTCTCCAAAGTCGAATTGGAAATCCTGCATCGGAACTAATGGAATATCCATCGTTTTCAATAACGAAGGTGGTCAATCTTACATCTTTGTCCTGAACACTGGTGTAGGTAGGGGAAACACTCCATTCCGTAACAAATGATGCATCCTTGGAAGTGTGTTTTCCTGAAAGCAAGGCATTGGTAATAGAACGTTCCGTATATTCCAGGTTGTCCTTAACTACATCAATGGCATTGGAAATCTCGGTTCTTTGGTTGAAGAAGGCGGCTCTTGACTCCCCATTGTGTATATGCAATAGGTTCAGTTTGTATTTTGATTTTGAAGTTTTATACGAAAGTCCAGTAAGTGCAGAGACCAATACATTATTTGATCCCAGATCACCACGTTGTCTTCGGTCAAATCTAAGTTCATAGTCATTACTTTCCGGGGCTTTTTGATATATACCATTTTCAAAACCGTCGTAAAATGTTGTAGTGTTCTTATAATCCAATGAAGCAATAACACCCAAAGTATTGTCTCCAACATTATATTGGTTGCCATAGCTGAACCCGAAATTAAAATTAGGTTTTGAGGTCTGTTGTTCCGATGCCATGGTTTTGTCAAAACGACGTGTAATTGGCTCCAGAATACTATTGTTTTTTGTATCCGAAGGACTTGGAATAAATTGATTTGTTGCAATAGGAATACCTCTTGTACCATCGTCAAATCCTAGGAAATCCGTTGCTCCACCCTGATAGGTCAAATAATTGTCCTTAAAGTGCATACTGGGATTATAACCAACGGAGGCAGAAAAAGTCATTTGTTTTTGGGTCGGAAAATCTTTGGTGACAATATTGACCACACCTCCGGTAAAATCGGCTGGCAATTCTGCAGACGCGGATTTAAGCACGATGACATTCTCAAGGATATTGGTCGGAAAGATATCCATTTGGACGGTGTTTTTATCTGGATCTAAGCCTGGAATATCCATACCATTCAAAATAGATTTGGTATAACGGTCACCTAGTCCCCTAACATAAACATACTTGCCATCTTGGACCGATACCCCGGGTACCCTCCTAATGGCAGAGGCAATGTTGGTTGCTCCGGCCGTTTTAATGGATTCCAAAGAAAGTCCATCCATAAGGACTACGGAGTTTTTTTGTAGGTTCAATACAGAAGCTTCTGTATTTTTTCTAACTGTGGTGGTAAGTACAACTTCATCCAACTGATTTGAAGCAGGTTGAAGGGTAACGTTGATCTCCATAGTTTTGCCTCCTTCCACTACAATATCTGTAATTTCTTGAGATGTATAGCCTAGAAAAGAGAAAACAAGAGTGTAGGTGCCAGGAGCCAGGTCTATAGAATAGGCACCTTCAAAATCTGAAGTGGTTCCTATAGAGGTGCCTTTTACCAAAACATTGGCAAATGGAAGGACTTCATTAAATTCGCCATCCATTATTTTTCCACTAACCGATCCAGTTTGGGCAAAGCTCCACTGTGCAAGGAATAGGAAGGCTACCAAGAGATTATTTTTCAGCATTTTTATTGTTTTAATGTACTTTTTCTTTAACAAAATTGTCCAAAGACCTAATAATTTAAGTCTTTGGACATGTTTATTTTGAGTTTTATCTATTTACTAGAAAGCACTTTCACTAGCTGCCAATGTCCAAGAAAACTCGGTTAAATCGGCACCAACTGTAGCTTCGCCAGCGGTTAGGATTGCAGTTGCGTTATTTAAGAATTTAGCTTCGTCTCCTGCGGTAAAATCACCTGTAAAAATATCGGCCAATGCCACACCGTTTGGCAAAATGATTTCCCAGCCAGAGAATGTGATACGGTCGTTGCTTAGCTCAGTAGCGGAGTCTGCACCATTAATTTTAACGGCACCGTCAACACCGAAACCGTAAGCAAAAATGTTATCAAGATTGGCGATAAGACCATCCCTTAGGTCGGCATACTTGCTGGAAGTATTGGCACCGATAAGGGTTATGTTCTGCAAGGTGAAACCAGCTTCAGTGGCAGCACTTCCTTCTGGTCCATCCATTTCAAGGGCAGAATCCGATTCAGACCCCAGGATAACCACACCATTGTCCAAAGTACCACTGTAAGCTTGGTCAAGGTCAAAACCATCATCGCCTTGAGACCATACCAATGCATTGGATACGTTTACAGTCCCACCGAAAAACTCGATACCGTCATCTTGGTTGGCCACGATTTCTACATGGTCAATGATAGTTTCAGAACCAACACCACCAAGGGTAAGACCATTGATTTCGTTATCCTGGCCGATGGTGATACCACCGTGTCTGATAGATACATATTTAATGATACCTGAGTAGTCGGCAGGATCGGTTCCACCGTATTGACCGTAAGTCTCATCGGCAGGGATACCTTCAATTTGGGCAGTTTCCACATCACCGTTCACGGAGATAGGGGCTTTACCAAGAACGATTACACCTCCCCAAAGACCAGTGTCGGAAATTGAAAGGGTTCCAGTGGTTTGTCCTTGCTCGATTCCATCCAATACAGAGGTAAAAATGATGGGTTGGGTCGGGGTGCCTTCAGCCAAAAGAACACCACCTTGGTCTACAACGAGGGCAGAGGCAAGGGACTCAAGACCCTCAGCACCTTTAACAATTGTTCCTGGATCAATGGTTAGGGTGATCCCATCTCCAATAACCACTTTACCATCAAGAACATAGATGTTATCTGAGGTCCAGTGCTCATCAGTAGTAAGAATACCACTTTTGGTAATGGTTGTTCCAAGAGGAGCAGTAGGGATGGCACCTTCGGCAGCAGCCAAAGTCCAATTGAATACGTCCATATCGGCACCTGTGGTACCTGTACCAACAGCAGTTGCGTTATCCAAGAATTTGGATTCGTCACCGGCATTGTAATCACCTGTGAAAACATCGCTCAACAATACACCCTCTGGCAATACGATTTGCCAGTTGGAAAAAGTGATACGATCGTTGCTAAGTTCAGTAGCAGAGTCTGCACCGTTAATTTTAACAGCACCATCAACACCGAAACCGTAAGCGAAAATATTATCAAGATTGGCGATCAAACCATCCCTTAGGTCGGCATACTTGCTGGAAGTGTTGGCACCGATAAGGGTGATGTTCTGCAAGGTAAAACCAGCTTCGGTAGCGGCACTTCCTTCTGGTCCATCCATTTCAAGGGCAGAATCCGATTCAGAGCCCAAGATGACCACACCGTTGTCCAAAGTACCGTTATAAGCCTGGTCGAGGTCAAAACCATCATCACCTTGAGACCATATCAATGCGTTGGATACGTTTACGGTTCCACCGAAAAACTCGATACCATCATCTTGGTTGGCCACAATTTCCACATGGTCAATAGTTGTACCGGAACCAACACCACCAAGGGTAAGACCGTTGATTTCGTTGTCCTGGCCAATGGTGATACCACCGTGTCTAATGGAAACATATTTAAGGGAACCGGAACTATCTCCAGGTTCTGTTCCACCGTATTGGCCATAGGACTCATCGGCAGGGATACCTTCAATTTGCGCAGTTTCCACATCCCCGTTTACAGAGATAGGGGCTTTACCCAATAGGATAACACCTCCCCAAAGACCAGTATCGGCAATAGTAAGGGTACCGGTAGTTTCTCCTTGCTCGATTCCGTCCAATACAGAGGTAAAAATGATAGGTTTGCTCGGAGTTCCTTCTGCTATAAGTGTACCACCTTGATCCACAACAAGGGCAGAGGCGAGGGATTCAAGACCTTCAGCACCTTTAATAATGGTTCCTGGATTGATGGTAAGTGTTACACCATCACCAACAACTACTTTACCGTCAAGAATATAAATATTGTCGGCAGTCCATTCTTCGTCCGCAGTCAACTCCCCTGACTTGGTGATTTCCTCCCCAGTTGGCTCTGTTCCTGGAGGGATGATAGGATCATTATTGTCACTGCTACAGGAGCTAATGGCAAATGCTGCAATGGCCAATAAAGGGAAAATTAATTTTTTCATAAGTTTTGTTTTTCATTTAATTAGTAAGGATCCGTCCTTTTAATTCAACATTGCAAATAACTAATCAAGTTGTAAAAGGGGTGTTAGCTGCATGTTAAGACTTCATGCCAGAATCGTTACAATAAGGTTATCAGATTAAATGAACGTTAAGCATTTATGCCATTAGTGTATTATCTTTACATTTGACGGATTAACACAGAAATACCATCCCATGAAAACCAAGGACATTAAGATCTTATTAGTTGACGATGAACCTGATATTCTGGAAATTGTAGGTTATAATCTTTCCGCCGAAGGCTATGAGGTCTTCACTGCCAAAAACGGTGTGGAAGGCGTGGCCAAGGCAAAGAAGAAGCAGCCCCATTTGATCATTATGGATGTGATGATGCCCGAAATGGACGGTATTGAAGCTTGCGAAATGATACGCAACACCCCAGGTCTGGAAAATACGATCATTGCATTTTTGACCGCTCGTGGGGAGGATTACTCCCAAGTGGCTGGATTTGATGCCGGTGCCGACGACTATATCACTAAACCCATAAAACCAAAAGTCTTGGTTAGTAAGGTAAAAGCTCTCTTGAGAAGGTTGAAGGAAGAGAAAAAGGAAGTTGACGAAATTGTGAAGGTCGGCAACATTGTGATCAACCGAGAGGAGTATAAGATCGTGAACGATGGTGAAGAAATCGTGCTTCCCCGAAAGGAGTTCGAACTTTTGTCGCTACTTACCTCCAAACCCAATAAAGTATTCAAGCGCGAAGTGATTTTGGACAAGGTATGGGGTAACGAAGTAGTGGTAGGTGGCCGTACCATTGATGTGCACATAAGAAAGCTCAGGGAAAAAATTGGGGATGACCATTTTAAGACCGTGAAAGGTGTAGGGTATAAGTTTGTTCTCTAATGGCGATAAAACTAAGGAAGTCATACAAATTTGCCCTTAGATCGTCCTTGGTCATTACCCTTCTGACAACCATTCTTTTTGTGGTGTTCCACATGGATCTTGGCCATATGGATTGGACCTATACCTTGCTGTTTGCCCTGATCAGTTTCTCCATTTGTTTTGTCGTTATCCAAGTAAGGGTGGAACGCTTCATTTATCGTAGGATCAAGAAGATTTATGACGATGTCTCCCTATTGGAATCCTCTTCTTTTTCCTCAAAACCGGTGACTACCGATATGAAGACACTAACGGAGGAAATCGAAAAATTTGCCGAAGGCAAAAAAATTGAGATCGACACCCTCAAAATCCGCGAAGAATACCGAAAAGATTTTTTGGGTAACGTATCACACGAACTGAAGACCCCGCTATTTACGGTTCAAGGGTACATCCTAACCCTTCTGGATGGCGCCATGAAGGACAAAAAGCTTCGCGAAAAATACCTGGAAAGAGCCAATAAAGGCGTGGAACGCTTGATCTACATCGTAAAGGATTTGGATTTGATCACCAAATTCGAAGCTGGGGAGCTGAAAGTGGAACGGGAAGATTTTGATGTCATCGAACTCATTCAGAATACGTTCGATCTCTTGGAAATGAAAGCAGCCAAAAAGCAGATTGCACTCACTTTCGATATGGAATATCCCAATCCTATCTATGTAAATGCGGATAGGGAAAAAATTCAACAAGTGATCAGCAACCTTTTGGTGAACTCGATTAAATATGGCCATTCCAATGGAACCACTGAAGTAAGTGTAGAAAACTTGATCAAGAACAAGGTGATCGTAAGGGTCACGGACAACGGTGTGGGCATTCCCAAACAACACATCCCAAGACTTTTTGAACGCTTTTACCGTGTAGACCAAAGTGGGAGCAGAACAGAGGGCGGCTCAGGATTGGGGCTTTCCATTGTAAAGCACATTATTGAGGCCCACGAAGAAAAAATTTATGTGGAAAGTGAGGTTGGGGTAGGATCCGAGTTCTCATTTACCTTGGAGAAGAGCGCGAATAAAGTGGAATAGTCGATTTCAGAATCAAAATGGGCCAGACCTTTAAAATCTTCCATTCTTGAAAGTTGTTCCAGAGTAAAATCATCTTGCTCGCAATAGGGTACCAATTCTTGTTTTTCCAATCGTTTGGCCAAATATTCCTGTTCGTATTGTCCTGGGGTAGGAATAAAGAAGGCCCTTTTCTCCAATTTGGCCAAGTCCATTACCGTAGTATATCCAGATCGGCAAAGCACCTTGCTACTTTGGTTGATGGCTGTTTCCAGTTCACCCGACTTCATAAAATTGTAAAGGGTGATAGATCCCTTTTCAGTTTGAATGTCTTCTTTGGATTGTTCCTCCTCAATTTTTCCTTTTACAAAAAGGATGTTTCCCTCAAATCCCTGGAGTTCCTTCAAGAGCTTTTCTTCCAAAAAAGAACGCTGGGGCTCAGGACCCGAAAGAAGTACCATCAAGTCATAAGCTATCGGAAGGTCTTTTTTTTCAAAACGGCTCAACGGTCCCAAATACACGATCTTCAACTTGGATTTTTTCAGGTGTCCCAATTTTCCGGTGAGGTTAGGCTTGTTCTCAACATCGGGAACCCAGCACGCATCAAATTTTTTAATTATTTTTTGATGTGCCTTGGAGCTCATCCACGTGGTGTTACCGGACAACACATTCAGCTGGTGCGTGATAAAAACACAAGGAACTTTTTTATAAAATACCCCCAATCTATTATCGGATATGATACCGTCCAATTGGTGTTCCTTCACTAATCGTTTTATTTCTTTTTTTTCCTTGGCGATGGCCTTCAAAACTTTTGGGGAATCCCAGATCATTTTGATCTTAAAATTCCGTGCCTTTTCGGCATAAGTGATTTTATAGGAAGAGAGCTCAAAAGAAGGTACGTCAGGGAATTCCTTTTGCAAAAGTGAAAGGGCCACCCCATCCGAAGCTATAAAAGGTTGATGCCCATGATCCAACAATGCCCTTATAATGGGGATGCACCTTGTGGCATGTCCCAGCCCCCAGTTTAATGGGGCTACCAGAATTCGCTTTGAATTTTGCATAACTGCAAAAAAACAAAATGTCAATTGCTTATAGATTTCCTTAGTTTTGCCAAATCATTAAATTTTTGTGCAATTCAATTCGAAAGTGGGAAGTAAGAACAAACTAAAACGGTTCAAGGAAAACGAAACCTTTTCCAACGTGGTGCAGCCCAAAAGGGATGAAGTGATGGAAGGGTTCAAATACAAAGGCAACTGGGCTTCGTTTTTTGGCAACAACAACCCTATTGTATTGGAGTTGGGCTGCGGCAAGGGTGAATATGCTGTTGGGCTTGCCAAAAGAAATCCAAGCAAGAATTATATTGGGGTGGATATAAAAGGTGCCCGTTTTTGGAGAGGGGCCAAGATTGCCTTGGAAGAAGGTTTAAAGAATGTGGCCTTTTTACGTTCCCAGATTGAATTGGTCGATTTGCTTTTTGGGGAGAACGAAGTGTCTGAAATTTGGATTACCTTCCCCGATCCCCAGATCAAATACAAACGGACCAAACACCGGATGACCAACCCTGATTTTCTAAAAAAATACAAACATATTCTTAAACCCGATGGGGTGGTCAATCTAAAAACGGACAGTGAGTTCATGCATGGCTACACGCTTGGCCTCTTACAAGGTTTGGGGCAAGAAATCATCTATTCCAACCACGATGTGTACAAGAACGAAGGAGCCCCTTTAGAAGTTTTGGAGATTCAGACTTTCTATGAAAATCAGTATCTTGAAAAAGGAAAACCAATTACATATATCCAATTTAGGATTCGCTGACCACTGACTAATGACCCATATCCTCATTCTTTTTTTTGCCACCTTTTCGGCTGCTTTTATGGCTACGGTACCACCAGGGCTGCTCAATATGAATGCGGCCAAGATCAGTGTGGAAAAAGGAAAGTTGAACGGGGTCATCTTCAGCCTAGGGGTGTCTTCCATGATCATAGTACAGGCTTACATTGCTGTATTTATTTCCAAATTTCTATATCGGAATCCCGAGGTTATTGACATCCTCTTAAAGATCGCTATTGCCATCTTTGCCTTTTTTGCCATCTATTTTTTTATTGTGGCCAAAAGAAAGAAGGAGAAAAAGCTCAAAAAGGTCAATTTGAGCAAGAAGAACAGTTTTTTTAAAGGAGTATTGTTGGCAGCTCTTAACCTGTTGACCATTCCCTACTATAGTGGTCTAAATGCCATGTGGAACGAAGCTGGGTGGATCAAGTTCGAGGCGCAGGACATCACCACTTTTGTAGTAGCGGCAGGAACTGGGACCTTTGCGGTACTTTATCTCTATACTTTTTATTTTGATAAGTTGGAAACCAAGACCAATCGCTTTTCAAAGAACTCAAACTATATTTTGAGTGCCTTGATGCTTTTGCTCTTGATCATTACCTTGATGCGCATTCTGTACCGATAACATGGAAGAGCCCAATTTTTTTGACAAGGTTTATGAAGTGGCTAGGGAAATCCCCTATGGTCGGGTTACTTCCTATGGGGCCATTGCCAAATATTTGGGAGCGGCGCGTAGTGCCCGTATGGTAGGTTGGGCCATGAACAGTTCATCCGCCAAGGATGTGCCGGCGCACCGGGTGGTGAATCGTGTTGGGGTATTGACAGGCAAGCATCATTTTGGGGGTACCAACCTCATGCAACAACTCTTGGAGAACGAAGGTATCCAAGTCCAGGACAATCAAATTGTCGATTTTCAAAAACACTTCTGGGATCCCGCCAAGGAGCTATGATCAATATCCGGGGGGATGTAGTTCATCAAACTCCGAATGATCCTGAAATGCCTTGGCGAGCAGCAAAATACTGGCTTCGTCGTACAATTTGCCCACAAATGTCATGCTGGTCGGATGGTTTTTCTTGTCCAGGCCTGTGGGGATGGCAATAACGGGATGCCCCGTTAAATTCGTGGCGAGCAACTGATCATTGCCGAAGGAAGGCGAGATCAGCACATCATAATCCTTCATCAGATCTTCCATTTTCTGCATGAGCACTTGGCGTTGTCGGTTGGCTTGCAGGTATTCCACTGCAGGAATAAATCGACTTTGGCGTAAGGAGTTGGCCCTTGACCGTTGGTCCTGTTCCACCATGAGGTCCACTTCTCCAGAGCGCACCAATTCATCAAAAAAAGCACCTGCCTCAGCCCTTAGGATAATATCGAAGCCTCGGTATGGAACATCTTCAGGAAGTTCCACTTCAGTAGGTTCAATGCCCATTTCTTTCAAGACTTTCAGGGCATTTCTTAAATTATCACCAGTGTCGGTAGTATCTTTTTCAATGTCCTTTTTCAAATAGGCCACTTTAAGGGATTTCACATCTTTGTTCCAATCCACACCAAAGGGCAGATTTTTGGTGGTTAGATCATTTTTATCTTCCCCTTGGATAACCGAAAATACGATGGCGCAGTCCTCGGCATTTCTGGCCAAGGGCCCGACTTTATCCATGGACCAACTCAGGCTCATTACGCCGTATCGACTTACCCTTCCATAAGTGGGACGCAATCCCGTAACACCGTTTCGGGTACTGGGTGAGGTGATGGACCCCAAGGTTTCCGTACCCAATGCAAAGGGGACAAGTCCGGCAGAAGTTGCTGATCCTGAACCAGCAGAGGAACCTGTGGCTCCTTGCGTAATGTCCCAAGGGTTTTTGGTCTTGCCGCCGAACCAAACATCACCTCGGGCCAATGAACCGGAGACCAATTTGGCAACCAAAACCGCACCGGCATCTTCCAACTTTTGGATTACTGTAGCTGTTTGATTAATGACTTGATTTTTATAGGGTTCGGCGCCCCAAGTGGTGGTATAGCCGGGTACGGCCATCAAATCCTTCGTGCCATAGGGGATGCCATGTAAAATGCCTCTGTATTTTCCTTGTTTGATTTCCTCATCGGCGCGTTTGGCCTGTGCCAAAGCCAGACTATCGGTAATGCTGATGCTACATTGTAAGGTAGGTTGATATTTTTTCAAGCGAGCCAAGAAAAATTGGGTCAACTCGGTTGACGTGATTTTTTGATGCTTGATTAAAGAGGCCAGCTGTGGAATGGTGTAAAAGGCCAGATCATCAAAACGTTCGGGTATTTCAACATAGTCGGGAATGTTCCAATCATTTCCATCCAATTGTTCGGGCATGGTAAAGCCAAAGGGCACGGGATCAAACCGAACAGCAGGGAACACATCATTCTCCAAAGGGTATTTTCTGAGGGAATCAAAACCGGAAAGGTTTCTTTCCAGATATGGATACAGAGTGTCGATATTCTTTTTGGAGAAATCGAGACCGATCAATTTTTCAGAACCTTTTACATCTTTTTTGGTAAAGCTGTGTTTGCCCGTAGAGCAGGAAAGCCAAAACAGGGAAAGGGCCAATAAGGCGAGATGGGGAAGTTTGGTATTGCGCAACATGTTGGTTGGTGGTTAAATAAGCACCTAAGCTACGGCTTTTTCATAAAAAAACTAGGTCAATGTCCTTCATTTGTGGGCGACAGGCATACCTTCCATCGACCAAAATGTACACTTTCCTGAAATTCAATCCGCCGACTTCAAAATCTAAGACCAACGCCGTATCTTTGTAGTTTAGAATCAGTTCAAACGACTGATGGTTAAAACAGGATACATGAAGTTGAAAAAAGTAGACATCTTAAAGGCTTTGGAGAAAATATCTGCTCCGGGTGAAGGGCAGAACCTTGTTGAAAGTGGTGCCGTGACCAATGTGCAGGTATTTGGTGATGAGGTTGAGGTAGATGTGACCATCAAAAACCCAAGTCTTCAGGCCAAAAAGAAGACCGAAGTGGAAATATTGAAGATCATCCACAGTGAAGTGTATGAAAAGGCCAAGATAAAAGTCAACCTAAAGGTTGATGCCCCTGCAAAGCCAAAGGTGAACCAAATTAAGGGGAACCCTATTCCCGGAATACAGAATATCATCGCGGTGGCTTCTGGAAAAGGAGGTGTGGGCAAGTCTACCATCACGGCGAATTTGGCGGTGACCTTGGCCAAAATGGGTTTTAAGGTAGGATTATTGGATACGGATATATACGGGCCATCCATGCCCATTATGTTCGATGTGGCCAATGAGAAACCTTTGTCCATCAATGTGAATGGCAAGGCAAAGATGAAACCCATTGAAAATTACGGGGTAAAACTTTTGTCCATTGGATTTTTCACCCAGCCCAACCAAGCGGTAATCTGGAGAGGACCCATGGCTGCCAAGGCCTTGAACCAGATGATCTTTGATGCCCATTGGGGTGAACTGGATTTCCTATTATTGGATTTGCCTCCGGGCACTGGGGACATCCACTTGAGCATTATGCAATCCTTACCGGTAACCGGAGCAGTGGTGGTGAGTACGCCACAGGAAATAGCCTTGGCCGATGCCAGAAAAGGTGTTGCCATGTTCCAACAGGAAGCCATCAATGTTCCCGTTTTGGGCATTGTGGAGAATATGGCGTACTTCACTCCGGAAGAACTGCCTGATAACAAATATTATATCTTTGGACAAAATGGGGCCAAAAACTTAGCGGAAGACCTCGATGTGCCATTTTTGGGAGAAATGCCATTGGTGCAGAGCATAAGGGAAGCTGGGGATGTGGGAAGGCCTGCCGCTCTTCAAACAGCATCTCCCATTGAGGAAGCTTTCGAAGAGTTGACCAAAAATGTGGTTCAGGAGTTGGTAAGGCGCAATACCGACCTGCCACCTACCGAAGCGATCAAGATTACAACAATGGCTGGTTGTTCGGCCGTTAAAAAGAAATAGTTATGACTTCAGAAGAAATTAAGAGCAATGTGGAGAAAGCATTGGAGGAAATAAGACCCTTTCTCCAAAGCGATGGGGGCGACATTACCTTGATATCCATAGACAACGACAATTCCGTGAAGGTTAAGCTGGAAGGAAATTGCATCGCGTGCAGTGTCAACCAAATGACGTTGAAGAGCGGTGTGGAGATGACCATAAAAAAGTATGCTCCTCAAATTGAAGAAGTTATCAACGTTAGCTAACTGATAAAAATCATAATTCCTTTTTTAGGTAAGCAGTAAGTTGCACGCCAAAAATTTTTTTGTACATGATCAAAACCGACATACTGATTATTGGAGCGGGACCTACGGGTCTCTTTGCTGTTTTTGAAGCAGGCCTGTTGCAATTGAAATGCCATTTGATAGATGCCTTGCCACAAGCAGGAGGGCAATGCTCGGAAATCTATCCCAAAAAACCCATTTACGACATCCCCGGTTATCCCGAAGTATTGGCCGGTGAGTTGGTAGATAATCTGATGGAACAGATCAAACCCTTTCAGCCTGGTTTTACCTTGGGAGAGCGTGCGGAAACCATTGACAAATTGGAAGATGGCACTTTTGTGGTCACGACCAATAAAGGCACCAAACACCATGCCCCAGTGGTGGCCATTGCTGGTGGACTTGGGAGTTTTGAACCCAGAAAGCCTCTTTTGGACAATTTGGCTAAGTACGAGGACAATGGAGTTGCCTATATGATCAAGGAACCGGAAATGTATCGCGGTAAAAAGGTGTTGATCGCCGGTGGTGGTGATTCTGCCCTCGACTGGTCCATTTTCTTGGCAGATATAGCGGATGAGGTAACCTTGGTGCACCGAAGAAATGAGTTTCGGGGAGCCTTGGATTCCGTTGAAAAGGTACAGCACTTGAAAAATGAAGGAAAGATCAATTTGATGACCCCTTCCGAGGTAGTGGCCCTTCATGGTGAAAATGCTCTGGAAAAAGTCACCGTCCAGAATGTGGATACATCCGAAGAGACAGAGGTGGAAGTGGACCATTTTATTCCCCTGTTTGGACTTTCCCCGAAATTGGGACCCATTGCCGATTGGGGCTTGGAAATTGAGAAGAATGCCATCAAAGTGGACAATTCCTATGATTATCAGACCAATATTCCCGGTATATATGCCATTGGTGATGTGAATACCTATCCAGGAAAATTGAAATTGATCTTGTGTGGGTTCCATGAAGCCACTTTGATGTGTCAAAGTGCTTATCAACGTATCTTCCCCGATAAAAAATATGTCATGAAGTATACCACAGTTGGTGGTGTCACTGGTTTTGATGGCACCAAGAAAGAGGCACCTAAAGCCGTTGTCAAATCTATCGATTAAAAATAAAGCAGTAGTTAAAGCGTTAAGGGAACTCAGGTATAGATTTCCAAAATAGGTATGAGCGATATAAAACTTAAGATTATTGACAGGGAAGGCGTACTTCATGAAGTGGATGCCCCGACAGATATGAACATGAACCTAATGGAGGTCGTGCGTTCCTACGAATTGGCCCCAGAAGGTACCATTGGTATTTGTGGTGGGATGGCCATGTGTGCTTCCTGTCAATGTTACGTGCTTTCCGACCATCAACTTCCCGAAAAATCTGATGATGAGGAAGCCATGTTGTCAGAAGCTTTTTTTGTAAAGGACAACAGTCGCTTGGGTTGCCAGATCCACATGACCGACGATTTGGATGGGTTGGAAGTGGAATTGGCCCCTGCAGAAGATTAGATCAGAGTACCCTTTCGTACATTTTCAATAGCAGACGATTAGACTTTCCCGTATCTTAGGGTCATGGGAAAGACGTTGGTTTTCTGTTATTTGGTTCTGCTATCTCTTTTTGGGTTTTCCCAAGAGAAGTATCCCCAGCTTAAACAAATCGTTACCGATAACGCAGATATTTTCACCTCGGAACAATTAGAAGACCTACGGGCCAAACTAACCCAATTTGAGACCGAGACCACCAATCAGTTGGTGATTTTGAGCATCAATGATTTGGAAGGTGTAACTATTGAAGAATACGCCAATGGGGTATTCAATCAGAACAAATTGGGGCAGGCAGGCAAGGACAATGGCATTCTCATCCTATTTTCCAAAAATGATAGGGAAGTCCGAATAGAAGTAGGCTACGGTTTGGAACCTTACATTACGGATGCGGTGGCTTCCCGAATCATCCGCAATACCATGATTCCTAAATTCAAGGAGGAGGATTATTTAGGCGGCCTTGATGGGGCATCGGATCAGCTTATCGAATTGTTGAAGAACCCCGATGCTTTGGCCGAATTCAATAAGGAAATGGAGGCCGAGAATGAACTCCCGTGGTGGGGCTATGCCTTGCTGATAGTTTTCCTTTCCTTTTTTATGGTTCCTGGCGGATTTGTTTTTTACAAGGGATATTCCAGTCTTATTGAAATGTTCCGGGGCATCATGATCGGAAAACTGGGACTTTTTCCAGGAGTTTTCATGATTTTTGCTGGACTGATGCAAGTTTTTTTTGGTTTGATTTTCATTGGGGTACCCTTGTTCTTTTTGGCGACGATCGTGGGTATCACTTTTGATGAAGAAGTGCTATTTGGGAGCGTTGGATGGGTCGTTTACGGGATACTTGGGTTTTTCCTTCTCACCATACTATTGGCCATTTTAAAGATAAGGATCAAAGGGAAGGAAGATTTTAAACTTTCTTGGTTCAAGTCCGATAAAACCTATATGAGCAAGACCTTCTCGTCATCTGGAACCCATTCCTTTGGTTCCAGTTCCGGTGGTAGTTCCAGTAGTTTTTCTGGGGGAGGTGGGAGTTCTGGAGGAGGAGGTGCCAGCGGTAGTTGGTAAATGATGCGGAAATCCCTTATTTTCACAAGATAAAATAAAACCAACCCCCGTAATGAGAACAGTTACCCTTGCAGCCCTTCTTTTATGTTTTTCCTGTACCCAAAAGCCCCAAACCGAAGTGGAGGAATGGGAGGCGCAAGCCAAGAACATTACCATCATCAGGGATGATTTTGGTGTACCCCACATCTATGGAAAAACGGATGCGGATGCCGTATTTGGACTCTTGTACGCCCAGTGTGAGGACGATTTTAACCGGGTGGAACAAAATTATATCTGGGCCACGGGCCGTTTGGCCGAAGTAGAGGGCGAGGAAGCCCTATACAGTGATCTTCGGGCCAAGTTGTTCATGACGGAGGAAGAAGCCAAGGCCAATTATGAAAAAAGTCCCGAATGGTTGAAACAACTTTGTGATGCCTTTGCCGACGGAATCAATTATTATCTGTATACGCATCCCGAGGTAAAACCCAAATTGCTCACCCGATTTGAGCCATGGATGCCCATGTATTTCAGCGAAGGATCTATTGGTGGTGATATTGAGCGCATATCCACCCGAAAAATCCAAACATTTTACGAAAGCGGTATGGAAATTCCAGAAATGGAGTTGCTCCAACAGAAGAAAAAGGAGGAAATGGCAGAACCTAAAGGATCCAACGGGATTGCCATTTCTGGGGATTTGACCCAATCTGGAAATGCCATGTTGCTCATCAACCCACATACATCATTTTACTTTCGGGGAGAAGTGCACGTAGTCAGCGAAGAAGGATTGAACGCCTATGGCGCTGTCACCTGGGGACAGTTTTTTGTGTACCAAGGATTCAATGAAAAAACGGGATGGATGCATACGTCGACCTATACCGATGTGATGGATGAATTCAAAGAAACCTTGGTCAAAAATGATGGGAAACTGTTCTATCAATACGGTGAGGAACTGCGTTCCGTGGACTCCACCAGCGTTACCTTGAAATACAAGGAAGGTGAAGAACTCAAAGAGAAAACCTTCCCGATGTACCACACCCATCACGGGCCTATCACCCATATAGCGGATGGCCAATGGACCGCTTCTGCCATGATGTGGGAACCCGTAAAAGCCTTGGAGCAATCTTACATTCGAACCAAACAGGACGGGTACGCTGGTTTCCGCAAAATGATGGACATACGCACCAACTCCTCAAACAATACCGTGTACGCCGATGCCGAAGGGAACATTGCCTATTTTCACGGGAACTTTGTTCCCAAACGTGATGTTGCTTTTGATTATACCCAACCTGTGGATGGCAGTAATCCCAAGACCGATTGGCAAGGACTGCATACCGTAGATGAGAATATTTTGGTGTTGAATCCCAAAAATGGGTGGATACAGAATTGCAACTCAACACCTTATACTTCCGCTTTGGAATACAGCCCGAAAAAGGAAGATTATCCCAATTACATGTCACGTGACCAAGAAAATTTCAGGGGCATTCACGCCATTGAATTGTTGACCGGACGAAGCGGCTATACGTTGGACAGTTTGATACAATTGGCGCACGACCCATACCTGCCTGCCTTCAATGTACTAATCCCAGGTCTGGTGAAAGCCTACGATGCCCATCCGACACCCGAATTGAAGGAGCCCATTGAAACCCTGAGGCAGTGGGATTTTACCACCTCCAAGGAGTCCGTGGCTATGACATTGGCCCATTATTATGGTACGCTTTGTTATTCGAAGGCAGAAAGACCAGAAGGCATGTATTCCATGCAATGGGTGGAGTATTGGGGAAGCGATTGGCTCGATGACCAAAAGTTGGGCCTGTTTAAAGAAGCAGTGGAAAAATTGAATTCCGATTTTGGTACTTGGCAAATGCCTTGGGGCGAGGTGAATCGCTATCAACGTTTGAACGGGGATATACGCCAAGCTTTTGATGATGCCAAACCCAGCATACCTGTTGGTTTTGCCAGTGGTATTTGGGGAGCTTTGGCCGCTTACGGTGCCCGATACGACAACAATACCAAAAAAATCTACGGAACACGAGGCAACAGTTTTGTGGCCGTGGTGGAGTTTGGAAATAAGGTGAAGGCCAAGACCATGTTGGCAGGTGGACAAAGTGGTGACCCCAATTCCCCCCATTTTAATGATCAGGCCCAACGCTACGCGGATATTCAATGGAAGGATGCCGCCTATTATAAAGAAGATGTGCTCAAACGGGCAGAAGCAACTTATCACCCCGGGGAAAAATAATAGTTAACCAAATTACCTACCATGTATAAAAAATCGATATTCCTACTGGCCGTACTTTTTGCAATCTCCATTTCCTGTAAGAAGAAAGCTGAAGAGCAAATAATCAATCCCAACTTGACCATTGTAGATAATGGGGATCCCCAAATTTCCATTTCTGAAAATGGGGCTGTAGCCGCAGCCCATCCGCTGGCGACGGAGGCGGGGGTAGAAATGTTGGAAAAAGGAGGCAATGCCATTGATGCGGCGGTGGCCGCGGCCTTTGTACTTGCAGTGGTGGAGCCGAGCATGTCTGGGTTGGGAGGAAGGTTACAGGCCATTGTGATGACTTCCGAAGGAAAAATTTCAGGAGTGGACGCTACTACCCAAGCAGGTATCGATTATGATCCCGAAACAGCGCCCAAAGGTCAATATGGTTATCCAGCCATTGGGGTGCCTGGTGTGGTAAAAGGGCTGACCAAATTGTTATCGGATTACGGAACCTTGGATATAGAAACCGTAATGCAGCCTGCCATTAAACATGCAGAAGAAGGATTTGTGGTATTGCCGGGGGAAGCGTTGAGACAATCCATGGAAATAAAGAAAATCAAAGAATTTACAGGTACATCCAAATACTTTATAAATGGCGACACTACATATGTGGAAGGAAGCCGTTTAGTGCAAAAGGACTTGGCCCATACCCTGAAATTGATTGCCAAGGAAGGAGAAAAGGTATTTTATGAAGGTGAAATTGCCCAAAAAATCGTGGATGATATCCAAAAGCATGGTGGCACCTTGAGCATGGCTGCCATGGCAGAATACAAAGCAAGGGATGCGGATATGGTGGAAGGATCCTACAGGGGATTTGGACTCCACGGGTTATTTATTCCATCTTATGGGGCCATTACCATTGAAATGCTGCAAATCCTTGAAAATTTTGACTTGGCCGATGTACCGGAAACCACTTGGGCCGAATTGGTGTATCAAGCAAATGTCAAAGCCTATGAAGATCGTTATGGTCAAGAGGATTTGGAAGTGGGCAAGAAATTGACCTCCAAGGAATATGCCAGAACCTTGGCGGATGCCATGGTGCCTTTTCCCACACAGCAAGCTGCCATGAATTGGAATCGACCTGCATCATGGACCGAAAATGGACATACCACCCATTTATCTGTAGCGGATGCCCAAGGAAATGTGATTGCTTTGACGCAGTCCCTTGGTCCCATCATGGGATCAAAAGTGGCTACAGATGGATTGGGATTTGTATATGCTGCTACCTTGGGAGGCTATCTGGGCGATATGAAAGCAGGAGAGAGGGCAAGCTCGCATATTAGTCCGTTAATCATTACCAAAAAAGGCAAGCCATTTCTGGTATTGGGTGCTGCTGGCGGAAGTAGGATTGTAACCGCTGTGGCCCAAGTGACCAGTAGGGTTTTGGATCAAAAGATGCCCTTGAACAAGGCCTTGGCCGCAGCCCGCGTACATACAGGTGATACCTTGATTTTGGCCGAAACCCATCCAGGGACTTGGACCTTGGACGACATCAAACAATTTAAGGAAGATGGTTTCATGGTAGAGGAAGTGGACCAACCTGGTCGTTTTGGTAGGGTTCATGCCGTGATGATGGATACGCTTACCGGTAAATGGATCGGTGCCGCTGACCCGGATTGGGAAGGAACGGCCGAGAGCCCGACTACGTTGAGTAAAGTGGAATAATTGGAAAGATAGGAGCGGTTATTCTCCTTCCTTGATGATGATAAGACTGGCCTTGGATCCTGTGGAAAGGTTCCAACGGTTGTTATGGATGACTTCTCCCTTGTCGTCGGTAACCACCACTTGGGCGGTATTGGGGCCAGAAGAACCTTGGTTCAATGCTTCAAACTCAATTCGGTTAAAACCTTGTATCAAATCTATATTGATGCCTTTGAAAGATCCCGTCAACAATAGATTGTATTCTACCACTTCTCCATTCAAATAGATTTTGATACGATCACCATCCACATATTCATGGTCGCGGCACACAATGCCTACAAATTTGGCATTGGTCTTGAAATCACCAAGATATTGGTCACCAAAATGCTCCTTGGAACCTTTTTTCTCCTTTTCACCCACTTTTGGGTCAATGTCCATGTCGTAACCCGCTTGTAAAAGTTCACGGTCCGGCAACATCTTAACCCCAGGCTTGTTGTTCTTGGAGGCAAAATTTTCGTCGATTACGGAAGGCATCCTGAGAGCGGTCCCTTGATTGCTTGCCTTTACATCCAAATTGTTGTTCTCGCCAATTTTTAAGGGTTTGGTGGTAGGAAGGTCGGATTGAGCCTGTAAAGTCATCAGCCCCAGTGAGAAACCTAGTAAAGAAAAAACAAACTTTTTCATGGCAAGATTGAGCAATTTTGAAATATAAAAGTAGCAAATACCTTGCCATGAAGATGATAAATTGACGTTAAATCGTTAACCTGCAGGTGTTTTCTTCTTTCCTTTCAACCCAAACAAAGGATGAAGCAAAGGGATTCTTAAAATAATAAGGTCATAGATCAGCCAGCTGATTCCGAACGTACCCACTACCAAAATGAAGGCCTTGGGCAAAAATCCCCAATTCAAGTTCATCAGGTAATAGCCGATACCAACGGTTATGGTTTGGTGCAAAATGTAGAATGGGTACACCGCGCGGTTGGCATAGGCGATGCCCTTGCTGGGCCTGTTGAGGTATTGTGCGGCATAGGCAAAAAGCACCAAGATCCAAGACCATATGTTCACTACTTTGAGCATGGCTTCGGTAAAATGGATTACATAACCATCTTCAAAAAACAACCAGATAATTAACTGTCCTGTAAAGCCGATGATACCCAAAACAAGAGCTTTGTGTTTCATTCGGGCCACCGTTTCCCAAAAAACCTCCCCTGTGGCAATCAATACAAAGCCGTAAAAAAACAGGATGATATTGAAGATGAAATTGAACCAATCATCTATCAAGGCATGGGTGATGGGAAAAAAAGGTTCCACTAAGGATTCAACAAGATACAGGGGAATCACAAAAATATAGATGCCCCATGTTTTTTGTATCGTCCTTTTCACCCAATCGATAAAACGGGTATTGTGTTTTCTAAGGTATACGAATAGGGGTGAAAGGATCCATGAAAAAACCAGAAGATAAGGCAAAAACCACAGGTGGTGCCAACTAATATTCCCTTCGGGATAGACCCCTTTGAAGGCTATGGTGGTGAAATATTGCAAGTAAGATCCGCTGAACTCTCCATCAGCCAATCGTTCAAAATAGATCTGTGGAGGAACAATCAAGATCATCCCAACCACCAAAGGAATGCCCAAACGCAGGAAGCGCTCCAAAGCAAATTTACCCCAAGACCTTTTTCCCAAAGCATAGTATGTCCCCATACCGGATATCACGAACAAGATGGGAAGTCGCCATTGGTTGAGGAACAACATGGGCCAACGGAGCCAATCATAGATTACATTGTTTTTAATGTGCCACCCCCAAGGGACAAAGAACATGCCCACATGATAAAAAATGAGCAAGGCAAAGACGATTACACGAAGCCAGTCCAGATCGTAACGTCGAATAGTTTTTTCCATCATTTAAAAAGTTTTTGCCAAAGTTGAAAAGAGCGGTTCAAAAACCCTTCTTTTTTGGGCGAGGAAACGTCCTGAATTACAATTTGGGAGAAATTAGACCCTTTTTTGGGCTTTTCTCTCTTTCACAAATGCGGATGGGGATTGACCCACATGCTTTTTGAATGCATTGTAAAACGCTGATTTTGAATTAAATCCAACCGTTTGCCCTATAGCCTCTACGGTAAGATGAGCATAGTCGCCATCCACCAACCGGTCTTTGGAGAGCAGGATCCTTTTTTGGTTGATATAATCGTTAAAGTTCATTCCAGTACTGGAATTGATCAATTTGGAAACCGTGTTGGCATTGGTATCCAGTTTTTCCGCAAGGTTTTTTAGAGAGGCTTCCTGCTCTGCAAAGTATCCAGATGCATCCATAAAATCCTCTATGGTTTCAAACTGAAGGGAGTCGGTTGCCAGGGTTTCATACTTATCGGAAATCCAAGATTTTTCAAAAAAGCGCGATTCCGAAAGGATAAAAAATGAGGTGATAAATGTTGCCAACGTTTCCAACATTCCCAAGTAATGGTCTCCCCCATCATCATCAAAATTTGAAAAAACGATAAAAAGGGAGAGTCCTAGAATTAAAAAAACGAGAACAGTGTGACGCGAAAACTTGTACTTGTCCACCTTGATGTTCTTGGGAGAAACCAACCCTTTTTTCCGTGCCTTTAAAACCAACCGTGTGGTTAGAACAAAATAAAAGGTAAAGCTGATGAGGACCAACCAGCGGAATTTATTTTTGATAAAATGATAGGAGTAGCTCACACCATCAGGGACATCCAAATATCCCAGATCACGGTGGTAGGCCCCTAGATAGGCATTGTATTTCACTTGGACAGGACTCAGCAGATAGCCGGTCTGTGAAATTCCATACAGCAGGGGCAATAAAAAGTGGGGCCAATGCTTTTTAAGGGTAAAGGGTTCCCTCTCCAATAAGGTATATAGAAAAAAATAGAGACTAGGGGCAATGAACAGGACCAGGAACTCGGTGGAATCATTCAGGTGGATCACATATTTCATCAACCCGGTATAGCAGAGATATACATCCAAAAAAACGATACACTGGATCAAAATGACCCATCCGAAGAGGTGTATGGCCGATGTGCGTTTGGCCCTCAAAAATATCACCAAGGTCAAAAACAGCCCTTGTACAATACCAAGTAGCATGATATGCGATGCGAGATCATACCGAATGGGAATTTGATCAAATATAACTTTTACATCATCCATGTTAAGGGCTTAAATTGTATCTTGGAGACATAGTGAAAATGAAATTACCATTCTTTTTTTAATCAACCGAAGACCGAAATGAAAAAGCGACAATTCTTGCAATATATGGGAAGTGCTGCCATGGCCGCTCCCTTTTTTACCTTGCCATTGGAACCTGGTCAACCAGAGGCTGATATTCCGTATCCATCGGATAAGGATAGCGATGAATTTTGGGAACGGATTCGCGCGGATTTTAGGTTGAAACCGGACTACATCAATCTGGAAAGTGGATACTACAACATAATGCCGACCCCTATTCTTGAAAAATATGTGGAGCACATGAAAGAGGTAAACTACCAGGGTTCCTATTACATGCGTACGATTCAAGGTGACAACAAAAAGAAGGCCGCGGCTCGCGTGGCTGAACTGGTGAACTGTTCGGAAAAGGAATTGGTCATTACTCGTAATACCACGGAGTCCTTGGATTTGATCATTGGGGGCTATCCCTGGGAAAAGGGGGATGAAGCCGTGTATGCCGTACAGGATTATGGGGCCATGCAAGTACATTTTGAACAGATGGAAAAGCGATATGGCATCGTTTGCAAAAAAGTGTCCCTGCCCAACCATCCCAAATCTGATGAGGAAATCGTTTCGCTCTATGAATCGCAAATAACCCCAAAGACCAAGTTGTTGATGGTCTGCCATATGGTAAATGTGACCGGGCAGATTCTGCCCATCAGAAAAATTTGCGATATGGCTCATTCCTATGGGGTAGAGGTCATGGTGGATGGTGCGCATTGTGTGGGGCATATTAAAGTGGATTTGGCCGAGCTGAATTGCGACTATTACGGTTCCAGTCTGCACAAATGGCTTTGTGTCCCCTTGGGCGCAGGTATGCTCTACGTAGCGGAAAAGAACATCCCAAAGATTTGGCCGCTTTTGGCAGAACACGAGAACGATCCTACCAAAATCAGAAGACTGAACCATACAGGTACTATCCCTGTACATACCGATCTAACCATCAACGACTCGGCGGATTATTTGGAAATGATAGGATTGGAACGCAAGGAGGAACGGATGCGCTATCTGCAACGCTATTGGAGTGATCCATTGCGCGATGTGGAAAATGTGGTCGTCAATACACCAATAGAACCCCACAGGAGTTGCGGGATTGCCAACGTTGGTCTGTTAAATATGAAGCCAGGGGAAATGGCGAAAACCCTTTTGGATGAATTCAAGGTGTGGACCGTGGCCATAGATTTTGAAAACGTTCATGGATGTAGGATCACTCCCAATGTATTCACCACTACTGATGAACTGGATCAATTTGTGTCAGCCGTCAAGACCATGGCGAAGCGTGCCTAGGGATTGATGTAGTCGACCAGTTTTTCCGGACCTTCCAACAATACCCGAACAATTTGTAACGTACCATCGGGCTTGGTGGCAATGTGCCATTTGATAAGGGAAATCTGCCCATCTTCGATTTCAATCCCGGTAATGCTTCTTGGGTGAACGCAGCTACCATCATTAAAAAGAGGTATCTCGCCCGGTTCTGGAAATCGTGGTCTGTGGGTATGGCCAACAATCGTCAGCAGTAGATTTTTGCTCAAGATCCAACGTTTGGTCCGTTTTTCTATCCGTATGAGTTCTTTGTAGTTTTTGGCCGGACTGGTCGGGTCGGCAATGCCCACCACTTGAAGCGGTTTCCACAGGATGCGTACCAAAAACCGTCCTATGCGCCAACAGACGTAGTTCCACCAATCCGCTTGGTGACCGTGGGTAAGAAAGATCTGTTGTTTGGTATCCTTATGTTGCAGGATAAGAGCCTCGTGGTAGGTAATTCCTTGGAAGAGTGCTTTGTCTTTTCCGTCTATTGGTTCAAAATAATGGGAGAGGTTCTTTTTTACGTAGTCGGGATCTTTGTACACCATATCATGGTTGCCCCACAACATTTTAAGTCTCTTTTCCAAATGAAACTGCCGCAACAATTGGTAGACATTTTTATGAGCCTCAAAAATGGAGTCAAAACTGATGTTTTCCCAAAGCTCGTCCCCATCACCCAACTCAAAATAATGGAAACCTTCCCGATAGTAATGGTTCAGTGCATGGAAATAAATATTCCGATTGTTGGCAAAATCATCCGCGAAACTGTTGTCCCCCCTATGGCAATCACTGAAAAAGATGAACTTGGAACTGTCATCAAAAAGGATGGTCTCGGCGTTGTCATAAGCTCGGTCTAGTCTGGTGGCTGAGGACATGGGATTATTTTTGCTAAATATCCTTAAAAAAGGCAATTTATCCATAAAGATACCCATAACAAAGAGTGCAATTCTACTTTTTGTAACTTTACAGGTTCAACCCCGACTAATTCGTGTATGAAGCACAATTACGATACAGAAAGTCCGATAGTGCAATTGGTCAGTTTCAACAGTCTGTTGAAATATTATGATGACCTTGTCAACAGCCCAAATACCTACTTGGCTGAGCGTGCAAAGTATGTTTTGGAGGCACAGGCACCATACCCTGAATTAAGGGAGGGCTTCTCTGATCTATCGCTTCTTGAAAAGCACAAGGAGGTCATCAAGATCATCTTGGAGGATACCTTTGCCCCTGTGTTGACCAAAAATGAAATCAAAACGGCTTCCACTCCTTTTGAAAGCCTGGTTTTTAATTCCTCGGAGCGTTTTCAAAATATCTTGAAGGAGGCTGGTGATGATTTTGAGCTGGAAATCAGTAATATACCATCAGAGTTCAATTATATCATGAGGTGTACGGTCGTCCTGAAGTTTCACTACGGGTACAATCTGGATTTCAAACGACCTTTCTTTTACGATATTCCCGATGCCAATGGAGTGATGCACCGCTATCGCATTTTGTACAATGCGGATTTTATGGAGGTCATTCCAACCGAAAAAGCCAAGGAACTTACGCAGGAAGATGTGGATGAGCTCTTGGAAAATTTTGAAAACCTGGACCTCTGGAAGGAAAAAATACCACCAAACAGTTTTTTTGTCAAGGGTTTTGTCATTTCAAATATGTTCGACGTAACCGCGGAACATTCCATTTCGGAAATCAAATCCACCTTGATCGGAAGGGCCCAAAGGGGTAAGGAAAACTTCATGGAAAGTTTTGAGGATACCTTCAGGTCCCTGTTCAAGTTGAGTGATATTCGGGTAGGTTTTTCAGGATATGATGCCGGAGCCAATAATTTTTTCAAGATTTATGGCAAGGGGATGGAAAGCTATATCCTAAATGGTAAGGAAATTGAATCCTGCGATTCTATGCTCTGCGAACATTCCCACGGTAAACTGTTCCGGGAGGGCAAATATTTTGCCATCGCAAATGTGGAAAAATACTACCAACGGGCAAAAGGTAATGTGCAGCCCTACAAAAATCTGTTGGAACAGGGTATCAAGAGTGCCATTTTGGCCCCAATTTCAGTCAATGGAAACCTATTGGGGGTACTGGAACTGGTATCTGGCAAGATAAACGAGCTCAACAGCGTGAATGCCAATAAGCTGGATGACGTAATGCCCTACCTTATCTCCGCGGTGCTTCGGACCATTGAGGAAGAGGAAAATTTGATCGATGCGGTAATCCAGCACGAATGTACCTCGGTGCATCCTTCTGTGTATTGGAAGTTCCAAGAAGAGGCCAAGCGGTTCATGGCCGATGAGCTGGCGGGCCACCAACCTGTTTTCCATGAGATTGTTTTCAAAGATGTGTATCCGCTGTATGGACAGATAGATATCAAGGATTCGTCCAAGGAACGTAATCTTTCCATTCAAAAGGACTTGATGATCCAACTCTCCGAGATCAATGAAATCTTGGAGGTGGCCATCAAAAAATATGGTCTGCTTATTTATGAGGAGTTGATGTTTCGGGTAGGCACTTATTTGGATGAGGTGAAAGAGGCTTTGTTCACCCATACCGAACAGGCGGTTTTTGATTTTGTCAAAGAGCAGGTAAATCCTGTGTTCCAGCACTTGAAAAAAGAGGATGGGGAAATTGCGGAACTGCTCAAGAAGTATGAGGAAAAAATAGATCCTTCCACGGAGTCCTATTACGACCATCGCAAGAATTACGATGAAAGCGTCATGGAGGCCAACATGCAGTTGGCGGCCCTTTTGGATAAAAAGCAGGAAAAGGCCCAAGAAATGTTCCCGCACTATTTTGAAAGATACAAAACCGATGGTGTGGAGCACAACATGTACATAGGTAGCTCCATTGTAAACGATAGGGCTTTTGATGATCTTTACTTAAGAAATTTAAGGTTGTGGCAATTACAGGTCATGTGCGAAATGGAGAACAAATACTACGCATTAAAACCCAAATTGCCTGTTAAATTGGACGTTGCTTCCCTTGTTTTGGTGCACAGTACTTCCTTGGCCATCCGATTTAGGATGGACGAAAAAAGATTTGATGTTGATGGTACCTACAATGCTAGGTATGAAGTGATCAAAAAGCGAATCGATAAGGCTTATATCAAAGGGACCAATGAGCGTTTGACCCAAAAAGGGAAACTCTCCATTGTTTATAGCCAGCGTAAGGATGAACGGGAATACCTTCGATATATCAGATTCCTAAAGGCGAAAGGATATTTTACTGACAACATCGAAATTGTGGAGTTGGAAGGCCTTCAAGGGGTAACCGGGCTAAAGGCCATACGGGCAGAAATTTTGTACAAAAAGGACAAAAAATCAGAGCAGACCTATACCTATGACGATTTGATGGAGGAACTAAGGTCTTGATTTAAAATGGAATCCTATCGGGGCCAAAAAACCGAAAAGCAATTCCAAAAGCAAGTACCGAAACAATCATGCCCAACATGAAAATGTTGTAGGTGATTCTCAGTATTTTATATTTTTTGTTCAATACCAATCCAAGGAAATATAGGTCTTTGGTCAGTGATGAATACACATAATCCTTGTCCTTGGTCAGTTCGGACATGGCCCACTCATATTCCTCGAGCTTCATTTTATGAAAGTTGCCAAAGAACAACAGGTTCACCCTTTTTTGTTCCACATCCTCTTTGGTAAATTTTCCACTGGTGATGTTGGGTCTGGTGGCCAATACAGATAGGATCATGGAGGTAATGCTGAAAAGGATCAAGATCAACGTAGGGTAGATCAAATAGGTGTTGGAAGGGTTGTCCAACTTGGTGAGCAAATTCGCCAAAACCAATGATATGATGATGGCATTCACGGACAACAGAATATTTGCTTTGGTGTCCGCTATATCGCTGAGCTTTAAATGGTTACTCTGTGTGACCCGATACAAGGTCTGAATGCTACGGTCTGGGCTGTCGCTCTTGTATTTGGCCTTCAGGGCTTCTTTTTTGGCAATTGTTTTTTCGGTCTTCTTTTCCTTGAGCAATTGATTTAGGTTTTTTTCCTTGCCCTTCTCCCAATTGTCCTTGGCATAATCGGTATAGAATTTATGTTTGGTCCGGAACATTTGAATGTTCTTTTCCCGCCATTCTTTGGAGGAATAATCGGCTATGCCCAATTCCTTGAGTTCATCCCTTAGGTAGTCGGCGGTCTCCCAATAACTTTTTTGTGCAAAATGCGAAATATCGGCATCCCTAATGATTTCTTCCAGTAAATTTTCGGGTTCATGGCTCATTTTGGTGGCCAAGATCAAGTTGCTGACCTGTTTCGTGCCAGCATCATCATATCCATTTTCCTTTAGGAAAGATGCCGCCAATTTTGCACTGCTTTCTTCATGGTTTTCAGGTCCCTCAATATAACCTATATCATGGAGCCATGATGCCAGTAGTAGCCATTCGTTTTCCTCATCGCCCAAATCATAGAAGTTGAGCAATTCTTTAGTACTTTTAACAACGCGTTGGGTATGTCGTAGGTTGTGATACAAAAACCTTGGATCAAGTTTTTCGGATAGTAGTTCAGTTACAAAACGTTCAGTTTTTTCAACGATTTCCGACATATCTCATATTTGAATATCCAAAGTACAAAATTTTGGAGTCAACCTCACGGGATATGAAGAAACATTACTTTTTGGTCCTTTTACTGGTTTTGGGATACGGTTGTGCCACCTATGAGGCGAAATATGCCGAACCCTACTCAAGCACCTTGCCTTCAGATAAAAACAAGGAACTCGAGCATACCTTTTACTTGATCGGGGATGCCGGTCTATCACCGGAAGGAGACCTTAATCCAACCCTGAAAAGGTTCAAATCCGTTTTGGACAAAGCAGATAATAAGAGTACCGTTCTTTTTTTGGGAGATAATATTTATCCTGCCGGATTTGTGGATAAGGATGTTGATTCTGAAGGGCATGAACGCTCCAAGCACTATTTGGATGCCCAGTTGGCAACCTTGGAATCCTTCAAGGGCAACGTTATGTTCATTCCTGGAAACCACGATTGGTACAGCGGCGGTCTGAAAGGATTGGAAAGGGAGGAAAAGTATATTCAAAAGGCATTGGACAATAAAAATGTCTTTAAACCTGAAAACGGCTGTCCCATTGAGGACATTGAGATCAGTGATGATATCATGGTCATTGCCATAGACACGGAATGGTACCTGACCGATTGGGACAAGCATCCGACCATGAACGATAAATGTGAGATCAAAGATCGAGGCAGGTTTTTTGAGGAACTGGAGAGCTTGATCAAGAAAAATCTGGACAAAACCATCGTGATTGCGATGCACCATCCTTTGTTTACCTATGGGGAGCATGGGGGCCAGTTTTCCTTTGAGCAGGGACTGTATCCAACAGGAGGCAAAGTGCCTCTTCCCATCTTGGGTTCTGCGGCAAACCTGTTGAGAAAAACCTCAGGAGCTTCGATTGAGGACCTATCCAACAAAAAATACAATGAACTGAAAAAGCGGATCATCACCCTTTCACAATATTCGGACAAGGTGGTTTTTGTTTCGGGGCACGAGCATACCCTTCAATATATTGAAGAATACGGTAAACCGCAGATTGTTAGCGGCGCAGGCTCTAAAACGGGGTCTACCCGACTTGTGAACGGCAGCAAGTTTTCTACGGGGAGAGGAGGGTACACTATTTTAAAAGTGTTCAAAGATGGTTCTTCCACCGTTACGTTTTATGGTGCCGATGCAGATTCGGAAGACCTTTTGTTCAATACCCAAGTATTGCCTCCCGATAGGTCTACCACGGAGGTTGCCATGTCCAATGACTTCCCACCCTATAAAACAGCTTCTATTTACACACAAGAGGAGGTAACAAAAAGTGGTTTTCATAAATGGCTTTGGGGGGAGCGGTACCGAAAATATTATGGGACCCAGGTAAAGGCACCTACGGTGCTTTTGGATACTCTTTATGGAGGATTGAAAGTGGTACGGAAAGGTGGTGGCAACCAATCCAATTCCCTTCGATTGGCCGATAGCAAGGGTAGGGAATATGTGATGCGAGACTTGAGAAAAAGTGCTGAAAGATATCTTCAGGCCATCGCGTTTCAGGATCAGTACATCATTGGGCAGTTTGAAGGAACCTATACCGAAAAATTATTGTTGGATCTATATACCGGGGCCCATCCCTATGCACCTTTTACGGTGGGGAAACTTTCCGATGCCGTGGGAATCTATCACACCAATCCAAAGTTATACTATGTTCCCAAGCAATCTGTTTTGGGAGATTACAATAGTGATTTTGGTGATGGCCTATATATGATAGAGGAACATGTTTCGGATGACCATGACAATCTGGAAAGTTTTGGACGTACCAAGAAAATTGAAAGCACATACGACCTGATCAATAAACTAAGGGATGATGAGGAGTACAGTATCGATCAAAAAGAGTATGTCAAAGCTCGCCTTTTTGATATTTTAATCGGTGACTGGGATCGTCATGTGGATCAATGGAGATGGGCAGAGTTCAAGACAAAAGAGGGGAACAAGGTATACAAACCCATCCCAAGGGATAGGGATCAAGTGTTTTCCCGTTGGGGTGATGGAGTCATTATGGGTTTTGGCTCAAGGGCCGTTCCGGCACTTCGCATCTTTGAGGGATTCCATGAAAAGATTAGAAGTGTAAAAGGTTTTACTTCATCGCCCAGAACTTTTGCCTTGGACATGGCTTTGTTGTCCGAATCAGATCTGGACATGTGGATCGAAGAGGCAAAATTCATCCAACAACACATCAACGAGCAGGTAATCGATGAGGCTTTTATGGCATTTCCCGAAGAAGTGAGGGATGAAACGGTGACGACCATCAAGCATGCGCTTTTGTCCAGAAGGGACAACTTGGTGGAAACGGCCAAATCGTATTATGCCGTACTCAACAAATTCAGCGTGGTGACGGGTACGGACAAGGACGATTACTTCAATGTAGTTTCCCTACCCAATGGGGGAGTTGAGGTGAGAGCCTATCGTATAAAGGACGGGGACATGACAGATCTTTTCTTTAAAAAGACATTTGACCCGGCTTACACGAAAGAGGTATGGATCTACGGGTTGGATGATGATGATGTGTTTGAAGTAAATACTGAATCCTCAAGAATTAAAGTGCGTATTGTGGGTGGACAGAACAATGATGTTTACAAGATTTCTGAAAAGTCAAGAAATGTGTACGCATACGACTTCAAGACCAAAAAGAACACTTTTGATGAAGCCTATGGGGGAAAAACGAATCTGATCAATGACTACGATACCAATACCTATCAATTTTTAAAGATCAAATCCAGTAACAATCAAATTTTACCAACGTTGGGGTTCAACCCTGATGATGGTTTTAGGATTGGCCTAACCGATACGTATACCTTCAATGGTTTCAGACAAAACCCGTTTACACAGCAACATGTGTTCAATGCTGCATATTACTTTGCCACCAATGGTTTTGATATTGGGTACAAAGGAGAATTTGCCCATGTTTTCAATCAGGTAAACCTTGAGTTGAAAGCGAGGTTCACCAGTCCCTATTTTACCCTCAATTTCTTCGGTTTTGGCAATGAAACGGTCAATAATGATGATGTGGAACCCTTGGGTCTCGACTACAATAGGGTACGTATGAGGACCATTAGTCTTGCCCCATCCTTTATTTGGAGAGGCTATTTGGGCTCTAAAATCAGGTTAGGTGCTTCTTATGAAAGTATTGAGGTAGAGGAAACCCAGGATAGGTTCATCAATCTATTTTATCTGGAAAATGGGGAAGAGAGCCACCAGAGTTTTTTGGGTGTGGATGGGGAATACAGCTATACCAATACGGATAACGAGGCATTCCCAACCTTGGGGATGGGCTTTGCCCTGCACGGAGGGTTCAAGACCAATGTGGAACAATCGGGAAGATCTTTTGGGTATATCATCCCCAGTTTTTCTATGGACCATAAGTTACTTGCGAACGGCAGGCTAGTGCTTGCCACCAAGGCAAAGGGACATTTTACCCTAGGGGATGATTATGAATTTTACCAAGCGGCTTCCATTGGGGGCAATAACGGATTAAGAGGGTATAGGTACCAACGCTTTACGGGAAAAACGGCCTTTTACCAAAATACGGACCTGCGGTATAGCTTTAGTGGAAGACGTACCGGAGTGCTACCGGTAACCCCGGGCATCTATGGAGGTTTCGACTATGGTCGTGTATGGTTTCCAGGGGATTCATCCGATAAGTGGCATAATTCGTATGGTGGCGGTTTTTTCTTGAATGGAGCTGATATATTGACTGCCAACTTTGGTTTCTTCAACAGTTCGGATGGTATGCGATTTGCCTTTCAGCTCGGCTTTGGGTTCTAATGGATCACGTATCGATAGAGTTGTCTACCACCAAACCTATTTTCTTCGTCTGCAACCAGAAGCGTCTTGTTGTCCAAAAAGCAAATGGATTCAATTTGGGTGGAACAGTATAGGTCTATGGTCTCAATATGGGCTTCCGAAAAAGCAGGGAGATGAAAACCGGTAATCAAGAAAACTTGACCATAGCTTAAAAGGGCTATGGTATTTCCATCAGGAGAAATATCCGCGCTGGTCACGGAACAACGATCTTGGTCTCCACAGAGAAATAGGGAATCCAACAATTCAGCTTTGTAGGAACCTACTTGGTCTGGAACTCGGTATACCAATGTTTTACCACTGTAGGGGCGTGTTCTGTTTTTGGTGAAGATGTACAGATAACCCTGTGAATGGAAAAATCCTTCGGTATCGAAATACAGGCTGTCCTTCTGTGGGGGAAAGCTGTTCTGTTGAGGATATTGGAACTCGATTTTTTGTGCTTTGGGTTCTTTTTTACCTAATTGCCCCTTGGTTATTTTATAGATAGCGAGGTCTTTTCTGGAATTGTTGTTGTTCCCAAAATCACCAATGTATAGATTGCCTTCGGTATCTGTGGTCAACTCTTCCCAGTCCACATTTTTGGCATGGGCTATTTTTTTTGATTTGATGGTTTTAGCCTTTTGGTCTACCTCGTATATCTTATCTTGGTTGCCACTATCCTCAATGACCCAGAGATTACCATTTGGTGCCGTTTCCATTCCAGATACCTCCTTGAGTTTGGAAGAGAATTTTCCTTGAAGCTTCAAACTGCCGTATGGCAATTTTTGGGCACATCCCTGAGCCATTGCCAAAAGAAATATCAAGGCAATCTTATTCATCTGTCTCCTTTAAGGGTATATACACTTCGGTTTTCCATTCCAATTCGTCCCCTCCCATATTAGGATTGTTGTAAAAAACCTCTATGGGTTTTTCCTCTACTGGTATATTGTGTTCCTTGGCATAATCCAACAAATAGTACCATGCCCTGTCCGAAGTGATGTAGTTACCATTGTAAATGGTCTTCAATGCGTTTTTTTGAAAAATACGCTTATAAGTGATACTGGGATGTTCCGGTAATTTTTCAGAACGTATAATGGGGTAACAAAAATTGTAGGAGAGACTATCTTTTTTTAAATCCCAGTCCAATACCTCAACAAACGGAGGACCGTTCAATTTTACGTCATTCTCGAACAAAATGGAATTCAAGAACGGGTAATTGGCCATGATTCCGGCCGCTTTTTGCTCTGGAGCGGTCTTTAAAAAGACACAGGCACAGAATGTGGTGAATGTTTCCGCTTGTTCTATTCCGGAAACCTTGAACTTTTTAAGATGGTCGTTTAAAAATTCATTGAACGAAATGAGCCTTTTTCTAGATCCCTTTTCAAAATTATTGTCGGGAAAGATTACATCCAATTTGTTTTGCAGGGAGTTTTCTTCATCCTTGATATTCACAGTAACCTTGCTCAACGAATCATGAACCTTGGTTATTTCCCAGTCGTAAAGATGTACCGAATCATTGGCAAAAATCTTTTGTGTGAAATGTGTTGGACTTTCAAATTCAACGGGAGCAAAACTGTCCAGCGTTCGGTTCCAGGCCTTTACACTTTCATAAATTGTTCCAGGGATAGTCCTTGCATTAAAGCTGACCTGATAATCCTGCGGCTTTAAAAAAAGGTACCATATCATGGAAACCAAAAAAAGCGCAACGATAATTGATAAAATCTTCCTCATACCAAGGGGCAAAAATAAAGATTAGCCCTTAGTCATGTCCAATTTGTCCACAATAAATTTTCCTAGATCCCGTCCTTGTTTTACGCCTACCTCAATGGCGGCGCGGTAGTGGATACCCCCGTACATTCTACTGATGGCTGCCTCATCGGCCGCTTGTCTGAACGATTTAAAGGTTCTGATAGGAAGTCCATAGGGCAATTCAGTGTCGTCCTCAAAGGCGAAATCATCCCCAAAAACATCGGTAAGGGCCGTGGAAGCTGCTCCTGAGACCACACTGTGTCCACTGGTATATTCAGGGAATGGCGGTGTCTGAAGTACTGGTTCCCAACTGTCATCGATGTACTCGTTGATTACCGTTTCCGGACGTATGAGGTTACTTCGGTATTTTTCATCCCAACAGCTAATGAAGGCATCTGCAATGGCAATGGAGGTTTTGGTATAGGCATAAACAGTTCTGTCAAAATCCGCATTGGTGTTCCTGCATGCAATTTTGGTAATCCCGATCCAGTGTGCGCCAGGGGTTATTTTTTTAGTGGCGAACATCAGGTGGCCCCTTGTGACGGAAACGTACGGATTACAATCCCAAAATTGGGCAATGGCAATCTCATCGGATTTATCGCCTTTGCCGATCATGGATTTTTTTACCTCGTACACTTCCATTACCTCCTTAAAAAATTGAGAGTCTTTGTCCAATGAAAAAGAGGGTGGGGGTATTGGTTTAAATTGTGCCGCAGAATCCAAGGCAAAGGGGCGAATCTTGCTCCAGTGCGGTTCTATGCCATTCATATAGGCGGGCGGAGTAGGCTGCCAACGAGTAGGATCTTCAGAATCTACTGTAAACTTTGGCATGGTGCGAGTTTCTTTATAGTTATCTTTGTTCATCCAAGCGGCAATATAATTGGCCACTTCCAAACCATATTCCTTGGAGGCATTGAACTCTGATTCGTTTTGGTTTGCCCAAACAGAATACAAGCTATCGCGATAATTTTCTAATCTTTCTTCGGAAAAAATAAGTCGCTTGCTCAAATCAATGTGCGCAATGAGGGCAGCTAGGTCATAATTGATGTTTTCCGAGTTTTTGGGGTCTGGAATACTTGTTAATTCGGTTACTTGGCCTGCCAAGGATTTATATTTATCATTTTTCTTTGCGATGATTTCATAAGCTGCAATGTTGGGGTAAGCAAAGATCCTACTGGCCACGGGAGGAGAAAAGATGTCATGGATCATTATCTCGACGACTTGGTCCACGGATTGATGGAATTCCTCAGCGGTGACTACAATGGGCTCTTCTTTCTTTTGACAGGATGTCAAAACCAATAATACGAATGCAATTAAACTTACTTTTACTTTCATGGCCTTTTGATTAATTGATTTTATAGACTTGTGCTTTGTCATTATTGAATACGGCTAGTAGATATTTTTGTCCATCCAAGTTGATGGTCCTAAGATGGCGTAATGATTTTTTGGTAAAGTCCAGTCCCAGAACATTACCCAGAACAACTTCATTTTCATTTTTGAGCAATGCCCCTGGGAAGGAATCCAAACGTCCGTGATAGGGCTTCACGCCAAAATAATTTCCTCCTATCAAGGCTTCTGCGGTGCCGTCCCCGTCAAAATCATCCACAAGGAATGTCATGATCGGAGAGACCTGGAGTTCATTTTTAAAGGGAACGAATACATATTTCCCGTTGTCGTTTCTCAAATATCCGGATTGAAGGGTATTGACCTCCAACAACGTGGATTTTTTAAGGATATCATCTCCAAAGAGTTCTTGCATGGTCTTGCCTGCAAAAGACTTGTAACTGGTGTATTTCTTTTTAAGGAACACCAGTTGGGAAGCAAGACCGTCCAAGGTTTCCAACGGATAGTACTTTCCATTTTTTTCCATGGACGTGACCGTTTCAGTTTGCCCGTTTTTGTCAAAATCATTGAAATACAATTTCATGGGATACTCCTGTGATGCCTTGAATTTGGAATTGGTCCCCCAATTTCCTAGTAAGTAATCCATATCCCCATCTTGATCAATGTCAAAAGCTTCAATGGCCTCCCACAGTCCTTTTAGGTTCAGGTCATTCATCAAAGTGAAACGATTCTTTTCATTTTTGAGGAACTTGGGTGACATCCATTCTCCAACCAATATAAGATCAGCGAAGCCATCGTTGTCAAAATCGCTCCAAAGGGCATCGGTCACCATTCCTTGGGAATGCTCTTCAAACCCTTTGAATATTCGGAAGGTGCCATCCACATTTTCCAAGATATAGGAGGTGGCCGGTGCGCCGAAACGTGAAGTAATGGTATGCCCTCCCACAAACACATCCAAATCGCCATCTTGGTCAAAATCAAAAGGACGCACAACAGAGGAATTTTGAAAGAATTTGGGAAGATCCAACGACACAAAAGTGGAATCTTGTTGGATGAAGCAATTGTCCACCAAGGCGTCCGATTTTCCAAAAAAGTCACCGCCTCCAGAGGTAATAAACAGGTCGTTTTTGCCATCCTTATTGAAATCCATTATGGTCGCTGAAATATTTTCCTTGATGGAATCTTTCTGGAGTGAAGGGTAATTGTGCTTTACAAAAGTAGAATCCTGTTGCAGGTAAATTTGTGACGGTTCAAATTTGGACCCACCAAAATAGATGTCCTCTTTCCCATCCCGGTTCAAATCGCCAATAGCAAGTGCAGGACCTCTATCAGAAACTTGGTAAGGAATCAACTTTTCACGGTTAAAGTCGGTATAGTTGTCCTCCACATGTGTAAAATCCAACCCCAAATTATTGGCAACTGGGCTGAAGAGTCTTTTTTGTGCTTTATGCAGTGAACGGTAATCAAAAGGCCTGGTGTTTTCTGGTTCCACGGTAAGCATTTGATTTACGGCAACATTTTTCAATACCTGATACGTCCTATCTGGCCATATGATCTTGATGGAATCTATTTTTTGGATGTTCCCATATCCGAAATGGATCATCGGTTCAGAAGAGGCCTGAAATCCACGGGAGGGGAACAGTTCCTTAAACTGTAATCCGCCGTTTTGATAGGAATATACCTTGGTTCCGATGCCAAAAGTGTTCTTTTTGGTATACTTGAACTTTAGTTCAAGAAAGTTTCCTTTTTTGTTGGCCTTGTTGATGTACAGGGATGCCGGTTGGTTAATGTTGTTGGTCACCAGGTCCATATCCCCATCCCCATCAAGGTCACCCATGGCGGTGGCGCCTGAAATGAGGGTGTCCTTGGTGATCCAATTGCCCGACATGTCCTTAAAGTTCAAGTCCTCATTTCCTTGAAAAACGTAATTGTGCACATTGCCTGAGGGCATAAGATCCAGGGCCCTTTCATCCACCAATTTGGTATTATCCAATTTTTTCTGGATTTGTTCGCTGGATACAAAGTTGATAAAATCCAAGTCGTTGGGTCTTTTGGGGATGCCATTGGAAATGAATACATCTTGATGGCCATCAAGATCGTAATCCGCAAAAAGGGCACTCCAGCTCCAATCTGTGGCAGCAATTCCACTCATCAGGGCCGTTTCCATGAAATTGCCATCCGGTTGGTTCACAAAGAGCATGTTCCTGGTAAATTGATAGTGGTACCCAAACCGATCTATCCGCATTTTTTGTGTTTGGATGTTGTCATCTCCTTCAGAGGATTTTAGTGCCACTTCATCTTCTGGGAGCATGTCCAAAGACATAAAATCAGGCCTGCCGTCATTGTTGATGTCGGCTACATCGTTCCCCATGGAGAACCTACTGGTGTGTCCAAAATATTTTCTGAGGCTTTCTGTAAAGGTTCCATTACCATTGTTTAAATAGTAATAGTCATCCTCGTGGAAGTCGTTGCCCACATAAATATCGGGATATCCATCTTGGTTGAAATCGGCGATGGCCAATCCCAAACCATAACCGTTGATTCCACCATAAATACCAGCTTCTTCGCTTACATCTACAAATTTACCGTCATCGTTCCTCATGAGTTTGTCCCCGGTCTCATAACGACGTTCATATCTTAGGTCGAAGCGTCCAAATGAATTTTGGGTATGGACTGCGTGGTTGAGCAGGTATAGGTCCAAATCGCCATCCAAATCATAATCAAAAAAGGTGGCATTGGAACTATAGGAGTCAAAATCGAGCCCATATTTGGCGGCACTTTCGGTAAAGGTATTATCCCCATTGTTGATGTACAGTTCATTGAACCCATTGAACCCATTAATGCCCACTACGGCACACACATAAATGTCCAAAAGACCATCCCCGTTTACATCCGCCATGGTAGTGCCCGTGTTCCAAGTACTGTTGCCTTCAATCCCTGCAGTACCGGAAATATCCTCAAACTTAAGGTCGCCCTTGTTCAGATACAATTTGTTCTTTACCTGGTTGCCAGTAAAGAAAATATCAGGAAGACCATCGTTGTTGATGTCCCCAATGGAAACCCCGCCACCGTTGTAAAAGTAGAGATAGTCCAAAATACTGAGATCTTCCGTTGAGGTCAGTGTATTCGTGAATTCGATTCCCGTGTCTTTTGGTTTGGGGTTTTCAAAAAGGCTGCCCTCCTTTTTGCAGGAAACAAAAAGGACAAAAACAAGGATTATGGACAAAAACCTATTCATTGATGGCAAATATCTTAGGTTTATTGTTGTTGATCGCGGTAATGACAAAGGTCTTACCATTTTTGTCCTTGAATTGCTCAATATATTTTACCTCATCCCTGACCTTGAACCCACTGGTGCCATACTCCTGCCACGTAAAGCCCAATTTACCATCCCCTAACAATAGATTGCCCTGGCTGGCATCCAATCTGGAAAATTGTGGTTTGAACTCAAAATTATTGCCTGCCATGATCAGGTCTAGATTTCCATCATGGTTCACATCGGTACACGTAATGTCGCAAATGCACGAAAGTTGCACCCTAGGCGGCAAGTTTTGGATTCGGAACTTGCCCCCTCCTTCATTGATGGCGATTACCGAGGCAGAAGTCTCCACTTTTTTCACGATGGACTTTGCCAGTACATCTTCCGGGAAGAGTTGGTGAATGGTTCGATTTGCATAGTCAGAAGCTTTCAAGTTCTGTTTTTTGAGTGCCGGTAATTGTTCCGTAAGCTCTCTTTTTTGATGGATGGGATAATCGCCACCATTTTCTTGTAGGGTAACGATCTGTTCTATGGTGCCGTTGTTGTCGTAGTCATTGATCCACATTTTCATGGGGGCATATTCGGTGGGTTTGTAATGTAGGTTCAACCCTTGATTGCCCAAAATCAGATCTTGATCTCCATCGCCATCCAAATCGGCAGCTTCCACAGTGTTCCACCATCCGTATAAACTATCCAGTGAACTGGACATTTTTGTCAATCTTCTGCCTGTGTTCTTATAAATTTTTGGGGTGTCCCACTCTGCCGTTACAATAAGATCTTTTTTATTATCACCATCAATATCTACCCATTTGGAATCGGTTACCATGCCTGCGTCTTTGAGGTCATACCCCAAACGTTCGGTTACATTGGTAAAAGTGCCATCTCCCATATTCTCCAGAAATAGATGGTCGGGAGACAAGCCATACACACCTACCACACTGCGTGATCCGATAAACACATCCATGTCACCATCACCATCAAAATCGTAAGGGGCAATAGTGGAAATATTCTTGAAAGTGGAAGGTAACTCATTTGGGGATTTGGTGAAATTTCCTTTGCCATCGTTCAAGTATAGACGAGCCCTATAAGTTCGTTGTTCCCCAACATTGTTGCCTCCAGAGCCAACCATCAGATCTTGGTCCCCGTCACCATCGGCATCGAAAAATGCAGCGGCTACGTCCTCAAACTCTTTGTCATTTTCAAACACATCCAATTTCTTTTGGGCCACTTTTCCATTGCCGGAATGGATGTACAGGGCACCCGCTTGGCCACTGGCCCCACCAATGTAAAAATCCTCGTTACCGTCTCCATTGACATCAGCCACAGCAAGTGAAGGCCCTTCTTGCGACAATTTTTCATAAATAAGGCCCTCGTAATCAAAATCATTGTAATTGTCCTCTTTGTGAGTTACAAAACTATTGGTGTCCAACTCGTTCAAGTAGGATTTTTTGGACTCTTCTTTTGGAAGCTTGTAGGTTTCCTTTGCATTGGCATGATTAAAAGTGATGACTTGGTTGGAAGGAATGTTTTCCATTTTTTCGGTAAGGTCGTCTGGCCATACCACCCTGATGGAATCCAATTTTTCGGTTTTGCCCAGACCAATGGTCATTTCATATCCCATAGAAGACTGGAACCCACGGGATGGGATCAGTTCTTGGTTCACAATATTGCCATCAAAATAGAATTTGGCCAATGCACCGACCGCAAAAGCATTGGTTTTGGGTCCTTTGAACTTCAACTGAATAAAGTTGTTGTGTAACTGTGTGTCAGCATTGTTCTTATATACAAAGGCGGGCGTGTTCACATTGTTGATGACGAGATCCAGGTCGCCATCATTGTCCAAATCGGCATATGCCGCCCCATTGGATCGGGAGGGGAGGTCAAAGCCCCATTCCTTGTTGGCATTTTTGAACGAGATGTCCCCATTGTTTTTATAGGCATAATTGGGTTGGGGTTTAACAGGCATTTTACTGATAATGGAATCAATGGATTCCTTTTTGCCTGTCAAAGCCATTTTTTGCACGATTTCGTTTGCAAAAAAGTCAACAAAGTCCAAATCCGTAAGGTCGTGGTTAATCCCGTTGGTGATGAATATGTCTTTCAGTCCATCATTGTCCATATCAAAGATCAGTCCTGCCCAACTCCAGTCCGTGGCGTCGATACCACTGTAATAGGCAATCTCAGAGAAGGTGCCATTGCCATTGTTAAGCTGAAGGGTATTCTGAATATATTGCTGCCCGAAATCTTTACTTTGTTTTAGATTAAAAACATTGTATCCTTCAAATTCCATGACTGATTTCACCCTGTTCTCCTTCTCGGGAAGCATATCGGTGATAAAGATATCATTGTGCCCATCATTGTTGATGTCGGCTACATCGATTCCCATTGCGGAAAGGCTCAGGTGGGAAGTCCAATCCTTGATTTCTTCCTTGAATGTTCCGTCTTTTTGATTGATGTAGAGATAATCCCGTTCATAAAAATCGTTCGAAACGTAAATGTCAGGATAGAGGTCACCATTGAAATCTGTCACCAAAACTCCAAGACCAAAACCAATAAGACTACCGTAGATTCCGGCTTCTTCACTGACATCCACAAATTTGCCATTATCGTTTCTTAAAAGCATATCTCCCACTCCCTTGAAGATATCTGGAACCCCTTCCCAATCTTGGGCCCTAACGTCTCGCTGTTCGGCATAACCAAGGCTACTTACCGGAATATTGCTATTGTTCAGGATGTAAGCGTCCAAATCCCCATCCTTGTCATAATCAAAAAAGGAGGCATGAGTGGTAAACCCGGTTTTGGCGAGATTGTATTCCTCCGCTTTTTCGGTAAAGGTGAGGTCCCCATTGTTGATGTAAAGGTCATTGTCATGGTTATTGCCTTCCATGTTACCGGCATTACAGACATAAATGTCCAAAAGGCCATCTTGGTTTATATCCACCATGACCACACCAGTGGACCATGGTTTGTTTCCCGTTACCCCCGCACTTTCGGAAATGTCCTCAAACTGGAAGTTGCCCTTGTTCAAGTAGAGCCGGTTGGCCACCATGTTCCCGGTCAGATAGATGTCCTGAAGGCCATCATTGTTGATATCACCAATGGCCACACCGCCACCATTGTAAAAGTTTCTGTATTTGAAAATATTGAAATTCTTTTGGTTTTCTACCTTGTTTACGAAGGTCACACCGGTTTCTTCCGGGGTCAACAGGGTATAGAGCGTTTCGGTTTGCTCTTCTTGGGTCTCTTGGTCAGCCTCCTTGTTTTTGCATGCCAGGGAGAGTATCATCAAAAGGCATGGAACGGCATATCTCAGTTTCATCTATTGTGCTGTTTTTTTCACTAAAAAAATGGGAGCCTCGTTGTTCAATGAAATGATGAACACCTCTTTCCCATTCATATTTATTTTTTCAATTGTTCTGGCAGCGCCGGAAATTCCTAAGTTATGCTTCCAACTTATGTTGCCACTTTCATCATTTTGCAATAAAAACCCGTGTGAAGCGTCTAATCTACCAAGTTGGGTGCTTATCTCAAAATTATTGCCTACCATTAATATTTCATTAATCGTTTGTTTATCGTTCTTGTCCAGATAAATATCATTCACCGTGGATGACTGTGCCAACCATGGTAGTTCTTTGGTTGCAAAGTTGCCTTTTCCGTCATTTTCGAAATAAGATGTACCCAGGACATACACCTTCCTTTTAGTGGATTGGTCCAATTTATCCTTGCCAAAAAGTTCCTCGAGGGAGGCCTTGGCAAAATCTTTATAGAATAGAAACTTCTTGTTTAAAAAAGGCATTTGCTTCGCTAGCTCGTCCTTGGATGAAAATGCAGTTTCCTTATCGCCGTGAAAATGGGTCACCACGGTTTCAATGGAGCCGTTGCCATCAAAGTCATTGATATAAAGGGTAATGGGTTTCTCTACGGAGGCATGGAATTTAGTGTTCAACCCCCAATTGCCTGCCAGTATGTCCATATCCCCATCATTGTCCAAATCAGCGAGCTCAAGGCAGTTCCACCACCCATTGGTATTTTCGAGCCCATTGTCTTTTTGTTTTACAAGGTATTGGCCATTGTTCATAAAAACAGTAATGGGATTCCAATGCCCTGCCACAATAAGATCAGGAAAGCCATTTTTATCCAAATCGGTCCAAACTATATCCTTTACATTGCCTATATCTTTAAAATCTGGGGCAAAAGTGGAGGTCATGTCCTTAAAATTTCCATTACCATCATTCTCTAAAATGAACTGATTGGATTTTATCCCGAATTTTGCGGGAACATTGTTGGAAGCAATGCAAAGATCTAAATCCCCGTCTTTATCCATATCAACGGCTACCACTTTGGAAGCATTGACCTCTATGCCGTCAAACTTGTTTATTTCTTTGGAAAATTTGCCGTTTTCATTCCTGTAAAATCTGGGTTGAAGGGGTTTTCCACGGGTAAATTCATTTCCACCACTTACCACGACGAGGTCGAGGTCCCCGTCATTGTCCGCATCGAAGAAGGCCTGGTCAATGTCCTCATTGATAGCGTCAGGTCCGAACAGTTCGGGCTGATGTTCTTTAAAAGAGCCTTTTTCGTCCTGAAGGAAAAGTGCCGAGGCCTGATTTTTACCTCCACAGATGAACAGATCTTCCTGTCCATCATTGTTGATGTCCGCTACGGAGATTGAAGGTCCTTCGTTGGAGTAGGAAAAGGGAACCAAGGGGTTCCGGTCGAAGTCGAGCGACGGATACTCTTTATGTACAAAGTCAATCGGGTTTTCCATTTTTGCATACTCTGATAGAGTGGATTCGGTTCGATTTTCGTAAAAATTTCCCGATGCATTGGATATGGATACTTCCAAAGTTCTGTTGGCCTCAATATTAAGCAAGGTTTCATAAGCGCCCCCAGGCCATACAATCTGGATGGAATCGAGGATTGAATCCCGCCCAACACCAAAATTCAAAGAATAGTCCTTGGCGGAAAGAAACCCTCTTGTTACTATATTTTCTTGGACCGCCTGCCCATCCTTTTGATAAACAATGGCTTTGGCTCCAAGGCCCAAACGGTTCTCGGGGCTTCCTTTAAATTTAATTTTGATAAAATTGTTCCCGGTCAAGGTGTTTTCCATCACAAAGGCCTCTTGGTTAACATTGTTCACAACCACATCCAAATCTCCATCGTTGTCCAAGTCGGTATAAACGCAACCATTGCTAAATGACGTTATTTGAGGTGCCCAAGAGTCGGTGACATTCGTAAAGGTTGCACTCCCGTTATTCTTATAAAAGTAATTCTGGACTTTTTTGGTAGGTAAACGATCGATCAGTTCCATATCCTTGTCGGTAAGCCCTTTTTCTATGGTTTTCTGGATCTCTTCATTAGAAATGTAATTGATATAATCCATATCATTGGTCACACCCTGTATCCCATTGGAAATGAATAAATCTTTAAAGCCATCGTTGTCAAAATCTGCAAAAAGGGCACCCCAGGACCATTCTGTGGCATCAATACCGCTAAGGTTCGCGATTTCCCCAAAATTTTCCCCATCTAGGTTTAGTAGCAAGGCATTCTGCATGTATTGTGGTGCAAAACCGTTTCTCAAATATTGTTGATAAACGGGATAGGGATACTCCAGACCGGAGGTTTTATAGGTTTCAAGATCTTCGGGCAACATGTCTAGGGATAAAATGTCGGAGAGGCCATCATTGTTGATGTCCGCAATGTCATTTCCCATGGAGAAATGGGTGGTATGCCCCATTTTTTTATCGTCCTCGGAAATGGTTTCTTTAAACGTACCATCTTTTTGATTGATGTAGAGATAGTCATTTTCAAAAAAATCATTCCCAACATAGATGTCCAAATATCCATCATTGTTGATGTCGCTTATGGCCAATCCCAATCCATAGCCAATGGCTCCCTGAAAAATGCCAGCTTCTTTTGAAACGTTTGAGTAGTGTCCATCATCGTTTCTATAAAGGATATCGCCAGACATGGAATCCACTATTTTTCTTTTGGACCCTTTTCCATAAGATCGGTTGGGGTTAACCGAGTGGTTCATCAGGTACATGTCCAGATCCCCATCAAGGTCGTAATCAAAAAAAGCAGCTTGGGTAGCATAACCAATGAAGTCCAGGCCATAATTGGATGCTTCTTCCTTGAAGACAGGAACTCCTTTTTCATTGTTACCTTGATTGATATAAAGTAGGTTTTGTCCCTGGATACTCCCGTGGTCGCCCACTTTACAGATGTAAAGGTCCAAAAGACCATCGTTGTTAATGTCGACATGAGTAACCCCTGTGGTCCACCCTGTATTGTTATTAATATGTGCTGCGGTGGTGATATCCTCAAATTGAAAATTCCCCTTGTTCAGGTATAATTTATCCGATCCTTGGTTGGATGTAAAATAAAGGTCGACCAAGTTGTCCCCATTAAAGTCGCCCGCGGCAACTCCCGCCCCGTTATAGAAGTAGAGATAGTTAAGAATATTTAGTTCCGGGGTTTGTGTGAGTTCATTTTTGAACGTAATCCCGGTATAACTGGAATCTTTTAGTTCAAACAATGTTTTAGGTCCTGATTTTTCACAGCAAACCAAGGTTAGTATCACCCCGAGAACAAGCCAGTACGGTTCTCTCATTTTATCTTTCAATAGCACGGGTCAAGATACTTATTTCCATAGGGAATAGAAGTATTGGAGATATTAATGTTTGTCAAAAAAAGAATTAATAAACGACTAATAGAATGAAAAATGGCAAAAAGGAAAGGCCACCGATCGGTGGCCTTTCCATGTTTATAAAAACAGCTTAAACTTTGATAATGTTAGTATCCTGGGTTCTGAACCAAGTTAGGGTTAGAAATGATAGCTGTTGCAGGAATTGGGAACAAGTTTTTGGTTTCATCACCGGAAACCTCTTTGTATGACCAAGGAGCGGTAAATTGCCCAAAACGGATCAAATCGTTTCTTCTCCATTGCTCACCATACAATTCCCTTCCTCTCTCATCAATAATGTCCTGTTCTGTAACACTGCCGATTGGGCTAGCTCCCCTAAGGGTTCTAAGCTCGTTGATCAAGGCAGTGGCATCTCCACCACTTCTAAAGGTTGCTTCCGCCTTCATCAAATGGGCATCGGCATAACGGAATACGATTTTGTGGTTAGCGAAGGCGCCGTTGGCAGGGTTGTATTTGATTACCCTGATACCGGTTCTTTCATTGTTACCCAACAATCCTGGTAGTTCTTTGGTGAACACAAGAGGTGCACCGGTCCTGTCCTTGTAGGCATTACCATTGGCATCGTATTGTTGACCAATCAAGAACCCATTTCCAATACCGTAATTGGTACCGTCAGTAGGCACAAATCCTCTTCTTTCCTCTTGACCTGAACCAGGGACATTGATGTTTGGATCACCTTCGAACAAATCGTAGAATTCAGCGATAGTGGTGAATCCGTTCCATCCACCCGCTTGGTCGGGAACAATTTGATTGTAGTGCAAGGTATCCCAAATGTTGTTACCAACGCTTGAGGTAGTAAACCAGATGGTTTCGTTGTTTACGGAATCCTCAAACAATTCAAAATATCCCTCTTGCAAATCAAAACCTTCGGCTTTAATGTCATCAACAAGGCTGATTACTTGGGCCATGTCTGAAGCATCAGCTGTTCCGGTTCCGGTGAAAATGTGCTTGTTCAAGTAGAACTTGGCCAAAAGGAGCATGCCTGCTGCTTTTGAGGCACCGACCAAATCGGTACTTGGGCCAATCGAAGGAAGATCGGGAATGGCTTCGGTCAAATCCTTAACCGCAAAGTCAAATGCTTCTGCACGACTCATTACGGTTGGGTTCACATCTGGACCTTCATCTGGGGTCCTGAAAGGAACTTGTCCGAACATATCGATCAACCAAAACATACTGTAAGCCCTTATGAATTTAGCTTCGGCGGCTTGTTGTGCGGTCGGGTTACTTCTGCTATCGATAATGGTAGTAGCATTGTAAACATTCCTGTTTTGGTCGTTCCAAGTGTTTTTTACCCTTTGGTGGGTTGGACTCCAAGTGTGGGAGTGCAACGTCCTCCAAACCCCATTATCTCCCCAGTCGGTTCCACGGGTAGGTACCACGAACTCATCTGAACTTACCTCGGTAAGAGCATAAAGGTTTTCTTGGCTCTCTGTTTGGCTTCTTACGGCATTGTATAGGTCCGTAAGTGTACCACCAGCGTCCACTCCATTGAACTCACCACTCAAATCGGCGAATATGGAGTCGGTCTGTTCTATCTCCAAATTGGTACAACCGACCATTGCCAGCGCGATTGCCCAAATGTATATTTTGTTTAGTTTCAAAGCTTTCATAGAAATTATTTTTTAAAAAGTTGCGCTAATACCCAATGTAACGGTTCTTGCTCTTGGGAAAGCCGTGTAGTCGATTCCAAGAGATGGGATGTTGTTCAAAGACTTTGGTACGTTGACCTCTGGATCAAGACCTGAATAATCTGTGATAATGAACAAGTTTTGGCCGATCATTGACAAACGAAGACTCTTCAAAGCTCCTTGACCGCTCAAAGGTACATTGTAGCTTAAGGAAGCATTTTGCAACCTTAGGAAATCACCTTTTTCCAAGAATCGGGTCGAAACGTCAGCGGCATTGGCATTGGATTCACCGTTGGTAAGCACATCTTTTGTAATGTTTTTACCCACACCGATAATACCTGCAGTGAAGTAAGCATTTTGGGTGTTGTTATATACGTAGAAACCATATTGGCCTGAAAGGAACGCGTTGAAATCCCAGTTCTTGTATGAAACACTGGTATTGATGCCCAAGGTAACTTTAGGCAAAGCACTTTTACCCACAAACTCTTGAACATCACCGTTTGGATAAAGGGAAATACCGTTTGCATCAAATCCTCCAAATTCCCTTAGATAATATGAGAAAAGAGGATGTCCGCCGGCCAAAAGTTGTGCATAGGCACCTGTTAGACCGTTACCGTTGATTTCACCGGTTTGGATCAGACCATCAAAATCTTCTACCATATTATCATTATAAGCTCCATTGACACCTAAGTTCCAAGTCGCATCTTCGGTTTGGATGATATCGTAGTTCATAGAAACTTCCACACCTTTATTGATAACCTTTGCATCCAAGTTTCCAAAGTAGAAATCCTGTGGTGATGGCTGCGCTGCCTCTTGTTGAAGCAATAGGTCGTTGGTTACTTTATGATAAACGTCTACACTACCGGTAAACCTATCATTGGCAAAACCAAAGTCGATACCGATGTTGGCTTGGCTGGTCTCTTCCCATTTCAAATCATCATTCGTAAATGATTGGATAGAAAGCCCAGGAGGGTTGATGTTCTGGTTTTGATCGATTCCGATGCTGGCAAAACGCTGTCTCAAGGTGAAGTTACCATATCCAAGACCTTCTTGGTTACCTGTGATACCGTAACCCAAACGAAGTTTCAATGTTGAGAAGGCATCACCAATAAAATCCTCCTCGTTCAATTTCCAGGCAAAAGCACCTGAAGGGAAGTACCCATACTGGTTGTTGGGCCCAAAACGGGAAGAACCATCTACCCGAAGGGTACCCGTAAGAATGTACTTGTCGGCGATGGTATATTCGGCTCTACCGAAGAACGATTGTAGCTCGTCGGTGTTGTCATAATAGTCGCCAGCAACTGCACTGATCGGAACACCACCTGGGGATGTTACCGATTCGTTTTGAGAAACGGTTGGGAACAAACGATTGACGAAAGTTCCACTACTATTGTATCCAAATTGCTGGTAAGAACCGGTTAGCTGGCTTTCAATAGTGGAAGCGGCAGTGCCCAAGTCAGAAATCATTTGGTTCAGATCATTAGAGCCAAAACCAAGGGCGGTTATATTTTTCCCCTCTCTCTGGTAGCTCTGGAAGGAATAACCCACCAAGGCGGTCAAATGGGAATTTTCGAATTCCTTGTCATAAGTAAAGGTAATATCAAGGAGTTTGCCGGTAACATCTTTGGCACTAAGTGCTCCTTGTCCTTGACCTGGGGCATTCCCGATACCTGTTGATAATCCAGATTGTACCTGATATTTCTCTGAAGTTGACTTGTCGTATCCTACGGCTACCTTTCCTTTTAGTTCGGGAGTTATACTGTATTCCGCGGAAACATTCCCCAAGAATCTATCGGTATGGGTAACATCGTCATAGTAATTCAACAATTGTAAAGGGTTGATTTCACTACCCCCAGTGGTAAATCCAGTCCTAGCAGGCCAAGTTGGATTGGCAAAGTAGGCTGCGCCGATCAAATCCCCAGTGGATCCTGAGTTGTTACTAATGGCACCACCATCATCATTGACCCTTGATACAGTTAATGTTGCATCCAATTTCAATTTATCATCTAAGAAACGCTGTGAAGCGTTGATCCTACCGGTAAGTCGCTCTTGTGCATACCCTTCAACAACACCAAACTGTTTACCGTAACCGAAAGAGGCACGGACATTTCCACTTCCATAGTTTTTGGAGTAGGAAAGGTTTTGGTTTTGAGAAGCCGTACTTCTAAGAATAAGCTCTTGCCAGTCCGTATCGTAGCCATAATCCAATGCATTGGGGTCTCCACCATAATTTGGCAAAGCGCTCAAAAATTCGTCCCTGTTAAGAAGATCAAATCTTTTGGCTGGAGTTGAGTAGCTCAAGTTTGAAGTGAACTCAAACTGTCCTTTGCCAGACTTACCGCTTTTTGTGGTGATGATAACAACACCATTTGCACCCCGGGAACCGTAGATGGCAGTTGCGGAGGCATCCTTAAGGATACTGATGCTTTCGATATCGTTGGGGTTAAGGAAGTTCAATGGGTTTTTAGCTGAACTTGTACCTGTACCAACATCCGCACCACCAGCTGAAGTATCCTCACCGGAAAGTGGCATGCCATCCACTACAAAGAGTGGGTTGTTGTTGGAACGAACGGAGCTTGTACCCCTAATCCTTACGTTAATGCCTGCTCCAGGCTCCCCACTGCTCTGTGTAATTTGAACACCCGCAGTCTTACCTTGGATCAATTGCTCCGGAGAAGCAATCACCCCTTGGTTGAAGTCGTCTGCCGTAACCACGGCAACAGCACCAGTTGCATCCTTAACCGTGGTCTGACCATAACCAATGATCACAACCTCGTCAAGGGCCTGTGCATCTTCCTCTAAGGTTACATTAATAGTAGATTGGCCATTGACCGCTATTTCCACGGTCTTAAAGCCAATGTAACTAAACACTAAAGTAGCCGTACCATCGATGCCATTTAGGGTGTAATTACCGTCAAAATCGGTCTGCGTACCATTGGTAGTACCTTTCACCAATACGCTTGCCCCTGGCAAAGGTCCGTTTGCGTCAGAAACGGTACCTGATACTGTCTGAGCCTTTATCATGCCAAAGCATAAGAATGCCCCAAGCAACAAAAAGCTTTTTAGTAGCGTAATCTTCATAAATAATTAATTTTAAGTTTAGTTAATTTTAATTCAAGTGTTAAACATATATAAAAATAATGTTAATCAAAATTTAAGCATATCGCAATGTATCACGAAAACGGTTTCGTGTTAATAACTTTAGATGTATGAGGGGTTGATAAAACTTATTGAGCACATTTGTTTAAATCACAAAATAACTTAAGATATTTGATGAAATCCATAACACGACCACTAATATAGTGTTTTTATTTTTTGATTGTGTTAACGTTTCAGGGATTGTTCCCTTGCCGTTATCCTGTGTTTTTGTTAAAAAAGGGATTTTGCTCGTTTCTTTTTTTCAATATTGAGTAATTTCCCGCGCTGATGCCAAACGGACTAAATTTTTATCACTTTGAAAGCAAAGATTACCTTAAAAGACATAGCCAGAGAACTTGAGGTATCCATATCCACCGTTTCCAAGGCACTCAAGAACAGCGAGGAAATCAGTAGGGATACCAAAGAAAAGGTACAGGCTTTTGCCAAGCTATACAACTACAAGCCCAATAATATTGCCATTAGCCTTAAAAATAAAAGGACCAAGAATATTGGGGTGGTCATCCCCGATATTGTACATCACTTTTTTACCACGGTGATCCGCGGGATAGAAAAGTATGCCAATGCTAGGGGGTACAATGTTATTGTCTGCCTCTCAGAGGAGTCTTTTGACAAAGAGGTCATCAATATGGAAATGCTGGCCAATGGAAGTATAGATGGATTCATTATGTCACTCTCTTCGGAAACGCAAGAAAAGGGAGACTATAATCACCTGAAGGAAGTCACGGAACAGGGTATCCCTGTAGTGCTTTTCGATAGGATTACCAATGAGATAGATTGCGACAAGGTCATCATTGATGATGAACTGGGCGCCTATATGGCCACGAAGAAATTCATCGAACAAGGGAAAAAGAACATTGCCCTGATTACTACCGATGATTATTTGAGCGTAAGCAAGGCCAGGACCATGGGTTACATTAGGGCCCTTGAAGAAAGTGACCTTGGAGTGGATGAAAGGAAAGTGCTCAAACTACCTTCCATGGAAATGGACGAAAAGAGCATTAAAAAATTCATGGACAGCCAAGAGTTGGATGCGGTTCTATGTGTGAATGAGATATTTGCGGTATACAGCATGAGACTGGCCCAACAAAAGGGCCTCAAGATTCCTGAGGACATTTCATTTATAGGATTTACGGACGGCCTTCTTTCCAAATATGCCAATCCAAGTCTTACCGTGGTATCCCAGCATGGGGAAAAAATGGGGGAGGTCTCGGCCAAGATGCTCATCGATAAAGTGGAAAGCGAGGAAGAGGAAGAAACCTACCAAACCAAAATTTTAGAGCCCACCCTTGTTATTAGGGATTCCATATTTCATTAAGTTTGCGACATCCTAAACCGTAGGATGTGTACATTAGCTCATCAAGATTATAATTATCAATGAATCAGGATTATATAAAAGCCGATTCTTGGTCCATTATTGAAGAAGGTTTTGATCGTGAAAGGGTCAAATCCTCAGAAAGCCTATTCAGCATAGGAAATGGGGCCATGGGACAACGTGCCAATTTTGAAGAACAGTATTCCGGGGAAACTTTCCAAGGCAGCTATATAGCAGGGGTTTATTATCCGGATAAGACCCGTGTTGGATGGTGGAAAAATGGCTATCCCGAATATTTTGCCAAAGTACTCAATGCACCCAATTGGATAGGGATCAACGTGGTCATCAACAATGAGCCCTTGGATTTGAACACTTGTAAAAAAGTCGAAAACTTCCAGCGGGAACTCAATATGAAGGAAGGGTGGTACAAAAGAAGCTTTGTGGCCACCATGCCCAGTGGGCTGGAAGTTGCTGTGGATGTGGTCCGCTTTTTGAGCCTTGATTTGGACGAAACCGGTGCCATTCAATACAACCTTCAAGTGTTGGACGGAGATGCTGAAGTGATCATGGAGCCCTATGTAGATGGAGGTATCAAAAACATGGACAGTAACTGGGACGATAAATTTTGGAACATAACCAAGATTGTTTCTGAAAGCAATAGGGCCTTTGTAGAGTCCCACACCATGAAAACCAATTTTGCCGTTTGCACCTTTATGCAGGCCGAAGTTTTTGTGGATGGAGAGAAAATAGAAGCCCCCCCAGAAGTTAATAAGACCGAAACACTGGTAGGACATACCTATTCTGTTAAAGCTGCGAAAAACGAAACCATCACCCTGATAAAATTTGGGGGGTATGTAGTAGATAGGAACCACCCCAAGGATAGATTATCGGAAACAGCCAACAAGATATTGGACAAGGCCTCCGATTTGGGTTTCGAGGCCTTATTTCAAAAACAAAAAGAAGACTGGGGTCACATCTGGGAGATGAGTGACATCACCATCGAGGGGGATGTAAAGGCCCAGCAGGGTATCCGTTTCAACATCTTTCAGCTGAACCAAACTTACTTGGGCAAGGATTCCCGATTGAACATAGGACCCAAAGGGTTTACCGGGGAAAAATACGGAGGAAGTACCTATTGGGATACCGAGGCTTATTGCCTTCCGTTCTACATGGCGACCAAAAACCAAAAGGTGGCTTGGAACCTGCTTCAATACCGGTACAACCATTTACCCAAGGCTATAGAGAATGCCGAAAAATTGGGCTTCACCAATGGGGCTGCTTTATACCCGATGGTGACCATGAACGGGGAGGAGTGCCACAATGAATGGGAGATTACTTTTGAAGAGATTCACAGGAATGGGGCCATTGCCTTTGCCATTTACAATTACTATCGATTTACAGGGGATTATAGTTATATCCCTAAAATGGGATTGGAAGTGCTGATCGGAATCGCAAGGTTCTGGCACCAACGTGTCAATTTTTCTCAGGATAAGCAGCAATATGTCATGTTGGGGGTTACCGGACCCAACGAGTACGAGAACAATGTCAACAATAACTGGTATACCAATTACCTCGCCAAATGGTGTATTGAGTATGCCATTGAGCAGATCGGCAAAGTGGCCGAAGAGTATGCCGATGACTACGAACGGATCATGACCAAGACAAAATTGACCGAGGCCGAGATCAAGGATTGGGCCAAGGTTGCGGACAACATGTACTTCCCATATTCCGAAAAACACCAAGTGTTCTTGCAGCAGGATGGCTTTTTGGACAAGGATATGATCAAAGTTCAAGATTTGGACAGCTCGCAACGACCCATCAACCAAAAATGGAGTTGGGATCGGATTCTGCGTTCACCATATATAAAACAGGCCGATGTGCTTCAAGGATTTTATTTTTTTGAAGACCACTTCAGCAAGGAGGACCTGGAACGCCATTTCGATTTTTACGAACCCTTTACGGTACATGAATCCTCATTGTCGCCCTGTGTACATAGCATTCAAGCGGCCAAATTGGGTAGGATGGAACAAGCGTACACTTTCTATTTGAGGACCTCGAGGTTGGATCTTGACGATTACAACAAGGAAGTGGAGGAAGGACTACACATTACCTCCATGGCAGGAACTTGGATGAGCATTGTGGAAGGTTTTGGTGGCATGCGGGTATTGGACGATACCTTAAGCTTTGAACCACAGATACCGGAACAATGGAGCTCCTTCTCCTTCAAGGTCAATTTTAGGGAGCAGATCGTTACCCTGACGGCTTCCAAGGAAGGGACCTTTTTCGAACTTACCGGGAATGAAGCCCTGACCATTAAGGTCCATGGTAAATCCGTTGAATTGCTTCCGGGCAAAAAGATCGTGGCATGAAAATCAATCGCTTCATCACTTTTCTGGTAGTGCTAGGGGTGTTATCTTCATGTAAAGATGAAACCGACCAGAAACAAGTTGAGCTGCCAATGAAAAAGAAAGCCGTAGTCTACCAAGTGTTCACCCGTTTGTTCGGAAACACCAATACCACCAATACACCTTGGGGTACTATCGAAGAAAATGGGGTGGGCAAGTTCGCCGATTTTGATGAGAAAGCCCTGAATGAAATCAAGGACCTCGGCATCACCCATATTTGGTATACCGGGGTGCCACACCATGCCCTGATCCATGATTATACGGCTTACGGAATCTCCAATGATGATCCGGATGTAGTGAAGGGTCGTGCGGGATCACCCTACGCGGTAAAGGACTACTACAATGTCAACCCGGATTTGGCCACAGATCCCGCAAAACGTTTGGAAGAATTCAAACAACTGATTGAACGGACACACAAAGTGGGGATGAAAGTAATCATCGATATTGTGCCCAACCATGTGGCTCGCAATTATGAAGGGAAGACCAACCCCGAAGGAGTGGAAGATTTTGGGGCAACAGATGACACCTCCAAAGAGTATGATGCTAATAACAACTTTTACTATATCCCGGGTCAAGCCTTCAAGGTGCCCGAATGGAAAGAAGGTTATTTGCCTTTGGGAGGGGAGAAAAATGCATTGGCCGACTCCAAATTTGAGGAAAATCCGGCCAAATGGACAGGCAATGGCTCCCGATTGGCCCAACCCGATTTTTACGACTGGTACGAAACGGTAAAGATCAATTATGGGGTAAAACCGGATGGGACAGAGGATTTTGTGGAATTGCCCTATGATTTTGCTGGTAAGGACTATCAGGCCCATTTTGACTTTTGGAAAGATAAGACCCTTCCCGATTCATGGCACAAGTTCAAGGACATTGCCTTGTATTGGTTGGATTTTGGCGTGGATGGTTTTCGTTTCGATATGGCCGAAATGGTCCCCGTGGAGTTTTGGAGCTATCTCAATTCCAATATCAAAATGAAGAACCCCGATGCTTTTTTGCTGGCCGAGGTATATAATCCCAGTTTGTACAGGGATTACATTTTTAAGGGCAAGATGGATTATCTGTACGACAAGGTGGAGCTTTATGACAGCATCAAGCACATCATGAAAGGCTACGGATGGACAGACCATATTCCCGTGGTACAAAAGGGAATGGCCGATATTGAGCATCACATGCTCCACTTTTTGGAAAACCATGATGAGCAACGTATTGCAAGTCCAGAATTTGTGGGCCGTGCGGAGATTGCCAAACCGGCCATGGTGGTTTCGGCCACGATCAGTACATCACCTACCATGATTTATTTTGGACAGGAAGTTGGGGAGCCCGGTGCCGAAGATGCAGGTTTTGGCAAACCTTCCCGGACCTCCATTTTCGATTATATCGGTGTACCACATCATCAGCGATGGATGAACAATAAAAAATTCGATGGAGGCCAACTTTCAGATGAAGAGAAAGGCCTACGGGATTTTTACAAGCGCCTGTTGAATTTCACGATTCAAAGTGATGCTTTGATGGGGGAATACCAGGAAATCCATTTTTATAACAAAGAACATACGGAGCATTATGATCATCGGGTACTTTCTTATGTACGGTGGTCCGATAATGAAAAACTCATCATTATTTCCAATTTTGATACGGAAAAAAGCTATGCGCTTGACCTGAAGATACCCGAAGAGGTGATATCAAAATGGCAGTTGAAAGACGGCGATTATGGGTTACAGGAAAAACTGTATGGTACGTTCAACACAAAACTCTCTATTGTTAATGGTCAAGGTACCATGGCCATTGAATTGGAGCCGCTTCAATCCTATATTTTTAGCATAGGGGAATAAAAAAGCGGATTGCCAAGGCAACCCGCATGATTTGTGATCGGTCATTTTTTTATTCCTTGGCGGCAGTTTTTTGGTACATAAATGCAATTACGGCACCTAAGATTCCGTAGAATATAATATCAAGAACAGCCTCGGCCATATAGCCGTTCAAATCCATAAATTCTGTAGTTGCATAGTTTAGCAGTCCCATGCCTATCCCTACAAAAACACCGATCCATGCGCCAAATTGGAATCCCTGGCCCAAGGAATGATGGCCCCGGGCCCATTTTCCATAAAGGGTACTTAATGCAAAAACGGCAATAAGGTTAGCCAGGGCAATAAGTCCTAGATCCGGAACTTCTTTCATGACATTGATGGTAGAATGTTCCTCAAAAAAATCTGCAGTGGCAATACCCCAAATTAGGTATCCCAAAAAAAACATGACAATGGTGCCCACCAAAGTGGCCAGTAAATTGGATTTTGAAAACATAGGAATTGCTTTAATTGGTTATTGATATGATAAATGTATCAAATTGTAATTAACAAATAATTAAAATATTGTATAAAAAAATACATAATTCATATTATGAATTAAATTTTTTGCGGTATTCTAAATTCAAAAGCAACTTTCATTTAGCTTTCAAGTTGTATTTTTAAAATCCAAAACAAACCAAAGATGAAGAAAAACTTGATGGTGGCATTGGTGGCCATTTTTATTTTCAATAGTTGTAAAATGATTGATTCAAAACCACTGGTCATAGGGCATCGGGGAGCCATGGGCCATGAAACGGAAAATACACTGGCATCCATTCAAAAGGCAATGGAACTTGGGGTAGATATGATAGAAATCGATGTCTTCAAAATTAAGAGCGGAGAAATTGTAGTGTTCCATGATGATGATGTATCAAGGTTGAGTAATAGTGCAGGTAAGATCGAAGAATATAATATTATGGAAGTAAGGCAGCTTGTTTTGGATGGCAACCATAAGATTCCGGAACTTCAGAATGTTTTGGATCTTATTGATAATAAAGTCGCTTTGAACATTGAGTTGAAGGGTTCCAAAACGGCTGATAGGGTAAACCATATTGTGGGCTATTACATCAAGAGTAAAGGATGGTCCCCTGAAAACATTGTTGTTTCCAGTTTCAAATGGGACGAACTCCGTACCCTTCGTCAATTGAACGATAGCATCCAAATAGCCATTCTTACGGACGAAGACCCAATAAAGGCTATGGATATAGCCAAGGAATTGAAAGCTGTTGCCATAAACCCCAATTATAAGACCTTGACCAAGGAGAATACTGCCAAAATCCATGATGAAGGCTTTAAAGTATACACTTGGACGGTAAACGAACCCGATGACATCCAAAAAATGGAGGATTTCGGGGTGGACGGTATCATCACCAACTATCCGGAACGAGTGAAATAATGTTCGATGTCATTATCGTAGGGGGTGGTGCGGCCGGATTCTATGCGGCCATTCATATTGCTGAACAAGCACCTCACCTAAAAATTGCCATTTTTGAACGGGGAAAAAGCGTGCTCGCCAAGGTAAAAGTATCAGGTGGTGGACGTTGTAATGTCACCCACGGTGAATTTTCACCTAAAGAACTGGCCACTAATTACCCACGTGGGGGAAAAGAACTTCTGGGACCTTTCCATAAATATGCCCCCATGGATGTGATGGCCTTTTTTGAAGAACGTGGTGTCCCTCTCAAGATTGAAGACGATGGTAGGGTATTCCCGACCAGCGATTCGTCCCAGACCATTATCGATTGTTTTCTTAGGGAATCAAATAAATTGGGGATACAGGTGCTGAAGAATAGCTCGGTAAAGGCTTTCAAGAAAGTGGAAAAAGGATGGCAGGTGACCACCATGAACAAACATTACTTTGCCAAAAAGTTGTTGTTGACCACAGGGAGCAATCCTAAAATTTGGGAACAATTGGAGGCTGTCGGTCACCATATTGTACCACCGATTCCTTCCTTGTTCACTTTCAATATCAATGATGAAAGATTGAATGGTATCCAAGGGGTGAGTGTCCATGCGACTTTGGAAGTAATGCCAAAAAAAATGTTTTCCACATCCCGGGAAGAACTCGGTCTAAAAAGTCTGTCCAAGGAAGAGCCAGTGTTATTGTCCGAAGGTCCTGTCCTGGTCACCCATTGGGGATTGAGCGGCCCAGCAATACTAAAGTTGAGCGCTTGGGGCGCCAATATCCTTTACGATTACCATTATTCCTTTAGGATAAAAGTCAATTGGACCCCGGAATACACCACGGAATCCATGGAATCCTATTTAAGAAAAGTGAAGGAATTGGAGGCAAAAAAAACAGTCTTGCGTACCCATGCGGTCGAAATCCCAAAACGGTTGTGGGCCAAGTTGGTACAAGCAGCCAACATTGAGCAGGATGAAAGATGGGCAGATTTGACCAAGGAAAAACTTCAAAATTTGGCGGAACAACTTACCGCCAGCATCTTTAAGGTAGATGGCAAGAGCACCTTTAAAGAAGAATTTGTGACTGCCGGAGGCGTGGACCTCAAAGAAATCAACTTTAAGACCTTTGAGAGCAAGATACACCCCACGCTTTATTTTGCGGGTGAAATCATCAACGTGGATGCCATTACGGGTGGTTTCAACTTTCAAAATGCCTGGACAGGGGCCTATTTGGCGGCCCAAGCCATTGCGGCATCTGACTAGTCTATTGTAACACCATAGCCATTATGGCTGCCAATGCAGCCCCTAAAATGGGTCCCACAACCGGTATCCAAGAATAACTCCAACCATTACTTCCTTTGTTTTTTATAGGAACCAGGGCATGAACAATCCGTGGTCCCATATCCCTGGCCGGATTAATGGCATAGCCCGTGGTGCCTCCCAATGAAAGACCTATTCCCCAAACGATTAAGGCGACCGGCAAGGCACCCAAAGACCCCAGTCCTATGATGGTATTGTCTGAAGAAATAACTGCATCGGTAAAATAAAGTACGGCAAATACCAGGACAAAGGTGCCAAGAATCTCTGTCAGTAGGTTCAAGAAGGTGTTGGGAATGGCAGGGGCATTGCAGAACACTGCCCTTTTGGTGTCCCCGTCCTCTGTAGCATCAAAATGATCTTTGTTGATGAGCCAAACTGCGAAGGCTCCCAGCATAGCCCCTATAAATTGGGCCAAAATATAACTTGGAACGGAATCCATGGGAAATTCCCCTGCCACGGCCAACCCGATAGTGACCGCAGGGTTCAGGTGGGCGCCACTATGTGGGCCGGCGACCACAACGCCCGTGTAGACTGCAAAGGCCCATCCCGTGGTGATCACGATCCATCCGGAACCATTGCCGTATGTTTTTTGTAGGGAAACATTGGCGTTTACGCCACATCCTAAAAGCATGAGCAAAAAGGTGCCCACAATCTCTGCAACAAATGGAGTCATATGTTTGTTTGTTTTTTTAAGGGTTGATGATTCAAGGATTTTCGGTCCAATGTTCCAATGCTTTTATGGCACGGTACCAGCCTTGGATTCCTTTATCAATGGATTCCCTGTTTGTTGATGGGTTGAAATGTGCATCGGTTTGCCAGATATCCTGAATCTCTTCGGGACTTTGCCAATAACCTACAGCCAAACCTGCCAAATACGCGGCACCCATCACTGTGGTTTCCACAATCCTTGGTCGTACCGTAACCGTATTCAATACATCCGCCTGAAATTGCATGAGCATATCATTGACCGTAGCACCTCCATCCACACGTAATTCTTTTATCGAAATTCCGGAATCGGCCTCCATGGCCTTCAAAATATCCATGGTTTGGTAGGCGATGGATTCCAAGGCGGCACGGGCAATGTGGGCATCGGTGCTGCCACGGGTAAGGCCAAAAAGGGTTCCTTGGGCGTGTTGGTTCCAGTGGGGGGCACCAAGGCCTGCAAAAGCGGGCACAAAGTACACACCTTCGGAACTATCCACCGAACTGGCCAATTTTTCTACGTCGGAAGAGTTTTTGATGATTTTTAAACTATCGCGGAGCCATTGCACCACGGCCCCGGCAATAAAAATGCTTCCCTCCAGTGCATAATGGGTCTTCCCGTTGATTTTCCATGCCACAGTGGTCAGGAGATTGTTCTCCGACACAATGGGTTGTTCCCCAATGTTCATCAGCATAAAGCAACCCGTGCCGTAGGTATTCTTTACCATGCCTTTTTTGGTACACATTTGTCCGAAAAGGGCTGCCTGTTGGTCCCCTGCAATCCCGGCAATGGGAATTTTGGACGCAAAGAAATTGGGGCAGGTATGGCCATAGACCTCGCTGGATTGCTTTACTTCTGGGAGCATGCTTTTCGGAACGGTCAGCAGTTCCAAAAGCTCATCATCCCAATCCATGGAATTGATGTTGAACAATAAAGTACGGGACGCATTGGTCACATCGGTAATGTGAAGCTTGCCTTCAGTCATTTTCCAAATGAGCCAGGTGTCAATAGTTCCCATGGCCAGTTCTCCGGCTTCGGCTTTTTCCCTGGCGCCCTCCACATTATCCAAAATCCATTTGACCTTGGTTCCTGAAAAATAAGAATCGATGACCAGACCAGTTTTTTCCCGGATCATATCCGATTTTCCCTGTCGTTTCAAATCATCACAATAGGCAGCAGTGCGTTTGTCTTGCCAAACGATGGCATTGTAAATGGGCTCACTGGTCTTTCTGTCCCAAACCACAACGGTTTCGCGTTGGTTGGTAATACCGATGGCGGCCATTTGTTCGGCCTTCAACCCCTTTTTGCTGACCGCTTCAGCGGCCATTCCGGCTTGTGTGGCCCAAATTTCATCGGGATCATGTTCAACCCATCCGGGTTTTGGGAATATTTGGGTGAATTCTTTTTGTGCTACGGATATGATGGTTCCCTTTTGGTCGAAGACCACGGCCCGGGAACTGGTGGTGCCTTGGTCCAAAGCAAGGATATATTTGCTCATTTTATTAATTTAAGTGCGCTTGAATTTACTAAAATTACTTCGAGAAACTAATCCAAAGGAACATGAAAACCTATATCGCATTGCTCAGGGGCATTAATTTGGGAAGTCACCATAAGATTAAAATGACCGACCTCCGGGAATCTTTGGAGCACATCGGGCTCCAAAATGTGCAGACCTATATCCAAAGTGGCAATGTTATTTTTGAAACCGATATTAACGGAAAAGAGAAACTCCAGGATATTGTTCATGCCTCTATTTTAAAGGATTTTGGTTTTGAGGTGCCCATTTTGGTATTACTGGGCAATGAGATTGAAAAAATATTGGAGGGCAATCCATTTGCCAAAGAAGAGGAGAACAAGTTGTATTATGTGCTGTTGAAATATCCGCCGGAAGAAGCTCTGGTGGACCAATTCAACGAACAGCAGTTTGAAAACGAGGATTTTCACATTACAAACGAATGTGTCTATCTGCTCTGCAAAAAAGGATATGGGAATGCAAAACTCAACAACAACCTTATCGAACGGAAATTAAAGGTCGAGGCTACCACGCGGAACCTAAAGACCATGCAAAAACTTCTGGAAATGACCGCTAAGGATTGAGTTCCCAAATTTTGTAGTTGAGCGCGGATGCAAAGGCGACCCAAAGCAAATAGGGAACCAAGAGCAATGCTGCGGGTTTGCTGATTACCCTAAACCATCTGATGGTGAGCATGATCAAGGTCAACAAGATCAAAATGACCACCAATCCCAACAAGGGATTTTTAAGGCCAAAAAAGACGATGCTCCATAAGGCATTGAACAACAACTGGAACACAAAATGATAGAGTGCCGTTTTTACCCAAATATGATGGTACCCTTTGGACCAGACAATGCCCGCCGAAACACCCATCAAAATATAAAGCGCGGTCCAAACTGGGGCAAAAATTTCATTGGGTGGGGTAAAACTGGGTTTGTTCAGGGTAACATACCAATCAGTTACCGAACTTTGCGTAGCAATACTCGATAGAAAACCGATCAAAAGACAAACGGCGACGCTGATGGCTATGTAAACGATTCTTTTTTTCATGGTTGGTGCAAGTGCATCTAAAATAAGAATTTATTTGAATCCGATTTCCTGTAAGGGCACGGCACCTTATATTTGTCCAAACATCGTTCAATGACGGAAAAAGATTTTCTGCCCGGACCTTATGAAAATCTGCCTGCCGAAGGCAAGTTTACCTGGAAAGCACCTAGCAATATTGCATTGGTGAAATATTGGGGCAAAAAACCGGTTCAGATTCCTGCCAATCCTTCCATAAGTTTTACGTTGGATGCTTGCGCTACCACCACATCGGTCACTTTTGAAAAGAAGGAAATGACAGGGGATTTTTCTTTTGATCTTTTATTAGATGGGAAGCCCAAGGAAGATTTTAAGCCGAAGATCCATACTTTTTTTGAGCGGGTAGAAGCGTATTTGCCCTTTCTGAAGGATTATCATTTTACCATAGAAACGTCCAATTCCTTTCCTCACAGCAGCGGTATTGCCAGTTCAGCCAGTGGCATGGCGGCCCTTTCCCTTTGTTTGTTGAATATGGAAAGAGGCATGATGCCCAATATGAGTCAACAATACTTCAATGTCAAGGCCTCCTTTTTGGCCCGATTGGGATCAGGAAGTGCTTGCAGAAGTATAGAAGGTCCTTTGATCGAGTTTGGGGAACATGACCATATTCCTGGAAGTTCCAATTTGTACGGGATGCAATATCCTTTTGAGGTAGATGGTGTTTTCAAAACCTTCCAAGACACCATTCTGTTGGTACATAAGGGCGAAAAGCAAGTGAGTAGCACGGTGGGCCACCAACTGATGCATGGACATCCGTATGCCGGAAACCGGTTTCAACAGGCTCTACAAAATATGGATGCCTTAAAACCCATTTTTGCCAATGGGGATTTGGATGGATTCATCAAATTGGTTGAGAGCGAGGCACTGACACTTCATGCCATGATGATGACCAGTATGCCCTATTTCATGTTGATGAAACCTGATACGTTGGCCATTATTCATAAAATCTGGAGTTTTAGGGAAGCCACCCAAGTACCGGTATGTTTTACCCTGGATGCAGGTGCCAATGTACATGTGTTGTACCCCGATCATGTAAAGGAAATAGTCCATCGATTTATTGATGAAGAATTGGCGATGCACTGTGAAAATGGCCATTACATCCATGATCAGGTAGGTCTTGGTGCCCAAAAAATAAATAGCTAAAACTGAGACGGTAAGCACTTTTTTTACGTTCTTTGCGTCGCTTTTTGTCAAAAAGTACAATTTGAAAGATCAAATAGTTTTGTTTATCGTATTTTTTTAAAAATTAAACAAAATAGTTTGTATCTTAGTGTAAGCATATGAAAGGTCCACTATTCTATTCAAAGATTTTACTTTTCGGGGAGTACGGTATCATCAAAGATTCCAAAGGACTTTCCATTCCCTATAATTTTTTCAAAGGAGCATTGAAATGGGACAACAATCACTCTGAGATGGCCCAAAAATCCAATGCAAGCTTGAAAGCTTTCGCGGCATATCTGAAGAATTTGGAAAACCAGGACAAGGATTTGGTTTCCTTTGATATGGAAGCCATGGAAACTGATATTGCCAACGGAATGTATTTTGACAGTTCCATTCCCCAAGGTTATGGTATTGGAAGTAGTGGGGCCTTGGTGGCTGCCATTTACGATCGTTACGCCAAGGACAAGATTACCGTTCTTGAAAATTTGACCCGGGACAAGTTGCTACAATTGAAAAGGATTTTTGGTAAAATGGAATCTTTTTTCCATGGAAAATCTTCAGGGTTGGATCCTTTGAACAGCTACCTGAGCTTGCCCATTTTGATCAATTCCCAAGATAATATCGAATCTACCAGTATTCCTTCCCAAAATACCAATGGTAAGGGTGCCGTGTTTTTGTTGGACAGTGGAATGACAGGGGAAACAGCTCCCATGGTACAGATTTTCATGGAGAAAATGAAACAGGAAGGTTTCCGTAACATGGTCAAGAACCAGTTCATCAAACATACCGATGCCTGTGTGGAAGATTTTTTGAACGGAAATGTAAAATCCCTTTTCGGGAACTTGAAACAGCTTTCCCACGTGGTTTTGGACCATTTTAAACCTATGATCCCAGCCAAGTTCCACCAACTGTGGAAGCAGGGCATCGAAACCAATGATTACTACCTAAAACTATGCGGATCTGGAGGTGGAGGTTACATTTTAGGCTTTACCGAAGATTTGGAAAAGGCCAAAAAAGCACTGAAAGGCTATAACTTAGAGGTAGTATACAACTTCTAAAAGCAATCCCATGCTTAGTAGAAAAAACAAACTCCTGCTTTTTAAGCTATTGAGTCTGTTTTCTGTGGTTCGCGGGTATAATATTTTGGTGATTACCCTAGCCCAATATTTGGCATCCATCTACATTTTGGCGCCGGAAACACCCTTGCGAAAGGTAATTTTCGACCTCAACCTTTTTTTGATCGTTACCGCTTCGGCACTGGTCATCGCAAGTGGCTATATCATCAATAATTTTTACGATGCGGAAAAAGATCTAATCAACAAGCCCACCAAAAGTATGCTGGACCGCTTGGTGAGCCAGAACTTTAAGCTTACTACTTATTTTATCCTGAACTTTTTAGCGGTATTCGCGGCCAGTTATATCTCATTTAGGGCGGTTCTGTTCTTTTCGGCCTATATTTTTGGAATTTGGTATTATTCACATCGACTGAAACGAATACCTTTTTTGGGCAACCTGGTTTCGGCCACTTTGGCCATTGCTCCCTTTTTTGTGGTGTTCGTGTATTACCACAATTTTAAAACAGTCATTTTTGTACATGCCCTTTTTCTTTTCCTGTTGATATTGGCCCGGGAAATGATCAAGGATATGGAGAGCATGGCCGGGGATATGGCCCAAAATTATAGGACCATTCCCATCATTTATGGTCCCAGAACATCAAAAATGTTGATTACGTTTCTGGTTCTTCTGACTTTGGTTCCTGCCTTTCTGTTGATCAAGATTTTTGATGTGGGGTACATGTACCTCTATTTTGCGGCTAGCATCATTTTGTTGATTGTTTTTCTGGTGTTGCTCTGGAAGGCCGAAGGCAAAAAGCACTACGTTTGGCTGCACAATATTTTGAAATTTATCATCGTGGCTGGGGTGATCAGTATTCTCTTGATCAATGTGGACGTGGTCTTGAACCGAATTCTGTAATTATTTGTCCCCGAGGTTTTTTGGACCTGAAAAAGACTACATTTGCAAAAAATTGATGACTGATGACGAGATCAGACAATAACCGAAAAGGTAAACCTTCAAGAAGCGGCCGTGAAGGGGGCAATTCCCCAAAACCATACGGCAAAAAATTTGCCCCAAAACCCAAAAAGGCAGTTCCACCAAAAAAATCCAATCCCGATGAGATCCGCTTGAACCGATACATTGCCAATGCCGGTATTTGTTCCCGAAGGGAAGCGGACACCTATATCGCCGCCGGTAACGTAACAGTGAACGGCAAACCTGTCACCGAAATGGGTTACAAGGTAAAACGTTCTGATGATGTCCGTTTTGATGGCAAAAGGCTCAGTATGGAGAAGAAGGAATACATCCTGCTGAACAAACCCAAAAACTTTATCACCACCACCAGCGACGAAAAGGGGAGACGCACCGTAATGGAATTGATTTCCAGTGCCAGTAACGCCCGTTTATTGCCTGTGGGACGGTTGGACCGGAATACCATGGGCCTGTTGCTCTTTACCAATGATGGTGACTTGACCAAAAAGCTCACCCATCCCAAGCATGGCGTGCGCAAGATTTATCATGTGCATTTGGACAAGAGTTTGAGCGTTGCCGATCTTCATAAAATTGAAGCAGGCCTGGAACTGGAAGATGGTCCGATCGAGGTGGACAGCATCAGTTTTATCCAAGGAGCCCCTAAGAGGGAATTGGGTATTGAAATCCACAGTGGTCGTAACCGGATCGTACGCCGCATCTTTGAACATTTAGGCTACGAAGTGACCAAACTGGACCGTGTGATCTTTGCCGGTCTTACCAAAAAAGATCTACCAAGAGGCCATTGGCGTCATTTGACCGAGCAAGAGGTAATCAATTTGAAGATGATCAAGTAACCTTAGGGAACAACGCTATCCTTCATCGTCACTGACATATTCCAAAATATCCCCGGGCTGGCAGTCCAGGGCCTTACAAATGGCTTCCAACGTACTGAAGCGTATGGCCTTAGCTTTGCCTGTTTTTAGAATGGAAAGGTTGGACAAGGTGAGCCCCACAATTTCTGAGAGTTCGTTCAATGACATTTTTCGCTTTGCCATCATCACGTCCACGTTTACAACAATCGGCATAGCTTAAATGGTTAGGTCGTTTTCAGATTTCATGTCCACGGCATTTTGCAATATTCTTTCCAATACGGCTATGGCGGTTGCCACTGCGATACAGATAAAAGTGGTCAGGATACACATGCCCAGAAAACCGGCAGGATCATCATCTTTGTGATGGAAAAACATAATGTAAAGTCCGGCCAATACAATTAGGATGCCCGATGCAATGGCGCAATAGCGAATGCTTCTCAACATTTTGATGGAGTTGGTGGAGAACAGTTTTTCCTGAGAAATATATCCGAGCAGTTTAAACGCTTTGTATAGGGCTATAAAAAAGGCGATGGAGGAGGCATACCCATACAAAATGAAAGGGTCGGAATAAATGCTGAACAAATCCAGATTTTGGGCTCTTCCTTCCATCATCGGAAACCGGATCAAAAGGAAAAGGGCCAAAATTCCGATGAGCACCACAACACCTTGAAGAAATAGAATAGATGTTTTTTTCATGATGAATACTTTGAATACGATATTTCAAAAGTAAATATATTTATTGAAAAACAGTAAATAAAAATTGAAAAACAATAATTATAGAATGGATATCGATGAAGGCTGCCAATATTCCTTATTGATTATGCAAGGTTGTTTTGTGTAAAATGCCCTATAAAATCACCGATTAAACCAATAGGTCATCTTTAAGGTCAACGACCATACCTTTCCTTCCAGTGGCGACAATTGTTCGTTGCTGTTGAATACCAAGAACAGGTCGGATGCTGGAGTATATCGCCACTGAAACCGTGAATTGAGGCTAAAGTTTCGGCTCTGCTCGTTGTACTGGAACAGGTTGGACCAAAATAATTTGTTCGTAAAGGTAATATAGGCCTCTGTACCCACGAGCCAAAAATCGGTGGTATACCAAGGACTGGGCAGATCCAGATTGTTATAGCTCAAAGTAGCTCCCAGACTCACATAGGGCTGAAAGCGGTACCCTAGTTGAGCGTTCAGGTTCGTACGATAGCCACTTGAAAAATAACGTCCCAAACGACTTGAAAATGAATAGGTAAAAAGACTTTTGGGTTTTGAACTGTACTCCATGTAAACGCCGTTCCAATGGTGACGTGTTCCGGCGGCCAATTCTTCTTGATCCGTATTGGTGGGATCAAAAGGAGCCAAAAGTTCCACATATTCGTTAAAGAGGTTGAGGTTAAAGGAACTTCGGTTTAAAAAATTGACTTGATATCCCAAAATACTCACATAGTCGGTGGAATGCATGCTGGGATCAAAAAAGTATTGCCCCGTAAAAGTGGGGCCATGGCTGACCACCGTTTCACTTGCCGGAAGAAACAGATAGCCGGCCGAACCATTGAACTTGATGTAATTGTTCCTCGGTACAAAACCCACTTCGGACACAAAATTCTCCGAAATATATTCCTGTTGCACACGCCAGTTCCATTGTCTACTGCTGTATGCCAAATGGGCCCCTTGTGCAAAACCGTTTTCCTTGGATTCTGGCCCAAAGGATTTGAGCATGAAAAGTTTCCCTGTGTACTTATTGTCACTGGATGCCAAGTTGTATTCCAACCCAAGGTTTCGGTTGAACTTGGTATAAGTGGTCTTTAAACTATCGGCCAAGGCATCATAATCCATAGATTCTTTATTGACGAACATCAGGCCGATGTTGGAACGTGAAAACACCTTTTGCTGCAAGGATAATACCGCAAAGTTTTGGCTAGGCAATCCGGTCTCGTCCACTTTTTCCGTCTGCATGTCCATAAGGCCCAAGCGGAGGTTCCGGTTGAGGTTGCCACTGACCCGAGCACCCGCAATAATGGGGACCCCCAAACCAATACGGCGTGAAAAGAACGGACGTATGGTCTCGTACCCAAAACTGGAGAACAGATCCGCATTTTCAAGGAAAAACTGCCTTCTTTCAGGAAAAAAGAGTTCAAAACGGGTCAAGTTGGCCACTTGACGGTCCACATCCACCTGCGAAAAATCCGGGTTGATGGTTAGGTCAAGGTTCAAGGAAGAGGAAAGTCCCAACTTTACATCGCCACCCACCTTGAAGTCGTTGTCATACGTAATACCATCAATGCTTGAATCACCAACCGTTCCCAACACATAAGGAATCAGGGAATAGTTGAGTCCTTGATCTGGGGGTGGATTGTCCCAAACCAGATTACCTGTAAACGCCAAAGACGCCGTTGGGAATTGCCTGGGAATGGGTGTCCAGCTCGACTTTTCATTGGTGCTGATATCCAAACGGGAAAAGTTGATGCCCCATTCCTTGACCCCTTTTTCATAACGGATGGATTTAAAAGGAATGGCCATTTCCACCACCCATTTGTCTTCGTAATGTTGTACTTCCGAAACCCATTTACTGTCCCAGTTCAGGTCCACACTGCCCCCGTTGGACATGGTGCCGTCCCATTGCGCGCCATAGGCATTGGCCCCAAAACTGAATCCGGTGGTCTGGTTGTTGAAGGGGTCCATGAACAACAGAAAATTATCGTTGCCCCCAAAATTGAAATCCCTTCGTAGCGACTCCACCACATAGGTGTTCCCAGGGGTTTTGAAAAAAGTGGCCAGGAGGTACAGGTGTTTGTCGTCATAGGCCATTTTTACCTCCGAAGGTTGGGTAGCCTTGCGGTCGTCCATTGGGAGTACCATAAAAAAGTCGTTGGCGGGCTCTGCCGTTTGCCAGGTGGCTTCGTCTCCCTTGCCATCTATGGTAAAGTTTTCTTCGGTTTTTTGAATATGTATGTTATAGGCTGCATTTTTCTTTTGGGCAAAGGAGTAGACACCAAAAAGCAGCAAGGCCAATAGGAGTGCAGGGGATTTCAAGTATGGGTCGGTCATTTTTAGTTTGTACGCTAAAAATAAGAAATTACTCGGTTTTATAATGATAAATCAAGAAGAGTATAATTTTTTTGGTTTTGGATTGAGGGATTGGTAAAAAAATACTTTTATTGGAGATGATGTGTTTAGGGTAATGGTGCTTATAGCCATTGTTGGGAGTAGTTATTTTATTTTTAGTTGATATTTGTTTTCACAATCTAAACAGTCAACCAAATTATTTTCAATTCGGTATTCAGTCCCTAAGTATTCAGATTTTTCCCTCTTAAATTTGAAAATCAATTTGTTGTCGGTCAATTTATATGTTCCAATGTTTTCACTTTCACAACTTGCATCATAGGTGTATGCAAAGAATTTCCCGTTGTCATATAGTTTTATTTTGATGTAAACTGGGTCATTTCCCTCTATCAGATTAATCTCTTTCCCATAATTAATTAGCATTATTATTTGCCTCAAGAAAATAGAGAGGAAAAAGAAAAATAATACCATTGAGATTATTCCAATCCTATATTTTTTCCATTTCGAATAGAAAATCCAAGAGTTAATAAACAATCCAATACCAAGTAGAATAAAAAATATCCAAGTTCTGAGTAGCATTATTTGTTCAGGGTCACAAATGGCTCCATTCCCAGGGATTTTCATATCTATCAATAGAAAACCCAAAAGAAGAAACAATAAAACTGTAATCACTTGTCCGATTATAATTAATATACTCTTTAACTTCATTTGGAAATTCGGTTTTCTAATTACACCAACTACCGGTAAGTGAAGTTAACCATTCAAAACCAAAAATTTCCGTGTAATTGAATGGATGGTGTTTTTGGATTAAAGAGGTTCTCCAAAACAAAAATCCCCAACACCTGTGCTGTGTGGGGAATCCTTTTTTCAAACAAAACTCAGCTATTCAACTTTGCTTCGGCTCTTGGGTTTGCGGTTTTTGGCCGTATTGTTCCAAGAATTTCTTTTGCATGTCCAGCATGCGTTTCTGGATTTCGTCCAGATCCATAAAGTCCTTGCCAATGGGGCTTTCAAAGAAATCCTCTTTAAAAAACCGTTGGGTGAACAGGGAATCATCGGCAAAAAAGCTGTGAAAATCCTCCTCATTGAACGGAGAAAAGTCGCCCGAAAACCTTGAGGTGAAGGACTGCAACAAACTATCCTTGTCCATGCGATCCAATTTATCGGCATAATCCGAAGAGGACCAGGTGTAAATGGAGTCGTACCGGATCAGGTTACCGTCCTTGTCAAATTCACGGTTTACTTTCCAGTTGCCCTTGGGCTGTTCTTGGGTCACACTGGCTGCATCTGCTTTTTTGTCATCGGGCTTGTTTTGCCCATTGCAACCAAAGCAGATCAGGGAGCTTAAAAGGAGAAAGGCTATATTCTTCATATCCCAAACATTTATGGTTAAACAATTCTTTTCATGTGTGTTCTTTCATTTATTAAGAGAAAAAGAGGCCAAATTTTGGCCTCTTTTTTAAGATATTTTAATGCTCCGGGCAGGTTTTTGTACTGCCTCATCTTTTTTGGGCAAATGGATGCTTAACAGGCCTTCTCTGTACTCCGCTTTGATCTTATCCTCGTTCACCGTTTCGGGTAGCGAAAAAGAACGCCTGAAAGAAGCATATCCAAACTCCCTGCGTGTGTAATTTTGTTCGGTTTCCTGATTTTCATTTTGGGTCTCCGCACTTATGGAAAGTACTTGGTTGTCCAGATCAATCGAGAAATCCGATTTTTTCAATCCAGGTACCGCCATGTCCACATAATAGGAATCCTTGGTTTCCCTAATATTCACCTTTGGAAGGGTAATTCCAGTATTAAAATTTGAAGTGAACACTGTGGGGAGTTCCCTGTTAAAAAGCTCGTCGATCCAAGAGGACCACATAGGGAAGGTTAGGCCATTTGAATTTGGTTTTGCCACACTTCCATTCTTTGTTGCAACTAGATTACTCATAACTGCTAAATTTTAGTTAGACAATAATTCAAATTTTCAATAGGCACATGACAAAAAAAATGCCAAACAGTTTCAAAGGGAATCTGTTCGGATTCATTTTTACGGAATTTTAAGACTCTGAAGGTAAATTTGTTAAACTGATGTTGTAAAAAAATGTCAAACTGACATTTCGAAGCTTAAAAATGACAGCCTCAAAGTGTCATGGTGTATTGTCCATTTCTTGAAAGAGTGTCCATTGGTTGGGGTCCAGTACAATATCATCAGGTCGGTCCTTTGTTTTGATCTCGAAACTTTGGGACCGTTCTTTCACCTCAATGGTTTCCGCTGTGGTCTGCCCATTCTTGACCAATCCGATTTCCAAAGGAAATTGAAACACATGGTGATCCTGTATTTGCTCCAAATGGAAGATGACCTTCCCTTTTTTATACTCCCAGTTCCATTTTAATTGAGGGTGTCCTTTGGTGAACAACCATTGTTGGAAGAAAGCCTCTAAATCTTGGCCTGATGCCTCTTCCATCACATGACGGAAATCGTCGGTAAGGGCATTGCTGTTTTGGTAGGTAGCATAATACTTTTGAATGCCTTCCCAAAAGGTATGGTTGCCCAACTTATGACGCAGCATGTTCAATACCCAACCTCCTTTTTGGTAGGTGTTGGTGCTCAGAACCTTCATGGGGTCTTTGATGGTGAGGTCTACGATCGGGGATGGATTTTTGAGGTAGTATTCAAAAATCTCTTTTTTGTCAATGGCCAATTCCTCTTTTCTTCGCTCGTCGCCATACACGCTTTCCAAATAAAGAATGCAGAAATAGGTGGCAAACCCCTCGCTGAGCCATACGTGGTTCCAGCTTTTTTCGGTAGCCGAATTCCCAAACCATTGATGGGCAATCTCATGGGCGATCAAGGGCTCCACAGTTTTGTTCCTGGTCACGGAATTCTCAAAATAGGCAATAGTACCTGCATTTTCGAGTCCACCCCACTGCGTCTTGGCCTGCATATTGGCCAATTTGGCATACGAATAGGGGCCGATGTGATTGATGAAATACTCCAGAACGTCCTTCGCCACGGTATAATCGCCAAAGCCTTCCAATCGGTTCTGTGGGTATACCCATGCGGAAACCTCAATGTTGTGCACTTCACCAACCACCCTTGATGCAAATTCGGTCACCCCAATGGTCATGACCTTGGTGGCCACGGGGGCCGGTTCTTGGTAAATGGTGAGTTTGTACCCGTTCTCCAGATTGCTCTCTTCCTGTTTTTTGCCGGTTGCCACCACATCATAATGGTCGGGAGCGGTAATACGGAACTCCACACTTGCTTTATCATACGGATGATCCACGGAGGGAAGCCAGTGCCGCGCTAAATTGGGCCAGTTGTCTCCAAAAAAGGAACGTTTTCCAAATTTGGTCGTAGAAATGACGAGGCCCCGCTCGGGAATGCCGCGGTATTTTATGGTATAGGTCTGGGTGTTGCTTTCGGAAGTAGTGGGAACAATGTTGATTTTGTTATCCGCATAGGAATAATTGGCAGGTGTAGTGCCTTCCAAAACTTCGGTGACTTCCATACCAAATTCCCCCGATTTTTGAATGAGGTCCAAGGAAAAAGGAACAGCTTCCGATTTGAAGGAAACCGTAATCTCTGCCTCACCCTTTATTTCGTTGTTTTCATCGTTCAAGCTAAGTCCGAAAACGTAGTTTTGAATATCTACGGATTCATTTTTGGGATAAAGATCTTGGGCATTTCCTAAGAGAGAAACCAAGGCAAAAGCCAGAAGGGAGGTTAGAATTTTTTGTTGCATAACGAAACCACTACAATTGATGGTTCAAGATACAATTTTGGGCAAGAGCTTTTGTAATTTTTGTGCGGAACTGAAATTCCTTAAGGATTTTCAGAAGTAGGCGAGAATAAGCAATTACCTATAGCCATTGTTGTGCCAGGTTATTTTTTATTGATATATACATCTTCAACTTCGTCCATCAAATACAATTGATCCAGTTCCGTGTTTATTTTTGCAAAATCCCTTTTGAAGAACAGTTCAATAAATTTTTTTGGTACTTCTTCATTGTCCGATTCTGTCATATAGAGTTTAACTTTCCGATTCGGAATATTTGGATTGTCTGTCTCTAAATGAGTTCCAAGTCCAATAATGAATTGATAGGTGTCGTCCGTATTTGGTGCAATACTAACCGAAAGATATTTTGAGTCATTTTTGCTTAAAACCTCCAAATCGGGCATATTGAAGTCCATTGAGTTAAATTCCTTCTCGTAATTACTTTTCCAGTTCACATTATTAAAGTCCGAAATGTGTTTTTCCAATGAAGTTTTTCCCAAAAGTTGGTATAAGTCAGTTTCTAATTCCGTTGTGTGAATTCTTGAGACAAACTCATTTTTCATATTATGCCCGTTTGTGTTTTCCGATTTATTTTTTTTACAAGAAAAAACGAAAGTTGCAAGAATTAAAATCCAAAATAAGTGTTTTTTCATAATGGGGTACAACGTTCTAAGATATGATTCCTTTTAAGACTTCGACTACACTCAGTGCAGAGTGAATTGTATCGACCGATACTGAACACCATGTCTGCAAAAGGCAGGAGTTCAGCACAGGTAAGTTAAGTTAGCGTTTTTTACGAACCCAGCACCTTCTCCATTTTCTCCTTTATCTGCTCCAAACACAGATTCCCTAAACTGCCTTCATGGGTATGCTCAATGTCCTTTTTGGGTTTAAAATTGCCATTTTCAATGGCCTTGCCCATAGTTTTATAGGCATCTCGGAACGGCATTCCACTTTTTACGAGTTCGTTCAAGGTGTCCACACTGAAGAGATAATCGTATTTAGGGTCGTCCAAAATCTTGGGGTTCACCTTAATTTCCTTCAAACTAAAGGTCATCAGTTCCAAACAGGCCTGCATGTCCTGCAAGGCGGGTACAATCACTTCCTTCACCAATTGAAGGTCACGGTGGTAGCCACTGGGCAAATTATTGGTGATCAAGGTGAGTTGGTTGGGTACTGCTTGAATCTTATTACACTTGGCACGGATCAACTCGAACACATCGGGATTCTTTTTATGCGGCATGATGCTGCTGCCCGTGGTCAATTCATTGGGGAATGAAATAAAATCAAAGTTCTGGCTCATGTACAGACAAATGTCCATCGCCATTTTGGATAGGGTGGCAGCCACGCTGGAAATGCCAAAAGCAGCAGCTTTTTCTACTTTCCCGCGTCCCATTTGGGCGGCTACCACATTGTATTTTAAGGTCTCAAAACCCATTTCCGTAGTAGTGAACGTTCTATCTATAGGGAAGGAACTTCCGTAACCAGCAGCACTTCCCAAGGGATTTTGATCTGCGATTTTATGGGCGGCCTGTACAAAGTACAGGTCATCAATCAAGCTTTCGGCATAGGCAGAAAACCAAAGCCCAAAAGAGGATGGCATGGCAATCTGAAGGTGGGTATAGCCTGGCAAAAGCACGTTCTGGTGTTTTTCGGCAAGCTTCATCAACAGGTCGAACAGCGATTTTACCTGCTCCCTGATTTCGGTAAGTTCTTCTTTCAGGTACAATTGCATGGCCACCAAAACTTGGTCGTTCCTGGATCGTGCCGAGTGGATTTTTTTACCGGTATCGCCCAAATTTTCGGTCAGGATGAATTCGATTTTAGAATGCATGTCCTCAAAATCGTCCTCAATGGTGAAATTACCCTTTTCGATATCCTTACCGATTTCACCTAACGCCTTTACCAAATCCTTGGCTTCTTCTTCGGTGATCAAACCCACCTTGCCCAACATTTTGGCGTGTGCGGTGGATGCGATCACATCGTATTTGGCGAGTACCAAATCTAGTTCGCGGTCGTTGCCCACGGTAAAATGGTCTATTTTTTTATCGGTGCTAAAACCTTTGTCCCAGAGTTTCATACTTTTCAATTGTCATTTAACAATTAACAATGTACAATGGCTGAATGTAAATTGGTAATTGATTATTGTTCATTGTTTATTGTAAAAATCCTGAAAGGATTTTAATATACAGGTCGATGCCTTCCTCAATTTCATCCACAAAAATGAATTCGTTGGCAGAGTGGGAACGCGTGCTGTCGCCAGGTCCCAGTTTCACCGATTGGCAACTCAATGCCGCCTGATCGGACAACGTAGGAGAACCATAGGTTTTTCTACCCAACGCCAGACCGCTTTTTACCAAGGCATGGTTGGGATCAATGCAGGATGAATTCAAGCGTAACGAGCGAGGTGTCATTTTGCAGGGGGCCTCTCGTTGCAACCTATCTGAAATTTCCTGGTTGGTATAACAGTCGTTCACCCGAACATCCACTACCAAATCCACTTGCGCGGGAACCACATTATGTTGTTTTCCAGCGTTGATCTGGGTAACAGTCATTTTAACTTCACCCAAAGCTTCGGAAATCTTTTCAAACCTATAATCCTTGAACCATTGCAACACGGGAATGGTGTTGTAAATGGAATTGTTGTCGTTCGGATGTGCAGCGTGTGAAGGCGTACCTTCTACCACGGCATCAAAGACCACAAGACCTTTTTCGGCAATGGCAAGATCCATCAAAGTGGGTTCGCCAACCACGGCCACGTCAATTTTTGGAAGGATGGGCAATAGGCCGCGCAAGCTTTTATCGCCAGCATCCTCTTCTTCCGCAGTTGCCGCCATGATGATGTTATGGCTCAACCCTTCCTTGTCGTAAAAATGAACAAAGGTGGCCAACAACGAAACCAGGCATCCACCTGCATCGTTGCTGCCCAAACCGTACAACTTACCATCTTCAACATGAGGATAAAAAGGATCTTTGGTGTAGGCGCTGTTCGGTTTTACCGTATCGTGGTGCGAATTGAGCAAAAGGGTAGGCTTGCTTTCATCAAAATACTTATTGAAAGCATAGATGTTGTGATACTGGCGTTCCGTTTTTATGCCAAAACCCTGCAAGAAGGCTTCAATGGCATCCCCTGTTTTGTCCTCTTCACCAGAAAAGGAAGGGATGGAAATGAGCTCTTTCAGTAGTGCTATGGCTTTTTGGGTCAATATGTCTTGGGATATCGTCATAAAGTAAGGGTCGTATATTCCACATTGCTCTGATCGAGCATTTCACTGTTCCCCACACAAACTTTCGCTACATGGTTGCGCAAAGCGTAGAAGCAATTGTGCAATTTGGGGAGCATTCCATCGGCAATGATACCATAGGCCAAAAGCTCATCATAGGTCTTGGAATCGATGTGTTTGATCACCGAATTTTCATCCTCCACATCCTGTAAAACCCCTTTTTTCTCAAAACAGTAATACAGGGTGGTTTCGAATTGTTCGGACATGGCAATCGCCAATTCGGCGGCAATGGTATCAGCATTCGTGTTGAGCAATTGCCCTCTTCCGTCATGGGTCAAGGCACAAAAAATAGGGGTAAATCCGGCTTGTAGCAACTTGAAAATGGCATAGGCATTTACCTTGTCCACATCGCCCACCAAACCAAAATCCACTTTTTTAATGGGTCTTTTGTGTGCTTGGATCGTATTGGCATCGGCACCACTCATACCTATGGCATCGGTTCCTAGAGCCTGTAGTTTGGCTACGATATTTTTGCTCACCAAACCGCCATAGACCATTACGGCAATGTCAAGGGTTTCCGGGTCCGTAATCCTTCTTCCGTTAACCATTTGGCTTTCAATACCCAGTTTGTTGCCTAGTTCGGTTGCTTTTTTGCCACCGCCGTGCACCAAAATTTTATTCCCTTCCATTTTGGAAAATAGGCCCAGCACATGTTCAAACCCTTTAGGGTCTTCTATGAGGTTGCCTCCTATTTTTATTACGGATAGTTTTTGTTTCATTCTATGTGTTTATTATGCCCCCATCAATGGTTATCGCAGTCCCGGTGATCCAGGAACTTTCCTCCGATACCATAAATAGCGCCAGCTTGGCTATATCTTCTGGAGTACCCAATCTTTTCAATAACGTTGCTTTTTCTGCTTTGGCCACAGCCGTTTCCGGGTTTTCAAAGGCCTTGGCCGATTCCCACAGCAGCGGGGTGTCCACTGGTCCAGGACAAATGGCATTCACCCGAATCTTTGGGGCGTACTCCACGGCCAGTTGTTTCATCAATGCAATGGCTCCAGCTTTTGATGCGCAATACGCTGGATGGTTAGGAAAACTCTTGAATGCCGCTATGGAAGCATTGATCAAAATGTGTCCCCCAGCCCCTTCTTTCAAGTGAGGCAATCCATACTTACAAAGATAAAATATGGAACTCAAATTCGTGTCGAGGGTCTTGTGCCAAGTGTCGATTTCCAACGCTTCAACGTATCCTAACCCAAGAATGCCCGCATTCAAAGAAAGGATGTCCAACTGACCAAAGGTTTCCATGGCCAATTGTACCAATTGTTCGTTATAGATAGGATCTGTTACATCGCCAGCCAAAAAAATGGAATTGCCCAATTGCTTTTCCAGGTTTTGGCCCCGTTCCCTATTTTGACCGGATAACACAAGCTTGGCACCTTCCGAAGAAAATGTTTCGGCAATGGCTTTACCCATTCCGCTTGTTGCACCCGTTACAATACAGACCTTATCCTTTAATTTCATTTGTTCTGCTCCAAAATCTTTTTCAATACAATCTGGGCCGAAAAAATCCGGTTTTTGGCCTGTTCGGCCACCAAGGATTGTGTTCCGTCCAACACAGCATCTTCCACCACTATGTTTCTACGAACGGGCAAACAATGCATGAATTTGGCCTTTCCCAATTTTTCCTCTGTCATGGTCCAGTTCAAATCTTTGTTCACCACTTTGCCGTAATCGGCATAATTGCTCCAGTTTTTCACATAGACAAAATCCGCATTTTCAAGGGCCTTTTGTTGGTCATGCTCAATTTGGCAGCCTTCCGTGATTTCCGGATTCAATTCATATCCCTTTGGATGGGTGATGACAAATTCCGCATCTTGCAGTTTCATCATCTGTACAAAGGAATTGGCAACTGCATGGGGCAATGCCTTTGGATGTGGTGCCCAGGACAAAACCACTTTGGGTCTTGCTTTTTTCTTGTTTTCTGCCATGGTGATGGCGTCTGCCAAGGCCTGAAGGGGGTGCCCCACGGAACTTTCCATATTCACCACCGGAATAGAAGCATATTTGGCAAACCCGTTGATCACTTCCTCTGCTTCGTCTTTTGCTTTGTCCACCAAACCAGCAAATGCCCTGAGCGCTACAATGTCGCAATATTGCGAAACCACCTGGGCCGCTTCTTTGATATGTTCCGATGTGCCTTGGTCCATAATAGTACCATCTCCATATTCCAAGGCCCAACCCTCGTTGCCAAAATTCATGACCATGACTTCCATTCCAAGGTTCATGGCCGCTTTTTGGGTGCTTAAACGGGTCCGTAGACTGTTATTGAAAAATAATAGGCACAAGGTTTTGCGTTTGCCCAAATCCTCAAATTGATAGGGGTCTTTTTTTAGGTTGATTGCTTCCTCCACCCAATCGGGGAGGGAGTCGATATCGTTTACTGATAAATAGTGCTTCATTTCAATGCTTTTTTGAGCGCGTCAAAGAATAGATCGATGTGTGCCTTGGTGATGTTCAATGCCGGTAAAAATCGCAGCAACTTTTTGTTGTTGGCGCTACCCGTGAACATATGGTAGTCATAGATCAGTTTTTTGCGCAGTTCGGCTACCTCAAAATCAAATTCTAGCCCGATCATCAGACCTTTACCCTTTACTTTGATGATTTCGGGAACCTCGGTCGCTTTTTCCCTGAAATAGATTCCCAATTCCGAAGCATTCTCAATCAAGTTCTCGGATTCCAATACTTCCAATACGGCCAAACTTGCCGCACAGGCCAAATGGTTACCACCAAAAGTGGTGCCCAAAAGTCCGTAGGAAGGTTTAAAGGATTCATGGATCAACACCCCGCCCACAGGGAAACCGTTGCCCATCCCTTTGGCGATGGAAATAATATCGGGCTGGATGCCGTGATGCTGAAACCCGAAGAATTTTCCACTTCTTCCATAGCCAGATTGTACTTCATCGGCAATCAAAACCACATTGTTTTCCTTGCATTTTTCGGCAATGAATTGGTAAAATGCAGTAGTCGGTTCATCCAAGCCACCCACTCCTTGAATGGCCTCCAAGATCACGGCACAATAGGAATCAGAGGTAATGGCTTTTTCAAAGGCCTCAAAATCGTTCAACGGCAAAAAAGTAACTTCTTGCTGTAAATTGATGGGTGCATTGATCTTTGGGTTGTCCGTAGCGGCCACAGCCGCAGAGGTACGTCCATGAAAACTGTTCTTGAATGCAATTACCTTGGCTTTTCCGGTGTGAAAGGAAGCCATTTTCAAGGCATTTTCATTCGCTTCGGCCCCTGAATTACACATGAAAAGGTCATAATTCTCACAGCCGGACAGTTTGCCCAATTTTTCTGCCAATGCTTGTTGCACAGGATTTTGTACGGAGTTGCTGTAAAAGGCAATTTTCTCCAATTGATCCTCAATGCGCTTAACATAATGTGGGTGCGTATGGCCGATAGAAATTACGGCGTGACCGCCATAGAAATCCAGATATTTTTGTCCTTTGTCATCCCAAACCTCAATACCCTTTGCGGACACTGGGGTTACATCATAAAGTGGGTATACGTCGAATAATTTCATGGTCATCCTTTTCTGATATGGCTGATTTTTTCATAGGAACTCACAATGCCCTTGATCAAAGAGGAACTTAAACCTTGGTGTTCCATTTCGTTCAAGCCTTCAATGGTGCACCCTTTGGGTGTGGTCACTCTATCGATTTCCTCTTCGGGGTGGCTACCTGATTCGATCAAAAGACTAGCGGCCCCATTGCAGGTATGCATGGCCAGTTCTTGGGCTTCCTTGGCATCGAACCCTAATTGAATGGCGCCTTGGGTAGTGGCACGGATCAAGCGCATCCAAAAGGCAATACCACTGGCGCAGATTACCGTGGCGGCCTGCATTTGATCCTCGGGAATTTCCAAAGTATGCCCCATACGGTTAAAGATAGCCTTGGCCAAATCAATACGTTTTTTGCCCAATTCGTTGCTGCAAATACAGGTCATGGACTTGCCCACGGAAATGGCTGTGTTGGGCATACTGCGGATAATGAATTTATCCGTACCGATGCTATTTTCAATCTTTGGGATGCTGTACCCGGTGATGGTGCTGATGATCACATGTTTTTCGGTCAACAGGTCCTTGCTTTGCTCCAGCAAGGTTGTAAAATGACCGGGCTGGACGGCGAAAATCAGAATGTCGGAATTTTTTATGGCCTCCAAATTATCAGAGGTCACGGTCACATTCCCGTATTTTTCCCAATCTTTGATGGATTTGGTGTTCCTTTTGGTGAGGTACATGGTGGTGGCCCCATTGCTATGTAAAATCCCTTTGGCAATGGCCAAGCCCAAGTTCCCTGCTCCTATGATGGCTATTTTCATATTTTTCTTGTTTGTCATTCCCGCACTTCGCTTTGCTCAGCATAAACTCCAGCGGGAATCCATTTATGTGATTGTTTAATCCTTCGACTCCGCTCAGGGTTCGTGTTTAAAATACCCCAGCTTTTAACAACAGGCCTTCGGTTTCTGGAAAGCCGAACATTAGATTCATATTCTGTACCGCCTGTCCAGAGGCGCCTTTCAACAAATTATCGATGGCTGAGGTCACCAACAAAAGATCATCATGCTTATGCAAATGGATATGGCACTGGTTGGTGTTCACCACTTGCTTCAGGTTGATTTCCTCTTCGGACATGTGGGTGAAAACTGCATCTTTATAAAAAGCTGCATATAGTTTTTTGGCATCATCCAACGAACCTTCAAACTGGGTATAGGCTGTGGCCAAAATTCCTCTTGTGAAGTTGCCGCGATTCGGTAAAAACATCAATTTGCCCACTGCATTGCCAAAAGATTTCAAACTTTCCCCAATTTCACCCAAATGTTGATGGGTAAAAGGTTTGTACCATGAAACATTGTTGTTCCTCCAACTGAAATGCGAGGTAGCGGACAATCCTACACCTGCACCAGTGCTACCTGTTACAGCATTCACATGGATCTCATGGTTCAACAAATCTGCTTTGGCCAAAGGCAACAAGGCCAATTGAATAGCTGTGGCAAAACAACCGGGATTGGCTATCGCTTCTGCAGATTGAATGGCAGACTTGTTCAGTTCCGGAAGCCCATAGATAAAACGCTTACCATTAAAAATGGAATCGGCCTGCAACCTGAAATCGTTGCTCAAGTCGATGATCTTGGTGCTTGCCGAGAAAGGATTTTCATTCAAAAATGCCGTGGAATTTCCATGGCCCAAACAAAGGAATACTACATCCACATTCGGATTTACTTCACCGGAAAAATTCAAATTGGTCATCCCCAAAAGGTCTGGGTGTGCTGAGGAAATTGGTTTTCCGGCCCTTGTGGTGCTATATACAAAGTCGATTTCGGCATGGGGATGGTTGAGCAGAATTCGAATCAACTCTCCCCCCGTGTATCCTGAACCGCCAATGATTCCCGTTTTAATCATAATCTTGATTTACGTGGTTTGCAATTTTTCCCGAGTTGGACAAAATCTTGATGAAGCCCTTGGCGTCATCAGCGGTCCAACCTTTGTTCATTTCCCCATAACTTCCGAAGGAAGCGTTCATCAAATCGTGTTCGGATGAAATCCCGTTCAATTCGAAACGGTATGGGTAAAGGGTCACAAAAGCATCGCCTGAAACGTGTTTTTGGGAGTCGGCCAAAAAGGCCTCGATGTTGCGCATTACTTCATCCAAATAATGGCCCTCGTGTAACAACATGCCATAAAAACTGGACAATTGCTCTTTTTGGAACTGTTGCCATTTACTCAAGGTGTGTTTTTCCAACAAGTGATGTGCCTTGATGATGATCAATGGAGCAGCGGCTTCAAAACCGACCCTACCTTTGATCCCGATGATGGTATCACCCACGTGGATATCCCTGCCGATGGCATATTTGGAAGCGATTTCCGATAGCTTTTCAATATTGGCCACTGGATGGTTCTCTTCGCCATCAATAGCCACCAATTCCCCTTTTTTGAAGGTGAGTTTCACCTCTTTTGGAAGTTCCTTTTCCAACTGGCTCGGATAGGCACTGTCAGGCAAGGATAGATGAGAGGTCAAGGTTTCAGAACCACCAACAGATGTTCCCCAAAGTCCCCTATTGACAGAATACTTGGCTTTCTCCCAAGGATAATCGATGCCGTTTTCCTTTAGGTATTCGATTTCTACTTCCCTGGCCAATTTTTTGTCTCGGATAGGGGTGATGATCTCAATTTCTGGGGCCAATATCTGAAAGATCATATCGAACCTTACTTGATCGTTACCCGCTCCGGTACTGCCATGTGCAATATATTTGGCGCCGATTTTTTTGGCGTGTTTTACAATTTCCAACGCCTGTACAATCCGTTCCGCACTTACAGAAAGGGGATAGGTATTGTTACGAAGTACGTTTCCGAAGATGAGGTATTTTACCACAGTATCGTAAAAAGTGGAAACCGCATCGATGGAGGTATAGGTGGTAGCTCCCAAGGCAAGGGCCTTTTTCTCGATTTCTTTGATTTCCTCTTTGCTGAAGCCTCCCGTATTCACACTTACTGCATGCACTTCAAACCCTTCGTCCTGTGAAAGGGATTTGGCACAGTATGAGGTATCCAATCCGCCGCTATAGGCTAAAACTAATTTTTTCATTTTATAATTCTTTAAATTCAGTGTCAGTTCTCGAATGGGTTTGGACTGATACTTATTTTTGTTTCTTTTTAAGGAAAAGGTTCTCTTTTATCCGTTTTAATCTTTGAAAAACCTTTGAATCTATTTTTCTAGGGTCCGTTTTTTTGGCATTGGGGTCGTACAACATGCCGGTACAAAGGCACATTTTTCTGTCTGTACGGGTCAGGATATCGAAATTTTTACAGGTTTGGCAACCTTTCCAAAATTCGGGATCGTCCGTTAATTCAGAAAACGTAACGGGTTTGTAGCCCAGTTCATAGTTCATCTTCATCACGGCCAGGCCTGTGGTAATTCCGAAAATTTTGGCATCGGGGAATTTTTTTCTGGATAGGTCGAACACGGCCTTTTTGATCTGTTTGGCCAATCCTTGGTTTCGGTAATCGGGGTGTACGATCAATCCGGAGTTGGCAACAAAATCCTTGTTGCCCCAAACTTCGATATAACAAAACCCGGCGAACTTATCTCCATCCAAAGCAATAATGGCGTTGCCATTCTGCAACCTTTTCATGATATACTCAGGGGTACGTTTGGCAATACCGGTTCCGCGGACCTTGGCAGATTCGGCTATGGTGTCACAGATGATCTGTGCGTATTTAAAATGTGATTCGTTAGCAACTACAATATCCATTGCAAGCGTTTAAACTGTAATAAAATAATAAATTGTTGATTGTATTTTGCGGAAATGGACTCACCTATTTCCAATAGAAGAATTGCACCCTTACGGGCGGCGACGGGGGCTAAATGGACTGATGGGAGCGGGTACGCTCAACGTAAATGCTATGTATTCTTGTCCTTTCATTAGGGCGATAAAAGTACAAATTAATTCCAATAAGCCTAGGAATGGGTGCTATTTTTTGAAGAAATATAACTTTTTTGACCCTCTACCTATCATTTCATAAATAAAATAGCCGATCACCAAAATGTATTCAATGGCCAATAACCAAAGATGCTCCTTGTAATCCACATTTGCATAGGCTTGATAGCTCAAAATGACCATCAGCGACCAAACCAGTGGAAACCGGAGGGATGAAAAGATGGAAATTCCCATGAGGAATACCACATACCATGGGTGCACAGTACTGGTCAAAATGTAATAACAGGAGAGCGCCAAAACCATGGAAGTGATGGTAGTGGGAAAATTTTGGTTCTTTCGGAAGAAGGTAATCAATAGAGTGATTACGATTACAATTTTTGTGATGAGGGCTCCATAGGTATCGATGAGTTCCCAAGGTTTGGCCTCATAATAGGTCACTGCAATTTTCTTGACTATGTTATAGATTCCTGCATTGAATTCAAAGTTGGAAAACCAGAGTTTTAGGGTCTCTGCATAATTATCGATGAATACTGGGGAATAAAACGGAAGGAGCAATGCCAAGCAGCCCACTATGGTGAGTGCATAAAATCCGATACTTTTTTTGAAGCCAAGGTATTTTAGTAGAATAGGCAACAATGACAAGGGCACCAGTTTTACCATGATGGAAACAGCATAGATCGGTGCTGCCCAAACCCATTGCTGTTTGGCGAGCAGATAAAGCGACCAAACAAAGAAAAACAACATGACCCCTTCAAAATGAAGGTTGCCCGTAAGTTCTATGATGACCAAGGGATTTAAAAAGTACCAAAAAACCATGTGGTTGGCTTGGTTAAGTTGTTGGAGCAACTTCCTTCCGAAGTAAACCACCCCAAGGTCCGCCAAAATGATGATCAATCGCATGGCGATCATGGATCCCAAAACACTCCCCCCGCCCAAAAGGGCCGAAAGGGTAAAAAGGATTTGATTCACCGGAGGGTAGTTGCTAAAATGGCGGGCATTGAGTTCGCTCATGCCCGCATGTAGTTCCTGCATGTTAGCAATGACGACCTTGCCTTGTTCCATCAACTGGTCCGGGGTGTACAGGTAGGGGTTGATACCGTTCTTGATCAATTCCCCATCCCAAATAAAGCGGTAAAAGTCTTGGGAAAGATTCGGTTCCGCAATCAAAAAAACCAATCGGAAAAGGATACCTATCACCAAAAGGAACTTAAAGTTCCACTTTTCAAACTGCATGATCTTGTAGTACAGAAAAAACAATGCACCAAAAAGCATGAACAGTTTTACAGTATCCGTTCGGACGAGGTCATAGGCAAAAGAGGCGTAGAACAGGATACTGGCGATAGCAAAAAGTATCGGGTATCTGTGCAGTCGCCAATAAGATTGCATGATTTATGCCTTGGAGGTCAATGATTTAAAGAAAACGAACCCGAAACCAAGGAACAACATCAAATGGAAAGGGAACAATCCATAGTCGTTCAAAGGCACGGCACTGTACATTCCAAATAGGAAATAGATCATCAAGGCGAATTCCAAGATCATATTCGGGGAAAGCTTTTTCGCCAAATATTTGTTGCCCTTCCAAGTATCTTTAATGCTGTTGATGTTGAATTTTGGAGTACGTACAAATTCACTTCTTTTGCCCAAATGTCCTTCCAAAACGGCAACGGTATTGTGCAAAGAGAAGCCCAATGCTACGGAGAAGAAGGTAAAGAAGAGTTTGATGTAATCCACGAAATTGTCGAAACTGCTTCCCTGAATACTCTTATAGGTGAACCAGTAACAGATGAACAGGATAATGGTGCTGATAATGAAGAAGCTGGTCACTTCAAAAATCCATCCCAAATGGCCATAAGTATTTTTGATATAGAGCATTGGGATGCTCAACAAAGCCACGATGAATACACAAAGGAACATAGAGCTGTTCAATAGGTGCATTACACCATGGAACTTGGTCTTGAACGAAATGTTCTTGGAAGTGATCACACTCCAGAAGGATTTTCTAAAGTTTTCAGCTCCACCTTTGTTCCAACGGAATTGCTGTGAACGAGCGGCACTGATCACTACAGGAAGCTCTGCTGGGGTTTCCACGTCTTCCAAATATTTGAATTTCCAGTTTTTCAATTGGGCGCGGTAGCTCAAATCCAAATCCTCGGTCAAGGTATCGCCTTCCCAGTTACCTGCATCCAAGATACATTCCTTTCTCCAGATACCAGCGGTACCGTTGAAGTTAATGAAGTGTCCTTTGGAGTTTCTTCCAACCTGCTCTAGTGTAAAGTGGGCATCCAAAGCAAAGGCTTGAATACGGGTCAAAGTGGAATAGTCGCGGTTGATGTGTCCCCAACGGGTCTGTACTACACCGATTTCTTCATCCTTGAAATAGGGAACGGTCTTTTTCAACCAATCGCTTTCGGGAAGAAAGTCGGCATCAAAAATAGCGATGAACTCCCCTTTTGCAATGGCCAAACCTTCCTTGAGGGCACCGGCCTTGTATCCTTTTCTGTTTTCCCTGCGGATATGTTGAATGTCCAATCCAGTTTTCTGAAGTTCCTCGATTCTTCTGGCGGTCTCCAAAACGGACTCGTCCGTGGAATCATCCAGAACTTGGATCTCCAATTTACTTTTTGGGTATTCGATCTTGGCAATATTGTCCAACAAACGCTCCACCACATACTCTTCGTTATAGATGGGCAATTGGATGGTCACAAAAGGGATTTCCTTGGGATCTAATAGGTTGAACTTGGGAGCCTCCTCGTTTCGCTTTTTATAGCCCAAGTAGTTGATCAAAAGATTCAACTGAGAAAGGCTGTACATAAAAATCAAGATTAAGGCTGTACTGTAAATGCCGATGATGATGTAAGCGATAGTAAGTCCCATTATTTTAAACTGTATTTAAAGATCCAACCCAAGATTTTTATGCCCGCAAATATAGTACCTTTTACCGTACCTGATACTTTTGATACGCCAATTCTTCGTTTGTAACGTACTGGTATTTCGGCATATGACATTTTTTTTCTTAATATTTTTAACTGCATTTCCACAGTCCACCCATAAGTTGTGTCCTGCATCTCCAATTCTTTGAGCTTTTCATATTTTATGGCCCTAAAAGGTCCTAAATCCGTAAATCTTGACCTAAAGAGCACCCGCATTAAAAAAGTGGCCAATTGGTTCCCAAAAACTTGTTGTGGAGTCATGGATCCCGGTTCTCTGAGCGACTTTTTTCGCGCTCCTACCACAAAATCCACATCATTTTCCAATATTGGGGCGACCACCTTATCCAACTCTTCGGGATAATCTGAATAATCTCCGTCGATAAATACGATGATATCGGGTACTTTGGATTGTTTGGAAATATATTCCAATCCTTTTAGGCAAGCGTAGCCATATCCCTTGCGGGTTTCGGTGACTACGGTTGCCCCGGCTTTACGGGCATTTTCTGCCGTATCGTCCTGGGAACCATTGTCTGCTACAATAATTTCGGTAACATGTTCGGGCAATTCGGAAACGACCTTTCCTATGGAATCTCCTTCGTTGATTGCGGGAATAATGACTCTGATATCCGCCATGCGAGGGGGTTCAATTTTGGTTTGTGTTTGAGTGACCAAAACTAACCTTTTCTTTGGATTTTGGGCTGAATTAAGCAGGAAATGAAAGTTGGCAACTACAGATTTACGGGATGTTTATTTTTGATTCACCAAACTCATCAAATCCACATCGTTACCCAAAAGAATTTGGTTACTATCGATTCTGCCCTCCAATGGTCCATTTTCCAGTTTGAGCACGCCTCTGGGGCAAACCGCGGAACAAATGCCGCAACCTACACAGCTGGCTCGGACAATATTTTCGCCTTTTTGGGCATAGGCGCGTACATCGATGCCCATTTCGCAATAGGTGGAACAATTGCCGCACGAAATGCACTGACCGCCATTGGTGGTGATCCTGAAACGCGAGAACAATCGCTGCTGGAAACCTAAAATGGCAGCCATGGGACACCCAAATCGACACCAAACCCTGCTTCCAAAAATGGGATAGAAACCCGTACCGATCACTCCGGAAAAAATACTTCCGATCAAAAAGGAATAGGTCTTCCGAAGGGTTTCTGATTTGAAAAGGAACACATGGCCCCCATCACTAAAAAAATGAAACCCAATCAAGGCCATAATGATTACAAAGTATCCGATGGCCCCATATTGGGCATCTTTTTGAAGCTGGTCCCTTTTAAAAAGCATCACCCAACCAAAAACGAAGGTGAGCAGTACGGCTACCCCGATCAAAAAAGTGCTTTTGGTAAGCCAATATTTGCTGGTGTCGGTTCCCAAATAGGAATAGACTACTGCAGTGGTCATCAACGTAACAAAAACAACCACGCTGTGAACTACCCAACGTTCTATTTTCCAGGCACTCACCGATTTATCACTCAATTGCCGGAAGGCATCCCCGGCAGTTTCGGCCAATCCTCCACAACCGCAGACCCAGGAGCAGTACCACCTTTTTCCATATTTATAAGTAAGGATTGGAGTAATCACAAAAATGGACAAGATGCCAAAAATCAACAATGCAAAACCGATATCGCCTGAACTCAAAAAACCTTTGATGCGATACCCTTCAAAATTGTAATAGTTCAGCGGCCAGACACTTTTTAGGTCGTAATAAGGAAGGCTCCCTCCATTGAGGATTTTATGTCCGTTCAAACGGGCCATTACTTCGGGAATAATGAAGGCAAAGGCCAATTGAAAGAACATCACACTGAACGTCCGTAATCTTTCGTAGCGGTTATGGCGGTATTTCCAAAGGAATTTCACCCCAAAAATTAAAATGGCCACCGTGTACAAAGTGCCATAAACAAACCATTGGCTAGCGGGATTACCGCTCAATAATTTGCTCAAAGGATCAAAAAGTGCAATGACACCTTTATTTTCCCCACCATTCACCTGGCCCAAATACTCGGGATAGAAATAGAGGATGATATAGAACCCGGTCAAGGCCAGTCCGGCCATCCATCCCCATAAACCCCTGCTGGAAATGGATTTGAACCATACCCCGTCATTTTTGATACCTGGGAGCTTTTTGGAATAGGCATCCCATGAAAACCAAATCGTTCCCAAAGAAATGGCCAATAAGGAAACCGTTAACCATAATGTTTTGTTCGGAAAAGAAACATTCAGGGAGGCCAATAACAAAATCCCCATGCCTATCATGCCCAAAACGGTCGCAAACTTTTGGTTAAGGCTTAAACTTTTGGGTGGTTGCCCGGTCAGGGCCATACTTTTATCGTAATTGCTCATGGTCAGTGATTATCATCCCAATTGGAAGATTCTTTTTAAGCTTTTCTTTTTCAGTTTGATGGATTTTCCAAAATCGGTGTTGAATTTGAAAATAACCTCAGGTTCGTATGTCCTGTAAAATTCTGGGTCAAAGTTGGCATCTGCTAGATGTGCTATCACAAAATCGATGTCCCTTTTCTCCTTGAGCCATTGGTCAATGACCTGATGACGCAAACGGATACCAAAGGTATTGATGCCCAACAACTGCTTTGACTCTTGATCAAAAGCTATGGTGATGCATTTTTTTTCCTTGGCATGTCGCCAGTGAAAATGGACTTCGTTCTCTTTTTTCTTCTTTTCTGGAAAAATCCATCCGTAAGTTTGGTATTCAATGTCCAAGAACTTGGCCGAATTGAACCAATGACCAGGTCTGTACTCCATTTTGTTGCCACAAATAGTCTGGGCCAGGGTCTCGCCCATCATGCGGCCCGTGTACCAAACGGCTTCCACGGGTCTGCGGTTGCCAATGGCTTCGTGTTGTTCCGCGCAATCGCCAATGGCATACACATCTGCAATATTGGTTTCCAAGAATCGGTTCACCTTGACGCCACGGCCCAATTCAATTCCCGAATCTTTCAAGAAATCGATATTTGGTGTTACGCCTGCCGTCAACCCCACCAAATTACAGGGGATTTCTTCACCGGTTTCGGCCACAACCACCGATTTTACCCTCCCATTTTCATCGGCCAGAATTTCCTTTAAAGAGGCATTCAACCGAAGGTCGATATGGTGTTCCAGGATATGTTCATTGATCATTTGGGATTCCCCACTGGGCAGTACACCGTTCCAAAAACTGTTTTCACGGACCAAAAAGGTTACGGGAATGTCTCGAGTCCGAAGCATTTCCGCCAATTCAATACCGATCAATCCACCCCCAACGATCACGGCCCGTTGGCAAACGGTATTGTTTGGGGCATTTTTTTCTAAAAGATCAAGATCTTGTTTGGAATACAGTCCTTGTACACCATCCAAATCCTGGCCTGGCCAACCAAATTTGTTGGGTTTGGATCCCGTGGCAATGATGAGTCTGTCATAAGGGATGGCTTGGCCGTCTTCTAGTAAAACCTTTTTATCGCCAGTGCTCACTTGGGTTACAAAACCTTGAATCAAATCGATGCGGTTCTTTTTCCAAAAATGGTTTTCGTAGGGTTGGGTGTGCTCAAATTTCATGTGGCCCATGTACACATACATCAAAGCGGTCCTCGAAAAAAAGTATTGGGTTTCTGAAGAGATAATAGTAATTTTTTTATCGGAAAGTTTGCGGATATGCCTGGCTGCGGTTACGCCGGCAATTCCATTTCCGATAATGACGATGTGCTCCATGGGTTTGGTTTGTGTGGTAACTTGAGTCGTACTAAAATTATGGAACTTAACACAATCTAGATAAATTAGTAAGATTTTAAGAAGCTACACTTTCCATAAAAATGTATTTTAGAGGGGTATTTTATTGGCTATGAAGAAATTGATAGTGCTTGTTTTGCTCATTTCCCTCTCCTGTAAAAAGAAAGTGGAGGACAAGGTGAATGGGGTAAGTTTTGTAAGCTCAGGGGAGGAAGTGGCACAGATCCATGTAAACCCCATTCTAGATATCCATGCCAATTATGCGGCCATAATGCCCTTCGGATTTATTCCACAGACAGACTCTTCCGAGTTGATTTTTAACTCTGACCGCCAATGGTTTGGCGAAACCAAGGAAGGTGCAAAACAATACATTGGGATGTTGCACAAAAACGGGGTGCGAGTAATGTTGAAACCCCAAGTTTGGATTAGACGGGGGGAATTCACCGGTAACCTGACCATGCAGAACGAAGCCGATTGGAAAAAACTCGAAGATTCCTATTCCAAGTTCATTTTGTTATATGCCGATTTGGCCCAAGAGACCCAAACGGATATTTTTTGTATCGGTACCGAACTCGCTTCCTTTGTAAAAAACCGCCCTGAATATTGGAGCTATCTTATAGAAGAGGTCAGAAAGGTGTACAAGGGCAAAATTACCTACGCCGCCAATTGGGACGAATACGCTAAAACGCCTTTCTGGAACGAACTAGATTATATAGGGGTGAACGCTTATTTTCCTATTTGTGATCGTCAAAACCCTACCATGCAGACCATGCGGGAAGGATGGCAACCATGGAAGACAAAACTTAAAGAACTTGCCCTGGAAGTCAAAAAGCCGATGTTGTTCACAGAGTTCGGATACAGAAGTATGGACTATACGGGCAAGAAACCTTGGTTGGTAGACCGGAACCAAGAAAAGGTAAACCTGCAGGCGCAAGCAGATGCCACTCAAGTGATCTTTGAAGAGTTTTGGGATGAGGATTGGTTCGCAGGCGGATTTGTATGGAAATGGTTCATGCACCATGATAAGGTCGGTGGGTTGGCCGACAATCGATTTACTCCCCAGAACAAACCTGCGGAATCCGTGATACGGAGACAGTATGCCAAAATAAAGAAGTATGGTTTGTAACCCTTTAAAAATTGTGGGAATTTTTTTGTGATTCCATCCTGTAGTTGTCTGTTTTTTCGCCATATTTGTAGTACACCCCTTCCCCTAAAAATTACAGTAATGAAATTAGTATCAACCCTAATCATTTGGGCTTGGGCGTGCTTTGCAATTTTCGCCCAAGAGGAACCCTATTACAAAGTAGTGGCCGAGCAAGGGGACGGGATTTTTTCCATCCTTCGAAAGCAGGGGCTCGATCCCGTGAAACATTATGAGGAGTTCGTTACATTGAATTCGGACCAGATCAAGGACGGTAGTTTTCTTCAGGTCGGGGTCGAATACAAAATACCCAAAGCGGCGGATTCCTTCAAAAAAACAGGTGTACTGGTCAAATCCGCCAAAGGTACCGAAGCTCCAATTTTTGATAAGGAACTGGCCCAAATGAACCTGAAGAGTGAAAGACTTAAGGATGCGGTATACTATCTTATTGTGGATTCAGGCAAGGACGGGGACAATGGTTTTGTACAGGACGTGGCCCAAAGTCTGGCGGCCGATCTCATGGTGCACGGAGCGAAAGTCTATATCCTCGGCGACGAAATTCCTGAACCTGCCCTTAACGATACTGTTATGGTTACCGAAAACCAGCGTATGGGCCATTATATTGAAGTGATCAATAAACGATACCTTCAAAACAGTGGTAAATACCAGCGTGCTCTGATCATACGTGCCAATGGTGTTTCGGAGAAAGCCGACATGGATGTTGCCATTTATCATTATAATAAAAGTGATCAGGGACAACGATTTGCGGAGAACATCAGGAACATTTTCAAAAAGAACAGCATTTCCAATAAGACCTATAAAGACGTCAATATGATCTTTGAAGACCAGAACAGCTTATATTTGGCAAAAAATATCCTGCCAGCCATTAGTTTGCTGACACTGGAGAACGCGTCCAAGGAATCAAATGATAAAATTGCTGTCCGTCCCGATAAGAGGAAATTTGCAGGTTGGATCAGTAGTGGTATCATAAACGACTATGTGGACCTGGAAATTGAAAATTGAATGAAAGATCAGAAAAACCTCATTTCTTTTTTACTGATACCTTTGTTATTGATCCCTATGGTAGTCGGGGCACAAAAATCCTTATCGAGCGTTGTGGCGGAAAAGGGTGACGGTATCTATTCTTTGCTTCGCCGATATAATGTGAGCCCCACAAAATATTACAACAGGTTTGTGGAGCTGAACTCCGAACGATTGGGTGAGAGTGAATCCTTATACGTGGGGCATTACTATGTGCTGCCGGATACCTTGGCCTTAAAGAAGATTGAAGAAACGGACACAAGGACTTCATATCCCATTTTTGGTAACGATTTTGCCAAGATCGATTCTGTCAGTAACCGTTTGGAGGATACCGTTTATTACCTTATTTCCGGCCATGGGGGTCCCGATCCTGGTGCCGTTGAAAAGTATGAGGGTAAATTGATCGCCGAGGATGAATATGCCTACGACGTAACGCTACGCTTGGCACGTGAACTTTTGTCCCATGGGGCAGAGGTACACATCATCGTTCAGGATGAAAACGATGGCATCCGTGATGAAAGGGTATTGGAACTGGATACGGATGAGACCGTTCTTTCCAATGCCATTCCGCTAGGGCAATTGGCACGGCTGAAACAGCGGACCGAAGCGGTCAACGACTTGTACATGAAGAACAAGGGCAAATACCAACGCCTTTTGGTGACCCATGTGGATAGTCGTAGCAAAGGGACCAATATCGATGTGTTCTTTTACCATCACGAGAACAGCAAAAACGGTCAACGATTGGCAGAAAGCATTCACCAGACATTTTTGGCGAAATACAAAAAATTTCAACCCAACCGAGTCTATAGTGGCACCTTTATGGAACGCAGCAGTCTTTATCTAGTCAAAAATACGCTGCCGGCCATGGCCTATATTGAAATAGGGAACATCCGAAGCAAACTGGATCAACGCCGGATTTTGGATCCGGATAACAGACAGGCCTTGGCCAAATGGATATCTGAAGGAATCCTATTGGATTATGAATCCTCTAAAGATTTTACTGCCAAATAATTAGCAACAACCTCCGCCATTATAATGCCAGGTACTTTCGCTCACATGGATTTCATCTGAAGCCTTGGCCAAAGCGGCAGCCGTTTTGTCACAAACCGCCAAGGGTTGGTTCTGTAAGAGTACATGTCCTTTTTTATCGTCAAAATATTCCTCGTTCCCATAATAGATGGCTGTTTTGCCCGTGAACATGCAAGGGCCATCAGTTGGCATGGGGTCCTTGATGGCGGCAATCTCTATGGATTCAATATGAATAAGTTCATCCGTAGGGTAATGGTTGGGTGATAACACGCGGTAAGACCTTCTTCCCCGGATTTCGATGGTACCGAAACCAGCATCGGTAAGTACCTTTACATAATCTTTCAACGGAATACTACCGCTCAGGCATTGAGCGCGTAACCTGTCATCATTACGCAGCGCGTCATTCATCGGCTGTTCGCAGATGGGGTCACTCATCACCAAACGGCCATGGGGTTTCAACACACGGTACATTTCACCAACGGCTTTTTTAAGATCTTCCATTTTAAAGATGTTGAAGAGGCAGTTCTGTGCGGCCACATCAATACTTTCATCTGCAACGGGAAGATGCAGTGCATCACCCTTCACTAAGTTCACAAAATCACTTTGGAACCAATCGTTTTCCTGTTCTGCTATTTTGAAGTTCTTTTTTGAAGCTTCCAACATTTCATCCACGGTATCCACTCCGGTCACTCCTCCTTTTTGTCTGGAGAAATAGGCAAATTGGAGCAATTCCATCCCTCCACCAACACCTACATAAAGGATTTGGGGGTTATTGACCAGGTCTTGGGCCGAAACGGTACTGCCGCAACCATAGTTCATTTCCTGCATGATCTTGGGAATGGACAATCCCGGGAATTGCCAAACAGGGGTGGTGGTACAACAAAGCCCAACATCTGGGGTCAGGGCTGCTTCTTTGTAAAGGTCTTGGGTAGCATCTAAATAGCTCATATTTCCTTGATTAGTTCTCTGAATAATTTGATCATTTTGGGTTCTGCCTTGGCGGCAATATCCAGAATCTCCTGAATATTAACAGGTTCCAGGTTGTCCGGATCACATTCATCCGTCATAACAGATACCGCTACAACAGGTAGTCGTAAATGATTGGCAACAATTACTTCAGGTACGGTACTCATTCCTACTGCGTCTGCTCCCAAAATTTTCAGCATCCTATATTCCGCTTTGGTTTCCAGTTGAGGTCCGACCACAGAGGCATACACCCCTTTTTGGATGGAAACGCCCTCCTTTGTGGCAATGGCGTGAATTTTTTTGCACATATCCACATCATAGGGTTCACTCATATCCACAAACCGATTGCCAAACTCGGAAACGTTCCGGAACGCCAAGGGTGACCCGCCTTGAAGGTTGATGTGGTCCTCGATCAGCATAATGTCCCCCTTTTTAAAGTTGAGGTTAATGGCACCAGCCGCATTGGAGATGAACAGTTTTTTGATGCCCAACAAATGCATGACCCGGATGGGGTAGGTAATGTCCACAAAATCGTAACCTTCGTACAAATGGAAACGGCCCTGCATCACCACGGTTTTTTTGCCCTCGATGGTGCCAAAGATCAATTTACCGGTATGGAACTCCACCGTGGCCAACGGAAAATGGGGGATATGATTGTAGTGGGCCTCAATTGGATTTTCGATATGATCGATCAATTGGCCGAGCCCTGTGCCCAATACTATGCCTATTTCAGGGGTTTCGAATCCCCTTTTTTTCAAATATTCAACAGATTCTTCTAATTGTTCCTGCGTCATGTTTTTATATGTTTTAAAAAGGGCTGAAACGCCCCAATATCTTTGATGTCTTCGTAATAATCCACATCGTTGCGTTCGTTCAAAAGAGCAATTTTTGCCCCATTCATATCTTGTAAGGTGGAGGCAAGTACCGTGTCGGTTCCCCAAGTTTTGTTTTGAAACAATTTTTCGTTCAAATGCTTCATTCCCAGTAGGTAATAGCCGCCATCTTCTGCTGGGCCTACTACATAATCATGGTCGTTCAACTTGCAGAAAGCTTCCTCCAATTCTGTTTGGGAAAGATGGTACATATCGCTTCCAATTATGATTATTCGCTCAAATCCTGCCCGAAAGCCTTCCCTGAACGCATTCAACATCCGTTCGCCCAAATCCCTGCCTATTTGCAATTTTTTCCTATAAACAGTATTGTCCCAGATATCTTCTTTCCAAATTTCTTCGGAGTAATAGACCCATTTTTCAACTTGAAGGTCGTGGGTAAACCCTACCGTACAATCCAATAGAAATTTATAGATTTCCAAGGCGATTTTGTCGCCAACTGCGGCTGCCAATCGGGTCTTGCACTTTCCAATCTCAGGGTTTCTGGTCAGTATCAGGAGTAGGTCGTTCTTCAATGTTTGCAATTTTGCAGGGTACCTTTCTGCTTTGGGTGGATGGATTTTTAGGGAGATGCTGTTCAATCATTTTTATTGATCGACATCAACTCAACAATCTTTTATCCTAACCCAAAGATACCGCCATAAATGTAGAAGAAACCGATTTCTTGGACAAATCCTTCCTGTGGAATACCCTTCCAATATTTGGGAAGGGGAACTTTGTTGGATTTCAGGACACTTTGGCCAAGAAAACCGGGAGGTAGCTGCGTAACTTGGAAAATGAAATGGGTTTGGTGAGGTAGTCGTTCATTCCCGCTCCTTTTGCTTCGTCAATGGCCTCTTTGGTCACATCTGCCGAAAGCCCTATTATGGCAATTTCCTTATTGAACTTTCTAATTTTCTTGGTAGCTTTAAAGCCATCCATATCGGGCATGTGTACATCCATGAACACAAGATCATAGAAGTTTTTGCGTACAGCTTGCACTGCTTCCCGCCCGTTGGTCACCGAATCTGAATACACCCCTAATTTTTCGAGGGTGTTTTTTAGGACGATGACATTCACACGGTTATCGTCTACTATGAGCACTTTGTAACCCTCCAAAAGGAGGGGTTCGGAGTTTTTGTTTCCTCTTTCAGGTTTTGTATCGGATAATGGAAACAACAAAGAAATATGAAACTCCGTTCCCGTGCCTTCCTCACTTTCTACGGTAATTTTTCCACCTAGCATTTCCACTAATTTACAAGTGATGTACAACCCAAGGCCACTTCCTTCGTGCCGTTTGGATTTGCCGGTATCTATTTGCGTGAACCGGTCAAAAATGGTTTTCAATTTGTTTTTTGGGATGCCTATTCCAGAATCTTTTATTGTTATGTTCAAAGCCATGGAATTATTTTCGACACTTTCATTACAGGCTATTTCAATCCCGCCATGTTCCGTAAATTTTAGGGAGTTCCTAAGAATGTTGGTGATGATCTGACCAAACTTTCCAACATCACCGATTACTTCATGATTGCATTTGGAAGAGGCATCCAGTACAATGGAAAGCCCTTTTTCATCTGCAGTGGGCCTATAAATGCTAATGATATTTTTCAACTCTTGATGCGGGGAAAAAACATCTTTCCTGAAAGTGGATTTGCCAGATTCTATCTTGTCAATTTCGAGAATATCGTTTACCAGAAGGAGCAATTTTCTGGACGAAATGTCCATGAGGGAAAGATATTCCTGGATGTCACATTGTATATCGGATAACCTTAGTACTTCGATAAAACCGATGATGGCATTCAACGGTGTTCTGATCTCATGGCTCATGTTGGAAATAAACTCAGTTTTTGCCAATGAAGATTTTTCAGCTTTTCGCCTTTCCTTTTCCAGGGTTTTGTTCAACTCTTTGAGTTTATTGTTGGCATGGCTCAATCGGCGGTTCTTTTTTCTAGAGGATTGATAAAAGTAGATAAGCGAACTGGTCAACACGGATACCAATATCCCAAAAACAAAAAAGGTAAGGGTACTTTCTTTTCTCTCGGCCATAAAATCCAAATCGGCAGGCATAAGGGAGAAGGTCCATTTTTGATGGTCCAAGTTATCTACCTCAAAAGAAGATGTGAAAATAAACTCATCTGCTATTGCCTTGGATTGCGGATTGTTTTTGGAGTAAAAAACAGTTCCGTTCTCATCTTTCATTTCAATGGCATAGGTGTCCAGACTGGCCGCCAGTTCATTGAAGGGGTTGGTGAAATCCATGCCAGCGGTAATGGTTCCATGAAATTTCCCTTCAAAAAAAACAGGTACATCCACAAGAAATGCACTTCCACCTTGGTAAAGGGCTGTCCATGAGGAAACATTCGTTGAAAAATCCTTCACATGTCTTCTCCACTCAATATTTCTTGGATGTTGGGAAAGATCTAGGCCAATAGCGGCTTCATTCCCTTCTAGAGGGGTCACCACCCTAATGATCATCAGGCTGTCCACCCATTCAACAAACTTGAAGGAGGGATGTTGCTCCAGAATAAGTTTGGCATCTCTTTCCCAATATTGGAAATATGACCCATTGGTCATTTCAATCCTTTGCTTTAGGTTTTCCAAGGATTTTATGTTGTGTTCCACGGAGGAGAAAAATTCTTGTGCTCTAAGCTTTCCAGTCGTTCGGATCTCATTTGCAAAGGTGGCCTTTTGGGTTTCCAAGGAGTTGTTGCCCAAAATGAATATCATCAATATAAATACTCCAAAAACCGCAATTGGAAGTACAAATTCTTTTTGTGAAGGTTTCAACAGCATATCAGTTTTCCAGATAGGGGACAAATTATTAGAGGGTAATCCCGGTAAATAAATGATTTGAAAGGATTACTGTAGGAAAATACGCCTATACAATAATTTCTATATTAACACTTTCTTTGTGAAAATATTGTATGTGAATTCTATTTATAAAGAAATCGCGGAATGTTGGATTGATGAAAGGCAAGATACTATTGAGTTTTATCAAGAGAGAAATATAAGATTAAATAGATTGTGGTTTGCAATCAGGTAATCCATAAATTGATCCTCAAGACGTTTGTTTTATGAATATCTTCAACGTTTAAACCACAGAGACCAATGCGAACAAATTTTTTTTTCGGGGTGATGCTCATTTTGTTAGTGGGTTGTAAGGAAAATAAAAAAGAGAATACGATAGAACGAAACATGGAACAAGGCTACTACTCCGAACAATACCGTCCACAATTTCACTTTTCACCAGGGGCAAATTGGATGAACGACCCCAATGGATTGGTCTACCATGATGGTGTGTATCACTTGTTTTATCAATATTATCCCGAAGATACCGTTTGGGGCCCGATGCACTGGGGGCATGCAGTGAGCAAAGATTTGGTCCATTGGGAACACAAACCCATAGCTCTATATCCTGATGGGCATGGATTGATTTTTTCCGGCAGTGCCGTGGTCGATAAACATAACACTTCAGGATTTGCTACAAACGGGGAAACACCTTTGGTGGCCATTTTTACCTACCATGATATGGATGGGGAAAAAGCGGGCAGAACGGATTTTCAAACACAAGGGATTGCCTATAGCTTGGACAATGGTGAAACGTGGACCAAATATGAGGGCAACCCGGTTATTGGCAATGAGGGGATCAAGGATTTTAGGGACCCCAAGGTGTTCTGGCATGAAGCGTCGCAAAAATGGATCTTGACCTTGGTGGCGGGAGACCATGCACAATTTTATACGTCTCCCAACTTGAAGGATTGGGCTTTGTTGGGTGAATTTGGTCAAGGACAAGGAGCCCACGGAGGTGTATGGGAATGTCCGGATCTGTTCCCTTTGACAGTGGAAGGTTCTGATGAAACAAAATGGGTCTTGATCATCAGTATAAATCCGGGAGCCCCGAATGGCGGTAGTGGCACCCAGTATTTTGTGGGCAATTTTGATGGAAAAACCTTCACCACGGAACAAACGGAACCCAAGTGGCTCGATTACGGCACCGATAATTATGCCGGGGTCACCTACAATAACATACCCAATGGAGATCGGATTTTTATTGGTTGGATGAGCAATTGGGATTATGCAAGGGACACTCCAACGGAAAAATGGAGAAGCTCCATGACCGTCCCCAGAAAATTGGCTCTTAAAAAAATCGGTTCGGATTATTTCCTGACCAATTTCCCCATTGATGGAATTGATGGGCTGGCATCTTCCGGGCTTTCCAAAGCATGGGAGGTCGGGCCAAAAGAGACAACATCAAGGACCATTGAGGGCCTGAACCAATCTATGGTCCAATTGAGAACGGCATCGAAGGATTTTAGCGCCACTTTTCAGAATGCCTTGGGAGAAACCTTGGTTCTTACCATGGATTCCGAAAACAATCAGTTTTTGGTGGATCGTAGAAAATCCGGAAAGGTCGATTTCCAAAAGGGATTTGGGAACAAAATACATTGGGCTCCCACTGAAATGTTAGAGGGAGAGACCTTCGACATGAAAATTCTTTTGGATCGATCTTCTGTGGAGATTTTCATTAATGGCGGTCTCTTGGTCATGACCGAGCAAATTTTCCCTAATGAACCGTTCAATACGTTGACCGTGGAAAACCGAGATTCCAAATCCAGTCTCACCATCGATAGTGTTAAAAAAATGGAATCCGTTTGGTGATTTGGACACGGTCTGACCATTGTCAGTTTTTTTCAGATACTTCCTGTCGAACTTTAGGGCAAAATTTGGTCCATGCCTGCAACTGGGGAACAGCTTGAACACTTAGCCGTCCAATTGGACGAGGTCATTCATTTGATTCTGGAACAAGACAATGAAAAGGCTTCCATGATCGATACGGTATGTCCCATTTATTTGGAGAGCGCCAAGAACCTGATGCACTATGCCACTTTTAGAAGTCTTGATGTGCGAGGCTTGCAGAAATCGTTGAAACAATTAGGCTTGACACGCTTGGCCAATGCCGAGGGCAATATTTTGGGGAGCTTGGTCAATTTAAAGATGATGGTGGATAGCCTAAGGGCCAAAAACATGAATCATGAAAACCTTCCCTTTTTATCCATTGGTGAAGGCAAAAAACTATTGTACAAGCATACCGATCAGATTTTTGGGGAACATACCAAGGACAGAAGGGGGCGGATCATGGTTACCCAACCTTCCGAAGCGGCAACGGACTATGATTTGGTTTTGGGTATGGTGAAAAACGGAATGGATTGCGCTCGGATCAACTGCGCGCATGACGGTCCAAAAGTCTGGGAATCCATAATTGATAATATTCGAAAAGCGGAGAAAGAGTGTTCCACGACCGTAAAAATAGCCATGGATTTAGCAGGGCCCAAAATTCGTACGGGGGACATTGGGGAAGGACCAAAGATCAAAAAGTTCAAGCCTCCGAAAAATGCCCATGGTGAGAAGGATATGGTATTCATTAAATTGGTGGCCGAAGGTGGGCATGAACTGAAATCCAATGAAATTCCTGTGGATAAGCGTTGGATGGAAAAGCTTCACGTTGGTGATGACATCAAGGTAAAGGACATTAGGGGAAGGTCGAGAAAGATCAAGGTGGTTCAAAAGGATAAAGATTTCGTTTTGCTCCTAAGTCCAAAGTCACTTACCCTAGAATCTGGTGCCATTTTAAAACCATTAAGGAAGAAATTGAGGAATGGAATGGTTGGAGAGCTTCCGGGAAAGGAGCAGTTTTTGTTGTTGAGGGAAGGTGATCATTTATTTATTGGTTCAGAAGAGGAGAAGGCCACTTTGCCCATTTTTGATACGGAAGGGAATTTGGTTCAGGCTGGCAAGGTGAGTTGCAGTCCTCCGGAAATTGTCCATAAAATGAAAGTAGGTGTGCCCATACTTTTTGATGATGGAAAGATTGAAGGCATTGTGGTGGAAACCGCATCGGAATGGTTTAAGGTAAAGATTGTAAGGGCGGGGGAAAAAGGAGCGAAACTGAAATCGGAAAAGGGAATAAACGTACCGAACCTTGATTTAGGAATTTCCGGCCTGACCGAAAAGGATAGGGAGGACTTAAAGTTTGTGGCAAAGCATGCCGACATTGTTAACTTTTCCTATGTGAACAACGAAGAGGATGTACAGGAGCTTTTAGATGAACTGGAGCAACTTGGGGTAAAGAACACTATGGGGGTCATTTTAAAAATTGAGACCCAGATGGCCTACAAAAATTTGATAGGAATCCTTGTCTCAGCCATGCAGGCTAAAAAATTGGGAGTCATGATCGCAAGGGGGGATCTTGCTTTGGAAGTAGGTTGGAAGAACATGGCCATGGTACAAGAAGGTATCCTATCGTTCTGCAGTGCCGCGCATATCCCTGTGGTTTGGGCCACCCAGGTTCTGGAAAGTTTGGCCAAAAAGGGTATGCCGTCGCGATCTGAAATTACCGATATCACATCATCGGTACAGGCAGAATGTGTTATGTTGAACAAGGGGCCACATATTCAGGAAGCCATTGCTTTTTTGGACGAGGTCTTGGTCAATATAGAAGCTTCCCATGATAAAAAGGAAGTGATGCTACCCAAAATGGAATGGGGATGAAAAAGAAAAGGCACCAAAACGGTGCCTTTGAAAGAGACATTATTAAACTACAGGAATTTTTTGATGGGTAGTGTTTAGTATAGCTCAAAAAATATAATTGTAGAGACTGCTAATAAGGGAATAAACGGATAGTGCAATTACAAAATACCAAAACAGGTATCCTAATTTTACTTCAATAGTGTTCATTTTTCTGAGTGTTTGCTTATAAGATTGAGGTTATCTGCTCTCCGAAATTAGTCAAAACACTTCGCCCACAATCCACATTTTTATTCGTTGCAGGAATTCGGACATAACTGGTCAAAAATGCTATGTAAATGGAAAAACCGCCCAAAGAGCGGTTAATGACAATGAAATACTTTTAAAGTATTGTATTTCAAATATTTATACGATAACATTCAAGGCTTTTAGAGCCTGTAATGTTATGGGATGGGTTTGGAATTCCCCATCTAGCATAGCTATACCAAAGGCGTGCCGTTAAGCCGCTTTTCTATTTTGCGCTTCTTTTCGGTAAGACTTTTCATGACATCCATTAATTTGGAGTCCTTGGTCTTTTTATAGATTTCGTTAATGGAAAGTATGAGTTTTTTGGCCTCTCTGGAGGCTTCAACCCTATCGCTGGTGGACATGTGGCTCATGGGTCTGTTTTCAAACTCCTCGGCCTGTGTTAGTAACTCTTGGGTCATTTTTGTTTAAAGTTATGCTGCGTCCGTTAAATATAAGTGTTGTTGTCATATTTTCTTGTTATGGAACCATTTGATTTTCATATTTATGAAAACATTAAGAGTTTAAAATTCAATACTTTATAAAATGTTAAAATCCGCTCCCAATTTGGCTTATTGGACTATGATTTCCGTCAAATCTATCCATCCAAACGGATTCAAGTCAATCTTAAAATGAATTGAGGAAACCCATCAAAAGGCCAATCGATAGTTTTGAGATGAACACTTCAAAAACTTTCGATATGGCAATTATTGGAAACATTATAAAAGGCTTCATTGAAGCAAGGGACACCCTCAGTAGCGAGAGTAACCCCACTGAAGAACAACAAAAAGTTTTACAGGAACTTTTGGAAAAGGCCAAGGATACACGATTCGGGGAGCATTATGGTTTTGATGTCATCTTGGCATCGGAGAATATCCAAAAAACATTTGCAGAAAACGTTCCCTATTTTGATTACAACAAAATATCCAACGAATGGTGGACGCATACCTTAAATGGTGAAGCAGATATTACGTGGCCAGGAAGCCCTGATTTTTTTGCATTGAGTTCCGGGACCACTGGGAAAAAGTCTAAAAGGATTCCGGTCACCGAAGATATGATATCTTCCATTAAAAGAGCTGGCATCAAGCAAGTATATGCCCTGAGCAATTTTGATATGCCCGGTGATTTTTTTGAAAAGGAAATCATGATGCTGGGGAGTTCCACCGATCTTCGGGAGCGGAAAGGCCATAAAGAAGGGGAAATAAGCGGTATCAGTGCCAGCAACATACCCTTCTGGTTCAAAAAATATTATAAGCCAGGGGAAGAGATTGCCAAGATAGATGATTGGGACGAGCGGGTGCTCACCATTGCCAAGGAGGCCAAAAACTGGGACATTGGCGCCCTGAGCGGTATCCCTTCGTGGATGGAGCTTATGCTGAAAAAAGTGATCGAACACCACAACGTGGACCATATCCATGAAGTTTGGCCCAATCTGCAGGTGTATACCTCCGGAGGGGTGGCCTTTGACCCTTATGAGAAAAGCTTCAATGCCCTGTTGGGAAAACCTATCCAGATCATTGATACCTATTTGGCCTCGGAAGGCTTTATGGCGTTTCAAAGTAGGCCGGATACCAACGCCATGAAATTGATTACAGATAACGGTATCTATTTCGAGTTTGTGCCTTTTAAACCGGAATACATCAATCCGGATGGCTCGTTGGTTGCCAATGCTCCTTCCTTGACTTTGGAAGAAGTAGAGGAAGATGAGGACTATGTATTGATCATTTCCACTGTTTCGGGCGCATGGAGGTATGTCATTGGCGATACGATTTCCTTTACGGATGTGGAGAGGGCCGAAATCAAGATTACGGGAAGGACCAAATTTTTCCTGAACACTGTGGGGTCGCAATTGTCCGTGAACAAGTTGAACGATGCCGTTAAGCATCTGGAAGAGGAACTCGATATCAAGATTCCGGAATATACGCTTTGCGCCAAACGGTTTGATGATGGATTTTACCACTCCTGGTATTTGGGATCGGACCAATCCTTGGACAGCTCCAAAACCGCAGAAATCCTCGATACGTATTTAAAACAGGCCAACAAAAATTACAAAGTGGCCCGCTCCAAGGCACTGGAAGGCGTAAAGGTGGCTTTTGTTCCCCAAAACGTATTTGCTGAATGGAGTGGTGCCAATAAGAAAAAAGGTGGGCAGGTAAAGATGGAACGTGTTATGGGTGAGGAAAAATTCCGGGAGTGGGAAGCGTTTGTGGCACAAGAATTACAATCTTAACCATTATCGGCCGAATCCTGTTGTTTCACCATTTCCATGATTTCATCCGGGGAAAGGTAATACTGCTTGATCCTGTCTTTATAGGTGGGATGAATGGCTGAATTGTCCAAGATGAATCGTTTGGTCTTCAAAATGTATTGAGACATGCCATGGGAAACCGCAAACGAATCTGCAGCTCGCTCTGCCTTTTTCACATATTCCTTCAAAAAAACGTATCGGAACCCAAATCCGATGAGGTTGAACCCGCTCCTGTTTTGGTAATCCATAATGTGACCCAGTTCGTGGCCCAACCATCCGACCAGAACATCGGAGGGGACATCCACAGTTTTGAATTCCTCCCCGGTAATCTTGAACTTTTCACTGATCAAGATGGTATAATTCCTTTCTTCTTTAGATTTGAATAGGGCACCAAAGGTGGGCTGTGCCTGCATCACCGATTTTTTAATATTCCTTTTGAACTTGAACGTTATGGGGATGTCCCGCAGTTCAGGGTAATGCATCAAGGCAATTTTCACCTCTTTTTGGATACTCTTCGGGATTTTTTTATTGGTATGGGGAAACATCTGTAAAATCAACACTAGGCATAGAATGAATAGAAATAATTGTTTTAATCTTTTTCTCAAAACCAATGAGGTAAAAAAAGGGGAAACCAACGGCTGCCCCCTTAATGGTTATAGTGTTTATCTTAAAACTGATATCTCAGTCCCAAGGCAATATCAAGGTCCAGGTCATCGGAGTAATTATCGTTAAAACCGAGCTCAGGCCTCATATCCAGAGAGATAAGTAGTGGTATGTCAAAATCGTATTCGATACCAAGGTCACCTGCTACTAGGGCGAAGGCACCATCATTGTCGCCGGCATCAAAGGAACCGACACCCCCACCGGCACCCACATACCAATGGAACCCGCCATCAATGGGCATGACCCATTGGTACAGACCGACCAATTTAAAGGCATCTACGTTATGGGAATCCCTCCAACCGAGGTCAAATTCCAATCTGTTGTTCTCTTTCAGGTAACGTTGATAGGAGATTTCCCCACCAAATCCGTCGTTATCGCCAACCCGGATACCCAAGGCGTTCTTCGAAATACTTTGAGCACTCAAAGTAGTGGCTCCCATTAAAAAAAGAATAATTAAGATATTTTTCATGATGTGTTTATTTTGACACAAAACTAGGATGGGACACCTGCCGTACTTGTCTCATTTCAATCAAAGATTGATGCAATACCGATTAAAGAATTGTTAAAGCAGGGGTTTTAGGAATTTGAAGAGCCCTTCCAAGAATTTTCGCCAGAAGGGTCTGTTGCGAAAGCGTTCCAAGGTCATGATGTCGGCCTTTTTGCATACGGTAAAAAACTCTTCCTTGAGTTCGTCGGTTATTTCCTGATCATAGATCAAGATATTCGCCTCATAGTTCAGCTCAAAGCTTCTGATGTCAAAATTTCCCGATCCGATGGAGACCAGGTCATCATCCACGACCAAGATCTTACTGTGTGAAAAATCTTCCCTCAGATAAATATTGACACCAACATTGAGCAATTCCTCAAATTGTGAGAACATGGCGAACATGGCCGCTATGGAGTCCGATTTCTTGGGAATGAGCAGGGTAATGTCCACCCCTTCCATGGCTACGATCTTTAAGGTCTGTAAAAAGGCTTCTCCCGGTAAAAAATAAGGGTTGGCGATGAAAATGGATCGTTGGGCTTGGTTCATCATGCTGATGTATTGTTGCATAATGGCTGGATGGTCGGAATCCGGGCCACCGACCACTACTTGTGCACAGGCAGTTCCGACTTCATCCTGCTCAAAAAGATAGTCCTGGATCCGAAAATCCCCATTCTTGCTGGCAAAGTAATAATCCTTCAAAAAAACGAGATGGATGTCGTTCACAATGGGCCCTTCCAATTTTAAATGCGTGTCCTTCCACTTGCCAAGCTCGCTCTCTCGTCTGATGTATTTGTCGGAAACATTCACCCCTCCCGTAAACGCCACTTTGTTGTCTATGACCACAATTTTTCTGTGGTTCCGAAAGTTAAGGGAGAACAATAGGTTGTTCAGCCTAATGGGCATAATGGGATGGATCTCCACCCCGATATCCTGAAAGTGCTTTTTGGGTCTTCCCCGCAGATGATAGCTTCCCAACGAATCATACAGAATCCTGACCTGGACCCCTTCCTTGATTTTTCTTTGGAAGAGCTCCAACATCTTGTCCAAAAGCCCCCCTTGCTCCAAAATATAATATTGTAGATGAATGAAATGCTCGGCTTCTTCCATGGCTTTGAAAAGCGCATTGAAAGTTTCGCCCCCATCCTGTAGCACCTTGATTTGGTTACCACATGTGGCCTTGGTGTTGGCATTGGATTGGATCAGGGTACTAAGTCTTTTTTTACGGATATCAGCATCAAAATTGACTTGAAACTTCTCCAAGGTGGAGTCTCCCGGAAACCGATAATGTCTTCTCCTGTCAAAATCCTTGCCGTTGAAGAATTTGAACTTTCTCCGGTTCATCCCAAAAAGATAGTACAGGACCACCCCGATGATGGGCAGCGCAATAATGGCCAATACCCAACTGATGGATCGGGAAGGCCGCCTACCATGATAGATGATGGCACCGATGGCCCAAATGGAAAGTATAAGATATAGTATGGTGAATACGGTCTTCACGGCACGGGAATAGGTGTTTAACTAAGCTAATACGGAAAATTTAAAAGGCAATCTCCATGGAGTCAAATATTTTCGTCTTAAACAAAAAACTCTGGCAAAACATTGCCAGAGTTGGGTTTTCTGAAGAACAGTTTCTTAGATGGAATCTTTTTCAACTACTTCCTCGATTTTGTCCCCGACATCGTCGGCGGCATCCTCAATTTCATCACCGGCTTTCTCTACACCGTCTTTAACATCTTCTATGGCTTCTTCAGCCTTGTCTTCTTTTGTTTCCCTGCAGCTGTTCATACTCATGGTAAATGCCATGGCCATGAACAATACTAGCAGACTTATCGATTTTCTCATGGTTCTCTGTTTTTAAGTTAATGATTCTTAGTGTTTATGCTTGATTCTAAATCTTTTTTCTACCGGTTATCAGCGAAATGATAAACAATACAATAAAGATGAAGAATAGGATTTTGGCAATACTGGCCGCACCAGCGGCAATTCCGCCAAAACCGAAAATTCCGGCCACTATGGCCAAGATTATAAAGGTGACTGTCCAACGTAACATATTTTCAGGTTTTAGGATTATTGTCCGACTAACTCTTAATCAGTACATTACAAATTTCGGAATCATCAAGGAGAGGTCTTGTCGCTATCGGTTTTTATCTTGACTCATTAGCTATATCATTTGACCAGTCTATTGCCTTTATAGGTCATAGGTAATGTTGTTCAGGAAGAATTCGTTGGACATGAGGTTGGCCTTGAGTTTTACCTCGGGAGGATTTTGTATGAAATCCTTCAGGTCTTCCATTTTAGAAGCATTGGATAGCCAGAATGATGTCGAATCTTCTGGAACGATGATAGGTGCAAGATTGCTGATGTTGTGGTAGCTGGACACAAAGGAATTGGTCTTGCCCGTGATCAATGCGGAACAAAGGAACCCATCTTCCAGCTTATTGTATACGCCGGCCAAAAAAAAAGGCTCTTCGGAAGGTTTGCATAAATAATAACTACAGGTATTGCCGTTGTTGATCATGTGGGTGTAAAAACCTGTGACCACGATCAAACATCTTCTTTGGCTGAACGATTCCTTCATCCATTCCACCTGTTCCAGGTCCTGCAATTGCACATTAAGGGTATTGGCGTTATTTTGAAAAATGTACCAATCTTCCCTAAAATTTTGTGGCATGAGTCCCCATATGGCAAAGGTGATCTCGCTTTGGTTGTCCATGGTGACTACGGAGAGGTTGGTTTCGTGAAAACCATGGATCAGGGGGTTTTGGGTATAGAGGTTGGGATATTTGAAAGGAATACCAAACGCTTTTTCAATTTCATTCTTTTCAGCCGCATTGGAAAGTTTGTAGATCATAGCTCTTCTCAATTTTTGGTACAATTAAATTGTTTTGTTGAAAAAAGGTTGACTCAAAAGGATTTAATGATAATGCTTTTGCCCCAAAATTTGAAAAATAAAAATAAATGAGCATTGCGATTGTGCAGGTTGAAACAAAGGTTATCTTTATAAATTGGCGAAATATGTGTTAACCTTGATCAGCCCGGAACACCTATGATAAAAATTTATATAGAGGCCCAGAAAACTGCCGATACGGTGGAGCAGGTGCGAAAGGTTATAGGTGGTGCCATTACGGAACGTTGGGGTCAGTATACCCTCAATGTTGACAATGATAAGGCACGTGGCCGTATGAGCTACATAGAATTTGAATGGGGCGTGAGCTTGGTGGAGTATGACTTGACTTTTTTTGATGAGGTAATGATCATGGTGGATACCTCAAAATTCAATCCCATCAATTTTTACTATTGTTTGGAAGGGTATAGTGGACACAAATTCGGTCATGAGTCTGCGGACGAGATCAAGTTCATTGAACAATTTCAGTCCGTTATCCTGACCAATAGGAGTGGAGGTGTGAGCGACCGTTATTTTCCGAAGGACATCAAAATTTCCCTGAGTGTGATCCAAGTCCGCAGAAAGCCCTTTTTAAAGCGGAGGTTGAACCAAGGTGATTCGCTCAACAAGCAATTGTACGAAGTGTTTTTGGACACGGACCACGAAAAGGTGTTCGCCTATTTTGGATCCTACAACCTAAAAATGGCCGATGTGATGACAGCCCTGCGGAATGTAAAGGGAGAGGGCATGATCCGCATTATGCAAATGGAAGGTTTGGTCTATCAGATCTTGTCCATGCACATGATGCAACACAATAAGGAAGTTAAGAACAAGCACTTATCCACATCCCTGCTGAAACGGGAATTGAAGCAGATCAGGGAATATGCCAAGAAGATCGAAAAGAACATAGCAAAGGATTTTTCCTTAGAAGAGATTTCTGCCGAAACCGGACTTACCCAGGCCAAATTGCAGGAAGGATTTAAGTTGTTGTACAATAAAACGGTAACGGAATACATCCGAAATGCCAGACTTGAGGTAGCTAGGGACCTGATTGCCAATTCCGAGATGAACATTTCTGAAGTGGTCTACTCCATAGGCTTTACGAGCAGAAGCTATTTCTCCAAAATTTTCAAGGAAAAATTCGGGGTGAGCCCAAGCGACTTTATGAACAGCAAACGAAAGCTGGGAACCTCCGAAAAATAGCTCCCAAATTCCTGTAGGGGCAGGTTTTAGACGAAGGGAGGATTTACAATGTTAATTTAATGTTTTGTAATTGTAAATTTATTTACAGTTTGTCTTATTTTTGTAAAAAATTTAGACTTGGAAATCCTCTGGAAACATCTATCGGAACCCAATGGACTTGGTCATGTGCAGCGCATCAACTTGGAGTATGCCGTGCAATTGCAGGTAATACGAATCTTGATCAACGAAGCCGAACACCTGATGGATTATCTTTCCCTGATCGTTCTAGAAATTGATTCCCGCAATGGGATGGTCTCCGTGCATGATGATACCCCAGAGCCACTGTACTCCATGGTGGAACGTAATTTTGTTCAGGTCAACACAATTCAAGGGGAGACAGCCTCAGAAGTGTATTCGGACTTGCAGACTTCCTTGATGGCGATATCGTAGCGCATCTTATCTTTTTTTCTTTCAATCAATAAAGCTTGCTTTGTTTGGCTGCACATCTTGTAGGCTAAACTAAAAAAACAAAACCCCCGCAATCCTTGTGGATGCGAGGGTTTGTGGTGGTACCTCCAGGAATCGAACCAGGGACACACGGATTTTCAGTCCGTTGCTCTACCAACTGAGCTAAGGTACCATGCCCTAAAGCGGGTGCAAATATAATTTCAAAATTAGGATATACAAACAAAAACAAGAAAAAAGGCATCGAATTTTTTCCAATTCTCGATCTTTGTATCATGAACCTCGTCATTGACATCGGCAACACCTTGATAAAATATGCGGTTTTTGAAAACGGCAAGATTATTTACGACCAAGCTTCCGAGTCGGGGCTGTTCCTGTCCAAGGTCAAGGAACTCTTTGAACGATACCCCAAGATCGGTCATGCCATTATCTCCTCTGTGGGGAAATTGGACCATAAGGAACGTGATATTGTGGCCCTGTTCTGCAAGGTTCATGTACTTTCCAGTACCACCAAAGTGCCGTTTAAGAATAGTTATGCCACACCACAGACTTTAGGTGTGGATCGCTTGGCGCTGGCCACCGCGGCGTTTTACCAAAATCCAAAGGGCAATACCTTGGTCATCGATGCCGGTACCTGTATTACGTACGATTTAGTGAACAATATCGGCGAATATGTAGGAGGAGCCATTTCGCCGGGGGTTCGTATGCGATACAGGGCCATGCACGATCAAACTGTGGGACTTCCAATGCTGGAACCCGAGGAGATCTTGGACTTTATCGGAAACTCTACACATGCCTGCATGCACAGTGGCGTGATCAATGGGATAGCCCTCGAAGTGGATGGGGTCGTTGACCAGTATCGTTCACGCTTTCAACATTTAACAGTTATTTTAACAGGCGGCGACTCCCATTTTTTTGCCAAAAGGCTAAAAAACACCATATTTGCGAACTCCAAATTTCTCTTGGAGGGGCTTAATGGCCTGCTGGAATACAACAAAGACTAAATGGTTAAAAAAATTCTGATTGCATTTTTTTGCGTGATGGCCCATGGCCTGTTCGCGCAAAACGGGACCATTTCACCATACTCTTATTTTGGTATTGGGGATCATAGGGACCAAGGGACTGTGGACAATCAAATGATGGGGGGGATTTCCGTATATGGCGATAGTATCCACATCAACCTGACCAACCCGGCGGCCTATTCAAAATTAAGGTTAACGGCCTATACTGCCGGAATTTCCCGTAGGGAATATAGATTGAAGGATTGGAACGAACAGCAGAACACCTCGGTGACCACCTTGGATTATTTGGCGATAGGGTTTCCGCTATCGAACAAAATGGGTATGGGTTTTGGTGTGATGCCGTTTACATCCGTAGGGTATAGTCTTAACGATATAAGGACCAACGGGGAGGGCGCAGAAGTTACCAATATCTATACAGGAGATGGTGGCTTGAACCGCATATTTGCTTCCATTGGTTTTGAACCTATCAAGAACTTGAGCTTGGGGGTCACGGCAAATTTTAATTTCGGTTCGCTAAAATATCAAAGGGTCCAGAGTGTGGAAGGGGTCCAGTTCGGAACTTTGGACGACCGTGAGTCAAAAATCAATGGGTATGACTTCAACTATGCTCTGAACTATACGCCCAAGATCAAGGATAAGTACACCTTGTTCGCTTCCGTTTTGGTCAATACCCAAGGGAATTTAGTGTCAAAAAATACACAGACCTTGGGGTCTTTTTCCTTATCCAATGGGAATAATGTGGAGGTGGTCGACGTAAATCTGGATGCTACCAATCTAAGGAACACCGAACTGAAGATACCCACCCGCACAACCCTGGGGCTTGGTTTTGGGGAGGATAAAAAGTGGTTCATGGGGGCCGAGTACAGTTTTCAGCAATACAGCGATTTTGATAACAGCTTTTTGGGACTGCAAAATGTGACCTACAACGATGCCAGCACCTATGCCTTTGGGGGGTATTGGGTTCCTGATTATCGTGCCCTATCCGGCTATTTTAAAAGGGTCACCTACCGTGCAGGATTGCGTTATGATGTAAGCGGTTTAGAGGTCAATGGAAAGGAGATAAACAATTTTGGCATAACTTTTGGTCTAGGTATGCCGTTGGGTGGTTCTTTCTCCAACCTGAACCTGGGTTTTGAGTTGGGAAGAAGGGGAACCACGGATGCGAACCTCATAGAGGAAAGTTATTTGAAGATCAACATAGGGTTATCCTTAAATGACATATGGTTTCAGAAAAGAAAAATAAATTGATGGGGCCATTTTTTTAAAAATTGATAAATAACCACCCATTGGGAATCCTTTAGGAGGATTTTTTAATGAAAATTTGTACTTTAACCACTTTAAAATTAGTAAGATGAAAAAGAGACACTACTTAACAATGATAACGGTCGTTATGTTGACGGGATTAAGTATGGCCCAAGCACAAAACCCTGAGTGCATGACCAATCTTTCCATTTACGCGGAACATGCCAAGGTGAAAAATTACGATGCAGCCTATGAGCCATGGAAAATGGTATATGAAAGCTGCCCCGATATCAACAAAGCCAACTTTTCCTATGGGGAAAAGATTTTGGAACATAAAATTGACAAATCATCAGGGGCCGAAAAGGATGGGTATATCCAAGATCTGTTGTCTTTGTATGACAATAGTTTGAAATATTTCCCAACTAAATATACCAAGGCAGGAGTAGCGATTGATAAAGCATTGTTGTTGTATGAAAATAAAATGGCTTCAGATGAGCAATTGTTCGATATGTTGGACAAAGCTTTTAAGGAAGACCGTGAGAACTTTAAAAACCCAAAAGCACTATACCTTTATTTTTCAAGTTTGGTAGATTTGCATGGTGCCGGTAAAAAAGATCTTCAAGATGTTTTTGATACCTATGATGATGTAACTGAAAAATTGGATGAAGAAAACCAAAAGGTGACCGATGCGCTTCAAAAATTATTGGAAAAGGAGGATGCCGGAACTGCTCTAACTGCAAAGGAGAAGAAATTAAAAAGTGCTTATGAAACCAACTCTGAATCTTTCGGTAAAGTGGCCAGTAGTGTAGATTCCAAATTGGGAGCCCTTGCTGATTGTGACAACTTGATTCCACTTTACGAAAAGAACTACGAAGAGAAAAAAGGAGACGTGAAATGGGTAAAGAGTGCCGTAGGAAGAATGTTCTCCAAAGATTGTACCGACGACCCTATGTTCAGGAAATTGTTCGAGGCTCAATTGGCCCTAGATCCATCAGCCGATGCCTATGTGTACGGTGGTGCTTTGAAGCAAAAATCTGGCGATATGAAAGGTGCTATAGCTGACTATAACAAAGCAGCAGAATTGGAAACGGATTCTTATAAAAAATCCAACATCTTATATAAAATTGCCACTAGCTTACGTAGAAGTAGCCCATCACAAGCGAGGAACTATGCCCTCAAGGCTATCGATGCCAATGCATCCAATGGAAAAGCGTATTTGTTGATTGCCAACTTGTATGCCGGCAGTGCCAATGATTGTGGTAGCACTCCTTTTGAAAAAAGGGCCATCTACTGGAAGGCTGCTGAAATGGCCAGAAAAGCAGGTAGGGTTGATCCTGCCATAAGCGGTCATGCCGGCCAAACTGCAGCTAGCTACGACGCCAAAGCCCCTACCAAGGAAATGATTTTCAGCTCTGGTATGGCAGGAAAGACCATTACCTTTAGCTGTTGGGTCGGTGGTAGCGTTAAGGTACCTAGTCTATAAGAGTGAAACGAACATCACAAAATATTTTAAAGTGTTTTGCCACGGTCTTTACCGTGGCAATCCTTTTTATGTCCTGTGAGGATCAGTATAAACGGGTAGGCGAGGAAGCCGTTAAACCCATTTTTCCGCAGGGAGTGGCACAAAACTTCACGCTTACCTACACGGAAACTGTTGAGGCCATGAGCTCCCAGGATTCTGCAAATTCTAGGGTCATCGCCGTGCTTACAAGTCCCATCTCTGAGGATTTCGACAATCTAAGCTTTAAATTCCGTACCTTTCCCAAAGGACTCAAGGTCGATTTCTTTGATGAAAAGAACCAAAAAAGCGTAATCTCGGCAGACTATGGTATTGTCTATTCACAGACGGATTTGATAGATTTGCGCGGGAACGTGGTCATCGAAAGTTATGATGGCAAAAAATTGGAGACCGACCAATTGTATTTTGATAGGAAGAATAACTGGATCTTTACGGAAGCGGCCTTTACCTATACCAACCCGGATGATGGCACGGTCATGGACGGTGAGGGGATGGATTTCAACAAAGATTTTAGTTTCTTTAAAGCGAACAAGACCTTTGGTCTTATGACCATAAAAGAAGAAGAAGGAGAACAACAATGATCAAGATTTTAAGATACACAGAATACCTTTACTTGGCCGTAGCTGCCATTTCCATTTACAAGATTGCCACTCTTTGGAGCATTAACCCCAAGGATACTTACATTTTTATCTTTTTTGCTGTGGTGTCCATAGCCATGTTCGTGTTTAGAAGAAGATACCGGAAGCGTTTTGAACAGCGACAGAAGGAAAATCAATAACCATCTTGGACTCCTCGATCATCATCATACTTCTTTGCCTGTTGTTCTCGGCCTTTTTCTCGGGAATGGAAATTGCTTTTATTTCTGCCAACAGAATCCATATCGAGATTGAAAAAAAACAAGAGGGGTTTTTGGCCAAGGTGTTAGGCTTGCTTACCGAAAAACCTTCCAAGTTCATCGCTACCATGCTCATAGGCAATAACATTGCCTTGGTCATCTATGGCTTGTTCATGGGAGAGGTGCTGATGGATTGGTTTCAAGGTATGTTGCCCACCAACTATGATTTTTTAAATTCATTGTTGACCGATTTTAGCCTGCTGACCCAAACGATCATATCAACCCTTATCATTTTGTTGACAGCGGAATTTTTGCCCAAGGTGCTTTTCCAGATCTATGCCAATACACTGCTGAAATTGTTTGCCATACCGGCCTATATCTTTTATGTATTGTTCTCGTTCATCTCATGGTTCGTGATCAAGGTTTCCGATTTTATCCTACGGGTCTTCTTCAAGACCAAAGGCGATGAGGTACAACTTTCCTTTACCAAATTGGAGCTTGGGGATTACATCAACGAGCAAATGGAAACGGTAGAAGAAGAAGATGAAGTAGACTCCGAAATACAGATTTTTCAGAATGCCCTTGAGTTTTCCACGGTCAAGGCCAGGGAAGTGATGGTGCCACGGACAGAAATTACCGCTGTGGAACTCAATGAGACCCCAAAGAATCTGACCAAATTGTTTACCGAAACCGGTTATTCCAAGATTTTGGTCTTCAAGGAAAATATTGATGAGATCATTGGCTATGTGCATTCCTACGAACTTTTTAAAAAGCCAAAGACCATTAAAAGTATTTTGTTGCCAGTGGAATTTGTGCCGGAAACCATGCTGATACAGGACATCCTGAACGTGCTCACCAAGAAACGCAAAAGTATGGCCGTGGTATTGGACGAATATGGGGGTACGGCAGGTATTTTGACCGTAGAGGATATCATTGAGGAACTTTTTGGTGAAATAGAAGACGAACACGATACCACGGATTTACTGGAAGAGCAGATAAGTGAGAATGAATTTAGGTTCTCTGCGCGTTTGGAGGTGGACTACATCAACGAGAACTATAAACTGGAACTTCCGGAAGGCGAGGAATATGAAACACTGGGTGGTTTGATCGTAAATAGAACGGGCGAAATACCCGAGCAGGACTCCGAGGTGGTCGTAGATCGCTTTACCTTTAAAATCCTTGAGGTGTCCAATACCAAAATCGATTTGGTGAGCGTGCGTATCAATACTGAGGATTAACAATTTCCGCAGCTTTTTAAGCTTTCCTATTTGAAAAGAAAGTGGTATTTTCGCCCACTGAATTTAAAGAAACAAGCAGTAAAATGGCAATATTAGAGAGTATTAGAAAACGGACAACGGTTTTGATCCTGATCATAGGTTTGGCCTTGTTCGCATTTGTAATATCCGGGGTCTTCAAAAGTAATGGCTTTGGGGGTGGAAAAGTAGGCTCTTCTGTGGCAGAGATCAATGGGGAGGATGTTTCCATTGAAGACTTCAGGGCCAAGGTAGAAACAGCTTCCAGGAGCTATCCTCCAAGTTTCACTTCCATGCAACTGGTGAACATGGTGTACGACCAAGAAGTGAGAAAGACCATTTTGAACCAACAGTTCGAGGATTTGGGTATCGATGTGGAAAGCGATCAGATCATTGAGTTTGTAAAAACTTCCGGTTATGCCCAGATTCCAGATTTTCAAGATGAGAATGGGGTCTTCAACGAAGAGGTATTCAAAAGTGCCATTGCCGATTGGAGAGCCAATGATCCATTAAGATATGATGCTTGGCTTCAAGACGAAAAAGCCATTATAGAAGCAGCCAAGGAACGTTTGTACTTTAACTTGGTCAAAGGAGGCGTTGGAGCTACCTTGGCCGAAGGAAAATTCGATTACAAATTGGCCAATGATAAAGTGGATATGCAATTTGTTCGTATTCCTTATACTTCTATTCCCGACAGTACAATACAAGTTTCCAAAACGCAGATCCAGGCCTACATCAATGATCATAAAGATCAATTTGAGCAGAACAAGGCGCGTGATATCCGTTTTGTATATTTTGAGGAGAAACCTTCCACAGAGGATGAGAACAATGTAAAGGCTGAGATTTCCGCTTTGTTGGACGATACTGTGGAATACTCCGAAAGTACCGACACTTATGATACCATTCCGGGATTCAGGAACACCAAAGATATGGTGGTCTTCTTGGATAGGCATTCCGATACCAAGTTCGATACCATCTACAAGGCCAAAAAAGATTTACCTTCCGTAGCTGCCGATACTTTGATGGCCATGGCAGTTGGACAAATTTATGGGCCTTATAAAGATGGGGACCTATATAAGATTTCCAAGATAATGGACAAGAAAGCCAACGGTTCCGTTAAGGCAAGTCATATCCTTATTTCTTGGGCAGGTGCCGAACGTGTGAGCCCTACGGTAACAAGGACCAAGGAAGAAGCTGAGGCTAAGGCTAAGGAGCTTTTGGCAGATGCCAAGAAGGAAGATGCTGTGTTCACGGCTTTGGCAAGGGATAACTCAGACGGACCTTCTGCTCCGCGCGGAGGGGATTTGGGATACTTCCAAGAAGGTGTGATGGCGGATGCCTTCAATGATTTCTGTTTTAACAATCCTGTGGGGACCATTGGTTTGGTAGAGACCCAGTTCGGATACCATATCATTAAGATTGACGATAAGCAAGATGTAATACAGGTTGCCACTTTGGCGAGGGAGATACAACCTTCCGAAGCTACCATCAATACCATCTTCACCAATGCTACCAAGTTTGAAATGGCTAGCTTGGATTCCGAGCCTGAAAATTTTGGGGACATTGCCAGGGAAAGCTCTTATACGGTTAGGCCAGTAAATAAAATTGGTGAAATGGATGAAAACCTTCCCGGTCTTGGCGCACAAAGAAGCATAGTTCAATGGGCTTTCAACGAAGAGACTAGCGTAGGCGATATCAGACGCTTTAATGTGACCAATGGATATGCTGTGGTACAGTTGACGAAAAAGTACAAAAAAGGGCTGATGTCCCCGGAAGATGCTTCCGCCATTGCATTGCCTGAAATTAGAAAAGAACTGAAGGCTGAACAGATTATAGCGGCCAACAAAGGAAAGGCTATGGATGCCATTGCCTCCGACAACAATGTGAGTTTGAGCACTGCATCTGCGGTAACGGTGAAATCCCCAACGTTGCCTGGTTCGGGTCGTGAGCCTTTAGTGGTAGGAACTGCCTTTGCATTGGAGAAGGACCAGACCTCTAATTTGATCAAAGGGGAAACAGGGGTCTTTATGGTCAAAGTAACCAAAAAAGAAGCTGCCCCCGATGTGGACAACTTCAGTACTTATGCCAATAGTTTGAGAAGTAGTGCAGCCGCTAGGGTAAATGGTGCCGTGTACAATGCCTTGAAGGATAAAGCCGAGATTGAGGACAATCGGGCTACCTTTTATTAGGATGAAAATTGGAATAACATATAAAACCTCCCATTTTGGGAGGTTTTTTTGTTTTCGGCAATCCTCTAAATAGATTGGGAAGAGAATTTTAAGTCAAGACTGTTCATATTCGTCCCACTTCATTTTATAGGATATAGAAGTTATTTTTCCATCTGTATCGATAGAAATTTCAAAACCTTGCTTACTCCTAAAATAGGCATCACGGAGAAAGTACCACTTACCGTTCTTAAAAAAATATTCTCTCTTGTCGGGCTTCCATGCAGCAATGGGATAAATGAAGTCCAGGATGGTTTGAAAAAGGGGAGCAGTCTGCGGGTTGAGTATAAAGTCGCCCCGAATGTAGCTTTGTAGTTTTGGTAAAGCTGTATTTGTGCCAATTTGTTCAAAGTTTTGTACTTGTTCCCCATCATCGATCACAATAAACATATTGGAGCTTTTTTTCTTTTGACCATATAGGTTTTTGGTTTCCTGGGTGATGCAGTACACTTTGTATTTGAGTACTTCGGAAATGCGTACGGAATCAATTTCTTCGTAGGTGGTTTTGCAACTTTCACTGATGAATTTGTCCAGTCTCTTGGAAACTTGCTCTTTGACTTGTGAAAGGCAGTTGAAGGAACAGATGAAGGAGCATCCTATGACCAGAACACGGGAAAATTTTGGAAGAACTTGAAACATATGGCCCTAAAATTGGTGACTGACTCCAAACATAGGGGCAAAGGCTGGGATTTTTTGATGAGAATTGATGAACACCCCATTTGGATTTATACAGGATGGATTTGAGCAAAATAATAAGGGAGGTCAAGTTTGACTTGAAGCCTCCCCTAAAATTGTATGGTGAATAAGTTTATTGTTTTATCAATATCATTTCTCGATCAGCAAAATAACCATCTACTGTATAGTACAGGGTAATGGTACCTGTGTCTGGATCAACACTTCCAGCACCTGAAGTTGCAATTCCAAAATTGTCCATAATGTAACTTCCGGGTATGGTTAAGGTATTGCATACATCAGAAATATACAGGGGGTATGGATTTGAAAAAGCATTGTCCCTGCTAACTTCATAAGTTCCCGTGCCAGTACTTGTGATTGTCACTGCACTTTCATTCCCATTTATATACATATAATTACCTTCCAAATTGGATGGGCAAATGGCCTGTAAGGTGATGGCAGTTGTATTTTTGTCGGATACCGTTTGTGATGAGTTTAAAATCTCCAGAATAACGGTTTTTGGATTTAATGCGTCCAAGCTTTCAGAATTCACTTGGATTACCACATTGGCAGATTTTTGTCCTGCAGGAATTACAAACTCAGTTTGGCTCAAACTAAATTCAACATCCTCATTTGCCGTGGACTCACTGTTTATGCCAATGGTTACCGTAACATCTTCTCCTAAAGGATTACCATCTGCGCCTTGATATTCAATAGGGATTTCAAAATCATAAACTGCTCCACTACCGTCTTGTAAAAAGTTGTTTGTTATTGATTTTTGTTGAAATTGAACAACAATTGGACCTTTTCCAAAATCGGTTTCTTCCTGGTCTAATAGTGCGTCACACGCAACTAAGCTTAACATCAATAGGGATGCAGCAGAATAAATTAAGGTATTAATACTTTTTTTCATGGTTCAGTCTTATTGTTTCCAAAAAGGATATTTAGTAAAAGCATCATTAATTGAACTTGGAGGAACATTATCTCCGTTGGTAGAATACTCTGATGTGGGATAAAGCAACCTTACTGGGCGAACCCCGTCGGAATCATCAGGTGTTGGAAGATTATTGGGAAACCCGGTACGAACCCATTCCATCCATGATTCAATGGAGGACGTTCCATTTAAAGCAATCCATTTTTGAACAATTATTGCTTGTATTTTATCGGTGGATGCATTCCAGCTTACATTAGGTATATCTTGGTTATAGTAATCACTAGGGTTTTCGACTACGCCTAAATAATCAAATGAAGCCGTAATTGCTTTTTCGTAAAGGTCTTGTGCTTCACCTGATCCACCGGGGAGGTAACCTCTTACAATGGCTTCAGCCTGCAAGAATAGAGCTTCGCTCAGCAACATGATGGGCTGGTCTTGATCGAAGCTTTTCAATAGACCTACACCAATTTTGGAAAGGTCTCCTGAAGTAAATCCTTCTCCAGGCAATGCAGTAGATTGCCATACACCTTTAAATTCTCCCCCATTCTCAGATGCTGAATATAGATATCCGATTCTTGGATCGTTGGTCGTGGTCAAATAGTCAATTGTGTAATCTGATGCAACCGTATAGTCGTGTCTATCTTGCTCAGCATCCGAAGTATTGTAACCAGCGTAGTTCCAAAATGGACTTTGCTTGTTGGTGTCTTTGGAGTAGCCAGGGTTGGCAACGACATCTTCTGTTATGAAACCTGCCCCGTTGTTGTTGATTAGATCTAATTGTTGTTTAATGTAAGCATCTTGCCCTGTATTACTGAGTCTAACCAGCATTCTTAGTTTTATGGTATTGGCAAATTGCACCCATTGTTCCATATTACCGCCAAAAATGATGTCACTGCCTTCAGGATTTTCTGCAATTTCTGATAGGTTCAAAGCTTTTTCCGAATAAATGGTCAATGAGTCTATTACACTTTTATATATGGTTTCGGAGTCATCATACTTTGGTGTTGTATTCTCAGCTCTTTTGTTTGCTTCGGTAAAGGGAACGTCACCATATAGGTCAACCAGATACTGGTATTGAAATCCTTTAATTACCTGTGCAATTACCTTATAAGCAGTATAGTCAACCGCACCAGTGGGATCTTCATATCCTTGGATATAGGTAAGGTCCTTAAAAATTGAACCATAAGGCGTGGTAAACACAGAATTGTTAAAGGAGTTTGTAAACTGATACCTGAACAACTGCCCATTGGCAGACCAGTTGGAAGGTGTTGCCCAATTATACATTACCATGTTGCCTAAGTAGGTCATGGTTGTACCATTAAGGGAAGCAAATGTGTTCTGTGCGACGGGTAGTGTAAGGCCAGGTGTTGACACTGGCGGATCATTTGGATTTTCGTTCACATCAAAAAAACTATCACTACAACTTGTGCCCGTTATTGCCACTAGCAAGATGAAGCCATTTCTTATTGAATTATATATATTTTTCATGATGATTTTTTTAAAATTTAGCGGTTAAGGTCATACCAAACTGTCTTACAGGAGCGGTTTGGTTTTGCGTTCCAAAACCTACAGCATTGCCACTGTTGTAGTTGAATTCTGGATCGGTATATACGTTGTCGGCAGGTCTCCACATATAAAGGTTCCTCCCGTATATCCCGACATTTAAATCCTGAATGCCCAACTTGTTGGCCAATTTGTTATCGAAAGCATAGGAAAGGGATACTTCCCGAAGTTTTAATACAGTGGCATCAGTTACATAATTGGATTTAATGTTGTTATAGGTGCTCCAGAAAGCGTTTCCTCCTCCCGATGTTAATCGATTGGTATTTTCTATGTATCCATCATTTCCATCAGAATAAACGGAATTAGGAAAAACAAATGGCTGTCTTCCAGAGGTTACACTATGCTTGGTCAAACCTGTGAATTCTAAGGCATCGACCAAGTTGTTATAGAAAACATGCCCAGTGCGATAATCGGCAACGGCATACAGTGTAAACCCTTTATAATTTATGGTGTTATTAAGACCAACGATGTAGTCTGGAGTAGTTTTACCCTGTACTACCAGATTACTACTGGGTGTGGGGTCTCCATCCTCATCTACAATGACTCTTCCAAGGTCATCCCTTTCGTAATCCGTTGTTTTAATTAGAGGATATGGTTGTCCCTTTTGTGCGACGATAACAGCGCCGTAGGCGATATTGTCGGAATAAGGACCACCAACAACCACCTCATCAACACCTTCCGTAAGTGAAAGTACTTCCGATTTCATCAAGGAATAATTTACACCTAAGTTCCAACTGAAATCTTCGCTCTTTAGGATAGTTCCCTTTAAATCGATTTCAACTCCTTGGTTTTGCAATTCGCCTAGGTTGGTATACAGTCTGGAGGCCCCAGAAGTAGTTGAAACGTCAATAGGGACAATTTGATCTGTGGTATTGGTCTGATACACAGAAAAACTACCTGATAGTCTATCATCTTTAAAAATGCCAAATTCAATACCCGCTTCCATTGATTTTGTAAACTCTGGTTTTAAGTTGGGGTCCCTATCGGTGCCGGAAAGAGTAAGGCCAGCGGTTGATCCAAATGGAAACCCGGCAGGAGCACTAAAGGTGGTGCTGTTAGAGTATGGCCCAGGATCATTTCCAGTCTTTGAAATACTAAAGCTTGCCTTTAAATATTGAAGGGTGCCTTTTAATCCTTTAAAGGCATCTGTGGGTACGAAGGAAATACCACCACCTGGGTAAAAGAAGGATCTATTCTCTTTGGAAAGAGATGAAGACCAGTCATTTCTCCCCTGTCCGTTCAAAAATAAAAAATCGCCAATGCTTAACGTTATGTCTCCATAAACACCAACTTTTCTATAGTTTTGGGATGTTTCACTTCCTTGTAGCTCACCTGTACGTGTGGAGACATTATAAAAACCAGGAATAATCAGATTATTTCCTGTTATATCAATGACTTTGTAGTCTGTCATTCTGATATTATGACCAAGGTTCGCCTTTACATTTAGTAAATCCGAAAGGTCTTTGTTCGCTGTCACAATAAAATCGCTGTTGAAGCGAGAGCTATTATAAATGTAATCCCTGGTAGAGGGAGAAAACTCATCAATCCGTGAGTAGGTTACGGGTAACTCGAATGAGTATGATAACCCTCCATGATATTCTTTTAAATCATATGTGTATTTGGTATAGCCGACTCTTACTAAAGCTGAAAGCCAGTCGGTAAATTTGTAATTGGCATCACTGATGAAAATCATCTCAGTATTATTATACTTATTCCTTTGGGTATCTATAATGAACCAAGGATTTTCATAAAATGCATAATACGATACTTCATTCCTGGTAAATTCTCCAGTCCTCCAGTTTTTCATTTGATTAATGGGTATGTGGAGAGGAGTGTTTAAAAGATACCAGTATAATGGTCTAGCTTGATGGCCACCAACTCCAACAGTATTTGAATGCGACCGATAAAAAGATATGTTTGAACTTACCTGCAAATTGCCAAAATCATACATTCCTTTTGCCCTTGCATTGGTTCGGTTGAACTTATCTTGCGGAACTGTACCCTCAATATTGGAGTGGTCAATGGAAAATAGAAAATTTGATTTTTCATTACCTCCTGAAAATTCAAAACCATTCCTGATAAGACTACCCGTTTGGAAAAAGGATTTATGATTGCCTGGAATTGGACTATAAGGAACCTTCCAAACCCTACCATCTTCATATTGTTCGCTTGCATCTACAAGACTTCCATCATAGCGTGGTCCCCAAGCAACATTTTCCAATGGTCTTATGGTGCCATCAGGGAACCCACCAACACCAAATTCATCCTGCAGTTCAGGTAAAAATGAAATGTTATCCAATTGAGCGGTTGATGTGAAAGTTATGGATGCTTTTCCAGTTCCAGATTTAGTGGTAATGATTACAACACCATTAGCGGCATCCGATCCATATAGAGCGGAGGCATTACCGCCTTTAAGTATTGAAATTTCTTTGATGTCATCGGAATTCAATCGGTCTAGTGCATTTCTGTCAGCAGGGAAACCATCAATTACAATTAATGCTTGGTTGTTCCCCAAAAGGGATCTATTGCCCCTAAGCACAATTCTCGTAGATGGGTTCACGCCGTTGCTGATGGTATTTATCTGCATGCCCGAAACCTTTCCTGCCAAAGCGGTCACAGTGTTTACAGCCCTAGTTTTCGTTAAGGCAGAATTGTCAACAGATGCAACCGAATAGGATAATTCACGTGGTTTGCGTTTAATGCCAAGGGCGGTTACCACCACTTCCTCCAAAGCCTGCGCATCCTCTTCCATGGACACATTGATGACGGCGGAAGCCCCAACTTTTCTTTCCACTGTCTTCTGTCCGATATAACTAAAGCGCAAGGTGTTACCAACGCTTGCCATGATGGAGTAATTACCATCAAAGTCGGTTTGGGTTCCGACAGAGGTTCCGACAACTAAGATGGAAACCCCGGGAAGCGGTAGGCCATCCTGGTCGGTCACTGTACCTGAAACATTCTTTTCTTGAGCAAGTGCCGTTTCAAAAACAAAGAGAAACAGCGCAAGCACCATCCAATAATTTTTCGTTCTCATAAAAATTGATTAAAAGTTAGTTAGTGCAATCAGACAAGGCGGGAGATAAAATCTTATTTGTAGGCTAATTCAAATAATCTTCCGAACAATGAAAACTAAAATTTGGGAAGAAGTAAGTTTTAGAGCCCCCACCTTGTGGATTGCCGAGCAAAAAAACTAAAAGAATGGACTGACCTTGTTAAGGCTTAAAAACCTTTACAAGATTCCCGAACGAGATTAACATTAACATATAGATTGTGGGTTCAGTATGGATTTGTGACCGATCGGGGATATTCCAGGCATTGGATTTATGGGAAACCTCAGTGGCTTATATGTTACTGGAAGTAATGGAGATGTCCTGTTGATTAGATTAAATAGGAAAGTGTTCATCCAATCGTGTTCTCGAGATGCCGGAAATCTAATTCAAGGAATTACTACGCAGCTCTCATCATGAATTCGGTAGGGGTGGTATGGGTAATCTTTTTAAATGCCTTGTAAAATGAAACTCGGTTGTTGAAACCGCACTGGTATGCGATGTCCGAAATGGATTCCGACGAATTTTCAAAACCCGCACATAATTTGGCTTTGGCTTCTTCAATCCTGTAGGCATTTACAAAATCGTAGAAATTCAGATTAAAGTTCTCATTGATAACCTGTGATGCATGATGTCTGGAAATGTCAAGCAACTCGGCAATATCATCCAATCTAAGTTCATGTCTCAGGTAGAGCTTTTCTGAGTCCATCAAATGCGCCAATTTATTTTTCAGCTCTAAAGAAAATGACTCGGAGAGGCCAGTCTTCTCATACTTTTGATGAGTTTTGGATAACGGGAAAATACCATAAGCTTTTATTGATAGCATGTGTATACGTGCCACAAAGGTGTAGATTAGAATGGCATACAATAAAAAGGAGCCTAGTTGAACAATTTCAAAAACCTTTAAAAATTCATCATCCCTAATGAACCAAATGAACAAAAGGATAATGGTATTGGAGATAAAGGCCATTGCCAGTAATAATGCCAATTTGTTGGACAGGGGCCTCACTTTTTTGTTGATAAACGGTAGATTGTTCCAAATCGTCATACTTTATAATTTACATCTTCAAGTAGAAAAGTGTAAAAAAGAAGCCTTACATCTGGACCTTAATTGATGAACATCTCCTTTGGGTTTACGGATGATGGATGTCAATTGGTTTTATTTTTCCTATTCTCGAAACAATTCAAGGGTATAATCAAGTAATCCCTTATCCCCATATTGTCCATGGCCGGGCACAATTAGGGAGACATTTGGATATTTTGCTTGGATTCGGGCCACGGTCTGCGACCACTCTGAGGTATTGGCATCTTCCAGGTTACCTTTACCGGCCCCGACGGATTTTATCAAGCATCCACCGAACATGGTCTGATCTTTTGGGAAATAACCTATAATGTTATCCACGGTATGTCCCTCCCCCATAAAATCGAGGATGACGGTTTCATGGCCAACTTGCAACTCCAAAGTTTTTGAAAATTTATTGGTGGGAATTGCCAACTCCTTATCCTGAACTAATTCTATGGTCTTTTGGTTGGCATAAGAAGGAATATTTCTATCGTGAAAGGATTGAAGACCTCCCAAGCAATCATCATGGAAATGGGTGGCTACCACAGCTTTTACATGCAAGTCTTTCGATTTTAACCAATTTAAAAGTTCTTCGGAAACTTCATTATTAACTGGGGTGTCGAACACAATGGCTTCGCCATCTTGTACCACAATCATCCCATTACAGGCCACTTTGCCAAAGCTTTCGGTTTCCAAATAAGAAACATGCAAGAAGGCATGTTCCGTGAGAGGTTCAATTTTTAAAGTGGCAGATTCATAGCCATCAATGGGGTTACGAGTTTTGCAGCCAATTACCCAAACCAATACCAAAAGAAGAAGGTTGACCTGTTTCATTAAATGAGCGTTACAGTATCATTTTCGAATAGGGCAGTATCGTAGGGAATCCTTTGTCATGAAAGTATGCCATGGTATTGTCATCGCCGGTAACCATTACAAAATCACCGCCCCATGCCCCCAAACTTTTTATCATTCCGGGATAATCCAAAAACAGTGAGCGCTTTACGGGTGGTATGCCAAGGGCTTCGGATAAAACGGTTTCATGTTCCTCCATCAAAATTTCAAATTCCGACAAGTTGGGGCTAGCAATCATTTTTTGGGTCAAGGTAGAAATGCGTTTGACCAATGCTTCCTTGTCAAAAGAGCGGTTTCTATAGGCCTCTATGGCGTCCTTACTGCTTTGCTTTTGGTTCAGGTGGGCAAAGAACAAGGAATCCTTAAAATAAGGGTCGAATTGGACTTCTTTCACTTGGGGTACACCTTTTTTCAATTGATAGGTAAGGGGCGAATTGTGTTGTGCGCAGGCAATATCATAACCACTTCCGCCAAAGGCTTTCCGAAGAAGTTCATAGGCATCTACCCGGGCCCATTGGGCCAAATTGTTGATCAAAGTGGATGAGGTGCCCAAGCCCCATGACCTTGGAAAACTGAGGTGGGTTTCTACCAAAAACCCATCATGGTCCGACAGAAATAGGGGATTGTCCAATTTAGCCTGTTGGAGCAAAACCGCTAGGGTTTCGGCAATTTTAGGGTCAGATGTTGAATTGATTTTTAAGTCTTCGATATCGAATTCCGCATGGAACCACTCTTGATCCGATTCATCATAACTTACCCATTTTAGTTGGGCAGAGGATGTAGGGGTTGCCTTAAGCGATTGACCATAACTAGTAGGAATGGCAAGTGCCAGTGCCCCATCCAACACGGCGTATTCTCCCGAGAGCAACAATTTTCCGTTGCTGTAGAATTCTTTTTGCATCATGATCTTTGCAGCTTTTCCAAGGCTTCTTTTACCGAAGCATTGGTTACAGTTTCATGCTTGAAATAATGGACAAGCTGTGCTTTTTCGCTTTCGGTGGCCCCCATTTGGTTGAGCATGTTGAGCAGGTGCATTTTCATGTGGCCTTTTTGGATTCCCGTGGTCACCAAACTTTTTACAGCGGCAAAATTCTGTGCCAATCCCGCAACAGCTACAATTTGCATCAATTCCTTGGCTGATGGGTTTTGAAGGATTTCCAGTGCCAACTTCACCAACGGATGCAAAGAAGTAAGGCCTCCTACAGTACCCAAGGCCAGTGGAATCTCTATCCAAAATTTGAACATGCCATTTTCAATTGAAGCATGCGTCAAACTGGAATAACTCCCATTTTTAGCGGCATAGGCATGCACCCCGGCTTCCACGGCCCTAAAATCATTTCCAGTGGCGAGCACCACGGCATCGATGCCGTTCATGATGCCTTTATTATGGGTTACGGCGCGATAGGGTTCCACGTTGGCAATGTTCACCGCCTGCACAAATTTTTGGGCAAATTCCTCTGGGGAAATGTCTTTAATGACCAACTTTTCAATTGGGCATTCCACTTCCGCCCTCACCAAGCAATTGGGAACATAATTGGAAAGGATGCTCATGACCACCTCTATGTTTTTCTCCTCTTCAGAGAAATCAGGATAGCCTTTGGCCTGTTCTTTCAAAGTTTTGGCAAATTGCTCCAAGCACGAATTGATAAAATTGGCACCCATGGCATCCAAGGTCTCGAAAGTGCAGTGCAATTGGTAATATCCAGAAATCTTGTCGGTGCAATCCCTTAATTCAATACCATTGATTCCGCCTCCCCGTTTTTCCATGTTCTGTGTGATGGGGGCAACACTACTCAGCAAATTCGAGTGAATTTTATTGAAAAAATCCTTCAGTTTTTTAGGATTACCTTTGTACATAAAATGCACTTGTCCCACTTTTTCGGTTCCCAAAATGGTGGTCTTGAATCCACCTTTGTCCAACCAAAATTTAGCAGCTTTACTGGCGGCGGCCACTACCGAACTTTCTTCAATGGCCATGGGTACGGCGTAAAACTCTCCATTGATCAAAAAGTTGGGCGCTACCGCAAATGGCAAGTAATAGTTAGTGAGGGTATTCTCAATAAACTCATCATGCAATTTTTGTACTTGGGGATCAGGGTTCCAATAGCGTTCCAACAGTTTTTTGGTGGCTTCGGGATTCGTAGTGCATTGATTGGCAATCCAATCTATCTTTTCAGCTTTGGAAAGTTTTGAAAATCCTTCAACTGGCGTCTTCATAGTGTTTGGTAAAAGGACTCAAATATAAGGATATTGCCACTTTGGGCGATTGCCATCAAAATTTTGAACCGATTTTGAGAAATTTAACTCCATGCTTCTTGTTGCAAATGCAACATCAAAGTTTATTTTTCGGATAAATATTAGTAAACTTGGAGGTTTTTAAACCATTTTGACCGCATGAACAAGCAGTTTTTCCTATTGCTCTCCCTCTTTGGCTTTTTGACTTTTTCTACAGCACAGAAGAAAAAAATATCCCTCGAAGAAATTTGGGGCGGAGCGTTCAGTACAGAATATATGGATGTTTTGCGATCCATGAACAACGGTAAGCAATACACCATCCTCAATTTTAACCGTTCCCCACGATCCAGCAGTCTGGACAAGTATGATTATGAAACTTTGGAAAAGGTGGAGACCATTGTGGCTTCCTCGGAATCCGTCCCCTATTTTTCTTCCTATTCCTTTAGTGATGACGAATCAAAAGTCTTGCTGGCCACCGAAGTGGAACCCATTTTTAGAAGATCTAGATTAGGCATTTATTATGTGTACGATATTGCCACCAAAGGTTTGGTGAAGATTTCCGAAACCAAAATCCAAGAGCCTACCCTTTCCCCTGATGGTTCAAAAGTGGCCTATGTTTCCGACAACAATATTTATATTATGGATCTATCATCCAAAGAAGTTCAACAGGTGACCAAGGATGGTAGTAAAGGAACCATCATCAACGGGGTGACCGATTGGGTGTATGAAGAAGAATTTGGTTTTGTCCGTGCCTTTGAATGGAACAGTAACGGAACTAAGATCGCATTCCTTCGCTTTGACGAAACAGACGTTCCCAGTTTTTCCATGGATATGTATGGGACCAATCTGTATCCCTATCAATATGAGTTCAAATATCCAAAGGCAGGGGAAAACAATTCCGTGGTTACCCTGCATATGTTCGATGTGGCTTCAGGGGCCATTTCCCATGTGGATTTGAACGATCCCTATTACATTCCGAGGATCAAATGGATGAACAGTCCCGATCATTTAAGTGTACAAACGTTGAACAGACATCAGGATGATTTGAAATTATTCGATATAAAGGCAACTGATAATTCCGTTTCTCTTCTGTTGGAAGAAAAGGACAATGCCTATGTCGATATTGATGACGACCTTACTTTTTTGGCCGATGATAGTTTTATCTGGACCAGCGAAGGGGATGGCTACAACCATTTGTATTTATATGGTAAGGATGGCAAATTGAAGAACCAGATTACTCAGGGTCCGTGGGAAGTGACCCGCTACTATGGCTATGACAAAAAGAACAATAGGATTTTTTATCAGTCTGTGGAGAATGGTTCCATCAATCGGGATGTGTACAGCATTTCTACCAATGGAAAGAAAAAGAAACGACTTTCCACCAAAGTGGGCACCAATTCGGCTGCCTTCAGTACCAATTATACCTATTACATCAATACCTTTTCCAACGCCACCACGCCCTATGAGTTTACCTTGCACAAAGCTTCGGATGGCAAGTTGGTGAAAGCGATCAAGGACAATTCGGCCTTATTGGAAAAACTGGATGGGTACGAAATGTCGCCCAAGGAGTTTTCCACCATCAACATTAATGGATACGATTTGAATATGTGGATGATCAAGCCTGCCGATTTTGACCCCAATAAAAAATATCCCCTTTTCATGTTCCAATATAGTGGTCCTGGATCACAATCGGTATCCAATAGTTGGATCAGTAGTAATGATTACTGGCACGAAATGTTGGCTTCCGAAGGCTACATTGTGGCCTGCGTGGATGGTAGGGGAACCGGATTAAAGGGTAGGGACTTTAAAAAACTGACCCAAAAGGAATTGGGTAAATACGAAGTGGAAGATCAAATTGCCGCTGCCAAAAAATTGAGTGAGCTCCCTTATATCGATGAGAACCGAACAGGAATTTGGGGGTGGAGCTATGGAGGTTTCATGTCCACCAACTGTATTTTAAAAGGCAACGATGTATTTGAAATGGCCATTGCGGTGGCGCCGGTTACTTCATGGCGGTTTTACGACACGATTTACACGGAACGTTATATGCAGACCCCACAGGAAAATGCCAGCGGTTATGATGATAATTCCCCGTTCAATTATCCTGAAATGTTAAAGGGCAAATATTTATTGGTCCATGGCTCTGGTGATGACAACGTGCATGTGCAGAACACCATGCGCATGATCGAGGCTTTGGTGCAGGCCAACAAACAGTTCGATTGGGCCATTTATCCCGATAAGAACCATGGTATTTATGGAGGTAACACCCGATTGCACCTCTTTACCAAACTGACCAACTTTGTCAAGGAAAATCTATAATCAAACTTTAAAATATATGTCAGCAGTAGCGAAACCAGCACACAAAAGAGAGTTATTTGGGCACCCGGTAGGCCTGTACGTGTTGTTCTTCACCGAAATGTGGGAACGATTTTCATATTACGGAATGCGAGCGCTACTTACATTATATATGACCGCCCAAACTTTGGAGAATAATCCACAAAGTGGTTTAGGGTGGACAACTACAGAGGCTTTGGCACTTTATGGGTGGTATACTATGTTGGTGTATGTAATGAGTATTCCTGGAGGATTTTTGGCCGACAGGTATTTAGGACAAAAAAAGGCAGTAACTATTGGCGCCATCCTTTTGACAATTGGACATGGGGTTTTGGCAATAGATGCTTTATGGGCATATTATACGGGACTGGGTTTTGTGATCCTTGGTGTTGGGATGTTGAAACCCAATATTTCAACCATGGTTGGGGGATTGTATAAACAAAATGATATTAGAAGAGATAAGGGGTTCAGTATATTCTATGTAGGTATAAACTTAGGCTCTTTTATTGCTTCCATTACTGTGGGAATTGTCGCGGCTGTGTATGGTTGGCATTATGGTTTTGGATTGGCAGGGATCGGTATGTTTATGGGATTGATGGTATATCTGTATGGACAGAGGTTTTTGGTGCATGTAGGTAATGTGCCCACAAAAGAAGAAAAAGCTTCTGATATCAGTTTGGGGCAATTGTTTTCACAATTGTTCAAATCCCCTCTGCAATTGATTATAGTAGGTGTAATGTTGGCTTATTCCATCTACGCAGGTTTAACCTATGAAGGCCCAGATAGCTGGGGTTATGGGATGCTCTTTATTTTTTTATCATTCATTACCGGAATGATGATGATGATTTATAAAAATTTGAATGGACAAGTGGAAAAAGACAGGTATGTTGTTTTGCTCATTTCACTCTTGATGGTAATTGTTTTCTGGGGAAGTTTTGAGCAGATGGGGGGACTTATGAATTTGTATGCACAGGAGAAAACCAATAGAATGCTAATGGGATGGGAAGTTCCTGCCGCATGGTTTCAAGCTGCCAATGCAGGATTTATAATTCTTTTTGCGGTTGTTGTCGCCAATTTTTGGGCAAAAAGAAAATTGAAGGGCAAAGAAGCCACCTCGCTATTCAAAATGGCTGTGGGGGTCATTATCATGGGAATTGGGTTTATATACATGGTATTTGCATCATTACAATATGAAAGTCAAGGAAGTTCAGCAATGTATTGGCTTGTACTGGCATATTTCTTCCATACCATTGGAGAATTGAGCCTGTCTCCTGTTTCGTTGTCATTTTTTACAAAATTGGCTCCTGCAAGATATATGGCATTAATGATGGGAGTTTATTGGGCAGCCACCGGTTTGGGGAACAAAGTTGCAGGTATTGTGGGAGAAAGTTCGGTCCAAGCAGGAGAGTTGAAGGTTTTTGGAGGCCTTTTTATTTTTGCAGTACTCTTCGGAACGCTAGTTTTATTTCTTTTAAAACCATTAAAACGTTTGACTCATGGGGCTGAAGATAATGAGGTTGATATGCATGATGATAAAGTCGAGGGCCATGAGGTAATCGAATCTTAATCATCTTTTAATTTAAAAGCATAATATCCCTTTTCGCTCGTATAGTGGAAAGGGATTTCTTTTTGGATACAAGTTTGCTCCCAACGTTTCACTACACTTTTATAATTGCTGCCATCTGCCAATACCATTTTAGGTCGAAGGGAATCCAGGACACGTTCTAAATTCACTTTTGGGGAATGTGTCAACAGTAGATAATCAATTTCTTTTGGTACTGGATAAAGGGCCAAACTATCCATCACATATAAAGTTTGGTGGTTGATGGAATAATAGTTTTTGAGTGATTCCGCAGTTGTTTTTTGAATTCGTTCGGCAACGGAAAAATCCTTGGCTAAGCTTCCTAAATTAAGGGAATCGGAGATGTAAATATGCAAGGAACTTCCGGTTTGATGCAATAAAATAGTATTTCTGGAACGATGGGCCAAGATCAAGGCTTCCTTGTTTTGTAGTCCCACTTGGTTCCATAGACTCCAGCTCTGCATACCGATGATTGAAGAAAGTAAGATTATTGCCAATTTCCATTTGGGTCGGGAAAGGAAGACGACTAAGGCAATGACCACCACATACCCCAATATTAATTGCACCGCATCAAACGGAATATCTTTGAAAATGAATCCTTCCTGATGGGCTACCCAACCCACTGTGGCATTCATCAGTTTGATGATTTGATCATAAACGAGCCCTAACGTTGTTGGCAATGCATCCATCAATGCTAAAAAAACCACCAAGATGCCAAGCCCCAGTATCAACCCCAAAAAAGGAATGATCAACAAATTGGCTACAAAAAATAGGGCCGGAAATTGATGAAAATAAAAAAGACTTATGGGCAAAACCCCCAATTGTGCCGCCACGCTGACCGATAACAACTGCCATGTTTTTCGAATTAAAAAGTTATCGGGATACCAGAATCGCTGTATTTTGGGATAGATCCAAACAATGGCGAACACGGCGGCGTAACTCATTTGAAAACCTACCTGAAACAAGAACAAAGGTTTAACCAACAAAATGAACAACATGGACAAGGCAATAATGTTGAACGAATTCGTGGGTCGATTAAGGTGCATGGCATAGGCCAAAAAGGAAAACATGGTCACCGACCGTACAATGGATGGGGAAAGTCCGGCAATAAAGGCATACGCCCAAAGTAAGGTTACAATAATAACCAACTTTAAGGTTTTTCCACTTTGTAATCGCTCCAAAGGGGATAGCAGGAATTGCAATAGTAGTAGCAAGATGCCCACATGAAGTCCGGAAACGGCCAAAATATGCACGGCCCCGGCATTGATATAATTGTTGTAAGTGTCTTCGGAAATATCGTCGCGTTGTCCCAACAATAGAGCTTGGATAACGCCCAGTTCCTGAACACCAAAATCATGTTTCTTCAATTGGGCAATGATATGCTCTCTAAAATTGGAGGCTATACCCAACAGGGTTTGGGAAGGACGTTCAATGGGCACCAATACATTTTTATTGGCCAATATCTGGTGATGGATGCCTTGTTTCTCCAAATATCTTTTGTAATCAAATTGATGAGGATTAAGCGGAGGTGGAACGGTCTCAGGTTTTGCCAAGATGAGCAACTCATCATCAACCTTAAAAGGTTTGTCAGTGCTGTCCGAAGGCAGAATCAACAGCATTTTCCCTGAAGAATTTTCACCATCAACGGCAACAACCTTGGTAACATACCTTTGTGAATAGGCATTCGGTTTTAAGGTTTCGGTGATTTTAAGATGCCATGGGCTTTCCGTATTCAGATCGTGATCAATTCTATAAGAATTGGCAGGGAAAGAAGCCATGCTCAGCACAAAAACACCCAGAACAATACCAAAAAGGGCAGTGGCCAGTTCAAAAAAAGGGAATCCGTCCCTTGTCTGTTTTTTGCCGATCCCATACAAAACGGGAAGCAGGACCAACAAAACAATCAGAAATGGTAATGGTGGCAATCCACCATAAAAACCCAGTACAATGCCCGTCATCACACATAAAACGAGTTTAACGGACACAAAATTAAGCTGGCGCACCTAAAGGATACGCATGGCTTTTACAAAGGCATATTTCCAATATCCTTCCCGTAATGAGGATACCAGAACGCCCCTTGAGGTTGTGGCGTGAATAAATCTGATGTCGTCCCCATCCACTTCAACGACCAACCCTACATGGTTGATGCGCTTTCCGCTTTTGGAGGTCTTGAAGTAAAGCAGGTCCCCTTTCTGAACTTCATCGACATCAATTTTTTGACCTTCCATGGCCATTTGATAGGAAACCCTAGGGAATAGAATATCATTTTCCTTTAAGGAAACAAACACCAGCCCAGAGCAGTCCATGCCCTTTTTTGTGGTGCCCCCATACTTGTAACGCGTTCCAGAAAAGGTCATCGCGGTGGAAATAATGGCCTCTGCCTTTTCGTTGATGCGTTCTTCTTTTTTGGATTTTCTGGGAGATGTGTCTTCGGTCGACCCCTCAACCGTAACGGTCCGGGTCTTGCTGTAGGTTCGTTTTCTTTTACCGGGGCCACAGGCAACAACGGCAAAAAATAACAGTAAGATTATGGTTTTTCGAAACATCCAAGAATAGATTTTCTTTCTTGGAAGATAAAACTACGCATTTTCGACGATTAATCGGGCCGCCAATTGACTGGCACCTCTTCCCCCCAATTTTTCGCGTAACAATTTATAGTCGGATAAAATGCGTTCGCGTTCGGGTCCCCCGATAATTTTTGACAACTCTTTTTTAAGATTTTTTGATGTCAATTCATTTTGAATCAGTTCCTTAACAACTTCTCGGTTCATGATGAGGTTGACCAGGGAGATGAAATCCAAGGTAATGATGCGCTTGGCAATCTGGTAGGAAATCCAATTTCCCTTATAGCACACCACTTGAGGGATGCCAAAAAGAGCTGTTTCCAAAGTGGCCGTTCCACTGGTGACCAAAGCGGCGTGGGAATGCTTGAGGAGGGTATAGGTTTTGTTGGAGACATAACCCACTTTGTTGCCTTTTAAAAAGGGTTCGTAAAATTCATCGGGAAGGCTCGGAGCACCTGCAATTACGAATTGATAATCGGGGAAATCCCCTTTCACGGACAGCATCACATCCAACATTTTCTGCACCTCCTGTTTTCGGCTACCGGGAAGCAATGCAATAATGGGTTTTTCAGGGTCTAACCCGTTTGTTTTTTGGAAGGAATCGTTTTCTTCCAAAGAGGTATTCTCGATGGCATCAATAAGCGGATGCCCCACAAACTCTACGGGAAAACCATGTTTTTTTTCGTAAAAATCTTTCTCAAAGGGAAGGATGACATACATGGCATCAATATCCCTTTTGATTTTTTTGATTCGACCCTCGCGGGAGGCCCAAATTTGGGGCGAGATGTAATAGTTGGTCTTAAAACCTTGTTCCTTGGCCCATTTCGCAATCCGAAGGTTAAATCCAGAAAAATCGATAAAAATGATGACATCTGGTAGGAACTTTTCAATGTCGTCTTTGCAATAGGCAATGTTCTTGAAAATGGTAGGAATGTTCTTGAGCACTTCCAAGAAACCCATAAAGGCCATGTCTTTGTAATGCTTGGCCAATGTTCCTCCGGCTTTTTCCATCAAATCACCGCCCCAGCAACGGATATCGGCCGAGGCATCCTCTTTTTTAAGGGCCTTGATCAAGTTGGAACCGTGGAGGTCCCCTGAGGCTTCACCGGCTATGATATAGTATTTCATGGGAAAAGTTCAAGTTCAAAATTAAGTCAAAGAATCAAATTTTGGCAGTTCAAGGATTTTCCTTTTTGTTCTTAATGATCGTAGCAATAATTTTTATCAACTGTTCCGCTTCATCAAGAAGATTGTTTCTTCGAATACCGTTGCCAAAATCCAATTTCTTCAGGATTTTTAAGTTGACCCTTGATTCTTTGAGTTCCTTCAAGCTAAGACTGGCTTTATTGATATAATCCTTATCAGAGTTGGTTCCTTGTACTTCGCCAAAATTTAGCGCGGCACTTCCTCCAGAACGTAGTAATTGGTTTCCATAGTAATTGCCGATGGCATCTTTTGGTAAATCTTGATAGAATAAAGCTGTATTTGCTGCAAATTCCACTATTCTATCTTCCAGATCATATTTTTTAGTAGGGATTTGGGACATTTGATTTTGGTTTTGTTCTTGCTCTTGAAACTTTAAAAGCAAAATAATGTTGGTTTAAGATAGCACTTTATACAACAAAATAGCCAACGCCGTTACCAAAGTGGCCAACATCACACCTTTGGCTCTCTGGTCCCTCTTGATTCGTAGAAACCCAAAAAAGGCAATCAAGTTCAAGATGGCACCCAATGCGAGCAAACTGCCAATATGACCTTGCTCCACTGCGGCATTAAAGGTGTCCACAATCCCTAAATCCGAAAAGAGGAGAATGTAGAGCAAGGTGCCGAATGTGTTCGCAATGATTCCTACCACAAAACCGATGATGATTTCTTTTCTAGTGTTCATTTAAGTTCCAATTGTTGATTAATGGTATGGCATGATGTGCCGTGAGGTCGAACTGGGTGGGTACCACCGAAATGTAACCTTGTGCCAAGGCCCATTCATCGGTGTCCTCTCCTTTGTCCAAAAGCTCGAACTCCCCGGTAAGCCAATAATAATCCTTGCCAGAGGGGCTCCTGCGCTTGTCAAATTCCTCTTTCCAATTGCCCCTTGCCTGTCTACATATTTTGATCCCTTTGAGCTTTTCGGTTTTGGGAATGTTCACATTGAGTACGGTTCCTTTGGGCATTCCATTGGTCAAAGCCTCGGAGACGATTTTCTTCACGGCATCCAAACAAGGTTCAAAATTGGCGTTCCAGGAATAGTCACAAAGGGAAAACCCTATGGCGGGAATACCTTCAATACCGGCCTCAATGGCAGCGCTCATGGTACCCGAATAAATGACATTGATCGAAGAATTGGAACCATGGTTGATGCCGCTTACACAAATATCTGGTGTCCGGTCCAGTAGCACACGAAGGGCTAATTTTACACAGTCGGCCGGGGTTCCACTACAGCTATACTCGCTTGGGGCACCTTCTTTATGGTCCACCACTACTTTTTTGGAAAATAGCGTGCTGTCTACCGTAATGGCATGTCCCATGCCCGATTGGGGGCTGTCCGGGGCTACCACCACCACCTCACCGATCTCTTTCATGGTGCGTATCAAGGCCCTAAGTCCAGGGGCTGTGATTCCATCATCATTGGTGACCAAAATGAGCGGTTTTTCCATGAGGTATAATTAAAGGCATAAAAATACGTTTTTCATAAGGATATGAAGCCTTGACCGTTTAACAAAAAATTAAAAGCGGCACACAGAACTGGCACGGTTTTTTCTGTATCTTAGGGAATTCATACAATTAAGAACGACGGATGACGTAATGAAGATTTGACGGTATGAGGTCAGATTGTTTCGCTCCAGAAAAAAATCACATTATGAAGAAGAACTTTATCTTGGCACTTTTGGTTATTCTTGTTGCAGTAGCCTCATGTAGCTTTACCAATAAGTCTTTCGACAACGACGACAAGGATAAGCTTTTGCTGGATTTGATTACTTATGTTTTGGAAAGGGGCCACTATGAGCCCAAAGACATTAACGATAATTTTAGCTCCAATGTGTTCGATGATTTTATCGACATTGTGGATCCTACCAAAAGATATTTTCTCCAAAGCGATATCAGGGATTTTGAAAAGTATCGGTTCATGATAGATGACGAGATCAGGAACACCGATATTACTTTTTTCAATGCCGTATACCAACGCTTGATGTTGCGTATGGAAGAAGCAAAGGAAATTTACAAGGAAGTTTTGGCAGAACCCTTCGATTACACAGTTGATGAAACCATCAACATCGATTACGAGAACCAAGAGTTCGCCGCCAACAAAAAACAGCTCAAAGAGCGTTGGAGAAAGCAACTCAAGTACAACACCTTGAACGTTTTTGAAAACAAAATTGACAATAGAATCTCCGATGCGGACCAAGAAGCCAACGTGGACTCAGAGACGATATTGGCCTTCAACGATATTCCTGCTAATGTGGACAAGGTGACCACCGAGGAGGAAGCAAGGGAAGTGACCAAGAACACTTTGGACGAATTCTTCGACTTTGTGGACGATTTGGAGCGTAAGGATTGGTTTGTTCAGTATTTGAATACTATTGTGGAGGAGTTTGATCCCCATACGTTCTATTTTGCCCCAGAGGAAAAAGAACGATTTGACATTGGCATGTCCGGGAAGTTTGAAGGTATCGGCGCCCGACTTCAGAAAAAACCTGAAGGAGCTAAAATTGTCGAGATCATTTCTGGTGGACCCGTTTGGAGAGATCAGTCCCTTGAAGTGGGAGATGAGATCCTAAAAGTAGGCCAGCAAGGTGAAGAGCCCATCGATATTGTAGGGATGCGCCTTGACGATGCCATTAAATTGATCAAAGGCCCAAAAGGAACCAGAGTGGACCTTACCGTTAGAAAGGTGGACGGAACCATCCAAAAAGTGTCTATTACGAGAGATGTAGTGGAGTTGGAAGAGTCTTATGCAAAATCCGCCACTATTGATAGTGACGACCACAAATATGGATTGATCAACCTTCCTAAGTTCTATGTGGATTTTGAAGATTACACCGAACGCAATGCGGCTACCGATGTGGCCAAAGAGGTGGAAAGATTGAAAGAGGCAGGTGCCGAGGGCATCATCTTGGATCTAAGGGACAATGGTGGAGGATCTTTGAAAACCGTTGTGGAAATGGCCGGATTGTTCATCAAGGATGGACCAATTGTACAGGTGCGTTCCTCTGGACAACGTAAAGAAGTACATGAGGACAAGGACGAGCGTATCCAATGGGATGGTCCTTTGGTCATATTGGTAAATGAATTGTCCGCTTCCGCTTCCGAAATTATGGCAGCTGCCATGCAGGATTATAAGAGGGCCGTTATCATCGGCAGCAAACAGACTTTTGGTAAAGGAACCGTTCAAAATGTGATTCCTTTGGACAATATCGTGCGAAGCAATGATCAAGGTGATTTGGGGGCCATTAAATTGACGACCCAAAAATTCTACAGGATCAACGGAGGTTCCACACAGTTGGAAGGCGTGAAAAGCGATATCGTGATTCCGGACAAATACAGTTACATCGACCTTGGGGAGCGTGATCAGCAAAACCCTTTGGGTTGGGACAAGATCACTCCAGCCGATTATAAAATTTGGGATGGCTATATCGATTTTGAAACTGCCGTGGCAAACAGCAAAAAGCGCATGGAGAACAATCCTCAGATCAAGTTGATCGAGGAGAACGCCAAATGGATCAAGGAGCAGCAAGATGAGAATGTGATCTCCCTAAATTTTGATGCCTATGTGCAAAAAGCGGAAGAGGCCAAAAAGCAATCCGACAAGTTCAAGACCTTAAGGGATTATGATTCCAAACTGTCTTTTGGTTCTTTGAAATATGAGACGGAACTCTTTACACAAGATTCCGTACTCAGGGAAAAGAGGGACAGATGGCACAAGGATTTGGCCCGTGACATTTATGTGGAAGAGGCCGTGAACGTGCTAAAAGACCTTCACTTGAACAACATCAAGCAACAAGAAAGAAAATTGGCCAGCGTAAAAGGATAGCCGATTTCTCCAAATACCTAAAACCGACTCCAAAAGGGTCGGTTTTTTTATGGACATAAATTACATAATGTAAAAATCGTCGGATTCAATGGGCTTGGGCAAGTCGGTTTCGCCCAAAAGTTGTCGAAGGTTGATGTCAATGGTCCTTGCTATGGAGGTTACTGGAGTATCGGTTGGTTGATTTTCAAAAGGGTCTTGTAATCTAAAGGCGGCTTTTTCAAGAAAAAAGAAAACCATAGAGATAATGACCAAAATAAAAACCTCCAATACTACCACTAAACGAAGCGGTTCCGACATGGCCAGAAAAATAACGAATAGGTAAATGGCCAAGTGCAAGCCTTTACGGTAAGTGGTCGGGAACACCGTATTTTTGATGCGCTCACATTTCCCCATTGATGCAGTTAGTCGTGCCAAAGTTCCTTCCAGTTGTAGTCTGGAAAAGCCATCCAATTTTCCTTCGTCAAATTGTTTTTTAATGGAATCGGTCTGAAAATTGAGAATGCCCAAGGGGACATTTTTTTGCGATTGTAAATGTTCCAGTTCTGAATCCGAGATCAACCCGCCCAAATTTTTAAAGGGATCGATCTTTCTTAGAGATTGTCCCAAGGAGTAGCACCATGCAATTTGTCGATAAGCCATGCTCTTGATTACGGGATCGTCGGGTTCCACATACATTTTTAATTGTAAAACCAACGTACGGGAGTCGTTTACGATCTCTCCCCATACTTTGCGGGCTTCCCACCATCTGTCATAGGATTGGTTTACTTTAAAAGAAATCAAGATCGATATCGCAATACCCAATGTAGTTGCTATTGAAATTGGAATGTCAGGCAAAAAATCAGGAAAAAAAACAGGAAGAATATCTACCACTAATCCAATGAGCGTGACAATAAGTAAGGAGATTTTGATTTCATTAAAAATATATTTTAACGGAAATATCTGTTTGGTGATCATCACGAAAGCAACTTAAGGTACTGTATAAAAGTAATGACAATTCAATTGATGTTGGCCAAAACAGCTCCTTCAATTTTATTTAGTTTTGTGTGCTTAAAGATTATCGATGAAGAGAAAGACACTCTATGCCATTCTTTTTGCATTATGCTTGATCGGCTTTTGGCTGTTCGAAAATTTTTATACTCCGGCCACATATTCAAATCCCAATAGTTCGGGAGAGGATGTGGTTGAAATAGATTTTTTGCCTAGTTCCACCACGGGTGAGGTGGTGCATCACGAATTCTTTTCCCTTTCGTACAATGAACCTTATGAGCAGGCAGAATGGGTGGCCTATGAACTCAAAAAGAGCCAACTTACCTATGATGACAGAAAGCGTCCCTATTTTATCGAAGATCCCCTGGTCCGTACCAAATCCGCCGATTGGAGAAACTATCGGGGTTCCGGTTACGATCGCGGACATTTATGTCCGGCAGGGGACCGCCGCTTTTCAGAGTTTGCTTATAATGAGACTTTCTACACCAGCAATATAAGCCCGCAGGACAAGGATTTCAATGCAGGGGTATGGAACCGCCTTGAGCAACAAGTGCGTAGGTGGTGCAAAAAATATGGTGATTTGATTATTATCACAGGAGGTGTGCTCGAAGAGGGTCTAGAGGAAATCGGGGAAGAGGATGTGGATGTGCCCAGATACTTTTATAAGATTGTTCTTAAGGGTGATGGAAATGCTGCGAAAGTGTTGGCATTTTTGATGCCGGCCACTGAAAGCAATGCCCCATTGCAAAGTTTTTTGGTTCCAGTCCATACGCTGGAAGAAAGAACAGGAATAGATTTCTTTCAAAAACAACCCAAGGCTTGGCAAGAAGAAAGGGAACAAAACGTGGATGCTTCCGGATGGAAATTTTAGATGCCGTCCTTTAAACGGTTCGAGTCCAGTTTTAGGAAGATGAACAGCAGCATACTGAAAAAGATAAGTCCAGAGCCGCCATAACTAAAGAACGGTAGAGGAACTCCAATTGTAGGCAACAGCCCGATCACCATTCCAATATTGATGAAATAATGAAAGACCAACAGGGATATTACCCCATAACCGTACATGCGGCTGAAATCACTTTTTTGCCGTTCGGCGATGTGAATCAACCGTAAAAAGAAGAACGAAAATAGAAGGATCACCGTGGTAGTGCCCAAAAAGCCCCATTCTTCGCCCACAGAACTGAATATGTAATCGCTATGCTGCTCGGGTACGAAGTCCCCTTTGGTACGTGTGCCCTCCAAAAATCCCTTGCCAAAAAATCCACCGGACTCAATGGCCTTTTCGGACTGATAGGTGTTGTAGCCGATGGTCTTTCGGATTTCCTCCAGTTTCTTCTCATCTTTTTCCAAGCCCAACCAGAGCGCGAAGCGGTCCCTATGCCGTTGTTCAAATACTTTCTCGAACACAAAGTTTACCGATAGTGAGAATAAGGTAGAAACCACAATGACACCGATTACGGGGAGCACGGGAATTTTTAGCGTTGCTTTTTTGAACGTATATACCAAAAGGGCGAGGGTTATTAATCCAATGACCACCCACACGGTTCCGAACATCAAGGTAGTGGCAAATAATAATACAATGACCAATAGAATTCCGAGATAATATAGTGGGAAACCTTCCCTGAAAAGCACAAAAAACAATGAGAAATAGATGAGGGCGCTTCCTGGATCGGGTTGAGGTAAGATCAGCAGGGCGGGCAATAGTATAATCGTAAGGGCATATAGTTGATGTTTGCCGCTACGGATATCGGTTTGGATATCACTTAAAAATTTGGCCAAGGCCAATGCAGTGGTTACCTTGGCAAGCTCCGAAGGCTGAAAATTAAAAAAGCCCAGATCGTACCAAGAGGTGGCCCCTGCAATTTTTTTCCCAAAAACAAAAAGCCCCAAGAGCAAAACAATGGAAACCACGTAGAAAATAGAGGCAAACCGTTCAAAAAAACTGGACTCCACAAAAAGAACAAAAATGATTCCTAGAAAGGCCAATCCAATAAAAAAGAGCTGTTTCCCATATAGGGTGGAAAAATCAAAGATGGAAGTGGCCGTATCGCTCAGCGAAGTGGAATAAATATTGATCCATCCAATGAAGACCAACAAAACATAAAGGATTACCGTAATCCAATCTATCCTTCCAAAAGGGCCTTTACCACTCACGCTCGTTTATCTTGAAAGGTTCACCCGTATAAGGTTTGGCATATTCGTGTTCCAAGGTTTTTTCCAACATCCGTGTTTCCAAATCTTTCCGGGTTATTTCTCCCTTGATGTATTTTTCAATCAGAAGGGACGCAATATGACCTGCATAACGGGCACCGAAATAACCGTTTTCAATATATACGGCCAGTGCAATCTGTGGATTTTCAACAGGGGCAAAGGCAACAAAAACGGAGTGATCCGTGAGTTGCATACGTTCACCATCCACTCGGATATAATTTTCTACCGTACCTGTTTTTCCTGCAATATCAACACCTGGAATCTTGAGCCATTTGGCCGTTCCGTAATTGTATACATCTGCCATGCCATGAATGACCGGCTCAAAATATTTACGGTCTATGGTTGTATAATGGGGAGTTGTGAATTTGGGGTCGATGGCACCAGAATTTCCAACACTCTTTATGACATGAGGGGTATAAAAGTAACCGCGATTTGCAATAGCGGCTGTCATGTTGGCCAATTGAAGGGGAGTGGCGGCAACCTCACCTTGCCCAATAGAATTGGAAATGATCGTGGAGGCGGCCCATCTACCATCCCCGTACCATTTGTCATAATATTCCTTATCAGGAATTCTTCCCGGTGCACCAGTGGGAAGGTCAGTGCCCAAATAATCGCCAAGACCAAAACTTTTGATGTGTTTGTCCCATACGTCCATGCCTTCGTCCGTAGTGCTATATTTGTCGTATATTTTTCTGAAAACCCCCGCAAAATAGGCATTGCAGGATTGGTAAATTCCCGAGTTCAAATCACGGACACCACCTCCGCAGTGGCAGCCCCGTAATGTATTGCCCACGTAAAAGCCATGGTAACACCTGAACTTGGTGCTAGGATCTATCACACCTTCTTGAAGGGCTATAAGGGCATTCAATGTTTTAAAAGGTGACCCAGGCGAGGGTTGGGCCAAAATGGAACGGTCCCAAGTGGGTTTGGCAATGGTATCGTAATGGAGTTTGCTGTAGTTTTTGGAACGCTCCCTCCCCACTAAAAGGGCTGGATCGTAGGTAGGGCCCGAGATCATGGCCAGAATCTCCCCTGTTTTGGGTTCTATGGCCACAATACCACCTCTTTTGCCGTGCATCAATTTTTCCCCGTATTCCTGGAGTTCCTTGTCCAAGGTGATGTGGATTTCCTTGCCTTGTTTGGGCAGGGTATCCAGTTTTCCATTTTTGTATGGACCAATATCCCTGTTAAAACGATCTTTTTGGATGTGTTTTACTCCCTTTCGCCCACGGAGGATTTCCTCATACTCCATTTCAATGCCAGTGCGTCCCTTTAGTTCACCGGCAACGTAATAGGGATTGTTTTGCAGGTCCCCCTCGTTTACTTCACTGATATAGCCCAAAACATTGGCCGCACTATGGGTATTGTAATACCGGAGGGACCTTTTTTGGATGTAGAAGCCCACATAGTGACGCATTTTCTCCTGAAGTTTGGCATAATCTTCTTTGGATAACTGAGGAACCAAAACCGAAGGTAGCCTAGGGGAATATATTCTTGCCTTTTCCATTTTGCTCAGGAATTCCAACTTGTTGATTCCCAAAAGTTGACAAAATTCCACGGTATCCAGAGGCTTTACTTCTCGAGGGATGACCATGACATCATAGGCAGGTTGGTTCCCCACCATTAATTTACCATCCCGGTCATAGATATATCCCCGTTCCGGGTAGTCATAAATTTTTTTGATGGCAGGATCGTCCAATATTTGATCGGGCGAAAAACGAAACAATTGCAAATAGGATAATCTCCCAATAAAGGTGAACCCAATAATGACGACAACCGATGACAATAACAATTTTTTCATACTCGACCAGATTTGTAGACCCCTAGCCCTTTATATCCAACGACGCAGTTTCAAAATTATTCACTTTTAGGACTAAAAAGTGAGCTAAACAGTGTACAAAGTATTAAAGTTACGATACCTGTAGCAAAAACCTTTTTCAAAATTAAAAGGATATGGGCAATACTTAAAATTTCCAGTGAAAAGAATATCAAATGATGAACGAGTACCATCAAGGCCAAAAGGGTCACTCTTTGGATATTGGTGGTATTCTTGAAACTGAAATTCTGAAACTCGTAATTGACCCCAAAGCAGAATCGCATCAGCACCGGTCGCGCGTACGCAATGGTTAAGGAAGCCAAGGCATTCAGTGCCATGGTATCGGAAAAAATATCGATGATAAAGCCCAGCAAGAAAGCAATGACCATAAAAAGGGCGCGGTTGCCTTTAATGGGATACCAGTAGAAAAATATCACGTAGACCATCGGGTTGATGAACCCCATAAAATTCAGGTTGTTGAAAATCAGGACCTGGGTCAGGATCAATAACACAAAACGGAAAATATTTATAAAGATCGTGTTATTCATTCAGGGTCCTATTCTCTAATTCTTCGATTTCTTTCTTGTTCCGGTTCTCTATTAAATATACATTCTTGATGTTGGCCATATCGTTGAACAGTTCCACATCAATATTGTAAAAGCTTCGCGAGGCGTTAAGATCATATTTTTTGATGATGCCGATAGGAATGTTCTCCGGAAATATGCTAGACATACCTCCCGTAACAATAGTATCGCCAACAACCAGCGGGACCAGTCTGGGGATGTCTACCAATTGGGCTGTGGTATAGTCCTCGGTATCCCATATTAGGGAACCAAAGTAGTTGGTACCTTTTATCTTGGCATTGATGTTCGATTTGGTATTGAGCACACTCTGTACCGTGGAAAAATTGTTCGATACATTTTCGATGATACCCAAAATACCTTTGGTGGTGATGACGCCCATATCTTGCTTTACTCCATCATTACGGCCCTTGTCTATGGTTAGATAGTTTCGAGGCGATGAAAAACTGTTCTTGATGAGTTTGGCACTCAAAACCCCATATTCCACATAAGTGGAATCCAGACTTGGGATGGTATCAAATTGGGTGTTGAAAAGCATTCTTCGCAAGCGCTCATTTTCTTGTACCAACCTTTGGTTTTCTTCACGGAGGCCAAAGTAGGACGAGATATCCGCACCCATTCCATAAATACTACCGGACAACCACTTAGAGGAATTGAAGAATTTGGATTGATGATAGGAATGCGACCGAACGGTCATCACCAACGAAATGAGCGCAAGAAAACTATAAAGAAAAGCATTTCTATAGCGTAAAATAAAGTTGATGATGCGTTGCATGCAATCGTATCGTTAAGTAAGGTTTGAATACCTATAAAATAACAGAACTGTCCAAAAAGACAGGACTATTTTATTAAAATACTTTTATAGCGCTCCAAGTTTTTCAGGGCGATTCCCGTACCACGTACTACAGCTCTCAATGGGTCTTCGGCAATATAAACGGGAAGATCCGTTTTTTGGGAGAGCCTTCTGTCCAACCCTCTTAGCATGGAACCTCCTCCGGCCAAATAGATACCGGTGTTATAAATATCCGCAGCCAATTCAGGTGGGGTTTGTGATAAGGTTTCCATCACGGCATCCTCAACCCTTAAAATACTCTTATCGAGTGCTTTGGCAATTTCTCGGTAAGAAACCTGTACCTGTTTGGGCTTACCGGTGAGCAAGTCACGCCCTTGGATACTTTTGTCATCAGGTGGGGATTTCAGGTCTTCCGTGGCGGAACCGATTTCAATTTTTATGGCCTCGGCAGTCGTTTCACCTACATATAGGTTGTGTTGCGTACGCATGTAATAGATGATGTCGTTCGTGAAAACGTCACCTGCAATTTTCACCGATTTGTCGCATACGATACCTCCTAGGGCAATTACGGCAATCTCCGTAGTTCCTCCACCGATATCCACGATCATGTTCCCTTTGGGCTGCATAATGTCCAACCCGATACCAATGGCAGCGGCCATGGGCTCGTGGATCAAATAGACCTCCTTGCCGTTTACCCTTTCCGCGGATTCACGAACCGCGCGCATTTCCACTTCGGTAATGCCGGATGGGATACAGATAACCATACGAAGGGCAGGAGGGAACCATTTTTTCTTCAGGGCCGGGATGTTCTTGATGAACATATTGATCATCTTTTCCGAAGCATCAAAGTCGGCGATAACCCCGTCCTTTAACGGTCGTATGGTCTTGATGTTTTCATGGGTCTTCCCCTGCATCATATTGGCTTCGCGGCCTACAGCGATTATTTTTCCTGACACACGGTCCCTTGCCACAATGGAAGGACTGTCCACTACCACTTTGTCCAAGTGGATGATCAGGGTGTTTGCAGTACCAAGGTCAATGGCTATTTCCTCGGTCATGAAATCAAAAAATCCCATACAAAAGCGTCTATTTTCGGATTAACGGTAAAAATTATCGGCTAAAGTACTAAAATTAATGTTTAAAATGTCTAGTACCTGTCATCACCATGGCCATTCCGTTTTCATTGCAATAATCAATGCTCAATTGGTCCTTGATGGACCCCCCAGGTTGGATCACACTTTTAATACCCGCATTGTCCGCAATCTCCACACAATCAGGGAATGGGAAGAAGGCATCACTGGCCATAACGGCACCATTCAGATCAAAATTGAAGGATTGTGCCTTATGGATGGCTTGGTTCAAGGCATCCACCCTTGAAGTCTGTCCGGTTCCACTGGCACACAACTGTTTGTTTTTGGCCAATACAATGGTGTTGCTCTTGGTGTGTTTGCATAATTTGGAAGCGAACAATAGGTCTTCGATTTCTTCAGCGGTCGGTTTTTTATCCGTTACTGGGGTCAAGTCTTTCTTGGTATCAGTTTTGGAATCCTTGTCTTGAACCAAAACACCGTTCAAACAAGTTCTTATCAAAGTTTCTGGCAATTCAATCTCATTTTGAATCAAAATGATTCGGTTCTTTTTGCCTTTCAAAATTTCCAATGCCTCGTCGGAATAACTGGGAGCGATGACCACTTCACAGAAAAGGTCGTGGATTTCTTCCGCAGTAGGCTTATCAATTTCAACATTGGAAATCAAAATACCTCCAAATGCGGAAACAGGGTCACCGGCCAAAGCATCTACATAAGCTTGTTTGATAGTGCTTCGCGTAGCCAAACCACACGCATTGTTGTGTTTTAGGATGGCGAAGGTAGGATCGTCATTTTTGAATTCTCCAATAAGGTTAACGGCGGCATCCACATCCAAAAGATTGTTGTAAGAGAGCTCCTTACCGTGCAATTTGGTGAACATGGCCTCAAAATCACCGAAGAAATACCCTTTCTGGTGTGGGTTTTCACCATATCGCAACACTTGGCCTTTGGTCTCGCTGATTTTTAACGCCGCTTCTTCTTTGTCCTTGTTGAAATAGTTGAAAATAGCAGTATCGTAATGGGAGGAAACATTGAATGCCTTGGTGGCAAATCGCTTGCGCTCTTCCAACGTTGTGGAACCGTTTCCGTTGGAAATGATTTCCAAAAATTCTGCGTAATCTTCCATGGAAGACACACAAAGTACATCCTTAAAGTTTTTAGCGGCTGCCCTAATCAAGGAAATACCACCGATATCTATTTTTTCGATGATGTCCTGCTCCGAAGCACCGCTGGCCACTGTTTTTTCGAATGGGTAAAGGTCCACAATCACAATGTCCAATTGTGGAATATCGAATTCCTTCATTTGGGCCACATCACTCTCATTGTCCTGTCTGTTCAAAATCCCACCAAAAACTTTGGGGTGAAGGGTCTTCACACGTCCGCCCAAAATGGAAGGGTAGCTGGTCACGTCTTCAACAGGAACCACATCGATACCCAAATCACGGATAAAGGATTCGGTTCCCCCTGTAGAATAAAGGGTTACATCAAGTTGGTCCAGTTTTTTTACGATGGGTTCCAGACCATCTTTATGGAATACGGAAATCAATGCAGCGGAGGCTTTTTTGGCAGTCATCTTCTGTGTCTTAGAATCAATTTATTAAGCGCACAAAATTACCCCTTTTGTCACGAAAAAGAAGAACGGTTTATCAACAAAATTGTAGAAGTTTTACAGAATTTTGGACACCTCGCGGTTCACGAATTCCAAAAAGCGTTCATCGGCTTCCGTGAATGGGTCTGGGGTGTTGGAATCAATATCGATTTGACCCACATTTTCACCATTAACAAAAAGGGGCACCACAATTTCCGCTTTAACGGTAATGCTGCAGGCGATATAATTGTCTTGGGCAGCTACATCGGGTACCACAAAATTTTGGTTGCTCACGGCCACCTGCCCACAGATACCCTTACCAAAGGGAATAATGGTATGATCGGTTGGTGCTCCGGCGTAAGGCCCCAATTTCAATTCTTCTTTGTCACCATTTTTGAAGTAAAACCCTACCCAATCATAATAGTTCACATGGCTGCGCAACAATTCGCAGATTTCGCCCAAACGGGTTTCAACAGATTGGGATTTGTTGGCAAGGATTTTTAGTACTTCGGGTTCCAAAGATGTAAGCATGGGATTCTTTTTTTGCAAATGTATTGAATTGGGATTTTGTTCGACAAATGATTTGTGAATTACATGGTTGCAGCATAAACTTCTGTTAAGCAAAGCAATAAATGTTAATATTTTGTAGTTTTGTAGTCAGATGAAGCAGATTTTCTATCAATTCCTATCCTCCCTTATGGCCATTTTAGTGCTGGCCTCTACCGTTTCCTGGACGGTGGACAAGCATATTTGTATGGGCCGGGTGATGGATGTTGCCTTGTTTTCCCATGCGGATGACTGTGGTATGGCAAAGGATATGGAAAAATCCTGTTGTGATGATGAATCCTTCACGGTGAAAGGTCAACATGACCTAAAAATCACTTTCCATGATTTTAGTCTGGACCAACAGTTCTTCATTGTAAGCTTTGTATATACCTATTTTCATTTTATTGAAGTAGACGAGAAGGAACCCAATCATTTTAGTGAGTACAACCCACCACCTTTAATACGGGATGTACAGGTTCTGGACCAGACTTTCCTTATTTGATTTAACATAGATTGATTCAATCCCGATCCTTTTGGTCGGGCTAGTGCGTTTATGCATTTTTTTCACTCGATCTATTGTCTAAATCAAATTTTTATGCTGAACAAAAGCATCAAATTTCTAATCGAAAACAAGCTGGTTGCCATTTTGTTGCTCGTGCTCTTTTTGGGCTGGGGAACCGTGAATACCCCTTTCCATTGGGAAACCGGTTTTTTGCCGAGTGATCCCGTTGCGGTAGATGCCATTCCGGATATTGGCGAAAACCAGCAAATCGTTTTCACCAAATGGCCAGGCCGTTCACCCCAAGATATAGAGGACCAGATTACTTATCCTTTGGCCACCTCCTTGTTGGGGATTCCCGGAGTTAAAACCATCAGGAGTTCGTCCATGTTCGGGTTTTCGAGTATCTATATCATTTTTGATGAAGAGGTGGAATTCTATTGGAGCCGAAGTCGCATCCTGGAGAAACTGAATTCACTTCCCAATAACCTGTTGCCCGATGGCGTAAACCCTGCTTTGGGCCCTGACGCCACAGCTTTGGGACAAATATTTTGGTATACATTGGAAGGCCGCGATAAGGACGGAAATGTAACGGGGGGTTGGGACCTTCAAGAATTGCGTAGCGTTCAGGATTACTATGTAAAATACGCACTTTCCTCAGCTTCTGGGGTTTCCGAAGTGGCATCAATAGGTGGATTTGTACAGGAATATCAGGTGGATGTGGACCCCGAGTTGATGAAACAGTATAAAGTGGGATTGGATCAAGTGGTAAAGGCCGTAAAGCAAAGCAATCGCGACATTGGCGCCCAAACCCTTGAAATCAACAAAGCGGAATATTTGGTGAGAGGACTGGGCTACATCAAGTCTTTGGATGACATCAAGAACGCTGTGGTTACAGCCACCGATTATACAGCCATTCGTGTGAAGGATGTGGCCCATGTTTCACTTGGTCCAGCAGTGCGAAGAGGTATTTTGGACAAGGAAGGTGCCGAAGTGGCCGGTGGGGTAGTGGTTGCCCGATATGGAGCAAATCCATTGGAGGTCATCGACAATGTGAAGGAAAAGATCAAGGAACTGAGTGCTGGGTTGCCTTCCAAACAGTTGAAAGATGGAACTACCTCCCAATTGACCATTGTACCCTTTTATGATCGTACGGAACTCATCCAAGAAACCTTGGGTACTTTGAACGAAGCCCTCACCCTGGAAATTCTGATTACCATTTTGGTAATCGTGGTCATGGTGTTCAATCTGCGGGCATCGGTATTGATTTCAGGACTCTTGCCCGTAGCGGTGCTTATGGTCTTTATTGCCATGAAGTATTTTGGGGTCGATGCCAACATCGTGGCGCTATCCGGAATTGCCATTGCCATTGGAACCATGGTGGATGTGGGTGTGATCTTGTCCGAAAACATCATTCGGCACATGGATGAGAACGAAGATAATTTATCCATTAACGAGGTGGTCTACAATGCCACTTCCGAGGTTTCAGGAGCCATTGTAACCGCTGTACTCACCACCATCATCAGTTTTATACCTGTTTTTACGATGGTGGGTGCAGAGGGGAAACTGTTCCGACCACTTGCCTTTACCAAGACTATGGCGTTAATGGCATCCATCATTGTGGCCCTCTTTCTCATACCTCCATTTGCTGCCATGATTTTCAGGAAGAGCAACCGTAAATCCATTTTTAAACAAATATGGAACGGTTTGCTGATTGCCTTGGGGTTGATGGCTATCATTTTTGGGTATTGGCTGGGATTGGTGTTGATTGCATTTGGGGTTTCTGGGATTTTGATGTTGAAGGATGTTATCAACAGAAAACAATGGAACATGCTCAATGTTGGCATCAGTATTGCCACCATTGTCTCTCTTTTGGCTACCTATTGGAGACCTTTGGGCTTTGACAGGAGCATTGCCATCAACCTGATTTTTGTAGCATTGATTTGTGGTGTGCTCTTGGGTGGTTTTTACCTTTTCAGAAGGTATTACAGCCACATTTTAACGTGGGCCTTGGAAAACAAGTTGGTGTTTCTTTCTATTCCTACGGTCATCGTGGTTTTCGGTGTTATGATCATGCGCAAAACGGGTCAGGAATTTATGCCCTCACTCAATGAAGGCTCTTTTTTGTTGATGCCCACATCATTGCCCCATGCGGGAGTGGAAGAAAACAAGCGGGTATTGCAACAATTGGATATGGCCGTGGCTACCATCCCCGAAATTGAAATGGTTGTGGGTAAATCGGGAAGGACCGAGTCCGCATTGGATCCCGCCCCACTTTCCATGTATGAAAATATTATTCAATACCGATCAGAATACCAGAAGAACGAAATGGGCAGTCCACAGCGATTTAAGGTGAACAAGGATGGATACTTCGAACTAAAAAATGGCAAGTTTGCCGCCAATCCAAATTTGGAAGTAACCCAAGAAGAAAAGTATAAGGATTCCCATGTAGCGGAACCACTCAAAATCGATAGGGCACTTTTGATCCCTGATGCCGATGGGGAATACTTTAGGAACTGGCGACCTGAAATCAAGAGTCCGGATGATATCTGGAATGAAATAGTACGGGTTACCAAGTTGCCGGGAGTGACCTCTGCGCCAAAGCTACAACCCATTGAAACCCGCTTGGTCATGCTTCAAACGGGAATGCGGGCACCCATGGGAATCAAAGTTAAAGGGCAAGATTTAAAGGAAATCGAAAATTTTGGCCTTCAATTGGAACCCATATTGAAGGAAGCACAAGGGGTAAAGGATGAAGCCGTTTTTGCCGACCGTATTGTGGGAAAACCTTATTTGATGATCGATATTGATCGTGAAAAATTGGTGCGCTACGGATTGGTCATCGAAGATGTACAACAGGTGCTTGAAGTGGCCCTTGGCGGCATGGCACTGACACAAACTGTGGAGGGCAGGGAACGTTATGGAATCCGTGTCCGTTACCCAAGGGAATTGCGGGAGAATCCTACCGATATTGGGAACATCTATGTGCCCGTGACCAAAGGAAATCCGGTTCCTTTGAGTGAATTGGTGATGATTAAATACGAACAGGGACCTCAGGTCATTAAAAGCGAGGATACCTTTTTGGTAGGCTACGTTCTATTTGACAAGCAAGATGGTTTTGCCGAAGTGGATGTGGTCGAAAATGCCCAGGCCAAAATTCTTGAGAAAATTGAAAATGGCGAATTGGTGGTTCCTAAAGGAATCAGTTATAAGTTTACCGGCACCTACGAAAACCAATTGAGAGCCAAGAAAACCTTATCGGTTGTGGTACCGTTGGCCTTGTTGATCATCTTCCTTATCCTGTATTTTCAGTTTAGATCGGTGGCCACATCGCTGATGGTTTTTTCAGGAATTGCTGTGGCCTTTGCAGGTGGTTTCATGATGATTTGGCTTTACGGACAGGATTGGTTCCTGAACTTCAGCTTTATGGGAGAAAATATTAGGGACCTTTTCCAAATGCACACCATCAATTTAAGTGTGGCCGTTTGGGTAGGGTTTATAGCCCTTTTTGGTATTGCCACGGATGACGGGGTAGTCATGGCCACGTATCTGACCCAAACCTTTGATAAGAACAGTCCTGAAACGTTAAAAGGCATTCGGGCCTCCGTCCTTGAAGCGGGGGAAAAACGAATCAGACCTTGTTTGATGACGACGGCAACCACCATTTTGGCACTTCTACCCGTTTTGACAAGTACCGGTAGGGGAAGCGATATCATGATCCCCATGGCCATCCCAAGTTTTGGGGGCATGTTGATCGCATTGATCACCCTTTTTGTAGTGCCGGTATTATATAGTTGGAAAAGAGAAATGCAACTTAAAATGCAAAGTCGATGAAAAAGAAACTCCTATTCCTTTTGATAGCAGTATTGGCCTTTAGTGCCAAAGCCCAGACGCTTGAATCCTATTTACAAGAGGCGGAAGAGAATAGCCCTGTGGTCCAGGCGATGGAACTTCGATACAACATTGCAGAGGAAAAAGTGAACGAAGTGAACACGCTGCCCAATACCACCTTTGGGGCAGGTTATTTTGTAAGCGAACCCGAAACCCGAGTTGGGGCACAAAGGGCCCGTTTTTCGGTTTCCCAAATGCTTCCTTGGTTCGGGACCATAACGGCACGTGAAAACTATGCCGGTTCCATGGCGGATGCCGAATACACCGAAATTGTGATAGCCAAACGCAAATTGGCACTGTCATTGGCCCAATCCTATTATGTGTTGTACGGCATTCAGGCGAAAAAAACAGTGCTTGAGGAAAACATTGCCCTATTGAAGACCTATGAAAAATTGGCACTTACTTCGGTTGAGGTTGGGAAAGCTTCGGCAGTGGATGTGCTGAAACTGCAGATACGCCAAAACGAACTTCAACAACAACGTCAAATTTTGGATCAACAATACCTAGCGGAACAAGCGGTATTCAACAATTTGCTCAACCGTGACGAAAGTATCGGTGTGGAAGTGGTGGAAGAAATGCAGATACCGTCCGAAGACCCTATTTTGGGGAAGGAAGGGTTGTCCATGAACCCCGAACTGCTCAAGTATGACCAACTGTTTGAATCAGTGGCCCAATCAGAATTGGTCAACCAAAAGGAAAATGCCCCGAGTTTTGGAATCGGGTTGGACTATATTCCGGTTTCGGAACGCACGGATATGATGGTCAGCGAAAATGGGAAGGATATTTTGATGCCGATGGTCACCTTATCCATTCCTATTTTTAACAACAAATTCAAATCGGTGACCAAGCAGAACCAATTGCGTCAAAAGGAAATCGAATTGCGGAAGGAAGAACGGTTGAATGTCTTGGAGAACACCTATGCCAAGGCCGTTTCCCAGCGAAATGAGGCAAGAATTGCTTTTGAGGCCCAATCCAAAAACTTGGAACAGGCCAAGGATGCAGAAGAAATCTTGATTAAAAACTATGAGACGGGCACCATTAATTTCAATGATGTGCTGGACATTCAAGAACTACAATTAAAGTTCCAGACCAATCAAATTCAATCTACGCAGCTGTACTATATACAGTCTGCCATCATCAATTATCTAATTAACAAGTAAATTTATATATCACATGAGAACAAACATCAGAACAGTTATCGGAATTGCATTTGCATCAGTATTGGTACTTACCGTATCATGCAAAGGAAAAACTGCAGAGAGCAACGAGGCTGCAACAGAAGAGACCATGGACCACAACATGGACCACAAGGATCATGACATGGACAGCATGGACCATAAAGACCACAACATGGGAGAAATGGAGACTGCGGACAAGCAAGGCAAGGAATACACCTCCAAATATGTTTGCCCTATGCATTGTGAAGGCAGTGGTAGTGATGTTGAAGGAAAATGTCCCGTTTGTGGTATGACCTACGTTTTAAACGAGGATTACAAAGAGCCGCAGACTGAAAATTAAATGACCTTTTGGTCCCATAAGCCCTAGGTGATGCGCATAAAGGTCAAAAATATGGTATGTGACAGATGTAAAAGTGTTCTGAAAAATGATTTTCAGAAGGCTGGAATTGTGGTGGAGCAAATGGATCTGGGAGAAATCCTATTTGCAGATGGGACCGAAGACAAGAAGGAGCGTATTCGGGAGATTCTGAATCAAAATGGCTTTGAATGGATAGCCGATTTGAATGAAACCATAATAGTGGATATCAAGAAATATCTTTTAGAAGCTATAGAAAATGGCCTTTCTCAGAATCTCTCGACATACCTGTCTCAAAAAATGAACAAAGAGTATTCGGTAATCAGTAAAATTTTTAGCGCGAAAGAAGGGCTGACTATTGAAAAGTATTTTATCCTTCTGAAGATGGAAAAAGTGAAGGAGGAAATCCAGATGGACAACAAAACATTTTCAGAAATTGCCTATGACCTGAACTATAAAAGTAGCAGTCATTTGGCAAAACAGTTCAAAGCAATCACTGGAATGTCCATGACAGAATATAGAAATATACAGGATTGGGATAGGAGATCGTTGGATCAAATTGTATAAAAGAAACCCAAAATTGTAAAAGACCTCTGAATGTCGATCCTTTAGTTTTGAAAAAAAATAAGAAGATGAAGCATACCTATCACATACACGGAATGAGCTGCAATGGATGTAGAAACCATGTTGAGGAAACCCTTTCCAAAGTGAAGGGGGTGGACACGGTTGAGGTGAACTTGGAAAAGGCCGAAGCCGTAATCGAGATGAAGGAGCATATTCCCATTGAAACATTTGAAAAGGCATTGGAACAAGATGGTGGCAGGTATAGCATTCACATGCCGGGTCACCATCATCATGAGCACAAAAAGGAGAAAAAACCACCCATCCAAGGGGGAACGGGTACCTTTTACTGCCCCATGCGCTGCGAGGGAGACAAGACCTATGACAAACCGGGCGATTGTCCGGTCTGCGGAATGGATCTTGTAGAGGAGCAAAATCTGTCAAAATCGTCCGGGGAGAAATGGACCTGTCCCATGCATCCCGAAGTGGTTAAGGATGGACCCGGTTCCTGCCCCATCTGTGGAATGGACCTAGTACCCATGAAGCCAGAAACAAGTGCTGAAGAAAAGACCTATCAAAAGCTCCTGAAAAAGTTTTGGTTGGCCGTTGGCTTCACCTTGCCCATCTTTTTGATTGCGATGAGCGATATGATCCCCAATAATCCTTTGTATCGGATTTTATCCCCAACCTATTGGAACTGGGTGCAATTTGCCCTTTCGTTACCTGTAGTTTTTTACGCTACCTGGATGTTTTTTGAACGTGCTTACCGGAGCATAAAGACCTGGAATCTGAACATGTTCACCCTGATCGGATTGGGAGCAGGAGTGGCCTTTGTGTTTAGCATACTAGGATTACTAATGCCCGATTTTTTCCCTGACCAATTCAAGGATGAGTCCGGGGCGGTACACGTTTATTTTGAAGCCACTACGGTCATTCTTACGCTTGTACTTTTGGGACAATTGTTGGAAGCCAGGGCACACAGTAAAACGAGTAACGCGGTCAAAGAATTGTTGAAACTGGCTCCCAACAAGGCCACCAAAGTGGTGGATGGTGAGGAAAAAGAAGTGCACATCGATGCTATAGAATTAGGTGATATTCTCAGGGTGAAACCTGGTGAAAAAATTCCGGTGGATGGAATTATCACTGAAGGAGAGACCTCTGTGGATGAATCCATGATTACCGGTGAGCCCATCCCTGTAGAGAAAGCGGTGGACGACAAAGTAAGTAGCGGAACCATCAACGGGAACCAATCCTTTTTGATGAAGGCCGAAAAAGTGGGTAGTGACACCTTGCTTTCCCAGATTATCAACATGGTGAATGATGCCAGTCGCAGTAGGGCTCCCATCCAAAACTTAGCGGATAGGGTATCTTCTTATTTTGTGCCGACCGTGGTGATCATTTCCGTCATCACCTTTGCTGTTTGGGCCATTTTTGGCCCGCAACCGTCCTATGTGTTTGCCTTGATCAATGCCATTGCCGTTTTGATCATTGCCTGTCCATGTGCTTTGGGCTTGGCCACTCCAATGTCTGTTATGGTGGGAGTTGGGAAAGGTGCCCAAAATGGGGTGTTGATCAAAAATGCGGAGGCTTTGGAGAAAATGGCAAAAGTGGATACAGTTATAGTGGACAAAACAGGAACCATAACCGAAGGGAAACCCACTTTTGATCATTTGGGAACCTTCAACGATACCTATACTTCAGAACAACTGCTGCAATACGTGGTCTCGGTGAATGCCAATAGCGAACATCCCTTGGCCCAGGCAACCGTGCAATTCGGAAAGGAAAACAATATTCAAATTCTGAAGACCCAACACTTCAATGTTGTATCGGGTATGGGTGTTGAAGGTAAGATAAAGGATGCGGAAGTCCATCTCGGCAATTTAAAGTTGATGGAAAAGGCAAAAGTGGACATCTCCAATTCCATGAAGGAAGAGGTGAAAAAATCCCAAGAGCAAGGAATGACAGTGTCCTACCTTGCCATTGATAGGGTTTGCCAAGGCTATGTCTCCATTGGTGACAAGATAAAGAAAACCAGTGCCAAAGCCATCAAGGCAATTCAGGATAAAGGTATTTCCGTGATCATGCTCACTGGTGACAATGCAAACACGGCCAAAGCGGTGGCCAAGGAACTGAATTTGGATGATTTTAAGGCCGAAACACTTCCAGAGGATAAAATGAAGGAAGTGGAACGCCTACAATCCGAAGGAAAAGTGGTGGCCATGGCAGGGGATGGTATCAACGATGCACCGGCATTGGCCAAAAGCGACTTGGGTATTGCCATGGGCACTGGAACCGATGTGGCCATAGAAAGCGCCATGATTACCTTGGTAAAAGGAGATTTACACGGTATTGTGAAAGCCAGAAACCTAAGTGAAGCTGTAATGAAAAACATCAAACAAAACCTCTTCTTTGCCTTAGTGTACAATACCATCGGGGTTCCTGTGGCAGCAGGGGTGCTCTATCCCATTTTTGGCATTTTGCTTTCCCCCATGATTGCGGCCTTGGCCATGAGTTTCAGCTCTGTTTCCGTAATCACCAATGCTTTGAGGTTAAGAACAAAATCAATCGATTAATACATAATGGTAAAACGCAGTACGGCAATTAAGATTCGAAAGGCCCACAGATATTTGGGACTGTTTTTAGGCATCCAATTTATCTTGTGGACAGCAAGTGGACTTTATTTCAGTTGGACCGATATCGACGAGATCCATGGCGACCATTTCCGAAATACGCATCATGAACCGATGGCATTTGATGGACTGATAGGTCTTTCACAGATAAATCTGCCAGTCAACATTAGCACCTTGAATTTAAAGGAAATAGCTAACAGGCCTTATTATTGGATCAACAATGAGTTTTTGGTGGATGCAAGGACCGGTAAGCTTAAGAAAGGAATTACGGAGGAAGAAGCCTTGCAGGTTGCCAAGAAACAAATGGCCGCCCATCTAAAGGTGAAAAGTGTGGATGTAATCACGGCCACCGATAAGCATCATGAGTACCGCGAGAAAAGGTTGCCAGCCTATGTCATCACCTATGATTCCCCTGAAAATATCAAGGCCTACGTTTCCGTTTCCGATGGCTCCTTCCAGACCATCAGGCACCGCAACTGGCGATGGTTCGATTTTCTTTGGATGACCCATACCATGGATTACGAAGGAAGGGACGATATCAATAATATCGTTCTGCGCGCATTTTCCCTTTTGGGATTGATTACCGTGTTGAGTGGATTTTTGTTGTGGTTCACATCATCACCAACAGCGCGGAAATGGGTACAACGTAAAAATAATTGACATGAAAAATAAAAATCTATTGTACGTCGGTATCGCAGTGGTCGTAGGACTGCTCTTGGGATATCTCATTTTTGGAAGCGGCTCTGGAACAAAACCGGAATCAGATCATGACCATGATGCTGAAATGGCTTCGGGACAAATGTGGACCTGTTCCATGCATCCCCAGATTATGCAACCTGAACCAGGTAGTTGTCCTATCTGTGGTATGGATTTGATTCCGGCGGATTCCGCAGGGGAGGGTTTGACCCAAAATCAAATCAAAATGACGGACAATGCCATTGCCTTGGCGGGAGTGGAAACGGTAGTGATTGGTTCTGGTGCCACAGATACGGACCAGGTAAAACTATCTGGAAAAGTAGCGGTGAACCAAGAATCGGATGCGGTGCAGTCCGCCTATTTTGATGGAAGAATTGAGCAATTGAACATCAATTTTGAAGGGGAGGAAGTGCGAAAAGGGCAAAAACTGGCCACCATCTATTCACCACAATTGGTAGCAGCGCAACAAGAACTTTTAACCGCATCCGGATTGAAATCCACTCAACCTCAATTGTATACGGCCGTTCGCAACAAACTTAAATTGTGGAAATTGTCCGATTCACAGATTGACCAAATTGAAGCTTCAGGAAAGGTATCGGAAAACTTTCCGGTGTACGCCAATGTTTCGGGGGTTGTGTCCTCCATCATGGTTGAAGAAGGAGATTATGTAAAGACCGGTATGCCATTGGTGAAAGTGGTCAATCTGAATTCGGTTTGGGCCATTTTTGATGCCTATGAAAGCCAGTTGTCCCTCTTCAAGAAGGAACAGTCGATGGAGGTAACCACCAATGCCTATCCCAACGAAACCTTTGGTGCAAAAGTTTCATTTGTGGACCCCCTTCTGAACAATGCCACAAGAACGGTAAAAGTACGTGCCGAACTCGATAATAAAAAAGGCCTTTTGAAACCTGGTATGTTTATACAGGGTAAAATTGATGTTGCAAACCATGGTGCCATGGAAATGTTGACCGTTCCGGAAAGTGCAGTGCTTTGGACGGGAAAACGTTCCGTAGTCTATGTTAGACCAAATCCAACCGAGCCTATTTTTGAACTTAGGGAGGTAGAATTGGGTAATTTGATGGATGGAGCGTATCAAGTCTATTCAGGATTGAGTTCCGGCGAAGAAGTGGTGGCGAAGGGAACATTCACTGTGGATGCAGCCGCTCAGTTACAGGGCAAAAAATCGATGATGAACCCCAAGGGAGAAATGAGCATGACAGGACATGAAGGACATGGGGCCACGGGGATGAAAATGGATTTTTCCAAGGCAGCTCAACAAACATTTGACGGACTTTTGGACAATTACCTGCAATTAAAGGATGCTTTGGTGGCTTCTGACCAACAAAAAGTGAAGCAATTGGCAGAAGCAGGGGCAAAGCAAGCAAAGGAATTGGCTTCCAAAGAAATGGATGCCATGGGCCAATCCCACGCATCTAAGGTGGCAGGAGATTTTAAAACAATGACCCAAAAAACTACGATTGAGGAACAACGAAAAGTTTTTATCTCATTGTCGGAAAACATGATTTTGATTGGTAATCAGATGAAGGGAATGGATAAAAAACTATATGTACAGCATTGCCCTATGGCCGATAACAACAAAGGAGCCAATTGGTTGAGCCTTGAAAAGGAGATCCGAAACCCCTACTACGGTGATACCATGCTCACGTGTGGGAGTGTTGTTGCTACAATAAATTAAATTATTGAAATACAAATAGTTGTGTTCAATTGTTTTGATTTCGGAAAGGATTTTAGTTAATATTTAGCCAATAAAAATTTTTGGATTCAAAACCGAAATACATTTACTATAGTTTTTAATTTATTGACTCATGAAACAAGCGAAGTCAACTGGAAAGTCATCTCCTGCAAAAGCTGTTAAACCAGCCGCTAAGAAGACTACCCAAGCTACTGGTAAGAAAAAGTAACTTGGTATTTGGGTCCCCAAGGAATGGACCTCCTACTAAAGCAAAAGAAAAACGCCCTGATGAAAGTCAGGGCGTCCTATTTTTAAACAAATGCCTTTGGGCATTACATCATTCCTGGCATACCGCCACCCATTGGAGGTCCAGCAGGAGCATCCTCTTTGATGTCGGTCAAGGCACACTCCGTGGTCAAGATCATACCTGCAACGGAAGCGGCATTTTCCAAAGCGATACGGGTCACTTTTTTGGGATCGATGATACCTGCCTGAAGCATATCCACATACTTATCGGATTTGGCATCGTAACCGAAGTCTTTTTTGCCTTCCAATACTTTAGAAATTACTACAGAACCTTCACCACCAGCATTCTCTACGATGGTACGCAAAGGAGCTTCGATGGCTTTGGCAACGATCTGTACCCCTGTGGTTTCATCCAAAGAATCAGTGGTCAATTTTTCAAGGACTTTTTTGGCCCTTACCAAAGCAACGCCACCTCCAGCTACGATACCTTCCTCAACGGCGGCACGGGTAGCGTGCAAAGCATCGTCCACACGGTCTTTTTTCTCCTTCATTTCTACTTCAGAAGCGGCACCAACATAAAGAACGGCAACACCACCGGCCAATTTGGCCAAACGCTCTTGCAATTTCTCCTTGTCGTAATCGGAAGTTGTAGTCTCGATTTGAGCCTTGATTTGGTTTACCCTTGCTTTAATGTCGGAAGGTTTACCTGAACCGTTTACGATTGTGGTGTTGTCCTTATCGATGGTAACGGTTTCAGCAGTACCCAACATATCCAAGGAAGCATTTTCCAAAGAGAATCCTCTTTCTTCAGAGATTACAGTACCACCGGTCAAAATGGCGATGTCTTCCAACATGGCCTTTCTTCTGTCTCCAAAACCAGGAGCTTTTACAGCGGCGATCTTAAGTCCACCTCTCAATTTGTTCACTACCAAAGTGGCCAAGGCTTGACCTTCCACATCTTCGGCAACGATCAACAAAGGCCTTCCTGATTGGGCCACAGGCTCAAGAATAGGAAGGATTTCCTGAAGGTTGGAGATTTTTTTATCGAAAAGTAGGATAAATGGATTGTCCAAATCGGCAACCATTTTATCTGTATCTGTCACGAAGTATGGAGAAAGGTATCCACGATCGAACTGCATTCCTTCAACCACATCCACATAGGTATCGGTACCTTTGGCTTCCTCTACAGTGATTACACCTTCTTTACCAACTTTGGTAAAAGCGGTCGCAATCAAATCACCAATGGTCTCATCGTTGTTGGAAGAGATAGAGGCCACTTGCTTGATTTTATCGGAATCGTTGCCAACTTTTTTGGCCTGTTTTTCCAAATCCACTACCAAAGCTTCAACAGCCTTGTCTATACCGCGTTTCAAATCCATTGGATTTGCCCCTGCGGCAACGTTTTTAAGACCTTCTTTTACAATGGCCTGTGCCAAAACGGTTGCGGTAGTGGTACCATCACCGGCTTGGTCGTTGGTCTTGGAAGCAACTTCCTTTACCATTTGTGCACCCATGTTCTCAAGGGCGTCTTCCAATTCAATTTCTTTTGCCACGGAAACACCATCCTTGGTTACTTGGGGTGCGCCGAAAGCTTTGCTGATGATGACGTTTCTACCTTTAGGGCCCAAGGTTACTTTAACGGCCTCGGCCAATTTGTCAACGCCTCTTTTCAGGCCATCACGTGCATCTATGTCAAACTTAATATCTTTTGCCATGTCTCTTTAGTTGATTTTTTTGATTAAACAATTGCCAAAATATCACTCTCTCGCATCATCAAATAGTCGGTACCGTCCAATTTAAGTTCGGTTCCCGCATATTTTCCATAAAGCACGGTATCACCGACCTTAACGGTCACCTTTTCGTCTTTGGTACCAGGGCCAACGGCCACTACGGTTCCTTTTTGCGGTTTTTCCTTCGCATTGTCAGGAATGATGATACCTGAGGCAGTCTTGGTCTCGGCCTGTAGCGGCTCGATCAGCACCCTATCTGCCAATGGTTTGATATTTACTTTAGCCATATTATTAATTTTTAGGTATTTGATTTAAAAATTCTCGAATCAATTGGGCAGAAATTGTGCCAATGCACAAAAACTGACATTCTGTAGAACAAAAATGCCAGCTTGTCATTCAAGCTGGCATTTTGGTATACTTTGTCACTTCGAATTATCCTCCGATAGTATCCGTTGGATTGGTGTTACCGGCTGGTGGAAGTTGTTCTGGCACTTCTTCAGGAACCGTTTCTGGAACCGACTCAATGTCATCGCCCTGCAACAGTTTGGAATCTGCACTGCCATAGTTTCCTTTCAAGGAAACATTGGAAAGTAAGATCAACACAATCAACAGGGTGGCAAGGGTCCAGGTACTTTTGTCCAAAAAGTCACCAGTCTTCTTTACACCGCCCACAACTTGGGTTCCGCCACCTCCAAATGAAGAGGACAAACCACCACCTTTAGGGTTTTGGACCATGATGACCAACACCAATAAAAGGCACACGATAATGATCAATATCAAAAAAATTGTAAACGTGCTCATTTCTTTATTTTACTCTTTTTCGTTCTGCAGCTTCTTCACCGCCTGAATTTGGTCTGCAAAGAAACCACTTTTTTCTGGATATTTCAAACTCAATATTTTAAAGGCTTGTATCGCCTTTTTATATTTTTTCTGCTCCAAATAGACCTTGGCCAACGTCTCGGTCATCAATTCATTTTTATCGAACTTCGTGGACTCCTTAATGTTGACTTTTGGGTTGGTGTTTTCGGTAGGTACAATCTTAGGGTTGTTCTCGATAAATCTGTCCAAAAGCTCGAACTTTTTCTTCCGTTCCACTTCTTCCATCACATCTTCCTCAGGTTCTGGGTCTTCGGTTTTGGAAGTAAGCTGTAGCCATTCGGTGAACGAGTGTTTTTCTTTTTTGGTGAAGGGGATGGGCTTGCCCAAGTTCAATTCCTTTTCCGGTTTGGATGTTTTTTCCTTTTCAATAGGAACAACGGGCTCTTCCTTTGGCCTGGTCTTGAACAGTTCCGGATTCAAGATTTGTTCGGCATCCTGAAGGTTTTGTGGCAACGCAGGTTCATCGGATTCCACCAGCATACTTTCGGCAAGCGGATTCGGTTCTATTTCTTCCGATATAGCCTTTTGGTCTTCCAATTTGGAACCTCTACCGACAATGGCATCGGCTATATTGTTTTGGACAAATTCGTTGGAGGTGATATAATCAAAAAGTACATCGCGATCCGTGGTATAGGCCGCGGTAACCTTAAGGGCATTGTTGTATTTGTAGCTGTCCAGATTTTTCAACCCTTTTAGGTGCAAGGCCCTTGCTGCCTGAAAGTAGGGGTATTCCTCGATCATATCTTCCAGTTCCCGCGTTTGTTTTGGGGAAAGGATGGTATTGGAGTTCTGAAGAATATGTATAAAATCCGAAACGTTCATAAAATCGTTACCAATTGCCCAGGGATGCGTTGAAAATATCCTGTGTCAGTCGTTCAAAAATCTCTTCATGTGCCGCGGACTGAATGGAGGTCAGCGATGCAGCAGCATCAAAATCGTAGAAGAAGGAGAACCTTCGCTCAAAATCGTTATCCGGTTTTTTGGTGTTGAAAAAACGAACGTTCACACTTATGGTAAGCCTGTTCTGGGAGGTTCTCTGTTCTGAGTTTGCCGTCATCGGAATGACCTTGTACTCCACAATTTCGCCTTCATACACCAAATCACCGTTACTTCCTGTCAGGGAAAGGCTGGTCAAGTTATTGATCATGTCCTGAAGGGACAGGGTAAAGTCCCTATCCAAGCTGGGCACAATGATGGAACCAGGGGTTTGGTCCGCGTAATTTTGGAAGAAGTTTACCTGAAAGGTCTTGGCTTCACCGACATCCGCTCCGGAAAAATTGTAGGCCCCGCAACCGGAAAGAAATAACGTTAATCCCAACACTGCGACCCTAAAACTATTTTGTATGCTCATGTGCTTTGCAATCATTTTAATCGAAGATCAAAGATCGTATTGTTTAATCTTTCGGTAAAGGGTTCTTTCCGAAATGCCCAATTCATTCGCTGCCGCTTTTCTTTTACCGCGGTTGCGTTCCAAGGATTTTTTGATCAATTCGATTTCCTTCTCCTGTAAAGATAAGGTTTCTTCCTCTTGGATTTCTTCGGCAAAATGATAGCGGTCCTCTTGGGGCTGTATGGCAGTAGCTGCAGACGTTGCCTCCATCACCGGTTCTGGGAGTCCCAAAACTTCGGTTGCCACATTTTCTTCAAGATCAATGTCCTCTTCCTCTTCATGACTGCCGTAAATTTTGCGGATCAAATTTTCGTTTTCCTTCTGCACTTTAGAGGTATCGTTGTCCTTCAACAATTCCAAGGTCAGTTTTTTGAGGTCGTTCAGGTCACTTTTCATATCGAAAAGAACCTTGTATAGAATTTCCCGTTCGTTACTGAAATCACTTTCTTTTTTGGGTTGACCTACCACGGCAGGTAAATTGGAACCCGCGGCATCGGGCAGATAGCTGTTCAAAGTGGCTGCGGAAATGGTACGGTTTTCTTCCAATACTGAAATCTGTTCGGCAATGTTCCGCAACTGTCTGATGTTCCCGGGCCAGTGATATTTTAGCAACAAATGCACGGCATCATCTTCCAGACGGATGGTGGGCATTTTGTATTTCTGTCCAAAATCCGAAGCGAATTTACGGAACAACAAATGGATGTCCTCACGTCTTTCCCTTAACGGCGGAATATGGATTTCAACGGTGCTCAACCTATAATAAAGGTCTTCCCTGAATTTTTCCTTTTTGATGGCCTCGAACATGTTGATGTTGGTCGCGGCCACAATGCGAACATCGGTCTTTTGCACTTGCGAAGACCCCACTTTTAGGAATTCCCCATTTTCCAATACACGGAGCAAACGTACCTGTGTGGTGAGGGGTAGTTCCCCTACCTCGTCCAAAAAGATGGTCCCGCCGTCGGCTACCTCAAAATAACCGCTTCGGGTTTGGGTGGCCCCGGTAAAGGCCCCCTTTTCGTGTCCGAAAAGTTCACTGTCTATGGTGCCCTCGGGAATGGCCCCGCAGTTTACCGCAATATATTTGGCATGTTTTCGGTGCGAAAGGGAATGAATGATCTTAGGGATGGATTCTTTTCCCACACCACTTTCCCCGGTCACCAAAACCGAGATGTCCGTTGGCGCCACCTGAATGGCTTTTTCTATGGCCCGGTTGAGTTTTACATCGTTACCGATGAGCTCGAACCGTTGTTTTATGGATTGTACACTTTCCATTTTCTATGATGCCTGCAACTGCAGGAGTCTTTTCTCTTTTGCATTCCGAATTTCACTTCGACTACGCTCAGTGAACAAACCGGATAACAAAAAGTGGTTAATTATTTTTTGAGTACCCCACAGCCTCACCGATCAAGGTGGCCGAAGTACATTCATTGATCTTTACGTTGACAAAATCGCCCACTTGGTAGTGTTCCTTTGGAAATACCACCACAGTGTTCTGCGAATTTCGACCCATCCAGTGGGCGTCGGATTTTTTGGAAGGTCCTTCGATAAGCACCTCTTCAACCTTGCCCAAGTGTTCTTGGGTTCTGAAGTGGCTATGTTTTTGCTGCAGGTCGATGATTTCACGAAGACGTCTTTTCTTGGTTTCTTCGGGAACATCATCCTCCATTTTGCGTTCTGCCAAGGTTCCGGGTCTTTCAGAATAGGCGAACATAAAACCGAAATCGTATTTTACGTATTCCATAAGGCTCAACGTATCCTGATGATCTTCTTCCGTCTCCGTCGGGAATCCGGTGATCATGTCTTGGCTAATGGCACAATCGGGGATCATTTTTCTGATGTTGTCGATCAGTTCAAAATATTCCTCGCGGGTGTGAAGACGGTTCATCTCCTTCAAAATCCTATTGCTACCGCTTTGAACGGGCAAATGGATGTATTTGCAGATATTGTCATATTTGGCCATGCTCTCGATTACATCCAAGGTCATGTCCTGCGGATTGGAGGTGGAGAAACGGATCCTCATCTTGGGTTGTGCCTGGGCAACCAGTTCCAAAAGCTTGGCAAAGTTTACCGAAGTGGCCTTCTGCATTTCAGTGGCTTTCTCAAAATCCTTCTTGAGTCCGCCACCATACCAAAGGTAACTGTCCACATTCTGCCCTAAAAGGGTCACTTCCTTAAAACCTCTTTCCCAAAGGTCATTTACTTCTTCCAAAATGGATTGTGGGTCGCGGCTGCGTTCACGGCCACGGGTGAAAGGCACCACACAAAAGGTGCACATGTTGTCGCAACCTCGAGTGATGGTTACAAATGCGGTGACACCATTACTGTTCAAACGAACAGGGGCCACATCGCCGTAGGTTTCGTCCTTGGAGAGGATTACGTTCACGGCATTGCGGCCTTCATCAATTTCTTGGATCAGGTTGGGAAGGTCTTTGTAGGCATCGGGTCCCACGACCATGTCCACAATTTTTTCCTCTTCCAGGAATTTGCTTTTCAGACGTTCGGCCATACAGCCCAATACACCCACTTTCATTCCAGGGTTGATTTTTTTAACTGCATTGAATTTTTCCAAACGCTTGCGTACGGTCTGCTCCGCCTTTTCCCTAATGGAACAAGTGTTCACCAACACCAGATCGGCTTCTTCCAACAGTTGGGTGGTATTGAAACCTTCCTTGGCCAATATGGAGGCCACGATCTCGCTATCGGAAAAATTCATCTGACACCCATAACTTTCGATGTAAAGTTTGCGGGTGTTTTTATCATTATGTTGAAGGGCCAAAGGAGTTCCTTGCAGGCTCTCGGTTATTATTTTCTCTACGCTTTCGTCCTTGATCATATTGCTTCAATGGGGTGCAAAGATAATGCTTATTCCATTTTAGTGACAATATGGCAGTGTTTTTTAAGATTAAATTGAGGAATGCTCGAATTATATTGGGTTTTGGCAATGCATACTATTACACTAAGGTATGTTGGAGAGGTCGTAAAATTTAAGTTGAATAAAGCGCAACTTTTTGTGGAATTCCCATCTATGTGATTAAAACACAAACCGCTATGAAAAAGACTCTCTTGCTTTTATTTGTCTTGAACGTATTGTTTTTCGTTTCTTGTACCGATGATAATTCGGATGACCAATATGCCGATTATATTGTAGCCAGGCCTTTGGTCATGTCCAAGACCGAATTTGCCACCAGTGTCACCATCGTTGCCCCCAAACCCATTGAAGAATCGGGAAAGGTATATACTTATGGGGACTATATTTTCATCAATGATAAATACCGTGGCATCCATATTATCAATAATAGCAATCCCCAGCAACCGGTAAAAGTGGGATTTATCAACATTCCGGGAAATATCGATATCTCCATCAAAAATGATTACGTGTTTGCGGATAGTATGATGGATTTGGTAGTCCTTGATATTTCCGATATCAATAACATTCAGCTTGTAAATCGATTGGAAGATGTATTGTACAACAACGTGTTTTTTCCGTTGGCCGATTTATTCGAATATGAGGACTATGATTATGACACGGAAATTATTGTAGGTTGGGAGACCACGACCGAGAGAAGATTGAAGTCGGAAGTGGAACAAAGAAACGGTGGTATTGTACTTATGGATGGGCTGGCAGCTGCCGAGTTTTCCGATAGTGGTACAGGTCAAGGAGGATCTCTGGCCCGTTTCAAGATTGTGGATGAATACCTGTATGCCGTGGATAGCCATAATATCAACGTTTTTGATATTTCCGATTTGGACAGTCCCCAAGATTTGGAAGATGTGTATGCTGGATTTGACATCGAGACCATTTTCAATCAGGGCAACTATTTGTTTTTGGGTAGTATGCGGGGTATGTATATTTATGATATTACTTCGCCAGCTACCCCAACATTGGTTTCAGAATTTGAACATGGGACCGCTTGTGATCCCGTGGTGGTGGATGGGGATTATGCCTTTGTTACCTTACGGGGTGGTAATATGTGTGGCGCAACGGAAAGTGGACTTTTCATTGTGGACCTAACCAATATAGAAAGTCCGGTACTTGCCGAATCCTATCCTTTGGATGGTCCTTTTGGTTTGGGGATAAAGGACGAAAAACTCTTTGTTTGCGATGGGGCTTCCGGTCTGAAAGTCTATGATAAAACCGATATCCATAATCTTCAGGAATTGAACCATTTTGAGGACATTGTCACCTTTGATGTGATTCCTTTGGAAAGTCATTTGATCATGGTGGGAGACGGAGTCCTGTATCAATATGAATATTTGGATAACAATATTAAACTGTTGAGCCAGATCGGTTTGGATTAATAGGATTTCTTGAAAATTAAAAACGCCCTTATAAAGGGCGTTTTTTTATTATTCCACATGGTTTGGGTTATTCTATAGATATCATTTTGATGTGGTTTTCCTCCACTTTTTCATTGATGGCCGTAGCGTGCTTTTTAACCAAAGTATTTAAAGCATTGATCTGTACGTCCAACTCTTTGGTGACTTCCCCAAAAAATTCCTGGGCTTGTTTGGTGGGCCGTTGATCACCACGCTGTGAATCTGCCAATAGGAAAGCAAGTCTATTGTTAATTCGGATTCCAAAGTTTACAGGATCTTGACTACTTTGGTTTTTGGTCATGTGGATATTGTTTTCGATAATGGAAAGCTCCGATTCAAAAGTGTCCACCAAATTTTTGATCTCGGCATTATCCGTAGTCTTTTCCTTGAGATAGGCCAAATCCTTCTTAATGTCACGGATGTTGATGATAGTCTTGTTTGCCCGGGTAACTTGGTCCCGAACTTTCATCAAAAAATCAAATTGTTGTTGAAAATTATCCTGCGTAAGGGGAATGCGCGGGTCTTTTTGAATGGAGAAAGTCTGTTCCATGGTGGTCCCGTTATAGGTCAAACGTACTTTGTAATCGCCAGGAACAACCTTTGGACCTACATTGGGGGATGAATAAAAGATCATTCCCTTAAATTCTTCATACCCTGGATGCCTCATGTTCCACACCATGCGGTTACCTCCCTTTTTCACTTCCAATTTTTGGGTGGATGATGGTTTCATCTTATCAGGTGACGCCGTGTTAGCATAGCTTCGGATAAGGGTGCCGTCCATTTCCAAAATATCCAAAGAGACCTTGTCGCCATCCTTCAAATCCTTCAAGTAGAAATTGATAATGGCGCCATTCGGATGGTTTTCACCTACCAATTTGGTGTCCGGTTCCTGCCAACCGCCACCTTGGTGCATACGGTAAGCCATATCGGGTTTGTAAAGATAAAATTCACTGTTCTTGACTTCGTCCGAAAGTTGGTGTAACGGGGTAAGGTCATCGATCATCCAAAAACTTCTGCCATGTGTGGCGGCAATAAGATCATTGTCCCTTAAATGAAGGTCCCTGATAGAGGTAATGGGCAAATTCAACTGAAAAGGAACCCACGATTCTCCATCATCAAAAGAAATGAACATGCCCCATTCGGTACCGGCATAAAGTAAACCTTCCCTGGTCTTGTCTGACCGGATGGCCCTTGTGTAATAATTATTGGTGATACCGTTTGTTATCAATTTCCATGTTTTGCCGTAGTCGTCAGTTTTGTAGAGGTAGGGTGTATAATCCCCAAACTTGTAGGAACTGGCAGCTACATAAACGGTTCCTTTTTTAAATGGACTAGGGTCGATACAGTTGATCATGTTCAATTTGGGGGACATGGAAGCGGGAGGCGTCACATTTTCCCAAGTTACCCCATTGTCTCTTGTTACATGGATGAGGCCATCATCACTTCCAGTCCAGATCACTCCTTTTTCCAGAATGGATTCGCTGATCACAAAAACGTTGGAATAGAACTCTGCCCCTGTATTGTCTTGGGTGATGGGTCCACCGGAAGACATGATGGTTTCAGGTAGACTTCTTGATAGGTCAGGGGAAATCGTTTTCCAGGACTGACCGCCATCGGTAGTGGCATGCAGGTAATTGGAGCCCGCATAAAGGACATTGGAGTCGTGTCTACTGAAGGTGACCGGATAGTTCCAGTTAAAACGGTATTTCATGATTTCTGCCCCAGAACCTGCTGGATTGTCCGGCCACACATTGGTGGAAATGGTCTGCCCAGTGGTATGGTCCAATCGGTTCATGTATCCTTTATAGGTGCCGCCATACACCAACTGATTGTTCTTGGGATCGGGTGCCAAGTGGGCACTCTCACCTCCTGCGGTAGGTTCCCAATCCTCTTCGGTAATAGCTGCTCCAGATGAACGATGTGAAATTCTAAGAGCGGTATTGTCTTGTTGGGCACCATAAATGCGATAGGGAAAAATACTGTCCGTGGCAATGCGATAGAATTGCGCCGTGGGTTGGTTGTAATAGGTGGTCCAGTTGTTGCCACCATCGTTCGAAATCTGTGCACCGCCATCATCTGCAATGATCATCCTTTGGTTGTTGTTGGGGTCTATCCAAAGGTCGTGGTGGTCACCATGGGGGGCATTTTTTAAAGTGAAGGTTTTTCCGCCATCTGTGGAAACACCATAACTTACGTTCATGATCCAGACCTTGTCAATATTTTGGGTATCGGCGTAAATTCTACTGTAATACCAAGCCCGTTGACGAAGGGCGCGGTTCTCATTGATTTTTTTCCAGGTTTTCCCGGCATCATCGGAACGGAATACACCACCATCCTTAGCTTCAATGATAGCCCAAACCCGATCAGAATCCAATGGTGAAACCGCAATGCCCACTATCCCCCAAGGAAAGCCAGGCAAGCCAGAATGTTCGGAAATATCGGCCCAAGTATCACCCCCGTCCGTACTTTTGAACATCTTACTATCCGGTCCACCACTGTCCATGCGGTACCCATTTCGTTTCATTTCCCAAGTAGCCGCATAGAGAATCCTACTATTGTTGGGGTCCATGATCAAGTCTCCAGCCCCAGCCTTATCGCTCACATATAAAACCTTTTCCCAGTTTTTGCCGCCATCCATGGAACGGTAAACACCTCGGGTCTTGTTTGGTTTCCATAAATTTCCGATGGCCGCTACATAAACGATATCCGGATTTTTAGGATGTATGCGGATACGGGCAATATGCTCGGAATCTTCCAATCCGATGAATTGCCATGTCTCACCGGCATCCATACTTTTCCAAAGTCCTTTTCCTGAGGAAACGTTACCGCGAAGGGTTTGTTCCCCTTCACCTACATACATAATGTTGGGATCAGATTCCGAAACAGCGACCGCTCCAATGGAACCACCAAAGTATCCATCGGAAATGCACTCCCAAGAGTTCCCTGCATCAGCGGATTTCCAAACGCCACCACCCGCCGTACCCATATAATATAGGTTGGGGTCATTAGGTACTCCGGTTACTGTGCCGGCACGTCCGCCTCGATGTGGACCCACCATGCGCCATTCCATACCACTATAGAGGGACTGATCATAGGTTACCGTATTTTTGTTTGATTTTTTTTGTGCAAAGGTTGGATGCCAACAGACCAAGGCAAGTGCCAAGATCAAGTAACGATGGTTCATTTTAAAGAGGTTTAGCTAGTTATTGTCTTTAAAAATACTAATAAATTCAGCTTCTATTTTATTCCCTGACTTATAATTGTCAGTTTTCAATTTTCAAAAAGATTTTAGGTGATTTGTATCAAAATCAAAGGTTTCAAATCTTAAAGTTTAAATTTTAATATACTTTTGTTACCACAAAACCCTGTGCATGCCAAAGAATTTAGTTATTGTAGAGTCCCCTGCAAAGGCAAAGACCATAGAGCGATTCCTAGGAAAAGATTATCAAGTTGAGTCAAGTTTCGGCCACATCGTAGACCTTCCTTCAAAGGAATTGGGAGTGGATGTGGAGAACGATTTCAAGCCAAAATATACCGTAGACAAAGAGAAGAAAACCTTGGTGAAAAAACTCAAGGACCTTGCACAAAAAGCCGATGTGATCTGGCTGGCCAGTGATGAGGACCGCGAGGGAGAGGCTATTTCTTGGCACTTGGCGGAAGAATTGAAGTTGGATAAGAGCAAGACCAAAAGGATTGTTTTCAACTCCATTACCAAATCTGCCATTCAAAAGGCCATTGAAAATCCCAGGGATATCAACTACAATTTGGTAAATGCTCAACAGGCCCGAAGGGTCTTGGACCGCTTGGTGGGTTATGAACTTTCCCCGGTGCTTTGGAAAAAGGTAAAACCAGGGCTTTCGGCAGGTAGGGTACAGTCCGTTGCCGTGCGTTTGATCGTGGAACGCGAACGGGAGATTGAGGGATTCACCCCTGAAGCATCATTTCGTGTAAAGGCAGAATTCAAAACGGACGGCGGGAATGTTTTTGCTGCCAAGTTAAACAATACCTTCCCGACCAAGGCGGCTGCCGAGGCTTTTTTGAAAAATAATATCGGCGCTGATTTTGCGGTTGCCGATTTGGCCAAAAGACCGGCCAAAAAATCCCCTGCGCCACCGTTTACCACGTCGACCCTTCAACAGGAAGCATCGCGAAAGCTATATTTTTCGGTGAGCCGTACCATGCAGGTGGCCCAACGACTCTATGAGGCCGGTTTGATCACCTACATGAGAACGGACAGTGTCAATCTTTCCAATGAAGCCCTTTCTGCGGCTAAGGATGCGATTATACAGAGTTATGGTGATGAGTATAGCCAAGTGCGAAACTTTACAGGAAAGACCAAAGGTGCCCAAGAGGCCCACGAGGCCATTCGCCCTACCGATATGAAGTTGCAGTCCCCATCATTGGAGCGGGACCAGGCCAAGCTTTATGAATTGATCTGGAAGAGGACGCTTGCTTCGCAAATGAGTGATGCGGAACTGGAGCGTACCAATGTGAAGATTAAGGCCAGTACCCACGACGAGGAATTTACTGCTAATGGAGAGGTGATCAAGTTTGACGGGTTTCTTAAGGTATATCTAGAAGGAACCGATGATGAGGACAATGTGGAGGAACAAGAAGGCATGTTGCCTGCCCTTCGTGTGGGCGAGGCACTTCAAAATATATACATCTCTGCAACAGAAAGGTTTACCAGACCACCGTATCGTTACACAGAAGCTTCTTTGGTGAAAAAGTTGGAAGAATTGGGTATCGGAAGACCGTCTACCTATGCGCCTACCATTTCCACTATCCAAAATAGGGGCTATGTGGAAAAAGGCAGTGTTGAAGGAACGGAGCGAAAATATGTTCAGATGGTTTTGGAATCCGGGAAACTCTCGGAACAAAAACTCTCTGAAATGGTGGGGTCGGATAAAGGAAAATTGGTTCCCACGGACATAGGAATGATCGTAAATGACTTTTTGGTGAACCATTTCACCAAGATTCTCGATTATAACTTTACCGCTCAGGTAGAAGAAGATTTTGATGAGATTGCCGCCGGCGAAGAGGATTGGCAACAAATGATGAAAAACTTTTACAAGGATTTTCATCCGAACGTACAGGAGGTTGAGGAAACTGCTGAGCGTGCCAGTGGTGAACGGGTATTGGGTGTAGATCCCAAAACGGGGCGACAGGTATCCGTAAGGTTGGGTCGCTTTGGCCCGATGGTGCAGATAGGAACGGTGGACGAGGAAGAAAAACCGCAGTTCGCCAGTTTACTGCCCGAACAGTCCATCGGTACCATCACTTTTGAAGAAGCCATGGAACTTTTCCAATTGCCAAGAAAGCTTGGAGTGCATAAAGGTGAAGAAGTGGAGGCCAATGTGGGCCGATATGGTCCTTATGTACGTTTCGGTAAAAAATTCATTTCCCTGGATCAAGGCGAAAGTGCTTTCGATGTAGATTTGGCACGGGCTATTGAATTGATCCAGGAAAAAGAAAAAGCCGATGCGCCTATTGCCACTTACGAAGGTAAAGAGGTGACCAAGGGAAAGGGAAGGTTTGGTCCTTTCATCAAATGGGACGGCATGTTCATCAACGTGAACAAAAAATACGACTTTGATCATCTGTCACAGGCCGATGTGATCGAATTGATCGAGGACAAAAAAATAAAGGAGGCCGAGAAAGTGGTCCAAGAGTGGCCGGAGGAAAAGATTAGGATCGAAAAGGCCCGATGGGGAAGACATAATATTATAAAAGGTAGGGTAAAAGTGGAGCTTTCCAAAGATGTGGATGCCGCCAAGATGACACTGGAAGAAGCCAAGGTCCTGCTCGAAAAGAAAGCACCAAAGAAAAAAGCCAAGACAAAGGCAAAGAAATAATATGAATAAAGTGAGAATCATTGGACTACTATTCTTATTAGTTGGAATTGCCATTCGATTTGTCCTTAAAAATGACACTATGGATTTTATTTCTGGACTCTTAGTTGGACTCGGAATTGGATTGACCATAGTTGGGAGGATAAGTATTAAAAAATAATATTTCTATTTTAGAATTGATTCAGATTTCGGAATTGAATTCAAAACAATATCATTAAGTTCAAATAAAAGATGGCGTTCGATTTTTTGGTCCCTGTTTCGGACAAGGTATTGGCACATTCCGAATTGTTGCCACAACAGGCATTGGGCAAGAACATTTTTATGCACACAGAGAAAGACGGACTTCCCGTCTTTGCCCAGGCCGATGTCGCCATTTTTGGCGTTCTGGAATCCAGGAACGCTTTTGAAAAGAAGCCGGAGAAACTCGATTTGGATGAGGTGCGCATCCAATTGTACAAGCTCATGATGGGCAATTGGAACTCTACCATCATCGATATAGGGGATGTGGAGGAAGGTGATTCCGTAGAGGACACCTACTTTGTGGTAAAGGAAATCGTGGCCGGGCTTTTGGAAGAAAATATTATTCCGATAGTGATCGGTCTTACCCAAGACATTACGTATCCCACGTACAGGGCCTTTGATAAGATCAAGGATATGGTGAACCTGGTATCCATCGATAGCCGTTTTGATTTCGGGGAAGATGAGGAGCTGATATCGTCCCACTCCTATATGAGTAAGATCATTACCGATAAGCCCAACAATCTTTTCAACTTTTCCAATATCGGTTACCAGAGCTATTTCAATGCACAGGAAGAAATGGATCTTATGGAACGACTGTTCTTTGATGCATACCGTTTGGGAGAGATTGCCAACAACATAGGATTGGCCGAGCCTGTTTTGCGGAGCAGTGATATCGTAAGCTTGGACCTTAGGGCCATCAGGGCAGCTGAAATAGGAATGTCCAAGAACTTTTCCCCAAATGGTTTCACGGGAAGGGAGATATGTGCCATTGCCCGGTACGCTGGCATCAGCGATAGGGTTTCCCTTTTTGGTATCTACGAAGGGGAGAACTCATATCAAGCATTTCAAATGATTGCCCAGATCATTTGGTATTTTATAGAAGGGCTGAGTTTCAGGATCAAGGAACAGCCCAGCTCCAAGAGCGAAGACTTCACAAAATTTACCGTGCCCACCGATTCGGAAGAACTGGTATTCTACAAAAGCCATGTTACGGAACGCTGGTGGGTAGAGGTCCCATCAATTTTAGCTGAACATACTAAAACAAATTCGGTGGCGTTATTACCATGCACCGAAGAGGACTATTTGGATGCTTGCAACCAAATTATCCCAGAAAGGTGGTTCAAAGCCTATAGGAAAGGCTTTAACTGAACAAATTAAAATTTTGAGCATTGGTTGTGTTTGCACAATAATTTATTCAAAAATCAGTTTTGAGAGTAATGAAAATGTGTTTCACAGTCTAAAATCTTGAATCGATAATTTAACCTAAAGTATGAGAAAGCTATTCTTTTCATCTCTAGCACTTGTTTTTTTGCTAAGCAGTTGTGGCTCTAAATCAAGGTCAAAAGGTGAACTAGTTGGGGTCAGTGGAAAACAATGGCATCCAGAAAAACCCTATGGGATGGAACTGATTCCCCGCGGCGCCTTTGTAATGGGTAAAGCTGAGGAGGATCAGGCGAAAGTATTGAACGCTCCGACAAGAACGGTAACCGTTCGTTCCTTTTATATGGACGATACGGAAATCACCAACAGCGAATACCGACAGTTTGTGGAGTGGGTAAAGGATTCCATTGTAAGGACCAGATTGGCCATCTTGGCCGATGAGCTTGGCATTGGACCGGAAGACGAAGGTATCGGGGAGTATGCTTTTAAGGATACTGACACCACCGAGCTTTCCGCTTATGACAAATACATGCTCGACAACTACGCCGGACTTGGTGAAACAGGCTATGAAGGAAGGGCATTGAACAAGGATGTGGATTTGATCTGGGATACTTCCGAATATCCAGATGAATACTATTCCGAAGTAATGGATTCCATTTATCTTCCTGAAGAAGAAAGTTATAATGGTCTAAGGTCCATTGATGTGACCAAACTGAAGTACAAGTATAACTGGATGGACATTGAGGCCGCTGCTAGGGCCAAGACCGGAAGAAGAAAAGATTTTATCAGACACGAAGAATTGGAGATCTATCCAGATACTACGGTTTGGATCAAGGATTTTGAATATTCCTATAACGAACCCATGCACAACGATTATTTTTGGCACGATGCCTACAGTGATTATCCTGTAGTGGGTGTAAACTGGATGCAGGCCAAGGCGTTCTGTAACTGGAGGACCAAATTCAAAAATGACGACCAAAAATCCCGTGGCAAACAGTTCGTGAACCAGTTCAGGTTGCCTACCGAAGCCGAATGGGAATATGCCGCAAGAGGTGGTATTGAAGGAGGAACGTATCCATGGGGGGGGCCATATGTGATCAGTGATACCGGTTGTTTTATGGCCAACTTTAAACCACAGCGTGGAGATTATGCCGCTGATGCGGCATTGTATACCGTGGAGGCAAAATCATTTGAGCCGAACGATTACAATTTGTACAATATGGCTGGAAACGTGTCGGAGTGGACAAGTTCAAGTTTTGACCAAAACGCATACGATTATCTTTCAACCATGAACCCCAACGTGGGATCGGGCCAGAACAAAAGAAAGGTGATACGCGGTGGATCTTGGAAGGATGTTGCTTATTTCCTTCAAGTGAGCACCAGGGACTATGAGTACCAAGATTCTGCAAGGAGCTACATCGGCTTCAGAACGGTACAGGATTATATGGGAGAGGAAGACTCGACCAAAGGAAAAGGATTATAAAATAGAATTCAACGAGAACATTATATAAATCAAAGTTTGTAACCAAATACTTATTTATATAACTTAATTAAAACTAGAATTATGGCACAGTCAAAATCAACAAAAAAATTGTTTAACATGGCCTACGGGCTTGGAGCATCGGTAGTAATTATTGGTGCATTGTTCAAGATCCTTCACTGGGAGTTTGGACCCCTTACAGGTGGACTTCTTCTTGCGGTTGGACTAATTACGGAAGCATTGATCTTCGCTATCAGTGCATTTGAACCAGTAGATGACGAATACGATTGGGCTTTGGTTTACCCAGAGTTGGCAGGTGGTCAACAAACCGCTAGCAAAAAGCAAGATGCCAAAGATGCCAAGGAAGCAGAAGGTATCCTTTCCAGAAAATTGGACGAATTGCTTAAAGAAGCCAACATCGATGCCAATCTATTCTCTAGCTTGGGTGAGAGCATCAAGAGTTTTGAAGGTGCCGCTAAAAATATCGCGCCTACTACAGATGCCATCCAACACACCAAAAAATACTCTGAAGAGTTGTCACACGCTGCCGCTCAAATGGAGTCTTTGAACAGCTTGTACAAAGTACAGTTGGAAAGCGCTAGCCGTCAAGCCTCTATCAACGAGGAAGTGGTACAGAATGCAGGTGCCTTGAAAGATCAAATGGAATCTTTGGCCACCAACCTATCTTCTTTGAACGGAGTTTACGGAGGTATGCTTTCCGCCATGGGTGGTAGAAACTAATTAGAAGTTTTGATCAACAAAAGACAAACCCAAATCAAATTAATTTTAAAATCTAATTAGAAAACATGGCAGGAGGAAAACAAACACCACGTCAGAAGATGATCAACCTTATGTACTTGATCTTCATCGCGATGTTGGCCCTGAATATGAGCAAGGAAGTACTTGCGGCTTTCGGTCTTATGAACGAAAAGCTGGAGACTTCAAATACGAACATGGATGCAAACAACTCTGAATTTTTGGCCAGCTTGGGCACAAAGGCAGAGGAAAATGCGGAAGAGTACGGTGAACTTTACCAAGATGCTCAAAAGATCAAAGAACTTTCCGATACGTACTACAACTATTTGGAAGGATTGAAGAAAGCAATGACCAAGGATCTCGAAGATCCAAAAGATTATGTGGTCATGGACAAATCTGACTACTTGGACCAAAAATTCTTCCAAGGCGATAATTTAGGCCCTGAAGGAAAAGAGTTCATGAAGCAGATCAATGATTACCGTGAAGGTGTGATCAATACGTTGCCCGAAGATAAATTTACAGCTGTTAAGGAAGCTGTAAAGACTCGTTTTGCAACTGGTGATGCCGACGGAAAAGTGAAGAAAAGGGATGGTACGCGTCAAGATTGGATCAACTATCATTATGAAGGGTTCCCATTGGTAGCCTCTTTGACCAAGTTGACCCAATTGCAATCCGATATTAAAACTACCGAACAAGAGGTATTGAAAAATCTTTTGGAAGGTAACCTGACGGCCGCTGTATCCCTTACAAACTTTGCAAGTACATTGTCCGCTCCAAAAACAGCATACTACACCGGTGAAAAATACGATGGTAAGATCATTGTTAGTAAGACTGACAAGACCTCTACTCCGGTAAAAGCTGAATTGACCTTGGATGGTAGACCATTGAAGGAAGGAACAGATTACGCTTTGGAAGCTGGTGGTATCAAAATGTTGATCAGTGCCGGTACCCCTGGTGACCACACCATCAAAGGAACCATGACCTACATGCAGGACGGTAACGAGGTGCCCGTGGAAGTGAATAACACTTTTGCCACCATCTCCATGCCTAATGCAGCGGTGATCTCTGCGGATAAGATGAATGTGGTATACCGTGGTGTGGCCAACCCAATGACCATCTCCATTCCTGGTATTCCTGATAACAAAGTAACTGCGTCTGCCGCTGGTTTGACCAGAAGAAGCGGAAGCAACTATATCATGAACCCAGGTACAGGTAGATCTGTGACCATTACCGCTTCTGGTACCTTGCCAGATGGTAAAGGTATCTCTACCAAATCTGAGTTCCGTATCAAGGATATTCCAAGACCTAGCGGTACCGTTCGTGGTGAGGCTGGTAGCATCAAAATGCCAAGGAACAACCTTGAAATTGCCACTGTAAGTGCCATGTTGGAAGACTTCGATTTCGATTTGAACCTTGCCGTTAGCGAGTTCAAGTTCAAAGTTCCTGGTCAGCCTACCGTAGTAGTTAGTGGAAACAAATTGGATGCAAGGGCCAAATCCGCTCTTAGGAGAGCCGGAAGGGGCGACGCCATCCAGATATTCGATATCCAAGCGTATATCACCAATAACAAGAGCTACAAGTTGAAGAAAGTATCTCCTGTTATGGTTGAGCTTACAAACTAATAAAGTATAAAAGTATACAAGTGATCATGAATTGGAAAAATGCATTAATAATCGGATTGTTGGGCGTGTTGCCCGTATCAATGATGGGTCAGGCAAACATCTTGAATGCCAAGTTGCCCGGTGATATTGGCAAAAAGACCGAAGCTCAAATAGAGCAGGACGCCGATGAGCCCCTTAAGTACGGTTACGTGGATGATAGGGATATCCTTTGGTCCAAGACCGTTTGGGAGATTATCGACCTGGACGAGCGTGTCAACTTTCCGCTGTACTACCCCACCGATACCATTGGTATCGGGGCAGACAGAAGGTCTTTGTACCACGTTCTGATGAAGAACATCAGAAATGGAAAGCTCACAGAAGTCTATACGGATTCCTATTTTACCGAAAAAAGGAAACTGGAAGACCTTTCTGCGACCTTGAGCAAAATCGATACCACGGACCTTGGTTACGAACAAATGAATGCCGGTGAACAAATTTCCCCTGAGTTTATCAACAAAAGGGATCTTACCGCTGCGGACATTGAGGAGTACCACATAAAAGGTATCTGGTATTTTGATAAGCGCCAGGGAGAGCTTAAATATCGTTTGTTGGGGATTGCACCCGTTGCTCCCGACGTGAACTTTATCGACGACGAGTCTGTAGATCCAAATTCTAACAAAGTTGAATTGTTCTGGGTATGGTTCCCTGCGGCCAGGCAAATTTTGCACGAGGCCAAGGTGTACAACCAGAGGAACTCTGCAAGACCCCTTTCCTTTGACATGCTGTTGAACGCAAGACGCTTCAACGGGGTGATCTACAAAGAGGAAAACGTACATGAAGATCGTAAAATCGACGATTACATTTTTGATAATGCATTGTTCCAATTGCTTGAGGCCCAAAGGATCAAAGAATCCATTAGGGATAGAGAGCAGGATATGTGGGCATATTAATGAAGCTTGGGTTTTAAAGGACTTTAGGGCGAATAAAACCAATAGCTGAATTAATCCCGAAGTATTTCGGGACAACATAAAACAAATTTCCAATTCATTACAAATTACGCCGCACACTAGTGCGGCGTTTTTTTTGTAAAAATTTTCTTGACCCACGTGGTCAGCAAGGCACATATGGCTAATTTTGATCTATGCTGGATTATATAGTGGTAGGTATGGGATTGGCCGGGATTTCCTTTTGTGAAGTACTGGAAAGAGAAGGCAAAACCTTTAAGGTTATTGCGGATCGTTCGCAACAGGCATCCCAAGTGGCGGGCGGACTCTACAACCCCGTAATTTTGAAACGGTTCACGATGGCATGGAAGGCCAAGGACCAATTGGAGATGGCCAAACCCTTTTATGAACGATTGGAGGAAAAATTGGAGGAAAAATTGGATCATCCCCTTCGTGTACTTCGCAAATTTGCCTCCATCGAGGAGCAGAACAGTTGGTTCGAGGCTGCCGACCGTCCGGGATTGGACCGTTTTCTTTCTGCCCTTATCATTCCAAATCAAAATCCATCCATTGATGCCCCCTTTGGCTTTGGAGAGGTAAAACACACAGGAAGAATAGACACAGGGGCATTGGTGAAGGCTTATGGCGCCTATTTGGCAGATAAAGGCACCATCGATCACTCAACTTTTGATTTCTCCGCGCTGAATCACTGTGAAGACCATATCGAATACCAAGGCATAAAGGCTAAACAGATTGTCTTTGCATGTGGATATGGCCTTACCAATGACCCCTATTTTGGATACCTTCCCTTGAACGGGACCAAAGGGGAACTTTTGGTCATCTCTGCGCCAGAATACCAAGAAGGGAATGTCATCAAATCGTCGGTCTTTACCATTCCAATGGGAGGGGCTAAATACTTGGTAGGGGCTACTTACAAATGGAAGGACAAGACCAATGAACCCACTGATGAATCCAAGAAGGAGCTTCTGGAAAAATTGGCCACCTTTTTAAAATGCGATTTTGATATTGTGGACCATGTCGCAGGCATTCGCCCTACGGTGGTGGATCGCAGGCCTTTGGTAGGCAGGCATCCCGAGCAGCACAATCTTTATGTGTTGAACGGATTTGGTTCCAGAGGGGTGCTGATAGCTCCTTATGCCTCTGGACAATTGTTCAACTATATTGAAAAAGGAGTAGCACTCGACCCAGAAATCGATATTCAGCGCTTCACGAAAAAATACTACGGAAATTAACCTTTTACAGGGTGATGGTGTTCCACGGCATGGGAATCATACTTGATAAAGAAATTGATCCAAATGTTTCGGGACAATCTAATGATCAAAGGCATGAAAGCTACCAGAGTGGCCACAATGGAAATAAATGCGGTCTTCAAAGAAGTTCCGATAAAGAGAAAGGAAATCACAAAAGCGGCAACGGCAAAAGCAATACCCACAGCATAACTCACGTACATGGCACCGTAAAAGAAAGAAGGTTCGATCTTGTATTTCAAACCACAGTGTGAACACCGCTCGTGCATTTTAAAAATTTGGGAAAGTGCATAGGGATTAGAGGTCTGATACATGCTTTCCTCATGGCACCTAGGGCAACTTCCTGTTAAAATGCTGTAGAGTTTGGTTCCTTTTTTTAACATTTGCACCGATTTTTACGCAAAAGTAAAGATACTGCAAGTTTTGTTATGTAATTCAGGTCACATAAAATGCTAAATGTTCACAACCTTTCCGTAGCCTTTGGGGGCGAATACCTTTTTGAAGAAATCTCATTCCGTTTGAATGGGGGAGATAGGGTGGGTCTGATAGGGAAAAACGGGGCCGGTAAATCTACCATGCTCAAATTACTTTCCAAGGAAATGCGTCCTGATGAAGGCACCATTGCCATGGAAAAGGACATCAAGATAGGTTTCTTGAAGCAAGACATCGACTTTGAAGAAGGAAGGACGGTTCTGGAAGAATCGTACCAAGCTTTTGCCGAGATCAAGTCACTGGAACTGAAATTGGACGAGATCAACACCGCTTTGGCAGAACGTACCGATTATGAAAGTGAAGGTTATCACCAATTGATGGTAGACCTGAACGACGTGACCCACCGTTATGAGATCTTGGGCGGTTACAACTATCAAGGGGATACCGAAAAAGTGTTGTTGGGACTTGGTTTTAAAAGGGAGGATTTTGAAAAACTTACCGATACCTTTTCAGGTGGATGGCGAATGCGTATTGAATTGGCCAAACTCCTTTTGCAAAGCAATGATGTGTTGTTGCTCGATGAGCCTACCAACCACTTGGATATTGAATCCATCATTTGGTTGGAGCAGTTTCTGAACAATTACTCAGGAGCTGTGGTCATCGTTTCGCATGATAGAATGTTCCTGGACAATGTGACCAACCGCACCATAGAGATCTCTTTGGGTAGGATTTATGATTACAACAAACCTTACACCAAATTTTTGGAACTGAGAAAAGAAATCAAGGAGCAGCAACTCAGTGCCCAAAAGAACCAGGAAAAGCAGATACAGCAGACCGAACGCTTGATTGAAAAGTTCAGGGCCAAGTCCAGTAAGGCTTCCATGGCTCAATCGCTCATTAAAAAGTTGGACAAGTTGGAGCGTATTGAGGTGGATGAAGAAGATAGTAGTGTCATGACCGTTCGTTTTCCAGTGTCCGTAACCCCTGGAAAAGTGGTGGCGGAGGTGGAAAACCTCTCCAAGCATTATGGTTCCAAAAAAGTGTTGGAAGGAGTAGACCTGTTGGTAGAACGTGGCAGTAAGACTGCTTTTGTTGGCCAGAACGGACAGGGTAAGACTACTTTGGCCAAAATTATGGTCGGGGAACTAGACTACAAGGGTAACGTAAAGACAGGCCACAATGTGCAGCTGGGGTATTTTGCCCAAAATCAAGCAGAATATTTGGATGGCGATAAGACCATTCTTGATACCATGATCGATGCTGCCAATGAAAGTAATAGGAGCAAGGTCAGGGATATTTTAGGGTCTTTTTTGTTCCGTGGCGATGACGTGGAAAAATATGTAAAGGTCCTTTCCGGAGGGGAACGCAACCGATTGGCGTTGGCCAAAATGTTGTTGCAGCCCTTCAACGTATTGGTGATGGATGAGCCTACCAACCACTTGGACATCAAATCCAAAAATGTGTTGAAACAGGCCCTTCAAAACTTTGAAGGAACGTTAATTTTGGTATCCCACGACAGGGATTTTCTCCAAGGACTGACCGATCGGGTATACGAGTTCAAGGATGGGAACATTAAAGAGTATCTGGGTGATATCGATTTTTATCTGGAACAACGAAAGGTCGATGACTTCAGAAAAATTGAAAAAGGGGAGAAGAAAGTAGAGGAAAAACTTCAATCGGAAACCAAAGAGAACGATTACCATACCCAAAAGAAACTGAAGTCCCTAAAGAACAGATTGAGCGGTGTGGAAAAAAGGATTTCCCAATTGGAAAAGGAAATAGCGGACATTGATCATGAACTACTCATGGATTACGATACTACCATTGCCAAGCCTGGTTTTTTTGACAAATATCAGGGTAAAAAGAAGGAATTGGAGGCCTATATGGAAGATTGGGAAAGTATCTCCAATGAACTGGAAGCCATAGAATAATCAGCACTTTACTTATCTGACCACAGAATTTAACAACTTCACAACAAAATCCTGTCAGTTTGCCGATTTAATTTGTAAGTTTTTTCATATTCTTATTACTTTGTAGGTAAATTCCCTACAGATAAATAAGTATTAAATGAAAAGATTGGCCATTTTCTTCTTTTTGTTGACAACCTCGGTTGGATTGTCACTGGCAAACGGACAGGTTTCCCAAAGGGAAAAGGACGTTCTCATCGATCTTTATAACAGTACTAACGGAGAGCAATGGAAGGTGACTTGGAATCTTGATACCCCTGTGGAAACATGGAAAGGTGTTGAGGTCGAGGAAGGACATGTTGTAGGAATAACCCTTTTCATGAACAATTTGGACGGGACTTTGCCAGAAAGCCTTGGCAAGTTAAAGTACCTTACTCGTTTGAACTTGGCCTTTAATAATATCACCGGGGTATTGCCCAAGGATATCGTGAAGCTTGAAAGCTTGAAAGAGTTCCGTTTGGAAATGAACAGGATCAAAGGGGCGATACCCCAAGAAATAGGACAGCTTAAGAATTTGGAGGTTTTTTCCATGTTCAATAATTTTTTGACAGGGCCCATTCCGGAAACCTTTGGCAACATCCAGAATTTAAAGGAACTCAATTTATCTAGCAATAACTTGAAGGGAATCATCCCAAAATCCATCGGTAACCTATCCAAATTGGAAGCCCTTGGCTTATTCGAGAATGGCTTGGAAGGCGAGATTCCTGCAGAAATAGGGAATTTGGGCCAATTGAAGGAATTGGTATTGGCCAATAACCAACTGGGTGGTGAGATTCCCGTGGAGTTCTCACAATTGGCAAGCTTGCAGATTTTGCAACTTCAGAACAATAGGTTCAATTCGTATACAGGCCTGAAAGCCATGGACACCAAGCAGTTTTTGGTGTTCGATACCGATGACAAATCGCTTAATCCTAGATTTAACAGTATTGAGTTTGATCGTTCAAGAATGGCAGACACAGAATTTTATGATGAAGATTGTGACTGTATACGGGATAATAATGAGTATAAAGATAATGAGTAGTTAGTTATTACTTTAGTTTGTTTGGTTTGGGGATACAGGGATGTATCCCCTTTTTTTTGAACATTTCTTACCTAAAAACACCAGCTTTCACCCTTTGTTCCTAATTTTGGGTATTGTTATACATAGACCATGTACGAACACTTTTTTCAATGTCCGTATTGTTGGGAAGAAATTTCCTTTCTTTTGGATGCCTCCATACTCAACCAAACCTATGTGGAAGACTGCGAAGTGTGTTGCAACCCCATTGAAGTGACCGCAACCTTTGAGGACCAAGAGCTAGTAGGATTTGAAGCCAAGGAGTTGGGTCAATAGTTTCTTAACCATCTTTTATTGGTAAATCCTCACATAATCAATCTCATAAGTAGCCTCAGTGAAGGAATCTGGCACTTCTCCACCCAAATTGCCGCCTATGGCAAGGTTTAGGATCAAATAATGTCCATGGTTGAAAGGCTTGTCATCGCCATTGGGCAATTCATATACCAAATTGCCATCCACAAAGGTCTTGATACTTTTTTCCGTCCATTCCATGGAAAAAATATGGAACCCATCCTCAGATTCGGGAAAGGATAACGTACCCCCTTCATTTTTATATTCCTTGGTGTTAAGGTCTCCCCAATGAAAATGGGAAATAGTGGTGTTCTTGTCCCATCCGGTCTGCTCCAAAATATCGATTTCCCCACAAAGTGGCCAGCCCACTTTGCCGAATTGGTCACCAAAATAATTTCCCGTTTCGTTTACATCCGTGCCCAAAGTCCAAATGGCAGGCCAAGTACCAGCCTGAGCGGGGAGTTTGGCTCGGACCTCTACTTTACCATAGGTAAATTCAAATTTGGCGTTCAACCGGGCAGAGGTATAGGATTTGGTGGAACCATCAACGGTGTATGGTTCTTTGTAAGCCCTGATAAAGAGGGAACCATCTTTCACTTGCGAGTTTTTGATCCTGTCCGTATAATGTTGCAACTCATCATTGTACCAGCCACCATTTTCGGGCGGGATCACTTGATGGTGCCATTTATGGGTATCGGGACTACCTGAATAGTCAAATTCATCTGAAAAGACCAAGGTGGTATATATGGAATCTGGTCCTTTCGAAGTATTTTTTTTGCCTTCCTGAGGAAATAGGGACAAAACTCCCATAAGAAGGAGCGTTGGCCAAAGTAATGTTGTTTTCAAACCGATAAGTATTGGATAAAGGTTGCCTGTTCCTAAAGATACTATTTATGCAGAAATCGGAATAGTTTCATGAAATGATGTAGCTAGGTAAAAAGAGATTCCTCGCTTTTTTTCTTGGAGGCGTTCTTTTGAGTATACAAAATGGCGATTCCAATTCCAGCTCCAATGCAGGCCAAAATGGCTCCGACCACACTCGCATAGGTTACTGGAAGTCCAAAAACCATAGGGAGTCCGCCAAAATAGGCGCCAGAAGCGTTGCCCATATTAAAGGCACTTTGGTTCATGGAGGAACCCAATTTTTCGGCACCCTTGGCTGCTTTTATAATGGCTATCTGAATGGGCGCGGTCACGGAGAACGTAATCATTCCGACAATAAAACTGATGACAAACACGGCAACGGTGTTATTGGCAAGAAGGGAATTAATCAACAGGATCGTAGTCATACTAAAAAGACTGATCACAACACATTTTACGGGTGGAAAAATCTCGACCATTCTGGCCCCCATAAAATTACCTACGAACATCCCTACGCCGGCCACAATCATTACATACCCTACGGTAGCTTCCGGTAGGTTGGTAATATTGATGACCAAAGGTGCAATATAGCTGTACCAAGCAAAAAAGCCTCCAGACCCGATGGTGGTCAATGCAATCAGGGCCCATAGCTTCTTACTTTTGATTCCTTCGGAAGTACTGGTGGTACTGGAGGAATCGGATTCTTCCAAGGATTGCTTCGGCATCCAAAAGTAAAGACTGGCAAGAGTAGCCACTCCTGCTATACCGACCAGCATAAAGGAAAAACTCCAATGCCATTCCTGACCGATATACGTGCCAACGGGTACCCCAATTATATTGGCCACGGTAAGACCGGAAAACATAATGGCCATGGCTTTGGCCGCCTTACCTGGTTTGGCCAAATATCCTGAAACTACTGCCCCGATTCCGAAAAAGGCCCCATGCGGCATACCCGATAAAAACCGGAATAACATCATAGTCCAATAATTGCCCGAAAAGGAGGACAGGGTATTGAAAACCGTAAACCAAACCATGAGGAAGAGCAGTGTCTTTTTGGGAGAAAGTTTTTGAGTGATTCTCGCCATAAAGGGCCCCCCAATGACAACTCCTAGCGCATAAATGGCAATAAAATGCCCTGCCTTGGAAATGGAAATGCCCATGGAATCAGCAATATTGGGTAGAATGCCCATAATCACAAATTCGGTGAGACCTATGCCAAAACCTCCAATGGCGAGTGACAATAATGCCTTTTTATTGGTTTGATTCGAGTGGTTGTCCAAATAGTTGTTCTTTAGGTTGTGGTTGCAAAGAGACTGCAAAGGTACGAGGTAACACCCAATCTCCTTGCAAGCATATTTACATTATTCTATATGGAATTACCAAATCTGTTATAAAAATCAAAAGCCCCGTTCCATCGGAACGGGGCTTTGTTAGGTTGAGTTACACAAAGTATCAGTTGATGCACGGGTTTGGATTGGGACCAAAAGGCCCCCGAACATCGCCATCAGGTGTTTGGATGGTGTATACGTGTTCCTCTTCAAAGGCGCCGCTGGTATAGGATATCACCAATTGGCTGGTTCCTGCCGGTACATCCACATTAAACGTAGCAGCATCGCCAGCGGTGAAGGTATAGTTGGTGGTCACCCCATCAATCTCGAAGGTGACAAAGGCACCATCCCACCCATCGCCATAAAGGTCCTGCATCTCAATGACCCATGTGCCTGCAATGGTTGCATCGGATATAGGCGAACACTTGACCAAAACGATAAAGTTGAAAGCCTGTAGCTGTTCTGGTTGCCCTGTTACGTTCGCACTATAATTGTCTACAGTGGTCACAGTGCCATCGGTACCGGTTGATTTACCCAAGAAGCGGATAAAGTCCCCACCTGAAATATCATCTACCGTAATACCCAAGGCACTGGCAATATCCGTGTAGGGGATGGAAATGTCACTTGGAAATTGGGTAACGGTGGTCAGGACAACGGTATCGGTGGCCACCCCACCCAATTCAATACTTACACTAAGTTCCCAAGAAGCCACATTGTCACTGGGATCATCCACGGTGCCCGAGAAGGTCGAAGAAGCCAAATCGCCCTTGGCCACAATGGTCTGATCCAACTTGATGCGAACATAGGGCGCTTTGGAATCGTCCAATTCGAATACGTTGAGCGGGTTCTTGTCCTTATCCTCACAGGCCGCGATGGCAAGTACCAGGAGTAGAAGGGCGAAAATATATTTAAAAGTACTTTTCATATTTGTCATTTTTAATTTTTATCAATCAACGAAACCTTCAGGATTGGTATCCCAGAACACGGGAGTGTCGGGTGCACTCTTTTGGGTAATGTTCGTATTGCTGTCCGCAGCGGTCTGCGAATACCACATGGATCTAAGGAAGGTACCTGGATCCTGCAATGCAAAAGCAGGGGTCAGGTTATCTGGTTGCCCCGTTCTTCTGTAAGTGTTGTAGGCTTCGATCCCGTTGCACCACAAGGCGATGAAATACTGCTCTACAATGATGCGAAGCTTATCCGTATCGTTCCCTGCATCATAATTGGCTAGGATTTCGGCCACATGGTTGTCAATGGCAGTGGTGGAGGGTTCAAATCCTGTACCGCTGGCAAGTGGAGCCCCAAAATTAACCACGGTGTTGATGGATTGCCTGATACCGGTTTCCAGATAGTCACGTGCATTCCCGGTGGTGTTCAACGTCAACGCCGCTTCGGCCAACATAAAATACGTGTAGGAAGACATCAATATTGGGGAGATTCCCGCTCCGGCCAATCCTTCATTCACTGCTCCGGACCCAGAGACATTCCTAAAGGAATCGTCATCGAAAGGACCACCGATCGGATAGGTTCCATGTAGGGTCCTAAAGGCATCGTCTGGTGGAATACCATCGTTGTCCAAGTGGTTTCTACCCCAATAACCGCCTAATCCATTGGTGGCAGGTACAATACAGTAGGGTTCGCTGGGATCCCACCATGATGGCAAGGAAACCTCGGTGACGCATTCCTTGGTAACTACATCTGCACCTGAAAAATCACTTTGCTGACGATAGAAATAGTACCGTATTCTTGGATCGGGCTCATTATATTGGTTGGCCATCAGGTTCATGTAGTAGTTACAGGTATAGAAGTCTGAGCTTGGGCCCGCACCATCATAATTGGCATCAAAATAAGGGTGTCTGCTATCAGGAGAGGCATTGTTTGTTCCCCATTGGAAAAAGAAATCATCCGAGGAATCCAAGATCAATTGGTTGCCACTGATCAACTCGTTGATACGAGCGGTGGAAACTCCAGCCCCAAATCCATCCGCATTGGCAATACGCGTCTGCAGGTACAATTTTAGGCGCATGGTATTGGCCACCTTAATCCATTGGCCTTCATCACCATCATAAAAAAGATCATTTAGTGGAAGTGCTGTTTCATCCTTGTTGAGATTGGCAATCGCATCGATCAAGAGTTGATCTACGGCGGCATAAATGGATGCTCCAGTATCCAATTTTGGATTCAGGATGCCTTCTCCGCCCTTTGCGGCTTCGGAATAGGGCACATCGCCAAAGAAATCAACCATGGACATCATAATATAGGCCTCTAAGATTTGTCCTATGGCAATATGGGTATACTGCCCGGCTTCTTCTGCCAATGGGTTCATGGTACGGATGTCAATCAAGGCCCTGGCATAAACATTGTCCCAAACCCTGTCAAAGTTTGAGGGGTCATAATTTTCCCTATAGGTGGGGCCAAACCCATGTTGCATACGGACAGGTTCCATACCGAATTGGCTCAGGCCGTTTTCGGCGCGTCCCTCTTCCCCAGAATGTATCTGGGCCGTCATGAGTTGTATCTGATTCAAAAAGAAGTCTACGCTCGCTTGTGATGGGTTGAGAGCATTGGGACTCTCAACAACATCCAACGCGGTGGTCTCACAGCCTACCAAAACAGTCAGGGCGGCAAACAAGAGACAAATTATCTTTGATATTTTTTTCATAATATGTTTTTTAAAACGTGTTAGCAGTTTTTAAAATGATGCCCTTACGGTAAGTCCATATCTTCGGGTAGATGGTCCTGTGAAGAAATCGATTCCTTGCCCGTTACCGACACCGGTACTGGATGAGTTGGTGTCATATCGAACATCATCGGGAAAGTTCACCGCCTTGTACCATAGGTTGGAACCGGATAGCGTAAACGACATGCTTCCAAATGGCGTTTTTTCCAACAATTTCTTCGGAAGGGAATAACCCAATGAAGCTTCTTGTAACCTAATGGTGGTACCGTCGTAGATATTCACTTCATTGATATTGCCTGCGAAAAAGGTATTGAAACCGAATTCTGTGGAGGTAATGGCCACGTTGTTGGGGGTGCCATCTGCAAAAACACCGGGAAGGATATAGTTGGATTCCCGATCGATGGGTTTGTCGGGATCCACTACTCCACGACCTATCAAACCTGCCGTGGTCACGGAATAGATATCTCCACCATGCCTATATTGGAGATTTGCCGATAATGAGAAACCTTTGTAAGTAAAGGTTGGTATCAATCCTGTGGTCCAGTCAGGGTTGGGATCTCCAATCTCGGTGATGTTGTTGTCCACCAAGTACTGTCCATTGTTCCCAACAACCTTGTTTCCGTTGTCGTCCCTTAGAATGGTGGAGCCCAAGAATACGCCAAAAGGCCTTCCTTCCACTGCGTAGTTGGCGGCTTCGCCAGAAACCGCAAAAGTCAATAGGATATTATTGGTGCCTTCCGCGAGGTCCGTTACAATAGTCTCATTGGCCGTGAAATTTCCAGCCAGATTGAACCCAAAACCAGATTCACTTTCCCTAAAGATATTAAGGTCATAATCCACTTCAACACCCTTGGTCTCCACTTCCCCGATGTTTACAAAAGTGGAGCGAAAACCCGTGGAACTGTCCAGGGTACGGTTGGTAATCAAATCCGTGGTTGATTTTTTGAACAAGCTCACATTGAAATTCAACCTGTTGAACAACTTCGTGTCTAAACCAATTTCCAGTTCCTGTACTTTTTCTGGGGACAGGTCCCTGTTTCCAAGTACATCTGAAACCGAGTTGCCCGAAACCACATTTCCATTGGCATCAACAAAGGTCCTAGCTCCCAAGGTCAATACATCCCTTGTATTAAATGGTGTTGGAAAACCTGCAGACGAACCATAGCCCAATCGGATCTTGGCGTAGTTGAGTGCATTTCCTTGTATGGACGGGAATGCGGTAGTGGGGATGAAGGAAAGACTGGCTCCAGGATAGAAAAGTGAATTGTTTTCCCTTTCCAAAGTGGACGACCAGTCATTTCTGCCCACCACATTCAAGTAGAGCATATCTTTATAGGACAACGTGGCATCCAGATAGATACCTACAAGGTTCTCCTCAAAATTTTGGTTGAGGTTGGCTCCTGAAAATGAGTTTGTCGAAGAGGGCGTGGTGAAGTTATAATGTTCCAAAACCCCGAACACCAATTGCCCTTGGCTTTCAATACCATCTTGGGCATACGTGTCCCTTCTGCTATTGGCCCCAAAGGTGGCGGTGAGGTTAAGGTCATCTGAAAGGTTCTTTTCCCCACTTAAGATGAGGTCATGGTTCCATATGGAGTTTCTTACGGATGTTGTTCTCAAAATACCCAAGGTAGGACCATCCACACCGCCTCTGTTTTGCCCGTAGGAGTTTAATTCGGTATAGGTATCAAGCCCCACTCTATAGGTAAGGTTCATCCAATCGTTGAGGGCATAGCTCATGGACATGTTACCCGTAAAACGATCGGTCTCCTGTGATGTCTTTGAATTGGCAACGGTCCAATACGGGTTTTGGATGTCGTTTCCAGAACGATAGTACACGCTCCGTCCATCCACAGCTTGGTAAGGAATATTGGTAAGGTCCACACTGATCGGGGTATAAAGGACATCCCCAAAAATGGCCGAACCGTTGAAGGCCGCCCCACTACCCGTACTTACGGCATTTGGAGGAGATTTGTAACCTGTCCTTGCAAAATTGAAAACCCCGGAAACCGTAAAATTATTGGATAGCCTGGCATTGCCTCCCAAGCTGAAGTTGTTTCGTAACAACCTATTGCCACGGGTGACCCCAATATCCTCCGTTCGGCCGTAATTGGCATTGAAGCTCACTTTTTCAGAACCTCCCCGAACATTTACCGAGGTACTGTATACATATCCCGTTCTAAAAAATTCTTCAACACCGTTGTATGGTTTATACGGATATTCATCATCCAATAAATCTTCAAAACCGGCTATTAAGGTAGGGTCTGCCATGTAATTGAAAGGATGCCTCAAAATGGCTTCCCCATTGGGTCCTGTACCTATATATTGACCGGCACTGGCAATGCCATCATCATCGGTTCGGTCAAAACGGGGACCCCAGTTACTGAAGAAATACCCAAACCCTTGGTGGAAACCACCTCCATAATTTTGTTGGTATTTGGGAAGTACAGCATTAGACATAAACACCGATTGGGTTACGTTAACTTCGGTCTTGCTTGGCGCATCTCCTGTTGCAGCTCCTTTTGTGGTAATCAGGATTACTCCATTTCGGCCTCGGTTACCATATAGTACGGTTGCACTCAAGCCTTTCAGAACACTCACACTTGCAATGTTGTTGGGATCCAGGTCCAAGAATCGGCTCGATTCGGTATTACCATCCAAAAAGTTGGTTTGGGTGTTGGTTCCCGAATCAAAGGGAATCCCATCAACAATGAACAAAGGTTGATTGGATTGCGTAGCCGATGAATATCCCCTGATAATAATATTGGTTCCCGAACCGGATAGACCATTATTGGAGGTAATGTTGACCCCCGCAACCTTGCCGTTCAGTACCCTAGCGATATCAGCTTCAGGTCGGGCTTCTACTTTTTCTGATTCGACCGTAGTGACCGCATAACCCAAGGAACGCTTTTCCCTTACGATACCCTGTGCGGTGACCACCACTTCTTCAAGTTGGGAAGCATCTTCCTGCATTTGTACATTGATGACGCTTTCAGCCCCTACGTTTCGCTCAATGGTTTTTTGCCCCAAATAGGAAAAAACGAGTACATCACTCGCAGTTACCCCAATAAGGTAGTTGCCATCAAAATCGGACTGTGTGCCATTGGTCGTACCCTTAACAATAATGTTTACTCCGGGCAATGGAACACCATCTTGGTCGGTGACCGTTCCGGTGACCGTTTTTTCTTGAGCATAGGCAAAGGCCATGGATAGACACATGGCCAACAGCGCTCCAAACAGTTTCTTTACTTTCATACGAATAAAGTTTTGTTAGTAATTGAATTGAGTCAGGCAACTGAGAAAGGTGGGCGGAGTAAGGAAAAATGATAGCTAATTCAAATAATACTTCTGGGAAGAGAACAAAACTTAATGGATTCTGTTTTTTTAGAAGTAAGGCCTCTCACCGCCCTACCTTTACAATTGCATAACAAATCAATCCATTACTGAGTTGGGATAGGTACTTCTAAAACGGCAAGTACCCCAAAAAAAGGGACGCCCATGGGGGAGTACTTTTTTTAACATTTGCAAATCCGTTGTTAACCGGTTGGACCCAAAAAACAAAAGACCTCTTGAATTTCAAGAGGTCTTCCTTACCAAATTGAAGAGAGAAATTGGAATGTTTACTATTGCCTACGCCATTTGAACATCATACTCGTAAGCGACGATGCTTCTGTAATCATTTGGACTGAGCCCGGTGATTTTCTTAAAGGAAGAGTAAAAACTGTTCTTGCTATTGAAACCTACTTCGTACATGATGGCTTTTACACTTAACTGCGGATTGTTCTCAAGAAGATATTTCGCTTCTTTGATTCTGTAGTCATTTAGAAAAGAATAAAAGTTTTTGGAAAAATAAGTGTTGATGACTTGGGAGACTTTATACCTATTGTGTTGGATGTGGTTGGCTAGGTCATCAAGTCCGAGCTCGTTGTTGCGGTACAGCCTATCCTCATCGAAGGCCTTTTTGATCTTTTGTCTGATGGTATGGGCTTGATCTTGGGTAAGACCCGATTTCTTGTATTTTTTTTTTGGCCTCTCTGGGACCACCTTGGGAGTTTCATCGCCCAGGTACCTGGAAACGATTTGTATTAGTAGTCTTTTCATTGCTCGATGATTTTGATTGATGACTACTAGTTAGGAAGAATCCTTGTTAATTTAGGTGTTCCCGATAAGAGTTTACCTTGTTTTTGTGTTTATAAGATATTGACTTGGTGTTAGGTTGGTATCTTTTTTAAAAGCTTTATTGAAGGATACCTTGTTATTGTAGCCAACCTCGTAGGCAATGTCGATGATATTGCGTTCCTTTTCTTTTTTGAGCAACTCTTTGGCATCGTTGATGCGATAGTGGTTCACAAATTCATGAAAACTCATGTTGAAGTGTTCGTTGATCAACTGGGAGGCATTATGGCGGGTGGTACCCAATTTTTCTGCCACCAGATCAAGGCTTATATCGTTTCGTCTATATAGTTTGTCCTTGTGAAAGATTTGATGAAGACTTTCCTTCAGTTCTAGGGAAAGACTTTCCGTTAACCCAGATTTGACATATTTTGGAAACAATGGATTGGTGTAGGCATACTGTCCACTGAACACATTGGGCTGCACATTGGCGGCATACCCAATATAAAGTACCATGGTGCTCATTAAAACGATAGGGGCATGGAAAAGAACCCCACTGTTTTTACCGGCAATAATGTAGAGCCCATAGACCAGATAGATCACTACATAGCTGACATGTATGCCGTACATGTTTTTTTGCCAGATTCTTGTTTTTTTCTCGAGTCCCTTTTTGTTCTTGGTAATAATCAGATGTACAAAATAGGCGTAGACGGCCAAAGAAATAGCTTTTATGACGACCATTAATGTCAATTTTGTTGAGTCTCCTGGGTTTAGGCCTTGCTGTAACCTGTCCAACATCTGGTCTATTTTTTCCGGTCCAGTAAAGGCATAAACGTAGAAAATCATATAAATTACAAGACCTAGGGTTGGAAAAAAATGCCATAGGTCCGAGAATTTGAGTTCACTGGATTTTGAGACCCTTCTAAAGTATAGGAACAGTAAGGGGCCATAAAGAAAAGATGACCAGGTGGACATTAAATAGGTATGGGGAAATTCAAAAACATAATTAGTATTGTTCACACAGATATTCAAAATGAACAGGGAATGGATAAAAACAAACAAGGAAATCAGTACTCTGGCCTGCAGATCAATGCTTTTGTTGAACAAGAGCACGAACATAACATAAAACCCAATAATGGAAACAAAGAAGTATAATATGGACCATGCTGAAATTTTGGGTAAAACGGCACCTGATAATTTTGTGAATTCCTTGGTTTCCCGAATTTCATCAAAGCCTTCGTGTGATAGAAAATTGGGATGAAACTCTATTCTGAAATAGTCATAAATATAGGCAACGGATTCTTCTGGTTTGTGAATGGCCGCCTCACTAAGAGATAATTTTTTTAGGGTATGTACCTTTTGCTGAACATCCGACTCTTCCAAATTCTTTTCATAGATCGGAATCGCTTTTTCATACCGATGGATGTTGAAATAGTAATCTGCCCATTCAATGGAGTCTTGAAAAGTGAGGTTGTAAAATTCCTTGCCATTTATTGCGTTGGGGGTATTCCCATGCAAACAAATCACATAGAGCAATAGTAGAACTAAGACAATATTTTTGAAGAATTGTCTCATTTTTGATTGATGATGAATTAACCTTGTTAACAATTTATGAAAAACAAGTGTTAAATTCGTTAACAAACTATTAAAATAGGTAAGCCCCGATAATAATTTACTTGCTAAATCCCCAAAAAATGAGATAATGTGTATATGAAGTTTTACAAAACAAAAAAGCCGAGAACAATGTCTCGGCCTTCTTTTTTAAGCTTTGTAGCGGGGACTGGACTCGAACCAGTGACCTTCGGGTTATGAGCCTGACGGGTCAATTTCCACCTATTTTAACTTACTGACTGACAGTTGGTTAATATTTTATTTTTAGCCCAAAACAGTACTTTTGTATGCGGTACCGTATGCGCTTTGGACAATTTGGACTCGTAATAACGAGTTGATTGTCAAATATATAAAAATCCTACGAACTCTAAGCGGATTTTCTGTTTTTAATATATACTGGGTTTTTGGTTCAAGAAAGCAATGATTTACCATGTCATTTGTGTTTTGATCTTGTGCGATGTGAATACAAATTTCAGATTTAAATCCAGTGTTGAACAATGAATATAATTTGGTCGGGTATAGCCCTACCTATAGGTAAAAGCTATAGAAAACAAGTGCTCGATTATTTTCAATAAATTTTGAAAGGTTAGTTTATTATGGAGGAACATAAAGCCAATTGTGTTTAACATCAAAACAATTTACTTTTTTTGAGTTTGCCCAATCATAACACATGGTAAAATGAGATTCATGTTCCGTAATGGAAGAGATATGATGCTGTTTCTTTTGGAATTTTAGCTTCGAGTGGAAAAATATAAGGGGGACGTTTAAAATAAGATTGATGGTATAACTAGGTTCGTTCCATGGCTTCCCATTTTTAGAGGGGAAATTCTTCACACTTGGATTACTTAACAAGTATTTTTTTATTAGTAAGTAAACCAAACACAAGCTGACACAAGATGTAAAAAGAATTACAAGGATAGAGAACCATTCAAGAACTGTAATCGCTTTCGTATGCGGCGTATTGCCTTTTTACCATTCCATTCTACTTTGTTTCCATGACAATTTTTAGATTAAACAATATTTGAAATTTAATAGAGATAGTGGAAATACTTTATAACGTCCCTTTTTCCAAGAATTTTTTTGCGACGTTTATCTTTCGGGAGTATTTTATGAATACTATCTATTACCGTACCATTTAAGGGTAACATTTTTTTGGTAAATGGGTTTTTTCAATGCATAAACTATTGATTGGCAAAGAGAAAAGTAAGAATCACAACCAAAATGTATTGTAACAAATATTTACTAAATTTGTTACAAAATAAGCCCGTGGAGAGTATCGAGTCCAAAATAAAGAAAAGTATTTCCAGGAAGAAACGGGGAGAGCTATTATTCCCTGACGACTTTCGGGGGCAGGGTTCATCCGAAGCGGTGCGTTTGGCCCTCCATAGATTGGAAAAGGAAGGTTATGTACAAAGGGTGGCCCAGGGCATCTATGTCCGTCCCAAAATAAGCAAGTATGCGGGGGAGGTATTGCCAACGGCAGAGGAAATCGCAAAGGCCATAGCCAAAAGGGACAAGATAAGGTTGGTGCCTACCGGGGCATATGCCCTAAGTGCGCTGGGGCTCAGTACACAAGTTCCGATGAAACTTGTCTTTCTTACCGATGGAGCCCCTAGGGAAATAAAACTGGGCAAACGAAGCATAAAACTGAAGAAGACCACCCCCAAGAATCTATCGGCCAAGGGCGGGATAAGCAGATTGGTGATACAGGCCCTCCGTGAAATTGGTAAGGACAGATTAACGGAAGAGGAGGAAGCAAAAATCATGGCCCTTTTGAAAAAAGAAGACCAAAAGAACCTGCTCCATGATATGGAATTGGCACCGGTATGGGTACAGAAAATTATGGAAAAGAGCTTGGACATTGGATAAAACCACATTTTACAACATCCCCAAGAGGATAAACTTGCCATCTATCAAAATGTAGGGAACAGAACGGCAGTATACAATTTTGCTGTTGAAAAGGGTATGCTGCACGAGGAACCATATTTTGACTTCTTTCACGGATCCATGGATTTAGAGAATACTACAGTCCCGGATTCCAAATCGTGGATTCCAGGCTCCAGTACCTTGTCCAGGTACATCTTTAAATCAGATTTTGTAAAAATCTGCCGATACCCGGACCGCATGCCAGGGGCTTGGGCATAGCATAGATTATCCATACTATTTTCCCTTTCCATGTATTTCAACCCCAAGTGTTTGGCCAAGCGCATCTCAAATTCGGTTTTGATGTCCAGCTCCAACAGGGCCGTTTTGGTATAACGCACCGTATCGGTTTTGTTTATGAATATTTCTGAAAGCTTAACTTGCATGGTATTGGGCTTATGTTCCTTTTTGGAAATATTCAATTTTCAATTGGAACATTTCCGCCATTTTTTCGGCACGGAACTTGGCCTCTGCCGCCTTTTCACCGATGAAATTTTCATCGACGGTCTGGATGAAGAGCTGTTTCCAACGGTCGAAATGTCTCCCTTGGACCGGTAGATTGGCGTGGGGGGCGAAGGGACTGCCATAATAGGTGTGCTTCCCCAATAGGACGGTTTGCCAAAAACGGGACATTTTCTCCAAATGTGTTGGCCAATTTTCTTGGATAATTCCATTGAAAATACCCGCCAATAGCTCATCTTTTCTGACTTTTCCATAAAAGAGATCCACCATTTGTCGTATTTCTTCCAAACTTGCAATTTCCTTTTTTCCTACCATTTCCAGAGCGGATTTTCGACAATGTCTAAAATTATAGGTAAAAATACGTTGATTTGAAAAATAACGGATACTTTTATCCGATATAATCCATGGTTGTTATGAATCCTATCCAGACACAAAAAAAGGATATAAGAAATAGGTTATTGGGCCAACGAGATCTTATACCCCATTTGATGAAGATGACCTATGACCAAAGAATCTGCCACTTCCTATGGGAGCTTATGGAACGGATGGGACACCAAACGGTACATACCTATCTTCCCATGGGTTCCGAGATCGATATTTTTCCATTTATTGGGAAATGCCTTCAGCACAAAAAAACGATCATTGCCCCACAGACCTTGCCTGGAAGAAGGTTCAACAATTTGGAGCTTACATCCCTGCAAGATGTGGAGCTAGGGATATTCGGAACAATGCATCCAGCAGGTAACAGGGTATTTGAGGGCTCCTATGACTTGATCGTTCTTCCTGGATTGGCCTGTGATGCTGAGAAATATCGAGTTGGATATGGGGGGGGATATTATGATACTTTTCTTGCGGACTGGCCCGAGGCCCATAAAGTAGGGGTCTTTTACCCTTTTCAGCAAATCGAAAAAGTTCCTCGAGAACCCCATGACATGCCCTTAGATGATCTTTTGATAGGTAGGGATGGATCAATCGTATTTAGCTAAACTGTTTTTTTGGAATTTCCTTGCCCAAGATTCCACCAACGGGGTAATTATATAATGGTGTCCTCTGTTTGATGCAAAGATTGCGTTTATCATTTACTTCAAGGCCGTGGTGTGTTTGGTATTGGATTCCCTTACATCGGATTTGAAGGCAATTAGTAGCTTGCGGCGAGGGAGGCCTTGGGTCATTTTGACAGGGAGCGAGAGTCCATTATATGGGAACCGATGACCAAACAATCCACTGGAACCACACCGCTCATCGTGAAAGTTCCAACATTCGTTCAATGGGTATAGAAGCCTTTTGCATGAGGGTTTTGGGAAGATCGATATGGGGCGTTTCATGGTACAGGCAATGGTACAGTTTTTCCAAGGTATTGGCCTTCATAAAGGCGCATTCGCTGCAACCACAGGTATTGTCCTCATGGGAAGGGGCGGGGATCAACTGGGCCCCTGGGACCTCCTTCTGCATTTCGTGAAGGATACCGGCTTCCGTGGCCACAATGAACTTGTCCTTGGGAAACTTCTTGGCATGGGCAATCATTCCTGCCGTAGATCCTATATAATGGGCGATCTTGAGGATGTGGGACTCGGATTCGGGATGTGCCATGATCTGGGCATCGGGATGTTTTCGGTAAAGGTCGAACAGCTTGTCCATGCTAAAGGCCTCATGGACGACACAGCTCCCATCCCAGAGCAATAGTTCCCTGCCGGTTTGTTGAATCAGGTATTTGCCCAGATTTTTATCCGGTGCGAAGAGGATGGGACGGTCGGGAGGAAGGGACTTGATGATCTTTTCCGCATTGGAGGAGGTGCACACATAGTCGCTCATGGCCTTGATTTCCGCCGAACAATTGATATAGGTCAACACTATGTGGTCGGGGTGCGAATGGATGAAATCCCGAAAAGCTCCGGGAGGGCAGGAGTCCGCCAAGGAACATCCTGCGGTCAGGTCGGGCAGGAGTACCTTTTTTTCGGGATTGAGGATCTTGGCCGTTTCCGCCATAAAGTGTACCCCGGCGAAGACTATGATATCCGAATGGGTATCAGCTGCCCGTTGGGAGAGTCCCAAACTGTCCCCAATATGGTCCGCGACCTCTTGGATTTCGGGGCGCTGGTAATAGTGGGCCAGAATGACCGCATTTTTTTCTTTTTTGAGTCGTATGATCTTGTCCTGAAGGTCCATAACGTTCTTTCATTCCTATCTGTGCCATCGGTAAGGAAAGCACACTGTTTCTATTTCATGGCAATGGCCGTAGTTTTCGCTTTGATGGCCCTGACGGGCAAAACTATGGGGTGGCCGAAAACCACAACATGATTTTTATCATAATAAACAATAAAATGATCTTTTTATTAGCTTTGTGTCCCCATCCAAAAATGACAACATGCTCACAAATGCCGGGAAATATGCCATACGAGCCGTGATATATTTGGCCATCCACAGCAGTGCCGACAAAAAATTGGGGGCCAAGACCATTGCCAATGCCCTGGAGATTCCCCAGGCATTTTTGGCACAATTGCTCCGAACCCTGACCGTGGACAAATTGATTTCCTCTTCCAAAGGGCCCGGGGGTGGTTTCTTTCTGGACGATGACGACCGGAAAAATACGCTTTGGCAGGTCATTGTGAGCATTGATGGAGAACATCGCTTCCATGAATGTTTCCTGGGGCTCTCCAAATGTGACGATGCACATCCCTGTCCTATGCACCATATGGTGTCCCCCTTCAAAAAGGAGATGCTGTTCAACTTCCAAGAGAGGACCATAGCCCAACTGATTGATGAAATCAAGGACAATGGCACCGTCGTATCCCTGAAGATGTCCCATTAAAGGGGGGCAATTTGATTATTTTTCCGACTTTCATCCAGATGCCAAAGACCAGCGTTCAGGCCCTTGTCGTCTCCAATACATTTAAGGGTTCCAAGCTGCCGTTGGAGTTTTTGGGATATTTGTTTTCCCCGAGATGGTAATGCCGCAGTGTATGTTCCTTTTGCCTTCCCGAACTGAAATTGGACACCCGTTTGAGGTACCCGATGACCCGGGTGGCATGGTCCACATCCTGTGAATGGCAGGCACTGCATTCCCAAAGGGTGCGTTTGTCGATATGGGCACAATCGTTGCAAATGGTAATTCGGATATTGAAGCAAAAATAGTTGCACCCGGCCCTGGCCGTGGCATGGATCAATTTTTTGAACCCTTCTTGGTTCGGGGTTTCCTCTAGGTTGAGATGGAGTGCCGACCCCCCGTCCAAATATTGGATGGTCTCCCTGCCGTGCAATATAATCTTGTCCAAGGCATTGGTCCGTTCATCCTCCACGACATAGAAATAGGAATTGTAGCAGTCCCGGGGGACGAAAAGTCCATCTTCCCGATCCCATTTGGCATTTTTGACGCCCAGGTTCTCGGCAGGGACGAATTCGGTGTTGAACATATACCCATAGGTTTCCCGGGCCTTTCTGTTCTCTTGGTAGATGGCCTTGAGATAATGGTTGACGAAGTCCTTGTACATTTCGTTATTGCCGACTTGGATGCCTTGGCTTTCCGCGGCCTCGACCATACCGTTGATGCCCACGGTCAGGAACTGCTTGTCCAGGGAGATCAATCCGGCATGGTACACCGGCAACATGCCCGCTCTTTCGTAATCATCAATAAGCTTTCTAAAGGCGACTTGGTATTTGTGGACCTTTTGGACCTCTTCCACAATATCAGTCCCTTGCTGTACCAAGCGGTTCATGTTTAGGGTGATGACATTGATGGAGCCCGTGGCAACCCCTCCGGCCCCTAGGGAATAGCTGAAGGTGTGGTCGCTGATCTCATTGCGCAGGCGGCAGCAGGAAGCCAAACTGTCCGCATTTTCGGATTGGTAGATGAAAAAGGAGTTCCCCTTGCCCAGTTCATGGGCACATAGGTCGGTAAACTCCGTATCGACAGGTGCCCCGTCCTTGGTCAACATGGCGGCGGTGACCACAGGGAAGGTGAGGACGGCCTTGGTGCGTTCCTGGTTGAACCAATCCATGAAGAAGGCCTGTAGCCTTTTGACACTTTCCCATTGGGGCCTGCCCATCTCGGGAAAGACAAAATCCCCGAACATGTTGTCAAAGTAGGGCTTGTCATAGATGGAAATGTTCCAGAACACGGATTGGTAGCCCCTGGCCGCGGCAGGTTGGTTGATAGCGTAGACGACATGCTGTAAATGGTTGGCAATGATGTTCTTGTGGGTCGCCAGATAGTCGGGCCCATAGTCCTTGGCCGCGAAGTGGTCAAAATACATCAAGAATTCCACGGTGGCCAAGGCCCCTGCGAATTGGGAGCTTACCGCAAAGACCAAATTGACGAATTCCCCGCAAAAGCTTTCCAAGTGTTTTGGGGCCAGACTTTCCCCGCCCAATTTGGTCAGCCCGTCCAATAGGAAGGGATACATGCTTATGGAGGCACAATAGGGCTTTAAAGAGGTCTCATCGTGGACGTAGATTTCGTGCGACTCTATCTGTCTGACATATTCGTCGGCCAGGTCCTTTCCGAAAAGGGAGGCGATCTTCTGTTGGACCAGGGCCCGGTTCACTTGGATATTGATGTCCTTATTGAGCTCGGCTTCCATGGTGGCAATGTTCTTGGAGGTGACATTTGCATTGGCGTCGACCTTGGAGCCGTCCGCGGCATTGTTGGAATGCAGGTAATGGTCGATGAACGCCATTTTTTTGGCAATCTGTTTGTCGGTAAGTCGTATCATATGAAATGTTAGTTTCGGATGAACAAATGGTTGAGCACTCTGTTGGTCCCGACTTCACGGAAGATTTGGTTGGTGGTCTTGCACCCCAGTCCCCCAAGGTCCTTGTCCCACTTGCCCGTCTTGATATAGGTCAGGTGTTCGAGGATTTCGGGCGGGATTTGGTCGGCACCCGTATAAAGGCATGTCCTATAGCCTTGTTGCCGGGCATGTATCAGACGTTCCACCAGTGTCCCGGGATGCCATTCACCTCCCATGAAGAGCACACAGCTTGCAAAACCGGTATATTGGTCCAAGCGTTTTTGGAAATACTCGGATGTAAGCCTGATACCGTTTCCTTCCTTCCATAAAAAAGGGGAGTGGCAGCCCTCACAACGCAAGGGGCAGCCCGAGATGGAAAAACAAAGACTGATCTCCCCGGGAACCTCTTGGAGCACTACCTGAAAATCGTGACAGAACATATGCGGGACATTTGGGTTTTGATGTTGTATAAAATTAGACTAAGGGTTTTTTGCATGGGATCAATCCGTTGAAAGTTATAAAGAGAATTATTAACAATAAAATGACCTTTTTATCATTTATTATGAAGAATTAACCTTTGAAGAGGATGCAAAATGGCCATGTCCCGTTCCCAAAGGTCAAATGGAAAGGGGAATGGCCAGTAGGTGCATGGACCATAAACCATGGTGTGGCCGGAAGCCTAAATGATATGGAACAGGATGACCAAGGTGTTGAACACCACGCTCATGATCAATAGATTGAAGGTGGCCAAAGGTTTTAATTGGGCCAATACCGCCCCGTTGAATGCCATGCAGAAGATGGTCACAAAAAAGAGTAGGGTCATCTGGACCGCTGTATCCAGGGTTCCCATCAACAGTACCATGGCCGCTGCCGAGCCCAAACAGCTCTGGCCTATGATGGCAATGGTGGCATAGCCCATCTGACCTTTCCTGTATTCCAGGAACATGCGTTCGTGTATGCGCTTCAATGGGTTCGTCCTGTGCTCAGTTCCAGAATGGGTCATGGGTATTGTCCTTGAATTTTTCATGGTGATGGTGTTTTTCTATGATGTCCATTTGGGCCTCTTGGGCCACTTCTTGGAGGTGGTTGAACAGTTCGCGCTCCTCAAAACGGATATGGCGTTCCAATTCCTCCTCGATCTGTCCCAGTGTCTTCAGGGTGGCATGGGGCGAACTGAACAGCCGGGTCAACCTTCGGTGGTCGGCAAGGGCCCTCTTGATCCAAGGATGCTCCTGTCCCAGTATGGGGAAAATGTGCTGCTCTTCCAGCTCAAAGTGGGGGACCAGATAGGTCCTGTAAAACCAGTCCGTGTATTGTTTTATCCGTTCCGGTGCCACTTTTTTTGAAAGGCCCGTTCGAATTTTCCAACACAGGAGCAGGCCATGATGGTGTTCACGGCTAACGCCCTGAAGGGCCTGGTGGCGTTTGATGGGGGTACGTGCCATCGCGCTTTTAGTTACTGAGCAATTTTTTTTCCAGGATTTCCGCCTTGGGGAACAGGATGTTGTTCTCCAAATGGATGTGACGGTGGAGGTCTTCCTCAAATTCCTGCAGTAGGGAAAAGGTGACCCGGTAGGTGTTACAGGCATCCGCAGGAGGGGCATAGTCACTGCTCAAGGTGGCGATTTTTCGGAACCGTTCCCCTTCGTTGTCGTGCTCCTCCATCATCATTTGGATGGGGTTGGCCACCGTACCAAATCGGGGTCGTTCCAAAGTCTTTCCATCAGGTGTTGCATCGACCAATTTACGGATCCAAGGGAAGAGGATCAGCTCCTCTTTTTTCATGTGCATGGCCAGTTCCCCGGCAGAACCGCTGAAATGTTCAAAAATCCCGAACAGCTCGGGATGCCGGTTACCGTGTACATGGCACAGCTTGTTGAGATACTGTTTTAAAATGGGGATCTGTTGTTCCACATACCGGTGGTGCTTTTTTTCGATGTAGTCGACCAAGAGATCCAAGGGCCATGTATTGAAATCCGGCCCATCACCTTGATCCCTGTTTTGGACCTCACCCAGTTCCTTCAAGAAGGTTTCCGTGTTCAGGCCTTTTTTTTCTGCAACTTCCTGGAGGGTCCGGTTGCCCTTACAGCAAAAATCGATCTTGTGGTTCTTAAATATCTGGGCGGTACGGTAATCCTCGGCCACCATCTGGCCCACTGTTTTTTCCAAGGTAGGGTTCATGATAGTATAATTTATTATGCTATAATTCGGACAAAATTATCCTTTATTTTTTTAAATTTTTTTAGCGCTTCAAATAGGTCAGTCCCACTTCCAATCCCGTTGCCAGTTCGTACAGGCTCGTGCTTTCCAACATCTTTTTCAGGTCGGTGCGGATGGCCACAAACTTATCATGCAGGGGACAGGGTTTTTTGGCATTACATTCCTTGAGGCCCAGACCACAGCCCACATAGATATTATCCCCATCGATGGCATGGACGATCATGCTCAATTTTACCGTATCCATGTCGGTCCGTTCAATTTCAAAGCCTCCCGTGGGGCCCTTGACGGAATGGATGACCTTGCTTCTTGTGAGCTGTTGTAGGATCTTCGCAGTGAACGCAACAGGGGAATCTATCTCCTCGGCAATCTCATTGACACTTACACGTCTTCCCTCCAAGGATTGCAGCGCAACATAGACCGCTGCCCGAATACCATATTCACAGGCTTTTGAAAACATACAAATGTTTTTACGTTACAAAGATAGTATATCGCTTAATTCAGACAAATTTATCCGAATTATAATTTCCTAAAAGTTCAAAATCCAAAGATACAGGTTTATGTGGATATTGGATAAATTGGTCAAAAGGTCTAGGTCTTGGCACGGTTCCGTGCCAACATGATGAGCAGGCCCAAAGGGATGAAAAGACTGCCCCATGCCAGAATTTCGGTATATCGGTTGAAGACCGCCCAGTGTTGCCATGCAGCGAGTCCCTTGTAAAAAATGAGGGACTCGGTGATCAGAAATCCCAATACATACAGGAGATAGGGTCTTTTCGTTATTCGGAACAGGCCAAAGTGATCTACAAAAAAGAAAAGCCCCATGCTGATCACCCCCAAAAAGGTCAGGTGCAGATACCCAATGGTAAAATCGAGATGGATGACCGCCATCTGGGCAAAATAGGGGAGGGAGGTCAGCAGTTGTAAAATTATTTTTATAGTAACCAATACCATCACTGTCCGGAGCAGCAAATACTGAATTATTGATAACTGTTGAACAAGGTTCCCCTTTTTGGCCAGGACCCATAAAAGGACAAAGGAACAGCACTGGGCCAGGGCCCCGATTCCCCCTAGGACATAAAACCCTGGTGAGGGTCGTGTCCACAGTGTTGAGAGAAAAAAGGTGAGCACGACCCCTGCGTTCAATATCCAAAGAAACCGCATAAAACTTTTTTTGGGTATCGCCGTGCCGCATCGTTCCATCGCAAAGAGGAACAGCCCGATCAAGGCCAGGAGCATCCAACCATTGTATTGGAAATGGAGATAAAAATAAATGGCCAACCGGTACCAAATGGATTGGGCACCCAAAGTGGCCATGATGACCCCAAGGGCCCAAGGGCCCAAACTGGAGATGACCATGTACCAAAGGGCAGCCTTGATGCACCTTAGGGCATTACTGTTCCCAAATTTCGGGTGGATATGTTTGGAGAAATGATGGAAGAACACATAGGACACGATTAGGAACAAGGTGGAAAAGATGATGGAGAGCAGGGCATACCCTTGGAACGGGAAGGTGAGCAACATCCCGATCAAAGCAATCTGGGTGGCCCAAAAGATGTGTTCATACCGCCTATCGGAAGTGTCCTTTTTCACAAAACAACAGTGGATCAACGTGGTCAGTGCCACATAAACCCAACCCAATAGTGCAATGTGCGAATGGGCATGGACCACATACCTGTAATTGAAGCCAAAATGGATTATGGGGTAGAAGCGGAGCAGAATGCCTAATAGGGCGGCAATGGCAAAATAGACCATGGCGACCCGAATATGTCGTTGATATATGCTGTCCTTCATGCTGCTTCATTTATGAAAACCATTGTGTTGACCTTAAAAGTCCTTTCTCTTGGCCTTATGGCCCAGTCCCAAAATGGGCACCACGGTCCATAACAATAGAATGCCCATGGAGACCAGAAAGCCGAGGTCGGTACCGAAGAATTTTTTGAAAATGGCCCCGGTGTACCCCAATAGGGCTGAAATGTCCAATTTCAACAGTATCAAGATTCTCGAAAGGTCAATGGGATTGAGCATGGTCGCTACCAGGGAAAAGGTGTCCAAGGGATATTCCTCAAAAACGATGAGCGACATCAGGAAGAGCCCATCATAGACCACGGCCAAAAAGAGCCACAGCAGTACGGCGTACCCAAATCCCTTGATCTTGTTTTCGTTGGAAATGGCGATTACAAAGGACAGCGCCACAAAAATAAAGGTCAAAAAGGCACCGGTGACCAACAATAGGGAGAAATCAAAGATGGCATTACTCCGCAAGAGACCATAGAGCACAAAGGGAATGCCCAGGCCCAGGACAAGGCTCAGGGCCAGCGAGCCCGCCACCCCGAAATATTGCCCCATAAAAATGGAACTGCGTTTGATGGGCTGCGCCAAGAGGAGTTCCGTGAACTCCCGGGAATTGTAGTAGTACATCACTCCGAAAATCGTCCCTATCAAGGGGATCAAGACAATGATCACGTTCATCAGGGTGATTACGGCCTTGGAGACATCGTTGTTCAGGAACAACAGGACAAAGCCCAAGGTGAGGTAGAACAAAAAATAAATGTAGCTCCAACGGCTGCGGATAAGGTCGTAAAAACTGTATTTAAGGATCTTAAGCATGGCTTCCAGTAGTTGTTAGGGCCGCAATGGCATGTTCAAAATCAGGTTCTCCCGTTTGTTCCAAAAGTTCCCCGATATTCCCTTTGAAATAAATCTCCCCCTCCAGCAGGTACAGGATCTTGTCGGCCATTTCCTCTACAAACTGCATGATGTGGGAGGTGATCAAGATGGTCTTACCCTGGGCCTTCTCCCGTTGGATCAATTCCTTCAAACGGATGAGGGCCATGGGATCCAAGCCCGTGGTCGGTTCATCGAGGATGATCAACGGACTGTCGAACATAAAGGTCAGGACGATGTTCACCTTTTGTTTGGTGCCGCCCGATAAGGTGGACAGTTTTTTGTTCAGAAAGGGTTCAAGGCCAAAAAGGGCAATCAGTTCTCCCTCGGCACTGGGACTGTTCCGCAGGTCCTTGATCATGTGGATCAGTTCCTTCACCTTGATGTTCGGGGGAAAATTGGCAATTTGGGGGAGGTAATCAATTTTTTTACGGTACCTCCAATCTTTTTTAATGGGCTTGTCCAGCACGGCGATAAGTCCCTTGTTGGGAATGACCATCCCCAAAATGCTCTTGATCAAGGTGGTCTTCCCCGAACCATTGGGTCCCAGGATGGCATAGATGTGACCTTCGTCGATGGTCAGATCGATTCCCTTCAATATCTGGTTCTTGCCAAAATTTTTGTGTAGGTCCTTTATTTCAATGGTCATGATCGTATTTTCATTAAGGGTTGGTCATCTTTTAGATTGTCCGGGGTGAACACAGGGGAAACCCTTTCAGAGAAATCGATGATATCCATGAACAGGCTCCGTAAAAGAACAATGGTCTCCGGGGTGCGGTTCACCACATAGGAAAAAAGTTTTACCGGACGATAGGGCACATCTCCGATACCATTCCTATCCAGGTCATAACCGGTATAGCTGCTCCAAAAGTTGCCCTCAAATACATTATCGTTCAGTTTGCTGTTGTAGGAGATGTCAAAGGAATTGTACAAGAAATTGTTGCCCTTGAACGTATTGGTATAACAGGCCCCAATGACCCGAATGGCCCATCCGTTGCCTATAAAGTCATTATTGGAGTAATCAATCCGGTTGGATCCCTCGATATTGATGCCGATGGTGTTTTCCTCAAAGGTGTTCCCTGTGATTTCGGCATCGTTGATCTCTTTTAGCAGCATGCCATAGGCCGCAGTGCCCCAGTTCTTTCGGAAGGTGTTGTTTTTCATAGTAATGAACTTGGAGAACATCACCGCTACCCCCGCGCCATTGTTCTCAAAGGTATTTTGGGTGTAGACATCATGGTCGGAAAACATAAAATGGAGCCCGTATCGAAGATTGTCCATACTGGTGTTCCCTGTGATGGTAATCTGATCGGAGAACTCCAGATAAATCCCGTCCCGCGTACCTTGGACATGGTTTTTGGTCACTTCGATATCCGAGGAATACCACAGTTGGATGCCATTGCCCGAATTGTATTCGTCCACCGCTTCTCCGATGATACGATTGTGATAGACCTTTCCATGGGAAGATTTTTCCAGATAGATGCCGAAGAACAACTGTTCCAAAACCATGTTCTGGATGAGGAAATCCTTGCTCCGGATGACCCGTATGGCCGCGTTGTCCTTGGTATAGCTGACCCCGACATTGATGATGAACAGACCGTCTAGGGTCACCCCGTCCGATCGGATCTGGAAGATCTCCCCCTTTTTCTCACCATCGACAATGGGATATCCGATGCCCTTGATATATAAAGGTTTATCCACCAGGATCTCAAATTCCCGGTACATGCCCTTTTGTACCAATAGTGTGTCATGGGCATTGGCCAGTTGGATGGTTTGCTTGATGGAACTGTGCCCACAGGAGTTGCAAACGGTCCAGGTCTTTGCCAAGACGGTTTGGGCGAAGATCAATAGGATGCACCCCAGGATATAACCCTTATGTCGTGTGTCCGTTTTCATAGTATTCCTCCACTTCGCGCACTGAATCCCACCAATACGAACAGGACCGCAGTGATGGTGACCCCGATGATGTGCCATGCCAGGGGACGCAATTTCTTTTTGGGTATCAGGAAAAAGCGGGCATGGATGGCTAATCCTACCGTGATCAACAACAACAACAACAATTTTAAGGCGATATGTCGGGTGTAATGGTCGTCCAAATCCCAATCGAAAAAGGATGGGGCATATACCGCGGCCATATAGATTCCGGTAACCACCAAGATCAATAGGGAAGGGATGCCTATTTTCTCATACCGTTCCTCAAATTGGGCGATAATGGAAAAATTGTTCTTTTTCAATGCCCTGGGCAAAAAGCCAAGGGCAAGGATCAAATGTCCCCCCGTCCATATCATGGCCGCCAACAAATGGATGAAAATGATTGTCTTGGGTACCATGCCTTCTATCGGATCACCAGGAATTTTGCGTCTGCCGTGGCCTTCACCCAATGTTCCACTTCCTTGGAAAAACCAAAATGTTGTTGCGCCGTTAAAGTAACGATTTGGTTCTCGATATGAAAATCGATGGAGCCCTCCAAAACGACCAAATGGGCATCTTTCGGGGAGCTGTGCTTTGGAAAGGTGGCACCCTTGGCCAGGCTGATGCTCAAAATCTCCAATGATGGGCTCTTGACCAGTTGTTCAATCTGCAAATTGTCAAAGGGTTGTTGGGCGATGGTATTGTCAATATCAATTACATACATGGATATAGGGTCTTTATTGCTATTTGTACCGTTGTTTCAATGCCGACCAATCCAGGAATTCCCCACCATGGGCATCCAAGGCCCCTTGGGCCATTTGCCTGTCCGAAAACGCACTGAGAAAGGCCCCCATGGGACTTGGAATGTTCTCACTGATCAAATAAGTGGCCGTAGTGGCGTCCACCAACTCCCCGGGCCGGTCATAGTCGTTGACAAGGTACAAGGCCATGGTGGATGTATCCACTTCCATTAAGTGGTTCATCATACATTCAATGGCGTCAAAATTAAAGACCTTGCCCTTGGTGGTCACCAACTGTGCGGCATGTTGTCTGTCCACAATGGTCATGCTGCAATAGTGGCAACCGACATGTCCGTAGTCAATGGGCTTTGGTCGTATGCTGCAGCCCAAGGACAGGACCAGGACCAATAGTAAAGGAAACAGCTGTTTTTTCATGGATCGTTATTTTTGGGTTTTTGTGCTTTTCCACCCCATGAATGCAGCGGCCAAGGTGAGCATCATGCCCACGAACATGAACCAGGCACCTGTGGAGGGCAAAGAGGTGACGTCAAAATTCAGCATTTTCACATGGCCCAATAAGGGGGGCTTGTAGGTCATCGGACTTCCATCGGGGTTGGTCAATTTCATGATGGCGTTGGGATCCAAATTGGTCCCGTAGTCGACCAACCACTCATTGAAATCGTACATGCCCAACAGACCCAAGATGGACATCAATAGGAACCATCCGAGGAACCATTTGTAGCTTACCTTGTCCAAATAGCCCAAAATACCGATCAATACCCCTAGGGCTACCATGATCCCAATGACCATGGGGAAGGTGCCGAATTCCCACATATCCTCTGCCTTGGGCAGGGTATGCATTCCGATATAGTGGTTCAGGCCATCGATGTTCTGTATATCGAATTCGCTTACGCCCTGAAGGCCATTGATATGGATGTTCAAACCCAATGGATCGGGATATTGGGGGGCACCCAACATAATGTTCCAAAGGGGGAAGATGTACAATCCCAATAGAAAGAGTGGGCCAATGATCATTGCTATACTAGCCTTTTTCATTTTTTTAGGTTTAAAGGTTACAAACTGAGAGTGGTTTTTTTGATAGGTTGATGTACTTCAATTTGTAAAAAGCGGGCTGTGTCGATGACCTGCCCGCTTTGTTTTATGAGGATGACAAAGATCATCCTGTATTATTCACCCAATGACCATTTAAGTTCCACGTTGGAATTGGCAGGGGAGACCCTGACATAGCCTTGCATCTCCTGGTGCAGTGCGGAGCAGAAATCCGTACAGTAGAAGGGCCATACCCCAACATCCTTAGGCTCCCAAACGGAGGTCTTGGTCTGTCCGGGCATCACGAGGAGCTCGGATGAATTTTGGCCAAGGATGGCAAAGCCGTGCGGTACATCAAAGTCCTGTTCGTGGTTGGTGATATGGAAGTATACCTTGTCACCGACCTTGATACCTTCAATGTTGTCCGGGGTAAAGTGGCTTCGGATGGTGGACATGTACACATGGACCTCGTTTCCGTCACGTACCACCTTGGAGCCATCAGCGGAAGTCACCGCATAGGGGTGCCTGTTTTCATCCAATCGATAAATTTTTTGTGACTTTGGTGCCAAAAGTTCCGCTGGACATCCGGCGGCATAGTGGGGTTCCCCATGAGTAGGAAAATCATAGATCAGTTCCATCTTGTCCCCGGAAATGTCATAAAGTTGGGCCGAGTGTTCCATTTCAGGTCCGGTGGGCAAATAACGGTCCTTAGTGATCTTGTTCATGGCCACTACATATTTTCCAAAAGGTTTTCTGGAATTGCCCCCTGGGATCATCAAGTGTCCCACGGAATAATAGGTGGGTTTTCTGTCGATGACCTCCCAAGTGCCCAATTGCCATTTTACCACCTCGGATGAGATAAAGAAGGTGGTATAGGCATTGCCCTTGCCATCGAACTCAGTGTGCAGTGGGCCAAGGCCGCCACTTTTTACCTGTCCGGCCAATACATCCTCAAATTTCAAGATCGGGATGCCATAGGCTTCCCCATCGAAATTTCCGCCCTCGATGGCCGTGATCATTTTATCAAAGGAGTGTACGGTCAGGTCAGCGGAAAGTTTGCCGTTACCGATGATGTATTGTCCCGTGGGGTCAACATCACATCCATGGGGGGATTTTGGAGTGGGTAGAAAGAAGACCGCTCCGGGAACTTTTGTGGGATCTACTGTCAGTACCTCCTTGCGCATGGTGGATGTCCCGGTATGGGAATGCTCATCATAGACATTATGGGCATAATTGGCTGGGATTTTGGTGCCACCACCATTGTTTACATACTCTTCTATTTTTTTCCAATTGATGGCCGCGATAAAGTCCTTGTCATTTTGGGAGGCGTTCACTTCCAATAGCGAGTTGGCCTCTTCCGTATTATAAGTGGTAAAGAAGAACCAGCCATGGGATTTGCCCCTACCTGGGTGGGATAGGTCATAATTGAAGCCAGGCATCAATAATTGGAATTTGATGGCCATGTGACCATGTTCAGGATCGACACTGATAAAGGTCAGAGCCCCCTTAAAGTTGCCCTTATATTCATTTATGGGCATATCGCGTTGGGGTACGGGAACAGAAAAGCGTGTGCCGGCCACCACGTACTCGGTATTCTCTGTAATAAAGGAAGAACTATGGTTCCCAGCACTGTTGGGGACTTCGATGATTTCTGCGGTCTCAAAAGTGCTCAGATCAATACGTGCGATGCGTGGGGTATTGTTTCCATTGATAAAAATCCATCGCCCGTCCAATTCGCCATTGGTCTGCGAAATATCGGGATGGTGGGCATCGTCCCAGGGTACAAAACCATGGGAGGTATTCAACATGGGCACGGTTTCCTCGGAATATCCGTATCCTGAAGTAGGGAACTGGGAGAACACGGGGATTTCCTTGAACATCCTTCCCGAGGGCAGACCATAAACGGTCAGGTTACCGCTGTATCCCCCCGAAAGGAAGGCGTAATATTCATCTTGCTCGCCAGGGGCAACATACACTTTTTCAGCGGCACTGGACGACAGGGCCCCGTTGGAGCTTTGGTTCTGTTGGCCACAGGAAACCAGCATTAGGGCCGCTCCAATGGTCAAGATCAAATGGTTATAAATTTTCATTGTATTAGGATTTATTCGTTTTACGGGTGTTGAAGTTTCTGCTGGGTGGGGGGTAGGATGACCTTGTCCACGACATGGACGATTCCATTGCCAGCTGGTATGCTGGTAATGATCTTGGCACCCCCGATAAAGACATCGTCGCCCTTGACCTCTACTGGGACATTTTGATTGTTGGCCTGTCCCAACTTCTTGAATTTTTTCAAAAAGTCTTTGGAATAGTTGCCCGGGGTCACATGGTACTTGAGTATGTTGGCCAAGGCTTCCTTGTTCTCCGGTTTTAACAGATTTTCAACGGTACCTGCAGGTAACGCATCGAAGGCGGCATTGGTGGGAGCGAACACCATAAGGGGTCCTGCATTGACCAGGGCATTCTCCAATTCAGCTGCTTGCACCGCAGCTACCAAAGTACTGTGGTCGGGTGACCCGATGGCGATCTGGAGCACATTGGGCGTAGAGGCATCATCTTCGATAAAGGCCTGCCCCTTGTTGCTCTCAATGACTGCCTCGGATGTATTCGGGGTAACAATGGTCGTTTCGTTTTGGGCCCTATCCTTACAACTGAGGTTGAGCGCAAGTAATAAAATTAGCCCCAGGGTACTGAGTTTAATGGTTGATTTCATATGTATTATTTTAATGTCCTAAAATATTCAAGGATGGCACGGGCCTGCTCTTCGGTCAACCCTTGGTTGGACATAGGGGATCCGTTGAACTCTTGGAGCAGGTCTTTGGCCAAGGGATCCTGCTGCACCATTTCCTGGGGATTCAGAATCATGTTCATCACCCACTCGGGACTCCTTCGCTCCAATACCCCGTTGGGTGGGGGACCAATGAACTTTTTGCCGATCCTGTGGCACGCCAGACACATTTGTTCGTAGACTTCTTTACCATTTGCGGCTAAGGCTTGGTCGATTTCCTGGGCCAAGGCCACGGATTTTATGGGACCGACCCCTTTCGTGCTCATATCCACACGCTCGGAGGCCTTCACCTCATTGGCCATATTGGTCTCAACAGGCTGTTCTGTTGCAGCCTTTTTCCGTTGTACGCTAAAACCTTCCTCTTTTTTCTCCTCTTTCTTACCCCCGCAGCCCATCAAGATGAGCGCAAAGAGTAGGGCCATGCCTTTTATGATTGTCTTCATGTGATAAATGGTTAAAATTTTGTTTCAAATGTAATTAGGGTTACATATCAAAAATATGATAATAATCATAAAAAGGATAAAAATGTCTTTTAATCTTTGTTAGTATATTTCCACCATGCTTTCCAATTCATCCAAATATGCCATAAAGGGGGTACTCTATTTAGCATTGAACTCCGATGAGGACCATAAGATTATGGTCAGGGATATTTTTGAGGTGGTCCATGTGCCCGAGGCTTATCTCGCCAAATTGTTACAGGAGCTGTCCCGGCACAATATTATTTCCTCTACCAGAGGTCCTAAGGGAGGGTTCTATTTGAGCGCTGAAGATCGGAAACGGACCCTGATGGACATCGTAAGGACCATCGATGGGGAAAAGCGGGTAAAGTCATGTGTTTTGGGCATTCAGGACTGTGATATGGACAACCCTTGTGTGCTCCATAAATTGGTGGGCGCCAACAAATCAAAGTTCATCAAAGTATTGGAGAACACGACCATTTTGGATTTGATCGAGGGAAAACAGGAAATCAAGCAATTTTTCCCTTTTTGATCCCGGTCATTTGCGGTCGGACCCCAGATGCTTTTTTAATTTAAGCCATACCAGTCATCAAAAAGGTCATCCACAATGGGATGACCTTTCAAACAAACGAATAAAAGCGCAAACAACAGCTTTAAAATTCAATTTCAAAAAATAAACTGCTTCCTTCATTTTCTTCGGTAACGTCCTCACCTTTGAGGACATCCTCTTGGTCATTGAGAAGTTTTAGATTGATCTTCCAATAGCCGGTCATGGTCAAGGACAGTTTTCCGGAATAGATGCCAGTATCGGCATCAAAGAGCAGATCTTCATTGTTCGGGGAACTATGGTTGCCCATACTGGGCATTCTGGGATCTATGGCCACCGTGTAATCCGCAACTGCGGGAAAGCTCATCATGGTCTCCATTTTAAAGAGGACCGCGGATAGATTGTTCACGGCGACTTCGGGTGTCAGGGGCATCATGGCCAGTACATATTTTACATTGTCCGTTCCGGTGAACACATTCACCGTCCTTTTTCCGTCGGAAGGGGCATTGACGGTTATCTGCTCGGTGGTGGTGTAGGTAGAGCCCCCAAAACTGTATTCCAGGTCCAGTTCCCAATACTCATCATCGTTACTGGCCATTTGAAAGACGATAAAGCCCTTATAGACGGTATCCTCTCCCGTTGTTGAAATTTCGGATCTTGGGCAGGAATGGGTCTTATCGGTCATATGCATGACCGGGTTCCAATGTATCGTGGCATCGGATACATAGTTCCCCGTCGATAGTTCCTTAATGCGGATGAACAGTTCATTGTATCCTGTGGTAAACCCCTCCTGTTCGGAATAGATTTCCAGGGCATGGCCATTGGTCTCGAAACTACCTATCAAGTTGAATCCCTCAAGGGGATCGTCCGCTACTGGAAGAGGGTCATCCGTACCATCGGAACACGATACGATTCCCAAGGAAAGTACAAGAAGGGCGAAAATGGATTTTATATTTTTCATTGTTAGGGTTTTAAATGGAATTGGTAAAAAAGTTTTATGATCAATTGATGGCATAGGATAGAGTCATGAAAAAGTTCCTTCCCATGCGGGGGATATTGTTCCAGTCGGTATAAGTGGAATAATACCGGTCAAAAATGTTCTCGATACCCACTTTGGCATACAGGGTGTCACCTCCTATGGAAAAGGTTTTGCCCAGGGATAATGACAATAGGGTATATGCCGGTGTGCGGTCCTCACCAAAGTCTGGACTGAAATCGCTTTGGTCCAAGGCCCCGGAAAGGGTCAGGGTTCCAGAAAAGTTTCCATGACCATAGGTAAGTCGGGAGCTATAGGCCAGCGGACTGATAAAGGGCAGGTTACGACCATTTTGATCGGTACCCCTGTGATAGGAGACCAACCCACTCCAATCCAGTTCCGATATGAGTTTGTATGTCATGTCCAAGGACACATTGTAAAGGTTGGCATGGTCCAGATTGGTATATACCTTGACCCCATCGGCACCAATGGTCATAACGTCCAGTTCGGGATGGATCTCTCCAATGATGTAATCCCAAGTATGGAAATAATTGCCTTCCACGGCGATGTTTAGATTTTTTATAGGCAAAGCCATTTTAAAATTGGCCTCTAGGGCCTTTTCATTCTTAAGGTCTGGATTCCCAATATAGTCGTGGTTGTCGAAACTGTTGAACAGGTAGAACCCAAAACCTTCCGAAACCGATGGTGCACGGTCCCCATAAGCAAACCCGCCACTGAGGTGAAGTGCCTTGAACTGTTTGTGGTAGTGCGTGGAAACACTCTTTAGCACCCGGGTCTGTCGTTGGGCCATATCGGGATAGAAGATGCGAAGGCTATTCAAGCCGAAATCATCGGCCACATTGAAGGTTTGGAGTGCCAAGCGTGTCGATAGCTTCACCGAAGCTTCTTTAAGCGAAATTTTGTCCTCCAAATAGATGCCTGAGTTCAAGGTCCGCACGTCGGGCCAGGTCAACATGAACATGTCCTGCTCGTTGGGATCATTGGGATACATGGTCATCTCCGCTTGGGAACGGTTGTAATAGCCGTCGAGTTTGCCCATAAGATGATGGCCATCCAAGGCCAGTTCGGTCTGGGTGTAAAACCCATAAGTGTCACTCCAACCGGGCATGTCCATCCGAATGGGCACATCGGGGCGTTGACTATCATCCATGATATGCGTAATGGTGTTCGCATAGAGTTTGGTCTCCCAATTCTCAAGGTCGCCGATGAACCTGTCCTGTAGCCAGCTCAGGGAGCCGATAAAGGCACGTGCTAGGGACACATCCATAGGCAGTGCGGGATACCCTACGTCCCGGGCCTCATCAAAGATGAAACTGGCCAACAGTTTTTGGTTTTCCGAAACTTTATATCCCGCATTTGTGGAGAGGTTGTATTTTTCAAATTGGGAAAAAGCAACCTCTTCACCTCCGCCTGCCGAATAGTTGTCCGCTTTGCGGTAAATGAGGTCCATATCCACATAAAAACGTTGATTCGAAAAGTTGAGTTCCCCGCCCGCGATCTGGGCCGCATTGTTGCTCTCATAGCCGGTTTCCACTGCACCCGTCCATCCCAAAGGCCTAAAATCGCTTTTTTCCAAACGCATGTCCAAGGCGCCCCCGATCACATTGCCGTGCCGTGCCCCTTGCTGGCCGCTTTCCACTTGGATGTCCGAAAGGTTGGACACGTCCACATAGGAGGTAATGGGATCCATTTTATCAGTACAGGCCCCAAAGATCCGCATGCCATCTATTGTGATGGACAGCCGTTCGGAGGTCATGTCATTGAGCATGGGATCCCAGGCATAGGCTCCTCGTTTGACCATGGAAACCTTTTTGGAGGATTCCAAATATTGGTCCAATGTGGATAGGGGCTTTGGTTGGGATTTGTGTTCAATCCCCTTGTTGAAGGAAGAAATGACGATGACTTCCTTTAAGTCAATAGGGAGAATAGAGTCTATGATAGGGGCCAAGATCGGTTCTTGGGCTTGGGCCTTTTGTGGGGACAATGGTATGATCCCCAGACAGAGGGCCAAAATCAAATTGCCCAAATGGCCCGACCATGCCCCATATGGATATATGGTTTTCATTGAAAAATGTTTTGAATCAATTCAAAAAGGGATTGGGGTACTGCCCCAACGAGCTTTAATGCGTAGGGATGTGTACAGGGAAGCTGTTCAGACCACTTCTGGGGGATGGGAAATATCCCAAATGAACAGTTGGGGATGGATCCCTAGATATAGGAAGGAATTCCTGCTTGGGAATACCTGAAAAGGAGTGCTGAGATTCAAGACCAATAAGGATTGAAAGAAAAACAGTGGTTGGATCTCCGTTTTTGATCGTTGTTCCCCAAAGGGATTCTTGTCCTGGTCTTTTTGCTGTTTCTCCAATTGTTTGGCGAGATAGCATTTGCCGTTGCAGTGCAATTGGGGCCTGTCCTTGTTCTCGCAGAGCACCTTTGCTATATAATCATAATTGGCCACATATTCGATGACCGGCCAAAGGGGTTTGACCAACATGATGAGAGCCACAAAAAGAATTATATAAGGTTTCATAGGAACAAATGTAGGGTTGACCAAAAAGTGGGGACATGATAATTGTCATAAAGAGGATAAAAATGTCTTTTTTATCTATTTTCGTTTTGTAAATGGGTTAAAAAGATGTTTGGGTAGGGGACAGGACAATTGTTTTAAATATATGGCGTGGGCTTTCATGATCGACCATGTTGTATTTTTGTCAATAAAGGGACAGATCGTTTTTATGAACCTTACCCACGCCCAGTATGCCATCATTAGGATTGGGAAATTGTTTTTTTAAATTGTAAAAATGATATATGGCTTTATGACAAATACAGAACAAAAATTAAAGGAACGTGTCAAGGAACTGACCTGTCTTTATGAGGTTACCTCCATTATTGTGAATTCAAATTATGATGAACTCGAGACCTCCCTTGAAGCCATTGCCCATTGTTTAAAACGGGGTTGGCAGTTTGCTGAGGCAGCAGCGGTCCAGATAACGATCGGAGATTACCAGGTACAGACCAAAAATTATGGAAACGATATGGTCTCCCATTCTTCCGATGTCAAGATATTCAACAAAGTAGAGGGGCGAATAACAGTGGGCTATCCTTCTGCCGAATTTAGCGTAACAGATTTTTTGGATGAGGAAAGGACCTTGCTCAAAAATGTCTGTTTGGCCATCGGTAATTTGATGGAACGCAAACACATCCGTGATTCGGAAGAGGAAACCAAAAGACAAATGGAACGAGCCGATCGGTTCCACATCATGGGTGAGATCACCGCGGGAATTGCACATGAACTCAATACCCCTTTGGCCAATATTTTAGGTTTTGCCGAACTGCTCGTGGAAAATACTGGAGATGAAGCCACAAGGAGAGATCTCCAGAAAATTATCGATAATGCTATTTTCAGTCGAGAGATCGTTAAAAAGCTCATGTTCTTTACTTGTGAAATGCCCCAAGAGATGGAACAGATTGAACTGAACGCAGTTGTGGAAAATGTTTTACGCTTGTTGGCACCATCCCTTAAGGCCAAACAGCTGAACATTGTCAAATCTTTTGGCCGGGAACATATCCAAATGCGGGCCAATACCGTTCAACTGACCCAAGTACTGTTCAACCTTATCATGAACGCAGCCTATTACTCCCCGCCGAAGGGGGCTATACATATTGAACTTGACAAATCAAACGACAGGACCATCATCCGAATTGCGGATGAAGGACAGGGCATAGAAACAGAACATGCGGATAAAATTTTCGAACCCTTTTATACATCAAAACCAACAGGTGAGGGCACAGGACTGGGTCTAAGTGTAGTACACGGTATTGTGCGTAGTTACAAAGGAACGATCTCACACCGGCCCAATACCCCCAAAGGCACTATCTTTACCCTAGAGTTTCCCAAAATTTAGGTATGGCACTGCACAAAGAGAACATCTTAGTTGTCGATGACGACATTCACATCCTGGAACTTCTTTCCAGACAGTTGAAAGGACTCGATTACCATGTCTATAAGGCCATCTCGGTAAAGGAAGCACTGTATATTTTAAAGGATAGTGTTATTGATCTTTTGATCACCGATATCCAAATGCCCGAAGTGGATGGCCTACAGTTATTGAAATATGCAAACGAACATTATCCCCTAATGCCCAAATTGGTGGTCACGGGCTATCCTTCGGTGGACGGGGCCTTGGAAGTCATCAAATCGGGCGCAATCGATTATTTGACCAAGCCCTTTACCAAAGAGGAACTCAAACAATCCGTTGAAAAGGCCTTGTACAGCAAGGAGGAACAACCTTTGTCCATAAAGAAACAATCAACACCTGACATAAGTGATAACCGTTTTGAAGGAATGGTCGGCAGTTCGGACGCCTTTCAGAAAATCCTCAATATCATAGATCGCGTGAGGGACAATAGGGCCACTGTACTGATCACGGGGGAAAGTGGAACAGGAAAGGAACTGGTGGCAAGGGCCATCCATTATTCCGGTAAGTTTTCCAAAGGACCTTTCATTGCAGTAAACTGTGGTGCCATCCCCGAAAACCTCCTAGAGGCAGAACTCTTCGGATATGTAAAAGGTGCCTTTACAGGAGCCAATGAGAACCGCAGTGGATTCTTTCAGGCCGCCGAAGGAGGAACCCTTTTTTTGGATGAAATAGGAGCAGCTGGTTTGGCGGTACAGACCAAGCTGTTGCGTGCACTTCAAGAAAAGGAAATCACCAGGGTGGGGTCCCGAAAACTGGAAAAAGTGGAAATCCGCATTGTTGCGGCCACCAATGTGGATCTTTTGGAGGAGATCAAGAACAAGAACTTTAGGGAAGACCTATATTATCGACTTACGGTTGTGGAAATCAATGTGCCGCCACTTCGGGATAGAAAATCCGATATTCCTTTGCTAGTGGAAAAGTTTCTCCGAAAATATGGTGTTGAATATAAAGACCGTCTGCCAAGAATTAGCCCTGAGGCCTTAGGGATTTTGGAACGATACCACTGGCCAGGGAACATCAGGGAACTTGAAAATATAGTCCAGCGCGTGGTGATCATGTCGGATGGCCCCATAGGGATCGAAGATATACCCGAGTTCTTGAAGTACCGGATTGATTTCCCCCAAAAAGGTCTTGTGCCCCTTAGGGAAATGGAGAAGGAATATATCAAAAAGGTACTCTTGCACACAAAGGGAAATAAGACCAAGGCCGCCGAAATACTGCAGATAGATCGCAAAACCTTGCGTGATAAGCTGGATTGAACCGGTTATAAAATAACCGACTGGGGAAATATACCCCGTTTCCATTTCCACTCCAAAATTTTTAATATTCAATTGTATATTGATAATCAGTTGATTACAATCAAACCTCCTTTTTTTTGAACATTGGGTACGGACTTTGCCCTTTGGATTGCCAAACGTGCCAAATCTGGACAATACTGGTTGACAGATTTGTGAAAATAAGAGAACCTTATGAAGTATGGCAGTCTCATTTTGGAGAAGAATGATTTTCTGATGACCAGAAAGTTCATGAAACAGAATTGTATATGGGAAGATTATATCCATACAGGTGTATTGGAGATCTTGGACCTGAATTTGAACAATGCTGTGGTGTTGGATGAGGGCCAGATGCCCTCTGACATTGTTCGACTGTATTCCGAGGTTACCCTTGTTGGTTCCTCGGACCATCGGGATTCCTTCCGGCTTGTACCTCCTGGCGAAGAAGATCCGACGACAAACCAAATTTCTGTGACCAGTAGTTTGGGCGCGTCATTGATCGGTTTCTCCAAAGGTGACCGAATTACCTATGGCCTTCCCGGTAGTAAAATATCTTTTATGATCGAAAAAGTAAAGCAGGGTAGGCAAAAGGTCAAACTCTCCATTTCAGATGGTGACATGCAAAAGATGGTACCCGAACAGTAAGTGATTTATTGATTCTAAATATTATGGTTATGATTAAATATGTAATTGTCCTTTTGTTTTCTATAAACCTGTTGCATGCACAGGCCAATGCATCCCAAACGAACACAAAAGTCAAAGTCGGGGATGTATTCGAAATCGGGAAACCTGAAACGAACAAGTACAAGTATATTGACTTCCCCAAGGCGAACTTTATCATCAAAAGAGGGGGTATCGCAAACTACAAACGTGTGGAAGGGGAAAAAGTGGTGGTGACTTCCGTCAAAGAAAAAAAGGATGGATCCACAAAGATCAAGATCAAACGAGTTGATGGTAACAGGTTCTTTGGCAGTCATAGCATAGTGGCCGTCGACTTTTTTGGGGCAATGGAGTCCGGAGAGCTCCAAACCTTATAGTTGATTTATGATTGGTGGTTAGTTGATGATGTCCACCCGGTTTTCCAAAATTGTTATTTGCTCAACAAGGTAGTGGCCGGGTGGATTTTCGATCCAGCGGATAATTCTTTGATGTAATACCTAAATGATTAAAACATGAAAACTAAATTTTCAATAAAACAACGAATATTGGTCGGTCTGGTCCTGGCCACCGCTTTTTTGTTGGTACTGGGCTCCAACCTGTTGGACCGGAAATATTTTTCCACAATACAAGCATCGGTCAAATCCATTTATGATGATCGCATAGTGGTGCAGGATTATATCTATCAATTACAGGATATGGCACATGAGATGGAAGTGGCACTCTTGAAAGGTGAGTATGTGCAGGGTAATGAAAGGTCTGAAAAAATCAAAGCTTTGTTGGCTGATTTTTCCAGAACCAAGTTGACACGGGACGAGGCCAGGCTGTTGGAGCGATTGGACCGTCAATTTTCCGATTTGGAACCCAGTGGGACAACCAATGCATCAAAAGAGGGGAAACCGTTGGCCGAAGCAAAAGTATTGCCACAATTGGCACAAATAAGACAAACCTTGGATGGCCTTGAGGAAATCCAATTGGAACAAAGTGACATGCTGACCCAGCTATCAGAAAAAACCTTGGGGGTCAATAGGATGTTGTCCAATTTGGAAGTGGTATTTCTGGTCATCATCGGAATATCGATTTTGGTACTGGCGTTCTATCCGGTAAAAGTGCTAAACCCTGTGCATTGGAATTAATACCCTAATCTCAATTAATAAAATTTAAAGAATCCATGAAAGAATTAGTACGGAGCCTATGCTCAACGTGCAGGCATGTGGCCTATTGTTCCTTAAGTACGGATAGGACCAATATCCAATTATGTAATGAATACGTCCATCGACTTGATGAAAGCGACGGACCGGCCATAATGGTCACAAATGAAATGATGAGTAATTAAGCACACCTAGTGCAACCAAAATTTTATACAATGACAACAACGATAACATCGGAAAAAAAACAACTGAAACAAGGTATGTTGGACAATGTCATGAGACAGTTCAACAATGCAGCGGACATTATTGAACTGAACAAGAACATCCGTAAGATCCTTGAAGTGACGAACAACGAGTTCATTGTCCATTTCCCGGTCCGCATGGATAACGGTGAAGTGGAAATATTCACGGGGTATCGGGTTCAGCACAACAATGCCCTGGGCCCCTATAAGGGAGGACTTCGTTACCATCCTACAGTGGACATTGATGCTGCGCGGGCACTGGCCATGTGGATGACCTGGAAGACCTCATTGGCAGGATTGCCCTACGGGGGGGCCAAAGGGGGTATCCAATTGGATCCGACAAAGTATTCACAGGACGAATTGCAACGGATCACCAGACGGTTCACCTATGCCCTTGGGGACAATATAGGCCCAGAATTGGATATTCCGGCTCCGGACGTGAACACCAACGCCCAGACCATGGCTTGGATCTTGGACACGTATATGTCCACCAAATCTCCCAATGAACGTTCAAAGAACCTACATGTGGTCACTGGAAAACCCATAGGGGCAGGAGGCTCCGAAGGCAGGGACAGGGCGACCGGTTACGGGGTGTTCCTGACCATTAAATTTTGGGCAGAAAACAAAAAGGTCGATTTGAAAAACAAAAGGTTCATTGTACAGGGTTTTGGCAATGTGGGCTATTGGGCCGCACACTTTCTGGAAAAGGAGGGGGCAATACTCACAGCGGTACAGGATGCCTATGGAAGCATATATAACGAGGATGGCATCTCCACTGAAAAATTATTGGAATATGTACAGGCCAATAAGGGAAGTGTCCTTGGCTTTAGTGGTGCAAATACTATGGACAGTGCCGATTTTTTTGGTCTGGACTGTGATATCTGTATCCCGGCAGCATTGGGAAACCAGATCACTGTTGAAAATGCCCCGAAGATAAAGGCCCGTTTGATCGCTGAAGGAGCCAATGGACCAACCGATGTAAAGGCCGAGGAAATCCTTTTGAAAAGGGGAGTCGATATCATTCCTGATATCCTATGTAATTCCGGAGGTGTAATCGGAAGTTATTTTGAATGGTTGCAAAATCGCAACGGAGAAATATGGCATTTGGATGAAGTATTGGAAAAATTGGAAAAAAAGATGAGAGAATCCTTTGGCAAAGTGGTCCATAAGGCGAAATCCAAAAAAGTGGATATGCGCACAGCCGCCTTTATCATTGCCATTGAGCGACTTGAGGAAACGTATGTCCAAAGGGGTATTTTTCCATAATCCAATAATCCATTTAGGGTTCCATTTGAATGTGATGGAGGCTAAAACATAAAACGAAAAATAATGAAATACGGTAGTTTGGTAATTGAAAAAAAAGAATATGTCCTTTTGAAGCGGTTGATGAACCTATCAGGATACTATAAGGACAATACCCTTAGGAGCTCGGTAAAAAAGCTCGTGGGTGAAATGGAAACAGCACGGATATTGGATGAAGCGGAAATGCCGGATGATGTCATCCGGTTCAATGCCGTGGTGACCATAATTTCCGAAAATGGATGGCACAAAAAATTCAAATTGGTACTTCCTAGTCGGAGCGATGTGAAAAACAACCATATTTCAATCCTGACCCCCATGGGAGCAGCGGTCATGGGGTATGCCAAAGGGGATTCCCTAGTTTGGGAGTTTCCTTCCGGAAACCAAAAATTGACCATTGAAAATGTGGAACAGGAGAATGAACCCATAAACCTAAATATGGTATTATGAAGCAGGTGAACAGACCCTATTTTCACGAGTCCATAAGCCAGATCATAGTTAAAAAGGACAAGTTGGAGATTTCCAATTGGACCGAAACCATGGAGTTGATCAATAATGAACTGCAATATTTGATTCCATTGGAAAAACGCCTATTGGGAAACCCTGCGGTAAACCAAAGCCTTTTGGCCATCCAGCGGGATAACCAACTTCGCTTGGGCACCCTGTATCGATATGAAAGGACAATGATAAATGCCATTGAGTGTGATACCACGGAATGTGACGCCTATTATCTGAACACCCATGAGAAAAATAGGGATAGTTATATGGACCATATCAAGACCTATACCAAGATCAAGACGATATTGCTTTCAAAAATTTTGGAAAGGTATCAAAGGTAACCTGGATGATCAATACGTAAGAATTAAAATTTAATGAAGAATACGGTTTTCACCCTTTGTTGGTGAAACAGGGAGGGAACGACCATTGCCACCAATGCCAATGGTCCATTCTGAAAGTACCTTGGCCATTACTTGGCGACCCCTACCCAAGGATCGGTAGCACGTTAGTACAAAAATTCAATAATGTCTGGTTGTAGTTATCTGGGCGTAAAAAGTACCGGATTTGGATTTAAAAAACCATACAAACAACATGAAGAATTTTTTTTCCAATTTACGAGGAGACATATTTGGAGGGCTCACAGCAGGAATTGTAGCCCTCCCTTTGGCGTTGGCGTTCGGTGTCAGTTCTGGGATGGGTCCCAGTGCAGGACTCTATGGTGCCATCTTCATCAGTTTTTTTGCGGCACTTTTTGGAGGGACCAATACGCAGATTTCTGGTCCAACGGCCCCTATGACAGCCGTCAGCATGGTCGTGGTAACAAGCATTCTGGCATTCAATGATGGGGATTTTGAGAAAGCTTTGCCAGCAATACTTATGGTCTTTTTGATGGCAGGACTTGTCCAAATAGGATTGGGACTTGTAGGCATCGGAAAGTATATCAGATATATTCCCTATCCTGTTGTTTCCGGTTTTATGACCGCCATAGGGATCATTATCCTTGTAACCCAGATTTTGCCTTTGGTGGGGTATTATCCCAAAGAGGACATGGCACTTGTGGATCAGTATAGGCCCATGGCCCAAGAATCAATTTTGAGAAAAATCCTTAAAGAGGAATCTAGGGAAAGTATGCTTGTCCTCGAGGATTTCCAAGAAACCATCGACCGATCTGAAGAAGTTTCAGAAGAAAATATTTTGAAAGAGGCAAAGGCACTGGCAGGAAAGGATACTTCTGGTGTGATGGGTGCCATCAATATGCTTCCAAGGGCATTACAACATATCAATTGGCTCGAATTGGCCTTGGCCTTTGGCACGATTGTTATTATTTATGGGTTTAAAAAAATAACGACGTCCCTTCCCAGTGCACTTGTAGCTTTATTGGTCGTTTCAGGTGTAGCTTATGGTCTTGGACTGGACTATAGATCCATCGAACAGATACCTGGAGGCTTTCCCATAATTCACTTTGATATGTTCACACAATTTAGGCTGGATTCCATAACACCGTATGTATTTACGGCATTTACACTTGCTTTATTGGGAGCTATTGACTCTTTGTTGACCTCGGTGGTCGCGGACAATATGACCAAGACCCAGCACAGGCCGAACAGAGAATTGATCGGGCAGGGAATAGGAAACAGTATTGCGGCATTTTTTGGTGGGTTGCCTGGAGCAGGGGCCACCATTCGGACTGTGGTGAACATCAATGCGGGAGGTAAAACCAAATTATCTGGAATGGTAGCCGGAGTACTCTTGTTGACGGTGTTGTTGGCATTGGGTCCAGTGGCATCCAAAATTCCAGCGGCAGTTTTGGCAGGCATCTTGGTAACAGTCGGAATCGGGGTGATAGATTATAAGGGACTCAAGGCCATTCCGTTTCTACCTAGGGACACGAAAATTGGCCCCTTTAAGGTTAGTTCAGAAGTGATCATCATGCTCGTGGTTATGGTGTTGTCCACTGTTTGGAACTTGGTGTACGCAGTTGGTGTTGGCTTGGTATTGGCATCATTGATGTTCATGAAAAAAATGGGGGACTTGACCGCGGAACGCTCCGATGTGAAGACCCTGGAGCAAGAGAAGGGTTGGGCGGATGAAGCTGCGTTTCCGGAAAGCCTAAAAAGAAAGGTATTTATCAAACATTTGAAAGGACCTCTGTTTTTTGGATTTACCAGTGAGTTCCAGCAATTGGCCAAACAGATTCCACGCTCTGCATCAACGGTCATTATCCGCATGGACCGTATGCAATATTTGGACCAATCGGGACTCTACACCCTAGAGGATGTATTGATCGATCTCAAAAATTCAGGAATCGAAGTGTTGTTTGTTGGATTATTGGAACAGCCCAGGTACATGATGGAACGCGTTCGGTTGATTCCTTCATTGATCTCGGAGAACCGCATATTTATCGACTTTAAAGCATGTACGGCGTATTTAAAAAGCAACTTGGATCAAACAGTTGATGTATCGAAGGAAAATTAGATCTGCCTGTGGTTCAAACGACTAGATTTTTTTGGATAGACTTGTCAGTTCAAAATAACGGTGCCCTTGATCAATGAATATGCAATCGTTGCTATTATGCCTATCAAAAAGATTCCGGATGATATCAAAAGCAAACCTTGTTTTTTTGCTATGGCCTTGCCCAAGAAGTAAAGATCGACCACCATTTCATCATAGGTGTTCTGTCCACTTTCCCTTATGCGGTTCAATTCTTCCTTAAACTCAACGAGGGATTGGTTGGCAAAATTGTCCGCATGGAGAATGCCCTTATAATTGCTGGCCTTGGAGTCAAATTATGGCAATAAGCAGGACTTTGCGCTCTCCCATCAGGGACAACACCCGGGAAAGTCTACATGGTGCTGATTCCTGTGCACACCGGGCCAAGGAGCACATATACGTCCATTTGCACGTGAACCGGATAGGTTTTAAAGGAAAGGCCAACAATGACAACTTTATCGGAAAGCGGAGCCAACAGATGACCTGACATGAGGAACTTACCGCGGTAAGGGAGAGCATTGCAGGAAAAACTGTACAAGATGCAGGAGACCAGGTCTGAAATTCAGAAAATACATGAAAAGATAATAACCAAGGAACAGGCGAGGGGCTTTGACCCGTACATCAAATCAATGGGACAGAACAGTATAAAGGTTATCCCAGGTATCAACACGCAAAACCAATGACAAGGGCTTCAATCGAGTACAAGGAAACCAACTTTAAGGGAGGCGAGGCGCATCGTTCGATGTCCATGGACAGGATAGCGGGCCAAATGAACTTTGAAATGAAAAGAACACAAAGAATTGCCAAGAACAAAAGCCGGAACTTTTGGGCAGGACGGTGAATGTCCCAATGAGTCAGTCCAAGACCATAGTAAAGAAAACCATCAAACTGATCAGGTACACTGGAATATGACAAAAAGTAGGACAGCGCCTTATCTGGTTTTTGTCTGAGGCTTATCTTTCCGAACGCTACAAGAACCGGATAGGATCCATGCGCTAAAGTTTTTGTAAGATTTTTGGGAAAAATTTGGTGTATGGATCATTGAGATAGCTAAATCTTGAATCAGGAATTTGGAATGAGTTTTTTTATGAGCTCGTCCCTACGTCTTACAGCTACTTCTATTTTGGCCCCATCGGTCAAGGTAATGTAACCCCCTTTTCCTTTTAGATAATGTTCCACAAAGGAAAGATTGATCAAATGGGACTTGTGTACCCTAAAAAAGTTGCTGCCATCAAGAATACCCTCAAAATATTTTAAGGTTTTGGAAGCCGTGATTTTTTTGTTCGATAAGGTATGGATGTGGGTATAATTGGCATCTGACTGTAGTCGGACTATGTCATTGGTGTCCACCATGACGAACCCATCCACTGTAGGGATGGCAATTCGTTTGGAATTTCCCGACCCCTCCTTAAAATTATGGAAAAGCACATCAATTTTTTTTGTGGTCTCTTTGAGGTCCTTGTTCTCCCTCACTTTTTGTAGTGCTTCATGGAGGTCTTCTTTGGCAATGGGCTTCAACAAATAATCCAAGGCAGAAAATTTGATGGCCTTTAGGGCATAAGTGTCAAAAGAAGTGGTGAAGATCAGTTCAAAATCAAGATGGTTTAGTTGGGACAGTAAATCAAACCCGGTAGTACTCCCGAGCTGGACATCCAAAAAAAGCACATCAGGATTGTATTTTTCTATATGTATTTTACCCTCTGAAATGGTATTACAACTCGCCAGTATTTGGATATCCGGGCCAACTTCCTGCAGAAGACCCGTCAATCGGGAAATGCAGTGCTGTTCGTCATCAACGATAATGGCTTTTAACATGGCGAGGTCAGAATTGAAGTTCCAAAGGTAGGTTTATTTCCACACGCAGGCCTTCTTTCTTGTCTATCATGTCGATGGAACCTTCCGTGTTTTTCATATGGTTGATGATCTCGATACGGTTGGTGGTGATCTTTACGCCCAAAGAACTTTTCTCCTTGGTATCCATAGAAGCGGTGGCCCGACCGATCCCATTATCCTCCACCACGCATAAGAGCATGTCTCCCTTTTTCTTGATTTGGATATCAATTTTCCCAGTGTTCCCTTTGGGGGCAATACCATGCCATATACTATTTTCAATAAAGGGCTGTAGGATCATCGGGGGAAC
>NZ_QXFI01000027.1 GCF_003584135.1 Flagellimonas pelagia
AATGGGGGTCTTTTGATAGGTAACCGTATCCAAAAACCTCCTTTGTCAAAATCATATTGGCCTTGGAACTTTATGGCATGGACCAATTGAAAATCCTCGGTTCCATCACTAAAAAAGCTTTTGCTCCATTTTAAAATGATATCCAGATACTTTTCTACAAAAGATACATACCGCTCATTCTCCGTAAAATCGTCCGCTTGGTGACCTCCCCATTCACGGACCAAGGCACTCTTACCGGTTCCGCTCCAATCGTTCATAAAATATTCCTTTTTCAGGGCATCGGTTCCCATATCAAATGCAAATTCCTTCAATACTTTTTGGGCCAAGCTCGACTTTGCTTCTTCCTCAATGATCTTTCCTTTTGTCTGCTGCGTTAGGGCAGTCCTGTCCATCACCTTAAAATGCTCCTTCAAACTATGGATACGCACCAAGTGGGCAAACCCAGCATACCCGGTACCCGTCAGATTCCTTTTTTCACCGGCTTCCTTGGAAAGGTCCACTTTTTTGGGATTGTCCTGCATCATATAGGAATCTATGGCCCCAAATCGGGGAAGGCCCTTGAATTTCTGAACCACAATATCCTTAAAGGCTTGGTTAGGGGATTTATAAACCAGGTAATCATCCTCATTGTAAGCTATGGCGGTATTCTGTTGTGTAGCTTTTTGCTCTGTTTTTTGGGCCTCGGGTAGTGTTATGGCCTCAGTTTGCGTATTCGTTCCATTCGCCGAATCTTGTTTCCCATCCAAAATATCACCCACTTTCTTATCGGCCTTTTTAATTATTTTTTCCTCGGCCTGCTGCTTCAATTTTTTAAAAAACTGACCGTTCATGTTCTGAGGCAATGTCATCAGCAATACCCCTACAATCCATAAAACTTGTTTCGTACGATTACATTTCATTTGATCAATCTTTAAATTTAACGGTCTTCATATCCACCTCTCCCATTTTTTTGGTTAGGGGGGCATCCTTATAAAACTCCATTGTTGTACTTTCCAACTCAAACTCCCAATCCACATGGGTAGGATTTGTAATACGAGGTGTCACCTTCACCTTGAACACCACAAATACGGGTGATCTGGATTGGAGGTTAAATTCTTTGGCCGCTGTTGGGTCTACGGACAAAAAAACCTTTTTTGATGTGTTCTTCAAGGTTTTTTCATTCTCAGAGTAGGCCAAAAAATTGGAATTATGAAGTATAAAGTCCCCTCCTATGGAGAATATATTGCCAATCCAATAGCCTTTATCCTTAAAATCATATTTTTCAGCTACCGCTCCCCTAGCCACGAAGTAGGCGACTTGGCTTCCATTTTCATAGAATGTTTCACTCCAATCCCGAAGGGTCTCAAAATGATTCTTGATAAACTTGGAGTAACTGCGATTTTGGGCAAATTCATTGTTCCGTGTCCCTCCCCAGCTAGGTACAATGGTTCGTTCACCCACGGCATTGGTAAAATTACACGGGGCCTTTGCTTCGGGGTCACAAAAGTATTCTTGCATATTTTCATCCGAAAAAACATCCTTTGCGAGCATCAACAAATGATGTTGGGCCTTATTGGAGTTCTTTGCCTTAAGGTCATTGTCCGCATAATTGTATGAAGTGAGTTTTGACCGGTCCATATCCTTGAAAAGGTCTTCCATAAATTTAAGTTCCAAGAGTGCCCGATAGGCTTTGCTATGGGTCGGGGCCGTAACCCCCCTATGATAATAAACATCTCCATAGCGGGGAAGTCCCTTGTGAGATTGTATGACCACATCCATAAAATCCTTGTTGGGGGCCTTATAGGTGATAATATTATCGTCCTTAATTTCAGGCGATTTATTCTGGGTTTGATTTCCTATCGGTATGCTGTTTGGGGATGTTTTGTTTGTTGATGCAGGCCCAGTCTTTGGACTTGGTTTCTCTTTTTCTGGAGCCGATGTCTTTTCCCCTTCCCCATTCAATAACTCATCGGTTTTTTCACTGGCCTTATTTACGATTTTATCCTCCACATTCTTTTTCAGTTTTTTTAAAAACTGTCCTTGGACCGAGATTGGCGCCAACAGACCAAAAACCGCAACAAGCAATATGGATTTGGTTTTTATATCTTTCATTTTCATAGCTTAGATTTTATCTGGTTTTGGACACCATGGAATTGATGTCTATTTCCCCCACTTTTTGGGTAAGGCCATCATCCGAGTACAGTTCTATGACAGGGCTGTTCAAACTGAAGGTGGTCTTGAGCTGATCTGCACGATAATTTTCCACTCCATTCAGGTAGCCGGTCACATCCAACACCAAATAGAGGTATTGGTGCTTTTCAGAAAAGTGCTCTGCCTCTTCCGGAGACATTTTGAAGAGGATAGAAGTGCCATTGGGATGCATCAAATTTCTTTCGGTGGAGTTGGATGGTTGAAGTCCATACCAATGTAACAAAAAGCCAGTGTTGTAAAATTGATTGGTATTGAACCAATAACCCCCATCCTTAAAATCGTAGGTGCCCAAATTGGTTCGGGCCACATAGTATCCCTCCAAGGTATTGTCTGTATAAAGGGTCTTTGCCCACTTTTCTAACATGGGAAATTTTTCCTTCACAAAAGCGGTATACGCACGCAATTTCTGAAACTCCGAAGCCCCCCTGCCTCCCCATGGCCTTTGGTTCCTTGGTTCGTTGTAATACCCTTCTTGTGGAAACCCGGAAACACAATCCTCTTCTTTTGGGTTGCAGAAAAACCGAATCAACTGTTGTGTATTGCACAATGCATTTGCCAAGGCCAGTACATGCTGCTGGGCGGTGAGGGATTTCAACTCTTCCTCATACATATTTTGCTTTCGTTCGGTAAAAAGATCTTTGTCCATTACCGCAAACATGTCTTCCTTAAACCTCATCTTCAAAAGCTCCATAAAGGCGTGCTTACTGGCCATATGGTGGCTGGACCGTTTGTCCATTTCAAAATACCCTTCTTCCCTAGAGCTTATATAGGTGCCATCGGCCTTCACAAAATATTCATCCTGTACCCCAAAGCGGAGCTTCCCTTTGTGGGTCTGTAAGGATAGGGAAATAAAATCGGTACTGGGTGGATCAAAAACCTTTTCCATTGGTTGGCCCCACCCTACTCCTTGGCAAACAATTATTATAATTACAAAAAGCAAATTCTTCATAGATCAATTGGTTTTTAACGTGAGGTTGGCAAGGGAAAGCGTCATAAAATGTTCTGTAAGGGCTTCGTCCTCATAAATTTCCACATCGCTGTCCACATGGGAATAGTTGAACTCCACAGGGTCATAAGGAAAGGCCATCGGTTTGCCCGAACGTTTCAATTTTATCTTCTTCACCAAATACAACCGGTTGATGTCTTCCTTCAAGAACCGTTCGGCGGTCTGTTCGTCGATTTTGAGAAAAAATTGAAGATTGTTCTTTCCGTTGATTTTCTTCAAAAGTTCATGCTCATATGCCGCAACAGGCTCGAAGACCACTCTTTTGGCCCCACCTTGCTTTGGGGTAAAAACATCGTTCAGATTAAGATAATGTCCTACCCAATACCCTAATTTGTCAAAGTCATACCCCCTTCCAACATGAAGTGTGGATACATGGTATCCTACCATTTCATCATTTTTGAAAAACGATTGGCCCCACCTTTGAAGTGGCTCCAAACATACCTCAACAAAAGAGGTATAATTGCGAAGCCTCTCAAACTCGTTTTTTCCTTGATTGGTTTGGTTGCAGGCATTGTCCAAACAAAGATTCGGACCGACTTGGGTCCGTAAAAACTGCTGTAGAAATGCGGAATTCCGTTGTTCTTGTGATGTATTGGAACTGGCCACGGTCAAACGCCCGCGGTCCAGATCACTCATAAAGGGCTCCAAATATTTCAACCCCACCAAAATGGAAAAATTCAAGAGACCGTTTCTTTCCTTTTTGTTCTGTTCCATCACATGGGCCCCATCATTTCCCCGTGCGGGTCTCATCGCGGGCGTGGCACCCGTATTCTTAACCATATGACTGTTAAATGCCCCAAACCGAGGAAGGCCCATATGGGCCTGTAGTTTAACGGGAGCAAACTTCTCGGAAGGTGGATCGAACACAATCAGATTGTTGGCACTTGGGGCCTGTGCCTCTAATTCAAGCAACCCCAAGATAGCCAACAATACCCCCAAACTTATCTTATGTATCATTTTCTTCAATATGAACCGTTACTCCCACGTTATCACTCCATCCATAGTCAAAAGCTTGTCATCATCGGTATTGATTACCGTGGTACCTTCAAAAGTGACTTTTTTGGCTTCGAAATCAACTTCAAACCCATCTCCACAGGCCATAAAGAATCCTTGATAGGGGGAGGAACACGCATGTGGATATTCTTCCCCGTTCTTTACAATGGTCATGGAAATGGTCTTGTCGATATCGGGTGACCCCCCAGTGGAAAAATCCGCAGCCACGATCACAAAACCGCTCTGGTCATTACTATAGACCAGTTCGTTATCTACCACTGTAATATTATCGGAAAGTAATATGACAGATTTGTCCGTTCCTGTCAATGATGCATTTCCGACCTCAATGTTCCCTACGGTCAAAGAAGTCCCCAAAACCCCAGTCTCCTCCCCGGACAACTGGATGATTCCCTCAACCTTTCCGGATTTCCCATCCTCTGGTTCATCGCCATCGTCAGAATTACAATTTGTGAACATGGTAAGTGTAAAAATGGAAAGGAAAAACAACTGCATTTTTTTCATAGTATAAAATGGTTATGGTGCGTAGAAAACACCAAGCTATATATTCCCCATAGCCTATGCCACGACCACTTATTCACCGTTGTAAATATGAACATGAGCGTTGTCTTTTGTTGAATTACCGCAATACACAATGAACGGGGCAGCATATTGAGTCAAAACCTTTAAATTTGGTTTTGACCAATCACCCGCCATGCCAGATTCCTTTAAAAAGATCTTTTTAGTCCTATTGCTCTTTCCCCTTTGGGGAATTTCCCAACAAAGCGTATTGGATTCGTTACAACAGGAATTGGCCACCCATTCGGCAAAAGATTCTGTCCGCGTTTCTTTATTGATAAAAACTGCTGGGGAAATGACCTATTCCAATCCCAAGGAAGCTTTTCCTTTGGTAGATGAGGCCATTGCCATATCCTCCGAAACAGATTGGATCAAGGGGGAGAGTTACGCATTGAGACAGAAGGGAAACCTGCATTATGTTATGGGAGACGACCTAGCCGCACTGGATGTCTACCAAAAAGCGCAACATCTTGCCGAATCCATAGGGGACAGGTCACTTGAAGCGTCGTTGTTGAGCAATATCGGAAACATTTTTGCCGATTTAAAACAGTACGATAGGGCCTTGGAAAATTATGAAGCCTATTTGACCTCTGCACAAAAGTTGGGCAATGTCCCTGATGAAATAAAAGCACTGTCAAACATTGCAATCATCTACAACGACACTAAAAAATATGAAGAAGGAGTGGCCAATCTTGAAAAGGCCCTAAAATTGTCCAAACAGGAAGAAAATGACCTCTTTGTGGCCGCCATTACCAATAACTTGGCCCTAGCTTACAAAAAACTCGAAGATTACCCAAAGGCACTCTTGTATTATCAGGAGGCGGCGGATCTTGCCCACCAGATCGGGAACAAATACATTGAAGCTTCTGCCCTGAACAGCATAGGAATGGTCAATATCATATTGAAAAACTATGACTTGGCTGCCTTAAATGGGAGGAAAGCCCTTGACCTATCCCAAGAGATCGAAGCCGTGGAATGGCAAGCGGATTCCTGGAAAGTATTGAGTGAGGTATACGAACATGAAGGAGAAATGGCAGAAGCCCTCCATGCTTACAAAGAGCATGTACGTCTTCAGGACAGTGTGTTGAGCTAAGAAAAAAAATCTGAGCTGACCCGGAAGGAAATGCAGTTCAAAATGGAGAGGCAACAGGCCGAGGCCGAGGAGGAAATCAAACGGCAACATCTCGTCAAAAATGGTTATTTGGCTGGGGCCATCCTTCTGGCACTGATCTCAATTGCAAGTTATTTTCTATATAAACGCAGACGTGATGCCTTGGAAAAAAGAAAGGTGGTCGAATTCAATGCCAAGGTAGCCGAGACAGAACTCAAGGCCCTACGCTCACAAATGAATCCCCATTTTATTTTCAACTCCCTGAACTCCATTAGCGATTTTATTTCAAGGAATGATATAAAACAGGCCGATGAATACTTGGTGAAATTCTCCAAACTTACCCGTGCCATCCTTGAAAATTCTGAAAAGAAATGGATTACCCTTGAAGAAGACCTGGAGCTCATGGAGCTTTACATGCAACTGGAAGCCATTCGACTGGATAACCATCTGGAATACAGCATAACCGTAGACGAGGACATTGAACCAGACAATACCTTAGTTCCCCCGATGATCCTACAGCCCTTTATTGAAAATAGTATATGGCATGGTATTGCCCCCAAAGGGAACACTGGGAAAATTGATATCCAAATCAAGAAAAAGGGAGACATGCTCTTATGCGTGGTGGAGGATAATGGGATCGGTCGGGCCACCGCTTCTATGGATACCAAGGAGAAAAGTTCTTTGGGCGTAAAGATCACCACCAACCGTATCGAGATCATCAACCATATGAAAAACACGGAAGGTTCCATCGACATGATAGACAAGAAAGAAGGCCTGCGTGTGGAAATAAACCTACCTTTGGAACTTCAATTCTGACCTCGCCATGTTAAAAGCCATTATCGTTGATGACGAACAGCACTGCATTTCCCGATTGACGGGTCTTCTGCAGGAAGTTGGCCCGGATATCCAAATACTGGCGAGTTGTAATACCATTTCAGAGGGTAAAATACATATAGAAAAATACAATCCTGATGTGCTTTTTTTGGATGTCCAGCTCGGGAGTACTACCGGGTTTGATTTACTGTCCCAACTAAACCATCTTGATTTTGAACTGATCTTCACCACTTCTTTTGACACTTATGCCCTAAAGGCCATCAAATTTTCTGCCTTGGATTATTTGTTGAAGCCCATTGCCAAAGAAGACCTCCATGAAGCACTACAAAAAGTGAGGGAGAACAAGGACCTCAAAGAGACCACAAAAAAAATTGATGTGCTTTTCCATAATTTTAAGGAGGGGTCGGGAAATTCCAAACGAATTGCCATCCCTACAGTGGATGGGTTCGTCATGGTGGACACCAATGACATAGTCCGACTACAGTCAGATGCCAATTATACCCACATCCATACCTTATCGAACAAAAAAATCACGGCTTCCAAAACCTTAAAATATTTTGAGGG
>NZ_QXFI01000028.1 GCF_003584135.1 Flagellimonas pelagia
AATGGGGGTCTTTTGATAGGTAACCGTATCCAAAAACCTCCTTTGTCAAAATCATATTGGCCTTGGAACTTTATGGCATGGACCAATTGAAAATCCTCGGTTCCATCACTAAAAAAGCTTTTGCTCCATTTTAAAATGATATCCAGATACTTTTCTACAAAAGATACATACCGCTCATTCTCCGTAAAATCGTCCGCTTGGTGACCTCCCCATTCACGGACCAAGGCACTCTTACCGGTTCCGCTCCAATCGTTCATAAAATATTCCTTTTTCAGGGCATCGGTTCCCATATCAAATGCAAATTCCTTCAATACTTTTTGGGCCAAGCTCGACTTTGCTTCTTCCTCAATGATCTTTCCTTTTGTCTGCTGCGTTAGGGCAGTCCTGTCCATCACCTTAAAATGCTCCTTCAAACTATGGATACGCACCAAGTGGGCAAACCCAGCATACCCGGTACCCGTCAGATTCCTTTTTTCACCGGCTTCCTTGGAAAGGTCCACTTTTTTGGGATTGTCCTGCATCATATAGGAATCTATGGCCCCAAATCGGGGAAGGCCCTTGAATTTCTGAACCACAATATCCTTAAAGGCTTGGTTAGGGGATTTATAAACCAGGTAATCATCCTCATTGTAAGCTATGGCGGTATTCTGTTGTGTAGCTTTTTGCTCTGTTTTTTGGGCCTCGGGTAGTGTTATGGCCTCAGTTTGCGTATTCGTTCCATTCGCCGAATCTTGTTTCCCATCCAAAATATCACCCACTTTCTTATCGGCCTTTTTAATTATTTTTTCCTCGGCCTGCTGCTTCAATTTTTTAAAAAACTGACCGTTCATGTTCTGAGGCAATGTCATCAGCAATACCCCTACAATCCATAAAACTTGTTTCGTACGATTACATTTCATTTGATCAATCTTTAAATTTAACGGTCTTCATATCCACCTCTCCCATTTTTTTGGTTAGGGGGGCATCCTTATAAAACTCCATTGTTGTACTTTCCAACTCAAACTCCCAATCCACATGGGTAGGATTTGTAATACGAGGTGTCACCTTCACCTTGAACACCACAAATACGGGTGATCTGGATTGGAGGTTAAATTCTTTGGCCGCTGTTGGGTCTACGGACAAAAAAACCTTTTTTGATGTGTTCTTCAAGGTTTTTTCATTCTCAGAGTAGGCCAAAAAATTGGAATTATGAAGTATAAAGTCCCCTCCTATGGAGAATATATTGCCAATCCAATAGCCTTTATCCTTAAAATCATATTTTTCAGCTACCGCTCCCCTAGCCACGAAGTAGGCGACTTGGCTTCCATTTTCATAGAATGTTTCACTCCAATCCCGAAGGGTCTCAAAATGATTCTTGATAAACTTGGAGTAACTGCGATTTTGGGCAAATTCATTGTTCCGTGTCCCTCCCCAGCTAGGTACAATGGTTCGTTCACCCACGGCATTGGTAAAATTACACGGGGCCTTTGCTTCGGGGTCACAAAAGTATTCTTGCATATTTTCATCCGAAAAAACATCCTTTGCGAGCATCAACAAATGATGTTGGGCCTTATTGGAGTTCTTTGCCTTAAGGTCATTGTCCGCATAATTGTATGAAGTGAGTTTTGACCGGTCCATATCCTTGAAAAGGTCTTCCATAAATTTAAGTTCCAAGAGTGCCCGATAGGCTTTGCTATGGGTCGGGGCCGTAACCCCCCTATGATAATAAACATCTCCATAGCGGGGAAGTCCCTTGTGAGATTGTATGACCACATCCATAAAATCCTTGTTGGGGGCCTTATAGGTGATAATATTATCGTCCTTAATTTCAGGCGATTTATTCTGGGTTTGATTTCCTATCGGTATGCTGTTTGGGGATGTTTTGTTTGTTGATGCAGGCCCAGTCTTTGGACTTGGTTTCTCTTTTTCTGGAGCCGATGTCTTTTCCCCTTCCCCATTCAATAACTCATCGGTTTTTTCACTGGCCTTATTTACGATTTTATCCTCCACATTCTTTTTCAGTTTTTTTAAAAACTGTCCTTGGACCGAGATTGGCGCCAACAGACCAAAAACCGCAACAAGCAATATGGATTTGGTTTTTATATCTTTCATTTTCATAGCTTAGATTTTATCTGGTTTTGGACACCATGGAATTGATGTCTATTTCCCCCACTTTTTGGGTAAGGCCATCATCCGAGTACAGTTCTATGACAGGGCTGTTCAAACTGAAGGTGGTCTTGAGCTGATCTGCACGATAATTTTCCACTCCATTCAGGTAGCCGGTCACATCCAACACCAAATAGAGGTATTGGTGCTTTTCAGAAAAGTGCTCTGCCTCTTCCGGAGACATTTTGAAGAGGATAGAAGTGCCATTGGGATGCATCAAATTTCTTTCGGTGGAGTTGGATGGTTGAAGTCCATACCAATGTAACAAAAAGCCAGTGTTGTAAAATTGATTGGTATTGAACCAATAACCCCCATCCTTAAAATCGTAGGTGCCCAAATTGGTTCGGGCCACATAGTATCCCTCCAAGGTATTGTCTGTATAAAGGGTCTTTGCCCACTTTTCTAACATGGGAAATTTTTCCTTCACAAAAGCGGTATACGCACGCAATTTCTGAAACTCCGAAGCCCCCCTGCCTCCCCATGGCCTTTGGTTCCTTGGTTCGTTGTAATACCCTTCTTGTGGAAACCCGGAAACACAATCCTCTTCTTTTGGGTTGCAGAAAAACCGAATCAACTGTTGTGTATTGCACAATGCATTTGCCAAGGCCAGTACATGCTGCTGGGCGGTGAGGGATTTCAACTCTTCCTCATACATATTTTGCTTTCGTTCGGTAAAAAGATCTTTGTCCATTACCGCAAACATGTCTTCCTTAAACCTCATCTTCAAAAGCTCCATAAAGGCGTGCTTACTGGCCATATGGTGGCTGGACCGTTTGTCCATTTCAAAATACCCTTCTTCCCTAGAGCTTATATAGGTGCCATCGGCCTTCACAAAATATTCATCCTGTACCCCAAAGCGGAGCTTCCCTTTGTGGGTCTGTAAGGATAGGGAAATAAAATCGGTACTGGGTGGATCAAAAACCTTTTCCATTGGTTGGCCCCACCCTACTCCTTGGCAAACAATTATTATAATTACAAAAAGCAAATTCTTCATAGATCAATTGGTTTTTAACGTGAGGTTGGCAAGGGAAAGCGTCATAAAATGTTCTGTAAGGGCTTCGTCCTCATAAATTTCCACATCGCTGTCCACATGGGAATAGTTGAACTCCACAGGGTCATAAGGAAAGGCCATCGGTTTGCCCGAACGTTTCAATTTTATCTTCTTCACCAAATACAACCGGTTGATGTCTTCCTTCAAGAACCGTTCGGCGGTCTGTTCGTCGATTTTGAGAAAAAATTGAAGATTGTTCTTTCCGTTGATTTTCTTCAAAAGTTCATGCTCATATGCCGCAACAGGCTCGAAGACCACTCTTTTGGCCCCACCTTGCTTTGGGGTAAAAACATCGTTCAGATTAAGATAATGTCCTACCCAATACCCTAATTTGTCAAAGTCATACCCCCTTCCAACATGAAGTGTGGATACATGGTATCCTACCATTTCATCATTTTTGAAAAACGATTGGCCCCACCTTTGAAGTGGCTCCAAACATACCTCAACAAAAGAGGTATAATTGCGAAGCCTCTCAAACTCGTTTTTTCCTTGATTGGTTTGGTTGCAGGCATTGTCCAAACAAAGATTCGGACCGACTTGGGTCCGTAAAAACTGCTGTAGAAATGCGGAATTCCGTTGTTCTTGTGATGTATTGGAACTGGCCACGGTCAAACGCCCGCGGTCCAGATCACTCATAAAGGGCTCCAAATATTTCAACCCCACCAAAATGGAAAAATTCAAGAGACCGTTTCTTTCCTTTTTGTTCTGTTCCATCACATGGGCCCCATCATTTCCCCGTGCGGGTCTCATCGCGGGCGTGGCACCCGTATTCTTAACCATATGACTGTTAAATGCCCCAAACCGAGGAAGGCCCATATGGGCCTGTAGTTTAACGGGAGCAAACTTCTCGGAAGGTGGATCGAACACAATCAGATTGTTGGCACTTGGGGCCTGTGCCTCTAATTCAAGCAACCCCAAGATAGCCAACAATACCCCCAAACTTATCTTATGTATCATTTTCTTCAATATGAACCGTTACTCCCACGTTATCACTCCATCCATAGTCAAAAGCTTGTCATCATCGGTATTGATTACCGTGGTACCTTCAAAAGTGACTTTTTTGGCTTCGAAATCAACTTCAAACCCATCTCCACAGGCCATAAAGAATCCTTGATAGGGGGAGGAACACGCATGTGGATATTCTTCCCCGTTCTTTACAATGGTCATGGAAATGGTCTTGTCGATATCGGGTGACCCCCCAGTGGAAAAATCCGCAGCCACGATCACAAAACCGCTCTGGTCATTACTATAGACCAGTTCGTTATCTACCACTGTAATATTATCGGAAAGTAATATGACAGATTTGTCCGTTCCTGTCAATGATGCATTTCCGACCTCAATGTTCCCTACGGTCAAAGAAGTCCCCAAAACCCCAGTCTCCTCCCCGGACAACTGGATGATTCCCTCAACCTTTCCGGATTTCCCATCCTCTGGTTCATCGCCATCGTCAGAATTACAATTTGTGAACATGGTAAGTGTAAAAATGGAAAGGAAAAACAACTGCATTTTTTTCATAGTATAAAATGGTTATGGTGCGTAGAAAACACCAAGCTATATATTCCCCATAGCCTATGCCACGACCACTTATTCACCGTTGTAAATATGAACATGAGCGTTGTCTTTTGTTGAATTACCGCAATACACAATGAACGGGGCAGCATATTGAGTCAAAACCTTTAAATTTGGTTTTGACCAATCACCCGCCATGCCAGATTCCTTTAAAAAGATCTTTTTAGTCCTATTGCTCTTTCCCCTTTGGGGAATTTCCCAACAAAGCGTATTGGATTCGTTACAACAGGAATTGGCCACCCATTCGGCAAAAGATTCTGTCCGCGTTTCTTTATTGATAAAAACTGCTGGGGAAATGACCTATTCCAATCCCAAGGAAGCTTTTCCTTTGGTAGATGAGGCCATTGCCATATCCTCCGAAACAGATTGGATCAAGGGGGAGAGTTACGCATTGAGACAGAAGGGAAACCTGCATTATGTTATGGGAGACGACCTAGCCGCACTGGATGTCTACCAAAAAGCGCAACATCTTGCCGAATCCATAGGGGACAGGTCACTTGAAGCGTCGTTGTTGAGCAATATCGGAAACATTTTTGCCGATTTAAAACAGTACGATAGGGCCTTGGAAAATTATGAAGCCTATTTGACCTCTGCACAAAAGTTGGGCAATGTCCCTGATGAAATAAAAGCACTGTCAAACATTGCAATCATCTACAACGACACTAAAAAATATGAAGAAGGAGTGGCCAATCTTGAAAAGGCCCTAAAATTGTCCAAACAGGAAGAAAATGACCTCTTTGTGGCCGCCATTACCAATAACTTGGCCCTAGCTTACAAAAAACTCGAAGATTACCCAAAGGCACTCTTGTATTATCAGGAGGCGGCGGATCTTGCCCACCAGATCGGGAACAAATACATTGAAGCTTCTGCCCTGAACAGCATAGGAATGGTCAATATCATATTGAAAAACTATGACTTGGCTGCCTTAAATGGGAGGAAAGCCCTTGACCTATCCCAAGAGATCGAAGCCGTGGAATGGCAAGCGGATTCCTGGAAAGTATTGAGTGAGGTATACGAACATGAAGGAGAAATGGCAGAAGCCCTCCATGCTTACAAAGAGCATGTACGTCTTCAGGACAGTGTGTTGAGCTAAGAAAAAAAATCTGAGCTGACCCGGAAGGAAATGCAGTTCAAAATGGAGAGGCAACAGGCCGAGGCCGAGGAGGAAATCAAACGGCAACATCTCGTCAAAAATGGTTATTTGGCTGGGGCCATCCTTCTGGCACTGATCTCAATTGCAAGTTATTTTCTATATAAACGCAGACGTGATGCCTTGGAAAAAAGAAAGGTGGTCGAATTCAATGCCAAGGTAGCCGAGACAGAACTCAAGGCCTTACGCTCACAAATGAATCCCCATTTTATTTTCAACTCCTTGAACTCCATTAGCGATTTTATTTCAAGGAATGATATAAAACAGGCCGATGAATACTTGGTAAAATTCTCCAAACTTACCCGTGCCATCCTTGAAAATTCTGAAAAGAAATGGATTACCCTCGAAGAAGACCTGGAACTCATGGAGCTTTACATGCAACTGGAAGCCATTCGACTGGAAAACCATCTGGAATACAGCATAACCGTAGACGAGGACATTGAGCCGGACAACACCTTGGTTCCCCCGATGATCCTACAGCCCTTTATTGAAAATAGTATATGGCATGGTATTGCCCCCAAAGGGAACACTGGGAAAATTGATATCCAAATCAAGAAAAAGGGAGACATGCTCTTATGCGTGGTGGAGGATAATGGGATCGGTCGGGCCACCGCTTCTATGGATACCAAGGAGAAAAGTTCTTTGGGCGTAAAGATCACCACCAACCGTATCGAGATCATCAACCATATGAAAAACACGGAAGGTTCCATCGACATGATAGACAAGAAAGAAGGCCTGCGTGTGGAAATAAACCTACCTTTGGAACTTCAATTCTGACCTCGCCATGTTAAAAGCCATTATCGTTGATGACGAACAGCACTGCATTTCCCGATTGACGGGTCTTCTGCAGGAAGTTGGCCCGGATATCCAAATACTGGCGAGTTGTAATACCATTTCAGAGGGTAAAATACATATAGAAAAATACAATCCTGATGTGCTTTTTTTGGATGTCCAGCTCGGGAGTACTACCGGGTTTGATTTACTGTCCCAACTAAACCATCTTGATTTTGAACTGATCTTCACCACTTCTTTTGACACTTATGCCCTAAAGGCCATCAAATTTTCTGCCTTGGATTATTTGTTGAAGCCCATTGCCAAAGAAGACCTCCATGAAGCACTACAAAAAGTGAGGGAGAACAAGGACCTCAAAGAGACCACAAAAAAAATTGATGTGCTTTTCCATAATTTTAAGGAGGGGTCGGGAAATTCCAAACGAATTGCCATCCCTACAGTGGATGGGTTCGTCATGGTGGACACCAATGACATAGTCCGACTACAGTCAGATGCCAATTATACCCACATCCATACCTTATCGAACAAAAAAATCACGGCTTCCAAAACCTTAAAATATTTTGAGGG
>NZ_QXFI01000029.1:0-87500 GCF_003584135.1 Flagellimonas pelagia
GGCCTTGAGTTCTGTCTCGGCTACCTTGGCATTGAATTCGACCACCTTTCTTTTTTCCAAGGCATCACGTCTGCGTTTATATAGAAAATAACTTGCAATTGAGATCAGTGCCAGAAGGATGGCCCCAGCCAAATAACCATTTTTGACGAGATGTTGCCGTTTGATTTCCTCCTCGGCCTCGGCCTGTTGCCTCTCCATTTTGAACTGCATTTCCTTCCGGGTCAGCTCAGATTTTTTTTCTTAGCTCAACACACTGTCCTGAAGACGTACATGCTCTTTGTAAGCATGGAGGGCTTCTGCCATTTCTCCTTCATGTTCGTATACCTCACTCAATACTTTCCAGGAATCCGCTTGCCATTCCACGGCTTCGATCTCTTGGGATAGGTCAAGGGCTTTCCTCCCATTTAAGGCAGCCAAGTCATAGTTTTTCAATATGATATTGACCATTCCTATGCTGTTCAGGGCAGAAGCTTCAATGTATTTGTTCCCGATCTGGTGGGCAAGATCCGCCGCCTCCTGATAATACAAGAGTGCCTTTGGGTAATCTTCGAGTTTTTTGTAAGCTAGGGCCAAGTTATTGGTAATGGCGGCCACAAAGAGGTCATTTTCTTCCTGTTTGGACAATTTTAGGGCCTTTTCAAGATTGGCCACTCCTTCTTCATATTTTTTAGTGTCGTTGTAGATGATTGCAATGTTTGACAGTGCTTTTATTTCATCAGGGACATTGCCCAACTTTTGTGCAGAGGTCAAATAGGCTTCATAATTTTCCAAGGCCCTATCGTACTGTTTTAAATCGGCAAAAATGTTTCCGATATTGCTCAACAACGACGCTTCAAGTGACCTGTCCCCTATGGATTCGGCAAGATGTTGCGCTTTTTGGTAGACATCCAGTGCGGCTAGGTCGTCTCCCATAACATAATGCAGGTTTCCCTTCTGTCTCAATGCGTAACTCTCCCCCTTGATCCAATCTGTTTCGGAGGATATGGCAATGGCCTCATCTACCAAAGGAAAAGCTTCCTTGGGATTGGAATAGGTCATTTCCCCAGCAGTTTTTATCAATAAAGAAACGCGGACAGAATCTTTTGCCGAATGGGTGGCCAATTCCTGTTGTAACGAATCCAATACGCTTTGTTGGGAAATTCCCCAAAGGGGAAAGAGCAATAGGACTAAAAAGATCTTTTTAAAGGAATCTGGCATGGCGGGTGATTGGTCAAAACCAAATTTAAAGGTTTTGACTCAATATGCTGCCCCGTTCATTGTGTATTGCGGTAATTCAACAAAAGACAACGCTCATGTTCATATTTACAACGGTGAATAAGTGGTCGTGGCATAGGCTATGGGGAATATATAGCTTGGTGTTTTCTACGCACCATAACCATTTTATACTATGAAAAAAATGCAGTTGTTTTTCCTTTCCATTTTTACACTTACCATGTTCACAAATTGTAATTCTGACGATGGCGATGAACCAGAGGATGGGAAATCCGGAAAGGTTGAGGGAATCATCCAGTTGTCCGGGGAGGAGACTGGGGTTTTGGGGACTTCTTTGACCGTAGGGAACATTGAGGTCGGAAATGCATCATTGACAGGAACGGACAAATCTGTCATATTACTTTCCGATAATATTACAGTGGTAGATAACGAACTGGTCTATAGTAATGACCAGAGCGGTTTTGTGATCGTGGCTGCGGATTTTTCCACTGGGGGGTCACCCGATATCGACAAGACCATTTCCATGACCATTGTAAAGAACGGGGAAGAATATCCACATGCGTGTTCCTCCCCCTATCAAGGATTCTTTATGGCCTGTGGAGATGGGTTTGAAGTTGATTTCGAAGCCAAAAAAGTCACTTTTGAAGGTACCACGGTAATCAATACCGATGATGACAAGCTTTTGACTATGGATGGAGTGATAACGTGGGAGTAACGGTTCATATTGAAGAAAATGATACATAAGATAAGTTTGGGGGTATTGTTGGCTATCTTGGGGTTGCTTGAATTAGAGGCACAGGCCCCAAGTGCCAACAATCTGATTGTGTTCGATCCACCTTCCGAGAAGTTTGCTCCCGTTAAACTACAGGCCCATATGGGCCTTCCTCGGTTTGGGGCATTTAACAGTCATATGGTTAAGAATACGGGTGCCACGCCCGCGATGAGACCCGCACGGGGAAATGATGGGGCCCATGTGATGGAACAGAACAAAAAGGAAAGAAACGGTCTCTTGAATTTTTCCATTTTGGTGGGGTTGAAATATTTGGAGCCCTTTATGAGTGATCTGGACCGCGGGCGTTTGACCGTGGCCAGTTCCAATACATCACAAGAACAACGGAATTCCGCATTTCTACAGCAGTTTTTACGGACCCAAGTCGGTCCGAATCTTTGTTTGGACAATGCCTGCAACCAAACCAATCAAGGAAAAAACGAGTTTGAGAGGCTTCGCAATTATACCTCTTTTGTTGAGGTATGTTTGGAGCCACTTCAAAGGTGGGGCCAATCGTTTTTCAAAAATGATGAAATGGTAGGATACCATGTATCCACACTTCATGTTGGAAGGGGGTATGACTTTGACAAATTAGGGTATTGGGTAGGACATTATCTTAATCTGAACGATGTTTTTACCCCAAAGCAAGGTGGGGCCAAAAGAGTGGTCTTCGAGCCTGTTGCGGCATATGAGCATGAACTTTTGAAGAAAATCAACGGAAAGAACAATCTTCAATTTTTTCTCAAAATCGACGAACAGACCGCCGAACGGTTCTTGAAGGAAGACATCAACCGGTTGTATTTGGTGAAGAAGATAAAATTGAAACGTTCGGGCAAACCGATGGCCTTTCCTTATGACCCTGTGGAGTTCAACTATTCCCATGTGGACAGCGATGTGGAAATTTATGAGGACGAAGCCCTTACAGAACATTTTATGACGCTTTCCCTTGCCAACCTCACGTTAAAAACCAATTGATCTATGAAGAATTTGCTTTTTGTAATTATAATAATTGTTTGCCAAGGAGTAGGGTGGGGCCAACCAATGGAAAAGGTTTTTGATCCACCCAGTACCGATTTTATTTCCCTATCCTTACAGACCCACAAAGGGAAGCTCCGCTTTGGGGTACAGGATGAATATTTTGTGAAGGCCGATGGCACCTATATAAGCTCTAGGGAAGAAGGGTATTTTGAAATGGACAAACGGTCCAGCCACCATATGGCCAGTAAGCACGCCTTTATGGAGCTTTTGAAGATGAGGTTTAAGGAAGACATGTTTGCGGTAATGGACAAAGATCTTTTTACCGAACGAAAGCAAAATATGTATGAGGAAGAGTTGAAATCCCTCACCGCCCAGCAGCATGTACTGGCCTTGGCAAATGCATTGTGCAATACACAACAGTTGATTCGGTTTTTCTGCAACCCAAAAGAAGAGGATTGTGTTTCCGGGTTTCCACAAGAAGGGTATTACAACGAACCAAGGAACCAAAGGCCATGGGGAGGCAGGGGGGCTTCGGAGTTTCAGAAATTGCGTGCGTATACCGCTTTTGTGAAGGAAAAATTTCCCATGTTAGAAAAGTGGGCAAAGACCCTTTATACAGACAATACCTTGGAGGGATACTATGTGGCCCGAACCAATTTGGGCACCTACGATTTTAAGGATGGGGGTTATTGGTTCAATACCAATCAATTTTACAACACTGGCTTTTTGTTACATTGGTATGGACTTCAACCATCCAACTCCACCGAAAGAAATTTGATGCATCCCAATGGCACTTCTATCCTCTTCAAAATGTCTCCGGAAGAGGCAGAGCACTTTTCTGAAAAGCACCAATACCTCTATTTGGTGTTGGATGTGACCGGCTACCTGAATGGAGTGGAAAATTATCGTGCAGATCAGCTCAAGACCACCTTCAGTTTGAACAGCCCTGTCATAGAACTGTACTCGGATGATGGCCTTACCCAAAAAGTGGGGGAAATAGACATCAATTCCATGGTGTCCAAAACCAGATAAAATCTAAGCTATGAAAATGAAAGATATAAAAACCAAATCCATATTGCTTGTTGCGGTTTTTGGTCTGTTGGCGCCAATCTCGGTCCAAGGACAGTTTTTAAAAAAACTGAAAAAGAATGTGGAGGATAAAATCGTAAATAAGGCCAGTGAAAAAACCGATGAGTTATTGAATGGGGAAGGGGAAAAGACATCGGCTCCAGAAAAAGAGAAACCAAGTCCAAAGACTGGGCCTGCATCAACAAACAAAACATCCCCAAACAGCATACCGATAGGAAATCAAACCCAGAATAAATCGCCTGAAATTAAGGACGATAATATTATCACCTATAAGGCCCCCAACAAGGATTTTATGGATGTGGTCATACAATCTCACAAGGGACTTCCCCGCTATGGAGATGTTTATTATCATAGGGGGGTTACGGCCCCGACCCATAGCAAAGCCTATCGGGCACTCTTGGAACTTAAATTTATGGAAGACCTTTTCAAGGATATGGACCGGTCAAAACTCACTTCATACAATTATGCGGACAATGACCTTAAGGCAAAGAACTCCAATAAGGCCCAACATCATTTGTTGATGCTCGCAAAGGATGTTTTTTCGGATGAAAATATGCAAGAATACTTTTGTGACCCCGAAGCAAAGGCCCCGTGTAATTTTACCAATGCCGTGGGTGAACGAACCATTGTACCTAGCTGGGGAGGGACACGGAACAATGAATTTGCCCAAAATCGCAGTTACTCCAAGTTTATCAAGAATCATTTTGAGACCCTTCGGGATTGGAGTGAAACATTCTATGAAAATGGAAGCCAAGTCGCCTACTTCGTGGCTAGGGGAGCGGTAGCTGAAAAATATGATTTTAAGGATAAAGGCTATTGGATTGGCAATATATTCTCCATAGGAGGGGACTTTATACTTCATAATTCCAATTTTTTGGCCTACTCTGAGAATGAAAAAACCTTGAAGAACACATCAAAAAAGGTTTTTTTGTCCGTAGACCCAACAGCGGCCAAAGAATTTAACCTCCAATCCAGATCACCCGTATTTGTGGTGTTCAAGGTGAAGGTGACACCTCGTATTACAAATCCTACCCATGTGGATTGGGAGTTTGAGTTGGAAAGTACAACAATGGAGTTTTATAAGGATGCCCCCCTAACCAAAAAAATGGGAGAGGTGGATATGAAGACCGTTAAATTTAAAGATTGATCAAATGAAATGTAATCGTACGAAACAAGTTTTATGGATTGTAGGGGTATTGCTGATGACATTGCCTCAGAACATGAACGGTCAGTTTTTTAAAAAATTGAAGCAGCAGGCCGAGGAAAAAATAATTAAAAAGGCCGATAAGAAAGTGGGTGATATTTTGGATGGGAAACAAGATTCGGCGAATGGAACGAATACGCAAACTGAGGCCATAACACTACCCGAGGCCCAAAAAACAGAGCAAAAAGCTACACAACAGAATACCGCCATAGCTTACAATGAGGATGATTACCTGGTTTATAAATCCCCTAACCAAGCCTTTAAGGATATTGTGGTTCAGAAATTCAAGGGCCTTCCCCGATTTGGGGCCATAGATTCCTATATGATGCAGGACAATCCCAAAAAAGTGGACCTTTCCAAGGAAGCCGGTGAAAAAAGGAATCTGACGGGTACCGGGTATGCTGGGTTTGCCCACTTGGTGCGTATCCATAGTTTGAAGGAGCATTTTAAGGTGATGGACAGGACTGCCCTAACGCAGCAGACAAAAGGAAAGATCATTGAGGAAGAAGCAAAGTCGAGCTTGGCCCAAAAAGTATTGAAGGAATTTGCATTTGATATGGGAACCGATGCCCTGAAAAAGGAATATTTTATGAACGATTGGAGCGGAACCGGTAAGAGTGCCTTGGTCCGTGAATGGGGAGGTCACCAAGCGGACGATTTTACGGAGAATGAGCGGTATGTATCTTTTGTAGAAAAGTATCTGGATATCATTTTAAAATGGAGCAAAAGCTTTTTTAGTGATGGAACCGAGGATTTTCAATTGGTCCATGCCATAAAGTTCCAAGGCCAATATGATTTTGACAAAGGAGGTTTTTGGATACGGTTACCTATCAAAAGACCCCCATTTGGGGTTTCCTCAGTGGAATATTTTGGTGAATTCCTACCTAATACGCCATATGGGCAACAGTTTTTCAATAAAACCGAACAAGTGGATTACATCAATGGGGATGTATTGTTCAAAATGGGCCCCGATAAAGCCGAAGCCTTGATTAATGATAAAACTGTGCTGCTACAGATGACCATGAAGGTCAGGTCTGTTTTTAAGGGTTTTGACAAGGCTAATCCTTTTGTCTATAGCGCCAATTATACCTACCATTTTTTAGACCCCATCCTAGAACTGTATTCGGATGCCCAACTGACCAAGAAGATAGGGGAGATTGATTTGGAAAGGTTATATTTCAAAGGCCAAGAATAATAAAGTCTTTTGTGAACTACAGGTAGATGGGGCGGATAATGAGGACCACCAGGAACGGTTAATTTGAACCATCTTAATATTTTACTTTAGATGAAGCGGGACATTTACTTATATGTAATTTCACTGTACTCTATTTTTTCCGGTTTTGGTGGTATACCATGACTGTTTTTTGCATTTTAAATGAACATTGACAATATCCGGTCTATTCCAAATGAATTTTTGCATCCGAAATTTTTACTTTCTGGTATTATACCACATGGTAAAATGAGATTCATGTTCCGTAATGGAAGCTATATGATGCTGTTTCTTTTGGAATCTTAGCTTCGAGTGGAAAAATATAGGAGGGACGTTTTACAATAGGGATTGATGGTACAACCATGTTCATACCATGATTTCCCATTTTTGGGGAGGAAATTCTTCACACTTGGATTACTTAACAAGTATTTTTTTTATTAGTAAGTAAACCCAACACAAACTGAAACAGGATTTTAAAAGAGTTACGAGGATAAAGAAACATTCAAGAACTGTATGCGCTTTTGTATGCGGTATCGTATGCGCTTTTATGACCTGAAATTATTGTTTTCATTCATATATAGTTGATAATAAATTGATTATAGTGTATTCATGTGATTAGGGGTCGTCGGGTCGGGCGAAACGAGGAGGAGTAAGAAGGGGAGTAGTGTTGCTTAGATGTTTTATTAAACATCTGATAATCAATTTATTGATGATTTTCTGAAGAATTGGATTCCTATATCGGACCTTCGGGTTGTGAGCGTGTTATTAAATGATTGAAAATCAGTTAATTGACATGATTTCAATATCAAAACAATACGGTACCGCATACGGAATTTTCTAAAATAAAAAACCTGATTCTAAACATAAAACGCTTAAAATCAGGTTTTTATAGTAGCGGGGACTGGACTCGAACCAGTGACCTTCGGGTTATGAGCCCGACGAGCTACCTACTGCTCTACCCCGCGATGTGGACGGCAAATATACAACGGTTTTCTGATCATTTCCAAACTAAAAGTAATATTCCTGTTTCATTGGGGACTATCCAGCCTAAAATCCATAAATTCGGGATTTTGACTTTATGGAAAGTATCAACGATTTTCTGACCACTATTTTACCCTATACGGAATGGCCCATGTTCATCCTTCTTATAGGTGGTGGACTCTTTTTGGTTTTCTACTCCAAGTTTGTTCCCTATCGCTACTTTGGGCATGCTCTTGCCGTAGTATCGGGAAAGTACGATGATAAAAATGCCAAAGGGGATGTAAGTTCGTTTCAGGCCTTGTCCGCAGCCGTGGCTGCAACAGTTGGTTTGGGCAATATATCTGGAGTGGCCATTGCCATCCATGATGGGGGACCGGGCGTTGTTTTTTGGATTTGGATGACAGCACTTTTGGGTATGGGCATTAAATTTTACTCCGGTAGCTTGGCCATTATGTTCCGTGGAACGGATTCAGAGGGTAAACTACAAGGGGGCCCCATGTTCTACATTACCAAAGGAATGGGAAATTGGGCAAGACCCATGGCCGTATTTTTTAGTATTTGCGGAATGTTCGGGTTTTTGGGAGTGTTTACCGCCAATCAGTTTACCGAAGCGTTTATGGGAGTGGTCAAACCACACGAAACCTTGTTGGTCACCAGCGAATATAATTGGAAGTTGGCCATTGGGTTCTTTTTGGCCATCGTTACCTCCGGGGTCATTTTTGGGGGATTGAACAAAATCGCCAAAGTGGCATCCGCCATTGTGCCCTTTATGGTGGGGGTTTACCTATTGGCCGTAATTTTTGTGATGGCCAGCAATGCAGGTGATATTTTCCCTGCCCTTAAAATGATTTTTGTGGAAGCATGGAATTTTGATACCATGGTAACCGGAGGTTTTTGGGGATTGGTGATCATCGGGGTCCGAAGGGCCATGTTCTCCAATGAGGCGGGGTTGGGTAGCGCACCCATGTACCACGGCCAATCCCGTAATGATGAGCCAACCAAGGAAGGCCTTGTGGCCATGTTGGGCCCGTTTATAGATACCATCATGGTATGTACCTTTACCGCAGTGGTCATTATTTTGAGCGGAGCCTATTTGGAAGATGGTAGCGGCATCACCATGACCATGTCCGCTTTTGAAAAAACATTGTATGGCATTGGGGATACCTTGTTGATGGTCATCGTGGCCGCTTTTGCACTTTCAACCCTGTTTACCTATTCCTATTACGGGGTGAAGAGCCTTTCGTTTTTGACCAACCCTAAAATTGGCAAATGGTATAATGTATTTTTCGTGGTCATGATCGTATTTGCAGCGGTGGCCTCCTTACAACTCGTGAAAAATCTTATCGACCTATCTTATGCCTTAATGGTGATACCGAATATGATCGCGGTGTTGTATCTTTCGCCCAAGGTAAACGCAGCCTCCAAAGAATATTTTCAAAAAATGAAGAAAGGTGCATAGATCGGGCTTTGTAAATATCATCGGAAATCCGAATGTGGGAAAATCCACGTTGATGAATGCCTTTGTAGGAGAGAAACTCTCTATCATCACCTCCAAGGCTCAGACCACCCGACATAGGATTTTGGGTATTGTGAACGGGGAAGATTTTCAAATGATACTTTCCGATACTCCTGGAATCATTAAACCTGCCTACGAGCTACAGACCTCTATGATGGATTTCGTGAAATCCGCTTTTGAGGATGCCGATGTGTTGTTGTATATGGTAGAGATTGGTGAAAAAGCTTTAAAGGACGAAGAATTCTTCAAAAAAATCAAGAACAGCAAAATTCCTGTGTTGTTGCTCCTTAATAAAATTGATACTTCCGATCAACAGGTTTTGGAAGAACAGATCCAATATTGGCAAGAGCAATTGCCCAATGTGGAGATTCATCCGATTTCAGCCCTGGAGAATTTTAATGTAAAGGAAGTGTTCGAACGCATATTGGAATTGCTACCCGAAGGGCCACCCTATTATCCTAAAGATCAGCTAACGGACAAGCCCGAACGTTTTTTTGTGAACGAGACCATCCGCGAAAAAATCCTGCTCCATTATAAAAAGGAGATTCCTTATTCCGTGGAAGTGGAAACCGAGGAGTTTTTAGAAGATGAGGACATCATCCGAATCCGCTCTGTAATTATGGTAGAGCGAGATACCCAAAAGGGAATCATTATCGGTCACAAAGGGAGCGCCCTAAAAAAGGTTGGGGTGGAGTCTAGAAAAGACCTCGAAAAGTTCTTTGCCAAACAGGTACATATAGAACTGTATGTAAAAGTCAACAAAAACTGGAGGAGCAATGCCCAACAGTTAAGACGATTTGGCTACAACGGATAGGTTACCTCAAATTTTTTGAAACCCAGCAATGGTTTCCCTGAACAGCGTTTTAAGTTGTTCCATTTGTCCTTCTCCTTTCGATTTTCCCAATCGCCCAAAAGCGTATAGGGCAAACCAGAGCAACACCAAAAAGAACATTCCCACCATTAAAAAAGTAATGTCCTTGCCCAATGAATGGTTGGAGTAGGCAAAAATGCCCAAGATCACAAACAGGGTGCCCACCCCAAAATGAAGGAACATGAAAAATGTCCAAAGGGTAGGGTTAGGACCAAAAACCCCTCGGATATTGCTCACACCCTGTTCATACGATGAAAGCTCAAGGTGAAGTTGAGGCGTCCAAAAATTGGTATCCGCCTTCCGGAACTTAATAAAAACATGCTCATCGAGCCTATTGATCAAAAAACCATCCTTTTTTAGAGTGTCGTAACTATGTTTCAATGCTTCCACATCGGTCCTCAATGAAACATGGAAACGAGGTCTCAAAACAATCTCATTGGTCAGGTCGCTCATAACAGTTTGAAAATGATAAAAAAAGGTATCATTTTTTCTTCATAATAAATGGTACTTTTGCCAAAATTTAATGCAGATGGGAGCTATTGTAGCTATCGTAGGGAGACCCAATGTGGGCAAATCCACTTTTTTCAACCGATTGATCCGTCGTCGTGAAGCGATCGTGGACGCCGTGAGCGGTGTTACCCGTGACCGTCATTATGGAAAGAGCGATTGGAACGGCAAGGAATTTTCCTTGATCGATACCGGTGGATATATAGTGGGAAGTGATGATGTTTTTGAAAAGGAAATCGATAAACAAGTGGAACTGGCCATCGGGGAAGCAGATGCCATTATTTTTATGGTGGATGTAGAATCGGGCGTGACCGGGATGGACGAGGATGTGGCCAAATTGCTTCGCAAGGTAAATAAGCCTGTCTTTTTGGCCGTAAACAAAGTCGATAATGCCCAACGTATGGCCGATGCCGTAGAATTTTATGCTTTGGGATTGGGCGAATATTTTCCACTTTCTAGTATCAACGGAAGTGGTACAGGGGAGTTGTTGGATGCCTTGGTAGAAGTGTTGCCCGATATCAAGGATGAAGAAAGTGAACTGCCCCGTTTTGCTGTGGTGGGGCGCCCTAATGCAGGGAAGTCCTCCTTTATCAATGCATTGATCGGTGAAGACCGATACATCGTCACCGATATTGCCGGAACCACAAGGGATAGTAACGATACTCGATACAATCAGTTCGGATTTGAATTCAATTTGGTGGATACGGCCGGTATCCGAAAGAAATCCAAGGTGAAGGAAGATCTGGAATTTTACTCCGTGATGCGTTCCGTTCGGGCCATTGAACATTGCGATGTCTGTATTTTGTTGTTGGATGCCACTCGTGGTTTTGACGGACAGGTGGAGAACATTTTTTGGTTGGCCCAACGTAACAATAAAGGAATTGTGATCTTGGTGAACAAATGGGATTTGGTGGAAAAGGATACTAATTCCGTAAAAGAATATACGGCCAAGATCAAAGAAGCCATTTCACCTTTTGAAGATGTACCGATCCTGTTCATATCAGTGTTGAACAAACAGCGCATCTATAAGGCCATCGAGACAGCAGTGGAAGTGTTCAAAAACCGTTCAAAGAAGGTCCCGACCCGAAAGTTGAACGATATCATGTTGCCCATTATTGAGCATACTCCACCCCCGGCGTACAAGGGTAAGTATGTAAAGATCAAGTTCTGTACCCAGCTGCCAACACCGTATCCGCAGTTTGCTTTTTTCTGCAATTTGCCGCAATATGTACGGGATCCCTACAAGCGGTTCTTGGAAAATAAGTTGCGGGAGAATTTCGACTTTACGGGTGTTCCAGTGACTATTTTTATGAGGAAGAAGTAGCGTTTTACTGCTCCGAGGCCAAAAGTACTTCCAGTTTTTGCTGAATCCGGTTCCCTGAGTTGTCAACGGCCGTAAGAATATATTCCCCAGGTTCAATATCCAGAATAAGCTCGTGGAAGTTTTCCGTTTTGCCCATATAGGTATCATCCAAATACCAATACACCGTGGCATTGTTTTGTTGATGTGCCAATTTTAATAGGATGTCCTTGGTTTTGGTTCCCAGGTCTTTTGGGAGCAATACCACTTCATTTGATTTTGGATAGATAAATTCCATCAATTGATTTTCCATTTCCGAACAATTGCCCATATAGGGAGGCAATTCCTTGTAATTGGGGTTGGAAAGCGCATAATAGTACTCGATGGTGGGAGGAAGCACAAACCAGTTTTTGGCCACCATGTTTTCCAAAGGATAGCATTCCGAGTTTACCCGATAGGTTTCCGAAGCATCCAAAAACAATTGTTGGTGGAAAGGGCAAGGGCCGCTTCGGGTTCCATGGGTGGGCACGTATTCTTTTTTTACATCGTCACAAAAGACCGAAGCCCGATAACCACTTTGCGAACAGACTTCCACTTCCACCAAATCATCAAAAGGTTCTTGGAACCATCCACTATGTGGAAGGGCATCCAACACATCGAACAATAGAGGGGCGGCTGCTGTGATTCCGGTCAGGCCGGGCCTTCCTTCACCATCGGCATTGCCAGCCCACACCCCAATGGCATACTTGGGCGTTACCCCAACGGCCCAGGCATCCTTAAAGCCAAAACTGGTCCCGGTTTTCCAGGCAATGGGTTGGGAAGAATCAAAAAAGTGCCAGTTTTCATCTCCTTCTGGGCGGTTCACTTCATACATGGATTGAAAGGTGGAGTAAATGGCCCCGGCCCCAAAAATGGGAGGGTCAAATTGTGGGGTTCCCAAATCGATTTCTGTTTCAGACAGGTATGAAGGTTTTACAAATTCGTTGGTGCGATAGGTGCTGGAATGGGTCACGAAATAGTTCAAAGTGGAAGCCATAGCCGCATAGGATTCGGTTACTTCCCAAAGAGAACTTTCAGCTCCACCCAATATCAAGGAAAGACCATAATAGGAGGATGGCCTGTCCAATGACTCCAACTTCATTTTTTTGAGTTTGTTATAGAATTTTTGAAGACCATATTCCCGTAGCAATCGCACAGCTGGAACATTCAGTGAGCGGGAAAGGGCCCTGCTGGCCGGTACGGCACCCACATGTTTTTTGTCAAAATTTTGGGGATGGTACCCATTGATCACGGTCGGTACGTCTTCAACCAAACTATGCGGCAACAACTGTCCTTCATCCAATAGGGAAGCAAACAAAAATGGTTTTAAGGTACTTCCTGTACTTCGGTTCTTGGTGATGATGTCTACATAATTGGCATGTTCTTTTCCAGAAGGGGAATTCCCCACATAACCCAAAACTTTTCGGGTTTCCACATCGAGCACTAGAATGGCCAAATTGTGTATTTCATTTCCTTTTAATTGGTGGTAGTGTCTTTCGGCCAAGATGTTCAATCGTTGTTGCAAGGCTCTATCAATGGAAGTTGTGATGCGTTCCCCTGAATGTTCGTTTCGGATGCGTTCCGTGAGGTGGGCGGCCACATCTGGCAAGGGAACCGGTTTTTTGGGAAGGGGTTCTGCAATGGCCAGTTCATAGGTAGTCTCATCAATGGTGCCTTTGTCCTTTAATTTTTCCAACAACCGATTTCTTTTTTCAAGAAATGTCCGCTCATTTCTTCCTGGAAAAATAAGAGCCGGTGCATTGGGCAAAACAGCAAGGGCCGCGGCTTGGCCCCAACTCAGTTCGTGCGCAGGAATGCCGAAATAGCGCCAAGCCGCGGTTTCAAGTCCCACTACATTACCACCGTATGGGGTGTGGGAGGCATAAAGGCGTAAAATCTCTTTTTTGGAGTACCTCAATTCCAATCGGGTGGCCATAAAGATTTCGACCACTTTTTCTGCATAGGTCCGTGATTTGTTCTTTCTGCTCAACCGGATGACCTGTTGGGTGATGGTACTGCCACCCCTTCGGGATTTTTTGGTCAGGTTATGACCAATGGCCTTAATAATAGAAACAGGATTGAAACCGGGATGTTGGTAAAAATATTCATCCTCAAAAAGGAGGATACATTCTTCAAAACGTTTGGGAACGGAGTCCATTTCGGGAAACCGCCATTGACCGTCATCTGCAATCCGCGCCCCGATCAAAGCGCCATCGGAACTGTTCACCACGGTTGAGTTGGGGTCATCAAACAAATTTTTGGGCAAACAGAACAACCACAAGACCAAAAAGGCCATAAAAATGGCCAGCTTGATCTTATGTCTATATGCAAACCTTTTTAATCGTTCCCAAAAATTGTTCATTCCAAACACATCACTGTACCACTTTGATCCAATTCCCTTTGTTTCGTGCTTGGTAGTTGTTGTCGTACATGGCTTCTACTTGGGCTCCCGGCAAATAATAATCGCCCAGGAAAGAAGCATTGAGTTTAACGGTAAATGTGGCCGACTTCCGTGCCCCAAGGTTAAAATACAAATGGGTGCGATCGTCACGGGTATCCATATAATCCGCTTTTGTTGCATTCGGATTGTCCCCACCTGCAAAGGAAGTGTCCACAATCTCCCAACCACTGGGCACAATATGCGTCAATGCCAGATTATCGATGTAGTCGTTAGAGCTGTTGAATACCGTAATCTCCGCTTGGAATTCCGTTCCTTGTCGTAATTCGGAAACATCTAATGTATTCCCCAAAGCATCTTTATATACTACATTGAGGTTGAGGTTTTGTTGTTGTGCTAACTCTTGTCCCACTGGCAATTTTCCGGTCTGGGTCAGGGTGGCATAAACAGTATTCCCCTGTTTGTTCGTTACCTGTATTTCATTTTTGAAGGAGGTGATGGTGAGCCCTCTTTGCGCAATTGCTCTATCTGTTTTTACTGAAATTTCCTTTCCGTTGTTGGTATAGGTAAGGTCGATGGATTTCCCTCCGTTTTTCATCACCATTTTGGAAAGGGACAATAAGGCAAATGCTGTTTCCTGCGTACTGTACCAATTCTGGGAAGAAAGGTCCTTGGCAAGGGAAATGGACAAATCCCTTTGTTTGGAATTCCCTAAGATCACCATCGTTTCCAACGCCATGGCCCTACTCCTGAAAACGGAACCATAGGTTCGGTAGTCATAGTTGGTTGGAGTGAAGTTGATATTGGCCTTTTGGGCGATCTCTTGGGCCACTTCTTTTTTCCCGGCCAGTGCATATGCAGCGGCCAAACGCCATTTGGCTTCATTGCTCAAGTTTTTGGCTTCCCGAAGTCGGTTCATTGCAGCCAACTCGGGCTGTTGCGCCAAAGCCAAGGTGTACAGGCGATACGCTTGGGAAATATCATCGTTATAACCAGAGCTTTGATTGCTCCATTGACGGGCTGCCGTCTTTTGATATTTCAACCAATTAGTCAAGAACGTCAACGGTAACTGATAGCCCTGTTGTTTGGCTTCCAGCATAAAATGACCTGCGTACGAGGTGCCCCAATCATCAGCATGGCCATAACCAGGCCAATAGCTGAGTCCCCCGTTCGGGGTTTGGAAATCGCCCAGTTTTTTGATGGCCGCTTTTACGTTTTTCTCAATCTCCTTTTTCTTTTCAAAAGTGATATCCAGCACATCGGCCAAATACAATTGTGGGAAAGCCGCCGAAGTGGTCTGTTCCACACAACCATGGGGATATCTCAACAGGTAATCCAATCGCTTGCTGAAATCCATAGGAGGCAAAGTGGAGAATTCGATAAAGGCTTCATTGGTGCCAGAAGTACCAAACGTTTCAAAAGGAATGGTCATGCTACCATTGGCATCAATGGTATATAAATCACTTTTGGTGGTGATGGGGTTCGGGTTTTCCACATCGATCTCCGTTTTGCTGCTCGCACTTTCCCCGGCACCACTTGCTGTTACGGTAATGGTCTGGAATGAGGAAGCGGGCTTCACCTTAAAGTCGAAATTCACGATCTGTTCCCCAACGGCATTGAACGTGATGTTCTTGGTTGTTTCTCCAATAGCCTCCAAGGCCTTGCCTGCATCGATGGAAACTTTTACATTTTTCACTTTGGGTTCCATGGCAAAAACGGTAACCGGAATGGTCACGGTTTCTCCAGGGGACAATTTTCTGGGGATGGACGTCAACACCATCAAAGGTTTACGCACCGGAGTGGTTTTTTCGGCATTGCCATAAGCACTGTTCAAGTTACCGGCAACGACCATAGTACGTACAGAACCTACATAATTGGGCATTTCAATGGTGTGGGATGCTTTTTCGCCAGCCTTCAAAGTAAAGGGACCCAAATAGGTGACCACAGGCTTGAAACGTTGGGCCTTGCGGTTTTTCGCCCCAGCCCCGATGCCACCCCCACCGATGGCGTAGATATTGTCCACGCTCACGGAGTAGGCACCCATCACATCATCAAAAATATCGAAGGTCTTTACCCCCAATGCTTGTCTTGCATAAAAGGAGGCATGGATATCTGGGGTCCTAAAACGCGTCAGGTCCAAAAGTCCGTCATCCACTACGGCCAAAGAATAGGTCATGGGTTTTTTGTTGGCCTCGGAAACCGTAACTTTAAACGAAGATTCGGGTTCCAGTACTTCGGGCATCGAAATCTGTGGTTCCAGCAACGTGGCCGGGTTCTCCACCAATAAGGGCACGACCCCATACAATCGGATAGGGAGGTCGTTGGTTGCCTGTCCATGCGGTTGCAATAAGGAAATGTTGATGTAAGTATTCGGGGCCATTTCCGCCGTAATGGGAATGGAGGCCTTGGTTTCCTTGGCACTGGTCTCGATCCACTGTTGGGACAATACTTCGGTTCCGTTTTCAATGCTGATCAAAGCCCTTCCGCCTCTATCCGATGGGAAAGTGATAGTAGCCTGTTCACCCAATTTGTAGTTTTCCTTATCCGCAGAAAACACCAAGATTTTGGAACTTTCAGAATCTCCCGATGGTCTTCTCCACCAATTGCGATAGAAATAAGCCGTGCGACCCGTGGCATGTCCTGCTTCGTCGATCACTCGGATGAGAAAACGTCCGCCATCATCATCGGGTACATTTAGGTTGAAGTTGGCCTTGCCATCCGCTCCGGTGGTCACGGTCATTTCCTTGAACGGACTGTGAACAGAAGCATTTTCATATCGGGATAGGTTATCGTACCCACGGTTCCACCACCAACGCCATTCAATTTTGTACACCTGTACTTTCAGTTTTCGGTTACCGGATGGCTTGCCTTGGTCGTCCACGGTAATGACGCCAAAGGTGTTGTTCTCATCGGTCATGAAAGAACCATATTGTTTGGCCTCTGGAGAACGCAATCCCACAAAATAGGGATAGGGTGCCAAATTTTTGGTGAACACGTCAATAGAAAAATCCCCACCACCTTCAAACACCTTGGTAGTGAACGTTGCTTGAAGCATACCGGGGGCATTGCCATTCACATTAATTTTTTCGTTGATGTCCAACTCACCGTTTGCATCCAATTTGGAAGAGATCCATTGCAGTTCGGTATCATAGAAGTCGCGTGCAGGGTCTTGGAACACATAATCCTTCAGCTTTGGGAACGCATTGGAAGCTTTGCTCAAGTTGGCATTGATATCGATTTTGAGATTACGTGCGGGAGCACCGTGCAACCATTGAACAATGGCTTTGCCACGGTTGTTCGTGTTGGCCTTCAACACTTCGTCATCAAAAGAAAAATCCACTTTTAGCCGGTTTGGTTTTACCGTGGCCACTTTCAGGGATTTGTTGAACTGGGCACCGCCCACAATAACTTTGGCCGACCAATTTCCCGTTGGGGCATCGGCTTGAGTCGGAATAGGGAAATAATAGAAATTTTCCTCTTTTTTGGCGAATAATCCTTCCGAAACGGGAAGGGTCCCCTCGGTCAACACATTGCGCTGCACCAACTTTCCGCGGGCATCACTCACTTCTAAAGTAACAGGGTGACCCTTGGGCAATGGGTTTCCTTTATCGTCCAGAGCAAAGGTCAGATGGATCACATCCCCAGGACGGTGAACCCCTCTTTCGGTATACAGAAACCCTTGAAGGCCCCGCTGCAATTCTTCGCCAGAAACGTCAAATGTACTCAAGGACAGTGCATTACCATCAGCCAGTTTGGCATAGGCAAAATTGTTGTTCTTTTCAGCTACGGCGAATGCCACGCTCTTTTCCCCATCGTATACCGCAAATCCAGAGGCATCCGTAGTCACCTCTCCCAACAATTGCTGCTGATAGTTGTAGAGCTTGATGTTGGTATTGGCCTCGGGCTTGGTGGTCAGCAAATTGGTGGCCGCTAAATGGTAGGAACGGTTGTTCCCTTTTTTCACGATTAAGCCAAGGTCGCTGCCCAAAAGATTGGTGGAAACAATCCTGTCATAATTATAATAGGCCTGATGACAAGGATTGTCACGATTCTCCCAGTCGTACTCATAGTCCCTCCAATAATAAATTTCATTGTCCCAATAGCGTTCTTCCAAAGAATCTTCATCCGTACTGGACGTATAGGTTTCCGTTTGATCTTCTGTGGTTTCAGAGCCATCACAGGCGTAGGTGGTATGCTCTTTCTTAAAGCTGAACTCAACGCGGTAAAGGGAGCCGGGGTGGATTTTGATCAAGCTTGACAGATCAAGGGCATGGGCCTTCCAATAGCTGCTGTTTTCCTCCCCATTTTCTGCCAAAGGAATTACTTTGTAGGCCACCCTTCTTCCCACAGGCCGTAGATCGGGGCTATAGCTTTCCGTAAGATTATTGTTCTGCAGGTATTGCAGCATGTTGTTCTCATACACCTGTATCACGCGCACTTCCACCGCGGAAAGGTTTACAGTCTCAAAATAAATAGGGGTGGAAGCTGCATTGGGTAAAATGGTCCCTTTGGAGATCAATCGTACCGCTGGTTTAAGTTGTTCAAAGGAAACCAGTTCAGAAAAGGTGTTCTTGAGGGTAAAGCCATATTCACTTTTGATTCCTTCGAAAGCATTTACCCGTACCTCTCCCAGAATACGGTTGGAGGGGTAGACCTTTAAGACATTACCATTGATCTCGTACCGAAGGCTCTCCGCATTTTCTACGGTCACCAATCCGTTAAGGTTTTGATTTTGTTTTAGGGGTTCCGAGAAATTCAGGGTCAGCACGGCATTGGGTGATGAGGTGGTCTTGGCATCCACTACCACAAATTTGTTCAATCCAGGGATGGTATATTTTTCAGAACCTTCATTATCGATACCGAGCGCCTTTCCGCTCCATTCAATGGTAAGTTCGCTATCATCCGTTTTTCTGGAGATGCTATCGATCTTAAAGCTGAAATATTGGGTATTCTCCGAGGCGTTGTCCCATTTTACGGGAACTTTTTTATCCCCTTGCTTTACGGACAGAATGCCCTCCATTTTTGAAGCGTCCAAAATATCCGAAGCATCCAACGTACCCGTCAAGTATTGCCATTCCTTGCTATAGGACTGTAGGCTTCCCAAGTTGATCTTGAAGTTGGGTGCGATGGTCTTGAAACTGAAGGTGTATTTTTTAAAATCACTGTCAATGTTCTCAAACAATTTGTTGAGGGACAGGGTGACCACATATTCCGTGTTCGGTTTTAAATATTCCGAAGGTTGAAAGGTCAGTTCCCTGCCATTTTCGATGACCAATTTGCCATCCACCTTTGGTGATATCTGCAAATATTCCTTGGGCAGCTCTTGGTTGAGTTCGAACTGCTCCAACTGTTGGGCAAGAGCAATGGTGATAGGGGTCGAAATACTTTGGTTGCCATGGGTGTGGTAACTAATGTAATCCTTGAACTTAAAGAGATTGTCCGTTTCGGGGACTTCTCCCTTTTTTTTACAGGATACGACTAAAATCAGGAAGGAAAACAGGGTAATTTTTAAAAACCGGGACATGGCAAAAAGTGTAATTAATTAAACTATAGAATTGGTACAACAATATAGCCAAAAATAGGTACGGGGACCCGGTAAGTTGATGAATGGGGTGTTAGGATTTACGAATGTTTTTTTAACAATGGATGGCCTCCGGGTTATTTTTATGATTTTTTTAAGCTCTTGGTCAATTTTCATTGAAATTTTCTCAAAGTTTCGTTAAAAGGATCGCTATTAAAATTTCAATGCAATACTTTGGTTCACTGCTAAGTCAATCAAAAAACAAACTGCCATTTGAAAAGATATTACTTCTACCTCGTTTTTGTTTCCCTCTTTTTTTCTTTTTCCTCAATGTCCGGTCAAGAATTTTTGGTCAAGGGTAAAATTGTGGATGCCGCTACGGGAAACCCCATTGAAGCGGCTACGGTATATGCCGAGACCATTAAGGACAGTACCTTGGTCACCTACACCATCACCAATGCGGATGGACTTTTTGCATTGGAAGGAAAGACCGCGTACAAAAGACTCCGGCTGGCCTTTTCGTCCAACGGTTACCAATCCGTGGCCCAGGAAGTGGAACTGAAAACCGAGGTCAACCTTAGTGTTATAAAGCTGGAAGAGCGAGTGGAACAGCTTGCGGGCATCGATGTGATTGGGGAACGGGTTCCCATCACCATTAAAAAAGATACGTTGGAATTTAATGCAGACTCCTTTAAGGTCAGGCCCGATGCAACCGTGGAGGATGTGCTCAAAAAACTGCCGGGAGTGGAAGTGGATAGCGATGGAAAGATTACGGTCAATGGCAAGGAGGTGAACCAGGTGCTGGTGAACGGGCAGGTATTTTTTAGCACAGACCCAAAAGTGGCTACAAAAACCCTGTCCAAGGATGTCATCAGCAAGATTCAGATTACCAACACCAAGACCAAGGAGCAAGAATTTGTGGGGGAAGAAGGTGACGGCGAGACCAAGACCATTAACCTAACCCTCAAGGAGGACAAAAATAAAGGCTATATGGGCCGATTGTCCGGAGGGTATGGTACAGACGACCGTTATCAGGCCAATGGGTTGCTCAATTATTTCAACGATACCCAACGGATCAGTGTCTTGGGAAGCTCCAATAATATCAACAACCCAGGATTCTCGTTCGATGAAATCTATGAGATGGTGGGCAATTCCCGTGGAAGAGGCTTTAGTTTTAATAATAATGGAGGATTTGCCATTGGAAACCTCTCCTTCGGATTTGGACAGGGCATTACCACATCTTCTACCTTGGGGGCAAGCTATGCCGATCAGGATAAGGGCAAGTACAAGACTGATGGCAACTATTTTTATGCCTACAGCGATTCCTATAACAATGAAAAAACGTCTAGGGAGAACATTTTGCCCGATGGAAGTTATTTTACCGATACTGAATCCAGTTTTGTAGGCTCCACCATTTCCAATCAAGGGTCCGCCAATTTGGAATTTGATGTGGACAAGACCACAAGGATCACCATTCAGCCCAGTTTGAGCGTGAACAATACCAGTTCAACGGATTCGGATAATACGGTCTCTACCGATGAAGATGGGAATTTGATCAACAGTAGTACCAGTCTGCAGACCACTGACGGTTTCCAGCGAACCTTTAGCAATCGGCTCGAGATTATGAAAAAACTGGATACCTTGGGCAGTTATGCCCGGGTCTATTTTGATAACAACAATCGGGTGAACGATTCCGAGTCGTTTCTGAATGCACAACGCAGTATTTTTGGGGACAATCCAAGCGAACAGGTACAAGATCAGCAAACCACCATCGATAATGCCAATGATTCCTACGAGTTGGGTGCATCTTACCGACATGCCTTGAACAAGGACCTCTATCTGGATTTTAGATATAGCTACAACAACAATGAACAGAGCAACGAACGATCTGTTTCAGATTTTGATGAGGTAACCGGGGACTACGTCTTCAATTCCTCCTTAAGTTCCGATTTTAATTTCAACGTGGACAAACATGTTCCAGAAGTCGGATTTGGATCCAACGGAAAAAAGTTCCGATTCAACCTTAGGGCAAGGATTGAGCAGATTGGCTTGGACAACGAGGATTTCATTCAATCAACTACCTTTTCAAAGGATTATAGTAATCTTTTGTTCAACTCGTACGCCAACTACGATATTGGAAACGGCAAAAGGTTTAGTGCCCATTATAACACCAATTTGAATGTACCTTCGGTAAACCAATTACAGCCTGTTCCCAATGTGAGCAATCCGTTGAACATTATTGTGGGTAACCCCAACTTGGGCCCTGAGATTACCCATAATCTCTACCTGAACTACAATAATTACAATTGGAAAGACCGTACGGGAATATTTTTGTACTCTGGAATGACCTTTGAAAAGGACAAGATTGTTTCCAGTACAACGACGGATGAGAACTTTATCCGGACGACCAACTATCAAAATGTGGCAGGAAACTATAGAGGATGGGCCGGAATAAGTTATTCGAAACAGATCAAAAAGGATAGCCTATACACTTTGAAGTTTACTATCAATCCATATGCCAATATCAGTAGACAGGTCGGATTTACCAATGGAAGTAGGTTGGAGGCCAAAACACTGAACCTAAATCCTAGGATTGGTCTTATGTTCAATTACAAAGAGATGATAGAATTGGAGCCCGAATACAGATTGGGCATCAACGCTACCCGTTACAATCTCGACAATGTGAGTGATATTGATTACATTACCCATAACCTGGCCTTTAAATTGACGACCTTTTGGCCAGAAAATTTGGTCTGGGGGAATGACATTACCTACAGTTATAACGGTAATTTGGGCGCTGGGTTCGACAAGGATGCCGTTTTTTGGAACATGAGTTTGGGACTTCAAATGTTCAAAAAGAAGGCTACTTTGAAAGTATTGGCCTTTGACCTGCTCAACCAGAACATCAACTCACAACGAACTACGGGACAGGATTTCATCCAAGATTATCAGGGAACCGTGCTAAAACGTTACTTTATGGGAAGCCTTACCATCAAATTTGATTCCTTTGGGGGTAAAGGTGCTCCGGATAAAAAGGGAGGCCCTAGGTTTATAAGGTTTTAATACGCAAAACCTAATCGATATAAAGGACAATATTCAGGGGGAGTGTTCCGTAATGGGAAAAATCGTTGGTATAAGTGGTGATTTCAATATCATCGATTTCAGTAAAAGGTCCGCAGCATTCACCCTCTAAATAACTCGTGTTAAAGGAAATGGTAAATGGTTCCCCACCCTCAAAAGTGATGTCGAAAGATTTGTTGCCATAATTGGCTGGGTTCACATTGAAGTATAAAATTGTTCCCATTTCCGTATTTTCTACGATTGAGTGGGTAATCTCATTGGTACCATCGTTTATCAAAACGGTTTCACTTTGGACATCTCCATTATCTAATAGGTTTTCATCTGTATCGGCATCTAAAAACAGGATATAGACAGTGTTGTCTGCTACATCGCAATCGACTAAGGAACAATCAGGGAGTTCCGTTTTTGAATTGCTGCAGGATAAAATAAATAGGGTAAGGAAGAATAGGGCGGATTTTTGAAGCATCAAAGTTTTTAACCGAAGATGATAAAGTATCCAATGGGTTGCTTTTCAATTGCTTAAAGGAAATTTACCAACCTCCCGAGGCTCCTCCGCCTCCAAAGCCGCCTCCGCCGAAGCCGCCACTAAAACCACCTCCGCTGAAGCCTCCACCGCTGCCAAATCCACCGGAAGAACCAGAACTTCGACCCATATTGCTCAAAATAATCATATCCCAAATATCAAGACCGCCGCCCCTGCGACCACCTTTGCCACCGCCACCTTTGTTTTTTCTACTCCAAAGGATAATCAGAATCACTATAAAAATGATGAATGGAAACAGGGTTTCAAAAGGGAATCGGGTAGAATTGCCAAAGGTGCGGTCCTCGCTGAACTCCCCTGTCAATACTTTAAAAATAGCGTCGGAACCTTTGTCAAGACCGGCATAATAGTCTCCTTTTTTAAACTCGGGGATGATGATGGATTCGATGATACGTTTGGACATCAAGTCGGTAAGGGATCCTTCCACCCCATAACCCGTATTGATGGCAATCCTCCGGTCATCCTTCGCCAAAAGAACCAGAACCCCGTTGTCCTTGTCGGCCTGACCAATACCCCATTTGTGGCCCCATTGGGCTCCAAGATAAGTAATGTCCTCCCCTTCCGTGGAACCTATAATGGCTACCACAATTTGGGTGGAAGTGCTATCGGAATATCGAATAAGTTTTTGTTCCAAAGCCCTTTTTTGGGAATTGGACAGAAGGCTTACATAGTCGTACACACTGGTCTGTACCTTGGGTTTTTCGGGTATGGTAAACTGCCCCCAAGCCAATGAGACACATAAAAATGCCAGTATGAAACTACCCTTTGGAAATGGCATCGCTCAGTTCATTGGTATCGTTCTGGTTCCATGGAAAATGGGACTGCAGTTCCTTGCCCGCCATTAAAACCCCTTCAACGATTCCTTGTTTAAAATTTCCTTTTTTAAAATGGGAAGCCATCACATCTTTGGTAGTGTCCCAAAAACCTTTAGGTACGGCTCTGTCAATGCCTGTATCCCCATAAATGACGAATTTTTTATCGTCCACGGCCACATAGATCAACACACCATTGTTTTCCTTGGTGTTATCCATTTTCAAAAAGTGGAAAATTTGCTGGGCCCTGCTAAAATGGTCTATTTTGGCAGAGGCCTCAATATGGACCCTGATTTCGCCGGAAGTGTTCTTCTCGGCCTCAACAATGGCATTGATGATGTCCTGCTCCTCCTCGGCACTCAAAAATTCCTCTACGTGCGACATGTTCGACATGCTTAATTGAATTCAAAGTTCACATCGGGGGCATTTTCTGCTCCTGGTTTGGAAGCGAAAAGTGCCATAGGGTCAAAATTGCCTAAACTAGCCACAAAATTGGTGGGTATCTGTTGAATCTTGATATTGTACTCCCCGGCCAAATCGTTAAAACGGTTTCGCTCTACATTGATTCTATTTTCAGTGCCTTCCAATTGGGATTGGAGTTCCAGGAAGTTTTGGTTAGCTTTTAGGTCAGGATAGCGTTCCACCGTGACCAATAATCTGGATAAGGCAGAGGAAAGGCCCGCCTGTGCTTCTTGAAATTGAGCCATTTGCTCCGGGGTGATGTTGTTCGCGTCTATAGTGGTGGAAGTGGCTTTTGCTCTTGCCTCGATAACTTCCGACAAGGTAGTACGCTCAAAATCGGCAGCTCCTTGCACGGTTTTGACCAAGTTCCCGATCAGATCGCTTCTGCGTTGATAGGAACTTTCCACATTGGCCCATTGCTTGGTCGCTTGGCCTTTCATATTCACAAGTTTATTGTTGGTGCTTACGTACCAACCGCCAATAAGCACTGCGATAACAATCAGTACTATAATGGCGATGATGCCTTTTTTCATTTTCGTATGGTTTTAGTGTTTTATAGTTGTTCCTTAATTTTCAGGAGTTCTGCCTTTACTTTTTCCAGTTTTTGGATGACTTCAAAAGTGGAAAGCGCCTTTTGCTTTTCTTCTTTCAGATGGGTCTTGGCCCCTTCCAGGGTAAACCCACGTTCCTTCACCAGATGGTAGATCATTTGAAGGTTCTTGATGTCCTCAGGTGTAAATTTTCGGTTACCCTTCGCGTTTTTTTTGGGTTGTAGCACATCAAACTCCTTTTCCCAAAAACGGATCAGGGAGGTGTTCACCCCAAAGGCGTTGGCTACTTCACCAATGCCATAATATCTTTTTTCAGGAAGCTCTATGTGCATTAATCCAAGGATTGGTTCTCTTGATTGGCATGTTTGAGCATGTTCTCAAACTCTTCTGCTGTCAAACTTCCGTAGTAGAAGTTAATGGGGTTGATGCGTTCCCCGTCCTTAAAGATCTCGTAGTGCAAATGCGGTGCTTCGGAACGACCGGTGCTGCCCACAAACCCGATGAGGTCACCACGTTTTACCTTTTGGCCCACGGTAACATTGTACTTGCTCAAGTGGCCGTACAAGGAAATATAACCGTACCCATGATCGATTCGGATATGTTTGCCATAACCCGAAGATTTGTTGTCGGCACGTGTGATCTTCCCGTCTCCAGAGGCATAAATAGGAGTACCCCTTGGTGCGGTAAAGTCCATGCCCCAGTGCATTTTACGTGCCTTGGTAAAAGGGTCGGAACGCCAACCGTAACCTGATGCCATTCTTGTAAGATCTTCGTTGTTAATGGGTTGTATGGCCGGAATGGCCGCCAATAATTTTTCTTTCTCTTCGGCCAGTTTAGCGATTTCGTCCAACGACTTGGATTGGATTACCATTTGTTTTTGAATGATATCCAACCGTTTGGTGGCATCAATGATGATTTCCGAATTGTTGAAACCTTCCAGGGATTTATATCGGTTGATTCCCCCGAAACCAGCCCTGCGCTGTTCCTCGGGAATCGGATTGGCTTCAAAATACAATCGGTAAATATTGTTGTCCCGGTCTTCGATATTGGCTAAAACCTGCTCCATCTGTTGCATCTTCTTACTCAAAATATCGAACTGGAGTTCATAATTCCTCACCTCGCGCTCCAAGGAAAGTTCCTTGGGGGTGTTCACCCATCGGGTGTTCAACAGGATGATGAGTCCAAGAAAGCCGAACAGTGCGGAACCCAATACAAATAGCAGGACATTCCTGTATCTTTTGGATTTCTTCGGTTCGATCTTTCGATAGGAAAGGGTGTCCGGGTCGTAATAGTACTTAACTTTAGACATGAATGGATTTTATCCTATTTTTGCTCACTCTTTTATCAAAACAGACAAATATAGAAATTGTTTTGCTTTAAGTGTTAAATTTAAGAAAACCCTAGGAATTCAATGACATCCCAAGAAGTTAGAGCCCAGTTTTTAAACTTTTTCAAAGAGAAGAACCACAAGATCGTTCCATCGGCCCCCATGGTCATGAAGGACGATCCCACCTTGATGTTCACCAATGCGGGCATGAACCAGTTCAAGGAATATTTCTTGGGAAATTCCGTGGCCAAGCACAAGCGTTTGGCCGATACCCAAAAGTGTCTACGCGTAAGTGGCAAGCACAACGATTTGGAAGAAGTGGGGAAGGATACCTACCACCATACCATGTTCGAGATGTTGGGCAACTGGAGTATCGGGGATTATTTTAAAAAAGAAGCCATTCAGTGGGCATGGGAATTGCTCACCGAAGTATACAAAATAGACAAGGAAAGCCTATATGTTTCCATTTTTGAGGGCAGTGAGGACGATGGTTTGCCATTGGACCAAGAAGCCTATGATCTTTGGAAGGCCATTGTGCCCGAGGACCGTATCATCAAAGGGAACAAAAAGGATAATTTTTGGGAAATGGGCGATCAGGGACCTTGCGGACCTTGTTCCGAAATCCACGTGGACATTCGTTCCAAGGCCGAAAAAGCAAAAATTCCGGGAGCCTCTTTGGTGAACCAAGACCATCCACAGGTAGTGGAAATCTGGAACCTCGTTTTTATGCAGTTCAACCGAAAGGCCAACGGAAGTCTGGAACCTCTCCCTGAAAAGCATATTGATACGGGAATGGGCTTTGAGCGTTTGTGCATGGTGTTGCAGGGGGTACAATCCAATTATGATACCGATGTATTCACGCCATTGATCCGAGAGATTGAAATCATTACAGGACACAAATACGGCAAGGATGAAAAAACGGATATCGCCATTCGGGTGATTGCCGATCACGTTCGCGCGGTTTCGTTTTCCATTGCTGATGGACAATTGCCCAGCAATACAGGAGCTGGTTATGTGATCCGAAGGATTTTACGACGCGCCATCCGATATGGTTTCACGTTTTTGGATACCAACCAACCTTTTATCCATCGATTGGTGAAGGTATTGGGCGAACAAATGGGTGCAGCCTTCCCAGAGTTGAAGGAGCAAAAACAGCTGATTGAGAATGTGATCAAGGAAGAGGAAAGTTCCTTCCTGAGCACTTTGGAGCAAGGTCTTGTACTTTTGGATTCGGTCATCAAATCGGCCAAGGAAAAGACCATTGATGGCGAAAAAGCTTTCGAATTATATGATACTTTTGGTTTTCCTATCGACTTGACCTCCCTGATTTTGGAGGAAAAAGGATATACGTTGGATGTGCAAGGTTTTAACAAGGCATTGAAGGCGCAAAAAGACCGTTCCCGTGCTGCATCCGAGGTTTCTAAGGATGATTGGACCGTGTTGATGACGGATTCAGAACAGGAATTCATCGGCTATGATAGTCTTGAAGCTAATGTGAAGTTGGTGAAATACCGAAAGATCAGTAGCAAAAAAGAAGGAGATCAATACCAGTTGGTGTTCAACCTCACGCCCTTTTATGCCGAAGGCGGAGGCCAAGTGGGGGATAAAGGCTATTTGGAAGCACCCAATGGTGATGTCACCTATATTGTGGACACCAAAAGGGAAAACAACGAGATCGTACATTTTGCGGAATCACTTCCTGATAACGTAAACGAGACTTTCAAGGCGGTAGTGGACCATAAGCAACGTTGGAGAACAGCTTGCAACCATACCGCCACGCATTTGTTGCACCAAGCCCTTCGAGAAATTCTGGGTCCCCACGTGGAGCAAAAAGGCTCTGCGGTACATTCCAAATACCTGCGTTTCGATTTTTCGCACTTTGCCAAATTATCTGTTGAAGAGTTGCGAAAAGTGGAAAACTTCGTCAACGCCCGTATTGATGGACATTTGCCTTTGGAGGAACACCGGAATGTACCCATCAAACAAGCCATGGAAGATGGTGCTATGGCCCTTTTTGGCGAAAAATACGGCGATACCGTACGTACGATCCGGTTTGGACAATCCATAGAACTTTGCGGGGGTACCCATGTGAAGAACACGGGTGATATCTGGTATTTCAAAATTGTGTCCGAAGGTGCCGTGGCAGCGGGTATCCGAAGGATCGAGGCCATCACTTCCGATGCAGTGAAAGAATTTTACTTTACGAACAACCGCATGTTGTTCGAGATCAAAGATCTTTTGCACAATACACCAGACCCAGTCAAAGCCGTGGCGAGTTTGCAAGATGAAAATACGGCGCTTAAAAAACAAGTGGAGCAGTTGTTGAAGGACAAGGCCAAAGGGTTGAAAAATGACCTGATTGCCGAGTTGAAAGAGATCAACGGAATCCAATTCCTTTCCAAAAAAGTGGATTTGGATGCCGCGGGTATCAAGGATTTGTCCTTTGAGATAGGAGGACAAATAGATAACCTCTTCCTATTGCTTGCTTCCGAAAATGAGGGCAAGGCCTTGTTGAGCTGTTATATTTCCAAAGAATTGGTAGCTTCCAAAAACTTGAACGCGGGAACCATTGTCCGTGAATTGGGCAAATACATCCAAGGCGGTGGTGGAGGCCAACCCTTCTTTGCAACCGCAGGGGGTAAAAACCCTGCTGGAATCCCGGAAGCTTTAGATAAAGTGAAGGCATATATCTCTTGATGGAGCTACAGACCAAAGTACCCTTACAACCCGCAGATCATCCCATCGATTATCAGGGAAAAGTGTTGTTGTTGGGTTCTTGTTTTGTGGAAAACATGGGGGACAAGCTGGAGTATTTTCAGTTTCCCCAATACCAAAATCCTTTCGGGGTGTTGTTCCAGCCTTTGGCTTTGGAAAATTTGGTAAAGCGTGCTTTGGAAGGTACTTATTACCATCCAGATGAGGTGTTTTGCCAAGAAGGTATCTGGCGTTGTTTCGATGCGCATTCCGAGGTCCGTTCCGATGACCAAAAAACCTTGGTGGAACTGCTCAACCAAAGGTTGCGACTTACCAGACAATGGGTGGAAAGTGCTTCACATATCATTATAACACTCGGGACGGCTTGGGTATACGAGCATAATGCTTCCCAAAAAATAGTGGCCAACTGCCACAAGGTGCCCCAAAGGGGATTCACTAAAAAACTGATTTCAGTAGATGCCATCCAATCTAGTTTGGAAAATCTGGTGAGTTTGATTGGCAAGGCAAATCCAATGGCAAACCTCATTTTTACGATTTCCCCGGTTCGGCACCTGAAGGATGGCTTTATGGAAAACCAACAGAGCAAATCACATCTGATTGCGGCATTGCATCAAATCGTGTCATCTCGAGCGCAGTCGAGAGGTGTGTCCTACTTTCCGGCTTACGAGATCATGATGGACGAACTTCGTGACTATCGTTTTTATGCCGAGGATATGGTACATCCCAATGACCTGGCCGTGGATTACATCTGGGAAAAGTTCAAAGCGGTCTGGATTTCTTCCGAAGTTCACCCCATTATGGATGAAGTGGAAAGCGTTCGAAAAGGGTTGCAGCACCGCCCTTTTAACCCAGGATCGGAGGCGCACCAGAAGTTCAAGACATCGCTCCGGTCAAAAATTACGTATCTTCAAGAAAGGTATCCTTTCATGAAATTCGAATAAATGAAGAAAATATTCATTGGCGCTGTAATTGCTTTGGCTTCGGTTTTGATCTATAGATCGTGCACCGACGATAGGCAACAAAAGACCATTCTGCAGGAGAATTCCATGCTGATCCAGCAGGAACTCAAAAACGTTTCCAAGCTGATCGTCACAGAAGGTCATTTTGCCGAAGTCTACAATTATAAGGACTCTCGGGAACTTTTTGGACCGCTGGTTACCGCCCAGAAAAAAGCGTTGGTGGTGGTGAATGCAGAGGTAATGGTGATGTATGACCTTTCCCAGGTCACCTATGATCTGGATGAGGAAAACAAGATCGTTAAGATCACGAACATTCCGGAACCTGAGATCAAGATCAACCCCGATTTTGAATATTATGATGTCACCGCGGATTACCTCAATCCTTTCAATGCGGAAGATTACAATTTGATCAAGCGCAATGTAAACGCTTCCTTGATGAAAAAAATTGATGCCTCCACACTGCGATCCAATGCCGAAAACCGCTTGGTAAGCGAACTTTCCCGAATTTTGGTGCTTACCCATTCCATGGGTTGGACCTTAGTTTTTGAGGATACTCCGGTACAGAATATGGAAGAATTGGATCAAATTTTGGATTGAGTTGTCACATTTTCCATTTTTTTGCGTCTTTATATTTCATCAATCAATACAACCAATGTTTAAAAGAGCACTACTAACCGTCCTTTTAGCCACTTTTCTCTTTTCCTGTAATCAAAAACCCGAAGCCGATATCTGCTACACCATAACCCCGGTTAAGGTAGATAGTGTGTCTCAATTGAAAATACACATGAGTATTCCCGCGGACACCAGTGGGGTGACCACCTTGTCCTTTCCCAATGAGGCTTGGGGGGAAGAAAACCTATACAATACCTTGGGCGAGATGCGTTTGCTGAATGTGGAGGGTGTGGTGGAAAAGGATGCCGACAGTAGCCGCATCGTTTTGATGCACCCCAAGGATACTGAACAACTGGAATTCGAGTACTTTTTGAAGCAGGATTTTGAAGGGGAACTCTCTACCCGTGCAGTATACCGACCTGTCATCAACCAGAATTATTTTCACCTGTTCTCGCACAACATGTTCATGGTGCCGGAAAATACCAAAGATCAGTTGGATATTTCCTTGGATTGGACCGGTTTCCCTAAAGAGTATACCATCCACAATAGTTTTGGAAGTCAGGAACGGGAACAGTTGTTAAAACATGTGGACAAGGAACTTTTTGGGAGCGCTATTTTTGTGGGAGGAGACTTTAGGGTGCTTTCTGGGGAGATCCAAGGCAACCAAATCAGTTTGGCAACCCGCGGGGAATGGATTCCGTTCCAAGAAGAGGATGTGTTCCAGGTGCTGGAACAGACCTTGACCTGTCAGCGCAATTTCTGGAACGACCATTCACAAGAATACTTCACAGTGACCATGCAGCCTTTTCCACAGGAAACTGGCAGCAGTTTTCAAGGGACGGGTCTCACCAATTCCTTTGCCACCTCTATTTCCAACAACGATTTTACGGATATTGAACAGTTGGTGTACCTGTTCAACCATGAGCTGATGCATAATTGGATCGGCCATACCATCAAAAATGAAAATGAAGAGGAACAGTACTGGTTCAGCGAAGGATTTACCGAATACTATACTTTCAAGAATATCGCCGCCAACAAAATCCATGGTCTGTCCGGAGGTTTTTATATCCACGAGATCAACCGCACCATTCGAGATCTATATGCTTCCCCAGTGGTGGAAGCGCCCAATGCCGATATTAATTATGAGAATTTTTGGGGGAATCGGGATTATTCCAAACTGCCTTATTGGCGAGGGGCAGTGTTTGCCTTTTATCTGGACCAGAAAATCCGTGAAACTTCAGAAGGAAAACAAAGCTTGGATGATGTGATGCATCAGATTTATAAGGATGTAAAGTCAAAAGACCAGAAATTGACCCATGCCTATTTCATCAAAGTGATGCAGGGTTTTTTGGGTGATGATTTTGAAGCCTTTTTTCAAACACATATTGAAGAAGGGGGCAAATTGGACCTTTACGGATTGTCTGATGAGTTGGGATTGGAGTATGACCCCATGAACGACATCTACGAGTTGGGTTTTACATTTACTGAAGACCGAAAAGGTATCCAAAGTGTGGTGGAAGGCAGTGCGGCCTGGAATGCAGGTTTGCGTGAAGGGGATGAGGTGTTTTCTCGCAGCATTTGGCAAGGTAGCATTGACCACCAAGTGGAACTCGGGGTAAAACGTAATGGAAAAACCTTGAAATTGGCTTTCTATCCCATCAAAAAGGCTATGGTGCCCCAACTGAAGGAAACCGAATCCAATATCAAAAAACTTGGCTTTTAGCTTACCAAGCTAGCATCCGCCAATTTGATACCGTCATCAATCAAATGGCCCACTTTCGGATTGTTGCGTTTGATGCTTTCCAAATGGTCCAATATCTCTTTTTGAAAATGGTGGTCGTTGCTTTGTTTGGCCAGTTCGTATAATTCTACAGGCAATAACCAATCCTCTGGAAATTCACTTTTGATGACCTGGAACACCTTGTTACGGGAAATGGTGGTGTTTGTACCTTCCCTAAAGTCGCGAACTTGCTGGTAGTATTGTTCCAATTGCAACCTTTTAGCACTTTTCTTTTGTTTGATAGTGGTTTCGGTCAATTGATGGGTGATGAGGTCGAAACTATTGAGGTCGGCCGGACCGTTGTAGGCAGAAACCACACTTTGGCCAACGGCCATGTCGTACAATCCCCATTCAGGTTGGAACAGTATCTTGCCTTCATGGGTCACGGTGCAATCCTTAAAGGTGATAAGGATGATCTTGCCCATTAGGTTACGGGTACCGGTGATGATAGTTCCTTCCACTTTGATGCCCCCTTCAAACTCCAAGGAAATTTGCTCCCCTTCGTAAATTTTATAAGCCTTTAAATCTCGCGGTCCCATATCTTCAATGGCAATGTTGATGCCCTTCAATTTGCCAATGGGCGACCCAAAACCTTCCGCATGGTAAGCGGTGCTGTGTCCCACGAGTTCTTTTTCCCGATACGCCAAGGCTGTCGGACCTTTGGTTTGGATATAAATAGGTTTGCCATCGTGCTCGATCACATTATGGAACTCCCCTGAAATTTGGAGTCCCGTGCTCAGCTCGATGGTACCCAACGCTTGGGAAGTAATCAATTTTTTGATACCCAAGAGTCCACCTTTGCGCACGGCCATGGTATTGGCAAAATCTTCCAACACTTGGCTCAGAAAAGCAAAATCAGGCGTTACGAACAATTGGGGTTGTGGTTTGGTAATGTCAAACTCCGTATGTGCCGCCTCGTTGGAGTAGGGAATTTTTTTCACCTGGTCTGTCATGCACCAAGCACTTTCCCCAATGGAAGAAAGCAATCCCGCGCCATAGATCTTGGGATGTTCCACAGTGCCTATCAAGCCATATTCCACGGTCCACCAGTGTAGGTTTCGGATGAGGGCCATTTCACTGGGTTCTCCCATGTTTTCTTGCAGGTATTCAATGTGCTTTTCTGCTTTGTCAATTTCTTCTTGGGGTGTTCCATGGGCCTCTTTGATAATGGATAGATGGCGTACCGCATCGTACAGTTCGTAATCCTTGGCACTGGAAATGGCCTTGCAGCCAATCTCCCCAAAGCGTCTTAAATATTCGGCATATTCGGGATTGGCAATGATGGGGGCGTGTCCGGCCCCTTCGTGGATGATATCCGGGGCAGGGGTGTACTCGATATTTTCAAGCTGGCGAATATCCGAAGCGATCACCAACACATTGTAGGCTTGGAATTCCATAAAAGCCGAAGGGGGAATAAATCCATCAACCGCCACGGCGGCCCAACCAATTTCCTTCAGGATGCGGTTCATGCCGTACATATTCGGGATTTGGTCTATGGAAATACCTGTTTTCTTCAATCCATCCACATACGAACTGTGTGCCACTTGGCTCAAATAATCCACATTTTTCCGCATCACATAGCGCCAAACGGCTTGGTCAATTGCCGTGTAATCTTCATAGTTCTGCGGTTTGATGAACTGTTTGAGGTGCTTGGGCAGTTTGTCCAGTATGGGATTGGATTCGTAACTCATTTGTGCATTTTTATCGGACTTAAAGATACGAAATCGTTATCGGTTTCCCTTTAGGGAAAAGTTGAAGCAAAAAAAGAAGCTTTCCAAAAGGAATTCATTTCGTCAACCTGAACTTGTTTCAGGTTCCCATCATAAGATTCTGAAATAAATTCAGAATGACGTTAATTTGCCCTCGGAAAGCTTCCTAATATTTTTTAGTTAACGGCGACTGCCGTTTGGGGAGGATATTCCTTCAAGATCTGGGAAACAAATTCTTGGATGCGTTCCTCTTTCTTTTCAATGCTCTTGGTGTTGCTCAAGGTGCCTACACCACGACCTTGCCATACCAATTCTTTTTTGTTGGCGTCGATCACATCAATGTACAATGACCCTTCAGTGCGGGTGCTCACATTGTTGCCCCAACCCCAGCCCCATCCGGGACCCCAAACATAGGGATTGTAGAATCCGCCCCAACCCCAACCGTAGTTGTTGTAGACATCAACACGTTCACGTTCCTTGGTGAAGATGCTGATCAAGACATCGGGGTTGTCCGATTTTACAAATCCGCGGGAAGCCAGTTCGGTTTCGATGGCACGCAAGATGCGTTTTTTGTCCAAATCGGAAATTTGGGCCTTGTCAATACCTGTTTTGTAGAAAGCATAGCTTTGATACGTGTTAAAATCGGCCTGTTTGTCGTAATCGGAAACTACCTGAACGGTGCTACAGGAAACGAACAGACCTAGGGTGAAGGCGACCAGTGCAATACGTTTTAAACTTTTCATAGTACTTTTTTTAAATTCTTGAGATTGGTAAAACATGCACAAATATTATGCCGAATGAGGCATTTACGACCTCGAATTAGTTTTAGGATTATACCCATACGGGCAGTGCCTGCAACCACTTTCGCAACAATAGCCCCGTTTTAAAAGGTACTGCTCCGTAAAAACCCTATATCCCTCTTCCGAAAAGTAAAAATCGCCCTCTTCCAAGGGAATGTGCTCTTTCATGTATGAAATTACCCTATCGTTACTTAAAGTTACGGCTTTCCGATCAAAGCAACCAAGGTTTTAAGATTTTGAAAACAGGGTTATTCACCGAAATTGTTACTATTATTATCGGGATGGGCTTATTTTCTGGATGCTATGCCGTTATATTTGTAGGAAAGCTTTGATACATTTCAGGTGATACTCGTTTTTAAACATGTCTTCTATAAAAATTATGTGGGCCTTTCCCTTTGGCCGTTCATCATCTTGAAGGAGGATTCCCTGAAGACCGATGAGGTCCTCATCAACCACGAGCGCATCCATTTACGCCAACAGCGCGAACTGTTGATTTTACCTTTTTACCTCCTCTATATTTCGGAATGGTTGCTGCGTACGGTGCTTTATCTGGACAGTTACCGGGCGTATCAGAACATCAGCTTTGAACGCGAGGCCTATGCCCATGAAAAGGATATGCAGTATCTTTCCAAACGGAAAACTTTTGGTTTTTTAAAATACCTGACGCGTTAATTTTTTGGATTGAACATCCCCAATCAGCATATAGACCATCCCCTTTTGAAAGAAAAGGGCGTGACCTTGTACATTAAACGGGAAGATACCATCCATCCGTTGATTTCCGGGAACAAATACCGCAAACTCAAATACAATCTAGAGGAAGCCAAAAAACAGGGACATTCCACCTTGCTCACCTTTGGTGGGGCCTTTTCCAACCACATTGCGGCCGTGGCCTGTGCGGGTAAGGAACACGGTTTTAAAACCATTGGGGTCATCCGGGGTGAAGAATTACAAGATCAATGGCAACATAATCCCACCTTGGCCTTGGCCCATGCACAAGGAATGCGATTTCATTTTGTGTCGAGGGAGGATTATCGTCAAAAGAAAGAGTCGTCCTTCCTTCAATCCTTAAAAAAAACCTTTGGGAATTTTTATCTCCTTCCCGAAGGCGGTACCAACGATTTGGCCGTAAAAGGCTGTACCGAAATCTTAACGGAATCCGATGCAACTTTTGACGTGGTCTGCTGCGCCGTGGGTACAGGTGGAACTATTGCCGGACTCATCAATGCTTCCCAAAAACATCAGAAGGTACTGGGTTTTCCTGCCTTGAAAGGGGACTTTTTGAACGAGTCCATTAGCCGCTTCGCACGCAATGATCGTTGGCAATTGGTAACCGATTATCATTTTGGTGGATATGCAAAAGTGACCGAGGAACTCATCCATTTCATCAACGACTTTAAAAGCAAAACTGGAATTCCTTTAGATCCAATTTACACAGGAAAGATGCTTTTTGGTATTTTTGACCTTGTAAACCAGGAAGTTTTCCCCCGAAATACCCAAATCTTGGCCATTCATACCGGTGGATTACAGGGCATACAGGGCATGAACCTGGTATTGAAAAAGAAGAATTTACCCTTATTGGACGTATGATCAAGCGAATCGGATTTGCACTTTTGGTAGTACTGCTGTTCTCCAGTTGTGGGGCCAAAAAAAGAAGATCCACCCACCGAAATGGAGCTCCAACAGTGAGCAGGACGGAGACCAAACAACCCACGGCAATCCCAAATGGTAGTGCCGAAGGTTCAGCATTGTATCCCATGCCGGAAGACCCTGGCAGGTTTGAAAAATTCCCGATTTCCAGTACTGAAGAATACATCAAGACCTTTGCCGAGATTGCCCAATACGAAATGCGTGCCTTTGGCATTCCCGCCAGTATCACGTTGGCCCAAGGCATTTTGGAAAGCGGTTCCGGTCGCGGGGAGCTTACCTTGAAAACCAACAACCACTTTGGGATCAAATGCCATACGGGTTGGGAAGGGGAGTTCGATTTTCATGATGATGATGCCAAGGGGGAATGTTTTAGAAAATACAATCACCCCATGTTTTCGTTCCGGGATCACAGTCTTTTCTTGACTTCGCGTTCCCGTTATGCCTTTTTGTTCGATTACCGACGGGACGATTACAAAAAATGGGCTCATGGACTCCGACAGGCGGGCTATGCCACGGACAAGCAATATCCACAAAAGTTGATCGCCCTGATCGAGCGGTACAACCTGCATCAATATGACGAGGCCGTGGTGGATACGCCCATGGAAACCGTGCGTCAACCTTCAACGGATGAAGTTCCCGTGGTTCAAGAAGTGGTGACCCATACGGTGGAAAAAGGGGAAACGCTATATGCCATCTCCAGAAAGTATGACATTTCTGTGGACGAGATCAAACGCCTGAACCATCTGAACGATAACATCATCTCCATCGGGCAGGTGCTTAATATTCGAAGGGCGCAGTAGTCTCAAAATGGTCATCCTGAGCGGAGCGAAGGATCTGACTATACTTCTATGTAAAACTATGGGACGCTGAGCGAAGTCGAAGCACGATGCGGAATCCACAGGGAATATATGGATTCCTGCGTTCGCAGGAATGACAGTCAACTCATTCTCGATTGCGCTCGAACTTACATTTACCGCGTCAACCTGTACTGGTTTTAGGTTCTCACTAGCATCTTTTTACAGCTTTTGATGGGATGCCGAAACAAGTTCGGCATGACGGTGCATTGTAGTCAAAATCCGTTTCCATGAAATGGGAAGGATATGTACCTTTGTCTTCGATTTGTCATTCCGCACGGATGCTGAGCGGAGTCGAAGCACGATGCGGAATCCAAAAGCCAAAAAATGGATTCCTGCGTTCACAGGAATGACACATTGAAAATGCATTAAAATAGATTCCTGTTTTCACAGGAATGACAGAATACGATATGATCTACCAACGAAGCAGTGCCTTGTTCGCAGAGGCCAAAAAATACATTCCAGGAGGCGTTAACTCACCCGTTCGGGCGTTTAAAGCGGTAGGGGGCGACCCCATTTTTGTAAAGGAGGCCAAAGGTGCCTACCTCTATGATGTGGATGGCAACCAACTCATCGACTATATTGCCTCGTGGGGTCCACTGATCTTGGGTCATGCATACGAACCTGTGATCAATGCGGTCATCGAAAAGGCCAAAAAAGGCACTTCTTTTGGGATGCCCACCGAAATTGAGACCGAACTGGCCCAATTGGCCGTTTCCATGGTGCCTAACATTGACAAAATCCGTTTTGTGAACAGCGGTACCGAAGCCTGTATGAGTGCCGTACGCCTCGCGCGCGGGTACACGGGCAAGGACAAAATCATCAAGTTTGCTGGGTGCTACCACGGTCATTCCGACTCGTTTTTGATTCAGGCGGGGAGTGGAGCCGTTACCTTTGGGAGTCCCAATAGCCCTGGGGTAACGCAGGGGACGGCCAAAGATACGTTGCTGGCCAATTTTAATGATCTGGAAAGTGTAAAAGCTTTGGTGGAAGCGAACAAGGGTGAGATTGCGGCCATTATTTTGGAACCCGTACCGGGCAATATGGGCTGTATTATTCCCCAAGAAGGGTTTATGGCCGACTTACGTGCTTTGTGTACGCAAGAAGGTATTTTGTTGTTGTTCGATGAGGTAATGACCGGCTTTCGATTGGGTAAAGGTGGAGCGCAGGAAGCCTTGGGCATTGATGCCGATATCGTGATGTTCGGAAAGGTGATCGGGGGTGGACTGCCTGTTGGGGCGTTTGCGGCCCGTGCCGAGATCATGTCGCACTTGGCGCCCGAAGGACCCGTGTACCAAGCAGGTACGTTGAGCGGAAACCCATTGGCCATGAGTGCCGGACTCGCCATGCTTACCGAACTGAACAACCACCCCAAAGTGTTTACCAGTTTGGCGGACAAAACAGCCTATTTGCACAAGGGCATTGCCGAAACCTTGACCGAAAAAGGAGTGGCCCACCAGATCAACCGTTTTGGTAGTATGATCTCCGTACATTTTACGGAAGAACTGGTGGTGGATTTTGCCAGTGCGGCCAAGGGCAACAACGACACCTTTAAAAAGTATTTCCACGGGATGTTGAACAATGGGGTGTACTTACCACCCTCTGCCTTTGAAAGCTACTTTTTAAATGATGCCCTCAGCTATGCCGATTTGGACAAGACTATTGAAGCGGTAAAAAAAGTATTTTAGTCACTACATGTCATTTCGAAATGAGGAACGTAGTGACGATTGAGAAATCTATTTTGAAGTTGAGATTTCTCACGCTCCCTTTGGTCGGTTCGAAATGACAAACTAATCGTCATTTCGAAGGAGTGAAACGACTGAGAAATCTAATTGAATTTAAATATGCTGTCACCTTATTTCATTTACATCACTACAAATGAAAAAAGGACTGTCCTGTACATTGGTGTGACCAACAATATTCAACAAAGACTTTCTCAGCATCAGTTTGATACTCAACACGCAAAGAAGTCGTTCGCTGGAAGATACAATTGTTTTTATTTGGTTTATTATGAGAGATTTGATTCCATTGAAATGGCAATTGCACGAGAAAAGGAACTAAAAAAGTGGCGAAGGGAAAAGAAAGATAGATTGATTTTTTCCTTTAATCCTGATTGGGAATTTTTGAACGAGCAGTTGGTTTAGATTTCTCCCGTTTGGTCGAAATGACTAAAAGGGTTCAATGTCATTTCGAAATGAGGAACGTAGTGACGATTGAGAAATCTATTTTGACGTTGGGATTTCTCACGCTCCCCTCGGTCGGTTCGAAATGACATCGTGGATGGACATGATGATTGAGGTGATAGGAAAATCAATAACTTTTGGGATAATTAACCATCATATTTTTCTTTCAGTTCCAACTTGTCAATTCTAGACCTTATTGCTCCATTGTTGCGACCAAAGTGTTCACTCAGTTCCCTTATTGTCTTTCCTTCACAATATAAAATTTCGAGTTTTTCATCATCTTGCTCTGTCCATTTTAGATAGGCATTGGGATGATTAATTCTTTTTTCTGCTAATGTGTATGATTTCTCTTTAACACCTGTATGTTTAGCAAAGGTTTCTTCAATAAATCCAAATCCTTTTGTGGTGAAACTTAGGGGAATTCGATAACACTCTCCAACATCACTTCGATGATGAGTTTCAAGTTGACTGTTTTTTAGGTCATTTATTGAAAAAAAGTACACATCAGTATCTCTAGGTTTGCTGTTTACATTTTCATACACAGCAATTAATATTGGGGTTTTTGTAAAGGTCTGCATGTTAAAATGCTTGTCTGTGTCTTCGCATTTGAAGTCAAAACATGTTTCTCCGTTATATTTTCTGAACCCTCTACATTTAACATCAATCTCAATATTTGCATAATTCCTAACAAGAAAATCACCTCTTTTTATGGATACTTTTTTGGCATTACTAGTGTATAATTTAAAGCTTTTTTGATCTTGATTTAATTCCTCCAAAATTAACCCAAAGGCCATGGCTTGCTCTTTAAAAAGTTCTTGAGCTCGTATCCCCGCTCTATACCAACCTTTTGCAAAATGACAGTATTTTTCGGACTCCGAGATTTTGAATGGTTTCCAGTGTTCTTCACCTTGATAGATTACAGAATCCTCAGTGATAAAATCAATATAGGATAACTCTTCAAAAGAAACTACAAAATCATGCTTTAAACGGCCATTCTCTATGTTGATGATATGAAATCCCATTTTTTATGTGTTAAATAATCAAGTCGACAACTTCAAAATTCCATTGGAATTTGGATTTAGTATAATCCGCCGAAATCGATTTTACTACACTGCATTATTTTTTAACTCGCTCTCTATCAATGTGTAATTATTATTTTTCGGACTATAATTCAAACCTCGTTCAATTATTTTGTTTGGAAATCCATTATATTTATTCAAAATAAGTTTGGTAAGGTCATATCCCAAAGAATAATCATGACCATAAATTGTTTTTAGTACAAAATCTTTTGCTGCCCCAATCACTAGGTCTGAAAACTGTAAAACAGCAGAGTGTGTACATTTTGTGAAATAAACAGATTGGTTAAAACCAAGATTCTTCAAAGGACCACAAAGATATTTTATTCCTTTTGCTGATTCGCCACGATTAAATGCATAGTAATATTCACGATTGAATGGTTTAGGGTTACTACCTTCAGGCCAATCTAAAATAATTTCAATTCTTTGAGTCCAATCTTGATATTTAGCATAAAGGCCTACTCGCATAAGAGATTGCGCAAATGAAATATTGATAAGTTCGTCTTTAACTTCTTTTAGTTTCTTTTGTGATTCATATCTTTCTAAACAAGCTATGATTACTCTATAATTTATATTCTTGGACTCTTTGAATATTTTAGTTCTCCATTCATTTGACCTGTTCAATAGAAGGTTATAATCATCCTCCTTTCCAAATTCCTGATAAGTTTTTTTTAAATCTTTAAAATTCCATTTTACTGGTAGATCGGGAAATGTATATTCATTTTTTACCTTATGGAAAAGATCTATCAGTTCTTGTTCGGCTTTTGTATCAACGATTACACCTCCAAAAAGTAATACATTATTCTCGTCTCCTTTTTTGGTTGAGAGTTTTGTGTCATCAGCAAACCATTTAATCATTTTGTTTTCTCAGATTAGTATTAGAGTGCGGTACAATGTGTTTAAAGCAACAAAAATCACATCAATATTAACCAAAAGCTGGTTGGTGTCGATGTATTTTCCATTCTTTTGTCAAGTAAAATTTGGTTTAGTATGCAAAAGGGGAGCTGTCCGCAAAATACTAATTCCCAAACATTTGGCCTTACGGAAAACCGTAAAAAATTAAGGTTTTTCCATAAATTGATTTGGGCCTTAGAAGGTTTGCTATAAAAAAGCCATGCTTTAAGAGTACCAACCGCTAGGTATAAAATGCATCTTTAGGGACTCTTCAAGAATAACAATTTCTTGTTCAAGGTACTGTCCATTTTAATTTGGATAGTATAGTTTGGGTCCAAGGTGTCCAGAATCTTTTTGAGATGTGCGATGGGATATTCTTTTTCATTTACCCATAATTCGTAAAGTTCGTTTGGGTTTGGATAATTCATGATCGTCCTCAAAACTTCATTTTGGGTGCCATGTTCATAGGCAGGCATCTCAATTGTATTGAATTCCGTTTGTTTGGATGATGTACAGGAAATGCATCCAAAAAGGAACAATAGACTAATGGACAGGAAAAGGGGATTTTTTTTCATGGTAGTATCGGTTAAGCTATATTGCTCCAGCCACAATCCTTCATTAATGGATGTGCGGTTTCATGTGCTGGAATAAATAGACAGACAAAGGGGTTAATCCCATGACGTTGGGTCATAGGTTTGAAATCTGTGTTGATAAATTAAAAGGAGGTTGATCTGCAAATTAAACATTCTTGATGTAACATCATTGGTTGGAGATTAAAAACTAGCGTTTTTCTACAATGAACAATTTACAATGACCAATAAACAATAAGCAGAAGTCAGAGGTCAGAAATCGGAAGTCAGAAACCCTTAACCCTTTTTACCTTTTGAGCTTTTTTCTTTGGCGGTTTCCTGTACCTTTTCATACTCGATGTCGTTGTCCACGATCCCTTTGAACGCCTTGATCCAGGCATTTTTAAAGATGTTGGTCACCGTGGGCCAGGTCTTGGTCTTCACATCGTTCAGGTTGCCCTCAATAGGGACTTTGGTAGCGAGGGTGTTTTCCTTGTGGTTCTTCAACACAAACTTAAAAAAGCCCACAAATCCTTCCCACAGCGTTTCCAAAAAGGCATCTTCCTTGCCAATGAGCTTGGTGTCCTTTAAAATGGGTTTGAGGTAGCCTTTCAGATAACCATCGGCAATGGCAAGTTCGCTGTACAGGTTAAAGGAGCCCTTGTCAAAATCGAGTCCCGCATAGTGGTCGGTAAAGTCGTTGAGGGCAGTGGCGTTCGCATTTTCCAAGGACAGGGCGAGGTCCATATCGGGAATTTGCTTTACAAGGTCCATCCGGCCTTCCAAATGCAGGTTGCCTCCACCAATACTGATGGCATCGGCAGATAGGTTACTGGGCAAACGGGCCTCTTTGCGTACCACATTGCGGAGGTTGGTGGCATACAGTTCAATTTTTTCGAGATGGAGGTCAATATTGGGGTCTGCCGATAGTTGCACAAAGGCCATTTTACCTCCGTGGATTTCCAGTTTGTTGATGTCGATGGGCACCAGGTCCGTCAACGCCTTGGTCCAATCGTCGATATCGGCATCGTCCTCGCCTTCCTTTTGTTGGTCCTCAAACACATAGATCATTGTGGGGCGGGTCATATTGATCTCGCTCACCACCTTACCCTTCAAAAGGGAACTCCATTCCACGGAAATGTTCGTTTTTTCAAAGTCGAGAAAGGGAATCTGGGAACCGGCGTTCACCTTGTTCAGGTACAGCCGATCTATGGTGTACGACCCAGTGATGAGCGACAAATCAATGTCCTCCACATGGCCATAATAGCCGGGAATGTCGGCCAGTACCTTGTTCACATAGTTTTTTACGATGTAGGGCAACACCATCCGGAACGCGAGGAGCAACACGATCAGGATCGTGGGCAGTACATACCGTTTGCGCTTGTATATTTTTTTTCTTTGCTTCGCCATGGTTATTTTTTACGTTGTTTTCCCTTGCCCGTCATGGTGTCAACTAACCCGTTCTTTACGTTTAGCCACAGGTAGTTGAAGAATGATTTATCGGGTTGGCGTTTCACTTTGAAATCGCCGTGCCTGAACCCGTCGCCATCGGCCTTGGAACTTTCCTTGGCAAAGATGTTCACGATGGCGGTGAGCAGTTTGTTCACGCCCAATTTGTCCTTTTTCAGCACCACGAACTCAAATTGATCATAGGCCATTTTCATATCGCCCTGTGATTCCGTTTCATTACCACTGATGGTAAAATACATTTGATCGATGGTGCCCTTTACCTCGGCATTGAGGTTGGTTCGCAAAAACGGACTGATATTTTCCGTTCGGAACTGTTTCAAGGAACCTGAAGCCAAAAAGTCGTTGCTCCGGCTTTGGGGGTCGAAGGACCAATCCAAGGTCAGTTGCCCGTCGCCCATCAATTGGGATTGGGCGGACACGGAAACCATGCCACTGCCTTTGCTATGCAGGTTGCGGATGGTGGCCGAAATATCCGTAAACCGAAGACTTTCAGGTTCTACGTCGACCTCCAACCGTTCTTCGTAGGCGACCATTCCTTCGAAAATGTGGATAGTGTTCACGAGCAAATCAAAATCAAGGTCGCGCAAGGCTTGGTTGTACAATTTTTTGTGCGTGGTGTCGTCTGGCAACAACTTATCCCGATACACCTGAAAAATCGGGTGGTATAGTTCCAAATCTTCCAAATGGAATTTGGGCGAGTGATCTGCTAGGCCAAAATCAGGTTGTTTTAACAGGACGGAGTCGATGACCAAATCGTAATGATCGTGCTCCACGGTCAGTTTTTTGGAGAGTTCTTCCCGACTGTATTTGGTGTGCAATTCCAGTTTTTGAATGCTACCTTCTGCAGTATTGAGTTTAGCGGATTGCCATTGCAGGTTTTCCAAAGGGCCCAAATCGTAGTACCCTTTTTGTGTTTCAATTTCATAGGCACCATAGGTGAAGGGCAATGATTGGGAAGCAGTTTCTGTGTTATGGGTGATATCGGTTAGCAAGACATCTACTCCATCAAGTTGCACCAAGGTGCTATCGGAATCGTGTTGAAGCACTTTCAATTGTCCGTTTCGGATGCGAAAGTTTTGGATGCTGATATTTTTTGGCTCCCCTTGATTCCGTTTAGTAGAAAGAGAATCGTTTTCCAGGTTTTTCTTTTGATAAGTGACTTGTGGCGATTCCACGGTCAGGTCCGAAATGGCAATAGCTCCTTTTTGAAGCAGGGGGAAATATTTCAACCCGGAGAGCGTAACCGATTCAGCTTTTAAATCCAAAGATGTGGTGCTATCCTGAAACGCAACTTTTTGTAGGCCGATTTTCCCCAAAAGTACATTGGTGGTCAATCGTTCATAGGAAAGGGTTATATGGGAGGGGAAATCTTTGGACAAAAGCACCTTTACCCTTTGGGTAAACCAGAGCTGGGCCGTGACCCCAATGGCCAATAAGGCCACTAGCATCCATAGCGCTATTTTTACTTTTTTGGGTTGCGACATATTTTTCGGTGTTGATCCGTAGTGTATCTACGAGACAGGTTTGGGGTTCAGCTTTCTTCGTCCAGAAAAACCATGACATCGGATGGGGTGTTCACCTGCATGGCCCTGTTGCCATTGACCAGTATGGGTTGGGTGACGACACTTGGATTTTTTTGCAGCACTTTGATCCAATCGTCATCACTTGCCAAGTCATTATTCTTGCCATATAGTTTGATGAAATCGGGGTGTTCCGTATTGATGAGGTCCTTGATGGATATACCCAAAAGATCGGCCAATTCGGCCCATTGGGTTCCCGTGACCTTGGTCTTGGACAAATCCACGGCCAACACCTTTTTCTTGGAGGCCTGAACAAAGGCCAAGGTTTGCATGCCGATACTGCTGTCGGCATTATAGTACAAATTCAATTCCCGGTTGTTCGTTGCGATGACTCCCATATCGTTCTCCATTTACTGTGTTTTAACAGCAAGGTACCGCAGATGGGTAGGAAGAGTTGACGCAATCGGTTTTAATCGTATCGTAAAAAAGAAAAAAGCGGGGCAATTGCCCCGCTTCTCACACAAACTAACTCAAAATAACCGCGAGAATGGATTTGATAACAAAGGGAATTGCGGTTATTCCATGAGCTTCCGAATAAATGATTTTATCCTATTTTGATCAGTTGATGGTCAAAGAGGTTTCCCCTTCATTGGGGTTGTACACATAATTGAAGGTGTAGTATCGTGCCTCATCCGACATGGCATCAATTTCTGCTGGGGCATCCTTGTAATAACTTAGGATTTCCACTTTGGCATATTTTCCGTCATGGGTACGGAACACCAATATTTTTCCGGGAATAGGAGTAATAGTGAAAGTAGCCGGATTGTAGTTGTACCAGCCATTATCACTTCCACTGGCAATGGCAAAGGCACCGTCTGCATCCTGTGCAAAAGTAAGTCCCTCTGCGGTGGTAATATCGGCAAAAGTGCCACTCTCAATGGAAACTCCGGCGTCCCCGTTTCTCTCGGGTTCGTCGTCGGTTCCGGTAACGACTCCCCCATTTACGGCTATACTGGTACCTCTAAAGGCAATGTCCCATTCGGTATCGCTGGTGGTCACCGCACCCGTTGAAAAGCTGAATTTGGTAAAAGGTCCGCCTACAGGCTCACCCTGACCACCGGTTTGGGGGGCAGGAACATTGGTAGCGGTACTACTCTCCACGGCAATCAGGTCGGGACCATTGTCATCATCATCACTGCAGGCAACAAATGCAGTGAATATAAATAGGTAGGTGAAAAAGTTTGCTGTTTTTTTGATCATGGTATTACTTTTTAAAATTGAATATTGATTTTGGTAAATAATTGAATTCCTGGGTTTAAGAGCACTTCGTTGTCTTGGGTAGCCAAGGGATTGTTCCCCTTGAAATCCAATAGATTGTTGGCTCCCAATTGAAGTTGGTAGTGTTCAAAAAAGGTCTTGCCAAACGTTAGGTTCACCAAGGCGTATCCTTTGGCGAAGGTGCCATCATACACATCCAAAAGGTCATTTCCGTTTTGGTCCGTCAAGCCAAATTGGCTGCGATAGGTGACCCGGATATTGGCGTTGGCATCCCATTCTGGGACTTCATAAAAGATTTTAGCATTCAAGGTGTGTCGTGAGCGGTTTTCCAATCCAAAATAGTCGGATGTGGACAGCCGGACGGTTTGTAGGGTTTCCGGGTCTCGAGCAAAGACCTCCCCATTTTTCACGGCTTCCCTCTTGTCTTTGTCATAGGCATAGAGCAATTGATAGCCGGCAGAGAGGTTAAGGTCTTTCCAAGGTTTGTATCTGATATCCATTTCGAGGCCTTGGGTATAGACCCGGTCACGGTTGATGTACCCAAAAACATTCTGACCATTCGTCTTGGACGCCAAGATTCGGGTATCGATAAGGTTTTTAAAGTCGTTTCGGAAAAAGTTGAGCTCTGTGGATAGTTTCCCTTTTTTTACTACGAAACCTAGATTGTACCCGATGGAACTTTCTGCATCCAAAGGTTCACCCAATTCGGAAGCATCTACTTGAAGGGTGGCAATTTCGTCATTTTCCTGAAGGCGCTCAATTCCGGCCTGTTCCACTTCCTTTCCAAAAACAGAGTATCCGCCACCGGCAGCGTTGGTAAAATCCAGATACAATTGCCTAAAATCCGGGGCCTTGAAACCGCTGCCCACTGACCCTTTAATGGCAAAGTTTGGAGACAAATCGTAGCGACCGGAAATTTTGGGACTAAGTTGGGAATGATACTCGCTGTGGTTATCAAAGCGGGCTCCGATAATAATGTTGAAGTCGTCAAGTGGCTTAAAATCGAATTGGGAATAGAGGTATTGGGATTCAAAGGTTACATCACCGGCAAATAGGGACCGCTCCAAATGTTCAAAGTTGTAACCGGCACCAATGGTCAGGATATTTTGGGGTGAAAAGGTATGGTTGAAACGGATTTCCGGTCGGAACAGCCTTTGGTCAAAATCATTGGCGATTAGTAGTTCATTGTCAATGGGGTCTATACTCTTTTCATCCGTTACATAATTGGTGTAGTAGAGTTCATATTGCAACTGACTTTTGGATGTCGCTTTGTGGTTCACCTTAAGGTGAAGGTTCAAATCTTGCTCTTCACTGGTACTTGGGGCAACATCAAATTCCTGATAAAAATATCTGCCCGAGGCGAAGACGTTCCAGGTATCGGAAACATCTACATATAAGCGTCCATTAAGGGTGTAATTATAAAAAGGATTGATAGTTTGGCCCTCTTGGGTGGGGGCAAGGTCGTAACCATCGGTACTTAAGCGATCGGCAAATAGGGAATATCCCAGTTTTTTCCATTTTTGGTTGATGGTGAGGTTGGTATTCTGGTTGTTGAAACTGGCCATTCGGTGAGAAACCTGCCCATTGATTTTTTCCGAGGATGGTTTTTCCGTGATAATGTTGATAACGCCACCCAAGGCTTCGGAACCGAAAAGGCTGGAAGATGGCCCTTTCACTACTTCGACCTGTTTGATATTGCCAATGGCAAAGCGGCTAAGATCTAGATTTCCAGAGCTGCGGCCCACGACGGGAACTCCATCAATAAGTACCAGAACATAGTCGGAGGCAATTCCTTGAATTTGAACACCTTCACCACCACCGATGGTGGCATCTGGGGTCATGATGATACCGGTTTGTTCGTTCAGGATCTCGTTCAGGCGGGTAAATCCGGTTTGTTGCAACTGCTTTTTTGCAATCAGGGTAACGGGCAAGGGCAAGGAAGACAATTGTCTGATGGTTCGAGTGGCCGTGACCACTACTTCATCCAAATTTTCGGTTAGAATGGAATCTTTTTGGGAAGGACTGTTTTCCTGGCCTATAACATGCAAACAAGCAATTAGGGATAAAAACAGGCTTAATCGACACTTATTTAGATTCATTCTAATTTATTTTGGGACAAATATATATTTTATTTTTATTCAATCTAAATAAGTTTAGTATTTTTGTCCAGAACAATTTGACAAGATCTAACTGATACCATTATGAAAAAATCAATCATCTTCCTGATGCTCATGGCTATAGGCACTTCCATGGGCTATTCCCAAAAAAAGAAAGATTTGGACCGCCAGGCCATTCTGGATATGTGCGGATGTTATGAGGTGACCTTTAAGTACACGGAAACCTTCGCTCCAGAAATCGACTACGAAAAGAAACTGGATTATACTTCAAAAGCTTTGGAATTGGCTTTGCCCATCATTGATGAGGACAATAAAATTTCCCTTCAACATTTATTAGTAATCAATGACAGCACCGTGATCAAACACTGGAGGCAGGATTGGTTGTTCGAAAACCAGAAAGTATACCATTATAATAAAGACAATAGCTGGACCTTTACCCAATTACCTACCAGTGAGGTAAAGGGTCAGTGGACTCAAAAGGTATATCAGGTGGATGATAGCCCTAGATATTCCGGATCTTCCACTTGGGTGCATTTTGATGGCAAGCATTATTGGGAGAACCGCAGCGATTCACCACTTCCCCGAAGGGAATACTCCAAGCGTAGTGATTATAATGTGATGAGCCGTGGTAATAGACAAGAGATTACTTCGACCGGGTGGGTGCACGAACAGGACAATGACAAGATTATCCGAAAAGATGGTGAAACCGATGTGTTGTTGGCCCAGGAAAAGGGATACAATATCTACAAAAAAGTAGCCGATTCCGACTGTAAGGTGGCTGCCGATTGGTGGGCAACCCATAAAGATTTTTGGGCCGTGGCCCGCGACGCTTGGGATGAGGTGTACAACAGGGAAGGAGACCTAACACTTCTAAAACAAGTGGATGGCCAACCCCTTTTTATGCATTTTTATCAGTTGGAGGAACAAGGAGCCAATAAGGCTCAGGTTCTGGAAACCATCAACAAGTTTATCACGGATAAAAAACAAGCTAAAAATGCTGAGGGAAAATAGGTTTAAGGCCCTTGGCGGGGCCGTGTTATGCATGGCCTTTTTTCTTGTAGCTTTCCAAATGCCCAAGATTTCCCCCAAGCTTCAGGAAAAAGTGGATAATGCCGTGCAGACAACTTTTGAGTTGGAGGATTTTTCTTTGGAACCGGTTGTTGTGGATGCTGCCCTGAACCAAAAAACGCCTTCGGAATTGGGCGGTGAGAACCTTTTCAGGATCAAAACAGGGGAATCGGCAGTGGGTTATGTGTACTTGGGAGAGGCCCCTAGTTTAAAAAATGTTTTTGACTATGTGGTATTGTTCACCCCGGAACTGGCCGTTAAAAAATCAAAAATCCTGATTTATCGTGAAGATCATGGCCGGCAAGTGGGCAGCCAACGTTGGTTGAAGCAGTTCATTGGGAAAAAATCAGGGGAAACCCTTGTTTATGGTGAGGATATCGATGGTATTTCCGGCGCCACCATTTCGGCAAAGTCCATGACCTTGGCCGTGAGCAATATATTGGAAAGTATGAAGGTGCTGAATGATCAGCACATTTTATGATTAAGTAGTGCCCATTATTTATTTCAGTGAGAGCCGTCCCTTAGGGGACGGTTTTTTGTTGAATCAGAGATTTTCGACCAGATAGGCGTAGCCCATCCCCGAAAGGATGGCCAGCCCAAAACTGAGCAAGGTGCCTATCAAGACATATTCGGTCAATTTTCGGTTTTTCCCCTTGTTGAGGTCCCCGAACCGGAATACGGACTTGGCTGCTATCAGCAATCCTATGGCCGCCCATTGCTGCATCAAAATAAATCCAAATACAAAGAGGCGTTCCAGCATACCGATATAGGTTCCGGCATTTTTTAATGAGCCACCCTCACCCGATTCGTCATCCTTGGCGATTTCATCAATGTAAGGGGCCAACAACATCCGCATGATGATACCAGAGACAAATGTTACGAATACCAAAAAGGTAGTCAGTAGTAAGTTTTTTTCTTGAAACAGGTCAGAGAAGGGAATCTGGAAGGGTTCAATCCAGTATAGGATGGCGGCCAAGACCAAAAGGTGCAGTATTTGGTCCACCACAAAAAGCCAACGATAGTTTTTGGGATTGGTAAGGGACAGTTTCCCCAGGTCGATCAAATAGTGTGAGACCACAATCAGGGCAACGGCTCCCAAATGTTGGAACTGTAAAAGGAGCAACAGCAGCAACAAATGTACTCCAATATGAAAGTACAAGTATTTGGATCTTCCCTTTTTTTGGAGCTTGTCCTCTACCCATTTACCGGGTTGCAGCACAAAATCCCCTATAAAATGGGCCAATATCAGTTTTAGGGCTAACAGTGTCATAGTTGGGCGAGTTGGGTTCTGTAAAAATGGATCATTTTTTGCACTTCGTCAAATCCTGCACGGATCAATGCCTCGCTAATGGTACTTTGTGATTTGTCCAATAGGGTGGCAATCTCCTTTTGGTTGGCTTCGGGGTTTTCCATGGCCGTGCAAACGATTTTTGCAGTGGCCGGTAGCCAATTGTCCATGGTCAAGGTTGCCAATTGCAGTATGAGGTTCATGGTGGTATCAAATGCCTCGTTATTGGAATGGAGGGCCAATGTCTGTTTTTTAAGACCATCAAAGCATTCACCCGAACGTACAAAGGCCGTACCGTTGGATTCGGTAATCTTTTCGGCCACATAATCCTTTTCACCCAGTCCGATGCCCACACGAACATCCAAATGCCGTATTTGTTTAAGGTGCGCCTTGATATAAAGAGCGGCTTCCAGAGCCTCTTCTGGGGTAGTCTCCAATTGAAAACTATCTCCCCGGTAAATTTCCCATGTAAGAGGCTCCGGGCCATACTTGCTCAAAGCCTGCTTTAATAAAGGCAACCATTTACTGGCTTTATGGTCCTTGGAGTTGATGATATCCCCCGTGAGAATCGCTGTCATATATCGGTTAATTAAACGATTAAATCAAATATCGGTAAAAAAAACGATAAATAAAAATATCGGTTATATAAACGATAAAAATATGAAATTATTGGTCAAACCTTATGGCAGTCTTCATTTTTCCCGAATATTTGGCGAAAGGGTTCCATCGGTCCAGGTCAAAATACGGGTTTCCACAGAAGTTTGGAGCCATTGTGTAGCCACATCCAAGTTTTTTCCCTTCTCCATTTTGTAGAGTACCTTATTCGGAATCCCGCCTTTGTCATCCGGGAAAATGAATTTTTCGGAATGATAATATACCCCAGCATCGGTAATTTGTGAAAGTTCAATGGCCTGACATAGGTTAAAATGGTTGAGGAACAGATAGATGCCACCATCCTCATCATTGGATGCATCCGCCAGATAATCGATATAGAGAATCCCATCAAGGTTGGGAACACCCTTGTCACCCAAGATCCTGATGGAAAAATGGGGATTTTTAAGGGGAACCTTCTTTTCCATATAAGAACCATGCACTATAGTTCTAATGTTCAAAAGGGTATTTTCCCCTTCACGCGAATAGGTGAAAAAGTAGTTTTGTCCGGCCACGGTTTTTCGGTCCAAGGATAATAACCCACCAAGGATGTAACCTGTCATGCCATTGTATTTTACTTTGTAAAACGGGGAGTCGAATCCTTTATAGGGCCAGGAGAATGGTGTTTTTTCAAGGATTTTGACCCATTCCCCGATTTTCAGTTCTTCCAGCACTGAGGAGGTAGTATTGGGCTCGGTCCTTAATTTGATCTTGTGTCCAAAGGCGTAGGCCTGGTCACCCGGTTGAAATTCACATTCCGAAGGTGGGCAATGCAATTTCTCTTGCGCAAAATTGGTGGTCAATACAAAAAGGGTGGTTATAACGGTAAACAAGAAACGTGCTTTCATCTTTATTGGATTTTAAGGGTTAAGATTTAGGCAGTTCTTAGGGCAGTTGTAGTATATACGCCAGAAATTGCCAAAAAGGATTTCCGTACTCGACCATCATTCCGTAAATTCAATGGATTAATTTCTCAACTACAGTTAACTAACAAACTTTACAATGAAAAAAGTAACGAAACACCTTTTGGCCGCGACCTTGCCATTTTTGGTAGTGGCCTGTGGCCCCAAGTGGAAGGAGGCCGAAAAGGAAGGTTATAGCCTTGTTGAAAATGCCGAAGGCGCCACTTTGGGTTATACACCTGGATCGGGGATTCAAATTTTGACGGTAGATCGATTTGCTTTTAAGGACCTGAACAAGAACGGTACCTTGGATCCCTATGAGGATTGGAGGCTTTCCATAGAGGAAAGGGCAACCGATTTGGCTTCCAAAATGAGTGTGGAGCAAATTGCAGGACTCATGCTGTACAGTGCCCATCAATCGATACCTGGTGGAGGAAACAGCTTTTTTGGTCCTGTGACCTATAATGGAAAACCCTTTGCAGAAAGTGGTGCCAAGGCCAGTGATCTTTCCGATGCACAGAAAATATTTTTAAAGGATGATAACCTCAGGCATGTACTGATCACCAGTGTACAGACTCCCGGAGTTGCTGCACAATGGAACAACAATGCACAGGCTTTTGTGGAAGGAATAGGTATGGGAATCCCAATCAATACCAGCTCCGATCCAAGGCATGGCAGTGATTCCTATGCCGAGTTCAATGCCGGCGCGGGTGGCCGCATTTCTATGTGGCCCAGTAGTTTGGGTATTGCGGCCAGTTTTGATCCGGGACTCATGCAACAATTCGGGGACATTGCATCCAGAGAATATCGCGCACTGGGTATTGCCACGGCACTTTCGCCCCAAATTGATTTGGCCACGGAACCCCGTTGGTCCCGTTTTGATGGAACCATGGGCGAGGACCCCAAATTGGCCACCGATATGGCCAGGGCCTATGTGGATGGATTTCAATCTTCCGATGATGGTGGTTGGGGTTATCAGAGTGTGAATGCGATGGTAAAACACTGGCCTGGGGGTGGTCCGGAAGAAGGGGGGCGTGACGCCCATTTTGGTTATGGAGCCTATGCCGTTTATCCAGGAAACAATTTGAAGGACCATCTCAAACCGTTCACCGAAGGGGCCTTTAAATTGAATGGCGCCACAGGAATGGCTTCTGCGGTGATGCCGTACTATACCATTTCCACAGGAAGGGATACCGTTAATGGTGAAAACGTGGGTAACTCCTATAATGAATATTTGATTACCAATTTATTGCGAGAAAAGTATGGCTATGATGGAGTGGTATGCACCGATTGGGCCATCACCCGAGATGTAAGTTCTGTATATGTTTTTGAAGGAAAACCATGGGGTGTCGAGAATTTGAGTGTTGCAGAAAGGCACTACAAGATCATTGAAGCAGGTTGTGATCAGTTCGGTGGCAACAATGATATGGATCCAGTAATCGAAGCCTATCAGATGGGGGTGAAGGAACATGGAGAGGAATATATGCGCAAACGGTTTGAAGTATCCGCGGTGCGACTGCTAAAAAATATTTTTAGGACGGGACTTTTTGAAAATCCGTATTTGGATGTACCCGAAACCGAGGCAACCGTGGGCAAACCTGAATTTATGGAGGCTGGTTACCAAGCACAATTACGTTCCGTGGTCATGTTGAAAAACCAGGGAAATGCCCTACCCATGAAAGACAAGAAAAAAGTCTTTGTGCCCAAACGATATGTGGCACCCAGTCGTAATTGGTTTGGTATGGAAACCCCAGAACGTTTGGATTATCCCTTCAATATGGAAGTGGTGGCCAAATATTTTGAAGTGGTGGAAAACCCAGATGAGGCCGATTTTGCCTTAGTAGGTATAGAAAATCCCAACGGTGGAGTTGGTTATGACGTTTCGGACACTGAAAAAGGAGGCAACGGATATGTTCCCATCAGTTTGCAATATAGCACCTACACTGCAACCTATGCAAGGGATAGCAGCTTGGCAGGAGGTAGTCCTATGGAAGATTTCACCAACCGAACCTATAAAGGGAAAACCTTTTTGGCCTCCAACACCACCGATATGGATTTGGTGAAGGAGACCAAGAAAAAAATGGGCGAAAAACCTGTTGTGGTAATTGTGAGAGTATCCAAACCTATGGTTTTTGTGGAGATTGAACCCTATGCTTCGGCCATATTGGTACAAATGGGCGTCCAAGATCAAGCTTTGATGGATTTGGTTTCAGGCAAGGTGGAACCATCAGCACTATTGCCGTTCCAGATGCCAGCGGACATGAAAACAGTGGAACTCCAGTTCGAGGACGTGCCCAGGGATATGGAACCCTATATCGACTCGGAAGGCAATGCCTATGATTTTGCCTACGGGCTCAATTGGAGTGGTGTGATCAATGATGACCGGGTGAAGAACTACAAATAGAAGATGATTTAAACAAAAGAAGCCGCGACCATGGCAGGCGCGGCTTCTTAAAATCAACAAAAAACACTATCCTCTTCTCCCTCTCTCCTGCATTTTCTTTTTGCCATGCATGGCTTTGTGTTTTCTCATATCTTTCCAAGATTGGTATTGCTCATCGTTCAATACTTCTTTCATTTTGGCTTGGAAAGCAATTTGCTGGTCCAATCGGGCATTTTCCCTTTCAAATTTTTCTTCCGGTGTTGGTTTTTTCCACTCACCACTTTCTTTCAAGGCCTTCATCTCATCCCACTTTTCTTTTCTAAGCTGGGCTTCTTCCAAATTCAGCTTCATCACCTTGTCCTGTTGTGCCTTGGTCAAATCGAGGGCCAAAGTCATGTGTTTGGTCTGTAAAGTGGCCATCTCCTCAGCCGTCATGTCCATTTTGGGGTCTTTTGGCATTCTTGGGCCATCATTTTTTTGGGCCGCTACACCGATAGTGGCGAGCAGGACCAATACTACTGCTAATCGTTTCATATGCTTAAATTTTTAATGATTTTGAACCTTGGACAATGGCAATGCCCGTTGGTTTAACCATCAACACAACAATTATGAAGCTTTTAACAATAAATGGGAATGGGAGGATTTACGGTTGTACTTCCTCTTGGTCTTCTTTGGGTTGTTCCAAGGAATTGGCATCGTGGAAGTTCGCTTCCACATAAGATTTGTTTGCCATTTGTTCTTGGAATTGATCGTGCTGATCTACCATATAGTAGATAAGGGAAGCCAGCACAAAACAGGAGAAATAGATGAGGCTCTTGATTTTGTAGGTCATGATGTTGAGATTTGGGATAACTAAGATAATCAAACCATAATTCAATCACCACGATATGTTGCGAAATTATCCTATAGAGATGTGAAGGGGTAAAAAAACAAGGTGTAACCAGTAGATATCTCGGTTACACCTTGTAAAAGTAAAATCCTATAAGAGGATGTCCCTATTTGGGATCTAAGATTATGTCGATGCGCTCCAAGGCATCCTGAAGGTGATAACGGCTCATGGGATCTGAAATTCGGGATAGACCAGATCGGATATCTCCTTTCAAATTATTGAGTTCTGCCCTTGCCACTGAACGGATATCGGACTGACTACTATTGACAGCGGTAGACTTGCGATATCCCCCAAAATCTGGAAGTTTTGCTTCGTTATCGGCAGTCATTAAATAGGCCAAACGATCAATATGCGCTTTCTGAAGGTTTCTTCTATAGGTATCGATGGTTTTACCGCTTCGGGTTTCGGACCAGATACCCCTGCGAAGGTCTCTCATCATTTCCAACAAACCATAGGCTTTATCCCCATTGATAGTTTCGTTTTCGATGACCCTGGCCAATTTACCCAATTGCAACATGGTGTTTAGGTAACGCTCTTGCAAAGCACGAATACGCTCCACAGAACCGGAGTATTGAATTTTGTTGAAGATGTTTTGGTCGATCATCCATTCGGGAGTGGCGAACAATTGCTCCTGTAAGAAGTTCATACAATCTTTTTGATGTTGCTTACTTACATGAGTGTACACAGCACCTTCTTGATCGGAAGTTTTATGGTATTCATATACGCCACCAATGTTGTTGGCCACGTGGCCCATGTATCTTGCAAATTGGGAAACTACATGGCCGTACATGGTTTCCAAATCGGCATAGTTTTCCCCATCTTCGGTGGTCCAGGCCATCAGGTTGGGCATGATTCGTTTTAGGTTGGCGATACCATATAAGCTGGCTTTGATGGCATCATCACCCAAATCCTCGGTTTGTGAGCTTGGATCGTGAATGTCGCCCACTTGTTGGTGTCCGAATCGGTACATGGGGTCATCGGCATGTTCAGTGATCCAACTGTTCAAAATCGGTTTTTCTTCTTTGGCTGTCTTGTCCAAAATAGGACGGTATCCCCAACTAATGGCATACTTGTCGTACACACCGATGTTCGGCATCAAGGCAACCCCTTCATCGCCCGGTTGGGCCACATAGTTGAAACGTGCATAATCCATGATGGATGGTGCCGTACCATATTTTTGGGTAAAGACCTTGGAACGCAAAGAATCTACAGGATAGGCAACGCTACTCCCCATATTGTGTGGCAAACCTAGGGTGTGACCTACTTCGTGGGAAGATACAAAACGGATTAAACGACCCATGATCTCTTCTTTGAACTGGGTTTTTTGAGCTTCTGGATTAATGGCCGCAGTCTGTACAAAATACCATCCACGTAGCAAGCTCATTACATTGTGGTACCAGTTAATATCCGATTCCAAAATCTCACCACTACGAGGGTCACTCACGTGAGGCCCATTGGCGTTTGGAATTGGGGAAGCCAAATAGCGTACCACGGAATATCGTACATCCTCAGGGGACCATTCTGGGTCTTCTTCAGGAGTGGGAGGGTCCTTGGCAAGGATGGCATTTTTAAAACCGGCAGCCTCAAAGGCAACCTGCCAATCCTCTATACCTTGTTTAATAAAAGGCACCCACTCTTTTGGGGTGGCCCGGTCTACATAATAGATGATGGGTTTTTTAGGTTCTACCAGTTCCCCGGCCTTAAATTTTTCAATGTCCTCGTCCTTTACTTCCAACCTCCATCGGTCCAAATAGGTGACGGTCTTACTCTCTTGGGCATCCAGACCATAATCCACTTGACCTCTGGCAAACCATCCTACGCGTTCGTCAAAATAACGACGTTTCATGGGTTCTTTGGGCAACAAAATCATGGAATTGTTGATTTCCAGAGAAATGGAGCCCAAACTTTCATTACTGGGTGGATCGTTGGAAATATAGGTCTTTACATGACGCGCTTCAATGTTCAGCGGATAACTTTTTACGGATTCGATATAGCTTCGGTCACTGTCCAACCGGGTAACCTTATATCTTTTACGAATGCCTTCGGGTAGGCCAAGGGCATTCACATCTTTGGTAAACATGGGGTCCACCTCGATGACCGTTGCCGGGTTCAGGCTATCCTTTTTATTGAAGGCCTTGATCTCAAAAGCATACAGCACAGGTTCAAAGTTGGAGTTCACCACCGCTTCATGAATCGGCAGCGAATCGGCAGCCACGTTTTCATAGGAGGCCACGCGAAGCAACACCTGTTTGGGTTTTTTCTCCCAACGGAGTACTTGGGTGTTGATCTTACCACCACCAAAACCAATTCCGGTAGCGGTTTTAGAGATTCGGCTTACCATCAACATTTCCCTGTTGAAAAGGGAATCCGGAATTTCATAGTAATATTTGTCGTCCACCGTGTGCACGCTAAAAAGCCCAGCATCGGTTTTGGCGTCCTTGGTGATTACCTTATCATAAGGTTGGATCTCTCCAGGTTTGGGTTTCGACTCTTTTTTTTCCTCGGTTGCTTTTTTCTTCTTTTTGAAAAGTTGGGCTTCGGCTGGTTGGTAGAAACCCAATAAAAGGAACAATACGATTAGTTTAGGTAGATTTTTTTTGATCATTAGATGTCAGTTTGGATAACTATAAGCTTTCAAAGAACCTAAAAATCATTAAAAGTTACTGTTAAATAAATATTAACGCACACTTTTTTCGTGTGATATACGAATCTTTCGCAGTCCTGCGTTTTACTGATGGTTTCGGCTGAAACGCCTTGTTTTGCTGGGCTTAAGCGGCATCTGTTTTTTGTAAAAAAATCATAATTGCTGTAACAATTTAAAATCTGCATAGTCTTATAAGCATAACATCAATCAAAAAATTCAATCAAAAAATGAACAAGTTATTAATGGTCTATGGATGTGTCCTTTTAAGTAGTGCCGCCATAGCAAACGAACAGCAGAACGCCGTTACTCATCAGTCCAAAACTGATAGTCAGGGCACATTAGAAAACAGTTATACTGCATTGAACCTCAATGCGGAAGGTGGTGAATCAACTTTGGATCTGAGTCATAAATCAGATTGGTCCTATGAGTTGGATCTGAATGAAATAGTATATGTAGAAGACGATATGGAGGTCGATCTTGGTTTTGATACCTCGGATTACCTTCCCGAAGGTTTCAACCCCTATAAAAACTATTTTGATCTGAATTCCATCATATACCTCGAGAACGAAGTTGAACCCAACCTAGGTTTTGATACCCAAAAGTATTTGCCTGCGGATTTTGATCCTTACACCGATGTGGTGGAAGTGAGTTCCATCAACTACATCGAGGAAGAAGATATGGATCTTGGATTCAATACCGAGGATTATCTGCCTGAAGGATTCTCCCCTTACGAGGCTTATGTAGACCTTAAATCCTTTACCTATATAGAGGATGATGAAGTGGAATTGGAATTGGGTATCAATAGCAAATATCTACTTCCTGCGAATTTTGATCCGTACACCAATGTGGTGGCAATCGGTTCTATCAACTATATGGAAGAGGATGAAAAAATAGATTTGGGTTTTGATACCTCTGTGTATCTCCCAGAAAATTTTGACCCCTACGCCGGGGCAATCTGGTAAAATGTTTTAGTTTTCATTTTACAAAATTTTTGAGTTAGTTAGCTATGAAAGGCCCTCGCAAGAGGGCTTTTTATTTGTGGTAAGATGTGTTAAGGAAATCCCTATAAAAACTTGATTAACAAAAAAATAACACCTTTGAGGAAATCGTTGTGAAATGCATCAAATAAGGAAGTTCCCCATAAAAAAGTCAAATTTTGAAAGTATGGACTGCAGGTTTGTCAAGATATGTGCAAAATCACTGAAAAAGCTATTTTGGTAAGCCAGCCGTTAACCGTTAACAAAAGGCTAATTATAAAAATCTTCACTTTATTCAGTCATACATTTGTATCAAAGAATCAAAGGGCAGAAGCCCAATACACATAATTGAGTAAAGTAAGGTTGAGTTAGTTTCTTACATTTTTTTGAGTTAGTTAGTTTGTGAATGGCCCTTCCGCCCGGAAGGGCCATTTATTATTTAAAACAATACGGGAACCACAAACTTAAAGACTAAAACCAGCAACACCACCGCTATCAGATTCAATATAAAACCTACACGTGCCATTTGAGGAATCTTTACATACCCACTGGCAAATACAATGGCATTTGGGGGAGTGGCCATCGGCAGCATAAAGGCACAGCTGCTGGCAATGGTCACCGGAATCAATAAATAAAGGATTGGAATGTTCAACCCGATAGCAATACCTGCAACCACAGGAGCTAGAACAGCCACCAATGCCACGTTGCTCATCAGTTCCGTCATAAAAAGCATCAAGAAAATAAGCAGGGCGGCCGTAAGCAATACACTGATTTGACTCTCCGCAATGGCATTGGCCACCATATCCACAATACCACTGGTGGACATACCTTGGGCCAACGCTAAACCACCCCCAAATAGGATCAAAATACCCCAAGCCAAGCGGGAGGTATCTTTCCATTCGATGATGAAGTCCCCTTTCTTAATATTGTAGGGAATGGCAAAGAGTGCAATGGCTGCAAAAATACTGATCATGGTATCCGTCAGCCCCAATTTGGGGAAAATGGCATTGATCAAGGTCCTAAAGATCCAAAGGAACACGGTGACCCCAAAAATGGCCAAAACCATTTTTTCTTTACCAGACGTTGGCCCTAATTTTTCCAGTTCGGCATGGATAACATCCTTGGAGGCATTGAACTTGAGATCTCTATTGGGGAACATCCATTTGACGAGCACTAAATAAGAAACACCGATCATGATGATGGCGAAGGGAAGGCCGATACTCATCCATTTTATGAACGAGATTTCCGTATTGTATTCATTTTCCAAAAGACCGATTAATACCGAATTGGGTGGTGTGCCTATAACGGTGGCGATTCCCCCTGCATTGGCGGAAAAAGCGATACCGAGCATCACACTAAGGGCGAAATTCTGGTCGTTCTTCGTAAAGCCATCAGCGTCATCCACCAAAAGATTGATCACGGAAAGGGCGATAGGTAGCATCACCACGGTACTGGCCGTGTTACTGATCCACATGCTCAGCGACCCCGTAGCGATCATAAAACCGAGCACCACTTTGTTGGGAGTGGTTCCCGTAAGCCGAATGATGTTAAGGGCAATGCGTCTGTGCAGGTTTACTTTTTCCAAGGCAAGGGCCATGACAAAGCCTCCGAAGAACAGGAACACAATGGGACTGCCATAATTGGCACCTACTTCGGCAATGGGCAAAATCTTTAAAATAGGCAAAAGTAGCAGTGGTAAAAGCGCCGTAACCGATATGGATACTGCTTCCGTGATCCACCAGATCAACATCCAAGAAGCAACGGCAATTACGGGATCTCCTTTGGCTGATACCAACTCAAAGGGCAAATTGTTCAAGATCAAAAAGGCGGTGGGCCCTAAAACGAGCCCTATTTTCTTGCTTAGTTCCATTTGGGATTCTAAGCTATGCTTTTTTGTTAAATTTTGAAAATCATCAAACTAATATCTTATTAGTTTTTCAAGTAAAATTTATTTCAGATTTCCAGTTCACTCATTGTTACGCTTTAGTTACTCATTTAAAGCAATGACTTCCTCAAATTCATTGGTTTGATAAACTTTCAATTTAGAAATTGATTATATAAACTATATTAATTATGAGAAAGATAGTAGTGTTTTTTCTAGGTTTTAACTTGATGATTTTCGCCCAAAACAATAAAGGTGATGCGGAATTGGAATGGTTTGAAGAATTATCTGAAATCACTTATGAAGGAGATTACATGACTGCTTATTTGGGTTTTGGTCAATTCTTGGAGAAGTTTCCGGATTCAGAGCTAGCTCCAAGAGCCCTTTTCAATCAGGGTTATCTATTAAGAGAGCTGGGTAGAGGACAAGAGGCCAAACGGATCTTCGAGCGAATTATAGAGGAGGAATATAATGAATATGAAAATTATGGTGGGATAATGGAACAGTATACATTATACAAGAATAGGAGCGCCAAACACCTTGCTGAAATTTTTATAGAGGAAGAAAACTTTGTGGAGGCCCTAAAATATATCAAGATGTTTGACAATATCTATCCATACAAGCATTTTTGTGGAAATGAATTGGAGGCCGATGCTATTTATACCGATGTTATGTATGCCAAAACCTATCACGGTTTGGGTAAATTGGATAAAGCCATAAAAAAGTTGCTGCCGCATCTTTTTTACAATGGATTGGCCAGTAATAATGAGGTAATGGAACTTTTAAGCCAATATTTACCTCAATTATACTCAAATGACGAAGTAAAGCAGTTTTTACAAGAGGGTATCCAGAATTTCAAGGTTAAGGACAAAAACTACGGAACATTTCAATTATTGGGAGTGAAGATTCCAGTATACACCTATCAATTTTATGGTGAAGGCGAAATTGAATTTGTTTCCGACGAAGGCACAAAAAATGCTCAGGCCATTGATGAAATAATCAAGAGCCATCCTATTTTTGAAGGTTACTTTAATAATTGAGTTTTAGAATAACCGTTTATTAAATAAAGGTTTATCTTTTATCGATAGCAAAAAGCCCCTCATCCGTTTTGGAGACCTCAAAAATGCCAAGCTTAGCCAAGTTTTTGGTGCTCTTGTCCCATTTTTTGCCGCTCAAACCACTTTTGTCCTTTAGTTCGCCCAATGGCATTTGGCCAACAGGTTTCAATAGGTCCATGATGATTTTTTCTTCTTCGGAGAGTTCTACTTTTTTCTTCTCAGGTCGCATTTGCGGGAAGAACAACACTTCTTGAATGGAAGAATTGTTGGTCATCAGCATCACCAAACGGTCTATGCCAATACCGATACCGGAAGTTGGAGGCATTCCGTATTCTAAGGCCCGAAGGAAATCTTGGTCGATGAACATGGCCTCATCGTCCCCTTTTTCGGAAAGTTTCAATTGGTCCTCAAAACGTTCCCTTTGATCAATGGGATCGTTGAGCTCGGAATAGGCATTGGCCAGTTCCTTCCCGTTCACCATCAACTCAAAACGTTCGGTCAACCTTGGATTTTCCCTGTGTTCCTTGGTCAAAGGGCTCATCTCCTTTGGATAATCGATGATGAAGGTGGGCTGAATGTAGTGGTGCTCACATTTTTCACCGAAAATTTCGTCGATCAATTTACCTACACCCATGGTTTCATTCACTTCGATGCCCAGTTTTTGGGCCACTTCACGAAGTTGGTCCTCATCCATGTCGGCCACATCATACCCTGTATGAATTTTGATGGCCTCTAAAATAGGAACCCTTGGATACGGTGCCTTGAACTCAATTTCGTGCTCGCCAACCTTTACTTTGGTACTGCCTGTGGCATCAATGGCCACTTTTTCCAACAGTTTTTCGGTGGTGTCCATCATCCAGTTGTAGTCCTTATAAGCTACATAAAGTTCCATTACGGTAAACTCTGGATTGTGGGTGCGGTCCATCCCTTCATTGCGGAAATCCTTGGCGAACTCATACACGCCATCAAATCCACCAACGATCAATCTTTTCAGATAGAGTTCATTGGCTATGCGTAGGTACAAAGGAATGTTCAACGCATTGTGGTGTGTTAAGAACGGACGTGCCGCTGCACCACCGGGAATGGGTTGCAAAATAGGGGTCTCCACTTCCAAATATCCTTTTTGGTTGTAGAATTCCCGAATACTACTGGTAATCTTGGTCCTTTTGATGAAAGTATCCTTCACATGGGGATTCACGATCAGGTCCACATACCTTTGGCGGTAGCGCAATTCGGCATCGTTGAACTCATCATACACTTTTCCTTCGGCATCTGCCTTTGGTAGGGGAAGGGGTCGCAAGGATTTGCTAAGCAGGGTGAAATTTTTCACCATTACTGTTTTTTCACCCACTTGGGTAGTGAACAGTTCGCCTTCCACACCAATGATGTCCCCAATGTCCAACAGTTTTTTATAGACTTCGTTATACAGGTCTTTGTCATCACCGGGACAAATTTCATCACGGTTAAAATACACCTGTATACGGCCTTCACTATCCTGAAGTTCCGCAAAGGATGCCTTACCCTGGATTCTGCGCGACATCAACCTACCGGAAATCACCACCTTCTTACCTTCCTCAAAATCATTCTTGATGCTCTTGGAAGTGGCATCAACAGGATACAATGCTGCGGGGTATGGGTTGATGCCCATCTCCCTGAGTTTGGTCAATTTTTCCCTTCGAACGATTTCTTGTTCCGATAGTTGCATAGTCTATAAAAAATTAAAGCGCAAAATTACACTTTTGCGCTTTAATTCCTTGCCTCGGCTTGCTTTAATATGCATAATGGGGCGTGTAAGGCTTGTTGAGGATGATCTGGGCCATGTCTTCCTCAAGCGATTCCAACGGACTTTCCACAATCCGGTTGACCTCTTTTCCGTCCTTGAAAAAGATGATGGTAGGTACTTTGATGATGTTCAGACCTTTCTCTTCGCCAGTCGGACTTTTCTTGTATTGCTCCTTTCTTCTGTCCAGTGCCACGATTTCCAATTGCTCCATGGGAAAATCGGCCGCTTCCAGAATTTTGATGATTCTTGGGGTTTCCCGCCTGCTATCACCACACCAAGTGCCCAAAAAAAGTTGGATATGGTAGGTTTTGAGGTCTTTTTTGAAAAGGTCGACCAAGGTTTGGTCCACGGCGTAGTCTTCCATACCTTTTTGGAACCATTGGGCATAGGGAGCAGTGGACAAGCCATCCAAATTGATTTTGCCCACCATAAAGGTTTGGTCGTTTTCCATTTTGATTTCCTTATTGAATTCCTGCGAAAAACTTGCAAGCGAAGTAAGGACCAACAAAAGGTTGCATGCGTGTTTCATGATGTTCCAGATTTATGATTTGACTGGAAAATTCATCAAAATGAAGGGGTTATGCCGATTTGATAAGATGGAAATGGGGACTAGACCCAGGGTTGAATTTTATTTTTGGAAAAGTAATATGATTTCTTCCCTGGATGAAATGTCTAGCTTTTTGTACAGGTTGTTGATGTGTGTCTTCACAGTACTGAGGCTCACAAAAAGAGCACTGGCAATCTCTTTGTTGCTTTTGTCCAACAAGATGTAGTGCACAATTTTTTGCTCTTGGGGTGTGAGTTTCTGTAAAAGGTCATCACTGTGGTTTTTAAGCTTGGCGCTTCGGTTGACAAAAAAGTACAGGTTCCCCAAAAGTGATAAGATCAATACCGAAAGTGTCACCCACATCCACTTGGCTATTTTGGGTTGGTTGAAACTGGCCAAGTCTTTGTCCGTGCTAATTTCGGCCTCATATTCTTGGGTAAAACCGGCTTCGGGATAGGTTTATTGTAACCGGTTGGACAATTCTTCATAATATGGGTTAACACTTACATCCTGAAGATAATGGGAATAGGTTTCGTTCCTTTTGTCCGATAAAAAATCGAAGATCAAGAGCTCAACCAAAGGTTCGTTGGCCTTTTCTCCAAAATTTTGTAGCTCGGAGAACCATTTTTTCATGTTGAGTTTTTTACTTGCCTCACTGGGGTAATCCACAAAATCATAGGCCATTTGCTCCTTCAAAATTTCCCATTCCAACAATAGGGAAGATTTTGGATTGGTGGAGTTTATGGTGCAGAGCGATTGTTCCTCGAACGAGGTGGGGAACTCAACCGTATCCGTATTGTTCGCAATGAACAGCACACTCTTGCTGTTGTTGCATTGGCCTAAAAAGTGGGCCCCAGAGGATTCTTCCGAACAGCCATCCAAATGGATGCGGTACATGCGGTTTTCAATATTGAGGTTATCGCCTTCAAAAAGAAACCTTCCCAAAGAATCCACTTCTACCTTTTTCACAATTTGGTCCAGATACACCCGTGATGATTTTCTGTAGTCCTCCACTAAGGATAAATAGATGGTGTTACCGGCATTTTCAGGCGATACTTCCCCTAAAAATCGATACTGCGCCGATAGGAATGATATTTGGAAAAGGAAGACAAAAAAACAAAACCTCATAATACAGGGATGGATGTTAAAAATAGTAGTTTTGTGTAACAAAATGCGTCATTTAGCTACCAATAAGTATCATCAATCAAAATCAAAAAAATGAGTTTCTGGAGAGTTTTGTTGGCCATACTTTTCCCTCCCCTTTCCGTAATCGGTAAAGGCTGCGGGTCAGTTCTGATTGTCCTTCTGTTGACGTTTTGTGGTTGGGTGCCCGGCGTTATCGCGGCATTGATCATTTTGAACAATCCCAACTAAAAAGCTTAATTGATTCTTGTCAACAAGGTTCCACATAGTGCAATTACTTTGGTTGCTTTATTGTGGAAGAAGGGCTATTGTGCTATTTTTAGCCCGAAAGAAGGTATGTCTGCAGTACGATATGCCATTAAACACTAACCCATGATCAGAAAAATCCAGTTGTTTGTTGGTCTTTTGGCCATTGCCCTAATCAGTTCGTGCAATTTTACTGAGGAAATCCATTTGCAGGAAAACGGCTCCGGAAAGCTTTCCATCAAATTTGATGGCTCAGATATGATGGAAATGGGAGGTGAGGAACTGGCCAAAACGGATGAGAAGGCGGTGGACAGTATCATTTCCTTCAAGGATTTTTTGGAGGAGCATAAGGACAGTATTGCTCAATTGGCACCTGAAGAACAGGCTAAATTAAAACGTTTGGAACCCTTCAACCTACACATGGTGATGAATCCCGAAAAAAAGGAAATGCTGTTCGACCTGTTCAGCGATTTTAAGGATATCAGTGAGGTGAACAATGCTTTCAATACCTTTCAGGAAGCCAGTATTCTGGGGCCGAACAGCCAAAAGGCACCTGCTTCCATGCCAGCTTCAGATCAGGCCACGGAGGTAAGCTACTCTTTTTCCAAAAACAAGTTTAGCAGAACCGCCAAGATTGTCAATGAAGAACTTTTTCAAAAACAATTGGATAGTATGCAGGGGGCGGAAATGTTCCTTTCGGGTTCTTCCTATACCCTCAAATATCACTTTCCCAAAAAAGTTAAGTCTACCACGGCCGAAGGTGCCACGTTCAGTGCAGATGGCAAGACCATGATCTACCAAGTGGACTTCTTAGATCTCATGAAAAATCCGGCATTGCTTGACCTAGAGGTAGAACTGGAAAAATAGGTTCTCAACCTTTGTCTTTGTACCTTTGTGGTATGAACAAGATAGTTGCGGTACAGGATTTGGGCTACAAGGACTATAAAGAGACCTGGGACTACCAAGAAGCTCTTTTTAAGGATGTTGTGGACACCAAGGTGAGGAACCGAAGGGAGGACACAAACGTGGAAACCCCTAATCATTTTTTGTACGTGGAGCACCCCCATGTGTATACCTTGGGCAAGAGTGGAGATATTGACAATTTGTTGGTAGATGAAAAGGTACTCGCGACTAAGGGAGCTACTTTTTACAAGATCAATCGCGGTGGGGATATTACCTATCATGGACCCGGACAGATTGTGGGCTACCCAATATTAGATCTGGATAACTTCTTCACGGACATCCACAAATACCTGCGTTTTTTGGAGGAAATGGTGATTCTAACCTTGGCCGAATATGGTATTAAAGCCGAACGCTCTCAAGGCGAAACAGGTGTTTGGTTGGATGTGGGAACACCCTTTGCCCGAAAGATTTGCGCCATGGGCATACGCGCCAGCCGCTGGGTGACCATGCACGGTTTTGCCCTGAACGTAAATGCCGATCTGGGCTATTTTGATATGATGATTCCCTGTGGCATCAAAGGCAAGGCGGTAACTTCCCTAAATGTGGAGCTCGGTAAAAAAGAAGTGGATGTAGAGGAAGTGAAAGCAAAACTCCTGAAACATTTTGCCGCTTTGTTTGAAGCGGAATTGGTGCGAACACAAGTAGGGGTATAACCTTCTGAAAATACATAACTTCACTAACTTGTGCTGAACATGATTCGGTATCTGCCGATATATTCATTTAAAAACAAGTCATACCTTTAACGGGACCTGCAATATTGTAAATTCATTCACTTTGTGGTATTTGACAATCTGAACGTTTTGTTTAACCGATAAATGAATTATGAAACTAAAATTTGTTCTAATATTCTTGCTTTTTCTGAATCAAATCAAGGCACAGCAAAGAAATCCACAGGATAGTGGCAGGCAAAATTACTTTTCAGAACTAAAGACGGCAGGAAAGTTATTTGCTGACGACTTTTATCCTAATTATGCTAAGTTTTATGCTTTGACGGAAAAAAAATTTGTTATCAAAATTGATTCTGTCAGAGAAGGGTTCAATGCAATCTTAAACAAATTTGAGCATGCCCTTGCACCTGATTTTGTCAGCGTACAACGATCGGAGATTAAATACTATTTTGATAAACTCCTTATAGATTATCCGTTGACCCATTATATTTATACTGGAAAAAAATCAAAGAAAAAATCATCAATCCATGAAATAATGAAGGGCAATCTTATCGCTCTTAACAAACCTGAGCTTTTAGGAAATTCGGATTATTTCAATTATGTCAAATCATTTTTTTCTTACGAAACTCATATTGAGCTGAAGCACCCCATATACAGAAGTCTTGATAATCAACACCTGAATGCTGTATGGAAGCTGATACCACAATTCATATCCAACCCTAAATGTCAAGACTTTTGGAAGGCCGAATATTTGTATAACCATATTGACAATAATGGAATCAAAAACATACAGAGTATTTATGAAGATTTTATATCGACTTGCGAGGACAGTGTTCTTTTGAAAAAGGTTGCTGACGTATATTCCGAAGATTTTGAAGGTAGGCGCGGACATTTAATTAAAACGTATAAAACTGTCGGGGATTTTGATTTGGACATGCATATTTTTTTGCCGGAGAGCTTAATGAAAGACAAAAAAAGGCAAGTAATTGTCTATTTTCACGGTGGAAGCTGGTCAGAAGGGAAACCAGATTGGTTTTTTTCTGCATGTGAAAGCTATGCAAAAAAAGGTTGGGTTGCTTGTGCAGTAGAATATAGAACTTACGGAAGACACGGAACATTACCTTTTGCCTCTGTTATGGATGCAAAATCGGCCATACGCTGGTTAAGGAAACACTCAATGGAATATAATATTGACCCTGATAAAATTGTAGCATCTGGGAACTCTGCTGGTGGACACTTAGTATTATGTGCGGCGTTGGCTGACAAATGGAATGAAAAAACAGATGATTTAAAATTTAGTCCCGTACCAAATGTTTTAATGATCAATTCGGGCGTTTACGATTTAACGGACCAAAATACTGCATGGATTAGAAAAGATTTAAAAAACAAAGATCTTGTAAGAGAAATTTCCCCAAACTATCTTGTTAAAAAAACCATGCCACCCACATTAATTATTCATGGGTCCGAAGATAGAAACGTCCCCTATTCAACTGCCCAAAAATTTGTAGAGGAAATGACAAAGGCGGGCAACACTACAATTGATTTTCATACATTGAAAGGAGCGGAACATTTTATTTGGTTTGACCCGAAATATTCTTCAGAAGTTTCAAAACTAAGAACTGAATTTTTAAACAGATTAGAATATTGACACAAAAATACGACGGGCAACATTAGTTGGACGTTATAGTTGGCTGACGTGCATAATTTAAGTAGATTGCCATTATTGACTTTTCTAATGAATTTGTGCCGATATTCAATGACTGCCATAACAATTCCATACTTTGAACCCATAATGCCATTTGAGCAAACCTTTAAAATCCCGATGTGCCAAATATAAAAAAACCGAGGCATTGCCTCGGTTTTTTGTTTTGCTTATGAGATAAAATTATTTGCTGAACTGCGTTAACATGGAGCTGGCCATCAGTTTGCCGCTTTTGTTGTAGGATTCTTGTTTTATCATGCCCACACCTTCGGCCAACCATACACGTGAAGGTGAGGTCTGGTTGTTCATCATCATTTTGGTTTTCGTTTCACTGTAGATCACATAACAGTCAAAAGTGCCCGCTGGTGTGGTCACGCTTTCCTTTTTTTCTACTTTGCGGTTAATGGTCTCCACGTTCATGTTCATGTTGATGGCTCCGCCCATTTTCATTTTCACGTTTACGTTGCCGTCGGGAAGAGCCTGTCCTATACTCAAATTGTTGGGCCATTCCACATCCGTTCCGGTTATATCGACTTCCATTTGGCCAAGTTGGTTTAACATCTGTTCGTTCATCAACGATTTAAAATCGACCTTTACGGCATTGCCATCACAAGTAATGTTGTATTCCGAAGAATAGGTGTTGCCCTTTTTGTCGGCGATGTCCATCACCATGGTGGCGGAAATGTTGTCCCCAGATCCATTTACGTTGGTGACCTTATAATTGATCTTTCCTTCCTCATTGCCTTTTTTGTCGTAACTGGTGTACTCAAAATTGGCACCATCTACCATGGGATAATATTGACTGCAAGAGGTTTGACCAAAGGATAGGTTCAGGGCAAAAAAGGTGGTCAGGATAAATAAAAATTTCGATTTCATGATATAGTGTCTTGGTTATAGTTTAATGAATTCCACTCGGCGGTTCTGCGATTTGCCTTCTGGCGTGCTATTGTCGCCCACAGGCTCGCTTTCCCCTTTTCCTTCGGAAACCAATCGGTCCGCACCAATACCATATACAGAGACCAAGCTATTTTTAACGGCTTCGGCCCGATCTTTGGAAAGTTTCAGGTTGTTTTCATCCGAACCATCGGCATCGGTATGCCCCACGATTTTTAATTTGATGGCCGCATCCTGTTGAAGCACTTGTGAAATCTGACGGATGATACCCATGGATTGGGGCAAAATGGTAGCCGATCCCGAATTAAATAGAATGCCATTGGTGGAGATTTTTCCTTCCGCCAATAACTTTCGACGAAGGTCTACACCACCCTCATTAATTTTAAGATTGCTGATCAGCAATCGCTCTCCATTCCCTTGTTCGTCAACCCCATTGACTTTAAACTTGAGATAGTTGATCAGTTCGGGTCTTACCACAAATTGAGGGAGATCCACAATCTTGGTCTCGTTGAGCCAAAGGCGGTAGCGGTTCTTGTTCACGGCAATAGAAACGTGTACGATGTCTTGGAATACCTCTCGCAGATCACGTTGCAGGGTATTGGTAATGGGGGAGGGATCCTTGTCAAAATCATTGTCAACTTTCACTCCCACCGCAATGTACTGACAGAAATTTAAGGTTGCCATCACGTTACTTTCACTAGTAGTCAAGTTTGGGGTTTCGGAAAGATAGATTTCTAAGGTGGCCAAGGAACTGGTATTCCGGCTCAGGTTGGTTGCCTTAAGGTCAAATTCCACTGTATAATCTTCCGGCAGTTTTCGAGGTAGGTTGGGTATGGTCAGGCTCTTGTTGGCAATGGCATACCATTTGTCGGATGAACCTTCCAGATTGACTACCTCACCAGAGCCATTGGTGTTCCATTTTGCAGGGAAATCACCGATAAAATCCTGGTTGAAATCATCGTAATAAAGGGGTTTGTCACCTGGAACAAAATCAAACTTGCTGTATACTTCCAAGGTTTTGGGGCCTGCGGAAACTTTAGTTCCTGCCACAGGTGCTTCATCGGAGCCAGGATTGTTGTTTCCGGTATTTTTATTGGTGTTGGGTGCCTGTCCTTGGCCGGAGCCTGGTTCCAAAATACTGTCTAGGGCCTGATCGGTCTTTTTGGAAGCTTCTTTGTCCACCCGTTGTTCCACGGTGCGCTCCGCCGCATTTTGGGCTTTTTTGGCCAGTTTTTTAAGAAACTGCGCCTGCGTCCCGGAACCGATAAGCAAGAATAGGGTCAAACAATAGAATAGTTTGTTGGAGGTTTTCATTTTAGTGTGTTTTGGTTTGTATCGAAAAAGCAATGCTATCGAAACTATCAAAACAATGTATTCCTACTAACCGAAAATGTATGGCCTGCTCAAAGAATTGTATAGGTCGTAAACGAAGGTCAATTCATCTTGTACACAATCAAGGAATTATCCTGATCCTTGGCCACCAATTCCAAATTTTTGTCGTTGTCCATGTCGGTAAGGTCGATCAAGGAGCTTCCAAATACCGGGAAATTGGAAATAGGTTTGGCTTGACTGTCAAAAAGATAGATTTTTTGGTTCTGGATATCGGTTACACTTACATAGATTTTGTCGTAGATATAAAAAATCTTGGGCTTGGTGTAGACCCCAAGATCCAGTTCCACTTTTCTGCCTTTTATGGTCAGAATATTGTCGTCCATGAAAACCAAGGTGTTGCTCGTGGCATACATGCCATGATCTTTGTTCATGTTAAAATTGGTGGCCGTCAATTTCCCCTTGGTATCTATTTGATGGAGCACACCTGTTTTGTTGGTCACGGAGAATTTGTTCTTATATAGGAAGACCTCATTGTTTGAAAAATCGATTTTTTCGGCCACCTTGATTCGGTCGCTTCCGGTTCTGTGCAATATTTTAAGGGTATTGTCCTCCAGTTTGAAGACTAGATAGTCCTTATTGGCCACCCTAAAATGCTGGGGAACCCCTAAAATGTTGCTCGGAGCCTCGGTGAACTTGAATCCGCCCACAATCTTTGCCTGGTTGTTGTACATGAACACCTTGCGGCCTTGTGTGATCACAAAACGGTAATCTTTTTTGCCTTCGTAATCAAAAATGGCCAAGGGATTGAGGTTGCCACCCTCAAAATCAATCTTGAAAGGAGGTACGTCCTCACCGTTCCGATCCACGATCATAAATTGGTCGTTCGTGCAAAAAGCCAACTGTAACCTTCCATTTTTGTAAATGTCCACCTGTTGGATAGGGGGTTGGATCCTGCCTTCTAGTTGTTTGGTCCATAACACTTTTCCATCTGTGGAGATAAGATACAGAACATTGTTGCGGTCCTGCACCACAATTTCTTTCTTGTTGGTCCTGTGATTGGTTACAAATTGTGGGTCTATGGCCAAGTCGGTGTCCAATTCCAAGGTAAAGAGTGGGGTAACCGTATTGCTTTCCTGTGTTTTTCCAATTTTGGAAACCAAAATATTGAAATGTGCAAAATCACTGTCTGCTACCAATTGCGATGCAAAGCTGTGTTCATCCAAGTCAACTTTTTTAATGGACTCGAACACTTCCGGGGCAAGGTCTTTCTCCGCAAAATAATCGATGCCCGAGGCGTCGGAGACAAAAAGTACACTGGACTCACTCGCCAGTGGAGCCTTCGCAGTCTTATATACGGGTGCATTGGCAAAGGATGATGTGCTTTTATAGTTGCTGATGATGGTCTGGAGTGTTTCTTTATCCTGTGCATAGATAAAGCTGTTTTCCAGAATAGTACAATAGTTGGATGCAAAGTCACGAACCAAAGGCGTAAAACTGTTTTCTATGAATTTCTTGTCGGGGAGTTCCATGATTTCGCTTCCTTGGTAGGTTTCAGCACCCGTTTTATTGGCATCCATATAATTGTAAAGACTTTCGGTGCCATAAGAACTCAAGAGCACGGCTTTTTGGTTGTTCAGATACATGACCCCAATCTCTTCTATGGTGTTGAATAGAGTGTCCACGGGTTTTATCCTATCCAAATAGGTGTTTTGGTTCTTGGCGAAAACTTGATAATCATCAAAAGTATACGAGACAATGGCTTGGGCGTTAAGAGGTGAAAATAGTGGAGTCTTGTTGGTCAACGGGGAAGTGCCCTTGAACAGGTTGATGAAATTTTTGGTGGAATCAGGTGTCATGGCGATGCCTGTGAGGCTGACCTGGTCGGAATTCGCGGTAAAATCGAGGGAAACCCATTCGGCCAGAGGACTTGGGTTTTCGTTAAGCTCTTTGGTCATGGATAGCACAGATGGCGTGGTTGCCAGATTGATGAACAAAGAGGCCGATTTGTTTCCGGAAGAAGCTTCGTACAATTTCTTTAAAGTGGGATCTATGGGATTGGCCTCTTTAGTACGGACCATGTTTTCCACAAGCAGATTGGACGAGCTAAAAACGATTTCTTTTTCCCGGGATAGACTGAACACGGAAATATCATCCAAACTGTACTTGGTAATTTGGGCATTCTGATAGGTCAAGGTTTCAACCGTCTTATTGGCGATATCTTCCACATTGAAAAGACCTGGGGATTTTTTGGCGATCAGAACAAAGTCGTAGTTGTCCTTTCCAACCTCGTAAAGGGCCAACAAACAAATGGATTCCGTTGAAAGGGATTCAAGCCCATTCAGCTTATTAAGGACATCCTTTAGATTGGAAAGCCCCTTCATTTTTTCCAAAAAGGTGTTGTTTTTCAACTCGCTTTTAAAATTGGTGAGGTTGTTGATCTTAACAATGAGTGAGGGGTTGGGTGGCAGTTGGTCCAATAAGGTGGCCTTGGTCTTTACCTCTTTGGTACACGATACAATTAAAAGGGTGAGCAAACAGAACAGGATCTTGTATCTCATTGTTGAAGTTTGAAACAAAGTTAGGATTTTTAAATATCCAGTGTCAATTGTTCGGGGAGTTGCCTAAAGCTTTTTCTGTGGTATTTGGTCAAACCGTATTGTTTAATGGCCTCCCGGTGCTCCTTGGTGGGGTATCCCTTGTTCTTTTTCCAGTTATACATGGGAAACTCCTCATGGATTTTTGCCATGTACTCGTCCCTATGGGTTTTGGCCAATACAGATGCTGCGGCTATGCTCATGTATTTTGAATCACCTTTTACAATGCATTCATGGTCGATGTTCAGATAAGGTTTAAAACGATTGCCGTCAACCAATATAAAATTAGGAGGCTGTGTCATGGAATCCAAGGCACGATGCATGGCCAGAATGGAGGCGTTCAAGATGTTGATTTCGTCAATTTCATCTTGGAAAACATGGCAGACGCCAAAGGCAATAGATTCTTTTTCAAGGATTGGTCTAAGAAAATCCCTTTTGGTTTCGGATAACTGCTTGGAGTCATTCAAGATAGGATTTTCGAAACCTTCAGGCAGTATGATGGCGGCAGCGGTAACTGGGCCAGCGAGGCATCCACGGCCCGCTTCGTCCGTTCCAGCCTCAAAAATGTCCCGATAACAAGACTTTAACATAGGGGTTAAAAATTTAACACACAGGCTGTTAAAATTGAATTTTAAGTTAAATAAATGTGAAATAATTTCTTACATAAAACATAATCAGAAGGTTACATTTTTAATAGATGTTAAAGTTAACAAAACTTAACCTAACGGACTGTTAATTTAGGCCATTCGTCGCTTGTTAATTTTTTTGTTTCTCAACTTTTTATCTAGATTTTTAGCCTTGCTAATTCAAAAAAAGTAGTACATGAGAACTAAATTTCTGTACATGCTGGTGCCTTTGTTGGTGTTATGCATGTCTTTCTCTTTTGCACAAGAGAAAACCATTTCAGGTAATGTAACAGATCAACAAGGTTTGCCATTACCTGGGGTTTCCATTGTTATTGTTGGAACGACAAATGGGACCCAAACCGATTTTGATGGTAATTATACCATTTCAGCTTCCGTTGGGCAGGTGTTGCGTTATAGCTATATCGGTCAGAAGACGGTTGAGAGCACCGTGGGTGCATCTAATACCATCAATGTTCAGATGGAAGAGGACGCCCAAGCATTGGCCGAAGTTGTGGTCACCGGTTATGGCTCAAGATCAAGAGAGCTGTCAACTTCTGCAATTTCAACCGTTTCCACTGAAAAAATTGAAGCCTTTGTTCCTTCAACCAGTGTTGATAACATACTACAGGGTCAAGCTGCCGGTGTTCAGGTAACCGCTGCCAATGGTAGACCAGGTCAAACGGCTTTTGTTACCATTAGGGGTGTGGGGTCCATTAATGCCAGTACAACACCATTATATGTTGTGGACGGAATTCCTGTCAATTCTGATTTCATCAACAATTTGAACCCAAATGACATTGAATCTTTTTCCATTCTAAAAGATGCTGCCACAGTATCCAAATATGGTTCTCGTGGTGCAAACGGTGTTGTTTTGATTACTACCAAAAAAGGTAAATCGGGAGATGCAAGAATAACCTTCAGGTCTTCATATGGTTTTGGAGAAAAGATTCCAGATCCTTTCGATTTGATGAACACATCTCAAAAGTTAGAATTGGAAAGACAATTTGCCGAATTGGGAGTGAATGCAGCTCAATCTCTTCCTGGGGCGACTGCCGATGATGCAGAAAGAAGGAGACTGATTTCTTTGGATACCAATTGGGAAGAGGAATTGCTGAGAAAGTCGCAAATACAATCAAACTCCCTGTCCGTTTCTGGAGGTGATGAAAGACTTACCTATTTCTTGTCATTGGGATATGACAAGAACACAGGTATTATTGATAGAATTGATGGTTTTGAAAGGATTACCGCCCGTTTAAATACTTCTTATCAAGCAAAGGATTGGTTGAACATAGGTGCGAACATATCCTTGTCAAGAAGCACTACGGATCTTCCTAGGGATAGGAACAATGTGCAAAACCCATTCAGGGCTATGTACGATTACAACCCTTGGGACCCATTATATTTAAGAGATGCGAACGGTGGAATTGTGACCGATGACCAAGGAGATCCGGTGTATAATCCAACAACCTCCGGTTTCCCAATTGCATTGGCTTTGCAAACAGAGCCAGAAGACAATAGAAACTTCTTGATTACAGGGAGCTTGTCCGCAGACATGAAGTTTTCCGATAAATTCTCGAACAGGTTTTCTGTGGGTGCCACAAACAATAGATACAACAGGACTGCTCGATCAATAGCTGGTGGTGTATTGAATAGTATTGTAGGGGATGCCAATTTTCCGGGAACTCAGACGGACAATTTTGCCAATACATTGCAATACAACGTGAACAACCTTTTCACGTATTCTGACACCTATGGTGAGTACCATAACTTCTCTGCCAGCTTTTTGTTGGAATATAACGAGAATATTTATACGGATCTTTTTGCCAGTAGCAGAGGGTTCCCTTCTCCAGAAATACCATATCAGGATGTTGCTGCTGAAGCGACAAGTGCGGGTTCAAGCGAAGCTAGGAGGATATTGTTCTCTCAAGGACTTTTCCTAGATTATGACTATGATAGCAAGTACATCCTTTCCGCATCCGTCAGAAGGGATGGTTCTTCAAGGTTTGGACCAGACAACAAGTATGGATATTTCTATAGTGGTAGTGCCGCATGGAACATAGCCAAAGAATCTTTCATGGAAGGCTCTTTCGTGAACGACCTTAAGCTTAGGGCTTCATATGGTACTTCCGGTAACCAGAACATTGGGGATTTTAACTACTTGGACCTTTTACAGTTTGGGACCTATAATGGTAACACAACGGCAATTCCGATCGGGGTGGGTAACCCAGAAATCCAATGGGAGTCCCAAGCTATTTTGGACGTAGGTGTTGAATTTGGATTGTTCAACAACAGAATCAGCGGGGTTGTGGATTATTATAAAAAGAACTCCAAAGACCTCTTGTTGAACCAACCTTTGTCCCAAACAGTAGGTGATGAGGATAATTCCATCGTGGCCAACATTGGAGAGATCGAGAACAGTGGTTTGGAGGTTTCTTTGAATGCAGATGTGATAAGAGGTAAGGACTTCATCTGGAGAGTTGGGGGTAACGTTGCATTTATGGACAATAAAGTGGTATCACTTGTTAATGGAGAGGATATCATCAACGGGACATTCGGCTACAATATCTTGAGTGAAGGTGAGGAAATCAACTCATTCTACACAGTGAAGTATGCCGGTGTTAACCCTGCAAACGGAGAGCCTTTGTACTATGATTTGGATGGTAACATTACCAATGAGTACAGTGCCAGCTTTAATACTATTTTAAAAGGTAAATCACCATATGCCAATATTGAAGGAGGATTCTTTACTTCTGTGAGATGGCATGGTTTTGGACTTAGAGCGGATTTTGTAGGTAAAGGAGGCAACTACATCCTTAACTTCCAGAGACAATCGGGTATTTCAATTGGGAACATTGACAGCAACCAACGAGTGGAAGCATTCAATTACTGGAAACAACCAGGAGACACCAATGTACTGCCAAGTCCATTGTACCAAGGTACCGCGGACCAAGATAGTGATAGATGGTTGGAGAGAGGTGACTATATCAGATTAAGGACCCTGACATTTGACTACAGTTTACCTAACAAGTTTTTGGATGGTACCGGTTTGGATGCCGTTAGGTTCTTTGCCACTGGTCAGAATCTTTTCACCATTACCGAATATAACGGAGATCCTGAAATTGGTATTGGATCCAACGAAAGTTCCGCCGCTGGTAGCCAAGGATTCATTCCTGGAGCATTTTCGTTGTTCAGCTATCCACAGACCAGATCATACACCTTTGGAGTAGAAATAGGATTTTAAAAAAGAAATTGATATGAAAAATAAGTTATATACATATGGTTTGTTATTGTTCACGTCAGCTACTTTGTTGGTGTCGTGTGATGATGAACTGAACGATTTGCAGCCTTTTACCGAAGGTAACCCCGAAACATTTTTTAATAGTGTTTCCAGCTTCCAGAATGGGGTTGATGGGATTTACAGCCAGTTTTGGAACTATTATTCAAGTCCTGGTTCAGGATTACAGGGTATCCCGGATATCCTTTCTGATAACGTGGTCCTTGCCCAAACAGGTCGTAGATCCAATGAGGTATACTATGATTTTAGGTATAACCCGAACACAGGTGGTGCCATTTCACTTTATTGGAGCGAGGCTTATGAGGCGGTTAATGCAGCCAACTTGATTATTGGTCAAATTGACAATTTGACGGATGGACCTGAGAAAGATAATATTTTGGGTCAGGCTTTGGCCGCTCGTGCCATTGCACATTTCGATTTGGTCAGGATTTTTGGGAAGATACCTACCCAGAGTGCTGATGCCAACGATTCTCCGGGTATTGTTTACGTTAAGGTAGAGGATGGCGATACAGGTGATCCCTTTGCACAACCTGCAAGGGAGACTGTGGCTAGTAACTATGCCGAGATTATCGGAGACTTGGAGGCTGCAAGTCAGTTGATTGCGGATAGCAATGGAGAAGGTCGCTTGGATAGGGATGCCGTATATGGTATGCTTTCAAGGGTTTATCTATACAATGGTGAATACCAAAAAGTGATCAATGCCGCCAATGAGGTGACCACAGCTGTGGTAGATGCCAATGAGGCCGGTGCCTTGTTGGATGTTTATGAAGATACCGATAATGATGGTGTCATCATGGAATGGTCCGTAAATACTTCGTCAGAATCTGGATTCAATAATGTGGGGGTACTATATAGTCAAACGACTCCTCCTAACACCGTTTTGGAGTATGCCGTTGAGTATGATTTCTTCAATAATTTGGATGCCAATGATTTGAGAAGGGAAGTGATCCAGTATGATGCTACCAATCAAGGAAACAGCTATAATGCCATTAGAAAGTTCTTGGGTGAGACCGGTCAGGTTAATGGCAGGGTAGACATCAAAGTGCTTAGGGCGGCTGAGGTATTGTTGAACAAGGCCGAAGCCCAGTTCGAATTGAACCAGCCAGGAAATGCACTGGCAACCTTGGATCTTTTGAGGGCCAAGCGTTACAGCTCCTTCACGGGAGGTGAAAGCGGACAAGCCTTGGAAGATGCAATCCAATATGAAAGAAGGGTTGAGCTTTGTTTTGAGGGCCACAGGTTTTTCGATATTAAACGTAGAGGGGAGTCCATGGTTCGTTCCAATAACGGAGATTTGCAGGATGGAACAGGTACCCCAGCGGAAGTGTTGACCTTGCCTGCTGGTGATTACAGGTTCCAGTTCCCTATCCCAACAGCAGAGATCAATGCTAACCCTAACATGGTTCAGAACCCTAACTACTAACAGATAATGACATATAAAATGAAAAATATATTCAGAACATTGGGAATCCTTTTTGTGGGGTTTCTTTTGGTCACGTCTTGTGAAAAGAACGAGGATCCTACCATTGACTTTGGTGAAGGGTATGTGCAGTTGAACTCTACAACTGGTTCAATCCCTGAGAATAGTTCAAGTCCGATTGTAACAACAGTTTTGTTGGGTAATGATGGGACCAATCCAAATGGTGTTACGGTAAATTTTACCGTAACATCTTCGGATGATTCTAGATTTACAGTTACCCCTTCAAATGGGACTGTTGAGATTCCGGCCGGAGAGTTTTCTGCTGATATCCTTGTTCAACCATTGGATAATCTAGATGCTGACGGTGATGTTGAAATTACTATTGAGTTATCAACTAGTTCGGATCTGCCTATTGGAATAGCAGGTCAAGGATTGGTAGCAACATCTAGGGACATAGTAATCACGGATAACGATTGTCCTACTGTGTATTCTTCTAAATATGCTGTAAATGTTTATGCATTTGATGAAGAGGCTCCATCTCATAGTGTTGATTTGGTTCCGGTTCCAGGAACTGATAATCAATTTACGATTGAGTCTTCTTGGGGACCAAGCTTTGTGGCTTGGGCTACAGGAAGTGCAAGCTATGAAGGACTATACCTTTATTCCGGGACTATTACTGTGAATGATGACTTTACGGTCGACTTCGTAGGAGATGATTCATGGGGAACTGGAGGCAGTGGTACCTATACTGCATGTGGTGATAGGTTTGAAATAACTTTAACACAAGCACTGTTCTCAGGAGGTTTTACCGTAGACATAGTTATGGTCGGACAGTAATTGCAGAATCTTACTCATGAAAATAAAAAGGCACCTGTAATAAAACAGGTGCCTTTTTAATTTTTCCGTGTTTCATAACTAAAGCTTGGAAATGATATTTTCGTTGTAATAATCCATCAGTTTTATGGCATCATCCACATGGTTCAATTTTAAATTGTTTGTTTTTACAAAATCCTGCACTTTATCCTTTCCAAGGATTTTGTAGAATTCATTTTTTCTTAAATAAATTTTTGTTGCAGGTTCCTCATCAATCTGAATATAATAGGCACTTACGTCAATGTATCTAGGGGGGACCAACCGATCGTAACTTGTGGAGGGAGTCCTTCCTCTTCTTAGCTTTTTCTCAGGTTTAAAGAGTAAGGTGGCCCTGCCGTTGTTCATGGCAATAAAATACCCCGTTCTTACAGATTCATTGTCGTCATCCTTGTATGGCAGCAATTTGTAAAGTTTGTTTCCTATGCTTACCGATATATTTTTCCGTTTAAGTACAGAAGTGTACTCAGAATTGCCCCTTTGCAATTCTATTTCACTATTGGAAGCATTATATCGTAGGTTGCCCACTATTTTTTCCTGGCCATTCATATATATTTTGCCACGCTTGAATTCTTCCTCAAAATAGGGAGACCCTTCCGTTTTGACCTTTGAAAGGTCAATTTCCTTTGTTTGATAGGAAACCACCGCAGTTTCGTCTGGATTGGTGAAATTAACTTGGGCCAATCCAGTTGAAAATATTAATAAAGTCAGTGCATTTAGTTTGTAATTCATTCTTTTAAGTCCTTGATTTTATTGATTGTTCATGAAAGCAAATTATCTCGCAATAAGCAATTTTTACCTGAGGTTCATTGTTATAGTCTTCTTAATGTTATCCTAAAATTACATCTACCTGGATCAGTTCTGCTAACGAGTGGTTTAATATTGATTCTTGATGAGCCCTATCCATGGCTTTTGCAGGTAAGGTTTGGTATTTTGATATAAGGTTCGGGGACATTCGTTTATTTATCGCCTATCGTTTCAGTGCCAATTAAAATTCACATTTCTTTAGAAACAAAACTTTTTACCTTTGCCAGACCAAAACTGTGGAATGAGATTTTTATTTTTTGTACTACTCTTTTTTCTTGGCAATGCCATTTTTGCGCAACAGGATTCGGTCCCACCATCTAGAAAGTCTGTTGATACTGGGGTGCTCTCAAGGAATGTTTCAATGTCCAGTGATACATTGAGAAAAAATTCTTCACTAAGAGGATTTAAAAAAAACGATTCCATTACTGTAAAGAATTACAAGATTGTTTCGTATCTCAGGGATACCACGTATTTGGATACCACACTTACCATACGAAAGGAATATAAGTACAACTATTTGCGGACGGATGATTTTGAACTGATGCCCTTTGCCAACATGGGGCAGCAGTATAATGAACTGGGAAAGGATTTTTCACATGTGCCCTACTATCCACGGATCGGTGCTACGGCAAAGAATTATGGGTATGCCGAAAAAGAGGATATCAAATATTACAATGTGCCCACCCCGATGACAGAACTTATGTTCAAGACTACCATGGAACAGGGTCAGTTTTTGGATGCCCTGCTTACGTTCAACCTATCAAGGAGGTTCAATGCTTCTGTTGCCTATACCGGATTTAGGTCATTGGGAAAATATAGGTACGAACAAGCTCAGGACGGAAAGTTTCGGGTAACCTTCAATTATGTTACCGAAAATGGAAGGTATGACATCCGCGGTCATATCGCTGCACAGGAACTGGAAGATGAAGAAAGTGGTGGGTTGGAAGACAGAAGTCAATTTGAGGACGATGTGACGGGAGATTTTCAGGATAGGGCCAAAATAGACCTCTTGTACACCAATGCTGGTAATAGAATCTTAGGGAAACGTTATTTTTTGGATCAACGCTTTAAATTGGTCAACCATAAAAAGGATTCCACGGATCTAGATCCCACTTCGTTGGCTATTGGTCATGAATTCAGTTATGAGACCAAAATGTACGACTTTGAGCAATTGAAACAGAACGATGCTTTAGGGGAAGACCCATTTTTGGTGCCCATAGAAGATAGGGCCCGATTGAAGACCATGTTCAATAAAGGGAGTATTGAGTTTTCCAATAGGACTTTGGGGCGATTAACGGGGAATGTGAGCCTGTTCAATTACGATTACTATTTCAATAGTATTTTGATTACCGAAGAAGGTACCATCCAGAATAGGTTGCAAGGGGAAGAAATTTCCGTTGGAGGATCCTATTACAATAAGATCGGTCCCCTTTCCCTCAAGGGAAACATCAACTATACCGTTTCAGGGGACCTTACCGGTAACAATTTTGATGCCATGGCAAGTTATAGGCTCAATGAAAGCAATACGGTTATAGGGGCCATACACGCATCTTCCCGCATGCCGGATTTTAACTACCTGCTCTACCAAAGTGATTACAGGAACTTTAATTGGCAGAACAATGACACTTTTGAAAACATAAGGACCCAGAACATCAAATTCGGATTCGACTCCAAATGGTTGGGACTATTGGAAGCCGAATATAGTGCCATTGACAATTATACCTATTTCGCTTCCACGGCCACCCAGGAGCAGATAGACAATGCACAGGAAACAGCATTTGTGAAGCCTTTCCAAGAGTCGTCAACGATCAATCATTTAAAGGTAAAATATACAAAGGAACTGAAATGGCGTAAATGGGCCCTCATGAATACCGTAATGTATCAGGATGTTACCCAGGACAACCAAGTGCTTAATTTACCGCAAGTGGTCACTAGGAATACGCTATACTTTTCAAGTGATGTATTCAAAAAAGCCATGTTCTTGCAGACAGGTGTAACCTTTAAATATTTTACGTCTTATAATATGAATGCCTACAACCCATTGCTGGGGGAATTCTACATTCAGAACAATGAAGAATTGGGCGGATATCCCTTGTTGGATGTTTTTATCAATGCCAAAGTGAGACAAACACGGATTTATTTTAAGGCGGAACATTTAAATTCCATCTTTTCACAGCCCAATTACTACTCGGCGCCGAACTATCCTTATCGCGATTTTGTGATTAGGTTTGGACTCGTTTGGAATTTTTTCTCATAATTTTTTCGGGAATTTTTTTTGAATGGATATTGAAAAACAAGCGGTTAAGATTTTGATGTTTTTTTTTCAAAAAAAATATCCGAAAACATTTTGTGGAGTCGGAATAACGTTCTTATATTTGCACCCGCTTAGCTGATGAGGCAGGGCGTTTTCGAGAGGGGGATTGGTCGGGATGGCCGATTTTTTTTTCGGGAAAAACAAGAAGAAGTTCATATGCATATTGTAACGACAGCGTAAAGAGAATAAGAACCATTTTGATGCGGGGGCCCGGATATTTCCGGGTGTCGGACAGACATTCAAGGAAATACAATGAAGAGTTTGATCCTGGCTCAGGATGAACGCTAGCGGCAGGCCTAACACATGCAAGTCGAGGGGTAGAGGGTGCTTGCACCCTTGAGACCGGCGCACGGGTGCGGAACGCGTATGGAACCTGCCCCTGTCAGGGGAATAGCCCAGGGAAACTTGGATTAATGCCCCATGGTATCCATGTATCGCATGATATGTGGATTAAAGATTTATCGGACAGGGATGGCCATGCGTACCATTAGCTGGTTGGTGAGGTAACGGCTTACCAAGGCAACGATGGTTAGGGGCCCTGAGAGGGGGATCCCCCACACTGGTACTGAGACACGGACCAGACTCCTACGGGAGGCAGCAGTGAGGAATATTGGACAATGGTCGGAAGACTGATCCAGCCATGCCGCGTGCAGGATGACGGCCCTATGGGTTGTAAACTGCTTTTATACGGGAAGAAACCCACCTACGTGTAGGTGGCTGACGGTACCGTAAGAATAAGGACCGGCTAACTCCGTGCCAGCAGCCGCGGTAATACGGAGGGTCCGAGCGTTATCCGGAATCATTGGGTTTAAAGGGTCCGTAGGCGGGCCTGTAAGTCAGGGGTGAAAGTTTGTGGCTCAACCATAAAATTGCCTTTGATACTGCAGGTCTTGAGTCATGGTGGGGTTGCCGGAACATGTGGTGTAGCGGTGAAATGCATAGATATCACATAGAACACCGATCGCGAAGGCAGGTGACCAACCATGTACTGACGCTGATGGACGAAAGCGTGGGTAGCGAACGGGATTAGATACCCCGGTAGTCCACGCCGTAAACGATGGATACTAGCTGTGGGGCATTCGTGCTCCGTGGCCAAGCGAAAGTGATAAGTATCCCACCTGGGGAGTACGTTCGCAAGAATGAAACTCAAAGGAATTGACGGGGGCCCGCACAAGCGGTGGAGCATGTGGTTTAATTCGATGATACGCGAGGAACCTTACCAGGGCTTAAATGCAGGCTGCATGGGGTGGAGACATCCCTTTCTTCGGACTGCCTGCAAGGTGCTGCATGGTTGTCGTCAGCTCGTGCCGTGAGGTGTCAGGTTAAGTCCTATAACGAGCGCAACCCCTGCCGTTAGTTGCCAGCATGTAAAGATGGGGACTCTAACGGGACTGCCGGTGCAAACCGTGAGGAAGGTGGGGACGACGTCAAATCATCACGGCCCTTACGTCCTGGGCCACACACGTGCTACAATGGCCGGTACAGAGGGAAGCCACCCCGCAAGGGGGCGCGGATCTATAAAACCGGTCACAGTTCGGATCGGGGTCTGCAACTCGACCCCGTGAAGCTGGAATCGCTAGTAATCGGATATCAGCCATGATCCGGTGAATACGTTCCCGGGCCTTGTACACACCGCCCGTCAAGCCATGGAAGCCGGGAGTGCCTGAAGTCCGTCACCGCAAGGAGCGGCCTAGGGCAAAATCGGTAACTAGGGCTAAGTCGTAACAAGGTAGCCGTACCGGAAGGTGCGGCTGGAACACCTCCTTTCTAGAGAAAGAGACGCCCGGAGGTTGTTCGGGCCCCGCACGAGGTGGTCCTTTACCTTTATGCTGTCGTTTTACAATGTGTTTTTTGATATACTGGCAAATTTTTAGGCCAAGACAGTCTCATAGCTCAGCTGGTTAGAGCGCTACACTGATAATGTAGAGGTCGGCAGTTCGAGTCTGCCTGAGACTACGATGAAAGGTTCATTGAGTATTGAAAGGAAATTCTGGAAGTTGAGACACCAGTTGTTGGTTCTTGGTTGATGGTTGATGGAAATTACGATCAACGAACAACGAACAACAATCAACTAGACTGGGGAATTAGCTCAGCTGGCTAGAGCGCCTGCCTTGCACGCAGGAGGTCAAGGGTTCGACTCCCTTATTCTCCACATTTTCCCCGCGGATGCGGGGATCCCGAAGGGGCGACACCGATCAAGGTCGGTAATTTCCCGGAGGGATGCCAAATCAAGTTTGGCACAAAAGTTCATTGACATATTGGGACGGAGCGTGATGATTAGGTTCATCATGGCGAAGTCAAAAGAAGAAACACGAAGTAGAATAGAATATATAAGGATTACGAGAGGGCATCCGTACTTGGTACGGGTGCGACAAGCAAAAGAAGGGCGTATGGGGGATGCCTAGGCTCTCAGAGGCGACGAAGGACGCGATAAGCTGCGAAAATCCACGGGGAGCTGCACATGAGCTTTGATCCGTGGGTGTCCGAATGGGGCAACCCGGCAGGTTGAAGGCCTGTCACACCGCAAGGTGGGCGAACCCGCTGAACTGAAACATCTAAGTAGGCGGAGGAAGAGAAAACAAGAGTGATTCCGAGAGTAGTGGCGAGCGAAATCGGAACAGCCCAAACCAACGTTGTCTCGGCAATGTTGGGGTTGTAGGACCACGATGTTCTTTGCGCGACGAACTGGAACCCTTTGGAAAGAGGGGCCGTAGACGGTGATAGCCCGGTACAGGCAAGGAGCGTTAAAGATAGTGGTATCCTGAGTAGCGCGGGGCACGTGAAACCCTGTGTGAATCCGGCGGGACCATCCGCCAAGGCTAAATACTCCTGGGAGACCGATAGTGAACCAGTACCGTGAGGGAAAGGTGAAAAGAACCGTGAACAACGGAGTGAAAAAGACCCTGAAACCATACGCCTACAAGCGGTCGGAGTCCCGTTTACGGGATGACGGCGTGCCTTTTGCATAATGAGCCTACGAGTTACTTTTACCGGCAAGGTTAAGCACTTATGGTGCGCAGCCGCAGCGAAAGCGAGTCTGAACAGGGCGCTCTAGTCGGTAGTAGTAGACGCGAAACCGTGCGATCTACCCATGGGCAGGTTGAAGCTGTGGTAACACATAGTGGAGGACCGAACCCGTTGACGTTGAAAAGTCTTGGGATGACCTGTGGGTAGGGGTGAAAGGCCAATCAAGCTCGGAAATAGCTCGTACTCCCCGAAATGCATTTAGGTGCAGCGTCCTGATAGTTATATAGAGGTAGAGCTACTGATTGGATGCGGGGGCTTCACCGCCTACCAATTCCTGACAAACTCCGAATGCTATATAATGTTTCAGGGCAGTGAGGGCATGGGTGCTAAGGTCCATGTCCGAGAGGGAAAGAACCCGGACCATCAGCTAAGGTCCCCAAATATGTGCTAAGTTGACAAAACGCGGTGGGACTGCATTGACAGCCAGGATGTTGGCTTGGAAGCAGCCATCCATTTAAAGAGTGCGTAACAGCTCACTGGTCGAGCGGTCCCGCATGGATAATGATCGGGCATAAGCACATTACCGAAGCTATGGACTCCAAGGAGTGGTAGGGGAGCATTCCGTTCTGCGTTGAAGCGGGCCTGCGAGGTCCCGTGGAGCGTACGGAAACGAAAATGTAGGCATAAGTAACGATAATGCGGGCGAGAAACCCGCACGCCGAAAGACCAAGGTTTCCCCGGCCATGCTAATCAGCCGGGGGTCAGTCGGGACCTAACACGAACCCGGAAGGGGCAGTGGATGGACAAGCGGTTAATATTCCGCTACCCGCAATGCGACAAAAGTGACGGGGCGCCATAGTTGGTGCGTGCTGACGGAATAGCACGTTGAACCTTCGGGGATAGTACACCAAGGCCACGGCCGCGGTGATAATCCAGCGGAGGCGCCTCCAAGAAAAGCGAGCATTGCGGCCCGTACCGTAAACCGACACAGGTGGTCGGGATGAGAATTCTAAGGCGCTCGAGAGATTCATGGTT
>NZ_QXFI01000030.1 GCF_003584135.1 Flagellimonas pelagia
GGGATCATCAAGTCCCCAAAAGGGGTATTGGTGGGCGTGACCGCACAGTTGGCCATCATGCCGATCATCGGTTACGTACTGGCCAACATCAGCGGTTTTTCTCCTGAGATAGCGGCGGGAATCGTTCTGATCGGTTGCTCCCCGAGCGGGGTGGCCTCCAACGTGATGGCCTACCTGGCCAAGGCCAACCTGGCACTGTCCATTACCATCACCTCCATAGCCACTTTGTTGGCGCCCTTTGTCACCCCCTTGTTGATGAAACTGTTGGCCGGACAGTTCGTGGAGATCGATGTGCTGACCATGATGTGGAGCATCACCAAGATGATCATCCTGCCCATCGGTGCCGGGTTGCTGTTCAACTATTTGTTGCACGGCAAGACCAAATGGTTGGATGACATCATGCCGATGCTTTCCATGTTGGCCATAGGCCTGATCATCATCGTGATCACCGCAGCGGGCAGGGACAGTCTGCTGGATATCGGGGGCATGTTGCTCCTCTTGGTACTCGCACACAACCTTTTCGGCTATTTCTTGGGGTATTGGTTCGCACGGGTGGTGGGGATGGACGAGCGGGATGCCCGTACCATATCCATAGAAGTGGGCATGCAGAACGGGGGATTGGCCTCGGGGATCGCCAATACGTTGGGCAAGATCGCCACCATGGGGCTTGCGCCTGCCGTTTTCGGTCCGCTGATGAACATTACCGGGTCCATACTGGCATCCTATTGGCACAAAAGCGCCCCAGAAAAAGTAGTGTCCGAAATAAAAAGTTAATCAAAAGAATAGAAGAATTGATTGTTTGAGTTAGTTTAGTTTTTCAAGAAGAGCGTACCGCTTTCCCAAGTACGTTCTTCTTTTTCTCAAACAAAATGATATTTTAAGAACCAACTAACATAACAGCATATGAAAGGGACAAAAAAAGTGATCACGTTCGGGGAGATCATGTTACGATTGGCCCCTCCGGGGTTTTTAAGGTTTTCGCAGGCGAACCGTTTCGATGTGGTCTACGGCGGGGGGGAGTCCAATGTGGCGGTATCCCTGGCCAATTATGGCATTCCCGTGGACTTTGTCACCCGGTTGCCCAAGAACGACCTGGGCGAATGTGCCCTGATGGAGATGCGCAAGCGCGGGGTAGGCACGGACAGGATCATCTTCGGTGGGGACCGATTGGGCATCTACTTTTTGGAAACGGGAGCCGTTTCCAGGGGGAGCAAGGTGGTGTACGACCGGGCCCATTCGGCCATGGCGGAGATCCAGAAGGGCATGGTGGACTGGGACAGCGTTTTTGAAGGGGCGGGATGGTTCCACTGGACGGGGATCACCCCGGCCATTTCCCAGGGAGCGGCCGATGCCTGCATCGAGGCGGTAAAGGCGGCGAAAAAGCACGGACTTACCGTTTCCACCGATCTGAACTACAGGGCCAAGCTCTGGAAATACGGAGGGGACCGGGAGGCCATCATGACGGAACTGACCTCATACTGTGACATTATTCTGGGGAACGAGGAAGATGCGGAGAAACATTTCGGGATAAAGCCCGAGGGACTGGACATCACCACACAGGGAGAGCACGTAAAGGCCGAGGCCTTTTTGTCCGTGTGCCAGCAGATGATGAAAAAGTTCCCCAACGCCAAAAAGGTGATCACTACCTTGAGGGGTTCCCTATCGGCCTCGCACAACACCTGGGCCGGGGTATTGTATGACGGAAAAAACATGTTCACTTCCCCGGAATACCAGATCACGCATATCGTGGACCGCGTAGGGGGAGGGGATTCGTTCATGGGCGGATTGATCTACGGATTGCTCACATGGCCCAACAATGACCAGAAAGCGCTTAACTTTGCGGTGGCAGCTTCGTGCTTGAAGCATACGATCGTGGGCGACGCCAATCTGGTGACCGTGGATGAGGTCGAAAAGCTGATGGGAGGCGATGCTTCCGGAAGGGTGGCCAGATAGGACAAAAGTAAAAAAGGTAAAAGTAAAAGGACAAGGGTAAAAGAACGATATGGCAAGATATTCACGGATCGAGGTGGCACGGAAAATGGAGGAAACGGGCATGGTGCCCCTGTTCTACCATCCGGATGTGGAATTGGGAAAGCAGGTGTTGAAGGCCTGTTACGATGGTGGGGCAAGGTTGATGGAATTCACGGCGAGAGGGGATTTTGCCCATGAGGTGTTCACCGAACTGAACAAATATGCGCTCCAAGAACTACCGGGCATGATCATGGGGGTGGGGAGCATCACCGATGCCGCGGCCGCTTCGTTCTACATGCAATTAGGGGCCAACTTTATCGTGACGCCTTCCTTGCGGGAAGACATTGCCGTGGCCTGCAACCGGAGAAAGGTCATGTACAGCCCGGGATGTGGCAGTCTTACGGAGATCGACCGAGCCGAGGAACTGGGGGTGGAGGTGATCAAACTGTTCCCTGGTTCCACGTACGGCCCCGGGTTCGTAAAGGCCATAAAAGGGCCACAGCCATGGACGAGCATCATGCCCACGGGCGGGGTGGATACCAGTGAGGCCAATTTAAAGGCCTGGTTCTCCGCCGGGGTCACCTGTGTGGGCATGGGTTCCCAACTGATCTCAAAGGAAATCCTGGAAAAGAAGGATTTTGCAAAACTGACCGCTACGGTGAAGGAGGTGCTCGGAATAATCCAGTCATTACTAAAGTAACCCGTTATTTAATTTTTTTACTATTGATTGAAGGGTATTTTACTGATACCTCCAACTCGTCAGATCGGCTCCTTGGGGGGCACTTTCCCAAATACGCTCCATAATCTTAGGCACATACATGGTGTTGTACCGCAAACGGCTGATGGCATTGGGCTGGTCGGGGTCGCCGTTCCAGCAGTGTTCCGCACGGTCCCCGTACAACACTTCCCCACTGTAATAGGGGTCGGTAGTGCTTTCCAGAAAATCCTCCATTAAATACACGGCGTTGTTCAAATAATAATTGTCCATGTCGCCACAATAGAGATGGATCTTACCTTTTAGACTTTCTCCCAATTTGTCCCAATCCCGCTCCAAAATGTGGCGTAGGTCATAGTTTTCTTTCCAGTATTCGGCCACCTCGTGGTTGATTTCTCCTGTTTTTTTATCCCAAATGCGCACGGGATAACCATCCTCCCCCTGTGGGGAATAGGTGGCTTCCCAAATATCCCATTGTTGCCCAGATCGGGATTTATCGCCCAAAACCAGTTCCAAATGGTTGCCCTGCCGTAACGTGGATTGGATGTTCCCCAAATAATTGCGATGGGAGGGCACTTCCAGTTTTTTATGTGGGGAATCGTAGTAATAAGCATTCTTGTCCTGGTAAATATTGGTGAGGCAATAGGCCCTAAAGTCGATAGGGTCTGGACATGCGGCAAAGCAACCGTTGTATTCCTCCGGGTATTTGACCTGAACGGCCAAGGCTTCCCAACCACCCGTGGAACCGCCGTACAAGAATCGGGACCATCCTTCGCCCATACCTTGGAACTGCTTTTCGATATACGGAATGAGTTCGTAGGTAATGGCATCTCCCCACGGTCCCTGACTGGCGGAATTCACCGCGTAGGAGTCATCATAATAGGGGGTAGGGTGCTGGATTTCGATAATCAAGAAACGAGGAAAATCAGGGTCGTTCCAACGCTTGTAAAAATCGTAAGCCTCTTGCTGTTGAATGATATTGTACCCATCCAAATCGAAACGTGCCGAGTATTCCGGCTTCAAGTTCGGGTCTGGTGGAGTGGTGCGGAACCCACCAAAATCACTGGGGAAATGCCCATGGAACACCATCAAGGGATATTTGGCTTCGGGATGTTTATCAAAATCCTTGGGCAACAAAATATGGGCACCCAGATACATGTCCCTCCCATAAAAGGCCGACAATTTTTCGGACTTCATTTTGATATGTTTGATCCATTCGGTATCCTCGGGCTCGGGAATGGTTGGAATTTCTTGGTCCATGACCACGGATACGTTTTCAACACCATTACTGCCAACGGTTATTTTGTAGGGTTTGCTATAAAGATTTCCGGGTGAACGGTTCCATTGTTGCCCCTCACCATTGTCCATGGGAAGTTTTACCGTATGGCCTGTGGATAGGTTAAAGGTCTCGTACACATGCAAAAGGGCCTGTACATTATATTCTCCGGGAGGCACATCGGCCAGACTAGGATAAGGATATCCGAAAACAGTTTCATCAAAATTGATGGGTTCCCCTGGAGTCATGCCATCCACGTTCACGCCAAAGATCAGTTGGGTGGACAGCCCATCATTGATCTGGAAGCGGGGTTCCTTACTGTCGTCCGTGGAAAGCATCAAAAGCAGGCGACCATCCTTCTTGTCCGGGCTGATATCCGAAGTAAAACTCACATCGATGCTGTACTTTGAAGTTGTCTTTTTTTCACAGGAAACGAACAAAAGGGAGCAGCAACAAAATAGGAAAAGGAAATTTTTCATGGCGGTTGGAATTTAGATGAAAAAGATACTTCATTTCGGTCACAAACCCATGATAATGTTCAATTTATTGGAATAGCTCAGATCGACTCAAATTTAATTTTACTTGGATCGATTAACAAATTCATTTGGTTCAATATGAATGAGCACATGCCCCAGATTGGGAATTTCCTTTCTCAGATAATCTTTTAGATTATGGGCAATCCAATGTCCTTTTTCCACGGAAATGGAACCATCCACAATGGCATGCAAGTCAACATGGTATTTCATGCCCGATTTTCGGATGAAACATTTTTCGGTACCCAGAATGCCATCGACCTCCAAGGATGTTTTTCTGATTTCCAAAATGAGGTCATCGTATTGGTGTTCATCCATGATCTCCCCCAAAGCAGGTCTAAAAATCAAGTAGCTGTTATAAAGGATAAAGGCCGAAGCCAAAAGTGCCGCCCAATCGTCAGCCGTTTCATATCCCTTGCCAAAAATGAGGGCAATGGAAATGCCAATAAAGGCCATAACGGAGGTAATAGCATCGCTGCGATGGTGCCAAGCATCGGCCTTAAGAGAGGAACTGTGGGTCTGTTTGCTTTTTCGGATTACGACCTGATAGGAAATCTCTTTCCACAAGATGATGGCCCCCAAAACAAACAAGGTCCATGATTCCGGGGTTTTGTGAGGTGTTTGAATGTGCAGGATACTTTCGTAAGCGATAATGGTGGCGGAAGTCACTAAAAAAGCCACGACCACGAAGGTAATCAGGGGTTCAATCTTGCCATGACCGTAAGGATGATTTTCATCGGCGGGTTTCTTGGCATATTTGAGTCCAAAGAGCACCAAAAGGGAAGAAAAAATATCGGTGGTCGATTCGATGGCATCGGCAATCAAGGCGTATGAATTTCCAAAGAACCCGGCCAGACCTTTGATGAGTGCCAAGCTTGCATTGCCAATAATGCTAAAATAAGTGGTTCGTATGGCGGTCTGTTCGTTACTTATGGTATTCACTGGCATTGATTGCTATGACTGCAAATTAGATAAAAATTTAGGGATAGGGGCCAACGATAAAATAAAAACCCCGGCACTTGATGGCTCTTCAAGGCCGGGGATTCAAAAAACAGAATGGTTAGGTAATGGCTTTACTTCGTTGCTATTGCTGCCTGTGCAGCGGCCACCCTAGCGATAGGCACCCTGTAAGGGGAGCAGCTCACATAGTTCATATCCACGGTTTGACAGAAACCTACGGAGCTTGGTTCACCACCGTGCTCACCGCAGATTCCCACTTTTAATCCGGGATGGGTTTGTCGTCCCCTTTTGGTACCCATTTCTATCAATTGGCCAACGCCTTTTTGATCTAATACTTCAAAGGGATCCGCTTTTAAAATTCCTTTCTCCAAATAGATGGGCAGGAATTTACCGGAGTCGTCCCTGGAGTATCCAAAAGTCATCTGGGTCAAGTCATTGGTTCCAAAAGAGAAGAAGTCGGCAATTTTGGCAATTTCATCCGCTACCAAAGTGGCCCTTGGGGTTTCTATCATAGTACCCACGGAATATTCCACAGAATCTTTACGTCTTTTGAAGAGTTCTTGGGCAGTGTTATCGATCACTTCTTTTTGCTGTCTGAATTCTTCAACTGTACCTACCAAGGGAACCATAATCTCAGGTTTGGTATCGATGCCTTCTTTTTTCAAGTGAAGCGCAGCTTCCAAAATGGCCTGGGTCTGCATCTCAGTGATCTCAGGATAGGTATTTCCCAAACGGCAACCACGGTGTCCCAACATGGGGTTGAATTCTTCCAATTCCGCTACTTTGCTTTTTACGGAAGCCAAAGAGATATGAAGGTCATCTGCCAATTCTTTTTGGGTGGCCAATTGGTGAGGCACAAACTCGTGCAATGGAGGGTCCAACAACCGAACGGTTACGGGATAACCCTTCATGGCCCGGAAGATACCCTCAAAGTCACCACGTTGCATGGGCAATAGCTCCTTTAAGGCCTGTTTACGACCTTTGATGGTATCGGCCAAGATCATTTCGCGCATGGCCTTGATACGGTCCACTTCAAAGAACATATGCTCGGTACGGGTCAACCCGATACCTTTGGCACCAAAACTGCGGGCTATTTCTGCATCTTTTGGCGTATCGGCATTAGTGCGTACTTCCATTTTTGCGTAGGTATCGGAAAGTTTCATCAATTCAGCAAATTCACCGCTCAATTCAGGCTCCTTGGTGGCTACTTTGCCTTCCAAGATGTTACCGGTAGATCCATTGATGGAAATCCAGTCACCTTCGTGGTACTCATGATCTCCTACTTTTAGGGTCCTTGTCTTATAATTGATTTTTAAGGCACCTGCACCGGAAACACAACATTTACCGATACCTCTGGCTACTACGGCTGCGTGGGAGGTCATACCACCGCGGGCGGTCACGATACCTTTGGCCACGTTCATGCCTTCCACATCTTCTGGAGAAGTTTCCACACGGACCAGAATACTGTTTTTGTATTTGTTGGCCTCATCGGCAAAGAATACAATCTGACCGGTTGCCGCACCAGGGGATGCCGGTAAACCTTGGGCGATCACTTCGGCTTCTTCCAAAGCTTCGGGATCGAAGATGGGGTGCAATAGTTCGTTTAGTTTATTGGGCTCTACGCGCATTAGGGCCTTTTTTTCATCGATTAATCCCTCTTTGAGCAGATCCATGGCAATTTTGACCATGGCCGCACCGGTGCGTTTTCCGTTACGGGTCTGCAAGATCCAAAGTTTACCTTGTTGAATGGTGAACTCCATATCTTGCATATCCTGATAATGGGTTTCCAATTTGTTTTGGTATTCGAAGAGTTCCTTATAGATTTCGGGCATCAATTCTTCAAGGGAAGGGTATTTTTCTTTGCGTTCTTCCTCATCTATCTGTGCAAGTTGGGCCCAGCGTTGTGATCCCAATAAGGTAATCTGTTGAGGGGTACGTACACCGGCCACTACATCTTCTCCTTGTGCATTGATCAGGTATTCCCCATTGAACACGTTTTCCCCGGTTCCGGCATCCCGGGTAAAGCATACGCCGGTACCAGAGTCGTCGCCCATGTTTCCAAAGACCATGGCCTGTACGTTCACTGCGGTTCCCCAATCTTCTGGGTATCCGTGCATTTTTCTATAGTAAATGGCCCTGTCACCGTTCCAGCTATCGAACACAGCGGCCACGGCACCCCATAGTTGGTCCCATGGGTTGGTAGGGAAGGGTTTTCCTGTTCTTTTCTTTACAATATCCTTAAAGTCGTACACGAGGTCCTGAAGATCTTGAACGGTGAACTGGGTATCGTGTTCAATGCGACGTTTATCCTTTAAATGATCCATGATTTCCTCAAAGGGATCCAGATCATCCTTGGATTCTGGTTTGAGGCCCATCACCACGCTACTGTACATTTGAATGAAACGTCGGTAAGAGTCCCATGCAAAACGATCGTTACCCGTCATTTTGATGACCCCTTTTACCGATTCATCATTTAATCCCAGATTAAGGACGGTGTCCATCATCCCCGGCATGGATACCCTTGCTCCGGAACGAACGGAAATCAACAGTGGATTTTCATCATCCCCAAATATGGCACCCATGGTTTCCTCAATACGAGTAATGGCTTCCCTTACTTCGGGTTCTATGCGATTGATGACCGCCTCTTTGCCTTCTTGATTATATTGGGTACAAACTTCAGTGGTAATGGTAAAGCCTGGTGGCACCGGAATTCCGATTCGGCTCATTTCTGCTAGGTTGGCTCCTTTGCCTCCTAGTAGCTCCTTCATGTCGCGACTGCCATCGGCCTTTTTATTCCCAAAGGAATAGACGCTGAGTTGGTTTGCTGTAAGTGTTTCCATCTTGATCTTTATTAAGAAGTTGATAAGTGCTAAAATCTGTATGTAAAATTAGCGGCTAATGCTTGCCCAGAACATGATAAAAATCAGTGTTTTAAGGCTGACAACTTGATAGATGGTATAGAAAGGGAATTCCAAGTCCTTGTTGATGATTTGTACCCATGAAATGATCTTTAACCTTAGCTGAAATGCAAAAATATGTGGGTATAAATCGTTAAAAATCAGAAAAATATAAAAAATATGTAACATAGGTTACTTAAAATCAGTCAGTTAGGAAAATACTGACATTTATCATCTTTTGAGATTCATCCCTGTATGAACTTTGTCTCATCAAAACCGAAATACTATGCAATCACAAGTCAGAAAAAACCAGTTATCATTTAGGGCTGTCATCATGTTGATGACCTTCGGTCTCATTCCAATAGCGTTGGCTGCTCAAAGCTTTCAGCTAAGTAAAACGGAAGGGGAAGTCATGGTCACTGGAACCTCTACCCTACATGACTGGGAGGAGGTAGCCGAACAGAGAAGCGGATCCATGGCAATCGATATGACCGGGGAGCTTCCATCCATCAGTTCATTAAAATTCACCGTAGAGGCGGAAAGCCTTAAAAGTGGTCATGACGGAATGGACAAGAACACGTACAAGGCCTTGAACACCGACAAGCACAAAGAGATTGTCTTTAAAATGGGTGAAGTAAAAAGCATTTCTCCAGTTGTTTCTACCACTAATAAATATAAGGTGGTGGCATCGGGTGATTTGACCATCGCAGGTAAGACGAACAAGGTAGATTTACCTTTCACCCTCACCGTAAACGGAGGCAAGGCAGTCTTGGAAGGTAAGAAACCTTTGAAAATGACCGATTTCGGCATCGAGCCTCCCAAGGCCCTCTTGGGGACCATCAAGACCGGTGATGAAATAGAAGTGCACTACAATACCATATGGAAATAACAATAAAAATCAATAAATAATACTCAACTTAAAAATCTATAACAATGAGAAAATATGTAAAACACGGATTATTGGCTGCTGCAATTTTCGCAGGCTTTTGGGGCTATTCCCAAAACCGTCAATTGGATAATTATCGAGCTCCCGATAAGAATGGCATCAATGTTTTTGAGGCCCCCAAAGATAGCGTTTTGACCTTTGATGGTGTAAAAGTGAGGGTGGGTGGATCATCAACCCTTCAGTTCCAAGCTTTGGACCATGAGAACTCAGGTGCTGTGGAATTGATCCCAATAGGTGACAACTTTAACCTGGCCACCGCAAACCTTGATTTGGATGTGGCCTTGGCCAAAGGTGTGCGTATGCACTTGAGGACTTACCTTTCCTCTAGGCACCATCCAGAGCCTTATGTTAAAGGAGGTTATTTCCAAGTGGATAATTTGGATTTCATCAGCCCTGGATTCTTGGAAGATGCCATGAAGTATTTGACCATTAAAGTAGGGCATATGGAAAACAACTATGGTGATGCCCACTTCAGAAGGACCGATAACGCCCAAGCTATTTACAACCCTTTTGTGGGTAACTTGATCATGGACGCTTTCACAACCGAGGTAGGTGGTGAGGTGTATTTCAGGAAAAATGGTTTCATCGGTATGTTCGGACTTACCAATGGTAAATTGAACCAAGCCGTGAACAATCCAGATCAAACAGGTGCCTCCATTTTGGCCAAGTTGGGATATGACAAACAATTGAGCGACGATTTCAGATTGCGTATCACAGGATCCATGTACAGCACTGGAAAATCCGGACATGTGTACCTATACAGTGCTGACCGTACCGGTTCTAGATACTACTTGGTAATGGAAAATACTGAAGCCTCTACATCCAGTAATTTCCGTTCTGGTAGATATGACCCAGGAATGAGCAACGAGATCACTTCCTTTATGATCAACCCTTTCTTGAAATACAAAGGATTGGAATTCTTCGGTACCATTGAAACAGCAAGTGGAAAAGCTAATGCTGAAACCGATAAAAGGAATGCCACCCAATTTGCTGGAGAGTTGGTATACCGTTTCGGAAACAGCGAAAACTTCTACTTAGCCGGTCGATACAATACCGTTAACGCAGAAACCGCCGCTGGTGAAGACGTTACCATTGATAGGCTACAATTGGGATTGGGTGCCTTCTTGACCAAGAATATCCTTGCCAAGTTCGAGTATGTGAACCAAACCTATGATGGATACAGTGACACAAGTATCTTCAATGAAGGTAAATTTAATGGGGTTTTGTTAGAGGCAGTAATCAGCTTCTAAGGCCCTTTGGTTTTAATGACGAAAGACCTAGGGCAATTTTGTCCTAGGTCTTCAAACTAAAATCCGTATATTTAGTAGACATGTTATCCACACTTCCACATATCACCAAATACCTATGGGCGATTCCCACATTGCTCCTTTGGTTGACCGATCCTGACCCGGAACGCGAAGCCACGGTGAGGGTGGCTCCTGAAAGTGAAGTGGTCATTTCGGGAACAACAAACGTCAATCAATTTTCTTGCAAGTACAACCTTCATGAACTGGAACTGCCTATAAGGTTAACCTACGATGAGAAGGCGCAGCATATCTTGTTTAAAAATGCAAGACTAAAGTTGGCCAATGATTGCTTCGATTGCGGTGGCAAGACCATAAACAAGGACTTTAGGGAACTCTTGCAAACTAAGCAACACCCCGAGGTTGAACTGAAACTTTTATATGTAGACCCTCCACAACCCGATAGACAGACCATATCAGTGGGCATGGAAATCAAGATAGCCGGTGTGGCACGTAAATACGAATCCATTTTAAACTGTGAACAAAAAGAGGGCATCTGTGTAAAAGGGACCTTGTCCTTAAAATTGACGGACTTTGGTCTTGAGCCGCCCCGCAAGGTTTTGGGGATGATCAAGGTGGACAATGACATACAAGTTCACATGGCCCTTCAGATGAACGAAATTTAATGTAACAGGTACTCATGTTTAAAAATCCGTTGTGATGATCCATCCAACGGATTTTTTGGTTTGTGATACTATCAAAACCAAAGGGGGTCAAATAACATATAAATTATGAATAAAGCAGTATATTGTGGGGCATTTGAAACTAAAATTTAACTACAGACTATAATGATGAACAAATTTTTATCAAAACAGGGAAAAATTATTTTTTCTTCCCTTTTCGTGGCCTTTTTGGCCCTTTCGTGTAACTCACAAAATAAATTTGGGGGATTGGCCCTATATACCGTAAGGGATGATATGGGCAAGGATGCCAAGGCGACTTTGGATAAAGTGGCCGATGCCGGTTATGCCTACGTAGAAGCGGCCGGTTATAATGAAGGAAAGTTCTATGGGATGGCCCCAGAAGATTTCAAAGCGTATTTGGAAAGCAAAGGCTTGAAACCCGTTAGTACACACATGGGCATGGTAACCTTGGAAAATGCCGATCAATTGATTGCGGATGTAAAGGCCGCTGGGTTTGAATATTTTACCATTCCAGTGCCACCAATGGGCATGTTTACTTTTGACCCTGATACCAGAACGATGGGCATGAAGGGTACCATGGAGGACTTTGCCAATGTATTGACCACCTTAGGGAAGAAGTGCGAGGCAGCTGGATTGAAATTGTTGTACCATAACCATGATTTTGAGTATAAAGAAAATGCTGATGGAATAGTTCCGATTGTTTATTTGTTGGAGCACACAGACCCAAAATACGTGAACTTCCAAATGGATTTGTTCTGGGTGACCAAGGCTGGTGCCGATCCTGTCGCGTACTTTGAAAAATACCCGGGAAGGTTCAAATCATGGCATGTGAAAGATATGGACGAAGAAGGGAAGTTCGCACCAGTTGGGGAAGGAACCATTGATTTTGGTAGAATTTTAAAGGAAAAGAAAACTGCTGGAATGGTCAAGTATTTTGTGGAGCAGGATATGACCTGGGATAAAAAGCCTTTGGAGGTAATCGTCATTAGCCATGAAGGCCTTAAAAAGATAGGTTTCGACTAAAAATGGCTTGATGATTGACCGGGATTTCTTGAAATCTGACAAGAAACCAAAAAAATATTTTTTACAACGGTTGACATTAGTATCTTTGCACCCGCAAAGTCGGGTCGCGTAGCTCAGCTGGATAGAGCATCTGCCTTCTAAGCAGACGGTCGAAGGTTCGAATCCTTCCGCGATCACTAAAGGGGATTTTCTACAAAACGAGTGGAAGTCCCCTTTTTCTTTACCTTTCAAATCCCCTGTGAACAAAGAGATTGCGCCAAAAATCTCATTGATCCGAAAAGTTCGAACTGCCTTGTTTTTGAAGTCATACCCAATCCCGTCGGGGAAGACCATATATTGTATGGCCCTTTTGGTTTCCAAATCACCTAACTTCCACAATTCAGGAAGGTTACAGGCATAACCGAGTGCCAATTTTATGGACTTTTTGAGGTTCGAACTATTTATTTCCCCATTTTCCATTTTCTCCTCCAGTTCCCTTTTTTTGGCTTTCAGTTCTGGCATGAAAAGATCGTACTGGGACTTTGTGATCTCGTTCAGAACGACGAATCTTCTCTCCAATGTGTCAATCCTTCCTTTAAGTTGGCCGAGTTCTTTGGTCAACCGCTTCTGGTCCTGAAGTGTCTCTTGGTTTTTATCGATCAAGGTGTCGTGTACGATATCGGTCAATGGCTCGATATACTTTTTGTCAGCTATGGTATAATTGCCCAACAAGTCCAAAAACTCATTATGGAGCTTATTGGCACTTCTGTTTTCCTTGCTGCCCTTACGTCTGTTCTTGTAATAGTACAGTCCCTTTTTCTTGACGATATACCCAGTGTAGGGCGTTCCACAGACCGAAGATCTGACAAACATTTTCAACGGCAGGTTTTCGTCATCGAACGAATATTTCTTCGGTGGCTCACCTGCATGGAGCAGATTGTGGATCTTGAGAAACATTTCTTTCGAGATGAGGGCCTCGTGTTTCCCCTGGATCACTTCACCGGGAATAAGACTGTTCACGATAAGCCCACAATAGAACGGGTTTCTAAAAAGGTCCGTCAATCTTTTTGCATGTATGTTCAGGCCCTTGTCTTTCAGACGCTTTGCAATCTCGACATGGGACATATTGGAATTTGCCTTCCATAAAAAAGCCTGTTTGAGCAATCTTCCTTCCTCCGAGATCACAAAATTCGGGATCTTCCCTTTCCCGGGATTCGTATTGGTATATCCAAATGGATAGGCACCCGTCCAATGGCCCCTTCGCAGTTTTTCCCGCATTCCAGTAATGGATTTGTCCCTACGGATCTGGTTATCGAAATGGGAGAACATATGGTACAGGTTTTCCTGGAACGTACCCGCACTTGTGGTCACATCGATTTCTTGGGTGGCCGATATAACGGCCACTCCCTGCTTTTTTAACTGTTCGCTGATATACGCGCCGTTCGCGCCCGTGCGCGAAAACCTATCGTAGGAATAGACGATGATATAGCCGATGTTCTTTCTCCTTTTGACATAGCTGAGCATCCTTTGGAACTCCCTGCGCTCATCGCTCTTTGCTGATTCATAGGTTCCCCCGAAATATTCCAACACCTCCAATTCTTTTCGAATTGCATATTCTTGGCAATATTTGAGTTGGGTAGTCAGGCTGGCATTGTTGTCAAATTGCTCCTTACTGGAAACACGGGTGTAGATGACCGCCGTATTGTTCTTTCCTATGATCCTTCCCTTTTCCTTTTTCGCAAATTGACTGAATACCTCTAAGTTCATGTGTTCCCTTTTTGGACATGGCGGCAAACTATGTTGGCGAGTTTCCGAAGTTGTTCCACGATCCTTTCCGCTTCTTCCTCCGGGCAATCCTCGAAACCTTTATAAGTCTTGAGCCATGTACTGTTGAATGTTCTGTTTTTCTGCCTTGGTTCAATGATTGAGTTGGACATTTCAGTTAAATAGCAATAGCTCCTAAATCTTCAAGGTCACTACCGTATTTGCAAAGCAGGCTTTAATTTACCCTTTTTAACTATTTAAATCCAGTATAGGATGACAATTTTATCCCTTGAATATCAATGGTTGGTTAACTTCTTTTAGTTTTTATTGGGAGAGGACTTTTTTCCTGAAGATCCTGTTCACACAGACGATCTTACCATTGCTTTGTTTGATTTCCAGATTTTGAAAATCGTGTTGTTTCAACATATCGACGATACGCTCCCCTGTGTCCAATCGTTCCAGACCTTCTATGGTATCGACCTCTCCATTTTTGATGATCACTTTGATGGACAGGAACCTCTTGCTGCGTAACATTTCCAATACCTGGATCTCGGAAGGGGACAATCCTGAATGTTCTTGCTTGTTGTTTTCCATAAGTTCAAGTTCTACAGGCCCAGCCCTTTCCTTTTTTTCTTTCTTTTGGACTTTTTCCTCGCACCATGGTCACTGAGTTCCAGTTTGAAAGGGGTCCAGTCCGTTTCATTTACCAAGGGCCCGGTCATTCCATTTCCCTCAATTTTTCCCACATGACCTTTTGATTGTTGATCAGGATCTTCAGTGCCTTTTGTAACTCCCTCACTTCTTGGCTCAGGTTTGATTGCTGTTCCATGGTTTCCTTCATTAGCTCTATCAGTTCCCCGTTCTTTTCCATTAGTTGATAGTATAACTGAACGGTCTCTGTCTTGCCCATAATCGATTTGTTTTACGATACTGTTCCATGAAAATTTTTTACCAAGGGTACTGCCTTTGTACACTACGCCTTGATGGTTGAACGATATGCCCGAGACCCTGCCCGTGGTCTTGCTTATGTTGAACCTGGGCGAAATACCGTTCGATTCTAGCATTAAAATAAATTCGGCCGTATTCGATGCTTTTTCGATTGCTAAACCAATTTTATCCTGAAGGATAAGTTTGATGGGCAGATTTCCAGTCCTAAGGGTTTTCTCGATTTCCTTTTGACTAAGTGACTTTTTGGTTCCGTTCTTTACCAGAATTTGGGTCAGTCCATATTTCCTCTCCAGATCATTGAGCACTTCCCGGCTTCTTCTTTTGATGTTACTGTCACTTACCAATCTACCCGAATACCTGACCCTATTGGCCACGATATGGATGTGCTCATGTTCGGTATCGGTATGGCGGTACATGATGAACTGGTTGTTGTCAAAACCCATCTTCATCAGATAGTCGCAACCCAATGAAGCAAATTCTTTATCGTCCAATTGGTCAGAGTACGGCAGGTTCAAGGAAACATGGAATACCGCATTGCCCAATCCTGGCCGCAATTGCCTAATCAAATTGAATTCCTGTGTCATGTTTACCGCTGTGGATTGTTCGATATTGGAATCGATGACATATCCTACTCCTTCGTTTACCTTTTTTTCATTGTAGGCCAGAACTCGGTAGAAGTCTTTCCCTATGGTTATCTTACCTATCATCGTTCGAGATATTTGATTTGAGCTGTTTCAATAGCATTTTTACCTCCTCCAATTGTTTAGATATACTGAACGGGTCATGGATGCCAGAGTTCGATACCCTGGCGAGTTGGTTCAGGTTGTTTCCCATCCGGCTCAGCCCGATAAATATTTTTCGGTCCAATGGGCTTACCTTTTTATTCGGCAACGATTTTCCTGTACATTTTCTTCGGATATATTCAGCTGTGGACAATCCAATTGTCTCCGCATTGTTGCCAATGATCACGTATTCACTTTGTGAAACCCTAAAGGCGATAACTACTGTTCGTTGTTTTGATATGTCCATTTTAGGTCTTGCCATTTGCCATGAATTTGGTATTGTTCTAAAGGTCACTTGTAAACGAAGTGAGCAGTTTTTGTTTACAAAAACACAACTTGCTTCGTGACCTCTGAGAACAAACCTATTATCATTTATTTATGGGAACCTACTTTGCAGTACAAGATGTTATGTACGGTAAATCCATGTAGTTTATTTTAAAACAAAACTTGTACGGAATCGCAGCAATGAGTATCTATGGAAAGGGAGAGAAAATGCCCAATGGTTACCTATCCACGTAGTCCTTGGCATATTTGGCCCATTGCACCAAATCTTAATTTTAAGCCTACTAAAGGGACTGATATCTTAGGTATCGACTATCTAAACAAGATATCATAAAAACTTATTTCCTTCTTTGAATAATGGTGTGAGCAGAACCATTTCGAACAGGCTGAAAAAGCTTGATTGTCCAATTAATGAAACCCGACAGATAGGTCTCAACATTTCGGGACTTGCCCCAGTTTGCTTTGCCCAGTCCGATTTTTATGTCTGTTACGAAACAAAAATGGGAAGGGATAAAAGTACCATTCTCTCAACATATCATTGTTTCTGATGGTTGACATGCATTTTACTTATATCCATTTCCTTTGTGTATATAATCATTTAAATGTATAATTGAATAATTGTATGAATATATATGTCTACGTCATTTGGGACATTTTTGAAAAGGTCCATAGGTTTTCAAAATCATCATTAAACTTATTTTTAACCATTCTTGTTTTAAGAATAGGGAGAATTATACCATTGTGGAATACAAGAAACATCCAACCTTTTCTTCTTTCTCCCTTTCCACAATGAGCGCCCAACGGGGATGCCCTCTCAAGCCAAAAATGTAGTGGTTCATTAATAGATAGTTGCCAATTTGACGGGATGCAAGGAGTTTTTTAAAATCGGTGAAAGATATAATGCAAGAGGTGACTTTTTTCGACCTCTTGCGTTTATGTACGACCCCTAGGATGTTGAAAATCTGGACTAAAAGGAAAGGCTTTTCAACTTCAGCATGGACAAAAAAATATTGGAAAACCGTAAATTGGTTAAAAAAGCAATACTCAAAAGAAGGAAAGAGCACCAAATTCAAAAGTTGAAGCAACTGGAAAATTATATTAGCAACCTGACTTTATTGACTTTAAAAGCTGTACTTCGCAAAACTGTAGATACCCCAAAAACTAGGGCAGTAAGTTTAATCATTAAATTTACTGAATATGACACGAAGAAAGTTTACCCCGAAGTTCAAGACCAAAGTGGTCCTGGAAGCCTTGAAGGAACGGCATAGCCTTGCCGAACTTGCCCAGAAGTACGAGATACACCCTACCCAGATCAGCGCTTGGAAGCGCGATTTCCTTGATGGGGCCGAGCAGGTGTTCGAATCGGGCAAGAAGGATGCCCGCAGCGAGACCGAAAGGGAGAAGGACAAACTTCTAAAGGCCATAGGCCAGTTGAAGGTCGAGAACGATTTTTTAAAGGACGCCTTGCGCTGAGACCACTCTCCGAACGCAGAAAAATGATACGCAAGGGTCATTCCAAGATGAGCATTGCAAGGCAGTGCAGAACATTGTCGGTCCATCGCTCGGGGCTCTATTACAGGCCAAGGGGCGAGAGCGAACTGAACCTGAGGCTCATGCGCGAGATGGACGAGCATTACCTCCACCATCCCTTCAAAGGGGCCAAGCGGATGCACATCTGGCTGACCAGGGACAGAGGGTACAAGGTGAGCAGGAACCGTATCGAACGGCTCTATTACAAGGTAATGGGCCTCAGGGCCGTCCTTCCGGGAAAACATACCTCCCGAAGGTGCAAGGACCACAGAACGTATCCGTACCTGCTGAGGAACCTGACCGTTGACAGGCCCAATCAGGTCTGGGCCACAGATATTACCTATATCCCCATGCAACAGGGATATCTCTATCTGGTGGCCATCATCGACCTGCACAGCCGCTATGTCCTGAACTGGAGCGTGTCCAATTCCATGGATGCCCAATGGTGCAGGGAAACATTGGAAGAGACCATAGGTGAGCACGGGACACCGGAGATCCTCAATACGGACCAGGGGAGCCAGTTCACTGCCGAGGAGTTTGCCAACTATGTTTTGGGTCAGGGAATACGCCTGAGCATGGACGGCAAGGGAAGGGCCACCGACAATGCCTTTATCGAAAGGCTTTGGAGGAATGTAAAGTATGAGAAAATCTATCTGAACCCTCCAAAGGATGGTATGGAACTCTATCTGTTATTGGCAGAGTACTTTGATTATTACAACCATGAAAGAAGACATCAGTCCATCGACTATGAAAGACCCATCGATCTATTCAAGAGAGCAGCTTGATAATTATATTGGTTTTGTAGAAAAACTGTCCTAAAGATCGGGGTATCTACA
>NZ_QXFI01000031.1 GCF_003584135.1 Flagellimonas pelagia
TCCACCCCGCCCGTGGGCATGATGCTCGTCCATGGCTGTGGCCCTTTTATGGCCTTTACGAACCCGGGGCCGTACGTGGAACCAGGGAACAGTTTGATCACCTCCACCCCCAGTTCCTCGGCTCGGTCGATCTCCGTAAGACTGCCACATCCCGGGCTGTACATGACCTTTCTCCGGTTGCAGGCCACGGCAATGTCTTCCCGCAAGGAAGGCGTCACGATAAAGTTGGCCCCTAATTGCATGTAGAACGAAGCGGCCGCGGCATCGGTGATGCTCCCCACCCCCATGATCATGCCCGGTAGTTCTTGGAGCGCATATTTGTTCAGTTCGGTGAACACCTCATGGGCAAAATCCCCTCTCGCCGTGAATTCCATCAACCTTGCCCCACCATCGTAACAGGCCTTCAACACCTGCTTTCCCAATTCCACATCCGGATGGTAGAACAGGGGCACCATGCCCGTTTCCTCCATTTTCCGTGCCACCTCGATCCGTGAATATCTTGCCATATCGTTCTTTTACCCTTGTCCTTTTACTTTTACCTTTTTTACTTTTGTCCTATCTGGCCACCCTTCCGGAAGCATCGCCTCCCATCAGCTTTTCGACCTCATCCACGGTCACCAGATTGGCGTCGCCCACGATCGTATGCTTCAAGCACGAAGCTGCCACCGCAAAGTTAAGCGCTTTCTGGTCATTGTTGGGCCATGTGAGCAATCCGTAGATCAATCCGCCCATGAACGAATCCCCTCCCCCTACGCGGTCCACGATATGCGTGATCTGGTATTCCGGGGAAGTGAACATGTTTTTTCCGTCATACAATACCCCGGCCCAGGTGTTGTGCGAGGCCGATAGGGAACCCCTCAAGGTAGTGATCACCTTTTTGGCGTTGGGGAACTTTTTCATCATCTGCTGGCACACGGACAAAAAGGCCTCGGCCTTTACGTGCTCTCCCTGTGTGGTGATGTCCAGTCCCTCGGGCTTTATCCCGAAATGTTTCTCCGCATCTTCCTCGTTCCCCAGAATAATGTCACAGTATGAGGTCAGTTCCGTCATGATGGCCTCCCGGTCCCCTCCGTATTTCCAGAGCTTGGCCCTGTAGTTCAGATCGGTGGAAACGGTAAGTCCGTGCTTTTTCGCCGCCTTTACCGCCTCGATGCAGGCATCGGCCGCTCCCTGGGAAATGGCCGGGGTGATCCCCGTCCAGTGGAACCATCCCGCCCCTTCAAAAACGCTGTCCCAGTCCACCATGCCCTTCTGGATCTCCGCCATGGCCGAATGGGCCCGGTCGTACACCACCTTGCTCCCCCTGGAAACGGCTCCCGTTTCCAAAAAGTAGATGCCCAATCGGTCCCCACCGAAGATGATCCTGTCCGTGCCTACCCCGCGCTTGCGCATCTCCATCAGGGCACATTCGCCCAGGTCGTTCTTGGGCAACCGGGTGACAAAGTCCACGGGAATGCCATAATTGGCCAGGGATACCGCCACATTGGACTCCCCCCCGCCGTAGACCACATCGAAACGGTTCGCCTGCGAAAACCTTAAAAACCCCGGAGGGGCCAATCGTAACATGATCTCCCCGAACGTGATCACTTTTTTTGTCCCTTTCATATGCTGTTATGTTAGTTGGTTCTTAAAATATCATTTTGTTTGAGAAAAAGAAGAACGTACTTGGGAAAGCGGTACGCTCTTCTTGAAAAACTAAACTAACTCAAACAATCAATTCTTCTATTCTTTTGATTAACTTTTTATTTCGGACACTACTTTTTCTGGGGCGCTTTTGTGCCAATAGGATGCCAGTATGGACCCGGTAATGTTCATCAGCGGACCGAAAACGGCAGGCGCAAGCCCCATGGTGGCGATCTTGCCCAACGTATTGGCGATCCCCGAGGCCAATCCCCCGTTCTGCATGCCCACTTCTATGGATATGGTACGGGCATCCCGCTCGTCCATCCCCACCACCCGTGCGAACCAATACCCCAAGAAATAGCCGAAAAGGTTGTGTGCGAGTACCAAGAGGAGCAACATGCCCCCGATATCCAGCAGACTGTCCCTGCCCGCTGCGGTGATCACGATGATGATCAGGCCTATGGCCAACATGGAAAGCATCGGCATGATGTCATCCAACCATTTGGTCTTGCCGTGCAACAAATAGTTGAACAGCAACCCGGCACCGATGGGCAGGATGATCATCTTGGTGATGCTCCACATCATGGTCAGCACATCGATCTCCACGAACTGTCCGGCCAACAGTTTCATCAACAAGGGGGTGACAAAGGGCGCCAACAAAGTGGCTATGGAGGTGATGGTAATGGACAGTGCCAGGTTGGCCTTGGCCAGGTAGGCCATCACGTTGGAGGCCACCCCGCTCGGGGAGCAACCGATCAGAACGATTCCCGCCGCTATCTCAGGAGAAAAACCGCTGATGTTGGCCAGTACGTAACCGATGATCGGCATGATGGCCAACTGTGCGGTCACGCCCACCAATACCCCTTTTGGGGACTTGATGATCCCCGCAAAATCCTTGATGCTCATCGATGTTCCCATCCCGAACATAATGATCTGGATCAACGGGATGATCAAACCAGTAAGCTTAAAGTCCCCTATCCGTACAAAATATTGGGGCCAGTACAGGGAAAGGGCCACCCCTGCGAAAATGAGCACGGCAAAAACAAAACCCTTCAACATCTTATAACCATTGAAACCAATGGCCAAAAGCACAAAAAATGCAATGATAAACGGGCCAGCCCCTGAAATGTTTCCTTGAAAAGCCTGATAAACAAAAATCAACAAGGCCACTGCTGCCAGACCCAAGGATATGTTATGTAGAGTATTCTTTTTCAAAATCAAAAGTTTTAAATGTTAGTTTCGTTATTATTCCTTTAGGGCGAAGGCGATATAATCCCCACCTGGTTTTTGTCCCCGGCCTCCACCGGCGGCAATCACCACATATTGTTTTCCATCCACTTCGTAGGTAATGGGTGTTGCAAATCCCCCTGCGGGAAGTTGATGTTCCCAAACCACTGCTCCGGTCTTTTTGTCAAAGGCCCTTATTTTTTCATCTTTTGTCCCTGCGATGAACACCAATCCACCTGACGTCACTATAGGACCGCCATAACTTTCCGTACCTGTTATGGGTACTCCCTTTTCTGTGAGTTCCGGATATTCACCGAGAGGAACCCTCCATAAATATTCCCCAGTGCTCAAATCAATCGCATTAAGGGTTCCCCAAGGTGGTTTTATGGCTGGGTACCCATTCTGATCCGTTAACTTTTTCCATGTCTTGATGACATATTTGGCTTCATACCCAAATTTCTTTCCTTCTTCTGCATCTTCTTCGCTTGCCGTTTTTTCAGGATTGGCCGTTTGGTGCATACCTGTGGGCAAATCCAAAATATAGGCAGCAATAGCCCTTCTTCCTTCTTCGGGAATATGTTGAAATGAAGGCATCCTCCCTGTTCCCGATTCAAGCAACTCCAAAATCTGTGCTTCCGTGGACCGTTCCCCAATACCCATAAGGCTCGGAAACTCAGTGGTGCCCGTTCTATCCACACCATGACACATGGCGCAGTTCCTTTGGTAACGCTCTTCTCCCGTCAAAACCTTTTCACGCTCCTTGCTTCTGGTTTTGGCATCTTCCATCACCAAAAGCCAAGGGTCATCATTGGAGTTTTGGTAGAGAACACCGTCCAAATCGGTGGCATTACCTCCCCACTCGGCCCCACCGCTGTACCCGAACATGATGGTTCCCTTTTCATTGGGTAAGGCAAACTTTTCATCTGTCCGATATTGGTCGAAGAACTCCTTGACATAGGCATACGATTCTGGAGACAAATCTGTGATGATATCCTCCGTAAAAACTTGATGCGACAACGGTTTGGGTTTCAAAGGAAACTTCTGTACCGGATAGGGGTGTTCGCCTGGCAGTCCTCCTTCTGTAGGAACCGAACGTTCCTCCATCGGAAAAATTGAAACCCCGGAATCCCTTTCCAGAACATATACAAGTCCATCCTTACTTACTTGTACCACCACATCCAACTTTTTACCATTGTGGGTTATGGTCGCTAAATTGGGTGGACAAGGCAAATCCCTGTCCCAAAGGTCATGTTGTACCGTTTGAAAATACCATTTTAGTTTTCCCGTGGCTGCATCCAAAGCTACCACACAGTTCCCAAAAAGATTCTTTCCTTCCCTATTGCCCCCATAAAAATCCGAGGATGCGGAACCTGTTCCGAAGTAGACCACTCCGCGATCCACATCCAAGGACATACCTCCCCAGCTATTGGCTCCTCCCTGTTCTTTGTAAGCCTCTTTTGGCCAAGTATCATACCCTTCTTCCCCTGGTCGGGGTATGGTATGGAATGTCCACTCTAATGCTCCTGTGATGATGTTGAAGGCACGAACGTCACCGGGAGCGGCGTTGCCTCCTTCGGAGACACTGGAGCCCGTGATGTACAAATCCTTGTAAACAATTCCCGGACTGGTGGCATTAACGGCCGAAGCACTGATATCCACATCCAAGCCTTCTGCCAAGCCTGTATGAAGATCTACCCTTCCTTGGGTTCCAAATGTTTCAATTGCTTTGCCCGTTCTAACGTTTACGGCATGGAGGAATGAACCCGAAGTATAAAGAATCCTTTTATCTTCTCCTTTTTCCCAATAGGTGATTCCCCTACTGGCACTGATGTTGTACCTTCGACCATCCGACATAGGTTCAAACTTCCAAAGTTCTTCCCCTGTGGCCGCGTTCAAAGCAAAAAGGTTAAGTTCTGGCGTTGTGCCATATAGTATACCTTCCTTTACAATGGGTTGGCATTGGATGGCCTTTTGCCTTTTAGGTATTGCTCCATCTACATAGTCACGGGCATCATAAACCCATGCCACTTCCAAATTCCGGACATTTTCTTTATTGATTTGATCTAAAGGGGAATATCTTTTGTTATTTCGATTGCCTCCATACACAGGCCAATCCTTTCCTGTTTCTAAATCGATGTATTCATCCTTTTCCGTTTCCACGGCACATCCGAATACCATAAAGCCGACCAAAACCGACAACATCATTCTTTGCATTTTAATTCATCCAGTATTTGAAATTCAAACTATACATTCCAAAACTTTCAAATTATCAGCTGGGTAGCCTATAGGCCTGACGTGCCAGAAGCACCATCTTATCATTTTCATCCAACTGGAACACCATGATGATTCCGATATGCACCTTGGCCGGTTGGCCTGCATTTGTGGCATCGGCAGAAAGTATGTGCCTAACGATGGCGACATTTTCCGATATGTTCACACTTTGATTGTCATTAGTAATGGACACAAACTGGAAGGATCCATTGACCACGTCATCAACAAATTCTGCCTTTTCCTGTATTTTTCCACTGGAGTGGCCATAGCTCAGGTTGGTAGCCGTTAAGGCATTGAGTGTGGCTTCGTCCCGTTCGATTACGGCATCATCAAACTTTTTAAGGGTCTGCAGTACCATTTCCTTATCCAATTGTTTCTGGTCCGTGGAAGAAGCACACGATGTGATGGCTATCACACCAATGAATAATATGATCTGTTTACTTATTCTTATCTTTCCCATAATCAGATCAATAATTGTTCTTTTTAAGATGGTCGTTCAATTCGGCACGGGTCATGGGTAATTTGGCATCGGGATATTTCTTGAGCCAATCCGTAAAATCGGCTTTGATCTCTGGTGTCCATCTCGTGTCGATTTGACCTGCAGTATAGGTCTTCTCACGCAATCTTTGGAAACCAAATTCATCCCGAAGTGCCACCACTTCCGAAGAAATCACCAATTCTGCCACCAAGTGTGATGGTATAAAAATAGTTCCGTGTCTGTTCGCCAAGACCACATCGCCGGGCAACACAGTGGCTCTTCCAATGCGTATCGGAGCATTGATCGTGGTAAGCATTTGCTCTTGAAGGTAGGATGGATCTTCATCACGGTACCAGCCATTGAACCCTTCAATTTCTAGGAGTCCGCCCAGATCGCGAACACCACCATCGAACACCACCCCGTTCTTGGAATTGGCATAGATGGCATTCCCCAAGTTGGAACCAATAAGGGTTCCGTCAATAATTCTTCCGTAGCCATCGGCCACATATACATCTCCGTTGACCAAAATTTCTATGGGCCAAGAATTGCTACCTCCAATGGTGTCCCTTTTTTCCTTGGCTCCCTGTAGTTTTACATATTCCTTTAGATCTGGGCGCAGGGGCACATATTGTGCGGTCACCACACGTCCGGTCATGACCCCTTCCGGATGGATGATTTTCCAGCCCCCTTCGTATTGGTTGTTGAATCCTTTTCGGCGGAGGTAGCCCCAAGCTTCCTCTATCCGTATTTTTTTCAGTCTACCCAACAGGGCATCCGATACTTTTGGCCTGCCATCGGAAAAACGCTCTCCCTTCCATTGATTGGTCAATGCTTTTATATACTCTGGGGACGAACCCACTTTTTGTGCGCTCATACCAAGTGTTACTACAAAACAGGCCAATAGCAACATGTTTTTCATTTGATTTTTTTTCATTTTAGATTTAGTTTGGTTCATCAAAAAAATTTAATCAAAGCCCATGATCTTTAAAAAATTGACCATGGGCCTATCTTTAATTAACTAAACAACTTATAAACAACTTAGCTTCACTACTAGCTATACGTTCTATCGTGTGACCTCAACTCGTCCCATTCCTTGGTTGACTTAAAGAAGCTCTTATCGGTCGGGTGCAAGTGTTCCTTGACCACGTCTTCATTCAATTCAATTCCAAGTCCAGGAGCAGTCAACGGTACCGTGGCAAATCCTTTGTCTATCATTTTGAATCCACCCACGGTTGTTACGAGGTCTTCCCACCATGGCAGATCCACTGAATGGTGTTCCAGTGCCAAGAAATTTTGGGTAGCCGCCGCACAATGTACGTTGGACATGAAAGAAACCGGGGTACCTGCTTGGTGCATGGCCATCGCAATTCCGTATTCCTCGGCATAATCGCCAATACGTTTGGTCTCCAGCAAACCACCAGATGATGCCAAATCAGGATGGATAATGTCCACCGACCTGTTCTCGATCAAAGGTTTAAAATCTTTCAACAAATAAATGTCCTCACCTGTGGTGGTAGGGGTTTCGATTGCCTCAGTGATGGTCTTCCATTGCTCGTGGTACTGCCATGGCACCATATCCTCAAACCAAGCCAATCGGTATTTATCCAATTTCTTGGCCAATCGGATTCCATTGTTCAGGTCAAAGTGGCCATAGTGATCGGTTGAAATAGGAATATCATAACCTACCATATTTCGGACATTTTCCACAATCTGGGCCAATTCATCCAACCCTTTCTCCGTAATCTGAATTTGGGTAAAAGGGTGCATGGTATTCCCATAGGACATCATGTTCCTACGATCTCCCCACTGGGCCAATACCCCTCTTTCATTTTCCCAGAACTTACTGTTTACCACGGTTCCCGGTTTTCCTCTTAGCTCACCGATGGAGACATCCATTTTTAACCAAGTATAACCTTGATCCTTGGTCCTGTACTCGATCAACTTCTTTTGTTCTTCCGGGGAACTGGCTTCTGGAGTATCGGCATACATGCGCACTTTGTCCCTGTACCTTCCGCCGAGCAATTGCCAAGCGGGAACGTTATAGGCCTTGCCACAAATATCCCAAAGGGCCATTTCCACACCACAGACACCACCTGCTTGACGTGCCGGACCTCCAAATTGCTTAATGCTCTTGAAGATTTTTTCCACGTTGCAAGGGTTCTCTCCTAAAATTCGGCTCTTCAGGAAGAGGGCATACCGTACATCGGCAGCATCCCTGACCTCACCAAGGCCATAAATGCCTTGGTTGGTCTCTATTTTGATAATGGCCGTACCTCCCATAACACTGGTCAGTGCATAGCGCATATCCGTAATCTTAAGGTCAGAGGGTGCAGACATCCTATTAACTTTAGATGTGGTCTGGGCAATCGTGTCTTCAATCCCCAAGCCCATCATGCCGGTCATGGCAATACCACCCAAAGCAGTCTTTTTCAGGAAATTACGCCTGTCATCCGTGGTCTTTGGATTGTCAATCTCAGCCTGCCTGGCCAGTTTGTAATCGTTCTCTTCTTTTTTGTTCTTTGCGATAATGTTTTTCAATACCGATTTCATACTTTTTTATATTTAGTTTGATTTTTATTCTTGGTCCCACCATACGCGGGTATCGAGGTTGTCCGGCCCCATTCGGGACACGGCCTCATTCAGATTGGCCCCATTTACCGCAATCTCTGCATTGGGGTACGTTAACCTATTGATGAAATCTCCTGTGATATCCTGACCTGGATAGGTATTCGGGGACAAATCGGGGAATCCTGATCTCCTGAAATTCGCATAAGCTTCCGGGCCATTGAGAAAGGAGGAAACCCAGTACTGCGTATTGATCAGTTCCAAATTGTTAGTCCCGTCCAAGGTATTGGCGGCCACGTAGGTATCTATATCCGCAGCATCGATGGCTGTATCGGTACCGTAAGCGGCCATTTGTTCCATGTTGGCTCGGATTCCTGCCTCAAAATAATCCTGTGGATCCCCTGTTACCCATCCCCTTTCGGCAGCCTCTGCCAACAGCAGTTGGGTCTGGGAATAGGTCAAAAGAAACTGGGGAGAACTAATGGTAACCATTCTGCTCCTGTCCACTTGGCTAAAGGCATAGAAACTTTCCAAGCCTAGGTCCGCGACCACGGGGTCAATAGACACATTATCGTACCCAACAGGCATCCCTATCTGATCTGCAGGATCCGTAGAGGCATTGTCCTCGGTCTGTTCGGCTCCAGATGCCGCTCCTACATATCGCACTGCGATAGATGCCAAGCGGGGATCCGAATTTGAGGAAAGATAATCCACAAAATACCCTGTCAAATAAAAGTTATTTGCTTCGGAACCATTAAGATAGCTCCCAATTGGGTTATTGAAATTGTTGTCATGCCTCACCACAAAATTATCGTCGTTGGATTCCAATACTCCTCCGTTGAACGCATATTGAACGGTTTCTTGGGCCAGTTGCGCGTCTACCTTCACCAATCGCATTCCTATCCTGAGTAAAAGGGAATATCCCAGTTTTCTCCATTGATCAAGATTTCCTGCATACATGACCTCACCATCTTCATCTTCGGCTGCGTCTGAAAAACCCTCCACCGCTACTTTCAATTGGGCAATCATATCGGTATAGATGAATTCCTGGGAATCGTATTTGGGCAGTACAATTTGATCGGAAAAACCTTTACCTGCTTCAGAATACGGTACATCACCATAGGTGTCGGTCAATACCATGAAGGCATAGGACTGTATAATCGTGGCCATGTGCAGAAGATTGCTCCTTTCCGGTTTATCGGCCAATTGGGCAATCAAATCACCTGTATGTTTGATCACGTTCTCATAATAATCGGTCCATTGCAATTCGGTTGCACTACGGTTATCCTGATTGTAGTTGGCCCCGGTCAAAATACCCGAGTTCGGGGTTACCATTTGTTGTACGATACCCATATCATAGATGACCTGTCCATTGGAAAAGGACAAACCTATGATGGCATTGTTCAACAAAAAAGCCGGGTCGACACTTTCACTGGTCGGATCTACTGAATTGGTGTTTATTTCATCGAAATCCTTCTCACAACCAATAAAGAGGAACACAACCATGAGCATTGTTGCTATGATCTTTTTATTGTCTTTCATAATTCTTCTCTTAAAATTTTAGATTTAGATTAAAGCCCATGCTACGTGTTGTTGGCACACCGGTAGACTCTAATCCCGATACATTGTCCGAGCTATAACTGAAAGAATCCGGATCAATATTATCCACCCATTTCTTGAGCAATAGCACGTTGTTGGCCACAAAACTCAGTGTAACCCCCCTCACGAAGGAATCCTCAGGAATAAATTTTCTGAAATCGTATCCTAGGGTCACCTGTCTCAATTTCCAATATCCACCGTTATACACAATGGGCTCTATGATCTGTGAAGACCTAACGACTTCCCAATATCTTTGGGATTCCGTGGCCACGGTATTGGTCTCTCCTGCTTGGTTTACCCCATCACCGATTACACCTGTATCCCTTCCTGGAAGGGTCATTTTGTGCAATCCATGGCGAACCGCGTTGAAGTTGGTTCCAGAAATCATTTTGTTGCCCAACTTGAAATCTATCAAGAAGGAAAAGTTGAAATCCTTGTACTTAAACGTGTTGGTGATACCTCCAACCCATTTGGGAAGGGCACTACCAAAGTATTGGATCTCGTCCGTTCTAAGGGCACGTCCATCGTCCCCAAAAATCTGTCTTCCTTGGTCATCACGCTTAAAACCAAAACCGGCCAACTGTCCGATTTCCTCACCAACCACTTGGTACAAAAATCCATTGAAAACGTGGTTACCCACTAAAATGGATTCTCCAGGAGTGTCGGTCAAAAGACTGATTACCTTGGTCTTGTTATACGAAGTGTTTACATTTACATCCCATCGGAAATCATTGGTTCTGATTGGGTTGAGGCTAAGCATGGCTTCTATACCATCACTTCTACTCTCCCCACTATTGATCAAGGTGCTCACAAATCCTGAAGTATTGGAGATTTGTGCTGGAATAATCTGATCGATCGTGGTCTTGCGATACACGGCAACATCCAATCCAACCCTATTATCGAACATTCTTAGATCGAGCCCGATTTCCGTTTCCTTGGTACGCATGGGCCTCAAATCAGGATTGGGCAACGTACTGGTATTGGCTCCTGCCACTGGTTGGGCGTCCCCATTGATATTAGGAAAAAAGTTGGAATTGATATCATAGAACAAAGCGTCTGAATATGGAGGTACATCGGTATCACTACCCACCTCAGCATACGCTACACGTAGCTTTGCAAACGTGAGCCAATCCGGTTGTTCCGCAAAGGCATTGGAAACGATGTAACTGGCAGAAACCGAAGGATACAAGATGCTCCTATTCTCTGGGGACAGAGTAGAAAACCAGTCATTCCTCAACGTGGCACTCAAGAAGTAGGTATCCTGAAAAGAAATATCAGCAGCACCATACAAAGAATTTACCGCACGCTCCGACAGACTATAGGAAGGATCTTTTACACGACCATTTTGAACGGTATACAATCCCCTAATCACAAAATCAGTAACGTCTACTCTATTTACATCAAGGGTGCGTTTCATTCTGTTACCACCCACATTTACTCCGATGGAAAGGTCCTCTGAAAGATCCTTGTTGGCCGAGATAAGGAAATCTACGTTGGTTTCCCTAAACCTTCTTGCTTCCTGGGTATAAGTACCATTAACAAACCCTTCAGGTGCCGAGGCCCTTGATGCCTGTCCTGTTGGGTATCCGTTGTAATCCTGGGCCCTTGACCAATAATCCTGTCCTCCACGAAGTTGTGCGTTCAACCAAGGAAGGATGTCGTACTTGATGGCGATGTTACCAAAAATACGGTCCCGCTTGATATTGTTGAATTGTTCTGATAGTGTAAAGTAAGGGTTTGTCCTGTTCCTGAATCGGGAATACACATACTCATTTCCGTTTTCATCAAACTTGTTCGCTTCCAACACATCCAAAGGCATGGAATTCGCCAAGTTGAACAAGGAAACCGGAATGGTATTGTCCTGTTGCCCAACGTTTGGAGGATTTGTGTTTTTCTCGTTCGAGTAATTGATATGTGCTTCAAAACTCAATTTATCGGAAAGGTCATATGTGGTTCCCAAACTGATGGTGCTCCTAGCAAATTCATTGTTCGGGGTAATGCCCTCGCTTTTCAAATTTGAAAGGGAAACATTGAACCCGCCTTTTTCATTTCCCCCGGCAAAGGAGATGGAATTGGTCACGTCCAAACCGTTCCTATAGAATTTTTTGATCCTATCGTAAACCGGCTCATAGGGAACTTCAAGCCCATTGAAAAGAATTTGGGTCATGCCCGGTTGAAAACGTTCCCCAAAGGACCATTGTCCAGAAGTAGGGTTGGCAGAAGTGGGTCTGACCCCATTTTCACCTTGTCCATACTCATATTGGTAATCTGTAAAATCCAAAGGGGTATGGTTGGTCACGTTCAAATTATAGGTGATTCCCAATCCATCGCCTGATCCACGGCTCTTAGTGGTAATCATGATGACCCCATCCTTAGCCCTAGATCCGTATAGTGCTGCTCCCGTGGCGCCTTTTAAGATAGTCATACTTTCAATATCATCGGGGTTGATACTGGAAAAACCATCACCCCCATCCGAAAATACGCCTCCACTGTTGGTTCCCACTTCGGTGCTTGTACTACCTGGACTGGTTCCAAAGGTTGTATTGTCTATAGGAACGCCGTTAACCACAATCAGAGGATTGTTGGTCCCCGAAATGGAAGACTGGCCTCGAATCCTAACTTTGGAAGATCCTCCAGGTCCTGTGCTTAAAGAAGAAACGTTGACCCCTGCTACTTTGCCCTGAAGGGTATTCATAAAGTTGGAAGACCGGTTTACGTTGACCTCATCCGCATCCACTTGGGCCACAGAATAACCCAATTTTTTGGTTTCTTGCTTGATCCCCAAAGCTGTAACCACAACTTCGTTCAGGTTTTGGGTATCCTCCTGCAGTACCACATTCAGTACAGTGGCCCCACCTACGGGAACCTCCTTTTTGGCAAATCCTATGGAACTTACCACCAAAATTGCATTGGGGTTTTGAACCGTAATCTGATAAAGGCCGTCAAAATCGGCCGCTACACCATTGGTAGTGCCTTTTTCAATCACGGAAGCTCCGGGAATAGGTGCTCCATTGGCGTCGGTTACCTTACCGGATATTGTGTTTTGAAGAGCCTTTGCATCGGAATATCCCACTTTTGTTGGGTCATCCATAAGGCTGGGCCTAAGCTTCAACACAATCTGTTGTTTGTTGAAGACATAGAGGACATTGGTGCCCTGGAATAACTGATCTAAGATTTCTGTGATCAGTTTTTGGTCTGCCGATACCGAAACCTTTCGGTGTGTATCGATTTTTTTGTTGTCGTAAAAGAACTTGAACTCTGACACAGATTCGATTTGCTCGAACACTTGCGCAATCTCCACATTATCCATGGCCAATGAAAGTCTGGTTTTCTGGGAATAGGAATTGGCATGTGTCGAGAAAAATGAAACTATAAAAAGAAAAACGGTCAGTTTCACGGTTAACGACAGGTTGTTAGTTAAACAAGGCAGAGTGCGCTTGATGTAATTTTTCATACCTTTGTAATGTTTTTAGTTAACTTATTTTTTTAAGTTGATAATCTCAATCGGGAAACATGTTGCAGCATTTCCCGATTTTTTTATGTGCATTTATTTCATAGGCAAATCAGGGTTTTGGTTATTTAATATGGTTATTTGCTTTCCATCTATTTTATAATCGAATTTGGTTTCCGATACAAAGGTGTTGAGCACCTCCTCCATAGATTCCACATCGAAAGTTGCCGTGAAGATTCGATTGTTCAATGCTTCGTTCCTGTTTTCTATGGAAACCCCATAATGTCTTTCCAGTTTTTTGATGATGTCCCTGAACTTCATTCCCCTCAATACAAGTTTACCTTGCATCCAACTGGTATACAAGTTGGTATCCACCTCTTCTGTTATAGCGGATTTGGATGTTTTGTCCCATTGGGCCATGTATCCAGGCTCAAGAATTACTGAGGAAATATCTTCACCAATATTTTCTGGAGTAGCGTTGACCCTAACCGAACCTTCCACCAATACGGTATTGATGTTTTCTTCTTCGGGATATGCCGAAACATTGAACTTTGTTCCCAATACCTGAACGTCCATGTTATCACTGGTCACCACAAAGGGATGTTCCTTGTCCTTGGTCACTTCAAAAAATGCCTCTCCTTGCAAATAGACCTGTCTCTTTTTGCCCGGTAAAAAGGTTACCGGATATCTCAAAGAGGATCCTGCATTCAAAAACACATGGGTATTATCGGAAAGAATGATGTCGAAACGCTGACCATTGGGTATGGTCAAGGTATTATAAACCAGTTCATCCATGTTTTCATTGTTTGCGTAGTTCAGTTGGTGACCGCTCCTTTGCCCAAGTTTGTTTCCTTGTTTGTCCACCAATTCTTGCTGGCCAGAGGATGAAAGCTCGATTTTTTCACCATTGTCGAAAACAATTACAATACCCTCCTGTTGCTGAACGGGAGCATCCACAGTCGTCTCATTCTTGAAGTTTTGGTTCCAATAGAAATATCCGGCAGAAAGGGCAACAACCAATATGGCCGCATACTTGTAAGTAGCCCTAAGCATTTTTCTGGTCTTGGTCCGCTTGGCTGATGAATATTGCATCATCACCTTTTTCCAAGCCTCATTAGGGTTCAATTGGGCCAATCGAGAAATATCACCTCCATTTTTATAGTAGTTTTCTATACTTTGATACAGAAATTGATTTTCATCGGAATCCGCTAACCAATTATCCAATTCGGACTTTTCCGATTCACTAAGTGTTGAAGTAAGCTTTTTGTATACCAACAAGGCAATTTCCATAGGAACTCTACTTAACGGTGATGGCACCTTTTACCTATAGAATTATCAAAACAGAAAAACGGGTAGCGGAAATTTGTTAAAAAATCAATTTTTAACACTTAAAAAAGTAACAATGGCAATAATCAAGCTAAAAAAATATGACCCACTTAGTGTGTGGCGAAGTATTTTGAAGGCCTTTTTTAAATGGTATTTTACTGTGTTCGTGGATATTCCCATGATATCTGCCGTGCTTTTGTACTGTAATCCTTCAATGATACAAAGTTCAAAAACCCGTTTGCTTTGTTCGGGTAATACGTTGAGTGCCTTTTGAACTTTTGCCCTTTCTTCCCTATCAATAAGTTCTTGTTCATAAGAGGTATAGAACAGAGAAATAGCATCGTCCAGTTTTCGAACCTTTTGTTCCGATTTTATTTTTTGCAGACTTGTATTTTTTACCGCCACTTTAACGTAGGATGCCAAATTCTCAATCTTATTTAAATCGCTACGGGTAAGCATTTTGACCATGACATCCTGTACCACATCCTCTGCTGCCTGCATGTCATGAAGAAATGCAAAGGAGAGCATACACCATTCTTGGTAGTGCTCCAAAAAAATCTTCTTAATGGTATCTTCGGTCGGTTTTTTCATTGATCAAAAAATGCACCCTTAAGATTGAGGTTATTTTCTATTGAGAAATAGATAAAATAAGCGCCAAAATTTTGAAAAATCCATCTAATATATTCAAATAATTCTGAATATGTAAAAATCGACCTAAAAAGAATTATGATAAACTTCTGATAACCTTTTATTTATTCTTTATTATATCATACCCTTGCTGAAACTTTCAGATATAGGAAACCAAGATTCCCAATGGTAAAATCTAAGTATGGTTTCAAAAACTGTCAAGCGGATAATTTGGGCTCCAACCACAACCAGCCCATGCACAATAGAAACAATACAAAAAACCAAGTCGGCGGAATAGGTTCTAGCGTTTGGGTTGAAGTTATTTTGCTTTCCTCTACGCTTTTCCCCATCCCAAATTCCCTCAAATTGGCTTCCCGTGTCTGCTTTTCCGAAACCGTTTTTCGTTGAAAATCATCATACACATAATAATGGAAATCAGCAGCGGAGTCTTTTTGGATTTGCAATTGATTCCAGCCTGGGTTCCTAGGATATGTCGTCCCTTGCCATACCGTTGAAATTTCCAGATTTTGAATAAGGGAAATTGCAGCCTCGTCGGATTTAACGTATGGTGTGGGCAGGCCCGTTCTCAACTTAAAATGAAAAGGTTTATCCGGTTTGGGGATTTCAGTAATGGACTCCCATTCGGCAGGCATTTCACTCTTACGCACGATTCCGTTCAAAATTTTGGACCACAGGAATGCATAATATTCTTGGTCCCCCTCTAAAATGAGTTGGTAGCTGTTTTTCAATACCGTTGTGGCTATCTTACCCTTTCCTTTCACCAAATAGGAAGCTATGGATACTGAATCCATCAAAATGGATTGGGCCGGAAAACTCCCTTGAAATGCATACGGGTATTTTTCCAAGGCATGGGAAGGCCCATCAAAAGAAACCTTCTCGGAATAATCCGGTACAAACTCCAAAAAAGCGTTTTTTGAACGTTTAAAAAAAGAAGCATTGGGCTGAACGAAAACCCCCAACCCATCATCCTTAATACTTTTTTCGAGAGCCGAACGTGAAGAATTATTCAAATTGTCATAGGAATCCGCATCAATGATGAGCAGGTCCAACTCTTCCAAAGCCTTTTGGGTAAACTGGTAAATAGGATTGGCTGCCCCATTAAAATACTCAAACTTATACTTGTTTTTGGTCAACTGGGAACGTACCGAAACTTGATGCCCCATTTCTGCCAAATAGTTTTTTAAGTACTTGGTCTCAAATGTGGGAAAATCGTTGACTATCAATACTTTTAAAGGTTCTCTTTCCTCAATTTCTACTGGTAAAGGTTCCACCGACACCATCGCCCCACTTGAATCTTTTTCCACTAAAGCATATTCAAATCTGCCGCCGGCCTTGGGCCGAGTGCCCAATGTTACTTCGGTGTAGGGATCATCTTCAAAAAGTACGGAATCCAAAGAATTGCCCCCATTGTCCAGCAGCACGGCCCAATGATTTTTTTTGGGTTGAACATATTTGGCCATCACCTGAAAGCCATCACCCAAATTGATGTGGCTATCATGCTGGATCTCCGACCAACCTTTTGTTTCATCCGCTCCTAAAAATGTTATGGACTCACCCTGTAATTGCCAAAAATCGAAGGGTTGCACCCCACTTCCCAAGAGGAACAGGGAATCGGCTTCGTCCGTAACCATCAACACTTTTCCTGGAATATATTGTTCTACTGGAATGCGCTTGTATTTCGATTTTAAGCTATCCAGTTGAGTTAATCGGAATCCTTCAGTCAATACAACACCCCTACCTTTGGCTTGCTCTTTTGGAAGGGCTGGTTTCAAAATAATCAAGGCCAAACAAGATAACCCGATGAAGGCCAATATGATTTTAATCCAAAATCTTCTTTCTCTTCTTTGTGACCATTCTTTCCAAATAAAAATGGTCCATAAGACAACCAAGCCCAAAACTATGGGCCACAGAAATTTTGAGTTCAATAGGGTCAGTCCATCAATCATTCTTACCCAATTCGTTTATGAATAACCTATTGATTTCATCCTCATACTGGTTTCCCTTGCCTGGGTTGTTTTCGACTTGTGGTATCACCGAAAGCAGGTTTTTCTGAACCTCACCGTATTTCTCCTTTGTTCTGTTTATGGACTTGTCCAGATCCCGAAGCCCTTGAAGCACTTTTAAATATTTCACTGGTTCTTCAACAGCATTTTTAGCCAATTCGTTACCCGCATTTTGAAAAAGTACTCGATCCATTTCCGTAAAATTGGACCCTTGGATCAGTTGTTGCAATCTTGATACTGTTTTACGGGAAGAAGCAAAGGACATCTGGTACTCAAACTCTTGTTTTTTGTCATAGTTGGAAATGGCCTCAATATCTCCCGTAAGTCTTTTTTCTTCCTTGATAGGCGGTGGGTCAAAGCCTATTCGGTGCACATAGATACGGGCACTGTTCTTGATTTCTTGAATGATCTTTAAGGCCTTGTACTGATACGGTAACGATTTCTCCGGCTGGTACAATCTGAGGTACAGTTCCGCATCCCACATAATACTCAACGCGTCCCTGAGCTTTGCTTTCAATGATTTTTCGAACAAGGTGGATTCCTCTGGGTCATCATGGTTATGGAGGTAATCGTGCAAAGGGTCTTCCTCTTCCTCTCCTCCTTCTTCACCATGCTCTTCATGTTCTTCGACCAAGTTGTGTTCGTTATCGCTATCGTGTTTATGGCTATAGGCATCCAAAAGGTCTTTTTCTTCGCCTTCCTCCCCCTCATGTTGTTCGCTTTCAACGGAACTCACTTGTCCAGGAGCAGCCTGTAATTCAGTTTCGTCGCCCATAAACTGACCGTATTTTAACCGAAGGGATTTTTGGTCAAAACCCAGTTCATTGCTCTTGAACTTAAAATCCTTTTCAGAAAGGTTGGGTTGGTCCTTAATCAATCTTTCGGTATCGATAATCAATTGTCGCTGACTCCTAAAATAATCGGGCATTTGATCCACGCCCAAGGTGCTCTCCACGGCAAAATCATCGGTAATGGTGTCGCGAATAACTGCAAAGTATGTCTCACTTCTCGAAATATTGGGAGTCGGAATTTTATTGTCCTTAGCCTCCACATAAAAGTAAAGCTCATCCCCTGGATCCATTTTCAATTTGTCCAGATCCAGTAGCTTTTTCAGTTGCAATTGTTTTTTTCCTTTGGAAAGTGTACCGTCAAAACGAATGGTCTCCTCGCGAAACTTGACCGATTCCCCGGAACCCTTGCTCACCGTTGCTACAATGTAGGCGTCGTTGATTCCAAAATCGTCCGAGACCTTGGTGTTCAGAGGCAATTGCTTCACCTCATCAAATTCAAAATAGCTGTATTGGTCCAATCCGTCAATTTCAACCAAGGGAGCTTGATCTTCAATCGCTTCCAAGGAATACAGATCGGTCACAAATTTGTTTCCGTTTGCGTCCTCAAATGAAAAACTATAAAACCCTGATGTTTCCAATGTTTGGGAAAGATTAAAACCTCCATTCTTTTGACTCAGGGTAAATATTTCTCCCATCCTGTCCATGCGAACGTTGGAAACTTCCCCGTCAAATTCCAATTGCCACGAAATCACAGCACCAGTTACGGCGCTAATATTCGGGTTCTCCGTACTTACGCTGGCAATGTCGGTATAATCAGGTTGATCGATGGTAATCTTGGTCGAGCTGAGTTTGGGGATTGCTACATTGGTTTCCACGGAATCCAAAGGAGCAAATTGTATGCTTTGAGGGGTTGAAGGTGTTTTTGGATTTTGCTGAAATTCCTTCAGCATAAATTGGGTGGCCAGTCCAATCATAATCAACCCGAACATCACCATGGCCGCCATGGGTAGCTGATGCGGAGGTTTCAATTTAGGAATGACTGCATCCAATTGAGCAGCCACACGATAGCGTTGTAACTTGGAAAGATTGGAAAGTTCGGATGGTGGCATCAGCAACAGGACACTGCTATAACCAGCTTCCGGTACATGGGCATCCACATAAGCGACCGTTTGCTCCGAAGACAATTTCCAAGGCTTGAAAAGTAATAAAGCTACCGCCATACCCACGACAAAACCTAAAATCCCAAGGTAGAAACTCTGGCTTGCCAGATAAGCAAGACCGGCAACGCCAAAAGCATACAAAATACATTCCGTGTACTGCACCAGTTGCCATCGCCTTTTAAAGTCGTTCAATCGCTCATCCCCCATCATTGTCTTTTTACATATGCGGTTACACGTTCCAAGATCATGAAAAGCACCAGTATCCAAAACACCCATTGGGATACATCCAGTAGTGTAGTCCTTTCCTTTTTCTTAGGCTCTCCAACATAGTTGGGTCTTAATTCCGACACATCCATTTGGCGCTCATCATATTGGGTTACCAATGGTGTTACGGCCGAATCCAAATCCAAAAGGCGTAGCAATTGTTCCGTAAAATGCTGTTCGGTGGTATTTTCCGTATTCAATTTTGAAGTAAGCCAATACACATTGGATTGGCCGCTTTCCTCAATCAATGAATTGGATAATGTGTTCTTCTGGAAGATCAACCATTTCCCCGGTTTGGGCTCCCAATCGTCCTTGCGAAGCCAAATATTCAAGCCGGTCTCGTCTTCATTTACAACATCAGCATCAACGCTTTGGACTTGGATTTTTCGATCCAAAAACTTCGAAAGCGCACGAAAGGAAGCTTCCAGATATTGCCGATCCGTTTCGAATTCTGTATCCGCCATGATGTTGATATGGATCGTATCCAAATCCACTAAGGGTACAGTTTGCATATTCCCATCGACCTCTAATTTCAAACTATCCTTCTGCACGCTAAATCCATCGGATAGTGTTTGCTTTTTGAAATAGGTGGTTTGTCCGTTACCTTCCAACGAAACCAATTCCAACTCTTTTTCTCTTTGATAAGCCAAGAGCGGTTTTTCAAAAAGGGTATCGGACTCCATTACTACCCAATGGATTTTTTTGTGGGTCTTGGGCCGCATGGATTTCACCCCTTCCACATATGCCCTTGTAAAAACCACGATACTGTCCGAAGCCAAAGAATCCATCCGTTGCACCAACTGCCAATATAGCGGAACCATAGGTTCCGATGGTAACTCCAAATCCTGTTTCCATTCTGGAAATCCTTGTTTTAAGAGCAATACTCGTGAGGTTTCCCCTAAACTATCCAACAATCCTATTAATGAGGAATGATGGGCCAAAGAAGGCTCCACCAAATAAGTTATCTGTTTTTTATTGGGTTGGATGCGCCATTGTGGACCGGCCATCAACATCACCACCAATGCCAAGATTAACATCCGAAGCAACAATAACAACCATTCGTTCAGTTGTATGCTGCTGGATTGTCTGGAATTGGATTCGTCCAACAATTGAACACTTCCAATTTTAATGGTCTTGGCCTCCTTTTTACTCCACAAATGAATGGCCAAGGGAACCAGAAGTCCCAGCAAAGCCCACAAGTATGTCGGATGGGTGAAAACCATTAATTGAGTCGTATACGTTCTTTTAAAAATAATTGCAGGGCATCACCCAAATGGGCATCCATGCGAAATACATAATGGCTGATGCCTTGTGAGAGCAATCTTTCCTTGGTTCGGGCAATCTTATCTTCCAATGCTTTCAAATAAGCTGCTTTGGCCTTGTTGACATCTACCTTGACCTTGGTTCCGGTTTCCAAATCCTCAAAAGTGACGGACTTTTTAAAATCAAAATCCATTTCGTTCCCCGCCATAATTTGGATGACCACCACCTCGTTGTTAGCCGTTTTCAAACTTTTGATAAAATCCGAAAGCTCTGCGGTTTCCTCGTACATATCGGTCAAAAAGAAAACCAATTCCTTGGTGCCCCTGTTGTGTATTCGTTTTGCCGCCACGGAAAGTTCTGGCCATTTTCCTTTGGAAGAAATTTGAAGGAGTTCCAACAACATCCGGTTGTAATGTTTTTGATCCGCTTTGGGATAGATGCTCACAAAGTCATCTTGGTTCAAGGCAAAAAGACCAACGGCATCTCCTTGCTTTTGGGCCAAGTGCGACAAACAGGCCACCAAAATTCTTGCAAATTCTAGCTTAGAGACCCCATTTTCGGTGTGTTCCATGGAAGCACTGGCATCCACAATGAATTTGACCACCACTTGACTTTCCACTTCGGACTGTTTGATGTAATATTTTCCCGAGCGTGCCAACATTTTCCAGTCCAGCAATCTTAAGTCATCTCCGGGTTCATAACCACGGTATTGACTAAACTCCATACCAGGACCCACACTCTTACTCCGGTGCAACCCGGACAAATAGCCTTCCACCACAATACGGGATATCAGGGAAAGTCCCGACACCGTATTGATAACTTCTGGTTTTAATAGATCGTGGTAATCCCTTGTGGCCATTGTTTATTTTGTTAGACTTTTATTGTTAGAACCATTGAGCTAGAATTATAAAAAGAATTGTCACCAATACCAGACCAACAATTACTGAGTACTGTTCATACATCATGTCAACAAACTTACCTTTGAATCCGTGCCAAACCCAAAGCACAATTCCTCCAAAAAATCTAAATATTATAGTACCACCCATCATCGTCCATTATAACTCGGGAAAACCTTACTTCCCATCTTTTAATTTGATGGCATCCAAGATGTGTTGGGTCACTGCATCCGAAGTGATACCTTCGGCCTCGGCCCTAAAATTCACCAACACTCGATGGCGCAACACAGGCAATGCCACTGTTTTAAGGTCCTCCAAAGAGACAGCCAAGCGTCCTTCCAAAAGGGCATTGGCCTTGGCCGTCAAGATCATGGCCTGCCCGGCACGGGGACCTGCTCCCCAGTCCACCCATTGTTTTACATAGTCCACAGAAGTAGTATCTGGTCTTGTGGCACGGATCACATCACTCACATATTGGATAAGTCCATCGCTAATGGAAACTTCCCGCACCAATTGCTGCAACCGCACAATATCATCACCAGTAATCACCTTGTTCAATTGGGCCTTTTTGGTTCCTGTGGTCGCCTTTAAAATGGCCGTTTCATCTTTGTCCGTTGGATAGCCAATTTTGATGTATAACAAGAAACGATCCTGTTGCGCTTCTGGCAATACAAAAGTCCCAGACTGTTCAATCGGGTTTTGGGTCGCCAAAATGAAAAAGGGTCTATCCAAAGGATAGGTCTTGTCCCCATAGGTCACTTCAAATTCTTGCATGGCTTCCAAAAGGGCCGCTTGCGTCTTAGGCGGGGTCCTATTGATCTCATCCGCCAAAATGATATTGGAAAAAATGGGACCCTTGTTGAACTTGAAGAATTTTTTACCCGTGGTATGGTCCTCTTCCAATATTTCGGTTCCTATAATATCAGAAGGCATCAGATCCGGGGTAAACTGTATCCGCTTGAATTTTAAATCGATGGCATTGGCAAGGGTTCGAATCATCAAGGTCTTGGCAAGTCCGGGTACACCTTCCAAAAGGGCATGGCCGCCGGCCAAAAAGGTAATGAGCAATTGGGACACGGTTTCTTCCTGCCCGATGATCACCTTGCCTATTTCTTTTTTGAGCGCCTTGAGCTTATCGGAGAGCCCCTCCACCTCGCTCGCAATTTGTTGTAGTTCTTTGTCCAAGTTAGTATCGTTAAGAGGTTAGGGCATAAAGGACAATATTCACCGCAAACCGGGTATTGTCAATTTTATACCATCGTTTGTTCCTAAAATCGTAATCCCATTCGCAACCATAATCCTTGTTGCTGTAGAGTACCCCAATGCGCCCATTGATGATGATGGCCTTGAGGTAATCGTGCACCAGATCATCCCCCCAACCATTCAGTTCTTGGGAAGTGGTGGGCGGACCGTCCTCAAATTCAAAAAAAATGGAATAGATCTCATGATCGTTCGGGATTTTTTGCAGCTGACCCGGTCCAAAGATCTCTTCCATCTGCCGTTCAAAGGATTTGGCAAAAAGCCCATCGATGTCGTGGTTGCAATCGTCAGCAAAAACAAATCCACCATTGCGGACGTATTTTTCAAAGTTTTCCCTTTCCTTTTTGGTGAACTGGACCAATTTATGTCCCGAGATATAGCAAAAGGGACTTTTGAAAATATCGTCGCTCGCCAAAGTGATGATCTTTTCTTGGGTGTCCACTTTCAAGGTCGTGTACTCGACCAACGAATTCAACAGATTGGAGGGCATGCGTTGATCCACGTCCCAATCGCCGGATTCGTATTGTAAACGGGTGAAAAAGAATTCGTTGTCCACTGCCATAAAGGTTGTAGGCTACACCATTATCAAAATAAAAACTGGCGGTTTCGGAGCACCTCAACCACCAGTTTGCTTTTGTTCGAATTTTTATACTGCGTCCGAGAGACTGGTGAACGTAAAGTCTCGAATCTTCATATAAGGAATCAGGTTACCGTCTACACGGACTTGTTTCCCCAATGACTCAAGGTTGTTGAGCATGATGATCGGACTTTCGTTGAACCTGAAGTTTTTGATCGGATGTTTGATCTTTCCGTTTTCAATATAAAAAGTTCCGTCACGGGTCAATCCTGTGTAGAGCAAGGTTTGGGGATCCACACTTCGGATGTACCAAAAACGGGTCACCAAGATGCCTTTTTTGGTTCCTGCAATCATATCCTCTAAACTTTCATCGCCTCCTTCCATGATTCCATTGCTGGGGAACGGAACAGGATCAACACCTTTTTGTTCCGCCCAATAGCGATCATAAGCCAGATTCTTGACCACACCATTTTCAATCCATTTGGTTTTCTTCAAGGGCATGCCCTCGCCGTTCCAAGTGGAGGTGGGCACATCAGGATGCAATGGATCGGACCAAATATTGACACGTTCATCCACAATTTTCTGGCCCAATTTGTTACCACCATCTTTGGCGGACATAAAGCTACGTCCCTCATCCGCAGAACGGGCATTGAACGAACGGAACATGTTGCCCAACAAATCGGAGGCCGCTGCGGGCTCCAAAATCACCGTATATTTTCCAGGCTCTATGGCTTTTGCCTCGCGAGACATCACAGCCTTGTCGATTGCCACTTTGGATGCTTCCGCCGCATCAAATTTGGTAATATCATTATAATCCCTGGTCACCCAACCTGAACCGGTACCATCGTTGGTACGCATGGTGACGGTAAAATCCATATTGGTGGATTTGTTATAGGCGAACAAACCGTTTGAATTGATCATGGCCGAAAAACGGGCACCATCATTCAAGAATCCAGCTGCAGTTACATCTTTGGCCGCAGCAGGAACAATGCTCTTACTGGCCACTTCTGCCCTAAATTCTGGCGTAGTGTTGGCCGTAGCCTCTACATAAGTGATGGATTCGTCATAGACTTGAGGACTCAAAGGTGGCATAAACTCAGGGTTTTCTGGTGATAGGTTAGCCAATTCCTCTGCCCTGCGGACCACTTTTTCCAAAGAGGCGTCATCAAATTCATCTATGGTAGCGGTACCTACTTTTTTACCAAAACTGGATTGTACCACCAAGCTTTGACTGGACTGGTGTCCAGCGGTAGATACCGTATTTCGGGCATATCTAATGTTTCCACTATTTGTGCCACCAAGGTTTATTTCACAGGCATCGGCCTTGGAAAAGCTCAACGCCTTTTCCAATATTTTTCTTGCTTCTTCTTCTGTATATATAGCCATTGTCTTATTATTTAAATGGAAAACCTTAAATGGTCCTACCTGTATTGATTACATTAATTCCATTGAATCTTGCCGTGGAGCTTCCATGGGAAACCGCACTGACCTGGGAAGGTTGTCCCTTACCATCAAAGAAGGAACCGAACAACCTGTAATCATCCTTATCGCAAATCTTCACACAAGAATTCCAGAACTCCTGAGTGTTGGATTGGTAGGCTACATCTTCCAACATACCCACAACCTCACCATTTTTGATTTCGTAGAACATGGTTCCACCAAATTGGAAATTATAACGTTGCTGATCGATGGAATAGGATCCCCTACCCAAAATGTAGATTCCTTTTTCCACATCCTTGATCATATCCTGTAAAGAATATTTTTCCTTACCGGGTTCCAAGGAAACATTGGGCATACGCTGGAACTGTACATCTTCCCAGCTTTGTGCATAACAGCATCCGTGCGACTCGTTTTGGCCTATCACATGAACTTGGTCCCTGATGGCTTCGTAGTTCACCAAAACACCATTGCGGATCAAATCCCATTTTTTAGTCTTCACACCCTCATCATCATACCCAACGGCACCCAAAGAACCTACCTGTGTTTTATCGGCTACGATGCTGACGGCATCACTTCCGTATTTGAAGTTTTTGGATTCCCATTTGTCCAATGTGGCAAAACTGGTTCCGGCATAGTTCGCCTCGTAACCCAAAACCCTATCCAACTCCAAGGGGTGACCTACGGATTCGTGAATGGTTAGACCTAGGTGGTTGGGTTCCAACACCAAATCATATTTACCAGCTTCCACGGACTTGGCAGTGAGTTTATCTTTAGCTTGTTTAGCGGCCATAGTGGCGTCTTCCACGATGTCGTAGCTATTGCGATACAGTTTGATGCCCATGGGTCCGTTCAATTTTTCGGACTCCAATCCATCCATATACTCATAACCCATACCCATTGGGGCGCTCATGGCCTGACGGGTCCTGAATTTCCCTGCGGCACGATCAATGGCGGTTACGTTGAACGTGGGCCAAATACGGTGTACATCTTGATCGATGTAGGAACCGTCGGTAGAGGCAAAATATTTTTGTTCGTTTACCATGAAAAGGGCAGAGTTCACAAAGTTGGCACCATTCTCAATGGCGGCCGCATTGGCACTCAACAACAGGTCTACCTTATCTGAAATAGGTACTTCCTTGAAATCTTTCCGAATAGGTGTTTTCCAAGAAACCTCTCCGTAAGCTTCAACAGGAGCCAAAACTACTGGTTCCTTCTGAATCTTGGAGTTGGCCTTGGCTATGGCCACAGCTTGTTCGGTAGCTTTTTTGATCCCATCCTCGGTAACCGCGTTGGTAGATGCAAAACCCCAAGTGCCGTTGGCAATTACGCGGATTCCTATTCCGAAGGATTCCGTGTTTACCACATTTTGGACCTTGTCCTCACGGGTGAATACGTACTGGTTCAAGTACCTTCCAATCCTTGCATCGGCATAGGTGGCGCCCAAGGATTTGGCTGTGTTCAGGGCCACATCGGCCATTTTCTTTTTGAGTACGACATCCATACCGGGTTCAAGAAGGGCCTCTGCGGGAATATTGTTCCCCAAGAGCAATGAAGGCATCATCAGTGCCCCCGTTCCCAAACCGGCATACTGTACAAAACTTCTTCTTTTCATATGTTTCGGTTATCTGATTTACTGTTTTTGATCGATGAAGTAGAAGGATTTTGGAATTCTTTCCACTCCCTTTGTTCAAGGGTTTCTAAAAATAGGGAGAGCCGCCCGTGTTTTATGTTAATTTTAACCTAAAATCCCCCAACGACAGGCTTAAAACTGCAAACGACCTCCTTGTGTAATTGACCGATGTAATTATCCTTCGCTGAAACCACCCAGTTTTAATAACACAAAGTGTAGAAAAACATTTGGCTTCACCAATGAGATGTGTCATTTTATAAGCTGGCGTTTTCCGTAACTTGAAATGTAATTATCGGCTCCTATAAATCTACAAAATCATATGAAAATCTTAGGAATGATCGGTGGTACCTCTTGGCACTCCACCATTGAATATTACAGATTGATCAATCAAATGGCGTCCAAAATTATTGGCGAACAGGCCAACCCGCCTTTGATCATCCATAGCATCAACATAGAACTAATGCGGGAACAGAACAAGGAAAAGATCAATGCAAAATATCTGGAAACCTCCTTAAAGCTACAGGAAGTAGGTACCGAAGCCATAGTCATCTGCGCCAATACGCCCCACATGGTCTATGACTTTGTTCAACCCAAAATTGAAATCCCCATTTTGCACATTGCAGATGCCACGGGAACGGAAGCACAACGGTTAGGATTGAAGAAATTAGGTTTATTGGGAAACAAACCCACCATGACCGGAGATTTCATTCCAAAAGTGCTGAAGAAAAATTATGGGATTGAAACAATCATACCGGAAGAAGGTGACATTCCCCAAGCACATCACTATGTTTCCAAAGAATTGACTCAAGGTATTTTTTCGGAAGAAGCCAAAGCTTTTTTTTTGGAGCAGATCCATGTATTACGAAAGAGAGGCGCAGATGGCATTATATTGGGGTGTACCGAACTGCCGCTATTAATAAAACCTGATGATGTTGATATGCCCACTCTCGCCACTACCGACCTTCATGCACAAATGGCGGTGGATTTCATATTCAGCGAATGAATCTCTACGTTATCCGTTAAACCCATGTTAAAAGAGAGCTGTGTAACCTTGGTTACCGGTAGGCCTATTTTTATAAGGTAATTTTATCAAGAATTAAAAAACAATAAATTTATCTTATACTATTATGGAAAACGCTTATCTAGAAACCGAAAAAGCTTATCAAATGCCACGAATCGGGGATACAGCTCCAGATTTTGAAGCAGTAACTACCAAAGGAAAAATCAAGTTCTCAGAATTTGCAAAAGATAAATGGGTTGTCATGTTCTCCCACCCTGCAGATTTCACACCCGTTTGTACTACGGAAATGAGTGGTTTTGCTCAGCGTAAAGGTGAGTTTGATGCATTGAACACCGAGCTTTTGGGTCTTAGCATTGACAGTATCCATGCTCACTTGGGATGGGTACAGAACGTAAGACAAAACACCGGGGTGTACTTTGATTTTCCCATTATTGCCGATTTGGATATGAAGGTGGCCAAGCTCTATGGAATGCTTCAGCCGAATGAAAGTATGACTGCTGCGGTAAGGGCCGTGTTCTTCATCGATCCAGCAAAAAAGGTACGCTTGGTGATGTACTATCCCTTGAACGTGGGACGTAACATGGATGAAATCTTGAGGGCTTTGGAAGCACTTCAAACCTCTGACAAATACAAAGTGGCCATGCCATTGGATTGGAAAAAAGGAGACAAGGTCATTGTAGGACCTCCAAAAACCTTGGATGAACTCAATGCACGTATTGCAGACGATTCCCTTGAAAAAGTGGATTGGTATCTTGCAAAAAAAGAACTTTAAGATTTGTTGAATAAGGGCGCCTTGCAAGAAAGGCGCCCTTCTAACCAAAAAGCTTATGGAAATAAAACAATTTGAATACAAACCACTTGCCCATTATTCCTATGCCGTTGTCAGCAACGGTGAAATGGCGGTCATTGACCCAGAAAGGAACCCAATGCAGTACTATGCTTTCGCCCAAGAACATGAGGCAAAAATTGTGGCGGTGATAGAGACACATCCCCATGCGGATTTTGTAAGTTCCCATTTGCAAATCCATCAAGAAACGGGAGCTGTTATCTATCACAGTAAAATGTTGGGTGCCGATTATGAATACCATCCTTTTGATGAAGGGGATAGTATACAGATCGGCTATATTACCATTTCTGCCCGTAACACGCCGGGGCACTCCCCTGATAGCATTACCGTGGTTGCCGAGCAAGCCGGAAAGATGGCCTTATTCACTGGTGACACTCTTTTTATTGGTGATGTGGGACGGCCTGATTTGAGGGAAAAAGCAGGGAACATGACTGCAAAGCGTCAAGAGTTGGCCGAAATGATGTACGATACCATCCAAAACAAATTCAAGGAATTTCCAGATGGTGCCTTGGTGTACCCAGCCCATGGGGCCGGTTCACTTTGTGGAAAAAATCTGAGCTCAGACAATAGCAGTACCATGGGGAATGAAAGAATGGGCAACTGGGCCTTTAAACCACAATCCAAGGAAGAATTCGTGGGAACCCTTCTGGACAGTCAACCTTTTATACCATCCTATTTTGGTTTTGATGTGGATACCAATCGCAGAGGTCCGGAAAACCTAAGGACGTCTGTTGCGAAGGTTCCCTTCAAACTTAATACCACTGCGGAAGGATTGATCATTGACGTACGTGATGAAGTAGTATTCAAAAAAGGACACTTGCCCGGAAGTATCAATGTAATGGCTGTTTCTGAAAACTCCAAGTTTGAAACATGGTTGGGAGCCATTGTGGAACCCAACGAACCCTTCAGCATTGTGATAGACAAACCCGAGGATTTGGATATGATCTTGGAACGCGTGGCCAAAATTGGATACGAAAAACAGGTGAAACTGGTTTTGACCTTGGATGAATCTAAACTTGTCCAAAGCAATAAATTGGATTTAAGCGATTTCAAGAAAAATAAAGACGGCTATACCATTGTGGATATTCGCAACCAAAGTGAGGTGGAAGAAGGGAAGTTTTTTGAACAAGCCATCAACATTCCATTGAATGATCTCCGAAAATCCGTGGATCAAATCCCTATGGACAAACCTTTGATCGTTCATTGTGCCGGTGGTTACCGAAGTACTGCAGGAAGTAGTATCTTGGAGAAATTGGTGGATAAAGTCCCCGTATATGATCTTGGTGAAAATGTCAACGATTTCAAATAATAATGAAAAGCCCTTCTAAAGAAGGGTTTTTACTTTTTAACAGATTCCTAATCTTCAAAAGGAATCCACTACCAAAACACCTTTGTTGGTAAACTTGTCCATATTGGGTAATTCCACAGTGATATTCTCCAAGGAAATGGTGCGTTCCACCAACTTTTCAGGTTGGAGCTTGCCCTCTTTAATCATTTCGAGCATGGCCGAATAACGAAAGGCCTGCATACCATGACTGCCTATAATTTCCAGTTCATTGGCCAAAACTTTGTCCATGGGTACTTTTGGGTGCTGATGGTCTCCCGTCATCAAACCTACCTGAATATGTTTTCCCCTTTTTCTCAAGTTGGCAACGGAATTGAAACAGGTTGCTTGACTTCCCAAAGCATCCAAGGACACATGTGCGCCTCCATGGGTCAATGCTTTCACTTCCTCTACCACATTGCTTGATTTGGATGCATTCACCGTTTTGGTCGCTCCCAATGCGGTAGCCAACTTCAAGGTTTCATCATTGATGTCGATGGCGATGACCTGTGCTTCCAAGGCATTGGCAATCATAATAGCGGAAAGACCTACACCCCCACAACCATGAATGGCCACAAACTGCCCTCCTTGCACTTTCCCTTGATCTACCACAGCCCTGAAAGAAGTGACAAACCTACAACCCAAAATGGCAGCTGTAATATCAGCGATCTCCTCTGGAAGTTTCACCAAATTGATGTCTGCATGATCCAAGGTTACGTATTCAGCAAAGGAGCCCCAATGAGTAAACCCTGGTTGGGTTTGGTTATCACATACCTGATGGTTCCCTGAATGGCATTCGGGGCAGGTACCACATCCACAGACAAAGGGAACGGTCACCCTATCCCCCACTTTGAAGTTTTTGACATCTTTTCCGACCTCGGCAACAATGCCTACCAATTCATGCCCCGGCACATGGGGCAATTCAATATCGGCGTCATGCCCCATCCAACCATGCCAGTCACTTCGGCATAACCCTGTAGCGGTTACTTTTACCACCACTCCATGATTTTTTGGAGTGGGATCAACCACATTTTGTAAGGTAATAGGACCTTGGAACTTTTCATAAACAATGGCTCTCATCTGCTTTCAATTGGTATGGCAAACAAATGTAAAATGAAAACCTGGGGTTTGGGCAAATCTCCCTGCTATAAAATAATCAGTTGGTCTTTTTGTAATTCAACATGGCCCAACCATTGAGTCCAATGGCAAAAAGGGCAATGGTCAGCAAATGGGGAACGATGTCGGAAAAAGTACTCCCCTTTAGAACAATCATCCGCAACACCCTGATCAAATAGCTCAATGGGTTTATCTTGATGGTTTCCTGGGCCCATTCGGGCATACTTTCAATGGGAGTGAAAAGGCCACCCATCAAAATAAACACCATCATAAAAAAGTACATGACAAACATGGCCTGTTGCTGCGTTTCGCTATAGGTGGAAACCAACAATCCGAAGCCCAAAACGGCCAACAAATACACCGCGATGAAGCCATACAGCAACAACAAACTTCCCACGGGAACAATACCATAAATGACCCAAGAGACAATCAACCCTAAAGTAAAGACTACATTCCCCAAAACCCAAAAGGGTATCATTTTTCCCAGAATAAAATGATGCTTTTTGATTGGGGTCACGTTCACTTGTTCAATGGTACCCACTTCCTTTTCCTTCACAATGTTCAATGCGGACAGAAAGCCACCCACCATGGTCACCAAAATTGCCAAGATTCCAGGAACCATGAATACCTTATAACTCAAATGGGGATTGTACCAGTTGGAAAAAGTCACCTCTGCCCTATGGGGTGTAGAGTTCCTTCCAACGGAATGAATTTCCGTTTGCAACTTTCCATTGTATTCTTTGATGACCTCTTGCATATAGGCCGCTCCCAAATTGGCCTTGGTTCCATTGATGGCATTCACGGCCAAAAACAGTTTCTGTGTTTTGTTCTTCACCAAATCCCTTTTAAAATTGGGCGGAATCAGAAGGACCAAATCCGCGGCATCGGATTCAATGGAACGATAAGCCTTATCGTACGACGCGTCGGTGGATACAATATTGAAATAATTGGAGCCGGATATTTTGGAAATCAATTCTTGGGTATAGGTAGAGTGGTCTTGGTCCACCAAAGCCACATTGATGTTCTTCACCGCATAATCCGCGGCCCAGGGCAAAATGAGTAATTGCATAACGGGCATGAACAGGATCAAGGCAACGATCGATCGGTTCCTGAAAATCTGTTTGAATTCTTTGTAGAGCAAAAACTTGATGGTTCTCATGCCAGCCTAATTTTAAAGTTCTTGATACTGATTCCGAGGAAAAACACCGTGATACCCATCAAAATCAAACTCTCTTTCCATACCGCGGCAAAGCCCAGACCCTTGATCATGATATCCTTCACAATGATGTAAAACCATTTGGCAGGAACAATGTTCGAGATCATACGAAGCGGAAAAGGCATATTTTCAATAGGGAACATGAACCCACTGAAGAGAACAGTAGGCAATAGCATACCCATCAACGAAATCAACATGGCCACCTGTTGGGTCTGCGTTTTTATGGAAATAAAAATTCCCAAAGAAAGACAGGTCGATATAAACAGGGCACTCTCACCAAACAGCAACAATACATTTCCCTTGATGGGCACTCCCAGCACATAAACACTCAACAATAAAATGGAGACGATGTTCAGCATGGAAAGGATAAAATAAGGCACTACTTTGGAAACAATCACCATGATAGGTTTGAAGGGTGATACCAACAACACTTCCATGGTGCCCATCTCCTTTTCACGAACGATGGAAATGGCCGTCATCATCACACAGACCAGCATCAAGATCAGGGCCATGACCCCGGGCACAAAATTGGGGGCTCCTTTGAGTTGCGGGTTGTACAACATGCGAACCTCCGGAATAATGGTATAGGGCATGGAGGCATTCAGGGAATTGGTATAATCTCGAATGATGGCCGTAAGGTAATTTTCGATGGTGGTGGCGTGGTTGGGATCGGAGGCATCGGCCAAAATCTGTACTTGGGCCACATGTTTGGTCATCAGGTTTTTCTCAAAATCCTTGGGTAGGATCAAAGCGGCCTTGCTCTTTCCCTTTTTAAAGGAAGCTTCCACATCCTGCACATCAAAAGTGACCGATGCAATATCGAAATACTCACTCGCCTGTACCTTGGAGATGATTTCTTTGGATGCACGGTCCTGCGCCTGATCGATTACCAAAAGATCCGTGTTCTTCACCTCATTGGAAAGTACAAACCCAAAAATGAGCACTTGTACAATGGGCATACCGAACAATATCAGGAGTGTCTTTTTATCCCTGAGCACGTGGGTGAATTCCTTTTTTATGAAAACCAACAGTCTTTTCATCTTGTTCTATTCTGCTCTAGTGGCCTGCCGGGCCAATTTGTAAAACACTTCGTCCATGGATTCCGCTTCAAACTGCATCTTTAGATTTTTTGGTGTGTCCAAGGCCTTGATCTTTCCATCCACCATGATGGACAATCGATCGCAATACTCGGCTTCATCCATATAGTGTGTGGTCACAAAAACGGTGATGCCATTGTGGGCCGCCTCATAGATCAATTCCCAAAATTGGCGACGGGTCAAGGGATCCACACCCCCGGTAGGTTCATCCAAAAAAACGATTTTGGGCTGATGGATGATCGCAATGGAAAATGAAAGCTTTTGTTTCCATCCCAAGGGAAGGTCCACTACCAATTCTTTTCGGACGGAAGTAAGCCCCAATCGCTCGATCAGTTCTTCCGTTTTGTTTTTGATCTGCTCATTGTTCAACCCGTAAATGCCGCCAAAAAACCGAATGTTTTCCACCACGGTCAAATCCTCGTATAGGGAAAACTTCTGGCTCATATAGCCAATATTTTTCTTGATGGATTCCGTCTCTTTGTAAATATCAAAACCAGCTACTTTTGCCTCTCCGGATGTTGGAACCGACAATCCGCACAACATTCTCATGGCCGTGGTCTTTCCTGCTCCATTGGCACCCAAGAAACCAAAGATCTCCCCTTTCCTCACCTGAAAGGTAATAGCATCCGTGGCAGTGAAATCACCAAACTTTTTGGTGAGCTTATCGGCCTGTATCACTACTTCTTCCATCCTAAAATCAATGTAACAGGTTAATAAAACAATCCTCAATGGTCACCTCGGCCTCTCCCACCTCTACTTCGGTCAAACCATTTTGCTGTAGATGTTGGGCAATTTCCGAAGCATCCATTTGATGGTCTTTCTCGACAGAAACATGGGCATACTCCCCAAAGGCATAGCTTTTGGTAGAGGGTACAGATTTTAATACCTCCAAAAGCCTGTAACGGTCATTGGCCTTCACCCTAAAAAGTTGATTTCCATAATTTTTCACCAAATCTTGTGGTGTATCGATGGACAAAATACTTCCTGATTGAATCAAAGCGATGCGATCACACATCGATGCCTCGTCCATATAAGGTGTAGAGACCACAATGCTGATATTCTGTTGCTTCAGTTTTTTGAGCATTTCCCAAAATTCCCTTCGGGAAACAGGGTCGACACCCGTGGTAGGTTCATCCAGGAACAACACTTTCGGCTTGTGGATCAAGGCACAACATAGCGCCAATTTCTGCTTCATCCCGCCTGAAAGCTTCCCTGCCCTTCGGTTCTTGAAGGGTTCCAATTGCACATAAATGTCCTCTATTAAATGGTAATTTTCCTGAATGGTGGTGTTGAATACCGTAGCAAAAAAGTGTAGGTTTTCCTCCACGGTAAGATCTTGGTACAGGCTAAACTTTCCGGGCATGTAACCCACGGCGTTCCGAATGGCCCTCCAATCCTTGACTACATCCCAATGATGCACTTGGGCCGAGCCACCATCAGGCAACAATAAGGTGGTCAATATTCGAAAAATGCTGGTTTTTCCGGCCCCATCAGGACCGATGAGACCAAAAATCTCTCCTTCGTTGACCTCAAAAGAGACTTTTTCCACGGCGGGTTTACCGTCATATTGTTTGCTGATATTTTCGGCGATTACAGCTTTCATTTCAGAATTTCACTTCTCCGTACATACCAATTTTCAAGTAACCATCATTGGGCACCTTAATTTTTACCGCATAAACCAAATTGGCTCGCTCCTCCTTGGTTTGGATGGTCTTGGGCGTAAACTCTGCCTTGTCACTTACCCATTCTACAGTACCTTCATAGGTTTTATAATCTTCCGAAGCGCTATCGATCAAAACCTTTACCTGCTGACCAATCTTTACTTCCGGAAGCAATTCTCCCGTAATGTAGGCCCGTAGGGTCAGGGTTTCCAAATTGGCAATACTGTACAAGGGAGCTCCTTGAACGGTGGTTTCGTTTTCCTCGGCAAACTTGGTCAAAACGGTACCCTTGACCTTATTGATGATCTTGCATTTTTCCAGCTTGTCGTTCAACTGGCGTATCTGTGCCTGTAAGGGTTCGGTTTCGTTCACCAGACTCGAAGTACTGATGGAAAGCGTTGATTTTTGGGCCTTTATTTGGTTTTCAATGATCTCCACTTGCGAATTGGCATCGTCGAGGGCCTTTTGCGGAGCCGCTTTTCCGTTGACCAGATTCTGGACACGCTGTTGCTCCCGTTTGGCCTGTCTTAATTGCTCTTCCAAGGAAGAGAGTTGTACCGCAATGTCCGGTCTCCTGTTCAACAATACCTTGATCTGGGCCTCCAATTGTTGTTTTTGTAGATACACTTGGGTACTATCCACATAACCTAAATACTCCCCAATTTCCAAGGTTTGGCCTTCTTCAAGATTTAGTTGTTTGATCACACCGTTGGCTTCGGAAGCAATGTTTACCTCAGTGGCCTCAAAAGTGCCCGAAGCATCATACAATCCATTCGTATCGGAACAGGAAATGGCCAACAACAGTAGCGCGGCAGTTGATATTTGAATTCGTCTCATCATGGTATCGGTAATTAAATTCCTTGGGTTATTTTTAATTCTTCGAGTTTCATCAGCAACTGAATCTCGTGCAACAGTTTGTTCTGTATGGCCCGGCTTTCTTGGTTTACATCTCGGATATAATCGTTCACATCGATGGTGCCATTGTCCAATTTGAACAGGGAAGCATCCTTCACCTTGACATAGCTCTCAATGATGGAATCGTCCATTTCCAAAAGCTTTCGGAACTTATCTATTTCGGTATGTTGCTGGGTCAATTCCATTTTGGTGTTGAAGAGAAAGGTTTCCTTTTGGGTCTGGAGTTTTTCCTTTTCAATTTTGTTGATTTCCTTCTCCTTTTTGTTGGTATACAGATTGAACAATGGCCATTGCAAACGTGCCCCTCCCAAAAAATAGGAATCGAATTCGTTGCTGAGCATATTCAAGCCAGGTTTTCCATATCCTGCCCTACCGAAAAGGGAAAGACTTGGGGTGATTTTGGTGTTCAAAAGACTGGATTGCAAATCGAGCAAGGACATTTGTTTGTCAAAAAGGCCCACTTCCAGTCGGTTGATACCGCCTATATCCATGGTCTCTTGCGGTCTGGTCAACATAGTTTCTTCATCCACATCTTTACCTACAAAGATGGATAGCATTTGATAGTAAGCCTTTTTAAGGGAAATCAGTTCCGTTGTCCTTTGATGAATGGACAATTGACTGGCCTTTAGCGTAAAAAGATCGCTCTCAATGGCAGCTCCATTTTGGATTCGGGTCTGTACTCTATCCATGGCCAGCTGAATGTCCTTTTCTTGTAGGTCGTTTTGCAATATTTGTTCCTTGGCCAATAAAATGCCAAAATACAATTGGCTTACCCGTTTATAAATGTCATACAATTGAACTTCCAATTGCCCCTCTTCAATATCTTGTTGTGCCTCTTGAATCTTGACTTTCTTTTCGGTTTTGCCCCCATCGAACAATTTTTGATTGATCTCCGCATACACTTGGTATTGGTCCTTATCCAAAACCGGCACATCCATTCCTGGAACCTCTATGGGCAATCGGGTGACCTCGGTCTGATAACTGGCCTGGGCATTAAGGTTTACCTGCGGCAGATTTCCCTTGAGAATGTTTTCCACGTTGAAGTCGGATGCCGATTGTATCAGGCCTTGCTGCCGAATCAAGGGATAATTGGACCGCGCCATGTTGTAGCTCTCTCTCAAGGTGAGGCTTCCCAGGGATTGCGCTTGCACCGCAATACCGAACAAGAGCAATAAAAAGGTTAATGTGCTTGTACGTTTCATGATTGATATTTTGATTTAATCATTTGACCAATTTTTAGGCAAAAAAATTTATTTACTTTCCACTATAGCCTTCATCCAAATGGGTATCAACTTCCTGCGCTCTTCCATAAGTGCCCTGAAGCTGTTTTCATCAACAACTTGTGAAGCCATAAAAACAGGTTTGGACAAAAAGGGAAATACCGACATTCCCATAAGGTTCATAATGAAATGTACTGGGTTGACTTCTGGATTCTTTGCCCTGATCTGGTTCATCAATGATGAGCTCATCAAAATCTTATTTGCCCCAATTTCTTCCACAAAATGCTTGGGATCATTACGAATCTCGTTCAGCACAAAAATGGGCAGGTCGGGGTTTTGGGTCAGTGTTTCAATGTATTTCTCCACAAAAAGCTCAATTTTCAGTTCAAGGTCTAGACTGGCATCGGTGATAACCGGAACCACGATTCCAAAAAACTGACGGATCTTTTCGCCCATGATCAGGTTGAACAGTTTTTCCTTGCTTCGGAAGTAATAGTTCAATAAAGAAAGATTGATGCCCGCCTCCTCGGCAATATCCCTCGTTTTGGTCGCGGCATACCCTCTCTGGGTAAACAACTTTGCGGCAGCCGCCTTGATTTTTTCCTCCGTATCCAGTTTGTTTTCCGTCATAATTCCTGTATTCCATCACAAAAGTACAAAACAAAATCAAACATTGAACAAATGATTAAAACAATTGTTCAAATATTTTAAGTATCTGATTTCCATCATGACCCAAAAATAGGAAGTAGTGTATCTTTGTTCATATATGAACCCATCAAAATAGATGCTCATACCCATTCTCATAGGAATTTACATCCTGATTGCCTTGATCATGGTGGTCAGTTTATTGTTGAATGGGGTGAGGCCCAGTAAGACACTGGCATGGCTATTGGCCATTTTTACCATTCCAGTCGGTGGTGTTCTGCTCTATCTTTTGTTCGGTAGAAACAGGAGGAAGAGCAAAATGTTTTCCTTAAAGAATACATTCAACCACAGGGACGAAATATCATACGAAGACTGCATACCCAGCATATCTTCCAACAAGAAAAAAATAACAAAGCTCATTCAAAAAACAGTCAAATGCCCGGTTACCTGCAGCAATGAACTCAGCCTGTTACAAGATGGAAAAATCACTTTCGAAAGTATTTTTGAAGCCCTGGAAGGCGCCAAGGAACACATCCATCTGCAGTATTATATTTATGAAGATGGATTGCTTGCGGAGAAGCTGCTGGATATCTTTAAAAGAAAAATCAAAGAAAATGTCACCATTCGACTTTTATATGATGGCATTGGAAGTTATTCCCTTAGCAAAAAGTACCTGAAAAAACTAAAGGAAATCGGCGTGGAAACGGCACAGTTCCTCCCCTTCCGGTTCGGACGGTTTCTCACTTCCCTCAACTACCGAAACCACCGCAAGATCATTGTGGTGGACAACAAGGTTGGGTTTACGGGGGGTATCAATATTTCAGACAAGTACCTCAAAGGCGATCCCTCTTTGGGGAAATGGCACGACACCCATTTAAAAATTGAGGGGGAAGCCGTTGATTTCCTGAACAGTATCTTCATTACCGATTGGTATTTGGCCAGTGGTGAAAAGGTGGATATATCCAGTTTTAAAGTCACAAAAGTTTCCGATTCCCAAATGCCACTACAAATTGTGCCCAGTGGTCCTGACGACGATTTTGACGTGATGGAACAGGTTTATTTTTCCATGATCAACAGTGCGGAAAAATACCTCTATATCGTAAACCCCTACATTATCCCCAACCATGCCATTTTGCAGGGTTTGATGACCGCTGCATTGAGTGGTGTTGATGTGAGGCTTTTGATGTCTTCCACAACGGATATTAAATTGGTGGACTGGTGCGTTCGTGCTTATTACGAATCTTACCTAAAAGCGGGTATAAAAGTCTACTTGCATGCGGACGGTTTTCTTCACAGCAAAGTGATGCTCTGTGATGACGAGATTGCCAGCATAGGAACTGCCAACTTGGACAACCGTAGCCTTCAACAGAATTACGAGGCACAGGCCTTTGTTTATGACGAGGACCTTTGTCAAAGGATGAAACAGAAATTTCTGGAGGACTGCGACAAATCCAAGGTACTGAACGATTACCGTAAATTCAGTCAACGGCCATGGATCAATAAATTGATCGAGGGATTTGCCAAATTGTTGAGCCCTCTTTTATGACACATAGGTTTCGTAGCCCAGTTCATTTTTGCAGCTCCTGCCCTCTTCCCAACAATCCAGATTATAAATCGTGGTATCCGCAATCCTCTCCAAGGCTTCCTTGGTGGCAAAGGCCTGGTGGGGTGTTAGCAATACATTGGGCATGGCGATGAGATCCTTTAGTTTTTGATCATCGATTCCCCTTTTGCTGTTGTCCTTAAAGAATATGCCACGTTCCCCTTCATAAACATCGGTGGCATAACCGCCAAGGATTCCCTTCTGAAGTGCCTCGATCAGATCATCGGTCTTGACAATTCCACCACGGGCCGTGTTCACCAGATAGGTTCCTTTCCTCATGGCATTGAACACTGAGGTATTGATAGCATGATGGGTCTCATAGGTGAGCGGAACATTGATGCTTACAATATCTGCCCTTCTGCACATTTCTTCCAAAGGAAGGTACTCCAGGTCATAATGGTTTTCCAAATAGAGGTTCCTTCTCAGGTCCGTGGCCAAAACCTTGCATCCGAAGGCATGGAAGACCCCTACCAATATGGAACCTATTTTTCCGGTTCCATAAATGCCCACGGTTTTCCCATTTAAATCGAACCCTACCAAATTGTCCAATGAAAAGTTATACTGGTTTACCTGCTCATGGGCCAGTACCAATTTACGGTTCAGGGCCAACAAAAGACCTACGGCATGTTCCGCAATGGCATGGGGGGAATATTCCGGGGCATAAGCTACCTTGAGCCCAATGCGCTTGGCGGATTTTACACTTACATTATTGTAACCGGTAGCCCTCAGGGTAATGTATTTGACTCCAAGTTCCTTCAAGATTTCGAGTACGACCAAAGAGGCATCATCGTTTGAAAAAATGGAGATGGCATCGTAGCCCGCAGCCATGACCGCCGTTGTGGCGTCCAAAGCCTCGGGCACGAATTTCATTTTATGCTTTTCTCCATTTGCCTTTTTGAGGTTATCCATCTCAAAATCCTTGGCACTGTAGACCAGTACTTTCATAGTTTTCTTGCTAGACAGGCTATTAATTCAATAACCTTTTTTGTTTTTTCCTTTTGATCACTTGCGATACGATATCGAATATTTTGTTCTTGGCCTCACGATATTTGATGAAATAGCGTTCCATTTCCTTTTCAAGGTCGGCATGAGTGTCCAGATAGGCATTTTCCATCCTATTCTGGTTTACATCATCTACCATGATCTGGAGTTGGTTCTCATGCAACTGTACTTTTTTGAATAGGTCGACCAACTCTTTTTCGGATTTATTCAAGGCTTCCACTACCGGTTGTACGGTATTGAACATATCCGAATCGATAATGTCCAATGTATAGTCCTTGACCATACTGTTCAGGAATTTTTGCTCGTCCTTGGCGAATTTTAATTCGGAAGACCATTTTTTGGACTCTTCGTGCAATTCTTCTGCCGTAAGCCATTCCCTAAAGGTCCCTTTTTGGATTCTTGTCTTCATAGTTCTTAATTTATGCGGCAAATGGAAATCCATTTGCCGCGTGTTCGTCTTTAGACCACTTCAATTACTTTTTTGGGTTTTTCCTTGGCTTCTTCCATTTTGAGAAGATTGAGCTTCAAGATTCCATTTTTGTACGTGGCCTTTACTTCTTTTTTTTGATCTACCGAATGGGGCAACTGCATAGTTCGTGTGAACGAATTGTAATTGAACTCCCTTCGGGTGTAGTCTTCGTCTTTTTCGGTTTCTTCTTTGCTTTTTTGTGCAGAAACTTCCAAAACGTCATCTTTCATGGTGATGTTGAAATCTTTCTTGTCAAACCCTGGGGCGGCAATCTCAATTTCAAAATCATCGTCGTGCTCCTTCACGTTCATTGATGGGAGGGATTTTTCCAGATTGAAAAAATCATCGTCAATAAAAGTGTCTCGATTAAAAAAATCGATCAAGCTCTCATTCCATGGAAATCGCTTTCCGTTTAATTTAACCAGTGACATAATTAAAATTTTAGATTAATGAATCTGTGTTATACATCATGCGCCAATGCCTTTTAACATTGCGCTGCATGTCAATCCTGTGGTTTTTTTCGCTTCAGTACCGATCCAGCATAACTGTACACCTTGTGCTTGAGTTTGAGGTAACTCTCTATATAAGCACTCATCGCGTCCTTAAATTCGAGGTGTTTCTCAAAATAATGGGAATCACAATCATCAGAGGTACATTCTACTAGGCCTCCAAGATGTTTCTCATGTTCCAGTATGGCCTTTTTCAATTGGTTCTTTTCTATCTTGGAATCATGGAATTCCTGCTTGAAATCCTCCAGCCTCTCGAAAAGATTCGGGGTTCTAGGTTCAAAAATATAGGAGTTCAACAGCCTTTGGATGAAGACCATTTCATCATCAATGAACTGCAGGTAAGATTTCCAATTTTGCAGTTCTTTGTGCAATTCCCCTATTTTACCCAACTTGACCATAACCATAGTTTTAAAAAATCTAAGGCTCCCATGAATGTATGGTTTGGTCGGTTCTTATGAAATGATTTAAATCATCTAGGTGGCTCTAAATGGATTTTTCCGGATATCGATCATCCATGCCAAAAGTTTGTTTCACCATGGCCTTGAACTGGTTCTTGGTGATGCTGTCCGATTTTTCGGAGACGGTTACCTTTTGGGCCAGTTCGGGATAGTTGTCCTCCAGTTCGGCCATGAACTTTTCCGGAGCCTCAGCAGGTCCGAAAATAGCCAATTGATCGGCATCCTGTACCGTTTCGGCAATCTTATCGAAATAATTTTTCAATTGGTGTTTTTCCCTTTCCAAGTATTTGCTGTCCTGGACCACGTCCTGGGGGCCCCACTTTGTTTTGGAGCGCGACCCTCCTTTGGGATTGAAAAAATCCAACTCGGAATCGATATTGAAAAACTTTTCCTTTCCATGTTCCAAAACCACTCCCATAGCTTCCTTCTTGTCCAGCCAAATTCCAACTTTTTTCATCTTCTTAATTTTCAATTATCATTCAATTCCAATATGGGCACCTTGGGATCATAACCTATTTCCTTGACCAACGGATTGGATAGGATGCTTCCGAAGAACAAATGTTTCCTGTTCATGAAAACAATCATATCACAGTCTTTGCTTTCCACAAATAGGTTGATGCCCTTGCTCACTTTTACCGAGGACAAAAAATGTGTTTCGTAATCGGTTCCTTCCAAAATGTCCAGCAACAGTTTTTTGTTTTCCTCTTCCTCCCTGTTCAGTTTACCGTCCTTGTCCCTATCTATATGCAACACATTGATTTTGGCACCGTGTAGTTTTGCAATTTCGATCATGTAATCGAGCTCACGTTTTTTAAAATGGGTCTTATAATCGGTCGGGAAGACCATCTCTTTCGGTGGTTCCAAGGAATAGTCCGTTGGTACGGCAATTACCGGACATTTTTTTATCCGCTCCATTACAGAGACGGCATTGGTACCAAATACCCTTGCCTTGGCATCCGTTACACCTTTGGTACCCATTACAATAATGTTGATGTCCTTTTTTTCTATCACATTGCGAATAGCCTCGGACAGACTGTTAAACGTGATAATGGTATGCAAGGTGTGCTTTTCGTTCTTAGGATGGATTTCCAGTTGTTCCATCAAATGGGCCATGCCATCCTCTGCTTCTTGTTTGGCGGCCTCATATAAAGGTTCCCCTATTTCGGGCACCCGCATGCTATCCAGGTTATACCCAGAAACATGGAATGCGTTCAATAGATAAAAATCACATTGAACGTCTTTATAAAGTTCAAAGGCATACCTGATGGCGTTCAGTGCATTTTTTGAATAATCTGTGGGCAACAACACGCGCTTGTCCATGGCTTTTAGGTTTTTGATTAAAATTACTCAGAACTCTCAAAATGCACCATGATATAGGTCACTTTGGTCTGTCAGGAAGGATCAGAAAGGGAACGGAAAGCTTGGTGTTCAAATCCTTAATGATTCCTTTTCCAATAAATTCCAAGAAAAAATGATGGGGATAATACACCATACAAAGCATATCGATATTCCACAATTCCACAAATTGCAAAATGGTCTTGACCTTGTCTTCGAACATCGGTAACACCACCTCTTTGGAAAGATTCTTGGACACCGCCTTTAAAAACTTGGCTTTGTTCTTGGCCATGGCATCGGTACCCTTACCTTCCTCAATGCTCATGGGCACCAACGAACTATCCATAAGATTGGAAAAAAACAAAAGGGCCTTCACATTTTCTTCCGCAATGGGATTGGCATAATTGGATATGAATGCCATCTTATCCACATTTTTAAAATCAATTTCCAAAGGAACAATAAGTACGGGGCATTGATTGACTTCCCGTACCAATTGCATGGCATTGTTACCGAACATGATGTTTGCTCCTTCTTCTTTGGCTTTGTTCCCAATGACCATCAAATCTATCGGATGCTCTTTGGCATAGTCAGCAACACCCTTGGTCATATTACGACACAAGGACACTTTTTCAAAATGATGCTTGGAGTTGTTCCCAACATCACGAACCAATCTATGGGTCATGGCATCCAACCCTTGGGTCGATTCCACTTGTGCCGTTTCGATGTCAACATTACCCAAAACTCCGCACACATTGATCAAATGAAAAGTGCATTCCTTGGTTTTGAACAGTTTAGCCACGTAGTATAGGGCGTTGTATGAATTGTTGGAAAAATCCGTAGGGACCAAAACTTGTAACATGGCTCAGGTTTTTAGGTTATAGGGAAGTACCAAAAAAGGAATTGTACTGTGCAGTCCGACATTTTTGATGACGGGCTCCATAAAAAGACGTTCCAAAAAGGTGTGCTTGTTCTTGACCATGACCAGGATTTCGGCAGTAATTTCTTCTTGAAAAGCGTTTATGGCCATAATCAATTCTTGATCGGGCAGATTGTGGAAAGCATGGTTGTGTTCCAACAGCAACCCTTCCAGTTTGGCCCTATTATTCTCCTGTTCTTCCGTAAGACCTTCCGGCAAGGCAATGTGCATAATATGGATTTTGGAATGCCATAGTTTGGCAAACTCCAACAGAAACGCTATATCCACCTTGTCAAAATCCACTTCCAAATCGGTAGGGAACAAAATCTCACCTGGTGCTTCAAATTCATAATCTGCGGGAATGGCAAGTACAGGAATCTGTGTTCGTTTCAGTACATGGACCGTATTGGATCCAAACAGAATTTCTGCTGCCCCGGTTGCCCCTTGGGTGCCCATGATTATCAAATCTACGTTCTCCTTCATGGAAAAAAGCCGGATTTCATCTTCCAGCGTATTGAATGCGGCATGGGTGATAAAGGTGTGTTTGGGATTGTCAAACTGTTCTTCTATCCGCTGTCTTGTTTTGTCCAACTGTACCTCGGCAGCATATCTAAAATCATCTGGAAGACCCAATTGGCCAGGACTGCCCAATGCATAATCCACCCGGTATACGGGCGGGGTATAGGTATGCATCAAATAGAACACCGTGGTGGTGTTCTCTAACAGCCTTGCAGCATAGCTGATGGCATGGAATGCATTTTCGGAAAAATCGGTAGGTAAAACTATCTTCATCATGGCTCAAATCCTTGTCAAATCTTAATATAGGATAAAGCTATGAACCCGGACTATTACATACTATGATTTCCATCACCTGTCATAAAAAGTTAGAGGCCAACCTTACTTATTGATGGATGACATAAAAGGGAACCTTGGTATGGAAACTGATCTGCTCCACAATGGAATCAAAAAGGATAAGCTGGATGAAATTCAGGTTTTTGGCCACCATGAACATCATATCGATATCGCGACTCTCCACAAAACACTGTATGGCCGACTTGACGCTCTTGTTGGTAATGGTATGGGCGCTATAACGGCCTGGAAACGATTCTTCCATAAAATCCAGGAGGTATTCCTTGTTCGTTTCTTGCTCATCGTTGAGTTTGTCCCCACCCTTTATCGCGTTCATAATCCTGAACTTTCCTTCGCCCAACTGTAACATCTCTGCCATGGAGCGTAAAATTTCATGGGAATAGAAAATATTGTAATCGGTAGGGAACGCTATTTCCATGGGCTTGGAAAACTCAACATTGTTGGGCACCACCAAGGTGTTGCATTGTACCTTGGTCACCACATCCCCGGCATTGCTGCCGACCACTTTTTCCTGAATACCTGAAACACCTTTGGTTCCCATCACAATAAGATCGATATGCTGCCCTTCAACATGTTTTCTAATGGTAGGGATAAAAAAACCGTACTCGTGGAGGGAGTAAAAGGAATGGTTGGGTCGGGTGTTGGTTTCTCTTGTCCGCTCTATCAAGTCGGTCAACTTTTGCTTGGTATTTTCAGAGGAACCGATTTCAATATTCATGGTTACTTCGTCTTCGATCTTGGTGTCCAGGAGAGAGCCTACGTATAGCAAATAAAAACTGCACTCCATGGAACCGAACAGCATCTGGGCATATTTTAGAGCGTTGGTGGAGTTTTCGGAAAAATCCGTGGGAATCAATATATTCTTCATCAGGTATCTGAATGTGGGCACAAGTTTATCATTCCAGAAAACAAATGGAATGATAAATATCATACCCTTTTACCTGATTGCACCAGATTTAGTTCACGCGCCCGAGGGCTTCCCTGTCCAAAACCACAATGTTCCTGTTTTCTATGGCGATCAAGCCTTCGTTCTTAAAATCGGACAAGGTTCTGATCAAACTCTCCGTGGCAATGCCCGCTACGCCCGCCAAATCGCTGCGTGCAATTTTAAGGGGATTGTCCTTCCCCCTGTCCATGGCCTTGGAATACATCAATAGCGTTTGTGCCGTTTTCTTGCGAACCGAACTATAGGCCATTTGCAAAAGTTGCTTTTTAATGTGCACCAAATCCTCCGCAATGACATCCATCAGTTCCAAGGAAACATTTTTATTCTCTTCCAGAATGGATTTCACCTTTTCTTTATGGATTCCAGCCAATTTCACATTTTCAATGGCTACGGCATATTCTTGGTAAGGGAGGTTCTCCGTTAGGGATGTAAACCCGAGAAAATCGTCTTCGGAATAAATAGAGGTAATAAGTTCCTTGCCTTCTTCATCCAAACCGCAACTTTTCACCACACCTTTTAAGATCAGATAAACCATATTGGAATGGTCGCCTATGGTGTAAATGCTCTCGTCCTTTCGAAAAGTGAACAATTGCCCATGGTCATCAAAAAAATTTTTCAGCTCATTGAGCGACCTGATGTCACTTCCTTCATTATGGGGTTTGGTTCGTTCCAAAAAGGTATTCTCCAACTGCTGTGCTTTTTCCAAGCGCGAATAGATGGCCCCCAAGAGTTCGCTTTCCTCAAAGGGTTTGGTCAGATAATCGTCCGCTCCAAGATCCATACCCTTTCGGACTTCGGAACGTTCGGTCTTGGCAGACACAAAAATGAAGGGAATGTGCCTGGTTTTATCGCATGAAGCCATTTGTTCCAGCACTTCATAACCATCCATTTCGGGCATCATGATATCGCAAAGCACAATATCGGGTCGTTCCTTTTTGGCCAGTTCCAATGCCATTTTACCGTTGGAAGCCGGAAAAACACGAAAGCCCGAAAGTTCTAGAAGTTCCTCTACATTCTCCCGCAAAGAGGTATCGTCCTCAACCAGTAGCACTTTTTTCATTTTCCTTGTTGTTTATGGGTATGTGCAGTGTAAATGTGGAGCCCTGGCCCAACTCACTTTTAAAGGTGATGTTAGCTCCAAGATTATGCATATGTTGTCTTACAATGTTCAGACCTATCCCGGTACCTTGGACGGTAAGGACATTACTCGCCCTAAAATACCGATCAAAGATAAAGGGTTGGTCCTCCATCGGTATTCCTAGTCCCCGATCGTTAATATTGATTTGCAGATCGTTGCCATCCTTGATTACCTGAAGTTCTATTTCGGTATCCTCTGGGCTATATTTTATGGCATTGTGTACCAGATTGGACAGTGCCAAAGCCATGATCTTTTCATCAAATTCAATGGACATACCCTCAATATTTAAGGGATACCGAATATGTTGACCTTCCTTCAAAAGTGTATTGGAATCGTAAATGACCTCGTTGACCAACTTGCTCAGTGGGAAACTTGTGATATTATAATTGACCTTCCCGGAATCCAACCGCTCGATGGAAAGAAAATCCGTTAGGATATTGTCCAAATGCCTCACCTTGTATTTAATGGTATTGATATGTTTGTCCCTCTTATCCTGTTGCTCGGATTCAGTATACTTGGACAAAAGGGAGGTTGAGGTCAAAATACTGGTCAACGGGGTCTTGAACTCATGCGACACCAGGGATAGAAATTTTGTTTTGAGTTCATTGAGCTTTTTCTCCGCCATTAAAGCCTCCCTCAGTTGTTGGGTACGTTCTTGTACTGTATACTCCAATTGCTGAGTATAATATTTTCTTTCGGTAATATCCAATACAATAGCCACACAAACTTTTTTATTACCGATATGGGACAACTGCAGATGTACCTCAACCGGGTAAAGAGATCCGTCTTTCCTTTTATGGACCGTCTCAAAATTCACTTTCTCCTTTTTACCACTGACCAATGGTGCTACAAGCCGTTTCATAACTTCTTTGGTGAGTTTGGGCTTAATATCAAAAACAGACAATCGGTTCAATTCTTCCAGATTGTATCCCGAATTGAGTTGGGCTCCTCGGTTCACATTGATAAATACAAAGGTCTCGGCATCAAAAACATATATTTCGTTCAGGGACTCATCAAAAATCTGAAACCAATAATCAATGGTCTGTTCTGCCTTTTTACGTTCGGTAATATCCACCACCAGTGCCATTACGTATTTTTTTTCTGCTATCGTAAAGGGGTTTAGGCTTATCTCCACAGGGAACCGTTGCCTGTTCTTGCGAACCCCAAAGAGTTCTAGTCCAGGGCCCATAGTTCTTGCTTCTCCCTTTTTTATAAAGGCACGGGCCTCACCCCGGTGCTTTTCCCTTAGCTCGTCCAAAATCAATATTTCCAAGGGCTTGTTCAAAAGCTCCCCTTCCGGATATCCAAACATCTTATTGGCCGAGGCATTACAGGATACAATCTCTTGGCAATCATTTACAATGACCACTCCTTCGGAAATCATTTCCGAAATTACCTTTAACACATCGTTTTTTTCCAATAGTTCCACAGCTACACTAAAAGTACTGATTTTGGTCATGGGGAGGAATTTTTTCCATGCCTATATTTATTCATTGAACACTTAAAAAATACTAAAATGTTGGATTCTGGAAAAAAACTGGCAAATGAATTTTATCAAAACCTAGGGAAGCTTTTTTACGCTGTTGCCATGGCAGATCACAGCATCCATGTAAAAGAAATGGAAAAGTTGAACGAAGTGGTGCATGACCATTGGTTGGATGTAGATTCCGTTCAGGACGAGTTTGGCTCCGATGCCGCATTTCAAATTGAAACCGTATTTGATTGGCTTTTGGAATATGGGAAGGACAGCTATGAGATGTACGAAGAATTTGAACAGTTCTACACCGATAACAAAAGTCTATTTACCCCCAAGATCAAACAACTGGTCATGTCCACCGCAAGAGCCATTACCTCGTCTTTTGCCGGTAGCAACAAGGCAGAATTGATTCAATTGGGGCGATTGGAGCTGTTGTTCAGAACCTGATCAAAGCTTGATGGTCATGACCGGCATTTTGGCGTGGTTGGATACATTTTCGGCCAAACTGCCCACTACAAAATGTGCTAGTCCTTTCCTACCATGGGTTGGAATCACCAAAAGGTCGATATCGTTCCTAAAACAATAATTGAAAAGACCTCCTTCCACAGTATGGTAATTGTAAAATTTGACCTCAACAGGTTCTTCCAGTTCCTTTTTAAAGGAGTCCATCCTTTTCTTCACATCGTCAAAACCCATAAAATTGGCCCCAGCATGATTGATGTACACAATTTCTATGGAGGCAGATAGTAGTCTGGCAAATGCAGAAGCTTTCTTAAAAGCAGGAATGCTCTCTTTTTCCAAATCGGATGCAAAGACCATTGTATTGATCTTAAAATCTGGGTGGCGTTGTTTGATGACCAATACGGGCACATTGGAGGTCCGGACTACCTTTTCGGTATTGGACCCCACAAAAAGATCGGAAAGTCCACTGGTACCATGGGAGCCCATCACCACCAAATCGCAATTTTGCTCTTGTGCCACCTGGTTCACCTCCTTGAAATCCTTGTAGTTCTGGATAATGACCTCCACAGGGATTTCTTTTAAGTAATCCTTTTTAGTAAATTCTTTGAGCTTGCTCTTGGCCATTTTCAAGTAGTATTTGGCCTCTTGTTCCTCTGCAATCTCCGAGTTGTCCAAAACAGAATCGGCCACTCCGATCATGTGAAGTATCAAAATTCCCGCCTCATGTTGCTTGGCAATCTGTGCTGCCACTTCAAGGGCATATTCCGAATGCTGTGAAAAATCGATGGGCACTAGTATTTTTTTCATGATATCCGATGTTAACGCAATGGGACTTTGTTCCTGAACGAAGAATCCAAAATCCAAAACCCCTATTCCTGTGATAGTTTTCATTTGTCTGGATTTTATTTCGAATTTAAAAACAGTACATGCCGTATCCTATGACCTAGGTCATATCCCTAAATTAATGGAGCTTAGGTTATCCCAATCGGTCCAGCTTTCTTCGAAGTGCCATAACCTCCTGCTGAAGGTTTTCCACCTGTTCCAATAAATGGTATACGGCCTGGATGCCTTCCGGGTTGATATCGAGATCATGGTGCAACCGCACCATCTTTTCCAAAATAGGCAATTCCTCCATGGGGATAAAGGCCTCATCTTGGTCTTGGGCAACATGTAACAGTTCAAACTCATGCATGGAGAAAACAAAGGATTCCTGCACCCCGTGATGTTCACAAAACGTTTTGATCGATATGTAGTTTTCCTGTTTCATGTCTTTATACTAGGTTGGTTTTTTCCAAGGCTTCAAAAAGAGAACGTTGCTCCGAAGTCAGGTTTTTGGGAATCTTCACGGTATAGGTAAGGATCAAATCTCCAAATTGACCTTCTTTTTTGTATTTAGGAAACCCTTTTCCTTTGAGTTTTACCTTGGTCCCATTATCCGTGCCGGGCGCAACCTTCAACTTTACTTTTCCCGTTAGGGTATCCACCACCATTTCACCTCCCAGTACTGCTTTTACCAAGGGAATCTGTACATTTTTATATAGATCGGCACCATCTCTCTTAAAGTCCGTGTTGTTCACGATGGAAAAGGTGATATAAAGGTCGCCGGCCGGACCGCCCTCTATCCCGGGACCGCCATGTCCCTTGATTTTAATGGTCTGTCCATCCTCTATCCCTGCTGGAATGCTCAAGCGGATATTCTTGTCGTTTACGGTAAGGGTCTGCTTTTGGGTCGTGTACACATCCATAAGGGACAATTGCAGTTCTGCATGATAGTCCTGGCCACGGTAACGAACCTTTTGTCCGCGGCTTCCAAAGCCAGCGGCTCCTCCGAACATAGATTCAAAAAAATCTGAAAAATCCTGCGCGGAATCACCGGAATGTGAATAGGTATATCCCGAATAATCCCCCTGTGGTCTTTGGGTCCTGGAACGTTTTGCCTTTTCGAACTCTTCGGCATGCTGCCAATCCTTACCGTATTGATCGTACTTTTTCCGTTTATCGGAATCCGAAAGTACTTCATTGGCCTCATTGACTTTTTTAAAGTTCATTTCGGCCTCCTTGTCGTTCGGGTTCAAATCTGGGTGATATTTTCTGGCAAGCTTCCGATACGCTTTTTTAATATCCTCCGTACTTGCTTTTTTATCAACACCCAATACCTTGTAATAATCAATAAAATCCATAATTCGATATCCTAATCTCTGTTCCCAAAACACCTTGAAGTTTCTAAAATCCGTTCAAGGCAAACTTCACATCAAAATAAGAAAAAGATCGCGAAAGTTTGCAATGATCGTTATCAGGAAAAGGAATATCCACCATCCGAACTTTCTACCTATTTTTACAAAAAACCATTCTACCAGATAACAAAAGTATACTCTGATGATAATACACCAGTTCGATCAGACCAATTCTATTTTGAACACTTTTATTGCGGAGATGCGGGATGTCAACATCCAAAGAGATGCCATGCGTTTCCGAAGGAACATTGAACGCATTGGGGAGGTCCTTGCCTATGAGGTAAGCAAAACCTTGGATTATGAAGAGGCCGACATCACCACTCCCTTGGGAACCAAAAAGACCTATCTCTGCTCGGATCAACTGGTACTATGTTCCGTTTTAAGGGCCGGACTACCCCTACATCAAGGACTTTTGAGTTTTTTTGATGCAGCCGAAAACGCCTTTATTTCTGCCTATAGACACCATCCAAACGATGGTGATGATTTTGAAGTCATCGTAAAATACTTTGCAGCGCCGTCATTGGATGATAAAATTCTAATCTTGACCGATCCCATGTTGGCCACTGGAAAGACTCTGGAAAATGTGCTCAATGCTTTGAAGAAACATGGCACGCCCAAACGAATCCACATTATTTCAGTAATCGGTTCCAAAATTGGTGTGGCCAGGGTAGAGAATGTATTTCCTGAGGATACCCAACTATGGATCGCTGCTGTGGATGATGCCCTCTCCAGCAAAGGTTATATCATTCCCGGGCTAGGCGATGCGGGCGACCTGAGCTACGGGGTAAAATTGTAGGTCAGAGCCAAAGTTCCACTACTTCGTGCAGCCTTGGAATATGACAGTGCCACCCGAACCTTTCGTGAATTTTTGTTTTGTAGGTTTCCATCGCGGTATTTTCCCCGTGGATTAAAAAGACCTTTTCAGGTATATTCCGAATGGAGCCCATCCATGTCAACAGTTCTTCTTGGTCCGCATGGGCGGAAAGACTTTCCAAATGCATGATTTTGGCTTTGATATCCACATATTTGCCGAACATTTTAAGTTCCGTAGCTCCTTCCAGTAACTTTCGGCCCCTGGTCTCCTCAGCTTGATAGCCTACCAGAAGAATGGTTGTCGACTCCAAGTCTGCCAATTGTTTGATATAGGTCAACACCCTGCCCCCGGTGACCATTCCACTGCCCGCAATTACAATCTTTGGCCTTGGGTCATCTATGGTTTCCCACGTTTCGCGATAGGAACTCACCAAGTTGATATGGTTGCACATATTGTGATATTCCTCTAGGGAAAGTTTATGCCATTGTGGAAAATGTTCGAATACGCCCAACACATTGGTTCCCATGGGACTATCCACAAAAACAGGGATATTGGGAATCAGATTTTTACTATAGAGCTTCCATAATTGATACATCAGGGACTGTAAACGTTCCACCGCAAAGGAAGGGATGATCAACGTACCCCGTTCTTGAAGGGTCCTATCAATCAAATCCTGCAGAATTCCCGCTACATCTTCCTTGGGATGCAATCGATCCCCATAGGTACTTTCCACAAAAAGATAGTCGGCCCACTTCGGCTGTTTAGGCGGATTGAGCAAATCATCGTGCATTCTTCCCACATCTCCCGAAAAAACAAAGAGCTTGCCAAAAAGGTGCAGCTCAATATAGGTGGAACCAATGATATGTCCATTGTACTTAAAACAGGCTCGGCAGTTTTCTGACAAGGTGATTTCCTCTCCTTCCTCGATGCTTTCAAAAAGCTTTAAAGCTTGGTTCACATCTTCTTCCGTATACAAAGGCAGTGCCGGATCGTGCTTGCTATACCCTTCCCTGTTCGCCCTATCCGCCTCTTCTTGATGGATCTTGGCGCTATCCTCCAAAATGATCCTCGCAATTTCCAAGCTAGGTGCCGTTCCCAAAATCTTTCCCGTAAAACCCTGTCGAGCCAGCAAGGGCAAATATCCGCAATGGTCCAAATGGCCATGGGTCAATAAGACCACATCGATATTGGATACATCAACGGGCAAGGGTTCCCAGTTTTGCTCCCGAAGTTCTTTTAGTCCCTGGAACATGCCGCAATCCACGAGAATCTTGATTTCATCTGTATCCAAATGGAATTTAGATCCCGTTACCGTTCCTGCCCCGCCCAAAAATTGAATCTTAAGTTTGTTCATCCTGTTTTCCTTACATTACACACAACGATTTCATTTCTCCCAAGATGCGTTCTTTTCTTCCGTTGGAGACCCCTAGATGGTCCAAGTAAAAACTATCTTTCAACAATTGGCGGCAAAGGACAATATCCCGTTCCAACAGAAAATCCTTTTCCCGATTGCTGAGCAAGGTGGATACGGTAATGGGGTAAAGTCCCAAGCGATCGATCCGGTCCTTTAGCCCATCACCTTCGGGATAATCCCAACTCAAAAGGTACAAACCCATACATTTTCCGTATTGGAGGGCATCTACGGTAAAACGGGTATTGGTTACTACCCATCCCAGGGTGTCCTCAAAATCCTTGTCCTTTTTGGCCTCAAGGGGAATTTTAACATCGTGATACCGAGAGTTGATATATAGAGGAACCTTTACGTTGCAATTGAGGCCATCCTCGCTATGAAATTTGCACTCGATGATATTCAGGGTACCATTTTTAATGGCCAACACATCTATTTCGTGGGAAACACAGGTTCCCTGTAACACCTCTCCCACTTTGGTGCGATAACCGGAATAGTGCAAGATTCCGCTCAAGAATCGTTCAAAAGGGAAACCGGTGGGACCAAGCTCATAGATGGCCTTTTTCAATTTATACTTGGAGGCATATACAGATTTCTTTTTTTTCAGTAAGGCAAAGGCCCGATTGTGGATTTCCCTCGTAGAAATACCCGGATATAGTTCATCCTGTACCGATTTGACAATTTCCTGCACTGTGGTTTCATTGGCTCCGCTCAACCGAAGGGATTTCTGCAACTTATCTATGGAGAACCTAACCTTCTCCCCGGAAGATTTGGTGATGTCTATCTTCTGATTTGCCATATCACTAAAATACGCATCCTAATGAGACATTCGGTCATCACCATGAACAAGTTGACCATTATCAATCCATATAGGAAAAACCTCTATATACACTGATGCAAAAGAAATGGGCAACACCTGGGTTGAAATCTCAACTTGGTATTGCCCATTCTCCATTAACAAAATGAAAGCTAGGTCTCTTTCATTCCAAAACGTCAATCAAAAAACAATCAAGATACTTTCAGGATTTTACCGTTTTCATCGGTAAATACCTTCATTTTTTTATCGTCCTTACCAAGAACCAATTTGTAGCGTTCTTTGGCTTTCTTGCCTTCGTAGTGTACCATTTTAAAGGCATCCTTTTCAATGGTCCAGCCTGGGTACATTTCAGCCACGGAGTTTCTGACCCGTGCTGGAGGTGTAACGTTTTTGAGATGCTCCACGGTACTCAACAATTCCCCATCTACCTTGTAGGTGGCATCCAAATACCTATCGTTCCCTTGGGTAAGTACAAGTTGGTAGGTATCATATTCCGATCCAGGTTTCTTTGTGGTATCGACAAAAACCTCTTCATCAACAACTTCTAAAGGAATGGCGGCATATTCGGTCACGGAAAAACCTGGAAAATCCTTTTCAACAGCTTCCACAATGGCCGCCGGCACCTCTTCTGCATCCAATTTGGCCTTAAAAAACACATCTTGGGCATACGCCTGGGCTGATGAACCTATCAATAACAGCACTATAATCAAATTTTTCATGATACTCATTTTTTGTAATTACTTCTGATTAAACCAATTCCTTTTTATCGCTATGCGCGGTAACATCTGAAACGGTTGATTCCATAATGTTTTTGGCTTTTTCGATTTCCGCTTCGGTACCGGTGGCCAATACCAGATATTTGTCCGCTTTCAGTGCAGACTCAAACTTGAGAATGGAATCTTTGGGAATTCCAATGCTGAAGAGGGCTCCACCAAGGGCGGACAATCCGCCAACCACCAATGCCCCTTCCATGGCACCGACCAACGAGGACACAATGGGACCTGCCATGACCACTGGCCCAACCCCTGGAATCAGGAACAGTCCCGCCCCAAAAATGAGTCCCCAAATACCTCCCCAAAAGGCTCCGGCCTTGCCCCAATTGGCTACCCTATCACCTGTGTTGTAGAACCCCACTACCCTGTCTTCCTCATGGTAGTCCTTACCGATAATGGAAAGCTTTTTCATGTTAAAGCCAGCTTCGTTCAAATCTTTGACCACTTTTTCGGCCTCATTGTGCGTGTTGCAAATGGCCACTGTTACGTTTTTCATGATATATTATGTTTTATGTTACTATGTTATATGGCGAAAATGCCTTTGGGAATGATGTCGAAACCCAGTTTCCCCACCTCTTTTTGAATATTTTCCACAGAGACCATTTTACTAGTCCGGACCACCAATTCCTTTGGGTACTTTTTGTGGTCGATGGAAACTTCATCAATACCCTTCATTTTCAATAATTGTCTTTTAATCTCGGCCAAATCGTCCATGGTTTCAGCATTGGTGGTAAAAATTCTACCACGCGTATCCGGCACCACATTTTTTGATAGAAAACTCATCGCTTATCGTTTTATAGTTATTTTCCCTTTTGTATGACATGGTTGAAAACTTCCTGTTTCTCCAGTCGTGTCAATCCTTGGTTAAAATCGAGCAGCCATTTCTCCAGTTTTTGGGCCATTGCCTTATCCTGCCCACGAGGGGACAAATAGGTCCCATCGTCCTTTTTAACATTAATGGAAAGATTGACGCCCGTTTCAGCAGCATTAGGGGCCATTTTCATGTTTATGGTCACCGTTTCATCATCCAAAGGAGTAAACCGGACATCTTTGGAAACCATTTGAAAATCTCCTTTTTCGTAACCCAAAATTTCAGATCTGCCGCCATGATCCAAGACATATTGCTGCCAATGATCCAGTATAAAATCCTCTCCCAAACCAATTACCTCTGTGGTAAAATAGGTTTCATTGGGATAGTAGGGCAATTTTTCCTCCATCACGGTATTGCTAGCTTGTGCATTCATTATTCCCATGAAGCCCAAGCAAATTGCATATGTAAACCACGTTTTCATGTTATCAGGATTTGATTGATACCTATTATCTCAAGGGTAGATTTCCTTCGAATATTTCACTCTCCAAAAAATCGGAAGTCTTGGCATTGTGTACTTTCACTTTCTCCAACCATTCTTTATACTCCTTACCCAGTTCCTCTCCTTCTGTATAGAGTTTTTTGGCGGTATCCTTGTTGTCTGCCTTCAAATCTTTGTTAAAGGCATCCAAGGCTTCCATGTTATTGTTGAACACATCCCTGACCTCATTTTCTTCCTTGTTCTTTGTTGAGGTGAGTACATAATAATCTTCGGTGACCAGATAGTTGTGTTTAATGACGAGTTCAGCTTCCAATATGGCCTCCCTTAGCTTGTTCATTTCCACTGTTCCCCCATTTTTAAGGGTCTCTGCCATTTGATCTAGGTTGAACACGGCAGAATCCAATTGATCCTTACCTTTTAGGGTCAATATCACACGGCCGCTTTCGTTGATCAATCCTTCTTTTCCTTTTTGGATTTCCTCAGCCGCTTTTAGGTTGTCCTTATTTTGCACTGCCTGTAGGGCCAGTTCAAAATGTGCATCGGAAATATTGGGTAATTCCACTTCGGTGGTTTCATCTGCCAAGGCAATTTCCTTGGTCTCATCGTTTTTGCATGAAACTGAAAACAGTATCAGCAAAATCAAGAGTGAACTGTTGGTGATTTTTGCTTTCATTGTAATAACTTTTAAAAATTCGTACTTCATTTTGTCGATACAAATTTCTATCAGCATATTCTCAAAGCCTAGTATTTTCAAGGGATTGGGGTTCGGAATTCAGAAATTCGAACTTTTTTGGAGAAACGCGAGGACGTAAAACTCCTTCTGAAGCCAAACATCAAATAAAACAGGTTGCTGTATGGGTTATTCTGATCTTAGCTTGGCCGGGGTAGTACCCTCAATTTTCTTGAAGGCAGCATAAAAGGTACTCTTGGAATGAAAGCCGGCCTCCATACCAATCCCTTCTATGGACAGGTTTTTGTATTGGTCACTGGAAAAAAGCTCTTTGGCGTATTCCACCCTAAAACTGTTGATGTAGTTATTAAAATTGGTCCCCAACAAACTGTTTATGGATTGTGAAATACGGCGGGGATGTTCGTGTATTGCTTCGGAAATATCTACAATGGTAAGATCCTCCTTGGTAAAACACCTGCTCTTTACCATGTGGTCCTGGATTCGGTCCAATACTTGTCTGAATATTTCCTGCTCATCAGGAGTTTTTATGACTTTCTTGTCTGCAGGGTTTTCCTTTATGATCTTATCTTCATTTTTAGCAGATTCATTTTTGGCACCCGAAGGAACATTCAAAACGGAATGATAAACCGGTGAAATATTCTGTTGGGCAAATCCTTGGTAGGAAATCCAGTAAATCAACACCACATTTACTGCCGAATAAACGATATAGACCGAACGGTCATCCGTAAGAAAAGTGAGCAGGAACAACATGCTGAATACAATACTCGCATAAATGAAATAGGTGGACCACTTTAAATTTCGGTGCAATAGGAGACTGTATTGGTTTTCCAGTTCGTTACGATGGCGTACGATCCATTTCAAAGCCAAGATCTGGATGAACAGAGAATAGCCCATCCCGAGCAAAAAATAAATCAACATGGCATTTGAATCCTTGATCCATGTTTTGATATGCAAAGGCAAAAAGAAAACCACAACCCCAACAATCAACTCCAGGAACCCTGGTACCATGGTCCAATAACTGGGCCTTTCATCTTCAAGAATTGAAATTTTTTGCAGGTAGATATAGAACAAAGGATACGCCAAAAAATGAAAACTCACCGGAAGCAAGATCAAATGGGGCCATTTTTGCAAAACACCCAATTCATGGAAAATATTCTCCAAGGGTTCCAAGGAAAATAGGATGATGAACAGACCCAAGTACAACACGGCCTTCCGTTTTCCGGAATGGATCAAGATCAACATAATCCCCAGCAGCACCCCCTGTACAAGTCCCAGAGTGTCCAAAAGTGATACTAGGTTGAATGTTTCCTTCATATGGAAAGAGTGCTGGAATAACTCCTCGAAGATATGGATTCCAATGCGTTGTGCCATAGACCGTCCCGCATCTTAATAAAACTTTATCAAAGCCAACCGCTGGTCTCGCCAACAAGCGGATTTAGCATAATCTTAGCATGACTTTCCAAGACAATCCCACGATCCATCAGTATCTTTATAGTACTACAGACACATTATTTTCAAACCCAATAAATATCAAAAAATGAAAAAAGTATTGTTCCTTACCGGAGATTTTGCTGAAGACTATGAAACTATGGTTCCTTTCCAAATGCTATTGATGGTCGGTTATGATGTCCATGCCGTCTGTCCTGATAAAAAGAAAGGTGATACCATCAAAACGGCCATCCACGATTTTGAAGGCGACCAGACCTATTCCGAAAAACCGGGTCACAATTTTGCCCTTAACTACAGTTTTGCTGATGTAAACCCTTCCGATTATGCCGGACTAGTCATTGCCGGAGGGCGTGCCCCCGAATATCTAAGATTGAATCCAAAAGTTCTGGAGATTACCAAGCATTTTTTTGATGCGGATAAACCAGTGGCCGCAGTCTGCCATGGCATACAGATCCTTACTGCAGCCGGAGTGGTAAAAGGACGGAAACTTACCGCCTACCCCGCAGTAGGCCCTGAAGTGATTGTGGCGGGTGGAGAATTTCAAAACACCCCAGTAGATGGTGCCTATGTGGATGGCAATTTGGTCACATCCCCCGCATGGCCCGCACATCCTGCGTTCATCCGTGAATTCTTGAAATTAATGGGGGCTACGATTACCATTTAATCCAAAAGAAGTAGACGACTTCCCATCGAAACTTACAAAAGGACAAAACCTTTTCATCTGATCAGGTTTTGTCCTTTTCCTTTGTCAACTAGGTGTATTGTCCCTCAAAATTTATCATTAACTTGAGAAGTAATATGTGTTGCTCCCGTCTTGCATGCACCGGAGCTTCACTATTGAAAAAAAACTATGGAATTACACAAAGAACTTCGATTGCGATGTTGGATCGATATTGACGGAGAAAGGTTCTTCGGACCGGGACGGGCCCAATTGTTGACCCATATCGACCAAGAAGGTTCCATCAGCAAAGCAGCCAAAGCCATGGGCATGTCCTATAAAAAAGCATGGTCCATGGTGGACGATATGAACCAAAAGGGGCAAAAACCCTATGTAATCCTACACAAAGGAGGAAATAAAGGAGGTGGTGCCGAATTAACGGAAGCCGGAAAGACGGTCCTCCAGACCTTTAATGAATTGATGGGGAAATTGAACGAAACCCTGCGGGACGGAGAAGAAAAATTCCTTCAATTGGTATAACCCAAATGGATCCTGTTCTTAAATTTTGATGCCGAAACCGTGCAGCAAAATCAATCGTAAGCCTACATACAACACCAAAATACTGGTAAGGACTCCCAAGAATTTCAAATTGAATTTTTTATTGGAAAGATAAGACCCGATACTGCCGCCCAACACCACGGCAACAATAAGCTGTAGCATAAGGTCTTGGTTCAACTTAAAGGTCCCGGCCACATTCAAACCGACCAACCCCGAAAGGGAATTGACTAAAATAAATACCGATGCCAAAGAGGCCACAATCCTTGGATTGGCCCATTTTAACAAATTAAGAACGGGGGAAAGGAATATGCCACCCCCTATTCCTGATATTCCGGACAAAAGTCCAATACTCCCTCCCAACAATAGTTTCTTGGAGTTGTTGAATTCCTTGGATTCCAACTTTTGCTTTACGAATCGTAACAGCATAAAAACGCCTGCCAAGATCAAGGCACTTCCCAAAATCAGGAAGAAAGTCTTTTGGGAAAGTCTTACTTGGGCACCCACATAGGCAAAGGGAATGCTTAAAACCAGAAATGGCCAGAACATCTTAAAACTGAACACCCGGTTCCTTATAAAAACAATGGTGCCAATCATGACCACACAAATATTGAGGATGAGTGCCGTGGAACGTATCTCATAAAAATCGGTCAGAAACAGGCTCAATATGGCCAAATAACTAGATCCGCCACCGAATCCAACAGAACTATAGAACAAGGCAATCAAAAAGAAAACGACGGGTAAATATTCTATGGGCATATCAGGAAATGAGTTTGCATTTGATCAGGTCTCCTTTTTTAAATTTTTGTCCCAATTCAACAAAGGCAAGGGCATTGCCCAAAGCCATAGATTGAATCATGGACGAACCTTGGCCATCCAAAATCTCAACACCGTCTGAGGCTATTCGAGCCTTTAAAAAGGAAGGGCGGTCAAAACGATTTTCATATGCATGTTGAAGAGGGAATTCATACCAAGGCAATCCCAAATCCTTATGTCCACTCCATTTTTGGAGCAAAGGCAGTACATAAATAAAAAAACAGGTCAGCGATGAAGCCGGATTCCCTGGCAAAGCAAACACAAACTGATTATCCCTTCTGCCAAAATACAGGGGTTTTCCTGGTTTTTGGAAGACTTTATAGAACAGTTCCTGAACTCCATTTTCTTCCAAAGCCTGCTTTACAAAATCATAATCACCTACCGAAATACCTCCTGAAACAATTAAGACATCACAGGTTCCCATGGATTTTTGGATGCTTTTTTTGGTCTCCTCAAAATCATCCTTCACTTGTTGCTGTTGGGCACATTGAAACCCGAACTGCTCCAACGCCCCAGCAATTGCATAGCTATTGGATTCATAAATCTGCCCTTCCTGTTTTGGTTGACCGGGTTTCACCAATTCATTTCCCGTGGTGATCATATGGATATTTGGCTTGGAAAACACCCTTACGGTTTCCAATCCTAAACTTCCGATCAGTCCCAAGGAAGAAGGGTTTAACACATGGCCTTTTTGAAGCACCAATTGTCCTTTTTGGAGTTCGGCCCCTTTCTTACGGATGCTTTGGCCAGCCTTGGGCATTTCATCCAAAAAAAGAGTATCTCCTTCTACCTTTGTTTTTTCCTGCATCATCACCGCCGAGGCACTGGAGGGAACCTTTGCTCCCGTGAAAATCCGGACGGCCTCCCCATCCTGAAGAGGTACCTCTTTTACATCTCCTGCAGCAATTTCTCCCACAATTTTATATTCCAGATGAAGTCCGCAAAGGGCATACCCATCCATCGCCGAATTGTCAAAAGCAGGCATATCAAAAGGGGCTATGATGTCTTCGGAAAGGGCAAAACCCAAAACTTCTTGAAGTGGTTTGGTTTCCACTTTAGAAATTATATCCTGACTTTCAATACTATTGAGGGCTTCTTCGATGGTTACCATTATCCTCCTATTGATATCATAGATCGGTTTTGCTCGTAGTGTTCCTCCTCCATTTTCACTTCCATGCCGTCCCGCGAATGTTTTTTGGATTTGATGGCGTTGATAATGATGTCATCCAATTTTTCACCGTTCCGTAAATGCGAGAGCAAATCGGTCTCCGAGGTAGCAAACAAACAGTTTTTCATCTTTCCATCCGCCGTAAGCCTAATCCTATTGCAATCATCACAAAAAGGATTGGTGATGGTGCTTACAATACCGAAACTGCCTTGGTGTCCCTTCACCCTAAAATTGGTGGAAGTACTGTGTTTCGGGTTTTGTAGTTCTTCAATTTCACCAAAATTGGAGCCGATGGTCTGTAAAATTTCCTCTCTTCCCACACCTTTGCTCCAATCCCATTTATTACCCTTAAAAGGCATGAACTCAATGAATTTGATCACAAGATTTTTATCCTTGGTGAGGGCTATAAAATCATTGATCTCGTTATTGTTCACTCCCTTGATGAGTACCACGTTGAGTTTAATTTCCATATCCATCTCAAGGGCACGGTTCAAATTGGCCATGATCCGTTCGTAATAGTCCCGTTTGGTGATGAACACAGACTTAGCCTTATCCAACGTATCCAAACTAAAATTGATTTTCCGGAGTCCAACCTTTTCAAAAAGGTCCAGGTATTTATCCAGAACGATGCCATTGGTCGTCAACTTGAGTGTCACACCCAATTTGGACAGTTCTTCCACCAAAAAATCAAAATTCTTCCGAACCAAAGGTTCACCCCCTGTCAACCGGATGGTATGTACTCCCAAATCCCCGAACGTACGTGCCATCTCAATGATTTCTTCCAACGTCATGATGTTGGGTTTTTCAATCAATTCGATACCTTCTTCGGGCATACAGTAAAAACAGCGTAGGTTGCACCGATCCGTCAACGAAATCCTGAGATACGTATGCGGCCTGCCGAAATTGTCAATTATTTTGGGGGTTCTTTCAATCATGTCGTTTTCCTTCTATCACCTTAAATGCATGCAACACATGTGGAAAAATGGCTTCCATGGACTCTAAAGCCCCACGGGCCGAACCTGGGAGCGCCAATATCAATTTTCCGTCTTTTATCCCCGCTATGGAACGAGAAAACATGGCATACGTCATACGGTCCTGACCATAACTTCGCATTTGTTCCTCCACTCCTTTCAACCTAATATCCAATAAAGGTTCCAAGGTTTGAGGGGTTACATCTCGGGGACCAATACCCGTTCCACCGGTGTAAATAATGAGATCCGATGAGGTGGTCTCCAAAATCTTTACAATCTCCGATGGTTCATCCGGGATAATGGTTTTAATCGTTTCCAGTCCTAATGACTGAAGCTTTTCCACAATGCCTTTGCCTGCGGTATCCTCTCCTTTGCCTTTGGAAATGGTATCCGAACAGACCACCACATGAGCTTTTAAACCTTCAGTGTTGACCTTGTAGGACGATTTTCCGCCTTTCTTGGATTTCAACCGAATGGTGCCGATTTCCACATTTTTATCGATGGGTTTCAGCATATCGTACATGGTGAGTGCCACCACGCTGGCCCCGTGCATTGCCTCTACCTCTACCCCTGTTTTATAAATCGTTTTCACCGTCATGGTAATGTAAATCTCTAGCCCTTTGATTTCGTATTCAATCCCGGTGTACTCAATCGGCAACGGATGACAATCCGGTAAAAGGTCTGGCGTTTTTTTTACCCCTAAAAGTCCAGCGGCTTTGGCCATTTCGAACACATTTCCCTTGGGAACCTGATTGTTCTTCAGGGCATTGATGGTTTCCTGACTGCTCGTTTTCACGATGGCCTCCGCGGTAGCTTCCCGCAAGGTGTTCACTTTGTGTGTTATATCGACCATTTACTTATTCACTTTCCATTGATGGGTTTCATCCTCGAAGATTTCCTTACCGAAGATGGGTACTTTCGCCTTGATTTCCTCCACAAAATAATTAGTGGCCTCAATAGCAATCTTTCTATGGGCGGATGAAGTAAAAACGAACAAACAAAGTTCCCCTGTCTTCACGGTGCCCAAACTATGGTAAATATGGGCACAGGTAATATCGAATTTGGCAAAAGCTGCTTCCCTTATTTCATGAAATACTTTTTCGGCCATTTCTTCATAGGCCGTATACTCAATTGCGGCCACTGTTTTGCCATCAATTTTATCGGCCCTTATCTGGCCCAGAAAAATGCTGTGTGCCCCAATGTTGGTCTTGCTCTGATGATTGGTCACCGATTGCGCAATTTTCTCTGGGGGTATGGCCCCTTCCACAAAAACCTTTTTTACTTTTTTAGTCTCCATTGATGATGGTTTCAATTCCTCCTTCCACATTGATTAGGTTGTTGAACCCGAATTCCCGTTCCAATATTTCTATGGCATTTTGACTCCGTTTTCCGGATTGACAAAACACCATAACCTCTTGATCTTTTGGTATTTCATGATGGCGCACCACAAGGTCTGCCATCGGAATTTTTAAAATGTTGTTTCCACTGGGTTTGGGCTGTTCAAAGGTTTCTCTGACATCCAAATACCATTGAAATTCACTTTTTAAGGTGCATTCCAATTTTACGGGTACAATGCCATTCGTTTTGATTTTTTCAATCTCTTCCGGACGCTTTTTAATATTGATAAGTTGTTCCGCTCCCGAAAAAATGTTGAAAAGCTTCAACTTGCCTGATAACACCTCTCCTTTCCCTAAAATCATTTTCAAAACCTCTGTAGCCTGCATGGTGCCCAGCATTCCTGGTAGGACTCCCAAAACCCCCGTTGCCTCACAACTGATATTTTGTCGTGTTGTTTTGGGAAAAAGACACCTATAACTTGGTCCATCTTGATAATTGAACACCGAAAGTTGTCCTTCATTTTTATAAATGGAAGCATACACCCATGGTTTTTCGGACAAGATACAAGCATCATTGATGAGGTATTTGGTTTCGAAATTGTCGGTGCCATCCAGAACAATATCATATCTGTCAATTATGCTTTGCGCATTTTCTTGCGTCAAGGATTCCTGAATGATTTCAAAAACCACCTCACTACTTCTTTTGGACAACTGTTCTGCAGCGGCAACAGCTTTCGATTTACCCAAATCCGATTCTTGGAACAACACTTGACGGTGAAGATTGGTTACATCGACCTTATCATGATCCATAAGGCCAATGGTTCCTACCCCTGCAGCCGACAAATACAAGGCAGCAGGACAACCCAAACCACCCACACCAACAATCAATACTTTGGCATGGCGTAGTCTGTCCTGACCATCAACACCAACTTCCTGTAACTTTATTTGTCTCTCGTACCTGTTCATCCGCCTGCGAAGGGTGGCAATAGGGCCACCTCATCCCCATCTTTTAATATGATATTTTCATCCAAATTTTGGTTCACGGCCACTTGAATGGATTCTTGGTCCATAATTCCAAGTGGATTTAAACACTTCAATTTTAATTCATGTGCCGTAGTGGGTGCTGTCAAATTTAAGACCTCCTCATTTGTGCCTTTTGCTTCGGCAACCAGACCAAAATATTTTACGGTGACCTTCATTATTCCAATCCTTTCAATTTTTCAATATCCGCTTCCGTATCGATATCAAAACCACCTTGTTCAAATTCTATCGTCCTATAAACGAAATCTGCATTCATGGTTAATTTTTTAGCGCCTTGGTCCCCTTTTAATTTTTCCAAAAACGGAAAAGCCGATTTGGAAAAAATAGCAGGCACACCCATTTCTGAGCCGTATTTTGAATACGTCGCCATGGGTTTTTGATATACATGCGCCATGCTCATTCTTTGTATGTACTCCGTGGTTAACAAAGGCTGATCGGAAAGCAGTAAAAGGATGTGTTCCATTTCTGTATCTCGAGTCAATTCCTGTAACCCTATTTTTATGCTACCTGCCATGCCCTTCTCCCATTCCGGGTTTTGTACCACTTCAAAATTCTTGATATCCACTTCGTATAAGATCAAATCCTCATTAGACCCTAAGACCAAAATTTTCTTTTTGAAATCCAACTTTTCAACTAAATCTAGGGTATGCTGTAAAAGTGGTTTTCCTTTGAACTTTACTAATTGTTTGGGTCTACCCAATCGGCTTGATCCACCAGCCGCCAAAATGACTACTCCTATTTTTGCTGTTTTACTCAAATATGTATTTTTTGAAATTCGGTCCCTTCCTTGTCATGGATGGGAGTCGATCTATGTTTTAAAGGGCGTGCTTGTTTTCCTTTCAAAACGCTTTGAATTTCTGCCAAAATGGAAAGTCCGATCTCTGCGGGAGTTTCCGCTCCAATCTCCAATCCCACAGGGGCATGTATCTTGGCCAAATCCTGTTGCGAAATCTGTAGTCCTTTTTGTTCCAGATCATCCAACATGCGGTTGTATTTTTTCAATGGTCCCAATATACCAATGTAAAAAAGTTGTGGCTGGTCCAATAAAAGTTCCAATACCGCTAGATCATAATTGTAGTTATGGCTCATCAGCACAAAACAGGTGCGCGTATCGATGTTAATATTTTTGAGCGTCTCTTCCGGTTTGGATACCAGCACCTGACAGGACCCTGCAAAACGTTCCTTGTTGGCATGTGTTGGGCGTCCATCGGTAACGAAAACCTTCCATCCCAAAAGTTCGGCCTGTTGGGCCAAGAGCTGCGCATCGTTACCAGCACCAACCAAAATCAGTTTAACAGGTGGTTGCAGCACCTGTACAAAAGCTTGTAACTGGCTTCCGTTCAATTCCAAAGCCACAAAACTCGACTCATTTTCCTCCAAGACCCTTTTACTTTCCTTCAACAGAACCTCCAAAATTCTTTCATTCAAACTTTTGGAAGCCATCACTTCGAATGAAGCGACCATCATTTTGGTACCAGGTTGATTATTTCGGTCGTCCAGATTGAAACCAATGGAGAGCGCCACCGGTTCTTCCATTTTGGAAGCTTTGCTTAAAATTTCACAAGCATTTTCATTTGATGCAAAATCCAAGGGCTCGAATAATACCTGAATGATTCCGTTGCATCCCAACTGCGCGCCTACCACTGCATCATCTTCGTCACTGGTATCGTAAGTAACCAATCTATTTTCCTGAATTTCCAAAGCATACAGGGCCTTTCGTAACGCATCTCCTTCTAAACAACCACCGCTGATGGCACCGGTTATATTTCCGAATTCATCCACCAACATTCGGGCTCCTGCCCTTCGGTACGATGATCCTTCCACATGTACCACAGTAGCCAAAACACAACCGATGTTTTGGGCTTTTAACTCTTCATATTTTGTTATGATAGCATCCAACTCTCTCATACAGAAACGGTTTTAAGTTGGTTGACCACCTTTTCTATTGCTTCAAAAGCCAAAGCCATATCCGCTACCGTGGTATGTTTTCCCGTGCTGATTCGTAGACTGGCCAAAGCAGTTTCTTCATCATGCCCCATCGCCATCAACACATGGGACGGACTGATCAGGTTGGCATTGCAAGCAGAACCTCTGGAGACAGCCAACTTTTTCAAGTGCAATAGCAATTTGGAACCCTCTATGCCCGAAAACGAAACATTGGTAGTGTTGCACAATCGTGGTACGTCAGAACCATTGATTTTGGCTCCTTCCACCTGAAGAAGTCTTTGTTCCAAATGATTTCTCAACTGCAACAACCGGTTGCTTTCTTCCTCCATTTTGAAGGTGATAATCTCACAGGCTTCCCCAAACCCCACAATGGCAGGAACATTAAGCGTACCAGGGCGAAACCCTTGTTCTTGGTTGCCTCCAAAAAAATACTTTTCCAATTTCACCTGATTCTTTTTGTTCAGGTACAAGGCACCAATTCCCTTCGGGCCATACATTTTATGTGCGGAGAAAATGGCCAAATCAATATTCAGATCTTTCAGGTCGACCGGTATTTTTCCAACGGCCTGGGTAATGTCAGACATCACCGCAACATCATGTTCTTGGGCAATTTCAGCAATTGATTTAATGGGATGGATGACACCTGTTTCATTGTTTGCCAACATGAGACACACCAAAATAGTCGTAGGCAACAAAGCTGCTTGAAACTGTTCCAAGTCAATGCTTCCTTGAGCGTCCACATCCAGATAGGTCACTTGAAAACCTTGGTTTTCCAAGGCCTTCATGGTTTCCAAAACAGCCTTATGTTCCGTTTTGCAGGTAACAATATGATTTCCCTTATGCTGATTTGCCTTACAGAATCCCATCAAGCCCAAATTGGCAGCTTCCGTGGCGCCCGAAGTGAACAAGATTTCATTAGGTCTACAACCCAAAACACTTGAAATTTGCTTACGGGCCTTTTCCACAGCATCATCCGCATACCATCCATAGGAATGGTCGCTTGTGGCATTTCCAAAGTGTTCTGAAAAATAGGGCAACATGGCCTCCAACACTTTCGGGTCTACCGGTGTGGTTGCATTGAAATCCAAATATATTCTATTGTTTGCCACCATTGCTTCTCGATATGTACACCTGTACATATTGCAATTTACTAAGATTTCAGGACCTTTTCATACATTTTTCAAACCATTTTTGATGAAATCCAAACAAAAAAAGCCACTTTTTCCATGACGATTAACTTTGTAACTTCCAATCACAAACCACTGTCAATCAAAATTCTAAAATCAAAAGAAAAATGACCGCAGGCTATTCAGGCACTCCATTGGCAAAAAAGCTAGGCATTAAACCTAGCTACAAAATTTCTGTGATCCACGCACCGAACGGATATTTTGAATTATTTTCGGACCTGCCGGATGACTTGGAATGGATTGACTATCCTAACATAAAAAAGGACCTTATCCATTACTTTTCGGACAGTAAGAGTCAACTTGAAAAAGATATTGAAAAACTGCGGGATGAAATTGAGCAACAGGGATCCATATGGGTCTCGTGGCCAAAAAAATCATCCAAAGTAGAAACCGATCTGGATGGTAATGTGGTCCGTGAAATAGGGTTGAACCATGGACTGGTCGATATCAAAGTCTGTGCGGTGAGCGAGATTTGGTCAGGGCTCAAGTTCGTTATCCCGGTCAAAGACAGAAAATGAATTTTTAAATTGTCAGCTAAACCTTCAAAATGAATTCAAACCTAAAAGTTCGTCCAATAGCTTTTATCCTATCTATCTCATTGATGTTAACGATAGGCTGTAAATCCATCCAGAACTCCGCAATGGCACAAACTTCCGGAAACCCCGTTTTTGAAGGTTGGTATGCCGATCCTGAGGGCGTTGTTTTTGGGAAAGAATATTGGATCTATCCCACCTTTTCGGCTAAGTATACGGACCAAGTATTTTTGGATGCGTTTTCTTCCAAAGATCTGGTCAATTGGGAAAAACATTCCCGCGTTTTGGATACGAGCATTGTTAAATGGGCAAAGCAGGCCATCTGGGCCCCTGCTGCCATAGAAAAAGATGGAAAGTATTATCTTTTCTTCTCTGCCAATGATGTGCAACGGCCTGGTGGACCCATGTGGGATACCGAAAACGACATCAACCATTATGGGGGTATTGGGATAGCGGTTGCAGAATCACCTAGTGGCCCATTCAGGGATTATTTGGAAAAACCTCTAGTCTCCGATTTTTATAATGATGCCCAACCCATTGACCAGTTTGTTTTTAAGGATGTTGACGGCACCCATTACTTCTTTTACGGAGGATGGGGCCATTGCAATATGGGTATTTTAAATGATGATTTTACAGGGTTTATCCCTTTTGAAGATGGCGAAATTTTCAAAGAAATCACCCCCGAAGGATATGTGGAAGGTCCTTTGATGTTTTTAAGGAACAATACCTATTATTTGATGTGGTCCGAAGGAGGTTGGACCAACGATACCTACAAAGTAGCATATGCCATGGGAAATAGTCCGAGGGGGCCATTCAAACGGATTGGCACCATTTTGGAGGCTGATCGTTCCATTGCCACCGGAGCCGGGCACAATTCCGTTATCCAAGTTCCGGGGACGGATGATTGGTATATGATCTATCACCGAAGACCTATCCCTAATTTGGATAGGGACCATCGGGTGGTCTGTATCGACAAAATGGAATTCAATGCGGATGGTACCATCAAAAACATCATCATGACTTTTGATGGGGTACAACCGCAACCCATTTTGAATCCAAAAAAATAAAAGAGGATTTTGCTAAATCTTAATGTTTAGTCCTTTAGGAATTTTTTGATGTCTTTATTGGCGCCATAAACAACGATAAGATCGTCTTTATTGAGTACACTGTTGGGATTGGCCACACCTTTGACCTCGGTAACAAATTTCACCTTGCCCACTATGGTCCTTTCCTGCGTGTTGGCAATGGTCGTCAACACCAAAAGATTGTACTGCTCGCGAATATTACTGTCCTTGATGGTCTTCCCGTGAAGTTTTACGGGAACACTTACTTCAACGATACTGAAATCATCATTCAACTCAAAAGAGTCGACCACGCCTTTTAAACACAGTTTCTTTGCCCAACGTTCGGCGGATTCTTCCTCTGGATGTACTATTTCGTCCACGCCAATGGCATGGAGCACTTTTTCATGAAGTTGGTCAATAGATCTACTGATCAATCGTTTTACCTGAAGGTTTTTGAACAAAGCCGTGGCCATGACACTGGCACCTTTGTCCTCCCCAATGGCCACCACCACCATGTCCGTGTCCTTCAAAGGCAATCCTGCAACGGTAAATTCGTCCGTGGCATCCATGCAAATGGTATGGGATATATGCTCCTTGTAGTGATCTACCCGATCCATATTGGTGTCTATACCTATCACCTCATTTCCCGCCTCGGTCAATTTAGCCGCCAATGAGGCCCCAAAACTTCCCAATCCCACAACGATATACTTCATAAGACTTCAATTTTTAATTTATGGTGAGTTCTTCCACCGGATACTTATAATTCTTCTCTTTTACTTTTTTGAATACGGCTATCAATAAGGTCAGCATACTCACCCTGCCCAAAAACATGACCACAATGATCACAAATTTGCTGGCTGCGCTGAGATCCGCCGTGATACCCAAACTCAACCCTACGGTACTATAGGCAGAAAAGCACTCAAATGCAATGTCCAACAGTTTTTTATCCCCGTCAAAAACAGAGATCAAAATAATGCCCAGCCCAATGACCAAAAGGGATAGGGATATCACCGCAAAAGCACGTCGAACCGATATTTCGGATATTTCCCTTCTAAAGATCTCGATCTTGGCCTTGCCTTTGGCAAGACTAAGAAAATTGAGCGTAGCAATGGCAAAGGTATTGGTTTTGATACCACCTCCTGTGGATGCAGGAGAAGCACCGATCCACATCAAAAGGAATATCATCATGACCGTGGAAAAATCAAGTGCACCCATATCCACCGAATTGAAACCTGCCGTTCTGGGCGTAGCCGCTCCGAATAGGGCGGTCACCCATTTTCCGAATCCATTGTGCTCAGCCAACGTGTTGTCATATTCATTAAAATAAAAGAACACGGTGCCCACAATGGTCAAAGTCGTTGTGGTCAATAAGGTAATACGGCTGTTGAGCGTCAATACCCATGGCTTATGGGTCTGTTGTTTCCCGCGGATATAGAACAGCTTCCTCAAGAAAAAATATTTTAGGTATTTGATGATGTTGACTACAATGGGGAAACCAAGCCCTCCCAAGACAAAAGCAGCTATGATGATGCATTGGAAAGGATAGTTGTACCGGATACCCGATTCGAACAAACTGTTGGGCAATGTGGAAAAGCCCGCGTTACAAAATGCGGATACGGCATGAAAAACGGAAAAGAAGGAACGTTCAAAAAACGTACTGAAAAACTCTTTGTCCAAGCTTATGTAAATCAACATAGCAGCCACCAATTCTATGGAAAAGGTGATGACCAAAATCCGTTTCAATGTTGAAAACACCTCCCCTAACTTACTGGAACCCGTCATATCACTAAGCGTCAACTGGTTCTCATAGGATGCCCCTCCCTTAAAAAAATAGCTGAAAAAACTGGCCACGGTAAGAATCCCTATCCCCCCGGCCTGAATAAGAAAGAGAATGATCGACTGGCCAAAGGTGGTAAAATAGGTGCCTGTATCCACCACAATGAGGCCTGTAACACATACCGCGCTGGTGGAAGTAAACAGGGCATCCAGAAAAGTAAGCCCGTTATACGTAGCGTTGGGAAGCATCAAAAGGACCGCGCCCAACAATATGATGGCAAAGAAACTGGCTATGAACAATTGTGCCGGATTGAGCAATGTTCTTTTGTAGCTGATGTTCTGTTCCGAAAATTCCCTAATAAAGGTTAGAATAATGGCAAACTTTACCCAATTGTCGTTATACAGAAAAGAAATATGTCTGTGGGCCTCCTCTCCCAAAAAATGGGCATAAAGGATAACCAAGGTCACGAATATACTGGCCACATCAAAAATGAGGACGGAGCGTTTCATTTCTTTGTCATGCTCCAAATAGCGCAATCCCGTCACCAAAATACCCAGACCAATGACCACAAAATAATAGGTGTTGTACCAAAGTTGGATTTCTTGGGACTTATCAAAGCCGAAGTCAACTATGAACAAAAGCAGTCCAAGGATACTGGCATAGAATGCAATCTGAAAAAGATGTTTGGAATACTTCAGATAATCGGGATGGTCCTTTCCCCAATTGATAAGAGCCATAGAATACTAGGATACGTTTAGCAGTGGCAAAGTTAGGTATTGTGTGTTAAAGATTTAGGAGAAAGCACCAAATTGTTATTACATCAACCTAGAAGGAAAAGGCATTCATACAGACCCTTTGCTTAAAGTATGAAGGATTACGACGTTGATAAACCTCATACTGCTATCCTATAATCAAAAATAATCGTTAAGCCATCTTAGGAAACCATCAAGCCACCATTTTAAATGTTCGTCCTTTCTGCCAATGGCATAGCCATGCCCCCCATATGGGTAAATATGCATTTCTACAGGTACACCATTGTTTTTTAGGGCATTAAAAAACAATAAGGTATTTTCCACCGGCACAATATCATCGTCGACCGAATGGATTAAAAAAACGGGTGGGGTATCCTTGGTCACATTCAATTCATTGGAAAACCTGCGAATGAGATCTTCATCATTGCTATCTCCCAATAATGCCGTTCGCGAACCTAGGTGCGTTAATGGCTTCGTCATTGTGATCACGGGATAAATCAAGGCCATAAAAGCAGGTCTTGCACTAATGGTATCCAATTCATCCATAGGTTCATATACCTGTTCTGAAAAGTGCGTTCCCAACGTGGAAGCAGCGTGCCCTCCCGCGGAGAAACCCATAATGCCAATTTTGTTGGGGTCGATTCCTAATTCATTGGCTTTTTCCTTGACAATCCTTATGGCCCTTTGTGCATCCTGTAACGGCACATCTTGCTGGTCTACCAAAGATTTTGAAACAGGCAATCTATACTTGACCACGAATGCAGCTATCCCTTTTGCACTCAATGCCTTGGCCACATCGAGTCCTTCCCAACCAAATACCAATTCGTTATAGCTCCCTCCTGGAAAAATCAAAACAGCTTGTCCTGTGGCACTTCGCTTACTAGGCAAATATCCCTCAATGGTCGGGGTTTGCACATTAAAAATGGCTGAATAGTCCGTGTTTACCCTTCTTTCCTTTTCAGCTGATTTCAATTGGTTTGGGATGACATCGCTCCAAAGTGGGATAATGGTATCTTGGGCATGCATACCCGTGGAGAGCACAAGAACAAAGCTTAGTATGGTCCATCTCATGGCTATTGTTTTAGGTTGAACTTCTTTTTCACTGATTCTTGATGCTGGCAATGCAATCCAACCAAGTATCAATTTATGCTGTAATGTCGGTCAGGCAGGTTTCTCAAAATATCCGCGGCATATTCCGCCGTAATATCCCGTTGCGGATTTGCAAACATTTCATACCCAACCATAAATTTCTTTACGGTCGCGGAACGTAACAATGGTGGGTAGAACGACATATGAAAGTGCCATTCGGGGTGTTCCCTGCCATCCGTGGGTCGTTGGTGTATCCCGGATGAATATGGAAAAGTTGTCTCGAACAGGTTATCGTACCGAACCGTCACTTTTTTTATCATCTCGGCGAACCCTTTTTTTTCTGGATTATCCATTTCCAAGATATCCCTCCGGTGTTTTTTGGGAATGATCATTACCTCATAGGGCCATACGGCCCAATACGGCACCAAAGCTACAAAATGTTCATTTTCCAAAATGATACGCTCACCAGATTCCAATTCCTGTTCCAAATAGTCCGCCAAAAGACTATTCTGGTTTTGTTCCCAATACATCTGTTGGTGTCTTGTCTTTTTCTCCACTTCCTGTGGAATGGAACTTTGGGCCCAAATCTGTCCATGTGGATGTGGATTGCTGCACCCCATAATGTCCCCTTTATTTTCAAAGATTTGGACATGGCTGATGTTTTCCTCTTTGCCAAGTGTACCGTACTCTTGCTGCCAGACCTCTATTATCTTTTCAATATCCTGCACTCCCATTAAAGGAAGGGTCAGTGAATGATCGGGCGAAAAGCACACCACCTTGCAAATTCCCTTTTCACCTTGCGCCTTTAAAAGTCCGTTTTGATAAGTGGAAATAGGAGTGTCTTGGAGCAGTGCAGAATAATCGTTTACAAAACTGAAAACCTGTTCGTATTTTGGGTTAGACTCCCCGCTCGCCCTTTGATTCCCTGGACATAGGTAGCAATTTGCAATATAAGAAGGCCTGTCCAAGACAGGATGTCCTTCCTGTTTGCCCTGCCATGGTCTTTTGGTCCGGTGTGGGGAAACCAAAACCCATTCCCCGGTCAGGATGTTGTACCTGCGATGTGGATTGTTATAGAATTCCCTTTTATCCATTCTTTTCCATGATTGAGGTTCCCTTGCTGGGAACGGTCTGAAACGCTGAAAGTTCCAATGAAAATTTCTTTTTGTAGACCTTGCTGGATTCTTCGATGAAGTCTTCAACCACATCTTTGTGGACAATGTTCAATGTACATCCTCCAAAGCCACCACCCATCATACGGGCTCCCAAGACCTCTTTCCATTCTTTGGAAAAATCGACCAAAAAATCGAGTTCGGGACAACTGACTTCAAACTGTTCGCTGAGTCCCTTGTGGGTCTGGTAAAGCAATTCACCGAACCTGTCCATCTTTCGGTCACGGAGAGCTTGGACTGCTTCCAGCACCCTTTCGTTCTCTTGGATCACATAGGAGCATCTATTGTATACCACATCTCCCATTTCACTTCTACATGCGTTCAGCATGTCCATCGTTACATTTCTGAACGTACCCCCAATTTGGAATTGTTTCCCAACAATGGTCAATCCATTATGGCATTGTTCCCTACGAACATTGTATTCGCCAAAAGCCAGATTATGTTTTACGTTGGTGTTCAACAATAAAATCCGATAAGGTTCTATATTGATCGGGATGTACTCAAAATCCAAGGTCTTGCAGTCCAATAACATCACATGTTGGTCCTTGCCCATCACCGATGCAAATTGATCCATGATACCGCACTTAGTGCCCACATAATTATGCTCTGCCCGTTGCGACAATTGAATGATATCCCATTTGTGCAATCCAAGATCAAAGAGCTCATTCAACCCGAAAGCGAGCCCGCACTCCAGTGCTGCCGACGAACTTACTCCCGATCCAATAGGAAGATGGCTCTCAATGGTACAATCAAAACCCTTTAGTTTATCTGTCAACAACATGAGTTCATACAACACCCCAAGGATGTAATTTTCCCAATCGTTGTTACTTTTGGTGATGTTGCCCAAATCAATATGCACAACCTTCCCGAAACCTTGACTGTGAATCCTACAATCGCTCTTGGTTCCGTTTTTTCCCAATTTCAGGATGATGGCCTTGTCAATTGCTGCGGGAAGCACAAAGCCGTCATTATAGTCCGTATGTTCTCCAATGAGGTTGATCCTTCCGGGGGAAGTGATCGCCAAATCAGTCTTCAATCGATGCATTGTATTTTCCTTTACCACGTATTCATGATGATTACTCGCCTACTTTTTCCATTCATCTTCCAACAATTTGATAAAGTAGCCTCCCACCACACTTCTAGCCTGAAAGCCCCTTACCTCCCCACTGCTCGTAAAATGCCAGTCACTCATGGGAACACGATCTGGGGATTCCTTGGCAAATCCCATTACCGGGTCGACCAAGGCCTTGAAATCGTTTACATCATCGGTTAAAGTGGCCGTCCACAATATCCAATCTGATTTTGTATAATCCGACCTGTTGTCCAAGGGAAGACCATATTTGTTTTGATGTTTCAGGTAATAGGAGATTTCGGTATCGTACACTTTTTGTGGGAACAGGTCAAAGCCAAATATTTTGTCCCATACCAGATTATACTTTTGGCTCCACGTATTGGGGTCGTCAAAAGTAAGGGCATAGTGATCACCTCCATCGGCCAGTTGCATCCATTTTTGGGCCATGGACTTTGCCATAGTAAGATATTTTTCACCCAATGCTTCCTTACCTAATTGGTTGGCCAAATAGCCATAACTGCCTAGGGCTACGATGGCCTTTATGGAAAGGTTGGCATTACGGGCAAGGTGTCCTGCAAAGTCATCGGTGCACAGTTGGTTTCCGGGGTCAAATCCCTTGTCGGCCAAATATTCCGCCCACAGACTCAAGGTTTCCCAATGCTTTTTTGCATAATCTGCATTTCCTTCTGCCATGGCTATTGCCGCTGTCAAAATAATCATGTTTCCCGATTCTTCCACGGGCATGGGCTCCCCGTAGGTTTGTCCATTTGCCTTGGGATAGGTACCAAGATCATGTGCGGCGAAAGGTTCCTTGTGCCTTCCACTTTCCGAATAATAAAATATGCCGGTGAGCATGCCTTTCATGAGTTCCGGATTGTACATAAGGTACAGGGGGGATGAAGGATATGTAACATCTACCGTATTTATACATCCATTGCTGAAGTTTTCTTTAGAAAGGAACAGGGTTTCACCATCGGGCCCCTGTACCAGTTTATGGGCCGCAATGCTCTGTCTATATCCAATTTCGCATAATTCTGCATAGGATTGTCCACCAACGGCTGTTGCTTTCTCCCTTAATTCCTTGTCAAAAGCATCACATTTTGCCACAATAGCGCTGTATTCCGTATTAGCCTTGTCCAGCTCGGCAAGAATGGAATTGTCCCCGTTTCGGTTCCACCACGGTCTCAGGCTCTCCTCAAAGTATTGGATGCTAAGAATATCATCATAGCCCACCAAAACCTTATATTCTTTTGCTGTCGTTATTTTTTCCTTTGGAAATGTGGTTCCCAATACAAGTTCTTTACCGTTGGTTTGGAAAGGATGCAGGGTTCCTTTCTCAAAATCCGTCCGTGCCTCCCCGGTAGAAGTAACATTTAGCACTGCTTGGGCTTCATTGGGAGTTGCCACATACAGATATCCCCAATCGATCCTCAAGTTGTCCCCTTTCTTTTCCAGAATTGGTTGTGCCTGTGTACCCGCCTTCAAAAAGGATAGTTGGGATGTTGCCGATTTTTCGGCGACCACGGATTGGCTGGGGTCATTGGTGCCCAAAGCGGTAGAAGCCCCAAAAAACAATTGTACCTCATGGGACTTACCATCATTGGGGGTCGTTTTAAATGTAACGTACGATACGGGCCTTGACAATACATCCAAATCGTCCAACAACAAAGGAGAGGTGAAAGTCAGTTGAAGATCGATTCCCCCGCAGGAAAAACCATAAATGGTTTGGGTAGCCGTCATGTCCAGATGGGTCTGTTGGGCCATTTTCATCTGCGAAGTGGACTTGACCAAATCTACCAGTCCTACATCAACATACTGATCCCCGCCTGTATTCTTCACATGGACGGCCAACACATTACCCGTTTTTTTGAGCAGTTTCACAAAAGTTTCTTCCATTTCCTCATATCGATACTGACTGGCGCAACAATTTGCCGTGAAGATTTCCTGACCATTCAGATACACCTCAATATTGTCATCATAATAGAGTTTGAGGAAAAGTTTGTTGAAATTCAGTTCATCCAAGTTGAAGTTTCTTCGATACCAAATATCATCCGTGGTCCATTTGGTCTTGGCTTTGTAATCGTTGCCAAACGGGCCTGATCGTGCATCCCACTGGGCATCATCATACTCTGTTTTATACCACTCGCCCTCTGGGGGTGATGTGGTCATTTTCACGGAATACCCCGTTTCTCCACCAGTGGAAAGGACTTCCATATAATTAACAGGTTCCTTTCCCAAAAATCTATAATTGATACCGTCCACTTTTAGGAACCCGATCAAAGGTTGATCGGTTCCCGTCCAATGTTTGGTGGGCTCACCGTTCAATTCATCCGAAAAAGACCAAATGCTAAAATACGGGTCGTGTGTGATCAAGGGATAGGCAGGTGCCTTTCTGTCCTGTGGATATAGAATCCCTACCCAAAGAAAAAGGGACGCTAAAACAATATTTTTTTTCATTATGATCTTGGTTGATTTTTAGTTTTTCACACTGAATCTGTACACCGATTTGGTCGTATATTTTTCTCCAGGTTCCAAGGTGATCTGAGGAAAATTAGGATGATTGGGTGCATCTGGAAAATGCTGTGTTTCCAAGGCAAATGCGGTACGATAAGCATCCGTTGCGCCAGATTTAAACGTATTTTTTCCCAACATGAAATTCCCGCTATAAAATTGTACCCCGGGTTCTTCTGTCATGACATCCATAACTATCCCAAACCGGTCCCCAATAAGCGTTCCGACATGGTTCATTCCATCTTTTTGGGTTCCGTTCAAAACAAAATTGTGGTCATATCCGCCTCCGTTCTTCAATTGAAGGTTTTCCTCTGAAATTCGCTCCCCAATGGTATGCGGGGTAGTAAAATCAAAAGGAGTTCCCTTCACCGAGGCTAATTCCCCAGTGGGAATAAGCCCTGAATCAACCGGCGTATAAGCGTCTGCATACAGGGTCACCTCATGGTTTAAAATGGTCCCACTTCCTTCTCCGTTCAAATTAAAAAAGGCATGATTGGTTAGGTTTACCACGGTTGTTTTGTCCGTTGTGGCTTCATACTCCATTTCAATCGCCCGGTCAGCTGTAACCGAATAGGTCACCTTTACCGATAGATTCCCAGGAAAGCCCTCTTCCATATCTGGGGAGTTGTATTGAAAGACCAAGGTTTGCGCATTGGGTTGCTGCACATCCCAAACCACATCTTGAAATCCTTTTTTACCGCCATGCAGGGAGTTTTCCCCATTATTGATGGGAATGTTGTATTCCTCACCATTTAAGGAGAACTTTCCTTTGGCAATGCGGTTGCCTACCCTACCGATGGTGGCCCCAAAGTACGGCTCGGTGGAGGTTATAAAACCTTTTGCACTGTTAAAGCCTACCACCACATCAGTCATGATACCATTCTTATCTGGCACCCAAAGACCAACAATACGGCCACCGTAGTTGGTCATGGCCACTTCGATATCCTTGTTTTTTATCCAGTACAGCCCGACCTTCTTTCCGTCAACAATGGTATCAAAATCCGATGGTTTTAAAACCGATTCCAATCCCATTTCCTTGCTGTTTGCATTATCGGATTGTTGCAAAGTTTGCTTTTCCTTGTTCTTGCAAGAACCCATTTGGGTGATGAGAAGTACAGCAAGAACGATGTATAAAATGTTGTGTTTAGTCATTTTTGCAGCCATTGGTTACCCATTTAAATAGAACGGGGCAATTATTACTTTCCGTTCAATTTCTTTATCAAATCCACCTCATCCTGACGATATGGGGTTCCATCCTTTCGGAAGATATCATGAAACCATTCCACTGGCTCCTCACCACTGTCAATAGGTGTATCCCACTGGTATATGGTATTGGTCTTTCCCTTTACCAATCCCCAGTTAATGGCCCCTATGTTTTCCTCTTTCAACATCGGCATGATGTTGGAAAACCGGCTATTGCGGGTTCTGGCCATATATTCAGTGCAAATCATGGGCCTTCCATGGGTCCTCAAAAGCTCTATGATCAGTTTGTGATCTTGTGGATTTCCGTAATGATGGTAAGTAATGATATCGGAATGTAGCGCCTGAAATGCATTAAGGTCCACCAATCCCCAGGACCAGATTCCTGCAGAGATGGGCTGGGAAGGATTCACCTCCCTTGCCCATGAAAACACGGCCTCCAACAAAGGCATGGAATCGTTGATCTTACCCGAGTTTCCTGGTTCGTTGTACAAGTCCCAGAGCAAAACCCTTTTATCGTCCTTGAAGGTTGTTAGAATATCTTTTACATACGTTTCCAAAAAAGGGAAATTCGCTTTATCCTTGGAAGCCGGATCGCCAGGATCCTGCATCCAACCTGAGTTGTGTGTACCTGTTATAGGTTCCGGTTGTTTTCCGATCTTGGGCTCTTTCCCCCATACGTCATCAAAGATGACGAACATGGTCTTGATTCCCTTACTATCTGAAATATCCAAATATTGGTCCATTCTTTTCTTAAAACCCTTTGGATCTTGTTTATATGCCAAACTATGGAGATATACCCGCATCACATTCATGCCGATACCCTTGGCGTAGCCCAACTCCCGGTCTATGGTCCCTGGATCAAAAGTGTCCTCTTGCCACATCTCCAATTGGTTGATGGCCGTGCTTGGGATAAAATCAGCACCGTTGAGCCATTTGTATTGGGCATACCATTTCTCGGCCTTTTCTATGGACCATCTTTGGGATGGGCCAGATTGGGCAACAAGGAAGCCCGAAGCCATAAAAAAGGCGGTAATCAATAAGTTTTTTATTTTCATTTTGTGTTTGCTTTTAATCTTATGTGTCATTTAACTTGTGCTAAAGGTATGTAATATGTGTATTTTTACATTTAAAATTGCCAAACCTAAAAAAAGGTTTGGCAATTCTTAAAAAACTAACTCAAACTCTCCCTTTCGGGTTTAGTTTCCCGGCCAATCAGTAAAGTTGACCGGGACCTTAACTAAACTTAGCATACTAAATACCTCTAATCATAGAATGCAAGTCTCTTAAAAACTTTATTTTAAATAATAATAGGCCACTACATCATATTCACAAATGTTCTCATTGTGCTCGCCCCATGTTCTTCCTTTATATCGCTCAATGTAAGCCTCAAAAGATTCTGAGAAAGGAACATTATCAGCCATATGAAAGCGGTTCACAACGGTATGCCCTTTGCCAGTAAGTGGTGTTGCAGGTTGGGAAGCAAATGGGCTTTGAAATGTTGGGAAAGGGGGCTCGGCGGACCATGCGTAACCAATATAATCCTCGCTGCCCGTACCAAAGGTTGAGGGGAATTTTTCCCCATCCACGAAAAACTTCTCATCACCTTCACCCCACCACCAATCAATGGTTTTTTCGCCTCCAATACCGTACCACCATGAAGACGGTTTCTCTTTGGGTTCTTCCCAAAAATTGGCAATGTGCAAGGATACTCCACAGAATCTTCCCGTTCCCTTTACTGCAATCATAGGCCAATCTATTTCCCTTCCCTGATCTTGGGTCAACGAAACATCAACTGGTCTATCAACCCCGTTTGAATCATCTCCATGCCATTTGGCATTGAAATACAGAAACTCTTCCTTTTGTTGTTCCATACCATGACGGATTACTTTCAAAGTAAACTTGTAGGGTTTGTCCCCCTTGTTTTCTATGGTGAGGTTTCCTTTTTTACGGAAGGGCATATACCAATTTGAATACAGGGTATTTCCCATAGCGCCCACAGGCATTCCCCTATAATGTGCAAGGTTCTGGCCCATCCCAAAAAACATCCCAATAGGAGAATGAACAGCGGACAAGTGTTTGTCGTCCCAAGAAAAATCAAACCAAAGGTCCCCATAAATATCCGAGGATCGGTCCTTATCCTGAAATGTCAGCTCCAATCGGTTTATGGCCCAGGAACCGAGAATTTCGGTAATCTCCTTTTTATCTCCTGGGCCAATTTCAACATCAAACCGCTCTTCTTGTTCATCTGGATACATCTTACGATCGTACCCACGATTTTCAAGTAATCTGTCCGCCTTGGCCAGAGCTATTTTCCCCTCGTTGCTATAGGTCCCATCAAATGACTTCTCAAGTATGGAACCGTTGGGCAGCTTGGAATAGATGATGTGGTAATAATTACCCCAATCTCCCGTCATGGTAATTTTACAACGCTTTTGAAAGGGCATGGGAATATAAAAATTACGCCCCCTGGACAAGGTCATGACCATATTCGGAAAGTTCAAGGGTGGGTATTCATCTTCAAATTTCTCGAACAGTTCCCTAAATGGTTTGTCCACACTCGGGGTCTGCTCCCCATCCATGTAGATTTTGATGTGTCCCTCTTTAGCCAAGGCGCTCCATATTCGCCAAATGACACCAGGGCCATCCGCTTCAAAAATGACCGTTTCGTCCCCTTCCTTCCTGATGAAACCATTACCGTCAGAATTGGCATCCCATTTCAAGTAAGTATCGGTCACTGAATCGTATACGGAATTCCTATCGTAACTTGAGAAATTCATGGTCCTCTCCCCTGGTTCGGGCATTTTTGATAAAGCCTCAAAATCATATAACCTGTCCACCAAATCCGGATAGGTCAGCTTTGTCTGGCTTATCGCTTGCCCAATGGCCAAGAAAGAGAGAAACATCAATTGAAAAAAACGGTTCCGAAACATCATATATATTTAATTTTAGTAGCCCGGGTTTTGGACGTATAGTCCTCCAGTAAAATCTATTTCACGTTGGGGAATAGGATAAAATTCGTCCCTTCCTGGTGTAAACTCGGCATTTATCAAAAAGTCCCTTTTGGTCTTTTCAACACTTAGGTAATCATTCAGCACATCGGCGGCTTCTCCCCATCTTACCAAATCGAACCATCTAGGGCCTTCCATGGCAAATTCCAATCTTCTCTCAAACTTAAGTGCCTTCCATGCATATTCCTTGTTCGGAAAAGAAGGATAGGGTTGAACATTGTAAATATCAGAAGCACCTGCGGCCAAAGGTCTTTCCGTGCTCATTGCCGCCCTTTCCCTAACTTGATTGATGATAGGAAGGGCTTCATCCCAACGATCCAATTGTATAAGTGCCTCTGCTTTGAACAAGAGTACATCGGCATATCGAATAAAATCCACATTTTTGGAAGTTCCATTAAAGGGTCCTTCTTTGACATAGCAGGAACAATCTGGGCGTTGCTGTTCTTTCATATTTCCAAAATAACCATACACCCCAGGATCCCTTGCCCAACTGGAGTTGTATACAAAATCACCAGTGTTTTGAATCGTATTAGTGTACTTAAAAGGTCTCCCAGGCACCCCTATTGTATGGTCCAGTCTAGGATCAACAGTCAATGCCGCATCAGGCAATACGGTACCGTCTTCCTGTAAATTGGTAAGAATATCCTGATCATTGAACGTATCCAATAGAGGAAGACCATTGGCATCCGTGCGGAAAGCGTTCACCAAATTTTGGCTGGCCAAATGGAATCCACAACATCCATATAATGGATTGCCGTGTGGAGAGTTCAATCCTGTAACGAAACTTACCCGACCCACTACGGTTCCATCATTGATGGAGAATTGGGCCGCCCAAATGGATTCTGGTCCATTGTCGAATCCATCCAAAAAGTTATTTCCAAAATCGGGTTCCAAACTGGCCTGTACGTCATTGGCATATTGGATTGCCTCTTCCAACCTACTGCTATTAATGTTTGTTAACTGATGGTTCGCATCCTTTTCATAAGCCTGGTACAACCTCAATTTGGCTAAATATGCCGCCGCCGCGGTTCGATCAGCCCTACCCACTTCTTCCTGACTGTCCGGAAGATTGTTATAGGCAAACAGGAAATCCTCCCCAATCAGGTTCCAGAGCTCCTCATCCGACATATCATTGGAGATTTGCGAGATTTCTTCCTGTGACAAACCCTCTTTTACGTAAGGAATCTTGTTGAACAACAGTTTAAGCACAAAGTGGGAATGACCACGCAAGAAACGCAACTCCGCCTGTCTTTTGGTCTTGTTCGGGTAATCAGCATCTGGAATATCATTGATTACGGATAGGGCAAAATTCGCCCTGGATATGGCCTTGTAAAAATCAGTCCATGTACGTGGTGTAAAAAAGTCACCCATATCAGGTATGGTTAGATTGTACTGTTCGTATTTATCCACCCAATCCAAATCCCCGCGTCCCCCTCCACCTTTGTAGGCGTCATCGGAACGTACACTTCCATATACCCACATATGGGTAAGCGGCCCGATCATCTCATCATTGGCTATTCCGGCATAAGCCGCAATAACCAAGGCTTCGGCATTTTCGGCCGTGGCCACATTATCATTGGAAAGTAGTCCTTGTGGTTCGTATTCCAAAAAGTCACTTGAGCAATTGATGAAGCACATCAATGCGGTTCCACATAAAATGAAATATTTAAGTTTTTTCATGGCAATTGATTAAAAGTTAATATTTAGGCCCAATGAAAGAATCGTTGGTACAGGAATCCTAGTGGCATCAGTCCTCTCCGGGTCTTCTCCTATATACTCGCTTGAGGTAAGCCAAAACAAGTTTTCACCCTGTAGATAGATACGAAGGTTACTCATACCCCCAATAGGATTGATAAGCTCCTGTGGAAAGCTATATCCCAATTGCAAACTCCTAAGCTTGAAATAGGAATTGTTCCTGAAGAGGTAATCCGAGGTACGCGTTTCGTTAAACGCCAAAGAAAGGGAAGGCACTTCAGTATTCGTATTTTCGGGAGTCCATGCATTGAGCAGCCCAGGAGACCCATTGGCACCACCACTCGCAAAAAAGTTTCTGAACAGGGCTTCGTCAGCACCGATCCTTCCCATAACACCCGAACCAAAAATGGAAAGGTCGAAATTTTTCCACCCCAAATCTACACGGATACCGTATTCCAAATCAGGTAAGGTAACCCCTATAAAATCCCGATCACCATCATCTATCACCCCATTGTTGTTCAAATCCTTGAATTTGATGCTACCTGGTCTGGCCCCAACTTGGTCTGGACTGGAATCTACGTCGGCCTGGCTTTGAAACAGGCCATCAGACCTGTAACCAAAGATCGAGAATTGGGAATGTCCCAATATGGAATTATCCGCCGTGCCGGGAAATGCTGCCCTTACTTCTTCGGGCAAATAAGTGATCTCATCCTTGAAAGACGCAAAATTTGTGGACACGGTCAGTGATAGCCCATTGTCCCAAGTATTGCTGTATCCTATTGCAAATTCCCATCCTTTGGCTTCTGTGGTCGCACCGTTCAATACACGCTGTTGCCCCTCGCCAATAACGGAAGCGATAGGAGGGGTGGTCAAAATATCCTTGGTTTCCCTGGTATAGTAATCAAAAGAACCAACTATTTTGTTCCCCAAGAATCCAAAATCCACTCCATAGTTCCATTCTGTTGTGGTCTCCCATTTCAAATCTGGGTTAGGTGCCTGAATGGATACAAAACCCGAAGGTAAGTTCCCAGAATTGTTGCCATTAATGTCATAAGCCGTACCAATATTGTAATAGGTCTCCCAGAAACCTGGTTGGAACACGTTCAAGTTGGGGCCATATCTTGATTCGTACAGACCAAATCGGGCAAGATCTCCGATTTCTTGGTTACCTACTTCGCCGTATCCGGCACGTAGTTTCAAGTTGGTGATGAAATCTACATCCTTCAGGAATTGCTCATTATTGATACGCCATCCAACAGTTGCAGCTGGAAAAATACCGTATCTATTGTTCTCCCCAAATCTGGAAGAACCATCACGACGCAAGGTGAAAGAAGCCAAATAGCGGTCCGAGAAGGCATAATTGACCTTCCCAAACTGGGACAACAAACGACTTCCCGTTGTGGTCCCCGATGCGGTCCGTGCCCCAGATGCCGCATTGAGCACAAAATAAGACTCCTGTTCCACCGCAAAATCATCGGCCTGTGCATTCAACGTGCTCAAATCGTTTTGAATGGATTCTACACCCAATAGCACATTGAAACGATGATCACCGAGTGCCAAATCGTAATTCAGTGTATTCGAAAACACCAAACTGGTGAATTTGTTGGTATTGTAAATGAGTCGGTTGTTGGTCCTATTCACAAAACCATTGGAAACCTTTGGTTCGATATTTTTTTGTTTATAATCGCTAAAATCAAGGCCAAGGCTTGTCCTAAAATTCAAATTATCAAGAATCTTCAACTCTGCGAACACATTACCGAACAGTACATTCTTTTCTGTATTGTCCCAACGGTTAAGATATTGCATCAGTACAGGATTGTTTCGGTCATTGTAACCAGAACCTAGTGGCCCTGCATAATTACCATTGGAATCGAACACAGGAATCGTGGGGGCCATGATAATGGCAAGGATAGGGGTACTGGCCAGTCCCACATCCCTTGATGCCAATGTTTCATCTGAGGTTGAAAATTGGGTGTTGACACCAATCTTCAGCTTATTGTTGAACAGGTTAGTGGAACCATTGATCTTGGCCGTGTACCTGTCATAGTTGGTGTATTTTAGGATTCCTGTGTTCTTCAAGTACCCAAAATTCATAAGAAGGGAAGATTTTTCAGATCCAGCGGTTATCGTCACTTCATTGTTATAGGCATAACCCGTTTCGTACGTCTCGTCCTGCCAATCGGTATCTCCCACAGGCACGCTAGGATCCCCTCCAACAAAGGGTTGGGGAGTTACGCTGTTCAGCACAGGGTTATTAAAATCTCCGTTCCAATCAAAGTTGTAGATTTCACCGTAACCGCCATTTGGATCTGCATTGTCATTAACCGAGGCCTGCCAGAGTACCCTTCCCCTTTCAACTGCGTTCAACATATCAAAGCGTTGTGGCCTTTCTGAAAGGACGGATACATTGGAATTGATGGAAATTCCAACGCGTTCCCCTTTTTGACCTCCTTTGGTGGTAACGATGATTACCCCATTTGCCGCCCTGGATCCATAAATGGAAGAGGCCGAGGCATCTTTCAAAACCTGTATGGACTCAATTGACTCTGGATTAAGGCTGGCGAAAACTTCTTGTCTCTTTGTGGGTACACCATCAATGACATAGAGTGGATCGTTATTTCCTAAAGTGGTGATTCCCCGAATCAGGATTCGGTTGTTCAGTCCCGTGGGATCACCTGACTTCTCTATAAATAACCCGGGGACCCTTCCCTGCAAGGCTTGCATAGGGTTACCAGAGCTTAAACTCTGCCCTTCTATCGGTGCGGTATCTACAACGGTCACCGCACCGGTAAGATCTACCTTACGTTCCGTGGTATATCCCGTTAAGACCACTTCATCCAATTGTTGCGTGTCGGCCTGTAAAGAAACATTAACGGTCGATTGACCATTTACCGGGACCTCGACCCTTGTAAAACCAATGTAGCTGAACAATAAAGTAGCATTTGAAGGGACGTCCTCAAGGACATAATTCCCATCAAAATCCGTAGTGGTCCCATTGGTGGTACCCACTACCACAACCGATGCTCCCGGCAAGGGCATATTGTCATCTGCCGAGGTAACGGTACCCGTAACCCTCCCTTGGGCCCAAATGGCCAAAGGAGAACACATGAGTAGAAATACTAATAGTTTGAATTTCATAATCGTTAGTTTTAGTTAAATTTTAATTGGCTTATTTCTAAATGATCCAAAACCAAATCTCCGTTTTCGGACACTACGGATAGTTTTGAATAAGGTGCTGAGGGGAAAAAAATCTCTGTCATTGACGTTTCCCCATTGTCAAAAAATATTTCAATGGATGTTTTGTCCAAAAGAATATCAGCATCGTGTAAATCCTTGTCAGACAATCTTGGACCAATCGATACTTTATCCGCAAATTCCTTATGGAAATCAACTTTTCCAGACTTTCTTCGGTCAACAAAGAATTGGTTTTTGGTTCCATCATAACCAAAAAGCAACTCCTCTCCCTTATTGTTGGAGAGCTTGAACGTATATCCCTTGTCTTTCAAGGAAGCGATACTGTACTGGATCTGGGCCTTGGAAAAATCAAAATCGCCATCGCTCAAAACCGTTTCTTGATCCACCCCGATTGACACGTGGTCCTTTTTTGATTTCTTACCGATGTAATTTGTGATTTCCTTTACCGGTTGAAAGGTTATCCTTGGAATACCGTTGTCCGAAATCAATTTGACGGTCCTTGGCAAACTTTGGGTACTTCTCCAGGTAGTAGTGGGAACCTTATTGGCGTAATGCCCGTCAACGATCCAACCAATAAAAATTTTACGGCCGTCCTGGGGCGGAATATTGGACCAAGTGACCCCTGCATAATTGTCCTTACCAAAGTCGACCCAAAAATCATGCTTCTTGGCAAGGGCCTCCTCAAAATTCTTGTCCATGGTGAATTTTTGTCCATCAAAATCCCCGATGAAATATTGCGTGCCATTACCGCCGTTGGGGGCTCCCCCACTAATACTTCCCAACATCACCCATTTAACATCATCCGAACCCTCTACCTGCATGGGGAAAAAATCCGGGCATTCCCAAACACCTTCATGACTTCCCACATCCTTGCCAAACCTATCGGCCAAGGTCCAATCCTTTAAATTTTTAGAGGTATAGATCATCATTTCAAAATCCGCGGCCAGTATCATGACCCATTGTCCCCTTTCCTGGTCCCAAATGACCTTTGGGTCCCTAAAATCCCTGATTCCAGGATTGTCTATGACCGGGTTTCCTTCATATTTTGTCCATGAGTTTCCTTCGTCCAGTGAATAGGCAATAGCCTGGGTCTGGGCATCCAACTGGCCGGCATCCCCCTTTTTGGGATCGTGGTAGGTGTACATGGCCACAATGGGAATCTTTCCATCCTTACCAAAGCCCGAAGTGTTGTCATAATCCACCACGGCACTACCTGAAAATATATATCCCAAGTCGTCTGGATACATTGCAATGGGCAAATGCTTCCACTGGACCAAATCAGTACTTATGGCATGGCCCCAGTGCATGGGGCCCCAGATATTGTCTTTTGGATAGTGTTGGTAAAACAGATGGTAATACCCATTGTAATAAAACATCCCATTGGGATCGTTCATCCATCCGACTTTAGGGGTAAAATGGTAGTACGGTCGGTATAGCTGCTCCTCCAAAGAGGGGGATTCCACACCTTCTTCTTTGGCCAAATCCGTGTCCGATTTTCCATTCTTGCATGAAAAAGTCTGTATTGCAACTGCCATGGCCACTACCAAAAGGGTCAATTTGTTTTTCATATGATTTACTTTATTGCTGGTTTAGAAATTTTATCCGTTATTATTTTTGAATTGAATGATGCAGTAATGGTCTCCAAGGATTTTCCTTTGGTTTCGGGCATCAACAGGATCACAAAAAGTAACTGCAACAACATCATGGCATCAAAGAACAAAAACACTGTTCCTGGTCCTATCGATGAAAAAAGACTGGGTATGAGGGAGGGAATCACTGCGGCCAACACCCAATGGACGGAGCTTCCGAAAGATTGCCCCGAAGCCCTGACCTGAGTGGGAAATATCTCTGATATGAACACCCAGATTACGGTTCCCTGGCCAATGGCATGCGATGCAATAAAAAGAAAAAGAAATGGGGGGACCACCGTACCGTCCCATTTGAACAAAAATGCACAAGCCGCAAGTGACAAGGAAACAAGGTAACCGACCGAACCTATCAGCATGAGGCGTTTTCTTCCCAAACGATCGATCAAAAACATCCCCAATAATGTGAATACCATGTTCACCACTCCAATCCCAATGCTGCTCAAAAGTGCTGTGTTGTTCTCCAGGCCCGCTTCTTCAAAAAGCCTTGGGGCGTAGTAGAGAAACGCATTGATTCCCGAGAACTGGTTAAAGAAGGCAATCAGGAAGGCCAAAATCAAGGGAAACCTAAATTGCCTTTGATAAATACTCACGGATCTGGAAGTCCTTTCACTTTCTTCAAGGGCCTGGATCTGTTCCGAAACATTTGACTTGGCATCTATCATTTTCAGAACGGCCTCCGCTTGCCCTAACCGATTTTTGGACAATAGCCATCGTGGACTCTCTGGAATGACCAGCGTCAAAAACGTGTAGATGACTGCGGGCAGGGCCTCAACGCCCAACATCCAACGCCATGCATTTAGTCCGATACCGCTTAAAAGATAATTGGATAGAAAGGCCACCAGAATACCCAATACGATATTAAATTGGTACATGGCCACAAGCTTGCCCCTGTTCTCCTTTGGTGATATCTCGGTAATGTAAGCAGGTGCCGCTATAGTGGAGGCACCTACTCCAAGACCACCCAAAAATCTAAATACCGAAAATGTAATAGGGTCATTGGCAAGTGCTGAGCCTACTGCTGAAATGGTATATAGTATACCTATGACCAGCAACGTCTTTTTTCTCCCCCACCTATGAGTGGGTATTCCCCCAAATATGGCTCCAAGAACGGTTCCCCATAAGGCCATGGACATGACGACCACACCATGCACCAAATCTGACGAATTCCATAAATCCTGTAACGTTCTATCGGCACCAGAGATAACAACCGTATCAAAACCAAAAAGAAAACCTGCAAGGGCGGCCACTATGGACCATAACCATATTTTTTTCAAAAGCTCAATAATTTTATAGAAATACTAAAGTATTCTTAAATAAAGCTTCTGAATTTCACTGATGTTGCAATATGTTACAGTTTTAGGCCATGTAACCAACATCAATTCAAGATATTAACAATCAAATGGTTACACTATATTTTTCAAATAATCAAAAACAGTGTACCTATAATTTTGTAGCATACATCTTCAAAATTGATGTGCAAAAAACTGCTTAAAGGACTCCAATAGGTGCAGTTTATGAGGGATTCATAAAATCTCTGCATCAAAATCCTCAAAAATCAAATAGAAACGGTTCCAAAATCACTTTTTCCCAAATGTCTTTCGATAAGAATCCGGAGAATCCCCATACTTTTGTTTGAATGCGGTGGAGAAATAATTGGGTGAAGAGAAGCCATTGGAATAGGCAATCTCCGATACGGAAAGCGAAGTGGTCTCCAGCATGGATTTTGCTCTTTGGAGTTTAAAGTTGTTGATGTAGTCACTGATACTGATGCCAAGAATGGCCTTTACCTTTCTATATAACTGGGAACGTGAAATATTCAGATTATCCGCTAATTGTTCCACTGAAAAATTAGGATTGTCCAGATTGTCCTTTATGTCGCCGTTCATTGCTTTTACAAAATCCTGTTCTGTATTGCCAAAAGAAGCAGTCTGCTCTATTTTATATATGTTGTTGGTATAATAGATCCTTAGTTTTTCTCGGTTGTACAAAAGCGATTTTATGGATTGCATCAATATGGAATAACTGAAAGGCTTGGTCAAATAAAGATCGGCACCGGAGGTAAGGCCCATTAAGTAGGAATCTTTGTCCGACAAAGCAGTAAGCATTATAATGGGGACATGTGACGTCCTCAGATCCTTTTTGAGAATGTCACAAATCTCAAACCCATTTTGGTTGGGGAGGTTAACATCGCAGATAATGATATCGGGGATAATTTCAAAAGCCCTTTCAATCGCATCGGTACCATCAGAGACATGGATGTTATAATCCAAGCGTAGCTTTTTCTCTAAAAAAGATGAGAGCTCTTTATTATCCTCCACAATAAGTATGGTATGCATATCGGCTTCCGATCTAGGTTCCTCCCTAAGATAGGATTCATCATCAATAAGGTCCTCCGTGGCATCAATAGCAGTGGTTTCTACCACATCGGGTTCAATGATGACCTGGTCCTCATTAAAATGTGTCTTCCCCTTAAAGAGTTCAATCCGAAATTCCGTTCCGTGTACGGATCGGACTTCGATCTTTCCCATGTGAAGTTCCACAAACAGTTTACTGAGATGCAGGCCAATACCTGAACTGTTCTTTCTGTTGTTGGATCCTTTGAAGAAGGGTTTGAATACCTGGTCCAGCTCATTTTTGGGAATTCCGATGCCATTGTCCCTAAATATGATCACCACCTTGTTGGCCCCTTTCTGGTCCTCGATAACAAGATCGATCTTGCCATTGTCCGGAGTAAACTTAAAAGCATTGGACAATAGATTAAAGTATACCTTGTCCATAAGGTTACGATCCAAATACACTTCCAAATTTTCATTATTGCAGACCATTTTAAAATCAATGCTCCTTCGGCTCGCTTCTTTTTTAAAATCGCTGAAAATCTTCTTGGAGAACAGGCACAAATTAGTGTTGGATGCCCGTATGTTAAAACGCTGGTCTTCAACTTTTCTAAAATCCAACAGGTTGTTCACCAAACGTAGCAGTCTATTGGAATTGTTTTGGATCAGCTCAAATTCATATGCTTTTTTGAGACCCTTACTTTTAAAGGTTTCCTTTAATGATTCTATAGAACTCAATATCAATGTAATAGGCGTTTTGAACTCGTGTGAAAGTCCAGTAAAAAAATTCAACTTGGCCTCATTGCTTTCTTTTACCTCATTGGCTATTTTTTCAATTTGGTTCCTTTGAACAATAACTTTCTCATTGGTGAGTTGTAGCTGTCTATTCTTTTTTCTTATGGCTACCACCGAATATATGCTGTACAACGCCAACCCCAATATCACTGCCAAGGATATAATGGTAATCTTAAGAAGGCTGTTCTGAAAATAATATTGGTCTTTCTGTCTTTCAATAACCTCGAACTGGTTTTCAATATCAGTATGCTGCTCATCAATGATATCAAATTGGTCTTTCATTATATCCGCATTGAACCTATCGATCACTATAGTGTTCAGGATATTGTTTTTGGGCACATCCTCTCCATTTAGAATCCTGAGCGCTAATTTTACCGCCTCAGATCCTCCTGTAGGGTATAGTATTGTGGCATATAAAATTCCGTTCCTGACCAGCTCTATCCCCCCATCAGAACCATTCAACCCATCTGTACCTATAAACTTGATCTGATCTTGTAGTCCCTTTCTTTTGGCTATTTGCCTTAACAAGTGGGCCGTATCATCATTAAATGCGTATACGTAATCAATAGTTGTTTTTGCCGTGTCCAAAATATGAGAAAAAGAATCCACCATTTGGTCACCGGCCAAATCTATGGTCTCAATTTCTTTTACATTCGGGGCCCTATCGATGACTTGATGAAGACCTTGACTCCGTTCAATACCGGGTGAGGATTGATCCGTGGCCCTTACCTCCACAACATTTATGGACCTTTTCCCAGATGACAATATGATATTACCCGCGTTCTTACCAACTTCAAAATTGTCCGCGCCAATATATGCGGTATACTTTTGGGAATTGATTTTACGGTCTATCAGTATAATGGGAATACCCTTGTCGTAGGCTTTTTCTATCACAGGCACTATTCGTTCCGGCTCCAAGGGCGAAACGATTATGGCATCCATGTTCTCTTGTATCATCTGTTCAATATCCCTTATCTGCCTTTCCACGCTCTCTTGTGCCTCATAGATACTGAGACTTACCGAAGGGTTCAATAAAGCTTCCAGCTTCATGTTCTCGTTCATCGCCTTGCGCCAAACGTGGTTACTGATACACTGTGAAAAGCCTATGTTGACCCGAGGCGTTGGTTTCTCCCTGCAAGCAGAAAAAAAAATTAGACTAAAGCCACAAATCACAATAAAACTATATACCTGATAAGGTAAATGTATCTTCTTGTCCAAAATTTAATTTTTGAAAATTTCACTAACAAACCTAATCTAAACAGTAGTCATGGTCATCTCCTGAGTCGTAATCTATCCGGATGACTCGCACTGAGTTAAATCGACCTCTATTTCTTTAAGTTCAAAAAACTACCTAAATATATTACCAAAAAGATTCTATTCCCAAGTAGTATATTAATCCAATGGATTGCTAGAACCTTATAATCGTATTTTTCGACATAAATTCGGGAAAATCATTTTAGCAAAGTAGTAAATTATAAAGATTTTTGAGTGCCTATCAAATCCTGAACCATATCATCCCCAGAAAAGTATTTTGTCCAAATGGGTATGGAAAATTGGTGAATAGTCTTAATTATGGGTTGCTTTTTGGCCTCCAAATGAAGGACTCATCTTCTTCATTCAATTTTTCAATAAAATATGAAGGTAGGATTCCTAAGCGTTTTTTAAAAGCGGAATAAAAGGTATTAAGGTTGTTGAACCCGCTTGTGGTCGCTATATAGGAGAGCTTACTGTTTCGGTATTCTTTATCCTCCAACAATCTATTTAACAGATAATTTATCCTAAGTTCATTGATATAGTTGTTAAAATTGGATTTTTTTTCATGGTTGATTACCTGTGATAGGTATTTCTGATTGGTTTGAAGTATCTCGGATAAACTGCGAAGACTACATTTGGAATTAAGAAAAAAGGCTTCCTCTTCCAAGCGATTGAGCTTGGTCAAAATTATTTCCTTTATATCCTCATCCATATAACCTCCGCCCGAACTAGCCTTTACAATCTGTCCACTTGGATTTTTTACCTTTTCCATAGCGACCATTTTCTTTTGATTAAGTTTTTCCACAGCCAGTTCCTTGGTTCTGGAATACAATAGCTTGTTCTTCTTAATTACCCTAAAGTATGAGTAGGTGGCAATACTCCCCAAAGCCAACGTGAGAATGAATATTATGGTCATGAAACGATAGCGTTCCTCTTGTGATTCCGACTTAAGCTCCAATATTTCCTTTTGCTTTGAAATTTCCGAGATTCTCCTCCTCGCCTCCAGTATTTTTAATCGCTGCTCGGATTCAGTCGAGAAAAGGGAATCGCTTACGGATATGTATAAATTGGAAAAGAATGCCGCCTCTTTTGTATTGCCCATTGCCCCGTTTAATGCAGACAACGACCTGCTTACCTCTTTGATCACATCAAAAGCCTTGATTGACTTTGCAGCGTTATAGGCTTCATAATAATCTTTTTCAGCACTCAGGCTATCCCCCTGTTTTAAATGCAGGTTGGCAATAAGAAGGTGAACCCGGGGTTTTCTAAACCTATAGTTGTTGGAATCAATTAAATCAAGTGCCTTATGAAGAAAATCCTCCGCCTTTTCAAATTCGTATTCTTCGATGTATATACTGGCTATATTCATATATACCACACTTTGAATATAACTACCAGGACTCTCAACCGATTTTTCCAGTTCGAGATAGAAATCATAGATTTCAAGGGCTTTTTTGCCCCCCTCCAGCTTATGGGTCATTCTGGCTATTTCATCTATCTTCGCGAAAATGAACCTAACCTCCTTCAACTCCAGTATATAATCCAGTCCTTTCAGGCAGTTCTCAAGGGCTTTGTCATACTCGCCCAATCTAAGATAGAAATGGGAAATTGCCGAATAAGCCCGCATCAAACAATAATGATTTTTTAAGCTCTCTCCCTTCTCCAGTAAGTTTAGAGCAGTCTCATATGCCAAATCATATTCGCCCCTTTCTGTAAAAATGTATGATTTAAGTGTTTCACTATCCGCTTCTATATTGCTAAAAAACTCACATTTATCATTCGTTTCCACATTATCGATAATGTCCATTGCACGTTCAAACTCACCTTGTACAAAAAATATGAACGCCTGGTTCAATGAGCTTCGCAAATACCCTTTGTCATAACCAATAGTGGTAGCAAGCTCAGATGCCTCATCATTGTACTTTTTGGCAGTTTCGGTCGATTTAAAAATATAATGGGTGTAGAGTTCCAAACATGCATCGACCCTTTCTTCTCCGCTCGAACGTTTTCTTTTCTCAAGAAGACTTTCCAAGCTAGGAAAACTTTGATCATCAACGAGCTTTTTTATTTCCTTAAAATAGGATTCAAGCTCAATTGGGGGAGTTGGTGGTCTTTTTTGACAATATACTGGCGCAATAAATAGGAACAGCAATATTATCAACCTACGGTTTAATGACATTGTAAGAGTTTGTTAGTTATATTGTACTGTAAGCAATTGCCCATAAAAGCACTTTGCTATATCCTTCTTGATGAACATCATCCTGATTCCATGATGTGCCTTTTAATTTTTGTTTCCGTAATTATCATATAAAACATTTATAAAAGTTATTACAATCATTCCATTCAAATATCATGAAACAGAATTGAATGGAATACTAAAACAGGTCTATTAAGCTGGGATATCCATACTGATTAAACCACTTATTGACAACCCTTCTCTATGTTCCAAAAAAAAAGCAATGCTGAATAATACAACATTGCTTTTGAACTAAACTTGAATTAAACCTCAACTAACTCAAAATTTTCTGGAATTTAATCCAATCACAAATTTTAGAGACCAGTTAATACAGTATAATAAACTAACTCCAATAAATTTAACTTATCCAAAGCGTTCAAAAACAATTAATTGAAGCAAAACAGCTTCAAATTCATGAATTTTCGCCCCTGTTATTTTGAGGCGTAAAAATGTTCTTTTTTGAATAGTCCAAAGGGTTTAAAATGAGCTGTTTTCATCTTTCATTGGTGTTGCTCCGTGCTTGAACACCAGTAACCTACCCTTGTTCTGTGTCACAAAAAACACACTGCCACCGGATGCGCTCCTTACCTGAACGATGGACTTGGCATCCCCTGGAACCAGAAATCCGCTCTTTGATGTTTTTTCCGTTATAAAATTGCCATGGCCATCCCCTTTTAAAAGTATTCCATTAAAGGCATCATACCTTCCAATAAAGGTTTCATTTCCAAAATCATTGCCTATCCCAAGAATGTCGTCATTGCCATCTCCATCTACATCGGCAAGTAACATATCGTTCAATGGTGCCAACTGGGCCTCAATGGGCAATGGATGAAGGCTAAACTTACCATTACCTAGGTTTTCAACATACACACTTTTATCAAAATTACCCTTCAACATCAAGGCATTTTTAATTTCATCTTCACTGAACAATGTGTTCAAGGAAGCTTCCGCATAATCCCTGAAATAATCAAATTTCTTTCTAAATAAGGGGCTTTGCAAGTTTAAATCACCCCAAAAATTGACAGGATATGGTTTAAACTCCCCTGTTTTGTCCTTAAAATACGCAAAAAATATAGGATCTGGGGTGCCATTTGCGTCAAAATCTTTTGTCACCAGATATACAGGCCTTTCCGAGGATGGTTGAAAGAAGTTGTTCCTTCCCAAGTTTCCGGCAACAAAATCAATATCTCCATCACCATCCATATCCTTGGCCTTTATGGATTCCCACCAGCCGATTTTGTCATCAACCCCGGTTCCTTCAATTTTACTGAAAGCTGTTGTTTCATTTTTGAAAAAGGTAATAGGCATAAATTCGCCCAATACAATTAGGTCGGGTCTGTCATCCCCATCATAGTCGGCCCATATGGCATCGGTGACCATTCCGACGTTTCTCAGTTCAGGCGCATACTCTTGGGTCACATCTTTTAGGGTTCCCTTGTCGTTCTTCAGCAAAAAGCTTCTTTCTGCCATGGGATATTCCCCCACAGGTGTTCGACCTCCAACAAACAGATCCATATAACCGTCTCCATCAAAATCCATGGCTCTCACCACTGATCCACTGGCACTGATCTCAGGCATCCTGTCCTTATCAACCAAAAAATTTCCGTAGCCATCATTGATCAAGATCCGATCTTTATAGAATTCACTTCCCGCCTCAAACTCATTGCTCCCGGAAACCATATAAAGGTCCAGATCTCCATCATTATCAATATCGAACAATTCCAGACCTACTTCTTCATAGCCTTTATCAGGTTTGTCCGTGAACATGTCATGTTCTTCAAAATTTCCATTGGCATCTTGAAGCAAGATCACGGGGGAATAACCAGCGGAGCTTCCCACTACAACGTCATCATAGGAGTCGCCATTAATGTCGCCCACTGCAAGACAAGGACCATTTTGTGTTAATTTATGTGGAAGGGTACGCTGTTGGGAGTTGAAATCCACAAAATCATGCTCGGCATGTTTATAATGGATTCCCAACTGGCCCGAAACTTCGGATATCAAGGATTTCCCCAATTGATCCGATTTTATTTTGAGTTGGTTTGAATCATCTTGTTTTTTGCTGGTTTTATGGTCGATAACAATCACTTGGTTGGACTTGACATTGCTCAACTTATTAAAATTCCCACCAGGCCATTGTACTTCAACTTCTGAAATCATTTCGTTCGGGCCAATCCCAAAATGAACGATCGGTTCCATGGAGGACATATAGCCCCTACTGAGGTAATGCTGATAATATTGCATTTGCCCGTCTGCATAACGGATTGAAATCTTTGTTCCTATGGCCAAAGGGTTTTTATCATCTCCTTTAAGGTTGATCCTTAGAAAATTGTTCTTGCCAAAAGCCTCCAATTCCGATTGGTTCTCAAATACAAAAGCTTCTTCATTGATATTGTTGACCACATAGTCCAGGTCTCCATCTTGGTCCAAATCGGCATAAGCGGCACCATTGGAAAAGGAAGGGATATTCAATCCCCACGTATTGCCTACTTCCTCAAAGGTCCAATCCCCTTTATTCCGGTAAGCATAATTTGGAATTTTGACCACGGGAATAGAGTCCAATATTTGGGCGGGGGTCAAAAAAGATGCGGCACCCAACCTGAAATCCCCAAAATCCCTATCCGTGACATCCCTTGGAAAACCATTTGTGATCAATAGATCACGGAATCCGTCATTATCCACATCCATAAAAAGGGGTGCCCAACTCCAATCTGTCTTTGAAATTCCGGCCATAAGGCCTATCTCACTAAAATTACCTCCTGAACTGGAGCCTTTATGCAACATGTTACGCATGTATTGGTATTGATAATCGTATCGCTCGTTCAAGATATACTCCAAATAATTGGTGGTGCCAATCGTTGTTTTCATCCTTTGGTTTGTCTCTCCCAACATATCCAAGGTGATAATATCAAGCAAACCGTCATTATCATAATCTGCAATGTCGGATCCCATTGAAAACTTGCTCTGGTGCTTTATAAAATCTTCTATTTGGTTGGTGAACGTTCCGTCTCCATTGTTGATGTACAAAAGATCGTTGGTCAGATAATCATTGCTGACATGGATATCCGGCCAACCATCATAGTTTAAGTCCGAAATTGCCAGTCCCAATCCAAAGCCTTCATAGACAATCCCAGCTTCCATGGTCACATCACTAAAGGTTCCATCACCGTTATTGTGATACAACCTATCATTACTTACTGCTGAACCATCATTAATTTTTGGACGATAGTTTGTTGGCAACGTATGGGTCTGTTGGTTGTTGAGCACATATAGGTCCAAAAGGCCATCCTTGTCATAGTCAAAAAAAGTGGCGTTCATGCTATTTCTGGAATCATCAATGCCGTACTCAGCGGCCATTTCACGGAACTGGGGCACTCCGTTTTTGTCAAGCCCTTGGTTAACGAAAAGTAGATTTTTCCTTTTTTCGCTTTCATTGTTCATGGCGGTACAGATGTATGCATCCAACCAGCCGTCCAAATTAATGTCCACAACAGCTACTCCGGTACACCATCTATCCTCTGCTCCAATGCCGGACTCCTTGCCAACTTCCTTGAAGTTAAAATTGCCTTCGTTCAAATAAAGTTTGTTCGGTACCTGATTCCCGGTGAACAGTATATCGCTTTTGCCATCGTTGTTGAAATCACCTATGGCAACACCTCCCCCGTTAAAAATATATTCACTTGTTAGGATATTGAAACTATCCGTTTCCACAATTTTATTACTGAAATCGATTCCCGTCTTATCGGCTTTCAATTGCTTGAACAAGACCTGAGGGGATTTCTGGCAGGAACCCAATAAGACACAAATAATAAAAAGGGGGATTAATTTTTTCATTTTCAACTATTTATCCATTTAAACTGAACTGGATTTTTTTGGAAACTATCCTAGCTCCCATAATTCCAAAAGGCCATGATAAAACTATCAAGGCCTTTTGGTTTTAGGCATTTAAAAATAATTATTTCAATTTCTAGTATGCAGGATCTTGGGTCAAAGTAGGTGCACCGTCTTTTACGGACCTATCGATGGCCTCGATCGGGATTGGGAAAAATTCATTTTTACCCTGTTGAAAGGATCTACCCTGCAAATAGGTTCTATGTTGGGACTCACTTTGTAAATACTGGTTCAACACATCGGAAGCAATACCCCAACGTTGAAGATCGAAAAAGCGGTGTCCTTCCATGGAAAACTCCAATCTGGTTTCAAAGCGTACAGCTTCTCTGGCCATATCCTTATCCGTCCATGGAGTGGTATATTCAGCAATGTCATAATTGGCAGCAGGTGTGCCTTCAACTATGGTAAAGTCATTTCGTTCCTCTCCTTGAGTGGCCATAGGGACGAAACCGTCCGGATTTGCCGCCCTGGCCCTAATCTGATTTACCAAGCCTCTAGCCACTTCCAAATCACCAACTTCCACTTCAACCTCAGCAAGCCAAAGGATGATCATGTCCAAACGCATGAGCCTGTAGTTATTGGCAGAAAGGTTACCCCAACCTCCTTGTCCGAAGGCTTCTGGTTCCGCTACATGTTTCATACTGAAAAAAGGCCCCGCATAGGTAAGATCACGAACAAAATCTGTTTGATAAATTTTGAATCCTTTGTACAGAATACCTGGTCTACCCACGGAATGGTCGATACGTGGATCTAGAGGTCCATCATAAGTGGACAATGTGGTAACTGGATCAACGGAGGAAGGTACATCCTCATCGTCAAAAGTGTCCAACATAGGAAGTCCACCTTCGGTCTTAAAGGCATTCACCAAGTTTTGAGAAACTTGGTAAAATCCGCAACAACCCCATGGATCAATGTAAGGGTGCGCAAGTCCGATCCCAACGTTAGAGGCATCGCCGGTAGCACTGCTGATGGCATATTGCACCTCAAAAATGGATTCCGAATTGTTTCGGGTAGCTACCAAAAAGTTGTCCTCAAACTTGTCCATCAATGTGAAGGGGCCGTTGTTCAAGATATCCTCCAGAATAGGTTTGGCCTCTTGCAACTTGGCTGTATTGGCAGAACCATCCGAGTTCCATCCCTGGTACATTTTGGCCTTGGCCAAAAATGCTTTGGCTGCCCAACTGGTCGGTCTTCCCACTTCACTTTGTGTTTCTGGCAAAACGGCTGCCGCTGCGGCAAAATCAGCTTCAATGAACGGCCAGATCTCGCGATCGTTGGGAACTTTGGTACTTTCAAGGTCGTTGAGATCAAAATTCTCCTCACTGATATAGGTAGGCATTCTCCACATTTTTCTAGCTTCAAAATGGAACAATCCCCTTAAGAATCGAGCCTCTGCAATAATTTGCTGTCTTTGCTCATCGGAAGCATCCTCCACTTTTTCCAAAGTTTTGATGACATTGTTTGCGGCGGCAACCCCTTTATAAAGTCCTCTCCATTTGTCCCTAATGTGAACATTGAACGATTGGAAGTCATATGCCTCAATGAAGGATTGCTCTGGCTGATCACCAGCATCCGTTCCTTTCAAAGCATCGTCAGAGGCCAAATTAAACACCCAGTTTTGCATGTCGTTATGCCAAGTTTGACCTTCCAAACCATTACCGTTCACCATTTTATAGGCACCGAGCAGAAGACCATTGACACCATCCAATGTAGCAACATCCGCTTCACTGAACTGGCCTTGTGGTTGTCTGTCCAAAAAATCGTTATTACAACTCAGTACCAAAGCAAGCAAGCCAAGTGTTCCAAGTAAAGTCGATATTATCTTTTTCATTTCTATAAACATTTAGTTTTCGTTATTTAAGTGTAACATTCAACCCCAAACTTATGGTTTTGGCCACTGGCTGGGAACCTCCATCGTAACCTAGGGTAAGGTTCCTTCTTGAATCGTCCGCGTTGCTCAATTGAACTTCGGGGTTAAGACCTGTGTATTTGGTAAAAGTGGCTATGTTCTGTGCCTGTACATATACTTGGGCCCTGTCCAAACCAATGGTGGATATAATTTTATCAGGAAAATTATAGGTCAACTGAATGTTCTTCAACCTGAAGAAACTTCCATCCTCAATCAAATAGGAAGAAGGCCTACTACTAATTTGGTCGTTGGCATCCATAATGGGTGATGTGGCACCAGGATTGGCGGCTACCCAAGTACTTGGATCGGCCGTTGGATTGGTCGGTTGCCATGCATCGTACAATGCCCTTTTGCTCCTGTTACCCTGGAAGGTATTGAAGTCTGCAAAATACCTTACGTAGTTGAACACATCGTTACCTTGCGATCCGTTACCAAAGATGTTCAAATCCAAATTTTTATAGCTCAAATTGATGTTGATACCATAAGTGAAATCAGGGTGTGGGCTACCGATAATAGTACGGTCATCATCGTTGATTTCCCCGTCGTTGTTGATATCGGCAATCCTGAACTTACCTGGCGCATTGTAATCGCCATAAGGAGCCCATGCATCTGCCTCAGCCTGTGATTGAAAAATTCCCAAGGTCTTGAAGCCGTAGAAAGAAGACAATGGCGAACCTGCTTCTGTTATAGATAGAGCGGGAATCCTTCTACTTTGGCCAAAAATCCTGGTACTTTCACCTTCAAGGGCATCCACATTGTTCTTATAAGTAGAAATGTTGGCACTTACCTCATAGGAGAAATCTCCTTTTTTATCACCATAGCTGATTCCTAAATCAATACCCTTATTGGTCATTTGTCCAACGTTGAACGCAGGTTCATCTGCTTGTCCTGCCGTATAGGTAACCGGAACGTTGATCAGCATATCCGTAGTGACCCTTTTCCAAAGATCCAAGTTAACGGACAACTTATTGTTCAACATCACCAAGTCCATACCGATGTTGTTGGAGGTAGTTGCCTCCCATTTGGCATTTGGGTTTCCGAATGCCCTAGGAGCAAATCCAATCTGTGGGGAACCGGTGGAACCATCAATGGGATAACCTCCCGTTAGGATATCTGAACGATAAGTGGTATAGGCATTATAGTCACCAATTTGCTGGTTACCTGTTTTACCCCAACCATAGCGAAGTTTCAAGTTATCGATCCAAGTAACGCTATCCATGAACTTTTCATCCGACATCCTCCAACCCAAACTAAAGGCGGGGAAGAATGCACTTCTGGATGCTTGTTGGAATCTGGACGAGGAATCGTTCCTCAGAATAACCTGGGCCAAATATTTTCCGTCATAGTCATAGTTCAACTGACCGAATTGTGACCATAAGGTATAATCCTGAAATACATATCCTCTGTTGGTTGCCGTTGTGGCATCACCCAAATCCAGATAGCTCAAAATATTGGTTGTTCCGAAAGCATATCGTTCACGACGGGCCTCAAAACGTTCTTCAAATTGTTGAATGGATTCCACACCCACATACGCCTTGAAATTATGGACCTCGTTAAAGGTTTTGGCATAGGTCAATGTATTGGTCCATGTCCACTGATATTCATATTGCTCCCTGGCTTCCGAGCTTCGGATAAAGTTACCCTCCACATATTCAGGCTGTGGACGGTCCAAATTCCTTACTCTTTGCACCCTTGCATCCACACCAAAGCTGGTACGCAAATCAAGTCCTGGGATCAACTCATAGTTCGCATAAGCATTCCCCAATAGTCGTAGACCGTATCTTCTATCATCTTGATCTCTATATAGTCGTGCATATGGGTTAAAGTTGTTCCCTAGGTTGGCTCCCCTACTACCGGCAAAATTACCAGCAATGTCATAAATAGGGAGTAAGGGATGGTGCTTGTAAGCGCCGGAAACCGGGCTTTGCTCATCATCATTGGAAACGTTTCCTTTTAGGTTATCAAATGAAGTCGTGAAATTTTCCCCTATGGTCAATTTCTTGTTCAATGTCCTAAACTCGGTATTGGCCCTCAAGGACACCCTGTCATAACTAGCAAACTTTATTATACTCTCTTGAGAGAAATAACCAAGACTAAAGGCATAACGTGCAGATTCTGTTGCTCCTGAAGCCGAAATGTTATGGCTTTGAATGGGCGCCGATCTTGTTACTGCATCCCACCAATTGGTATCGGCAGAACGGGTAATGGCATAAATATTACCTGGTTCCAAGGCATAAAGACTTGGGTCTGTACCAGGATCTCCCTCATTGGCACCACTAGGGAAAACATAGTCAGGTATGGTCACCTCACCATTAGGCCCAAATGTGTACTGTCCATGACTGGGGGTCTTACCTGCATATAAATCGGCCAAATACAAGTATCTTCCGAGTTCTTCAGCGTTCAATGACTCTGCATCTTTAGCAGGGGACTGAATACCATAGTACGTATTATAGGTAATAGTGGGTTTCCCCATTTTTCCCTTTTTGGTGGTAATGATGATAACCCCGTTTGCTGCCCTAGAACCATAAATAGAAGCAGAGGAGGCATCTTTCAATACCTGCAGTGATTCTATATCATTTGGGTTCAGGTTAGATTGGCGTTGGGATGGCACTCCATCTATAATGTAGAGAGGGTCGTTGTTCCCCAGTGTTCCGAAACCACGGATACGCACCGTTGCCTCTCCACCTGGTCGGGCATCGTTAACAATCGTAACCCCTGCTGCCCTACCTTGCAACTGTTGGGAAAAAGTGGTCGCGGGCACTGATTTAAGTTCATCAGTGTTTACCACGGTGACCGCACCGGTCAGGTCCTTTTTGGCCTGCGATCCATAACCTGTTACTACAATCTCATCCAACCGGTTGGCATCCTCCTCTAGGATTACATTGATCGTGCTTTGGTTATTGATTGGGACTTCTACCGTCCTGTATCCAATATAGCTGATGACCAAAGTTGCATCACCAGGTGCATTGATACTGTAGTTTCCATCAAAGTCTGTCTGGGTTCCATTGGTGGTTCCCTTGACCAGAACGTTGGCGCCCGGCAAGGGTCCCGTTTCATCGGATACCGTACCCGTTACGGTCTGGGCCTGTGCAAAACCCATGCAAAGTACAGCAGCCAAAAAAATAATTCTCTTGAAAAAAGGTTTTTTCATAAGTTCAATTTTAGGTTTGTGTTAGTTAATCAATATAGATTCCATCTACTCTGGCAGATGGAACAAAACATAGTTGTGTATGGTAAACTTATATTTTAAAGCTCACACTTAATGATAGATGCGCTATTTTAAACCTTCAAATTCATGAATTTTATAATAAATCACACCTGTTTTTATGCATTTGAAAATAAAATTCTTAAAATCATACCTTTGGAGTGTTTTAAGCAATTCCATGTAAAGTAAAAATCTTAGGTCAACAGGTTACCATTTTCATCCCATTCCGCTATTTCATTCCGCTTACTCTGGTCCACACATTTGGCAATCCATTCAGGATCATAGGCTACCCCATGTTGATCGAGTACATCTTGTGGCACACCGTCCCATATGTTCGGTTGATTGCCCTTATACCCTAAATCGGCTATGCCGACTTTGGAGGTATAGTATCCGGTAACGGTCAGATTCCGCATGAGTGCGAAAAATTGTATCTCCAATGGTTGTTCATCCAAGGGAATTTCCACATCCTGGAAAGCAATGGTATCCAAAATTTGTTTTTGCTGATCCACGGATGCGGTTTTAAACTCCTGATCAAAGAGGACATTACATTGGTGATCCAACCACATGAGCCCCCCCTTTAAAGTGAGTTCCAATTCTGGAATGTCCTTGGCAATGAATTCGATGAATTCAGGCACCTCTGCCTCAATCGGTCCACCATGGGGTTCCTTTGGAGGTAAGATGATGGTGCTTAATAGTGTGATGGTCTCCATTTCATGTTCGTTGAACAACTGAATGGCCTTCAATTTTTCAATACGCTCCAATTCTTCCGGGGTTCTTCCGAAATAGGCATTATTATCCGATGCAACTGGAACATCCATATCCGTATCGGTCTTGCAACCGTGGAACATCAGGGCAGAAGCACCAGCCCCCATGATGATGGTTTGTATACTTTTTCTTCTGTCCATGTGCTAAAGATTTTGTTGTTTCAATTGTTCTATGATGTAATCCGACGCGCGCCATGATAGGGCCAAGATGGTCCAGGTACAATTTTTGTCCGCTTGGGACGTAAAAGGACCTGCGTCCACAATGAACACGTTGTCAACATCATGCAATTGATTGAATTTATTGGTCACCGAAGTCTTTGGGTCATCTCCCATTCTCGTGGTTCCTACTTCATGGATAATCCGTCCAGGAGCGAGTAGTCCATAGTCAATATCCGCTGAAGGCTTGTCCCCCAGAGGTTCGCCACCCATGTTGTGGATAATTTCCTCAAAAGTGTCCTGCATGTGCTTGGCCTGCTTTACTTCCAAATCGGACCAGCGATAATTGAACTTTAGAACAGGAATCCCAAATTTGTCTACTGTAGTGGGGTCTATCTCACAATAGTTTTCCTTTCTGGCGATGCTTTCCCCACGACCCGCCATATGCACCACGGAGCCGTAATATTTCTTTACATCGTCCCGAAGAACATCGCCATAACCCCCAACATTGAGGCCAAAAAACTTGTTGAATTCGTTCGCATTAAAACCGAAGCCGTAGTTGGGTTGACGCATGCCTCCCCCCACTTCGATGTGATAACCTCGGGGAAAATCCAATTTGCTGTTATCTCCCCACCAAGGGGAATATACATGCATACCTCCAGTACCATCCTCATTGTACGAAACCTTACGATTCATGAGAGCTGGAACAAATGCGGCGCGACTAGCACCAGTGGAATCATGCAAATATCTGCCTACATGGTCGCTACTGTTTCCCAACCCATTTGGGTGTTGTTTACTCTTCGAATTCAATAGAATTCTGGCAGAACTACAGGCGGAAGCCGCAAGTATCACTACCCTGCCCTTCAATTTGTACTCTTTTAGGTCATCTTTGCTGACATAGGACACCCCGGTGGCCTTTCCTTCGGCATTGGTAGTTACCTCGCGAACTACCGAATTGACATATATTTTGACTTTACCTCCGCTTTTCTGTGCTGGGAATATCAAACAACTACCTGAAGAGAAATCAGCATAAACCGAACAAGACCTTGAGCATTGTCCGCAGTAAAAACAGACCCCTCTGTCCTTATTGATCCGCTTGGTCAACATGGAAAGACGACCCGGGATAACGGGTACTCCCGATTTTTGGGCCCCGTTTATATAGAACAGTTCGTGCAGTCTTGGTTTTGGCGGGGGGAGAAAAAATCCATCAGGATCGTTTTCCAGTCCCTCATTGGTACCATAGACCCCGATAAGTTTATCTACCTTATCGTAATAGGGCTTTACATCTTCATACCCTATGGGCCAATCATCCCCGTGTCCATCGCGGGTTTTTCCCTTAAAATCCTTTGGGCCAAAACGAAGCGAGATCCTTCCCCAGTGATTGGTCCTACCTCCCAACATATGCGAACGAAACCAGTCAAACTTTGTCCCAGGTTCATGGGTATACGGTTCCCCTTCAATTTCCCAACCGCCATAGGCCATATCCCAACCTCCGAAGGCCCTTGTGGTACCTGCACCTCTGTTTGGGGACTCGTAGGGCCATTTTAATTGGGTCATGGTTTTAGGGTCGGCTGGGTCAAAAAATGGGCCCGCCTCCACCACCGCAACATTCAATCCAGCATCGGCCAGTTGTTTGGTTGCCATACCGCCACCCGCTCCAGAACCTACAATGATCACATCATATAATTCTGGTGCTTCTTTTATTTGCATAATACATTTTCTTTGAATTAATCGTTAGGGAAAATACTATTATGGCCTATTGAATTTAGAGAGTTGGGAACAAAATGAGCCCAAATTCAAGAATTTTATAAAATACAGGGTTTTACTTGAAGACAATCCAAGATTTTTATCTCATGCCTGGACTCTTAAGCAATCAGTTTTTCTGGTTTTGCAGTATTCCGTCTATATAAACCCCTATAAGATGTGTACGGATATTCACCGATGTTTCTTGAGTGTCGTTTCCGAGTTGCACTTTCATGGTTTGGGAAGGAAAGAGCGGCATATGACAACTGATGCAATTGTTAAGGTCAGATAAATTCAAATTTGATTTTTCATGTAGTTCTTTAGGGGATACATGGCATTCAATACATTTTGAATTAAAATGCTTAGTTTCCCCGCGCTGATTCTGATGTGGATCATGACATGTGGTGCAAGTCATAGTGCTTGAGTTTTTGTAGCACTCGCTACTTTTGAGAAGACCATATTGGTTGCCATGCACATCAAGTTGTGCCTCGGGTCGCCCAAAGTTGTAGTTTTTGGCATACTTATCCAGTCTCTCCCCTATTACGAATGAAAAAGGATTGCCTTTTATTTGAATGGCGCGCAACCCTGAATGACATTGTACACAAATGTCCGTTTTTAATTGCCTCGCCAATGTGTCTATCTTGATCACCACGTCTTCACCCATTTGCTTAAGGTTCCCGGTTCTATAGTCAACATGTTTCTGGAGTGGGCCATGGCATCGCTCACAATCCACTCCGTAAATAAAGGACTCTCTTTCGTAAATATTGGTATTTCCTTTAAAATCCCCATTCTTGGCAAACGTGACATGACATTTGATGCAATTATCCGTGACCGACCTGGTAAACCTATAGTTCGGATAACCTGGACTATTGATAAAATCATCGGTGAGTGTAAAATAGGAAGCCTGTAATTGTATAAGAAAATCATCTTTGAAGGCCAAATAAGATTGACCTTTTACCCCAGAACCGAAAACAATGTCCAAACGGGACTTATCCAACAATTCTCCTGAAGTTTTGGAAGATATGGTTTGATAATATGCATCGCCCTCATGTACCATTTGCACCACGCCATCAATGAGTTCCACTTTATGTGACGGATTATTAAAAGGTCCTTTCAAAGTCTCCTCGCCTGCAATTGCCGAGGTATTGAAATGGGGGGTATTGATGTGGGTTTTATAAATGTTTTGATGACAGGGGATACAGGATTGCGACCCGGCAAATTGTTCTCCGTTGTAGTGAGTAGGCATTGTTTTTGCTACCGCTTGATAGACTTCTTCCTCCTTTGTATCCACAAGGAAAAACAAAAAAACCATCACTATTATGAGACCTATTAATGCACTTCCTATTTTATATTTAAATTTCATTGGACAGTTTTCATTAGCTTATTTAATTACGAATCATGTTGAAAATTAAAATACTCTTTGGCATTTCCATAGCAAATGTTCTTCACTAGATTGCCAATCAACTCCATGTCATCGGGTAATTCACCCTTCTCCATCTCTTCCCCCAGTAGATTGCATAGTATCCGCCTGAAGTATTCATGACGTGGGTAGGAAAGAAAGCTTCTGGAATCTGTAAGCATTCCAATAAAGCAGCTCAACAGTCCCATGTTGGACAGCGCATTCAACTGTTTTGTGATACCATCTTTTTGATCCAAAAACCACCAGCCTGATCCAAACTGCATCTTTCCCTTTACACTGCCATCATTGAAATTGCCGATCATCGCAGCCAAAACTTCATTGTCAGATGGGTTCAAATTATACAAAATAGTCTTGGTCAGTTTGTCCTTGGTATCCAAAGCATCCAAAAATCGGGATAAGGTATAGGCCTGTGGATAGTCCCCAATGGAATCCCAACCTGTATCTGGTCCCAATTTATTGAGCATTCGGGAATTAGTATTTCGAAGTGCTCCCAAATGAAATTGTTGTACCCAACCCTTGGCATGGTACTGTTCTCCCAAAAACAATAAGAGTGCCGTCTGATATTTCTCAGTATCCAAAGGAGTTAGGCTTTCTCCCTTTCTTTTCTTGGCAAAGATGGATTTTATTTCAGAGGAGGAAGCTTCCACAAAGGGAACATAGCTCAACCCATGATCGGAGAGCCTGCAACCATTTTCATGAAAAAAATCGATTCGCTTGGACAAGGCATCACATAACGTTTTAAAAGAGGTGATTTCTATATCACTCGCCTTTTCCAATTCCTGCAGATACCTTTGGTATCCTTCATGGGAAATGAGCAATGCTTTGTCCGGTCTGAACGAAGTACTGACGTGGACCCCATATCTGCTCTTGGCCATTTTTCGGTGATGCTCCAAAGTGTCCGTAGGATCCTCCGTGGTACAGACCACCTCAACATTCAGTCTCTGGATCAGGTTTTGGCAACTATAGGCACTGCTACCCAGTTTTGTTGAGGCATCCTGATATATTTCTTGGGCGCTTTCTTTGTTCAAAAGCAAATCAATGTCAAAATAGCGCTTCAATTCCAAGTGCGTCCAATGGTATAATGGATTTCTAAGGGTCTGTGGAAGAGTTTCTGCCCATGCCCTAAATTTTTCAAAATCACTTGTGTCTCCCGTAATATATTTTTCATTCATCCCTGCGGTCCGCATGGCCCGCCATTTATAGTGGTCGCCATTGATCCAAGCTTGGGTAATATTTTCAAAAATATGATTCCTCGCAATCTGTTCCGGAGGTAAGTGACAGTGATAGTCTATAATGGGCTGCATTGCCGCATAGGTATGATAAAGTTCCTCGGCAAATTCGTTATACAGTAAAAAATTATCCGTGATAAAATGGTTCCTCATCTTAGTTTCATTGCTCCATTATTCTTGCTACTGATACCAATTCAGGCTATCCTACTATCTCCTTTACCATTTTTGTATCTGTCTCCACAATAGTGTTCCCGTACATGGCGTCCAATCCCATCTGTACGCATAGTGCGGCCATGGCCCCTGTTTTTGCATTGGATATGGGCAAGGTGTTGTTCAAAATATTGTCCTTAAAATCTATCAAGGCTTGTTTGCTAGGGTCCTCATGATCAAAATTTACGGGGATACCCCTTCCCTGGTCCCAGTTTAAGGTGGCCCCGGAAACTCCGTCTACCTCCCCAACTTCTTTCTCAAAACTACCTTCGGGATAATACCAAGCTTTCACATAATCCAAAATATAAGCGCCCTTATCACCCATTACCTTCACCTTGTAATCGCCCATGGCATTACTGGTCAAACAAGTGAAGGAAGCCCTCACGCCCTTTGGATAGCTATAAATAAGATGGATATTGTCAAAGGTTTCCCTGCCATCCTTCCAATAATCGATTCCTCCCACGCCCATGACTTTTTCTGGCATGGCACCCAGCACCCAATTGGCAAAATCCAATTGGTGGGAACAAAGTTCGGCCAAAAGTCCTCCTGAAAATTCACGGTACATCCTCCAATTGATCATGCGTTCCCATTTGGGATCGGGAACGGGCCGTCGCCAATTGTTGTTGCGGTTCCACTGGCATTCAAAAGCCGTGATCTTGCCAATCTTCCCTTTTTTGATTTCATCCACAATGTGGGTGTATAATCGAGAACTATGGTATTGATGGCCCGCCTGAAAAATGGTACTTGAGTTTTCCGCAGCATCTACCAACAATTTTATGCCATCATATCCCTTTGCCATGGTTTTTTCGCCATACACATGCTTTCCCGCTTTTAAGGCATCGGTAACAATTTGGGAGTGCGTACTGAACGGAGTTGATACCAGAACGGCATCCACATTTTTGTCTTCCAAAAGTTTTTGGTAATCCTCATAGCCTTTGGCCTTGCCCTCCACTTTGGAAAGGCCGGAGCTGAGCCGGAAAGGAATGATATCACTACAGGCCACTACCCTCATATTCGGGATTTGGTTGATAAAGGGAATGAGGCCACCACCACGGTCCCCGGTCCCGATGACCCCAACATTGATGGTTTCATTGGCACTTGGGGTTCCATAGCCCAAAACAGTCGGGGCGTAAAAGGCTGCAGAACTGGCCAAACTTCCCTTTACTATAAAATCTCGTCGTTTCATTTTTGCTTAAAGTTTAGGTTCCCATCCATTTTCATACTCCCGCTTCCACCCTTGCATGGCCTTTTCACTATTCAATATCTTACCTGTCTGAGTATCAATCTCGATAGTATGCCCGGCATCATAGGCCAAATTTCCTAGATGGCAGAGCATGGTAGAAACACTTGCATCCCTGATATCGGAATTCAGAGAGGTATCCTTTCTGATGGCATTGAAGAAGTTGCCCACATGGTCCACGTCCAATCCGCCAATCCCTTGGGTATTCAGGGTGGCACTGATGTTTGCCTCGTCTTCCTGTTTGAGCAGGTTTCCACCCAAATCATATAATTTATAAAAGTTCCTGCTTAATTCCATCACACCTTTACTGCCATAAATGGTAATACCGCGGCCAGGTCGTTCCGGTTTCATGATACCACGGCTATGGGAAGTCCAGGTGATGAATTTATCCCCTGGGAAGGTATAGGTTACCTGTTGATTGTCGGGAAACTCCCAGTCATCATCAAAAGTGTACTTTCCGCCAAATGCTGTCACCGTTTCGGGAAGGTCCACACCCAAGGCCCAACGGCAGATATCAATCTCATGGGTACCGTTGTTGTGGATCTCTCCCGTACCCCAATTTCGGAACCAATGCCAATTATAGGGATGGACATTGTCTCGATAACTTTCTCTTGGAGCCGGACCTTGCCATAGGTCCCAATTCAAGGTCTGGGGTACATCGATTAGCTTACCGTGTCCAATGGACTCCCGGTTATTGGAATAATAAGCCTCGCCTTTGAATACATTTCCAATCACTCCTTTTTTGATGTCCTCCACAGCCATCATGGACGTTTTGGCCGATCGCTGCTGATTTCCCATCTGTACTTTTTTTCCATACTTATTCCGGGCCGCCACCAACAAGTCATTTTCATGGGGATCGTGGCTACAGGGTTTCTCCACATACACATGTTTCCCCGCCTGTAAGCCCATAATGGCCATTGGAGCGTGCCAGTGATCGGGTGTGGCAATAAAGATGGCATCCACATCCTTATCTTCCAAAACCTTGCGGAAGTCCTTTTCCACCTTCGGAACATACCCGATATGTTCTTGACACCAGGCATTGTGTTCTTCCAAAATAGTATCGTCCACATCGCAGCTGTACAAAATCTTTGCATTTGTGTCTTGATGGATGGCCAATACATGGGCCTTGGCACGGCTCCTGACACCGATTACCGCACAATTGATTCGATCGTTGGCTCCCAAAATTCGGGCATTGGCCCAAGATGGAAGTACCATGCTTCCCAAGGTAACGGCAGCAGTTCCAGTAGTTGTTTTTTTTATGAAATCGCGTCTTGTGGTCATGGTGTTACTCTTTTTCGGTGGTTTTTATCTTGATGTTCTTAAAACTTACCTTATCCCCATGGTCTTGTAACAAAATGGGACCTGTAGGTGCTTCTCCAAAATTGGGCCATACCACATATTTGCTTTCAGAAACGAGCTTTTTGAATTCATCACTTCCCCGTTCGTACTCCAGAACTTTCATCCCGTTGAGCCAATGCTCTACATGACTTCCTTTGGATATGATATGTGCCGTATTCCACTCCCCGATCGGGTTGGCAGGTTTATTGGGGTCTGCTTTGATAAGATCGTAAAGAGATGCTAAGGTCCTGCTCCCTTCATGGTTGCCTAATTTGGCATCGGGATGCACGGCATCATCCAACAGTTGGTATTCCAATCCAATGGATGATCCTGGGCCTTTGTTCAAATCCGTGTTCACATAATATTTGATGCCGCTATTGGCGCCTTCGGTCAGCTTAAAATCGACCATCAGTTCAAAATCCCCGTACACATCAGTGGTCACAATGTCACCACCGGCAGCCGATTCCTCTCCTCCTGATGATAAAACAGTCAAAACCCCATCTTTTATCTCCCAACCTTTGCCTGGAAAACTATCCAATCGGGCTCCTCTCCAACCGTTCGTGGTCTTGCCGTCCCACAACAATTCCCAACCATTTTTGGCCTCATCCACATTGATATGGTTTTTGGTCACCACAGGTTGCAAGGTCATGGATTTGGTATATTTTGACAAGCTATCCGTCAAAATTTTGATATTTCGCCAAGCAATCTCCGTTCCTGCTTTTTGATCTTCTCCAATGCTGTGTACCTGTAGTGCAATAAACCCACTAGGTGTTTTATCGTCAACCAAATGGGCCGCGGGAACACCATTGATCCATGTTTTGATGGTATCGCCGATCGCTTCGATGCGATAATGGTTCCAATCGTTTTGTTTGAAGGCTTTTTGGGCCTCTGGATTGTCGTCCAAGGTCACGAGCCAACCTCTTCGTCCTTCATCATAAATGCCCGCACTCCATGCCCTATCCGAAGGATCAATTTCAATCTGGTACCCATGCACCCTTCCATTTTGATAGTAAGGGAAACTATTGCTCCGAATCTGGATGCCGGAATTCATGGTAGAATCCACTTTATAATCCAACTCCATAATAAAGTCATCATACATCTTATCGGTTGTCAAAAACGAATTGGGGGTATCATGGACCGTGGAGCCTACAATGGCATCATCCTTAATCGCATAATGGGCTTCACCACCCTTTTGGTTCCAACCGTTGAGGGTTCCATCGAATAAATCCACCCATGGGGTGTCATCCTTGGGAGCCTCGGCACACGCCCAACATAGTAGAAGTGCCAGCGCCCCGTATTTTAGTTTGTTCATTTTATGTGTCATATTTAACAGTTTATTTTACAATTCGATTATAGTCCAAACAAGCCAGGTAACCAAAGGGCCAATTCGGGTATGTAGGTGATAAGGAACAAGGCCAAGATCATCGCCGCAAAAAGGGGCAACAAGGGTTTTATCACTTTTTCTATGGATGTCTTTGCGATGCCCACCCCCACAAAAAGTACCGAACCGACCGGTGGCGTACACAAGCCGATGCATAGGTTCAAAATCATAATGATGCCAAAATGGACCGGATCTATTCCCAATTTGGTCACAATAGGCAAAAATATCGGGGTGAAAATGAGCACCGCCGGAGTGATATCCATAAAAATGCCCACAAACAATAATATCAGGTTAATGATGAGCAATAGGGCAATCTTGTTATCGGTAATGGACAAAAGTCCAGAACTGATATCCTGCGGGATATGTTCAAAGGAAAGGGCCCAAGACATGCCCATGGAAGCTGCGATCAACAACATCACCACTGCGGTAGTGGATGAGGCATTCAAAAAGATCTGTGGTAATTTTTTAAAGGTAATCTGCTTATAAGCAAAACCCAGTAAAAGACTATAAAGCACGGCTATGGCAGATGCTTCGGTAGCCGTAAAGATCCCCGCTACGATACCTCCGATGACCAAAACCAATAAAAATAGGCTCGGTACGGCATCAACAAAGGTTTTAAAAACCTGTTTCATTGAGCTTCTTTCCCCAGTGCCATATCCTTTTTTCTTGGCCCAAAAAACCGTGACCACCATCAACAACAAACCCGTGAGTAGACCTGGAATGTACCCTGCCAAAAAAAGTGCCGCTATGGATGCACCACCACTGGCCAATGAATACACAATCAAAATATTGCTGGGAGGAATGACCAATCCCGTGGTGGCAGAAGTGATGTTCACCGCGGCCGCGAATTCCCGGTCATACCCTTCCTTTTCCATCTCTGGCCCAAGAATACTCCCCATAGCTGATGCCGAGGCCATGGCCGACCCTGCAATGGCCCCCATAAACATGGCCGAAATGATATTGATCAAGGCCAGTCCTCCAGGCAAAGCCCCTACCAAAGATTTGGCAAAAGCGATGAGTCGATGGGCAATGCCCCCTTGGTTCATCAATTCTCCCGATAATATAAAAAATGGAATGGCCAATAAGGCGAAACTATCCAGCCCCGTGGCCATACGTTGGGAAATCGTTGCCAATGCAGGCAATGAAGGAACACTCACCAATAAGGTCAACATAGAGGATATAGCAATGCTCCACGCCACGGGGGTACCGATTGCCAAGAGGCCCACAAAACTGATGATCAATACAAGTAAGGGGATGTATTCCATAGAGCTCAATCCGATAGTATGTCAAAAAATTTATAATAAACCACGATCAACCCGCTTAACGGGATTACGATATACACATATGCCAAAGGCATCCCCAATGCAGGGGAAAGTTGTTTCAGTTCATAAGTGGTAAAGACCAGCCATCCACCACCTGTCACCATTGCGGCCAAGCAAAAAAGTATAATAAAACTGGACACGCCTCTTTTTAACCTTTTTTGATTTTTTACACTGGCGCGTTTGGCCAAAACATCTATGGCCACATGCCCTTTTTTGCCCGACACATAGGCAGCTCCCAACAAACCCAACCAAATCATCAAGAAACGGGCAAGTTCATCTGTGAAAGCACTTGGTTTCCCCAAAACATATCTGCTGAACACCTGCCAAAGCACGTTCAGCACCATTAGGCCCATCAGCAACACCAGAAGATGCGCCAAAATACTGTCCAATGTTTTTTTAAAGCCCATCAATTTGCCATGGATTTGATCTGTTGTATCATGTTGTTCAATTCTTCATCCGATTCATATACTTTGTACATTTCTTTTGTCAGCTGGATGAAGGGCTCCTTATTTGGATGTGAAATCTTCACCCCAGCCTTTTGCACTTCTTCCAATGCCTCTGCTTCTGAATCCGCCCACAATTTTCGCTGATGCTCCAAGGACCTTTTTACCGCTTCATTTACCCAATCCTGTTCCTGTTTCGAAAGTTTGTTCCAAAATTGGGTTCCTACAATCAAGACATCTGGGGAAAAAGTGTGTTCATCCAATGCGTAGTAGGGACAAACTTCATAGTGTTTGGAAAGGTAAAAACTGGGCGGATTGTTCTCTGCCCCATCCACCACACCTTGTTGCAAAGACGTATACAGCTCTCCCCAAGAAATAGGCGTAGGCGAACCTCCAAGGCTTTTAACCATATCCATGGCCGTGACACTTTCCATGACCCTAATCTTGAGTCCCTTTAAGTCATCCGGGGAGTTTACAGGCTCGTGTTCGGTATAAAAACTTCGGAAACCGGCATCGTAATAGCCCAGTCCTTTCAATCGAAATTGTTGTGCGTTGTCCAGCAACGCTTGTCCAATGGGTCCATCCAAAACCTCAAAAGCATGCTTTCTAGTTTCAAAAAGATAGGGAAGTCCCAAAATTCGAGTCTTTGGGGCAAAATTTTCCAAAGTGGCGACCGATACTTTCGTCATATCGAGACTACCCAATTGAATCAATTCCAAAATCTCCCGTTCGGTTCCCAGTTGTTGGTTTGGATAAATTTCTATGCGAAGTTTTCCTCCTGAAATATTTTCCAGATCTTCCCCCATTTTCACCATGGCCCGATGCACTGAATGGTTTACATCCAATCCATGGGCCAACCGGATAGTCTTCACCCCATCATCTTGCATACAGCCCATGAACTGTGCAACCAAGACAAGTGTTAAGACCATCCTTATTGTTTTCACTCTACTATTTTTTGATAACTGTTTATTTCAATTTTTCATGACCACGACCTTTCAATCCCCAACATCAAACCCCTTAGTTCTGCCAATCCCCTGAGTCTACCGATGGCAGAATACCCAGGATTGGTATGCTTTCTCAAATCGTCCAGCATTTGATGGCCGTGATCAGGTCTCATCGGAATTTGCCAGTCCGTTCTTCCTTCCTGTTTACGACGCTGTTGTTCCTTAAGCGCTTTCTCCATAATATCGAACATATCCACATCCCCTTCCAGATGGTTGGCTTCATAAAAGTTTCCTTTATCGTCCCTTTTTGTACTTCGCAAATGCATAAAATGAACCCTATCGGCAAACCGTTGGAACATGGCTCCCAAATCGTTATCAGCCCTTACACCCAAAGATCCCGTACAAAACGTAATACCGTTATTGATGGATGGTACTTCCTTAAAAATATGGGCATAATCTGCTTCCGTACTCATGATTCGGGGCAAACCTAATATCGAAAAAGGTGGATCATCGGGATGGATGCACATCAGAATACCGTTTTCTTCTGCCACTGGAATAATTTCCTTGAGAAATTCAACCAAGTTGCTACGCATTTGTTCCGCATCAATACCCTTATAAGTATCCAAAATGGATTGAAACTTTTGCAGGTTGAACCCTTTTTCTGCATCCAAATACCCCTCAGAAGAACCAGGAAGTCCAGCAATGATGTTCTTGACCAACATCTGAATCTCATCCTTGGACATCCCATCAAAATAGGCCTTTGCACCAGCAAGCTGTTCCTTGGTATAATCCTCTTCTGCTCCAGGTCTCTTTAAAATATGCACATCAAAAGCAGCTAAAGCATTGTATTCAAAGAAGAGTGCTTTGGAACCATCTTCCACAGTATAAGCAAGATTGGTACGCGTCCAGTCCAAAACGGGCATAAAATTGTAACATACAACTTTGACACCGCATTTGGCCAAATAGATCAAGCTTTGCTTGTAGTTTGCAATATGTTCTTTATAATTTCCAGAACGGGTCTTGATGTTTTCATGGGTGGGGAGAGATTCCACCACAGACCATCTTAACCCAGCATTTTCAAGCATGGTTTTACGTTCCAAAATACTTTCCATGGGCCAAACTTCACCGTTGGGAATATGATGTAATGCCGTGACAATACCTATGGCTCCGGCCATTTTGATATCTTCCAACGAAACGGGGTCATCTGGTCCGTACCAGCGCCAAGTTTGTTCCAATCCTATTTGTAGTCCTTGTTTATACACCACTAAATGCACTAAATCCCCCATCGATGGGAATGATGGCACCGGTCACAAAACTGGCAGCATCGCTGATGAGCCAATGCACTGCACCATGCAATTCATCGGCATTCCCAAAACGCTTCATAGGGGTGTTATCGATTATTTTTTTACCACGGTCGGTATAGCTACCATCTTCATTTAAGAGGAGTTTTTGGTTTTGATTGCTGATGAAAAAACCAGGGGCAATGGCGTTTACCCGAAGGCCTTCCCCAAACTTCAGGGCCAGTTCTGTAGCCATCCATTTGGTGAAATTATCGATGGCCGCTTTGGATGCCGAGTAACCCACCACACGGGTAAGAGCCCTTGTAGCTGCCATGGAAGATATATTGAGAATACATCCATGGCCTTGGTCCGTCATCTGTTTCCCAAAAACCAAGGAAGGGATTACGGAGCCGTCCAGGTTCAATTCGGAAACCTTCCTAAAATCTTCCATTTGAAGGTCAAAAATGGTCTGTCCTTCCCCGATGACCGCACCTGGCATATTTCCTCCCGCAGCATTGATGAGTACATCTATTCTTCCCCATTCCTGCACCACTTTGCGTTTTACGTCTTCCAAAAAATGTTTATCCAATACACTTCCTGAAAATCCAAGCACATCCGAATAGGATTCTTTAAGCCCCATGACTTTATTTTTCACCTTGTTCTCGGTCTGTCCCAATAAAACAATCTTTGCACCTTCCGATAATAGATACTCCGCCATGCTCCCGCCGAGCACGCCTGTTCCTCCTGTAATCAGGATTACCTTATTGGAAATATCGAATAATGTATTGCTCATCCCAACCTTTAATATCCTATTATTTGATGGATTCCTTTTAAAAAATTGTTATTTCTGTGTACATTTGACACGGATGCTAATTTATAAGTTTTAAAGCAATAAAAAAATCAAATGAGCAATAAAAAGGTGTTCGAACAATCGAATCTTCAAAATTTAACAGTAAACACTGATTCTTTCGAGTGTTCCATCACTACGGATATTGCCGTTTTCGGATATGTGGACCATCGGTTAAAGATATTGCTCACTAAACGATCCGTTGGGGAGTTCACCGACCATTGGATGTTACCTGGCGGGGTTATGGAAGGCAATGAAACCCTAAAAGATTGTGCAAGCAAAGTATTGGTTGCTCTTACCGGGGTCGAGAACATCCATTTTGAACAGGTGAAAGTGTATTCCGCCATTGACAGACACCCCATCAAACGCGTCATCACCGTTTCCTTCTATGCCATGATAAGACCGGAAAACCATCCTCTTTTTCTTAAAGGAAATGTGGAACAGATTGCTTGGTTCGATATGGATGAGATTCCCAAAAACCTGGGGTTTGACCATTCCCAGATCATACACGATGCCTATATGTTCCTCAAAAACAACCTGAAAGACCGATTGGTCATGGGCGAATTGCTTCCCAAAAAATTCACGTTAACCGAACTGCAAGGTCTTTATGAAGACATTTTGGGACTTCAGTTGGATAAACGCAACTTCAGAAAACGAATTTTTCAAATGGATATTCTTAAAAATACAGGCGAAGTCAAAGCCGGTATCAAGGGAGGACCCATACTCTATGAGTATCGTGTGGACAAAAAAGCATGATTCCTCTTTTTCCAAAAACTGATCGAAAATATGATACACGTCGATGTAATACAAAAAGTCATATCTTAATACAAATAACCATGCCATGAAAACCAACCGAACACTTCTCCTTTGTCTACTCCTATTCACCTCGCTATCATTTGGTCAAGGTCAAAAAGATTATAAACCCACCGAAGAAAATCTTGATGCTCGAAAGTGGTTCCAAGAGGCCAAGTTCGGGATGTTCATCCACTGGGGTGTCTACAGTATTTTGGGAGATGGTGAGTGGGTAATGAACAACCAAAATATTCCGATACAGGCCTATGAAAAATTACCCACTTTTTTTAATCCGACCGGTTATGATGCCGAGGCATGGGTGAAAATGGCCAAGGATGCCGGCATGAAATATATCACCATCACCAGCAGGCACCATGATGGTTTTTCTATGTTCGACACGAAGGCCAATAATTATGATATTGTCGACAGTACTCCCTACGGAAAGGATGTCTTGAAACAATTGGCAGATGCCTGCCATAAAGAAGGTATCAAGCTCTTTTTTTATTATTCTTTGTTGGATTGGCACAATGATGATTACTATCCGCGTGGGAGAACCGGCAACGACATTGCAGGTCGTGGTGCCGGGGAATGGGACAAGTACATCGCCTTTATGAAGGCCCAGTTGACCGAACTCTTGACCAATTATGGTGAAATTGCAGGTATTTGGTTTGATGGCCATTGGGATCAAAAACTCTGGGATGGTAAACGGTTTGGGGCACTACAGGTAGACTGGCATTATGACGAGATCTATACCTTGATCCATGAGCTTCAACCCCAATGCCTGATCGGGAACAACCATCACTTGGCGCCCATTGAAGGCGAAGATTTCCAGATGTTCGAAAAAGATCTTCCCGGAAAGAATACCACGGGATTTGGTACCTCGGCATCGGATGTTGGCCAACTGCCCATGGAAGTGTGCGAGACCATCAATGGATCGTGGGGGTTCAACCTTCAGGACAGACAGCATAAATCCAAGGAAGAACTCATCCACTATATTGTAAAAGCTGCTGGTTATGGAAGTAACCTACTGCTCAACGTAGGGCCCATGCCCAACGGAAAAATCCAGGAAGAACACCAGCAATCCCTAAAAGAAATGGGGTTATGGATGCGAAAAAATGGTTCCACTATCTATGGCACCATGGCCGGGCCTTTCCTTCCCAACGACAAATTTGCCACGACCAGAAAAGGCAATACCATTTTTCTACATATTTTGGATGGAAGCCAGAAGGTTTTCTTAGAAGATTTTGGCAAAAAAATCAAAGATGTGAAACTGTTCCCCGACCAATCCAAGTTGACTTTTCAACAAAACAAGTTTGGCTTGTTCATAGAAGTACCTAAGGACAAAATCGATAGTGTGGATACCATTGTAGAAATTACCCTAAAGTAACTTTTACACTATTTGATTTCCGCTTCAATGTGATCCCATCAAAGAAATGAATAGCAATATTTGTAACTAGAATATAAAGATGGTATTACATGACTTTGGAAGCCCAAATAATTAAAAGGCGCAGTATCAAAAGATTACTGCGCCCTTCCCAATTAAACAAACAAACTCACTCAACTTTGATTCATTTCCACGAAAACGCTTTATTTCCTAATCCCATCAAGGGTCTAAAGGTTGATAGGGATTTTGATGTGTGGAAACTTTGTTTCCCGTGAACTCCAAAGTGGATGGGGACAATCTAGAGTGTAGCTCCACAGGTTGGTATCCCAGTTCTTTTTCGCATCGTTCCTTGAAATAATCTCCTTCAACATAGGCACTATGTGCGGGATTGGTCACTACCAGACTCTTTTTATCTAAGGGTATACTGTATTCGATCATCAACCGTGTGGCATTCCGCATATTGGTGGTGGTATGCCTGGCATAGGGTTCTATTATGATGTGCTCTTCCGGCACGCTATATTCTTCCATCAATTCCCTCTTCATTTCCACCGCTTCACAATAAGGGGTCATATAGGGATGTACGTGTCCACCAGATACCATAATGAGTGGGGCCTTGTTTTCTCTGTATTCCTTTATGGCCAATTGAAGGTTGATTTTCCCTGCAATGGAAAGTTTATCCCTGTAGTTTTCCGGACCACCGCCTAAAACAACAATGGAAGCATAGTCATAAGCTCCAAAGTCGATTGTTTTGATAGCTTGTATGGCCTTGGCATTTTCTTTTTTATCCAAGGGGTCATAGCGTACGGCTTCGTCCTTGTGGTTGGCATACAATAACGAGAGGGAAAGATTTAAGCTAGGTTGGAAAAACAAGTTTGTTTCTCTTGCATCTTGCTCTGCCTGTTGTCCCAAAATGGCAACTGCATATGCATATTGTTTGGAGTTTACATCAAAGGAAATGGAATCAATATTCTTGTAAAAAGGCTTTTTACCGGTTCCATAAACTTCTAGAACCGTATCCAGTCCTTTGGCGCACAACTCCCACGCTTTGTAAAGTAATTCATCATCGGGATAATCTTCAAAATGGGCATAGCTATGGGACTTTCTTAGCTTCTGAATCAAATTTGAAAATGTCCCATTGTCCTTGGACATTTCCACCAGTCGTTTCCCAACGGTTTGGATTTTTTGTTCGCTCCATAAAAAAGGTGCAACAACCTCGGCAACACTTTTTGGAGGTACATCCTGTACAGTGGTTTGTCTTCCAAGGGCAAAATCTTTTAAAATTTTATCTTCCCGTAAAAGCTGACTGACTTTTTGGTCATCCATGATAGCGGAAAACAAATAGAAGTTCTTATCCTGCAATCCTTTCAAGGTCTTGTTCGGATATTTTTGGTCTTGCTGCTTGGTCTGGGCCGTTGAAATTATGGAAAGGCCAAAAACCAATGAAAAGAGGAGAAGTTTTTTCATCATCTTGAATAAAAAAGGGCAACTCCGGTATGTGTTGGAGTTGCCCTGTATTTAATTTCCTGATCAATAACCGTTGTTCTGGGTCACCAAACCATCATCCACACTGTCAATATATTCCTGTGGAATGGGCCAGTACTCATTTTTGCCAGCGGTGAAAGCGGCATTGGTCAAATGACTCCTCCTTGTTTTTTCAACCGAGAGGTAATCATCAATCACATCCTTGGCAATCCCCCAACGCACCAAATTGAAGAAGCGGTGTCCTTCCATGGCCAGTTCCAGACGAGTTTCCATACGTACTTTGTTCCTGGCATCGGCAGGATCGGTCCAAGTAGTATCATAGGTGGCAATATTGTAATTGGCCGCATCTGTGGCACCATCCAAAGTTTGAACGTATTGGGAATTGGCGGCACGTTCACGAATTTGGTTCACCAAGCCGCGTGCTCCTTCTAGATTCCCTAATTCCACAGCTGCCTCGGCCCTCCATAACAACACTTCGGCATAGCGGATGATATAGTAGTTCAAAGCATCCACATAAGGCCAAACCATTACATGGTAAGGGGAATTTGCAGACAGAATCCGTTTTTTGGGACCAAATGGTCCGTAAGTGGCCAAATCACGGGCCCAGGTATCCTCGTAAAGAACATCCAAATCCTTATAGGGAATGCCTGGTCGGCCCACAGTGATATCCAATCTTGGATCTACAAAATCGGTGTCGGTAACGTCAACATTATCCTCTACTGGCAATCCACCGGCATCGGTCTTGAAGGCATTCACCAAATTCTGGGAGGGACGATGAAAACCATATTGGGAGTAATACGGTCCCCCGGGGGCCGTCAAACGGTCACCTATACTTCCATTGTAATTACTGGATTGTCCATCGTTTACCGAGTACTGTACCGCAAAGATCACTTCTTGTCCGTTATCATTTTCAGGCAAAAACACCGATTGGAAATCATCCATAAGTCCATAACTTCCTCCCATTACCAAGGTGGTGGCATCATAGGCCTGTTGCCATTTATCCTGGAACAAATACGTCTTTGCCAAATAGGCCATGGCAGCCAACTTGGTAGGCCTTCCCACTTCTTCTTGGGTGTCGGGCAACACGTCGTAGGCAGCTTGGAAATCATCCTCTATCTTGCCCCATAGTTGTTCCGAAGTGAACTCGGTGTTGGAACGGGCATAATCGGAAACCGTTTCAGCCGTCTCATCGATGTACGGAATCTGGTTGTAGATCTTCTTGAGTTCAAAGTAATAATGACCTCGTAAAAATCTAAGTTCCGCAGTTCTTTGGGTCTTTAGGGATGCATCAAAGTCCTCGGAGGCATTCAAAAGCTTCATGGCCTCATTGGTCCTTTTTACCCCTTCGTACAAGGCCATCCACTTTCGTTGCACATCATAGGTGGTAGGGGAAGTGTTGAAAAGTTCCATTTGATGGATCTGGTTTTGGTCCCCGGTTCCTCCACCGCCTTTGTAGCAATCATCCGAAACCACATCGCCGAAGCTCCAGTTGGAAGCTGGGGAATTGTAGGCATTGCTGGCCCCGTCAATTTGCCCATTAAGTACGCTGTAGGCCGAAATAATGGCTTTTTCAACGTTTTCGGCTTTGGTCATTTCAGAAGGGGAAACTTCACCAAAGGTGACTTCTTCCAAATAATCCTTGGAACAAGATCCCAAGAGCGTAAGTGCCACGGTAGCACCTACCATCATATATTTTGATTTTACTTTCAATATGTTTTTCATGGCTTTTTTTAGAGTTTAAGGTTACATCCGATCACAAAAGTTCTGCTCGGAGGATACAATCCACGATCGATTCCAATGTCGAGGTTCCTATTGCTACCCGAGTAGTTTTGAAGGCCCACTTGGGGGTTCATCCCACTATAATCGGTTATGGTAAACAAATTGCTTGCTTGGGCATATATTCTCAACTTGAGGCCTCCAAGCAATTCTGGGCTAACGTTGTATCCCACTTGCGCATTGGTCAACCGAACATATGATCCATTCTCCACATAATAACTAGAAGGTCGAATGTTGTTGTTGGGATCATCAAGGGATAAGCGTGGGATGCTGGAATCGGTGTTGTTTTCGGACCAAGCATCCAATAAAACATTCTCCTTGTTGTAAGCTGCTTGGTTGAAGAAATGGTTCTTGTACTTGGTAAAATTATAGGTGTCATTGCCAAAGCTTCCATTAAAGAAAAGGCCTAAATCAAAATTCTTATAGTTGAACTGTAGGTTAAGGCCCAACATGACATCGGGGTGCGGGGAACCAATAAACGTCCTGTCGTCGGCATCCACATCACCATCGCCATCCACATCCTTGAACTTGATATCACCGGGTTGGGCATTGGGCTGCAGTCCATAACTATCCACCTCAGCCTGACTTTGGAACAATCCTTCGGCCACATAGCCATAGAACGAGGCAATAGGCTGGCCTACCGCACTCCTTGATATTTCCTGGTCAAAGTTTACACTGTGTAAGGATGAACTTGGAATGCCCAAATAATCGGACGTATTCAACTCTGTCAACTCGTTTTTAGATCCAGTAAGGTTAAGACCGATCTGATAGCCCAAATCACCCACTTTGTCATTATAGTTGACGTTCAATTCAAATCCGTTGTTCTTCATTTTTCCATCGTTCACCCACTGCCCATCATTAGTACCCCCATAGGTCAATGGAACAGTGTTGTACACCAAGATGTCATCAGTTTTCTTGATATAGTAGTCAGCAGTAATGTTCAGATGGTCTTTTAAAAGTCCCATATCCACACCAATGGAGGTCTGGGTCGTGGTCTCCCATTTCAAATCGGGATTCGGAATCCTAGATTGGGTAAGTCCAATATACACCGACTCTTGGGCACCATCAATGGCATAGTTGGAGTTCGCATTATTGTTACGATAGCTATCCACAGTAGCATAATTGGAAATATCCTGGTTACCCGTTTGCCCCCAGCTTCCTCTCAAAAGCAGGGAAGAGACAATTCCATCTGGATTAAAAAAGTCCTCGCGGTCCAACCTCCATCCCAAAGAGAATGCAGGGAATGTTCCCCAACGGTTGTCCTCATTGAACCTGGAGCTACCATCACGTCTAACGGTTGCCGTAAAAAGATACTTTTCATCATAGTTGTAGTTCAACCTTCCGAAGTAAGAGTTGAGCGACCATCCGGATGCGTTACCGGAATTGAGCATGTTCTCGGTTCCAAAGCTCAAATACCTAAAGTTTTCATCCTCGTACAGGAATTCACTTACCGAAGCACCAAAACCTTCATAATTGTATTCGATGGCCTCTTGCCCAACCAATACATCCACATTGTGGGCTCCAAACTGTTTTTTATAGTTTAGTGTATTGGTAAAGGAGAATTGGTAATTGAAGCTATTGGAAGTGGATAACGAGTTGGTATTGTTGGTGGAAAGAATTTCATTAAACGTAGGTGAAAAACTCCTGATGTTATAATTCTGGTAATCCAATCCAAAAGAGGTCTTAAACGTAAAATCCTTGATGTATAGATTGGCATACACATTTCCCAAGGCCTGAACCCGTTTCTGCTTGTTGTCCTTATTTCGATACAACTGGCCCATGGGGTTTTGGGTATCGTTGAGCGGGTTACCTGCATATTCCCCATTGATGTCCTTCACTGGGACAATGGATGGAAACTGCATGGCACTCAAGACAATACTCCCCAAAGCACTATTGGTACCTATGGAAACCTGCTCCTTGTAATTGGCCGTAAAGTTTTCACCAATGGTCAAGAAGTCACCAATGTTATAGGATGAATTGAACCTAGCCGAATACCTTTCAAAGCCTGTGTATTTTATCAAACCTTCCTGGTTGTAATATCCCAGAGAAAACATGTGCTGACCTTTGGAGTCTCCTTTGGCCAATGATACGTTATAAGATTGAACGGTGGCGGTTTGCAAAATCTGTTTTACCCAATCTACATCAGCGCTAGGGATGGTCTGTTCGTCATTGAGCCATTGTGGAATTACGGCCTGCGCGGGATTGTCTCCATAAATATCGTGGGAAGGAGTTCCCCCATCATTGATGGTAGCTTGCCATAAAAGATCCCCATATTGCTGGGCATTGAGCATTCTTGGAAGGTTGTAGGAGGATTGAAGACCTGCATAACTGTCAAAGGATACCACATATTCCCCGCCAGTGTCCGATCCCTTTTTGGTGGTAATGATCACAACACCATTGGCAGCACGGGATCCATAGATAGAAGCTGATGCAGCATCCTTCAAGACCTGTATGGTTTCAATATCCGAAGGATTGATTCCATTAAGGCCATTGGAAGCAGGGATCCCATCCACAATTACCAACGGATCATTACTGTTAATGGTACTAAAGCCCCTAACGCGAATGGAGGTCCCACCACCAGGAGAATTGTCGCTCATGATCTGGACACCGGGCAAACGGCCATCCAACATTTCCACCACATTGGCCTTGGGCTGGGTATTGATTTCCTCAGGGGAAACCGAAGCAATGGCACCTGTAATGTTCCTTCTGGCTTCTGTGCCATATCCTACCACCACAATTTCATCCAGTTGGGACGCACTTTCAATGAGGGTGACCGTTACATTGTCCATATTTTCAATGTTCACGTCCTGTCTTCTGTATCCGATATAGGTTATGGAAAGTACCTTGAAATTGGAAGGGATTTCCATCGTGAACTTTCCATCAAAATCGGACACTGTACCGTAATCGGTTCCTTCAACAAATACGTTGGCCCCTGGAATGGGACTGCCCGCTTCATCGATTACAGATCCTGAAATTTTTCGCTTTTCTTGGATGAATTTCACCAAAACACCTTGTTCCGTAACCCGGAAATCTACATTGGCCTTGTTCTTAAGAACTTCAAGGACAGTTTCCAGGTTCCCTTTGTTCACGTCTATACTGATGCGTTGATCCAAGGATTGGGCATCCGCAGCGTAGATGAATCTTTGGCCGGTTTGCTTCTCTATAAGGTCGAACACCTTTTCCAGAGCAACACTTTTAAGGTTAAGATTGATCATGTCAAAGTTTTGTGTATTCACCACATTGGATACGGATATGGGGACATTACTTCCCCTACCCAACAATGGAAGACACAGTAGCAATGCTAACAAGTTTAATTTTTTCATTTCTTAAAGAGTAGTTTAATTATTGGTTCTCGATATTTTTTAAGGTTCTACTAAGTTTAGGTGTTCAGTTTTTCATAGATTTTGTTGTGAGGTTAATATTGTTTGTTCTTGATTACCATCTTTCTAATGGTCTTGAGGGCTATGGCCATGTGGTTTTCCACTGTCTTGATGGAAACTCCCAAGATCTCTGAGATTTCCTTGTACTTGAGCTCGTCCAATCGACTCATTTCAAAGATTTGCCGGGATTTTTTGGGTATTTGGTCCAGCACATCCTTGATTCGTTTTATATAGAATTCCCTTTGCTCCTGATCGATGATTTCTTGTTCTATACTCGGACTTGAAGCTTGTTGGTTTTCCTGGCCGAACTCCAAGGGTTGTTTTAGATGGGAGTATGCCACGGGCTCCAACAACTTGTTCTTTACCACCACATAGAGATATGGCTTGGGGTTTCTGATTTCATGGATGCGCTCATAACCATTCCACAATTGAATGAAAACATCGGCCACCTTTTCCTCAACAATGTCCAGTTTTGGCTCGTAGGTAAGCCCGAACCGACAAAGGCTCTCATAGTATCTGTTGAAAACTGTCTCCAAAGCCTCCTTGTTCCTTTGGTGTATCAAACGGAATAGCTCTACATCTGTCATGCTGTTAAAATCCATCAACTCTAGGGAATGTTTAGTTCTCATCGCGGGGGGCTATTGAAAATTTTTTTGGGGATACCGGGGTAATCTTCACATCGGCAATGAATTCCAATGTTTGTATAAATTGGTCAAGGTCTTGGTCTTCGAACGCGGCACTGATTTTTTTGCTGGCGACCAAATCATCCGAGATGGTAAACTCTACTCCATAAAATTGATTGATGGGAATCAAAGCATCGCCCAAAGGCATATCATCCAATAGAAGGATATTGTCTTTCCAGGCCGTGATCTTGGATACATCAAAATTGCGTTTTACCACTTCACCTGTTTCCGTATTCAGCTGCAGTTCCTCATTGGGGCTCAACCGTATTTCATCGCCGGAATCCTTCAAAGTGACCTGTACCTTGCCGCTTTCCAAGGACACGGTCTTTGTCTTCCCTTTGGTATTGACATTGAACTTTGTTCCCAAAACTTGGACCGTCAATCCATCGGTGTTTACATGAAAGGGCCTCTCAACATCCTTGGAGATGTCAAAATACGCTTCCCCTTCTAACCAAACTTCCCTGCTGTTCTTGGAAAAGACTTCAGGAAATTTTAATTCAGACCCGGAATTGATCGTTATCGATGATCCATCAGGCAGGGTAATTTGTTTCCGTTCCCCTTGTTGGGCTATGATATGATTGGTGTACCGGGAAGCATCACCCATTGAGAACAGGTACAAGGAAAAACCAATCAGAACTACCGCTGCAGCTGCCAAGATTACCTTCATCTTGGTTTGGAGAAAAATTCTTTTTCCCGATGCTTTTGGGGAAATAGCCTCTCTTATCCGATTTCCGGATTGTTTTTTTTTCAGTGGTAGATCCGGTTTGGGATAGCACTCCCACAACAGTTTATAATCTTGAAAACGGTCCCGTAAACCATCATCCAACAGTAGGTTTACCTCGAACATTGACCTCTCCTGGTCCGTGTTCATCTCTCCGGAAAGCTTTCGAGCACATTTGATATCCTCCTTGGATACATCCATAGTATGTCTTTTATACATAGGAGGGTGAAAAGGTAGAATTACCCCTAGATCACAATGTCATCAAAATGCAAAAAGAGAATTAACTTAAGGTTAACCGTTACGTTTTGCCGCGGTTGTTGACCTCTGGTGGCAAAATAATCTTTGGTTTGTCTTAATGTACATATGGAAGCCTTATCCGAAACCCATTATGGTGAAATGTAAAAAGGCGCAACTGGGTAATGTTGCGCCTTTTTTGAATTAAACTAACTCAAACCAATGAATTGCTTTATGAAAGCTTGTTATGCCTAATCAAATTCCAAGATGAATTGTTTAAACTCTTGTGAATTGAAAATGCCATTGGCATCATGTGCCACATTAGGTACGATAATTTTCCTATGGTTATGGCTTCCGGAATAAAAGGTTTCCATATAATGGAACATGTTCTCTCCCCTATTGAATCGATTGGACCCCAACAAGGTTGCCTGACAATCCGTGGTGTTCAATGTTCCTGTGGTGGAGGTATCATCACTCCCCAAAAAATAAATAGTATTTCTGGAAACCTGTTGCTCTGTCAAAGTAGTTGCACTCACCCCATCGAGATAGGAAACCGCAAATTCACTCCCGTAGGGCCAATAGGTATATCCTACACAATCCGTTGGTTCGTAAAAAGTTCCCGTACCCTCATCATACCGTTGGCCATCCGGATAGTAGAAATATTGGTTATTGGCCACTACATATTGAAAATCAATGGTTGGATGCGAACCTTCAACTTTGTTCGCCACGGCATAATGTTGAGACAAGGCTGCCCCAGAGGAATGACCCGCGATAAGAACGGTCTTAAGGTTTGGAAACTTGTCCAGATTGGAAAAACGGTTCACCAAGGTATCCAAAACAGTAAACGAACTGATGGATGAATTGGTGTTGCTAGCATCCGCTCCTTCTCTCCATCCAGAGTCGTTCCAGACCAAACCATCGGCAGGAGCGGTCAGATCATCCTGAAAATGGGGTGCGATGACCAATGTGGTCTTTTCCTTGTCCATACTTTTCAAGGAATTGAGCATATAACCATAGTACTCATCGGCATTGCGCTCTGCACCATGGACCACTACCACCACTTTATCAATGAAGTCATACACAAATTCAGGGTCGTCCACAAAATCATAATTGGCATATACTTCAAAGGATAATGGTTCGCTGGCGTTGTCCAAAAAGCTTAGCTGCTGAATGCAATCTTCGGATGCACTCAAACACGGGGTTTTGGAACTGGCATTCCCATCCTCAGTAGTAAAAGAATAGGTGACACTGTTTACCAATGCCTTCCCATCCATGCCAATGCTTCCAGAGTCCACACCGATCATATGTTCTGTAGCGGAAGCCATATCATTAAGATGAATCAAAACCTTGGTGGATTGATTCAGATACTCCAATGTATAGGGTACATTCTCCAAGCCTTCTGTTATGAAAAATGCATTTTCAAATTTGTCCGGGTCCAAAATAGCGGAAAAAACCATCTCAAAAGTGCTGTTCACGGGAACATCCTGCATACCATCCACAAAAGGGGCATCGTTCAGTTTTACGGAAATCACACTTAAGTTCCCAGAGGCATCATCATCATTGGTGCATGCGGTAAACCATAGGACGATACTGCTTAAAAGCAACAGTTGAATGCTTTTTATAAAATTCTTTTTGTTCATCTTTTAGAGAATAATCTATTAAACATCATTAATTACAGGCCGGATACACGCAGGCTGATCCTTGTGTGGTGGTTGAGCCGGCAGCGCAATCCAATCCACCCACGACCCAAGTTCCACCTAGTTTATAGGCCCAACTGCCCGTGTATTCCCAGCTTACTCCTGTTCCATCCACATTGGCATCTCCATAGGTCTCCACCACGGTATCGCCATTGAACAGTTCAATGGCATCATCCCCATTTTGGTTCATGGATTCGGTTTCTATGATGTGTTCGAAAGAATCCATACAGCCTCCAAAATAAGCCGCAATGGTAGCTTGTTCCCTGGCAAGTAGGATATCGTCCCCTTCCTCAACAGCAACGGCCGGAAAAGTAAACTCAATGCCATCGGTACCTCCGCCATTATTGGCCACCCCAATACCATAAATGCTCAAATCGGGGATATTCTTGTTCGCTTTCAAGTGAAGGGCCTTTCCCCCGTTGGTTCCACTGCCGTCCCAAGACAATGCCAACACCCCTTGCAAGGTGAGTGCCTCGGAACAAATGGGGTATGGACAACCAGAAGTGTCCAATGTGCTAGAGCCTATGGAACAATCAAGTCCTCCCGTGGTCCAGACCCCATCTATCTTATAGGCCCATGAACCTGTATATTCCCAGGACTGTCCGGTGCCATCCACATCAATATCCCCATAGGTTTCTATCACAACATCTCCTTGGAAAAGCTCAATGGCATCGTCCCCGTTCTGGTTGATGGCCGATTCGGCCTGAAGTATGTGTTCGAACTCACCGATGCATCCACCAAAATATGTGGAAATCAATTCTATTTCCCTAGCTACAAGGATGTCGTCCCCGGCAGAGACGGAAATGGCGGGCAATACAAACTCGTTACCATCGGTTCCTCCACCATTATTGGCAGTTCCCAGACCATACAAGCTCAAATCCGCAATATCTTGATTGGCCACTAGGTGGATGGCCTTACCATCATTGGTTCCGGAACCATCCCAGGTAAGGGCGAGAATCCCTTTTAAGGAAAGGGCAGGTAATTGTTCTATGATGGCTATGGATATGCCTTCGGAATCGGCATCAGCATTGGTTACATTATCCAAGGAAACATCTATGGATTCATTGCCCTCATTTTCCCCATCCAAAATGGTGGTGACGGAAATGGAAGCCGATAGACTACCTTGAGGGATGGTGATGCTTTCTTCGCCCGAAACAGTATAGTCATCATCTTTGGTGGCTGTTCCATCAAAAACAAAGGTGGCGGTCACATCGCTATTGGCCACTTTGTTCAAGGTTGCCGTTATGGTCGCTGTTTGGCCATCTTCTTCCAATTCAGAAACGTCACTGGACAATGTCAAAGTAGGTGGTACAAATGCTGCCGTGGCAAAACTTATGGAAAAAGGACTTTCCAATGTCTCTCCATTGGCCCCATATGTGCCTTCGGGCAATGACAAGGTGTAGCTGGTTTCATAATCCAACGTGCTTGGCACCAAGGTAACGGTTGAATTGGTATTGGAAAACCCTATCTCATAATCAACAGTTGTGGAACCCGATGCAAAATCCAAAGCTGAAGTGATGGCATCCGTATCCAGACTGTGTGAAAAGATAATCTCAATGGAGGTGTCCACTGGAACATCTTCCACAATTGTTTCAAAATTTGTTTCGGTGATATTGGTCGTAAGGATTACCAAGGTACCATCATCCAGTACGTTACCTTCGTCATCGTCATTACATCCAATAAATAGGACCAACAGTAAAACGGCTATGTTCCATATTGGGTTCTTACGATTTTTCATGTTCGTTAATTTTTAGTTTGTCATTTGGTAATTTTATTCACGATAAAAGCGCTGAACTCCCTTGGGTGAAAATCCCAGATAAGGGGCAGCATATAGTACACCATGAGGGTGAGGAACACTATGGAAAAAATGTTCATCCAAATACCGCTCTTGGCCATATCAGATATTTTTAGGTACCCCGACCCGAATACCACTGCATTGGGCGGAGTTGCCACTGGTAGCATAAAGGCACAGGATGCCGCAACCGTAGTGGCTACCATAAGTATATAAGGGTTGATGTTCAAACCTACTGCAATAGGTGCCAAAATGGGGAGCAACATTGCTGTGGTTGCTAAATTCGAAGTCACTTCGGTTATAAAATTTACCGAGGTAATGATGACCACAACCAGCACAATAAGTGCCAGTCCCTGTAGAAGATTCATTTGACTTCCCAGCCAAGCTGCCAAGCCCGTGGTTTCAAAACCTGAGGCCAGGGCCATACCACCACCAAACAACAGGATGATACCCCATGGTAATTTCACTGCATCATCCCATGTAATCAAGGGTTCTTCTTTATCACTTCCCTGAATGGTGAACAGCAAAATACCCGCACACATGGCTATTATGGTATCATCTATGGCAGGCAACAATGGTTGTAGGATGAACGAGCGGCCGATCCATGCAAAAGCAGTAAGGATGAAGATGCCCAAAACTATTTTTTCCTCTTTCTTCATAGGTCCCAATTGTCTCACCAATTGATTGATTTCCTCCCTTCCCCCAGGAAATTCTTTCTGCTTGAATTTAAAAGCGAAGCGGGTAAGGTAGATCCAAGCCATCAACAAAAGTGGAATGGCGATGGGAAGCCCCCATTTGGCCCATTGCCAAAACGTGATCTCTATACCATAAACCTCTTCCACATAACCTGCAAAAACCAGATTTGGTGGGGTTCCTATCAAGGTGGCAATCCCTCCGATGGAGGCGCTATAGGCGATACCGAGCATCAATGCCTTTCCAAAAATGAGGTTCTCGTCCTCTATGGTAGCAGGGTTATCCTTTAACTGTGCCACAATGGACATTCCTATGGGTAGCATCATTACCGAGGTAGCCGTATTGGATATCCACATAGACAGAAAAGCAGTGGCCACCATAAAGCCCAAAATGATCTTTGATACGTTGGTTCCTATAAGCCGGATCACATGTAGGGCAATCCGCTTGTGTAGGTTCCATTTCTCGATGGCAATAGCCAATAGAAATCCTCCCATGTATAGAAAAATATACTTATGCCCGTAGGAGGCAGTGGTTTCCGAAAGTTCGACGGCCCCGGTCAGCGGAAACAATATAATCGGCAACAGGGCCGTAACCCCAATTGGAATGGCCTCGGTAACCCACCAAATGGCCATCCATAGGGTAATGCCCAACATACTGAAAGCACTGTCGGACATCCCGGTCGGGGGATTAAAGCCTTGCAGGACCAGAAAAGCCAAGGGTCCTGCCACTAAAAAGATATGCTTTTTCAAAAAGTTCATTTTTGGGTTTTAAAGGATTCAAAATTCATTTCCTCTACCAACTGTCTCAAAAAATCCCCCGTGGGTGGCAATACAAAGCACAGGTACAGATTTTCACCGTTCCCGTCCACTGTGGTCAATCGATCTGGGATAGCACTTACAGATTTGCCGGTAAGCAATTTTGTTATGGTAAGGGCGATTAAATAGGAACCGTCCGGCGATGGGTGTTTGTCATCAAAATAGAACTCTAAATCGGGCCTTAAAGTTCTTGCTTTCATGTATACAGGGCCGACCGGAAGTACTTTGGCATTAAGCTCTGTGGCAAGTTCCATATAGCCTTTGGTTATGGTTTCCTGCATCAAAGGATTGGATTTATAGGCCCATGTCATATAAAAGATGGGCTCTGCTCCTTGGGAACGGACCAATTCCGCAAACTTGGTCCCATACTCCTTAAAACGTTCCGGGGCTTCAATGGTACTCAAACTATGGTCTCCAAACACTACATAGTCCCACTTTTTATCCTCAAGCAATTCACGGGTCTTTGTTCCCTTCTCCCCTTTCCAATGTTGTTCCAGATTGCTCCCCCCAACAGTTGATTGGTATGTTTGGATAGAAACTCCTTGCGTTTCCGCCATGGCACTTACCAACTGGGGCATGTTCCAAAAATAGGTGAAGCTGTTCCCCACAAACAATATTTTAACGGGGGCTTTTTCTTCTTGCGCATTGAGGTTGGTCGGCACCAATACAGTCAATGCCAGTAACCAAAAACAGATGCTTTTAATGTGTTTTATTTTCATGTTCTAAGTAGTAACTATTGGTTAACAGGGGTTTTATCAAAAAAGTTGGGAATGGGATCGGGAACATTGGTGTTCCTATCTATTTCGGACTGGGGATACAGAAATCGCTGTGGCAACTGGCTACCCGTATTTGGGGTTATCGGAACCCTTACCACTGTTTCCCCCAATGTTCTACGTGTGTCGTTGAAAGGTTCAATCAGTCCAAAAAGGGTCACATAGCGCTCTTCCAAAATTTCGCGTAATAAGGCATTGTTCTGACTGATATTATCCGGATTTTCCATTCCACCGGTTTCAAAATCCGCGGAAACATAAGACTCATATAGCACTTGTGCCGGATCAACATTTCTAAGATATCCGCCCGTGTTCATGAATGCCCTAAAATCATTTAGGGAGGAAAGACCAGCATCAAACCCATTGACCCTGAATCCTGCCTCGGCCAATATGAGCAGGTTCTCTTCATAGGTCACCAGAGGTGCAGGCGCGTCCTGTGCCGCAAAGCCATTGGAGATATTAGGCTGAATGCCCGTATTGTTCGTAGTGAACAAAAAGTTATATCGGCCAGTTTCATCCGTTTTTGCATTTCCCCTGTAATTGGATGGAATCGGATTCCCCACATTCGGGTCTACCAGACTGGCCATGAAATCTGAAACCACAACATCTGCCTGACGTACTTCGATAGCAAAAAACTGATAGTTTAAATTGGAGTTTTCAGCAGCAGTCCCATGAGGACCATACAAACTGTTGTCCATAGAACTGATGCCATTGGAGGCCGCGGCAAGTGCACCTTGATAGTTTTTGGTGTGCAGATAAAAACGTGCCTTCAAGGTATAGGCCACCTCGATCCACGCATTGGCATCGCCATCCAAATAAATATCTGAACCAGCACTTGGTTTTCCGGTACCCTCCGCCAATAATGTTATAGCAGTATCCAACGTGTTTTGGATTTTTCCGTAGACTGTTTTCTGTCCTTCAAAAATAGGATCGGTTATGGCCACATTCCCTGCTTCGTCAAAGGGCATATCCCCATAAAGCGAAGCAATCGTCCCAGCTATCTGTGCCTGGAGCACTAAGGATATCCCCTGTGCTACAGGGCCAATGTCATCGTTCAATGCCGTTTCTTCGGCGATTAGTGCATTTCTAAAGGCATTTACGTAGGCATCGTTCCAAAGGGCATCAAAATCACTGGTGGTCACTGAGTATTGGGAGAACCCGAGGTGTTGTCTATCGATTCCGGTATACTGACCAGCAAAAATGGACGCCCTTCGGGCCGTTTCGCCGGTTTGCAATAGGATGTTGCCCACTTCCGTTCCCGTTAAAACCGTTCCATAGGAACTTTCTGTGAGATTGTTCGGATCATTATTAAGGTCATCGACCAATTTGCTACAAGACGCCAATAAGGCAACAAGTATAAAAATGGAGATATAGCTTTTCATTGTCATGATTTTTTTTTGATTAGAAGTTTAGGGTTAGACTAAACAAATAGGATTTGGTACTGGGGTTGTTGAAATAATCAATCCCCCTGGCAGCACTGATCCCCGAAAGATTGGTATCGGGATCATTGCCCTCAAACTTTGTCCAAAGAAAAAGGTTACGCCCTGTAAGCGTGAACTCTGCCGATTGAAGCCCAATGGAATTCTTCAACCAGGGATTGTCCAAAAGATACGAGAGGCTAAGCTCCCTCAAACGGGTCCAAGAACCATCCTCGATGTACAATTCGTCATTTCCATTACTGAAAAATCCTCCATCCCCATTATACCAAGCTTCCGTAAGGGCCACGGGACCAGCCCCAAAATCGGCCACATTTCCACGGAACGTATCGCCAATGTTGATGATGTTCCCATCCCAAGTAAAATAATTTCGGGTCGCCGTTATCTCGTTCGCCGTGTCTGACCATGTCCCCAAATCACGCATTACCGATTTTGTTCCAGCGTAGATATCGGCCCCTTGATAGGTTTCGAACAATACGGACAAGCGTAGTTTTTTATATGAAAAAGTGGATGAAATGGAACCCTGCCAATCTGGGTTGGGATCGCCGATCACACCTTCTAGCTGGTCCTGCTCCGGAAAGCCATATTCATCATACACAATGGACCCGTCTTCGTTTCGGAGTGTTCTCGATCCCCAAAGAACACCCAAAGGTTGCCCTTCCACCGCTCTTGAACTTACAGCCGATAATCCTCCCAGATTCAAGGATTCTATCCCTGCCAAATCGGTTACCTTATTCCTGACCTGGGTAAAGTTGGCATCCAAAGACCATGTAAAATCCTTGGTTTGGATGATGCGGTATCCCAAATCCAATTCATACCCCTTATTCTCAATTTCGGCCCCATTGGTATACACGGAAGTATATCCAGTGGAATTGGCTTGTGGAAATTCCAACAACACATCTTCTGTAACATTGGAAAAGTAGGTACCGCTCAAGGACAATCTATCCCTGAAAAAACGGAGGTCCGCACCCAACTCGATTTCCTTTTTTCGTTCTGGTTTTAAATTGGTATTCCCTCGACTGGAACTTGGCACAAAGGCCCCATTTCCAAACAATCCAAGATTGAGTCCACCTCCGTAGGCATCCCCAAAGGTGGGGGAAACATATACATTGGACGTGTTATATCTCGCGGGCTGTACTCCTACTTCTCCATAGGAAACCCTTAGTTTTCCAAAGGAAAAGGTATTATTGTCCTTAAACGGTTCCAATTGGGAGAACTGCCAAGCTATGGAGGTTGATGGAAAAATAAAGGCTTTATTGTTCTCATCCCCAAAAGTGGAGGCTGTTTCCGCCCTAACCGTAGCGTTCAAGAAGAGCATATCGTACAGAGAAAGGGATGCGGAGGAATAAACCCCTACTGTCCTCTCATGCCCTTGGGTACTGGTGGTCACGATATTTTCGGGCAAAATGTTGTCCACATCACGAATACCACTGTCCACATCCAAAAACTGGATAAAGTTAGTTCCTGTGTAACCGTTTACGGCCCTAGACTTATCATTAAAATTGAAACCTAGCAAAAAGTCCGCCCCTATATCATCGGAAAAGTTGAAAGCTGTCTTGGCAATATAATCCATATTGAAGATGGAATTGGTGGCCAATTCTTGACTGATGTATCCGGTACTGAACGTTCCCGAAGCAGAACCAGGGGTAAAAAATTCATTTCTCTTCTCGCTATAGTGATCCAATCCCACCCTGGCAATCAAGGTCAGCCAAGAGCTAGGGGTCGCCGTCAATTCCACATTGGTGATAAAACGATCCACTTTGGCCAAGTTCTCCTGCTCATTGATGGTCCAAAGTGGATTGTTATAGGTAGGGGTACCATCAGCACCCAAAGGTTCTCGATATGATCGATGCCTATTGGAAACGGGAGTGGCATCATTGTTGGCAAAATAATCCCCTCGGTATCCTGTGATATCAAAATCGACTGGGTTCCTCAACAAGCCTAAGTAAAGTCCCGAACTATTGGCCCCTTTTTCAATTCTATTGGATTTGGTCCGGGAGTAGGAAGAGCTGATCTTCAAACTTATGGCATCGGTAAAATTTTGTCTTGCATTGAACCGTACCGTGGTCCTTCTGTAATCGGAATTGTTTCTAATGATCCCCTGTTGGTTCAAATCCCCCAAACTAAAGAACATGGAACTTTTTTGGTTCCCTCCACTCAAACTAAGGTTGTTTTCAAAAAAGTGTCCGTTGCTGAATATTTTATCAAAATTGGAATCATGGAATGTCTCCCTGGAATTTTTGGTCAGAATCGGATAGTACACATTGCCGGCCTGATCGATATAAAACTCTCCGGAAGTATCCAATTCATCCAATCCTCCTGATCTGTCAGCTAGTTTATCGCCCCAGGAATCCCGGGCCCTTTGGTTGTATACCCCGTTGTCTCCTTGCCCAAATTCATCTTGCAACGGGTATTTTCTATTTATTTCATCATAGGAATATGTACTTTTTAAACTTACGGAGAGTTTACTGTTGAACTTGCCGCTTTTGGTGGTAATGTTGATTACCCCTCCCAAGGCCTGTGTACCCCACAAAGCTGCGGCCGAAGCACCTTTAAGAATGGTGATCGATTCAATGTCATTGGGGTTGATGTCGTTAAGCCTTGATTCTTGGTTCACACCGCCACTATCGCTGTTTCCTCGTACATCATTACTAATGGGAACACCGTCCACAATGATAAGGGGCTGGCTGTTCCTTGTTATGGAAGACAATCCCCTAATTTGAATATAGGAACCCGCACCAGGATCACTTGAATTTCTGCTGATGCGTACTCCTGAGGATTTTCCAGAAAGACTGTTCAGGACATTGGTCTCCCCGGCCTCACTAATCTTGTTTCCCCCAACGGTGGAACTGGCATACCCAAGGTCATCCTTACGCTCCTTAAAGCCCAGGGAAGTAATGATCACCTCATCCAACGCCTCTGCGCTCTCTACCATCGTAATGTCCAACGTACTTGCCATCCCCACCAGCTTGGTCACTGGAGTAAAACCAATATAACTGAACATAAGTTCAGAAGACCCATCTTTAACGGTAATGGAATACTTGCCATCAAAATCCGTAGAAACTCCATTGGTCGTTTCTTTCTCAATAATGGAAACCCCCACCAATGGCATACCATTTTCGTCGGTCACGGTTCCTGATACTGTTTTCTGAGAAATTGCAAACTGAATGGAAAGGACTGCAAGTAGCAAAAATGCATGCTTAAGTCTAATTTTCATTTTAAATGTTTTAAGTTTGATTAGTTAGAGTAAAAACTACCAAAAAAACAAGGATTGTTGTTTTGATATTATTATGCTTGCTTGATTAACAATTATATAAATAATCAATCATATTATTGATATTTCAATAATTTTTATCGATTTTTACCAATTTTCAACCGACTTGAATGAGTAAAGAAGAGGAGATAAATAAAATTCATGCAGAATTTATCTCAAAACTTGAACATCATTATGGGCGCTACAATGCCGAGAACAATAGTTTTGAATCCACGAGCAATTCCAAAATTGCACGGGATTTATTCTATAGCGATTCTCAATTTTCCAGATTGATCAACAATACGGCATCTGAAGGTGAACTGACCCGGGCTTTGCGAAATGTGCAAAGGCTTTTGGATGTTCATGAACTTCGTCGCAAAGTATCGAAGCAAGCAAGCGGTACAGGTAATTCCATTTTTGACAAGCGAGTGTTCATGTGGATATCCGGGGTTTTATTGGTCAGTCTGGCCATAACCCTGTATCTATTTACAAGACAAACCGATGAGGTTGAAACAGATGATGGTCTGTCAGAGCAAACACGCTATGAAATGCTACGCTGGGGTTTTGAGAACAATTACATAAAACCCTATGTAAAGCTCAAGGAACTACCCGAAGACTGCTACTACCCCTGTTACAAATACCAAGGCAAGTGGATTTTGAAAGATGAGTACAAAATACCTTTTTTTAGGGAACGGAATGGCTTTCACTATGTTGCAAAAGAAGTGGTCATGTATGCCCGTTGCATGGACGAACGCGATGATCGTGGCGAATCGTTCGAGGGGTACGAATACCAGAAGCACGAAATCTGGTATGACAAGCGTGAAGTCCCCATTGATTCGTTTTTGACCAAAGGTGCCGAGCCAAAATTAAGTGCCTCTTATATGGAGTCCAATTTTGAAGATGATCCGAACTTTGTGAAAATTGCCTACGTGCATACCTTTTTTAAAACGGAGTTCAATATAGAGGATGGATTGATCTATCGTTCCGGAAAAGCCATTGGCCGCGATATTGAATTTGTTTCCAGGGAGATTCTTGAAAAGCAATCCATATCATCGGATTTTTTGAACGAACTGAAAAGCGAGACCAATACCATTGCCAAAAACCTCCTGGAAGATTTTTCGAAACCCATTACCTGTAACCCTACCGAGACACCAAATTTGGATTTTAACCAGATCAAGGAAGGTGATGTGCTCAGTTTTGATTGCCAGTTCAAGACAGGAAGGTTTCTCGTGGATTACAATAAGTCCTATATTTTCACAGACCAGTATATCAGCACCTATTGCAGATAATTGGCACTTCCCTATTTAAAATTTATTGACTCAAATCCGTCGAAGTAGTTCAAAAGTTCCATTGACAAGCAGCCCCATTACGATCAGTGAATGATCAATAATTCAACGGACATTCTCCACCAATAAACAATCAACATGGGGATGAAGCCATAGAAAAGTAACAGGGAATCGGGGGGTAATCATTTTTTTCTTCAGCATAGCAATGGCATCATCTTTTCCGACTCCGTAAACCAATAAAATAATCCGTTTGGCAGAAAGGATGTTTTGCATCCCCAGGGTCATCCCATACTTCGGTTTTTGGTCCATATTTTCCACCATACCATGCCCTTTGGATTCTTCGGAAAGTTGAGCGACATGGCAAAAGGGTTGAAGCATGTCGGCAGGTTCATTAAAACCAATATGTCCATTTTTACCCAAACCTAAAATACATAGGTCGATGGGTTCACCATTTTCCATGATATGCTGAATTCTTTCACATTCATTTTCGGGATTTTTGGGATTGGGCGTGAATCCGGTATATCTCCCATTCGGGATTTTAAGTGGTTCAAGAAGATGTTGACGCAGATAGTGCTCACAAGAACCGGGATGATCCGCTGAAAGTCCGCCCCATTCATCCAGTTTTAGAATGTGTAGACCATTGAAAATTTCAGGTCGGTCTTTGTAGGCTTGAGCCAATAGTCCATACATTCCTGTAGGTGAATTACCAGTGGCAGCACAGATTTTAAGGGTTCTCTTCCTTTCCAGTTCCCCAAGAACAATATCGGCCGCAAAGGCACTCATTTGTTCATAATCCCCAAAGACCTGTATATTCATTATGCCCAAGCTTTTTCACCGTTATAGGGAATGCAGCCCTCATATCGGCCAGGAACGGGATTATACCGAAGGGCCTGGGTGGCTCCCGGTTTAGAAGTAAAATAGCCCCAAATGGTCAGCTCTTTCATCATCCCGAAGAAATGCGGTTTTTCCAATAGTTTATGTTGTCGTGCTTCTTGATCAAACTTGGTCAAAAGTTCCAGTCTTTGTTCCTTTGAAAGGTCAACAAACCCATGACCGTATGCTTCGATGGACTGCTCTTCTATGGTTTCCAATCCATTAATAAAGAGAGCAGCCTCTTCTTGGTCATAACAGTCATTGACCATGGTTTGTATGAAATTTCCAATATGGGCGGCCTTTGCCCCGGGCGATATATCGGTATCGGGTAGAATGGTCTCACCAATTTCATCAAGTAAGGGCACATCGGTGTCAACGATCAATTCCGACCTTTTCTTGGGCGGGGCAGCACAGCTGGATAAAAATAATTGGGATCCTATGATACTGCCTCCCAAAACTGTTGCGGTTAGTTTTAACGCTTCTCTTCTTTCCATTTTTTGATTCGTTTAACTTATGATGCCTTTTTTACTTCTTCCACAATTTATAAGGTTTATCCACATTGGGTCTGAATGGCAGCATCACCTTTCTTCCAGTACCTGCCGATTCATAGGCTGCATAGATCACCTCCAGAACTGCCTTTCCGTCCTCGCCCGTCACCAAAGGTTGCTTGTCATTTTTGACACAATCCACAAAATGTTCAAACTCTTGGGGAAAACCATAATTCCAGCTTTCTTCATACATGGTATAGCTCCACCCGATAGTATTCCCGGCTTTCTCTACGGCATATCCAATGCCCTTTGTGCTATAGGTTTGTATGGAATTGCCTTGTAATAGATCGGCATAGGCCACGCCTTCCGTTCCATGAATTTCGGCCTTGTCGTCCATACCTCCTAGCTTGGTCCAACTTTCTTCCATCATTCCCACAACACCGTCATCAAATTCCATGATGACAATGGAATTGTCCTCTCCTTTGGTTTTATCAGTATGTACACTGGTCATCATTTGTGCATATACCGATTTGATGGCCCTTCCCGGATGCAACCATCTAAAAAATTGAATGGCGTGGCAACCCATATCCATAGTCACTCCACCGCCTGATCGTTCAACATCCCAAAAGTGATCGGCATGGGGACCATCGTGTTTTTCCGATTGTTTGAAGAGCGTTGGTTTTCCCAAAGCCCCCTCATCTAGCAGGGCCTTCATGCGAACATATTTTGGAGCGAAGCACAACTCCTCGGCATACATGAGCTTTACGTTGGCCTGTTTGCAGGCTTCAATCATTAAATCCGCCTCTTCCAAATTCATGCACAACGGTTTTTCTACGACCACATGTTTACCTGCCTTGGCTATCTTCAGTGTTATTTCGCAATGAAGGTAATTAGGAGCGCCGATCACGACCATATCAATACCGGGCATGGCGAGCATATCATCCAGATCCGTAAAATGATTGGGGATATGGAACCTTTCCGCAAAACTTTTGGCATGCCCTTTTGTAGGCGACATCACTGCTATGATTTCCGCATCGGCCACCCTACTCAATGCATCGGCATGTATACTAGAAATAAATTGTGAACCGATTAATCCAACGCCCACTTTCTTGTCCATATTCAGATGTTTTCTTTATTACAATACGTTATTTTTAAATTGTTCCGCGGCATAGTTGGCCGCACGTGCCGTGAGTGCCATGTACAGAATGGAAGGGCTTTGATTGCCTGTACTGGTCATGCAGGCTCCATCGGTTACAAACACATTCTTGCACTGGTGCATTTGGTTGAACTCGTTCAACAATGAAGTTTTGGGGTCTTTGCCCATTCGTACACCGCCCATTTCGTGGATGTCCAGACCAGGTGCCTGTTTGCTGTCATAGGAATACAGGTCGGTGCAACCCATTTGTTCAAGCATTTTCTGGCTTTCCTCCAGAAAATCGGCGACCATTTTTTCATCATTCTCATCGTACCCCACATCGGTCACCAACAAAGGAATGCCCCAATCATCGGTCTTGTCCCCACTTAGATATACCCTATTCGAAGGTTTCGGAATGGTTTCTCCTTGCATATACATATAGATTCGCCAATCACCTGGCTTGCTGAGCCTATGCTTAAAGTCCGCCCCAAGTTGTGGAACATCTTCAGGCACTTCCTCAGCTCTGTTTCGATAGGCTCCTGTAAAAATGGTATACCCTCCCACAAAATCGGTGTCCCGTTCTTTCAAATTACGATAGTTGGCTATGATACATTCCGAAGGTCGTGAACCATAATAATAGTGGTCCTCAAAGCCTTTGATCGCTCCACCGGACCCTGCCCTATAGTTATGAAAACTGACATACCTTCCCAATAGATCATGGTCATTGCCCAAACCATTTGGAAAGCGTTCCGATTTTGAATTGAGCAGAATCAGGTTGGAGTTTAGTGCCGATGCATTGACGAATATAATCCGCGCATTGTAGACCATCTCCTCCTTCGTATTCGTATCAATTACCTTTACCCCTGATGCTTTCCCTGACGCTTCATCATACAAGATGGAATGAACCACTGAAAATGGCCTTATGGTGAGGTTTCCTGTTTTTTCTGCCCAAGGCAATGTGGATGAATTGGAACTAAAATATCCACCAAACGGGCAACCACGCATGCACAAGTTCCTACATTGACACTTTCCCCTGCCCTGATCTAAATGGACTTGTTCAGGTTCACTTAAGTGGGCCCATCTCCCTTGTACCAAATGTCTCCCTGGAAAATGCTCTTTGAGTGTGGACTGCATATGTTCCTCCACGCAATTCATTTCGAATGGAGGTAAAAATTCACCATCTGGCATAGCTTCAATGCCATCCTCATTGCCACAGACGCCGATGAATTTTTCTACATGGGAATACCAAGGGGCAACGTCATTATAACCAATGGGCCATTCTATGCCATAACCATATTTTTTGGGTGCTTTGAACTCGTAGTCGCTCCAACGTTGACAGGCCCGGCCCCAAATCAAGGACTTTCCTCCCACTTGATAACCCCGAATCCAATCGAACGGTTTTTCCTGTACATAGGGATGATCGGCATCCTTTATAAAAAAATGGGCAGTGTCCTCTCCATAACCAGCGGCTTTTGTAATCAAGGGGTTTTCTTGGTAAAACGCTTTGGTCATCCTTCCCCTGTGTTCAAAATCCCAAGGGTTCATGGTCATGGTCGGATAATCTTTTATGTGCCTGACATCCCTTCCCCTTTCCAACACCAAGGTTTTCAACCCTTGTTCGCAAAGCTCTTTGGCTGCCCAACCTCCCGATATACCCGATCCAATTACAATGGCATCAAATTGGTTTTCCATCTTCATCACTATTTTCTATTCTTTAAATGTAAAGAAACCTTTATCGAATTTCCATTTATCGGTTGGTCAATTTTCTTTTTCTGCAATTTTTTCGTAGGATAAATATGGAATAACAAATTGGTTGTATTGTAAACGCTTTTTGAGGCAGATTAGCAGAAGTGCTCAGGAGATTAGCCTATTCCGAGTCAATAGAAATCCAAAGACAAAGTCATCCACGTTTAGGTGAGGGCGTTTGTCTTTTCTAATATTTTATACTGAAATCATCGAACTTGCCTTCGGTATCCCCAGAAATGTCGTCTTTCTTGATCTGTATTCCCACTTTCATACCGGAAGACCACCATACGAGGTTATCCCCTTCCAATGCATTCAATGATTTCCAGTTTTCATTGGCAATTTGATAACTGAAATCAATTTTTTTGGAATTGGTCACTTTGGCCTTAAGCCAAACATCTCCTGCGTTTTTCAATGCTACACTGGCCATTTCCTCATAGGTACCATCAGCTATCTTCCACAATAGTAGCTTTTCTCCCTTTATACCCAGTCCAAGGCTTTTATCCTTTGTAGTATAGAACACAAGGCCCTTGAGCGCTTGGTTCGTATTTTTAACTTTTATGGAAAACTCAAAATCGGAATCATCGGGAATCACACATAAAACGGCTCCCGTTTTGTTATTGGGATCCGGATGTGTCTCGGTCAATTTTAACTCGCCATTGGTAAGTTCAATATCAAAATCAGTGGCCAGTAAATTTTTACGCCAAAATTTGTTCAATGGGGCATGATCAAAATTATCGGTAAGATTTTTTACTAGCCTATCTTTATCAGAGGTTTTCTCTTCCACTTTAAAATAGGGCCAGCCAATACTTTCATCCCAATACATTTCACTAAATACAGCGGCCCTACCTAGTGTGGGAAAACCTTTGGTATTATAGGCATGATAAAGGTAGTACCATTTGTCTTTTGTGTGGATAACCGTACCATGTCCAGGACATTTCCACGAACTATTCCCTATTATCAGGGGATTATTGGGAGTTTTTTCCCAAGGGCCTTCCATACTTTTAGCCCGTGCAACTCCAACTTGATAGTTGCATTGCGGACCACAACATCCGTTACCCGAGTATATCATATATAGATAGCCATTCCTTTTTACAATACACTGCCCTTCAATCATATTCTCTTCAAATGCGGTATCATCTGCAGTGATGGTGACAAATTCCTCACCCACGAGGGATAAACCGTCGTCAGACAATTTTGAGCCCAACAGGGTAACAGGTTTACTAGGCTCCAAGCCATACGCTTTCCATGTAATATAAGGTGTGCCCCTATCTTCATAAACAAAAGCATCAATGGCCTCATTACCCCATTCTATTATGACCCCTTTATCCTCAAACCCTTTTGAAATATCCTTGGTTGTGGCGACACCTATTTTTGAAATACCATCCTTTGCCCTTGCCGTATAATAACAATAGAAAGTACCATCCTTATAATAAAGTTCCGGGGCCCAAAAACTGGACATGGTCCATTCCGGGGCCTCTTGAAACACATGGCCCAAAAGCTCCCAATTTTTTAAATCGATGGATGTATAGATGGGATAAATAGGTGCCCAATCCCCAGAAGTCCCTGATGCATAATAAGTACCATCAACTTCTATGATCGAAGGATCTGGCAGCTCCCCCGGGATAACCTGGGTTTGCTCCACAAGGCTTTGGGCATTCAAGTTGTGGTTAGCTAATACAGTATAAGCTAAAAAGAGAAGAATAGGTTGAATTTTATAATGCATTGGTTTGTTATTTTAAGAAAAAGATGTCCCATTCAATCCATGAACAACGTAGTTGAGACAGACCAATTTTTGTTCACTTCATAATCAAAATGAATCGGTAATCCTATAGGCTTCTATTACGGCCAGTTCACCTTTCTTGCCTTCCATGGAATTACCATGCTCCATACCCACAATACCTGTAAATCCCTTGGAATGGATGTGTTTGAAAACATTTTTAAAGTTTATTTCGCCGGTAGTAGGTTCATTTCTACCTGGGTTGTCACCAACCTGAAAATAACCGATCTCGTCCCAACATGCATCTATGTTTGGAATAAGGTTACCTTCTTGGATCTGTTGGTGATAGATATCGAAAAGTATCTTGCAGGAAGGGCTATCCACGGACTTGCATATTTCAAAGGCTTGTGGGCTATCCGTTAAAAATAGGCCAGGATGGTTGTGAAAGTTCAAGGGCTCCAAAACCATCGTCAACCCATGGGGCTCCAAAAGCGAGCAAGCTCGTTTCAACGATTCTATGACATTGGCAGTCTGATATCCTTTTCGCAATCTAAGGTCCACATGGCCCGGTACCACGGTCATCCATTTGGCGTTGACCCTTTTGGCAACTTCGATGGACTCCTTTATTTCCTTCAAGAACTTTTCACGCAATGATGCATCCCCACTAGCGAGGTTGGGTTTGTCCCAGTAAATTTCATGGGCCACAAAAACTCCCATTGAAATACCTCTTTCCATCATGGCTTTGGCCATTTTCTCCTGAAGGCTTTGATCTCTGCCTTTCATCTCATTGTCCTCAAAAGCGGTAAAGCCCATATCCGCCATAAAATTCAACTGGTCAATGGGGTCATTACCTGCAGATTCCTTGAACATTCCCAAATGGGGAGCGTAATTAAGGTTGAATGGCTTTTGTTCCTTTTTGGGATTCCATTCGGCTGCAGACAATACCCCTGCTCCGCCAAAACCTAAAGCAGCGGATACAACCATCTTTTTTTTCACAAAGTCCCTTCGGTTCATACAGTATTTACTTTTAACAAATTCATATGGTCAAGTGCTTACATCTTCAAAACCATGTTTTAAATATAACCAGAAATGTATGGAATACACCGTAAATTCTTCAATTCCATGAGAGTTGTAGGAAACTGCTTTGATTTGTAGGTAATAAGAAGTGTTTCGTACATACTTACAATAGAACCATTATCTTTAATAGCTTAACCAATTCAAATTGCCTGTGTAAAGTACACCTATGTAGTAAATTGAAACACTTTCATTTATGAAAAAACCAAATTTCCATTTTTTATTTAGTTCGGCCTTAACCCTTGTTCTGATGCTATCCGTTCAGCATGAACTTCATGGTCAAAAACCTCTTGAAGGCAAGGTATTGATGGCTATTTTTGCACACCCCGATGATGAGGGAACCGTTGCCCCCATACTCGCCAAATATTCCAGGGAAGGTGCCCAAATACATCTGGTCACGGTAACTGACGGCAGGTACGGTTCCAACGAATTCAACAACCATATGGAAGGTGATACATTGGTTGCTATCCGGAGAGAGGAATTAAAATGTTCCGCTGCAATTTTAGGGGCCAAACTTCGCCATCTGGATTACCATGATCAATTAAGGGCTGCGGAAGGCTATGATGGCCATATACCCCAAGCACGAGGGATCATAAAGGACTTGAATGCCATTATTGAAGAAGTAAAACCCGATGTTTTGATTACTTGGGGGCCTGATGGTTGGTCCAACCATATGGACCACCGTCTTGTTGGCGCCTCGGTTACACAGGTATATCTGTCCAAAAACTGGGAAAAACCTATGTCGCTCTATTTTTGTGGTGTTCCTTCCGATTTGATAGAAAACCCAGAAGAAAGGATGTTACATGGATTGGAAAGAAAATATTTGACCACCAAAGTGGCGTTCACTGATGAAGATCTGGACAAGGCTTACCTTTCTCATAAATGCCATAAGAGTCAAATCAACCCAAAAACCACCAAGGAAGACCTAAAAAAGAATTGGTATAAAAATTCAATGTTCATTTATCTTCGAAAATTTGAAGGTCCCAAGGAGACATCAGACACGGTTTTTGATTAAACTGCTGCATGGAACATTCATGGAATAAAAACAATAACCCAAACCCAATGGTTTTAAAATTATTCTGAAATTCATGATAAGAAACATTGATGGATAAATGAAAGAATATGTAGTCAATGCTATCCCCAACAATCAACTGAGTATAAACGGAAAGGCGGATGATGGGTTATGGGAAATGGCCGATATTTTAACTGATTTTGGTTCGCCTTGGCGTGACTTACCTGTCACAACAACAGAATTCAGGGCCTTATGGGATGATGAAAATCTATATTTCATGTTCCGGGTTTTGGACACCAGCATCCATATAGATAAAAAGGGTATTGGTAATGAGAGCATAAATGTTTCCGACAGGGTTGAGCTGTTTTTTAGACAAGACGATTCCCTTACCCCCTATTATTGTTTGGAGATTGACCCGACTCCTAGAATTATGGATTTCAAGGCACTTCCTAACAGGGTCTTTGATTTTAATTGGAATTGGCCCGAAAAGAATTTGATCGTAAAATCCCATTCCGATGCAAATGGATTCATTGTTGAAGGTAGCATCAGTAGGGCATCTTTAGAAAAACTGAACTTGATCCAAAATAGTAAAATTGAAACGGGAATCTTTAGGGCTAAATATGAGAAAATGGACGCTTCCGTGTATGAACCCATTTGGATTTCTTGGGTGGATCCCAAAACAGAAACCCCCAATTTTCATATTGCCTCATCATTTGGCACACTGATACTTGGGGAAGGGAATCCTAACTTTCCAGATAAGTAATCAGATTTTCAGAATTCACTATACCGATCGGCAACAGCTTTTTATTGGGTATTTCCTTGTTGAACAAAAAATGTTCTATCAAATAGGTCAACCCAATATAGGTCTGAGTCTTTGGGCTCTGATGTATCAAAAATGAAATCTTGTTCTTTTTCAAAAGGTCGTTGTTCTTATCCAAAAGATCATAACCGATGACTTTGATATCCTTGTGGCTTTGGTCCTGAAGCATCTCCACCAAATTGTATGACTTGGAAGTGGTCACAAAAAAACCCAAGGCTTTATTGTTCGATTTCAAAAAATTGACCAAAGATTGGTCAGGGTCCGCTTGATCTACACTTAAGGTCAATATCTTATGGTCGGCTCCTTTCAATCCATTGAAATAGTCCCTAAAACCCTTTTCCTTTTGCTGCATGTGTATGGCATTGCTCAGGGATTCACTGAAATGGCAGATTACGATATCATGGTCATCCGGAACAATCGTATGCATCAGCTTAGCGGCCACCCTTCCGCTTTGATACAAATCCTGTCCCACAAAACTGACGGCTTGCTCCAGATCTATTTGGCTATTGAACGTGCTTACGACAATACCGGCAGATCTGAAACTTTTTATGGCATTTATACTCTCTTTTTGAAATAGTGGCGAAAGCAGCACAGCATCGGGTGTCAGTTTCAATATCTGTTCATTGACTTCCTTGAAGGATTGGGTACTACTGGGACCATAAAAGAACAATTTGATGTCCACCAAAAAGGATCTAAATTCTTCTATGGCCTGATTTACACCATCAACGCAAGGAATCCAAAAGTTGTCCTCATTGGGGTCCGGCAAAACAACACAAATTAGGTAAACCTTATTGTTTTTTAAGCTCTGTGCTATTGGATTGGGCTTGTAGTCTATCTCCTCAAGTATTTTGGTGACCTTTTCCAAGGCCTTCTGGGAAACCTTGCCCCTTTTATGGATCACCCTATCCACAGTGCCTTTTGATACTCCTGCCTGTTCAGCAATATCCTTGATCGTGTATTTCTTCATATTTAGGCAAATATATAACAATGTTCGTTGACAAAAAATAATGTGTTCGAAAACACAATTTTGGTGTGCTCGAAAACATTTTTTTGTGTGTTCGAACACATTTTTTGTCCATTTTCTTTTTTTATTTAAAAAAAACAGATACATTCGTTAGCAACGCGAGTCTAAATTTGATGATTTTTTAACAAAAAATTAATAACGAAAAGACTCTTAACCAACACATTTTCAAATATTTAAATGAAAAAAATAATATCACTTGCCCCTGGAAGAACATGTCTGTTCGGAGATCATCAGGATTACCTGGGTCTGCCTGTCATTGCATGTGCCATTAGCAGGAGAATAAAATTAACGGCTGTTGAGAATGGACTACAGGTTTTTAATATCAACAAACCGGATATCAACCAAAAAAGGATCATCCCTATAAATGGAAACCTTGAGAACATAGAAAAGGGAGATCATCTATTGCATGCCCTAAAAGTTCTTAGGCGTTACAATTGTGTACCCGATAAAGGTTATGATATAGAGATAAAGGGAAATTTACCAATCAATGCAGGCACATCAAGCTCTTCCGCTGTTGTCGTGTCCTGGGTCAACTTTTTGATCGAAGCCTTTGGGATCGATGCAGAGGTGACACCGGAACTGATCTCCCAGTTATCCTATGAGTCGGAAGTATTGGAACAAAAGGCCCCGGGAGGCAAAATGGACCAGTACAGCATTGGGTTGGGCAACATCGTATTCATTGAAACGGGGGATGACTTTTCATTTGAAGTGATCAATCAACCCTTACAGGGCATTATTATCGGGGAATCAGGTATTCCCAAGAAAACACTGGGGCTCTTGGGCGAATTAAGGACTAAGGCGAAGTTGTCCATTCAAGCCGTAGAAAGTAAAATCAAGGATTTTGACATCAAAACCGCCAAAAAGGAGGACCTGGAAAAATACTTGGTCCATGTTCCCGATGATCTGAAAAGCTATTTATACGCGGCCATAACCAATCACGATATAACCCAAAAGGCACTAACTGAATTCAGAAAACCCCAACCAGATTTTCAAAGGATCGGTGCGCTGATGAACGAACACCATGATATCCTCAAAAACATTTTGAAAATCACAGTGCCCAGAATTGACAAAATGATTGAAGGAGCCTTAAATGCGGGCGCCTATGGGGCCAAGATAGTGGGCTCGGGCGGAGGTGGCAGTATTGTGGTACTGGCTCCGGAAGAAAGGAAAGAACAGGTAATTGAAGGTATTCTAAATGCAGGGGGAATAGCGGCCTATGAAGTCAGTGTGGACTCCGGGGCAAGAATACTTGAATCCGTAGCGACCGATTAATTTAATAATGATGATCCATTGCCTATTGGAAAACAATCAATTCCAAAAAGGGAGGTGCACTTAAAACCAGAAACAATCAAATAACAAACTAAAATGAAACATGAAAAAAACCAACGACTCTGAACCGATTTTAGAAGCCGGAAAATATTGCGGCATTTTCCGGCTATAAAACGTGACTTAAAAATCTCCTAATAACTAATAAATCACCAACGTAAAATATGAAAAAAAATATGAAACTACTCAGAGGAAAGGGTGTTGGGTTCTATTTTGATTTGAAAATAAAGCTGACCGTTTTAGCGATGTTGGTTTTCTTTTTCAATGTAAAGGCAGAAACCTATTCACCAAATGAGAACTCCGTAATTGAGACTGCTCAGCCTCAAGACAGAGTGATTACGGGTACTGTTACAGATGAAATGGGGGTTCCGCTTCCCGGGGCAACTGTTTTTGTGAAAGGAACCACCACAGGTACCTCAACAGATTTTGATGGAAATTACAGCTTGACCATCAAGGGCGGTGCAACCACTATTGTGTTCTCCTATATAGGTTATCTCCCCCAAGAGAAATCGATAGGCAATGACTCGGTCATCAATGCCTCCATGGTACCTGACAATACCTTGTTGGACGAAGTTGTAGTGGTCGGCTATGGCACACAAAGAAGAAAAGATATCGCAGGGGCCATTTCAACAGTAGAGACCAAGGAGTTGGTACTATCATCATCGCCTTCCATTGGGGATGTACTTAGGGGTAAAGTCTCAGGCTTGCAAATTACCCAGAACAGTGCTCAACCCGGAGGTGGGTTGAATTTTCAGATCAGGGGTGCGGGGTCGATCAATGCCAGCAACCAACCGCTGATAGTTGTTGACGGGTTTCCAATAACCGATTTCCAACAACCAGGGACCGGTAATAGGTATAGTGGGGGAACACAAAGTATCTTGAACTCTTTCAACCCCAATGACATTGAATCGATATCCGTTCTAAAAGATGCCAGTGCCACCTCAATTTATGGGGCCAGAGCTGCAAACGGGGTTATTTTGATCACTACCAAAAAAGGGGTTTCTGGAAAAGTGGAGGTAAGTTACTCATCCTCTCTTTCGTTGCAGGCCTATAACGACAATTTTGACGTGTTGAGCCTACAGGAATGGATGAAACTACGAAATGATGCCGCCTATGAAAATTGGCTTTTCCAAAACAGGGTTGAACCTTATAGTAGTGGCAATACCAGCAGCAGAACTTTGGAAGAGGCCATTGCCAATCCGGTTAATGGAGTAGCATTCACAAGATTTTATTCAGACGACCAAATAAATAATGCCGGGCAAAGTACCAATTGGCTGGGCTTGGTAACCAGGGACGGTAGTACGCAACAGCATAACCTTTCCTTAAGGGGAGGTACCGAAACCACCAGATACTTCCTATCAGGTAACTTGTTCGATCAAAAAGGGGTATTGAAGAACTCCGCTTTTGAACGAGCTTCCCTAAGATTCAACCTGGATCAAAAACTATATGATTTCCTTTCCGTTGGGATGAACCTCACCATGAGTAGGATCAATAACGACAATAGCCAATTGGGAGGAGATCGCTATGAAAATTCGGGACTTCTGAGATCTGCATTGCAATATGGGCCCCATATACAGGCCATTGATGAAAATGGAAATTATCCCATAAATCCTGACAATTCCCAAGAACCAAACCCATATTCCCTACTTACGATTACAGATAAAGGTGTAATCGACAGGACCCTCACAAACTTTTTTATGGAAGTAAAACCCATAGAAGGTTTGGTGGCAAGGTTCCAAGCGGGTATGGACCAAGGTTATACCAGTAGAAACACCTATTTGCCCAGAACAACGCTGTACGGTGCTTTGGAAAACGGTAAAGCCACAATAGCAAACGAAAAAAAGAACGATGCCCTTTTTGATTTTACCCTGAACTATACCACAACTATCAATGATGACCACCATTTCAATTTCTTGGTAGGTTATTCCAGGCAAAAATACAGATCAGAGAGTGCTTCTTCCGGAAACAGTGATTTTATTACCGATGCCTTTCTTTGGAACAACATCAATGCCGGGGCAGGTACCAAGGTATTGGCCTCAGCCAAGTACGAAAACAACCTTGTATCCTATTTTGGTAGACTGAACTATACCTACAAGGACAGGTATATTTTGTCCTCAACCGTCAGAAGGGATGGTTCCAGTGTGTTTTCCAGAAACAATAGGTTTGCGGTATTTCCTTCCATCGCCTTGGGTTGGGACATTGCGGGAGAACCCTTTATGAAAGGGCTTAGTGACAAAATATCCCAATTGAAACTGAGAGTGGGATATGGAGAAACAGGAAATGCCGACATTGGTTCCAACGCCTTCGCTGCGTACTATGCGCAACCTGCTTATCTAAACCCTGATGAGTCCATCTTAATCGGAGTGTTTCCATCGCGGTTGGAAAATCCTGACCTGAAATGGGAGACCACAAAAGAAATCAATATGGGTCTGGACTTTGAAATTTTGAAAGGTAGGTTGTCCGGGTCTTTCGAAGTCTACAACAAAGAGATTTCGGATTTGTTGCAGATAAAACCCATCAACTCCTATAATGAGATCAATGAGGTATGGGCAAACGTAGGTTCCACCCAAAGTAAGGGTATGGAATTGACGTTGAATACTACAAATGTCGACACCAAAGATTTTAAATGGAGAAGTACAATTGTTTTCTCCAAATTCCGGGATAGATGGAAGGAAAGAGCCCCGGATTGGAAACCTAGCATCTACCAAAAAGAGGATGACCCCATCCGTGCTAGGTACTCCTACCTGTCTGACGGTGTGATGCAAATCGGTGAAACCGTTCCTGCCCAACCCGATCTTTTCCCCGGACAAATAAAGATCAAGGACATCAATGGGTTTTCCAGGGATAATGAAGGAAACCCGATTGTTGATGAAAATGGAAGATTTGTTGCAACAGGGGAACCAGATGGCATTATTGATGAGGCAGATATCGTTTTAATGGGATCGACCGACCCTGATTTCATAGCTGGTTTCAGTAACAGTTTCCAATATAAAAACTTTCAACTGAACTTCCATTTCAACGGTATGTTCGGAAGAGAGATTGTTGATGCCACCGATCTTGCTTTAGGGGTTTCTGCGGATGGTGTATGGCAAAATGGACGTAATGCCCTTCGAAACATTTATGATAGATGGACACCGGACAATCCAACAAACACAAGACCAGCTTCGCATTATGGCTATACTCCATATAGTGCAGGAGACTTCTTCTTGCAAGATGCATGGTTCATAAGATTACAAAACCTATCCCTATCCTATACTTTACCTTCCAAATTGACCGGAAAGCTGTTGCACAGTGCGGCCATCAGGTTTGATGCCCAAAACTTGTTCGTGATCACACCGTTCAAAGGGGTAGATCCTGAAACCAATGGATATGACCCTAGATTACAAGGTACCGACCAAGACCCCACAAACTTGGTGGCTGCGTATCCTAATGTAAAGACCTACACACTCGGGATAGATTTAAAATTTTAAAAAATAATGATTATGAAAAATGTAAAACTAATACTGCTAGGGTTACTGATAAGCACAATGTTTGGGTGTGACCCAGAATTGGAATCTATAAATTATGATGAAATCAACCCAGCTATTTTTCCGGCTTCCGAGGCAGATGTGGAAGCTCTTGTGGTAGCGGCCTACTATCCATTAAGGGGCTCCTGGTGGAATGGAATCCACACCACATCGGAACGCGGGATCATGTTTGTCAATGATGCTACCACGGAAATTCTTCAGGGAAACTTTGGGGTGCAACAACTGGCAACATTAAGCAGCTATATCCCTACCAGTGAGGGAGTTACCAGATTTTATGACGATTTCTATAACAGGATCAGTTCCAACACCTTGAGCATCGATCGATTGGAAAATTCCACCGTCAATGAAAACATCAAAAAAAGAGGGATTGCCGAACTCAAATGTGCGAGGGCCTTTTTAAGCTATGAACTCTTCGACATGTTTGGACCCATCGTGGTGGCACCACTGGAAGTTTTGCAGAACCCATTGATCGAAACACCTTTGGCAAGGCTAAGCCATGATGAAATGGTAAGTTTTATTGAGAAGGACCTGTTGGATGCAGCTGCGGATCTACCTTCTCCCTCAGAGGCAGCTTATGGAAGGTTCAGCCAAGGCTTCGCAAGAATGCTCTTGATCAGGTTATACCTACATGAAAAAAGGTGGGCAGATGTAGAAGCACAGGCCAACGCCATCATGGCAATGAACTATTATGAGTTGACCGACGATTATGTGGATATGTTCAGTACAGAATCACAGGCCGACAATAAAGAGGTGATGTTCGCAGTTCCGGCAGATTACGCGGGTACCAGTGAGAACCAATGGCAAATGATGGTGTTGCCCTCCAATTATCCTGTTAGAGGCGGATGGGCCACCATACAAAGTTCATGGATGTTCTATGATTCATTCGAGCCCAATGATGTTAGAAAAACAAATCTAATAGCTGAATATACAGGAACCGATGGGGTTACCTACAACCGAAGTAATCCTGGAAATGTGATGCAGATGGGTCCCTTACCTTTAAAAATAGCAGAAGATGCAGATAGGAACACTGCCCTTACCACCGTGGATATCATTTTATACCGATATGCAGATGTGATTCTATCCAAGGCTGAAGCCATTGCCAACAAGAATAATGCTCCCAATCAGGAGGCCATAGACCTTGTAAATGTGATTAGGGAACGTGCGAGCCTAGATCCCATTCTATTGGCGGATTTTGCCACTATAGATGCATTCAATGAAATGATCCTTGTGGAAAGATCCCATGAATACTGGTGTGAGAACGGGCAATATAGATCAGACCTCATCAGGCACGGAAAGTTTGTGGAACATTCCATAGAGCTGAACGGCGCGGCAAGTCAAGCGGCCCCATACAAAGAGCTATACCCCTTTTCGCTCCAAAGAATTAGTGAGGGCAAGGGAGCTTTCTTGCAAAACCCCGGTTACAACTAATATAATTTGGTTCAGGCATAAAACCATAATTGACAATAAATACAAAGCAACTATAGTACATGGATTCTAGAAGAGATTTTATAAAAAAAACCGCAGTATTGGGAGCAGGAGTATCGGTAGTTCCAAGTTTTGTTTTTGGGGCTTCCCCGAACATGGCCAAACTGAACATTGGCATGATCGGTGTGGGCCTTAGGGGAACCAATCATTTGGAAAACCTTTTGTTAAGGGATGATGTGAATATAGTTGCCGTTTGCGACATAGATCCGAGCAGAACAAAACTTGCGATTGAAAAAGTAACGGAAAAGGGTGGTCGAAAACCTTTGGTTTTCGGCAAGGATGAGCTTGACTACAAAAATCTTCTAGCCTTGGACAATGTAGAGGCTGTAATAATTGCCACTCCTTGGTTATGGCACACCCGTATGGCCAAGGATGCAATGCGGGCAGGGAAATACACAGGTTTGGAAGTATCTGCCGCCAATACCCTTGAAGAATGCTGGGATCTCGTGAATACGCACGAAGAAACCGGAGCTCAATTAATGATCTTGGAAAATGTAAACTACCGAAGGGACATATTGGCCGTATTGAACATGGTGAAACAGAACGTGTTTGGGGAATTGGTCCATTTCAGATGTGGGTACCAACATGATCTACGCGAGGTCAAGTTCAATGATGGGAAACAGCCCTATGGCGGTGGTGTGGAATTTGGTGAAAAGGCAATTTCAGAGGCAAGATGGAGAACACAACATTCCGTAACCCGAAATGCCGATCTATACCCTACACATGGTGTGGGTCCTATTGCCGCTATGTGTGATATCAACAGGGGAAATCGATTTTTGTCCTTAACGTCCCATGCCACAAAAAGTGTAGGTCTGCACAATTATATTGTCAAGAACGGAGGAGAAAACCACCCCAATGCCAGCGTAAAGTTCAAGCTGGGAGATATTGTGACCACCACAATAGAAACGGCAAACGGAGAAACCATCATCGTTACCCACGACACCAATTTGCCAAGACCGTATTCCCTAGGTTTCAGGGTACAGGGGGCAAATGGTCTCTGGGAAGTTGATGGGAACAGGATCCATATTGCCGGGGTCACGGAGGCACACCATTGGGACAGTGCCGACAAATGGCTGGAAAAATATGACCACCCCCTATGGAAAAAATATGGGGAGCTGGCCACTGGCGCCGGACATGGAGGTATGGATTTCTTTGTGATCAACGCTTTTGTGGAATCAGCCAAATTAGGGGTAGCACCACCAATGGATGCCTATGATGCAGCCGCTTGGAGTTCAATTACACCATTGTCCGAGGTTTCCATTGAAAATAATGGGGAACCACAGGACTTCCCTGATTTCACTAGGGGTAACTGGATCAAAAGAAAGCCTTATGATTGGATCAAAGACACTTATTAATCCACTATTAACCAAGTATACTCTATGAAACATAAATTGATATATCTACTGATTTTGTGCACAATTGGTTGTGGCGGTGAAAGCAACGGTGAAGTTCCCGTTGATCCGGAGCCAGAACCCGTGGATAACAGTATAAGCAATATAACCTATACTGCTTCCTATGAGGTCATATCGAATCCGGAAAGGGGATTTATGCACCATTGGGCAGTTGAATCCGAAGGAATGCCGGTCAGTATGGCCATGCTCAACAGTTTGAAAAACGAAAAGGTCACCATCATCAATCGGATATATTATTTGGACGCATTTAAGGATGCTGACCTGAGTCAAGCCGAGTTGGATTTAATAACCACCGATTTTGAACGAATGAGAACCGCTGGTATTAAATGTATCCTGCGCTTTGCCTACAACAGTGATCAAAATGAAACGGATGCGCCATTGTCCAGGGTCATTTCGCATTTGGACCAATTGAAACCCATTTTGACCGACAATTATGATGTGATTGCTTTTGTTCAAGCAGGTTTTATAGGATCTTGGGGAGAATGGTACTACACGACCAACAATTTGACCACGCTTGAAAATAAGACAGCTGTACTCAACAAACTATTGGAAGTATTGCCAAAAGAAATCAAGGTACAGGTCAGGACCCCATTGTACAAACAGGAGATCTTTAATTATTCCACCGCTATGAATGCAACTGTGGGGTATGGAGACAGCTATATTGCCCGTGTTGGGTTCCACAACGATTGTTTTTTGGCCAGTCCTGATGACTATGGGACCTATCAGAACATCACCATAGAAAAAGACTACATAAGCAAAGAGGCCCTTTTTGTCCCCACTGGTGGAGAAACCTGTCCCCCATCCGGGGTGCCAACCGCCAGTTGCACTACTGCCGATACGGAAATGGCATTGTTGAAATGGACCTATTTGAACCTTGATTATTATGGTCCCGTACTGCAGGAATGGAGAAACAATGATTGCTTCGAGGATTTTCAAAGAGAGTTGGGGTATCGCCTTTTGTTGAAGACCGCCAGTCTAAAAAAGGAGGTTAAAGCCAATGGCAATTTTGATTTGGACCTGGTCATGGACAACGCGGGTTTTGCACCTGTGTACAATAAAAAGAATGCCTCTTTGATATTGAAATCCACAAATGACGGGACCATCCATAGCAAATCGTTGGACTTTGATGTCAGAAAGGTAGTGCCTGGCGCAGAATACGATTTAACGGAAACCGTGAACCTATCCGGTATACCCGCCGGGAGCTATACATTGTATTTAAAGATCGAAGACGCTTCCCCATCCTTGAAGGATAGACCCGAATATTCCATTCAATTGGCAAATTCAGGCACTTGGGAGGCCAGTACCGGCATGAACGAATTATTGCACACACTAATAATCAACTAAAACCATAATTTCTAAACACATAAGTCATGAAAAAATTCAAGCTTTTATATTGTCTTTTGGTCGTTTCACTACTTGCAGGTTGTGACTCGGACGATTCCACAAGTTCAGAAAGCAGCATTGTGGCCGACTTCTCATTTACAAGCGATGGAAGTACATTTACCTTTACCAACCTATCCCAGGGGGCAACCACGTACCGATGGGATTTTGGCGACCTTTATTTTTATTCCTACGAAGAAAATCCCACCTACACCTATTCCATTGTTGGTGGCGAGCTAACCGTCACGTTAACGGCAATGAATGAATCCGGTGAGGAGGCCCACGTATCAAAAATGATCAGCGCCCCAGTAATCATCAATGCCAATATCGATATTGATGGGGATTTTGAGGATTGGGAAGAGGTACCTGTTTATTATGAATTTACAGGTTCCGTCAAAAAAATGAAGTATTATACCAAAGGACCCAACATAGACATCTACTTTGAAGGCGGATCGGATATGACTTTGGAGATTACGGACATGCTTTTCAATGTGGATGAAGACAACGGAACAGGATATAATGAAACATGGAATATTGGTGCGGAATACCTATTTGAAGGACCACCGGTTTTAGGTTCATGGGGAAGTTTTTACAGTTACCCAGGTGGCAGCGGCGGCTGGGCATGGGACTGGATAGGACTTGATGGCCACGGTTTTGAATCCTCTGGGGTAATTGCCGTTGATGGCAGCACCAATGCCATAGAAATGAGGTTCCCAAAGAGCTTTTTCGGGACTGTAGGGGACAGCATTGATTTTGGAATGTGGTTGAATTGGGGTGTTGAGTACTATCCTTCTGATACCGCTGGTCCTGCCCTCAATATAGAAATCCAAAAATAGGTCCAGAAACGCAATCAGAACAACTGCATTTCTTGGTTAACAGGAGTGCTATTGATCGGTATCGATTCTGTACATAAATTTTATCAAACACATTAGTAACAATAAAACCCTAATAGATCGCTTGAACATTTATTAGGGTTTTTACTTAAAAAGTAGATATGGAACACAACAATAACCGATTACTGTCCTTGGATTTTTATAGAGGTCTGACCATGTTTTTGCTTATTGCAGAATTTTCAAGTCTATTTGAATTCCTAGTGTCCCCGGAACTTCAGGGTACCCTTATACATACCATTGGAGAACAGTTTCATCATGTGGAATGGGAAGGGTTGCATTTTTGGGATTTGATTCAACCATTTTTTATGTTCATTGTGGGTGTTTCCATGCCCCTCTCCTTTTCAAAAAGAATGGCAAAGGGCGATACATACAAAGAATTGCAGAAACATGCTTTTAAAAGAGCTTTTTTAATGCTGGTTTTAGGATGGGCCTTATATTGTATCGACCCCGGAAAAATTGTTTTCAGGTTCCAAAATGTGTTGGCGCAACTCTCTGTCACCTACCTCCTTGCCTTTTTGGTCATCCGTAAAAAACCTATCGTCCAAATCGGGTTTTCCATCATCCTTATTTTAATCAGTGAGGCCATTTATAGATTTTTCTCCGTTGAGGGTTTTAACCATGCCTTTGTGCCCGGGGAAAATTTTGGTGCATGGTTCAATATTTTGATTTCAGGTGAAGAGGACAGTGGCCATTGGGCTATGTTCAATGCCATTCCCACCGCGGCGCATACCATTTGGGGCGTACTGGCAGGCCAATTGTTAATCAGCAAGAGGACAACCAAGGAAAAGATCCAGCTTTTGGTCATTGGGGGTGTCACGGCCTTGATCATAGGATATGGCTTCAGTTATGTAACGCCCATCATAAAACGTATTTCCACAAGTACATTTGTTCTTGTAGGTGGCGGGTGGTCACTATTGGCCCTTGCATTGTGCTATTGGGTGATAGACGTCAAAAAATATCAGAAGGGAGTATTGTTCTTTGCCGTTGTAGGCATGAACCCATTGTTTATCTATTTGTTCGCGCATGTTGGTGGGGCCGAACTGATCAGAAAAATATTCTTACCATTTTCAAACGCCCTCTTCGGATGGACGGGAGCACTGAGCGCCCAGATACTATTGAGTATTGTAGTGCTCTTCTTCCTATGGTTCATTTGCTATTGGATGTATAAAAAGAAACTATTTATCAGAATTTAATCATTGGCTAAAAGAAGCTTGGATCATGATGAAAAATCTTTTGTTCTTTCTTGGTTTAAACTGTTTTCTCATTGCTTGTGGTGGTGGAAACAATAGCAATCCCGATGAAAACCTGGAAGGTCAGGAGCAGGTATTAAATGGTGGCGGTGTGAGCAGTTTTACCAAAGTACAACCTATGACCGGAATTGTAGTTTGGGATGGAAATCCGAATGCCAGCTCAGGAGCACACACCCTGGAATATTCCTATATGCTTTTTGAAGATGTGGTTTCCGAAAAAGGAGTCTATGACTGGACGGTTGTTGAAGATAAATTGAACGATATCGCCTCACGGAACCATCAAGGCATCCTTCGTTTCAGATATACCTATGTGGGACAAAAAACATCGGTGCCGAAATACATTAAAGATTTACCGGATTATCATGAAACACAAGGGATCAGTGAAGGCAGGGAAACATGGTTTCCGGATTGGTCGCATCAAGAATTACAGGACTTCACCTTGGAATTCTATGAAAAATTTGCCGAACGATATGATCATGATAACCGATTGGCCTTCTTGCAGGTAGGTTTTGGATTGTGGGGAGAATACCATATTTATGATGGTCCATTTGTCTTGGGAAAGACGTTCCCTTCAAAAGAGTACCAAACCCTATTCTTGAATAGAATGAACACTTTGTTCACGAATCTTCATTGGTCTATTTCCATTGATGTTGAAGATGGCAATGTTACTCCATTTCGTGATAATCCCTCGTTATTGAATTTATCATTTGGTTTGTTCGATGATTCTTTCATGTCCGAGGAACATGCAACGGTCAACGAACAGCGTTTTAAATTTCTGGAACTGGAAACCCGCTATGTCAACAACCCGGTTGGGGGTGAATTCAACTATTATACGGATTATGATCAGCAAAATGTCCTATCACCCAATGGTCCACATGGAGAGTCCTATGAATCGTTCATAAAACGATTCCATACCACCTACATGATCGGAAATGACCAATACAAGTATCAGTCGTTGGATAGGATAAAGGAAGCCAGCATCCACACCGGTTATAAGTTTGAAGTCACCAAATTTGTAAAATCCGATAACAAATCTTTGCTAACCGTACGAAATGTTGGAACAGCCCCCATTTATTACGATGCCTATCTTTCCATTAACGGTAATAAATCCACCGCTTCCCTTAGGACTGTGCTGCCCAATGAAGAAAAGGAATTCACTATCAATTATGATGGGAATGAAGATTTGGTGATTTCCTGTGACCGATTATTGAAGGGACAAACTATAGATTTCAAGAGGTCATTTTAACATTCGAGCGACTGTCAATAGGGTGTTGCACATCAATTAAACTTAGATTAAAGGGCTATCACGATGAAATAATACCACCCCAATAGCCCTTGCTAAAACTAACTAACAACTCAAACAATCTGTACTTTCAAGGTTCCCGTTCCTAAATTCTATAAAACGGTAACAGAATAACAAGTATTGGACCATAGGACTACCTATAAATTCAGCACTGTGGTTATCCGATACTTTTTCATGTGAACCTTATCAATATTTTGCTTCGATACTCTGTATTAATCCTAATTTCTTGTGCCAACCTTGGTAAAAAAAGGAAGTCTACTTAATGGCACCTCAATTTCTATGGTCTTGTTCCCTTTATAAATTTTACCCCTATCGTCTTGCCATTTTCCTTTAGGAAGAACCACTTTTCGCCTTAAATCACCTTTTGTTACTACTGGAGCTACGATTATGTTATCTCCCAATACGAATTGATCCTTAATGGTTTCATAACCATCGTTAGGAAAGGCCAAAGCCATGGGTTTTACAATTGGCTCCCCTGTTTTTGAGGCCCGATCTGCCTGTTGAAGAATATAGGGACCCATCTTTTCATGGAGTTTTGCCGCTTCCAAACAATACCTTGCATTTTCTTTGGACAACACTCGCCAAGGTGCCACCGAAAATTGCATCATGGGCATTAAGGCATGGACCTGGGCAGACCGTACGACCAATTCCTCATCTATGGAGGCAAGGTCTATGAACGAACCATATTCCCCTCCCCCTATCATATCCGGGCATGTGTACGCATACCCCATCAAACTTTGGGACATCTGGTCAGGGATCAATTTTTGCAGATCTTCCCAATTATGTCCTTTATCCCGTAATCGTTGTGCCAAAGGCAAACCTGCCATTTTCCATGACGCCCGATATTCATTCAGGGGATAGTCCAATCCAAATTTGGCATATAGGGCCGTATGGTCGTTGGGCAAAACGTTTTCAAAAGAAACGATGCCATTTTCATAAAACTGGGCATCACCCGCATCGAATTTAAATCCATCCACTCCGTATTCGTCCACCAAGTGGTCCAACTGCTCCTTGAACCATGTATTGGTTTTAGGGTTAGTCAAGTCCAAACAAGCACTGGCGCCGTTCCACCAGCGTATAATAGCGGCTGTATCCTGGGTGTTTTTCCATTGTACCTCCTGATTTCCCTGTGGAACCTGCAAAAGCATGCCCTCTTTTGCCAGATAACGGAAAACCTCAGAATCGGGACTAACGAAGGGGCATACCCATAGCATGACCAGAAACCCCATATCATGGAGTTTCTCGATCATTGCTTTAGGATCTTTGAATCGTCGAGGTGAAAAATTCCAAGTCCCATAGTCTTCCTGCCAGTTATCATCGATCATCAATACCCCTGGAGGGTACCCATTATCCAAAATGCCTTGGGCATATTTCAGGATATCTTCTTCATTTTGATCATAGATCAGCTCTATCCATGTATTGTATTGGGGATGTGTAAACAACTTTTCTTCCGGAATCTTACCATTGGGAGCGAAGAAATTTTTCGCCACATATTGGTATGCATCGCGTAAATTCTTGCCTGCACTCCCGTATTGAATCTCCCCAACCTTGGTCGTTATCTGTATGTGACCTTTGTAAAAGGTATATGTAATCGGGGTATCAGACCAAACATACCTGCCCTTACTGGAAAGCAGCATGGGTTGGGCCTGATTGCCCTCATCATTGGCCCATTGGTCATGACTTACCTCAGAATTGATATCATATGGTGTATTGTGTCCTTCAGTGCTTAGGCCACCCCACCAATATTCACCTTTCATAATGTCCAGATCAAGCTTATCCCCATTTTGAGAGTACGTGTTGAACATGGTCAGGGCCAGTACTGCAAAAGTTGCTATGGTCAATTTCATTCCTTTGTCTATCTTGTTTCGGACATTTTCCAAAGCTCCGTTGGGTAAATATGTTCTCTTTTTAATTCATAGATCGATCTTTGAACGATTTCCTTGTCTTCTTTGTACGTGACACCGAACCACTTGGCATTCGATTTTAAAACCTTTACGGTAACCAAGTCCAATTGCAACATTTCATTCACGATGTATGGAATATAAAATTCCGCCTTTAGACTTTCCTGGTTTTCTTCCAAGAATTTCAAGAATAGGTTTTCCGCAAACGCAAAACATTTAGGGGTAAACCCGAAAAAATTCATGGATACCACAGTATTTTCATCAATGGGAACGAAGTGTTCATTTTCATCCTTTCGCATTAACCGCCCATCAATTTTTTCAATGTGGGTCCTTTCTTTTATATCGGTGAGGTACCCATCTCCATCCACTTGGCATTCTCCCCTGGAGACGAATCCGTAATCTGATATGGTGTTTTTCAACAGGTAGGACATGGTAAAAAAGTTGTACGATTCCTTGTCCGTTGTACCCAAAGCCTGAGCCATGGCCATGAAGGCTTCCCTTCCGTAAAAGTCATCCGCATTGATGATGGCAAAATTTTCGTCCACCACATCTTTGACCATTAAAAGGGCATGACCTGTGCCCCATGGCTTTACCCTATCTGGGTTGATATACTTTTTTGGAACATTTTCCAGTTCTTGGTATACATAGACCACCTCAGCCTTCCCTTGTAATTTTGGGTTGAAGATTTCCTTGAACTCGCGCTCAAAACTCTTTCTGATGATGAACACGAACTTTCCAAATCCGGCCTGTAGTGCATCATAAATTGAAAAATCGATTATGGTGTCCCCTTGAGGGGTAAATGAGTCTATTTGTTTAAGACCTCCATAACGACTTCCCATGCCTGCGGCCAAGACCACCAATGTAGGTTTTGTTTTTTTCTGCATTTGATTTCTATACTATTGATATTCTGATTCTTACAAATCCATTTATTGAAACATCAAATTGAATTTGAATCGAACTTACGTATTTTTTACCCAAGAAAAAAACAAAACGAATAAAAATGTGCTCGAACACACTAAAAAAGTGTTTTCGAGCACATTTAATATCATCCAACAATTCCAACGGCCTTAGACGTACTCAAAAATTGGAGGAACTCACGGGTTATGTAGTATAGCCCATCCTTGAGGATAAGTTGGTGGAGATTCTTACCTATTGTTTTAATCGGAGTTGGTAATCATTCTTTAACAAAACCTTTCATAACATCGATCTATTAAGCATCGGAAAGAGTATATTATTCTTCAATCAAAAAGGTATATGAACCAGCAGTAAGGTCTATCCCTTGGTTTTGGACTTCTTCTGTGGTAAATTCCTTGTCTCCTAGCTTTATTTTCACACCTTTCAAATAAAGTACGGCTTTACTGTTCGGGGGAACTTGACAAGAGTATTCAACGTGGTTCCCACGTCTTTTCCATTTTGATATGATCAGACCGTATCTACTTTCGAATTCAGCTTCAAAGTGGTTCAGCCCATTCACAAAGTTTGGCCTCAAAATGAAGCTTTTGAACCCTGGGGATTGTTCATTTGGCAAAATACCTCCAAGGCTTTTATAGAACCATGCGCTAATGGCCCCAAACATGATATGGTTCCGCGACAAATCCGAAGAGGCATCAATGTCCCAATTCTCATAAAGTGTTGTAGCTCCATTCTTGATCCACCAACCCCATGAAGGATAAGTTTCTTGAGAAGCAACGGTAAACGCCAAATCTGCATAGCCGTTTTGGCTCAAAGCTCCCAAAAGAGTCTTGGTACCAAGAAGGCCCACATCTATATGGTTTGTTTTTTTGACTTCCAAAGCTAGGTTATCGGCCACCTTTTGCTTAAGCGAATCGGGCACCAGTCCCCAATATAGGGGTGCACTCAATTCGGTTGTGACTACGTCAACTAAAAGTGTACTATTTTGATAATAAATCAAGAGACACTTTTGACATGGAAAAGACAAGAGAAATTGAGCAATACTTAAGATGGAAGTTCAAACTAAGAGTACTTGAATTTGCAAAAGATTATGGAAAGGTCAAGGAGACCTGTGAAATGTTCAATGTTAGCAGGAGCAGCTATTTTAATTGGAAAAGAAAGTTTGACAAACATGGAGCAAAGGGTCTTTTAAGGAAAAAGAGGGAAGCTGATACCTACCCCAATAGAATCAATCAGAAAACGGTTGATCTGATATTGGACCTTAGAAAGGAATACAAACTTGGCACATGGCGCATCAAATGGTATTTGGAAAGATATCACAGTATCAATGTCTCTGAATCAAGTGTCTACAGAACCCTGAAAAGGAATGGTATCAAGCCGCTCGAACGAGCCGTTACCAGAAAAGCGATGGGACCTAAACGCTATGCCAAGAAAACCCCGGGCCACCATGTTCAAGTAGACGTCAAGTTCTTGGTTTTCCACACCAAAGAAGGAAAAAAGATAAAAAGGTATCAGTACACGGCGATTGATGATTGCACACGTATCAGAGCGTTGAAAGTATATGAAAGGCACAACCAATCAAGTTCCATTGACTTTATGGATTATGTGGTCGGTATGTTCCCGTTCCGAATCCATACCGTCCAAACCGACAATGGGCATGAATTCCAATCCAAGTTCAATTGGCATGTGAAGGACCTTGGCATGGAGCACCGTTATATAAAGCCCGGAAGACCCCAGCTCAATGGAAAGGTGGAACGGTCGCACCTCACGGACAAAAAGGAGTTCTATCAACTATTGGACTACTCCGACGACGTGGATTTGAACAAAAAAATAAAGCAATGGGAAGACTTTTATAACTTTGATAGACCACATGGTGCATTTAAGGGAAAGACACCCTATGAAATTTTAATGTATCACTTGAAAAAATAAGAATTCAGTGCCATTTTAGCTGAAGTAGCACA
>NZ_QXFI01000032.1:0-60000 GCF_003584135.1 Flagellimonas pelagia
TCCACCCCGCCCGTGGGCATGATGCTCGTCCATGGCTGTGGCCCTTTTATGGCCTTTACGAACCCGGGGCCGTACGTGGAACCAGGGAACAGTTTGATCACCTCCACCCCCAGTTCCTCGGCTCGGTCGATCTCCGTAAGACTGCCACATCCCGGGCTGTACATGACCTTTCTCCGGTTGCAGGCCACGGCAATGTCTTCCCGCAAGGAAGGCGTCACGATAAAGTTGGCCCCTAATTGCATGTAGAACGAAGCGGCCGCGGCATCGGTGATGCTCCCCACCCCCATGATCATGCCCGGTAGTTCTTGGAGCGCATATTTGTTCAGTTCGGTGAACACCTCATGGGCAAAATCCCCTCTCGCCGTGAATTCCATCAACCTTGCCCCACCATCGTAACAGGCCTTCAACACCTGCTTTCCCAATTCCACATCCGGATGGTAGAACAGGGGCACCATGCCCGTTTCCTCCATTTTCCGTGCCACCTCGATCCGTGAATATCTTGCCATATCGTTCTTTTACCCTTGTCCTTTTACTTTTACCTTTTTTACTTTTGTCCTATCTGGCCACCCTTCCGGAAGCATCGCCTCCCATCAGCTTTTCGACCTCATCCACGGTCACCAGATTGGCGTCGCCCACGATCGTATGCTTCAAGCACGAAGCTGCCACCGCAAAGTTAAGCGCTTTCTGGTCATTGTTGGGCCATGTGAGCAATCCGTAGATCAATCCGCCCATGAACGAATCCCCTCCCCCTACGCGGTCCACGATATGCGTGATCTGGTATTCCGGGGAAGTGAACATGTTTTTTCCGTCATACAATACCCCGGCCCAGGTGTTGTGCGAGGCCGATAGGGAACCCCTCAAGGTAGTGATCACCTTTTTGGCGTTGGGGAACTTTTTCATCATCTGCTGGCACACGGACAAAAAGGCCTCGGCCTTTACGTGCTCTCCCTGTGTGGTGATGTCCAGTCCCTCGGGCTTTATCCCGAAATGTTTCTCCGCATCTTCCTCGTTCCCCAGAATAATGTCACAGTATGAGGTCAGTTCCGTCATGATGGCCTCCCGGTCCCCTCCGTATTTCCAGAGCTTGGCCCTGTAGTTCAGATCGGTGGAAACGGTAAGTCCGTGCTTTTTCGCCGCCTTTACCGCCTCGATGCAGGCATCGGCCGCTCCCTGGGAAATGGCCGGGGTGATCCCCGTCCAGTGGAACCATCCCGCCCCTTCAAAAACGCTGTCCCAGTCCACCATGCCCTTCTGGATCTCCGCCATGGCCGAATGGGCCCGGTCGTACACCACCTTGCTCCCCCTGGAAACGGCTCCCGTTTCCAAAAAGTAGATGCCCAATCGGTCCCCACCGAAGATGATCCTGTCCGTGCCTACCCCGCGCTTGCGCATCTCCATCAGGGCACATTCGCCCAGGTCGTTCTTGGGCAACCGGGTGACAAAGTCCACGGGAATGCCATAATTGGCCAGGGATACCGCCACATTGGACTCCCCCCCGCCGTAGACCACATCGAAACGGTTCGCCTGCGAAAACCTTAAAAACCCCGGAGGGGCCAATCGTAACATGATCTCCCCGAACGTGATCACTTTTTTTGTCCCTTTCATATGCTGTTATGTTAGTTGGTTCTTAAAATATCATTTTGTTTGAGAAAAAGAAGAACGTACTTGGGAAAGCGGTACGCTCTTCTTGAAAAACTAAACTAACTCAAACAATCAATTCTTCTATTCTTTTGATTAACTTTTTATTTCGGACACTACTTTTTCTGGGGCGCTTTTGTGCCAATAGGATGCCAGTATGGACCCGGTAATGTTCATCAGCGGACCGAAAACGGCAGGCGCAAGCCCCATGGTGGCGATCTTGCCCAACGTATTGGCGATCCCCGAGGCCAATCCCCCGTTCTGCATGCCCACTTCTATGGATATGGTACGGGCATCCCGCTCGTCCATCCCCACCACCCGTGCGAACCAATACCCCAAGAAATAGCCGAAAAGGTTGTGTGCGAGTACCAAGAGGAGCAACATGCCCCCGATATCCAGCAGACTGTCCCTGCCCGCTGCGGTGATCACGATGATGATCAGGCCTATGGCCAACATGGAAAGCATCGGCATGATGTCATCCAACCATTTGGTCTTGCCGTGCAACAAATAGTTGAACAGCAACCCGGCACCGATGGGCAGGATGATCATCTTGGTGATGCTCCACATCATGGTCAGCACATCGATCTCCACGAACTGTCCGGCCAACAGTTTCATCAACAAGGGGGTGACAAAGGGCGCCAACAAAGTGGCTATGGAGGTGATGGTAATGGACAGTGCCAGGTTGGCCTTGGCCAGGTAGGCCATCACGTTGGAGGCCACCCCGCTCGGGGAGCAACCGATCAGAACGATTCCCGCCGCTATCTCAGGAGAAAAACCGCTGATGTTGGCCAGTACGTAACCGATGATCGGCATGATGGCCAACTGTGCGGTCACGCCCACCAATACCCCTTTTGGGGACTTGATGATCCCAGCGAAATCCTTGATGCTCATGGAGGTCCCCATCCCGAACATGATGATCTGGATCAACGGGATGATCAACCCCGTCAGCTTAAAGTCCCCTATCCGTACAAAATATTGGGGCCAGTATAAAGACAGTGTTACCCCGCCAAAGATAAGGGCCGCAAAGGTATAGCCTTTAAGAGAGGCAAAACCATTGAAGCCTATACCCAGCAAAAGAAAGAAAACTACCAAGGGAAGGCCTGCCGACGAAAGGTTGCCCATAAACACCATTATCACAAAAAGTAAAAGTGATATTGCCGCCAGCACCAAACTGGATTTATATATGTTCCAATTTTTCAAAATATAGTTTTTAGGTTACCAACTTGCTTCTCCAAGGCAGCAACGTTAGTTTTCACTTTTGATTAAAGGTTTTCCAAGGGTCAATTGCCACTTCTTTTTTCTTCCCGCTCTTTCAAGAAGGCATCCAATTCCTTTTTAGGCATTGGTAGGTTTGGATATTTGTTCAACCACTCCTTGAAATCTTTTTCAAAAACCGCATCGTCCACCACAAATCTTTCATTGATATACTCATATTTATTCGTACGCATACAGAACCTATTGAACTCATCGCGAAGGGCGGTATATTCTCCTGAAATGACCACTTGTTGAACCAAATGGGCAGGGATGAAACTTACCCCCGTAGACTTGGCCAAGACCACATCGCCAGGCAATACGGTAACCCTTCCTATTCGAATAGGTCCATTTACCGATTCTATCATCATTTCTTTAATGGCCGATGGATCAGAACCCCGAATCCACGCGTTGAACCCTTCAATTTGTGAAAGTCCTTCCACATCACGAACAGATCCATTGAAAATGACACCGCGTTTTCCTGCTTTATAGATGGCATTGCCCAAGTTGTCACCGATCAATGTTCCATCGATCATTTTACCATAGCTATCCGCCACATAGACATCCCCATCCATTAACTTGATAATGGGCGCATAATTGGTCACAGGGGTTTTGGTGCCCTCCTTTTCCGCCTGCTTCTGGATGTAGGTATCAAAGTCTTTACGGAATGGCATGAATTGGGCCGTTACCACACGACCGGTCATGATCTGGTCAGGATGCAGAATTTCCCATCCATTCTCGTAAGTACTGGCAAAATTCTCAAATTGGTTGTTGTAGCCATTTCTTCTTAGATTACCCCATACTTCCTCCATAGAGAGTGCCTTTAGGCGCTCCAGTAGCTCATCCGACACTTTGGGTCTTCCGTCCGAAGTTCTCTCCCCTGTCCATTCAGAAGTCAACGCTTTGATCGTTTCTGGTTGCCAGACTACATTTTGCGATTGTAGACCCATAACGGTACATACAATGGCTATACATGACATAAATGCTTTTTTCATAATGTTTCATTTTAATTAATGCCTTATTAGATTCATTTTTCAAATTTTGTTTTTCTAGGATTTATGGGACCCTAACCTTGATCAAAACCTTCTTGATAGTATCATGACCCTTTTCCCTAAATGCCGGGCGGTGAATCTCCTTTGGAGAGAAAATGAAGAATGTTCCGGGCTTACCCACATAGAACTTCCCATTTTCCACATTGTAGTTCTCCACATCCCGTTTGGGGTCGTAGGCCGCTGTTGAAGTGTATTTGGAATTCTTCAATGAAGCGACCCCCATACCGGCCTTCCCTTTGGCCACATACTGCAAATCGTTGAAATTTTGATGGGTTTCCCAGTTTATTTCCGAAATGTCCTTGGTAGGGCCCTCGGAAACAAATGCGGTTACATTACCTTCATCAATGACATACCTTCCGGGCTCCAATGTTTCAAGATCGTGTGATGCCAGAAATTCAAATGCCTTGTTCCACCAATCTGGATTACTGCAATATTGGCGTGCCAGTTCCTCCATGTTTATGGATTTGTGGGGCTTCAGTTTTACCCCGTTCAACCAAGCCTTGCTTTTATACCATTTAGCAATGCTCTCCTTGTTGCACGGTGTCTCCGTATTTTGTGCACATGCACCTATGGCACAGCATACTAACAGCAATAGCAGACCTGCCCTTTTTACCAAGAGTTTATGTAAAATTCCCATGATCTTGTCTTTACTGATTAATATCCTGGGTTTTGTTCAAAATCGTCCCGATTGGTAAGACGGTCTATCATGTTGCTGGGAATAGGGCGGAGCAAATGTTTTTGTTCGATGTTGCCCCTACCCAAAGTATTGTACAACTGCACCCTTTCTATCAACTTACCTGTCCTTTTCAAATCGGCCCATCTAAGTCTTTCAGCTCCCAGTTCCAATGCCCTTTCATCCAAGATGAAGTCTATGTCCAGTTGATCCTCTGTGATTTCCATAGCCGTTTCCTTTCCTGGCCAAGCAGCCCGATGCCTGATGGTATTGATATGTTCCACAGCCTCTGGTAAATTCCCAAGTTTCATGTAGGCTTCTGCTGCAATCAAGTACATTTCGGCCAAACGAATCTCGATGACGTTCTTTGTGCCTACCCCACTGTTGATGGATGGCCTTAATGGATCTTTGTACTTTCTCATGTGTGGAAACAATTCCCTGGAACCTGTTGGATTTTCCCCATCATACAAATCATTGATATCAAAAACCCCATATTTTTGTTCCAACACTGCTTCTTCATCATCCGGAACGTCCCATGGAACATAGATAAATGCCGTATCGCCAATCTGCATGTTGGCCGGTAGGGTTGACTCATTGTTGGCAATCCAAGCTGTTTTCCACGACTTTGCAAATCTGGAATCGTTCTCCCGGTTGGCAGCCAATAGATCAAAGTAGTAACGGGTTGCCACAAACCTTGGCCATGGACGGTCATTCTCGAGTGCTCGGGTCATCCCGGGTTGCAGGTCATATCTTGGAGTAAAGTATAGAAAGTATGCGTTTCCACTTCCATTCAAACGCTGGTCTTGCGAGAATTGAATGGACCAAATTACCTCGGAATTCTCTCTATTGTCCACATCCCATAATCTCGAATAATCATCCAATAGGGCCAATCCATGGTCGTTGATCACTTTTTCGGCAAATTCGGCAGCCTTGTCATTTTGACCAAGAGTCAGATACACCCTTGCCAATAAAGCCTGTGCCGCCGCTTTTGTTACCCTTCCAAATTCTTCCTGTGTTTCAGGAAGGTTTTGTTCAGCAAAAACCAAATCGGACACAATCTGGGCATACACTTCAGCTTCCGAAGCCCTAGTGGCCGTAGTGACTACTTCAGTAACCTCTTCTGTGATAAGTGGTAAGCCCCCAAAGTGCATCACCAAAATATGATAGTACCAAGCCCGAAGAAAATAGGATTCAGCCACTTTTTGGTTCACTTCACTTTGTGTCATCTCCTCAACTTCACCTGCCCTTGAAATTGCGGTATTGCAGGCCGCAATGCCTTGGTAAAAGGGAGACCAAAGATTCCACAGAACCGGATTGGCCGGCTGTATTCCAGAATTATAGGCATTGAACTCTATGAATGTTCCATCGGATCCGTTGGTCCAAAGATCGGTTCCGAAGAAAACGAGTGGTGCAAAATTATTTCCCCCAGCAAACAGACTTCGGGTAAAGGTATAGTTGGAGTTCACCAAATCCTTATAACCCTTTTCTGTCTTGAAGTAGGAATTGACCGGTGGGGACACTATTTTCTCCTCATCCAGAATATCCGTTGAGCAACCACATAAGAATATGGCGGCAACAACACATAATGTAATTTTATTGATAAGCATTTTCATAACCAAAATTTTAAAATTGAACATTAATACCTAGAATCATAGTCCTTGTTGCAGGATAAGAGGAAATGGTCCTGGTACCATCATCCCCTATAGATCCGTTCAGGTCTGGTTTCATGTTAAAATCCCTTAGTTCAGATTTTGTCCAATATGCCAGGTTCTCACCGGATAGGTAAAGTCTTAAACCGGTAAATGGCGTCTTGTCCAACAGCGATTGTGGGAATCGGTATCCCAACGATATCTGTCGTAGACTGATCAAACTGGCATCCCGATATCTGAGGGTACTGCCATATAGGCCACTTCCCTCGTACAATTGATTTGGTCTTGGGTAATTATTTGTAGGGTTGGTCGGGGTCCAATAATCAAACACCAACTTGTTATACCTCTTCTTGGCGAAGGGAGCGAACGCTTCAATTGCGGTCATACCGCCCCACCTGATATAGGTCTGGAAAGAAAGATCAAAGTTCTTGTATTTGAAGGTGTTGGTAATATTGCTCACAAAATCTGGCTGTGCGCTTCCCAATACCATTCTATCGGCATCGGTAATGGCTCCATCATTGTCCACATCCAACACTTTTATTTGGCCGGGTTCCTCACCATAGCTTGCGGCTTCAGCACTTTCATTTTGCTGCCATATTCCAATTTTCTTGTAATCATAGAACACTTCTATAGGTTCTCCAATGAACCATCTGTTCCCAACGTCGTCCACTTTACCGTTATACAGTTCTTCAATCTCCGTGTTGTTCTTAAAGAAGGTAAGGTTGGTCTGCCAGTTAAAGTCTTCCCCTGCTACGTTTACCGAATTCAAGGAAAGCTCCAAACCTTTGTTCTTGGTCTTCCCTACATTCTGCAACACTTGATCGTACCCAGATGTAATAGGGAGTTTTCGATACATAAGAAGATCATAGGTATTTGTGTTGTATATGTCAACAGTACCTGACAACCTTCCCTTGAACAGCCTGAAATCAAGACCGAAATTGTAAACCGCAGTGGTTTCCCATTTAAGGTCCCTGTTCTCCAATTCTGTTGGATAGTACCCAAAACCTGGCTCCTCGTTCCATGAATAAGCGCTTCTGGTAACACCGCCCTGGGTTTGGTACGGACTGATACCCTGGTTACCGGTAACCCCATAGCTCAATCTCAACTTTAGGTCATCCAACCAATTCTGGGTACCTTTCATAAACTTCTCACTCGAAACCCTATAGGCAAAGGCAGCAGAAGGGAAATATCCCCATTTGTGGTCCGGTGAGAATTGGGAGGCACCATCCGCCCTAATGGACAAGGTTAACAGATATTTACTGTCATATCCATAAAACACCCTACCCGCATAGGACAACAGATCGGTTTCTATTAAGTTGGAACTTACTGAATTAACCAATGTAGCACTTCCCAGATTATGATATCTGGATTCTTCATAAGGAAGGTCACTGACCCCTGCACCGCTGGTCTCCACCCTTGTAGACTGGAATCCCTGAATTGCCGTTAAGGTTAGTTGATGCTTTTCATTAAACTGCTTGTTATAGGTGAGCACACTTTCGTACAACAAAAGGTTATCCACTGAGTTGTTAATGTCCGCAGTTGGCGTTCCCAGGTTTCTTGCCAAAGAATAGTACCCTGCGGATTCTTTTATGGTCCTCAGATTAAAATTGGTTCCCAGATTCAACCTGTAGGTCAAGTCGGGAGTTACCTTGGCCTCTGCAAATACGTTCAGGACAGCGCCCCAACTTTTGTTATCCCATCTGTAAGAATCATAAATGAAATCTGCCAGCGGGTTCAGCAAAAGACCATCAGCAGTTGCCGTAAACCTAGGAGTGCCATCATCCTCGTACAATTTTCCCAAAGGGCTTGATTGAAACGCCTGGAACAGGGCAGCACTTGATTTTCTCTTGTTGTATGAATGGTTCAACAATATGGATGCTCCTCCACTAAAAACAGGGGAAAACGTAAAATCCAAGTTTGTCCTGATGCTATAACGGTCAAAGACCTCTCCTGGAATTATACCTTCTTGTTTAAAATAATTCCCGGAAAAATTATATTTCACCTTATCCGATCCCCCGCTTACCGTAAGCTGGTGTTTCTGTTGAAGACCATGTTGGTAGAGCATGTCCTGATAATTCAGTCCATTGCCACCTTCCCTGAGACTCTCAATTTCAATCTCATCGAATATGATCTCATCGTATTCGTCGCTTGTTCCTCCTTCAGGATACCCCCCGATGGCCCTATACGCCTCCCTGGCAATTTCCGCATATTGTGGTCCATTGGCATAGGGGATGGTTCCATAGGCCATGATAGGGCCCGCATAACTTTCAAAAATGAACCTTGGGGCTCCCGTGGTTCCCCTCTTTGTAGTGATGATGATAACACCATTGGCTCCCCTTGCACCATAAATGGCAGTGGATGAGGCATCCTTTAAAACATCCACACTTTCAATATCATAAGGGTTGATATCGTTCAATGTCCCGTAATAGGGTGAACCATCCAGAATGATCAATGGATCATTGGTTGCCGTAAAGGAACGTTGTCCCCTTAACTGCAACTGGGCGGATGCCCCGGGACCCGTACCGGACGCCACCACATCCAATCCAGGGATCCGACCAACCATACCACCTTCAATGGATGTCATGGGAATATCTGCTATATCTTCCGTGTCAACCGAAGCAACGGAACCTGTTATGTCCCTTCGCTTTTGTGTACCATAACCCACTACCACGACCTCATCGAGCGCTTGGGAATCTTCCAACATGACAACATCTATCGTGGTGGATTGGCCAACCGTTATTTCTTGACCTGCAAATCCAATGGAACTGAAAACTAAAATGGATTCGGGGCCGGAAACCTGAAGGGAATAGTTGCCATCGAAATCCGCGGCCACACCGTTGGTGGTCCCCTTTTCCACAACATTGGCGCCGGGAATGGGAACCCCTTGGTTATCTGTAATGGTTCCGCTTACCGTATATTGCACAGGTATGGCCAAGGGAATATTCCTCTTCTCCTTGTTTTCCTCGGCATCCTTATTTTTGGGTTTGTCCGATGTTCTTTTTAGAACAATTTGGTTCTTGACCATGGAGTAGATCACGGGTTCCCCATTGAAGATCATCTCGAGGATATCCGCAACTTTCTTGTTCTTCACTTTTAACGAGATCTTCCGATCCTCGTTTATCTCTCCACTTTTATAGAAAAATTTGTAGCTGCTTTTGGACTCAATCTTTTCAAGTACATGTTGTACAGTCTCATTTTCTACTTCTAGATCTATTTTGGTATTCTGCGAGAATGAATTTGCATTTACATTTAAAAGAGCGAATACCAAAAGAACGAATGAGAGTTTCATAGTCCGGTTCTTGTTTAGAATATTTCCCAATACTGAGGGAAACCAATCTATTTTTTGCATAATTTTGAATGGTTTTGATTAGTTAGTAACATTTCTATTTAAAATCAATCCTTGTCGGGAAGTGTTGCCGCACTTCCCGATTTTTGTTTATGTGCATTTTATCATAGGCCGCTTTCCTTTTTGTTTATAATAATTTTTCCGTCGTTGATCTGATAATCAAAATTGGCACTTTCCTTAAAGGTGTTCATGAGGTCTATAATGGACTCTTCATTGAACTTACCATTGAAACGCGCAGAGGTCAGTTCGGCATAATTGTTCTGTATCTCAACATTATACCTACGTTCTATTTTTTTTATGATTTCCGGGAAGGATTCATCATTGAAGATGAGTATATCCTGGGTCCAAGCTATATAGTCCCCCACATCAACTTCCTCAACATTCAAACCCTCGGGTACCACGGAAGCTTTCTGACCAGGTTTTATGACTCTTGGCTCCGATATTTCTCTGGCCCCGCCTTGGTGGCTTACCGAAACACTACCCTCTACCAGTACGGTATGCTGCTCAGATCCATTGTAAGAACTCACGTTAAAGTGAGTGCCCAAGACCTTGACTTGCATATCATCGGATTGTACCACGAAAGGATTCGCTTCATCCCTTGTTACCTCAAAATAGGCTTCCCCTTCCAAAAACACTTCTCTTAGATTTCCGGGGACAAAGCTGATAGGAAATCGCAGGTTTGTGCCTGCGTTCAGATACACTTGGGTACCATCTGAAAGTACCAGTTTGAACGTTTTTCCCTTGGGAACATTTATTTCGTTGTAAACCAATTCTTTTGATGAGGAATTCTTTTTGTAGCTCAACACTCCCCCTTCTTGAGAGGCAATGACCTTACCGTCCTGATCCAAAATATCTCCGGCCGAGTTCTCACTCAAATTATTTTTGCCTTCACCTGTTTGAAGTACCACCATTTCTTCATCAACAGGCAAAAGATAGTCTTGAGCGTTTGAGTTTTTGAAATAGAACAGTGAAATCAATGTTATTCCAACCACCACAGCGGCATATTTTATCCAATCCTGATGGTATACCCTACCGATAGCGTATTTCTTCTCATTAAGGGTCTGCTGCTTTATTTTATCCCAAATCTCTTGCTTCTTCGAGGCATCAAAACCCCAATCGGTCCAAATTTTTGAATCATCTTGGTAGGAGTCCAAAAAGGCTTCCAAAAGCCTTTCTTCCTCTGGTGAACATTCACCCTTCAGATACTTTTCAAATAAGGATTGGGCCTGTTTTTTGTTTAGGTATTTCATGCTTTCGCCATTACGGGTAGTTATCCCCTCTAATACCTAAGTACCAAAACAGCTTAAAGAGTACTACTCAATTTTAACTTTTTTTTGATGATTTGATAATTTTATTCAAACAAAATCATATCAATCGCAAATACACCAGTCAATTATTCTGAATTTACACAGTAGATATTAATCTGTTTGAAGAAAAAAAATGAAAATGAATGTACGAGCGCTGCTTATAGGGTAAGCATGAAGATAATGATGGGATAAATGACAATCTGTTCCTGTGTCATTTGTTCCCTCAATTTTTTGATGGCCTTGCTTACTTGGTTCTTAACGGTCTGTATGGACATGCCCAACTCTTCGGCAATCTGTTTGTTTGATTTTTCCTCGAACCGGCTCATGATAAAAATTTCCCGACATTTTGGGGTGAGCTTATCGACCAGGCTGTTGATCAAGGACTCCAATTCATCAAATTCAATTTGGCGGGAGGCATTCAAGGACGCGTCCACCAAATTCAATCTGGTCAGGTCTTCCTGTTTAAAGTGTTGATTTCGGAACGATTTAAATACCTGAAACTTGACCGATTGATAGAGATAAGGTTTTAAATGGGTAATATTGTTTTCCTTTCTCTTCTCCCAAAGTTGGATAAAAACATTTTGAATAATGTCCTCGCAGATTTCCTGATGCTTCAAGATATTCATTGCATACAGGAACAGCTTTTCCGCATACCTGGAATATATCCATTTATAGGCAACTTCATCATCATTTTGTAACCGCGAGAGCAGTTCTTGATCGTTTTCTGGCATTGGTGTTTGGTTGAAGTTGACATAAATCTAATTATTTTATTTAAATAATAACAATTTGATAATAATATTCCTACATATTATTAATAATTCAAACTTCTACGAAAACGTTTTTGTAGATGAAAATACTCTGAATCAACTATTCCATGCGTGCAATGTGGCATCAAATCTTTAAATTGACACCGAAGATAATTTGGCGAAATCCACCTGCAAAGATTCCCGAAGTGGCCCGGTTCAACCTGGAAGCCCTATACACATCATCAGTAATGTTCTTTCCATTTACAAAGACGGTGGCATCAACCTTTTGTCCAATGTTAAAATCATAATTGACAAAGGCATCCACAGTGGTGTAGGATGGTAACTCCCCGATGGCGCCATCCGCGGACTCATTTATAAAATTGTGGAACTCCGTGTACTGTTTTCCTACATGATGCACGTTGAACCCACTGGATAATCCCTTCCAATTGTAGTTCAGACCAAGACTCATGTTTATTTTAGGCGTGTAGGGTGCTTCAGTATCGGATAGTCCACCATCACCAAAAGTGATGACACTTTTGGTAATATTGGCAAAGTCGGCGGCATCGATGGTTGCATCGGTCAACAGGGTCTCACCTGCCCCTTCATCCACATAAATTTCAAACGCATTTCTGTTTGTGTTGACTTTGTTGATGTATTCGTTTTGCGTAGCCGTACTGTGGATGACTTGCGAGAACAAATCTTTATCCTCCAATCTGCCTTCCTTTACTTTGGAATGTAAATAGGTTACGTTGGCCAAAAAATGGAGTTGATGATCATTCTTTTTGAACAATTCCGCGTTGATCGCCATTTCAACACCTTGTACATTGATCTTGCCCAGCTCGCTGAACACTTCATTTCGACCACCCGCATAAAAGTTTCGGCTGGCATTATGAAAATAGGTCAACTGCCCCTGAATACAATTTTTAAGCAAGCTGCCACGCCATCCCACTTCCTTGTTCCAACTCAGTTCAGGATCGATGTTGATACTCTGACCCGCCAACGGATTGGTGACCACGCCATTCTGCTCCACCAAGAATCCAAACACCTTGGATGGGGCTATCATGCCTTCATAAACACTGCCGTAGAACTCCCCATTACCGTATGCATGGCTCAGGGTCAACCCAGGCAAGAATTGATTATAAACATTGGGCTCCCTGCCTTCTGAAGTACTTTGTAAATCTGGATCTTGGACCAAGGCCAACAAGTTTTGGCGATACATGTCCACATGCTCAAACCGTAGGATGGGAATTGCGGACAGGTTTCCAAAATGGAACTCGTTCCTCACATATCCGTTTGCGGACCAAAGCCGGTACCAGAGATCTGTTGTGGTCCTGCCATTTCTGGCCCAACGGGAACTATCGGCCTGTAGGAACACATCCTTAAAAGTTTCACGGTGCAAATTAACGCTGGCCTCAAATTCGCTGGGAGCATTGAACGCCTCCCATTTGGCCTTGATGGTTTCCTTAATACCGGAAACCCTGTATATCCATCGGCTATCCGTAGTGCTTTCGCGTCCGTTCTGAACTCGACCCACGATCACATAATCCTCGTCCCCAAATGCTTTTCCTGCCAAATAACCATATCGGTCAGCAAAAATGTCATCCCCCACATAATCCTGAACCTCGGAGGCCTTCACTTTCGCCGTCACCTGTCGCCACCAGTCCCTTTCAAAATCGGAGGCGTATACTTTTGTGGTAAAGCTTAGGTTTTCATGGGAAAGCCATTTGTGTATGATGTCCACTCCATACCTTCTCATGGTAAACTGATCGGCATCCAAAGGGTTCTGGGTATAATCCGTCTCGAACGTAAATGGTGTTTGGGAACTTAATGAGGCCTGGTTGTCCTCGAACTGTCCACTCACTTTAAAATACAAGGATTGGTCTTCGGAGAGCTGGGCAAATATTTTGGCGTTCAGGTTCAGAATTTCCACGGAGGAATTATCGGTAAACCCATCAAATTTTTTATATACTCCTTCCACCAAACCACCTATTTGGTTCCAGGTACCACCATAAGAGAAAAGTCCGGAAGTATAGTTTCGCTGACCGCCCGTCAACTTTAAACGCAAAGTGGGTTTCTGGGGAGGCAATGCCGTAATATAGTTCACGGCACCGTACATATTATTGGGACCGTACTTCAATAAATCGGCGCCTTTGTACACTTCAATGGAGGTGATTCGGTCACTTACAGGATTGTAATAGGCTCCCGGCGCAATGTAAGGTGCCGGTGCCGACGGGGTACCATCTTCCATGAGCAGTACCTTCTTGGAACGCCTTCCCCAAGACCCCCTAATGCTGATATTGGGCCTGTTGGACAATCCCATATCCCCTACAATGTTCACCCCCGGAATAGTCCGCAAAACCTCTTCGGTACTCAACGGATTTATATTTTGGAGGGTTACCGGATTTATCCGAAAATTGCTTCCGACAATGTCTGTTTTAAAATTTTTGGGTGATGCGCTTACAATGACCTCATCCAAAGTAGTATTGGACCTTGTGAGTTCAATAATACCCAAATCCGTACTGGACGAAGAAATTGCAATTTCCACATCTTCATAACCCAAGTACTTTACTACTATTGCATTGTCTTCACGGCCTGCCTGTATCTCAAACCTACCAAAATCATCCGTAAGGGTTCCCTTTCCACCAGGTGCCACTATAACTTGGGCTCCCAAAAGTGGTTGCTTATCTGAAGCATCAACTACTTTACCGGTAAACTTGGATTGCGAATAGGATAAAAAATTGGAGAATAGTGCAAACAGAACAATTAAGGTTGAGTACGGAAATTTTTGTTTTACCATCATTTTTTAGTTGTCAGTTATTTTTGATTTGTTTTTCTTCTATGAATCCGAAACTTGGTATGTTGGATGACTTTGGAATCCTTCTTTTCCATAAAACGGTCCTGAACCATACCCTTACGTCCACATCCAAAATGGAAAGCAACGCAGCAACAATGACAAGATTCTTTATGATATACTGTCCAAGAAGCGTTAGGACCAAAGGCCCTTCATTGAATACCTCATCTGGAAAAAACACTAAAGGTGTGAACGTAAAAAGTATATGGACCAAGGCCAGAAAAGCAGCCGTTCTTCGATAGAGGTTAAGAATTAAAAATACTCCTACCCATGTTTCCCAAATAGCCAACAATACAATGGAAATGGTATCGGGAACCAAGCCAAAAGTAAGTACATGCATTGTGCTTTTGGCCAAGCTCTCTGCTGGACTTAAATCCGGAAAAAATTTTAGTGCGCCGAACCACAGGTATACCATTCCCAGAGAAAAAGCCAAAAGACTGTTCTTTCCAATTCTTTTCATCCTGAAACAGATTTAATTATTGAACTCGTTCATCAGTTCTGGGGTCACTTTAACTTTTTTGTTCCAAAGCGATAGGAAATCCCCTGCTCCCAACAAATTGTTGTCCAATGGGATACCCACACGGGAAAAGAAATGCCTAATGGCCACACAATCGTGTGCCCGGGCCAATTGCGACCCCAGAAAAGAGGTCACGATAAAACATAAAATAGTCAGTGCTTGTGTTGCTCTCATGAGTTGTTTAGTTGATTGGTTTGCTCTGCACTAGGACGATGAAAATCGTGCCCATTGCACCTCAGTTACTCTGTATGAGAGCCAAAGTAGAATTATACCCAGTTGGGTGTGGCTAATGGAAAAGTAATAAAGCTTAACGAAGGGTTAATCAGATTAAACAAGAATTAACCATTATTGTTGAAAAATTACCGTTGGCCTGCTTCAGTCTCGGTATTTGTAGATATTGGGCAAGCTGATCCCAAACCGAACGGCCATTAACCTTAAGGTGATAACCACCAAAATGGCGGCTATGTAGGCATAACTTTCCTTTAAGGAGAGCATCATGAATAAAAAGTAGCTGGCACCTCCCAAAATACAGGCCGTGGCATAAATCTCCTTTCTGAAAATCACTGGGATTTCATTACAAAGGATGTCGCGGATAACCCCTCCAAAACAGGCGGTCATGGTACCTAAAAAAATGCACATGATAGGAAGCAACTCAGCTTCAAGACCTTTTTCTACACCCAGCATGGTATACAACCCTATCCCGATGGTATCGAACAAAAACAGCGATTTTCGTAGATATTTGAGTTGGTTCACAAAAATGATGGCAAAAACCACGGTAATGAAAATAGTGGTCACATAGGTAAGATCCCGCATCCAAGCCACTGGCGTGTTTCCAATAAGTAAGTCCCGTAAAGTCCCCCCACCAATAGAGGTGACAAAGGCAATAATCAATACCCCAAAAAGGTCCAAGCGTTTTTCCATGGCCACTAAAACCCCGGAAATCGCAAAGGCCACCGTACCCAAAATATCAATAGTCTGATAGAGCATGCTTACATTTTTTGGGTGTAAAAATTATAATCTTTCAACACAACATCCACAAAATCAATAGGATGCAATGTTGTCTGAATACCTGTGACTTCCTTTATTTTCCTATCCAAAGAAACAATGATGTTATGGTCCCCATTTCTTTTGGCGCTGTCATAAAGTTCTTTAATCGTTTGAATCTCACTGTCCTTAAAAACGGTCACCTGTGGAAACTGCGGCTTATAGTCCAAGGGAAGCTCCCGTAACAAGGTATCGTTCAGGGTAACCTTTTTTTTCTCACTGATGACCGTGGTACCTGCTGCTATATCCCCTATCCGTTGTCCTTTGCCTCTAATCAGAATAGTTAAAACAGCGGCTCCTCCAGAGGTCATGGTCACATCAATGATCCGCAAAACCCATCTTACAAAATAATTGGCAAAACTGGGTTTCGATCCATCCAACATCACCACGCGGAGTGACATGATTCCTTTCCCAATCGTTTTTCCATCGGACAAGGTCTCAAATAGCAGATAATAAAAAAAAGCAGGTAGTCCCATAATCAAATAGAACGCCCATTGATCGGCCGGCTCTATGTCCAAAGAAAGTAGGAATATGAACATCAGAATAACGTAGACCCCTATAATAAAACTGTCAATGATATAAGCCAGCATGCGTTCTCCCAAATTTGAGGTGTTTTGGTCGATCGTTATATTTTGGGCCGTTTCTATTTGAAATTGTTCCATATTTTAGTTTCTTTACTCATAAACCTAAAGATTTAATGCGAGAGGCCGCTTTTGTAAAGCAAAATAAGGACAAATGGGCTGCTTTTGAAAATGTCTTGAACAATAAAGGCCGGCTTCACCCTGACAAGCTTTCCAATCTATACATCGAAATCACCGACCACCTTAGCTATGCCAAAACCTTTTATCCCAATAGCAATACCCAGTTTTATCTAAATTCCCTTGCCTCGCAGGCGCATCAAAAAATCTATAAGACCAAACGGGAATCCAAGAACCGTATTGTAAGTTTTTGGAAAACCGAATTTCCAAGTATGTTCCACAAACATCATCGGGAATTGCTCATCTCTTTTTTGGTATTCACTTTTTTTGCGGTAGTGGGAGCCTTTTCGGCAGCGAACGAAGGTGATTTTGTGCGGTCCATTTTAGGTAACGGTTATGTGAATATGACTTTGGAGAACATTGAAAAGGGAGACCCCATGGCGGTCTACAAACAGCAAGGGGAATTCAATATGTTCTTGGGCATTACCATCAACAACATTAAAGTGGCCATATATGCCTTTGCCTATGGTATTTTTTTAGGGATAGGCACTTTAATGGTACTCCTTCAAAACGGCATCATGTTGGGGAGTTTTCAATATTTCTTTTATGAAAAGGGATTGTTGTGGGAATCGGCACGAACCATTTGGATCCATGGCACCATTGAAATTTCGGTCATCATCATTGCGGGATGCGCCGGACTGGTCTTGGCCAACGGAATGCTTTTCCCGGGCACTTTTACAAGATTGGAGTCGTTTAAACGTGGAGTGAAGAACGGACTCAAGATCATGATCAGCACGGTTCCCTTTTTTATTGTTGCGGGATTTTTGGAAGGGTTTGTTACTCGCCATACCGAAATGCCCGATTGGCTGGCCATCATCATCATTTTGGCATCCTTGACCTTAATTATTTTTTATTACATCATATATCCAATCCAAATCAAAAAGAAAAACCAATATGCAAACGCCGAAATACATCGAATTTAAAAAGCAAAGGGAATTGGGCGAGATCCTCTCCGATTCTTTGGGTTTTATCCGTAACCAATACAAACCTTTCTTTGGGACCTTGTTGAAAATTGTGGGACCCTACATCTTGGTCATGCTCATTTCCATGGGGTTTTATATGTACACTGTTGGCGATATTTTCAACTTCGCGAATACAAATACCTATTCTGGGAACAGCTTTTCACCTTTCATCATGGTAGTAGCGATCGGTATTTTAATGTTGAGCTCCTTGGCTGCCTACGTAATGGCACAGGGAACCGTTTTACATTACATCAAATCCTACACAGACCATAAAGGTGAAATTGTATATGATGAAATTCGCTCTGGAGTTTATGGTTCTTTTTGGTCCTTCATCGGATTGGGATTTTTAGTAGGGCTTTCGGTGATGATAGGTGCCTTGTTCTGCTTTGTGCCCGGTATTTATTTGGCCGTTCCATTGTCCATTTCCTTTGGAATTTTGGTTTTCCTCAAAAAAGATGTCATCGAGTCGTACAATTACAGCTTTACCTTGATCAAGGATAATTGGTGGATCACCTTTGCCACTTTGTTTGTGGTATACATCATTGTGGCCATCGCTTCGTATGCATTTAGCCTGCCCGCCGTGATCTACATGTGGGTGAAGATGGGCATTTTTTCCGGGGAGATGGATGTGGAGAATATGAACGTCTTCAATGACCCTATCTATTTGCTGTTGAATATTTTGAGCACATTGGTCCAGTTCCTTATGAACATCATTTTCTTGGTGACCACTTCCATGATTTTCTTCAACCTGAACGAAAAGAAAAATTTTACCGGTGCCTTTGAGCGCATCGATAACATCGGTAAATCTTAAGCTGTTTTATGCGAAACCTATTGACCATACTCTTGGTTCTGTTAAACTGGACAATCCTTTTTGCCCAGAACGATTCCATTGTACGGTACGATAGCACTGAGATGCAACCCCTGGAAATTTCAGAGGACGACCTTCAACAATTTTTAAACGATGACGCTTTCAACTATGAGGTAGCGGAACCGAAAAGTACCTGGTGGGATGCTGTGACGAATTGGTTCTACAACATCATCCGCAGTTTTTTTGAATGGATTTTTGGCGTGGAAAATGCAGGTGGCTACCTTGCCATCTTCCTAAAAATATTGCCGTATCTCCTATTGGCCATTTTTTTGTATTTGGTGATACGTTTTTTCATCAAGGCAAACACACGTTCCTTGATCTACAATGAAAAAAATCCGAATATGGTGATCCTTTCCGAAGAGGAACGCATCATCAAAACCGAGGATATCCAACAATTGATCAAGGAGGCCTTGGCCGAAAATAATTATCGTTTGGCAGTGAGGTACTACTACCTTTTTATCTTGAAGTTGTTGTCGGAACGTGAAATGATTGCATGGCAACGACAAAAAACGAACGACGATTATAGCAATGAACTTTCGGGCGGTCCTTTAAAACAGCAATTCAACCGGGCTACGTTACTCTACGATTATATTTGGTACGGGGAGTTCCAGATTGATCAAGAAAGGTATTCCAAGGTGGAAGAAGTATTTGTGTCACTTAAAAATTCCATTGGCACCCATGGTTAAAAAGGGTTGGACATACCTACTGATTGCCATCATTGCCATTGGAGGCATATTTCTGTTGGAGTACAACAAACCCAAACAGATCAATTGGTTTCCATCGTATGTGTCCCACCACAAAATTCCTTATGGCACCTATGTTCTGAATGAACTGATGGAAGATTTTTTTCCGTCGCGACTTTCTCAGATCCACAAACCACCTTTTGAGTTGCTTACCCGAAACGACACCGTACAGGGCACCTATTTTTTTGTGAACGAGTCCATCACCTTTGAAGAAGCAGAACTCAATACCCTATTGGATTGGACATCCAAAGGAAATTCGGTTTTTATTGCATCGAGCAGTTTTGAGGGACGCTTGTTAGATACCTTAAACCTGGAACAAACCAGCCTTTATAATGAAAGTGAGCTCAAGCCACACTTTTATCATCAACTGGTGAACCCAAATCTGAAGAGCAAGACCATTACATTTGAGAAAGATTATTACACCATGGTCTTTGATAAGATTGATACGTTGAACACGGTGGTCCTTGGGGAAGTTTATGTGCATTCAGACAGTACGGATGTTATTGAAAAGCACATTAATATGATCAAACAACCCTTTGGGGAAGGTGAAATTATTTTGTCCACCTTTCCGAAGGCGTTCACCAATTACTTCATCCTAAAGGATGAAAACAGGAACTACACCGCCGGATTATTGTCTTACTTAGGTACGGAAGGACCCATTTTGATGGATAACTTCCATAAATCCGGGAAGTCGTTCTACACCTCACCCATGTATCTCTTTCTGAACACCAAAGAATTTAAATGGGCCTATTATTTGGCGTTGATCGGAGCCCTGATCTATGTGATCTTTGAAGGGAAACGCAAGCAAAGGGCCATACCCGTAGTGAAACCTTTAAAAAATCAGACCTTGGCCTTTACCCGTACCATTGCGAACATGTATTACGAAAACAAGGAACAGCAACAGATTACCCAACATAAGATTGCATATTTTTTGGAATACATTAGAACAAGACTGCATTTGCCCACCCAAAAGCTGGACACGTCTTTTTTGAGGACATTGGCAGTGCGGAGCAACAATAGTTTGGAAGATGTGGAAGCCTTGTTCCGATTGATAGAAAAATTACAGTCCAAGTCCCAAATCACTGATATGGAACTGCAGGACCTCAACAAAAAAATAGAAGCATTTAAAGCACACGTAGATGGAAAACAATGATCTAAACTTTGACAACCGCGTACCCTTGGAAGAACTTAGAAACACCGTTGAACAGATAAAAGCGGAACTGGCCCAAGTGATCGTAGGGCAAAAGGATTTTGTGGAACTCCTCATCGTTTCCATATTGGCAGATGGCCATGCCTTGATCGAGGGTGTTCCCGGAATCGCCAAGACCATCACGGCAAAACTGTTCGCCAAAACCTTAAAAACAAATTTCAGTAGGATCCAATTTACCCCGGACCTTATGCCCAGTGATATATTGGGAACGTCTGTTTTCAACATGAAAACATCAGAATTCGATTTTAAAAAAGGTCCCATCTTTTCCAATATCATCCTAATTGATGAAATCAACAGGGCACCCGCCAAAACGCAGGCCGCCCTTTTTGAGACTATGGAAGAACGGCAGGCCACCATTGATGGCACTACCTACAAAATGGACGAGCCTTTTATGGTCCTTGCCACCCAAAACCCCATTGAACAGGAAGGCACCTATGCCCTACCAGAAGCCCAATTGGACCGTTTCTTATTCAAGATCAAGGTGAATTATCCCTCCGTGGAAGAGGAAATCCAGATTATCCAAACCCATCACGAACGGAAAGGGGAAAAACCACAGGATGCCATCAAACCGGTGCTCACGCCCCAAAAACTGGTAGAGTTCAAAAAGAACATCCATGAAGTGATCGTGGAGAAAAAGATTATGGATTACATCGCCAACATCATTGCAAGTACCCGGAACCATCCGCATTTGTACCTCGGTGCTTCACCAAGGGCATCCATTGCCACCTTAACAGCGGCCAAAGCATTCGCTGCCATGGCAGGAAGGGATTTTGTGATTCCTGAAGATGTGAAAAAGGCCTTGGTACCGGTACTCAATCACAGGGTAATTTTGACCCCGGAGCGGGAAATGGAAGGTATGACCACTGAAAATGTGGTGAACATGATCATGGAATCTGTAGAAATCCCAAGGTAACATGCGGTTTTTGAAATCGTTTTACATACACAACAAACTCTTTTGGTACCTGGCCTTTTTGGTAGCCTGCTTTGTACTTTCCTTTTGGCTACCTGTCATTTATCCAATTGCTTGGATCTTGACCTATTTATTGGTCGCCCTTTTTGTGTTGGACCTCTATCTGCTCTATACTACCCCAAATGCTATAGAAGGATCAAGGAACCTACCCAAGAAATTATCCAACAGCGACCAGAATGTCTTGGAAATTCAACTGAAAAGCAGATATCCGTTCAAGGTTTCCTTATCCATTATTGATGAACTGCCCGTACAATTCCAAAAGCGCGATTTTGAATACAGGACAACGCTTTCAAGGGGAGATGCTTTTCTGTACAACTATTCGGTTAGACCGGTGGAACGGGGTGAATATGTATTCGGAAACTTGAATCTATATGCTTCCTCCCCCCTTCAGATTGTGAAAAGGAGGTTTGTCTTCCAAAAAGACCAAATGGTTCCTGTGTACCCGTCCATCATCCAGATGCAGCAGTACGACTTTTTGGCCATGAGTAACAAATTGACCCAATTCGGGTTGAAGAAAATCAGACGGATCGGACATACGCAAGAGTTTGAACAGATCAAGGAATACATCAAAGGGGATGATGTAAGGACCCTCAACTGGAAAGCCACGGCCAAGAAAAACCATTTGATGGTGAACCAATACCAAGACGAACGATCGCAGCCCATTTATTCCATTATCGATACGGGAAGGGTGATGAAAATGCCTTTTAACGGACTTAGTCTGTTGGATTATGCCATCAACTCCACCTTAGCTTTTTCCAACGTAGCCCTTAAACGGAACGACAAAACAGGGATGGTCACGTTTTCCAAGAACATCGAAACCTTTGTTCCGGCCGTCCAGAAAATATCTCACCTGAATGTAATCTTGGAAAAGTTGTACAACATTACCACAGAATTCAGTGATTCCGATTTTGGATTGCTGTACGCCCACATCAAAAGGAAGATCAACCAAAGGAGCTTATTGTTGCTTTACAGTAATTTTGAGCACATCTCGGCCTTAAAACGACAATTGCCCTACCTATCGGCCATTGCAAAAAAACATGTACTGGTGGTCATTTTCTTTGAAAACACGGAGTTGGAATCATTGATCTCCAACCCTGCCGAAGACCTTCAGGCCATTTACCACAAGACCATTGCAGAAAAATTCAACTTGGAGAAAAAGTTGATGCAAAGGGAACTTCAACAGCACGGCATTCAAACTATATTGACAAAGCCCGAAGACCTGACCATCAATACCATCAATAAATACTTGGAAATAAAGGCGAGGGGGATTATTTAGTCAAACTCATTGAAGAAAGACCAAGCGTATTCAAACTGGGCAACTTTCCATCCAACACCACAAATTGGGGTTCTAAAGAAAAATCATTGCGTTTTTTCTTCTTTCGTTCCAGGCTGGAATATCTACCCCGTAACCGTTTGTTATCATCTTTTTTGGCGAAAAGATCAATGGTAACCCCAACGGTAACACCTCCCAGGATAGTAGCGGCCAAATCGTCGTTGTCCCAACCATTATCGCGTTGGCCTGCATCGACTGTTTCCTTGGCCAATCCAATCAAGGTACTTCCGGCCACGGAGCCTACAAAGGTCCAAATACGATTACCATCAGATGCTTGTTTGGCGATTCCAGCTCCGGCCAGTCCAAAAAGGTTTCCACCCAAAAAATGGAGTGCTTTGTCCCGTTCCACTTGCCCATGGCAATAGGAAGCGAGCACAAAAAATACTAGTGTGGGGATAAGTGTTCTCATTGCTCCCGCTAAAAGTATTAAAAGTTTCCGAAACTTTGACCGTAAAATACTAGTAGTCTTGAATTTCCGCCTTAGCCTGGTTGAATTCGGCCATTAGGTCTGCCACAATTTGGGCAGCGGGTTTAATATCGTGTATCAACCCGGAAACTTGACCGATTTCCAGCTCCCCTTCTTCCATATCACCTTCGAACATGCCACGCTTGGCCCGAGCCCTTCCCAACAAGGTTTTTAAATCCTCCACAGATGCTCCCTTGGCATACGCCGCTTGCACATCTTGGTAAAACTTATTTTTAAGCAAGCGTACTGGAGCCAGCTCTTTTAAGGTGAGTTGGGTATCGCCTTCTTGGGCATCCACCACCCATTTTTTGAACAGGTCATGGGATGATGCCTCGGGGCTTGCCACAAACCGGCTCCCCACTTGAACTGCATCGGCACCCAAAACCATGGCAGCTAACATGGCCCTGCCTGTAGCGATACCTCCTGCAGCAATCAAAGGAATGCTTATTTTTTCCTTTACCGAGGGAATAAGGACCATAGTGGTGGTCTCGTCCCTACCGTTATGGCCTCCTGCCTCAAAACCTTCGGCTACGATGGCATCTACCCCTGCTTCTTGGGCTTTTAGGGCAAACTTGACACTGCTCACCACATGTACTACGGTAATTCCCCTTTCTTGCAAATAGGACGTCCAGGTTTTTGGGTTTCCTGCAGAAGTAAAGACAATTTTAACTCCTTGGTCCACTATAATCTTTATCAACTTATCGATGTCCGGATATAGCATGGGCACATTCACCCCAAAAGGTTTGTCAGTGGCCTTTTTACATTTTTCGATATGCTCCTGCAACACTCCTGGATACATACTCCCAGCTCCCAAGAGACCAAGGCCTCCTGCATTGGAAACCGCCGAGGCCAACCGCCAGCCACTGGCCCAGACCATCCCGGCCTGTATGATAGGATATTGAATTCCGAAAAGTTGGGTGATTTTGTTTTGCATGTAATATTGAATAATTGCCAAACTGAACTTGTTTCAGTTTCCCATCAAAATAAAAATAATATTCTAAAGGAGTCTAAAATAAATTCAGAAGACGCAGTACAAACTTGAAAAAGGATTATGATATCACCCCAGAACCCACCAATTCCTCGCCCACATACCAAGCCACAAACTGGCCTTCGGTAATAGCGGATTGTTTTTCCTGGAAATCCACGTACAGTCCGTTCCCTACTTTGTAAAGGGTGGCTTGCTGTAACGGCTGACGGTAACGGATGCGTGCCATTACCTCCATGGTTTCGTCTTCCTTCAAGGCCAAATCAGGACGTACCCAATGCAGCTCATCCTCTTTCACAAAAAGCGTATTCCTGAACAATCCCGGATGGGTCTTGCCCTGTCCTGTATAAATGATGTTCTTGTTCACATCGGTTTCAATGACGAACAAAGGCTCTTTGGTGCCCCCAACGTTCAGACCCTTGCGTTGCCCGATGGTAAAATAATGGGCCCCTTGGTGCTCTCCCACTACCTTGCCATCTTCCATGGAAAATATGGGTTTTTCCGCCTGAAAGGCCAATTTCTCCTTTTCATTGTGAAACTCAGGAACAACTAAAGCAAATTGGGATGCATCACTAGGCACTTCTACAATGATCCCTTTTTTTGGCTTTAGTTTTTGTTGCAAAAAGTCGGGCAGGTGTACCTTTCCCACAAAACACAATCCTTGGGAATCTTTTTTATCGGCAGTGATCAAATTGTTTTCAGCGGCAATCTTGCGAACCTCAGGTTTTAGCAATTCCCCGATGGGGAACAAGGTTTTGGACAATTGCTCTTGGGACAATTGACACAGAAAATAGGATTGGTCTTTGTTGGGATCCTTGCCTGCTAACAGTTGATAGGTTTCGGTGCCATCTTCATTTTGGATGGTTCCTTTTCGGCAATAGTGACCCGTTGCCACATAATCGGCTCCCAATTGCAGGGCAATCTTTAAAAAGACATCGAACTTGATCTCGCGGTTACACAGCACATCCGGATTGGGGGTGCGCCCTCTTTCATATTCGTTGAACATATAATCCACGATACGTTCCTTGTACTCGGCACTCAAATCCACCGTTTGGAAAGGAATCCCAAGTTTTTCGGCCACGATAAGGGCATCATTGCTATCCTCTAACCACGGGCATTCCTCAGAAATGGTCACGGAATCATCATGCCAGTTCTTCATGAACAGGCCAATCACCTCATATCCCTGTTCTTTCAACAGGTATGCGGCCACACTGGAATCCACTCCTCCCGAAAGTCCTACAACAACCTTTTTCATCTCAATGCTTTATGGGTACAAAAATACAAAACACTCTTCATTTGTGATATATGGTCGGTGCATTCCCATTTACTTACAATCCCATCGAAAACGGAATTTGAAGCCCATCAATATTTGCATTTGCCGGCCATTCATCGAAGTAGGATTACCGTTCATCGATGACACATCAAAACAGGGATATTTTCACTACAAAAACAATGCTTTTGACAACTATTAATTTTTTTAGCAGGGAAGTTGCCGCATCTTTGGAGTCCCAAATCTTTCCAAACTAAACCAGAAATGAAAAACTCCCCCAAAGTTCTTGAGGGAGTTTTTTTATGTCCTGATCAAACTGCCGAGAAAACGCTATTGGTCCATATCGTCTTCGAGCACCTCAATGATTTCATATCCGTTTTCTACTTCCTTGTACACGGCCTGATTGAGTTCGTGCATGGTTACCCCATCAAAATCGATTTCCTCAGCATCTTCGGGCAACTCCTTTACCACAGCTCCTATGGGTGGAGGGGCCACTTCGTATTCTCCATTAATCGGTTGGTAGAAAACTCCATCGGCATAATGGTACCGAGTGCCACGAACAGTAATGATGACTGCCGTGGTCGGCATCACTGCCAATCGAAATCCCCTTGGGGGGAAAGTTCTCACATAAATGCCTTTGCGGTACACATAATACATACCATCAACGGGATAATAGGAAATCTTTCTGTAAACAATGGGGGTGGTGTTGGCCGGCAACCGCCGTAATGTCCTACGGACGACCCTACGGTTATGTCTACGCACCTTTCTGCGTACCACTCTCTTTTCATGCCTGGTCACGACCTGCGCCTCGGCATATTCAGTAGTACCCACAAAAAAGAGGGCAAACAAAAACAATATCAGTTTTAGATTTTTCATATTGTTGAATTAATGGTTATAGGCCTAAGACTCCAATCCAAACCAAAGGTTTAATCGGGACAGGACATTAATTCAACAAACATTACCTTTTTCCTGAATTCTTTTGTTGTTCGGCCTGCTCCATCATTTCGCGCATCTTGCGCTGGAACTTGTTCTCCTTTTTCGGCTTCTTCTTGTTCTCTTGGATTCGTGCATGGATCTTCTCCTCGTCCAAAATGTAGTTCTTGATCACCAACATGATAAAAATGGTAATCAGGTTGGAGATGAAATAGTACAAACTCAACCCACTTGCATAATTGTTGAAGAAGAACAACATCATGATCGGAGATAGGTACATGATGAACTTCATATTGGGCATACCTGGCTGTTGCTGCATCTGCATGCTCTGACCCGTGGTCATCTGCATGTAGAAGAAAATGGCTATGGATGCCAATATAGGGAACAGACTTACGTGGTCACCATAGAAAGGAATGGTAAACGGCAAGTCAAAAATGGTATCGTAGGAAGACAAGTCATCTGCCCACAAAAAGGACCTTTGACGCAATGCAAAGGAAGTGGGGAAGAACATGAACAGTGCATAGAAAATAGGCAACTGCAACACAGCCGGCACACATCCGCTCATGGGGCTCACGCCTGCCTTGTTATAGACCTTCATGGTCTCTTGCTGCTTTTTCATGGCATTGTCCTTATACTTCTCGTTGATCTCAGTGATTTCAGGCTTCAATACTTTCATCTTGGCCTGTGAGAGATAGGACTTATAGGTTACGGGCGACATGGCCAAACGCACCAATATGGTCATGACGATAATGGCTATCCCAAAGGGTAGGAACGAGCTCAAGAACCCATAGAAAGGTGTAAAGACATGACGGTTGATCCATCCAAAAATCCCCCATCCGAAGGGAATGGTATCGACCAAACCTAAATCCTTGTAATCATCCAATACTTTTACATCGGTAGGGCCATAGTACCAATACATGTTCTGGGACAGTTCCCCACCTTGCAATTTTAAAGGGGCCTTTGTGCTATACTCTTTGGTGAAATGGAGTTCCTTGCTCTCTTCTTCCACCAAATTCTTGGAGGTAAGCTGTGCGGATTCAAATTGGTCATCGGTTGCCAAAATGGAACTGAAAAAGTGCTGACGGTACGACAGCCATTTTACGTCTTCCACGGATTCCTCATCCAAATCACTGTTCTCGGAAAGTTTACTGATTTTTCCATCTTCGTGGTTGTACGTCAAGCGGGTATAACGGTTTTCGTAACGTACACTTTTGCTATGGCGGATACCTTTCAGTTCCCATTCCAAAGTGACCGGCTTGCTGCTGTTCAACACACCGTTCAACCCTTGGGAACGCACCGTAAAGTTTACGAGGTATTCGTTGGGTTTCATTTCGTACCGATACTCCAAGAACTGATTGTCCGCTACTTTGGCTTTCATGGAAAGGACGTGGTTATCCCCACTTTTTGAAAGGCTTGGTTCAAAATACAGATCAGCGGTATTAAGTACCCTATTGTCCGAAGTGGTAAAATTCAAGGCAAAATTGGCATTGCCATCCTTCACCAAATACACAGGAACGGAATCGTAGGTGACAAAGTTCTTCATCCTGGCCTCCACAATCTGTCCTCCTTTGTTGGAAACCTCCAAATACAACACCTCGTTTTCCAACTTGGTGGTTCCATCAGAAACGGCACTAAAGCCGAATGCCCCTACACCGCTCTTATATTCGGCAACTGCCGTGGAATCGTTAAGATTGATGGTTTGGGTTTCCTTGATGGTGGGTTTTTGGGCCTCTTCCTCAACTTTCTTCGCTTCTGCCTCAACTTGCTCCTGTTCCGCTTTCTGGGCCTCCAACTCTTCTGGGGTAGGCTGATTTTGGTAAAACATGAAAATGAGTATCCCAAAAATCAGTACAAATCCAATAATGGAATTGATATCCAGCTTCTTTTCTTCCATGAAAATTATTTAGTAGAAATCTTTATCGGTATTTCCGGTGGCAAATATATGTCCAAAACCGCAGTTTATGCCAAACTGGCATTCTTTTGTTTTTGTTTCTGTGCCAAAACTGCCTTTACAAAGCCAACGAACAAAGGATGCGGGTTTGCCACGGTACTCTTGTATTCTGGATGGTACTGTACTCCTATGAACCAAGGGTGCGATGGTATTTCCACCACTTCCACAAGTCCAGTTTTAGGGTTGGATCCAGAAGCTACCAATCCAGCGTCTTCCATTTGTTGCTTGTACTCGTTGTTGAATTCATATCGATGCCTGTGTCGTTCGGAAATATCAGAAGCACCATACACCTTCTCTGCTAGGCTACCCGGTTTCAAATGACAGTCCCAAGCTCCCAAACGCATGGTACCTCCTTTATCCTTTACGTTTTTCTGTTCCTCCATCAAACTGATCACAGGATATGGGGTGTCCTTGTCCATTTCGGTGGAATTGGCGCCTTCCAGGCCCAAAATATTTCGGGCAAATTCAATGACCGCCATTTGCATGCCCAAACAGATGCCCAAAAACGGAATATCGTTCTCACGGGCATACTGTACCGCCTTTACCTTACCTTCAATACCGCGTTCCCCAAAACCGGGAGCGACCAAAATACCATCCAATCCCATCAATTTTTTATCGACGTTCTTCACGGACAGATGTTCGGAATGTATGGAACGTACCTCTACCTCTACCTCATTGGTAGCACCGGCGTGTATAAATGCTTCTTGTATGGATTTATAGGAATCGGGCAATTCCACATATTTCCCTATCAAACCAATGGTGACCTTGTTCTTTGGGTTTTTGTGTCGCTTCAAAAATTCCTTCCATTGGGTCAGATCCGGTTCTTTGGTATTGGGCAATGCCAACTTTTCCAACGTAACGGTGTCCAAGCCTTCTTCCTGCATTAAAACAGGTACATCATAAATGGTAGAGGCATCTATGGATTGGATCACAGCTTCTTTTCTCACATTACAGAAAAGAGCCAACTTGGATTTGATATCATCAGAAATTTCGTGCTCTGTTCGGCAAACCAAAATATCGGCTTTGATCCCGCTCTCCATCAACGTTTTTACGGAGTGTTGTGTGGGTTTGGTCTTCAATTCCCCAGCAGCTGCCAAGAAAGGCACCAAGGTAAGATGCACCACAATACCGTTGTGCTCTCCCAATTCCCAAAGCAATTGACGAACCGCTTCAATATAAGGTAGTGACTCAATGTCACCCACCGTACCCCCAATTTCAGTGATGACGATATCGTAATCGCCGCTCTTGCCCAAAATCTGGATACGCTCCTTGATCTCGTTGGTGATATGGGGTACTACCTGTACGGTTTTCCCCAAAAATTCTCCCCTTCGTTCCTTTTCAATGACACTTTGGTAAATTCTACCCGTGGTCACGTTATTGGCTTGGGAAGTGCGCACGTTCAAAAAACGTTCGTAATGACCAAGGTCCAAATCGGTTTCGGCACCATCATCGGTCACATAGCATTCCCCGTGTTCGTACGGATTCAATGTTCCTGGATCCACATTGATGTAGGGATCTAACTTTTGTATGGTGGTCCGGTATCCCCTGGCCTGTAGCAATTTGGCCAAGGATGCGGCGATGATTCCTTTACCCAAAGAAGAAGTAACGCCTCCCGTAACGAAAATGTACTTGGTCTGTGACATATTGATCTTTCTATTACGGGGCGTAAAGTTACAAATTGCCGCGCAGAAATCAGGAAGATTGCCTAGGAAATTCTTTTTGAAGTTTTCTGATGATGGGTTCCAGGTTGTTATCCTTAATAGTGAGCATAATGTTCAAGAACTTTCCCAGCTTGCCTTCCGGGAAACCTTTTTGTTGGAACCAGACCAAATACGGCAAAGGCAAATCTATCAAATAGCGCCCCTTGTATTTTCCATAGGGCATCTTATAATGGGCAAGCTCCAAAAGCTCTTTTGAATCGGGTTTGATTTCCATTTGTATGTCTAATGTACTATCTTTCGAATAACAAATCCGTATAATGAGACGTAGAAATTTTATAGCCACTGCGGCCATCGGGTCCGCAGGGTTGGCTTCCACTTCCGCCATGGCGTCCGGCCAGGGGCAGGCCAAGGAATTCAAATTGAAGAACAATGTGAACCATAGCGTTTGCCAGTGGTGTTTTGATGATATTCCCTTGGAGGATTTTTTAAAGACCTTGAACGAACTGGGGATAAAGGCCATCGACTTGATCGGTCCGAAGGATTGGCCCTTGTTGAAGAAATATGACATCCATTGCTCCATGTGCAACGGGGCGGAGATCAGTCTTACCGAAGGATGGAACAACCCCAAATACCATGAACAACTCATTAAAAATTATACGGAAATCATTCCCCAAGTGGCAGAAAACGGATACACCAACCTCATCTGCTTTAGCGGAAACCGCAATGGGATGAATGATTATGTGGGCCTTCAAAATTGTGTGGACGGACTTTCTCAGATCATTCCCTTGGCCGAAAAACATGGGGTTGTAATCCAAATGGAACTTTTCAACCAAATAAACCATCCCGATTATATGTGCGATAAAAGTCTGTGGGGCGTGGAGCTATGCAAACATTTGGGCAGCGATAATTTCAAACTCTTGTTCGATATCTACCACATGCAGATCCAAGAAGGCGATATTATCCGAAGCATCCAAAATTATCATCCTTATTTTGGGCACTATCATACCGCAGGTGTTCCAGGTCGCCATGAAATCGATGAAACCCAGGAATTGTATTATCCTGCCATTATCAAGGCTATTATGGCCACTGGGTTTAAAGGTTATGTGGCACAAGAATACATCACTACTTGGGAAGATCCCATTGCTGCCCTGAAGGATGGGTTTATGAGGTGTGATGTTTGACTTTCAGCCAACTGATTCAATTTGCTTCTTCTTCCATCAACAAAGGTCCATTTAATCCTATCCTTTTGATGTTGTGATATTTATCATGACACAGGATTTGATTTGAGTATAATTTTACTCGAAAAGAAAATGTGCCATGAAAATCTTTGTCTTGTTGGGCCATCCAGATTCCAGTAGTTTTAATGGTCAAATAGTTGACGCATACAGTACCAATGCACAGAAAAAAGGTCACGAAGTAAGGATCCAAAAACTGGGGGAAATGCAGTTTGATTCTATACTGTGGAAAGGATACAAAGTTGTACAGGATTTGGAGCCCGACCTAAAAAAGGCACAGGAAAATATAGTGTGGTGCAACAAATGGGTTGTGGTCTACCCTATCTGGTGGGGTGCTGTTCCCGCCCTTCTCAAAGGATTCTTTGATAGAACATTATATTCTGGCTTTGCCTATAAATATCATGAAAAGGACCCGCTTTGGGACAAACTTCTAAAAGGTAGGTCAGGGGAAATCATCACTACGTGCGACGCCCCAAAATACTGGATTCGATGGATGTACGGAAACAGCGACCTAAAATCCGTGAAACGCGCCACCATGCAATTCTGTGGGATATCCCCTGTGAAGGTCACAAGAATTTCAAGGATGAAATACCTGAACGAAACACAAAGGCAAAGGTGGATTTCGAAAATCATCAACCAAATACCTTCCACAACATCCTGATCATTTCCAAATAGGATTGCTACCATAGAAATAGTACATTAGTAAATGGTTGGGGCCATGGCCCCAATTGAGGAATTGCACAAAAACCAACTAAACAACTACATTTATGAAACGGCGACAATTCATCCAACGTACCGCTCTGGCCTCCAGTGCCACAATGTTTATGGGGCTTGGTGCCTGTGCCACCCCTACCGAAAAAGGATTGGACAGCATTGGAATCCAACTATTTTCCCTACCCAAAATGCTAGAACAAGATCTTGAAGGCAGTTTGGCCATGTTGTATCAAATGGGATACAAGGAAATCGAAATTTATGGGCCATACCCTTTTAGCTCATCTGCAGCACAGGAGCGGTGGAAACAGATAACCCCTAGTTTGGGTTTCAGTGGAAGTGGGTTCTTCGGAAAAACCGCTAAGGAATTCAAGGTCTTGTTAGATGAATATAGGCTGAAGGCTACCTCGGGCCATATTGATATCGTGACCCTGGAAACCAACATGCCCCAAGTTGGTGAAGCGGTTCGCACCTTGGGCATGGAATGTTTGGGCATGTCCGCTATTCCGAATGATTTGAGACAAACCTTGGACGACTATAAACGCATGGCCGACCGATTCAATAAAATTGGGGGAAATGCCAAAAAGGAAGGTTTTAAATTTTTATACCACAACCACGGCTATGGGTTACACGAAATGGAGGGTCAAATTCCGTTGAACCTTCTACTGGAGAACACAGATCCAGACCTTGTGGTTTTTGAAATGGATATTTATTGGACCACTGCCGGTGGTATGGACCCTGTTGAACTCCTAAAATCCAATCCCGGCCGATATATTGCCCTGCACTTGAAGGACATGAAGGAAATTACCCATTTTAAAGGGGATGGGGGTACTGCAGATCAATGGACCGACCTCTGGCCCCTAATGACCACCGTGGGCGATGGCGCCATGGATATTCCTGCCATCGTTCATCAGGCACAACAGTCTGGTGTAAAACACTTTTTTGTGGAACAAGATTTAGTGGACAACCCTAGATTGGCCTTAAAGAAAAGTATTGACTTTTTGAGGACGATTTAACGAAGTAGAATTCAGGATTTCCAGAGACTAGAATTTAGCTTTCTTCTTGTAATGCTTCTTCAATTTTTTGGTTCCATTCCACCTGTTTTTCCGGGTTTCTGGAAAAATTGGTTTCCCAATCATATTGATCTTGGTAATCCTTTAAAGCTCTTAAGATATCCTTATAGATTTTTCGCACTTCTTCCTTAACATCATCTGAAAAAGAGGTACGGCGTAACCGATTACGCATTTTACGGGCGAAGAGTTCAGCGATGTCGAAATGGAGTTGCTCGTGCGCCAGGGTATTATCGGTGCATACCGAAGGTTTGTACCACGATTCATTGGAATAAAAATAGGCATTTACCTTAAAGTCCAGCTTTACCTCGTGATGCAGTAAATTGGCAGTGTAGGTATAGCTGATACCGCTTGCCGTTGTGGCAGCAGGAACGGCCGCAGGAGGCACTTTGCCCTTAAAATCCGACCAACTGAGTCGCTTGTTTTCATCCCAAAGGATTCCTTCCTCAATTTCTTGTGCAAATCCCAAAAAGCCGAGGAACAAAATACATCCTATGGAAATTATTTTACCCAATGGAATTCGATTACTCTTTCTATATCTGGATGCAAACTATAATGGACAGGGCAGGTTTGGGCGGTGTGCAACAATATTTTCCTGTTCTTTTCAGAAACATCGGCAGGCATCTCCAATTTGACTTCAATTTTGGAAATCCGCCTTGGATTGGCGGCCATATGTTTGGTCACTTCTGCAGTGGAACCGGTAAGGTCCACTCCAAGGTCACGGGCCTTGATCCCCATCATGGTCATCATACAATTGGCAAGGCCGGTGGCCACCGTATCGGTTGGGGAAAAGGCTTCTCCCTTGCCGTTGTTGTCAATGGGAGCATCCGTAATATATTCATTTCCAGACCTCACGTGTACACATGTAGTTCTCAGGTTTCCGTTATAGGTTACTTTTGAGGTCATCCAACTTTACTTCTTTGATTTGCAAATCCTCATACTCCATGATGTAACAGGCCTTATTAAAATAACCCGAGGTCCAGTCATTGAAATAATCAAAACTATTGCCTGTATACTCGGTAAGCCCTATAATCTTGGAAGTTTCAAAAAGGTTGTTCTTGTGCGCCAATTTTAACAACACATCGAACGTAACGTCAAAACCTCGGATGGCATAGCGATCTGGCTGATTCCCATTGAACCGTTTTGCATAGGCTTTGGTAAAGCTATCCGAACCCACTTCCCTATAAAGGGAAGGATAAGTAAATCTTAAATTAGACAAATGTGTCTTGGATACCGCTTCGTCCTCAAAAGCGCCGCTATAACTTGTGGTGAACATGCGTACTTTTATATCGCCTGTATTGGCAGAGTTGAGAATAGAGGTAACACTGGAGACCATATTGGGTTGGTCCGTTTCCAAGAAAACCCAATTCTCCCTGTCTTCCGATAGTTTAATCAGAAACTCATCCAAGTGTAGAGATCTGTTATCGATTATTTTGGCTATTTGTGCTGCTGGAAACTTGCCTAAAATGGAATCATGCGATACCTGATGTGTGGAGTCTGCAATGATAATCACATTTTCATTCTTATATATCTTCTTCATATAAGAAAGCATCTTATCGCGCAAAATCGCATCCCTTGGCACCGAAAAGAACACATTACCATGGCTCAATTGACTATCGGAAGTAATCGGTGCGATTACCGGAATGTTTTTGGTAGCTGCATGGACGGCCACTTCATCCAATGCACCCGAGGCAAACGGACCAATAATGGCACTTACACCTGCAAGGTTGTCCCTAAACAAGATTTCTTTGACCTTGGTTTGACTCAATTCTGTATCATAGGTTTTCACATCGACCGAAACACCCAACTTTTTGATGGAATCCAAGGCCATTAGAGCACCTGTATAAAAACCAAGACTTAGGTTAATATCTCTACGCGTCTTTATCAGGCCTTCTGTTTTTTCCCTATCGTTCAGGTCTACTTTGTCCAATCTAAAAGGAAGCATAAACACCAGCTTGGGCCTGTTAGCCACATCAATACTGTCCACAAGGTTTACCTTGTCCAGCACCAAGGCATTTTTCACCTCCAGTCCCGCAGCCTTTTCTTTGGGAAGTTTAAGTACCATCCCAGCTTTAAGGCCATTTTCCAAATCAGGGTTCAGACGAAACAATTCTTCCCTGGATATTTTCAGGTTCTGGGTAATCCTAAATATATTCTGCTTGGGCTTGACTTCGTAAAAGATGTAGTTTTCTGTGTTGACCACTCCTGCATCGCTTCGTTTTTTGGGCAGACGGATGACCATTCCTTCCTTAAGCCCACCCTCTTTCATAATCTCAGGGTTCAGCTTCACGATGGAATCAGAAGGAATGCCATATTCCCTACCTAAACTATATAATGTCATTTTTGAAGGAACGGTATAAGAAGTGAACAATTCCACTTTCTGTTCCTTAAGGCTATCACCCTTGGGTCTTGGCAATTTCAGTTCTTGACCGGCCGCCAAATAATCCGTGTTCTTGACCAACTCCGGATTCAAAAGTAGAAGGCTATCCACTGTAATCCCGTATTTGTGGGCAATACTCCATCGGGTTTCTTTGGGTTGCACCACATAGGTTTCAAAATCCAGTTCCTTATCTTCGTTCGGATCCACTTCAGGAAATTTGGGGATTTGAAGTACCATACCCTTTTTAAGGGATTCGGAGTACAATTCGCGGTTGTAGCGCTTCAACTGTTCCTCCGTGATTTTGTACTTCTGGGTCAGCCCAAAAAGAGTTTCTTTTTTGCGCACCCTGTGCCGGGTAAAGCCGATAGGTTTTATTTCTTCCTGCTCAACCTTCTCCTCCTTTTTCTCAATGGTGGCATTGCCATTGATTGGAATGACCAAGATGGTGTTCACCTTAACATCTGAGGCACTCTTGATCTCTTTGTTGGCCTGAAGGATGGAATATGGGGTAACCCTATATTTCTGCGAGATGCTCTGTAGCGTCTCCCCTTCCTTTACGGCATGCGTGGTATAGTTTTGTGCGGAAACTGGAATTGCGGCCAAAAAAAGAACCGCCAAAACCAGTCGTAAAATTGTTTTTTTCATTCCCATTCTATAGTTGCAGGTGGTTTTGAGCTAATGTCGTACACTACTCTATTAACGCCCTTAACCTTGTTTATTATATCATTCGAGGTCTTTTGCAGGAACTCGTAGGGTAAATTTACCCAATCGGCCGTCATACCATCGGTACTTTCCACGGCTCGGAGCGCCACACATTTCTCATAAGTACGCTCATCTCCCATGACCCCTACACTATCTACGGGTAAAAGCATGGCTCCGGCCTGCCAAACCTTGTCATAAAGTCCCCATTTTTTTAAACCTTCAATAAAAATAGCATCCACTTCTTGCAAAATAGCCACTTTTTCGGCAGTAATATCGCCCAAGATACGGATTCCCAAACCAGGGCCTGGAAATGGGTGTCGGCCCAAAATTTCTGGGGACATCCCCATACTGGCTCCCACTCTTCTCACCTCATCCTTGAACAACATTTTTAAGGGCTCCACCACTTTCAATTTCATATAATCTGGCAACCCACCCACATTATGATGGCTTTTGATCACTGCTGAAGGTCCTCCACTTGCCGAGACGGATTCGATCCTATCGGGATAAATGGTTCCTTGGGCCAGCCATTTGGCATTTTCCACTTTATGTGCCTCATCATCAAAAACTTCTATAAACACCCTTCCAATGATCTTTCTTTTCCCTTCAGGATCCGATTCACCCTTCAGTGCATCCAAAAAACGTGCCGAAGCATCCACGCCCTTTACATTGAGCCCCATATGCTTGTACTGATCCAGAACACTTTCAAACTCATTCTTGCGTAAAAGACCGTTGTTCACAAAAATACAATGGAGGTGGTCCCCTATGGCCTTGTGCAATAACATGGCCGCCACACTGGAATCCACACCGCCGGATAGACCAAGAATCACTTTATCGTCCCCGATTTCCTTTTTCAATTCCTCTACCGTGGTTTCCACGAAGGCATCAGGTGTCCAGTCCTGCTTTAATCCGGCAATGTTCACCAAAAAGTTTTCCAATAATTTTTTCCCGTCGGTGGTGTGGTACACCTCGGGGTGAAACTGTATCCCATAAGTAGTTTCGCCATCGATCTTGAAAGCTGCATTTTCCACATCATGTGTACTGGCCAAGCGAACACCGCCCTTGGGAAGTTCCTTGATGGTATCGCTATGGCTCATCCAAACTTGGCTTCCTTGGTTCAACCCTTTTAAAAATTCTTCATCATTTTTCACGAAGGATAAATTGGCCCTACCATACTCGCGGGTAGCGGATGGTGCCACATTACCCCCGTTGAAATGGGACAGATATTGTGCTCCATAGCAAATGCCCAACAAGGGTTTCTTGCCTTTTATTTCCGAAAGATCTGGGTGCGGAGCTTGCTCCGACCGCACCGATGAAGGTGACCCTGATAAAATCACGGCCTTGTAATCGGACAGGTCTTTGGGTAGTTTGTTAAAGGGTTTTATTTCAGAGTAAATGTTGAGTTCCCTCACGCGTCTGGCGATCAATTGGGTGTACTGGGAACCAAAGTCTAGAATAAGTACGTTGTTATGCATGGGCAAAAATAGCAATTTGGTTTAGTTGGAAAAGTATCTTTTAATGGATATTTATGACAACTTTTTCAACGTAAGAAAGGGGGAACACCTTAAAGCGATACTTCTTTTGGAGCGTATCGGTATAAACTTTAAAGAACATAACCTAATGTAGTTTTTTTCTTAACATTTTTCGTCATTTCTTTGCAAACTGAAATAAACAGACCATGATCAAGGGATTCATTTTTGATTTGGATGGAGTGATCACCGATACGGCGGAGCTCCATTATGAAGCATGGAAAAAACTGTCGGACGAAATGGGCTGGCATTTTGACCGCGAGCTCAATGAAAAACTTAGAGGGATTTCCCGAATGGATTCCATAAAAGTAATCATGGACCACAACCGTGTTTCCCTTACCGATGATGCCGTAGTTGCCCTCTCCACAAAGAAAAACGATATCTATGTGGCCAGTTTGGACACCATGACTCCAAACGATTACCTACCGGGTGCCAAGGAACTATTGACGCATTTACGCCAAGAAGGATTTTTGGTAGCCTTGGGTAGTGCCAGTAAAAATGCCGCCAAAGTGCTCCAACAACTCAATGCCACCCATTTTTTTGATGTCATTGGCGATGGCAATAGTGTTGCCAAGAGCAAACCCGCACCTGATATCTTTTTGTATGCTTCCGAAAAATTGAAATTGCAGCCTAATAACTGTGTGGTATTCGAGGATGCCGAAAAAGGCATCGATGCAGCCATAGCAGGTGGTTTTCATAGTGTGGGCATCGGTCCGGCAGAAAGAGTGGGCCACGCGGAGGTCAGGTTCGATTCCATGAAAGAGGCCACTTTTTTCGAGGTCAAGTCGTTCTTTTCGGAGTTTTTCTAAAAAGCATATCCTGTCAAGTGTAATCGCTTCTTGTTCAAAAAGTTGTAGTAAATTGCTATTTTAGGAGGATAATTCAACCTCCATGAAACCCCGCACCAGTCTAGCTTGGCTCTTTTTTATTGGTCTATTTGCCAATGTTTGGGGTCAGGAAAATCAAAAAAAAATCGATAGCATCCTCCAGGTCATCAGACAGACGAAGATCGACACCGTTGCGGCGCGAAATTTTCTGGAACTGTCCGACCTTACCATGTACAACGATCCCAACAAAACTCTAGAATACTTGGAAAAGGCCCAAGCGCTGTACCAGAAAAATAAAAATGACAAGGGTGTGGCCAAATTATACGCCCAAAAGGCTAATTACTATTACCGACTCGGTAAAATTGACTCTGCCCGACAATACCTCAACTATTCGGTAGACCAATCTCTAGAACTCGGCGATACATTGCGGGCTTCGGTGATTCGGCACAACATTGGGATTCTGGACCATTACCAAGGCAATACGGAGAGTGCAAATACCATTATGGACCAGAACATTCCCGTTTTTAAAAAATTCAACGACTCCCTTCATTTGGGCAATGCCTACCTACTAAAAGGAAAAATAGGCATGACCAACGGTTTTTTTAATATCGCGCTTTTGGAAACCCAAAAGGCTTTGAAAATCCATGAGGCTTTGCACGACGATTTTAGAATGGCGGAAGATCTGTTTCAAATTGGAACCATATACCAGACCACAGAAGATCACGAAAAGGCCATTGCCATTTTTGAAGAAAGCATAGCCCACTACCAAAAAGTGGAAAACGATCAAAGCCGGGCACAAGTCCTAAATTATTTGGCGGACTCAAAAATCAAATTACATCAATTGGACTCTGCGGAAAAAGATCTGGACCTTGCTTTGGAGCTTTCCCGGAAACTGGAATATAACTCCAACATTGCAAGGGCCTATTTCAATAAAGGTCTGTTGGAATTTACCCGGGAAGCCTATCCTGACGCCATTGTGGATTTTGAATCAAGTCTGACCACTTGGAAAGACATAGGTTCCCCTTACAATGAGGCCACATCGCTGTTATATTTGGGTAGGACTTACCATAAACAGGGGGAATTAAAAAAGGCCCTGGCCAACATTGACAAAAGCTTGGAGATTGGAAAACAGCTACAAGATCCCGAAATTTTGGCCAAGGTGTATTTGACCAAAGCCGAAACCCTTGAAAGTTTGAAAGATTATGATGCAGCCTTGACCAATTTCAAGTTGAACAAATCCATCAGTGATTCCATTTTTACCTTGAAGCGCACCAAGGCCACGGAAGAGCTCAAAACCATTTACGAGACCGAGAAGAAGGAACAGCAGATCGCATTATTGGAGCAAGAAGCCAAAGTCAGCAATTTACAAAAACTACTCTTGGGCGTTGGACTTGGATTATCAGTATTGGTCTTTGGGTTCGGTTTTTATGGTATTCGCCAGAAATTAAAACGGAACAAATTGGAAAAGGAAAAGGTAGATGCTGAGCTGGCTTTTAAAAAGAAGGAACTCACCACACATGCTTTGCATTTGGCCAAAAAGAACGAGGTTTTGGAAGATTTAAAACAGAAAGCCGAAGCATTGAAGCAAACCGATGCTTCCAAAAACGGCTACCAACAACTTATCCGCACCATTGATTTTGACCTACAGGACGACAACAATTGGAAAAACTTTTCCCGATATTTTGAAGAGGTCCACAAAGATTTTAATAGCAATGTAAAGGCCAAGTTTCCGGATATCACGGCCAATGAACTGCGCTTGTTGGCACTGCTCAAGATGAACCTTTCTTCCAAAGAGATTGCCAATATCCTGAACATTTCACAAGAAGGCATCAAAAAGGCACGATACAGACTTCGCAAAAAATTGAACATCGCCACCGAAGATTCTCTCCAAGACCTGGTTTTAAGCCTCTAATAACTCTTCTGGGTGTCCACTTGATGTCCCTTTGCTAAAATAGGGGTGTCCACCTTTTGTCCACCATCATTATTTCCTTCCTCAAAATCAGCATTTTATGTTTGTTCCGTCATTGATTTTGACACAACAGTTTTGTGGTCTTGCTCGGCTAAGGGCTGCAGACCGTTACCGGGCGAGTCGCACAAAACAACAATCAAGTTTAACCACAAAACATCAGAATCATGAAAACAACCATGAAATTGTACAGCAGATTTTTGACCCTGACCTTAATCATCCTCTTTCTGGGATGCAGCAAGGAGAGTGATGGTGCTACCGACCCGAACCCTGATCCAGATAAACCGATGACCGTTGCCGAGGTGGTGGCCAGTGGTGATGGGTTCGAAGAATTTCCACCCACTACCACAGAAACGGAAGTTGAGGGCACAGAGCAATCAACGAACGAGGATTATGATAAAAAGGAGAGCGGTGAAAATGTGGAACAACGCTGGGTGTGCACCGAAAAGGAAGTGGACATTACAGGTGGTACCTATACCTTTCCCCTCTACAATACCAACGCATCTGTTATATGGCCCGGGAATCTTTTACAGGGCAAAACCTTGGACAACGCAACACCATCGGACATTGTTGTGAAACGTGCTGGCGGAAAAATCACCTATAATTTGGTGACCGGCAACCCAAAAGCTACGGTCACCGTGGATGTTGTGGATCAAGGTACCGTACAACAGGCCATGAACGATGTCATTGCACAGAATGGGGACATCACCCCAGCTAATTTCACCTTGGACGTTGTGGCCATCAACTCGAAAGAGCAATTGGCCTTGGAAATGGGCTTGAAGGCATCTACCTTGACCACCAAAGTAAGTTCCAGTTTTTCATACAACACCAGTTCCGAATATAGCAGTGTTTTGGTAAAATTGACCCAGGCCTATTACACCATGAGTTACGTAAAGCCCACCAGTTTGGATGAAGTCTTCGATGCAAGTGTAACGGGGGAACAACTCGCCAAATATATTCAATCGGATAATCCGGCAACCTTTGTTTCATCAGTGACCTACGGACGTATTTTTTACATGCTTTATGAGTCGACCGCATCGGCAGAAGATATGGAGTTTGCCCTGAAAGGCTCTTACAATGCCGTAGCTGGAAAAGTTAGTGGAAGTGTGGATATTGAATCGCTGAGGGAGTTCAACAACTTATCCGTTAAAGTGATTGCCTACGGTGGGGATTCCGAAGGCACCTTGAACGCCGTGGGTGCCACCTTTGGTGGGGAAGATGCTGTGGACAATTTAAAGGACATCGTGGACCGTCTTGCCGCCTCCAGTGACATTTCTGGGGGATTGCCCCTCTCCTATGTAGTGAATAGCCTGGAAGATCCCAGCGTAGTGGTGAGTACTAATTTGGCTACCAAATACACCGTAAAGAATTGTGAATTGAAGGGTGTTTTGCCACCAGGACTCTACAGTAGCCTTTTAGATCTTTTTGAGGATGGCATCGGTGCCATGGCACAATTGGGAAACAGTGATGTGCTCATTTTCAACAAAGCGGGGACACAATATGCTTGGTTCAATGGGAACACACCTGGTATCCTGAGTGATGGGGGCAGAAGAATTTTTGACATCACAGACCCCGATGCACCCTTGGGAGCACTTCAACTTTCCACGGTTGGGGCTGCAGTCCTATTTGCAGACAACCTTGCCCCGCGATTATACGTCTTCAGCGGTGATGGGTTCCAATTACAAATATTCAGATTGACCAATTATACGGCCAACAACCAATTACCAACGGAACCGATTGGAACGGCGGACAATCCTATCTTGGTAAACGAAACTTTTGGTGATAGTGGAAATTTCAACCTCGCTACCCAGGGAATTGGTGCAGCGGTAAAAGTTGGGGTTTCCTCCATGGCCTTTTTTGGACAGGATGGGGATGAATACCAAGTCTACAGTTCCGCTAGCGGTGGCAGTTGGGGCTCCTCCAAAGCCTCCAATGAATGGTTCGGAGACCCCTTGAGCATTGAAAACCATGGCGCCCTGTTTGATGAGGTAGGTGCAGCCACCCAGTTCAATATTGGTGGTTCCAGTGTTAGGTTCCTTTTTGTGAACAAAGAAGGGGATGAAATCATGGAATGGTTCTCATCGGCAACGACAGGTGAGGACCGCTTTGAAGGACCCTGGGTCATTAGATAGCACAAAGATTGAGTTAGCATAAAAAAAGCCCCGGGAACCACTCCGGGGCTTTTAAATAAAATCAAAACCAACCTAAACATATGAGTTAACCAACTCAAAATATTTACTTTTTCATAGCAATTTTCATTAATGGAACAACCAAGTAGGGAAATACCCTACCTAGTTTTTCAAAAATTTTCAAATTATTTTGATTTTATTCCTAAGAACCTGTTTTTAAAGGAATTAACTAGTGTTTCAAAATAATGAATTTCTCACAGAAAGGATCTAGTGTTTCAAACAATATGGGGATAAAGCTGTCTCCCATTTCAAGATAGAATTCGGAAAAGTTCCATTGACGTTCTTGAAGGGATTTGTTGGGGAACAACTCATTCTGAAGTTCGGTCAACCGTACCACATGGTCCTTCAATTTCCTTTTTTGGGCTTTCAACAATCGCTTCTCCAAGGCATCCAAACCTTTTTTCTGCTTGACTTCCTGCGCTTTCACCGCTCCCAAAAAACTTTCATCGGTCTGCTCGGCCAATTCATACAAATGCTTGAATTGCTCCTCCAACAGCTTTTTCTGGGGAGAGAAATCAATATCGATGTTGGAAATGTCCCGGATTTTTTTGTTGATCAGGGAATGCTGTTTCAAAAACAAATGGGAAATCTTCAGACCAAGTTTCTCCACTTTTTGGGACTGCTTTTCCGTGATGACCAATGCCGAGTTTCTGAGCATCAACATGGGATAGGGTACCCCAAGTGCCTCAAAATAGGATTTAAGTTCCAACCAATAGGCCAACTCACCTCCCCCACCAATATAGCAGAGGTTGGGCAATATCACTTCTTGGTACAAGGGCCTTGCCACCACGTTGGGAGAAAAGCGTTCGGGGTGGCTTTCCAATTCCTCCTCCAAAGCTTCAGGGGTAAAATCGATATGCGTGTTGATGACGTGGTACTTGCCCTGTTTCTCCACAATACGCTCGCGAAGGTTATCTTTCAGGTAGAAATAATTGATTTCCCGCGGGTTCACCTGTATGGTATAATCTGAGGATATTTTACTCAGTTCGGCTATGCTTTCCGATACTTTGGTAAAAGGAATCTGCTCAAAAATATCTTTCTTGGCATAGGGCACCAATAATTTTTTCAATTGGGCATCATCACCGTCCACGATGACCAAACCTTGTTCCCCAAAAAGGACATTGGCCAAAAACCGAGTAGCCTCGGCAAGGGTATTATGCTGCAAATAGGCTTGTTGAAACAGTTTTTTCAATACTTCCGATTGCCCAAACTGGCCAATTTCGGCAGCAAAGGTGTCAAACACCTGATCTAACCCGTCTGTGGACAAACGCCCCACCGCACCCTTGGCCTTTTTGTTCCATTGGATTTTCTTGCCATGCAGGTTGAAATAATTGATCTCATCAAAATCATGGTCCTCGGTGGCCATCCAATACACGGGAACAAAATGGTATTCCGGGTACGCCTCTTTCAGCTTTTGGGCCAAATTGATGGTGGAAACAATCTTGTACAGAAAATATAGAGGTCCGGTGAACAGGTTCAACTGGTGGCCCGTGACCACTGTAAAGGTTTTACTATCAGCCAGACGGGTAATATGTTCAGAAGTAGCTTCGGAAATTATGGTGTCCTGATATTGTTTCTGCAGGGCATCAACCAAAACTTTCCTATGGTTTTTGGGGAAACTTGCCTGTTTTTCTTGAATCTGTCCCGCAAAATTCTCCAATTTCGGATACCTGTTGAAGAATGGTCTTAGGTCTTCGTGTTGGTCTAGATAATCGCAAATAAGTTTGGAAAAATAACCTGTTTCCTTAAAGGGTATACAATCTATATCCATTCAAACTGTAATGAGGTGTTCAAAGATAACGTACTTCTCTTTTAGTCGTCCTAAAAATACGTTAATTGCATTTTTTGCATTTCTACCGTTCCCCCCATATAAAAATTAGGTGTCACGACCAATTTATTAGTAGATTTGGAATTCAACTAATTCAACCAAACATGACCCGTTTTTTATTTTCCCTCATTCTTCTTTTTTCCCTTACCCTTTCCGCACAACAGTTAAAATCCCCTTCCGAATTTTTGGGGTATGAGTTGGGAACCGAATTTACCCGTCACCACGAAGTGGTAGACTATTACGAGTATTTGGCCAAAGCCGCTCCTGATCGGGTTAAGCTTACCGTTTACGGACAGACCAACGAACGTAGGCCTTTGATCCTGGCTTATGTAAGCTCCGCGGAAAACATTTCCAATTTGGAAGGCATTCGGTTGGAACATTTAAAGGAGACTAAAGGAGAAGGAACTTCCGATAAAGCTATAGTTTGGTTGAGCTATAATGTGCACGGGAACGAAAGTGTGAGCACCGAAGCTTCCATGAAGACAATCTATGAATTGTTGACCAGCAAAAGTTCCTATCTTGAAAATACCGTGGTTATCATGGATCCCTGTATCAATCCTGATGGACGAGACCGGTACAGCAACTGGTACAATCAATACAAGAACACACCCAACCAAGTGGATCCCAATAGTAAGGAACACCATGAGGGCTGGTGGGGTGGCCGAAGCAACCACTACATGTTCGACCTGAACCGTGATTGGGCGTGGTTGACACAGGTGGAAAGTCAACAACGGTTAAAAATGTACAACCAATGGATGCCCCACGTACATGTTGATTTCCATGAGCAAGGGGTGAACAATCCCTACTACTTTGCCCCAGCAGCAGAGCCTTATCATGAGGTTATTACCGATTTCCAGCGTGACTTTCAAGTGACCTTGGGCCGCAACCATGCCAAATATTTTGATGCCAATGGGTGGTTTTATTTTACCAAAGAAGTCTTTGACTTGTTATACCCAAGTTATGGGGACACCTACCCCATTTACAATGGCGCCATTGGGATGACGTATGAACAAGGGGGTGGCGGAAGGGCCGGTCTGGGCATCATCACTGCAAATGGGGATACCCTGACTCTTAAGGATAGGATTGCGCACCACTATACCACTGGCATTTCCACAGTGGAGGTATCATCCAAGAACGCGGAAAAATTGAACGAAGAATTCAAAAAGTTCTACAAAAACCAAAATTTCAAATACAAAAGCTATGTGTTGAAGGGAGATGAGGACAAATTGAAATCCTTGAAATCCCTTTTGGAAAAACACCAGATCCAATACGGAGATCTAGCGAGCGGTTCCTACAAAGGCCATGAGTATGCCACGGGAAAAAGCGGAAGTATGTCCGTTAATGGCAATGGTATGGTGGTTTCCACCAATCAACCCAAGGGAACTTTGGTTACAGTTTTGTTCGAACCCAATGCCAAACTCTCGGATTCCTTGACCTATGATATCACAGCTTGGTCCCTACCCTATGCCTATGGTCTTGATGCAATAGCCTCATCTACATTGGTTGCACCACAAAGTGCCAAGGAAAATATGGTTTCAACATCGGTGGAAAAGGGAACCTATGCCTATTTAACAGACTGGAACAGTATAGAGGACGCCAAGTTCTTGGCCACTCTGATCAAAGAAGGGGTTCGCGTGCGTAAGGCCAATCTCCCCTTCAAGATGGAAGGAAAATCCTTTGACAGAGGAACCCTCATCATCACTAAATCGGACAATGAGCATAAAGCGGATTATGTTGAAATTCTTCATACAACCGCTCAAAAATTCCAAAAGAACCTGACCCCAGTAAGCACAGGTTTTGTAGATGCTGGAAAAGACTTTGGTTCTTCCTATGTGCAGATGATTACCAAACCTAAGATTGCTGTCTTATCAGGTGAACCGACCTCTACCCTACGTTTTGGAGAAATCTGGCACTTTTTTGAACAGCAACTCCATTATCCCATTACGGTTTTGGATGGTGATTACGCCAAAAGAGTAGACCTTGGGGAATACAATATTCTGATCCTTCCCGATGGCAGATACGGGAGCTATTTCAACGAAAGCCAACTTGCCGATTTAAAGGATTGGGTACGCCAGGGAGGCAAAATCATTGCAATGGGCGGCGCTATCGATGCCATTGACGGGGACAAAGGCTTCGGTATCAAGAAAAAGGAAATGGAGAAGGATTCAGGGGAAACCCAACCTAAGCCCTATGAAGATTGGGAACGAGAAGGTATCAAAAGTGCTATCACTGGGGCCATTTTCAAAACAAAGGTGGACAATACCAACCCATTGGCCTATGGTTATGGAAAGGACTATTTCACCTTAAAATTGGGAAGCTCCAGTTATGATTATTTACAAGGGGGCAGTGCAGTTTATCTAGAAAAAGATGCTAAACCGTTTTCTGGATTTGCAGGCAGTGAGGCCCAAAAACAAATTTCAGGGTCCTTGGTCTTTGGTACCGAAGGCGTTGGCAGAGGTCAAGTGATCTATATGGTGGACAATCCTTTGTTCAGAGGTTTTTGGGAAAACGGCAAGCTGTTCTTCGCCAATGCCCTATTTATGGTGGAATAAAATCCTTTTGACTGATTTTTAACTATTTACTAAGGTCTTTTGATGGTATTCGATATCCAAAATTTTGTATCTTTAAGTAGGATTTTGGGTAAAGATTATGGATTCACAACTAAACAAATTGCTTCCTAATTTGGGAAGTGTATCGACATCGTTGCTTTGGGCAATAATAGTCGTTTTATTAATGGGCCCTGCCCAAACTTTTGCCTTTCAAGAAGAGACAAACGATTACAACCAATACAGTGGTGAAGTTGTTGATGCATCCACCAACAAGCCCTTGGTTTTTGCCACATTGACTGTGGAAGGAACCAACATCAGTACCATATCCAACACTGAGGGAAATTTTCTATTGAAAATTCCCAAGGACATAACCAGTGAAAATGTGGTTGTGTCCTTTTTGGGCTATAAAACAAAAACGGTACCCTTGTCCGAACTTAAGGAGGAGAAAAACAAAATTTCATTGGAGATTTCCGTCACTCAATTATCGGAAATCAACATCAATGCCCCAAAGGATGCCATGGCATTGGTGAGGGAAACCATGGCCCACAGGGATGAGAATTATTTCGACAATTCTACCTTGATGACGGCCTTTTATCGGGAAACCATCAAAAAAAGAAGAAAGAATGTATCCTTGTCAGAAGCAGTGGTCAATATTTACAAATCACCTTATGATTCCAATCGGGATGATGCCGTAGAGTTGTACAAATCCCGTAAAAGTACCGATTATAGCAAATTGGATACGGTGGCCCTAAAACTGCAAGGAGGGCCATACAATACGCTATATGTGGATATCATGAAATATCCCGAATATATCTTCTCCAAGGAAGCCATGGCCAACTATAGATTTTGGTTCGACCGCTCCACGCGAATCAATGACAAATTGATTTATGTAGTCAAGTTTAACCAGCACGAAAATATCTTGGAACCCTTATACCAAGGGGAACTTTACATTGATGTGGAAAACAAGATCCTGACCGGCGCCATCTTTTCATTGAACATTACCGATCGGAAAAAAGCAGCAGAGCTATTTGTCCGCAGAAAACCCGCCAGGGTTGATGTGTGGCCCACAGAAGTTTCCTATCGGGTAGACTATCGGGAAAAGAACGGCAAATGGTATTATGGGTACAGCAGCGTTACCATGGAGTTCAAAGTGGACTGGGAAGACAAATGGTTCAATTCCGTGTACAGTATGAACGCTGAAATGGCTATCACTGATTGGGAAAACAACAGCACAGGAGAGCTACCCCGAAATAGGGAGCGCATCAAAAAATCCATTATCATGAGTGATGAGGCCACCGGTTTTTCCGACCCTGACTTTTGGGGAGAATATAATATCATTGAACCAGAGAAATCCATCGAGTCCGCCATCAAGAAAATCCAACGCCAATTGCGTAGGGCCGAACGTAATAGTGACTGATTGGGCCGTTCTACATATTTTATGGATATTTACCTTGGCCTAGTTGCCAGCGTATAATCTAAAGCAATCAAAAGTACATGTCCAAGCGAAGAACTTTTCTTAAATCCGCCACGGTGCTCGGAGCGGCCACATTATTTCCTAATACCGGATGGGGAAACGAGCTTACACCATCCACCCTTTCAAGAATAAAACCCAAAAAGTTGAAAAAGGGAGATACCATCGGTTTGGTGGCGCCAGGTTACGCCATAAAACCAGAGGTATTGGAAAAGGCACTGGCAACTTTAAAGGAAATGGGGTTCAAGACCTATCATACCGAACGCTTGATCGGGAATTATGGCTATTTCAGCAATACTGACAAGGAGCGGGCCAAAGATGTAAACGAAATGTTTGCCAACCCCCATATCGATGGTATCCTATGTGCCCGTGGTGGATATGGCTGTACTCGGATTTTAGATCAATTGGATTATAAGAGTATCAAGAAGAATCCAAAAGTTTTGATCGGTTTTAGTGATATCACCGCTTTGATCCAAGCCGTATATAAAGAAACAGGACTTGTGTGTTTCCATGGTCCCGTAGGCAGTACAATAGATGATGCCTACAGCCAGAAATACTTTAAAAAAGTGTTGATGAAGGGCAAAGATTCACAAAAGATTAAAAACGCAAAGCTGACTGACCCTGAGTTTTTGGAGAATCCCGAATATGATAGATACACCATCACCCCAGGCTCCTGTGAAGGAGAATTGGCAGGTGGTAGTTTAACCTTGGTCAACGCTTTGATCGGTACGCCACATGAAATCGATTTTACGGACAAGCTTGTTTTTTTGGAAGATGTGGAAGAAGCACCCTACCGCATTGACCGAATGCTCACCCAATTGATTGAAGGTCCAACTTTCAAAAATGCGAGGGGTGTGGTATTCGGTGTATGTAAAGGATGTAATCGCGGAAAAAAAGAGGATAATTTCACTCTGAAAGAAGTCATCATAGACCGGATAGCTTCTTTGGGCATGCCCGCAGCCTATGGTATGAGCTTTGGGCATGTTCCCAATAATTTTACACTTCCAGTGGGAGTCCAAGCAGCTTTCAATGCCGATGAAATGAGTTTGGAACTCTTAGAAGCGGCTGTATCCTGATGAACTTTTTATTTATCAAACTCTTTCAGGGTCTTGATGATAATATCCACACAATCCAATAACTGTTCGTGATTCATCACCAAAGGTGGGGCAAAACGGATAATGTTTCCATGCGTAGGTTTGGCCAGGAGACCATTTTCCTTCAGTGCCATACAAATATCCCAAGCCGTGGAGCTATCCTCGGTATCGTTGATCACAATGGCATTCAACAATCCCTTTCCCCTAACCTGGATCACCAAATCGCAAGATGGGATGAACTTGTTCAATTCTTCTCGGAACACTTCTCCCAACTCCATGGCATTTTCCGCCAATTGTTCCTCCTTGATTACTTCGAGTGCCGCAATGGCCACTGCCGCCGCCACTGGGTTTCCACCAAACGTGCTGCCATGACTACCCGGTGTTATCACGTCCATGATTTCATTATTGGCCAAAACTGCTGAAACAGGGTAAACTCCTCCTGAAAGGGCCTTCCCCAAGATCAAAATATCTGGTTTTACGTTTTCATGGTCCACCGCAAGCATTTTACCCGTTCTGGCGATTCCCGTTTGTACTTCATCAGCAATAAATAGCACGTTGTATTTTTCGCATAGGGCCTTGGCCGCAGACAAATATCCCTCAGATGGGACATACACTCCAGCTTCACCTTGGATGGGTTCCACCAAGAAACCGGCCACATTGGGATTGTTCTGTAAAGCCTTTTCAAGAGCCCTCAAATTATCATATGCTATTTTGATGAACCCTTCCGTAAAAGGTCCATAGTCAGTTCTTGCTACTGGATCATTGGAGAACGAAATGATGGTCGTGGTCCTCCCATGAAAATTATTTTCACAAACAATCACCTGTGCCTGATTTTCAGGAATTCCCTTTTTCTGGTAGGCCCATCGTCTACAAATCTTCAAAGCGGTTTCCACAGCTTCTGCCCCCGTATTCATGGGCAATAATTTGTCGAATCCAAAGGTAGACGTAGCATACTGTTCGTACTGCCCCAACATATCATTGTAAAAAGCCCGCGAAGTCAAGGTCAAGGTTTGGGCCTGCTCCACCATGGCACCCACAATCTTTGGGTGGCAATGCCCTTGGTTCACTGCGGAATAAGCGGAGAGAAAATCATAATATCTCTTGCCTTCCACATCCCACACATAAACACCTTCGCCTTTGCTCAAAACCACAGGCAATGGGTGATAGTTATGGGCTCCGTACTTGTTTTCCAAATCAATCGCTTGCTGCGATGTTAAATGCTCTAAAACAGCCATTTCAATAATTTTTAAAATTCATAAAATAACCATTCCTACAATACCTTTATTCTTTCGAGGACTCGAAAAAGCAGCGTGGGAGAGAAATCATCCCTAGAAGTGCCCGCAAATTACAAATTATTGTTCAAAAGCATGGCTTTGTGGTGCTTGATTCTAGAACGTGATACGCGTAAAGTTTAGGTTCAATTTAAGAAGCTGGGGGCCACCAAATACCAAAAAGAAATTACTTTTGCGCCATGCGTAGAAAGAACAAGCGACAGACTTTTGAAAATGTAACGGTTGTTGATGCCGGGGCCAAGGGAAAATCAGTAGGTAAAGCACCAGATGGTAGGGTCATTTTTCTGTCCAATGCCGTCCCGGGTGATATAGTGGATGTTATGACCACCAAAAAAAGAAGTGCCTATTTTGAAGGCGTCGCGACCCATTTCCATGTCCTTTCGGATAAAAGGACCCAGCCCGAATGTCAACATTTTGGCGTTTGTGGAGGTTGTAAATGGCAAAACATGGCCTACGAGCACCAACTTCATTTCAAACAAAACGAGGTCGTGAACAATTTAAAACGCATCGGTCATCTGGAGCTTCCGGAAATCAATCCCATATTGGGTTCCAAGAAGCAATATTTTTATCGGAACAAAATGGAATTTTCTTTTTCCAATAGTCGGTGGTTGACCGAATCGGAAATCAACTCTGAGAAGGATATTGATGACCGCAAGGCATTGGGATTCCATATCCCGGGAATGTGGGACAAGATTTTGGACATTAAAAAATGTCACTTACAACAAGACCCTTCCAATGCCATCCGATTGGAAACCAAACGCTTTGCCTCCGAAAATGGATTGTCCTTCTTTGACCCACGAAAACAAGAGGGGCTTTTGCGCACCATGATGATACGCACCGCTTCCACAGGGGAAATCATGTTGCTCATTCAATTTTTTGAAGATAAAAAGGAACAACGGGAGCTGCTATTGAACCATTTAGCCCAAACCTTTCCAGAAATCACATCCTTACTGTACGTCATCAATTCCAAACAAAATGACACCATTTACGATCAGGAAGTAATTTGCTTTTTGGGACGGGACCATATTTTTGAACAAATGGAGGGACTGCAGTTCAAGATCAACGCCAAGTCGTTCTACCAAACCAATTCGGAGCAGGCCTTTGAACTCTACAAAGTGACCCGTGACTTTGCAGGTCTAACTGGCGATGAACTGGTTTATGACCTATATACCGGAACCGGAACCATTGCGCAGTTCGTGTCAAAAAAAGCCAAAAAAGTGATTGGGGTAGAATCCGTGCCTGAAGCCATTGAAGATGCCAAGGCGAATGCCCAACACAATAACATTAGCAACGTTGAATTCTTTGTTGGGGATATGAAAAGTGTCTTCAACGAGCAATTTATTGCACAACATGGGCAACCCGATGTGATCATTACCGACCCCCCAAGGGATGGCATGCACAAAAATGTGGTGGAGCAATTATTGCAAGTGGCCCCACCGAAAATCGTTTACGTGAGTTGTAACAGCGCAACCCAGGCCAGGGATTTGGCTCTTATGAAAGAATTTTATGAAGTCACCAAGGTGCAGCCCGTGGATATGTTTCCACAGACCCATCACGTTGAAAATGTTGTACTTTTGGAAAAACGGGCTACACTTTAATTAATAAGGACAAGAAACCGGAATGAAGAAAATTATCCCCATCCTACTTATTCTCTCATTGGTCATTTATGTTTCATCCTGTGAAAAGGATGATATCTGCGTAGACGGGGATACCCCGTTGCTGGTAATCGGTTTTTATGATATTGACGATACTACGGCCAGCAAGGATGTACCATCATTACGGATCAAAGAGATAATCTTGGACAGTACCATCAATACCATTACCGACCGTTCTAGCAGTTTGGATTCCATAGGGATTCCACTTCGTTCGGATGCCACGGCCACTTCCTTTGCGTTCATCACCAATTCTGCTGATGATGCGGATACCGGCGAGGAAACGGGAAACATTGATACCCTCACATTTTCATATACCACAAGGGAAGCTTTTTTATCAAGGGCCTGCGGTTTCGTGATGAATTTTGACAACCTGAGCGTAACCTTGCCCGCAAGTGCCAATAACTGGATCCAGGACATTAAAGTGGTCCAAGAATCCATAGAAAACTCCAACAATGTCCATGTCAAGATATATTATTAGCCTCACCTTAGCCTTAATGCCCTTGATGCTATTGGGGCAAAGCGAACCCATCGACCTTCAAAAAAAGGATACCGTGGAGTACAAGGAGCAGTATGGTCTTCGAGTGGGTGCGGATATCAGCAAATTGGTCCTTTCTTTTGTTGATGAGGATTATACTGGCCTTGAGCTGGTCGGGGACTACCGTCTTACCCACAAGTTGTATTTGGCCGCCGAAATAGGCAATGAAACCAAAACACAATCCGAAAACTTGGCACAGACCCTTTTGTACAATTTTGAAACATCGGGAAGTTACATAAAGGCGGGAGTAGATATGAACACCTATGAAAATTGGTTTGGGATGAACAATTCCATCATTCTTGGGGGACGGTATGCAGTGGCGAGCTTTAGCCAAACCTTGAACGATTACACTATTTACGATAGCAATCAATACTACAACCAAGAATTTTTGGCCGGTGCCGAACCAGGTCGCGAGTTCACTGGACTGACGGCTTCCTGGCTGGAGTTTATTGTTGGTATTAAAGCAGAGCTTTTTGCAAATATCTACGTGGGTATGAGTGCACGACTGGGCTTTTTGGTCACCAATAAAGAGGACGACAACTTTCCCAATCTTTGGATCCCTGGATTCAACAAGGTTACCGATGGCAGCAATTTTGGGGTGAACTACAATTATTCCATCAGCTACTTGATTCCCTTCTACAAAAAATCCAAAAAGAAGAAAGAACCCAATCAACAGTAAGCATGGAAAACAGCCACATTAACTACATCGAATTTAGGGCAACTAATCTTGCCAAGATCAAGGAGTTCTATGGTCAAGCCTTTGGATGGACCTTTACCTATTATGGGCCTGATTATATTGCTTTTTCCGATAGCGGACTGGATGGTGGTTTTGAGCATACAGAGAAGGAAATCTCCAATGGGGTACTCGTTGTCCTATACCATGAAAACTTGGAGGCGATTCAAGAAAAAGTATTGAAATCGGGAGGGACCATTGTCAAGGAAATCTTTTCGTTTCCAGGCGGAAGAAGGTTCCATTTTACGGACCCTTCGGGCAACGAACTTGCCATTTGGTCGGATAAATAAAAAAGAGCCTGATCGATCAGGCTCTTTTTCTTTGTAGTTAGATTGAGTTAGTTAGTTTTTGCTTTTAAAAACTTACCAAAGCTAATGAAATAATTCACTTGACCAAATTTTTTAACCCATTGTTACATTCTTAACTTGGATTGTTATGATGTTTGGCTTTACGGCTTCCCTCGTAGATTTCGTACTGTACAAATTTGGCTTCCAGTTTACCATTGAAAGCCTTGATTTTTTGGGATGGTTTCAACCCTACAAATTTAAGGGCCTCAAGGTTGGAAGTAATCATCCATGCGTTTGTTCCCGGATAACTCTGCTTTAAGGTATCCCCTATTTTGGCGTAAAACTCCTCCACCTCAATGGGTAAACGCTCCCCGTATGGCGGATTGAACACCATTTGGAGTTTTCCTTCCACAGGCTTTTCCGTATAAAAGAAATCCTTGCGTTCCACGGTGATATAATCGGATAAATTGGCATTTTCCACATTTTCTTGAGATTTTCTCACTGCTGAAGGTGCCTTGTCATACCCCAAGATTTTATGATGGAATTCTCTGGTCTTTTTTAAACTGGCCTCTACAATTTTTTGGTGTAATTCCGAATCATAATCCTTCCAATGCATAAAGGCATAGGATTCCCTGTTGATGTTGGCCGGAACATTGCACGCTATCATGGCCGCTTCGATCAAAAAAGTACCGCTACCGCACATAGGATCCAAAAAATCGGTCTGGCCATCCCAACTACTCTTCAGAAGCAATCCAGCGGCCAAGACTTCATTGATCGGGGCAATATTGGTCAAAATACGGTATCCCCGTTGATGCAGGGAATTCCCAGAACTGTCCAAGGAAACGGTACAGATATTCTTAAAAATATGGATATTGATCCGGACATCCGGATCTTGTGTGCTGACATTGGGACGTTGCCTCACCACCGCTCGGAACTTGTCCACAATGGCATCTTTGGCCTTTAAGGACACGAACATGGAATTGTTGAACACATCCGACGTTACCGTGGAATCAATGGCAAAGGTCTTTTCCGCATCGAACAGAGCCGGCCAATCCAAACTGTAGATATGGTTATAAAGGTCTTTTTCATTAAAAACCTTGAATGTTTTGAGTGGCTTGTACACTTTTAACGCCGTGCGCAAACACAAATTGGCCTTGTACATAAATCCCGTATCTCCTTCAAAAGTTACGTTCCTTACCCCCTCTTCAACATGTCCGGCACCTAGATCCCTAAGTTCCTTTGCCAAAATAGGTTCGAAACCATAAAGGGTCTTCGCCATCATTTTAAAATTTCCTGCCATACCGTCAATACATCTTTCGGCAAAAATAGGCTATTTTTACTCCTTCAAGTCTGCCTATGGATTTTCCTTCAATTCTCGTTTACCTGATTCCCATTTTGGCCGTTTGGACCGGGTTTGCCTTTGTATGGTTCATTAAGCCAGAAAATACAGGCAACATTAAACTTTTATTGGCCTTTAGTGGTGCCTTTTTGTTGTCCCTGACCTTTTTTGAGCTATTGCCGGAAGTTTATGAAGGCAACGACCCAAAGACCATTGCCCTATTCATTCTGGGTGGGATTTTATTGCAGATTTTTTTGGAATTCTTTTCCAAGGGAGCGGAGCACGGACACATGCACATCCATTTAAAGGAGAATAAATTTCCGACCTTGTTGTTCCTAAGCCTTTCCATACATGCATTGGTGGAGGGTGTTCCCATTCACGGAAACAATTCCATTTTGTACGGAATCGTCATCCACAAAATTCCTATTGCCATCATCCTGAGTATCTTTTTTGTCAACTCCAAGATGAAATTGGGTTCCATATTGTTGTTCGTAGCCGCTTTTTCCTTGATGACACCTTTGGGAAGTTATCTGTCCACTTCACCTTTGATTGCCAATTATGGCCAATTTTTGACTGCCTTGGCCATTGGGGTGTTTTTCCACATTTCTACCATTATTCTATTTGAAAGTTCCCAGGGACATGCCTTCAACCTGAGAAAGCTACTGGTCATCATTTTAGGTGTGGGGATTGCCTATTTGGTATAGATCCTGGTGATATGGTTCTCAAAAAGGGCCTTTTGCTCCATAACAAGGTGCAAGCTTTCCAATTGTTGTAGGTCTTCCCTCTTTCTGGTATTGGTTATGATGAAAGCATCTGGATGCTCTTTCAAATAAGCATGGATTTCTTCCAAAGAATCCAGCACAGGAAAGGTTCTTTGAAAATTGATAGGAAATGCACTATCGAATCTTTTAAAGGCAACCATATCAGCATTTGAAGGCAATTGTTCCAAAGCTTTGGAAACCGGACTGTGCTGGGTCAATGAAGGATAAATAAACCCAAAAAGGAACAATCCCATCATAATCCATCCTCCCGCAATCAACCTGAAAGTAGTTTTAAACCTTCCCGATAGATAAAAGTAGGAAGATGCCAAACTAGTGATACTGGCCAAAATCAAAAATAAGCTGACATATCTCAAGTTGAACAATGATTTTTCCATGGACAGGCCAATCCATCCTCCAATGGGCAATAAAATACCTATCAACATCAAAAACAATAGACTTAACCCGAGCGCCAGTGTTCTTTTGCCCTCCAGATAGGTCTGGTAAAGATAAAAGGCGATCAAGATGGCTACGAACGGATAGCTGGGCATCGGGTAATTGGGAAGCTTGGTGCTGGAAATACTAAAAAAAACTATGGTAATGGCCGAGACCAAAAAAGAGAACAGTACAAAATCGTTTGTTTTTCTCACCTTCCATGCCCTTACAAACCCTTGAACAAGGAACACTGAGAAGGGCAGCATTCCCAACAGTACATACAATGGTGTTATGAGGAAAAGACCTCCATGTCCTTCCTTTTCCGAACCAAATCTGGATAGGTTATGGTCCAAGAAAAAGCCTTTGGTCCACGCCCCTTCAGTGTTAAGATGCACGAGATAATACCAAGGACCAGCAATCAAGATGATGAGCAACAGGCCAAGGAATGGTTTTAATTTCAGAACGTTCCTAAGATTGAATTCCTTTTGCATCCACAGAAAAATAGGTATGACCAGCCCTGGTAGTACGATCGCAATGGGACCCTTGGTCAATATACCCAAGGCCATTCCTCCATAAAATGGAAGCAACCAACTTATTCTTTGTGTTTTGTAGAAACCATAAAAGGAAAAAAGGGATAGGGTAACAAAAAAGATGAGATAGGGATCGGGTACCGCCAAATGAAATTCCTGTACAAAGAATAAGGACGACATTAAAACCGCTACCGTAATCTTGGCTACCAGTGGGTGGAACCATCTTTTCACACTCCAATAGGTCATAAGCAGGGTAAGCGCACCAAAGCATCCTGAAAAAAACCGTGCACCAAACGCGTTTACTCCAAAGATTTTATAGCCCAGCACCATGAAAAAGTAATGTAAGGGCGGTTTATCGGTTCGCAATTGTCCATTGAAGAAAGGGACTATATAATTGTCAGAAACCAACATTTCCCGAGCTGCCTCTGAGTTTCGGGCTTCATCCAATATATAAATCGGATAAAGACCAATGAACGAAGTACACATCAACAGTCCGAAAAGAAAAACGAGAAGGGAATCATATTTTTTCAATAGCTCAAAGTATCAAATGACTACAAATTAGCCATTAAACAACTGTCTTAGTGCATTTTGGGTTGTCTGTTGCACTTGTTGTACATCAATATGAATTTGTTTGGAGTGCCATTTCTTGGGAAATCCTTTAACAATCAGGTAGGCAAAAATCGAAGATAGCGTGCCAAAAAGAATCCCGAAATAGACATCCACAAAAAAATGTTGGACCAAATAAATGCGGGATATACCCACTACCAAACCAAGGGACATCAAAACCCAGCTGGCAGAGCGGTTACGAGACAACAAGGCAAAAAAGGAGACCAAAAAGAAAATGGTAGCCGTATGGCCCGAGGGAAAGGAATTTACATATCTGATTTTGACTCCTTCCACCAAATGGATCAAGTTGCCCAAACCTGATCTGTAAAAATAGAGATATGGTCTTAACTCGCCTGAATAGAACCCTTTCTTGAACAAGAGTACCAATAGGATTTGAAATACAAATGCCAGAAGAAAAATGGCCAGCCATTTTAATTTAAACCGTAATACCAGAATCACAACAAACGCCACGGTAACGGCATTACCCAATGAACTGGATTTGATAAAAACGGAATCCAAAAAAGGGGTTCGCTGTCCGTTAACAAAAAGTAGGATGGCCCCTTTATCGAAGAACAAAAGCGGAAACAGTATGGCCAACAACAAAAAGAACGGAAACAATCTTTGTACTACGATGCGCATGCCTTGAGGTTTGTTTCAAAGTTACTTTTGACATGTTCTTTGGAAGTTAATCTTAAATTATTTCAATTTTATCATATTCTTCCCACAATGTAAATGGAACTTTAAATAATTCTAATCCTTTCTTCCAATCAACGGACCACATGTCGAAAATTCTTTCACTTCCCATAAAACATTTTGCTGATTTAACAATTCATACTAGATTTAGTCCCGTCCTTAATTCGACCAATGAAAAAATTTCAACTTACCTCATTTTTATTCAGTTTAGTACTTTTATTGCTTTCTTGCTCCTCGGATTCTGAAGATCCAGCACCAGAGCCGGAGCCAGATGTAATCGCGCCAACAGTTACCGTCCAAATTGCAGGATCAACTAATGATTCTACTGGTGAGCCATCTGTTTTCAGCAATCAAATTACCATTAATATCAGTGCACAAGATGCTGGTGGGGTAGCTAAAGTGGAAGCATTTATAAACAATCAAAAAGTAGGTGAGGATAATAGTGCACCGTTTCAACTTACGATTGACCTTTCCAATTATTCTTCTAAGATTCCAAGTACTGGAAAGTTTCAAGACTATATTTTGAAAATTGTGGCTACGGACACCTCTGGAAACGAAGGGGTTTCTGAACAAATAATTCATATAGACAACGAATTGCCTGCAATTTCTGAAGTTTCATTGTCTGACAGACAAGTTATTGGAGGTGACACTAATACATTCACTTTTACTGCGAGCGATAATGAAGGTTTATCAATAGTAAAAATCTACATAAACAATGAGTTGGCCTCAGAAATATCCAACGATTTATATGAGTTTAATATCAACACCCTGGATTTATCGGATGGTGAAAATATTTTAAAGATTGAGGCTACGGACTTAGCCGAAAATACAACTTCTCACGAAGTAACCTTTATTGCTGACAATACTGGACCTTTAATTGTTCCAAACACCGTTGAGGAGGGGCAGATTCTGGATGAGGAATTCCTTATGTCCATCACACTTTCTGATACGTACTCAAATGTAACCATGTTTGATGTTACCTTAGGGGGACAAAATTTATTAACCTCTGGTGTTGATTTTCCCTCCGGAACTGATGGCCAAGTTGATTTTGATATGAATCCGGAAAATTATTCCACAGGTGAGCAGATTTTAAAAATCATAGCTTTTGATTCATTGGGAAATACATCTGTAGTGGAGATTCCTGTTCAAATTTTACGCCTTTTAGTAACTATTACAATACCAGAAGGTTTCTTAAGCCCAAATATACCTTCTAATCACTTTGCGTTTGTTTCAGAAATGAATGGGGAACCCATAGATGTGGAAGAAATCTTTTTTGAGACTAGAGAAGTAAAACTTCATGCCCAAGGGGAGTTTGATACCACCCAAAGTTTTGTGCTTACCTATGCCTCGGTTGTAGGACCAAATAGAAATACAAGCTATTTATATAGTATTATGAATCTTACTA
>NZ_QXFI01000032.1:65000-67128 GCF_003584135.1 Flagellimonas pelagia
GGAGTCGAACCCTTGACCTCCTGCGTGCAAGGCAGGCGCTCTAGCCAGCTGAGCTAATTCCCCAGTCTAGTTGATTGTTGTTCGTTGTTCGTTGATCGTAATTTCCATCAACCATCAACCAAGAACCAACAACTGGTGTCTCAACTTCCAGAATTTCCTTTCAATACTCAATGAACCTTTCATCGTAGTCTCAGGCAGACTCGAACTGCCGACCTCTACATTATCAGTGTAGCGCTCTAACCAGCTGAGCTATGAGACTGTCTTGGCCTAAAAATTTGCCAGTATATCAAAAAACACATTGTAAAACGACAGCATAAAGGTAAAGGACCACCTCGTGCGGGGCCCGAACAACCTCCGGGCGTCTCTTTCTCTAGAAAGGAGGTGTTCCAGCCGCACCTTCCGGTACGGCTACCTTGTTACGACTTAGCCCTAGTTACCGATTTTGCCCTAGGCCGCTCCTTGCGGTGACGGACTTCAGGCACTCCCGGCTTCCATGGCTTGACGGGCGGTGTGTACAAGGCCCGGGAACGTATTCACCGGATCATGGCTGATATCCGATTACTAGCGATTCCAGCTTCACGGGGTCGAGTTGCAGACCCCGATCCGAACTGTGACCGGTTTTATAGATCCGCGCCCCCTTGCGGGGTGGCTTCCCTCTGTACCGGCCATTGTAGCACGTGTGTGGCCCAGGACGTAAGGGCCGTGATGATTTGACGTCGTCCCCACCTTCCTCACGGTTTGCACCGGCAGTCCCGTTAGAGTCCCCATCTTTACATGCTGGCAACTAACGGCAGGGGTTGCGCTCGTTATAGGACTTAACCTGACACCTCACGGCACGAGCTGACGACAACCATGCAGCACCTTGCAGGCAGTCCGAAGAAAGGGATGTCTCCACCCCATGCAGCCTGCATTTAAGCCCTGGTAAGGTTCCTCGCGTATCATCGAATTAAACCACATGCTCCACCGCTTGTGCGGGCCCCCGTCAATTCCTTTGAGTTTCATTCTTGCGAACGTACTCCCCAGGTGGGATACTTATCACTTTCGCTTGGCCACGGAGCACGAATGCCCCACAGCTAGTATCCATCGTTTACGGCGTGGACTACCGGGGTATCTAATCCCGTTCGCTACCCACGCTTTCGTCCATCAGCGTCAGTACATGGTTGGTCACCTGCCTTCGCGATCGGTGTTCTATGTGATATCTATGCATTTCACCGCTACACCACATGTTCCGGCAACCCCACCATGACTCAAGACCTGCAGTATCAAAGGCAATTTTATGGTTGAGCCACAAACTTTCACCCCTGACTTACAGGCCCGCCTACGGACCCTTTAAACCCAATGATTCCGGATAACGCTCGGACCCTCCGTATTACCGCGGCTGCTGGCACGGAGTTAGCCGGTCCTTATTCTTACGGTACCGTCAGCCACCTACACGTAGGTGGGTTTCTTCCCGTATAAAAGCAGTTTACAACCCATAGGGCCGTCATCCTGCACGCGGCATGGCTGGATCAGTCTTCCGACCATTGTCCAATATTCCTCACTGCTGCCTCCCGTAGGAGTCTGGTCCGTGTCTCAGTACCAGTGTGGGGGATCCCCCTCTCAGGGCCCCTAACCATCGTTGCCTTGGTAAGCCGTTACCTCACCAACCAGCTAATGGTACGCATGGCCATCCCTGTCCGATAAATCTTTAATCCACATATCATGCGATACATGGATACCATGGGGCATTAATCCAAGTTTCCCTGGGCTATTCCCCTGACAGGGGCAGGTTCCATACGCGTTCCGCACCCGTGCGCCGGTCTCAAGGGTGCAAGCACCCTCTACCCCTCGACTTGCATGTGTTAGGCCTGCCGCTAGCGTTCATCCTGAGCCAGGATCAAACTCTTCATTGTATTTCCTTGAATGTCTGTCCGACACCCGGAAATATCCGGGCCCCCGCATCAAAATGGTTCTTATTCTCTTTACGCTGTCGTTACAATATGCATATGAACTTCTTCTTGTTTTTCCCGAAAAAAAAATCGGCCATCCCGACCAATCCCCCTCTCGAAAACGCCCTGCCTCATCAGCTAAGCGGGTGCAAATATAAGAACGTTATTCCGACTCCACAAAATGTTTTCGGATATTTTTT
>NZ_QXFI01000033.1 GCF_003584135.1 Flagellimonas pelagia
AAATGTGGCAATCAAAGCGAGATTTGTGGTATTACCGGTCATGGAATGTTTCTGCACAATGGACAAATGGCTGATGGCAAAGAACAAAATAATGGTCGCCAAACTAACAATGACAAGCCAAGAGGTATAAGTCTCGTTCAAACTGCCCAACATAAAACCGATTATGGCCGTTATCGGAAATGTTCGAATACCGGCAAACCCCTGCTCATCCTTTAGCTTGTCATATTCCCTTTCCAGTCCAAGGATAAGACCTATACCCGTGCTTAGGAGTACCCCCAGAATGTAGGGGCTTAATAGCTCACTTATGTTTTGATGTGTTTGCATTATTTTTTTCTTCCCTTTGTAACCATTATCATTTCATTAATTCCCTTTACGGTCACAATACCTGTCAACTGCCCATTATCCAAGACCGCGGCAAGTTGAGAGTTATTGGACACGAGCTTTTCATACACCTGTTGTAGGGGCGTATTTGGCGCAACTATTGCGAAGTCGTTTCGCATTATATCGGACACGCGGGAATTATTTCCATATGCGGTCAACCCCTTGATCAGTTCCTTTCGTGTCAGGACACCTATTGCCTGATCGTTCTCTACGACCACAAAGCCCTGTTCCTGGGTATTCTGCAACAACTGTACTGCTTTTTCCAAGGTTTCCATGGGCGATAGTCGGGTATATTTTTGAATCAAAACGTCACTTGCGGTATATCCGATGAGTGCAGATTTCGTGCTTTCCTGTACCGCTTCGGCCCCGGCCCCCAAAAAAATGAACAGGCCGATGAACACCAGCCAAAAATTGGAAAAGAACCCTAGGAATACAAATACGATGGCCAGCAATTGTCCTACCCGTGCAGCGATGGTCGTTGCCTTGAGCTTGTCCATATTGAACGCCAAAACTGCCCTCAACACTCTTCCGCCGTCCATTGGAAAAGCCGGTATCAAATTAAAAACAGCTAGGATCACATTGGCGGCCATGATGTTGAACCAAAAATTGTCACCGCTCATATGGTCTATTTCCGAGATGGGCAACAATTGATCGGTCGAAAACAGAAAAATATAGAGAATCCCGGCAATTATGACATTTACCGCGGGGCCGGCCACGGCCACGGCCAACTCTTGGGCGGGTTTTTCGGGCATTCTATCGAGACTCGCTACCCCACCAATGGGATAGAGCGTAATATCACGTGTTGGGATACCATATTTTTTGGCCGTTAACGCATGGCCAAATTCATGCAGTACCACACAGGCAAACAAAGTTAGGATAAAGAGGGCGCCTGCCAGGCCTTCGGCCCATCCATGTCCCATTTCAAAATGCATCATGAATATCCATCCAATAATGATCCAGAAGGTCCAATGGATAAATACCTTGATTCCTGAGTAGCTTCCTATATATAAGGACCATTTTTTCATGTGTGTACGATTTTAAGGGTTTTTAATCTGTACGCCAGCATTATCACTACACCGTATCCGAACAAGCCGAGCAGGAATACAAACCTGTAACCATACAGGATGGAAATGACAATGGCAAAGATCGAGGCAGCAACACCCGCCACGCTTGATATACCTAATAAATAGGGAATGCTTTTCTTCTCTTTCAGCGAGGAGGCCGTTTTTAGCAATACTGGAAAAGGGATCCCTATAAAGAAAGACGGAAGCAGTAAAAATAAGGCTATCCAGAATTCTGATAGTTGTTTATACCATATAGGGAGCAGTACATATACGGTCAATAAGGAAACCAAAACGATCAAGGCCGAGTATACGATGAGCTTACGGGAAAGATTTTTTTTGAAAGTTCCCGTCAAAAGGCTGCCCACCCCATTGCCCAGTAAAAACGTAAAAAGCAATAATGAAAAGGACTGGGAAGGGTTGGAGAGCTTTAAGTTGAGTATTTGAAAAAGATACCCTTGTATGAGTATATATGAGAATCCCAACAAAAAGGATATAAGTGCCCAGGCTCTAAATTTTCTTTGCATGTATATAGAGGTGTTTTCTGAAAAAGAAACCGATCTCCATCCGTTCACATGGTTGACTATGAACCACCCGACGATGAACAGACCAAGCCATAAGGGGGTGGTCATGGCATCGGGTATGCCATTGTTGTAATTAAAAAAATAGGGGGAATCATCGGAAACCGGACTCAAGTTTATGGATGCGGTTTTCCAAAGTTCATCATACGCATAGGAGCCTTTGGAGATATCATACAACAGATCGTCGAACATATACCACTTATAATTTACGTTCTGTACGATGGTGTCCAAACCTTCTTGTTCGATATATGGAAAATAAAACGGCTCCTTGTCCAATCCATAATAGTGTGCGGTTTTATGTGCCTCCTCTATTGTTTTTTGTTCAAAAGGGTTCTTTTTAATGACCAATACAGGGTTCATTTCGTTGGAATAGATATAAACCTTTTTTAACGCCTCTAATTGACCTACCCCCATCCGCTCCTGTAGCTCCAAAAAGTTCGCCAACATTTTATATACCTCCTGCCTTCCGTGCATCGTAAAATAGATGGCACCGTCTTCCGTTAAACCATCCAGATAATCCGCAAGTGCCTCCATGGTAAACAGATAGTTCTCGGTAAGTCCGTAAAAATCTGTGCCCCTTGAACTTTTGGTCACCGGAATGGTCAACATAACGGCATCGTATTTTCCCTTGTTTTCGACCACAAAATTTCTTCCCTCGTTCACATGTACCTTTATGTTCTCCTTGTCATTAAAGGTTGAAGGGTTGTACTTTTTCATCAGTGCCACAAAGGAGGGGTTGACCTCTGCCGCTTCAATATATTTAAAGCCCATGAAGTATGTTGCGGCAATATCAATTCCACCACCGGGACCAATTATCAGCACGGAATCCTTTTCCTTTTCGCTTAAAAAATTCATGGCAAAAATCCCCGGAAACCCATACAGCACCCTTTTCATTTCTACGGTATCCTTGGCAAGCTCGTCAATGGAGATTACATCGGTTCCTGCCGCACCATCGATAAACATTGATTTGGACACCGTACCATCAGGATACGTGAACTTGACCAGATCGGTCTTGCCAAATGCGCTCCAACGGCTTTCCAGTTTTTCGCTTTTCAAAGCAGGGTTGGCCATCAACCGGTACAAATCCTTGGACGGGTCTTTTGCAACGGGTATATCGAAGTTCAGGGCATCCTTTGCAAATCCCATTAAAAAAATAACGACCAGCACTAAGGGGACCAGTATTTTTGAATAACGGTTCTTGACTGTTATCAACGCTATTATCAGGGCCAGCAACAGTAAGCCTATGGCTATCGCCACTACCTCTACCAAGCCAAATGCATTAAGCAAAAAAATGGAGGCGAGTGCGCCTGTGGCCGCCCCTATGAGATCTAAGGCGTATAAGGTTGACACATGCCGTTTATCCATTTCAAAAATATGGGCATAGACTATTCCGATGGCTATGAACGGAACGGTTGACAAGAGTATAAAAATGGGCAGGCCAAAATCCGTGGATGACGAAACGCCTATTTGTGAAAGGACAAGCAAAAGGGTAAAGCTTAAAAACATTGAGATTGACGGTAGTGCCATCCACCAAAGCAATGAATGATCTATCTTCTCGGAATACTTGGCATACGTTATCTGGCCAATGCCAAGACCGAGTATGGAAAAAGCAATGATAATGAGCACGAAATGAAAACTAAGAAGGTATGAGAACAGGCGTGAAAGACTTATCTCAAAGATAATAGTCGCTGCAGTCAGCAAGAAAATAATCGCTATGTTGGTTGTCGATCGTTTCATTCTATTTTTAGTTCCCGAAAATTTTTAATAGGCCCTGCAATTCATCGTTCACTTGATGCTCTTTTACCACTCGGTCAAATGGGGTCAGGCTCAGTTCGTTGTTCAAGATTCCCGCCATGACATTCTTCCTTCCGCGCAAAAGTGCCTCTACAGCAGCTGCACCAAGCCGTATGCCCAACATTCTATCAAAAGCGGATGCGTTGCCCCCGCGTTGCACATGCCCCAGTTTCGTAATGCGCAGGTCCACGTCAGGGTTTATTTCCTTTATCTTTTTGGCTGCCACCTCGGCCCCGAGTTCATCTCCTTCTGAAACGATTACGATAAAGGCCTCTTCACGATCGTAACTTCCCGCCTTTTCCAACAATTGGATAAAGTCATGTGCGCTTTCAGGGATCAAAATGGCATCCGCGCCGGTACCCAATCCAGAGTGGATGGCGATATAACCACAGTCCCTACCCATCACCTCGATCAGAAATATTCTGTTATGAGCTTCTGCGGTATCCCTGATCTTATCGATGTTTTCAATTGCGGTATTTACGGCAGAATCGAAACCGAGCGTAAAATCGGTACCGGCCAGATCGTTGTCTATGGTGCCGGGAATGCCCAAAAACGGGAGGTCACAGATTTCTGAAAATGCCAACAGACCTTTAAATGTTCCATCGCCACCTATGGCGATCAGAGCATCGACTTCATTTTTTTGAAGATTTTCCAATGCCCGCTGTCTTCCTTCTAGCGTTAAAAAACGTTTGCTTCGAGCTGTTTTTAACAGTGTTCCTCCCCGATGTACCATCTTTTGTAATTTGTGGGCGTCCAAGGGAACCAAATCGCCATCTATTAGGCCCTCATATCCTTTTCGGATACCACTTAACCTGATACCACTTTGTTCTGCTTTTTTCACAATTCCGTATAAGGCGGCATTCATCCCCGGGGAATCGCCCCCCGACGTAAAAATTGCTATGTGTTCAATAGTCTTCATACACTTGGTTCTTTATAATTTTTTTATTGAGTACCTCCCGAGAAGATTAACCAGCCCGGTTTACAATACGTCGTTTCAACTAGCGGATATTTCGTACGCCAATCCGAACGAAGAAATCACAATATTCCATTTACCCATCCCATACGTTGGATTTCCCAAAATTTCTTCGGAGGGAAGCCCTCGGACTTTTTTGCCTTTCGCTAAGTCCGTATGGTATTGTTTTATCATCATTGCCATCTTTAAAATACTCTTGGGCCACATTTTTTGCAATGATGGTCTCCTCGTCAGAATGAATTACTTTAACTAGTACCTTACCGTCCACGTCCGAAATTTTATATGAATTTTTCCTGTTTTGTTCTTCATCGAGTCCAATACCTAAAAAGTCAAGTCCCTGACAAATCCTTGACCGTATGATAGGGGCGTTTTCGCCTATGCCGCCAGAGAAAACCAGTACATCCAGTCCGCCCAAGACGGTGGTAAACGCTCCGATATATTTTCTTATCTGATAACAGAATAGGGCCACCGCTTCCGCCGCCCTTGGATCAGCATCTTCTTTCAGTAATAAATCATGTATATTGGCACTTGTTTCGGAGATTCCGAGCAAACCACCCTCATGATTGATCAAACGGTTGAACTGTTTTGCCCCCAACCGTTCTTTTTTCAGTAAATACCCTACAACACCGGGGTCTAAATCTCCGCTTCGAGTGCCCATGACCAATCCACCCGAAGGTGTAAACCCCATACTGGTATCTATGCTCTTGCCCTCTTTGACAGCGGTCAGACTCGCTTCTTCACAAAGATGTACAAGAATGACCCTTCCATTGGCTTTTTGAATACCGATCCTTTTTTTGAGTTCAATCATGAGATGGGAAAAGGACAGGCCGTGAAAGCCATACCTATGGATTCCGGTCCGTTCAAAACGCCTTGGAATAGGGAGTATCTTGGCAACCCGAGGCAAGTCTGCATGAAAGCTGGTATCGAAACAGGCCACCTGCCGTAAGGTCGGATATCGCATTGTGAACGTTTCAACAATCTCAATCTCTGCGGGAAGACGGTCGGGAATGTAGTCCGCGATCTGTTTCAGCTCGGCCAACAGGGCGGTATCGATTACTTTCGGTCCTTGATGGTTCAATCCATATGTTATCTTGTGCCCTATGTGCCCAATACGATCAGAGCCTGGCTGGTTTTTGAGCCAGCTTATTAAAAAAACAGTAGCTTGGTAAAAGCCAGGAGCGTATATCCGTGAGTTTTCCCTTTCATTGCCTTTAACGTGGGTTACCCTGAAAACCTCGTTACCGGAACCGATGTGACGGATATCGCCAAAAAGTTCCTTCACGGGATTTTCGGCCATTTCATACATAGCGAACCTAATACTCGATGGACCGGCACTGATCGTTAAAAGATTTGAATTTTGCGGATATATTTTCACTTGGTATTTTATTTATTGCCCCCGTCTTCGAAAGCACAACTTTTGTTTTCCATAAAACCGGCGGCCATCTTTTTGTATTCCTCGCCAAGGTGCTCTCCGCACCATTCAAGAAGCACTGGCTGTTCGGAACAAGTGGTATTGCGAACCGCCTTTTTCAGTTCCATCTTTAACAACCTCTTGTCGAAGCTGACTTTTTTCAATATGGTTTCGTGATATTCCAGTGTTTTCATCTGTCCGATTATTTGAAATTTGATTTAGTGCTGCCATAGTATCAAGTTATCCTCCAACGGTACGGAAACTCCTTCGTAACTGGGTACAATACGAACGGTAAAGTGATCGGTAGGCCTGTCTGTGATTACCTGTGCATAAAAGTTATGTGCCCCATCTTCCCCCATCCAATCCAATTTCATCTTGATTTTTTCGGGCGCTCCACCGTTGATCCCTTCCGCGAACAGTTCTACCTGAACATGTTTTGGGTTTATTCCATTTAACCAGATAGGTGCCTTAAAGTGATGTTTTTGGCGTTCGCTTTCGATTTGAACTTGTCCGAATTTTATGGCATCCCATTTAGCTTTGAGCTCATGGCCTGCGCCAACGATTCTTTTCCCTTTAGCCCCTTTTCTCGCTGCGCACTTTTTATAGTTGATCGCCGCTGGCAGATAATAGTCCTCCGTATATTCGCGAACCGTTCGGTTGGCTGAAAAACGGGGCGTTAGGGTCGCCATACTTTTTCGCATGCGCTCTACCCAAATTTCCGATACTCCTTTTTTGTTACGTGCGTAGAATTCGGGGACGACCTGCTGCTCCAGTATTTCATATAGTGCTGCTGCCTCGTGCGCGTCCCACGCGGGATCGTCGCCATGTTCTTGGCCATCGCCCAAGGCCCAGCCCACTTCGGGAGTATAGGCCTCGGCCCACCAACCGTCCAGTACCGATAAATTGAGGCCACCGTTCACAAGTACTTTCATACCACTGGTACCACTGGCCTCCCAGGGCCGTCTCGGGGTATTTAGCCATACATCGACACCTTGGACCAAATTTTCCGCCAACATCATGTCATAATCACTTAGAAAGAGGACATGCCTGTGCAGATTATGCTGTTGGATAAACTGCACCCATTTTCGTATCAATCCTTTTCCCGCTTCATCAAATGGCGGCGCTTTACCGGCCAGGACCAATTGTACCGGATGTTCCGGGTTGGTAAGGATTCGGACAAACCGTTCGGGATCGTGTAACAAGAGATCCGGTCTTTTGTAAGGCACAAACCGGCGGGCGAAGCCCAAGGTCAAGGTATTGGGGTCAAAAACCTGTTCTGCGGTCGTTACCACTTCCGACGGTAGGCCCGAGACTATTGCCTGTCTCTCAAACCTTTCCCTTATAAAATCGACAAGGCGATTTCTCGATCGGTTCCTAAATTCCCAGAGTTTTTCGTCGGATAGTTTCGAAATATGCGCTGAATGGTCATCGAGTTCGCCCCTCCAGCGATCCTTTCCGCAGGATTCCGTCCAGATTTCATCGGCATATTTGGAATCCCAGCATGGCATGTGCACCCCATTGGTCACATGGCCTACCGGAACTTCAGCTTCCGGCCAACGCGGGAAAAGATTGTTGAAAAGATTTCTGCTTACCTCTCCGTGCAAACGGCTAACGCCATTTACCGCCCCGCTACCACGAATGGCCAGATAGGCCATGTTAAAACTTTCCGATCGGTTATTGGCGTCCGCACGCCCCAAGGCCATCAGATCATTAAAATCCAGGTCCAATTCTTCTTTGGTATAAGCACCTAGATGGTATTCCATGGACGAGGGACTGAAATGGTCAAAACCGGCAGCAACTGCTGTATGAGTGGTAAATAGGTTGCCCGCCCGGGTTACGGCAAGCGCCTCTTCGAAAGAAGTGCCGTTCGCCTTCATAAAATCGTTGGCACGTTCCAGGACCAAAAACGCCGCATGACCTTCGTTCATATGGCAGACTTCGGGTTTTATATCCAAGGCTTTTAGTAATCTGTAGCCTCCTATACCCAATATGATCTCCTGTTTTATGCGCAGTTCGGGCCCACCCCCATACAGCTCATCGGTAATTCCACGATGAATCGGCAAGTTGGCGGCGTCGTTGCTATCCAAAAGATAGAGTCTCGCCCTTCCTACCTGTACCTGCCAGGCCCGGAGCCATATCGGGTGACCGGGCAACGATACCTTTATACGAAGCCATTCCCCGTTCGGTAAGCGTAAGGGCGTAACGGGCAATTGCCCCGGGTCGTTATAGGGGAACAGGGCATTTTGCGTGCCGTATTTATCGATTTCCTGACGGAAATAGCCTTTGGCATAAAGTAGCCCAACGGCAACAACGGGCACGCCCAGATCGCTGGCGGCTTTCAGTTGGTCTCCCGCTACATTGCCCAGGCCACCGGCATAAATAGGCAGGGCCTCGTTGAGCATATATTCCATACTGAAATAGGCAATGGTCGTAAGTGCTGCCTTCGGATGTTTTTCCTGAAACCATGAAGGAGCGGAATTCGCTTGTTCGTTTGCCTTTAATAGGCCTTTAAGTTTTTCTCGAAAAGCCGGGTCCGTCAAACGCTCCTCCAGTCGATCTCGTGAAACCGTTTGTAGAATGACCCATGGGTTTCGTGTGAATTCCCAGAGTTCCGGATCTAGTTGCTGCCATAATTCATCCGAGGCATGGTTCCATGACCACCGGATGTTCAGGGCCAGTTCAATAAGGGCATCGATTCCCTCGACGTCCGTGTGCATCAATCCGTAGAATTGATCTGTACTGTATTTTTGTTTTTTCATCTTTCTATTTCATTTTCAGATTAGTATTCATTCCTGTTCATTGTGATTTTCCGTCAAAATAATTATCTATCGCTTTCCAAACCTCAAGTGGTACCTTCAGAAAGAGCTGGTGGTCACCATCCCGTATTTCCATTAATTTTGCACGGGGAAAGGACTTTGCAAACTTTTCCACGTTGACAAAGGGTGCCACTTTATCATCGGTGCCTTGGATAAAGAGGATCTTTCGATTGATTATGTTCTTCGTAAGGGCGTAGAGATCCGTTTTTAGAATGACCTCGTCCAACGAATTGTAGTAGCTCTGCCAGGTATGCTTTTTCGAGTCCCTAAAAACGTCATCGGTCAGGTTTTTAGGCTTGAACCATTGGACAATGTATAAGGGGTGGAGCATACAGAACACTTTCCCATAGGAGCTTACGGCAAGCTTGTCAAAAAAGGAATTACTGGACATCTGTTCCAAAAATTGGTCTTTGCCTTCGAAAACGGGGAGGCCTATGACCGTAGCCCCTCTAAACCAGTCGGGGCGTTCCGCAAAGAGGGCCAAGGAAATTACCGCGCCCATGGAGTGGCCCAAGATAAGGGTGTTGCCATTATTAAAGCCCTCGTTCGTGATGATGTTCTCAAGTGCCGCAAGCTGAATTTCGAGGGTATATTCACTTTGGGGTTTTGGCGAATCGCCAAAGCCCAACAAGTCGACCAAAAGAAGCCTGTACGTTCCGGTAACTTGTTCCAAATCCTTTTTCCAATAATCTTTAGTACCTGCCATGCCATGGATCAGGATGATGTTCCTTTCGCCCTTGCCCACTATTTCATAGTTCAAGGGCATGGTATCGGGATCATATTCAGGAGCTACCACGACCATTAGGTATTGGTACCCCGCTACCGAGATGAACAATACCAGAATCACCACTACTGCCAAAAAAACCATTTTTTTTATCTTTATGTATTTCATTATCCTATCCAAATTCTTAACGAGGTTCTGTTTCCGCTACTTGTTCTTGAACATCAAAAACTCCATGGGTTTTAGCTTTACCTTGATGAAAAGGCGGCCAGCTTCTTGATCTGTATTCTTTTCTATTCTGATTTTTTTCTTGTTACCATAGATGCAGTCCATAAGACTACCCTCTTTATTGATAGCGGTATCGACCGCTATATATTCTTCTTTGGTATCCTTTGGGGAAGAATTATAGACGACAAGGATTTCGCCCTGATGCAGGATCCTTGAAAATGCCAATAGGCATTCCTTGCCATCGGGAAAATGAAAATCAACCCCGTTTTTTGAAATTTCCCTGAAATACATTCGACCGAACTTTAGAATGGACTCTTTCTGTCTTAAATGTGCCAAGACCGAAATTCGCTTGTATATCCATGAACCTTGGTTCAATACGTTGGTCTCCTTATCATCGGGATCGAACATTCCTTCCCTGATATACCGGTCATCCATACCGTTACCCTCAAAACCTTGTTCGGTACCGTAATAAATACATGGGGCGCCAAGGGCACAAATAAGAAAGCCCATGCCCGCAACAATTTGCTCGGGAGCGGCATTATGGCCGAAGCGATGCTTAAAGTCCATCCCCACCTGGTCGTGGTCATCGATATAGGTCACCAGGAATTCCCCATATTCGCCCCTGCTCAAAGCATTCTTTTGCAGTTCTGCATACCGCCGTATCAATCGGTTCGGGGATGAATTCCCCTTTATGACCTCTGCCAGAACACTGTGTAACGGATGATCTAAAATGGAATCTAGGCCGTAATATACATTCCGGTCCTTCGGCAGCATTTTGGGGCCTATATAGGGATTGCCCATCTCATCATTACCGATAATTTCGCCAAACAAAAAGAAGTTTCTTTTGCCCAAGGTGTAGGCATATTCCCTTATGTTGGAACAAAAACGGCTGATATCGCTACCCTTCATGTGTTTGACGGCATCCAATCGGAAACCGTCCACATCCGTCTCGCGTATCCAATAACAGTGTATCTTGACCAATATATCCAGTAAACTTTCGCTGGCGGGAGAACCATCGTTCCTAAATGTTTTTAACGTAAAGAAGTCGCCTTCCTGGGTCTCGGGATACGCATCGAAATTCCTGATTTGCCCTTTTCGGTTATACATTTCGGGGTCTGCCAGTTCGACTGGAAGCGGCCTGTCTTTCTCGCGCCAACCTCCTAGTGGAAAACGTTGTCCACCAGCATAGAAATAATCATAATCAAAAGGATAGGACCAATTATCCCCGGAATGGTGCAGAACGATATCCAAAAAGACCCTTATATCAAGCCCGTGTGCCTTGTCCACCAATTGTTCCAGTTCTTCCTTGGTGCCCCAGCGTTTGTCCACGTCCATATAGTTCTGGATCGCATAGCCATGGTAGGATCCCGGGTTATTTTCAAACACGGGACTTAACCAGATAGCCGTACAGCCCAAATTTTTGATGTAATCGATATTGTCCATAATGCCTTTGAGGGTGCCCCCAAAAGGCTTTTGCAACTGGTCTTCGTTCCCGAAACCGGCATGCCTGAAGTCGAAATTCTTCGAATGTCGTTTATTGCTATCATGAAACCGGTCGACCATCATAAAATAAATGATCTCCTCCCGCCATTCCCTGTGACAGTTTACCCAGTACGCCTTGCCCGGTTTCGGGGAAAGATCTATTTTGCTAATTGATTTTATCATTATCCGTTTCTTTTAATAATTAAACAGTTGAATATTCCGTAGTTGTTTTTACATCGCTCTCTTTGGTTCCCCCTGGCTTATTTCCATAAAACCTATCGAATACCATGCAGGCCGTTAGGTCTCCGGTAACGTTGATCGCAGAGCGGAACATCCCGAGCAAGCGCTCGACCCCGATGATGATGATGATTCCTTCGGCGGGAATTCCTGCACTGGATAGTACAGAGGCCAAAATCACCACGCCACCACCCGGTATGGCCGGGGTTCCAATGGAAGCGGCGACTATGGTAACTACGACAACGATGACATTGAGAAGGCCCATTTCAAGGCCATAGGCCTGTGCTATGAACAAGGTCGTTATGGTCTGATAGAGGGCCGTCCCGTCCATATTCACGGTAGTCCCGATGGGGATTATGAAATTGCTGATGGAGGCATCCACCTTAAGTTCTTCCTCCGCTGTCTTTAGCGATAAGGGCATTACCGCGGCAGAGCTTGTTGTTGAGAACGCCAAAAGCTGTACATCCGTGATCTTTCGCAAAAATTTAAAAGGGTTGCTCTGGCCAAGTATGCTGACCAGCATGATGTAAATGCCGAGCAATATGAGCAATCCCATCAGTACCACGAGCACATAAAATCCCAGACCCGTTAAGGAGTTCAGGCCAACGCTCGACGTAAGCTGTGCCATTAGACCGAATACGGCGACCGGAACCAATAACATGGCCCATTTGACCACCGTCATACAGATTTCCTGTATGGCCCCTAAGAGCAATTTTACAGGTTTGAGCAGGTCGTCGGTCAGCGACAATACGGCGACCCCTATGATAATGGTAAAAATGACGATGCTCAACATTTCGCCACTTACCATGGAGGCCAATGGGTTTTCGGGCAGTAAATTGGTTATGGCATTCGGAATATCGTTTATTCCAAAGGATAGTTCCGAACTTTTGGCAGCGTCGGCCAATGCATTTGTATGATCGACTTCCGCCTGTTGGTGCAGATATTTTCCGGGGGAAAAGATCAGTGCAAGTACGGTGCCTATGGTTACCGATATAATTGTTGTCGATATGAAATATAAGAGTACGCCACCACCCAACCTTTTCAAGTTATCCTTATCGTTACTAGCGATACCTGTAATGATGGAAGCCACGATCAAGGGAATCATGATCATTTGCACCAGTTTCAGGAAGAGCATACCCGGCAGGGCCAGCCAATTTCCTAGAACATCGGCTGTGCTTTTGGTGATCCAACCGTTTTGGGGGCTTAACAACAGGCCGACCCCGACACCGAGGAACAAGGCAATTATAACCTTGAGCCACAGCCTATTTTCTACCAGTTTACGCAGGTAGTGGTTTAGGGATTTTAATGACTTTATTTCCGTATCGAGCATGCTTATATCTGTATTATGCCACTGTGATTCTTTTCTCAATGTAAACGCCCTGGACCGCATGTATCAATTCCACCCCTTCCTTAAAAGGCCTTTGAAAGGCCTTCCTTCCCAAAATAAGCCCGGACCCTCCAGCTCGTTTGTTTACGATAGCCGTTGTGATGGCCTCGGTCATATCGGACGCCCCTTTGGAACCCCCGCCAGAATTAATCAATCCAATTTTGCCCATAAAGCAATTGGCGACCTGTAAACGGCACAAATCGATGGGGTGTTCCGTTGTCAGGGTTTTGTACATGGCATCGTCATACTTCCCAAATTGAAGGTCTTTAAAGCCAAAATTTGTTGTGGGCAATTTTTGTTTGATGATGTCCGCCTGTATTGTTACTCCAAGGTGGTTCGCCTGCCCTGTTAGATCCGCGGCGGTGTGATAGTCCTGTTTATCCGTTTTGAAAGCATCGTTGCGGGTGTAGCACCACAAGATTGTGGCCATACCGAGGCTATGGGCCTCGGCAAAGGCTTCCGCAATCTCTTTCAACTGTCGATTACTTTCCTTGGATCCAAAATAGATGGTCGCCCCAATAGCAACCGCGCCCATTTCCCAAGCTTCCTTGACTTTCCCAAAAAGGTTTTGGTCATAGGCATTGGGATAGGACAGGAGCTCATTGTGGTTGATCTTCACAATAAAGGGGATTTTATGGGCATATTTACGGGCATAGAGACCCAGCGCACCGAAGGTCGATGCCACCCCGTTACAACCCGCACCGATGGCCAGTTTTATAATGTTTTCCGGATCAAAATAATCGGGATTCTTATAAAAGGAAAAAGCGGCACTATGCTCAATCCCCTGGTCTACGGGAAGTATGCTTAAATACCCTGTATCCTTTAGATTGCCATGCCCGTACAATTGGGCAAGGCTTCGAAGCGTTTGTGGGCTTCGATTACTATTGACAAAAACTTTGGAGACAAAATCAGCATCAGGCAATTGTAGTTCATCCTTGGTGATCTTTTCGCTTACGTGGTCCAGATAGAAGGAAGCTTTGTCCCCTAATTGTTCCACTATATTTTCGTATGTTTTCATGTGTTTATTTTTTTGTTTTTCAACGGCCATATGTAACATCCATATAATCATTTCGTTGTGTGACAAAATTTTTGGTCATAGATGTTTCATTGTCCTTTTTTATCCGATTCCTAAACTTTCATTGGTCTTTTCGATGGATTTGTGCGCATCGGTCTCAATACCAGTAAGGGCCCGAATGGCGTCGATGGTCTCGGGGATTACGATCGCTTGATTGTCCACCACGTAGGCATAAAAAAGTTCATCGCCCACAACCTTGAGCATATCTTCCCAAAGTGCCACCTCGTACATGTCGCCCCATGGTCTGCCCATGTCCAAAAACATTTCCTTGATCGTGTTGTTGGAGACCAAGCCTTGGTCATAGTGTATCAATTTGATACGGCTCGAAGTTTTAAAGGCGTTGAGCACTTCTTCTTTAGATGCTTCTTTCTTTAGCTTCACGTTCCAATAATGCATATGGCTCAGGGTTTCGGGCACTTTTACCGCCGAGGTGATCACATCCAAATCCGGGTCGACACTTTGCGCATCGGGCCCTTGATGACTTGGGATGTCCTTTTCGGGCACCATGGTGTTCATTATACCTCCTAAATGGCTTTCCCATGGGTCGGTAGCCCTTCTTAATAATGTTCCCCGTGCATAATCCAATAAATCTGCCCTTTTTAAAGCGGTCAATGTTCTCAAGATTGATGTGGTATTACAGGAAACCACCCTTGTAGCATCAAGATTTACAGCGGATTTGTAATTGTTTTCCGCACTAAAGGAATGTCCTGTGGTCTGGTGCTTTTCGCCACCTTGAACAATGAACTTAATACCTTGTTTTTTATAGACCTCTACGTTCTTTGCCGCTATATTCTTCGGAGTGCAATCGACCACGAGGTCCACTTTGTCCAAAAGGTCCTGCAAGTTGCCCTTTACCGAAATGCCGGAAGCCTTCATTTGCTTTTCGGCATCGGTGGTGGCCGCATAGATATCATATTCCTTTCGCACGGCGTTCTGTATGCGCCAATCGTTGATGACATCGCAAACCCCGATAAGGTCCATATCATCTTGTACGTTGATGGCATCGGCCACTCTTTTTCCGATGACGCCGTATCCTACTAATGCTACATTTTTCATTTTTTTCATTTTAATTAATAATTACACTTTTTTGTTTTACGCCTATTTAAAGCCATTATCCCAAAGAATCGCCTTTATCGCTTAATTTTGGCATAAGGGCCTGTTATACTTTATGCTATTGTTCTTATCACTTTTTTGCTGATGGATCTGGACCTTAAAAAATATTTGCCCGCCTCTACCAATAAAGGCCTGAATTTTCCGGCACCGATCAAGGTGTACAAGATTTTGTTGTGCCTATTTTGCAACTTGATCAATTCATCGATTTCTTTACTGTGATACCTATTGTCCAGGATCATTTTCCCTATTTCCCCACCGCTAACAAGGGCCTGGTAAATGCCTTCGCCCGTCAACCTTGAAGCAAACCCGCCGGCATCACCTGCCAGATATATATTCCCTTCAAACCGATACCCTTTAAAATCCCCGTTTATTGGGAATGCCTCATATTTTCCGTCGCTTACGTCGATATGGTGTGTTTTGAGCCAAGCGGAAAAATTTTTTGTCAACCGTTTGGATGAAATTACTTTTGGGTTGCCCATACAACCGACCGATACAGAATTGTTGTGCGGAAAAATCCAGGCGTACCAGGCCGAAAACGATTGGGAATCAAAATAAACTTCCAGATCCTGATATTTGGTTTCGTTAATAATATACTGCATGGCGATTTCCGCCTTCCCTGAAGGCAATTTTAGGTACCTTCGTACCAACGAACTGGCCCCATCTGCCCCGACCAAATGGGCATAGCCTATTTTCCGGCCGTTCAGGACTACATATTCCTTTGTGATCCTTGAGACGGCACAGGCTGTCCTTACCTCGATATTGTCAAATTTCCCCAGTTGTTTCAATTGCCATTGCCCCAGTTCCTTGCGGTCTATGGTATAGGTAAAGTCCTCGTCATCTTTCAGATAGAACAGTTTGTTTTTGTGGTTCAGGTGGATTTTGTTGAAATTATATTCTATCAATTCGTCGGGAAGGTTCAAATTTTCTATGCTTTTGCCCGTTAAACCGCCCGCACAGACTTTGGGACCGACCACGTCGTTTCTTTCGGCAACCAATACCCTCAATGGGGTACCGCCGAGCTGTTTGGCACAATTCAGGCCTGCGGGCCCCGCCCCAACGATGATCACATCATATTTTTCCATATCCATATCCACTTTATTCACTTATCTGAATTTCATATTGGATTTTGATCAGCCACATCAGGAACCGCCAGATTTTTTTGGTTCGTTATCCGTGACGTTCCCGGCAACCCTATAGTTTCCCACTTTTGCCAAAGCGGACTGCAATTGTGCATTGCTTATTTCATGGTCCGTTTGTATATCCGCCTGTGGCGGGACCAGACTTACCGTTGCCGTTTTTACCCCTGCTACCTGCTTCAGGGCTTTTTCAACGGTTTGGGTGCACCCTCCGCAAGTCATTCCTTTAATTGCTACTTGTTGTTGCATAATCTTGACTTTTTAAATATTAATAATTCATTTTCTTGTTTTCATTTTGGTGTTCTTTATGTATTAGGATGTAAAGCCCAAATAACATCCACTATCGATTTCCAAATTTGTTACCGGGCATATCATATATATACTGCCGTGTTAAGGGCAATTGGTTATTGGCCCCTTTTGATAATAGTATTTGATGGACATCTATCTTGGCACAATGGAATGCCGAGGCGCAGGCGTTAAGGTAGAGCCGCCACATTCGTATAAACTTGGTGTCGAACATGGTCTCGATTTTATCCATGTTGCCCTCAAAGCGTTCTGCCCAATGCATAAGCGTTTTCATATAGTGTAGCCTTAAACTTTCTATATCAATGGTATGGAACCCCAGATCTGCGGCTAGGTACAGTTCTTCCCTCAACGATGGTATGTACCCGCCCGGAAAGATGTACTTTGCAATAAACCCATTAACTTCCGTTTCCAACATATTCGTAATATTGTGCAATAAAAACAGGCCGGTTTCGTGCAGTACGGCGTTCACGTTTTTTAAATAGAGGGGCAAATTGGCCTTCCCTACGTGTTCGGCCATACCCACACTGACCACACGGTCGAACTTGAGGCCGGTTTTTTCCAGATCCCTATAGTCCATTAATTTTACGGCCACCAGGACCTGCAGGCCTTCGTCCTTGATCCGTTCTTGGGCTTTTTTTAGCTGCTCTTTGCTTAGCGTAATGCCCAGCACCCTTACTCTGTATTTCTTTGCAGCTTCGATGGCCAGGAATCCCCAACCACAGCCAATGTCCAATAAGGTTTGCCCTTCCCTAAGGTTGAGCTTTTTCAGTATATGGTGTATCTTGTTCATTTGCGCATCGTACAAGTTGTCCGATCCCGTTTTAAAATAGGCACAGGAATAGCTCATGGTCGGGTCCAGCCATAGTGCATAAAAATCGTTGCCTATATCATAATGATGGGCAATGTCGCGTTCCGATTTCCTTTTTCCAGCAGGGCTGCATTTCCCCAACATGCCCAATAATTTGCTTTCGTTCAAGAAGCTCTTATTACGGCGCATGATACTTTCCACGATTTCCTGTAGATTGCCTACCAGCTCGATATCACCGGTCATATAGGCTTCGCCCAAGGCGGTGCTGGGGTCGGCAAACAATTCTTTCTTGCCGGGAAAGTTATGGATGATGATTTTGAATTTGGATTCCCCTTCCCCGATCTCATGGGTTTCCCCATCCCAGAACACAAGCGTGAATGTTTGGTCGCTTATGTTTTTCAAAAAGGTTTTTATAAGTACCTTGTCTATTGTTTTGGTCAGTGTCGTCATATTTTTTGCCTATTTACTCGATAATCGAGATTTAAATGCTCCGAGGCTTGCCTCGATATGTTAAGTCGTTTCCTTACGAATGCCTCGTGGGCTTGCCCCGAGGTTGTTTACTTTTAGCAACTTTTTACCGCTTCTGTGTAATAATAGAGTACCCATTACCCCTGCTATCATCGAAGCGAATAGGATGCTTACCTTGGCCGTAAATATTAGGGACTCGTCCGTGAAAGCCAATTCATTTATAAACAATGACATTGTAAAGCCTATTCCTCCAAGAAAGGCCACACCATAAATCATGTTCCAATTCACGTTTTCCGGTAGTTTGGCCAGTTTAAATGCGACCAGCAGTCGTGAAAAAGCGGTAATACCGATAAATTTTCCAAAAATCAGACCTAGACCAATCCCCAAACTAACGGGACTGGATAGTACTTTCAACAAATCTCCATGAAGATGTATTCCGGCATTTGCCAAAGCGAACAAGGGAAGAATGACGAAGCTCACTATTGGGTTTAAAGTCCTTTCCAATTTTTGAAGGGGAGTCTCCGCCTCAGAACTTATAGTCTTGATATCCTCCAATATCTCCAATTGCGTTTTTGAGATAAGTGTTCCCTTTATAGACTTGGTTTCTTGAAATCTCTTATGCAAACGGTCTAAACGCTCTAAAAAGGTATTCTCCTTAATTTTTACCCTACCAGGAATGGCAAATGCCGTCAGAATCCCGGCAATGGTTGGATGTACCCCTGAAAAAAAGAAGGCCAGCCAAACACCACCGATACCAATGATGGCATAGAACCAAGTGCTTCTCACTCCAGCATAATTGCCTATAATCAAAGCTCCGAAGAACAATAGCCCATGCAGTAAATCCATCTCGGATATACCGGAAGTATAAAATAGGGCAATGACCAAGACGCCTCCCAAATCATCCACTATCGCCAACGTAATAAGAAAAACCCTTAAAGAGGCTGGCAGTCTTTTGCCGACAAGGGCCAGGACCCCTAGAGAAAAGGCAATATCCGTGGCCATGGGAATGCCCCAACCATTAGAAGCTTCGCCCGAGCTATTGAACATAAAATAAACAAGGGCAGGAAGTACCATGCCACCTATAGCTGCACCAATAGGTAGCACCGCATCCTTTGGGGATGAAAGTTTACCACCGATTATTTCACGTTTCAGCTCCAGACCTACTTGTAGAAAGAAGAGGGCCATCAAACCATCGTTGATCCATAACAGCAGTGGCTCCGATAGCTGAAGACTGCCAACGGTAAAGGCAATATCAGTTTGCATTAAGTCGATATAATATTCCTTCCACGGCGAATTGGCCCAGACCATTGCGACGACGACCGTGATAAAGAGAACAACACCACTGTTATTGAGTTCTTTGGCCGTGCTGCCGAAGAATTTAATAATGCTGTTATTTGTATGGTGTTTAGACATCAATACTGGATTTTTTTGTGTTTACATCCTTTTCCAAATGATTTTCGGAATTATCCTTTGTTTGAGTTTTCGCAGTAGTATTAAGTTTGAAATTCCTAATAATTACCCTATTGCTCTTTTCATAGGAAAAATAGCTTACGGCCCAATTGAAACCGACCAATAACTTGTTTCGAAACCCACTAATGGATAACAGGTGTACGACCGACCACAGCAACCAGGCAAAATAGCCGGCAAACTTTAGTTTACCTAAATCTGCAACAGCCTTGCGCTTACCAACGGTAGCCAAAGAACCCTTGTCCTTATAGCTAAATAACCCTATTGGTTTATCATTGATGATCCCCATCAATGTGCAGGCAAGGTATTTTCCCTGTTGGATGGCCGCCTGTGCTACCTGTGGGTGGCCTTTTGGGGTCTCTTCGGAAATCAGGGCGGCAATATCCCCGATGGCATAAATGTTTTCTTGACCGTCTACTTTCAAATAAGCATCGGTTTTTAAGCGATTTCCCTTCACTACATGCCTCTCATCGATACCCTTTGGGAAGTCCCCTTTTACACCTGCCGTCCAAATTAAGTTCTTGGCCAAAATCGTCTTCCCACTTTTGGTTTGTACGATCCTACCATCATAATTGCTAACGGACTCTTTCAGCAATACTTTCACGTTTAGATTTTCCAAATAGGTTAGGGTTTTTGAAGAAGCTTTGTCGGACATCGCCACAAGTAGTTCGTCCATAGCTTCTACCAAATAAATGTTCATTATGGAGGAAGGGTACTCGGGATAGTCCTTTGGAAGGATGTATTTGCAAAACTCCGCCAAGGCACCTGCCATTTCCACTCCGGCGGGGCCGCCGCCCACAATCACAAAATTCGTGAGGGCATCGCGTTCCTCATCATCGCATGTAATCGCGGCCTGCTCCAAGTTTTGCAGCATCATGTGGCGGATATTTAGGGAATCTCGGATATCCTTCATGCCCAAACTATTTCTTTCCACTTCTTCCATACCAAAGAAGTTGGTCTTTGTTCCCGTTGCCAAGACCAGATAATCGTAGGTAAGGTTGCCTTTGTCCGTTATGACAGTATTGGTGGAGGCTTGAATTTCCTTTACCTCGGCCAGCCTGAAGCTCACATTCTTATATCCCTTAATTTGTTTTCTAAAAGGGAACACAATACTATCGGGTTCGAGGCCGCTAGTGGCTACCTGATAAAATAAGGGTTGGAATTGATGAAAGTTGTTGCGGTCGATCAGTACCACCTGAACATCTTTATTTTTCAGCCCTTCCACCAATGCCAGACCGGCAAAGCCCCCTCCAACTATGACTACCCGTGGCAACCTAGAATTTGGCAAGCAGATTACTTCCGTTACTTTGCATGTATGATCGTCGATACCGTTTAACATTTGATTCTGTTTCATTCACTTTTTACCGGTTATTTTTCTCTTTCGAGTCGCGTTTCCGTACTATCATGACGGAACAGCCGGCATGCGTTGCCAAGGACTGGGAAACCGAGCCAAGCAGAAATCTGGAAAATGCACCATGACCCTGCGACCCGACTACGATTAAATCGGCATCAAAGGCTTCCGCTTTTTCCAAAATTGCACTTTTGGGAAGGCCATTGACCACCGCTGTTGTTATAGACAATGCGCTATTATTGTCACTTAATGATTTTGAAGCTTCATTAACAAGATCTTCTGCCATTTTCCTTGTATCGAATATGGCTTCTTCATAATAGTTGCCAAGCGTGCCACCAAATGGTAGGACGCCGGGAACAGACGACATGGGATTTTCGGACACATTCAAAATACATACTTCGGTACCCGCAGGCAACGGCAGCGCTGCAAGTTCATCTATGGCGACTTTACTAAAGTCAGAACCATCTATTGCTAATACTATTTTCATGATTTGTCTTTTGGATGATACACTGTCTTTCATTTTTCAGCTTATAACCAATATTTATTATTGGTCCTTCTTGTTCATTCCGCGATTTCGTACAATCATGACCGAACAGCGGGCGTGCATTGCCACCGACTGGGAAACCGAGCCGAGCAGAAACCTTGATACCGCCCCGCGACCTTGTGACCCTACAATTATTAAATCTGCGTTAAAGGCTTCTGCCTCCTCCAAGATCACATTTTTAGGCCACCCGTTCACAACTGCTGTTGTTACCGATAGTCGGGGATTTTTTTCTCGTAACATCTGGACCGCCAGGTCAACGATTTCTTCTGTTGATTTTTTTGCTCGGGACAAGGCCTCTTCATAATAATTACCAAGCCCTCCGCCCATGGAAACTACTCCCGGAGCGGCCACAACAGGACTCTCAAAAACCGATATGATACGAACTTCGGTATCTGACGGCAACGGTAGCGCCGCAAGTTCATCTATGGCCGTCTTACTAAAATCAGAGCCATCTATGGCCAATACTATCCTCATAACTTGAAATTTTATGAATAAAGGCTTTCTATCCTTTATTCTTATTAATAAATGTTTGGGCATCTTCTTGAGAAGTGAAATAATAAACACTTCCGCTGTTTTTATCCTGGACAATAATTGCTAAAGCTTTATCAACTTTTTTATTGTTAAGTGGATTGCTTCCGAAGCGGACATCATCCAGGTTTTTCTGTAACTTTTCAACACAATTTTCACAACATCCGTAATAAGTAGTTCCGTTGGCTTCAATAGGTATTTGGGACACACCCATATATCGGTCGTTGACCATACATACTTTTTCGTTGGGAACGATTTCATAATTTTCGGATGGCATAATGGCTTCATCTGCTGTTAGGGATGTTTCAACAGTTGGCTGGATTTTACTTTCAGCCACTTTCTTTTTCTTGTTGGAACAGGATAGAAATAATATTGAAAACAATAAAAGGATGAATGTACCAATGGATAATTTTCGCATTGGATTTTTAATGGTAATGCCTTGGGTAGTATTGTTTTTCCTATGTGATGGAATAGGTTTCATAGTGTTAATTTTTTAGTGGAATTATAATTTCAGTTTGAATGAGTTTTCGCCAATAGAGGTGTTCGTATAATCCTGACCAGTACATCCCAAAAGTGAAGGCAAATAATAATTCTTCAATGGGGATACCCAAAACAAGGATATGGGTCAGATTTTCTAGGTTCCAGAACAATTCTACATAATCGGGATAGAACGGAAGTATACTTCCAAAATAAACAAAGTACAATGCCGTGAACAGAAACCCACTTATCCAGATTTTGGTCTTTAGGTCCGGACGGCAGTAAAGCGTGGCAATTCCACCTAAAAACATGGCCAATATTCCACAGTAGATATGATTCAAATGCGTGAACAGCGCCAACACCAAAAACGCAAGAACTGGGACGAAAAGAATGTATATGTGAAGTCTGTGCATGGCATGTTTGCGCTCAGTGTGCGGTATTTCAACATACCTTCGCTTAAAAATTAGATTGTACAGTACCGTGCCTATACCTCCGATGGCAAAAGAGAAGATTAGGCTTTCGATATCGAACCCTGTCCTTATCGCCAAATCAAAAAGGGACGGCGGATGCCAATATTCAGGAACGAACAAAGGTTCTGTAAGCCCGAAGGGCATGGTTATCCAACTCATCTTCAGCATTTCTCTTCGAGAATCTTTCTTCATTAGATAGACCACGCCCCAGAGGGCTAGAATAATAAGGGACCATATGAACCAGACATATTGCATAATTTTTACGTTTTTTGGGTTTTTAAATAATCCACGGTTTCTTTTACGGTCAAGGGATATGTAGCATTACCGGTGCGCACGTAAAAGGTCGTGTCCGCACCATCGTTAACGTAAACAGGGTCTTTGGATGGTTCAATGTCTATGACACATATTTCCTTTTCATTGACGACATAAAAGGAAATATGATTGCTGAAACAGGCTTCATGGCCCAGTTGAGTGGATATAATCCTGTAGACCTCCCGCTCGTAGCCATCCCTGTTTTTATGCTTGAGTGTCTTAAAATCCTTTTCCAGGCCCAAAACGCTTCCATCGTCATCAACACCAATAATTAGTTTGCCGCCTTTCGCGTTCATAAAACCTACAATGGTCTTGGCAATGGCCAGTTCCAGTTCGCGGTTGGTGGTTTTCCTAAAATAATCATAGCGGATGGATGACTTAAATTCTACCCGTTCATTCTCGCCGGCATTTACAAGGGCTGCAATATCCTGTTGCAGAAGGCGCTGTTGTGTACCAATAAGTTCATTTTTCTTTTTAAGGATTATCCAAAACAAACCAGAAATGGTTCCCAGAAGTGCCCCTAATAAAGCCAGTAATCCACCCATACCCCGCATATCTAAGGTAAATGATTCAAAAATGCGTTCTTGCAACACTTCTCGAAATAATGAAAATGAAAAGGTCGTATTGCTAAATTCAAACCAATAGAGCACCATGGTAAAAGGATGGACAAGGAAATAGAAAATACCTGTTCCCACGAGTGCATGAATGAATATGGTCCCTATTTTTGATGTAGTCCTTTTAACTTTCATTGGTCGTTTTCCTTAAACTATTTTATATAACCGTGTTCCAGGTTCAGCAACGAATTCCTGCCATCGAACTGGCTGTTGAACAATTTGTTGAAGGTATAGGCCAGGCCTATCTGCACCCGGTGCTGGCTCTCGCCCAGCAAGGGCTGTAGCGCACCATTGTTCTTGTTGTAGCGGTACTGGAATATAAGGTCGAAATTATTTCCCACACGGTACAGGAAATTGCCGATGGCCATATATTGGTTGGTGTTGCCATCTGTATTGGAAAAATCCTTGTACCCGAACCCGGCGGCTATCTGGAAATTGGGCCGTTCCAGCTTGCGGTTCAGGTAGCGGAGCATCCCAAAGGCCGCCGTACTGCGGGAGCGCGTGTAACTGGTATAATCTGTGATGTTTTCAATAGTTGAGAGCCCGTCATTGTAGATGCCCTGTACCTTGAAATCGACGAAATGTACGGGATCGGGCAATATACTGAAGGTGGCGTTCCCTATAAAACTGGTCAAGGTTTCGTTGCTGTCCGCATTGGGCGCCAGATCGGATCTGTCCAATAAAAAGTTGTTCCAGCTAAAGCCTATTTCCCTTAAGAAGTTCCGGTTCCACAACTGGCTTTCCGGTTGGCGATATATAATGCTGCCCCCAAGACCATTGATGGAATAATCATTGGGTTCCTCAAAATCCTGATAATTTTCGGCGTGCAGGGTTACATAGAGGCGCTGCCCAAAGATGCGGGTGTATTCCAGTACGTTCGCATATTGGTTGTCCTCGGTATTGAGGCCGTTGGAGAAGGGGTTGAGCACATAGGTATATTGCAGCGCATCGTCATCGCGTATGGTATTGAACTCGCCCAAAATGGTCTGTGAGGTGGTACGCCCGATCCTTATGATGTTGTTCTTGTTTTCCACAAGTGCCATCACCTGGTTGTAAAAAACCTGCCCCAGGCCGCTATTGGCGTCTGGGAAAGAGAAGCCCAATACCATTTGGCCCCGCCAACCTTTGTACAGTTTTTGGCGGGCGCCAATGAGGAAGTAGGAATCCGAAAAATCGGAAAGGACCTGGTCGCCTTCGTTGAGTACGGGTATGGCCAATGAGGCATTGCCCTGGTTGCTGTAAAAATTTCCCGTAGAAACGGTCTTGATGCCCAGTTCTATTTCGGGCAGCATATCTTCCCTGTTCAATTGCTCCGATCCCGGTAATTGTGCAAAACCCGGCAATGCGAAAAGTGCAAAAAATAGGATTACATATATTTTATTCATGATTATTTTTTTGGTTTATTAATAATTATTCGTCCAGGGCGATCTTGGGGAGCTTATCGTCCCCGAACAGCATCTTGTCCATATTCATTGGTTTGCCCATATCCATATCCATTCCTTCCATTCCCATGCCCTTGTTGAACATGGTGTTGCCACTGTGTTTGGTAATGATGAGTTCATCTTCGGGTAAGTCTTCGTATACCAATGCCAACAAATTTCCTCCAGGGTATAAGCCATTATTGGTCACTTTTCGCGTATCGTGGTCATGAAAGGTCCAGATACCCCTATTGTCCCCCTCAATAATGATATCGAAAGTTTTGCCGGGCGTCAACGGCACCGTGTTGCGTTTCCAAGGATGAGATAAAGGAATTCCGTCATCGGCCACCATCCAGAAGTCATGCCCGTGCAGGTGGAGGTTATGTATCTCTGCACCAGCATTGATAAGGCGTACCCGTATCTTTTCGCCCGATTTTATAAAAAGGTACGGGGTCTCGGGATACGACTTGCCGTTTACGGTGAACCAGTCTGCCTGTGGCAGGCTTGCCGGGGCCCTGCGGCTCAATGCATAGGGCGGCTCCCATCCGTTCTTGATGGATTCGGCAAACTGGTCGTGGTTATTGAACACGGCCCAGCGCTCCGGATCGAAGCGGCCTTCCTTCATAAGGTAGTTGCGTTCCTTCATACGATCCAGCATCCGGTTCATCTCATTGCGGATGTAGTTGACGTCGTGCGCACCATATACCAAGGTATATTCCCGTTCGTACGGAAACTGTTTTTTAATAGGATCGTCTGGATCCTCTACGATTATGCTCCCGAACATCCCAGCCTGCATGTGCATGACCGTGCCCCAATGGCAGTGGTAAAAATGGGTGCCCACGGGTTTTGCCTCAAATTCGTAAATAAATTCGTTCTCCGGCATTACCGGCAGCTGGCTCACGTAGGGGACCCCGTCCATACGCCAGGGCACATAGATACCGTGCCAGTGTATGGTGTGGTTGATGCCGGTTTTGTTCTTGAATTTCACCCGTACTTTATCGCCATAGTCGACCCGTATCTCAGGGCCGGGAATCATATCGTTAAAGGCCAAGGTGTGATATTTAAAACCCGGGGCGGGTTCGTGTACCTTGATATCGATGTAAAGTTCAAATTCTTTCCATTCGCCATTTTTTTTAAAGGGTAGGGGTTGTGTTAAGCGTTGTTTGTTGGCCTCCTTGGCACTTTCGGCCAAGAGATTGCCGGGAAAAAACAGCATGCCCGCCGTAGATACGGCACCCGTTGCCAAAAAATTTCTTCTGTCCATAATTTTAGAGTCTTTAATAATTTTAAGGTTTTATTTGGCTTTAAGTTGTGCATTATAAAAAGCGGCGATCAGAGCACCCGTGAGCCAGGCAATGATAAAGGTCTGGACAATGCCAATAAGTGCCTCCCAAATTGGCACGTCTACCCGTATTATACTGGTGGTGTCCAAGCCGTGCAACAGGCTGTTGAAAAAGGTTATGCTTCCTTCTTGTCCTGCTGTGGCCAAAACGATCATGCAGCCGGCGTAGAGGATTGCAGCGGTCAGCCCCATGGCAAAACCGAATTTTTTAACATTGATACGATTCATGATTCCTGTTTTAATGTTTATTGTTGTTATTATTCATTTATGAGTTTGTTCATGTGTCAAAACCAAAGTCGGGGTCAATGGTTGCGCTCAAGGCTCTTTTTGTATTCCATTTTATTGTGCATGGCTTTTTCCAATTCCTCATGCTCCAAAGTGTGGTCACAAAAGGTGTCGCTCAAAAGGCTGTCATTGGCAATGACCGGCATAAAATGGTGGGTGGTCAGTAGCATAAGGTCAGGATATCTAGTGATCATATTGCTCAATTTGTTCGCAAGTATGGTATCCTTAGCCGCCTCTTTTACGAGTTCGTCCACCATCATTCCCATGGCATGGTCGTTATCCATCATCTTGGCAATGTATTTTTTGCCCAGATCGTGGTCTTCGACCATCAAGGTCAAAACCTCCTCTTGTTGTGACGGGTCCTTAAGCATATCCTTTACAGCACTTTCCTGTTTTTGTGCACAGGCCGATAATGTGAAAACGGCCAATACAATCCCTATTGCTTTTTTGATTTCTGTTTTCATTTTGATTCATTTTAAGTGTTACTAATTGCTGCTACTTCCTAGTGTCATGTTAAAGTAGAAATGACACTATTCTGACTTTAGAATCCTTTTTGATTCCTCAAATTCCTCTTTTGTAATTTCCCCATTGGCAAATCTTTTTTTGAGAATTGCGAGAGGGTCTTCCTTCTTTGATTTTCGGTAAGGGATGTCGTATGGCACAAAGAATATCCATATTAAAAGAATGAACCATATGATCCACCATACGAAGTGCATACCGCCCCAGTGTCCGTCGAAAAAATGCATAGTTTTAGGTTTAAAGGTTAATAGTTGTTTGTCTTTCCTATTTTAAAAGTTTCTTTGATCGCTCATATTCCTCCTTGGAAATCTCGCCCTTGGCAAACCGGATTTTGAGCATTGTGGCCGGATCGTCTTCTATGGTTTCTGTGTAAGTTGTACTGGAAGGTGCAAAAAATATCCAGCCTAAGGCCACGATCCAAATGGCCCACCAGATAAGGTGCATGCCCCAAAAAAATCCATCTTTGTAAAACATGTTCTAAATTTTAAGGTTCGTATTATTTTAAATGATCTCTGTAATGGTATAGCCGTCAAGTTCATTGAGTTGCCCTTGCAGTTCTTCGACCGTAAGCTTCTTGTTCATGCTGATGATCGTCTTTCCTTTCGGGCTTAAAAAGATTTCGGCCTTCTCTATGGCCGGGTGCGCTTCCAAGGTTTTTCTTACCCTTGTGATACAGCCGCCACAACTTATTCCGTTTATTTGATATTTATGTTTCATTTGTTTCTATTTATTTCTAATGGTGCCGATGCCCTTTGTGTTCTTCTTCTTCTTCTTCAGTACCTGCTATCGATTCTGCCTTACGGTGTTCATGATCGGCACCTCCATGGCCGGCGTGGCCTTGACTGCCGCTCTTATGCCCGCCATGCCTGCCATGACCCCCGTGCGGTATTAAAAGATGTACTGCAAACATTAGAAGGATAAAGGCAAAAATTCCATTGTAGCCTGTGATACCCAGTGCCGGGGCGAAAAAAATTAACAGTAACGGAATACCGCAACCGATGACCATCCAAATCCAATGACCTTTCATGATTTCTATTTATTAGTGTTAAATGTTATATTCTTTAATGATGATCGCCATGGCTTTGGCTTTTGCTCAATTCGAGTTCGCCTCGTTCCCTGGCTTCTAATTCACTTTCTTCTATCATTTTTTTGCACGACTCCATACAATCTTCACTCATCATTCCGTTTTCGTGCATCATTTGCATCATTGAATTCATTGTTTCCGGACTTTTCATCATTCTGTCCATCATTGCGTGCATCACAGGTTGATCGCCCATCATGTTTTTCATTATCATGCTGTCTTTCATCATCATCTGCATTCCGCCACCCTGCATCATATGGCCCATCATCTTTTGGTTGCCCTGCATCATCTGCATGGCATGGTCGTTGGTTTGCATATTGTCCATGAATTGGGTCATATAGCTGTGATTACTGGCAATTGCATCAAAGAGTTCCGTTCTCGTTTGTGAATTTTCAAGCATTGCATTAGGATCTGTTTTCTGTTCGCAACTGGATAGACTTATTAAGCCCATTGCCAATAAAATAATTGTTATCGTTCTCATCATATTTGATTTTTAATTGCTACTTATTTTCGTCAATTCTATTTTTCCATTCCCTAAACTTAAAGTTGAGGGAATTTTGCTATTATTGTGTTACATAAGAAAGAGGAAGAGTTATATTTTTCCCACATTCTTTGTATTAATGTTCGTGCCTAAAAAGAGCCTCAAACCTAGCTGACGGCGAGGTAGGGTTTGAACCAAAAAGGCTTTTATTCGAACAATTTTTACCATGGACTACAAATTCTCTAGATATTTAATTCGTTTCTTTTTCCGTTTTTTATAATAAGATGGGGCGAACCCCGTAACGTTTTTAAACTGGTTCGACAAATGTGAGACGCTACTGTAGGACAGCTTATAGGATATTTCCGTTAGATTCAATTCATCATACAGCAACAGTTGTTTGACGCGCTCAATTTTGTTTAAAATAATGTACTGCTGAATGGTGATTCCCTTTACTTCGGAAAATGTATTTGCCAAATAGGTATAGTCATAACCCAGTTTTTCGTTGATGTAATCCGAGTAGTTTACCTTGGGCAATTCATCGGAATAATGGACCATTTCAATAATTAAGGCCTTAATCTTTTCAACCATGATCCTCCGCTTATCTTCAAGCAGTTCCAGACCGCAGGCCTTCAGGTTTTTACGTAGCTGATCTCTTTGGAAATCAGTGATATTCCCAAGGATTTCGATGGATCCAAGGTCTACGTTGACATAACGCAGGCCCAGCTTTCGCAGTTCTTGCTCTACCACCATCTTACAGCGCAAACTCACCATATGTTTGATGTATATAAATATTTTGTTTTCATATTAAATTAGTGTCGTTGATAAAAGTAGCTGTTACCATAAGCCTTTGTCTGCATAATTTTCGTTCTTCCTTATATAATTTCGTCAAGGAAGCTCCGTTTCCAGATTTGGCTGTTTTTATAATCCGTCATGCTTACTCCGGTAACGTTCTTGAACTGACTGGACAAATGGTTCACGCTACTGTAATCGAGTAGATAGGCTATGTCCGAGAACCCATGCTGTTGCAACTGTATGAGCTCTTTGACCCTTTGGACCTTCAGTTTTATAAAGTACTTTTCAATCGTGACGTTCTCTTTTTTGGAGAAAACCTTGCTCAACATCTTATAATCCCGATGTAGTTCCGCTGCCAAATGTTCTGAAGTCTTTTCCTTAATATGTAAAGGAAGGTCTGTTACAAGTTCGATTAAGGTGATCTTGATATTCTCAACGATCATTTCCTCCTCGTTCTTGGCGATTTCAAATCCGTTGGAATGAAGCACCTCCGCTATTTTCAAATCGATTTTTTTATCGATTTCAGTAGTGATACGGACTGATAGTTTGCCCAGTTCAAGGGAAAGCACTTCTACACCGATTTCTTCAAGGTCTTGCTTTATGACCTTAAGGCACCGACTGCAGACCATATTCTTGATCCAGTATTCTCTCTGAGAATCCATACTTTAGGGTTTATTAAATGTTCTAATTGCTTGTGTCCATAAGGACTCATTATTATTTGGTATTTTGACCAATTGGAGCGAGTGTCGTTGGAATAAAGGGTACGACATTAGAGGGCAGAACGCGATGTCGGCCAATAAGAAGTACAGATTATTGGATCAATAATCTGTTTGAATAAAAATCAAATAAGGAAAGTTTCATGAAGCACAAGAATGTCCTTCTCGATCCATGGCGGATCGTAATTTACAAAGGGAACGATGTTTTTATCTAGCCCTTCAAATCGATTTATATAGGTGTAAAAAAAGCTATGTAAGAAAACATAGTTTTCGATGCTGAATTCCGCGGTAACCTTTTTAACGTTGTCATCACCGGCCTTGCTAAATGTTTCATTCCTGCAACAATCCTCGGCTCCTACAGAACACTCCTTGGAAGGACTTTCGCTTTTTTGAACTTTATCATCACAAGATTTTGCCTTACCAAATACGGCAATATCCACTAATTTGTTACAACAGAAATGCATATCAGCGCTAAAGGATGTGGTCGCAAAAAGTATTGCGAACGTCAAACCGATGGATACTATTTTACGTAAAAAGCGCTTCATACTCTAAAATTAGCAAAAAACTGTTTAAGTTTTAAAATTAAGGGTCAATTTGAAAAATATATAATAATCTAATTTTTATGTAGTTAGAATCAATTTAAATGATATTATTTTTCAAAAGTAACGTAAGTGATCAAACACAAACATGACGATCGTCATGTTTGTAAAAAAACAGTTGAATCCTCCAAAAGCCCTTAAGTAGAGAAGAGCAGTACCTAATTTCAATAAAAATCCAATCAACTTTTACGTCAACAACGTTCCATTTTCATCCCATTCGGCCATGATTCCCCTTCTATTCTGATCTATGCATTTTGCAAGCCACTCTTCCTCGTAGGCTACGCCGTGCTGTTTCAAGACATCTTCGGGTACACCATCCCATACATTGGGTGTATTACCTTTATAGCCCAAATCTTGTATCCCGATTTCCGAGGTGTAATAACCGGTAAGCGTCAAATTTCGCATCAAGGAAAAAAACTGTATTTCCATGGGGAGTTCGTTCTCCGGAACCGATATATCGGGATAGGCAATGGTGTCCAATAGTTGTTTTTGCCGGTCTTCGGAAGCCGATTTGAATTCCGTGCCAAATTGGGTATTGCTCTCGTGGTCCAACCACATGAGCCCGCCCCTGAGGGTTGTCTGCATTTCCGGAATATCCTTGGCCATAAATTCGATGAAATCCGGTACCCCTGCTTCCGTTGCGCTGCCAAATTTATCATCAGCGGGCAAAATCAGATCGCTCAAAACGGCAATGGTACCCAATTCGTGTCCGTTGAAAAATTGCTCCGCTTCCAGTTCCACGATCCGTTCCTTCTCCTTTGGGGTCCGGCCATATTTGTAACTATATCCCTCAAGTATCTGGGCATCTTCCGCCTTGGCCTCCGCTTCCGGTTTGCAGCCGTGAACCGCCAATCCACCGGCGACCGAGCCTAGTATAATCGATTTTATGCTATTCCGTCTATCCATTTTCCTATATGTTTTGCTGTTTCAACTGTTCTATTATATAGTCGGATGTTCTCCAGGAGAGCGCCAAGATGGTCCAGGTGGGGTTCTTGTCGGCCTGGGAAACAAAGGGCCCGGCATCGACGATAAATACATTGTCGGTATCGTGGAGTTGCTGAAACTTGTTCACTACGGAGGTCTTGGGGTCATTGCCCATTCTGGTCGTGCCCACTTCATGGATGATCCATCCCGGTGGCGATATACCATAGTCCTGTTCCTTGGTGGGTTTTGCGCCCAAGGCTTCCCCGCCCATATTGTGGATCAGTTCCTCAAAAGTGTCCTGCATGTGCCTTACCTGCTTTCGTTCGTGATCCGACCATTTGTAGTTGAACCGAAGCACCGGAATTCCGAACTCATCTACTTTGGTAGGATCTATTTCACAATAGTTGTCCTTCATGGCGATGGACTCTCCCCGACCACCAAAACCAATTACGGAACCATAGTATTTTTTGACATCTTCCCTGAGGACATTGCCATAACCTCCCACTTTAGTGCCAAAAAATTTATTGAACTCGTTCGCATTGAAGCCGAACCCATAGTTGGGCATGCCCATTCCGCCCCATACCTCAATATGGTATCCGCGGGGGAAGTCCAATTTCTTATTGTCGCCCCACCAAGGGGAATATACGTGCATGCCCCCCACGCCGTCCTCGTTATAGGAAATTTTCCGGTTCATCAGATCCGGAATAAAGGCCGCCCTACTCGCCCCCGTGGAATCGTGAAGATATTTTCCGACAATATCGCTGCTGTTGCCCAATCCGTTCGGGTGTTGGGCACTTTTGGAATTCAAGAGTATCCGGGCCGAGCTGCAGGCAGATGCGGCAAGGACGACGACTTTGCCCTTTAACTTATATTCCTTTCTATCCTCTTTATTGATGTAGGAAACGCCGGTTGCCTTACCTTCTTCGTTGGTGGTAACCTCCCTTACCATGGCATTTAGGAACAGATCGATCTGGCCGCCGTTTTTCTGTGCCGGGAAGATCAAACAGGTTTCCGCCGAGAAATCGGCATATACCATGCAGGCCCTGGAGCATTGCGCGCAATAAAAACAGATGCCCCTATCCTCATTTATCATTTTGGTCAGGATCGACATCCTTGAGGGATAAACGGGTATATTCGATTTCCGTGCCCCACGGATGTAAAAAAGCTCGTGCAATCGAGGTTTGGGTGGGGGCAGAAAGAATCCATCGGGATCGTTGGGCAAGCCCTCGTTGGTGCCGAAAACCCCGATTAATTTATCTACTTTGTCATAATAGGGTTTTACATCCTCGTAGCCAATGGGCCAGTTATCGCCCAATCCATCCTCGTTTTTGTGTTTAAAATCCTTCGGGCCAAAGCGCAATGAAATCCTGCCCCAATGATTGGTCCGACCGCCCAACATTCGCGATCGGAACCACTTAAAATTACTCCCGTCACTGTTTGTGTAAGGCTCTCCTTCGATATCCCAACCTCCGTATGCGCTGTCAAAATCGCCAAAAGGCCTGACGGTATTCGCCCCTCTCCTTGGAGATTCCCAAGGCCATTTTAATTGCGTCATCAGTTCGGGATCCTTGGGGTCAAAGAACGGCCCGGCCTCCACAATGGCTACCTTTAGTCCCGAATCGGCGAGTATTTTGGTCGCCATGCCACCACCTGCGCCGGAGCCGACTATGACTACATCGTATAGGGTCGAAGATTCTTTTATCTGCATAACAATTTTCTTATGTAATAAATTGGGTAGTAAGACCTGTTCAGAGTAAGCGAAACCCCACATTCGGCTTTAGTGAACAGGTCCTTGTAAAAACGATTTGAATTATTTTGCCATTTTCGTCAGCCTGCATTTTAATTCATTTAGGCTTATCATTTTGTCGTCTAGATTCTTTCATGTTAAGCCCAAAGGAAACAAGGCAATAAACTCCTGTCAAAAGACGAGGGGTCCTCCATTATTTTCCTAGCATCGCATTGACATCGTAATCCTGCAGCCCACTGCGTTTCTTTTCATGAATATTATGTCTTGTCGAAGTTAAAAGTATCTGTTCCCAGCAATCTTTATCTACATAATTTTCTTTCTTTTTTATATAATTTCCCTCTAATACTTTCTATTGAATTCTTGGTTTTCAAAAAAGACTATGGTTGTTTTTGTATAAACACTCTCAGCACAGCACTAAGAATAGGTGTGTGGTTTTGGGCATAATACAGTATATATGTGGGTGGTCAAATACTTAAATTTGGCCCATGTCTAGATATTGTATATTTTATTTCATTTACAATATGCACTGAAGTCCACATATGTGTTATCTGCATACGATTTTCAAGTAAAAGACGTTTAAAATTTAAAAGTTATATGTTATGGAAAGAAAACAGTTTTTACGAAGTTTGGGTGCCGGTGCCGCATTCGCAATTGTTTTTCCGTGTGTTCAAGGTTGTTCCAAAGATGGTAACGGAGACGTTTCCCCAGAGGATATGAGACCTATCCCTGCCGGAATCGATTTTAATATAGACCTTAGCTCCAACGAGGGTAATGGCTTACAGAACAACGGCGATTATATTTTGAAGGACTATGTGGTCGTAGTTAAAAATTTAGAAGGTAATTTTGTGGCGGCCAGTCAGATATGCAGCCATCAACAGACCGAGGAAGTTAGGTTTGTGGAGAACGACGGCGGTATTTACTATTGTTCTGCCCATGGCGCACGCTTTGACCAAACCGGAAAGCCCTTGAACAGTATTACGAGCAACCCTTTGAAAATATTCCAGACAGAACTTACGGGAAACCTACTTCGGGTCTTTGAATGAATTGGACTAGGTTCTGGGTATCTTTTCAATTTTCACATTTTTCAATTCGATGAGCGAGAGCTCCTCCAGTTGGTCATTTTCAAAAGCCTTCTCGATTTCATCAAAATCAATGCCGTCCTTTATTTTAGGTTGTAGGTTACGGTAATCCTGTATTACGACCCCATTAACGTTGCGCTGGTTGTATGCTTCCCGAAACCGCATTCCCCCTTTGCCGGTAAAGTATTTGTAAGCCAGATAATCCATACTATAATCCTCAACATCGAACCAATAGAGGAACACATCCTCAAAATCATCGCCACCGCCCTCTTGCTTAAAAGTAACACGGATTTTATAGTACTCCTTACTTTTTATCACGCTTCTACCTTGGTCTTCTACAATGACCGCGGGATCTTTGAGCCAAAGGGGCAAAAACGCAAAATACATCACTGAATTTACCGAATTGGTATAGGCTTTCTCTCTTTTTTCGGTAAGGCTTATCAAGGTATCGGCCACATAGCGGACCAGCCCCTTATTGGTATAGACATCCCGTATTTCCGTGCTATCGCCTTTCTTGCCGATTCTTGTGTATTCAAATCGCCCCTGGTTTCTTTTGTATTTATAATGATAATCCCGAAAATCAAATGAAGCCTTTGCATTTTTCAATTTTTCGGTTCCCGAAACTGCTATCGCCTTATCGATGATATCTTTTTGCGCAAAGGAAAGACTAAAAGATAGTATGGATATGATTATTGGAATCGAAAAAAAGAATGGTTTGTTGCTTACTTGTTTCATATAGTTCTTGATCGGTCCAGTTGTTTTTTGGCAATTCATTTTATTTCTTGTTTGTTGGTATTCCCTTATTTTTTTCATTAATAGCTTTGGTCTCCGTATGTAAAAAGTCCGGTGCCAAGAACTGTATCCGTTCCCGTATTTTTTTTGCCTTATCTTCTTCCCCGGTACTGACATATCGCAAATAACGATGGTTATTTTTAAATTTTTGGTCGTCCCTTTTAGATAATTCAGTAGGCTAGTTCAATTTTAAGCAGTCATTAAATCTATTAAAATCCATAGGTTATTGAAAAATTAATCCCAAATGGATGCCCAGGCCGTAATCCGGCAGGAACCCTTGACACCGCATAGGTCGTATCGAACAAGTTAATGATATTGGCGGAAAAGGTGAAGTGGCTATTATAGAAATAGCGACCGGACAGGTCAACGACAAAATTGGAATCTACCCTTAAATTTGTGGGAATGGTCCCTGTTCCTGCTTGTGTCCTGAATGCATCGATATAGCGTGCACCCATGTCAATGCCAAACTTTTCATGCCCCAGGCCAAGGTTCAAATTGAACTGGTTCTTGGCGATATAGGGTATCTCATCACCCACCGAGACTTCCCCGAATATAGCGTTGGCACTGTCAAATGAACTAAGAAACTCGGTATCGGTCAAAGTATAGTTAAACGTTAACGGTAAGCGGACCTTTTCCGAGCTGTTATTCAAAAGGTTATAGTTCAACGATACTTCTACACCGCTGACCCTTACCTCGCCAGCGTTGAATTGGTCCAAGCTGCCCGTACCACCTGTAGCCGCAAGGTCGCTCCCCAACAAGTTTTGATAGTCGTTATAGTAGCCTACCACTTCGCCTTGAATTCCATGATAATTGAAACGGGTACCCAATTCATAATTTATACTGCTTTCCGCATCTTGGCCTTCGTTATTGCCGGGAGGGGAAAACCCCTTGTGCACCCCGCCAAAAACGGAAAGATTTTCGGCAAAGGTATAATTTGCCCCTATTCCCGGAATCCAAACATCCACTTGGTTCTCACGTTCGGAAAGGTCCGTACCCGATCTCGTTGCATCGTTGGTACCGTAATTTATCCTGCCCAACGTAATATTCTCGTACCGAATACCCGGGGTGAATGTAAACCTGCCCAAATTTAGTTTGTACAAGGTATGTGCAGCAACTGCCTTCGCGTTGCCGATACGGTTGGCATCCGCCCCTTTGATGCCGACTGTTGTGCGTATTAGTTCATTGTTCTGAAAACCATACCTGTCTACCCATTGAAACCTGTCCTCCTCATCCTCATGGTACCGTATACCCAGCTCCAGGCTTTGTAACCAGTCAGCGCCCCAGCGCAACCGGGCAATGGACTGTATTCCTTGGGAGGTATACCTCCTGTTATTCGCTTTTATGCCGAACACATCTTCCGGGGTATCCGTGTTTCCCAACAGGGCATTGTATTCCATGGCATAGGTTTCCGGATCTGCGAGCACATTGTTTATTCCAATGCGCTCCCCAAGATTTACATCGTCCAATTTATACCAGTTGCGCTTAAACTTGTTCACATATCCCGTGGTGGTAATGGACAGGGCCTGGGAAAGTTTAAGAAAATGTGTTAATTGGTATTGTTGGTGCTCCGCTTCCATCACATCTTCCGAGGATGCCCTGTATCTGCGGTACGGGTTTTCATTGAAATCGGCATCGGTCAACCCTAAATAGGTTTCATTGGCCCTTTCTTCGGAAAATTGGATTTTAAAGAGAAGGGATTGATAGACTTTGGCACCTTCATCGGTATTCATTCGAAACTTTGCCAAATAGTCCGATTTATCAAAACCCGTATTTCCCCCTCCGTCAATATTTTTAAAACCGTCTGAATTGTAGTTATAGTATTCGCTTACGAATCCGAAGTTCTTAAAACTATCGCCTACCACGATCTGGGTATTCTTTGAATTGAAGTTACCGGCCGATAAGGTCGCTCTTCCCATAAACCGCTCCGGTATCCGGGTAGAGATCATGTTGATGGCGCCACCCGTAGTATTTGGCCCATATTGCACCTGACTACTTCCCTTTAATATTTCCACGGCCTGCATCCTTCCGATCGTGGGGAAATAATATGCGGCAGGAGCACTGTAGGGGGCGGGGGCTATAAGTACCCCATCTTCCATAAGATTGATTTTTGCACTACGTTCTGGAGAAGTACCCCTCAAACTGATATTGGGCCGTAATCCAAAACCGTCCTCCTCGTAGATATTGACCCCGGGCACGTTTCTCAATATCCTGTTAATATCGTTATAACTGAATTTTTGGAGTTCTTTCGCCGATATATAATTTGCGGAACCCGTTCTGTTGCTGGCTTCAAATTTACTCCCTAGAATTGCACTTCCATTGACTATGACCTCGTTTAAGACTTCCGTTTTCAGGACAGTTGAATCTTTGCCATCATTGCTTTCCTGTGATAATCCTAAATTCGCTGTCAGGAGCATTATTGAAAATACAGTTAAAAACCATTTCATATTATACTTATTTAGATTGAATAAAAATAAAGTGCAAACGTAGGATAATTTTTGGTTTGGCGCAATCTTATTGAGAAAGATTCTAAATAATTTTTTAGTTTTATAATTACTATTAAGTTTATTGCTTTATCCATTTTGGAACTGTCAAAAAAACCGAAATGGGTATATGTCAGAATCTGTTTTGAGCATTCATATATAATATCATCGGAATTCCTAAACTCGCAGGAGTTTTAGCCTGTTGATGGATTTTTACCTGATGATTGCGGGAGTAGCAATGGCATTCAGTAGCGTATCGTTTGTAGCGAACAGCTTACGGCTAAAATGAGTAAAACTTTAATAAGAATAAGTTCAAACACGATGAAAACTTTAAAATTTAAAACAAATATCAATTGTGGTGAATGTGCATCTAAGGCAACACCTTTTCTAAACAAGCAAGACAGGCTTGAAAATTGGGAAGTGGATACTGCTAATCCTGATAAAACCCGGACAGTGGAAAGCAATGGAGCATTCGAAGAGGAGGTAAATACTACGCTCCAAAATATTGGATTTAAGGCGAAAGTGTAAATTCAAATTAATGCTGTTTTGTAAACTACTCCGCCAATCATGATTTACACCATAATCTTTGGACTACTTCTTGTGCTTGCCGTTTATTTTTTTTCCAGAATAGGAAGAAAAAAGGTAAAGCCTTTCCCAAAACATTGGCATCCGTTGCTGATGGGTCATGTGCTCTTTTACCGGAACCTTCCAAAAGCAAAGCAGGTAGTTTTTCAGGAACGAATGATGCAGTTCTTAAGCGAGGTATATATTGATGGGGTACAACTGGAATTAGAAGAACTGGACAAAATATTGATTGCCGCAAGTGCCGTGATTCCGGTTTTTGGTTTTGAGGAATGGCACTATACCAATTTGAGCGGTATACTTCTATATCCTGATTATTTCAACGAAGATTTGGAATTCGATAGTAAGGGACAACTGCGAAATATAGGGGGACTGGTCGGTAGCGGCAGGTTCGAAAAACAGATGATTCTATCAAAAAAAGCGTTATACCATGGCTTTGCCAATACCACCGATAAAAGCAACACTGGTATTCACGAATTTGTACACCTCATAGATAAAATAGACGATGTGACCGATGGAGTGCCAGAACGGTTATTGAAACATCAATATACAATCCCGTGGCTAAAGTTGATCCACAAGGAAATGGAAGCCATAAACGATAACCATTCCGATATCCGAAAGTATGGGGGAACCAACGAAGCCGAGTTTTTTGCCGTGGCTTCCGAATACTTTTTTGAACGGCCCGATTTACTAAAAAAGAAACATCCGGAACTGTATAAAATGCTGGTGGAATGTTTTAGGCAGGAACCTTCTAGTGGGAACAATTACGGCTAATGAAGAGACAAAAAGTAGTCTATGTGCCAAAATCGAAAATATTATGGGTACACGCTTTAATCTTTGAAGATTGTATTGCTAATATCATTTGTCGCGAATTTTATTGGTTACTTGAATCCAATGAGAAGTAGCATACCTTATAGTTCTGTAAAGGGTATATCGACACAACTATCGAAAGAGACCACAAATGGGATAGTCCTAGAAAACCGCACACAGTTTTTCGGTATACTTCTTTCTTCTTCGCCTATCTTTAATTTACTGATTTCCGCACATTTATAAGCGCGAAAAATTGATATCTATTGGAGTTTTGCAACGGCCACGTTCGTTTTATTTGACCTTAAAATCGCAATCAATAGTTCATATAAATTTGATGCAATCACTAAATATATATCCATATATAAGGCTTAGTGCTTAAAGGCTGTTTTGAAACGTGTGAATTATGTAATGTTTATCAATATTTATGTACCAAACTCTTTATGGTTCTTTTGCACCTTTGACTAAAGTTATCTAAATAGATATTAAGTACAATAATATTTGAAAAGAACAATTTGGTTCACAAGATAATTAAAAGTCAAGAAATTCATTCAGACCGATATTTGATAATGCAAACTCACAAATGGTATGGATAGGAAAATTAAAGGAAAAAGGGCAAAGCGTAATGCAAAAAATAGAGCGGGATACACATAAAAAAACTGTTCGCCCCATAACCTAAGCATTAAGAGTTTAAGGAATCGATTGCGTTTAAAAACGAAAAATTTAGTACTAATTCAAAACAAAAGATTATGGACAAATTACCTAAAATGGCCTTACCCGCAATAATCATATTTATTATACTGGTTATTGTAATAGCAAAATCCGCAGTGACAATCGGTTCGGGAGAGTCCGGTGTATTATACAAAACTTTTGGTGGAGGCGTTGTGACCGACGAACCACCCTTGGGCGAGGGCTTTCATATCGTAGCACCTTGGAACAAAGTTTTTATATATGAGGTAAGACAGCAGGAAGTTTTTGAAAAAATGCAGGTACTATCTTCCAACGGATTGGAAATAAAACTGGACGCCTCCGCATGGTTTGAACCAAAACGGGAATTTTTGGGAAAGCTACACCAAGAAAAAGGCTCGGAATACATTCAACGGGTACTATTACCTACGATTCGATCGGCGGCAAGAAGCGTTGTGGGGCGGTATACCCCGGAGCAATTGTACTCCAGTAAGCGAGATGCGATACAGGCCGAGATCTATGAAGAAACCAAAAAGATCGTTGACGGACAGTATATTCAACTCAATGAGATATTGGTAAGGGATGTCACTTTGCCAGTTACCATAAAGGAAGCTATAGAGCGTAAGCTAAAACAAGAGCAAGAGTCGTTGGAATACGAGTTTCGTTTGGTTACAGCTAGAAAAGAAGCTGAAAAAGTAACAATTGAAGCACAAGGAAAGGCGGATGCGAACAGAATTTTAAGTGCTTCATTGACAGATAAGATATTGCGGGACAAGGGTATCGACGCAACATTGGAACTAGCGAAGTCACCTAACTCGAAAGCAGTCATTGTTGGCAGTGGCGATTCCGGATTACCATTGATATTGGGAAGTAATTGATTTTGTTTAGTGTGATAAATCAAAAAGTTCAGACGAACCCAATCATAAATGGAGCAGGAACTAAAAAGCTCTTGATTTATTTTTCCCCACCCAAAGAAGTTGGCAGCTCAAAAACCTTTAATTCGAAATAAGGCAAGGCGGCCAAAAGATGATCGAAAATATCGGACATGACATATTCGTAATTTTCCCACCGCTTGTCGGCACTAAAAGCATAAATTTCCAAAGGAATGCCCTGTGGTGTCGGTTCCAGTTGTCGGACCATCAAGGTCATGGTCTTGTTGATTGCGGAGTGTTTTTCAAGATATGAAGAAACATATTTACGAAATACCCCAAAATTTGTCAGGTTCCTGCCGTTTATATTCAAAGACTTATCTACATCCTGCTGAGTATTATATGCGTTGATTTCGCTGGTTCGGGTATTTAGGTATTCGGCAATCAATTGTACTCTCTTGAGTTCGGTCAAATCTTCATCTGAAAGAAAACGAACACTTTTTTGACTGATTGTCATTGCCCGTTTGATTCGTCTTCCACCGGAAACCTGCATGCCCCTCCAATTTTTAAATGAATCTGAAATCATAGCGTAGGTCGGGATCGTTGTGATAGTCTTGTCGAAATTTTGCACCTTTACCGTGGCCAAGTTAATTTCGATAACATCGCCATCCGCTCCGTATTTATCGAAAGTAATCCAATCGCCGATACCTACCATATCGTTTATACTGACCTGTATACTTGCGACGAGCCCTAAAATGGAATCTTTGAATATTAATAGGATTATTGCGGAGCCCGCACCGAGGGCGGTAAAAAATTTCCAAATTTCAACACCGGTAATTATAGCGAAAACGGCCATTACACCAACGATCCAAGCAAAAATCATGAAGACTTGAATATAACTATCAATCGGTTTATCGTGAAACCTTGGCTTGGTTTTCAAGTAATCGGTCGTACTCCTGAACAATCTTTTGACCAAAGCGAGTGCCAACAAGACGAACAGAATGTGGAGTATTTTCAATACTAGAACACCGACGTAATCAAATCCGATAAATGCCATCGGGACAAACTTGAACAAGAGTATCAACGGGAAAATATGAGCCACATAGCTTGGTACCCTGTGCGCCACCAGAAAATCATCCAAGTTGGTCTTCGATTTTCGCGCTATTCGAACCGACAGTGCTCGCAGCACCTTCAAGATAATAAGGTCGAGCAACCATACAAAAAGCAGGATTCCCACTAGCCAAATAATCAAATTGAGGTATAAGGCGAGATTTTCGCTCATACCGGTCTTTAAAAAATATTTATACAGTATGCGAAATAGTCCGTCTTTCATGTCCTAAAATTAGTAAGCGTTATGGGTAGAAGAATTTGCAAAGATACGGCTAACTTGACTCTTTCCTCAGTTTACGGGAGCTTATTACTATCCTTATCTATAGCTCAACCGGAAAGTGAATTGCTTACCATATCGTAAACGATGTGCTGTTTGGTGGCATCACCTTGCTAGAAAACGTCATATTTATTCTGTATACTTTCCCAGCGTTCGCTTCATTAATATTTATCGATAAGTATAATGACCAAATTGCCTTTGGTAAAATGTTACTTCAAAGGCGGTTGATTTCCGTTTCAGTCAAACAATATTTATAGAACATGATAGTTGTGTTGGACTTCAATTTCGGACCTTCTTTTAGGCAGATGAATTTAAAACTATCTAAGTGAAAATTTGATATCCAAGGATTTTAGTTGTTTAAGACGACGTTCTTACAAACAGAACAGTAAAAATGAAAATTTTCTCCCACCTGATATATCTAAAAACCTGTGAAATGTGTAAGCTTTACGAAAGTTCTTATAAAAATATCTTTGATGGTTTATTTACCTTTAAACTTCGGTTTTAGACGTTTTATGCATACAGTAAGAATCAAAATCTTTTCTTCGTCCAATTTTATGATAAAGGCAGTTCCCCTCAAACTCGATTAGTGTCGCCTTCAACATTTTTAGCCGAAAAGTGCGATAATTCAATGGGCTGTTCTTTTTTGGTCAATTGTCAAAATCATTAGGAAAGTAAAAATAAATAACTACTGATTTTGAAATCTACATTTCTAAAATTGGTTTAATAAGTGATAAATCATAGGATAACAAAGAAATTTTCGAATTTAAAACAAGAACGTATGGAACATGATATAGAACATAGGGATCAATTGGCGAGATTACATGATCGGCACAAAAGATTTTCACTGAAGGTTTACGACCATCATACCGCCAATGAAGAAGAAAAAAAGGTAAAAGCACATAAAAAATGTAAGAAAGCCTCGGAAGAATTGGAGGCTATGAAGACTAAGCTGCTTACTAAAAAAGGAGAATAGATCTAGTAGAAGGGTCTAAATAGAACGAAGATGTTTTATTGAAAAAAGAATAAAAACTAGAGTAAGAATTCAAGGCTTGGGAGAAAAGGCAGACGAACATGCCAAAAGACCCAAGAAAAGTTTTTGGAGCATTATCCTAATTTTACAATTCGTAATTAGATGTATTCTATTTTTTTATGAACAAAAGGGGCCAGTTTTTCTGGTCTCTTTTCAATAAATTAATGAAGAATGAAAAAAATATGTATTGCGCTGGACTATAATCCGTCCGCAGAAAAAGTAGCTGAAACAGGTTATGACTATGCCAAAGCACTGGGAGCTCAAACTACATTGGTACATGTAATAACCGATGCTACCTATTATGACATTGATTATTCACCCATAATGGGTTATACGAGTGCTTTTGCCAAGAACAATTTGGAAGTGGTTGACGAACTGGTTCATGGTGCCGAGAATTTTCTATCGGCCTCGGCCCAACATTTGGGAAGCGGGGACATCAAGACCGAGGTGTTGAAAGGCGAAACCGCAGACGCCATTCTGGACTACTGCGTAAAAAATAAAATTGAACTTTTGGTTATGGGAACGCATAGCCATGGAGTACTTGAAAATGTACTGATGGGCAATACGGCGGTCACGGTCGTTCGGCATGCCAAAATTCCTATTTTAATTGTACCTACAAAAAATATAAAATAAGAAATCAGCATCAAAGCTAAATAACTATTGTAGGCCAGTCTCGAAACCCTTCATCTCGAGAAGACCAAAGAATGGATTGAACAAGTCCGCCCTTAGTAAGAAGCGTTCAGCATTTTAAGCGATTTCGTAGATTGTAAATAGCCCACAACAATCTTTAAGACTAGTTAAACAAAGGTTTATAACCTATAATGATTTCATTCTATGATGGAATTCCCTTCCTTTCTGGAATATCGAGGAAAAAAAATAGTGCGTTTACCTCGAATAACAAGATGGCGGATGAAACGGTTTGGGTGTGGTTTATGAAGTAGTTATTTCTCAAATATAGGCTCAATTAGTTATCAATATTTTTTAGCACACTTTCGCCATTATCCAAAATGCTGAGCTCTTTTCCAAGACTCGCCCCATTTTCTTCATATTATCACCAACCAACGGTATCGCTAAATTCCTAAGTACTTGCCAATATACGAATATTGACTGAAGGGTCTAGATTGGGGAAAGTTTCCGGAAGGGGCTTACGTAAAAGACACTGCGTAATATCGATAAAACTTCTAATTAGAAATATTATTTCAAGAAATTGGCAAAACATTTTCTAGTGAAGAGATTTGACTATAAGAACTGTTAGAATATATTAATGAGGAGGGACAGGGACGTGTTTATCCAAGTTCCTAGGCGGAAGTTTAAAACCCTTCGCCTTCAAGCCTGACCGAGTGGGCAAGCTGCGCTGGCCCGCATTCGGCCGTCTTTCCGGCTACGGTTTTTAAACATCCTCGGCACCGCGCATAAAAGCATGGAGGCGCAGAAAAAGCGCTCCATGCATTTATCTTGCCTACGCACAATTAATTTCGAAAATTCTTGTTTAAAATATGTAATCCTTAGTGATATATTTGTAATAACCCAAGGCCAATTCCAATGAAAACAAATATTTTCATCTTTCTTGCATTCCCGATGCTGCTATTTCTTTCGTGCAATAGCGACGACGACAGTGTTGCAGAATCGGATAGGAAGCAAGCTTTGTTCGGCCAGTGGGAATATGAGGCTATCGATTCCAATACCGCCGTAGACATAAATGGCGACGGTACGGTAAATATAGATTTATATAATACCAATGAAATCCGCCAATGCTTAAAGGACAACCTTACTTTTTTTAGTGATGGTCCCGCTGACGAAGGAAAAGATTCCTACACTATAAACGAAAACGGATTAAGCTGTGGTGATGTAGCTGCCTTTGCCAATGTTGAAAAAGACCAATACGAATTAATCAATAATGAAATTCTTCGTTTCGATAATAAAGATGATATGACCATCATCGAGTTTAGCCAAAACAGGTTAGTCCTAGAGCAAGACGACTTTTTAGACAATCAAGATGTTGTCATAACGTATACTTTTAAAAGAAGCTAGAAAATGGTTTGCATTACCCCCTTTTGATCATACTCTAACAATTTTCCCCGATGTCCATTCACTCCACTGGCCATTGGTATCCCTGACCCGGACCTCAAAGTCCTGATCAAGATATTTCAAACGGCTTTCTCGGGGTTCCTCTTCCAACATGAAATATCGATCCACTCCACTGCCCGTGGCTTCGTTGTAATTGAACAATCGGGTATCCCACCGGTTGGTACTCCTGTTGAATATCCTGATTTCCACCTGGTCCAGCGTAGCACCGCCATAGGCTTCCGAGCACCCGATATCAAAACAGGTATAGATCCTGACCTGATAATCGCAGCCGTTCAATCCACCACAACTGACATTGTGCTTTTCCCCTTTTACAAAAGCCACGGGCCTTCCTAAAGTGTCAACAAATGTGCTTCCGCTTTTGGAGTGTCCTGTTGAGTTCTCCACCTCAAAATCAATGGTAAACGTATTTGGGGTCTCTGGATAGAAAGTAAGGTTGGTACTCCCGTAGTTCAACGGAATTGTCTCCCCCTCATCATATCTATTTCCGCCATAAAAGAAATAACCGACACGGTTTCCATTGAAAGAATATGTCATTTGATAGGTCACGGCCGGATCATGGGTGCCAATGGCATTGGTAATGACCGTGATGTTAAAGGGTTCTTCTTCCAAACGTTCCCCAGGGGCCTGACTAACGGTCAACTCGAATGGTTCCTCGTACCTTTCATAGTTGATATTGACATTGGCCGTTTTCTCCACATCCGATGAGGAGCGCACCGTAAAAGTGATGTTATGGTTGCCCTCGGTCGTTCCGGTATATTTTCCTGAAAATGCCCCCACGGGTACATCAAAACTTTCCCCAGCAGAGTAATTGGTGCCCGCATATTCAAAAGAACCATTGTTACCATTTGCCGAAAAATACATCACGTAGGTGTCCCCACCGATTCCGATTTCGGAAATATTGAAGTTAACATCCACCTGTTCCCCGATATAGGCCTGCTGCAATGTGCCCGATGCGGTAAAGGTGTAATCCTTGGCCGCAACGTTTACCGTTATATCCACGGTTTTCTCCAATCCGGTATCGTTTCGGACCGTGAAGGCCATTCGAACGGTACTTTCATTGGTACCTTCGAGCGTCCAGTTAAAGTTGCCCGTATTGACATCATAACTGTTCCCGGGGCTTACCTCTATACCATTGTTGTCCCTGATGAGCGCATTGCCGTTCATACTGAATCGCATCGTGTAATCCGAAGACCCGACACTTTCCGAAATATTAAAATTGAGGCCAGTGGTTTCCCCTACGGTTATGTCCGATTTTTGGGTGCCCCCGGTAAAGGTAAAGTCGACCTGGTCAAAAGTGATGGTAGTGTTGGCCGTTCGGGTAACGTCCGATCCCGATTCGACACTGAGAACGATAGTATGCTGTCCGGGTTCCGATCCGGTATAGGAAATATTGTTGACCCCGGCACCCAAAGGAAATTGTTCCCCCGGACCATAGGTTATACCATTAATGGACATCGACCCGTTTTGACTAGAGGAAAAGAAAGCCGTGTAACTGTCGTTCGCTCCGTCGGGAACTTCGTCGATATCCACGATCATACCCACCGGAATGTTGGAAAACTCAGTAGCCTTGGACGGGGTCATATTGACCGTAAAGTCGTTGTTGCCAACGACAACGGTAACCTTATCTTCAAGGATCTGACCGTTGCTGTCACGAAGCAAAAAGGTTATTTCGTAGGTTCCTGCCTGGTCCCCAACGAAATCATACGCAAAGCTTCCCGGACTTACCGAAAAATATTGGCTAGGGATTATTGGCGAATTTCCATTGTACAATTGTGCGTCACCACCTGAAATAAAGTAATTCAGTTCATAGGAAACCCCATCGTAATCCCCTTGTTCGATAAGGCTGAGTGAAATTGTACCGCGCTGGCCTACCAATACCTCGTTGCTATTGGCCGAGGCATTGAATTCCAGTTCAAGGGGATTGGCATCCAGATCGATCTCCACAGGTCCGACCGCTTGCCCGTAATTGTCCGTAACGAGAAAATTGATGCGATGCGGACCCAAGGTTTCGGGCGTATAAAACAATGGGAAATTACCCAAGTCGACCGGATAGTCGGTATTGTTCCGGATCGTATTTCCATTGACCCCAGTAACCCTTCCGTTTCCTTCTTCTAGGTCATAGGTCAGGAAATAATCGATATTGGATGTGTTACCGTTCGATTTAATGTTGAAATTAAGCTGTGTCCGTTGGTTTACGAATACCTGGTTGCTTTCCGAATTTCCGCTAAACGTGAAGGGAATGTTGGCAATCTCGATCTCGACACTGTCCCTTTTCCTCTGGCCATTGCTGTCTCGTATATCAAAATAGATTTTGCGCTGCCCCAATTCATCGTCCTCAAAAGTATAGTTATAATTGCCGGGATCAATGCCGCGAAAAGTCCCGGGGTCCATGACCCCGCCATTCTGGTCCCGTACAACTCCCGCGCCTTGGCTATCGGAAGAAAAGGAATGGCTAATATCATAGGTAACTTCGCTTTCCTCGTCCTGTGTCTGCAAATCGACATTGATTGCCAGGTTGGTATCCAGCTCCACCTGTGAGGATGCCGCGGTTGCCCTGAACGTGAAATCGACATTTCCGACCGTCAGCAGCAGCTCATTCGTCAGGGATGCCCCATCGGGAGCCTTGGCAACCATGGTCAATTTGTGCTCGCCCAAGGTTTCTGGTAAGTAGCCAAATTCGGTAACGCCCTTGGGCAACTTGAAGGGGGTTCCAGCATTGTAGGTAACATCGTCCAAATGAAGCTTGCCCGAACCATCTTCCAGTTGGTAGGTAATCTCAAATTCCTCGGTCGAATCCCCATCCGGAGCTACCGTGTTCTTGTCCCGTAACAAGGTTACATTGACGGGGTTCCGGCTATTGATAATGAAATCCCCGGTACCCTTGCCCAAGAGAAAGCTGAAACTGGCGTACTTGACATTGTAGGCCAACTCCAACTCCTTTTGCAATCGGTTTGAATCCCAGGCCAATACCTTGACTTTGTGCATACCCGTATCGATGGGCATATAGCGGTAAGAAAGGTCAAAATCCTTGACGGGGATGGTATCGTTTTCGCGGATGGTATCGTTTTCCGTACCTAAATAATAGCCTTTCCCGTCAAGGATATTATATTTCATGAAATAGGAAACGGTAGAGACCATCCGATCGGGTTCCAAGCTGAAATCCGTTCTTACAGCTTCAAATACAAAGCCGTTTTCCTCGTTCGTGCCATGAAAGGTAAAATCAAAGGAATCCTGCACTATTCCTTCAAAGTCCTTGCTACAGGCAATTATAAATATCATGCATAGCGTACCTATGGCGACTATGCGTTGTGGGGTATTGAATTTCATAACGTCGCTTTTTAAAACAAAAAATACCGTAGGCCGACGCCGACATACGGATAAAAATTTCCCACGTCCGAATTGACATGGTAGTATTCGTTGGCCTTGACCAATAGCGAAAAATCGTTACTTAGGCCTATTTCCATTTCCGCACCGAGATAAAGGCCGTAAATAAATTGGCTTTTGCCATTGATAAGCGCACCGGTGGGCAGTTCATTGCTCCCGTTGTTGATAACCTCGTATCCGAACAGCCCACCGCCACCGAGGAAAAGGCTAAAATTTTTTCTTCGCGGCGCCATGAATACACGATAGTAAAGCCCCGGCTGAATAGTGAAAATATTATAGGGAATATTTTGGGCACCCTTGTCCTCGGCAATTGCGGCCAAAACACTTATCTGAAAATATTGGAACCGATTGGGATGAAAATTAAACGTTCCCATAATACCATAACCATCCTCGACATAGCCACCGCTCACGCCGACCGAAGAAGCAAGGTTGCCCCGCATTTGGCCTGAGATGGATGAAGCCGCAAGACAAAATAGTATCGCGATGAAAAATCCTGTTGTTTTCATAATTTAAATCCTGATGGGTTATTGATGACAAGTTGGTCTATATCCAAGGACAGGTTTCGATTGCCCTTTTCCTCATCCAGATCCACCATGAGGGACTTTCTCCGGTCAAGGGTAAACTTATCGAAGACCACCATGAAATAGTTCTCGGAATTCCCCTCGACTTTTTTGGGAACTTTGTACCTGAACAAGGGTTTGTGTTCCGTCTTGACATTGCTCGAACTATTCTTGTAGTTGGTGGCGATGCTGAACTTTATAAAATTGACATCATAGTCGATATGTTCCTTGTTCTCCAAGCGAAACTGCAGGTATATTTCGTTATTTTCATAATACACGTTCTCCAGCCAGAGAAATACATCATCGTATTTTGAAAAATATCGGATGATCTTGCCCTTGTTGAACTGGTTGTAATAACATCTCCGCCGTATATATTCCATTCTATCCAAGACATACAATTCCTGGGTAAGCGGCAAGGGTTCCCTATCAATTTCCTTTTCGGGCTTAATCTCCAATTTTTCCCCAACTGTTCCGCTGGGTGCCATGGTGTCTTTTATATCAGGAGATGACGCAAAGTCGGATTCATTCAATTCAGTAACACTTTTCTTATGGGATAGCTCTTCGAGGTTATCGACCATGTCGGTGGTTATGGTCCATCTCTTCTTGGCGGGGATGTCCACCAGTTCCAGGATAAAATCATAGGCACGACCGTCACGGGTATAAATGGTATAGTTCGTAAAATCGGAGGTGTCGGGTGCCACATCGTTATAGATAAGCAAAACGATACGCTCTGAGGTTGCGGAAGCACTTTTCGTCGGGAAGGACTCCAAAAAATTCAGCTCCTTCCCATTGATGGAAAAATCATAAGGGGCGGGCAGTACCAGAATGGTTTTATAGTTCCTTGAAACCGGAATGGTGTCCATTTTCGCCATAACCGATAGAGACCCCAATAGCCCAATTATTGTAAGTACAGCTTTTATTTTCATTGTGTTGCCAATAAGAGTTCATAATCATCCATCAATAGGATTTTTTCCTTTTCCCGTAACCTTTTTTTTCGAAGGAAAGTCCCCAACCCTTGGGCGATGCCTTTTAAAACATCCGGTGCGCCGCTGGTAATTTCGTCGGTGGCCCCTCGCAGTGCATCGCCTCCCATTTCGGCCTTGTACTCCCTCCAGAGTTCCCCGGCCCTTTTGTTGTAGATTCCTTCCCTGCCATCGTTGAAGTCCCTGACGGAGATATCGACCGGATGGTGCTCGATATTGTCTATATCCAAATACACCCTGTTTCCCCGTATGGAAGCCATAGCGTAGATGAAGGTATTTTTGGGAAATCGTTTTTCGCTAAGGACCATATCTTCCATGAGTAGGAGCCTTACGTTCTCATTGGGCAAGATGAATTGGTCGCCATATACGGTTGCCCTAAAGAAGATTGGCTTTTTGGTAACGGGCATCCGTTCCTGTTGGGGCCTGCGGTTCCCTCTCAAGGATTCCCCGACTATTTTCTTTTTTCCCTCCAGCAGCATCTCACGGTAGGCCAAGCGGTTCTCGACGAATTTTTGCTTCTGCTCTTCAGCGGTCTTTGCGCTCTTCTTTTCCCTCTCCACGGTTTTCTTTCCATCGGGGATTTCGGCCTGCACCGTTTCCTGTGGTTTAGCATCCAGGGAGAGCCCTTCCAATCGCTTCAAGATCTTCTGGAGAGAATCGTTTTGCGAATCATTCATTTGGGTCATGTCCGGTAAGGACGAAGATTTCCCTACCTTTTTCTTTTCAGTTGAGTCCTTTAATTTCCAAGGCTCGGCGATAGCTTCGGATTCCAAGGTCGGAACCTTGCCGGGAAGTTCTGGATTGAAGCCATTCGTAGGATCGGTAGTGTCGCCGAACCCCATTTGAAAATCCTTGACGTTCTCAATGACAAAAAAACTGGTCAGTACCAGAATAAAAGGTAGGGCCATAGCAAAATTTCTGTGCCTTACGACCCATCGCTTCAAACGTTTTATGTTGCCACTGAATTTCATGTTACCTACGCTCGAGATCGGAATTGTCCACGACCTCAAAGTCGATAATCTTGATTCCGTTCAGGTTGTTTGGGGTAATGCCCGCTTTTTTCAGGTGCCCCTTGGTGACCAAGTTCCTATACGTTGTGGATTTGCCTTTTTCTATGGCCTGTTTGCCGTAAAAAGTAAACGGAAACGGATAGGTTGCATAGTCGATTTGAATCGAATCAAGTTCCACAAAGTAGTGATAGTCACGCATTACCACATCATGGAAGTATTTTTTTTCGACCAAACGGGCATATAAACGGTTGCCTGACCAATCGACCATGAACAAGGCTTTTTCCTCTATGTTTCTTTTGATCAGGTTCAGATCGGGTTCCAACGAGAAAAACAGTTCATGAAAGTTTTGGACGTGACCTTCGCAAAGAATTTCGAGGTTTTCCTTGGCATCCCTGATCGGTACCATGGGGAGGCGTTGCCCCCCGTGCAGCACATAGGCGTTATTGTTGGCACGCTCATGGGCCGATACCACGAAATAGATGGCAATCGCGAAGACCGCTATCATCAAGATCAGGCAGCTATAGACGAGCCTGTTGTTGTGCCTTCTACTTTGGGCGATATCATTGAATATCTCGTATTTTCCTTTCATAATCCTAATTATTGCGTAAGTGTCCTAACCGCTTTTGTGGCCCCGCCGCTCTTTGCATCGATGACCGTTTGTATTGCTTTTTTGCCATAGTGCTTGGGCTTGGAGACGATGCCCCCACCCGATATGTTAAGTCCCTGCACTACAAAGTTGGCCAGTGTAGGGGCCTTGATATAGAAGAAGGAGGTCATCAAGACCAGAAGGGAGGAACTCAAAATCAATCCGAGGTCGTAGGCACTGTTACGCAACAAATGGTCCACGAGCGCATCGACAAGATTGACCATAAACATATCCACTACATATAACATGGGAAGCCAAAGACAGAGGCTCATGAACTTTTGCAACCATGCTTTCCAAAGGCCCGAAATGGCGGGAATGAACGAAAGCCCGATATTGATCGGCCCGAAAATGATAAGGATGAACAGGTAAATGGTGGCCAATGCCTTGATGCCCACGAAAATCAGCGTAGAGATAATATGTGCGAAGGCCGTTATGGAACCTGCCAGACCCGTAAGGGCAAAGGATTGCAGTCCATCGATATCCATGCTGAACATGTTCCATTCTACCACATTGTTGGCTGCCACATCGATTTGGGCCAAGGCCACCTTTTGCCCGATGGTATCCCAGTTCTTTTGGGTACTGACAAATGAGGAGCCGAGGTTGTTATAAAATTCAAAGATGGCGTGTGCAAACTCGGAGTAGTTGAAAAGGATGAACATCAAGGGAAACCACTTTAGGGCCTTGAACACATCGGCGCGATCATTGCCCACAAAATGCATGATGGCGAAAATGCCCAACCCGATCTTTGCCATTTGGAAGCCAATGCCCAAGGTAGGGCCTAAATTCGCGAAGGCATCATCGATATATTGGTCGAATATCGTGTTGACCGTTACCCTAAAACCTGTATCCGATTGCATTACGTACATCAATTGGTCTTAATCAATGAATAGACCGCTTTGCGGTGTTCGTTTTTCTGTAAAAGGGAGGTGTTGACTTTTATGATGGTTTCCAGCACGCTGTCCATTTTGTCCAAGATCGACCGTAGTGCCGAAAGCCGGTCGGCCGATTCGATGATCTCGCCCGTGGAGGCGATATGCGACCCTTGTGAGACCAAGGAGGTAACCTGCACGAGGGCATCGGCCAACGCTTCGGTCGCCCTTTCCTTTTCCACCTTTTCCAGATTGGCGAACGAGCGCAGGTTTTTCTGAGTACCCTTATAGGCTTCCACGATCTTGTCCTTCAAGTCATATAGCTCGTTCATTTCTGGACTTCCCATGACATAGCTGGCGGGGGTCCTTTTTGCGGTCAGGTCCTGGCTAAGGATTTTGGAGGCACTGGAATTTGCGGTAACGTTCCGTTCCATCTGTGCCAAAAGCTTGCCCATGGTCGAGTTCAAGGTGACCAGTTGCGAATTCAGCGTGGCCACATTTTGATTGAGGATGACCAGTTGCGCGTTCGCCGCCACATCGGTTACGGGAATCTGGGCGGCCCCAAAATAAGGGAGTAGCCCGATTAAAATTCTTAGGTAAACAATTCTTGGTTTCAAGTATATCATCATTTTCTATTTTTAGGGTTAATGTCGCTGCCGTTCAAATTCCCAGAACCGGATTCCGCCAGTTCGTTCTGCAGCTGTTTGTAGGCGTTGGCCGTTCTTACCCAATCACGGCCATGTTTTTCATGGAGACGGTTGATCTTTGCTTTTTCATTGGGATTGGTCTCGAACAGGCATTTGGTGGGCAACGAGGTCTCCAATCCGAACACCTTGACCCGGTCCTTCCAACAAATGGCCATTTCCCTTAGCTTTCGGCCCATGGGCAAATCTTTGTTGATGGATAGGATCAGTTGCTTCTGTTTCTCGTTCAGGCCCAATAACCGTTGGATCTCCCCAAAGGAATTTCCGAATTCGCCGAGGTCCAGCAACACCTTAATATGGCTGTTGACCACAATGGTATTGCCGATGTATTTGGATTTGACGAAATCGCTTACCTTTTGCGAGATAAAAATGGGCTGCCCCCCATATTTCCGGGCCATTCTGGACTTGGCGTCAAAGTAGTGGGCCATTATCGGATTGTCGAACAGGTTCCACGCCTCGTCAACGACCAATATTTTGTTTAGGGAAAGTTTTTTGGGATCCTTCAGTTTTTTGTCGAACACATCGATCATCAGGAACGCCAGGATCGGAAAGAGCTGTTCGTTTTCGATCAGGTTTTCGAGTTTGAAGTATACCAACCTTTCACGACCCAATTGGGCTATCCTTTTGTCCCTACTGTTCAACAGGTATGCCCTGGGGCCATCGTGGGCATATTTGCCCAAGAGCAGTAAAAACAGATTGGGGTCGAAGACTTCCTTTCGTATGCCCTTGGAATCCATAAGCCGCTCCAAATGCCTTTCCGAATACCCATAAAAAGTATTGAAGGAGTTATCGGGATTATCCTTAAGGAACTGGTCCCTATAATATCCCTGTACCAACAATTCGATAATGGTCTGGATTACGGCACTGTCATGACCGTCGTCCGTTGTAGTATCCTTTCGCCCCAATAGAAGATAGACCAATGCGATAAGCTGCGTCAGCTTGTGCTCGGTAAGCATCTTTTGGCCGTCTTTTTCTACCATATCCCCCGGATCCAGCATAAAGGGGTTGAACGTAAAGGGATTTTTGTCGTCGTTCTCTATGACGACCCCGTCCAGATGGTCCAGCAACTTGTCATAGGAATTCCCGTTCTCAAGAATGAGGATTTCCGCTCCCTCGCGATATTCGGAGAACAGGTAGGCATTGGCAAAAAAGGTCTTTCCGCCACCGGAACCGGAGGCGATGAGCATGCCCCGGTTAAAGATCCAGTCCTTTGCCTCGGGATCGCGGTAGAGACTTACCAATAAAGGTTTTCCCGTGGCCCTATCGACCATGCGCAGGCCGTGGGGGCCGTGCATCCTGTTTCGATATCCCCCTTCAAAATACCAAAGGCTGGCCGCCATCTCCGAGGAAAAGGGGCTGAAGAGTTCCATGCTGAGTCCGATGCCGTTGCCAAGGATACCCCCAAAAAAGAGGTTTTTCCGATCCACGGTATTTTCCTTGGCATGAATACCCAGCTTCCGAAAGGCCGACCGGACGGAATTGCACATCGACCTAAAGGACTTTTTGGAATTGGAAATGCCCAATACGTTCAAGTGATAATAGACCAGTTCCTTATGCTCGTTAAGGATATGCTGCTGGAACTCATAGATTTGGTCCCGGTAGGTGCTGTTCTTGTCCCCCTTGCGGTTCCGGGCATATTTGTCAAGTCGTTTCGCCTTCGACCGAAGTTTGGCCATGGCCTTCTCCTTTTCGGGTATATAGATATATTGGTTGACAATATGTTCCTGCGGAATCCTGAACCCCAAGGAAAACAGGTTTCCTATAGGAAAGAGGTTGTTCCCTGTACTGTATTTTCCAAAATATTCGTGAAAGGCCATATCCTCCTTGGAGAACTGGTCCAGGTTTTCCAAAGTGAAGTACTGTCCCTGTTTTTCGCCGATCCGCAGCCCGTAGTCGGAAAAATCGATATCCCTGCCCGTACCTTCCCCGTAGCCCGCTTCCAGATAACAGTCGTAATAGCCCGATCGTCCGAAAAGCCCCTCGGAATCAAGGATTTTTGAGCTCATCAGGCCCGAATCGTTGATAAGGTCGTTGACGGCACCTACCCTGGCCTCGAAATCCGCCATTGTGTCCCCGTCGAGGTATTCTTCGGGAACATATTTTTGGCCGTAGAACCGGCGCTCTTTCTTTAAGAAGGAATTGGCCCCGATAGGCGTTCGGCCGATATAGTTTTTGGGTACTTTGTGGATGGCCAGATAGCACCGGTGCTCCAAAAAAGGCCTGTCCTTGAAATAGCGTTCGTCCTCGGTCTCGAAAAAATCCCGTTCCAACCGCTGTCGGTCCATGGCATAGGTTTCTCCGAAGAACAGGTCCTGTTTGTGCAAAAGACAGTTCTCGCCCAGGATTTCCAAGATACCCGAGACCATCCGGTTCAGGTTCAGATAATCCTTGCTGTCCAAAGTGTAGATTTCGGGAAGTTCCAATTGCAGCGGAATGCTCAGGCATCCTCGTTCCTTTGATACCAAGATCGGTGCCTCATAACCATAAATGGGAAAGGCATCCAGAAGATTCAATCTTTTTTCCATAGCACCAACTTTTTTTTATTGACATGGCCCTTAATGGTGTCCGGCCCCTTTCTGTCCGCTCGGGACTTGATAAAACCGTTTTCCCCATAAGCCTTTGAATAGAAAAGCATGAGTGCGATATAGAGGGCCGCGGTACAGAAGGAAAGCAAAAGGCTAAGAAAGGTAGGGATGACCGTACTGAGGAACAGTCCCACCATCAGGGACAGGAACGAGCCCTTAAAGGCTTGGTCCACATATTTAGCACGAAGCCCAAAGAAGGAAACGTCCTTTTGCAGGGCCTTTGGAATTTTGACCAGCTTGTTTTCCATGATCAGTTGGCCAAGTTTTCCCCGATTTCGATAAGGCCGTAGAAAATGACCAGCCCCACAATGGCGTTGCCCACTTTTCGGGCCATATCCTGGTTCTGTTCCCTGATGATGAGAAAGGCCAGTGCCGCGATGGCCAGAAGTACGCCTGCGGCAATCTTGATGATGCGGAAAATACTGTTCCCTATCTGTGCCGTACCCTGTTCCGCCTCGTTGACCTGATCGACCAGTTCATCGATCTGGGCAAAGCCGGCCGAATGGAAAGCAACAATAAGGAATAGTGTTAGGAAGACGTTAATCGGAGTCGTCCAGCTCCGGTTCCGGAGGGGACTCGGAGTTTTTGATAATCTTGAATTTTTCATGTTCTGGAATTAAGGATTCATTCTGAACATCTTTATCGGACGCATTGAAAATATCCAACAGCTCGGAGCTGGTTTCATTCTCATCGACACGGCTGAGTAACTGGTCCATATCTTTATCCTTTGAAGATGTGTTTTTTACAAATATATGTGATTTTTGCATATATGAATCATTTTCCTGAACATTTTTTTCGTTTTTTGATTTTTTAAGTATGACAAAGACCCATAGGTACCACAACAGGCACAGGATACCGATGACGGCATAGACGATATGTTCCCACTGCCAATTCAAATCTTGTCGATAATTCGTTGAAGTTCCCGAATGTTTTCTTGGTGGTAAATCTCCAGGGCCTTTCGCATGATATCGTTGCGCGATACCTTTTTTTCCAATTTATAGCTGCATGCGCTGGCCAGCCGTTCATAATCCTCGAAACAGGTCTTGCTCAACCTAAAGATAAACTGCTCCTTTTTGTCGGTATAATCGTTTTGCTCCATTAACCTCTCGAAATCCATTACTTTCCTTTGTTCTCTACGGCTTAACTTTGTCAACGGAAATGTACGGGCAAAGGCCCTATGCGTTCTGCTATCTTTAAGGGTGTCATCAGTTGTTTTATTTTGCTCCATCGGATTATTTCCAACTTTTCCGCCTGTGCCGTGCCGTTGTTCCCTCAGTCCCTCGACCTCTTCCTTGGTATCCGTATTATCTAGGATGGCCGATTCCAGCAAATCCTTAACGTTTACTTTTTTGCCCATTTTTAGTTTTTTGAAATTTTCATGACCTCTTCCATAAATCGTTTCAACCCCAGTTCCCCGTTCTCTTTTGTCTCGGGAATGGGAATTAGGGTATTCCGGTATCGCTCCCTGTATACGGTCCGTTCCATGACGACCTGTTCCATCATGGGCATCCCCGCTTTCGCCAAGGTTTTCCTTACCGCATTGAACTTATTGACCTTGACCAGCTCGTAGCGGTTGAAGAACAGGTTGACGGAACGAAGTACCCGATTTTCGTTCATTAGATAGTTCCGTTGCAGTGTTTTGTAAAACACCGCCGTACCGTCGATTTCCAGTTCGTCAAGGAAAAAGGGAATAAAGATATGTTCGACGTACAGCAGCCCCCTTACCATTTCCTCGTTAAGGTTTCCGGGGAAATCGACGATGATAAAATCCACGGTACCATAATATTTTTTAATCAACGGTTCCAAGGTCTGGACCGTTGCCCGCTCCACGGGAAACATCGGCATTTCGGTCGAACCTACCTGTCCAAGATCTCGGTTCCTCTTTTTGTACACAGAGTACTGGGGATTATCCATGTCGATCAATACTACTTTCTTCCCGTACAAGTGGAAAAGGTTGGTGGCCAAGATGATATTCAGGGTCGTCTTGCCACAACCGCCCTTTTCCCCCGTACATGAAATTATTTTTGTTTCCATAAATATACTTTTTAAAACCATAGTATCATATGGCCATATGACACTATGAACATTTGAAACTATATCCATATATAGCATTGAATATCTATTGCATTATACGTTGCTATATAGCAATGATTATAATGCTATGGACATTGCTATACAGCAATTGAACAAAGCATAGGTAGATTGTTGCGGACAATAATGGGGATATTGAACCTAAATCTTTTTAACGGCAAGAAATTACTTCGAATGCAAAATTTACAAGGACGATTTGAAATCCTTCATGGCCTCTGAAACCCGTTCCTCCAGCTCAAGGTATTTCTCGCGAAGTCCTTCTTGATAGACCATATTTTCCCCGAGATTACGCTTTTGCACGAACTCGTTATCGGGCAACAGGATCCAAATGGGGTTATAGCCCAAGCTGTAGAAATAGAGGATGATCTTGATTGAATTGACCATTGAGGAACCGCGCTCCACATTGGCCAAAGTTGTACGGTCCATGTTCAGGTAATCGCTTAGGTTGGTCATCGAAAACTGACTGAACCTTTTGTCCTCGACATCGTCCAATTCCACCAGTTCAAGACGTATTTCCTTTAAGCGTTCCCCGATATACCCCAAATCCTTGGAGTCCAGATTGATGATCGATTCATTGTCCATTATTCAAAATTTTCTATGGGATACGAGGAAAATTCCTCTTCAAAATTATACTCCGTCTCTTCCTGCCAAGCTGCCAAACTTTGGGACAGGGACTCATCAAGTTCCTTCCCGAAATCGTCCATGAACTTTTCCACGGCCGCCTCGGAGTTGTCGATTGATCTTGCAATTTCACCATTTATTTTCTTTTCGTCAAATATGGCACTCTTCAGCTCTTTTCCCGTAAGGGCTTTATACTCTTCTTTGACCAAGCTGTCCACTTCATTAATGATCTTGTCGAATTCGGCCTGGGCCACACGGTCCATTTCCGTACGTACCAAAAATTCCTCCACAATATAGGCCAATAACCTTTGCCAATCGGCGTCCCTAACACCCGTATTCAGCAGTTCCAGAATATCCTCCCTGAAATCGAACAGGCGAAGCTCCTTGACCACATCCTTAAAAATTCGGCGTTTGGTACCATTGGTAAATGCATTTTTGGCCGTTTCTTCCAGACGCTTTCCATAAAATTCGATGTACCCAATTTCCCTGGTAAACAGGCCCGAGACATTCTTCGGTAAATCCAGCTCCTCTATGAGCTTCATCTGTGCTTGGAAAAGTTCCCCGAAATTCTCCGGTTTGAAATCGTTGACAACGGGCAACTTGTGCTTCATGGCCCTTCGCTTGCCTTCGATGTCGGGGAGCAACTGGCCATAACATTTCTTTTCCTTGATCTGATGCTCGAAAGTATCGGCCACCAACCCTGCGAAATGTCCGGTGGACATGGATGCGATCTTGCTCCTGGGCAAGAGCTCCATCATCTGTGTACTCAGATTGGTACTTACGTCCGAACTGCTCGTGTTCTTCGAGACCTTTTCTTGATGGATCTTTCCGAAAAGCTCGCTCAACCGTTTGGCCGTCTCGCCCTTGGCCGCACCGCAGATAATGTTCGCACAGTTGTCATAGATGACATCGGCCAGTTCCCGGCCGTAGTCCAAGATCAGCTGTCCGACGCTCTGAAGCCCCAAAATGGTGGCGATCTTGTTTTCCCTCCCGGTATCGATTATGGTCCGCAACAACATGATGAACAGGGTGGGTACCTCGTCGATAAGCAATGCCATGTGCCGCTTGCCCGGTTTGTTTACCCGTTTGAGAATGGTGTTCATGTACAGGCCCAAGGGTGCGGAGTAGACTTCCTTCCGTTCGGGATTGTTCTGTAGCGATACGATTTTGGGATACCGGGGATCGTTCACCTCAAGACTGAAGTCGTTGCCCGACATCACATAGAAAATTTCCTTGGTCGCAATACTAGAAAGGCTTATCTGGACCGTACTGGTCTGGCCAGACAGTTGTTCCATGGCCTCCTTTTCCAATGCGTCCCGAAAAGGAACCAATATTTGGCGTACCTCTACGTCCTTGGTCATGATTTCCATCAATATATCGATCTTTACGGTGGTCAGAATGGCCAAATGCCCCGGGGTACAGAGATACCTGCCCGTTTCTTCCGATTTTTTCTTGAGATACCAGATACAGCCCCCTGTATAACTGATGGCACTACGTGAAAAATAGTCCTGCCGTTTTATCCATTCGGGATTCAGGTTTTTCATAAGGGTCGTGGCCGTATCGATGGCATCCGACTGATTGACCAGCCCATAGGGATCCATGGGGTTGTTCCGGTGCGTCATCCGAAGGTCATCAAAACAGATTCGGTAGAGCTTCGGGAAAGGCATTTCGGAATCGTTCCCATGCTTTTTTATGGCCTCCTGTAGATAACCGTACGCCTTACGGGTCAGCGTATCAAACTTAAAATCGTAGATGACCATGGCGTATTTCTTGTCGATGAACTGGGCCATGATCTCCTCGATAACGGAAAAGGATTTGCCGCTCCCCGGAGTGCCGATGACCAACAACGCCCTGAAAAGATTGACAAAATTAATCCATCCTTTCCGTTGTTTCCCATCGTGCGAATAGGTATATGGGATATTGGCGGAATATGGGGTATCTATACGCTCCCCAGTCTGCTCGAAGGTTTCCTTCGTATCGTTAAAGGGGTCATTTTTTGCCAAGTTCATGAAGTCCAAAAACTGGAACAATCGCATCCCGAAAGTCATCAATCCCAAGTAGGCCAATGAAAGAAATATCATGGAGGCCCACATCCCTAGTTCGGAAGCACCGTGGCACCACCAAGAAACGAACAGCAAGGCCAAGGACACGAGAAAGCCCGCAACACTTTTTCTGCGACCGACTTCCTCTTTTTTGACCGGACGGTACATCATAATACCGCCCATCAGAAGCCCCAGCAAGAGCAGACGGGCGACCATGCCTTGGGACGGTAGCCCGGACCGTACTAGAAAGGAATGGATGTTATCCGAGAATCCCTGATGCCCGTAATGGAATAAGTACAGGGCATATTGCTCCCGGAATAGGATAATGGCGAAGTGGAAAGCGGATAGGTACATGCCCATATAGCCCTTGTTCTTATCTTGCATGTCCTTTTCTTTTTTGGGTTTTCCTCGGTCTGTCCATGACAGTCTTTAAAGTAGATTCACTAGCCGACAACTGGACTTTTTTTTTACCGAGATCAGTTCCTCGTTCCAATCCTTCATGGTGGGGCATTTGTCCATTTTCAGGATACCCTGTGCGAAGCATTGGGAAAGTGCCTCCACTGCCAGCCGCCAATAGGTTCTGGAATGTTGGGGGAGGGAGACTATCCTTTCCAAATCCAATTCCCAAAGCACCTTGTCGCGATAGCAGACGGCTTTTTGAAGACCTTCGGGCATTCCGTGAGAACCTCTGGAAATCCGTTCATTGATGTAATCGGTATCCCGTTCCATGATAGCAATGGATTTGGTGAGATAGTTCAGTTTCAAACGCATCACGGGGCGTTTCCAATCCGTTTCGATGAATACCCGGTTGGACTTTCGATTGATCCAATGGCTCAAAAGAATAAGGTCGTAGCGCATCCCCTCGATATCATGGTCAAAGGCCAAAAGAAGAGGGAGCGTATGGGATGGATCTACCGTACGATTCCATTGGAGGAACTGTTCGAGTTTCCGCTCGTCGATATGGCCCGACATGGAGATGTAGAATGTTTTTGGGCAACCGTGCAGTTCATGGTAGGCCATGGCATCGAAACCGCTCTCCACACAAACTATTTTTTCTGCGTTGATATTTGGATTGGAAACGAAAAGGTATTCATAACGCTCGTTGAGGAACAAGCGGAACTTTTTCACCTTTCCGTCCTTTCTGTCCCGATAGGGCCTATTATAAAGCGTATAGTTCTTGATTTTTCCGTCCAACCCATATTTGGGAAGGGCGATATTGGCGATGCGGCCCTTGTTATCACTGACGTGGAAGGCATTGAAGATCCTGCCCTTGAAGGCTTCGGATTGGAGGGTGTTTATGGAGAGTCCGCGACCTTCCGTTAAATAGTTCGGTCTGGTCAAGGGGCCGATATGATAACGATCTTCCAAGCTGATATGCCTGTTGTTCTTTTGGTGCACCTTGGCCGGGGAAGGTTCGGGATAATCCCTTTGGATGATGCCCAGTCCCTGTTTTACGGCTTCGTAAAAATTGGCGGAGCGTTTGTGGAGGTATTTGAAAAATCGCCCCTTGTCCGAAGAGTCGTTGCGATTGAAATAGGTTACGGGATTTCTTTTTGTCTGTAGGACGAGGCGTTCCGCCTCCTTGCCAAATTCCTGTGAACCCGAACTTTTCTTGAGCAATTGGTAGCCCTGTGCGATCAGGTATCCGGGAAAATCGACCTCACGATCGATCTGGGCGATCAACCGTTTGTAGTGCTCCGGATTTTCGGCATAATTTTTCATATAGGCATGGTTTTTTTGGGAGCATTACATGCGGTTATGTCCCAAACTTTAGTCAGTAATCGAGATTTAAATGCTAAAGACTTATCTCGATAATTGTAAGTCTTTTCATTGTGAATGCCTCGTAGGGTTGCCCTGAGGTTATTTGCTTTTGTAGATAGTATGGATGAAAAGAAGGCCGTCCGTGACGGACGGCCCATTGTTAGGTCAATCGGTCAGACTTTCATGCCTCGGCCGCGCGATTTTTTTTTTTCGCCGGGGTTGACCTCAAGCTTTTTGGCCTTTTCCAAATCGACTTTTTTGGTAATAAAGGTCTGTCGGCGCGGGGACCAGGATACCAAATACGGTTTGTTCCCGTGGACTTTGCTCTTGATGACCATTTCGAGCTCCTGGCCCCTGTTGAGTGCATCGGCCTGTTTCGCCGTCAACTTTACCCCATAAAAATAGGTGTTCGTGGAAAGTGCCGGTTTGGTACGGATATCCTGTACCTTTGGCTCGTAATAGGCCAATTTTTGGAACACTTCGCCGTCGTTGGTGCTTCCCTGGAACAGCACGAACTCCTTTTTGTCCACCATGCGCTCGAACTCATCGGCGCTGAAAGTATGGTTATAGGCCCATGCCTCGTCCAGAGTTACCTTTTCATTTCTACGGTACTGGACGTCCAGTCTAGTACCCAAGTTCCGGTCATATACCATCTGTATCATTTTGGCACTTTCCTTGAGCTCGCCCTCGGAGATATAGGTGGACTCGTGGAAATGCTCCTGTCCCTCGGTCAGATTTGTGCGTACGTTCGGGAGGATTTTTTTATAGCTGATATAATGGCCCTTCAATTGTTCTTCGAGGTCCTTATAAGCAAATTTCTGGTCCTTGGATTCGATGGGTTCATAATACTTCTTTTTTTTGGGCACTTTGAACGATTGTCCCTCGTTGTTCACGACGGATACCTTTCCGTCCTTTTCTCCGGTTACGGTAGCCCGTTGCCACCGTTGGTTCACTTTTACGAAAACCTGCTGTGCTTGTTTTTCCATTTTTCAAGTTTTAAATTAAGGATTAATAAACAATTGTTAACTTTGTAATTCTGGATATGACATTTCCATTTTTCATGTCCGGAATTAAGGATTGAAGGGGGCGGGAGCGCCCCCTTTATTTATACGGCCATCCTAAAGGCCTTTAATTTTTCGGTTCCGACATAGACCCCGTTCGCTTCGAACTCCAGCCTCCAATTGGCGTGTACGGGTTTAACGATCTCAACGGTCTTGTCCATATAGTTTCGGTAATAGCTCCAGAGAAAATAGCGAAGTGCGTTGACCTCAAAGGGAATACGGCACGATACCCACTGCTTTTCCTTGGTCAGCACGATGCTCTTCCTGTTCAAAAGGGATTGGTCGGGCACCTTGTTGTATTTGATATATTCCTTTGCCAAGCTACCGTTGTATTTTAGTACCTCATTGTGCAGCTTGGCCAACGGTTTCTGCCCTTCGGGATCGAAGCGGACGGCCAAATGGTCCTTGCCCACCCGGAACAAAAAACGCGAGTCGTTGATAAAGGAAATGAGCATCAGGTCGTGGATATAGCCTTCGATCTTGGATGATCCGGTAAAACTGAGCACCATTTTTTTCAGTTTGGTACGCTTCAGGATCTGCACCAGTAGTTTCGAGGTCTCGTAATTGATTTTGGATATCGTAAGGTAGACCACGTCCTCCAATTGGAACCTTCGATGAAAGGCCATAGCTTCCATAGGGTTGCGGAGTACCACCAAATGCTTGATGGTATCGGGTACCTTACTGAACCAAACCGATTTGGAAATATCGCTTTCCGCTATCAGGGAAAGCTTTCCATCCTTTTCCATGGCATATCCCGTGAGGGTGTTGGCCAAGTTGCGATAGGGGAAATACAGTCGGCCTTCCGGATTTTCGTAGATACGATCTTTAAAAATGTCGGAACCGTCGCCCCCTAGGCTTTTCGGCCTTAAGGAAAGTTCCTCGTTGAGCGTTTCAAAATGGTTGAAATCAATGTCAACAATTTCAAGTGAATTTTTGGAGCCGTTATTTAGAAAAAATTCCGGCTTTTTTTCAAGTTCCGTATAGAAATCCTCGACTTTGGTCCACAGACCCGTTCTCGCCTCTGCATCGGTTCGAGAAAGCCGCTCCAGTATAAAGTCAAAAGCGGTCAGTTTTGTCTTGGGTCCGCTCGGCTTGTAATAGCGATATCCGAGTTCGGTCCTGATAACGATGTACTGCTCCTTCCCGATTTGGTAGCATATAAAAGTACGCGTCTCACGTTGGACCACAAGCCTAAAATAATCCATTAGGGCCGGGACATCCAGCGTTGCATCAAATTTTCGCCACCTGTTGTTCATATTTGTAAAAATTACATATATTTGCAATAATTGCTACAAATATAAATAAAATTTGCAATAATCAAAATTTTATCAAAAACCTTTGTAATAAATTCGTTATGAGCGTTTGGAAGAACATTAAAAAATCCTCGATCGGTTGGATAAAGGGATGCGCCCAAAAAGTGGGCGACGTGACCAATTCCAAGGATAGCGGTCATTTTACCCCGCAGAACAGTAATTACTGGATTTTTGTCACGGTGTTCTTTCTTTGTATCGCCGCCAATCGATTTTTTTACGATAATCCCCATAATACAAAAGACCTTGGAAACCTTGCAAGGCAAATAAGTCAACCCATAACCGAGGAATCTAGGGAAGACCTTGTCTATCAACGGCTCAACGACCTTCTGCACGACTTGAAAAATTTCGAGCAAATAGACCGGTTAAAACCGTTTTTGCCCTTGCGGCCGAAAATTTTGGACAGTGTGCCCTCGACGGTTCCCCTGTTCCGGGAGCACTATGTACTCTCAAGTTCCTATGGAAACCGCCACCATCCCATCCATCGGATCACAAGGAAACATTTTGGGGTCGATTTGGCGGCGGAGAAGGATACCCCGATCTATTGTACCGCTGCCGGAAGGGTGGCCCATATCGGAAACGATCCCAATGGGCATGGCCTGCATGTCATCATTTCACATGCCTATGGTTTCAGTACCCTATACGGGCATATGGAATCCGTGGCGGTCGCCCTAGGGGAAGCACTCGATGCCCATGATTTTATCGGAACCGTTGGGAGTACGGGAATTTCCACTGGTCCCCATCTGCATTACGAGGTCATTAAGGACGGAAACAGGATAAATCCAGCACCTTCCTTTAATATAAAATATGAGGTGTATTCCAATTTAAAAACTGATTGAACCGATAGCCATGAAATCGTACCTTACTATTCGCTTTGCCATTAAACTCTTCCACAGGGTCAAAAATTTGGTATCCCGATTTTTGGATCCCGACTTCAGTACATTTAAAGAATTTGAATTTAAGTCCGTTCCGACCGATCAATTGAACGACCTTAGAAAGCTGCGATATGTCCGCAATCTCAAATTGGCCGAATCGGGTTTTATCAATACGGCATTGAAAGAGCAGTTGGCCCTTTTAAAAAGTAAAAACCGGCTGTTCCAAAAAGACAGGAATATCACCCCCGTAGGCCGCATATCCATCCATGAAAACGAAAATAAGTTGATGAAACTGCTATTGGGCTATAATAGCATGGAGAATAGGACTTATATATCCTTTGCACATTTGAACAATTGTCCCGTCTGGAACAACAATACCATTTCGCTACTAAAGGAAAGGGTTCAACACCTTTACCCTTCCAAATCCGATCATTTGTTTATGAAGCACAGGTATTTCCAAAGGGATGTCAACCATTTGGATAAACAGACCAAAAACAGGCTGCTCCACCTTTTCAACGATACTTTACGAAATATGTACTCGTACAATCGGCATCTGCAAAATGGCATCCGGCCTATGGTGCCCCCGGTCGGTAAACTACCGAAATTATCCAAAACATTGCCTATTCAGGTCGAACAAGGTTTGGATGGACTTTTCGTTCCCGCAACCCTAGGAAAAAACGTTGTCGTACTGGTGCCCTATCTAAAAGTCGCCAATGAAAAAAATCGCCTATATCTCTCGGTAGGCGAATTCCGCACATTACTTGGACAAAAATCAATAACCTTTTTGGCCGAGACCAAATACGGCGTTTCCCTAGGCATTCATGGGAACAGATTATTCCTAAAGGCTACGGACAGTGTGGGAGGTATCGATGTTTTAAAGCAATGGACATTGCTGGATGATTTTTTGGAATCCAAAAACGTCCCGAAACGGTTAAAGTACGAGGTCGTCAAAAACCTTATTGAGAAGAAGGACTATCTCATAGATGTGGACAAGATTCCCTTGCGGCAGACCAACGATACCCTACTGCTAAAAAAGCATTACGGTTCGGGCAAAACCTACTTTGCATTGTCGAAAAAAGGCAAGAAACCAGAACTCAAGGAATATAGGCCCATTGCCAATCTAAAAAGCAAACATCCCGAATACTACCATAGCTATAGGGAATATATGAACCATACCAATGTCTTGGAACCATTGGGGACAAAGAAAAAAAGACAAATTAAAATTTCCATTTGAACCATGCTTTTTGAGATAACGATTTTGGACACAAATGGCCGTCCCTTACTACGGGATGCTTTCCTTATGGAAAGTATTACCACATTGATGGATTTTACCTCAGAAGTATTAAAACCATTGAGCCAAAGCACCGAGAAAAAGGCCTTTGAGCTTTTCATCCGCTGCGAAAAGGGTCGACACGTTTTCCATCGCTTCGATTCACTTGACGGCGTGATACTGTTCAAGAACGCCTTGTACGAACACCTTATCGAATTGAACGAAACTCCAAATCGAAACATTGAAAGCACAATTGATTTTATACTGTCAAACAAACCTTAAAAAATACAATCCATGACACAGGAAGAACTCTTACTTACTTCGGAAACCCAAAGGTTCCGAACTGAACATCCGGAAACGATCAAGGACTGGGAGCGCCAGCTTGCCAATGGGGAATGTGGTCCCGACCTTCATTTTTGTTTTTACGCGTTGGAGGCTTATCCGAACCTGACCGCCCGTTTGGATGCTGCGGAATACCGTTTTGATTTTGCCATCAATGCCTATATCCTGCACGCCAAATTACAGGGGCAGTTTCTTGAGGACGGCCACATTGGGCCCCTTGCGCTGGAGCATGCCAATGAAGCCCTGTCGGATATCTATCGGGCCTTGAACGAAAAAGACCCCGAGGGAAAGGCGGCCATCCTGAAATCGCTTCAATAATTCGGGATGAAACAGGAACATTTGGCTCAGATCGTTGCCTTGATAAAGGCATCGAATCCCAAGAACTATTATATCAACAATTCCGGACTTGCCAAGTTGGGGGAGCTGTTGTTCTATCCTGCATCTGGGAAGGAAAAACAGGGGCAACAATTGCTGCAAACCCTTGAACAGGCCTTCCCGGAGACCTTCAGGGGAATTCTGGCTTCGTTGCGGCGGTACCATCTGACCAGTTACTATACCCCCAAGACCCTTATCGAATATAAAATCGGTCTTCTAAAAAAGAACGGGTTCGAACCCAAGACCATACTGGAGCCCTCGGCGGGCAATGGGGCCTATGTGCAGGAATTGAAAAAGGCGTTTCCCGAAGCCCAAATCACGGCTTTGGAACCCGATATCCTATCGTTTGAAATCCTTAAGGCCAATAACCAAAAAGACGACCGTGTAACCGTACTGAACACCACTTTTGAGGATTTTTTTCTGGATCAAGGGGAAAAGACCCGTTTCGATCTGGTCATGACCAATATCCCTTTTGGGGACATTCCCATCACCAAGGCCTATCGACACGATTACCTGACGGAAGGTCCGCTCAAGAATGTGGGCAATTATTTTAATTTTTATGCCCCAAAGATGGTACGCCATGGGGGAATCACGGCCTTGGTTACCTCTTCCGCCTTTGCCGAGCGAAGTGCCTACAATGATTTTAGGGAGTCTATATTATTGGATAACGACTTGCTCCTGGCCAACCGTTTCAACACGGACTTGTTCACCAACGAGGGCACCAAGGTCGTATCCGATCTATTGTTGTACCGTAGGACTTCCAACAAAAAAACGCTGTCCGCCGACGAAATGGATTTTGCGGAAACCGAAGCCGTTGAACTGGAAGGTCAATCCTTTCTGACCAATCGTTTTTTCAAGAACAATCCGGGAAATGTTCACGGTACGCCCAAGCTCGGCTTTTTCCACAACAGGCCAAGCATTATTGTTGAACCTAACGAAATATCCCTGTCGAATTTTCTGGAAGGACAATCCGATGGTTTCAAGTTCGAGGTCGGTCAGGCACCTTTAGATATACCGAAAAAACCGGAACCCTTGCCAAAGGAGGCCATAGCCGAGGAACAAACGGCAGCACCACCAACGCCTCCTATCGTCGATACGGTTTTACCTCCGATTGCCTTGCACGATAAAGAAGCCAAACAATACTCCCGATTGTTTTTTGGTACCTACAATTTTAACAAGAAGGGCGAAGTTTTGTTTTACACCGACCCACAGCGCACAAGAAAGGTACCCCATAAAATCAGGGAATTGGTGGCGGACTATGCCCGTATGCGGAACGAGCTCGTACTGCTCAACCTCAATATCGAAAAAAGGGAACTTCCGGAGCAAGAAGTTGCCCGACGCTTCCAGGACTTGGACTACCAATTGGACACCTTCCATTTTAAGTGGGGATTCCTAAAGGGGCATCTCATATTTCTGAAGGACGACCATTATTTCGAGCAGGTCCGCCAACAGTTTGAGAAAAAGGAGGATGGAAAGGGCTATGGCAAAAATCCGTCGTTCACCTTGAAACGATTTCTAAAGGCTCCCCGCGCCAAAACCAAACCCGATGAAACCGCTTCTGCTGAAATTGGCACAGATACATCCGACTCAAAGGAACCCAGATTCGAGAATCCCGAACAAATGGCGCGCTACCAATTTGACCATAACGGACAGATCGATATAGCAGCCATCACAAGAGCCTTTAAGACCAACGAAAAGGAACTGTTGCTGAACGGGCTGGAAACCCGCTCCCTTTTTCTAGAGCCCGATAGGGAATCCGAAACGGGCTATGCAGTGGTGCCCTATTTCCTATTTTCGAGTGGCTATATCCAGGATAAGATCGATTATGTCGGGAACCATCCTCCGCCATTCGAAATCGGAACGGAAAGAATGGAACAGGCGTTGACGGAGCTGCTTCCCATAAAGTTGGACCTGGACGATATCGAGTTCAATTTCGAAAGCCATTTTATCCCCATTTCCGCGAAGGAGTCCTTTTTAGAGGAGCTCATAGGCGAGAAGGTACAGATCAATATGGCCCAGTTCAATTCCACCCTGACCCTGATGTTCCCCAGGGACTTTAACCAAGAGGCCCACGAACGTTTCAGTGTGGTGCTGCACCATGAGGTCAAGGCGAACTATAAACGGATATTGCAACATTTTGCTGAAAACAGGTATCCTGTCATCTTTACCTCGTATAAGGACAGGTCCGGAAAGACCATCAGGAAACTGGACAAGGATGCCACCTTGATGGCCCAAAATATTTATGAGGAACTGCAGCTCCACTTCAAGTCCTTTATCGAAGGGAGCCAAGAATTGAAGGCCACCATAGAGAACAACTATTATCAGGCCTTTTTGGCCGATGTCAATATCACGGTACCCAAGGGATGGCTCACCTTTCCGGATACCTTGGTCTACCCGCCCTACCAGCACCAGATCGATTCCACACTCTTCGGGCTTACCAAAGGGAGTGCCCTGAACGATCATCAGGTCGGCAAGGGCAAGACCCTCTCCATGGCGATGCTGGCCCATAAACTGAAACAGCACGGGAAGAGCAAGAGAACCCTGTTACTGACTTTAAAAAGCGTAGCCCCCCAGATCGAGGCCGAGATCAGGGCCAATTTTCCCCAACTGAACATGCTCCGATTGAGTTCCAAGAACATGGCCAAGGGCAAGAGGGCCAAGACCTTGAAAACGATTAAAAACCACAGGGCCATTGACCTGATCATCGCCGAGCATGGCCATTTAAAGCAGATTCCCAAATCAAGGCACTTCGTCCTGGATATCCTCGAAGAAAAAATCGATATGATCGAACAGGACCTACAAACGGCAAGGGAATACGGAAATATAAAGGAATCCAAAAAACTGATCAAGGGCCTGATCAAAAGGAAGGAACATTTGGAGGGCAAGCTACAGGCGACCCTTAAAAAATTGGAGGAACGGTCCGATGGGATGGAAACGACCCTGACGGATCTAGGCATCGAAGCTTTGATGATCGACGAGGCCCATTATTTCAAGAACATCGGTTTCACGACCCGGCATCAGAACGTATCCGGCCTCAACAACCATTCGGACAGTCAAAGGAACCTGGACCTTGAAATCAGCATAAAATCCATCCACCACAGGATGGGTCCCGACAAAAACATCTTTTTTTATAGCGGCACCCCTCTAAAAAACTCGGTTACCGAACTGTATGCCTACCAGCGCTATCTTACCCCTGCGGCACTGAAGCGCAAGAACATCTTCAATTTCGATGCCTGGGCCTCGATTTTCCTGAAGCAGAGCGTAAGCATCGAACCGAACATTTTCGGGGATCCGAGGATGCATGCGCGATTTCGATACTATACCAATCTGCCCGAATTGAGCAAGATGTACAACTCCTTTACCCATATCTGTAGGGACAAACATTTCAAGACCCATGACCTTGAAGTGGACAGGGAATTTATCATTTTGGAGTCGACACCAGCCTATGAAGAACTCAAACAGGCCTCGCTCAGGTTTACAAAGGATCGCAACCAAAATGCCCTGTTCAAGGTTCCCATTTACAACGCAGACCAAATGAAGTCCGCACACATAACGGCACTCAACATCAACCGTTCCCTTTTGATCGACCCTTTGGCAAAGGACAATCTTGCCATCGATTTTTCGGAACTCGACCAATTCAAACTGCAACGTCTGTGCCGGGATGTTGCCGAGCTTTATAAAAAAACATCGGAACACAAAGGGGTGTGTTTGGTGTTCTCCGACCTGAATGTTTGGAAACCGGGACAGTACAACTCGTACGACACGGTCCGCGAAATCCTTTGGGAAGACTATGACATTCCAGCCCATGAAATTGCCTTGGCTCAGGAGGAAAAGGCTAAGAACAAAACGGATTTCATGCAGGAAAAGATACGAAATGGAGAGATTAGGGTGGCACTCGGTAGTACACAGGTATTGGGTACGGGCACGAACATCCAAAAACGGGTCGTAGGCATCTTCCATATGGACATTCCCTATTCCCCCGATGCCTTTGACCAAAGGGCCGGACGGGGCCTGCGCAAGGGAAATGAAGTGGCCCAAATCTATGGCAATACGGTGGTGGAGCGATTCTACGGCATCAAGGATTCCACGGATATCTTTTCCTATTCGTTGAATACCCATAAGGAAAGGTTCCGGGAACAGATCAGGGAAGCCGACCCGAACAAGCGTATCTATGACGACCTTGTTCCCGATGACAAGAGCCTGTCCTATGAGCAGATGCAGGCTGCGTTGATTGGGGATATGGACCAATTTCAACTCGTCAAACTTTCTGATGACCTAAAGTTTTTACAATCGCAAAAGCGGTTGCACGAGCTCAACAAGGCCAATTCCTTCAAGGCCATCGAGCGCATCGAAAAGGAAAACAAACATATTGTTTCCCAAGTGGCCGATTTGGAAAGGGCGCAAAATGCGATCAGCGGGATGAACATGCCCATGGATGAAATCGAACCCGAGGACATGGACCAGTTGCAAAGAGGTTTGCTAGGTCTCGTTTCGGGTTCCGAACTCGAATCGAGTGTCCATAATGTAAAGGAACCCAAAACTTTCCTTAAACAATTGGGCTTGGCCATGGTCGAACGGTCGAATTTGAACCTGAACATACAAAAGCACAAGCAAGTTGCCCGTTTGCGAACCCTGAATGCCAATTTGGTCTTTCAAGCAGAATATGTTCCCTCAAATCACAATTATCTCTATTGCTATCGACTGGAGTTTAGGAATATCCACATCGTTGGCAGAAAACAGCAACGGTTCGACCCGGAAAAAGTGGCCCTGCAACTGTTCAAACTATGTCAAAAGGTACAACGGGAAATCAGCTCCAAAAAATTCGATCTGGACTATAACCTGCGTTCGATGGAAACCCATAAAAAGAAAACGGCTATTGGCTTCCCTCCGGAAAAAACGGCCAAGATGCAGGTATTAAGACAGGATATCAAAGAGCTCAAACGAAAAAGGGCAGTCAAAGTCTAACCGCGGCAAAGACTATTTTGTATATTCCAATTTAGAATGTAAACACGCCTAAAGTGGAATATAGCCAGAAATACCTTATAAATTAGTAGTTGAATTTTGGCGGTTAGCCCCTTTATAATGGATATTTTTTAGTCAATAGCTGTGCGGTTGTTTTAAAAGGGACTACTTACGAGGATTCCTGAAATCTTAAAAGTTCAAATTGAATTGGAGTTGTTTGCCCAGCATATAATAGGGAGTAGTTTCATCTAACCTTTTTAGACCCTATCATTAGCAGTTTTTTTGAAAACAAATGGCAATAAACGCCGAGAGTATTGATTTATTTTTAATATCCTGTTCAAGTACAAAAAAGGAATTATCTTTAGACTGTTATCTTTGTTCAAAACAAAAATTTATATGCTCGACAACCTGCAATTTAACTTTAGGAAAGAAAAAGAAGGCCCTGAAAATGACTTGGTCAATACTTTTCTAAATCAATATACTCAAAACTTTGAGAAGAAAAATTACAAGTTTAAAGTACTAAAGGAAGTTTATGCCGAGACAGGAATCCCAGATATTCTGATTGTGGTATGGGAAGATATTGATAAAAGTGGTTGGCCGCCAAAGAGAAATAAACTCGATAAAACGGACATTAAAATCCTGCACCATATTTCTTCAAATGGTAAAAGGGGTATCCGTTTTAAAAGAATACTTCAACAACTTGGGTACTCCGAAAAATCCGCTCAGAAATCCCTTAAAAAGCTGGTGCAAGCAGAGCTTATATTCTTTAACGGAATGACTGCCAGAATAAAGGATTTTGAAAATTCCTTTTTTGTACGTGAAATCATTTCCATCGAAGCTAAAATGAGTGATTGGAAGAATGCGTTTAAGCAAGCACAGTTAAATGAAAACTTTTCCTCACATTCTTATGTGTTGCTTCCTGATAAAACCATAACCGAGAATGTAGTGTCTTCGATCAATGGCAACCTTGGAATTTTATCTCAAAGTGAAGACGGCGCAAAATTGAAGGTAAGGGCAAAAAAAGCCAAACTACCTGGGTCTTATTTCTCTTGGATTATCAATGAATATATAGGCCGTCAATTGGCATCAGCTTTGTAAGTTTTATGATAGAAGAATTAAAGGATTTAAACCTAATCAAAAAAGGGGGGCAAAAGGAAGTTTTCCAAGGTACACATGATGAACATGGTCAAATCGTATTCAAGAAAGTTTTTCCAAATTCTGACAGTTTAGAGCGAACAAAAAGGGAAATAAGAGCGGTATCCGTACTAGACGAATCTCCGAATATACCTAGAATCATCGCTCATAATTGCGAAGAAGCTGACCCAGAATTTATTTGGATTGTCGAAGAGTACATTTCAGGGCAAAATCTAAGGGACGCCATAAATGACGGCAGAAAGTTCCTAATAAATGATATTGTTCGGTTTTTGGACACTATGCTCGAAATAGCTGTTCATTCCGAAAACAAACAACTGGTGCATAGGGATATTAAACCAGAGAATATTATCCTCGACGATGATGACAACTTTTGGCTTCTTGATTTTGGAATAGCAAGACACCTTGATCTAGAATCCATAACCAAGTCTGATGACCCCTTTGGCCTATTTACAGTGGGTTACGCATCCTCAGAACAATTTAGAAACTATAAAAAAGATATTGATATACGCGCAGACCTTTTTTCAATAGGGGTGGTTTGTTATGAATTGTTAAGGGGGCAAAATTTTTATATGGTCGATGTCGATAATGATATTTTTAAGGTTCTTAGAAAACTGGAGAATATATCTTTACCGCCTCTGAGAATAGAAGGCGATGGACAATTCCAACTCTCTACCTTTATTAGTCTTTTAGGAGACCATCGAAGAAATAGAAGGCCGAATACGGCTAATGAGGCAAAAATTATTTTTGACACTTTAAAGGAAACACTTACTTTAAATTAAATGGAACTATACCTTCAATTTGGATATGGAATGATGGCGCATTGCAAGCACCTTATTAAGAACTGGCAATCAGGCACTGTAATTTTGAGTCCAAGAGATCAAGACATAGATCAAATGAACGGTTTTGTTCCGGACATACATAAAGTAGGTGGTCAAGTTGTCTTTGATCCTCAATTTTATGTGCCGCACGCTGACCATGGAAGATTGACATCCCATTCGTTTTGGCCATCGGATTATTCAACAGCTCTTTTTAATTCGGTCGACGTCAGAAGAATGCTCGCAGTATTAAGGGACGAGTATAATAGCCCTTATGAAACGCCATTTTTCATCCTACCGGGAAGCAGAAGCTCTGAAATCAATGATAATTGGTATAACTACCATACTTTAATTATCAATGAAGCACAGAATTTAAATGTTCATGAAAACATTTATTTCACTTTGTGTTTATCTCAAGAAGCTATGAATTCTGAGGAGGCAATTCACGATGTTTTAGAATATATGGATACTTGGAATGTGCAAGGCTGCTATGTGGTACCAGAACCATCTAACAATCGCTATTTGGTTGACAACCCAAATTGGCTTGTCAATCTAATGGATTTAACCGCAGGTTTAAAACTTCAAGGTAAACAGGTTGTTGTTGGCTACGCCAATCATCAAATGCTCAATTTGGCACTTACGAAAACCGATGCAATAGCATCCGGAAATTGGCTCAATGTTAGGAGCTTTAATGCCAATAAGTTCAACAATCCGGAGGATTCTGTTAGTAGGAGGTCAACATGGTACTATTGTCCTCAGAGCCTATCGGAATATCAGATACCGTTCTTAGATATTGCGAGACGTTTGGGTATTTTGAGTGATTTAAGAACGGATACAGAAAACCTTTCTGGTTATGCCGATATTCTCTTTTCTGGTGCGCAACCAACAACTGTCAAATATGGCGACCGAGAGTCTTTCCGGCACTATCTACAATGTTTACGCATGCAAGCCCAAAATACCGTGAAAGAATCTTATATTGAGACTAAGGAATCCATTAAATTAAGACTGGAAGGAGCCGATAGACTTACCAAATATTTTAATGACAATGGAATACGAGGAAAGGACAGGGATTTTTCGGATGTTGTAGACTCCAACCTTTCTGCTTTAAATGTTTTTCACAGATTAAGAGGAATGGTCTTAAGTCACAAATGGGATTCTATTTAAATTTCCTATGGATTTATACATCTCAGTTATCAACTACGAAAAGCGCATGAATTAACGAAAGCCCTACTTCGTATGCAACACAGCCTGCCATAGATACCGTAAACTACTTCCGCAAAAATTTTTACGGTTACCTAAAGTCCATCCAAAAATTTGCAATGATTCCCGCCCGCCTCCAATAAGCGGACACCGGTTCCAACGCCCCTTCGGGGCGTATTTTGTGGTGAGGGGAAGAAGAAGTCGATTGTGGTTTAAATCCTTAATTTTCAATGATTTAAAGATTCTTGAGGGTATCTTGTAACAACAATTAAAAGCAGTACCTATGGAAACATTCTTTAAATCTTTGGGCAAGACGGGCATTGGACAATTCTCCATATCGGTCTCCTTTCACGGTACGGACTGTGCGGTCTCGCTACTCCCAAAGGCATCGGAGGGCGACAACGCCCTAAAAGCGATACGGCCCTTTACGCTCAAGGGCAGCATCGAGGAAATCGATACCGTCTTTTTGGAACGGTTGGGGAAACCCATGCAGGAAACAAAAGTACTGTTCGACAATGCCAACGGCTATCTCAGCAACCTGAAAAAGGCCGAGGAAAAGACCAAAATGGCGAACGACCGTAAGGAGAAAAAGAAGAAGGCCCTGTCCGACCTAAAGGAACTGGTCAAGGACAAGAAGTTCAACCCAATGGCCGAACACGAGAAGGCCGTGGATCTGGCCAACAAGGTATTGGAACTCGATGAAAACGACGCTTTGGCGAAAAAGACCATCGAGGATATGAAAGCCTATCAGCAACCCACCTTTTTTTAAACCACAAGCACTATGGAAGTATTAGGATTGGAAAGAAAATTTATGCTAAAGAACGTCTCGGGCGAATCCGTCTTGGACGACATCGACCCAAATTGGGCACCGGATCAAATCAAAGACCACTATGCCTCGGTGTATCCCGAACTGACCAATGCCAAAATCGTGGACAACGGCATTGTCGACGGCCGTCATGAAATTATGTTCAAGACCATAGCGGGAACCAAAGGATAGCGATGAATGAAAAAGAGGCACATACCATCAAAAAGGGACCTGTCCCGTTTCCACAAATCCTTGTTCGGCATTCTGGATTCGCGGGCGAGGCCGTCATCGGGAACCCGAAGACCCAAGCACGTCCAACAAGGGGGTCGTTTTTTTCTGACCTGACCATCCCGATCTTGCCTCGATTCGAGGTATTCGAAGATGGGGACGGAAATCGATGGGACACTCTAGGTACTCTCACAAAGAATGCTTTGGATACCCTTACAGGCAAGGCATCCGCCTTAACGGAAGATAGCCCAGAAATGCAGTTCTTCGGACAGTTGCAACGATTGCACAGGGAAATACCCGATGCACTGGTAAAGGAGGTATGCACCCAAGAGGGAAATGATGGCATCCTTGTCATGAAGCCTGTTTTTGAGGCGCACCATATTTGGGCGATCCCAATGGCTCCCATATTTTCTTTGCGTACCCGAAATGCTAAACTGTTCGCTAGCCTGCTGTCCTTTGTGCATTCATTGCCCTTTGACAATGTATTCAAACGGATGGGCTACCTCTTGGAATGTTTGCTCGAATGGTCGTTCGAGGTCTCGGAATCCGAATCCGACCCCGAGACCGACTGTTGCGCCGAGGGGCCATGTGTCCTATGCTTTATAGAGGCCCATGCTTCCGATTATGCCAAATACGAGGATTTCGATTGGTTGGCCTGTATGAGAAGCTACCGACCAAAAAATACCTTGTTCAAAATGATGCGGGATTTGCTGTTGGAAGCACCTACCATTGATTTCAATGCCTTTGCCAACCTATGTTTTTTGGAAGACGATATGGATATGGAAGTGGACGACCTGATCGTCTTTTTAGATAGGGAGGATTCCCAACTGGAAAACGGCTATATCAACTTTGTAAACGAGATCGCACAGTACGGCTACTCCCATACCATCTACGACACATCACTCACAGTTGGGAACAAGACCAAAGCCTTTGTTATGCGGGAGGAAGGGCAGGTAAATGCCATTTTCAATTTTATGGATTGTTTGAACGAACTCTTAAAAAAACTCTGATGGAAGAAAACACCCGACACGACCCGAAATTTCATTTTGAACCCAAAATAGCCATCATAGGCTATGAGGCCATAAACGGGTATTACGGACGGGACGAATGTTACTTTTCAAGGCACACCGTTCGAAACGGGAAATTGGGGGCAGGATCCCCGCTTACCATGGATATGGTAAGGGACATGCTCAAATTGGTCGATGTGGACAGATGCGAGTTTTCCTTTAAGGGTCGGTTGCCCAAACAGTTGCTCTATTTCAGGGACAAGGGTACGTTACAATTGGTCTGGTCTTGTGACCGACCCGTGGAAAGGCTACTTTTTAAAGAGCAATTGGACATACCTACGGGAACATATCCCATACCCAAATTGGTATTTTCCCTTTCGGGGGAATCGCTTTCCGTTTTTGCCATAACTCGAAAAAAGCCGATCCATGACGGCACGGAACTCTACCATGCCCCTTTTATGAACGTCTATGCCTCTGGAAAGGTGTGCATGGGCGATGCAACATTGTGTTATCGCCATTTGGACTTTTATGAGGACATGATGGCCTTTGCGGAAAAGCAATTTTTCCTGTCGGTTTTTACCCATACGAACCACGACCATCTGCTCAACGGAAATTACACGGAGTTGATGCTCCAAATGCATGGGACGCAGCATTTCGAGGAAGCCCTTTTATTCCCTAACCACCAACTTTTACAGCATGTCTATGAAAACTGATCTCCACTACGCCCCGAACTATTTTTTCGCTCCCACCCATCCCATTAGCATTGCGTTGGTCGGGGCAGGGGGCAACGGTTCCCTCGTGTTGGCACGTCTGGCAAGGCTAGGCCATGCCTTGGTGCAGTTGGGGCATCCAGGCCTCTATGTGACCGTTTTCGACGGGGACTTGGTACAGCCCTCGAACGTGGGCCGGCAGTTGTACGCCCCACAGGACGTTGGGGGCAACAAGGCCATTTGTGCCGTAACCAAGGTGAACCATACCTTCGGACTGCAATGGGATGCCGTTCCCGAACGGATAGGCGCGGACGATAAAAGATTGCACGCCAATCTGATCATTAGCTGTGTGGACGGTGCCGATTTTCGTTTGGAACTGGCAAAGGTGCTTAACCATCCACGTTCAGGTTCCTATCCATACGAGAACCAACATTATTGGTTGGATTTGGGCAACGGAAAATATTTCGGACAGTTTGTCCTAGGAAACCTGCAACACAATAATCTGCGTTCGGAAGGGGAGGCGAAACACCGCAAGCTGGACCATATCGTAGACCTGTTCCCCGACCTATTGGCGATGGAAAAAGAGGTCGAACAGGGAAGGGGATGCAGCTATGCGGACAAGTTGCAGGAACAATCGCTGTTCATCAATGATACCTTGTCGTCAATGGCCGTCCATTGTCTCTACGAACTTCTAACGAACAAAAAGATCAAATATCACGGGGCATTCGTAAACCTTGAAACGGGTAGAACGAATCCGCTTCCCATAAAATCCAACGTGCATGCTGTCGCTTGAAATGCTATACGAAAAGCTTCCCTTTATGGGATTTGTCATTTTTATGTGGATCATTCTACAGGGAATGCTCAGGCTCAAACGTTTTTTGGGAATACCGTTACTGCTATTTCTTTTTATCTTGGTAGGCATCCCATTTATTAAGGATTTGGTGTGGCTCTTTGGGGCATTGGAACTATCGGTCTGGGGATATTCTATTGCCAAAAAATGGCCGAGGCCATATTCTTGATTGTACCATTGTAATGATCGTTCTTATTGGTTCGTCTTTTTCTCTCCCTTCCCATGGTTTCTGCGGGAGTTGCGCGAAAGCCGCACCTTATCGGCCTCCCGAAATCCCTGCGGGATGTCATCGGGGGCCTCACGGTTTGCTTTCACACAACCCCCTCGAAACGGGACGCAAAAGTATGGAAGCCCCTATCGGGGTCCCATACCTTTGCGGAACGTGTTTTGTAGTTCCATAGTGTACGAGAACTTTGTTCGGTGTGTGTACCGTTGGTTCCCGTATTTAAGATATTTTATCGTTTTTTACGCAGGCAACTATTGTAGGAATAGATTAATAGCCAAAATTATTTTGTAACAAAAATTTACTAAATTTGTTACAAATAAGATGAATATGCTATGCGGAGTGTTGAGTCCAAAATAAAAAAATCCATTTCCAAAAAGGAGCGGGGAGAATTAGTGTTCCCCGATGATTTTCGGGGATTGGGTTCACCTGAAGCCATACGGTTGGCCCTCCATAGGATTGAAAAAGAAGGGTATATAAAAAGAGTGGCCCAAGGAATCTATGTCCGTCCCAAGATAAGTAAATATGTGGGAGAGGTATTGCCAACGGCAGAGGAGATTGCTAGGGCCATAGCCAAAAGGGACAAGATCAGGTTGGTACCTACCGGGGTATATGCTTTAAGTGCGTTGGGGCTTAGCACACAGGTACCCATGAAACTTGTCTTCCTTACCGATGGAGCTCCCCGGGAATTAAAATTGGGGAAGCGAAGCATAAAACTAAAGAAGACCACCCCCAAGAATTTATCGGCCAAGGGCGAGATAAGCAGACTGGTCATACAGGCCCTTCGCGAGATAGGAAAGGAACAATTAACGGACGAGGAAGAAGCAAAGATTATTGCCCTATTGAAAAAAGAAGACCAAAAAGACCTGCTTCACGATATAGCATTGGCTCCGGCATGGATCCGTAAAATTATGGAAAAGAGCTTGGAAAATGGATAAAAGGACATTTTACGATATACCCAAAGAAGATAGGCTTGCCATCTTTAAAAATGTAGAAAACAAAACGGGAATCCCCGATTTTGCGGTTGAAAAAGACTGGTGGGTCGTCCAGGCATTAAAGGTAATCTTTGAAATGGAGATAGCGGAACATTTGGTCTTTAAAGGAGGGACCTCGCTAAGCAAGGCTTGGAAACTGATAGATCGGTTTAGTTATCCAAAGTAAATCGTTATCCAAAGTGGGTTTACATAAGTAATTGGCAATAAGAATATTAACCAGTATACTTTTTGAAACAGCTTCGGATAACGATATTGATTATTTGGTGAAGTTCTTAAGCCATTCCTTAAGTTTCGAGTCCCTTTCCCAAGATCCTATCTTCCCTTGAGCAGGTATAACGGCAATATATGCGGCCTCCAATGCCTCACGTTTTTGCCTTGAATCGGCCCTTGCATAGATTTCCGTGGTCTGTATGGACACGTGTCCCAGGATATCACGTATGTATACCAGATTTACACCGGATTGCAAAAGGTGCATTGCCTTGCTATGGCGCAGGGTATGCGGACTGATTTTTTCGGGGATTAGGTCAGGTCTGAGCGAACGCGCATCCCTGGCATAAAGATTTAGGATATAGGCCACTCCCGAGTTGGTCAGTTTTCCGCCCCGATTGTTGGCAAACAACGGCCGACGGTTGTTCGCCGGGTCATCAAGACGGTTTTCCCTCAAATAGGACTGCAGCAGGTTTACCTGTTCGTTCTGCAACGGGACCATTCTTTTTTTGCCGCCTTTACCCAAAAGGGTGACATAACATGGCCTGTTCAGGTTAAGGGACGAAGGGGTCAGTTCTATTAGTTCATTTACCCTTGCCCCACTGTCATAAAGCAGTGCCAGCAATGCTAGGTTCCTCCGTCCCGTTCCGGTGTTTGCGGGTATCCGTTCCAGCAGAAGTTTGATCCCGTCAACGGTCAGGTAATTGACGGTACTTCTTCTTTCCTGTTTCTTGACCTTGATGGACAGGATGCTCTGCCATTGCCCAAGGCGTTTGACATCTTCATATTGCATATATGCAAAAAATGAATGCAGGGCGGCCAATCGCTGGTTTCTGGTGGAGTTGGCACACATACGTTTTTGCTGGAGCCAATCAAGAAAGCCGAGAACGGTTTCCCTTTTAAAGTGGTCCAGGGTCAACCTGTCGGCCGCGGTCCCTCCGACCTTGTCCATATAGTCGAGCACGAGGGTAAAGGTGTTGCCGTAAGATCTTATCGTATGGGGGCTGGCCCCCCTTTCCCCGACGAGATATTCGTTAAAGAACCTTGTCAGGTGTTTTGCAAAATCAGTAGTCGTTTCCATAATCGATATCTGTTTCGGTTTTGATGGGGAACACAAATGAGGTAAGGACATTTTCCTTATCAATGATGTCCGGATGGATTTCCCGTGTCATCCTTACATATTTTTCAGTTCCCGCTATCGTCTTGTGCCCCAGAAAGGTTGAGAGAATCGGAAGCGCGCAATAAATATCCGCTCCGCTTTTTACCATTTTTTCAAGGGAGTGGACGGCACAGGTGTGCCGGATGTCATGAACACGCGGGCCTTGTTGCTTCCCTATATGCGGTATGCCGCACTGTTTAAGCACCTTTTTGAACCAGCTGTATGCGGTGCCTCTTGCAAACGGCCTTCCATTGGCCGTCACAAAGAAAGAACGCTCCCTGTCCGCAAGGCCTTCGACGGGCATGCGATCCCTATAACTTTCGTACTGCTTCATTACTTCCTTGAGGGACGGATTTATGGGTACCATGCGCTGCATCTTGTTTTTTGTTTCCGTTATGATAATCCGGTCGTGCGCGTAATCGATATCCATGTTCCTGATGGCCAAAGCTTCGCCAATTCTCGCCCCGGTACTGTAGAGTAAGCGTATCAGGGCGGGTATGGCGACCAGGGCCGTGCTCATATTGCTGCAGTTCGATATGGCCAGTCCGTCACATTCCCTGAAGATACTTCCCATCTGTTCATGGGTGAAGACATACGGCATGAAGTCTATCTCTTTTCTCTTGGGCATCCGCGGGACGTAGCATTCATGGCCAAGGTGGCACATATACCGGCAGAACTGGGACAGGACGGAGTACTTTTCGTACAGCGTTCTGGCCCCGTCGTTTGAACGGGTCGCCCTCCATGCCGCAATCTGCCTACTGGTTATATAGGTGTCGGTGGCCCCGGTTTCCAAGAAGAACCTATCAAGTTCCAAGAATGTATACCCGAATTTGTTGAGCCCGTACCCCATGGCGTCCTTCATCTTCATAAAACTCTCGAAGTAAGGGGAGAACACGCTCCGGTATTTAAATTGCCTATCCATAAAAAACACCTCCTTTCTGCTCATAAAAATTTGTGGATACCAAGGGCACGTCAAGTGCGCAGCGCATCAGGTTGTCCATATCTATGCGCAGATAGTTCATGGTCGCCTGCGTATCGGAATGCCCAAGTGTTTCGGAAATGACCGGCAGCGAAGTTCCGTTGTTCAATAATCGGCTTGCCAAGGTATGGCGCATGGCGTGGGGGCCGAACTTTCGCCCTTTGAGATCGACACCGGATGCACTTATCGTTCTGCTTACCGCTCCGTTGATGACCATTCTGTTGACAGGACGATAGGGAGCGGTAGCGGTCAGGAACACCTGCTGTAGATCGGAAAGGGACCTGCCATACCGCAGGTAATCGATAATGGCTTCCCCTACTTCGGCCAGGAGCGGCAGTTCCACTATTTTCTTTGTCTTGTACTGGGCCAGGCATATGAGGTTCCGCTGCCAATCCAGGTTCCCGAAGGTAAGTCCCGCTATATCCGAAGAGCGCAGGCCGAGCCTAGTGGCCAGAAGGAGCATCGCATAGTCGCGCTTGCCCACCGGACTGGAGCGTTCCACAGTATTCTCGATGAGCCCTATCTCGTCGGCATCGTATACCGAGGGCAGTTTTTCACGCACTGGATAATTGTTTCTTCCGATGACGTATTCCACGTTTCTGCCGATGTACTTCCGTTGGTACAGGAAACGGCAGAACAGACGGACGGTATTGAGATACTTGTCCTTACAGTTCTGGGCGGACGATATGAACGTAAGGACGTCGTCCTCGCCAATATCGGAAACATGGTCTACCGACCTTAATGTAAGATGGGCTATAAAATAACTTAAAATACGCCGATGCTCATTGACGGTGAGTTTGCTGCGCCGGAGTTTTTCCTGGGACGCTATAAACTCCAATGCAACTTTTCCCAGCTCACCGGGCAGTTCGTGGTTTACGTATTGTACGATTCTTTTCCTGATTTTCCCATATAGAAGAAAATCATCCAGCACGTGTACGCTGCGACGGATCGCACGCATGTGGGAAGCGCTCATTATCGGCATGCCGTCCAAAAAGTCCTCGCCGATGGCCTTACTGTAATTTGGCAGGGAGTTCCTGTGCATGTACTCCCGGATTCCATCCCGCCATAAGCGATGGTAATCCTTGATCCGTGGTTCACTGTAGCCTTCCTTCCTTAGGTGGTCTGCACATTCTTTGATCAGAAATCCGATTTCTTTTTCTGTGTCCATTTGTTATTTCTTTAGGTAAATGCGACATTGCATTCATTTGAAAATAACAAACGTTATCACGATAGTATTATCAAAAGTAATATTGGTTTACAGGTATTTATGAAGAGTACCTATCAAGAACTTTGGATAACGATTTACCTTGGATAAGAAAACTTATCATGAGTCGTGATAAGTTTAGTGAAGATATCGACCTTGCCGTTGACCGCGGATTTTTTGGATATTCAGGGGAGCTATCAAAAAAACAGCTGACCAAGCTGAGGAAAGAAACGAGTTCCTATATTTCAGGGAAATTTTATCCAGAGTTGCAGCAGCGATTTAAGAGCAATGGATTTAAGGATGTGGGTTTCAATATCATTCCGGCCGAATCAAGCGACCAAGACCCTCGTATCATAGAAATCTATTATCCATTTCTGACCAAATCCCCCGGATACATCCAACCAAGGGTACAAGTTGAAATTGGCTGTCGTTCTCTAAGGGAACCATTTCAATCAAAACCGATAAGCTCCTTTGTGGACGAAGAATATCCCGATGCCGAATTTGTAGCGCCTCCAGTAAAGGTTCCATCCGTAACCCCTGAAAGGACTTTTTTAGAAAAACTTTTTCTATTGCATGAGGAATTCCAACGTCCCAAGGAAAAGATAAGGGTGGATAGGCTAAGCCGTCATTTGTACGATATTTTCCAATTATCGAAAACGGAATTTGCGGTCAATGCCATCCACGACAAAGGTTTATATGAAACCATTGTAAATCATAGATATGTATTCACAAAACTTGGTGGGGTCGATTATAATCTGCATCGACCTCAGGATATACGGCCCATCCCACCCCCTGAGTATGAGGACGATTGGAAGGCAGATTATAAAACCATGCAAGAGCAAATGATTTATGGGGATTCCCCAGCCTATGAAAATTTGGTCAAGGGAATCCAAGGATTTTTAGAAAAGATGAATGTTTTGGATTGGAGAATGGGAGTGGAATTTCCCTTACCCAAAAGTTGAGATCAATTTGGGCAGGACAACCATATAAACGAATCAAATAGGAATAAAGACTATATAATCGGAATCCATAATGGATGATGTTTGATATGAACACCTAAATTTAATCATCTTTGTTATCGATTAAAGAATCAATGAGTTATGGGAAAAATTAAAAAATTTAATTCGGACACCTTCTTAAGGATATTCGCCCTATTAATGTCCGTGTCGCTGTGTTCTTGGATCGCACCACTTGTTTTTGAATTAGAGGTTAATGAGATTAAAGTGGTCTACATGATAAGAACATTCACTTTCGTTATGATTACTTTAATGATTATTGTTCCGTTAATTTTATTCTCTTTCGAAAAACCAAAAAAGTACAAATAGGCAATTAAAACGAATAGGAATGCCAGAAGACGAATTTTCCATACAGGTAAAGTCAAAATAGCAAGGAGAATACCTTGATGGATTTGTACGGTCTTCCCATTTATAAGGAAGAAGTTATAGACTATCTTTTGGAGGGTAATTGCGATAATCAGTTTCTGCTATTTATGTTCTCTTCAAAAGGGTGGATACGGCCAAGAACGAAGTGATGTATTATTTGAATCTTTTCCGTTACATTGATTAAATTTATACCATGTCGGAAACCCTATATAAAGTACTGGATTTCAGTCGGCCTATCGACAGACAGTCTTTCATGGAGGTAATCAGTGAATTGGACAGTCTTCCCCCTTCCCACAAAAAGCATGCGCTTTCAGAAGGGCAACTGAAAACCCTTATCGCGGCCATCTTTACGTATGGACTTCATTATGACGAAGTCCCCAAAGAGCAAAGGGAACTGCTGTTAAAGGCCATTCTGGAAGATAAACAACCGCTGTTTGACCTGTCCCAAACCTTTGGAAGACATCTGATAAACAACCTGGGTAATTCCGCGAAATTACAGCTGGAAGCACTAAAAAATATCGAATATGACTTTAAACGGCCATTGTCCAATGAACCGCTAGTGGATTTTGTAGAAATGGAACTCTTGGACCAGACCACCTCGTACCGGAAATGGGAATATGGCCGATTCTCCGTAGCTTATTTAACAGCGCATTTTTCGACGCAGGCCCAATGGAAAAAAGTGGAGAAAACCGTGAAAGAAAAGAAACCACGCCCCGAAGCTTATCTCAAAAATTTTGATAAGGAACTGGAAAATGCACGCTATGGTCTCGATGCCCATGAACAAGTACTACTACATCTTGTCGTAAAGGCCAAGCTCCTGCCCGAGAAGACTACTATGGCCGATTATTTGTTGGCGGGCTCTATAGTGCAACAACACCTGCTCGGCCTCTCCCTTCGGCTCGAAAAACTTGCCAAGGCATTGGTAAATGTTATAGAGCGAACTCCAAACATAAACAAACGCAGGGGCGGCCCTAAATTATGATTCCGTCGGAAAAACTGCTCAGCTATCTGGAGGAATTGGCCAAGGAGGAACATCCCGAGGTCAACGGCAAGGAATATTCCCTATCACAGGTCCTTTTGGCCGAGCGTCTGGTACGCGATGTACAAAATGCAATCGGTATCGGTTCGCAAAAACCAAAACTTTCCCGTAGGCGGGCCTTTATCGTAATCTTGGAGGAACGTTATTACAACGTCCCGAACTATCCAGAAGGACTTACCCTTCGTGGTATCCACAGAAGGGCTTCCCAACGGTTCGAATATATGAACAGAGACGTAAAATCCTTTACAACGCCCATGGAGGTGCATCCCAAAGACCCCTGTACTTTTTATGAGGACAACGCCCATGGCAAGGCACGCTATAGATCCGCATTAAAGCATCTCGTATTGGAATCCCATAGATACTTTGAGGTTCCTGAAGCCGAGGCCTCCCTTAAAATCCTTTTCGAGGACGTTAAACTCTGCTGAATCCATTTACCGTACAACACTCCGTGTACGGCAAAGCCCTTATTGACTTGAGATATGTTTTAGGTTTGGCCTAAGTTAATCGGAGGTCACGTAGCAAGTTGTGTTTTTGCTAACAAAAACCCTACGCACTTCGTTTGAAGGTTGCTTTGTGATGCTCACAAAATATATAAAAATGGGAAGGCCAAAAAAAGAATTGACGTCATTGAAAATAATACAGGTCAACATCAGAATGACCGTTGATGACTATATCAAGGTTTCCCTTAGTGCGGAGACCATTGGCTTATCTATAACCGAATATATCCGAAGAAAGATTACCAAAAGGTCCCTGCCAAAGAAAAGGATAAGCCCATATGACCGGAAACTTTTTGTTGAACTGAGCCGGGTGGGAAACAATCTGAACCAAATTACCAAGGTGGTAAACTCGGGCATTTGGGACCCTTTCAGTATTCATAGACAATTGGAAGAAGTAAAAGTGCTATTGCAATATCTTAAATCAAATATCGCACACAATGATTGGTAAGATAGTCATAGGAAAGGATTTTTATGGAGTGCTGGCCTACAATGAAAAAAAGGTACGTGAAGGGTTCGGGTATGTCATTGACTCAAATATCGAGCATTCCACCCCCGTTAAAATGACGCAGGAATTCAATTTGATAAGGGAACTTCGTCCAAGCCTTGGCAAAGCAGTTCTTCATGTATCCCTGAACTTACCGCACTCGGATTATTTGGATGATAAGACGTTCGTATCGTTTGGGTGTGATTATTTGATGAAGATGGGTTTTGACAACAATCAATTTATAATGTACCGTCATACCGATACCGAACATGAACATATCCATATCATAGCCAATCGGGTAAGGTATTCGGGGAGATTAACAAGTGACAGTAATATTAAAAGAAGAAGCCGTAAAATACTTGATAATCTGGAAAAGAAATACGGACTAACCCAAATTGTTGGTAACACAAATATCAAAAAATCACTTACCCAAAAAGAAATAGAGAAGACCCTAAGAACGGGCAATGTTCCAATTAAACTTGTTATTCAAGACAAAGTCGGTTCGGTAATTTCAAAGGCAACGGACACAGCGCAATTCATCACGTTACTACAACAACAAAATATTTCTCCAAGATTCAACATTAGCAAAACATCGGGAAGAGTCTCGGGCATATCCTTCAAATATCAGGGAGTTGTATATAAAGGCAGTACACTCGGTAAAAAATTTTCATGGAACAGCATCGTAAAACATATCGCTTATGAGCAAACAAGAGACCGTTCAGTTATACTATCGGCTAATGAAAAAGAACGAGGAACTCATCTTACTGGCGAAAGAAACAATGGAACGACAATCAGGCCTGAACAAAGAAATAATAGAACTGCGCAAGGCACTGAAAATTCTTCTGGGCAATCAGAAGGTCATCTGGGAAAAACTGAAGGAGATGGAACAGTCCAACCTCTAGTAGATGAAACGGAATGGAATCCGTTTAAACTTGAACTTATGGATGAAGGTATCAAGAAAAAGCGCAAAAGAAAGAAGAAAAAGAAAGGACTGAACCTATAGAAGATATTATGAAAGAGAACAAGAAGTTACAATCTTCGGAATTAACTCCATCTGAAGTTCAGGTACTGGAGATGATACGGAACAAAAGGTTCCTATCCATTAAGTTGATAATCAAAAACGGGGAGGTCGATACAATCGAGGGTTTGGAGCGACTACATACAGGAGAGCGTATTATCGATATGTTGAAACAACATGATTTTCAGAATCTTGAAATCAAGCAAAGTAATGGTAAAATTGTTTGCGTGAACAGGATATTCAAAAAAAAGATAAACCCGTGTACCAAAACCAAAAGTTGTTAACCAACAACTCATAAGTATGGATAAAATATTGATTTCTTGAGATTTTAATCAATTAAAAAAAGGTAAATTAAAGCCTGCTTTCACAAATACGGGAGTGACCTTCAAACACAGGAGCTGTCGATATTTATAGGAAATGTCAAACTCAATACTTGAGCTAAAGCAGAAAAACAAAAAATTCGACAGCGCATGGCTGAAAACCTATGAAGGTTTTGAAGATTACTCGGAAGAAGATGCGGAAAAGATTGTAGAACAGCTTCAAGCACTTGCCAACATAGTCTGTGACCATGTCCAAAAGGTAAGTAAAGACGAAGATTAAATTTAAAAAACAGCAACTAAATAATAGTTGCATTTTAGTATCTTTGATAATGGGTGGATTTAGGATTATGTTCGTGAACGAACGAAACAATAGGGAATAAAGCGGATCAGGAAAATAGAAGCAATGGCAGATAATTTGGAACATGAAGGGTATTTCGGTTCTGTGGAGTATAGTTCTCGGGACGGGCTGCTACACGGAAAAGTTATCGGAATAAACGACTTGGTCAGCTATGAGGGTACTTCGGTCAAAGAGCTGAAGGAGGCTTTTGAAGGGTCCGTCGACCATTATCTTGAAACCTGCAAGGAGCTTGGTAAAGAACCGAACAGGTTTTATAGGGGAGGGTTCAATATCCGTACATCCAGTGAAATCCACAGGGAGCTTTCGATAATGGCCGAAAGGAAAAAAATGAAACTGAACGAACTGGTCAACAAGGCCTTTGATTATCTGGTAAAGAACGAGGACAAGGTCCTGAACCAAAATAAGGTCGAACAATGAGAACGGGAACCAAAAGAATGTTGACCGCAAGTGGGGAATGGGCCAAACATTTGAGGCCATTTCGAAAAAGAGTGTTCTGGAAAGCCGAAAGACAGGCCCAAAAGAAAATAGAAATCGATTCAAAATTCAAATAGCCCATGGAAGGAAAGGATCCGTTCGTCGCAACCAGAAAAAAATACGATTCCCTAAAGGAGAAATACGATAAATTGATCGTATCGGCCTTTGATGCCGATGATTTCAGGAGATACAATGAAATCCTGTTTTCCGCCCACAGTTGTGGTATAGAGGGCAATAGCTTCAGCGTGGACGACACGAGGGAGCTTAAGGAAAAGGGGTATGCCGTTAATCTTGTCAACAAGACCTTACTGGAAGCGTTCGAAATAATGGACCATTTCAATGCCTACGATTATATCCTGAAAAACAAGGGTTCCGATTTCAACGAATCCTTCGTAAGAACGGTACATAAAATATTGACCAAAAATACATTGCCTTATAAAGGCCACAAACCCGGCGAATATGCCAAGACCCAAATGGCGGCCGGCGATACGGTATTCCGTGACACCAAAAAGGCCATAGCGAACATGCCAAGGCTTCTGGCCAGTTTTGACGATGCCATCAAAAACAAAAAAACGCACCCTTTGGAGTTGAGCGCCATATTCCACAAAATGTTCATTTACAGCCATCCCTTTCCGGATGGTAACGGAAGGTTAGGCCGGTTGCTGTCCAATTTTATTCTGGAGAAGTTCAAACATCCCCATATCATTATTTTAAAGGAGGATAGGCAGGAATATATCGATGCACTCAAAGCTTCCGAGAAGCACAACAATATGTTGGCGATAGTCAACTTTTTCTATGATACATCGATCAAGAGAATGCAAAATGAAATAGGTCAAAAAAAAAACCTTTCGAAGAATTTCAACTTGGGTTTTGAGGACGGGAATAAAAGAAAAAAGGGTTTTACAGGCCCAAAAAAATAGCATATGGACTTAGAGGTATTCGAGCAATTTGCCAAGAAGGAAAAGGGAAGAATCATAGGTAAAAGTAATACGGCCGTCATTTACACCCGTGTTTCCAGCAAAGAGCAATTTGACAACAATGCCAGTCTAACTACCCAACTCAAATATTGCCAAGAGTATGCGATCAGAAAAAAGCTAGAGGTAATCGAATATTTCGGGGGAACCTATGAATCGGCAAAGAGCGACGAACGTAGGGAATTCCAAAAGATGCTAAGCTATGTCAAGCGACGCAAGAACATCGGTTATATCATTGTCTATTCCTACGATAGGTTTTCAAGAACTGGCGCGAACGGTGCATATATCAGTGGGCAACTAAAGAAACAGGGAATAGCGGTCGTTTCGGCCACCCAGGAAATCGATGTTACAACAAGCGCAGGTACGTTCCAGGAAAATCTTTTCCACATGTTTTCCCACTTCGACAACCAAATCCGCAGGGACAAATCCATTACGGGCATGCAGGAGAAGTTACGGAAGGGATACTGGACGGGAGCTTATCCCTTTGGTTACACCAATACCAATCCCGGAAAGGGGAAGGTTCCTAATTTCGTGATTACCAAAAAAGGAAGACTACTCAAGCAAGCGTTTTTGTGGAAGGCGAACGCAAATATGTCCCATGTCGAGATTGCAAAACGCTTGGAAGAAAAGGGCTTGAATATCAACGCAAAAAAACTGACCGACCTTTTCAGGAACCCTTTTTACTGCGGGCTTATTGTCAATAGTCTGATTCCGGGAGAGGTAATTCCGGGAAAACATGAAGCTTTAATACCAAAGAAAGTATTTCTTAAAATCCATGATTTGCTTCACGCAGGGAATTCACCGAAGAAATATTCGTTCGACGATGAAAACCTGCCATTGAAAAAGTTCGTCAGATCCTCGGTTTGCGGAACACCTTACACTGGATTTATCGTAAAGAAAAAGGGCCTGTATTATTACAAGAACAGGCGTAAGGGCAGTAAGGAAAACAGAAGTGCCAAAAAGCTCCATGTAGAATTTTTGAATCTATTGGGGAGGTTTACAATAGCCGATAGAAAGTATATCGAACCCTTGACCGAGATAATTCACGACACCCTGATCGATAAGAACCAAGAGGCACTTGACGACCAAAAAAGGTTGACCAAGGAACTCGGCCAGCTCGAAGAACAAATCAATACATTGGAAAGAAGGTTCGTTGTACTGAACGAGATTACAAAATCGCAGTACGACCTTTTTATGCCGGAACTAAAAGCAAAACAAAGGGAATTGGAGGTAAAACTGGAAAATGGGGGAATCAATAGTTCAAACCTCAAAAAGTCGGTAAAGATGGCACTTAACTATGCCTGTAACCTGCCTAAATTGTGGGAGTTAGGCGATTTGGAAACTAAAAGAGCCGTACAATATATGGTGTTCCCTGACGGGATTAGGTATGACTTCAAAAACAAGCTAGTTCAAACTTTTCGGGTCAATGAAATTTTTGGTGCAATCTCCTCGTTTTCAGATAATTGTAAGGAAATTGAAAAGGGGACTTTCCATCCAAATTGTGGAAAATCCCCTTTAGTGACCCAGGGAGGATTCGAACCCCCAACCCTCAGAGCCGAAATCTGATATTCTATCCAGTTGAACTACTGGGCCATAAAAATATATTAAGAACTAAGTTTTGCCTTTACGATGCTTGAAATGGTCTTGCCATCGGCTTGCCCTGCCAATTCCTTGGAAACAATGCCCATAACCTTACCCATATCCTGCATTCCCGAAGCACCAACGGTTTCAATGGTTTTGACAACCACTTTTTCAATTTCTTCCTCGGACAATTGTTCGGGCAAGAATTTCTCGATCACCGCCGCCTGTGCAAGCTCTGGTCCGGCCAAATCCTCACGACCTTGTTGTTGGTAGATGGCCGCACTGTCCTTTCGTTGTTTCACCAACTTTTGGATCAGTTTCACTTCTTCTTCCTCTGAAAGTTCAGCACCGGCACCTGTTTCTGTTTTTGCCAGCAAAATAGCGGATTTAATGGCGCGCAACGATTCCAAGGCAACGGTATCCTTTGCCTTCATTGCGGCCTTCATCTCTGTCATTACCTTATCCTGCAAACCCATTTCTATCTATTTTGGGCTGCGAAGATAAAAAATAAACCCGAAAGTATTTCACTTCCGGGTCTATGCTTTCCATTAAAAATGGATGTTAATTTAAACACTACTAATCAACATTATCGTGTAGGAATGAGTTGTTGGAACGCAGCTGTAGGTCATCGTTGCTATCCTCACTCAATGTGGTCCTGGATACTTTCTGCTCCCTTGGCACATCGTTCAGGTCCACCCCTTGTCTTTTGTAGGCGGGCTGCTTTTCAATCTCGTCGATGCTGCTCCTGTTGTTCTGGAACTTATAGTTGAAATTTTTCAGTTTTCTTCTACGTTCATCCGCCCTTTCCCTCAAAATCTCGTTGATGGGACTGTTCATGGGATCCAAACTGTCCATGGTTTCCTCATGTTGTTGGGCCGTTTCCAATTTGATGGTCTTCTTTTCGAACACCAGTTCGTTCTCGACCATTTTGGGCTCGTGGGTCTCCGCCATCGATTTGGCACCGGTCAACTTGTTTTCCAGTTCCATGTATTCCTCCAAGTTGTATCGAGTCTCACCTTGATTTCTATATTCCAGTACAGGTTTTACCTCTACATATTCGTTCACCTTTACGTCCCCGATACCATCATCCAAATTGAAAGTGATGGTATGTTCCTTTTCATCCTCTTCCTCTACTTGTGCGTTCAATGGCATATCGAAGCTTAGGGTAAACTGGTCCTCATTTGCTTTTGGGGACACGACCTCGGCATCAATGACTTCAATATTGTTGATGATGTTTTTGGCCTCGATAATGATGAAATCATCCTCAATATATTCAGGTACTACTTCTTCGTAGAATACATTGAAATTTCGGATATAGCTGGTGGTTGGGACCAAATCAGGATCTTGTGCCTTTATTTGGGGCTTCACCTCTTTAATTTCCTTTACTTCCTCAACCTCCTCTACTTCCAGCGTATGCTTCACAATGGTAGGTTCTGGTTCAGGCTCCACCACTGGGGTTTTTTCCACTTTTACCTCTTGGACCGATGTAGCCTCAGGGGTCAAATCCTGTTGGGCGGTTTGTTCATCCTCCAGAGTATAGAAAACCTTTTTGGATTCCGTGTTCACGATATTGTCCTGCTGGTCCACATTGAAACCCGTGGCGATAACCGTAACGGCGATGGCCTCACCCAAGCTCTCGTCCTCGCCCACACCCATGATGATGTTGGCTCCGTGACCTGCCTCGATTTGGATATGATCGTTGATCTCACCGATTTCATCAATGGTGATTTCCTGGGAACCGGAAACAATCAGCAACAATACATTTTTAGCGCCATTGATCTTGTTATCGTTCAACAAGGGAGAATCCAAAGCTTTCATGATGGCTTCCGTGGCCCTTGCGGAACCTGAAGCCGTGGCAGAGCCCATGATGGCCGTACCACTGTTGGAAAGCACAGTCTTGGCATCCCTAAGGTCGATGTTCTGTGTGTAGTGATGTGTTATAACCTCTGCAATACCCCTTGCCGCAGTGGCCAAAACTTCATCCGCTTTGGAGAATCCGGCCTTAAACCCAAGATTGCCGTATACCTCACGAAGCTTGTTGTTGTTGATGACAATCAGGGAATCCACATTGGCACGCAATTTTTCAATCCCCAATTGTGCCTGTTTGTTACGCATGGCCCCTTCAAACTGAAAAGGAATGGTCACGATACCCACGGTGAGCACATCCATTTCCTTGGCCAATTTGGCCAAAATGGGTGCCGCCCCCGTACCGGTTCCGCCTCCCATACCAGCGGTGATAAAGGCCATTTTGGTGTTGTGTCCCAACATACCCTTGATCTCTTCCATACTTTCCAAGGCAGCCTGTTCCCCAACTTCGGGATTGGCCCCTGCACCAAGACCTTCGGTAAGGGAAACCCCCAATTGGATCTTATTAGGCACGGGACTGTTCTGTAATGCCTGGGCATCGGTATTGCAGATTACGAAATCCACTCCGTTAATGCCAGCCTGGAACATGTGGTTGATGGCGTTGCTACCGCCACCTCCTACTCCGATAACTTTTATTACGTTGCTCTTGTTCTTGGGCAAATCAAAAGCGATGTTGTCAAATTCAGTGTTCTTACTCATGACAGATGTGTTTCTTTATGGGGTTATTATTCTGCGTTGTCCAAAAAGTCCTTCAACTTTTCCGACCACTTATCAAATATGGATTTTCTCTCCTTGTTTGCAGACACATTTACTTGTCCGCCCATATGGTCCTGCTCCACCAACACTTTTTCATCCTCGTGGATTTCTCCTTGCTCCAGAACCAAAGTCCTCTTTTTGGTCTCCAATGCCTTCATCAAAAGACCCACAGCAGTAGCATACAATGGGCTGGCAACCTCCTCGTCGGAATCACCCGCCAAATGCTCATTCGGGTAACCGATACGGGTGTCCATGCCCGTGATGTATTCCACCAACTGCTTTAAATGCTTCAATTGGCTTCCACCACCAGTCAAAACGATACCGGCAATTAATTTTTTCTTTTGCTCTTCGTGTCCATAGTTTTTGATTTCCACATAAACCTGCTCCACGATTTCCACCACTCGGGCGTGAATGATCTTGGAGAGGTTTTTAAGGGTGATTTCCTTCGGTTCACGACCCCTTAGCCCTGGAATGGATACAATTTCGTTGTCCTTGTTTTCGCCTGGCCAAGCGGAACCGAATTTTATTTTCAACAGTTCGGCCTGCTTTTCGATGATGGAGCACCCTTCCTTAATGTCCTCGGTGATAACGTTGCCCCCAAATGGAATAACGGATGTATGGCGAATGATGCCATCCTTGAAAATGGCAAGATCCGTAGTACCACCCCCTATATCGATAAGGGCCACACCTGCTTCTTTTTCTTCTTGGCTCAACACCGCATCCGCAGATGCAAGGGGTTCCAAAGTGATGCTACCTAGGTCCAGCCCGGCACTTTTAATACATCTACCGATGTTTTTGATGGATGAAACCTGGCCCACCACTACATGGAAATTGGCTTCCAATCGTCCACCATACATGCCTTTTGGATGTTTGATCTCGGACTGGCCATCCACTTTATATTCTTGCGGCAACACATGAATGATTTCCTCACCCGGAAGCATCACCAATTTATACACTTGGTTGACCAATTTGTCCAAATCCTCATCATGAATCACTTCCTCGGAATTGGGTCTGGTGATATAATCGCTGTGCTGAAGGCTGCGGATGTGCTGACCGGCAATGCCCACCACCACGGAACCTATTTTCAGCCCTGAATTCAATTCGGCTTGTTCCACCGCTTGTTGAATGGAGGAAATGGTCTGGGTGATGTTGTTGACCACACCACGGTGCACTCCCAAACTTTTGGACTTTCCGGTGCCCAGTATCTCAATTTTTCCATACTCATTTTCCCTACCGATGATCGCCACGATCTTGGTAGTTCCAATATCCAACCCTACTGAATAATTACCCTGTTCCATACTTTATATTTTGGTACAAACCACTTGATTGTTGAATTCCAAACTCACTATAGCATACTTTTCCAAGGAATTGTCCTTGGAAGCCTTGGCATAAAAGGCCATGAAATTTTTAAACTTCATGTTCAGATTGTCCACCCCGCCCAAATTCACCACAAAATTTTCCATGCGGAACCTGAGCTGATAGCTTCCTTCTTCCTCTATATGGATCCCGATGACGTTTTTTCTCAAAAAATCGTCTTCGTTGATATAGTTCAAAATAACATAGGCATCCTCAAGGGACTTCCCTGTAATCTTACCCGTAATGATGGGGACGCGAGCCGAATGATACCTTGACAATGGCATGCGTTTTCCCAGATCATCCAAATAAAATTTAGTGACTCCCTCAACTCTCCCTATGGGTTTTCGCTGAACAATCTTAGAGATAAGCTCCCCGTTTACAGTAAGATAGACTTGGGCGTTTTTCACCATATCGTTGGACTCAATTACCTCCTCTATGGTATTCAAAACTAATTGTTCTTTATCCCTATTTTTTAAAGGCCCGTAATTTTGTATTAACAATTTATTAACCGCATCCTCGGTCAAATACAGGTTATCCTCGCCCACAAATTTTATGGCAACGTCGCTTACTTTCTTTTGTTTGCTCCTATGATCGGCAAAACCGTAAAGGGCAATTACGGCCACCGACAAAAATGCCAGTTTGATGTAATTCCAATTAACCCGCATACGCCAATTCTTTTTTAATTTTTGGTACTTCCATTCCAATGTCACCTGCACCAAGAGCCACCAAAACCCCTGTTTTGCAGTTCTTTATTTCATCCAGCAAAGCTGATTTTTGAACCAACTTTTTGTTAGGATTCTCTATTTTATCCAACAGCCACGAAGAAGTAACCCCCTCTATGGGCTCTTCACGCGCTGGGTAAATTTCCAAGAGTATTATCTCATCAAACCGGGAAAGGCTGGCCGCAAAATCATCAGCAAAATCCTTGGTTCTTGAAAACAAGTGGGGTTGAAAAATCACCGTGATTTTTTGTCCCGGATGCATTTCCCTAATGGCCTGATGCACCGCATCGATTTCGGTTGGGTGATGGGCATAATCGTCAATAAAAACAAAGTCCTTTTCCTTGATCTGATAGGAAAATCTTCTTTGTACACCCTTAAAACTTGCCAGAGCTTCGGCTAGGCGGTGTGGTGGGCAACCGGTTTGCACCGCCATTCCGAATGCAGCTAATCCATTGAGCAAATTGTGCCTTCCGGGTTTGTTGAACTTTACGTTCTTGATGACCTCCGAAGGCGTGACGAGATCAAATATGTAGGTGCCATGTTCAATGTCAATATTTTCTATGCAGAAATCAGAACCGTCCTCAATCCCAAAGGTGATGCCTTCCATGGGCAACCCTTTTCGAACAAACAATTTTCCTCCCGGTTTGATCTTTCCGACAAATTCCCTAAAAGAATGGTACAACTCTTCTTTGGTTCCATAAATATCCAAATGGTCGGCATCCATGGAAGTGATACAAGCCACTGTCGGGGAAAGCCTCAAAAAGGAACGATCGAACTCATCCGCTTCCACTACGGAATATTCGGTGCCATCCAACACAAAATTACTGTTGAAATCCTCCGAAATACCTCCTAAAAATGCCGTGAAAGGCAAACCACATTCCTTGAGCAAATGGGCCAAAATCGCCGATGTGGTCGTTTTACCGTGAGTTCCCGCTACCGCCAAGCAAAAGGAATCCTTGGTGATGATGCCCAATACCTCAGAACGTTTCTTTATTTGAAAACCATTGTTCTGATAAAAGTTAAGTTCCGTATGATACTTTGGTACTGCAGGAGTATACACCACAAGGGTCTGGGGATGTTTGAAGGTATCGGAAATCAAATCCACATTGTCTTCAAAATGAACCGGGATTCCAATTTCTTCAAGTCCATCGGTTATGGGAGTCTGCGTTTTGTCATATCCGGCCACTTCCTTACCAATGAAATTGAAATAGCGCGCCAACGCGGACATTCCGATGCCCCCTATGCCAATAAAATAAACGCTATGTATGTCCTTCAAATTCACCTCAACAATTTTTCAATTTCATCCACAATATGTTCCGTAGCCTTTGGCATAGCCAGTTTTTTGATGTTCTGGCCCAAGTTTTTTTGTATTTCTTCTGATTCCATTAATTGGATAAAGCCGTTCTCAAAGCTTCCATCCAATTCCGATTCCTTCATCATGATAGCTGCATTCTCGCCCACCAAGGCACTGGCATTTTTGGTCTGATGGTCTTCTGCCACATTGGGTGAGGGAATAAAAATCACCGGTTTTCCCACCAAACAGAGCTCTGAAACTGAACCAGCACCTGCCCTTGATATGATTACATCGGCGACGGTGTAGGCCAAATCCATCCGATTGACAAAAGGCAAAACCTTTACGTTATCGGAATCATACTTTTTATAGTCTTCGTGATATAGTTTTCCGCATTGCCAAACCAATTGCAGTCCTTGCTTTTCGAAAAAATCCAATTCCTTTTCCACCAATTGGTTGATACGACGTGCGCCTAAACTTCCACCCAAAACCAACAGGGTTTTCTTGTTGGCATCCAATCCAAAAAAAGCAATGGCTTCTTTCCTATCCGCTTTTAAATCCACCAAATCCATACGGATGGGGTTCCCTGTTTTTACGATTTTTTCCTTTGGAAAAAATTTTTCCATTCCATCGTAAGCGACACAAATTTTCTCTGCCTTGCCAGCCAATAGTTTATTGGTAATTCCTGCGAAGGAATTCTGTTCCTGGAGCACACAGGGAATACCAGCCCCAGCGGCCACCCTTAACAAAGGTCCACTGGCAAACCCCCCTGTACCTATGGCCACTTGGGGTTTGAACTGTTTCACTATTTTACGTGCTCCTAACAAACTACTTATCACTTTAAAGGGAAACATGAGATTTTTCAATGTCAGTTTCCGTTGTAATCCACTGATCCACAAACCTTTTATTTCGTATCCGGCCTGTGGCACTTTTTCCATTTCCATTTTATCCTTGGCCCCCACGAACAAAAACTTCGCGTCCGGATGTCTTCTTTTTAGCTCGTTGGCTATGGCCACAGCGGGATAAATATGTCCTCCCGTTCCTCCTCCAGATAGAATAAACCTATAATTGCCCACTCAATACTTCTAAAGGATTCGTTTCATCTATGTCATAGGATTGCTCCTCCAAATTCTCTTTTTTGTTGCTGGCGCTAAGCACAATGCCGATGGCCATACAGGTCATCCAAATGGATGTACCTCCCATACTGATCAAGGGCAATGGCTGACCCGTTACCGGGAACAATTGCACCACAACTGCCATGTTGATGAAGGCCTGGAACACAATCGGAAGTCCCACCCCTATCACCAATAATTTTGAAAATACCGTCTTTGCTGAATGCGCCACCACCACGATCCTAAACAGCAACAACAGATAGAAGAACAACAAAGCGCCTCCGCCAACCAATCCGTATTCTTCAATGATGATCGCAAAAATGAAATCGGAGGTACTCTGAGATAACATATTCTTCATAACGCTCTTGCCTGCTCCCTTGCCCACAATGCCCCCTTCTGCCACCGCAATCTGGGCCAACGTCAATTGGTGCAAATCATCCTTATCGGCATTTTCTGGGTGCAAGAAAGTCTCAATCCTGGATTTCCAGGTTCCGGCACGTTGGGGCAAAACATCGGGTGTCTTGAACAGGACAAACAGGAACATACCTGCAAATACAATCCCAACCCCAAGCATGGACAAGAGATATTTTAATGGATAACCTCCCAAAAAGCAGAGTACCATCACCATAAAACAAATGATGGCCGCTGTTGAAAAGTTCTCCGGCAAAATCAATAAAACCACCAAAGCAACAGGAAGCCATAGAGGCAAAATGCTTTCCTTGAAAGTAATCTGTACATCCTTGATCTTGGTCAAATACCTAGCGATCCAAATCATCAGCACCACCGAAGCCAAAGTGGACGTCTGAAAATTGACCCCTACAAATGGAATCTTGATCCAACGGTTTGCCGTTACCCCTCCAATCCTTGTCTCTACTGTCAAAGTATAGGCCAACAGAATTAACACAATAGGAAGTGCAATAATGGAGAGTCCCTTAAAATAGTGTGTCGGAATCCTGTGAATGGCATAGATGATCCCGAATCCCAGGAACAACAACATGGCATGCTTGACCAAATGACCAATAGTTGTTCCGTCACCATTAACGTAGACCAAATTGGTACTGGCACTGTACACGGGCAAAAATGAGAAAAGGGCCAAAAGGGCTACTACACCCCAGATGGCTTTATCACCTTTCAGATTTTTGAAGATTGCAAACACGTTTACAAGTTTTTTACTGCGTTTTTAAATTGATTTCCCCTGTCCTCATAATTTTGGAACAGGTCAAAGCTGGCACAAGCTGGTGACAACAATACAGCATCACCTCTTTCGGCCATTTTATAGGCAACTTTCACGGCCTCTTCCATGGAAAAGGTCTCGATCATCAAATCAATCACATTGCCAAAGGCATCCTTAATTTTGGAATTGTCAACCCCCAAACAGATGATTCCTTTTACTTTTTCTCTGACCAATGGCATCAATTCGGAATAGTCGTTCCCTTTGTCCACACCACCAACAATCCACACGATGGGTTTTTTGATTCCATCCAAAGCATAAAACGTAGCGTTCACATTGGTTGCCTTAGAGTCGTTGATGTATTCCACGTGGTTGATTTTTAATACCTTCTCCAATCGGTGGGGTGCTCCTTGGAACGACTGGATACTCTGGCGAATGGTTTCTTTCCTTACCTTCACCAGAAGGGCGGCCATACTTGCAGCCATTGTATTCTTCACATTGTGTTGCCCTTCCAAGGCCAAAATATCTGTACTCATTTCCAAGGTTTTATGTTCTAATTTTATTTTAATCGTATCATTTTCGAGCCAAGCTCCTTCCTCTACTTCCCCTTTTAGGGTGAATGGAATCAATTTGGATCGTACTGGATGCTTTTTCAACCAATCCACCAAAACTTCATCGTCTGCATCATAGATCAGGTAATCTTGCTCATCTTGATTCATCGCTATGCGAAACTTAGATGCGATGTAGTTTTCAAATTTGTACTCATAGCGATCCAAATGGTCAGGCGTTATGTTGGTGATCACGGCCACATGGGGTTTAAAATCCACAATGCCATCCAGTTGAAAACTGCTGATCTCCAAAACGTAATGATCAAAATCCTGCTCTGCCACCATCTTGGCATAGCTATCACCAATGTTTCCGGCCATACCCGCATTCAACCTACCTTCCTTGACCAAATGGTAGGTCATCATAGTGGTGGTGGTCTTTCCGTTGCTTCCCGTAATCCCGATAATGGTTGCATCGGTATATCTGGAAGCGAATTCGATTTCCGAAATCACTGGAATACCTTTTGCCACAAGCTCCTTAATCAAAGGCACTTTGTCAGGTATTCCCGGACTCTTCATCACCACATCCGCATTCAAAATCTTAGCCTCCGTATGTTGGCCCGATTCCCATTCAATCCCAAAATGTTCAAGAACTTTCTTGTATTTATCCTTTATCTCGCCTTTATCCGAAACAAAGACTTCAAATCCTTTTTTCAATCCTAAAATGGCAGTTCCTACACCACTTTCTCCTCCTCCGAGTACCACCAAACGCACCATCTATCTAATTTTTAAGGTGACAATACTGATGATGGCCAACAATATCCCAATGATCCAAAAGCGGGTCACTATCTTACTCTCGTGGTATGATTTCTTCTGATAATGATGATGCAAGGGAGCCATCAGGAAAATGCGCCTACCTTCCCCGTATTTCTTTTTGGTATGCTTGAAATACCCTACTTGCAACATTACGGACAGGGATTCCGCGAAAAAGATGCCGCACAAAATGGGCAATAACAATTCTTTTCTAACGATAATGGCAATCACGGCGATGACCCCTCCAATGGTGAGACTACCCGTATCTCCCATGAACACTTGTGCCGGATAAGCATTGTACCATAAAAATCCGACCAAAGCCCCCACAAAGGCAGCGAGGAATACCACCAATTCACCTACTCTTGGCAGATAAAAAATATCGAGATAACTAGAAAACTGAATATTACCGGAAACCCAGGCAAAAATGCCCAAGGTGAGTACGATGATGGCAGAGGAACCTGCCGCCAATCCATCGATACCATCCGTAAGATTGGCCCCATTGGAAACAGCGGTCACAATAAGGATGACCACTGGAATAAAGATGATCCAAGCATAATCTTCCATACCATCACCCATCCAAGAGATGAAATCGGCATAATCCAACTCGTTATTCTTAAAAAAAGGAACATTGGTGCGAACGGCCTTGGTCTCTTCCCCAAAAACCCGTTCTACCTTAAAGTTTTCCGTAATGGTGGTCGTATCCTTTTCTTTTATGGTCACTTGGGGATGAAAATATAGGGTCAAACCCACAATCAATCCCAATCCGACCTGCCCCATTACCTTAAACTTGCCCTTAAGACCTTGTTTGTCCTTTTTGAAAATTTTGATGTAGTCATCGATAAACCCGATGATACCCATCCAAATGGTGGTGATAATCAACAGGATGACATAAATATTTTTGATGTCTGCGAACAAGATAACAGGCAATAATGTGGACATGATGATGATCAATCCACCCATGGTAGGCGTACCCGCCTTTTGCTGTTGTCCTTCCAATCCTAAATCGCGAACCGTTTCTCCTATCTGCTTTTTTTGAAGGAAAACAATGATGCGTTTACCGTAAACCATGGCTATTAAAAGAGACAACATTACAGCCATAGCAGCCCTGAAGGTGAGGAACCCGAAAAGACTCGCGCCTGGCAGCTGATATTGTTTCTCCAAAAAATCGAACAAGTAGTATAGCATCGACTACGTTATTTATTTAAGCTCTCCAAAGCTTCTTTTACTTCTTTAAAATCATCAAAATCAACCCGAACCCCATTGGTTTCCTGATAGGTTTCGTGCCCTTTTCCAGCCACAAGAATAATGTCGTTGGCCAAGGCCAGCTTGCAGGCAGTTTTAATGGCCTGCTTCCTGTTTTCTATGGACAATACCTTCTTGGCATTTTGGGGCTCCACCCCAGCTTCCATTTCCTCAATGATCACTCCAGGGGACTCCGTTCTGGGGTTATCCGAAGTGAAAATGGCCTGATTGCTCATTTCGGAAGCGATATGACCCATAACCGGACGCTTAGACTTATCACGGTCACCACCACACCCCACTACGGTGATGACGTTTTCATTTCCAGTCCTCAATGCATTGATCGTAACCAATACATTTTTTAGTGCATCCGGCGTATGGGCATAATCAACAATAGCCGTTATCTTATCTTTTGAAATGTAATATTGGAACCTACCGTCCACATTTTCCAATTCGCTCATCAACCTTAGTATCTCCATTTTCTCCAGACCCAACAGATCCGCAGTGGCATAAATGGCCAATAGGTTGTAGGCATTGAAATCACCGATGAGTTTGGACCACAATTCATTTTCATCCATCTTCAACAGTTGCCCGTTGAACTGCCTTTCCAAAATCTGGGCCCTGTAATCCGCATAGGTTTTTAGGGCGTAGGTATATTTTTTGGCCTTGGTGTTCTGTAACATGACCAAGCCGTTTTTATCATCAATGTTCACCAATGCAAAGGCTGTTTTGGGAAGTCCATCGAACAACTTCTTTTTGGTATCCCTGTACTCTGCAAAGGTTTTGTGGTAATCCAAATGATCGTGGGACAGGTTGGTAAAAATGGCCCCTGCAAAATGTAGTCCTTCGGACCTTTTTTGATGGATACCGTGCGAGCTCACTTCCATAAAGCAAAACTCCACGCCCACCTCGTTCATTTTGGACAAATAGTTGTTGATGGTCAACACATCAGGTGTGGTATGGCTGGTTGGAAATTCCATTTCATCCACCATTACTTTGATTGTTGAAATCAACCCGACCTTATATCCAGCCTTTTTGAATAAGTTGTATAAAAGCGTAGTTACCGTAGTTTTTCCATTGGTACCCGTTACCCCTACCAGTTTTAAATTTTTGGAAGGATTTCCATAAAAATTAGAAACCACAATCGCCAAGGCACTGTTGCAATCCGGTACTTTTAGGTAAGTAACACCATTGACCAATATTTCAGGAAGTTCTTCACAAATAATGGCCTTGGCCCCGGAGTCCACCGCTTTTTGAATGTACTTATGCCCATCGGTCAAGGTTCCTCGAACGGCCACAAAAACATCATCCATCCCAACTGCCCTTGAGTCGAAATGGATATGGTTCACCAGCACATTGGTGTCCCCGCTTACCGCGGACAAACTTACTCCATATAAAATATCCTTCAACAACTTCATGAAAGCTCCAATACTATTTTTTTGACTCGTTTGATATCGGTTCCTTGATCTATGGATTGTTTTTTCACCTTTCCGTTCCCATGCACCTCCACTTCCAACCCCATATTTTCCAAAAGGGAGACGGCATCCATACCGCTCATACCTTTCACATTGGGCACGGTGCTGAATTTCTTTTGGGCCTGGGCAAAATATTGTTGATAGTTTTCGTCGAGCTTAGCATCCTCGATCACATCACTTTCCACTTCATCCACCATGGGCGAAATGGCATGTATCTTTTGGGCCATGGATTTAAAAACAGGACCGGAAACATCCGCCCCATAATACCCCACACTCTTATCGGGCTCATGGATGACCACGATGCAAGAATACTTAGGATTATCTGCGGGGAAATAGCCAGAAAAAGTGGAGATATAGGCCAATTTATCAGGGTCCTTGGTCACATAGTTTTTTTGGCAAGTACCTGTTTTACCGGCCATGGAGAAGTTTTTGGAATACAGTTTATGGCCTGTTCCGAAATCCTTTTCCACCACACCCTTCATCAATTGTTGTACTTTTTCAACGGTTTCATGGGAACAGATGGAAGAATTCACCACTTGTTTATCAAATCGTTTTACCACCTTGCTACCATCACGTACTTCTTTGATCAAACGGGGTTTTACAAATTCACCGTCATTGGCAATGGCATTATAAAAGGCCAAGGTTTGCATCGGGGTCAAGGAAACTTCATAACCATGCGACATCCAACCCAAGGAAATACCGGACCATCCTTTTTCCCCTGGATATCGAATCACAGGATCACCCTCCCCAATGATGGGCAGACCCAACTTTTTATGAAGGCCCATGTTCATCAATCGGTTTACGAACTTTTCGGGCTGTTCCTTATAATTTTCGTTGATGATCTTGGCAAAAGCGGTGTTTGAAGAGACTTCGAAAGCCTTGGCTACCGAAATTTTTCCATATCCGCCTGGCCTAGAATCCTTTACCACTCCATCATAAATGCGGTAACGACCATTTTCGGTATCAACCACGGTACTGGTATCTACCACCTTGTCCTCCAAAGCGGCCACTAAAGACATCAGCTTGAAGGTAGATCCCGGTTCATGGGATTCTCCAATGGCATAATTGAGTTTTTCGTAATATTTTCCGTCCGAGGTACGGCCCAAGTTCGAAATAGCCTTGATCTCCCCTGTTTCCGTTTCCATCACCACCACACAACCGTGATCGGCATTATACCGCTCCAATTGTGCCAAAAGTTCGTGATGGGCAATATCCTGAATATTCACATCAATGGTTGACACTACATCCAAACCATCTTGGGGCTCCACGATGTTGTCCAATCCCACAGGTTTCCATTGCCCCTTGGCAATTTTTTGTTTTAGACGCTTCCCTTCCTTGCCTCGCAAATAGGTTTCACCGAAGGCACCGTCCATACCCACCCGAGTATAGTAGCCGTTTTCATCCACCCTTTCATAGCCGATACTACGAGCGGCCATTTGTCCCAATGGATATTCACGTACCACTCGGTGCGTTTCAATAAAACCACCTTTATACGGACCAAGATTAAACAGCGGAAATTGCTTAATCCTGACAAAGTCGAGGTAATCGATATTACGCGCCACCAATGCATAACGGTTCCCATTGGCCCTTGCCTTGCGGAACAATTGTCTGTAATAGGAAGATGGCCTGTTGAACATCATTCCCAACGAATCAGAAAGTGCGGCCACATGGTTCTGAAAATTATTTTCGGATACCGTTTTGGCATCAAACCGGATTTCATATTTGGATACGGAAGCCGCCAACAAACTGCCATCCTCGGAATACAAATTGCCTCGATTGGGTTCAATGGTGAACATTTTCTCCGTCTTGCTCAAGGCCAATTGCTTATATTCATCAGCTTTTACTACCTGAATATCCACCACCTTCACGATTACCGCAATGGCCAATACCACAAGACCCCCGGAAACCAGGTACAGTCTGTTCATGATATTTTTTTCAGTGATCGGCATCAGTCAGTGGATTTTACTTTGATTTTTTTAGGTGGATTTTCGGAAGGGACCAATCCTTTGTCAGCAACCACTTGCCTTAAGGTTGATTCCAATTTGAGTTGTTGTACTTGGGAACGGCCTTGAAAGAATTCGCTCTTCAGCATCCTGACCTCTTCATTAAGGGCAGCGATCTCAAGGACCTTTCGGTCAGCATTATGGCTACTGGAAATCATCAAGGCTGCCAAAAACGAGGCAAACAACAAGAACATCCAGTTCTTGGGAGCATCCCCGCTCACCAAAAACTTTCCTTTTAGTATGTCCAGTAATCCTTTTCTCATTTCATCTTCAATTGTCATTCCCATGCCGACGGGAATCTTTTAAAAAATCACCTTTCGACTGCGCTCAAGATGACATTTCAACTTCTACCTATATTTTTTCCGCAATCCGGAGTTTGGCACTGCGTGCCCTATTGTTCTGTGCTATTTCTTCTGCTGATGGTACGATCAGCCCCCCAACCTTTTTTAGAGGAACACTGATGTTCCCATAAAAATCCTTTTCCGGTTCGCCTTCAAACCTTCCATCACGGATGAACCGTTTTACCAACCGATCTTCCAAGGAATGGTAACTGATCATACTCAATCGGCCTCCATGATTTAGTAATTCTGGAACCTGCATCAAAAATTCCTTGAGCACCTCTATTTCTTGGTTCACTTCGATCCTAATTGCCTGATAAATCTGCGCCAAGATTTTGTTCTCCTTCATCTTGGGCAAAAACTTGCCAAGCACCATCTTCAAATCATCGGTTGTTTTGATGGATTTTTGCTCCCTTGCTACAACAATGGTCTTGGCCATGGCGTTGGCATTCCGTAATTCACCATATTGGAACAAGACCGTTGCTAGATCCTCTTGGGAATACGCATTGACCACCTCAAAGGCCGATAGGGCGTTGGTCCTGTCCATCCGCATGTCCAAATCAGCATTGAACCGAATGGAAAAGCCACGCTCCGCCTCATCGAACTGATGCGAGGAAACCCCAAAATCCGCTAGGATTCCATCAACTTTCCGAATGCCATAGAACTTTAAATATTGCTTGAGGTAACGAAAGTTCTGGTTGATCAACTGAAATCGGTCGTCATCGATAGCGTTCTGCAACGCATCTTCATCTTGATCGAATGCGAACAACTTTCCACTTTCGCCCAATCGCTTCAAAATTTCACGGGAATGTCCTCCGCCACCAAAGGTGACATCTACGTACACCCCATCTTGTTTTATGTTCAATCCGTCCACCGACTCCTGTAACAAAACTGGATTGTGGTACGCACTATTCATCGTCATCAAAAATCTCCTCGGCCAAATCGGCATAATCTTTCTCCCCTTCGGCCAAGACCTGCTCGTACATATCCTTGTTCCAGATCTCTATCTTATCGAACACCGCATTCAGGACCACTTCCTTATCGATCTTCGCATAATCCACCAAGTTTTTAGGAATCTGCAACCTGCCCGTATCCCCATCAATGGCCACCTCTTTCATGCCCGCCACAAAGTTTCTGACAAACGCATCGTACTTGCGATTTATCTTACTTTTCTTCATGACCTTTTGCATGAGCACATCAAACTCCTGTTTGGGATACAACTCGAGACATTGCTGAAAAACGGACCGCTTGATCACGAACCCTTCCTTGATCACGGGCAACAACTGATTCTTCAAGGAAATGGGCAGAAGCACCCTTCCTTTTGAGTCAGCTTTACAGTCATGTTGTCCGATGATATGGGTCACTAGAAATCAATTGGTTACTTAATACAACTCAAATATATAGATTTTATTTCCACATTTCTCCACTAAACACCACTTTTGTTAATAAATTCCCCACTTTTGAGCGCAAAACTACCTTTTAACAATGGTAAACCCAACCTCAGAATGGGTGGAGAAGTTCCCTGGAAAATTGTCGTTCATAAAAAACTTGGTGTCGTTGGGCCAAAAACCTGAAATCTTTATGATTTGAATTGCCTATATTTGCGCCTCTTACTACCAACTAACTATAGATGGAAGAGCATTTAATTGAGGACGGCAAATACCGATATATAGAAAAGGGAGAAGGAACCCCCATGATCATATTGCACGGACTCATGGGCGGATTGAGCAACTTCCAAGGGGTATCGGAGTATTTTCCGACCAAGGGATATAAGGTTTTGATTCCCGAACTTCCCATTTACGACATGCCTATCCTGAAGACCACCGTAAAGAATTTTGCCAAGTTTTTGGAAGACTTTATCGAGTACAAAGGATTGAAGGATGTGATTCTATTAGGCAATTCCCTAGGCGGTCATATTGGGCTTTTGCACACCAAAATGTTCCCTAAAATGGTAAAGGCCCTGGTAATTACTGGCAGCTCCGGACTTTACGAGAGCGCTATGGGCGATGGCTACCCTAAACGTGGCGACTACGAGTTCATCAAAAAGAAGGCCCAAGATGTTTTCTATGACCCAGAAGTGGCCACCAAAGAAATTGTGGACGAGGTTTTCGCTACGGTAAACGACCGTATGAAATTGGTCAAGACCCTTGCCATTGCCAAAAGCGCTATTCGTCATAACATGTCGAAGGACCTTCCCCACATGAAAACGCCTACCTGTATTATTTGGGGAGAAAACGATACGGTTACCCCACCCAATGTAGCCAAGGAATTTCATGAGCTTTTACCTGATTCCGATTTATATTGGATCGAGAAATGTGGGCATGCCCCCATGATGGAGCACCCAGAGGATTTTAATCGTATACTGGATGCTTGGCTGAAAAAGCGTAACTTCTAACCATGAAAATCACATCGGCGGAATTTGTTATGAGCAACTCCAATGTTGCCAAATGCCCCAATGAACCTCTGCCTGAATATGCCTTTATCGGCCGTTCCAATGTAGGCAAGTCATCACTCATAAATATGTTGGTGGACCGCAAAGGTTTGGCCAAAACTTCGGGAAGACCCGGAAAAACACAGCTCATCAACCACTTTAAGATCAATAACAACTGGTTTTTGGTGGATTTACCAGGCTATGGATATGCCCGAGTTTCCAAAAAGGACAAGAATACCTTCCAAAAGTACATTACCGAGTATTTTCAAAAACGCAAGCAATTGGTATGTGGTTTTGTTTTGGTCGATATTCGCCATGACCCACAACCCATTGACCTGGAATTCATGGAATGGTTGGGGACCAACCAAATTCCCTTTGCCATCATCTTTACCAAGGCGGACAAACTGAAACCTGGGGCCGTGGAGAGGCAGGTGAACGCCTATCTTCAAAAAATGGTGGAGGGTGTTTGGGAAGAAGCTCCTCCACATTTTACCACTTCATCGGCAAACCACATGGGCGGGGAAGCACTGTTGGAATTCATCGATGGCATCAACCAGGATTTTTTCAAAAACCAATAGCCTTCAGGTTCCCCACTCAACAGTATTTTAAGGAAAAGTTTAAATTCAGTACTTTTCCATTCAACTTCATTACCCATGGACCCTGTCAAAACCTATCACGATATCAACAAGGCGGATGGTTCTCTCAGTTTCGGGATTTCCAAAATGGAAGACATCTACCAAAAAAGAAAGGGGCGGCCCGATGTTCCACATCGTCATGATTATTACACCATATTAGTAGTGAAGGAGGCCGAAGGTAACCATATTGTGGATTTTACTACACATGCCCTGAGCAACAATCAAGTATATTTTATCAGTCCAGGTCAAGTGCACCAACTCACAGAAACCAAACCTACGGTTGGATATTCCATCGTTTTTTCATCCCAATTTTTGGCCTTGAACCATATTCTGGTGGATTTTATTGAAGACATCAACCTTTTCAACGATTTTTCCAATACACCTCCCTTACAAGTGGGAATCAAGGAAATGGAACTTCTTACCTCCTATTCAGAGGAAATGCTACGCTTAAATACTGGGGATTCCGCCTATAAATATGAAGCGATAGGTGCTTTGCTGAAATTATTGTTGATCACCTGCCATAACTTGTGTTCCTTGAACCAACTGGATACCCAAACCATGGAAGTCGGGGCCAGTTTGGTGCGTAACTTTAAACATTTGGTAAACCAACATTACAAAACCTGGCACCATGCTGCAGCTTATGCGGACGCCCTTCACATTACCCCGGATCATTTGAACCGCGTGGTAAAATCCTTAACTGGAAAAACTGCGAAGGAGCATATCCAAAGTCGAATTACCACAGCCGCCAAACGATTGCTCTATTTCTCTCCACTATCGCAAAAAGAAATCGCCTTTGAACTAGGCTTTTCGGAGCCTGCCAATTTCAGTGCCTTTTTTAAATCCTGCACAGGAATTTCGCCCAGTACATTCAAACAATCCACCTAATATCGGATTTTCATAAGTCCTTCCCGTGTTTTCATATCGCCGAATCACGAGCGTAGTCCGACCTTTGTAGGGAACAAAAAAGCAAGAATCATGAAAACTGTATTACACAAAGCCAATACTAGAGGACACGCTAATCATGGTTGGTTGGACTCCCACCATACTTTCAGTTTCGCAGGATATCAAAATCCGGAGCGGATGCATTTTGGGGTGTTGCGTGTCTTAAATGACGATCAAGTATCAGCGGCCAAAGGCTTTGGGACCCATCCGCATGATAATATGGAAATCATCTCCATTCCGTTGGAAGGAGATTTGGAACATAAAGACAGCATGGGCAACGTGGCTACCATTAAGGAAGGAGAAGTGCAGGTAATGAGTGCCGGCACAGGCATTTTCCACAGTGAGTATAACAAAAACCCGGACAAGCCAGTCAAGTTTTTACAAATTTGGGTATTCCCGAACAAAAGGAATGTAGAACCCAGATACGATCAAATATCCATTAGAGACATTGAAAAAGAAAATGCCTTTTACCAAGTTTTGTCGCCCAACCCAGACGATGAAGGCGTTTGGATCCATCAGGATGCTTGGTTCCACTTGGGTAAATTTGAATCGGGTGCCGAAGCATCCTATCAAATTCACAAGGAAGGAAATGGCGTTTATGCCTTTATTCTAGAAGGCGAGGTGGAAATCAATGGTCAAAAATTGGAAAAACGGGATGGTTTTGGTCTTTGGGAAACCGATTCCTTCGAATTTAAATCTGTGACTGACAGTAGAGTATTATTAATGGAAGTCCCCATGAGCCTATCCCAAATAGGCCGATAATAAATCAAAAAAAGCCCAATATTGGGCTTTTTTTGATTCCAAATTCTATTTCCTAATCTTTCTACAACCTCCAAAAGGTTAAGAAATGCCCGCTTCTTTCCAAAGTTTTTGGAATAATTAGGTATTTTAGAATCACCTAATTAACCGAAAATGCACAGAACTTTTTTCATGGCCCTTCTTTGTTTGGCCACTTCAACAGTTTTTGCACAGGACACCTTCTACCCTCCAAAAGTTGAAATATCGGATTATACCCTTTCCAGATTTTTGACCGAACTAACCTTGGCCGTGGGCAGACAAGACCAAACCTTTATTCTAGATCATTTAGATCCTAATATCGTGAACAGTTTTGGAGGAGACGGAGGCATTGAAGAATTTAAAGAGTACTGGGATTTTAAAAACAATAGCACCCGATTTTGGGAAGTTGTCGAGCAACTGTTATTGATTGGCGGCCCAAAATATGAAGAAGGTTCTGACAGCTACACCATTCCCTACACCTTTACCGATTGGCCAGAAAAATTTGATGCCTTTGAATATTATGTGGTCATGGGTACCAATGTAAACATAAGGGATAAACCCACTACCTCAGATTCAAAGGTGATTGGACAATTGAGCTATCAAATTGTAAAATACAATGCACCAGACTGGAAGGATCAACATAAAAATCCTGGCTGGATGAATGTGACCACTACCGATGGCCAAATAACAGGCTATGTTTTTGATAAGTTCCTGGTGTCGCCCATTGATTACCGAATGGGATTCACCAAAACGACAAAGGGCTGGGTCATTTCCATGCTTGTCGCAGGGGACTAAAATCAACACCTTATATTACAAGATCTCACAAAAAATAACTATGGCAACAACCAATAATAAATTTACACCAGCCGGATTTTTGAAAATCATGTCCTTTTTGCATCTGGGCATTGCAGCCACCCCTATTGTTTTAGGCATTTTGTTCTACACCCAAAGTAAAGGTGCGCAATTAAACTTCGACAATTCTGGCGACATGTTTATTGCCATTGTTCCCGTTATTGCCATTGGCAGTATTTTTTTAGGGGACTTTATTTTTAGAAAAACATTGGGCAGTCTACCAAAAAATACGAGCCTTCGGGATAAATTGGCCAAGTTCCAAACAGCGTCCATAATCAAGTATGCCCTGCTAGAAGGAGCTGCGCTTTTCAGCGTGGTGATTTTCTCCAACACCCAAAACCTCACTTATTTGATTATTGGGGCATTTTTGATCTTTTATCTCTTGCTCCAACGGCCCACAAAGGATAAAATTGAACGCATTTTGGATTTGCGCGGAGAAGAAAAGGCTAAATTCAATCAGATGAACGAGCCTTTGGATTGAATTACAGTTTATCCAACTCCAACTTTTCAGCGAAGTAGTCGCAGAAATCCTTCATGGTGGCCGTCATCTTCTCATCTTGGGTCGCCTTCATAAAGGTATCGGCCATCGTCATCAAGGTTTGATGGAAAAACATCTTCATTTCATCCACGGGCATATCCTTGGTCCAAAGGTCAATCTTAAGGGACTCCCTATTCTTACTGTCCCAAACGGACAACATCATGGCCTTGGCATCTTCTTCCTGCACGCCACCATCCTGTGCCGACCATTTCAATTCTTCCGGAACACGGTTCTCATCAAGTCCTACGGTCAACTTTATTTCTGAAGTATGTACTACTGCCATTTTATTTTCTTGGTTTGTAATTAGATTGTTTCAATATGTCATCAGCCGGCATCTCAAAAAGTTGGTTCAGGCTGACATGATTTTTTTCCATAAAAGCCCTCACGATTTGCCATCCTATATACCTGCCCAACCTTCCAGGAGATTGGTTGTCCAATTCCAACCCGAATTTGGAAAAAGGTGCCGGATCCAAGAACTTTCGGTCCAATTTAGAATCGGTGCTGTACAAAACTTCCTGCTCCACAAAATATTTCCAGATCTGTTCCTCGTTGGCCATGGCCCAATCCATCTGTTCCTCGGAGTACCCAATTTTTTGCGCATCGGTATTGGTCGGCAATAATTTATCTTTTAGATAAAGTTCCTTTCCATAATACACCATGCGAGAAAGAAAGGTACGGTTTCGCGGATACGAAATCACCTTTTTGGAAAAGGCACTGGCCACATCCGACGCCAAAAACTTTTTCTCCAACCCCGCGGCAATATACCGTTGAATGCCCTCATAAAAATGATGGTCCTTCCCTAAATAATTGTCCAATCCTATCAACAATAAGGTATCCGTAAGAATGATCCGGTCTTCGTACCGAACGTCGGAAGTCAAGGTCACCACTTTCGGGGTCTCAAATTCAGGAAAGTAATATTTGATATGTTGGAAGAGTGATCCCAATGCTTCTGTTTCAGTTGCAAAATTTCCAAAGGCTTTATCCACTTCTTCGGAAAGTTCCACCTGAAGGGTATCACTCAATTTGGCTATCCAAACACTATCCGGAAACTGCATGGGGAACAAATAAGGATATTCGTTCTTCAACTTGGGAATATCAGTTGGGGTTGCTTTAGCAAATTCGCGATCAAATCTAGAAATCTTCAGGTCAATAGGAATTTTGGCTATTGCCTCTTCGGTCTTATCGGTCTCCTTACATCCTGATAAAACCAAAATGAACGCCAAAATCAACCAACTTGCCGATTCTGGGGTAAAGTATTTCAACAACCTCTTCATTTTTAAGGGCACAGCGTTTAAATTTACAGGGCACAAAGGTAATTTATAGAATCTAATTTAGAAGATATGCAAACAGAAAAGGTAATCGACCATATTGTAAACTGGCTAAAAGACTATGCAACCCAAGCAAAATGTAACGGGTTTGTTATTGGGGTTTCAGGTGGAATTGATTCCGCAGTAACCTCAACACTCTGTGCCAAAACAGGAATGGACCTTTTGTGTTTGGAAATGCCGATACACCAGGGAGAGAATCAAGTAACAAGAGCTGACAAACATATTGATTGGCTTATTGAAAACTTCCCCAATGTTTCACGTCAACCTGTGAACCTAACCCCCGTTTTTGATAGTTTGGTAGCTGCTTTCCCAAAAACGAGTACAGAAGAAGAACGTCACATGTCCTTGGCCAACACCCGCGCCAGATTACGTATGACCACCCTATACTACTTTGCCGCTCTTAAAGGATACTTGGTAGCGGGTACCGGCAACAAAGTAGAAGACTTCGGAATCGGTTTTTACACCAAATACGGTGATGGAGGTGTGGACCTAAGTCCCATTGCAGACCTTGTTAAGACAGAAGTGTATGAGCTGGGCAGAGTTCTAGGGGTTAATCAAGAAATTATGGAGGCACCACCTACAGATGGGCTTTGGGGAGACAGTAGAACCGACGAAGACCAAATCGGTGCAAGCTACCCTGAATTGGAATGGGCCATGGAAATGGACAACCAAGGAAAAACAATTGACGACTTTTCTGGCAGGGAAAAGGAAGTATTCGCTATCTATAAAAGGTACAATACTGCAAACAAACATAAGATGGTTCCTATTCCTATTTGCGAGATTCCAGAAGGGTTAAAATAGCCTTTCAACCATAAAACCCCGGTCTAAAACGAAAAAAACCATAGAAAAACTATGGTTTTAAGAAAAAAGTTACAGTTTTACGGTAGCAAATTGTTATCTTGCCTGCTATGCTGCGCAAGTTGCACAACACTAACCAAACACGAATTAATTATTTAAGCGAATGATAAAAGTATTGATCGCAGACAACCACCCTGTAGTTAGGTTGGGGATTAAAAAGGTACTTGAATCCAGTCCTGATATTGAAATCATTGCAGACGTATCTACTACCGCAGAGCTTTTCCAGGCTTTAAAAAATGTTTCTCCAGATGTAGTCATTTTGGAAATGGACATTCCTGAAATCAATGGAATCGCCACCCTTCGAAAAATGAAATTGGAATTTCCCGACATCAAGACCTTAATGTATAGCGGTCAATCTGAAGACGTATATGCTTTGAGCACCATACGTGCCGGAGCTTATGGTTACTTGTCCAAAACCGCTGATTTGGACTACATTGTCACGGCAGTGAAAAAAGTAAGCGAAGGCAACATGTTCATTACCAATGAACTGGCCCAGCGACTTGCTTTTGATGAAGGAACACAAAAACCAAGAAGATTCTTCAGAAAACTTTCTTCGAGAGAAGTTGAGGTATTGAAACTCTTGGCCAGTGGTAAACGAAACAAGGAAGTTGCAGAAGGTCTTAATCTGAACGAGAAAACCGTAAGCACCTATAAGGCCCGTTTGATGAAAAAGTTGAACGTGGACAACTTGGTGGATTTGTTACAACAGGCAAAAGCCTTGGAATTGTATTAAGAATACCCAACCAAACCAACTATAGTAAGTCCCTTTCAATTTAAATTGGAAGGGATTTTTTTTATGAAAGTACCCGATTAAGCTTGGCGTTCAACAATTTGTTCAATTGAAGATAGTTGACGATTTCCTCCAAAATCTCCGAGTTGTCCCCGTTGTGATCTTGGGTCCTTTCCTGTAATTTTTGAATTCGATTTTTGATCAGGTTACACCGTAAGGTAAGAATAGTCTCCCCTACCAATTGGGCCACACCCAACTGTTTTTCCTTAGGATAGATTTCCCTTCGTTCCCAATCGTGCAATACATACTGCTCTTCCTCCATCAAAATGGATGAGACTTCGGAAACCATATCCTGATTCAAGTCGGCCAAAAAGGTCTTTATTGAAAAATCTTCATTTTCATTGAGGTTCTCGATCAATTTGTAATAAATGGACTTGAACTGTTCATTGCTAAGTTCGATTTCATCTTCCTGAAGGTCCAAATACACCTTTTCGTATACTTTGGCCTCTACAATTTCAGGTTCCAAAACCAGCTCTCCATCTTCGTTTTCCTTCAACACCAAGTCTTCAAACTCCTGTTTTTGGTTCCCGTACAACAGCAGCATTTCAATAATCTTTCGCTCCAACTCGTATTGCACATCCACCTTTTCTACCACTGGGTCGTTCTTGACCACTTGAAAGGCTTGCTGTTCCTGCTTTATTTTTTTGGAAGCCTCGTTTACCTCTTTCTTATTGATTTGCGCCAAGGTGTTGTACAGCACTTCTTCGGAAATCTGCATGATCTTGGCACACTCCTGAATATAGACCTCTTTTTGGATTCGGTCCGGTATTTTACTGATACTGTTTACGATATCCCGAATGGTATCGGCGCGCTTGATGGGATCATTGGCAGCTTCCTTTACCAATAAAGATGTTTTGAACTGGATAAAATCCTTTGCGTTTTCTTCCAAATAAAGTACTAGGTCTTCATAGGTATTGCTCTTGGAAAAACTATCGGGATCCTCCCCTTCAGGAAAGGTGCACACCTTCACGTTCATGCCCTGTTCCAAGATCAGATCGATACCACGAAGGGAAGCACGCAAACCCGCCGCATCCCCATCAAAAAGTACCGTAATGTTCTTGGTAAGCCTGTTGATCAAGCGTATCTGTTCCGGGGTCAAGGCCGTACCGCTCGAAGAGACCACATTCTCCACACCACGCTGGAACATCTGGATCACATCGGTATACCCTTCCACTAAAAAACAGTTGTCTTCCTTGGCTATGGCCTGTTTGGCAAAATAGATGCCGTACAACACCTTGCTCTTGTGGTAAATATCGCTTTCAGGTGAATTCAGATACTTGGCCGCCTTTTTATCATTGGTCAAAATACGTCCTCCAAAGCCCAATACCCTTCCACTCATGGAATGGATGGGGAACATGACACGTCCTTTGAAACGATCGAACTTCTTGGTTTCACCACCCGTTTGCTCCTTTACGATGGTGAGCCCGGTTTTTTCCAAAAAATCCAATTGATACCCTTCATCCAGAGCGCTTTGGGTAAACGCCTCCCATTGATCCAAGCTATACCCCAACCCGAATTTTTTGATGGTCTCATCCGTAAAACCGCGCTCCTTGAAATAGGTCAGACCAATGGCCTTACCGGGTTCAGTATCCCACAGGGTCTGTTCAAAATATTTTTGGGCGTATTCCGAGACCAGATACATGCTTTCCCTCTCATTGGCCTGCTCCTTTTCTTCACTGGTCTGCTCAATCTCGTCTATCTCAATGTTGTATTTTTGGGCCAGATATCTTATCGCTTCCGGATAGGTAAAATGTTCGTGCTCCATTAAAAAAGCCACCACGTTGCCCCCTTTTCCACTGCTAAAGTCCTTCCAGATCTGCTTTACCGGAGATACCATAAAACTTGGGGTACGTTCATCGGTAAAGGGGCTGAGTCCCTTAAAATTAGACCCCGACTTTTTCAACTGCACAAAATCCCCTATCACCTCCTCTACCCGAGCGGTTTCATAAACTTGGTCTATGGTGGTCTTTGAAATCAAGTGCGAATAATAAACTAGCTGTTAAAGGTAAATAAAAACAAAGTTTTGGGGAATCCAATACCAAGTTTCCCCTTCAAGATTTAGTAACTTAGAGCAAACAAATCGCAGTAGCTAACACTATTGCCCCTTGTAGCTTAAGTTAAGAGTAAAATAACAGCAATATGACCCAAAATTATTTCAGGAACATATCCATTTGGACCACCTTCGTTTTGGCCACCGTGGTAAATGTTTATGCCCAAATGGCCGAAAAGGCCGAACCCGTTTTCATGAATGGTGAGACCCAGGTGGTAGAAGCCTTTGCCAATCCGGACAATTGGATTAGGGAAGACCTTTGGGTTGAGACCGAGTTCGATTCGGATGGGGATGGCAAACTGGACCGCATGCACGTAGATGTCACCCGACCTGTGCAAACCGAAACCGAAGGTCTTAAACTTCCCGTGGTCTATGAGTCCAGTCCTTATTATGCTGGTACCGCTGGACTAGACGCCGATATTTTTTGGGACGTAAAACACGAACTCGGGGAACTTGGCAGACCTAGACAACATCCAGAAGTAACCCGAATCGGGGAGCGCCCCATCATTTCCAATTCCCAAGTCCAAACTTGGGTGCCTCGTGGCTATATTGTGGTTCACTCCTCTTCACCTGGCACGGGATTGTCCGATGGCTCTCCAACCGTTGGAGGGGATAATGAATCCTTGGCGCCCAAAGCGGTAATCGATTGGCTATGTGGTAGGGCCAAGGGGTATTCCGAACGCAATGGCAATGAGGAAGTGAAAGCTTTTTGGTCCACGGGCAAAGTGGGCATGACAGGAACATCTTATAATGGCACACTACCACTTGCTGCGGCCACAACCGGGGTAAAAGGTTTGGAAGCCATCATTCCCATTGCACCCAACACCTCCTACTATCACTATTACCGATCAAATGGGTTGGTACGTTCACCAGGCGGTTATTTAGGGGAAGATATTGATGTACTCTATGATTTTATTCATAGTGGGGACGAATCCAAAAGGGCATGGAGCAATAAAGTGATCCGAGATACGGAAATGAAAAATGGTCAAGATCGTATCACCGGGGATTACAATGATTTCTGGGCAGGCCGTGATTACTTAAACGACATGAAACCGATGAAGGCCGCTTTGTTGATGTCACATGGATTCAACGATTGGAACGTGATGCCCGAACACAGCTATCGCATTTATAACAAGGCAAGGGAAATGGGACTGCCTGTCCAGATATACTATCACCAAAATGGTCACGGGGGACCACCTCCCATTTCCATGATGAACCGTTGGTTCACCCACTTTTTGTTCGGAGTGGAAAATGGAGTGGAAAACGACCCAAAAGCGTGGATCGTTCGCGAGAACGATGCGCGGGACAACCCAACTCCATATAAAGATTATCCTAATCCCGATGCATCCAACGTTACTTTTTACCTAACCAAAGGAGCCCCAGAAAAAGGAATGCTAACGACCAAAAGACCTGAAAAGCAAGGCACGGAAACCTTGGTGGACAACTATTCCTTTAGTGGTTCCAGTCTGGCCCAAGCAGAATCCACCAATCATCGGTTGCTTTATGTGACTCCTATTTTAACAGAGGACATCCATATTTCCGGTATAGCCAAAATCAAAATTAAATTGGCAAGCAGCAAACCGGCAGCTAACCTGTCTGTTTGGTTGGTATCATTGCCTTGGAGCGAAGGACGCGGCTCTAAAATCACGGACAACATCATTACCCGTGGTTGGGCCGATCCACAGAACTACAAGTCGCTGACCAAAAGTGAGCCCTTGGTACCCAACAAGTTTTATGATATGGAATTCAGCCTGATGCCCGATGACCAAATTATCCCGAGAGGGCAACAAATCGGTCTGATGATCTTTTCCAGTGACAAGGAATTTACGCTTTGGCCTGAACCGGGCACCGAACTAACGGTAGATTTGGATGGAACCGAACTTATCCTACCGGTGGTGGGAGGTTTGGAAACTTTAAAATCAATTCACTAAAAAACATTGTAAAATTATGGACAAACATACTTTTGATACATTATCCGAAGCAGTGAACACCCTCACCCAAGAAGGGTATACCGAAGACTTCGAAGCGAAGGAAAATGGCATAAAGGCCCTATACTCCAAAAAGGAATATCAGCCCGACGAGTTAAAAATCATAGACACCTATCGCTTTGAAGGGATGACCAACCCGGATGACCAAGCCACTGTTTTCACTATTGAGGCCAATGATGGCACCAAGGGTACCCTAGTAATGTCCTATAGTGCGGAACATGGTCAAAACGAGGAACTCATTCAAAAAATACCCATGAAAAAAGGGTAGAACTATCCAAAGAATTTTCCCAAGGCTGAAGGTTGGTACAACAACCAGCCTGTTAAGCTGAAACGGCTTTTGTTGGCCTGTAATACGGCATGGGGCACTTCTGCACTTTTGAACATGACGCAGCGCATGGCCAAAGGTTCCACTAAAAAACTGGAACCATCCTTTTCAAATATTTCAAGTTCTCCCCCATCCCCCTGTTGCCAACCTTCATTAAGGTAGATGACCACAGAGATCATCCTGTTGTTTCGGTTTTCAAATTGATCCAGATGTTTGTCGTAATGCCCTCCCGAAGGGTAGTGTGCCAAATGGAACTCGTACCCGGACAAACTCAAATAGCAATATCGGTTGAACATTTGGATGATTTCATCGAGCAGTTCCCAAAAATTTTGAAGATCGGAATCCCTTTTTCGATCCAACCAATAGGTAAAGTCGCCCCTAATCTTTGAGTTGATCTGGTTATCGGAATCCACACCAATCCCAGCCTCCTTAAAACTGGAGAGTTTCGAGAGAAAGAACGAGCGGATTTCGGCATATAGCTCTTCCCGAAAAAAATGGTCGATGACCACATAATCCTTATCAGAGATGTCATCCATCCAGGACAACCAATTCTCCAAGCTATGGTAGGCTTTCAACGATTCAAAATGTGCGCGAATGTAGAAAATATTTCAAAATGAACTATGGTTTTCTTACTTTGGACTTTCTCAACCTCAAGAAGATATCATGGCACAAACTTTGTTTCAAATACTTCATTATGAGAAAAATAATTCCAATTCTTACCCTAGTTTTATGTACCACAACCCTAAAGCCCCAACGTGTTTTTGAGGTGAATGGAGACTTTAAGGCCAATTTCCTGGTCTTTGTAGCGGACCGCGATTACAAGGCCGATCTTTTGGTCCATAAAGTGGATCGGGATTACAAAGCAAAAGATAATAAAGGTCTATGGTTTTTTACCAATGGGGATTTTAAGGCTGATTTTACCGTATTTTTTGTGGATCGCGATTATAAGGCCGACCTTATCATTTACTATGTGGACCGTGACTATAAAGCGGGCTGGAGAAATGAAGCCAAACGGCTTGAACTCGATTTGCCAACACGGGAATAGGTTAAACTAAGTATCTTTGTGGTACAATCCTATTCTATGATTCTTTTCTTCGGAACCAGACCAGGCAAAAAAGAAACCAAGGTGCTCCAAAATGTGACATGCCCCTACTGTCAACAAACAGGTACTTTAACAGTGGTATCCCAACCCAATTATGCCCATTTGTTCTGGATTCCCGTCATTACCCTTAACAATGCCCAATATGCGGAATGTTCGCACTGTAAAAGGGTATTTTACAAAGAGGAATTTACTCCCGAAATGCAACGTGCCCTATCTAACTAAAAAACACGGTCAGCATTAACCAACCGTGCCTTTTATTTGTATAAATGGTTCTTAAATATCGAACCGAAGGCCCAAGGAAATATTGTTCTGTTTCACGTCTGCATCTTTAAAGATGGGGTTAAGGTCGTATTTCATATACAGGAGCACCCCATCAAAACCGATATAGCCACTGACACCATAAATGAGGTCGCTGGTATTGTAGTCACGTTTTAGCTTGTCCTTAATGTGTTCACCATCCACTGTATACTTCAATTTTTGACGGGCACCCAAGTTGAAACCACCATAACCACCGATACCGACCCTGAACTGGTCATGAATGGAATAACGAATAGTGCGTTCGGTTTTTCTCAATCTTGATGGACCAAATTCAAAATGAATGGGAAATACCAAGTTGTCCATACGTAATTTGGCCTTGTCCAAATCGTATTCAAATTCCTCCAAAGTGGTTTGGTTCCCGTTTTGGACAAAGATTTGGTTGTCATCAGGTTTTAGGCCATTGAACTGGAAGGAAACCCCATAATGGAATCGCAACCAATTGGACCGATCAAAGACCCTTGTGCGCCACTGCCAGCCCATTTCAAAGAATCGACTTCCACCAATTTTATAAGGGGAATCGTTCAGGGATTGCCCTTCGATCACAGCATTGTTCAACCCTACTGCGAACACGAAATCGGAATAGGTTCGTCTGTCATATTTTATATCCCTTTTCCAACGATTGGAATTGAAGATAACGGCCGGTTTGCCATCGATCATAATGCCCAAATTGATGTGGTCATTCTCCAACGTATCCAACTCGGACAAGGTCAATATTTCCCCTTCATTTCGCTCTAGCAGGGCAATCTTATTTTCCACAATGGCCACCCGATTCTCGATGTTCAAGGCTCTTCTTTTGGCCACTTCTTCTTTCAATATTTTAGCCTCTGCTTCGGAAATATCACCCTTCTCCAATCGTCGGTTTATGTCCCGAACTTCCAGTTTCAGGGCATCCTTTTCCTGTTCGATGATGCGTTCCTTTTCTATTTTAAGGATCCTCACCTCTTTTTCATAATCTTCTTGCCCCATAATTTGATGGGAAACGAGCAATAAAATGAATGTTGCTACATAAAATGTAATGGTTCTCATGATTGTTTTTGGATTATAGATTCCCACTCCCTGCCCAACATCGGTTGGGCAGGAAACCAGGAAAATCTTTGTTGATTGATGAATAATTTTAATTGTTCCGGTCGGCCACCGCAGTACGTAATTTTAGGTAGCCATCTTTGAGTGCATCGAATATTTGGTTTCGAAACGTTTCGTCAAGTTCGTCTTCCACTTCTGCCAACAGGCCCATGGCATCCACAGAACCACTTTGGGTGAACAGCTTATCTGTCAATATTTGTTTTTGCGCGGCTCGAAGCAGCGAATCCACCTCGGCATCACTGACATTATTTTGTAACGACTCCATGACTTCTACTTGGGCCACTACCTCTTCCACCTTTTGAAAAATGAGCCCCTCCGATTTTTTGATTCGTTCATCTTCAACAGGAAGTTTGGTTTCCTGTTGCGCCAAAACAGATTCAGATTTCGGTAGTTCCACTTGTTCTTTCCGACTTTCTGGAAGGATTGGTTCTGGTTCCGATTTCGCAACCACTTCCCCAACATTCAGCTGTTCCTTTTGGATCAACTCATTGGGTCGAGTCTCAACATCATAGTTTACTTCAGTTTTCCCGGGGTTTTCTTCCACTACTTGAATTTGTGCTTCCTTGTTTGGTTCCGAGGTAAAAAACAGTATGGAAACCAATAAAATGCCAACAAAACTGGCCGCAATGGCAAGCGGATACCACTTTCTCCCTTTCTTTTTAGGTTGAACGGAAATCTGCCCCGCAATCTTTTCCCATGCTCCCGGTGAAGGGGTCATAGTGCGTTCCTCCAACGTATCCTTGATATGTTTTTCCAGTTTATCCATATCCCTTTCTTTTATTTGCCCGATCTTGATTTGGGCGACATTCCCTTTAAAGTCAAATTTTCTTGAAGCATCTTTCTGGCCTTGAACAGCTGCGATTTTGAAGTTCCTTCCGAAATCTCGAGCATTTCGGCAATTTCTTGGTGCCCATACCCTTCAATGGCATGGAGCAGAAATACAGTCTTGTAGCCCTCTGGTAATGCATCGATCAAATGCTGCACATATTCCACATCCAACAATCCGCCGCCATGGTTGGACTCTCCAAGTTGGGCATCGAACATCTCATCATCATAGACCACAAATTGCTTTTTTCGGAGGTGGTTGATGCTTTCACGCACCATAATCGTCCTGATCCAACCTTCAAAGCTCCCCAAGTTTTTATAACCCTCCAAGTTTTGGAATACCTTGATGAATCCATTGATCATCACATCCTCAGCAAAATGAAGGTCTTTGATGTACTGCCGGCAAACACTCAACATTTTTGGAGCATACCGTTCATACAACAACCTTTGGGCCTGTGGATCACCCTTGATCGATTTTTTGATCCATTGGTTTTCGTTGTTATATAAGGATATAATCTTCAAAGTCTGGTTTCAATAGTGTTTCTATTTAGATAGACGGAAAGAAATCAAGCAAAGTTGCCTGAAATTTAAAATTTTTTACAAAAAATTGATTATCAACTAATTAAAAATCATTTCTTACGATCTACCACATAGTTGACCATCAGGGTAAGGGAGCTTTTGTATTCGGAATCCGGGTAATTGTCCAAAATGGCCAAAGCTTCATCCTTAAACTCCAACATTTTGGTCACAGCGTATTCCAAACCGCCTTTTTGCTTTACGTAATCAATGACCTCTTTGACCCTTTTCTTGTTCTTATTGTGATTTTTGATGGAATTGATCAACCATTTTTTCTTATCGGGGTCACTTTGGTTGAGGGCATAGATCAAGGGAAGCGTCATTTTCTGTTCCTTGATATCGATACCCGTGGGTTTACCGATTTTTTCCGCTCCGTAGTCAAAAAGGTCATCCTTGATCTGGAAGGCCATGCCACAGAGCTCGCCAAACTTTCTAAAGGTTTCCACTTCTTCGGAATCAGGTCTTACCGAACACGCCCCCATACTGCAACAGGCAGCGATCAAAGTGGCTGTTTTTTGTCGGATGATATCATAATAGACCTCCTCAGTGATATCCAATAACCTGGCCTTTTCGATTTGGAGCAGTTCACCCTCGCTCATATCCCTAACCGCGTTGGAAATGATATGGAGCAAATCGTAGTCCTTGTTCTCCAGCGAGACCAAAAGTCCTTTCGAGAAAAGAAAATCGCCCACCAGAACAGCAATCTTGTTTTTCCATAGCGCATTGATCGAAAAGAAGCCTCTCCGTTTGTTGCTGTCATCCACCACATCATCATGTACCAAACTGGCCGTGTGGATCAACTCGATGATGGATGCACCGGTATAGGTACGCTCATTGACCTCCCCATTGAGCAACTTGGCGGTAAGGAACACGAACATAGGACGCATTTGCTTTCCCTTCCTGTTCACAATATAGTAGGTAATCCTATTGAACAAGGCCACTTTGGACGACATGGATTTGTGGAATTTCTCCTCAAAAAGTTCCATCTCATGATCAATGGGCTCCCTTATCTGTGAAACTATCTTCAACGGTCTGGTTTGGCGTTTGGTTTTGAAAGCCTAAAAATAAAGAAAATGAAACAGTATGAAGTAGGAAGTTTTAAGTTTTAAGACAGAGGTCTAAAAGTATCGATGATTGGGGTTGATGTTGGGGTAAGGGTGAAGGTGAAAAGGTTAAAAATGAAGGGTTAAAGGCAATGTCAATTGATAATTGTTAATTGACCATTGTACATTGATCATTGTTTATTCGCCAATTGTCCACAGGCCGCATCAATGTCCTTTCCCCTTGATCTGCGAACGGTTACCGTAATGCCATTTCTTTCCAAAGTGTTCTGGTACATGGACACAGCTGCATCGGATGCTTGCTGAAACTCCCCATCATCAATAGGATTGTACTCGATCAAATTGACCTTGGACGGAGCAAATTTGCAAAACTTGACCAAGGCATCCACGGCTTCTTGGGTATCGTTGATTCCCTTCCACACCACATACTCGTAGGTGATGCGATTTTTGGTCTTGCTGTACCAATATTCCAAAGCCTCACGTAAATCCTTCAAGGGAAAATTGGCATTGAAGGGCATGATCGATGTCCGAACCTCGTCAATGGCGGAATGCAATGAAACGGCCAATCCAAACTTCACCTCTTCATCGGCCATCTTCTTGATCATTTTGGGAACCCCGGAGGTGGATACCGTAATCCGTTTGGGGGACATGCCCAACCCTTCGGGAGAGGTTATCATTTCGATGGCCTTCAATACATTATTGTAGTTCATCAAAGGTTCTCCCATGCCCATGAACACAATGTTGCTCAACGGGCGGTCGTGATAGAGTCGGCTTTCATTGTCAATGGCCACCACCTGATCATAGATCTCATCCGCATTGAGGTTTCGCATCCGTTTCATGCGTGCCGTGGCACAGAACCTACAATCCAAACTACATCCCACTTGACTGGAAACACAGGCCGTGGTGCGGGTTTCTGTAGGAATTAAAACGGACTCCACCACCAACCCATCATGCAAACGAACCGCATTTTTGATCGTACCATCCGAACTGCGCTGCATCTGATCCACCCGAATGTGATTGATTACAAAATGGTCTTCCAGCATTTGTCGGGTTTCCTTGGAAACATTGGTCATCGCATCAAAGGAATGGGCAGACTTTTGCCACAGCCATTCGTAGACTTGGTTACCACGAAAAGCCTTATCACCTTGCTCCACAAAAAAATTGCGGAGTTGGTCCTTGGTCAGTGCCCGTATGTCCTTTTTTTTGGTTTCCACACTTAAAGATAATCAAGAAAAAATCCCGCTGGTCCTTAACCGAACGGGATTTTTAATCGGTAAAAGAGTTCTATTAAAGAATTAACATGGCATCTCCGTAGGAGTAAAAACGATACCCCTCCAAAATGGCCTGTTTGTATGCTTTTTTGATCAAATCGTGACCAGCAAAGGCAGATACCATCATCAACAAAGTTGATTTAGGTAAATGGAAATTGGTGATCATACAGTTGGCGATGCTAAAATCGTAAGGAGGAAAAATGAACTTGTTGGTCCAACCCTCAAAAGTGTTCAGGGTTTGTTCCGAAGAAACAGCACTTTCCAATCCACGCATCACAGTAGTACCTACGGCACAGACTTTCTTTTTCTTGGCCTTGGCCTTGTTGACCACTTCCGTGGCCTTCTCATCAATCACCAATTCCTCACTGTCCATTTTGTGCTTGGACAAATCTTCCACTTCCACAGGATTGAAAGTACCCAATCCTACGTGCAAGGTCACCTCCGCAAAATCGATTCCCTTGATTTCCAAACGCTTCAACAGATGCTTGGAGAAGTGAAGTCCTGCCGTTGGGGCAGCCACTGCACCTTCATGCTTTGCATAAATGGTCTGATAACGCTCTTCGTCATCCGGGGTAACATCCCTTTTGATGTACTTAGGAAGTGGTGTTTCACCCAGTTCCCTTAGTTTTCTTCTAAAGTCGGTATAGGAACCATCATAAAGAAAACGAAGGGTCCTACCTCTTGATGTGGTATTATCGATTACCTCTGCCACCAAACTCTCATCATCCCCAAAATACAATTTGTTCCCGATACGGATCTTACGGGCCGGGTCTACCAAAACGTCCCATAGACGTTGCTCTTGGTTCAGTTCACGCAACAAGAAAACTTCGATACGCGCTCCGGTTTTCTCCTTGTTACCGTACAAACGTGCTGGAAACACTTTGGTATTGTTCAGGACCATTACATCCCCTTCATCAAAATAATCGATAAGGTCCTTGAACATTTTATGCTCAATTTTTCCAGAATCCCTGTGGATTACCATTAGTTTGGATTCGTCCCTGTTTTCAGCAGGATATTCGGCCAATAGCTCCTTAGGCAATTCAAAATTGAAGTTTGATAATTTCATTTATGCTTTATTTGGATTTTTTAAAAGAGGGGCAAATATACAACCTCGCGATAGGGGATGTCAAGTAAATCCGTGATTAAATGAACCTTACATTTCCTGGACACCGAATCCAAGGGTTTTAAGGTCTTTCCAGAAATCGGGATAGGACTTGGAAACCACTCCAGCATCGTTTACAATCAAATCCGTTCTCATGGCAAGCGGGCCAAAGGCCATGGCCATTCTATGATCATTATAGGTATCGATGGCGACATCCAAGTTTAAATTGGATGTGGGTTGCAAAGTAAGGCTCTCTGCATCTATATCTACCTTTGCATCAAACTTGGAAAGTTCCGTTTGCAGTGCAGCCAACCGGTCGGTTTCCTTGATTGGAAGGGTATGAAGCCCTGTTAAATGACAGCCCATGCCCAATCCCAAGCAGGTCACCGCAATGGTCTGCGCAATGTCAGGGGCATTGGAGAGATCATAGTTGACTTTATTAGGTAGGTTGTCGCTTATCTTTGAAAGGATAATGGTGTTTTCCCCAAATTGTGTTTCCATTCCAAAATCCTGATATATTTTGGACAGAACGCTATCGCCTTGCAACGAGTTTTGTTTATAGGATGAAAGTTGAATCTTGGTTCCCACTTCGCACATGGCTACAATACTGTAAAAATAACTGGCCGAACTCCAATCGGATTCCACCACTAAAGTGGTGTCTTCCACCATACTTTTTGGCTCCACTTTTATCCGGTTTCCTTCAAAATGGGCCTGCACCCCAATTTGTTCCAAGAGTGCCAATGTCATTTTAATGTAAGGGACGGAGGTAATCTTACCCACTAGTTCCAATTCCAGACCGTTCTTCAAGCTAGGCGCGATCAATAGCAAAGCAGAAATATATTGACTGCTGATATTGGCAGGAAGGGACACTAGGGATTGCTCCAACTTCTTCCCTATAATCTTCAAGGGAGGATAGCCTTCATTTTTTACATATTCAATATCGGCTCCCAAGGCCCGAAGGGCCTCTACCAAAACCTTGATAGGTCTTTCCTGCATTCTGGATGAACCGGTAAGGACTACTTCTTTACCAGCTTGGGAAGCAAAATAGGCTGTTAAAAAGCGCATGGCGGTACCGGCATGGTGGATATCCACCTCACCGTTTGACACCAACAATCCTTCTTGCATCACCTCCCCATCATCTGAATTGGAAAGGTTTTCGATCTTAATATTCGGAAAAAGGGCCTGAAGCAATAAAGAGCGATTGGTCTCACTTTTGGAGCCCGTAATCTGTATTGCCTTTTGAATGTTTTTATTTGATGGTACGGAAAGCTGAAGTCTCAATTTTATTGGGTTTGAATGGAACTCCAAAACTAGAAAAAACAGCCCTAATGTCCCCTTAAGGGGATAACTTTATTTGAGCTTTTTGTTATTCTGATGACGGTCGTGGTCCCGCTTGGTCTTCAAATCCAATTTTTTGTCGAAGGCAGCTTGCAGGTCGATTCCCGTTTGATTGGCCAAACATAGGACCACAAAGACCACATCGGCCAGTTCCTCACCAAGGTCCTTGGCCTTATCAGATTCTTTTTCACTTTGCTCCCCATACCGTCTGGCAATGATACGGGCCACCTCTCCCACCTCTTCGGTAAGCTGGGCCATATTGGTGAGTTCGTTAAAATAACGAACCCCATGGTTTTGAATCCATTCATCAACAGCCTTTTGTGCGTTTGCAATATCCATTATTCCTTATTTTTTGTATCAATGGTGATAGTTACAGGACCATCGTTCAATAATTCCACTTTCATATCGGCACCAAAAATTCCAGTGCCTACTTTTTTGCCAAGATCTTGTTCTATTTTTTCCACAAAGCTTTCGTACATGGGAATGGCCACCTCAGGTTTGGACGCTTTGATATATGAGGGTCGATTGCCTTTTTTGGTCAAGGCATGCAGGGTAAATTGACTTACCACGATAATGTCTCCCCCAGTATCCAACACAGAACGGTTCATCACCCCGTCATCATCATTAAAAATGCGAAGGTTCACAATTTTTTGGGATAGCCAATCGATATCCTCCTTACCATCGGCATCCTCAATGCCCAACAATACCAAAAGGCCGTAGCCAATGGATGAGACCACTTGACCATCAACAGTTACACTTGCCTTTGAAACTCTTTGAATCACTGTCTTCATCAACGTTCCCTATATGGATTATCTTCCTCTCCCGTCAACATTTGCACATAACTTCTATATCGGCTCCATGCGATTTCCTCATGCTCCAACGCTTCTTTCACGGCACACTTGGGCTCGTCCAAATGCAGACAATTGTTGAACTTGCATTGTGATTTCAACTCAAAGAACTCCGGAAAATAATCCCCGATCTCATCTTTTTCCATATCCACAATGCCAAATCCTTTTATCCCAGGAGTATCTATGATACGACCATCGAAAGACAAGTCATACATTTCCGCAAAGGTGGTGGTATGCTGCCCTTGAAGGTGCTGTTCGGATATTTCGGCCGTTTTTAACTGCAATCCTGGTTCCAAAGCATTGACCAATGTAGACTTTCCAACACCGGAATGCCCCGCAAACATACTGGTCTTGCCCATCATCAATTCCTTAACTTTGTCCACGTTCTTGCCGGTCTTGGCCTCCATTTGAATGCAGGTATAACCAATATTCGAATAAAGATTGACGAGATAGGCCACCTCTGCCCTCTCTTCCTCAGAATAGGTATCCATCTTATTGAACAACAAGATTACCGGAATGTCATACGCTTCGGCAGTGACCAAAAAACGGTCGATAAAACTGGTAAAGGTCATGGGGTTGTTCAAGGTGACCAACAAAAATACCTGATCCAGATTGGAGGCTATGATATGAGTCTGTTTGGACAGTTTTACCGATTTGCGGATGATATAATTCTTTCGTTCACCAATCTCAGAAATAACACCAACCGTTTCATCCCCAACATTTTCCAATTCAAACGTTACATGATCCCCCACGGCCACGGGATTGGTGCTCTTTATGCCTTGGGTCCGGAACTTTCCCTTGATTCGGCATTCGTAAAACACACCCTCCGTGGATTTTACCGTATACCAACTACCCGTTGATTTATAAACAGTTCCGTTCACAATTTGTTCAAATTTTCGTTACAAAGAAACAATATTCCTTCTTTTCCGTCATATATCTTTGTTAACAGTTATCAATAATCATTAACTTATTTATTATGAAAAAAATCGTTTTTATCGCAGTGATGACCCTAGCTGCCGCGTTTGGAGCAAACGCACAAGAGTACAAGGTAATCACCAGCGTGGAATCCATTGTTCCCAACGGTCTTGGTAGATCTAGAATCATCAATGCCCTTGAAGACAAAGATTATAGGGAATTCACCAGTGTACAGACCGAGGATGACAACACCCGTAACAAATCGGACCGGAGTGAAATCCGTGTCAAGAATTTTGAGGAAACCAAATTGTTGAACTTCTACAATTTGGGAGGTATCCGTTTCCAGAACATTGCAGCCAATGACGCCATGATCACGTCTATGATCAATGATATGGTTTCCAACGGATGGGAATTGGTATTTGTGGTAAGCGGTGTTGAGAGTGAAGCTGGTAAAGGTGATGGCCAAGGTATTTTTATTACCCGCTACATTTTTAGAAAATAACCTAGAACCAAAAAAAATAAAAGGCCCTTTGGAAAAATCCAAAGGGCCTTTTTGTTTTCTGCTTTTGGCAAATATATTTTTAAGTAATCCATTTCTTTCAAAAAATAATGTTAGTTTGACCATCAAATATTAACCAAATCAAATTTTATGAAAAAATTACTTTTATTGTTTTTGCCCATTTCTGTTTTTGCCCAAACCAATCTTTATGAAAATCCTGATTTTGACAGGATTGCCCTAGATCATAAAATCATTGCCATGGTCCCCTTTAAAACCCAAGTAAAACTAAGGCCTAAACAGATGAAAGAAATGACAGATGAACAATTGGATAGGCTTGAAAGGTCTGAGGGTGAAAGCATTCAAACAGCCATGTACTCTTGGTTTTTAAAACGCAAAAAAAGAGGAGACATGCAACGCATTGAAATACAAGACCCAAATACCTCCAATGCCATTTTGGGCAAACAGAACATTGACTATAACAACCTTCGGGATTATACCCCAATGGAACTGGCAGAAATCCTTGGAGTTGACGCCATTATTTCAGGAAATTACGAAACAGATAAACCCATGTCTGAGGGAGCTTCAGTTGCTTTGGGGTTACTCATCGGATTTTGGGGAAGTACCAATAATGCCACCGTTAACATGAGTGTTCATAATGCGAAAGATGGCATTCTATTATGGAATTACAACAAAAAAGTCAGCGGTAGTATTGGAAGTAGTCCTGATGACCTCATTAACAGACTTATGCGAAAAGCTTCACGAAGATTGGCCTATACCAAAGAAAATTAATTTAAAAAGGCCCCTTGGAAAAACCAAGGGGCCTTTTTTTGTTTCAAAATTCATTAGTCTTTGATGTAAACCCTACCTCCTACAAAGGTTTTTTTGTTCACTGTTTTTGGATTTCCATATACATAAACATCCCCACCGGCCCTGACATTAATGTCCACTGCTTCGGAAGCAAACACATCTGCCTCGCCTCCCGCTGATATTTTAATGTCAGTAGTGGATGTCCTTAAATCCCTTCCATCAAAAATACCACCAGTATTTAAGACCACTGTTTGGTTCTTGGCCAAACCAGAAGCTTCCACAATACCTCCGGTCACCGCTCGGATATCCGCATAATCTACGTCCATGCCTATATGGATCTTGGCACCTTCCTGGGCCCTTAGTTCAATTTTGCTCTTCTGCACCATCTCGTTACAGGTGATCTGGGCTCCTTCGTTGCCATCGATCACATCTAAATTGGTATAATAGACTTCGATCATGGTATCCTCGCCCTGAAATTTTTTGTCCAACTGCATGCGGAGTTTCAATACACCTTTCTTATTGGTCCATGTAATGTCGTCCACGTTCCAACCTTTGATCATGATCCGGTTCTCGTCGGACTGTATCAAGTTCACCTCGATAAGATCAAATACCTTGATTTCATTAAACTCCCCAACTTCCGTATCTATGGTGCGTTGGGCAAAGGGAAGCAAGGGAAGCAGAAGAAGACTGAGTGTGTATATTTTTTTCATGATAGAGTGTTTTTACTTTTGAAAGATGACCGAACTTCTGGATTGTTACAGTCTGAAACAAAAAAACTGTTTGCATCCCGGATTTTTTTCCGAAGAGACAAACAGTTTCGTCAAAAAGGATCTATTAATTAGGCGTTGATGATTTTTTCCTGATGGTTGATGGATTCTTGGTGAATTGCCTTGAACATCTTTAACACGAACTCCTCACTCAATCCTCTCTGCTCACCTTCCAAGATCATGTTTCCTAAAATAGCGTTCCATCGATTGCTCTGCAACACGGCAACGTTCTTTTGCTTTTTCAATTCCCCGATTCCATCAGCCACCTTCATACGCTTGCCCAATAGCTCGATCAATTGATTGTCCAACACATCAATTTGCGTTCTAAGGTTGTTCAACTTATTGTTGTATTCGGCTTCTTCGTCGCTTTCTTTTCTGATACGAAGATCTTTCATGATCTGCACCAATCGTTCCGGGGTCACCTGTTGGGCGGCATCACTCCAAGCATTATCTGGATCATAGTGGGTTTCGATCATCAGACCATCAAAATTTAGGTCCAACGCAGTTTGGGACACATCAAAGATCATATCTCGCTTCCCAGTAATGTGGCTTGGGTCGTTGATGATGGGAAGGTCAGGAAACTTCGTTTGAAGCTCAATAGCCAACTGCCACTCGGGAATGTTTCGGTATTTGGTCTTCTCATAAGTGGAAAAGCCTCTGTGGATCACACCTAATTTTTCAATATTGGCCGAAGCCAAACGCTCCACGGCACCCAACCACAATGAAAGATCTGGGTTCACTGGGTTTTTCACCAATACGATTTTATCGGTTCCCTCCAAAGCATCTGCAATTTCTTGAACGATGAAGGGGCTCACAGTGGAACGGGCACCGATCCACAATAGATCCACATCATATTCCAAAGCCAAATCCACATGGGCACGGTTAGCCACTTCGGTAGCGGTCTTCAATCCGGTTTCCTCTTTCACCTTTTGCAACCATTTTAACCCGATGGCTCCAACGCCTTCAAAATTTCCGGGGCGGGTGCGGGGTTTCCAGATACCGGCCCGATAGTAACTTACATCGGTATCTTTCAACTGGTGTGCAATCTTAAGTACTTGGTCTTCGGTCTCGGCGCTGCAAGGTCCTGCGATGACCAGTGGATGGCCCAAGTTCATATCATCCAACCATTTTCTCATTTCCTTCTTGTTTTCCATAATGCTTCCTATTTTTTTGTAAGTGGAATTCCTTTAAGTATTTGTTTTATTTTATTGGTATTGCTCATTTCCAAGTGGACATTTTCAAAATCATTTTTCTGTATCAACTCTTTGAAAGTGGTCAGGTTCTGGATATACTCTTCCAAGGTCTCCACCACGTTGTCCTTGTTCTGTTCAAATATGGGTGTCCACATATCCGGCGAGCTTTTGGCCAAGCGCACGGTACTCTCGAAACCACTGCCCGCCATGTCAAAAATATCACGCTCATTCTTTTCTTTTTCGATAACCGTTTTTCCCAACATAAAAGAACTGATGTGTGATAAATGGGATACATAGGCTATGTGCTTGTCATGTGCCTCAGGGTTCATGTAACGGATACGCATCCCAATCGCTTGAAAAATGGCCAAGGCCCTTTCCTGTAGTTTGAAGGCTGTTTTTTCCACCTCACAAATGATCATGGTCTTGCCGTCGTATAGTCCTTCCAACGCCGCAGATGGACCAGAAAATTCAGTGCCCGCAATGGGGTGGCAGGCCATAAAATTTCGTCGTTTGGGATGTTCGGCCACACTTTCGCAAATCAATCTTTTGGTAGAACCTGCATCCATCACCAGGGTATCATCTCCCACGGCATCCAAAATTTTGGGAAGTTCATGCACCATGGCATTTACGGGAATACTCACATAAACCATATCGGCATCCGCCAAAGCATCCAAATCCCCTTTTACATCAATGATCTGTAATTCAATTGCCTCATCCAAATGGGTCTGGTTCTTGTCCAACCCCACAATGGTGACCTCCGGATGTAATTTTTTCACATCCCTTGCAAAAGAACCCCCTATCAATCCTATTCCGATTACCGCTACCTTCATGATCTAAAATCTTGCTATGGCTTCCTTGATTTTTTCTTCCTTTACGCAGAGTGAAAACCGAATATAGCCTTCACCATTGCTACCAAAAATGGTTCCCGGTGCAATGAAGATATCTTTATCATACAACACTTGGTCTATAAATTCTTCCGAAGGAAGCGACCCTTCCAGAAGCTTGGCCCACACAAACATTCCCACCGCATTTCTATCATAAGTACACCCCAACTTTTCCACCAACTGGAACATAAGTTCCCTTCTGCGGGTATATACCTCATCCAAATGCTCAAACCACTCTTGGCCACTCTGTAGGGCCACCACGGCTCCTTTTTGAATACCATAAAACATTCCCGAATCCATGTTGCTTTTCACTTTGAGCACCGCATTGATATGTTCTTCATTTCCCAAGACCATGCCCACACGCCAACCGGCCATATTGAAGGTTTTGCTCAAACTATTCAGTTCCAAGGTGCATTCCTTTGCCCCATCAATGGACAAAATACTTGTGGGGTTATTGGACAAAACAAAACTGTATGGATTGTCGTTCACCAAAAGAATGCTGTGCTTTTTCGCAAAGGCAACCAAGGATTTTAATTGTTCCAAAGTTGCGGTTGCTCCCGTCGGCATATGCGGGTAGCTGATCCACATCAATTTTACTTTGGACAAATCTTTTTGAGATAATGCCTCCAAGTCTGGGAACCACCCATTTTCCTCTGTCAAATCATAGGTAACAGGTACTGCTTCTACCAAATTGGTTACGGAGGCATAGGTAGGATATCCCGGGTTGGGCAACAACACTTCATCCCCAACATTCAAAAAGGCCATGCTAATGTGCATGATGCCTTCCTTGGAGCCCATTAAGGGTAAAATTTCGGTGGATGGATCCACACTTACCCCAAATTTTTGCTGATAGAAATTGGCAATGGCCTCCCGAAGTTCAGGCAATCCTTGGTAACTCTGGTATTGATGGGCACCCGCATCGGTGACGCAATCCCGTAAGGTTTCCAACACTTTTGGTGATGGCGCCAGATCAGGGCTACCGATTCCCATATTGATGATGGGTTTTCCTTGGTTGACCAATCCCCTTACCTCTCTCAATTTTTTGGAAAAGTAGTATTCCTGTACACTTTGTAACCTGTCTGCAGTGATCATAGTAACAATGCATTTTTATATTCCCCTAATACCTTGAAATCTTCCAACATAATCTCCAACAGTGATTTTGCCTTGGAAAAGTGATCGTATTCTTCAAAAGTCACATCCACAAAGAATGCATACTTCCATGGTGTTTCTATAACAGGCAAGGATTGGATTTTGGTTAGGTTCAAATTGCAATCGCTCATCACATTTAGAACTGTCGCCAAACTCCCCCTTTTGTGGTCGGTTATAAAACGTACCGAAGCTTTATTAATTTCTCCTTTTGGCAGTACCTTATTCTGCTTCTTTAGAATAATAAAACGGGTAGCATTATTCTTAATGGTCTGGATTTCGGAAGCAATAATATCCAAATCGTATAGATCTGCAGCCATTTTTGGAGCAATGGCAGCAATATTAGCCAATCTACCTTCTTTTATACGTTTGGCAGTCTCGGCCGTATCTACACTTTCCACCAATTTGATGTGGGGATGGGCCCTAAAAAATTCCTTACATTGTAACAAGGCCATGGGATGGGAATGAACCTCTTTGATGTCCTCAAAAGTCCTACCCTTGAGTACCATAAGATGATGGTGAATGTTCAGATAATGCTCCCCGATCACGTGGATTTTGTTGTGGTATACCAGATTATAATTGGGGATGATGGAACCCGCTATGGAATTTTCAATGGCCATAACACCCTTGTCCGCCGTCCCGGTCAACAAATGGTCGATGATGGCATCAAAAGAACTGCATTCCAATAATTCGATGTCGTTTCCAAAAAAATCCGTGGCCACCTTATGGTGGTTGGAACCCTTAATTCCCTGAATGGCTATTTTTAAACCCATTGCAAAAAAAAAGTCCCGATTTAAATCGGGACTTTATGTATTGGTTATACTTTAAACGCATTCACAACAGTCCCGTACCTCTCTTAAAAAAGAAGTAAAAATAGAAACCGTTCCAGAAATACGTATTTGTCATCTCGTAATAAAATCTCGGCTAATTTAGCCAATCCATCCGAAAACAACAGCTTTCCTTAATTTTTTTTTGATTTTTTTCAAATTGGAAGATTTCGTTGCATTTTACCATGTAGAAAACCATCTTTTTTAAGAATTTACATGTCCTTAAACCGATTGTCCAAAAACTGGTACTATTACATCAAGTGTTGTCAACGATATTTCTAAAAGTGTATTTTTGAACAACTAAATCCAGTTGAATGTCCATCACCGTTCAGAACATCACCAAAACCTTCGGTCCCCAAAAAGCGTTGAACAATGTATCCTTCTCCATCAAAAAGGGCGAAGTAGTAGGTTTTTTAGGTCCCAATGGGGCAGGTAAATCCACCATGATGCGAATCTTGACCACCTATTACAAGGCGGATAGTGGCGATGCGGAAGTAAATGGGTTCGATGTGTTGAACGCTGAACGGGATGTGCAAAAAAGTATCGGTTACCTACCTGAACACAACCCATTGTATTTGGAAATGTACGTGAAGGAATACCTCGCTTTCAATGCCGATGTGTACCACGTGCCCAAGTCGAAGATCGAGGAGGTCATTGAAAAAACAGGACTTACGCCAGAGTGCCACAAAAAAATTGGACAACTATCCAAAGGATACCGGCAGCGTGTTGGTTTGGCCGCGGCACTCCTTCATGATCCCGAGGTTTTGATCTTGGATGAGCCTACCACAGGGCTTGACCCCAACCAACTCATCGAAATACGCAAATTGATCCGTGAAATTGGCAAGGAAAAGACCATCCTCCTATCCACCCACATCATGAAAGAGGTGGAAGCCGTATGCGATCGGGTCATCATCATCAATAAAGGACAATTGGTGGCCGATAAAAAATTGGAAGAACTCCGTGAAGCCGAGGAACAGATTATTGAAGTGGAGTTCGATTATCGTGTGGAAGAGCAATTGCTACAGCAACTGCCCCATGCTTCCAAAGTGACCAACACCGGGGGATTTGTGTATGAGCTTACCTTCAATACTACGAGCGATATGCGCCCCGCCGTTTTCGATTTTGCACACGACAACCAATTGAAAACCCTTCAACTCAGTCGAAAGAACAAAAACCTGGAGAGTCTTTTCACCGAACTTACTTCTTAGATTTTCGAGGGATACCCTTTCAAAAATCAGCCTAAAACCGCAACAAATATGGTATTTTTGCGGCCAAAGCATTATGGACCTATGAAGCAGAACAAAGCCCGGTTGGAACTTTCCAAAGAGGAAATGCAAAAGTACGGCTACCAGATCGTCGATGCCATTGTGGAACACCATCATACCCAACATGAAAAATTCCCCGTCGCATTTGGTTCCCGGGAAGAGATGGACAACCTGTTTTTGGAAGAAGCCCCAGAAAGTGGCATGGATGCCTCAAAAGTTTTGGAATTCGTCCTCGAAAAAGTGATGACCAATAGTGCCAACATGGCCCACCCTAGGTCTTTTTCCTTTGTCCCGGGTCCCAGTAACTACGTCAGTGTCATGGCAGACGCTTTGGCCACGGGGTATAATATTTTTTCTGGTGGATGGTCCATTGGTCCTGCCGCTGCGGAATTGGAAATCGTGACCATTCAGTGGTTGTTGAAAATCTTTGGTTTTCCGAAGAAAAAAGGTGGAGGTATTTTCACTAGTGGAGGCTCCATGGCCAACCTCACTGCTGTGGCAACGGCCCGAAGGATCAAATGTGGGGACGACTTTTCCAAAGCGATCATCTATCTGTCCGATCAGGCACATTCTTCCAACATCAAGGCCATTAGGGTCTTGGGATTCAAAAAGGAACAGATCCGGATCATTCCTACGGACAATGAGTTCAAGTTTGCGCTGAACAAACTGAAAAATTGTATCGCCAAAGACCGATTGGAAGGTTTGCACCCTTTCTGCCTTATCGCTTCCGCAGGAACGACCAACACCGGTACTGTTGACCCGTTACCAGAATTGGCCAGCATCTGCAAAAAGGAAGATATTTGGTTCCATATTGATGGTGCTTATGGCGGTGCAGCTATTTTATCTGCCAAGGGCAAACACATGCTGAAAGGCATTGAAAAAGCCGATTCACTAACCGTTGATCCACACAAATGGTTCTACCAACCGTATGAGATGGGATGCCTGTTGGTCCGAAACCACAAACATCTTAGCCATACCTTCACCGAAAAACCAGAATATCTTCGCGATATTGAAGGGAACACATCCGAGATCAATTTTTATGACCACGGTATCCAACTTACCCGAAGGTTCAGGGCGCTCAAGTTTTACATGTCCTTAAAAACTTTTGGTCTAAAGGAATTTCGGGATGCCATTTCCTACAATATCGACCTGGCGGAAGAGGTGGAAAACCTATTGAGGGGCAGCAAAAGCTGGGAAGTAGTGTTCCCGGCCACTTTGGCGGTCATCAATTTTAGGTACAATCCCATCAAGCAACATTACAGCGAGAAAGAACTGGACCAGATCAACCAATACATTTCCCATAAAGTAGTGGAATCCAGAAAGGCGTTGCTGGTCACCACCATCCTTAACGATCAGGTGGTGTTGCGGATGTGCTTGATCAATCCCAGAACGACTATGGATGATGTAACGGAAACTTTGGATCTCTGTAAAACCTTTGCCCTGGAAATTGAGGAGCAGATAGCCATAAGCTGATTTATTCTCTATTTAATCCGGTCCAAATTATCATCCACATCCTTGTTCTTGAACTTGGATGAGGCGTTGTCCCCAAATGTATATTTCATCGAAAAAGCAATTTCCCTGGCATCGGCAAAATAGGTTCCGTTGGCCTCCACCCCGTTGATGGCATAACTTTCTTCAAAATTCATCGCTTTGGTGATATCGTTCAAACGGATGGCACATTGGAGCTTGTCAAAAAAAGTTTTTGTGACCGAAGCGTTGAGTACCAGCATGGCATTTCTGGTATACACCCCTTCGTTGCGCTCCGTCATCATCCATCCCCCGAAAGAAACAATGGTATCCTTGGCCACCTTTAATTGTTGGTCCGCATAGGCATATAGAAAGGGTTTGGCCGTGGTCAAAATGGCAGATGCATCTTTGTTTTTATTGTAATTAAAGCTCACGGAAGTAGTGGATGTCCATATCTTATAGGAAAACGGCAAGGTGACCCCCACATAAAAACCAGATTCCTTTTCCAGGTTGATCGGTGATAAAGTCGCTATCGTATCCATCGGCTCATAACTGATGGCATAATATGATGGATTTTCCTTTTGATACACTTCCAGAAAAAAGGACTTGTTTTTCCATTGCAGGTTGGAAGAGATCCGTTGGGTAATGGTGGGCAATAGATTAATGTTGTTGGTAGATTCCAAAAACGGGTTGATGAAAACCGAAACGGAGCTTGTACGGGAAAAATCAGGCCTGGTAATGTTTCGGGAATAGTTTAACGAAAGGGTCTTGGTGCTGTCCACCTTTACATTGAGGCCAGCCTTCGGGAAAATTTTGGTGTTTTTTCTATTGATTGCAGGACTGGTTTCATTGTTCAGGGTGCCGTTTACTTCATTGTGTTCCACCCGAGCTCCAATGTTCGCATCCAGTTTGTCAGTAAGATTTGAACTAAAGTTCAAGTAGGCAGCATACAACTTTTCATCATAATTATAATCAATGGCCAATTCTTGTTGCGGGTCCAATTGCAGCATATTGGAATATGCATTGGCCCGCGCTTCGTTCCAACTCACTCCAAATTCGCTTTTTACATGTTCGGAAACCGTATGTTCTATATCTATGCGAGCAGCCAGAGACCCTATTTGGTATTCCTGGTACCTGGATTGCTCCAAAGAAAATCCTTCATCATTATAATTGTTGAAAATATCGGTATCCAATTTTTGGGTGAAGGAAGAATATTGGATTCCCGTGAACAGGTTCCAATCAGCAGCTATCTTTTTATTGAAATTAAAGTTGCCGCTGAAATAATGTCGACGGTTATCGTTCTTGGGTTCGGACAGCACTTCTTCCTCTTCGGTTCCATCCTGAACGAAAGTGATCGTTTCAAAATCGGCATCATCGGTCTGTAATCGATACGTGGTATTGAAAGACACGTAATCATTATCGTTCATGGGATAATAGAACCCCAGGCCCGTGTTTACCTGTACCCTGTGGTTATCTGGAATGAGCACCAGGTAATCCGAATAAATGTCCTCCTCAGGAATGGCAAACGCAAATGTATTGCTTTCCCATTGTCCAATTACATTGTAATTGAGATTGCCACGTAAGTTCCATTTTCCATTGGAAAAACTTCCGTTGGAACTTAGATAATTGTTGGTGTTTTGCCGGAAGGACAGCATTTCACCGAGGCTTAACATAGCCCCTTTGTCCGTATTCTTTTTGAGGCGAACCACAATCACGGCCTGCCCCTCCGCTTCATATTTGGACGATGGATTATTGATGAGTTCTATGCTTTCCATGCTATCTACCGACAGTCCCAAAAATTCATCCAAGGTTATGCGCTGGTTCCCCAGATAAATCAGTGGGGCTCCCCTTGCAATGACGGAAATGGACTCCCTGTCCGGTGAAATTTGAATATTGGGCAGCTTGGAAAGCACTTCCAAGGGGTCTACTATGGACGAAAAAATGGGGTTCTGCACATCAATCTTCAAATTGCCGTTGGCATTGGTGATTGGGTTCTTCAACGCTGTTACCTCTACATCGTCCAGTTCGGTCACTTCTTCTTCAAGCTGTATGGATACTTCTAGGTTTTCTACCATGTTCACTTTTTGAGAGTGCTTTTTATATCCCAAAGCAGATACTTCCAGCCAAAATTCCCCTTCGGTCACCTTATCCAACACGAACAACCCGTCAACCAAAGTGGTGTACGCAATTAGGTTTTCTTTGTTTGCATCGAACAACAAAACATCACCAATAGGTATGGGCCTATCTTGACCATCAAAAACTTTTCCTTTTAAAATGAATTGTTCTTGACCAAATGCGGAAAGGTAACACACGAGAAAAAACCAGAGTAGATGTTTCAAAACCGTTCAATTTTGAAACAAATTAAGAGGGTAAACAGGCCTACAAAAAGCCCAATTGGTCTGAATTAGGTGCTAGCACCCGTACTATTTTCGAGGAGTTCCCGCCTATTGGATATGTTCAATTTACCATAGATGCTGGTAATATGGCTCTTTACTGTGCTCAAGCTTATAAAAAGTTCATTGGCGATTTCCTTATTGCTTTTGCCCTGTAAGATCAGGTTGCGCACCATGGTTTCCTGTTTGCTGAGTTCGGGCAAAATGGTTTTGTCCTGCCTTTTTCTTTGCTGAAACAGCATGTAGCCCAGAAATGCGACAAGTACCACCAAGCCAATGTTCATCCACCTACTTAGTTGCAAACTCCCGTTCAAGGCTTCCTGGTTCAAGTATGCCAGCTTTTCTTCCAAAAAAAGGTATTCTGTGGGCGGAATCTCGCTTTCTTTCAGTTTTTCCAACAGTGTGGTATAGTACGAGGTATTTTCGGCGATATCCCTGTTCAAAAGATTTTTCTCCTCCAAAACCTTGATGGCCACAAGCTTCACCCGTAAAATATTCAACGAGTCCCGGGCATACCCTGTCAATTGGTTTTCCTTATCTGTTTTTGACAGTTGGGAGGATTGCAGTTTGGTCTCAAAAGATTTGAATTTCTTCCATTCCCTGGAGCTTAAACTATCTTGGACACTATCGGTCGAGGCCATTTCCGTTCCAAAAGAAAAACTTTCCCCGGCGTGGAGACTTCCCATCAGCAGCAGGAAGAAAAGCGGAACGAAATAATGCAAACACCTCAAGATCGGTAGTCTATTTTGAATAAATTTCAACAAAAATCATGAAGTTCCCAAATCCAATGCAGCATCAATGGCCTCATCCAAAAATGGTTGCACCTTGGGATCGGTACAATTGATCAAGATAGAAACTACTTTTTCTTCCTTCGGATAGATAAAAAGATTGGTATAAGCCCCCACGCTGTTGCCCACATGTCCCACAAATTCTCTTCCCGCCGCATCTCGGCTCACCTGAAAGCCCAATCCATAATAGGTGGGCTTGCCATTTACAGTTTGGGAAGTCAATAATTGGTCATATGTTTCCTTTTTCAGCAACTTGCGTTCTAAAATGGCTTGGCCGAGTTGGGCAATATCATCGCTGGTGGAGAGAAATCCGCCTCCTGCCAGTTTATAAGCATTGTTCACCTCAACGGCTTTTTTGAAACACAAGGATCGTTTGGTATAAAAACTGGCGGTTTTGAAATGGTTATGTTCTGCAGTAAAAGTGGCGTTCAATTCCAAGGGAACCAATACCTTTTCTTGCACATAATTTTGGAACGGAATGCCACAGGCTTCTTGCATGGCCAGTGAAAGGAGTACAAAATCGAAACTATTGTAGAGATACCCTTTACCTGGTTCAAATTCCAAAGGGTCTTTTTGAAATACCTCAATGCTGTTCTTGATGCAAAAATCTTGGTTCAGGGCAAATTCCTTTCCCCTGTAACCGCGAATCCCGGCCGTATGTCCGGCTAATTGTCGTAACGTAAAATCGTATTCCTTCTTGGGGTAGTAGGGCACGTACTTGTAAAATGAAGCATCCAAATCGATTAAACATTCCTCCATCATTTTGCCTAAGGCCAATGCCGTGATACATTTGGAAATACTGGCAATCCTAAAAATGGTATGTTTGGGATCAATTCGAGATCTATCCTCCAAATGGGCAAAGCCATATCCCTTTTGGAGTATGATTTCCCCTTTGTCCAAAATGGTGACACCCAATCCAGGTACTTTTTTTTCGGCCACCAGATTATGGAACTGGGCATCGGCTTTTTCAATCCCAGAAAGCCCATCCAGCGATTTGACCTTTGGGTAGGGAGAAAACAGACACTTAATAAAGGGGAAAAGACCTTTCAAACGAATCTGATTTTGATACTTCAAAGGTACCTAGAAATCCACTGGATTCTATGGATTTATGTCATAGTTTGGACGGGGATCTCCTCAATCTTGGAAAATGAGTCGGCCATTGTACAATTCTTCCACATCAACCTCTGGAGGTCTATTGACACTGATCACATCCCCTGTTCCCCTAATGACACCACTGATGCGCTGTTGGGGATTTACATAGACATCATTAGTGCCCCTATGATTGATGGAAACTGCATTTGCTACCAAATCTTCGGCTTCGATCCTGGAATCCCCAGCGGCAACGGTTACATTAAGATTGGTGGTGAGACCTCTCAATTTAAAATACGCAATACCGTTTACCACAATACTTACGGTAGTTGAATTCATCTCCAAATCAAATGAACCATCCGTAGTCTCGGTTTCCGGATTGGTATAGCTTTCAGATATAAGGGAGATACTTGGATAATCCAATGCCCCATCGCTAGTTATGGGCAAACCTGTACTGCTTCTAATTTCAGTGATATTTGGGGAAGTCACATAAACTGTGGTCAGACCGTATTCCCTCACATAATTGCAGCTGTTTTCATTGCGAAGGATCAATCGCCCATCTTCTACCTCGGCGGAAACATCATCGAGCAAATACTCACCGGTTTCGATTTCCACCGATTGTTCATCCCCTTGTTTCAGTACTACTTTCACGTTTTCAAAAACGGTCATGGTGGTAAACTCTGGAACATCTACAGGCACACGGACCAAATCCCCCGCATTTTGAAAGCAATCGGGAACATTATCCCCGTTGCAGGCTATGAAGAGCAAAAACAGATATGTCAACCATTTCCTTTTCATAAACGAACTCCAATTCCTAATTCAACTGCCTCTGCCTTGGCACCATGGGACTTTAATGTGATGGCTCCGAAGATTTTATCCCCAAAATACCGTTTCATCCCAATTCGGTTGTACATTCGTCCTTCAAAATCAAAAGGATAGTACACATAATACCCCAATTGGGCCACGACGCTCATCTTGTTCACAAAGAGTTCATGTCCCAAAAACATCCCAACTCGCTTATAATCGGTATCGGGATCCACGTCCAATTCTGGAAAAGATATGGACTGGTATCGAATCAATTCTTTTAAAAAATTGGAAAAGAAAACATCGGTTCCCAATTGAATGGCACTTCGTTTGCCCAATCGTTTGTCGGCATAAGCTGAAACTATGACAAACCCATATCGCCCCATATTGATCACATCACTTTCATTGGCACCACCACGCAAAACCAGGTTATACCGAATCGGTTCTGTGATCAAACCCGTAGATTCAGGATGCAAGTATTCATACGTTGTATCGCTGTCCAGTTCGTAAGTAATCCCAAAATTGAGGGCAAAGGTATTGGTAGAGGTATTGGGTGCCTTAAAATTGGCATTGGAATAATGGATAAACGCCAGACCTGCATCCAATCCCAAACCTGAAACAATTCTTTGATGGTAATTGAACATTAATGTGGTACTGCTCAAAATATGGCTCCCGTAGGCGTTGTTCCTGAAATTTTCATTTTTATCGTACGGATTGGTATTGTAAGCCAGTCCTTGGGCTACACGCAACTGAAGATTCCTTTTGAAAAAATAAAAATTATAGTGTCCGTACAGACCAAAGTGTTCCCCTAGGGTGGCATTATTGGTATTTTGATACACGAAGGTGAAACCTGTATCGGGATAACCAAAATCGGCCTCCCATTCCTTATCGCCATAAGTCTTTCGACTAACACCCAAAATCAGACCACCTGGATGTTCCGTAATCAAGTGGGAAATATCAGGGTTGTGCAACAGAATAGAGCCATAAAACTGATGGGCATCCAACACGAACTTTTTGGGTACTTCCCTACTCTGGGAAAATCCAAAAAATGAAAACAGGGCGAAATTCAGGCAAAGTAGGTACCTCATGGGGCACTAAAGTAGGAAATTAAAACACCTCCTTGGCTATGTCTTTGATATTATCCGATTTTCCCATGGAATAATAATGCAGCACAGGAACGCCAGCAGCCTTCAACTCTTTGGATTGCTGAATGGCCCATTCTACCCCAACTTTCCGAACATCCTGATTGGTCTTACAACCTTCCACGGCTTCGATCAAATCTTGCGGGATGTCCACTCGAAATACCTGAGGCAACAATTGTAGGTGTTGCTTGACCGCAATCGGCTTAATACCTGGAATGATCGGCACATCAATTCCCATTTCGCGAGCTGCCTCCACAAAAGCAAAGAATTTTTTATTGTCGAAGAACATTTGGGTCACCACGTAATCGGCTCCCAAATCCACTTTTTCTTTTAACCGTTTCAAATCAGATTGAAGGGAAGGGGCTTCCATATGTTTTTCAGGGTACCCGGCCACACCAATGCAGAAATCACCCATTTCATGACCCTCAATGACTTCATGTAAATAGTTGCCTTGGTTGATGTCATGGATTTGTTTCACCAACTCGGCAGCATATTGATGACCTCCCTGAGTGGGAATAAAATATTTTTCTTCTTTTCTGGCATCTCCTCTCAATGCCATTACGTTTTCAATTTCCAAATACTGACAGTCCACCAAAAGATACTCAGTCTCCTCCCTGGTAAAACCGCCACACAGTACATGAGGAACGGTATCCACATCATATTTATGCTTTAGAGAAGCGCAGATTCCTAGGGTTCCTGGGCGAGTACGGGTCAGTTTTTTGTCCAACAATCCGTCTTTCTCCTTGTAAATGTATTCTTCACGCGAGGTGGTAACATCAATAAAGGGTGGCTTAAACTCCATCAATGGATCGATGTTCCTATAGAGTTCTTGTATACTTTTCCCCTTTACCGGTGGTACAATCTCAAAACTGAACAAGGTATCCCCTTTGGCCTTTTTTATGTGGTCCGTTATCTTCATTGGTTAATCGTCTGCTATGTTGGGAGCCAGCCACTTTTGGGCTTCCTCCAAAGTTATTCCTTTTCTGTTTGCAAAATCGGCTACTTGATCTTCGGTCATCTTACCCAAACCAAAATATTTGGCCTGTGGATGAGCAAAATAATACCCACTAACGCTGGCTGCTGGCCACATGGCCAAACTCTCCGTTAATTTTACCCCGATTTTTTCCTCCACATCCAACAATTCCCAAATGGTCAATTTTTCCAAATGGTCCGGACATGCTGGATAACCGGGGGCTGGACGGATTCCTTGATACTTTTCATCGATAAGGGCCGAATTGTCCAAGTTTTCATTCTGGGCATACCCCCAATATGTTGTTCTCACTTCTTTGTGTAGATATTCCGCAAATGCTTCTGCCAAACGATCGGCCAAAGCTTTTATCATGATGGAATTGTAGTCGTCATGCTTGTTTTCAAAATCTGTGGCCAATTCTTGGGTCCCAAAACCGGTACTTACACAGAAAAAACCCATATAATCCTGAATTCCCGATGTTTTAGGCGCAATAAAATCTGCCAAGGCGATGTTCGGCACCCCTTCCCTCTTTTTCAATTGTTGACGAAGTGTTCTAAAAATGAATGTTTCGCCATTATTTTCAACTTCAATATCATCTTCATCAATTTGATTGGCCGGGAACAATCCAAAAATGGCCTTGCCTTTCAACAACTTTTCATCCAAAACCTTTTTCAATAGTTCCTGGGCATCCTTAAAAAGTTCGGTCGCTTGTTTGCCTACCACCTCATCGGTCAAAATATCCGGATACTTGCCATGTAGGTCCCAGCTTCTGAAAAACGGGGTCCAATCAATATAATCCATTAGCAGCTTCAAATCAAAATCTTCCAACACCTCAATGCCCAATTGCTTTGGTTTTTTGATGTCGGACGGATTCCAGTCAATCTGCAATTTATTGGCCCGAGCCTCTTCCAAGGTCAAATATTCCTTTTGCTTGCCACGATTCAAAAACTTGTCCCGAAAACTCTCGTAATCCAACTTGATGTTTTTCTTGTACGTAGCCGAAGTTTCCTTTTGCAACAAGTCTCCGACTACGGTCACGGCCCGGGATGCGTCGTTTACATGAACCACCGAATGACTGTATTGTGGGTCTATTTTCACCGCTGTATGGGCCTTACTTGTGGTAGCGCCACCAATCAATAAGGGCACCTGGAAGTTTTGGCGTTCCATTTCCTTGGCCAAGAAAACCATTTCATCCAAGGATGGGGTAATCAAGCCACTGAGACCGATAATATCCACTTGTTCTTCCTTCGCCTTGTTGATGATCTTTTCCGGTGGCACCATCACACCCAAATCCACAATCTCATAATTGTTACAGGCCAAAACCACACTTACGATGTTCTTTCCAATGTCATGCACATCGCCCTTTACGGTAGCCATCAATATTTTTCCTGCCGCCTTGGTGTTCTGATCCTTGGATTCCTCGATAAAAGGAGTTAAATACGCCACGGCCTTTTTCATTACCCTTGCGGATTTTACCACTTGGGGCAAGAACATCTTTCCGCTTCCGAACAAGTCACCGACCACATTCATCCCAGTCATCAAATTGCCCTCTATCACTTCCAAAGGTCTATCGGCCTGAAGTCGGGCTTCCTCCACATCTTCAACAATGTATTGGTCTATCCCCTTTACCAAAGCACGGGTAATCCGGTCTTGAAGCGGTTCTTGCCTCCACGACAAATCCACCTTGGCTTCCTTGGCCGTCCCAACCACGGTCTCGGCAAACTCCAATAAACGTTCGGTGGCATCCTCCCGTCTGTTCAACAACACATCCTCTACATGCTCCAGCAAATCTTTGGGAATATCATCATAGACCTCCAACATGGTCGGGTTAACGATTCCCATGTTCATACCTGCTTTAATGGCATGGTACAAAAACGCTGAATGCATGGCCTCACGGACGGTATTATTTCCACGGAACGAAAAGGAAACATTGCTCACCCCACCGCTAACACTGCAATACGGCAAATTAGTTCGGACCCATCGGGTGGCTTCGATAAAATCGATGGCGTTGCGGCGGTGTTCCTCCATCCCGGTTGCCACAGGAAAAATATTCAAATCGAAGATGATGTCCTCGGGGGCAAACTTTACTTTATTCACCAAAATGTCGTAGGAACGCTTTGCGATTTCGATCCTGCGCTCGTAATTATCTGCCTGACCTACTTCATCAAAAGCCATCACGATGACCGCAGCACCATATCGCTTGATCAATTTAGCATGATGGATAAATTGTTCCTCACCTTCCTTCAAACTGATGGAATTCACCACGCATTTGCCCTGCACCACTTGAAGACCTGCCTCTATGATCTCCCATTTGGAGCTATCGATCATGATGGGTACCCGGGCAATGTCGGGTTCGGAAACAATCAAGTTCAAGAATTTGACCATAGCTTCTTTTCCATCGATGAGACCATCGTCCATATTCACGTCGATAATCTGCGCCCCACCTTCTACTTGGTTACGGGCAATGGCCAAGGCTTCATCAAACTTTTCTTCTTTAATGAGCCTTAGAAATATCTTGGAACCTGCCACATTGGTACGTTCCCCCACATTGATGAAATTACTTTCAGGGGTAACGATCAAGGGCTCAAGACCTGATAAACGCAAAAAATGTTCTTGGTTGTTCGTTGTCCGTTGTTCGCTGATAATACTCATAACTTTTTATGATAGTTGATGAATCCGTTCAACAATTTTTTAACTCTTTCAATTTCTCCAAGAATTTCATCAATACTGGCAATTGTAAGATTCAAATCCTTCGCAAGTATAATTTGAGTTTCAACTTCGTATAGTGAACCTCTAGCAATATGTAAAAAATGTATGGTTTCCTTAGCTGTTTGTCTTCCACATCCTTCTGCAATGTTAGAAGATACAGAAACAATAGATCTTCTTAATTGGGAAGTAAGGGAAAACTGCTCTTCCTTCGGAAAAGTCCCTGAAAGCTCATACACTTCTTTGACCAATCCTCTTACTTGCAACCAAACATCCAATTCTTTGTAATCCATAACTTTGATTTCCAAGAAAGATTAACTGATAACGGACAACGACCTCGGTTCATAATCCTTTACAACATTAGCAATTGCTTTGATGTGCTCCGGAGTAGTGCCGCAACACCCCCCAACAATATTCACCAATCCTTTTTCTGCATATTCCTTGATTTGGGCAGCCATCTGTTCCGGGGTTTCATCGTATTCCCCAAAAGCATTGGGCAATCCTGCATTGGGATGTGCCGAAGTGGCAAATCCCGACTTTGCGGAAATCACCTCCAAATGGGGAACCAACTGTTTGGCGCCAAGCGCACAATTGAACCCCACCGATAAAATCGGAATATGGGAAACCGAGATCAAAAAAGCTTCCGCTGTCTGTCCTGATAAGGTTCTACCCGAAGCATCGGTAATGGTACCACTCACCATGATCGGCACTTCAATGTTACGCTCGTCCTTTACTTCTTCAATGGCAAAAAGGGCTGCTTTGGCATTCAGCGTGTCAAAAATGGTCTCTACCAATAAAATATCGGCACCACCATCCAACAACGCCTCAACTTGTTCTTTATATGCTTTTCGAAGTTCATCAAAGGAAACGGCACGATACCCAGGGTCGTTCACATCGGGTGACATGCTTGCCGTTTTGTTGGTGGGACCTATACTCCCTGCCACAAACCGTGGTTTGCTCGGATCTTTTTTGGTGAACTCATCAGCCACTTGTTTGGCGATTTTGGCCGATTCAAAATTCAGTTCATACACCAATGCTTCCATGCCATAATCGGCCATGGCAATGGTAGTACCGGAAAAGGTATTGGTCTCGATAATGTCCGCACCCGCTTCCAAATAAGCTCTGTGGACATCTGCAATGGCCTGCGGTTGGGTCAAAGACAATAAATCATTGTTTCCCTTCAGGTCACTAGGCCAATCCTTGAAACGTTCTCCCCTAAAATCTTCTTCCTCGAATTTATAGCGTTGCAGCATGGTGCCCATGGCTCCATCCAATACCAAAATCCGTTTCTTTAAAATATCCTCAATTTTTTCCATAGTACAATTCCCTTTACAATAGGGTGCAAGGGTATCAAGAAAAGTGTAGAAATACTTTGAATTCTTTCGTTATCCTTCCCTTTTGGCAGGATATTGCTCCAAACCTTCCTGAGAAACGTTCAGGATAAGGGTAGAATGTAGCACCTTCTCGGAAGTCGAGGGTTGCTAAGGCTTCAAAGGGTCCAATCCCTCCACCTTTCTTGATAACACTTTCAACTTATTAATGAACTGAACTGCAAAGAAACGGCTCTCCCTAGTGAAAAGCAAAAAATGCCCCTTTATTTTTACATTTCCAACAATAAAAAAACGGGTTGAAAAATCAACCCGTTTTAGATTACTCTTTGTTAGATTTTACATCATCATACCACCTGAGACCTCAATGCGTTGGCCGTTGACCCATTTGGCGTCCTCGGTACACAAAAAGGCGACTACCCCTCCAATATCACTAGGGATGCCTACACGACCCAAAGCAGTAAAATTGGCAATGGCCGTTCTTTTGCCCTCATCGGTCTTGTTGGTACCGCCACCAAAATCGGTTTCTATGGCTCCTGGTGCGACTATATTAGACCTGATTTGTCTTGTACCAAGCTCTTTGGCTTGATATCTGGTAAGGGTTTCCATGGCAGCTTTCAAGGCTCCATACACCGAATACCCTGGGAAAGAGAATCTAGCCAATCCACTGGAAATATTCACGATACCCCCTCCGTTAGCCATGATGGGCAACAATTTTTGTGTCAGGAAAAATGCACCTTTAAAATGAATATCAACCAAGGAATCGAATTGCTCTTCCGTAGTTTCTGTGATTGGAGCATTGATACCAATCCCTGCGTTATTGATCAAATAATCGATGTGGTCTGCCCCAAAATGGGAGTCGATTACATTTTTTACCTGATCTACAAAGGCATCAAAACTGCCTACTTGTGACACATCCAATTGCAATGCATAAGCCTTTTGACCCAAGCTTTCAATTTCCTGAACGGTTTTGTCCGCCTCAACCTTATTGCTTTGATACGTCAACACAACATCCAATCCTTTTTTGGCCAAATTGATGGCCATATTTTCTCCGAGACCTCTACTGCCTCCAGTTACTAATGCTATTTTACTTTTTGCCATTTTTTTTGATTTTTAATTATGGTACAAAGTTCTGAAATAAGGCACCTTGAGGGATTGCGAGCATCAATCCATTTTTTGCAAAAATCAAATAGCGATACTTCCTCTATATTTTAATGGGGATGTATTGGAAAACTTCTTGAAGAAATTGGAAAAGTGGGCCACTTCCTCAAATCCCAAACTGAATGCGATTTCGGAAATGTTCCAATCCGTGTTGTTAAGTAAGATTTTGGCCTCTTCAAAAACACGGGCATGGATGATAGCCGTTGTGGTACTTCCCGTAGTTTCCTTGAGTACTTTATTCAAATGATTCGCATGCACTGCCAACCGCTCCGCAAAATCGTTCGCCGTTTTCAAGACCAACCGTTGGGCAGGAGTATTTATGGGAAACTGTCGCTCCAACAGTTCCACAAAAAGGTCAGTGATGCGGGTTGCCGCATTTTTACCATTTTCCACAGGTTGTGCCGGCTGCAACTTTTGACCGATATGCAACAGCTCCACTATATAAGCTCGAATCAAATCAAATTTAAAGGGATAATCCGAAGATAACTCCCTGTCTATCTTTTGAAAAAGTTGTTCTAACTCCATATAATCATCATCGGAAATATTGAAGATCGGAAACCCTCCTGGTTGGAAAAGTGGCAAGGTTTCCAAAATGACCCCGCTTTTATCTTTGGATAAAAAGTTCTCCGTGAATACACAAAAATACCCAGACTGGTTTTCATCCTGTGGCACATAATGATATGGGATTCTAGGCGATGCAAATAACAAAGCTTTATCGGCAATGTCGATGACCTTATCGGCATATTCCGCCCTGTTCTTCCCGTTGATCAAACTGATCTTAAAATAGGAACGCCGATCATAGCGCATCTCCCCCTCATTGAGTTTTGTACGGTACTCATCGATCTTGAACACATTAAAATGCCCGATATCCTTCCCAATGGTATCGGGAATGGGCAATTTCATTTTTCCATAAAAATCCCGCAAGGTGAACAGTTCTTCCATTGTATTGTAAAATTCAAATATAGTGCAAAAACAAAAACACCCTCCAAAATTGCTTCTGGAAGGTGTCTTCATTTAAATTATAATGCTATTGAAAATGGATGTATAAACCGGTAAATTTTTAATTTAATATCCATATATCATTTAAGTAACCTATGTCCCCGTTATATCCCAACATTACATAGATTTTGTCCAAGAATACAACCATAGAATTATCATGCCTGTTAGGGAATCCTGTCTCTTGGTACTCTTGTTCCCAGTCCTTACCATTGGCACTACTCCATATAACGGCAGGACTATCTGTTGAGGCACCTTCAACCATCAAAATCATTTTCTCATCATAGACGACTAAGGAATATTCCTTATATGTTTGCTGAAATGGTGCATTTTCCAACTCTAAAGCCCAATCTATCCCATCTATGCTGCTAAATACTTTGTCTTGGACAACTACCCACATTTTATCATTAAACACGACTGCTTCTTGTTCCAATGACACCATGAATCCTATATCCTCTGTAACCAGACTCCAGTTAACGCCATCGTTACTATTCCAAACATTTTGATTAAGAAATTCATTCTGTCCACCTGTAATCAACCACAGTTTATTATTGTACGACAAAATTTTATGACCCCAATCAGCTGGAAATTCAGCATTCTCTTTCTCCAAAACCCAATTTTTTCCATCTACACTGGACCAAATATCACTGGATGGCGCCCCATTCCACCTAAAACCGCCTATCAAGAGCATCTTATTGTCAAAAACAACCACTTGGTGAAATGCCCTCGGCATAAAACCAGGGGCATCTGTCTCCAAAATCCAATTTTCTCCGTCAGTACTACTCCAAACATCATCCAAGTAATGTAATGCACCATCAGGATTATAACCATAACCACCTATAATGAAAAGCTTCCCATTAAATTCTACAACCGCGGCTAAATGTCGTGCACCGAAAGAAGAGTCAGATATAAAAGTACCTACGGGTCTAATCTTAAAACTATATGTACTGCTATTGGTTGTATTGCCACTACCATCCTCTGCCACCACTTTCCAGAAATAAGTCGTGGCAAATTCCAGATCGAAATCCAAATTATAAGTCAAAGTATTCAGATTCGTTGCAATCTGTGTAATGGGGTCTTCTTCCTGGCCTAGGAACAGTGTGTAGGTAACCGTTTCACTTTCTGGATCAACGGATTCCGTCCATTCGAATGAAGGTTTTAATTCCACATCTTCCGCCTCATCCTCTATTGCCACCAAACTAAAGGAAGCCGGGGCCTGATTCTCTGGTTGTCCATTCTCCTCAGGAGTGGTTGGAGTCCCACTAGTAGGGGGTTCTTCCACTCCACCATCACTACTGCATGAAGTAATTGTAGTAATAAAAATTACCAGTAGCAGGAACACAAAAAAATTGCTCTTCATTATTTTTATCTTTAATGAAGAGCAATATAATGTTATTCTTACTTACTGAGAACCTATCTTTTTAATTGATGCTCTGCACCACTTCTTTCTTGGCCTCCTTTTTGGAACCATCAAATCCTTCCACACCTCCTACCGTGGTATACTTCATCACGTAGCGTTTATCCGGATTGATGATCTGATAGGCAAACTGGCACATAACGGCAGCTTCGTGGAATCCAGAAAGGATCAATTTTAATTTACCGGGATAGATGTTAACGTCCCCGATGGCAAATACCCCTGGAATGTTGGTCTGGTAATCCTTGGCATTGTTCACCTTAATGGCGTTTTTTTCAATTTCCAAGCCCCAATCCCCGATCGGTCCTAATTTGGGCGACAATCCGAACAGCGGAATGAAGTAATCGGTCTCCACATAGCTTTGTTCCTTGGTTTCATCATTGTACTTGATCACCACAGCCTGAAGTTCTTCCTTACCGTGGATTTCCTGTACTTCTGCTTCGGTATACAATTGAATCTTACCCAATTTGGCCAATTCCCTTGCTTTTTCCACGGAATCCAAAGCGCCACGGAACTCATTTCTACGGTGTACCAAAGAAACTTCGGAAGCTACATCGGCCAAGAAAATGGCCCAGTCCAATGCGGAATCCCCACCACCGGAAATGACCACTTTTTTGTCGCGGAACAATTCAGGATCTTTGATCATGTACTCCACACCTTTGCTTTCAAACAGTTCAATATTGGCGATCAATGGTTTCCTAGGTTCAAAGGAACCCAATCCACCAGCAATCACCACAACAGGCGCTTGGTGCTTTGTACCTTTATTCGTGGTTACCACAAAGGAACCGTCCTCTTGTTTATCCAAGGTTTCGGCACGTTCACCCAAAGTAAATCCGGGCTCAAAAGGTTTGATCTGTTCCATTAGCTTATCCACCAATACCCCGGCCAAAATCTCTGGATAGGCAGGAATATCATAGATCGGTTTTTTAGGATAGATTTCGGAACACTGACCCCCTGGTTGTGGAAGTGCATCGATCAAATGGCATTTCAACTTTAACAAGCCCGCCTCAAAAACGGTGAACAACCCAGTTGGTCCCGCTCCAATTATAATGATGTCTGTTTTAATCATAATACTGCTTTTAATGAGTTTGGACTTTCCCTTCGACTTCGCTCAGGGTCCTTACTCTACCTGACAATTTTTAAACTTTAACTAGCGATTTTTTTCCCTTGTATTGGTATTCCTCTTGAATGTCCAATATTCTTTGGCGATGGTTCACCACCTCACCGATGATGATAATCGCAGGATTGGATAACTGCTGCTCCTTTGCCTTGTTCTCAATGGAAGCAACAGTTCCAATACCTATTTTTTCATGCTCCGTGGTCCCATTTTGGATGATGGCCACAGGAGTCTGTACTTTTCCTTCTTGCTTGAAGAGTTCCATGATCTCTCCCAATTTTGACATTCCCATAAGGATGATGACTGTAGCGCTCGACTTGGCGGCCAAGGCCACATCATTGGAAAGTTTGTGTTCCTTTGTGGTACCCGTAATCACCCAAAAACTCTCGGCAGAACCTCTTTTGGTCACCGGAATGTTTTGGGATGCCGGAACCGATACCGAAGATGAAATCCCTGGAACCACGGCCACATCAAGTCCCAATTCCGCTGCATATTCCATTTCTTCGGCTCCACGGCCAAATACGAATGGATCTCCCCCTTTTAATCTAACCACATGAAGTCCTTGATTGGCTCGCTGCACGATCAGTTCGTTGATCTGTTCCTGCTGGTAGGTATAACATCCTTTGCGTTTACCCACAAATATTTTTTCGGCTTGGGGAGCATAATCCAACAATTCTGCGGACACCAATGCGTCATACAGCACCACGTCTGCAGCCTGCAATGCCTTCACACCTTTAAGGCTGATCAAATCCACATCCCCGGGGCCCGCCCCTACAACTGTCAATTTTCCGTTACGCATGTTCCAACTCCAATTTTCTGTATGCTTCCAATCGTTCCAACACGGTTTTCGCATCTTCCACATAGCTTTTTGCAAAAGCTTCGGAAGGCTCATTTTGGTTGAGTTGTAAAGCGAATTTTTCAAATCCTCCTTCAAACTCAATTTTTCCTGTGGCCACATAGAGTTCATCAAAATCCTTGATGATACTCGCATGGGTATTTACTTTTTGCTTTTCCGCAGTCAACAATGCCTTGGCAGAGTTTACCATGGACTGATAGGAATAATAAATACTGGCAGCCCACTTCCCTTCTTGGATGGCCTCTTCGGCGCTTTCTATCTTCTCTTGGCTCTCAAAGAACAGGGTGGCCACCAAGTCCACAATGACTCCGGCGCATTCCCCAACCCCGATTTCCTGAACATATTTTTCCTCATTGCCCCAATCGATAAAATCTTCTTGGGTGAGGTTGTCCACATCGGTCAATGGTTTTAAGAAATCATAGAAATAAAGCTGCCCTTTTTCCTCATAATACTCGGTGAAGTTTGCCCCATTTCCATTGGCCTCAAAATCATCCAAGATCAATCGAAGCGCCTGAGGTCCTCTTTTACTTGGGATTTTGGCCACTTTGTCCGCGAACTTTCCATTTCCGTTGCCCAAATTTCCACCACCCAACAACACCTGAAGGGCAGGTGCCACCAATTTATCCTTGGTACGGATGGACATTCCTTGGAACCCGATGTGGGCCATGTTGTGTTGGCCGCATGCGTTCATACAACCACTTATCTTGATCACCACATCCGCATTGTTGATGTATTGTGGGTATTCGGCTTTGATCACGCGTTCCAACTCATCGGCGATACCGGTACTGCTGGCGATACCTAAATTACAGGTATCCGTTCCAGGACATGCGGTGATGTCCAAAGCCTTGTTGTAGCCTGCTTCGGCAAAGCCCAATTTTTCAAGTTCTGCGTAAAAGAAAGGAACCAATTCCTCCTTAACGAAGGGTATCAAAATATTTTGACGCAGGGATAGACGAATCTCGCCGGCAGCATAGTTCTGCACCAAATGGGCCAATTCCCTTGCTTTATTGGTATAAAAATCACCCAACAATACCTTAATACCGATGGCCACAAAGCCTTCTTGTTTTTGAGGCACCAAGTTGGTGGTTTTCCATTGTTCAAATGCTTTGGTATCCTTAATTTCAACTTTGGGTGTTTCCACTTCCGCCACTTGTACTGGTGGATAACTTTCAAAATCGATTGGATAGGATTGAATAGGAATGGCGGTCTGTTCTTCTTCCAACAACTGCTTGAAACCATCCAAACCGATATCCTTCAATAAAAATTTCATACGTGCCTTGGCCCTACTCTTGCGTTCCCCGTAACGGTCGAACACACGAACCACGCCTTCCATCATCGGGATGATCTTATCCGTGGGCAAAAAGCTGTACAGTTCATCGGCATGTCGAGGTTGTGAACCCAAACCACCGGCCAACATCACTTTAAATCCTCTCACCCCGTTTTCAATTTTGGCGATAAATCCTAGATCGTGCATATAGGACAATCCAGTATCGGCATCACTGGCAGAAAAAGAAACTTTGAATTTTCGACCCATTTCCTGACCAATGGGGTTTCTCAAGAAATATTCGAACAACGCTTGGGCATAGGGAGAAACATCGAATGGCTCATCCACATCGATACCTGCCGTTTCACTTGCCGTAACGTTACGAACCGTATTACCACAGGCTTCGCGAAGCGTAACTTGGTCCTTTTCCAGTTCTGCCCACAACTCAGGAGTACGTTCGAGATCCACATAGTGAATTTGGATATCCTGACGCGTGGTGATGTGCAGACGACCACGGGAATATTCATCGGAAACGTCAGCAATGCGTAGCAACTGTTTGGAAGACACCTTTCCATATGGCAATTTGATGCGGATCATCTGCACCCCTGGTTGACGCTGGCCATAAACACCACGCGCCAAACGAAGACTACGGAATTTTTCCTCATCGATGTTGCCATCCTTGAATTGGCGAATTTTTTTCTCCAAATCGATGATATCCTTCTCTACTATTGGGTTCTCTATTTCTGTTCTAAAACTTTTCATTATCCTATTTTCCCTATCTCTTTTATAGGTTTATAATAAAAATCTTCCCTGTTGCTCACTTGGGCATTACCTGTTATTCTATGAAACCTACGCCTGCTGTATGATTGGTTCTACTATCAATAATGATAAAGGAACCGTTGGTGCGGTGCTCCTTGAACTTATCATAAAAAATGGGTTTGTTCAATCGTAAACGCACTTTAGCGATATCGTTCATATTAAGAGAGGACACATTTTCCTCGATACCTGAATAATCTGGGTGGATCTTGTGATCAATGGCATCTACTTTGGCCAAAGCCTTGTTGACACCATGTTGCAACACATACTTTCCACCAACGGTCAACTGATTGGAATCCATCCAAGAAATGGTTGCCGTCAATTGTTTGTCAACGATCGGAAGGTCGCCAACCTTCACCAACATATCGCCGCGGCTTACATTTACCTCATCTTCCAAGGTAATGGTCACCGAGGAACGACGTGGAGCGGTTTGGTATTCCGTATCATAAAAATAAATGGCCTTGATTTTGGAACGGGTCATGGATGGTAAAACCACTACTTCGTCGCCCACACTCAACTCACCACCGTACACTTTACCTGCAAATCCACGGAAATCATGGAATTCTTCGGTTTTTGGTCTGATGACATATTGTACCGGAAAACGGGGTGTTCCCACGTTGTAAATATCCTGAAGATCCAATTCTTCTAAATGCTCCAACAAGGTCTGGCCTTTGTACCAATCCATGCTTTGGGAACGGTTCACCACGTTATCACCCTTTAAGGCGCTCACCGGAATGAAGGTGATTTTCTGATCTTGATAATCCCTTTTGTCCATCAATTCCTCAAAATCGGCCTTAATATCATTGAAGGCGTCTTCGGAGAAATCTACTAGGTCCATTTTATTAATGGCCACTATCACATCTTTGATTCTCAACAGGTTGTTGATGAAAAAGTGTCTGTTGGTCTGTTCGATAACCCCTTTTCGGGCATCGATCAAAATAATGGCCGCCTGCGAAGTAGATGCTCCAGTAACCATGTTACGGGTATATTCCACATGCCCAGGGGTATCGGCTATAATGTAACTTTTGGATGCAGTGGAGAAATAGATATGTGCCACATCTATAGTGATACCTTGCTCCCTTTCTGCCACCAAGCCATCGGTTGCCAGTGAAAAATCGAGGTAGTCGTACCCTTTTTGTTTACTGGTACGCTCAATGGCTTCCAATTTATCGTCGGTCAAGGATTTGGTGTCATACAGCAATCTTCCGATCAAGGTACTTTTACCATCATCCACACTTCCTGCCGTTGCTATCTTTAATACTTCCATGTCTTGTTGTTCGTTATTGGTTGTTCGTTGCAGGTCATCTAAATTTCTAAAAACCAACTAATGATAAACCATCAACTTATTTTAAAAATACCCTTGTTGTTTACGTTTTTCCATTGCCGCCTCGGAACGTTTGTCATCGATACGGGCCCCTCTTTCCGATATTTTTGAATCCCTAATCTCCGAAACCACCTTATCAATGGTATCCGCATAGGATTCCACAGCTGCGGTACAACTCATATCACCCACGGTGCGGAATCGCACGATTCTTTCTTCTACTTTTTCATCCTCTGCCCTGAAAACCACACCATCCTCGGCAGACCAGATCAGTCCGTCACGTAGGAAGGTATTTCTTTTGTGGGCGAAGTATATGGAAGGGATTTCAATATTTTCTTTTTGGATATAGCTCCAAACATCCAACTCGGTCCAGTTGCTGATCGGGAATACCCTCACGTTCTGTCCCATTTCAATTTGTCCGTTCAACATATCGAACAATTCCGGACGTTGGTTCTTTTCATCCCATTGGCCAAAATCATCACGAACGGAAAAAATACGTTCCTTGGCCCTGGCCTTTTCTTCATCACGCCTGGCTCCTCCGATACAGGCATCGAACTTAAACTCTTCAATGGCATCCAACAAAGTTGTGGTCTGCAACATGTTCCTACTGGCATATTTTCCAGTTTCTTCCACTACCTTTCCTTGGTCAATGGAATCCTGAACATTGCGCACAATGAGTTCCACGCCCAATTCTTCCACCAATTTATCCCTGAACTCAATGGTCTCCGGAAAGTTGTGACCAGTATCAATATGCATCAACGGAAAAGGAATCTTGGCTGGCCAGAATGCCTTTTGTGCCAATCTAACCAAGGTAATGGAATCCTTTCCTCCGGAAAACAAGAGCACAGGTCTTTCAAACTGTGCGGCTACTTCCCTCATTATGTATATGGCCTCGTGTTCCAACGCGTTGGCATTGGGTCTTGTGGCACTTGTAATCGTTTTTGGTTCTTTAATTTCTTCAGCGAATGTACTCAAAGCTCTGATAATTTTTAGAGTTGGGAATTATGTATGCAAACCACATTCTCGGTTTGCCAATACTTTTGTGGGATCAAAATACTTGTGCTCATTGGGTAATCCATGTCCTTGCAAATAGGCATCCAATTGGGTATCGCTCCAATGGTAGAACGGACTTACCTTAAGTACACCATCCTTGCTCATGCTCAACACATCTAAGGAATCGCGGTGGGCCGTCTGCCCTTTTCTAAGATTGGTGAACCATACATCGGGTTTGTGTTCATCCATGGCCCTTTTGAAGGGCTCCAACTTCACCTGCTCGGTGAATTCCTGATGACGGGGATCATCAATTTGAGGAATTCCCATTACCGCATCGCGATGTGCCGTGGTCTGTTTGGGTACATATAGCATGATGTTGAGTCCCAAACGGGCAATCAACTCTTCCGCATGTTTGTAGGTTTGAGGGGTATTGTACCCCGTATCGCACCAAATGACCGGAATATCTTTGTTTACCTCTGTCACTGCATGGAGAATGGCCACTTCATAAGGTCTGAAATTTGTGGTCACCACCGATTTTTTGCCATGCTTGATGGCCCAAGAAATGATTTCTTCCGGTGGAATGCCCTTAAACTGGCGATTTAGATTCTGAATTTCTTCTGGTGTCAATGCCATAACCGTTATTTTTATTTACCCCATTTGATGGAGTTCCAAACTCTTTCGTGAAAAAAATACAAGACCATTTTAGTGACCAGTTCCACCATTCCGATGGAGAAAGCCAAGGTTAGGGTTCCGGTCACGATCCATGAAATAATGATGGTATCGATGGTACCGACAATCCTCCAACTGATGGATTTTGCAATACTGCGCTTGGGACTTTCGGAGCGAACATCCTTGGTATAGGACGAAGCTTCTTTATTATTTTTAATTACCAGTTGGTCTGTGATCATTTCTAAATTATATTTCCTATCGATTTAGTAGGGATTTCAAAAATAGAATTAAATTTCTTAACCACATGCAAAAGCCTTCTTAAAATTACTTTTATCCTATAGTTTTAGTAGATAATCGGATTTCGAGTTGGAATTTTACCAGATTCTCATCAAAATCTTACCAAAAGTAGCTTGATTTTCAAAGGAGATCAGCCAAGGTATTATTCCTGTACACGTCCAGGGCGCTATCCCTAACCTGAATCATCAATTTGTGGACGGAACATGTGGCTTCGTCTGGGCAATCCTCACATTTTTCATAAAAATTAAGGCTCACACATGGCACCATGGCAATGGGTCCTTCCAATACCCTCATGACGGTGGTCATGGGAATTTCATGAGGTTCCTTGATCAGGTAGTACCCCCCACCCTTTCCTTTTTTGGAACCCAAAAATCCATTTCTTCGAAGGGTAAGAAGAATGCTTTCCAAAAACTTTTGAGAAATGTTCTCTTGTTTGGCAATTTCCGCAATCTGAACTGGCTCTTTTCCCTTAACCCTAGCGAGGTAAGTAAGTGCCTTTAAACCGTATTTCGTCTTCTTGGAGAGCATCCCACGAATATAGGGAAAATTAACAATCCCCTATGTAAAATGTTCTTTTCCCAATTCCCTATCCTAAGGCCTGATCAATGTCGGTAATGATGTCATCAATATGTTCCAGACCCACAGAAATCCTAACCATTCCATCGGAAATTCCGACTGCTTCACGCTCCGCTTTGGACAGTTTGCTGTGCGTTGTGGATGCTGGATGGGTGACAATGCTTCGGGAATCTCCCAAGTTTGCCGAAAGGGACAACAGTTCTATACTATCAAAGAATTTTCTACCGGCATCCAATCCTCCTTTTACTTCAAAAGCAACCACACAACCGCCAGCCTTCATCTGTTTTTTGGCCACTTCGTACTGTGGGTGCGATTTCAAAAAAGGATATTTCACCCAGGCTATCTTCGGGTGATTTTCCAAAAAAGTGGCCAATTGCAGGGCGTTGGAACAATGCCTATCCACGCGTATGGCCAAGGTCTCCAAACTTCTGGACAATACCCAAGCATTGAAAGGCGACAACGCAGGACCTGTAATCCTTGAGAAACGGTACACCTTGTCCATTAACTCGTGGCCACCAACCGTAATGCCTGCCAAAACCCTTCCTTGACCATCCATCAATTTGGTACCGGAATGGATAACCAAATCAGCACCGAATTTAATGGGTTGTTGTAGATAGGGAGAAGCAAAACAATTGTCCACAATAAAAATGAGTCCATGCTTTTTGGCAATGTTCCCCAATACTTCAAGATCCAACACATCCACCCCAGGGTTTGTTGGGGACTCCGCGTATAGAATCTTGGAGTTCGGTTGTATCAAATTCTCTATACTGGCTAAATCATTGGCATCAAAAAAACTGGTAGTGATGTTCCATTTAGGGAAAAACTGGGTGAACAAGGTATGGGTTGAGCCAAAAATACTGCTCGATGAAATCACATGGTCACCCGTTTTCAACAAAGCTGCCAAGGTAGAATACACCGCCGCCATGCCGGAAGCAAAAGCAAAACCACTTTCTGCCCCTTCCATTTTGCATACTTTTTCAATGAACTCGGAGGAGTTGGGGTTGGAGTACCTGGAATAAATGTTCCTCTCCTTTTCTTCGGCGAACGAAGCCCTCATGTCCTCGGCATCCTCAAATACAAAGCTGGAAGTCAGATAAATAGGACTTGAATGCTCCAAATATTGGCTGCGTTTCATTTGTGTGCGAATCGCTTCTGTTTCAAATTGCTTTCTGTTATTACTCATATCTTTTCTGCTATTCTTAATATATCACCAAAAACTCCCCTAGCGGTTACGGCGGCACCTGCTCCAGCACCTTGTATCACCAAGGGGTTCTCACCATAGGATTCAGTATAAATTTCGATAATGGAATCGGAACCTTTCACTTGCCCCAAAGCACTTTCTTTAGGAACTGATACCAATTTCACTTCCAATATTCCTTTGTCTTGTTGCAAATCACCGTGCAAATCGCCAACATATCGCAACACATGTCCTGGTTTTTGCTGACTCTTCACATCGGTGTAAACCGAATCCATTTCTTCAATCCTACCTTTAAAATCATCAAAATCCAAAGTTTGTAATTGATCTGGAATCAGGTTTTGAATTTTGATATCCGAAAACTCATTCTGAAGGTCCAGTTCCCTGGCCAAAATCAAGAGTTTTCTTCCCACATCATTTCCAGAAAGGTCTTCACGCGGGTCCGGCTCCGTATATCCTTTCGTCATAGCCTCCCTTACAATATCTGAAAACAGGGCATCTTTCTCCGAAAATGTATTGAAAATATAACTCAACGACCCGGAAAACACCCCTTTGATCCGGGTAATGTTCTCCCCGGAAAGGTGGAGCAATTTAATGGTATCGATCAAGGGAAGTCCCGCCCCAACATTGGTTTCGTACAAATATTGCTTTTGATTGGCATCCAAGGATTTCCGAATGGATTTATAACGCTCAAAGCTGAGGGTATTGGCTATTTTATTGGAGGAAACCAAATCAAAACCATGTTTGATGAACGGCTCATAATTTTCCACAAAGTCACTACTAGCTGTATTGTCCACGGCTATCAGGTTTTCCAAATGATGTTGTTTGGCAAATGCGATGATGTCGGCAATCTTATAGGGTTTTCCCTCCTTTTCCAAACGTTCTTTCCAATCAGTTCCAATCCCAGAGGCATCCAACAACACTTTTCTGGAATTGGCCACTGCGAACACCCTAAGATCAATTCCTTTTCGGGCTTCAATACTTTTTTCAGAACCCAATATCTGGTCGATTAAGGTACCACCCACATTTCCGTGTCCAAATAAACCCAAATTGATGCGTTTCGCGATACCGAAAATCTGCCCGTGTACCACATTCACCGCTTTGGTGAGGTCAGATTTACGCACCACCATACTCACGTTCTTTCCGGTGACCGTGTTGTTGAAAAGCAACGGCACCACCTGGTTCTTAGCCAAGGCATTGAAAGGTTTATGGAAACTGCTCAGATCCATCCCCACAATGGAGATGACCGAAACATCTTTTACCACGGTTATCTGGTTGATGTCCTGGGAGGAGTAATCGGTTTCAAATTCGAGGTCCAGCAATTTTTTGGCCTTGTCCGCTTTGGAAGCATCCACTACCAAACCGATACCCCTTTCGGATGATCCCTGTGAAATGATGCCCACACTGATATCGTTCTGGCCCAAAGCTCTAAAAATTCGCATATCGACACCAACTTTGCCCAAAAGACCTCTTCCTTCCAGATTGATGAGCGCCATATTGTCCAACACCGAAAGGGATTTGATCCCGCCATTATCCGTTTTTGGACCAATCAAGGTGCCTTCGTTATCATCGTTGAACGTATTGCAGATACGCAATGGGATATTTTTCTCGATCAATGGAATGATGGTCTTCGCATGCAAAATATTGGCCCCGAAATTGGCCAACTCATTCGCCTCGCTATACGAAATCACATCAATCAACTTGGCATCCTTTACCAACTCTGGATTGGCCGTAAAAATACCATCCACATGGGTATAGTTGATCAATTCCCCAGCATCCAGGAAATTAGCCAGAAGGGCGGCGGAATAGTTACTACCATTTCTTCCCAAAGTGGTAGTGGCCCCATCACTGGTAGATCCGATAAAGCCGGTGACCACAGCAATGGTATCAGCCTTTAATTGATGAAAATAACGGATCACATTTTCTTTGGAAGCCCCTTGATCTACCTCGGCATTGCTAAAAGTGTCATCGGTTTTGATCAATTTACGGGAATCGAACAGTTCCGCCTTCAAACCGGATTGGTTCAAAAGTGTGGTCACTACTTTGGCAGAGATCAATTCCCCAAAAGATAATATTTCATCCTTGGTCTTTAAGCTGTAATCACCGGTCAAGGAAACCCCGTTCAGAATACGCTCGATGGTCTTGAGTTCATCTTGAATATCAACTCCTTTATAATCATTTTTTTGATAGGTAGCAAAAGCTTCCAAATCGTCTTTGAAATCTTCCCCACGAGCCGCTATCTCCAACAAATTTTCCAGTTCGTCCGTTGCTTTTCCACGAGCGGAAACCACCACGGCAAAATGTTCATTGGCTTTCGCCCTTTTGGTGATGATCTTCAACACGCGTTCAATACCTTCGCCATTGGCAAGGGATTTGCCCCCAAACTTCAATACTTTGATCCTCTCTGTCTTTCCATTTTTCTGAAAGACCGTCTCCAACAGTTTTTCCAACTGCTCAAACTCCATTAAAAAGGCATCGTGACCGTGCAAGGACTGTACTTCACCATAGGTGACATTGGCATTGGCTCTCGCCAGACGTTTGAAGGTCTCACGGTTTTCTTCCGCTGTAAAAAAGAGGTCGGAATTGACACCAATGATATGAATCTTGGTATCGCTTTCCTGTAGCACTTTGAAGGCATCATCCCCGTTACGGGTGATGTCGATGGTCTTCAGCAATTGGTTCATTAACTTGTAGGCAGACAATTGAAAACGCTCCTGCAATTTCTTGCCATGGTGCATTAACCAACTCTCCACATTGAACACCTGAAGTTCCTCGTTGGTACTCCTTTTGAACCGTTCCTTGAACGACTCCGGGGTCCGGTAACACAACATCGCATGCATACGGGCATCATGCACGGGTTGTTTGGAATTCACCAAGAACTGTTCTTGGATCTGACAGTTGGCAATAAGCCAGTCCGTAGATTTCCAGTCCGATGCCACAGCTACCAAATGTTCTGTAATATTGGGATTCAAAGCGGTCATTTCCCAAGCGATCCCGCCACCCAAAGAACCACCGATGATAGCGTACAATTTAGGGATTTCAAGTTGCTGTAATCCCAAGAGAAAGATTTTGGCAATATCGCCCGCAACAAAATCCTTATAGTTTTCGATCACGAAACCATCATAACCGTTCCCTGGAATGTTGAACGCCAAAATGGTGTACTGATCGGTATTGATACATTTTCCTTCCCCGATCAGATCGGACCACCAACCCTGTTCTCCAGCAACATTGGAATTACCGGTAAGGGCGTGGTTCACCAGAACAATGGGAGCCGAATGTAAGGGCTGCCCAAACAATTGATAGGACAATTGCAGGTCCTGAACCGATCCGTTGATCGTTTTAAAATTTTCTATGGCCAAATGCCTTATATCCATAATGCAATGTGTGACCCAAAGGGTCAAGATTTATTAAATACTATGGTTATAAGAAAGAGGGGCAGAAACTACCTGTTGCGTTATCTATTCCCAATGGGATAGAATGTAGCACCTTCATGACATTGGACGTCAAGGGTTGCTAAGGCTTCACCGGGTCTATTCCCTCCACCTTTCTTGATAACTTTTCAATACGTGTTTGAACTTCGAAGCACAAAGATACTGATGGAAAGATGGATTTTCCTAATCTTTTGGAAAAAAATCACCAAAGTCATCCCTTTAACTCCACACAACAAAAGGTGCTGATTATTTCAGCACCGTAAACTCAATGTTCGAATCCGTGAAAACAGTATGGGTCTGTGTTTTGAAATCGGACTCGTCCGCGTTGAAGATATTGTCCACATAGGTTTGTGGGTTCAAATCGATAAGCGGGAACCACGTACTCTGCACCTGAACCTGTAACCTATGCCCTTTCTTAAAGGTATGGAACACATCCTGAAGCTTGATGTCCACTTCAGTTTTTTGATTGGGCACAAAAGGTTCCGGATCGGAAAAACTGTTTCGGAACCGGCCCCGCATCACTTCGCTACGCACCATTAAATGATAGTTGCTCATCTTAAGATGGTCCTGCATTTCTTCATTGGTCTCGGTATCTGCTGGGTGCACATCAATCACCTTCACGATCCAGTCGGCCGCGGTACCTGTTGTGGCTACCTTCAAATTGGCCAAAATATCCCCTGCCAAAGTCAAATCTTCCGCCAAAGGCTCGGTTTCAAACACCAATACGTCCGAACGGCGGGCCGCGAAACGTTGGTCGTCCGTCATATATTTTCGTGGCGTGAAAACGGTTTTAATATCTTCGGAATACGGTACCGGTTTTTTAATGTCACTAATGAACTGGATCCCTGTTGTTGATTTAGGCTGCGAAGTCAATTCCTGGTCTTCGGAAAGATACATGGTCTGTTTGGAAGCATTGGTCGGAGGCCAGGTATCGTATTGCTTCCATTCCTTTCTACCCGTATCAAAAACATACGCTTCGGGCAGTCCTGAATTTGGACTTCCATCTCCTTTTAAAAAGTGATTGAAGAACTTGGTTTCAATCTTTTTCTGGAAAAACAATGAAATGGAATCACCAAAATAGTAGTTGCCCACCACATTTCTATCTACGGTTCGAGCCCAACCTCCGTGGTCCCAAGGACCAAAAACCATGGTATTGTAGTTGCCCTTGTTGTATTTTTCAATGTTTTTATAGGTTTCCAATGGTCCTGAAAGATCTTCAGCATCAAACCAACCTCCTACAATCATGGTAGCCACGCTGCTCTTCACATCTTTCAAGTGTTGGATAAGACCCTTACTCTGCCACATTGCATCATAATTGGGATGGTCCTTCAACTCATTCCAAAAATAATCATCAGTAACCCCTTCTGGTCGCATGGTGGGCGTATCGGCGGTATCGTATTCAAAAAAGTGATCCAAATTCTTTAACGGACCTGCATCCAAAAAGAACTGATACTGATCTTGGGTCGGCAATTCCGGCAAGGTATACCATGCCGTATCGATGGGCTGGTCCCCGTTTGGCCTTGGGGTTCCGAACAAGGAAGTCGCCCTAAAATAGCTCAGCAAATAGGCCCCGTTGTGGTGGAAATCATCAAAAAAGAAATCCCCGATACAAGCTTGGGGCGAAGCCGCCTTTAAGGCTGGGTGCGCATCTATAGTCGCGTAAGTGGCATAAAAACCAGGATATGAAATACCCCAAACACCAACATTTCCATTGTTGTTTTCCACATTGTTCACCAGCCAATCAATGGTATCATACGTGTCGGAACTTTCATCCACTTGATCATTGGAGGTCTTGTTGGGAATATAGGCCCTCATATTTTCATAATGCCCTTCACTGAGCCAACGACCACGTACATCTTGGTACACGATGATGTTCCCTTCTTTCATCAAAATTTCATTGGGGCCAATTTTGGTCCTAAAATTACCTTCCCCATAAGGTCTGGAACTATAAGGGGTACGTTGCATGAGGATAGGATATTTTTGGGAAGTGTCCTTCGGGGAATAGATGGTGGTGTGCAACTTAACGCCATCACGCATCACAATGTCCACCTCCTTTTTGGTGTAGTGATCGGCCACATAGGTATCGACAGGCTGCTCTTCGGTCTTCACTGTTTTTTTGCAACTGACCGCAACAAATAAAAAACCAAGGCTCAATAACAGAATCCTAACAGAACTTTTCATGCTTTTCAATTTTGATCTTTAAAGCTACTAAAGTTAGCTGGGTACGACAATAAAAAAAGGAGCCTTGATCAAGGCTCCCTATCCATTTTATAACTGATGTCAAGTTTTTAAAGTCCAAATGCGGCTTTCACTTTGTCCACCATGTCCAGTTTTTCCCAAGTGAAGAGTTCCACTTCTTTTTCGATCCTTCCGTTGTAGGGAGATTCAAAAACCTTGGTCAACGTTTGGGGTTCCTTGCCCAAATGCCCGTAAGCTGCAGTTTCCAAATAGATGGGGTTTCTAAGCTTAAGACGCTCCTCAATGGCAAAAGGCCTCATATCGAAAAGCTCAGCGGCTTTCTTGGCAATTTCCCCATCGCTCAATTTCACATTGGATGAACCATAGGTTTCCACAAAAATGGAGGTAGGTTCCACCACACCGATGGCATAGCTCACCTGCACCAAAATTTCATCGGCCACACCAGCAGCAACAAGGTTTTTGGCCATATGGCGTGCGGCATAAGCGGCACTGCGGTCTACCTTACTCGGGTCTTTTCCACTAAACGCACCGCCACCATGGGCACCCTTGCCCCCGTAGGTATCCACGATGATTTTTCTACCGGTCAATCCAGTATCGCCATGTGGGCCACCGATCACAAACTTACCCGTTGGGTTGATGTGATACTTAATGTTGTCATTGAACAATTTCTGAATATCCTCTGGCAAAAGACTCTTTACTTCAGGGATAAGAATATTGATGATATCTTTCTTGATCTGGGCCAGCATCACCTCATCGGTGGCAAATTCGTCATGTTGGGTAGAGACCACAATGGTATCGATACGTTGCGGTACATTATCATCGGAATATTCAATGGTCACCTGTGCCTTGGCATCTGGCCTCAGGTAAGAAATCTTGTTCCCTTCCTTTCGTAAATTGGCCAATACCTGTAAAATCTTGTGCGATATATCCAAAGCCAATGGCATGTAATTGGCCGTTTCCTTGGTGGCATAACCAAACATCATTCCTTGGTCCCCGGCTCCCTGTTCTTCTTTGCTACCTCGGTCTACCCCTTGGTTGATGTCCTGTGATTGTTCGTGGATCAAGGAGATTACCCCACAGGAATCCCCGCTGAACTTGTATTCACCTTTGGTATAGCCAATATTGTTGATCACCTCCCTGGCAATACTCTGAAGGTCCACATAGGTATGACTCTTCACTTCACCAGCCAACACCACCTGACCAGTGGTTACCAAGGTTTCACAGGCCACTTTGCTCTCGGGATCAAAGGCCAAAAAATTATCCAAAAGGGCATCACTGATCTGGTCTGCAATCTTATCCGGATGTCCTTCACTAACAGATTCTGATGTAAATAAATATGGCATTGTACTACTTTATGGGAAGGCTTTGACGGAAAGGCTCTAAGGCGTTTTACATCTCACAGGAGATGCCTGAAGTTCTTTCAGGACAAACTGCTTTAGCATTTTTTAGAGGTTGCAATCAGTCAAATCTTTCCTCGTTTGATGAGCAAAAGTACATATTTGAAACATATTTTAAAACTTTGTTTTATACGGTTATGTCCCAAGGCCATTTCAACCAGTTTTTTTTCGTCAAGTGGATATACTTTGTATATTGCGGCGATTAGAATTTCCCTGATCAACAAACACCAACTTAAAACACAATCACCCTATGCATATTGCGGTAGCAGGCAACATTGGCGCCGGAAAGACCACGTTAACCAACTTACTTGCCAAACATTACAAGTGGGAAGCCCATTTTGAGGATGTAGTGGACAATCCGTATTTGGATGACTTTTATACCCAAATGGAGCGCTGGAGCTTTAACCTGCAGATCTACTTTTTGAACAGCAGATACCGCCAAATCCTCCGGATCAGGGAAACGGGAAAGAATGTGATCCAAGATCGCACCATTTACGAGGATGCCCACATTTTCGCTCCCAACCTGCACGCCATGGGACTGATGACCAATCGTGATTACGAAAACTACCGCAGCCTTTTCGAATTGATGGAAAGTTTGGTGCAACCACCCGATCTGTTGATCTATTTGCGTAGCTCCATCCCCAATTTGGTAAACCAGATCCATAAACGGGGTAGGGACTATGAAAATTCCATTTCCATTGATTACCTCAGCCGATTGAACGAGCGTTACGAAGCTTGGGCCAACACCTATGAAAAAGGCAAGTTGCTCATTTTTGATGTGGACAACCTTGATTTTGTGTCCGAGCCTGAAGATTTAGGGGAAGTGATCAACCGCATCGATGCGGAGATTCATGGGCTTTTTTAGGCAATAATCGCTTCCAAAGCTTTCCAATTAAACCTTAATTCAATATTTGATGGTGATGGTTCCATTTCCCTCACTCAAACCTACCGTTCCCTCATTGTTACTTTTAATAGGTTGATTTTCATAATAGTTTAGGTTCTGTATTGCATCCATAACTATTAACTACGCCCTTGTGGCCAAAAATTTGAAGATCATGAAACCAAAGAAAAACCCACAATTGGAACTGAAACGAAACAGCAAACTCTATTTTTCCATAGGAATGGCCTGTGTTCTCCTACTCGCCTATATGGCCTTGGAATGGAAAAGCTATGATACCCAACAAGATTGGGATCATGCTGGTTTGAAGATTGACAAGGAACTGATCGAGGAAGCTCCTCATATCAAGATAAAATTACCTGATCCTCCCAAACCCAAAATCCAAACCCCACCGGAAATCAAGATAGCCGATGACGAAGAAAAGATTGAAGAATCTGTTATTGAAGCAGAAGATACCAATCAAGATACTGAAATAGTAGATGTTGAAGACATTGAGGTTGCAGATGATGACATCCCAGATACGGTGCCTTTCATTACCATTGAAAACGCACCTGTTTTCCCAGGTTGTGAAAATGAACCCGATGAAAAAGCAAAAAAAGCTTGTTTTCAGGAAATGATGCTCAAACACATCAACAAGACTATCCGTTACCCTGAACTGGCTCAAGAAATGGGTTTACAGGGCAGAGTGAGTGTGGTTTTTACCGTTCAGAAAGATGGTAGTATCGGAGACGTTCAACTGCGTGGCCCGCATGAGAGCTTGGAAAAAGAAGCTGGTCGTATCATTTCGAAGTTGCCCAAAATGACTCCAGGCAAGCAACGGGGCACACCAGTTAAGGTTCCATATGCCATTCCGATTACCTTTAAATTGAATTAATTCCGCATCTCGACTCCGCTCGATATGACACCATAAAAAAACCACGCCTTACGCGTGGTTTTTCTAGCTTTACTTTAAAGCGAGAGCTAATTCTTTGCCTTAGCACCTCATTTTTTCAATAAAGGCGAGGATAATATCAATACTTTCATTTCTATATTATCCAACTTGGACCTTACTTAAAATTACAACACAATCCAGAACCTTCAAAATAATGTTTGAATGAATTTTTTGCTATCAAACGGTCCCGATTTCCAATCAATTTCCAACCAGTTTCAATTAAAAAATAATCAATTTAATACATGAAACAAGCATTTTTAAAATCATATATGTTGTTTTTATTTAAATTTTCATGATTTTATGTGTTAAATTTAACATTTTTAACATATTTTATTCAAAAATAACTCTCAACAGACCATTGGAGTCCATAAAAAAGTGACCTCAGAAACATCAAATTCCAAAAAAAATATACCTGAAATCCCCTATTTCACATTAAATCGGCAAATGCCAAAGTTTTCTTAAAACCAGCTTGTAACCCTTGTGATTATTGATGAGCTTTAAGACAGTAACTAGCTCAATTAAAGTCATATGAAAACAAAATTAAAAGGAATCTTAGCATTTCTTATGCTACTCGTCGTGCACTTGACCAGTGCGCAAGAAAAAACAATCACAGGTACGGTCACCGACCATACTGGAATCCCCCTGCCTGGAGTAAACATTTTAGTCGAAGGGACCGCAACGGGTACCCAAACCGATTTTGACGGTATCTACACCATCAGTGCAGCACCGGGACAAACCCTACTTTTTACCTATATAGGACAAAAGCCAACCTCTGTTATCGTAGGCGGAAGCAGCACCATCGACGTTCAAATGGAAGAAGATGCCCAAGCATTGGACGAAGTGGTGGTGACCGCGCTCGGTATCAAACGGGAAAAAAAGAGTCTGGGGTATGCCCAACAATCCATTGAAGGGGAATCGGTGGTCCTGGCCAAGGATACCGACATCAGTGATGGTCTTGCCGGGAAAATTTCCGGGGTGCAGTTGGTGGGATCCCCAAGTTCTACCTACGAATCCTCTAACATTAGGTTAAGGGGGAACGTAGGCGTACTTTACGTTGTGGATGGAATCAAGATCAATTCCCCTGGGGACATCAACATGCAGGATGTGGAGGATATCTCCGTTCTAAAAGGCTTGGCCGCTACAGCCCTGTACGGTACGGAAGCCAGGAACGGAGCTGTGATCATCACTACCAAGACCGCCAAGGATGGGGAAACCAAAGTCACTGTGGATATTGCTTCTTCCATATCTTCCCTTTACCTCTTACCCAAATATCAAAATGAATATGGTGGGGGTTATTCCCAAACATTTGCCCAAGTCGATGGACAGAATATCCCAAACTTTTCAGCCGATGAATCCTGGGGACCACGTCTGGACGGCACCTTGGTACGACAGTGGGACAGTTGGATCGTTGGCGACCCTGGGTACGGTGAACTACGCCCTTGGGTTCCTACTCCACACGGAATTGAAGATTTTTATGAGACAGGAGCCACTTCCAACATAACTGTTGGATTTTTGCAAGGAGGAGAAAAATATAACATCAAGACCACTGTGAACCATGTGGGCACTACACTGATCAACCCGAACAGTGACAGAAAGCAAACCACCATATCCTTTAAGGGGACCTATAATGTTTCCGAAAAACTGAAGTTCAATGGTGTTTTCAACTACCAGTACCGCTACACCTTCAATAACCCACAAGATCGTGGGTACGCGGGCAATTTCAACGAATGGTGGCAAAGACAGTTGGACATGACCCGATTGAGAAATTATAAAAGAAACGGGCAGATCGTTTCTTGGAACATGCGGGCCTATGACAACCCCACTCCATTGTATTGGGATTCTCCCTATTTTGAAGTTTATGAAAACCTGAACCACGAAACCAAAAATGCCATTTATGGAAGCTTAGGCCTGGAATATGAAATACTTCCGGAACTTGTGGCTACCGTTGACCTAAGAAGGACATTTGACCTTTATAATTTTGATGACCGCAACGCTTGGGGTGGTTTGGCTACACCAAGATACTTAGAGAAAACCACCCAAAATGAGTTTACCGAGGCCTACACACAATTAAGCTACAACAAAAAAATTGGCGATTTTGATTTGGTAGCGAGCGCCGGCGCACAGTTCAACCAAAGAAAATACAAATTGATTCAGGCACAAACTGTTGGTGGTCTCCAGATTCCCAACTATTACAGCATTGATACCTCCGTGGACAAACCCAATTATGTTAGGGATAGCAGACATCAAAAATTGAATTCGACCTTTGCAACCGCCTCTGTAGGATATAAAAATTTTCTTTATCTCGATGGTTCCTACAGGATAGACTGGGGTTCCACCGCGGCAAGCGACAATAACTCGGTGGACACTTATGGGGTATCTGCCAGTTTTATCTTTTCTGAGTTCATCAACGATGGCAGCTTTTTGAGTTTTGGAAAGATCAGGGCCGGCTTTGCACAAGCCCCCTCCTTTCCGGATGTATACCGTTTGCAGAGCACTTACGACATCCAAAACCCCTATGGCTCCAACGTGGCCCTCTCCGTACCTGACATCCTGAACAATCCTGGACTTATAGGAGGTGTAAGGGAAGAAATTGAGATAGGAACCGAGCTATCCTTCCTGAACAACAGGCTTGGATTGGATTTTACCTATTTTGACCGTACGGACAAAGAACTTCCCACTGAGTTGAGTCTAACCGGTGCAACGGGATATGAAAGCACCTATGGCAATGGATCTATTATAGATACCAAGGGTTGGGAAGTAGCCCTAACTGCAACCCCCTTTAGAAACGAAAACTTCTCATGGGATGTCAATTTCAACATTTCGGGGTACAACAAAAAAGTAGTAAAGATCAACGATTTGGTTACCTATGATGAAGTGGAAACCGGACGTACGGCCAGCTTGGCACATACTGCAGGAGATGATTGGGGCAACATTTATGGATACGATGTTGTCCGTAACGATGACGGCGTACCAGTGATCAACAGCAACGGATTGCGTGTTTACACCAATAACTATGTGAAAGTGGCCAATGTTCAGCCCGATTTTAATGGTGGTTTCATAAACACCTTCCGCTACAAGAATTTTGACCTAGGGTTCTCCGTGGATTTTCAGGGAGGTGGAAACTTTTTCTCTGTTACCCGATCATTGCTGGCCTATTCTGGTCTAGGAGATTTTACCGTTGGGGACAACGAATTGGGCAATCCTAAAAGGGACCCTGTCTTGGATAGTTCCGGGAACGAGGTAAATACCGTATTGGCCCAAAATGTAGGGGCAAATTCTGGTGGTGTGCTTGTGGAAGGTGTCAGTGAGGAAACAGGGGAGCCTATTGCATACTACACCAGTGCCTATAGCTATTACAAGAGCATGAACCGAAAGGTTGGTGAATGGATCTATGATGCCAGCTATGTAAAACTGCGCCAATTGAAAATAGGCTACCACATTCCCAGATCCATTTTGGGCAACCTCCCCGTGGACGATGTTTCTGTTAGCCTATATGCCAACAACCTTTGGTTGATCTATTCTTCCATTGATGGCATTGACCCTTCAGAAATAGAAGCATATAACAGTACCGATCCCGATGATATCCGTTGGACCGAAGCCGCTCAAGATCCAAACCAGAGAACCTTTGGACTTAACTTAAAATTCTCCTTCTAATGATACCACAAAAAGAAAAAAGCATCATGAAACGATATACAAAAATATACTGTTCACTCCTCCTGATAGGGCTTATTGGATGTGACAATGTTGATTTTGGGGAAACCAATGTGGATCCAGATGCCCCAACCACTGTGGTAAGCAGTGGCCTATTGACCAATGCGGAGAAAACCATATCAAGCTTGGTCACCGATGAAATAGGAGATCTTTATACCCAGCACATCTCCCAGATCACCTATACTGACGGCTCCCGTTATGTAACCCAAAACTGGGACTCGGATTATCTGTACAAGGGCGCCTTGACCGATCTTCAGACCATCATTAATGTGAATTCGGACGAGAACATGGCAGTTGGCCAAACCGTGTATGGATCCAATGCTAACCAGATAGCGGTGGCAAGGCTTATCAAAGCCTACATTTTTCAATACATGACCGACACTTGGGGGATGATGCCCTATAGTGAGGCGTTGCAGGGATTGGACAATCCTTATCCCGTTTTCGATACCCAAGAGGCCATCTACGACTCTCTCTTCACTGAAATCGATGAGGCCATTGCCCAAATGGACGGTGGAACCGGACCCGTTGGCGACCAATTGTTCGGCGGTGATATGGAGCGTTGGAAGCAATTTGGCAACACCATGAAATTGATCATGGCATTAAGGCTCTCCAACGTTTATCCTTCTCCCACCGGCTATGCCGCCACCAAATTCAAGGAAGCCATGTCGGGAGCCATTACATCGAGTGATGAAAACATCCTGTATCCCTTTCTTGCGGACGACAACAACGACAACCCATGGCAGGATAACTTCCAGACCAGGGAAGATTATGCGGTCAGCGATGTGTTGATTGATAGACTGATTGCGGATAGTGACCCCCGGTTATCGGTTTATGCGGAATACACGAGAACTTCTGTTTCCAACGGAACGCCAGAATATGTAGGCATGCCCTACGGACTTCCCAATTCGGAAATATTGGCAAGTGACGTGTCCTTTATATCAAGTAACGTTATCTACAACGGAGAGTTCCCTGGGATGATATACATGTATTACCAAGTTGCCTTTTCCTATGCCGAGGCCGTGGAACTCGGATGGATTGCTGGTAGTGCAAGCGATTATTACGAAGCGGGCATAACCGCTTCATTTGAATATTGGGGAGCTGAGGGACTGTCGGAGTATTTGGCGGCCTACCCATTGAGTACAGATTCCGCTACAGCCATGCAACAAATAGCCGAGGAAAAATGGAAGGCCCTGTACCTTCAAGGATGGGAATCTTGGATGGAATGGAAAAGGATCGGTTACCCTGTACTGGAGCCTGCCACCATGCCCCTGAATGGCGATGATGTCCCGGTAAGACACGGATATGACAATGACTATCCTTCCAACAACACGGAGAACTACAATGCGGCGGTGAGTGCACAAGGTCCAGATAACCTGGGAACACATGTTTGGTGGGATACAACACACCCAATAACAAACCAATAAAATTCTTTGAATTGGTGCGGTAGGGTTGCACCGACCTATCGTCGGTGTGACTTTACTTCCACTACTTGAACCAAAATAAAAGGGGCTTGAAAATTCAAGCCCCTTTCCTTTATCTGATTGGCATTATCCTATTCCAAGGTATTCTTATAGGCCTCTATTTTCTTTTCAAGAGCTTCCTTGGTGTCAGCTGTAAACTCTTCCGTTTCTTCAACCGTTTCCCCATTTACACTGGTGCTGGTCGTCACAATGGCCTTATAAGCACCATCCTCTGTATTGCTTACCTCTACTCGGATCTGCTTTTCAATTGCTTTGGTTTCCTTCATTCCCTCCTCGGTAATCGTAATCATGGTTCCATCCTCTTTGACGATGGCAACATCATCAGGAGAAGATAGACTTACCAAACTCGGGGCAATCACCAAAGCAACAACGGACATTAATTTCAACAGAATGTTCAAAGATGGACCAGAAGTATCCTTAAAAGGATCACCCACGGTATCCCCAACCACTGCTGCCTTGTGGGCATCACTACCTTTACGACCTTCGCTCTCAATGGTTTTTTTGGCATTGTCCCAAGCACCACCTGCGTTGGACTGGAAAATGGCCATCAAAACACCTGCTGTGGTCACACCTGCCAAAAGGCCTCCCAACATTTCAGCACCGCCAATAAAGCCAACCGCTACCGGAACGGCAATGGCCAATAATCCTGGCAACAACATTTCCTTAATGGAAGCTTGGGTGGAAATGGCCACACATTTTTCATATTCGGCCAAACCATCGGCGGCCTCAAAAACTTCAATATCTTCTTTACTTGCCTTGGAAAGGTCGGAATCGTACTTCCTCATGACCTCCAATGCCGCTTTCAATTGAGGGATATCACTGAACTGGCGACGCACCTCCTCGATCATGGACATAGCAGCCCTACCTACCGCGTTCATGGAAAGGGCAGAGAAAACGAAGGGCAACATACCACCGATCAAAAGTCCGGCCATGATATCAGGCTGGGACACGTCAATGGATTTTACACCAGCGGTCTTCATAAAGGCCGCGAACAAGGCCAAGGCGGTCAACGCTGCAGAAGCAATGGCAAAACCTTTACCAATGGCTGCTGTAGTATTTCCTACGGCATCCAACTTATCGGTACGCTCACGCACTTCTTTTGGCAATTCGGCCATTTCGGCAATACCACCTGCGTTATCAGAAATAGGTCCATAGGCATCAACAGCCAATTGAATACCTGTATTGGCCAACATTCCCACCGCGGCAATGGCAATTCCATATAAACCGGCAAAGTAATGCGAAACCAAAATGGCAGCTGCAATCAAAATAATTGGAATGGCAGTGGACATCATACCCACACCCAAACCTGCAATGATATTGGTAGCGGAACCCGTTTCGGACTGACGAACAATAGAGTTCACTGGTTTTGTACCCGTTCCAGTATAATATTCGGTAACCTTACCCACCAATAATCCGGCAACCAGACCGGCAATGGTGGCCAAAAACACACCAAAAGAGGAATATTCCTTTCCACCTTCTACCCAAGATTCAGGCAACATGCCATCAATCAAAAAATAAGACGCCACCAACATCAATCCAGCGGACCCAAATTCCCCAATGTTCAAGGCAGTCTGTGGATTTCCACCATCCTTCACTTTCACAAAGAAAGTACCGATAATGGACATCACAATCCCCACTGCAGCCAAAGCCAAGGGCAAATACACTGCTCCCAATCCGTCAAAAGCAGATTGGAATTCTGGCAAGGTGGCAAAAATAGCGCCCAATACCATGGTACCGATGATGGAACCTACATACGATTCAAAAAGGTCAGCGCCCATACCGGCCACATCCCCTACGTTGTCCCCTACGTTATCGGCAATGGTTGCTGGGTTCAAAGGGTGATCTTCCGGGATTCCTGCTTCCACTTTACCTACCAAGTCCGCACCTACGTCGGCAGCTTTGGTGTAAATACCACCACCCACACGGGCAAACAATGCTATGGAAGAAGCTCCAAGGGAGAAACCGGAAAGTACGTTCAACACTTCACCTATTTCCCAACCCTGACCGCTATAGATCATGAAAAGTCCGCTCAATCCCAAAACACCAAGACCAACAACACCTAGTCCCATAACGGCACCACCCGCAAAGGCTACCTCTAAGGCCTTGCCCAATGAGGTTCTTGCCGCATGGGTGGTCCTAACATTGGCTTTTGTGGCCACCTTCATCCCGATGAAACCGGCCAAGGCGGAACAAATGGCCCCTACCACAAAGGAAACGGCCACCATTCCATTGGAGCCCGCTTCATTGCTTCCCTTGAAGAAAAGCAACACGGCCACAGCCACCACAAAAATGCTGAGTATTTTATATTCTGCCTTTAGGAAGGACATTGCACCATCGGCAATGTTCTTGGCAATCCTTGCCATTTTTTCGTCCCCAACTTCCTGTTTGGAGATCCATACGTTCTTAATGAACACGTACAATAGGCCCAGGATACCAAAAACGGGCAAAAACTTTACGATTAAATCCATAGATTGAGTTGTTTAGAATTTTTTAATGGCAGCTAATGTAGTAAAATACGAAGTAATAAAAAAAATGCGCTTTTTATAATGAAAAGCGCATTTTTTTAAAGTTATTATTACCTATATGGTGTAGGTTCGTTTCTTTTTGTGTTCGCTCTCTTCATAGCGTTGCACACACTCGTGATAAATCTTGATGGCTTCGTTCACATCGCCCCATCCACCGGTATCTACTTTCTTTTCCTCCAAATCCTTGTACACCTGGAAAAAGTGTTCGATTTCTTTCAATCGATGTGGATTAAGTTCGCTGATATCGTCCCTCTGGCTCCAGATCGGATCGGACACGGGAACACAGATCAATTTTTCATCGGGACCCTTTTCATCGGTCATATGGAAAACACCTACCGGTTTCACTTCCATAACCACCATGGGGTAGCTTGGCTCCGTGGCCAATACCAATACATCCAGCGGGTCTTTGTCCAACGCCAAGGTCTCTGGAACAAAACCGTAATCGCCAGGGTACATCATGGAAGAAAACAATGTTCTATCAAATCGGATCTTGTTCAGGGTGAAGTCGTATTCGTACTTATTTCTACTACCTTTTGGGATCTCTATGAGCACATCAAAGGTAACTTGTGGTTTTTTAGACATTTCAGAGATTTATTTATTGCAAAAATAACCAGTACAACTGGATTTGAGCGCATAAATTGCCTTATTCGTATTAATTAAAAATTAAATCCGAAGGTTCCTGTAATGCCAAAAGGTCTTGCATCGGGATTATCGAGATAATCACCTCTAAAATTGAAGTCGATCCGTAGGATTTTGAAGATATTCCCAACTCCGAAAGAATATTCCCAATAGATCTGATCGGTTGGTGCCGACAGCGGAATATTGGTTGGGGCACTCAAGGCGATATTCTCATCCGAAAGTTGACCCCAAGCTCCTCTCAACCCCACAATTTCACGTAGGTTGAACTTGCGCAAAAACGGTATCCTAGAGAACAAGCGTCCATTAAAGTTATGTTCCAAGTGAACGGTAGCATAGGTATCCGTTACAAATTCGTAAAAATCGAGGTTTGGAAACACATTGTACAAGGAGAACAGCGTCTGGTTACCGGGAATCACACTTAGCAACCCCAAAGGAACGGCACCAAAGGTCTTACCGAGTTCCACGCTACTGGTCAACCTGCCCAAGCCACCAATTTGCCAAGGTTGTCTATAGGAAAACTGAATCTTTTCATAATCGAAATCACTTTCCAAAAAGCCACTTACCCCTTTGGTATAATTCAAGACCAACGTACTGTAATCATCATTCACATTAACGCGTTCCACCCCATAACCAATGGTTCGTTTTCCCGGGGTATAGACGACCGTGGTATTCAAATCGAACTGTTTGATCTCTGACGAAATACCATTAGGAGAGGTGGGGTCCACATAATCCAGACTGAAGGCATCGGGCAGGGCCGAACTCAACGTCCGGAACGAACTGCCCACACTAATCCTCAAATTCTTCACCGGTTCCATCTCCACATTAAAAGTGGATAGGTTGATATTGGTAAGCCTGTTGTTGGAGCCAACCGTCACCAAAGACGATGAGGCAATGCTCCTACCCATCACATCGTTGGTACTCGTAAGGCTTAGGCCCAACTGTTCAATATCCCTTCGGTTACCCCCGGATAGGATGAGTCTATTCTTCCGATCCAGCAAAAACTTGCCCGAAAAACCATGCTTGAACTTTCTGTCATCAAAACCATAGGCCATATAACCCTCCAATCGCCACGTATCATTCTGCCCAAAATAGGTCCTCGCTCCGCCCCTTAGACGGATGCCTTCGGCATCATTGTAGCCAAAGGTGCTGTAGATATCGCCAATGTCTATGTTCCATTTGTCAATTTCAACATAACCGGACCCCAAAATACTCACAATATCGTAGTAGGTCCGGAACTTGGGAACTGTCTTGAGGGTATCCAATAATTTGAAGATGCCCGATTCATCCGAATTCAGGTTCTCCAGTCGAGCGTTTTTCCAAAAAACACTGTCCTGTGCAAACACCCGAGGGTCATAAGGATCGGAAACGGCCTTATAAAATTCTTGGGAGCGGTTAGTATCAAAAACATAGTTATCGAATACCGTGGTACGCTTACCGTACACTCCCCTCGACTTTTCTTTCTTTGAAAAACTGAAATCGCTCAGCATGTAATCCCGCTTCAACAGAAAGACAGAATCGCTCACCACATCAAACTCCTGTTCAATATAAATTTCCTTTACCCAGTTGATGTTGGCACTCTTGGTTACCTGCATATTGATTTTCTTGACGGCAAAGGTGGTATCGTTCACCCAAAAATCACCTTTAAAGGTAAGCTCGTTTTTCCGTCTCGGATAATAAATGATATTATAGCACCATTTATTATCAATGAAGGTACTGTCAGACAGCACGTAGTTGTACACATCCACCCCTGTTTTGGACAAGGGACTAGTAAAGCTCTTGTCGAAAAACTTCAGGTAATTATCGTAAATATCGTAATCGGAATACAGGTCCTCCACAAAGGCGGCAATGGCCTGATTGCCGCTAAAACCTGAGTTTTTGTTCCCCAGCACATCCTCTTTTTCCTTATCGATGACATTGTCCCCATACACTTTGGAGAACGTTTCGTTCAAGAAAATGGGCAAATAGGTCTTTCCTGTGATGCGGGAGGTGTCCAAATCCTCGAACATAAATTCCAGCCCTTTGAACAGTTTACTCTTGATCAAAGCACTGTCTATGGTATTGAGGTCGAACTCTATTTTCTCGTACTTATCGTACTGGTATTGTTTGAACATCCGGACCCCGTTCTGTCTCTTTTTCGCCCAGATCTTTCGCAGGATGTCGATGGCCGGATTGTTCTTTTTGGATTGCTTGCCGGTGTACACCACCACCTCTTTCAGTTCTTCCGCGGATTCGGCCAGAACAATCTCAAGGCCGTAGTTCACTTTTTGGGGAAGGGGTATCTCCTTGGTCTCATATCCAATGAAAGATACAATGATGGCCTTATAGGTATTGTCCGATTCAAAATAAAAACGGCCATTGTCATTGGTGATGGTTCCTTCGGAAGAATCTTTAAAAATGATATTGGCAAAAGAAATGGGATCACCGAATTCATCCAGCACTACACCTTCTATTTTGGTCTGCGCGGATACCAATAAAATGGAGAGAAAGAAAAAAACGGAAAGGATTCTTTTCATGTTCAGATATATGGGACACAAAGAAAGACAACAAAGGCTTTCCTTTGATAAACTTAGGTCAAATTTGGTTCAAAGTATTTTCTTATCAAAAACTGTTCCCTAAAAAAAGCCCCATCAACTAGGTTGACGGGGCTAATATACCTTACAAATATGATTCTATAGCTTATATAACACTTTCTTAACAGCCTTGATCACGTCCTCGTGGTTAGGCAACCATTCCGCCAAAAGCACGGGGGAATAAGGTGCTGGGGTGTCAGCAGTGTTCAATTTTACGATAGGGGCATCCAAATAATCGAATGCTTTGTCCTGAACGTGATAGATAATTTCGGTAGCCACGTTACCAAATGGCCAAGCTTCTTCCAAAATCACCATTCTGTTGGTTTTCTTAACGGAAGTGATGATGGCATTAATATCCATTGGACGAACGGTACGCAAATCGATGATCTCGCAGCTGATACCTTCTTTTTCCAACTCTTCGGCAGCTTTGTAGGCTTCTTTGATGATTTTTCCAAAGGAAACAATGGTCACATCGGTACCTTCGCGCTTAATGTCGGCCACACCCAATGGAATGGTATACTCACCTTCTGGCACCTCACCTTTGTCACCATACATTTGCTCAGACTCCATAAAAATTACAGGGTCGTTATCGCGGATGGCACTTTTCAACAAACCTTTGGCATCGGCCGGGTTCGATGGAACCACCACTTTTAGACCTGGACAGTTGGCGTACCAACTTTCAAAAGCCTGTGAGTGCGTAGCGGCCAACTGACCTGCAGAAGCAGTAGGACCCCTAAAAACGATTGGGCAGTTGAACTGTCCGGCAGACATCTGGCGGATTTTTGCCGCGTTATTGATAATCTGGTCAATTCCCACCAAGGAGAAGTTGAAGGTCATGAATTCGATGATAGGTCGGTTGCCGTTCATGGTAGAACCTACGCCTACACCGGCAAAGCCCAACTCGGAAATTGGGGTATCCAAAACCCTTTCAGGTCCAAATTCATCCAACATTCCTTTTGAAGCTTTGTAGGCACCGTTGTATTCGGCTACCTCCTCACCCATCAAATAAATGGAATCATCCCTTCGCATTTCTTCGGACATGGCCTCCGCAATGGCTTCCCTAAACTGTAGTGTTTTCATTAAATCGTGCTAAAAAATTTAACTGGTGTGCTTAAAAACGCAAGCAAAAATAGCAAAAACTCGACGAACATTGCCTGACCATACACCAAAAAAAAGAACAAAATTTATTATGCATGCATAATAAATTTCATAATTATTAGCTATATTTGAAACCATAAACCTTAAGTATATATGAAGATTTTAGTTTGCATAAGCAACGTACCGGATACTACTTCCAAAATCAATTTTACGGAAGGCGACACCAAGTTTGACACAAACGGGGTTCAATTTGTGATTAATCCCAACGATGAGTTCGGATTGACCCGAGCCATGTGGTTCAAGGAAAAACAAGGCGCAACCGTGCATGTGGCAACCGTTGGAGGTGCCCAAACGGAACCCACCATTAGAAAGGCACTTGCCATTGGGGCCGATGAGGCCATCAGGGTAAATGCCGAACCTAAGGATGGTTTTTTCGTGGCCAAACAATTGGCCGAAGTGGTCAAAAATGGCGGTTATGATCTTGTCATTGCCGGTAGGGAATCCATCGACTATAACGGAGGTATGGTTCCTGGCATGTTGGCCACTTTGTTGGACATGAACTTTGTAAATACCTGTATTGGGTTGGAAATTGACGGAACGCAAGCTACCGCACTGCGAGAAATCGACGGAGGAAAGGAAAAATTGAGCACTTCCCTGCCCTTGGTGATCGGTGGTCAAAAAGGTTTGGTAGAGGAAAGTGACCTGCGCATCCCCAATATGAGAGGAATTATGATGGCCAGACAGAAAGCCCTCAATGTAGTGGAGCCCGTGGATGCACCGCAGTTGACCAAGGATGAAAAATTTGACAAACCTGCTCCAAAAGGAGCCGTTAAACTGGTAAGTCCCGATAATGTTGGGGAACTGGTAGACCTATTGCACAACGAAGCGAAAGTGATTTAAGGCGTAGCCAAATCATTCCGAACTAGTTTCGGAATCTATTATAAAGTCATAAAGTTCCTGAATCAAGTTCAGGAAAAAATTTAAAGAAATTTTTATGTCAGTATTAGTATATACCGAATCCCTTAAGGGAAAGTTTAAAAAGAATGCCTTTGAAGTGGCTTCCTATGCCTATAAAGTGGCCCAGGATCTGGGCACCACCGTTACGGCTGTAACGTTCAATGCACAGGACGATGCCTCCCTAGGGACTTATGGCGTTTCCAAAGTTTTGAAAGTCACCAATGATAAACTGGATACCTTCAATGCCAAAGCTTATGCTGATGCATTGGCCCAAGCTGCAAAAGCGGAAGGAGCCAAAGTGATTGTTTTAAGTTCAAGTGCCGACACCAAATTTTTGGCGCCAATCCTTGCCGCCAAAATGGATGCGGGATATGTTCCCAATGTGGTTGCCGCTCCTGATAGCACTTCCCCATTCGTAGTAAAAAGAACGGCTTTCAGTAATAAGGGCTTTGCCCATACCGAAATCACTTCTGAGATCAAGGTGATCGGGGTTTCCAATAATGCCTATGGAGTGGTTGAAAACAGTGTTTCGGCCGCAGTGGAAGATTTCAATCCTTCTTTGACGGATGGTGACTTTGCCGTTAAATCCGTTGAAGTGGATAGGGTAACCGGAAAAGTAACCATCGCCGATGCCGACATTGTGGTTTCTGGTGGTCGCGGTTTGAAAGGTCCGGAAAATTGGGGCATGATCGAAGAATTGGCCCAAGTTTTAGGTGCTGCCACAGCCTGTTCCAAACCGGTTTCCGATTTGGGCTGGCGTCCTCATGGAGAACACGTGGGGCAAACCGGTAAGCCTGTGGCCAGTAATCTTTATATCGCCGTGGGTATTTCCGGAGCCATTCAACATTTGGCCGGAGTAAGTGCCTCCAAAGTAAAAGTGGTCATCAACAACGACCCCGAGGCTCCTTTCTTTAAGGCCGCGGATTACGGAATTGTTGGGGATGCCTTCGAGGTAGTGCCCAAACTCATCGAAAAATTAAAGGAATTTAAAGCCCAAAACGCTTAAATTTTGTTAATTTGCCCATTGCAAGGGGCTGTTCAGATAACTGGTAAAGCCACTTATTTGAACAGCCTTTTTTGCTTTAGGAGGAGATTATGAGTTTAGTACGATTAAAAATAAAGGGAATATCATACAGTCAAACACAGAATGGCGCATATGCCCTTATTTTGAATGAAGTGGAGGGAGACCGGAAACTACCCATTGTCATTGGGGCATTTGAGGCACAATCCATTGCCATTGCCCTGGAAAAGGACATTAAACCTCCCAGACCCCTTACCCATGACCTTTTTAAGAATTTCGCCGATCGATTTGAAATTGTGGTGAAACAGGTCATCATTCACAAATTGGTCGATGGAGTGTTCTATTCCAGTATCATCTGTGAACGCGACAAAGTGGAGGAGATTATCGATGCCCGCACCAGTGATGCGATTGCCTTGGCCCTTCGGTTTGATGCACCCATTTTTACCTATAAGACCATTTTGGACAAAGCGGGAATCTTCTTGAAATTTTCATCCAAAGAAGAAGAAAAAGAGGAAGATGACAGCATTGTGGTGGACGAGATCCTTCAAGAAGGGGAAACCGTGGAGATAGAATCCGGTGCCGGTTCCCATGGGTATCGTGAAATGTCCCTGGAAGAACTCCACAAAGAATTGGAAAAGGCAGTGACCAATGAAGACTACGAAAAAGCTGCCAAGTTAAGGGACGAAATTTCCAAGCGCAAATAAACGTACATGGCCAAAAAGATCCAGAGTTTCCTGATCCTTCTATTCATTTGTTCGGTCGCTTTAGGCCAAAATTCTTTACCAACCGATTCCCTCAACGTTGCAACGGCCACCAACCTCGTGACCCAAGCTTCTCCAGAAATCATTCCAAACCAAGGGTTTACCCTGACCACCTTGTTAAGGGGTGCATTGGGTATGGCGGTGTTGATCTTGATTTCCTTTCTTTTCAGTGCCAACCGTAAGGCCATCAATTGGAAAACAGTGGGCATCGGGCTCTCGCTTCAAGTACTGATCGCCATTGGCGTGCTCAAAGTTCCCTTTGTCCAATATGTTTTTGAACAAGTTGGTAGCATTTTTGTCAATATTCTGGAGTTTACAAGGGCTGGTAGTCAGTTTTTGTTTGAAGGATTGGTCGTGGATATGGACACCTTTGGATACATTTTTGCCTTTCAGGTGCTCCCCACCATTGTATTTTTCTCTGCCTTGACCTCCGTGCTCTACTATTTAGGTGTGATCCAATGGGTGGTAAAAGGAATGGCGTGGTTGCTCTCCAAAAGTTTGGGCATCTCGGGAGCGGAAAGTCTATCCGTGGCCGGAAATATCTTTTTGGGCCAAACGGAAGCCCCGCTATTGATCAAAGCCTATTTGGAAAAAATGAACCGATCCGAAATCCTTTTGGTCATGATCGGCGGAATGGCTACGGTTGCTGGAGCTGTGCTCGCGGCCTACATTGGATTTTTGGGTGGGGATGACCCTGTGCTTCGATTGGTATTTGCCAAACACCTCTTGGCCGCCTCCGTTATGGCAGCACCGGGTGCCATTGTTATTTCAAAAATATTATATCCCCAGACCGAAGCGGTGAATACCGATGTAAAGGTTTCTGCGGAGAAAATAGGTTCCAACATTTTGGATGCCATTGCCAACGGCACCACCGAAGGTTTGAAATTGGCCCTTAATGTGGGTGCCATGCTCTTGGTCTTTGTGGCCTTTATCGCCATGATCAATGGTATCTTGGGTTGGGTGGGCGATGTTACTACCTTTAACGGTTGGATCGCTGCCAATTCCCCGTATGAAAGTTTTTCCCTCGAAGCCATTCTGGGAACCGTCTTTGCCCCTCTCATGTGGCTCATCGGTGTGGCCAATGAAGATGTAATGCTCATGGGACAGTTGCTGGGCATCAAACTGGCAGCCAGTGAATTTATTGGCTACATTCAGTTGGCCGACCTGAAAGATGTGGCGAACGGCGTGCATTTTACCTATAACAAATCCGTAATCATGGCCACGTACATGCTTTGTGGCTTTGCCAACTTTGCTTCCATCGGCATCCAAATTGGAGGTATCGGTTCCTTGGCACCAGGACAGCGCAAGAACTTATCCGAATTCGGCATGAAGGCCGTTTTGGGTGGATCTTTGGCTTCCTTGCTTTCTGCTACCATTGCAGGGATGATTTTGGGGTAACTTAAAAAGGTGAAGGGAACTGGGTGAAAGGTTAAGAAATCAAGATTCAGGAAACTTTTTCAATAATCATATCAACCTCGACAGTTTAACGCAATTGTATTATGCGAAATTTTCGAGAATTGGAGGTTTGGAAAGACTCCCGAATACTGGCAAAGGAAATCTACACCATGACCAAATGTTTACCTGACTCTGAAAAATACGGCCTTGTATCCCAAATGAATAGGTGCTCGGTATCCATTCCAGCCAATATTGCTGAAGGATGCAGTAAGTATTCCCAAAAAGACTTTGTTCGTTTCTTGCAAATTAGCTTAGGTTCGGCTTTCGAATTAGAGACCCATCTCATTCTTTGTCAAGATTTGAACTTCCTTCCTTCAGAAGAAACTTCATCAATCATTAAAAACATCCAACGCCTACAAAAAAAGATTGCATCCCTAATTAAATATAACAAGTCTAACCATCATTAACCCTTTACCTAGTACCCTTTACCTTTCACCCTTCACCTTTTACCCTTTTACCCTTGTCCCAATCACACCCGTTAATAAAGTTTTCATAAATCAGGCAGTAGACCTATTGCCCTTTCGTACGCAACCATTTACCTTTAACCCATTATGAAACAATACCACGACCTCCTCAAACATGTATTGGAACACGGGAACCAAAAAGGGGACCGTACAGGAACAGGAACCTTGAGCGTTTTTGGCTATCAGATGCGGTTCGATCTTTCGGAAGGCTTCCCCATGGTGACCACCAAAAAACTGCATTTAAAGTCCATTATTTATGAACTGTTGTGGTTTTTGAAAGGGGACACCAACATAGAATACCTGCAAGAGAACGGGGTACGCATTTGGAACGAATGGGCCGATGAAAACGGAGACCTCGGTCCCGTATACGGACACCAATGGCGCAATTGGAACAGTGAGGAAATCGACCAGATACAGGAAGTGGTGGATACGTTGAAGAACAATCCCAACAGTCGCCGCATGTTGGTCTCTGCTTGGAACCCCAGCGTGTTGCCCAATACTTCGGTTTCTTTTGCGGAAAATGTGGCCAATGGAAAGGCCGCCCTCCCTCCCTGTCATGCATTTTTCCAGTTTTATGTAGCGGATGGGAAACTGTCCTGTCAATTGTACCAACGCAGTGCCGATATCTTTTTGGGGGTACCGTTCAACATTGCTTCGTATGCCTTGTTCACGATGATGATGGCCCAAGTATGCGGCTACCAGCCAGGGGAATTCATCCACACCTTTGGTGATGCGCATATCTACAACAACCATTTGGAGCAGGTGGAACTGCAATTGAGCCGTGACCCTCGCCCCTTGCCCACCATGAAGATCAACCCAAATGTAAAGGACATCTTTGCCTTTACCTTTGATGATTTTGAATTGCTCAATTACGATCCACATCCGCATATTAAAGGCGTGGTTGCGGTGTAGTTTTTAGTTGAATTTTCTAATTTAGGGTGATATTAGGCTTTCCCTTTCTTCAAAATCAATTATGAAAATTCAAAAAATAATTCGATTTCTAACTTCATTGATAATACTCACATTAATTTCATGCTCTACCGGTTCGAAAATAAACAAGCCTGAAACCAAACCTGAGATTCCTACCCCCATATTAAAGGATAATGGAATTGTTACCATTATTCCAAATTATAAAAGTCGATATTTCAGATCAATGCCATATCTACTAAAGAATAAGCATGGTATTTACAACCAAATTCAGGGTGATTTTTACAATGTAAAGTTCAATACTAATTCAAATCTCAATATATCTGCAGGGTATTGGAACCGTTATGGTCCCCACAAAAATTCGTTGACCGTATTAATTGCCATGACAGGTACCTCTACAATACCGATAAAAAACATTCCTATAGTGGTGAAATCTAACAAACATGGAATTTTTGAAAAAACAACTACAATAACTAACAGTGATATTGATAGAATTCAACAACGCGTTTTATTCGTAAAACCGTTGGAGTTGGAAAATCCATATGATATCCTAAACAAGATACATGACGATGTAATTACGGTTACCATAGGAGGACAAGTATATGAATTTATAAACCCTGAATTGGAACTACATTGATGAATTCAGTTATCCAATACACCATCGCGCAATTTGAAGAAATCCAAGAGGGTTACCCTTGGGTAGGTAGTTCGTACGCCAGCAAATTGGCAAAAGTGGATGAGCGTCTTGTGTTTGAGAGACCTTTGGAAGGTTTGCACAGCATTGCCGAGACCATTTCGCATCTCACTTTTTGGCGAAAAGAGGCCTTGCTAAAAATCAAAACGGGCAAGGGCAGCAAAACGGATGACTGTCCGGAAAATTGGTTGCCCAACGACATCCTAAAACAAAAAGGCTGGGAGCAAATCCAAAAGGAATACGATGGTACCCTCGCGGAACTCATCACCTTACTCCAAGACAAGGAAGATGCATTTCTTTCCGAAACCTATTACGATACCGACTTTAAGGGCTACTACCCATATAGCTTTCTCATCAATGGCATGTTGCATCATGATGTGTACCATTTGGGGCAGTTGGGGATTATCATCAAATTTCTTAATTTAAAAACGCAATAACCCATATCATCCAAACTTTAATCCACTCGAAGACAACCTTTTGACGGAACAACCATCTAAATTAAAATGGGGACCATGAAAAATACAGTATTCCTTGCTCTATTTGCTATTCTGATTTTGGGTTGTTCCAATGATGATGTCAGTCCAACTCAAATTATAGGCAACTGGAAATTGATGGAAGCCAAATTTTATAGTCCTGAAGGAGAGAGTTCCACAGATTATTCAAACTCAAATATTATTTACAATTTTAAAGCCAATGGCACGCTGGTCGTATCTGGCGAGGAACATCCAGGGTACACGGACGGAACATATGAATATTTTTTTGGAAATGACTTTCTAGGAGGTGAAACTGACCCGAAAGTTCTGCTAGTGAAAATAAATGGTTCCAAATGGACCTATGATTTGACCCAAGGAAAAATGACATTGGGAAAATCATATGTTGATGGACCTAACCTGATTTTCAAAAGAAATTGACATTTTAAAAGAAATTCGTACAATCCCCTATCTTTGGATAAAAGAGGAGAACATCAGTTTTGTTCAGATTTTTTCTGAACGATTACGACAATTAAATTCTCATGGACAAACACAGAATCTTTACCACTTCAGTTGCCAGCGTATATCCGCATTATATCACCAAAGCGGAGAAAAAAGGCCGTACCAAGGAAGATGTGGATACCATCATCCAATGGTTGACCGGCTACGACCAAAAGGCCTTGCAACAGATCATCGACAACCGAACGGATTTTGAAACCTTCTTTGGGGAAGCTCCCCAATTAAACCCCAATGTTTCCAAAATAACAGGGGTAATCTGTGGGTATCGGGTTGAAGAGATGGAAGACGGACTCATGAAAAAAATTCGATATCTGGACAAGCTGGTGGACGAACTTGCCAAAGGAAAGGCCATGGAGAAAATTTTAAGGAAGTAGCGTTCCGTTTTCCCATTACAATGACAAGACCTTGGAACCGATTGCAAGTAAATCCTTGTACCACATCTTTATATCAACTATCTTTAGTACATAAGAACCTTGGCAATAAAGGCCGTAAAAATTGTGCATTATGAGTTGGGTCACCATTAAAAGTTCGCACTATGAAACCGATTTGCTCCCCTTGAAGAGCAGGTTGGAAGCCGAAGGCATCCAATGCTTTTTACGCAACGAACACACCTCACAGATTATGAGCCACATGGCCACCTTTGTTACGGAACTTCAAGTTGCCGAAGAGGATATGGAGAAAGTGAGGGAAATTATGACGGAAATAGAAAATGCTCCTTAAATCAAGAGTTCTCTTGAAGAAAAAATTCCTTATCCCGCTGTTTTTCCTTCTCCTTTTCAGCAGACAAATGGTTGTGGGTCAAGATAGGAATACCATAGAACTGGGGCATTTCATTTCCGTACACTCCACCATCCTCAATGAGGAAAGGTCCATTTTGGTAAGTCTTCCAGATTCCTACAACGACCCATCTAAAACGGACCAGTTGTATCCTATTATTATTTTATTGGACGGGTATGTCCACTTTAAAACCACATTGGCCATTGTCCATTTTTTGGGTTCCCGTACCAACCGAAACTACCTGATGCCGGAAACCATTGTGGTGGCCATAGAAAATGTGGATCGTGAACGGGATTTCACCATTACCAAATTGCAGACCAAGCGTGCCAACACCATGGGTGGGGGCAAAAAATTTCTGGATTTTATTGAAACGGAATTAATCCCTTATGTGGACAACCATTATCGCGCAGCCCCACACCGTACCTTGATAGGGCATTCCCTTGGTGGCTTGTTGACCGTAAATGCCTATTTGGATCCCAACAGCCTGTTTGATGCCTATTTGGCCATTGATCCAAGTATTTGGTGGGACGAAACCACCATGGAAAGTAAATTAGCTTCAATGACCCTGACCTCCATCAACAAAAAATTATACTGGGCCACTGCCAACCAAGGAGAGACCAATTACGAAAAGAACAAAAAACGACACGACCGATTTGTAGCCATGATGGGGGAACGCTGGGATGACAAACTTCAAGTAAAACACGACTATTTTGAAAAGGAAAATCATCGGTCGGTGCCACTACCGGCACTTTACGAAGGCCTAAAGTATCTCAACGAGACCCATGAGTAAAAAACGTTTTTTTGAAGGGTAAAAATGGGAAGGTGGTGAGACCCTGAATCAAGTTCAGGGTAAAAAAAACCGCCATCAGCTTGGGGAAACTGATGACGGTACATTAAAATTACACGTTCTGTAACGGTTATACTTCCAATACGGCGTTCTCCGTACCGGCATACTCGTTCCATTGGTAACGATCTGCCTCTTCATCGTTGGTATAACTGCCATCTATCAGATATCTGAACTCGTAGCTGTTCTCCACTGGAAGCTCAAAAGTTCCCTTGAAGGTTCCGTTCTTCAATTTTTTCAATCCGCTGCCCTTGGGATTCCATTTGTTGAAATCGCCAACAACCGCAACGGCCTTGGCCTCATCCGCAGGAACACTGAAAGTGACCTTGCAAACCGGCTTGCTCTTTAGGTATTGTTTCTTAATTGCCATGGTACCAAAAAATTTAATTCTGGTACAAAACAATACATAAAACTACTTATTTACAATTAGTTACCATCGATTTATCAAATTGATAAAATGCAGCTAACAATAGGATTACTTTTATCAAATAAGATTATGGATTTTTACCAATTATTATTTTGATGTCCAGCGTTTTAGAAGTGTAGCAATGACATCTACTTCCTCCTCGGTATTGTAAAAATGGAAGCTCAATCGCACTCTCCCGCCACGCAGGGAGGCCACTATATTTTTCTCCGAAAGTTTATTAAAAAGTTTCTCATCTCCCTTTATGCTGAAGATGGTACTATGCTGATTTCTTTGGCTCACAAAGGGTTGAAGCAGTCCCAATTCAGAGAATGACGTCATGGCTTTTTTGGATAACTTTTGAAGTTGTGCCTGAACGTTTTCCTGACCGATCTCGTCCAAAAAATTAAGGGCAAACTCCAAGCTTCCAAAATTGAAGGAATCCAAATGACCGGGCTCCAAATACTTGCAGAAAGGAATACTGTCCCTTTTAGAGGCATCATTGTTCACGGAGCCGTTGCCGATTCCCTTCAGTTCAAATTGATCCTTGATGCCATCCTTCACTAAGAAAAAACCGTTGCCATAACCTGCCAAAAGCCATTTATAGGAACTGGCGCCAAGAATATCCACACCCGATTCCTCAAAATGGAAGGGTTCCATGCCACAAAACTGCGTTCCATCCGCAATGACCATCAAATCGGGAAAGTCCTTTTTCAACTGTTTTAAAAAGTCAAAATCGATTCGCACCCCATTTACCCATTGCACCAAGCTCAGTGCCAGCACATCGATGTTTCCGCTTTTTACCTTCTCGTAAATCCGCTCCTCCATATGCCCATCAATGTCCACATACTCCCGTTTAAAGTTACGGGTCTCGAATGGCCAGTTTACCGATGGATAATCATTGTGGAGCAACAATACCGTTTTGTCCTTGGACAAACCTTCCAGCAACAGATTGAGGCCCAAGCTAAAATTGGGCACCAAGGCCACGTTCTCGGGTTTACAGTAAAAAAACCTTCCAACCGTTTTTTTGATCTCGGGCATATGCGCAAATCCCTTGTTCTTCATCTCACTGCCCCCAATAAGAAAATCGAGGTCATGGCCTTGCCGCCATTCCATCAGATCTTCACTCAACAGTCCGGCAGAGGCCGTGTTTGCATAGATACATTGGTTTAAGACAGGGAATTTTTTTCTGAGGTTCTGCATTACCGGGTATTTGGATACAATTCAATTATATTTGTTGTTAAAGATAGCCATTCCATGTTGTCATTTGGAAAAAAGAAAAAAACGGAATTGGACCTGGAGCAGCACGAGCTTTTGGAAAATGCCCATAAACGCATCAAACAAAAGAAACGACTGTTCTCCCACTTTGTGATTTTTTTGATCGGCAGTGTTTTTTTGATCCTGATCAACAAGATCCTGAAGTATGGGGAAGCGTATGATTGGTTTATTTGGGCCATTACCTTTTGGGCCTTTTTGTTCGTGATCCACGCCTTCAATGTGTTTGTGACGCACAAGTTCATGGGGCAGGATTGGGAACGCCAACAACGGGAAAAATTGGTGGCCTTGCAGAAGAAACGCATTGCCGAAATCCAAAAAGAAATCGAAACCGAATTTCCACTTTCCAACATCAATAAAAAAAAAGATCAATGAAGCGATTGATCATTATCGCCGCGGCCGCGGAGAACAATGCCCTGGGAAAGGACAACGACCTCGTATGGCACCTTCCAGACGATTTTAAACGATTCAAGGCCCTAACCTCTGGCCATAAGATCATTATGGGCCGAAAAACGTTGGAAAGCTTTCCAAAGCCGCTCCCCAACCGTGAACATATTGCCATTACGCGTGATAAGGACTACGAACCCAAATTTCCATGTACCATCGTCCATTCCCTGCAACAAGCTATGGACATGGTACATGATGGGGAAACAGCCTTCATTATCGGTGGCGGTGAAATCTACAAACAGTCCATGGAAATTGCCACGGACATTGAACTTACCCGCGTCCACGAAACGTTCGAGGCGGATGCTTTTTTTCCTGAGATTGATGAAAAGGAATGGAAATTGGTCAACGAGGAGCATCATCCAAAGGATGATAGGCACCCATATAGTTTTACCTACCTGACCTATAAACGGAAATAGCACTCAAAACTCAAGATGGGACACTTCAATATTTGGGCCATCCACAAAACTTTTCAATATGTCCACATTCTTGTTGGTGTACAAGGTATGCTTCAGATGGTTTGTTTCCGGAGCCAATAACCCGTTTTTTTCCAAGATGGTCTTGGTCTGTCTGGCAACAGCTTCCCCAGAATCGATGATGGTAATATCATCGGGCAACATTTCTTTCAGCACAGGAATCAAATAGGGATAATGGGTACATCCCAAAACGAGGCAATCGATTTGTTGGTCCAACATGGGATTTAAAAAGGTGGTCAACAGCTCCCTCATTTCGGTGGAATACACTTTATTGGCCTCGATCAATTCCACCAGCCCTTTTCCCTCTTGTTCCAAAACGGTAATCCCTTCTGCGAACAGTTTGGACGTATTATGGAACAAACTGCTGGACAACGTCCCTTTGGTGGCCAAAACGCCCACTTTTTTTGTCTTGGTATGCAGTGCTGCGGGTTTTATGGCCGGTTCTATCCCTATGAAGGGCACAGGGTAATGCTCCCGTAAATAATCGATGGCATTGGTGGTGGCCGTGTTACAGGCCACAATGATGATCTTACACCCTCTATTTAAAAGTAGCTCGGTGTTCTTGATACTTAGTTGGAGGATCTCTTCCTTGGATTTTTCACCATAGGGTGCATTGGCACTATCGGCAAGGTATAGGGTGCTTTCATGGGGAAGCATTTTTACCACTTCTTTCCAAATGGAGGTTCCCCCTACCCCTGAATCAAAAATACCGATGGGACTATGCATACTTAAAAATAGAGACAAAAAATTTCATGGAACAAAAAAACCGCTTTATCTGTGGAAAAGCGGTTTTTGAATTTTGTAAAAAGTATGGGGCTTAGAATCCCAGTTCTTTCTTCACATCTGGCAAAAGGTCTTTTCCCTTGGCCACGATCAAGCTCAAACCTGGGCTGGCATCGATCACGTAATCAAAACCTTGGGCCGCGGCCACTTTTTCGATGGCTGCTTTTGCCTTTTCAGAAATGGGTGCAAACAATTCCTGTTGTTTTTGTTGCATGGCCTGCATGGCCTTATTTCTGGCATCGTCAATATTTTTTTCAAAACCTTGAAGCTCCTGGGCCCTCTTTTGGTTTTCTTCCTCTGTTTTGGATGTGGCCTCGTTGGAGTACTGGGTATATTTGTTCTGAAGTTCTGTTAGGGAACCTTGGATATCCGCTGAGTAGGTTTCCTGCAATTTTTTCAATTCGGCCTGCGCAGCCTTCATCTCCGGCATTTCAGACAACAACTGTTGTACATTGATGTGTGCAATCTTGCTCTGCGCATTTACAAAACCCGTAGCCGCGACAAACAACACTAGGGCTACAGCAATCCTTTTAACATTTTTCATGATTCTCTTAGTTACTTATTTTGATTTTAAATTTAGTGCTTCAATATTTAATTCTGTATTGAATCCTTTTCTTGTTCCTGCGTGCTTTTTCGCTCTTCCAACTTGGCTTGGCGTTTGGCCTCGCGCTCTTCCAATAATTTTTGTCTCCGTGCCTCGTAGGCTTTCTTGCGTTCCTCCCTTAGTTTCAACTGTTCTGTCCGCCGGTCCTCAGCTGCCTTGGTATTGGCCTGCTGTATGGAATCGGTTCGTTCCTGTCTTTCCTGGAGGGCCGCACTTATTTCCTCGTCGGCTTCTTCCTCATCGGCCTTGAACTGCTCCAAACGGTTTTTTTGGTCCTGTTTTTTATTGGAGGCACTCACCTTTCGGGTCCGTGCTATTTCCCTTAAAACCAAGTCACTGATATCATGCCGTTTTTCGGAGTACAACATTACAACATCTGCCGATTTATCAAAAATAAAATCGTATCTTTTATTGGCACCGATTTTTTGTACCTCATTGAAAACTTGGTCCTGAATCGGCTGTACCAATAGTTGTTTCTGCAACACTAAATCTCCCTGTGGCCCAAAACGGTCCTGCTGGTAATCCAACATTTCCTTCTCCAAGATCTGGATTTCCTCTTCACGCTCGGCAATGAGTTCATCCGTCAAGAGCACTTTTTCGGCCATCAAATCCTTTTTCATCTGCTCAATGGCACTTTGTTTGAGCTCTATCTCCTGTTTCCATTTCAGGGCCTTTATGTTCAATTGCTCCGTTGCATCCCTATACTCCTCCACATTCTCCAGGATATATTCCATGTCCACATATCCTATGCGCACCCCTCTTGATGTTTGGGAAAACCCATAAAAGGACGTCATCAAAACAGCTAATGACAAAAGAACTTTAGTATTCATCTTTGATTCCGCATTTTATATAGAAAATATCGTGCCAAAATAACTAAATTATTTAAAATGAGTTATTTATAAATCACTAAGACGCTATTTTCTTTTGATTAAAACTGCTGCCCGATGATGAAGTGCGTTTGCCATCCACTTGGTCCTGTAGATCCTGGTCTGGCATCACTATCAAAACCATAACCAAAATCAATCCCCAAGAGTCCGAATGCCGGCATAAAAATACGTAGCCCCACTCCGGCAGATCTTTTTAATTCAAACGGATTATAGTCATTAAAATTGTTGAAGGCATTACCAGCCTCTAAAAATGATAGGGCATAAATGGAAGCCGAGGGTTTTAGCGTAAGTGGATAACGAAGTTCCATGGAGAATTTATTGTATATCGTTCCCCCATCCTGCTGAAGGTTTCCGGTAATGGCATTCGTAATATAAGGTGTCAAAGATTGGTTTTGATAGCCGCGCAACTGGATTACGTCCCTACCATCCAATGTAAAGTTTCCTAGGCCATCACCTCCCACATAAAAACGCTCAAAAGGAACATCCCCGATATCGTGGTTATAGGCCCCTAGGAAACCAAATTCGGCATTGGTTCGCAGCACCAGTTTATCCACCAATGTGGTATACCAATCTCCTTTGAACTTGATTTTGTAGTACTCCAACAACTTAAAGCGTTCCTCTTCCATGCTCTCCAAATCATCACTCAATTGGGCATATTCCAATTGTTCCTCGACCGTATCAGGGCTGGATCCAATTTCATAAAGCCTTTCGGTAGCGGAATTGATATCTTCCTTCAACTGCTTGTAATCCTTTGAACTGAACAGGGAATACGGTGGTGTAAACTTGGCCGTGAGTTCAAAATTGGAGCCTGTCATAGGGAATATCCTGCTCGGACCTTGGGAACTTCTAGAAATCCCGAGGGTGTAGCTTAAAGAGTTAGAACTACCATTACCAAAATTGAACAAACCGCTGTTATAGTTGTTAAAATCATACAACTGGTAGCTCGCCGCATGGGAAATGGTGAAGAAATCATCGGGCCATTGTACTCTTTTGGCCAATCCTGCAGAAACCCCAGTGATGGCAAATCCCCTAGATTTGTCCACATCGAGTCTACCATTGCTATCATATCCTGTAGCAAATTGTTGCGTTCTTGAGAGAGACAGGTTGAATCTTACCGGTTTCTTACCTCCCAACCATGGTTCGGAGAAATTGAGACTGTATACCCTAAAGGTTCTACTGGCCTGTAAACGAAGGGCAAATGTCTGCCCATCTCCCATAGGGACCGGCTTGTAGGCCTCTCCATTAAAAATATTCTTCAAAGAGAAATTACTAAAGGAAAGTCCCAAAGTACCGATGAAACCACCCCCACCAAAACCACCTTGCAATTCTATCTGGCTGGAGCCCGATTCCACAAGACTGTATTCAATGTCCACAGTTCCTGCATTTGGATCAGGGTTCTGGATATCCGGCACAATCTGTTCGGCATCAAAAAACCCAAGTTGCCCCAATTCCCTGATGGTCCTTACAATATTTTCCTTGCTATATTTTTGGCCAGGACGCGTTCTCAATTCCCTAAAGATTACGTGGTCATTGGTCTTGTCGTTTCCTTTTACGGTAACGTGGTCCAAGTAGGTTTCCTTACCTTCAATGATCCTGATTTCAAAATCAATGGTATCGTTCACCGCAGAAACTTCAACAGGGTTAATGCTGGAAAATAGGTAACCATTGTTCTGATAGAGGTTCGTCAAGTCCACAGCATCCGGCTTGGAGTCGTCCGCCACGCGTTCTTTCAATAACACCCCATTATAGGTATCTCCTTTTTTGATGCCCAATACTTGGCTCAACTGTCTATCAGTGTAAACGGAATTCCCAACAAAATCTATGTTACCAAAGTAGTATTTGTCCCCTTCTTCCACCTTTATGGTTAGGTCGATGTTGTGCTCGTCCACTTTTACGAAGGTATCGGAAAGCACCCTGGCATCCCTATAGCCCCTTTCGGCATAGGTGTCCACCAAATTGGATAGATCTTCTTCGAAATCGGCCGCAATGTATTTTGATTTTTTCCAGAAACGGAACAATTTTTTCTTCTTGGTATTCTTAAGGGATTTGCGCAGTCTTTTATTGGAAAGTTGCTCATTCCCTTCAAAGGTGATCTTTCTGATCTTTACCTTATCCCCCTTGTTCACATTGATCACCATGTTCTGGACATTGGTTCCAGAAGTATCGGCTGCCGTGGCAATATTGACCTTGGCATTGAGGTATCCTTGTTTTTTGTACTTGTTCTGAAGGTAGTTTTTGGTGTTGGCGATCAAGCTTTCGGTAATCTTCTTACCTTTTTTAAGGTCGGTATCGTTGATGATATCCTCTACCTTTCGTTTTTTTATACCATAAACAGTGACCTTGTTCAAGGTGGGACGTTCCAAAATGTGAAGTTCCAAATAGATTTGGTCACCCTCGATCTTGGTATAATACATCTCTACGTTACTAAAGAGTTCCAAGCTCCACAACTTTTTTATGACAGCACTGATTTCGTCACCGGGTACTTTAATAGGTTGACCAACCCTTAGACCAGTATAGGTCTTAACGGTCTGCTCGTTGTAACTTTGCAATCCGGTGACGGTCAATCCGCCCAAAATATATTCCTTACCATCCTCAAAGGTGGTTTCTTGGGCAAATCCTGTTCCGGACAAGAGTAAAAATGTTGCGGAAAGAAAAATTCTGAGATAAACCGGTATCAGGTTATCAATACCTTTAGTTAAGTTGTTCGCTAGTTTTTCCAAATCGTCGTTCTCTATTTTGGTAACTTAATATGGCCTCTACCAAATGCTGCTCGTTAAAATCGGGCCAAAATACATCAATAAAATATAATTCGGCGTATGCAATCTGCCAGAGTAAAAAATTGCTGATCCTACATTCGCCACTAGTGCGTATAAGTAGGTCAACATCAGGCAAAAAGTGCGCGTAAAGATGTGTATTTATAACTTGTTCGTCAATATTTTCGGGCGAAATTATGTTATTTTTAACTTTGACCGCAATCTCCCGAACCGCCGATGTTATCTCTTCCCGAGAGCCATAACTCAATGCCAGGGTAACGGTCATCCCCGTATTTTTTGATGTTTTCGCAATGACTTCGGCAAGTTCTTTGTGGACCTTTTCGGGCAGGGTTTCCATTCTACCGATGGCCTTTAACCTTATATTGTTCTTTTTCAGGTTTTTGAGCTCCTTTTTCAGAGCGGTCACCAGAAGTTTCATCAAAGTATCCACTTCAATTTTGGGTCTGTTCCAATTTTCTGTGGAGAATGCATAGAGGGTAAGATATTGTATTTGAAGCTTCACACAGGCTTCCACAGTACGTTTTACCGCCTCGGCACCATTTTCATGGCCGAACACACGAAGCTTGCCCCGTTGTTTGGCCCACCTACCATTACCGTCCATGATAATGGCCAAATGTTTTGGAAGTTTGTCCTTGTTTAGGTCCTCTAGCGTATGCATTATTTATTGAAAACAATCCTGGCAGGGCTTGCGTCCAAAGGTATACGTCAGCGTAAAACCTGTAAACACATACCAGTCATTGCTCAATATGTTCCCAAACCTGAACTGCTCATAATTGGAACCTTCTGGGTTACTTGCGTCCAAATTGTCCGTAAAAGTATACCTGGCCCCAATTTCGGCCCCCAAGATGAGGAACTGACTTAACCGGCATTTTGCCCCAACCGTCATTGGAATTGCAAAACTACCGTCTTTTTGGTTAATATCCTGCACTTGGAGGGCATCAAAATAATTAAAATCGTACCTAAAGTAGGTCAAACCCGTGTATAGATAGGGCGTAAAGGCAGGTCCGAGCTTGTGAAGATTGTATTCCACGAAGTTGATTTCGAGTCCAGCGGAGAACTCCAATATCGAATTGTCCATCACATAGGCCCGCTGCTGGCGCGATTGCATGCTGGATTTGGTATCGTCTGCGGTAAATTGCCCATAGAGCACACTGCCTCTCCAAGCGTACCGTTTTCCCTTGTTCCATTTAAAGATGCCTCCAAAGGCAGGGCCCGATGGCAAAATGTAATTGGTCCTTCCCACATCGCCCACCATATTGGCACCTCCGGCAAACAAACCAATTTCATAGGTCTGTGCACTGACCTTGATCACACAGCATAGAAATACAGCCAAAACTATCCGCATACTAACCAAAAAATTCAAGTTTTAAGAGTAAAGGAAGGTCAATAGATACAATGTTAGATTTGTTCTCCCTTGTAAAACAGTTTTTCTCTCCATTTATTGTTCGCCCCAAGTTCAATTGCGTTTATCCTCCCCCCAAAGCAATTTATTGCGAAGTGTTTTTAAGAAGCTTTCCGATTTGTATTCGATCATCTTGATAGTGAAATCCGATTTTTTGATTCGGATTTCCTTGCCGTTCGGGATATCGGCAATCCTGGAATCCAAAGAGACCAAATGGGTCTTTTCCCTACCTGAAACCTTTAACCTAATCTGGGTGTCATCCGAAATGACCAAGGGACGTGCATTCAGGTTGTGCGGTGCAATGGGCGTAAGTACGAGGGATTTCGCTGTGGGTGCAATCACCGGTCCCCCGCAACTGAGCGAGTATCCAGTAGAACCTGTGGGTGTGGACACGATAAGACCGTCGGACCAATAAGAGGTCAAGTATTCATCGTTCAGCCAGGTTTCTACCGTAATCATGGAAGTGGTATCCTTGCGGCTTACAGTGACCTCGTTCAATGCAAAATTGAGTCCTTTGAATTCATCCAGATCGGAATTTAGTTCCACCTCTACCAAGGTGCGCTCCTCAATAGTATAGTGCCCGGCCACAAATTCTGTGACCAGCTTGCGTACATTTTCCTTTTTAAAGGTGGACAAAAAGCCCAATCGGCCCGTGTTGACCCCAACAATCGGGATTCCATAATCCTTAATATAGGTCACCGCACGTAACATGGTACCATCGCCACCAAAACTCACGAACATATCAAAACTGGAGTCCAGTCCTTTTGATGACGTAAATACTCCTTCAATATGGTCTTTTGTGACTTCCGATACGAGTGCGTTGAAATTTTCCTCAACATAAATGGTCGCATCCAACTTTTCGAGTTCCTCCAAAAGCTCCTGCACACAACACTTGTCCTCTTCCTGAAAAGATTGACCGTAAATGGCTACCTTCATGCTATACGTTGAGATATTTTTCCAGATAGTCCGATCGTTGTTTCAAATCTTCTAGGAACTGATCGTCACTGTTTCCAAAAACTATAGTGTAGTTATACCTTCTAAAGGTTTGGGCCACCTCATTCATACTCTGGGTACCGATCTTAAGGGTAATCTGTACCACATCATTTTCAGAATCGGTGATGAAGGCCCCTAACAGCCGGGCATTGTTGCTTTCCACAATTTGGGCAATCTCACTGAACGAATAATCCTTGATTCCCGTGGAAATGACCAAAATGGTCCCTGGTTCCTTAAAAAAAGGTGTGTCGATAAAAACACTTACAATATCCTCCAGATCATAATATCCCAAAATCAATTGGTCTTCGTCAACAACGGGCAAAATATTGGCCTCGTTCCTGGAGAACATCTCCAGTACATCCAACCAGGCTGTTTCCTTGGTCACAAAGAAATTATCCAATTCGTACCGGAAGTCCTCTATGGATTTTTCTGGCTCGAAACAGGGCAGATCATTCTCCGACAAAAGTCCAAGGTAAACCCCGCTTTCGGTAACGGCCACATGGGAGTATGTGGTCTCCTCAAAAAATTTGATCACCTCCTTCAAGGTTTCGGAAACCTCAAAAACAGGCACTGTGGTTATAATTTGGTCTTGGATGTGCATAACGCTGTTATTAGGTGCAAAATACTAATTTTAAATGGCAAAAGGCGTGCCTAATTCCTATTTTTGCCAATCTAAAAAAGAACTTCATGACAAAGTTGAGCGTCAACATAAATAAACTGGCAACATTACGGAATTCTCGTGGCGGCAACGTGCCCAACCTCATCACATCCACCCAGGACATTGAATCTTTCGGAGCTGAGGGCATCACCGTTCACCCAAGACCTGATGAGCGACACATTCGTTACCAAGATGCCAGGGACCTCAAAAAAATCGTCACCACGGAATTCAACATTGAAGGGAACCCAGTACCCAAATTCATCGATTTGGTCCTCGAGGTAAAACCTACTCAGGTCACCTTGGTGCCTGATGCAGAGGATGCCATCACCTCCAATGCAGGATGGGACACTATTAAACACAAGACCTTTTTGGTAGATGTGATCAACACCTTCAAGGAAAATGGCATACGGACTTCCATTTTTGTAGATCCGGACCCCAAAATGGTAGAAGCTGCCGCCTTGACCGGTACCGATCGGGTCGAGTTATATACCGAAAGCTACGCGCACGAGTTTGCCATAGGTAACAAGGAAGCAGCGGTAGAACCCTTTGTAAAAGCTGCCGAAGCGGCCAACAAATTTGGACTTGGCCTTAACGCTGGACATGATCTGAGTTTGGACAACATCCAATTTTTCAAGCAACACATCCCCAACCTGCTGGAGGTCTCCATTGGCCATGCACTCATCTGCGAGTCCCTTTATTTGGGACTGGAAAACGTCATCAACATGTACTTACATAGATTGAAATAATGGAAATATTACATTCAAAAATATTGGGCGAAGAACAACCTTTTATCATCCTACATGGTTTTTTGGGCATGTCGGACAACTGGAAAACCCTTGGCACCCAATACGCCGAAAACGGATTTCAGGTACATTTGATTGACCAACGGAACCATGGCAAAAGTTTCCATTCCCCAGATTTTGATTACGAACTGCTTTCCCAAGATATCGTCGACTATATGGACCACCACCACTTGGATTCAGCAATTGTGCTTGGGCATTCCATGGGTGGAAAAACGGCCATGCATTTGGCCACCTCCCATCCGGAAAGGGTCACTAAACTCATCGTCGCCGATATTGCACCCAAGTTTTATCCACCCCATCATCAGGATATCGTTAATGCGCTCGACAAATTGGATTTTGAACATATTTCGAGCAGAACGGAAGCGGACGAACAACTCTCCCAGTACCTAAGAAGTTTTAGCATACGTCAGTTTTTGCTCAAAAATCTATACTGGGTGGAACAGGGCAAATTAGGGTTCCGTTTTAATTTTGACGTCCTCAAGAATAAAATGGAAGAAATTGGCGACAATATTGGCCCTTTGGCCATTTACGATGGCCCTACCCTATTTTTAAGAGGAGATCGGTCCGAATATATCATGCCTAACGATTATCCGGAAATCAAAAAACACTTCCCCAATGCACAGATTGAAACCATTGACAATGCTGGGCATTGGTTACACGCCGAAAACCCCAAGCAGTTTTTTGAAAAGAGCTTCGCTTTTCTAAATTCTTAAAATTTTACCCTTTTTATTATGCATGCATAATTTTTTTGTCCATTTAATTGCCTGTATAACAAATTTGATATAGATTTGGTTTATTGTGATTTTACCATAAAAGTTAACATAAACTAACTCTAACAGATTTTCGATATGAAAAAGTTTTATGCCTTGCTCCCTTTCTTAGGCTTATTCTTGATTGCATGTGAAGACGATACCACCCCAATTGACAACACAACAGAGCCCGTTGAATATACTTCCGGAACCGCAGATTTTTCCAATTACGTAGCGGTAGGAAACTCCCTTACGGCAGGATTTTCGGACAATGCACTTTTCGTAGCCGGCCAGGAAGCCTCTTTTCCCAATATGTTGGCCACCAATTTTGCGTTGGCAGGAGGCGGTTCTTTCAGTATCCCCTTTATGGCGGATAATTTGGGAGGGATGACCCTGCAAGGCACACCTATCGCCGGAAACAGGCTTATTTTGGCCTTCACCACGGATGGCCCCGCACCCGTTGCAGTATCGGGCCAGGGGTCTACCGAGGTATCCAGCAAATTGTCCGGATCTTTCAACAACATGGGAGTACCAGGGGCGAAGAGTTATGAATTATTGGCTCCAGGTTATGGTAGCGTGGCCGGAGTGGCCATGGGCACTGCAAATCCATATTTCGCAAGATTCTCTTCTTCCGAATCGGCCACCGTAATTGGTGATGCCGCTGCCCAAGGGGCAACTTTCTTTACGTTATGGGCTGGATCCAATGATGTTCTATTGTATGCCACAGGTGGAGGAGCAGGAACTGACCAAACCGGAAATTTGGACCCCAGCACGTATTCAAGGGCCGATATTACTGATCCAAATGTGTATGCAAGTGTAATGAGCGGTATTGTGCAGACCTTGACGGCCAATGGCGCAAATGGTGCCATTGCCAACATCCCATATGTAACCGACCTTCCCTATTTTTCCACTGTACCATACAATCCCATTCCATTGGATGCTGAAACCGCTGCTTACCTGAACAGTATGGCTGCTTACGGAGCCTATAATGCAGGGTTGGCACAATTACAGGCGTTGAATATCATAACTGCTGAAGAATTGGCTAAAAGAACCATTTCCTTTTCTGCTGGTGAAGGTAATGCCGTGGTCATCATGGATGAGGATCTTACTGACCTTACTGGCTATAACCCAGCCTTGATCAATATGAGACAGGCGACGGCCGATGACCTTTTGGTGCTTACCTCGAGTTCCTTTATCGGTACCTTGGCCGATCCGAACAATCCTACATCCATCAACGGCGTGGCAGTTCCATTGGCAGACAAATGGGTATTGACCCCTGAAGAACAGTTGATGGTTAAAACGGCAACAGATGCTTACAACGTAACCATTTCCGCCCTAGCATCTGCTTATGACCTTGCTTTTGTCGATGTCAACACGCTCTTGGGCACCATCAATTCCTCCGGTGTCCAATTAACCGATGGCAGTGTAGTGACCAGTGATTTTGCCACAGGTGGAGGATTTTCATTGGACGGTGTTCACCCAGCTCCTAGGGGTTATGCAATTGTCGCCAATGCATTTACCACTGCGATCAATACAAAATTTGGGTCCAACTTACCGATGGTCAATCCATTGGATTATACCGGACTCTATATTAACTAGACAAACATTATTTCATTATCTTAAGGGCACCGTAGGCACGGTGCCTTTTTTTATTCTATCAACCCTAAAAACAGGATTATGAAACTTATAATACGATTATTGTTGAATGCCCTCGCCGTCGTTATTTTATCCTATGTGCTCCCAGGAGTAGGTGTAGATTCCATGGTCACGGCCATTATCGTTGCCGTGGTATTGAGTTTGCTCAATTTTTTGGTAAAACCCATACTGGTCATTTTAACGCTACCGATCACCATACTTACCTTGGGACTTTTTCTACTGGTGATCAATGCCATCATCATCCTATTTGCCGCAAAATTGATTGATGGCTTCCAGGTCGTCAACTTCTGGTGGGCCATTATTTTCAGTTTGTTGTTGTCCATTTTACAGGCCATTTTGCATTCTATTTTGAAGGAAGACCAATAGAATTCGTTTGGTTTGAAATTCAAGGGTTTAAAAAGTTGCTGTCAAACCAAAAATGCATTACTTTTGCATCCCATTTTTGAACAGCAAATTAGGTAGGAGATGAACATTACTAAAGAGCAGATTGACGATCTTAATGCAGTTGTAAAAGTCGCCATAAGCAAAGAAGACTACCAGGACAAGGTAGAGAAAATCCTTAATGATTACAGAAAGCAGGCCAATATCCCTGGTTTTAGAAAAGGTCAGGTTCCCATGGGACTGATCAAAAAACAGTATGGAAAGGCCGTATTGGTAGATGAGGTGAACAAACTGCTTCAGGACAATCTGAACAAATACCTTACCGAGGAAAAATTGGATGTTTTGGGCAACCCACTTCCCAAACAACCTGAAAATTTTGATTGGGACAACGATAATCTCGATTTCGAATTTGAATTGGGATTGGCCCCCAACTTTGAGGTACAATTGAAAACCAAAAAAGCCGTGACCCACTACAAGATCGTGGCCGATAAAAAAATGATCGACGATCAGGTGGAACGTATCCAAAAGCAATATGGTAAGTTGGTATCCAAAACCGAAGTGGGCAAAGCTGACGAGGTTACCGGAACTTTTGTGAACGAGGCCGAGGACATCAACAACAAGACTACCATTGAAGTAGATAAAGTAAAAGCCAAAAAAGCTGTGGATGCCTTGGCAGGAAAAAAAGTGGGCGACACCGTTACCCTTTCCACCAAAGGACTTTTTAAGGAAGATTACCTTTTGTCCAGTGCGTTGGGCATCAGCCGGGACAAGGCGGATAACCTAAACACTGAGGTTACCTTCACTATTGAGGAAATCAACGAAAGACAACCAGCCCCATTGGATCAAGAGTTGTTCGATAAATTGTTCGGCAAGGACAACGTAAAATCGGCCAAAGAGTTGAAAGACCGTATCAAGGAAGATTCCGAGAAACAGTTCGAGCAGCAATCCGATCAAAAGTTATTGAATGACATCACAGAGAGATTGATCGACGATACCAAGTTTGAACTCCCGGCAGAGTTTTTGAAAAAATGGATCCAAGTGAGTGGGGAGCAAATGCTTTCTGATGATGAGGCCAATGAAGAATTCGAAAGGTCGGAAAAAGGTCTTCGTTATCAATTGATCGAAGGTAAGATCATTCAAGAGAACAACCTTCAAGTACAGTTTGATGAGCTTAAGGAATTCGCCAAAGGGTTCATCAAGTCCCAAATGGCACAGTACGGCCATATGGACCCCAAGGAAGAGGAATTGGAGAACATTGCCGTTCGGGTGATGAGCAACCAAGATGAGGTAAAACGACTTTCAGAACAGTTGATGAGCCAAAAATTGTTGGACCTTTACAAAGAGAAGGCCAACCTTAAGGTGAAGGAAGTATCTTATGACGACTTCATCAAGGAGGCATACAGCTAGTCTGCTAAAAGAAAAATAAGTATCTTTACGGTGCCGAAAAGCTATTTTTTCGGCACCTTTTTTTTAAGATAAATCGAGTAATATCCTATGGATTACGGAAAAGAATTTAGAAAATATGCTACCCAGCATCACGGTATAAACAGCATGCACTATGACCAGATCATGAGCAGCATGTACCCTATGAACATGACCCCAAACATCATTGAGGAAAGACAGTTAAACGTTGCCACGATGGATGTTTTCTCCAGATTGATGATGGACCGTATCATTTTCATGGGAATGGGAATCAACGATCAAGTGGCCAACATTGTACAGGCACAGTTGCTCTTTTTGGAAAGCGCAGATGCCTCCAAGGACATCCAGATTTACATCAATTCCCCTGGCGGAAGTGTGTATGCCGGATTGGGCATTTACGATACCATGCAATTCATCAAGCCCGATGTGGCCACCATTTGTACTGGTATAGCCGCCTCCATGGCTGCCGTACTGCTCTGCGCGGGACAAAAAGGCAAAAGAAGTGGATTGCCCCACTCCAGGGTGATGATCCACCAACCGCTTTCAGGTGCCCAAGGCCAGGCCAGTGATATTGAAATCGCAGCCAAAGAGGTATTGAAGATCAAAGACGAATTGTATGAGATCATCTCCAAACATTCTGGCCAGACTTTTGAGAAAGTCTATGACGACAGTGACCGTGATTATTGGATGAAGGCGGAAGAGGCCAAGAAATACGGGATGATCGATGAAATTTTGATAAGAGAAAAATCTTAATTCACAGCAATTAATTAAGAAACAACCACTTATCGCAGAACAAATCCAAAATTTTTGCGTTAATAGTGGTTGAATAGTTGAGAAATATGGCAAAGGAAAACTTGGAATGTTCTTTTTGTGGTAGAAAAAAGCCGGAAACCAATTTATTGATTGCCGGCCTTGATGCGCATATTTGCGACAGATGTATAGAACAGGCCCATAGCATAGTAGCGGAAGAATCCAAACAATCCAAAAACCACGATCTGTCTTCAGAACTGGAGCTCAAAAAACCTGTGGAGATCCGTGATTTCTTGGACACGTTTGTTATTGGTCAGGAAAGGACCAAAAAAGTAATGTCGGTAGCGGTGTACAACCACTACAAAAGACTTTTACAGCCTAAGGGCAAGGATGACGAAGTAGAGATCCAGAAGAGTAACATCATCATGGTGGGACAGACCGGTACGGGTAAGACCCTTATCGCCAAGACCATCGCCAGGATGCTCAACGTACCCTTGGCCATTGTAGATGCCACCGTACTTACCGAAGCCGGTTATGTTGGTGAAGATGTGGAAAGCATCCTCACACGTTTGTTACAGGCTGCTGATTACAACTTGGAGAAGGCCGAAAGAGGTATTGTGTTCATTGATGAGATAGACAAGATTGCCCGCAAGAGCGATAACCCATCCATCACCCGAGATGTTTCAGGTGAAGGGGTGCAGCAAGGGTTGTTGAAACTTTTGGAAGGTACCGTAGTGAACGTTCCACCTAAAGGTGGCCGTAAGCACCCCGATCAAAAATTCATCGAGGTGAATACCGAAAATATTCTTTTTGTGGCCGGTGGTGCCTTTGATGGTATTGAGCGCATCATTACCAAGCGCTTGAACATGCAAGCCGTTGGTTATAGTGCGTCCAAAGCGGAGGACAAGTTGGACAATGACAATATTTTGCAGTACATCATCCCAAAAGACCTTAAGGAATTTGGATTGATACCTGAAATCATTGGGCGACTTCCTGTACTCACCCACATGAATCCTTTGGATGCAAAAACGTTACGCGCCATCTTGACCGAACCCAAGAACGCCATCATCAAACAATATGAAAAACTTTTTGCCATGGATGGTATCACATTCACCATCACAGAACAGGCACTGAGCTATATTGTGGATAAGGCCGTGGAATACAAACTTGGCGCCCGGGGACTGCGTTCCCTTTGCGAAGCCGTTTTCACGGATGCGATGTTCACACTACCTAGTAGCGATGAAACCGAATTCAAGGTTACAAAGGCCTACGCAGAGGAAAAGTTGTCCTACGAAACGATAAAAAAACTAAAAGTGGTCTCTTAATTAGACCACTTTTTTTGTGACTTGCTCCAAAAGTTCCAAACAGACTTCGGAAATTATTTTTTCATCGGTATAGAGCATATGCCCAAAGCCGGGTACTGTTCTAAAATCCACACTGACTTGTTGGGACCACTTTATGTCCGGCTTGTTGGCATCACATTCCCCGTAGAGTAGATTGAGGCGGGTATCCGGCCTTTGTTCCTCCAATCGAATACGCGTGGCCGAAATAGCCGTCAATGATTTCACTGACAAACCTTTCAAGGCAGCCTTATAGGCAATGGTACCACCTGTACTGAAAGCCAGATAATGTGCCGGCTTGGTTTCCTTTTTGAGCAAATTGGTAACTGCAGTATCAATACCACCTTCCACAAAGGCGCGGTGAACATTTTCTTCTGAAGAAATGGGAACATCAACATTGCCCAATTGCTGGCAATCATGGAAAACAATGTCATAGTATTGTTGGAGATATCCAAAATAGGATGCTATCCAAAGTCCTTTTTTTGCTCCCCACATGTCGGAGACAACAACAAGTTTTTCTGCCATAATCTTAATGGTTTAGTGTTTAAAAGATTAGTGAGGGGGAATTTCAACATTAAACGGGGGAAAACCGCTTTTATTTGTTCAAAAGAAGGCTTTGCACGATAAAGGGTCAATTTCAACGAAAACGTTTTCGTTGAAAATTACAAATCAAAATCTTTTTAAGTTGAATGACACAAATTAACATTATGGCATTGAATTTCTACAATCTTATCCCAAATGAAATCCCACCCCACGGTAAAAAGTTCAAAGAATCATTATTATCAAAAAAGATGGGATTGAACGTAATCTTGAAAAAACTTTTCCTCTTAAGGGAATATTTCCGATAGCCTATGGCCGGTAGAATAAAACCTCCTGGTTCATTGTCTTCCCATCCAGTAAGCAACAGGGTGTATGTCATACCCAACTCCAAATAGTTGCCTTTCTTAAAATCTTGCAAATAATAGACTCCAAGAGGAGCACTTAAACCAGCATACCAACCAGTGTAAAATCCCAATCCTGCCCTAAAGTTCAAATGGGATTCTTGAAATAATTGTCGTTCGTAGTTTACAGAAATAATAGGCCCTGCCCCACCTAATTCCGCATAAACCAAATTTTGCTGGGCAAACAAACTTGTACCGAAAACAAGGAAAGCAATAGTGATGAACTTTATCATGTCCAGTTTACTTTGATTACTGAACACAATTTATAGGCATATTTATTTTTGACAGTCCGAAATAATCCAAGATGGATAAATCGGGACAACTTCAAAGTTTGCCTTTTCTGAAACCCAACGGAGACATACCCGTTATTTTTTTGAACGAGGCATAAAACGCAGATTTGGAGTTGAATCCGCATTCCAAACCTATAGAAACGATGGTATAGTAATTATATTCTGGATTTCGTAATATCTTCTTAGCCACATCAACCCTCATCTTATTTACATAGTCCGAAAAATTATCACCTGCATGATCATTAATGATTTTGGAAAGCTTGCTTGTCCCCATGTGTAATTCATCAGCCAATCCATTTAAACTCAGCATTGGGTCAAGATATCTTTCATTATCCCTAATATATTGGGCTATCGATTCAAAATCGCCCTTGTATCTTTTTTCTAAATCTATATCACCTAATCTTCTGTTAATAATGGTATTTTTTGCCAAATGTGCCCTTAAGCCAATCCTGTCTTTCAAAACAACATATTGGAAGAATCCCTGATAGCCTACCCAGTATATAAGAACAGATGAGAAAAAACGTAAAGGATAATAACTGTAAAATGGGTTTTGCTCCACCGCCAAGGTATTCACTATGACCGCAAAAACCCAAAAAAGAAACACTGCCCCTCCCAACTTCAAAAACCACTTGATCCAATTTAAGTTATCCATTTTTAAAATTTCAGGATATAGGCTCTGATACCTGAACACGAGTTTGATAGATTTTACATATAAAAAAATGGAGTATATCAATGCAACAATATCTTCGAACAAGTCATAATTTCTTATTAGAGATTCAGGAAAGGATTTGATTTTGACCAAATAGATTGCCAAGAGCCTCGTTAAAATGGCTACCGCGAAAAGGGCCAATGATATTCTCACGAAGGGCCATCGCTCCCTTTCAATTTGCAGGTAATAGACCAAAAAAGCATAGAATGAAGGAACAATGAGCAAGTACCATGGGAAAATAAAGTATCCGCCCAGAAAATCTTGGTACACTAGCCTTTTTTGTATTAACCACGTTTGAAAATTGTTTAGAGATAGAAATAAAACAAACAAATTCAAAAAGATAACCTGTAGCTCAACTTTCCTGCGCAACAAAAAAGTACCTATAACAAACAGAAAGCCATGAATAGACCCTAAAAGAAGAAAAAAATCAAAGATTACGCGAAATTTCATACATTCTCGCTTTGAACATAACTTAATTCATTCTCAGTAATTCTTCAATATACTCACGATTATTTGATAATCTCGGAATTTTGTGTTGGCCACCCAATTTGTTCTTGGATTTGAGCCAGTCATGGAACAAATTTTTACGGGCGACATGCACTTTTGGCATTTTTAAAGTGATATTGTTATACCGCTTGGCCTCGTAGTCAGAATTGAGGGATTTTAAGGCATTGTCCAGCACTTCGGTAAAATAGGCCACATCCTCCGGTGGCTTTCTAAACTCGATGATCCATTCATGTGCCCCTTTCTCTTTGCCCGTCATAAAAATGGGTGCCGCAGTATAGTCCATGATTTCCGCATCGGTCTTCTGACATATTTGCCGGAGGGCTTCCTCTGCATTCTCAATAATAAGCTCTTCCCCAAAAACATTGATGTGGTGCTTGGTCCTACCAGTAATCCTGATCCGATAGGGATTTTTGGAGGTAAACCGAACGGTGTCCCCAATTTTGTACCGCCATAATCCGGCATTGGTGGTAATCACCATGGCATAGTTGACCCCAAGTTCCACTTCCCATAATGGGATGGCCCTTTCCTCTCCCCCATGGGGGTCCAAGGGGATGAACTCATAAAAAATACCGTAGTCCAACATCAACAAAAGTTCATCTGAGTTGTTACGGTCCTGAATCCCAAAAAATCCTTCCGATGCATTATAGGTCTCATAAAAATTGAACCTTTTTCTGGGGAGCAGTTTCTTGTATTGGTTTTTGTACGGGGTAAAACTGACCCCTCCATGAAAATACACCTCCAAATTTTCCCAAACTTCGAACAAATGGTTCTTGCCCGTTTTCTCCAAAACTTGGTTGAGCAAAACCAACATCCAAGATGGAACACCTGCCAAGCTCGTCACATTCTCCCGAATGCTCTCCTCTATAATGGCCTCCAGTTTCGATTCCCATTCAGTCATAAGGGAAACCTTGTTGCTGGGTGTACTGCTATATTCAGCCCAAAGGGGCATGTTATCAATCAAAATGGCGGACAAATCGCCAAAAAAGGTACCGTTGTCCTCATAGAGCTCCTTACTCCCGCCCAACCTCAAACTCTTTCCTGTGAACAGTTGGGAGTTTTCATTGTTGTTCAAGTACAAACACAACAGATCCTTACTGGATTTGTAATGGCAATCCTCCAAAGCTTCGTTGCTTACCGGAATAAACTTGCTCTTGGCATTGGTGGTACCACTGCTTTTGGCAAACCATTTTATGGTCGTGGGCCAAAACAGATTTTGTTCCCCGCGACGGGTCCTCTCGATCATGGGAGCTACATCTTCGTATCCCACAATGGGGACACGGTTCCGGAATTCCTCGTATTTGGGAAGGTCTTTGAACCCATATTGCTTCCCTATCATGGTTTCTTGGGAAAAATCGAGCAAATGCCTTAGTACCTCATCCTGAACGTCCAAGGGATATTTTAGAAAAAGCTCTATCTGATGGTAGCGCTTTCTCAATAACCAAGAAGCGATGGAGTTGAATAATGGTATTGGCATTTTAGGTATATTTAACCAAGAAATTCAGTTGGGTGCAACAGCTAAAATAGCTTTTCTGGCATTCATTTTCAAATTAGAAACAAACAATCATTCCAACATGTTGTACGAAGGAGTCCTCCGCAAAATGCAAACTGAAAACGGCCATCCCATCCAATACTTTCTGACCTTGGGAAGCGACTTTTTGAACCTCAACCAGATGCTGGATAGGGAACTCCATATCGATTTCATCAAATTCCAATGTCTCAATTGCGGGGAGGACAAGCCTATCTACAGACAAGGATTCTGCAAATCATGCTTCTATGAAACACCCTTGGCAGGGGATTGGATCATGAAACCGGAACTGAGTACGGCCCATCTGGACCAGGAAGACCGTAACCTGGAGTATGAGAAAAAAATGCAACTGCAGCCCCATATCGTATATCTGGCCAATTCCAGCAACATAAAAGTAGGTGTGACAAGAAAATCTCAGGTACCTACTCGTTGGATCGACCAAGGTGCCCATGAAGCGATAGAAATTGTGGAAGTGCCCAACCGTTATTTAGCAGGCATTACCGAAGTAGCCTTAAAAGACCATGTGAGCGATAAAACAAGTTGGCAAAAAATGCTCACCAATCGCATTGAGGATGTAGATCTAGTGGAATGGCGTGACAGACTGAAACCATTCATCCCCGATGAAGTGGCCGATTATTTTATTGAAAACAATGGGGAGACGCATTTGGAATTTCCCGTACATCAATATCCTGAAAAAGTAAAAAGCCTCAATCTGGACAAAACCCCTAGTTATAAAGGAGTGCTAAAGGGCATTAAAGGGCAATATCTTATTTTTGAAGATAGCACGGTCTTTAATGTTCGTGGCAATGAGGGCTATTATGTGGGAATTGATTTTAACTAAAGACTGTTCGTAAAGAATTAGGTATATATGAGCAAAACAATCGGACTTAGGGAAGCTATTTCCATCGGCATTGGTGGTATGGTGGGTGGCGGTATTTTCGCGGTCCTTGGGTTGGCGGTTTCCCTGGCCAAGGGAGGCACACCGATCGCTTTTCTCTTTGCAGGGATCATTGCTTTGCTCACTTCGTACAGCTATGTAAAACTCTCCTTGGCCTATCCCGATCGTGGAGGTACCGTAAAGTTCATCAACCAAGGTTTTGGCCAGACCATTTTTAGCGGTGGCATCAATAATCTGCTCTGGCTGAGTTATATCATCATGTTGTCCCTATACGCCTCGGCATTTGGTTCCTATGCACCCAACCTGTACGCCATCACTGGTGGACCAATGGACTTTCATATCTATGCTACCTTTATCATTCTATTGGCATCGGGCATCAACTATTACAGCATCAAAGTGGTTGGGGCCATAGAGTCGTACGCTGTTATCATCAAGCTGATTATTTTGATTGCCTTTATTGGTGTCGGCATTTATGGGTTGATAGGCAATGCAAATCTGGAACAACTCTCACCTGCCAATTGGGAAACACCCATCAAACTTTTGACCGGGGGAATGGTCATTTTTGTGGCTTATGAAGGTTTTGAGCTCATTGCCAATGCGGCACCCGATATGGAAGACCCAGAAAAGAACATTCCGCGTGCCTATTACATTTCCATCATTTTTGTGATTTTACTCTACATCATCATCGCAGTGGTTACCGTAGGATCACTTCCCTTTAAAGAAATTGCCACTGCCCAGGATTATGTGTTGGCCGAAGCGGCCAAACCCATGTTGGGACAAGTGGGCTTTACCATCATTACCATTGCGGCCCTTATCTCAACGTTTTCGGCCATCAATGCCTCCCTCTATGGCGGGAGCCGTGTAAGCTATGAAATTGCTGAGGACGATGAATTGCCCAATGAATTCACCTCTCAACTCTGGAACCAACCCATTGGACTTTTGATCACCACCATCCTTACCTTGACTTTGACCAATACCTTGGAACTGGAAAGTATTTCCACCGCAGGTAGCGTTGGATTCCTTTTGATCTTTGCCATCGTAAATCTTGTGGGATTCAAATTGTCCAAGGAAACCAAAAGTAACAGGACCATTGCCTTGGCAGGATTTATCCTCTGCTCCATTGCCATGCTAGCATTGTTACAACAACAATTCGGTTCCAATATCATGGGGGTAATCGTGGCTGTATCCTTAATTGGCTTTTGTTTTGCCGTGGAGGCCATCTACAAATGGATGGAACGACGTAAGAAATAGATTCCGCTACCCTTTGATTTTCAGTAACTTTTTGTGAAAATTTGCTCAAAATAGCTTTATTTTAAGGAAGTTATCTTTCCAAATTATGGAATTTGATAACCTGCCAAACCAAAACCGACCGCATGAAAAACTTTCCCAATGCCTTTGTCATTCTTCTTGGGGTGATTTTCTTTTCCTGGTTGTTCACCTATGTTGTTCCACAGGGCAGTTATGAAAGATTTTTGGAGGAGGAAACCGGAATTACACGGGTAGTTAACAATTCCTATCATTCTGTTGATGCGGAAAGACCCGGGTTTTTTGATCTTTTGGTCTCCATTCCCGAAGGACTGGAAAAAGGGGCTGACCTAATCGTCCTGATTTTTTTGATCGGTGGTTGTTTCTACATTATTGAAAAAACAGGTGCCCTCAATGAAGGACTTGCCAAATTGGTGGTATTGCTTAATGGCAAGGAATCCTATGCCCTCATTATTATAACCACATTGTTTACCGCTGGGGGCGTCTCCATTGGTATGCAAGAAGAAGTGGTCGCCTTGGCCCCTGTATTGATTTTGTTCGGAAAAAGTTTGGGCTATAATACCCTCACCATGCTCTTTGCAAGTTATGGCTCCACGGTGGTGGGCAGTTCGTTCAGTCCTTCCAATCCTTTTGCGGTTCTTATTGCGCAGAAAGAAGCAGCAATCCCTTTATTGTCCGGGGGAACCTTTCGTATGGCCGTACTTTTAGTGGCATTTTTAGTATGGTTGGTCTATCTTTTGCGTTATGCCCAAAAAAACCGGATTGAGAAAATCTCGATGAATCCCACACATCAAAAAATGGGGGTTCGGCATAGCATCATATTGTGGTTGCTTTGCCTGACCTTTGTAATCGTAATTCTAGGAATCCTTTATTTGGAATGGGGCTTTAATGAAATGTCGGCCTGCTTCTTTGCCTTGGGCATTCTAGCGGCACTGCTTGCCAAAATGAATCTGAACAAAACCACTGAAACCTATATTGACGGTATGAAGGAAATGCTTTTTGCAGCCCTCATCATGGGATTGGCAAACAGCATTTCCATTATTTTGACAGATGGCATGATCATGGATACCATTGTATATGGGTTGTTCGGGCCTTTGCAAAACTTTTCCCCGGCAACCTCGGGTATTCTAATGATGGTCTCCCATTCACTGCTCCACTTTCCGGTGCCCAGTTATTCAGGGCAAGCGGTTCTTACCATGCCCATTTTGGTGCCCTTGTCCGATTTAATAGGTCTCTCGCGACAGACTTGTGTCTTGGCCTACCAATACGGTGCTGTGATGGCCGATATGATCGTTCCCACCAACGGTGCCCTCATGGCTGTTTTGGCCATCGGCAATGTTCCTTATAACAAATGGTTTAAATTTGCCATCATACCAACCTCGCTCATGCTTTTGATCGGTGCCATTGCCATAATCATAGCGGTTGTCATCGGCTATCGATAAAAACAAATGCGAATGCTACCAAAGAATTGAACATGCTTAAATTTTTTAGGAAAATAAGAAAAGGTCTTGTTGAAGAAAGAAAGATCAGCAACTATATCCTTTATGCCATTGGTGAAATAGTGCTAGTGGTCATCGGTATTTTGATTGCCCTTGCCATAGACAACGCCAACGAACAACACATCAAAAGGGAAAAAGAACAGGTATATCTGGTCGGACTGAAAAAGGAATTCGAGACGAGCCAGACCAAACTCAAGAATCTTATTGCCGTCAACAAAAAAAGCTATGAAGATTCCAAAAAAATCATTGGCTTCATGCAAGATCAGGAGAATCTTCCCAATGAAGAGGAGCTGTCCAACTTGTTGTACAATGCCCTCGCTTTTGATATTTCCTATAACCCCAACAATTCGTTGTTGGAAGAGATGATCAATTCGGGTAGTTTAAAGGATCTGTCGAACCCAAATCTCCGGGTTTTGCTCACCAATTGGATTTCCAACATTGAGGATATTACCAAACAAGAAGCAATGCTGGATCATGAACGAGATCAGATCATCACTATGTTCCGAAGGAACGGGAACAGCATCAAGACCATTTATGACCTTACAGGGGTTTCGGGTGACTTGGGACTGCCCGTCGGCAAGGAACAACTGAGCAACCTTCACCTTTTGCAATCCACTGAATTCGAGAACAATCTATTAATGTTCATCCTCACCAGTATTACAACCGAGACCTTGCATTACACCCCATTGATGCAGAGCATGAATGAAATCCTAGCCACTATCAACGGCGAAATCAAGGAATAAAAAAGGGCGATGTTTATCGCCCTTTTAATTTTAGTTCACGGTATCCTTTTTCTTTTTCCCCAGCAAACCGCCCAAAACGGATTTTGCTGTATTCTTTACGTCTTCTTCCTTGGTCGTGGTTTTGGTAGTATCGGTTTTGGTTTCCTTTTGACCCCCCAGCAAATTACCCAAGGCTTCTTTTACCCCAGAAGATTTGGTAGTCGTGGTATCACCCTCATCCTTTTTGAACACATCGGACAAAAGGTCCTTGGCCGTATCCTTGCCCTTGTTCACCAATTTTTGCTTTTGGATTTCCACCAATTTGGTGGTCAAGGTCTTCACACTAGAGGTAAGGTCGGTACTCACCGTGGGATTGGTAAAACTGCCACCAATGTTTGCCGTTACCGGAACGGTCACCTCTTGCAGGCTTTGATCGTTCATTTGGGCAATCAGCTTGTTTACTTCCGTGCCCAAATATTTGGCTGGAACATCCAAGGTTGCCGTGTACTGCATTTGTTTATCAAAGGTATGGCTACCCGCTACGTTGATGCCGATGTCCTTATATTTTAGCGTAAACGGTTTCACCTTCACGGAACCATTGTCAAAACTCAAGGCGGTCTTAAGTCCGTTCAAATCGATTTCCTTGGTGTCCAAGAAATTGAGTTTGCTGTCCAAGGCCGAAACCAATGGTGCTTTTTCGGTATCCAATTTTGGTGAAAGCAGTTCCGCCAATAAATTCCCTGAAATGGTAGCCAAATTAGGTGTAAAGTCGTCTTTCAGGTTACCCGCAATTTTAATATCGGAATTCAACTTACCCTGCAACGCACTGGCTAATGGTGTCAATACCTTAAAAAGTTCAAGTCCTGCAAAGGATTCACCTATGTTGAAATTGCTCATCCCCAGATCCACATCAAAAGTGGAATTAGCCTCCTTGGTAGAAACCGAACCGTTCAGACCTAAGGTTCCTCCAAACAAATCTGAAGTTAAATTTTTTACTGTGGCAGTTTCATCCTTGATCACTAAAGTACCCTTCACATTTTTCAGCTTTAGGTCATCATACAACACTGTATTGGCGGCAGCCTCCACCGTACAATCCAAAAAGGATGGAATCTTGATGCGTTCCTCGCCCGTGGTAGTGGTTTCGGTCTGGGTCTGGCCCTCCGCTACCGTATCTTCCATCATAAAATCGTTCAGGGCAAATTGGTTGGAAGTCAGTTTGAAATTCCCCTCCACATTTTCATTGTTGAACATAAAGCCCAACAAGTTGGTCAGGGTTCCCGTGGCATTGAAATCTGTACTGCCCGTTTTCCCCTCAAAAGAATTCAGGGTAACGGTCTGTGGATTAAAGGTCATGGCCGCATTGCTAATCGCCACTGGGTTCTTCATCTCTTCGGAAGTGTACTCAAACCCGGTCAATTGCATGGTCCCTGCGGTCTTGGTATTCTGGTACTGTTTTTTCTCCAACGATGCCATATCAAAACTGGTGGTCACATCCGCATCCAAAATACCCTTCAAATTGAAATCTTCGGGCATTGGATAGGCGCTGGAGATATTGGCTAAATTGATCTTACCATCCATGTGCGCATTCACTGTGGTGTTGCCCATCAGTTCCCTGATCTTGGCATTCATGTTGAACTTGTCCTGATCAATGGTGAAAGACAATTTATTGATGTTCACATAGGTATCCTCGGTGATGCCCGTATCGTTGTTGATCTCGGTATCGATATACACATTGCGAACCGCTTTGGGCAAATCCGGATATTTGAACGAGGCATTGTCCGAATTGATGGCAATTTTGAAAGTAGGGATATGTTCATCGTCAACGATGCCCTTGAATTGACCGTTCACCTCAAAATTTCCGGTAGTTTCAACGGTTTCAATGTTTTTGGAATACGCTTCGGGAATCACGGCCAAAAAGTTTTTGAAATCCGAAGACGGTGTCTTGAAGGTGATATCCACTTCTTGGTTATCATCATTTAGTTTTATGAAGCCATCAAAAACCAAAGGCAATTGGTTCACCATGGCCTTGTTCTCCAAAAAGGAATATTTGCTTTCGGCCAGATCAATATCGATCAAGGCATCCAAGTTGATCTTGTTCTTGTTCAGATACAAAGTGCTGTCCATCTCAAAGGAAACCAAGGCATCGGTCATGGTCTTTAATTGGGATTTTTCGAGTGACAGATCTCCGGTACCGGAGTGGTTCATTTCGGAAATGGCCAAACGCATTCCACTGGAAAGATCATGGTACACAATCTCAGAATTGGTGATGCTATAGGAATCCATGGCCAAGGTGAAATTGTCATCGGATGCATCTGCGGTTTCTGTTGTAGCACTTTCATCCTCCTTGGCGATGTCATAATTGGCATTTTCATTGGCATCCACCTTGATGTTCACTTTAGCATGATCCACATTCAATTTTTGAAGGACGATGGGCTCCTCCGCTGATTTGAACAATTCCTTGATGGACATGGTGAGTTCTATATCGCCTGCATAAAACAACGTGTCCCCTTCAAAAGGTGCTTTGTTGACTAGGGAAAGATTAGTAAGTTCCAGATTGGCATTCGGGAAGCTTTTGAGTAAGCTCAAATTGGCATCTTCAAAATCGAAGGTGGCGTTGATGCTATTGTTGACTTTGTCCTTGATAATCTGTTCGATCTTCCCTTGAAGGAACAATGGAAGTGCAATGATCAGGACGAGTAGGATAAGTAGGGTTATACCGGCAATCTTTAGGACTTTTTTCTTCATACTTCGATGTTTTACAACAAATTAAAGGAGAAGTTGTCAATCCAAAGAAATTTCCTCCCCTATTTTTAAGTTAAATCTTTTACGCATGAGATATACGAAAAAATAGAGGAAAGGGGTGTCCAATACGGCAATTATGATCTTAAAAATGACCCCGCTGACCAACAAACCATAAAATTTGTCCCAAGGCAAAACACCAAAAAGACACAATAGGGTAATCACGGTTAGGGTATCTATAAACTGGGAAGAAAAGGTGGAAAAGTTGTTCCGAAGCCACAGCATCCGGCCATCTGTAACCTTTTTCCAATAATGATAGATTTTTATATCGATATACTGTGCGGCCAAATAGGCCAGCATAGAGGCCAAAACGCCCAATGGGGACAAGCCGAATACCTTGGTGAAGGTGACATCATCCACTGGGGAACTGGGAATAGCTTCCGAAAAATTGGCCAACAAAATGATACCCATGGAGAAAAAAGAGGCAAAAATACCCGCCGTGACCACCTGATTGGCTTTTTTTTGTCCGTACACCTCGGAGACTAAATCCGTGATCAGGAAAGTAACCGGATAAGGTAAAATCCCCACCGAAAGCTCAAACAACGGCGCACCAAAAATGGTGACTTCCCCAAAGGGGTTCCAGTGAAAAAACTTCTGGAAAATAAGGTTGGACACCACTAACGAAGTAATGAACAGGGCCCCTAGGTAGAGGTAAATGGAAAACGCAACTCTTTTGTCCCTTTGCGTCATCCTTTCTATTTAATATTCAAACTAAATGGCATTTTGGCCTGTATTCCTTCCTGTTTGCTCAAATCCTTAAACTCCTTCAACATTTTGTACGCCTCTGTGCCAATTTCTTCTTGGATAAGTTCCTGTCCTATTTTGGCTTTCACCCCACCTAAATTTTCCATAAAGCGCTCAAAATCGGTTTTGTACTTGGGATATTGCCGTATGCTATAGGATTCCAGTCCGGCCATTTCAGCTGCAGCGGCAATGGCATCGTCCAAATTCCCCAGTTCATCCACCAAACCATTGGCCTTGGCGTCCACACCACTCCACACCCTACCTTGGGCCAGTGAATCTACTTGGGCAACGGTCATGTTACGGCCTTGGGCCACACGCTCCAAAAAGGTGCCGTACGTTTCCTCGATGCTTTCCAAGACCACCTTCCGGAACGAATCGCTCATGGGTTCAAAAAGGGAATAGTCCACAGAGTTTTTGTTGGTCCCCACTTGCTCCGCGTTGATGCCTACATTCTTGGCCAGTTCGTTTATGTTGGGAATGGTTCCGAACACTCCAATGGAGCCGGTTATGGTGGTGGGTTCCGCAAAGATTTTATCACCTCCCACCCCAATATAATAGCCTCCCGATGCGGCCACGTTACCAAAGGAAACGACCACAGGTTTTACCGCCTTGGCCAGTTGCATTTCCCTCCAAATGATATCGGACACCAACGCACTGCCCCCGGGGGAATCCACACGGAACACAATGGCTTTTACATTTTCGTTCTTGGTTGCCTTTTTTAGGGCATCCACAATAAGTCCTTGGCCTATTTGATCTTTTCCGCCTTCCCCGAAAAATATTTCTCCCTGTGCATAGATTACGGCCACTTTATCGGTACCGGTCTGTATTTTTTGCCTATTGGACTTTTGAACATAATCCGTTAGCGACACATAGTTCAACTCTTCGTCTTCCCCAACCCCTACTTTTTCCTTGAGCAATCCTTCGTACTGGTCAAAGTGCAAGGTGCCATCCAGCAATCCCGATGCCACGGCCAGCTTAGGGGTCCTTCCGCCCAATGTATCGGCTATGATATTCAAATCTGTTTTGGCAATGTTCCTTGATGCCGATAAGTCGTCCAACATCACATCCCAAATGGAGGTGAGCAGTTCCTTGAGTTGGGTGCGGTTCTCCTCGCTCATGGTATTGGACAAAAAGGGCTCCACGGCACTCTTGTATTTTCCATGGCGGATGACTTCCATCTTTATACCCGTTTTTTCCTGAAGGTCTTTATAATACAACACTTCAGTGGCCAAACCTTTAAAATCCAACGCCCCGACGGGGTTCATATAGACCTCATCTGCCACACTGGCCAAGTAGTAATCCTTTTGGGAATAAAAATCGGAATGGGCCATGATAAACTTCCCGGATGCCTTAAAGTCGAGCAAAGCCTCCCTGATTTCCCTGGTCTGTGCCATCCCGGCCTGTAAAAAACTGGTGGTGATGCTGATTCCCTCGATATCATCATCTTCCTTGGCCACCTTTATGGCGTGTATGATCTCGTCCAAACCAATCTCCGCTGCCCAAAGGGCGGCAAAAGGGTCGGCCTCGTCCTTTCCCGTATAATCCAAAATGGGCATCATCAATCCGATTTCCAAAATGGAATTCTTTTTCACCACCACACCGTCATCGGAATTGCCCATCAAAATCAAAAAGATAAAGAACATTCCCATGATAATCGCAAATGCCACCAAACTTCCCAAAATGGAAGCCAACAGGTTTCTCAAAAAGTTCATCCAACAAAATTTATTACGTTCCAAATATAACCATTGTAGTATTGTTTTGTTTACTTTGTTCCTTCGATTATGGGCAAAAAGCACAAGGTATATTTATCACTCGGAAGCAATTTGGGCAATCGGCTTGCCAACCTGCAAAAAGCAATATTCCAGATACAACGGCAGGTTGGAAAAGTGTTGGATATTTCCTCGGTGTATGAAAACCCCGCCGTTGGTTTTGAGGGTGATGAATTCCTAAACATTTGTGTTTCTGTGCTGACGCCGTTAGATCCAAAAGCACTGCTCGACAACCTGTTGGGCATAGAACAAGATTTTGGACGTGTACGTTCCCAAGGTGATGGTTACAGTTCCCGCACCTTAGATATCGATATCATTTACTACGGTCAAGAGGTAATCAACACGGGAGACTTGGTGATTCCGCATCCGCAGATGCAAAACCGGAATTTTGTACTGAAACCGCTATCGGATATTGCCCCCCAGTTTTACCATCCCATTTTTGAGAAAGACACCCGAAATCTGCTCCAGGAATGCAGGGACAAAAGCAAATTGACCAAAACAAAACACAAACTTTTCAAGGACCGAATCGGGCTTTTTTCACAGCTGCAATTGATTTCCATTGAAGGGAACATCGGTGCCGGAAAAACCACCCTTTCTACCATGATCGCCAACGATTTCAATGCCAAATTGATCTTGGAGCGATTTGCGGACAACCCTTTTTTGCCCAAATTCTATGAGGATCAGTCGCGCTACGCCTTTCCTTTGGAAATGTCCTTTCTGGCCGATCGCTACCAACAGTTTATGGACGATACCTCCCAATTTGACTTGTTTAAGAATTTTATGGTGAGCGATTATGACATCTTCAAATCGTTGATCTTTGCCAAGGTGACCTTGCAACGTGAGGAGTACAACCTGTACCGAAAAGTCTTCAACTTTATGTACAAGGAAGTGAAAAAGCCGGAAATCTATCTATACCTCTACCAGAACACGGAACGCTTGTTAGCTAACATTAAAAAACGGGGAAGGGATTACGAGCAGAACATTGATCCTGAGTACCTGGAAAAAATCAATAGGGGTTATTTGGATTTTATCAAAAGTCACCAAGACCAGAATAGCCTCATCATTGACATTAGCGAAATGGATTTTGTACACCATCCCGTCGACTACGAATCTATTTTGGAAAAGTTGGAGGACAACATTCTTTCCTCAAACTTTTAAGAGAATTTTCACAAAATATTTGGATATAACGATTGGTTTTATTTTCTTAGAGCCCTCAAAATACGAGACTAACTAACTCAAACTTTATATAGAGCCCTGTACATCAGGGCTTTTTTCATTTTTGGGCATGGAGTTTCGACCACACATCCCACACAACTATCCCTGCACTTACCGAAATATTGAGGGAATGCTTGGTCCCCAACTGCGGAATTTCCAAAACAGCATCACTGGCCGATACCACCTCTTGGGATACCCCCTTGACCTCATTTCCGAAGATCAAGGCCACCGTTGTGTTGGCGTCCGCATGAAAATCGTTCAGCATGATGGCATTCTCCGCTTGCTCAACCGAAATAGTCTTTATCCCCGCTTGTTTCAATTCCTGTACCAGTTCCAAGGTATCCTTTCGGTATTCCCAATCCACACTTTCCGTAGCGCCAAGGGCCGTTTTCCGGATATCTTTATGGGGAGGGGTGGCCGTGATGCCACAGAGATAGATCTTTTGCACCAAAAAGGCATCTGCGGTTCGAAACACCGAACCAATATTGTTCAGGCTGCGGATGTTGTCCAAGATTACAATGATGGGGGTCTTTTCCGCTTCTTTGAAACCGGCCACGTCCAACCGCTCCAACTCACTATTTTCAAGTTTTCGATTCATTTTTTTAACCATTGGGGCCAAAATATCAACAAAAATTTTGGGAACCTGATGAAAGCGATATATTCGTCTTCCACCCTATTTTGGGACAAAAGTAAAAGAATAAAATCGCCTACAAATTGTCATTCCTGTGAAAACAGGAATCCACTCAGGCAAGATTGAATGGATTCCGCATCAAGTGTGGAATGACAAACTGTTCTAAAATTTTGTTTGAACACAACTATGTAGTTGATTATGGAGCCTATAATTTTCAAATAAATCGCTTTGGCAGCCAATAAAAAGACAAAGAAGGTAACCCCGTTGATGCAACAGTACAATACCATCAAGACCAAACATCCTGATGCGTTGCTGCTCTTTCGTGTGGGAGATTTTTATGAAACCTTCGGGGACGATGCCATAAAGGCCGCCAAAATCCTGCGAATTATCCTGACCCATCGGAACAATGGTGGCGATAAAACGGAATTGGCCGGATTTCCCCACCATTCCCTCAACACCTATTTGCCGAAACTTGTAAAGGCCGGGCAACGGGTGGCCATCTGCGACCAGTTGGAAGACCCCAAGATGACCAAGAGCATCGTAAAACGTGGGGTGACAGAATTGGTAACTCCCGGTGTGGCCCTTAACGACGACATCCTGACTGCCAAAAGCAATAATTTTTTAAGTGCCGTGCATTTTGGAAGGAACAAATTGGGCATCTCCTTTTTGGACATTTCCACAGGGGAGTTTTTGACTTCGGAAGGATCTGTGGAACAAGTGGACAAACTCCTTCAAAATTTTGCACCCAATGAAGTGCTGGTCTCCAAAAACCATAAAAAGGAATTTTCAGCATATTTTGGTAACCAATATCACAGCTTCTTTACAGAAGATTGGATCTTTCAAGAAGATTATGCGCTGGAAAGCCTGAACAACCATTTCGGCACCAAAACCCTTAAGGGTTTTGGCATAGACCATCTTAACCATGGCATCATCGCCTCCGGGGCCGTATTGCATTACCTGTCGGAAACCCAACATAGCCGCCTGCAACACATCAACCAGATCCAACGTATTGCCGAGGAGGAATATGTGTGGATGGACCGGTTCACTATCCGAAACTTGGAACTGTACCATTCCCCCCATCAAAATGCGGTGACCTTGTTGGACATTATCGACAACACGCTATCGCCCATGGGTGGGCGATTGTTGAAACGATGGTTGGCCCTTCCTTTGAAAAATCTGGAGAAAATTCAGCAGCGTCATCAAGTGGTGGCCCATTTGAAGGAACATGGCGATCAATTGGATAAGATGCAACATTGGATCAAGCAAATGGGCGATCTGGAACGTCTCATTTCCAAATTGGCGACCGGAAAAATCAACCCGAAGGAAGTCATCCAACTCAAAAATTCCCTTGAAGCCATCGTGCCTATAAAATTAGCGGCACAGGACAGCACCAACCCCTCGCTGCAAAATATTGGGGATCGCTTGGATGCCTGTGAAGCCCTTCGCTCCAAGATCAAAGAAGTTTTGAACGAGGAAGCTCCCGTGAATATTGCCAAGGGCAACACCATTGCCCAAGGCTATTCCGAGGAATTGGACGAATTGCGCAACCTAGCTTTTTCAGGAAAGGATTACCTGGACAAAATGTTGGAGCGTGAAACCGAACTTACAGGAATCACTTCGCTCAAAATCGATTCCAACAATGTGTTCGGTTACTATATTGAGGTGCGAAACACCCATAAGGACAAGGTGCCTGAAAGTTGGATCCGCAAACAGACTTTGGTGAACGCGGAACGCTATATTACCGAGGAACTGAAGGAATATGAAGCCAAGATCTTGGGGGCCGAAGAGCGCATCCTGCATTTGGAACAACAACTGTTCGAACGTCTTTTGGTGTGGATGCAGGAATTCATCACCCCGGTACAACAGAATGCCCATTTGATCGCGCAGTTGGATTGCCTTTGCGGATTTGCGCAATTGGCCAGCGAGAATAATTATGTGCAACCGGTCATGGATGAGTCCACCGAACTGGACATCACGGAAGGCAGGCACCCTGTTATTGAAAAACAGTTGCCCTTGGGCGAGCAGTACGTGACCAATGATGTATTGCTTAACCGTGAAGACCAACAAATCATCATGATCACGGGGCCGAACATGAGTGGTAAATCGGCCTTGTTGCGGCAAACGGCATTGATCGTGCTCTTGGCCCAGATGGGAAGTTTTGTACCTGCCTCCGAGGCCAAAATTGGCGTCATCGACAAGATTTTTACCCGTGTGGGCGCCAGCGATAACATTTCCATGGGCGAATCGACCTTTATGGTGGAAATGAACGAGACGGCTTCCATTCTCAACAACCTTTCCGAACGCAGTTTGGTGTTGTTGGATGAAATTGGTCGCGGTACCAGCACCTACGATGGCATTTCCATTGCTTGGGCCATTTCCGAGTACTTGCACGAACACCCAGCCAGGGCCAAAACGCTTTTTGCGACGCATTACCATGAACTGAATGAAATGACCACCACCTTTACCCGGATCAAGAACTACAATGTTTCGGTGAAGGAATTGGAAGACAATGTGCTTTTCCTTCGGAAATTGGTACCGGGGGGCAGCGAGCACAGTTTTGGGATCCATGTGGCCAAAATGGCGGGCATGCCCCAACAGGTTATCCAAAAGGCGAACAAAATCCTGAAAAAACTGGAAAAATCACATTCCAGTGAAGAGATTTCGGATAAACTACAAGCTTCCCAAAACGAAATGCAACTAAGCTTTTTCAACTTGGACGATCCCTTGTTGGAAGAAATCAAGGAAGAAATCCTGCATTTGGACATCGACACCCTTACCCCTGTGGAAGCCTTGATGAAACTCAACGAAATCAAAAGGCTGTTGAGCAAAAAGAAGAAGGCAACTTCCTAATTTACCCGATTGAATTCCTCTTTTCCCAGATTGCGTGATTTTTTGTTCGCATTTCCTCCAAAACTTCTGGAATAGGTCAAACGAAAAATACGGGTAAAGGCTGATTCATCCCGATACCGCGACCGTGTATCAATATCAAAAACAATGGGGGTCATTCCACTGATATGGGTATGGATATCCAAACTTCGGAACACATCGGAAACACTGAACTGCAAGGTTCCCCAATCGTTCTTGAACTGTTTTGAAATGCCAAAATTCATCACCCCAAAACCTTCCGTGGAATTGGTGCCATTATAATGGTCAAAATTGTACCAACCAGACAATTCTGCATCCATCTGCCAAGGCAATTTGATGGTTTGGTTAAAGTTGAGACTCTGGTAGAAATAGGTCTTTGAGGCAGGATTGGGACTGTACGAAATCTTATAATCCCGAAGGGCTGAAGTGGAGGACATATTGAGTCTGGCCCAAGACGCCCATTGCACGGGAATGTTCAAAAAGAGACCTATACTTTTTTGATAATCCGCATTTTGCGGTGAAATGACCAAAATATCATTCTGGGGTGTGGACGTCAACTGGTACCGGATGATGGGGTCAATTTCCTTTTGAAACGAAAGCCCCATGGAAAACCCGTTTTTCACATATTCCAGTTGCAACGTATTGGTGATACCGGGCCGTAACATGGGATTGCCCGTAAAAATGGCCGTGGGATCGTTGTAGTACAGACTCGTGACCAAATCGGAATAGGCAGGCCTACTGATACGACGATGGTAATTCAGGTTGAGTTGCCGATTTTCAGAAAGTTGGTATTGATAAGAAACTGACGGAAAGAATTGACGAATGGTGAAATCTTCCTCAGAAGTGGACAACGACCGCCTCCAATCCTCATACCGTAAACCAAGGTCCACCTTCGATTTTTCATGAAGTTGCACTTGGAACTGCGAGTACAATGCCCACAGGGTTTCATCACTCTCGATGAGACTTTGGGACCGGGGGTCCACGATCCATTCGCCTTCCACCTGGGTCTCGATCTTACTATCGTTTGTGTTATCGGAATAACTCCCCTTGAATCCGAACTCGCCTTCCAATTTATCATTAAAGGTATGGGTGTAATCCAACTTGAGCACCCCTAACTGGATGGTCGACTCACTGAAACCTCGATTCCCATCCGTAAAAATTTCATTTTCCGGGTCATAGGGCTCATCGTTTTCATCAAAATACTCGCTCTTTGTGGTGGCCGGGCTATCGTTAGTATAATTGAGATAACTCAAATCCACAGCAAAACTGGAATGGTCGGTCAGCTTGTCAGTCAAATACAAGGAGGAAATCACATTCAACTTCGATGCGTTTCCCTCCGTAACCAAATGCGACCTAAAATAATCCTGACCCTCAATGATCCGTTGGTTGTTCACATTGGACATGGATCGGTTCTTGGCAAAATTCAAGGTGAATTCCCCACCGAGTTCCACCTTTGGTGAAATTTGATAACCCATACCTAAATTCATGTTATGGGCATTGTTGTTATTGTTGAAATAGGTGGAAAAAATAGCCTGACTGGGAGCGCCGAGAATAGGTTGAAAACTCGTTCCCGACCCTTCAAACCCATTTTTTCCATGGTCGTGGAATAGGGAATAGTTGGCATTCAGGTGCATTTTTTCAGTTCCGAAGGAATAGCCCAACGAGGTACTTGCCTTTTCCCAATAGCCATACCCCAAACTGGCGCTATAGTTCCATTGGCTGCCCTCGTTCACTCCTTTTTTGAAGATAATATTGATGATGCCCGCTCCCCCATCCGCATCGTATTTGGCCGAAGGAGAGGTGACGAGTTCCACCTTTTCAATGTTGTCCGCCAAGGTGCTCTCCAAAAGGGCCATCACATCTTCCATGGACATGGATATCCTTCGACCGTTGAAGAGGACCGTAACCCCACTTTGCCCGTTCAAGGTAAACTGGTAGTCACGCCTGTCCAAAATCACTCCTGGCAACCGTTCCAACAGTTGCAAGGCATTGCTTCCCTTGGTTATCACACTGCTCTGCACATTGATTACCTGGCCTTCCAGGGTGCGTTGTACCCAATCCCTTCGTGCCGCCAACACCACCTCATCCAATTCATTCACATTTTCGGTCAATACCAATGTCCCCAATTGCAATGACGGTGAACCCGAATCCAAATGAAAGGGTTCCGTATAGTGATCGGCAAAACCGAGATAGGTCACCCGCACTCGAAATGGACCTACTCCAGTTGGCTCCAAAGAAAAATAACCTGCATCGTCTGTTATGGCACCGGTAACCAAAGTGGTATCCACTGCCTGATACAACACCACATTGGCAAAGGGGATGGGATTGTCCTGTGCATCACTCACCTTACCGCGAACTTGCGCCAAAACTTGGGAGATTCCAGCAATCAACATAAGACTCACACAAAAATTTTTACCAGTTAAAACCTTGACTTTCATTTGTTTTGAATTGATTCTTGCCAAATGAAGTTTGCTTTGCTATACCATCATAATTGGATTGACCGAAGGTGGCACTTTGTTGACTTCCCGCGTCTTTTCCCAGATAATGATGTAAAATGCCTTTCGTCAATTATTTATGGCAGGTCGTCAATTTGGCTCGGGCACATAATCAAAAAAAGTAACTTGTACTGATTTATGAATTAGTTGATGGATTTCAACCGACTGAAAAAGATTGCCCTGAAACTCAAACTGTACCATATCCCCTTTTGGTTGGGGTATCATTTGGTATGGTTGACCATCAATGTGGGCAGTTTATCACAAGTTTGGGAATATTTACTCCACAGCGACTCTTCCGTCAAATTCTATTTTTATGTGATTTTCCAGATTATCGGGGTATACTTCAACCTGTATTATCTGATTCCGAAGTTGTTGTATGTTGGGCGTTATGCGAGTTATATTTTTTCGGTATTGGGAACCATTTTGGTCTGTAACGCCTTTATTGTAAGTGGTTACTTTTTGGCCTCCTATCTTTCCGGAAAGTCCCTATTCGAGCTGTTTGGGGTATATCCGTACCAATTCACCACCATCTATTTTGTGTGGGCCCTACCCTCCACTGTGGCCAGTATGACCTTGGGGATGAGCATTAAACTGGGCAAGAATTGGCTGCAGGCGGAGAAAAGGCGGTTGCGCTTGGAAAAAGAACACCTGGAAACCGAGCTCAAGTACCTCAAATCGCAGATCAATCCCCATTTTTTGTTCAACACCATCAATTCCATCTTTGCGTTGATCCACAAAAACCCGGATTTGGCCTCAGAATCATTGGCCAATTTTTCGGACATGCTGCGCTTTCAATTGTATGAATGTAATGATGAGCAGATTCCGTTGGAAAAGGAACTTCGCTTTATTGAAAACTTCATCGACCTGGAAAAACTGCGGTTAGATCCCGAACATACCGAAATGCAGTTCGACATTCTGGACCAAACGCTGCATCAAAAAACGATTGCTCCTTTTATCCTGATTCCCTTTGTGGAAAATGCGTTCAAACATGTTTCCAAAGGAAAGGGGCAACCCAATTTTATCCGGATGACACTCAAAGTGACCGATGCTTATCTCAAATTACATATTGAAAACAGTAAAGGCCCCAATGGGTTGGGTAACGAGGATGAACGGCCCAGGGGCATCGGGCTGACCAACGTGGAACGCCGGTTGCATTTATTGTACCCTGACTCGTATTCGTTACATATTGATGATCAAAAAGATAGATTTTCCGTACTATTGAAACTGGAATGGCAAAAAAACTGAAGTGCATAATCGTGGATGATGAGCCGCTCGCTAGGGAGGTGCTGCAGGAATACGTGCAGGTCATCGACCATTTGGAACTGGTATGCACGGTGGAAAATGCTCTGGAATTGGACCAAATGTTGGAGAAACAGGCCATAGACCTCATCTTTTTGGACATTCAGATGCCGTATCTGACGGGTTTGGATTTTCTAAAAGTCCGCCACGACCTGCCCATGGTCATCATCACCACGGCCTTCCCCAATTATGCTTTGGACGGGTTTCGGTTTGATGTGATCGATTACCTTTTGAAACCTATCACCTTTAACCGTTTTTTTAAGGCGGTGACCAAAGCAGTTCGGTATCATTCCTATAAATCGGGCACTCAAGAACCTACCGAAACAACCACCGAACAAGCTTACTTTTTTGTTAAGTGCGATGGGCGGTATCAAAAAATCTATACTTCGGAAATCCTATTTGTAAAGGCCTTGGAAAACTATGTGTTGATCCATACCACTTCGGACAAGCACATGAGCCTGATGCCGCTAAAGACCATTGAGGAAAATCTGGATACGGAAGCCTTTATTCGGGTACACAAATCATACATCGTTCCCATTGCCAAAATACGGTCTTTGGAAAACCACGAACTGATTTTGGAAGAGGGCCATAAAATTCCCGTGAGTCGAAATTATGCCAAGCAGGTACAGGACAAAGTATTGAAGGACAAGGTACTGAAACGAAAAGAACCCTAGAGCCGTAGCTGCCTGTTTTTACGCGCTGGCACCAATTGTTTGACGACCTTATTTTCCTCCTTATATTTTTTTTGAAAACACTTTACATTTTAAAGAATTGTATTAAATTTGCATCCGCGCTTAGAAAAAGTGCAGAGTTCTTTAAAATGCGAAAATAGCGTCCCGATAGCTATCGGGAGTAGAGCATAAAACACCAGTGGTTTGGCTCGAAAGCTATTTGCAGAACATGCGAAAATAGCTCAGTTGGTAGAGCATCACCTTGCCAAGGTGGAGGTCGCGGGTTCGAATCCCGTTTTTCGCTCAAAAACGCTGCTTGCAGCGTTTTTTTGTTTCAAGTCCAGGCTCGAGTGGTGGAACTGGTAGACACGCCGGACTTAAAATCCTGTGGCCTTTTTGGCCGTGCGGGTTCAAGTCCCGCCTCGAGTACATAAAAACTCCGTAGACCCAAAGTTTATGGGGTTTTTTGTTTTTATAAAGTTTATTTGAGGTTTACTTTTTCAGGTCTTATTCCAAAAATTAAATATTGAATGAAAACTTTTGATCTCCAGAAGTCTTTGATTTCAGCTTGGCTTTTACTTTTTTACTAATAACATCTAATGGATTGGGCTTGGAAGATGGTTTTGTTGCTTTAGAAAGCCATCCCACCTCATTTGTTGAATGCAAGTCATATTCGTTCTTAAGAAATGATTCAACTGCCTTTTGCGCGGGATGTCCATATTTATTTGTTCCAACAGAAAAAACAACCGGCGTTTTTTTCTTTCGTACAACTCTTGACCAAAATGAACTACTGTGATTATATCCAGAACCATGGTGAGGGCTTTGACACAGTATTAGCTCTCCACCTAATTTAAGCCTTTCAAGTTGTTTTTTAGACGTATCGGCGGTCAATAAAACGTAACCTTCTTCAGTATCAATCCTGCAAATTGTCGATAGAATATTTGCCAACGGGTTATTATGAACATCTTCTTCATGAACATTGTACTTTTCCTTCTTTATATATTTCAATACATCACCATAAGTAGGGGATAAAAAGGAAATAACCCCTTTTCCAAATAATTCTATATTAAAATTTAAATCTGCTTGTATCAACCCAACTTTGGTACCATTAGCTGCGTATCTGTCATTAACATACCTCATCAAATCCAAATACGCCTTTTCGGAAACTGTAGTTTTTAAGGCTGCCCGAATAAAATCAGAGGTGAAATGAGTACAGGTTTGTAAGAAGTAGTTGATTTTTACATTCTGTGAATAACAGTAATCAATAAGTTCAAGCATGCCTGAGAAATGGTCGTAATGCGGATGAGAAAGAATCAAAAATTCAATACTTTCCGGCTTCTTATCCTGAATAAATTTTAAAACAGGATTATCATTGTTTCGATTGCAGTCAATAATTCCTATATGCTTAATGGAATCACCAGGACCCCATTCGAGAACAATAGAATCACCTTGACCAACATCCTTGAACGTAATTTCTAACAATATCTAAACTACTTTATAGGCTTGGTTAATTCAGAATTTTCAAGCCCAGCATATAAATCATTAAGTTCAAAAAGCTTCATATCCACAAGATATTCTCCGTTATAAACATCAAACCTCATTGAACCAGGTCTTTCTTTATAAACCAACATTACAGGCGTATTCTCTTTCAATCCTTCAAGATGTTTAAATAAAACCTTTCCAAACTCCCTTACTTCAAATTCCCGGCCCTCCTTATCCACCAGACATTCACAAATAACATAATCTAAACCAATTTCAATTACTTTAGCTTGGTAAGATATTTTATTTGTCCAAGACTCTTCAACTTTGAAACCTCCAGAAATAAAATCATGGTGTGTTAAATTATATTCTTCTTTTTGTATTTGGTCACGGCCAACAAAAAATTCAACATCCACCTTCTCATAGTTTGCATCAACATTCCCTTGGGAAGCATCTTTTTTTCGTTCCTCGACATGCTCTTCAACAAAAATTTCCCCTTCAAGGAAATCAACTGTATTTTGAAAAGTTATACCCTTATTGCTCATTTGACCAACTTTGTTCTGTTAATGATTTTGCTTCCAAGTGTAAATCCTTATAATCATTAAAACTAAAGCTATTTGTATTTCTAAGGATGTTAAGAATAATAATTTCTCCAAAACCAGTTATATTCTTTAAAGTGTCAATGTCCTCAATTATGAAATTACCTTTTCCGTGCTTTTGAATCTCCATTGGGCCTGAATATGGCCCCATATTAAGTGATACTTGACCACTAGAAGTTGTTTTTTCGATAACTATTCCAATGTCAGTTTTCAGAGGTATAATGTTATTTATGCCATCTTTAAAATAGTTTTCGGAAAACCTTTTACGAGATTCCTCTAAGTCAATTTGTTCATTTATATTGATAAACATTGAATAGTAAAGAATGTTCTTAATTTGACCAAAATGCTTGGACCCCTTTATTTTTGCAAATAGATTAAGAAAAGGTTCTTGAAAAAAGGATTTAGATCCAACAAGATTATCTTTATGATTCTCGCTTTTGTAAATAATCCTATCCCATCGTATAGAAATTGTATCAAAGGTATCTTTGAAGAAAAGATGAATGATAGCATTATGAGAGTTTTCATTTTCAATTCTCAAACCTGTAGTCAATTGCACAAAAGGAGCAACAATATCATACATGCAACTGGGAAAATCCAAAATGTTAGTAAATCTTATTTCAAATTGATGTGCTGGTATATAATTCATTTCCATCATTTTATGGAACCCTTAAATATATAGTAATTTCAATTGTTATAACGATATTTTCCAAGAAATCATTGCCCTAAGCAGAATTAGCAACCTATTAAAAAATCGGCTTTCTGTATAAGGGATATTGCCAGTTTCGCACACAAACAAATAAATAGGAAATTTAGAACTTGTAAATCCTACCATCTTATGTTATCTAATTCTCATACCGCATCTTATACGACTCCCATTGGTAGCCCATCTGCACCCGTCGGTACGCATAAATATATTCGCCATCGGTACGCACGTTGATAATGCCCGGCAAGATCTTTTTAAACCTGCGCCTCGCCACCGTATTGGAAGCCGATAGGGAAAAATCCAAATCGCCCAAAGTGGTCGGCTCAATAATGTTGGAAGCCGCTACGTGCTCCGCATCCTCATCATCCACAAACAGCGCCGATAAAGCGGTAGAAAACAACAAAGGTTCTTCCCCGCGCACCGCTCTTCCGATCGCCCCTAAAAATTTGGCCCTGGGGTGACCATGGTCGGGTACCTCGCCAGAAGACACCACCGTAACCATCGGGTTCACCGCCTTGAATAGGTCGGGGTCAAACTCATGGCTGCCATGATGGGGCGCCTTGAACACATGCGCATTCACGTTGAGGGCACCATCGGGTTGGGACAATAAGAGTCCGCTCCCTTCTATGTTCAGGTCGCCAGAGAAAAAAGTGCGGACATGGTTATAGGACATCCGGAACACCAAGGAATGCCCGTTGATGGTATGCGACTTGCCCCCGAACCATTCAAAAGCTCCATTAGGTTTAAGGATAGGCCCCAAAATCTCCACACGGATATCAGGGTCGCCAATGTTCAGGATACCTGCGGATTTGTCCAGCCGATGGTAGTTGATACCTCTGACCTTGATGGCATCGACCCATTTTTTAAAGGTTCCCTTCAAATTAAACCCATTCAGGTCAGCCAATGTACTGTGCTTGGTCACCAGTTCGCCGTTCACTTCGTTGCCCAAGTCGGTATTGAAACCGGAATCGAACAGCCCGATACCGTTATGATAAATATTGTTCACCGTGATCTGTGGATGTTCGATGAGGGGAATGAGCCCTTCCACATGATCGGCATCGGCATGGCTCAGGAACATATGGTCGATGGTCACGGTATTGCCGGGGATGTCCAAGCGGTACTTCCAAATGATAAACCCCAAGGCACGATCGCGAAGGCCACCGTCTACCAAGATTTTGGTATCGTTGGGCGTCACCACAAAGGCGGCATCGCCTTGGCCCACGTCCAAAAAGTACATCTCGAAGCTTCTTTTATTCATCAATGAGGGATTTTTGATTTCCCCGTCCCTGCCCCTGTAGTTGATCGGGGTGTACCCTGCGGTTGGGGCGTTTCCGGGTAAAAGTTCCACATCGTCCCCATAAATGAGCACATAACTTTTGCGTTCCCCTTGATCCTGAAAATAAAAGCGTTGGGTCTTGTTCCCCAAGAATTGTATCGCCATAGGAAGTTGAATTTTAATAGCGGGGGAAGTATTGTTTTAAAAATAAGGAATTTTCTTATTCATTTGCTTAGGAGCAATGTTATCAAATAGAAAAATTGATAGCAAAGACATCATAAAAAATAGCCCTACTTGGGAACATATTGATGATTTTGAATTATCTTTTAATGGATTTTCACTTCTACAACATCTTGAAAGCCAAAACAAACGCACATAAAATGAAAAAACTACTATTCTTTTGCGTGTCAATCGCCATGCTCTATGGATTTACATTGCATGAAGCAACCTCTATGGTAAACATACAGCCAAATCCATTTAACAAGTACGGTATTTTTGATCATCAGATCAACATAGGAAAACCTACCATTTCAGGAACCGTTGCCTATGATACAGGATCGCAGGAATATACCCTGGAAGGATCGGGAACGAACATGTGGGCCAATACTGATGAGTTTCAATATCTGTACAAGTCCATACAGGGTGACTTTATCCTCAGGGCACATATCCGATTTGTGGGCGAAGGGGTGGACCCCCACCGAAAAATAGGATGGATCATCCGCAACAACCTCAGGGGAGACTCTCCCCATGTCAACGCATCGGTACATGGAGATGGGTTGACCTCATTGCAATTTAGAAGGGAGACTGGAGGCGAAACCGAGGAAGTCACCTCTACCGATGTTGCTCCGGATGTGGTTCAATTGGAACGACGTGAAGGGGTCTATTACATGTCTACCGCAAAATTTGGCGAACCATTTACCACCGTGAAAATTGAAGACGTGAATCTTCGGAACGAAGTATTTGTGGGGCTATATATCTGTTCCCACAACCCTGAAGTGGTTGAAAAAGCAGTCTTTTCCAATGTACGGATCATTAAACCTGCCCCAAAGGACCTTGAGCCTTATCGGGATTACCTCGGCAGCAACATGGAGATCATGAATGTTGAAACGGGCCATCGGAAAATCCTGTTCAATTCCGCCCATTCCATCCAGGCCCCGAATTGGGTCAACAATGATAGGGAACTGGTGTTCAATTCCAACGGGTTTTTATATCGATATGATTTTGCCACGGATGAAATTTCCCAGATCAATTCAGGTTTTGCCGTCAACAATAACAATGACCATGTATTTTCCTTTGATGAAAGCATTTTGGGCATCAGTAACCATAATCAAGAAGATGGGGGAACCTCGTCCATCTACATCATGGACCCTAAAGGGGATTCACTTCCCAGGAAAATTACCAAAGATGGGGTGGGCGCATCCTATCTGCACGGGATATCCCCGGATAATAAATCAATGTTGTTCACAGGAGAGCGCAAGGGTAAATACGATCTTTACAGTGTGGATATAGCCACTGGCAAGGAAGTGCAACTTACGGACACCGAAAACTTGGATGATGGCTCAGAATATTCCCCAGATGGCAAATACATCTATTTCAACTCCAACCGAACAGGCAATATGCAATTGTGGCGTATGAAGCCAGATGGCAGTGACCAAGCACAATTGACGTTCGACACTGCATATAAAGATTGGTTTCCCCACGTTTCCCCGGATGGTAAATGGATCGTGTTCATTTCCTTCCCTCCTACCATTGGATTTGGGGAGCATCCCTTTTATAAACAATGTACCATTCGGTTAATGCCAGCTTCCGGCGGCGTCCCAACCATTGTTGGCTATATCTACGGCGGACAGGGTTCCATCAATGTGCCCAGTTGGTCTAAGGACAGTAAACACATTGCGCTTGTCACCAATAGTGATTAGGTCTAAAGACCGATTAAAGTAATTCGTCAAAATACCATAAACCATCCATCCAATGGGTGGTTTACAACGTTCGCCATCTAAGCTGATAAGCTCCATAAACCCATTACCAGAAAAAATGGTTAAGGTAGGTCAGCAAAAAGGACCCTATCTCTTTGTTTGACTGTCTATTAATCACTTCATCAATCCTGACAGAGCATTCATCAATTAAAGTCTGTCATCCATCAATCCATATCTTCCTTCGCAAGGATCGCCAGCTACATTTGGATGACCAACTATTCAAATTATGAAGCGAATCAAATTTTTCAGTTTGGCCATTCTGGTATTGGGAATGACCATTACCTCTTGCTCCATTGAGGATGGCAAGGATGGCATCAACGGTATTGATGGATTGGATGGCAAAGATGGTGCCAACGGACAGGATGGAGCACCCGGACAAGATGGAGCACCCGGACAGGACGGTTCCAATGGCGAAGATGGAATCGGTTTGGATGAAATGGCCCAATATGGTGCCGTAACCCTTGATTTGAGTGGTAAAAGACCAGATGGGATTGCTTTTGAGGATTCTGCTGTATTCAAGTTTACCCCAATAAATGCCACTAGTTACCCAAACTACAATATTGTTGAAGCTACCCAAAATGGTGATGATGTACAGTACTTCTTTAACTTCCGCCGGTTTTACAGTTCTCCGGACGATACATATAATACCACTTTTGTGGACTGGGAAGTTACAGTGGACAACCCAGGCCAAGCAACTGAGAATATACTATCAGTTGTGCTTGTCTTGAACAGATATGGTGTTGTTGGCCCTGACAATAAATACTTTGTGATACAGGATAAGTATGAAACCGGAGGTGAAGGGGTTTCGGATATCGCGATTCCAGATATGACCTTTGACCCGAATAGTGGCAACCACCTGACTTTCTCTTACTCCTTCACAGTTGAAGGTGCCAATAATGATTCTGGGAACTTTTTAAATGTTTCCGGAACAGTGGATGTAAACCTTCTTGAAGAAATACAATAATTAACGATCACTCTAAAATAACCGCTATGAAAACAAGAAAACTATTAAGAATTACCGCGCTCACCATGAGCTTGATCATGCTATCCTGCTCAGGGGATGATGGAAAGGACGGAATGGATGGACTGGACGGAATCAATGGCACCAATGGAGAAGATGGTGCCGATGGAACAAATGGGGTTGGTTTTGATGAACTTACTCGGTATGGATCCGCTACATTGGAATTGAACGGAAACCGACCTGACGGGGTCACCATTGATTATTCCACCATTTTTAAGTTCACACAAACCAATGGAGAGACCTATTCCAGCAATATTTTATATATGGAAAAAGATGTCGTATTACAGTTTACCCGCTTTTATAGCTCCCCAGATGACTATTTCAATGGCAATTTCATCCATTTTTATATCCAAATCTCAAATTTTGGGGAAACCACCCAGACCATCAATTATTCCGAAGTACAAGTCCAAGGCCATCCGGTAATCGGCACGGATAATAAATACTTCATTTTGGACGACCTCTATGAGTCCAACACCAATGGAACTTCAGAAATTGAATATACCGATTTCAATTTTAACCCGGAGGACAACCACCTTACCTTCAATTATTCCTTTTTTGTTGATGCCTCAGCAAACGATTCCACACATCCACTTCATGTAAAAGGTAGTGCGGATGTATATCTTTTGGAGGAAATACAATAAGACATAACATAATCTATAATCATAAACAACCCCGTTTACAACTTTCAATTTTTAACAGCTGACAAATAAATATCCATGAAACTTATCAAATTATTCAGTGCGGCAATGCTTGCGCTAAGCGTAACCATGGTTTCCTGTTCCGGTGAGGACGGAAAAGATGGCATTGACGGTATAGATGGCATCAATGGGACCAACGGCAAAGACGGAACCGATGGACAAAATGGCACCAATGGTCAGGATGGAACTGACGGAATCGGTTTTGATGAACTTACACAATATGGCTACATCACCCTAAAAATGGAAGGCACAAGAGCAGATAATGAGGCTTTTCAGGATTCTACTTCCTTCAAGTTTACACCCGCAGATGGGATAAACCTATGGCAATATAGCCTTGTAGATTCTTATATGGTTGGGGAAGATCAAGTGTATACATTCACAGTAGCCCGTTTTTTCAGTGCGCCGGATGATGTCTTTCAAGAGACCACCTTTAGTACATACATGGAAATCATAGATATCGGACAAACAACACAGGATTTTTACTTTAGCTATGACATCTCTAGCTATGCCGTGGTCGGAGATGACCATAAGTATTTTACGTTAAGCAACTCCTATGACAGCAACAGCCCGGAGATGTTGAATTTACAAATAACAAATGTCAACTATGACCCGGAAACCCATCACCTTACTTATTCTTTTGACTTTACTGTGGATGGAACAGGGAATATAACAGGGAATCCGCTACACATGTCCGGTACCGTGGACGCCATTGTTTTGGAACAAGTATTTTTCTAAAAAGATTCAAAAATAACATTGAACTTTCAACATTCTAAAAATATGAGACTGAGCAAAATTATTGGATCAACCATGCTTTTCATGAGTCTGGTCATGGTTTCCTGTTCCGATGGCACAGATGGTATGGATGGCACCAATGGATTGAATGGCATCAATGGGACCGACGGTAAAAATGGGGTAGATGGTACCAATGGTGAAGATGGTCAAAATGGTTCCAACGGTGTTGGTTATGATGAATTGGCCAAATATGGGCAAATCACTGTTGACATGGAGGGAGTCCGACCCGACGGGGAAGCGTATCAGGATTCTGCCATCTACAGATATACAGCGGTTGAGGCATCAACCATTCCTAAATTTAACAGTGTATCCGTATCGGACAATATTACAAGTTTTAAAATTCGAAGGTTCCTCAGCACTCCTGATGAACCTCTCCAAACTTCCTTTTTTCAATTGGATATGGAAATCCAAGATCTTGGTGGAGCATCACAGCAATTTGGTTTTCTACATCTTTACACCCTTGGCTATACGGTCATTGGGCAAGACCACAAGTTTTTTTACTTGGACGGGGAAGATTTTGTATTGATCGATGATAGCATCATCCAAGATTTTGACTTTGATGATACCAGCAACCATCTTACCTATAATTTTTCAGTGACCCTGCCAGCAGGTCAAAACAGCTCTGGAAATGAGGTGACCTTTTCTGGCACTGTTGATGTAACCGTTCTGGAAGAAGTTGAAGTACCATAATCTACCTGCCAACCTAATACAAAAAGGCCGCTACTTAAGTAGCGGCCTTTTTATTTATGGTCAAATTTCACTTACGTAATCAAATTTCCATTTTCGTCCCATTCGGCGATGACACCACGCTTACTTTGGTCCACACACTTGGCTAGCCATTCTTCTTCATAGGCCACACCGTGCTGTGCCAAAACATCCTCAGGGACCCCGTCCCATACATTGGGCATGTTACCCTTATACCCAATCTCCTCGATTCCGATCTTGGTGGTATAGAAACCGGTCATGGTCAAGTTCCTTACCAACGAAAAGAAGTTCACCTCAAAAGGCCTCTCATTTCCTGGAACCTCTGGGTCATAAAAGGCAATAGTATCTAAAATGCTCTTCTGTTGTTCCACGGTACAATCCTTGAACTCTTTAGCGAACTCCGTGTTGCACTTGTGGTCCAGCCACATCAGCCCACCGCGCAGATCAGGTTGGTAACGCGGATTGTCCTTGGCCATGAATTCGATGAACCCCACCACATCGGCATCGCTGGCCGCCTTGAACTGCTCGCTCCCCGGTAAAATAAGGTCGCACAAAATAGTAAGGGTGGCCACTTCGTGTGGATTTAGGAATTCTTCTTCCTGTAGTTCCGCAATCAGTTCTTCTTCCAAGGGAACCCTGCCCGGATAGGTCATCTTTGGGGACTCTACCAGTTCCTCGGTCTCAGCACTGGGCTTACACCCATGTAAGGCCAATCCCCCGGCAACAGAACCTAATACGATCGATTTTAAACTCTTTCTCCTATCCATCACTTATATGTTTTGTTGTTTCAACTGGTCAACGATATATTCAGAAGCCCGCATGGAAAGGGCCAAAATGGTCCAAGTACAATTCTTGTCCGCTTGGGATACAAAAGGCCCTGCGTCCACGATGAATACGTTATCCACATCGTGCAACTGTTGGTATTTGTTGGTTACCGAAGTCTTGGGGTCGTCACCCATACGGGTCGTACCCACTTCATGGATGATGTTACCCGGATTGTGAAGGCCATAATTGGTCTCCTTGCCCGGTTTCTTGCCCAAGGGCTCACCGCCCATGTTGATCAGGATCTCCTCAAAAGTATCCTGCATGTGTTTGGCCTGGTTGATCTCATACTGCGACCACTTGTAATGGAAACGCAATACCGGGATACCAAATTCATCCACAGTGGTAGGATCGATCTCGCAGTAGTTTTCTTTTCTTGCAATAGATTCGCCCCTTCCGGCCATCCCGACCACGGCACCATAATATTTCTTGGCGTCGCTTCTCAGCACATCGCCATAACCTCCGACCTTGGTCCCGAAGAACTTGTTGAACTCGTTTGCATTGAACCCGAAACCATAGCTGGGCATACCCATACCGCCCCACACCTCAATGTGGTAGCCTCGTGGGAAATCCAGTTTGGAATTGTCACCCCACCATGGGGAATATACGTGCATTCCACCTACTCCATCCTCGTTGTAGGAAACTTTTCGGTTCATCAGATCGGGGATAAAACCGGCGCGGTCGGCACCAGTGGAATCGTGGAGGTACTTCCCGACCACGTCACTGCTGTTCCCCAATCCGTTGGGGTGCTGCTTACTTTTGGAGTTCAAAAGGATCCTGGCGGAACTACAGGCAGAGGCACCAAGTACCACTACCTTACCCTTCAGTTTGTATTCCTTTCTGTCTTCCTTGTTGATGTAGGATACCCCTGTTGCCTTTCCTTCGGCATCGGTGGTGACCTCACGAACCATGCAGTTCACAAAAAGATCTACTTGGCCGCCATTCTTTTGGGCTGGGAATATCAAACAGGTTCCAGCGGAGAAATCGGCATACACCTGACAAGCACGGTTACATTGTCCACAATAAAAACATACCCCACGATAATCATTCAACTTTTTGGTAAGCATGGATAGACGGGCCGGATATACAGGAACGTTAGTTTTTCTTGCCCCTTTGATGTAGAACAACTCGTGCAACCTTGGTTTTGGCGGTGGCAAGAAGAAACCATCAGGGTCGTTCGGAAGACCTTCATTGGTACCGAACACCCCGATCAGTTTGTCCACCTTATCATAATAGGGTTTAATATCTTCATAACTGATAGGCCAGTTGTCTCCGTGCCCATCAATATCCTTGTGCTTGAAATCCTTAGGGCCGAAACGTAGGGAAATCCTTCCCCAGTGGTTAGTCCTACCCCCAAGCATGCGGGAACGGAACCATTCAAACTGTGAACCGTCTTTTTGGGTATAAGGCTCTCCCTCAATATCCCAGCCACCATAGGCGGCATCGAAGTCACCAAAGGGCCTAAAACGTGTGCTCGCCCCTCTCCTCGGACTTTCGTAAGGCCATTTCAATTGGGTCTGGTGCTCTGGAAGGGCCGGATCAAAAAAGGGGCCTGCTTCTACAACGGCAACCTTTAGGCCTGCCTCGGACAGCACCTTGGTGGCCATTCCACCTCCTGCTCCCGATCCCACAATGATGGCATCGTAAACAGTGGAATTTTCAATAATCTGCATTGGTTAAATTGGTTTTATTTGTAAGTAGTTATTTGACAGTGGGTTAAAACATTTTATTGGAAAGCTCGAAAAGTCAAACCTTCTGAATAACAAAGCTCAAAATGGACCTTGTAGGTTTTAAAGATACTTTTTATATGGATAAATCAAGAAGCCTTCCCACAATTTTTCATTTAATAAAATTTGAACAAAAGTAATGCAAGTGGAACTCGGCAAAATACCCGATATTTGAAAACACAGGAATCAAACCAACTTTAAACCTTCATTCCAAAATGGGAAAACATTTTACGCTAATCGTTCTTTTACTATTGACACACCATGGTTTATGGGCCCAAAAAGGTAATAATTCCACCTTGAAAATCAAGGACATCATGCAAGGGGACAACTTTGTCGGGCACCTGCCTTCCAACCACTATTGGTCTTCCGATGGCATGACACTATATTTTGACTGGAACCCCGATGGCGCCATGAGTGATTCGCTATATGCCTATTCCATCGGAAAAAAGGATATCTACAAGGTGGATTTTATGTCTGCAAACACATTGCCCTCTTCAAGACTTACTTACAACCAACAAAAAACCAAGGCGGTTTATGCAAAGAATGGTGATATTTTCTTATTGGATATTGCTACTTACAAATCCACTCCCATCACCAAAACACTGGAAAGGGAAAACAACCCCCATTTTACCCATAATGGAAAAGGGATAGCCTATACCAAGGACAATGAGCTTTTTGTTTGGGACATGGCCACCGGAACCACAGAACAAATGACCCATTTTGTGAAGGCCAAGGACAAAGAGGACAAAAGGGATTCCAAAGATGAATTTCTATACCAAGACCAATTGGGGCTTTTTGATGTGCTGCGCGAACGCAAGGCTAAAAAGGATGCTGGGGAAGAGATTAGCAAAAAGCTGGAGATACTAGAGCCTTTGGTCGTGGAAACTGGTGGAAAATCTGTAATCGGATTGGAAATGGCCCCTTCGGGAAAATACATTACCTATATTTTGATGGACAGGCCCAAAAGCAAGGGAACCATTGTACCTCATTATGTAACTGAATCAGGGTATACAGAAGACCAAAATACCCGTTCCAAGGTTGGCGATGAGCCCACCAAGTATGAAATGTTTGTGTACAATTTGGCCAAACGGGAAAGTTATCCCGTGGTCCTTGATAATTTGGAAGGCCTGGATTATGTACCCGAATACACCAAGGATTATCCGGACAAACCCTATAAAAATGAAGATCGGATCGGTTTCATCAACGGCCCCACATGGAACCCTGAAGGTTCCAAGGCCATATTGGACATTCAAGCCCATGATTATAAAGATCGATGGATCGTATTGCTCGATCCAGAAACAGGCAAAGTGGAACAATTGGATCGCCAACATGACGAGGCTTGGATCGCAGGACCCGGTGTGGGTTGGTTTGGAGGTTCTAAATTAGGCTGGCTACCTGGTGGGAAGAGTGTTTGGTTCATGTCCGAAAAAACAGGATACACCCATTTGTACACCATGGACATCAATTCCAAAAAGGCCAAGGCCCTTACTTCTGGTGAATTTGAAATCTATGATGCATTCATATCCAAAGATGAGTCCAGATGGTATTTTGGCTCGAACAAGACCCATCCCGGTGATCGACAATTTTACACCATGCCCTTAAAAGGAGGGAATTGGGAGCAGCTGACCAATATGATTGGCAATAATGATGTGGTACTTTCTCCAGACGAAACCCAGTTGGCCATACTATATTCCTACTCCAATAAGCCTACGGAATTGTACCTTCAGGAAAACCCTGTGTATGCCAAAAAACAGACCCAAGCGGTACAACTGACCCATTCAACCACTAAGGATTTTGAGGGATATGAATGGAAAGACCCCGAAATCATCACTTTTCAGGCCGAAGACGGTGCCGAAGTATATGCCAGGCTCTATCAACCCGAAACATCAGTAAAAAACAAGGCTGCCGTAATTTTTGTTCACGGGGCCGGTTATCTACAGAATGCACACAAGTGGTGGAGTTCCTATTTTAGGGAATATATGTTCCACAATCTTTTGGTGGACAACGGATATACCGTTTTGGACATCGATTACCGTGGAAGCGCCGGTTATGGGCGGGACTGGCGTACCGGAATCTACCGCCATATGGGAGGAAAAGATCTTTCCGACCAAGTGGACGGTGCCAAAATGTTAGTGGACAAATACGGTATCGACACGGATAAAATTGGTATATATGGAGGTTCCTATGGCGGGTTCATCACGTTGATGGGCATGTTCAACGCACCCGATACTTTCAGTGCGGGTGGGGCCATTAGGTCCGTTGGGGATTGGGCCGCCTATAACCATGGCTATACGGCCCGCATCCTGAATACTCCCGCAACGGATAGTTTGGCCTACAGAAGAAGCTCTCCCATCTATTTTGCAGATGGCCTGAAGGGAAAACTTTTGATCCTTCACGGCATGGTGGACGATAATGTCCATTTTCAGGATATGGTAAGATTGTCACAGCGCTTGATCGAATTGGGCAAGGAAAATTGGGAAATGGCCGTTTACCCCGTGGAGCGACATGGCTTTGTGGAACCCAGTAGTTGGACGGATGAATACACCCGTATTTTCAATCTGTTCCAAGAGGCACTTCTAGATAAAAAATAATGTATGGAGGTAGAAAAGGCTTCATCTGGAATTTGAACAAAAAAACATATCTTCCCGTTTGAAAGTTAACGAACAAACGGGATGAAAGCATTGTTGAAAGCACTCGGCCCTGGCCTATTGTTTGCCAGTATGGCCATTGGCACCTCGCACTTGGTACTCTCCACCAAAGCTGGGGCACAATATGGTTGGATTATGGTCATCCCCATACTTTTGGCCAATCTGTTCAAGTATCCCTTTTTTGAGTTCGGTATCCGATATACCACGGTCACCGAAAAAAGCCTGATCCAAGGGTATTTGAATTTAGGCAAAACCTATTTGTGGATCTATGCCTTTGTTACCCTCATCAGCACTTTTACCATTTTGGCCGCCCTCTATGTGGTCACCGCTGGATTGTTCATGAACCTGTTCCATATCAACAGCATGGGTGCCGGGACCATTTCGTTAGGACTGTTTATTTTCATCAGCCTATTATTGATTGTGGGGAAATACCGCTTTTTGGAAGAATCGTTAAAGGCAGTAATTACCATTCTCTTTGTCGCCCTGTTGATTACTACCATCATGGTCTTGCAGAAGGGTACCGTTCCCGGTTCGGAAACATACCAACGCCCCGAAATTTTCAATGAAGCCGGCATTTTGTTCCTGATAGGTCTTGTGGGATGGATGCCCACCGCAGTGGAAGCTTCGGGTTGGGTAAGCATGTGGGGGATGGAGAATTTAAAGACTATGAAAAACAAACCAACACTGAAGATTGCCATCCAGGAATTCAATATTGGATACATTCTAACAGCGTTATTGGCTATATTCTTCATGATTATAGGTTGGATGACCCTCTATGGTACCGGAACAGAATTGAGCGGTAATGCAGTGATTTTCGCAGATCAATTGGTGAACCTATTTACCACCCATATTGGCAATTGGGCCTACTTTTTCATTGCCGTGGCCGCATTCGCCACCATGTTCAGTACCTGTATGACGGCCCATGATGCCATCTCCAGGGTAAGTGTGGACATTCTTCAAAAACTCTACCCGAAAAAATCCCTGTTCCAAAACAAAAATGCCTTTGCCATTATGGTGATTGTCATGACTTTGATCAACTGGATGGTCATTACCCTGTTCAGTGCCAACATGGGAGATCTTGTGGCATTGGCCACTTTTGTTTCGTTTGTATTGGCTCCACTATTAGGTTGGATGAATTTAAAAACGGTGATGGGCAATGATATTCCCTTGGAACACAAACCCAAACTGGGACTAAGAATCCTCACCTATACAGGGATGGTATTCCTTTCCTTGTTTGCGCTTTACTATTGCTGGATGCTTTTGGTATGAACTTAATCAAATAGGACATTGTCGTTTAGGACCACAATCAAAGAACGTTGGTTCTGCTTGTGCAAAGTCTCAATACAGAACACTCCGTTGGTACAGTTGTTCAGTATTTTATCTTCTCCATATCCAATGGAATACAAAATACTGGTAGCAGGCACGCCTTGTCCCACCAAATATTTCTTTATGGCATCAGAACGTCCTTGTGTAAGTTTAAAATTGGTGCTACTACCCCCCCTACTGTCCGTATAGGTCTCAATCCTGAGTTGAGCATCCGGAAAGGCTTTCATGAAAGTTACCACCTTATCCAACTGCGCATCGATTTCCGGAGTAAGCTGGATGGAACTGTTGGCAAAATAAAACTTATCCATCTTTACTACTTTCTGTCCTTCTTTTTCCTCAACCAAATCGTCATACAACGATATCTGGATGTTATAGGAATCGCTGTTGGATAACTCTTGCAGTTCTTCCTCAGATAAGCGCTTTTTAAAGGTCGAATAGCGTTCTGCAGTACTCTCAAGGATCACCGCACTGATCCATGGGATTTCCAAACGGTAATTTCCTTCCTCGTCGGAATAGGTCTCTGCCAATAGCTCGCCAGTGTTGTCTTTTAGTCGTACCACGGCTTTGGAAACTGTCTCACCGCGGCCATAGGGTTTTACTATCTTGCCTTTGAAGGTAATGGTCTTCAAGCCGGGTTTTTCATCAACCTTAAAACCATAAAGATCATCCTTTCCTTTTCCACCAGTTCGATTGGATGCAAAATAGCCCAACAGGCCTTCTCCTTCGTTCCTGATTACAAAACCGAAATCATCGTATTCCGAGTTGATTCCCTTTCCAAGGTTGATGGGTATCCCAAAACCGCCCTTTTCTATATTCGCCTTATAAATATCCATTCCCCCAAGACCATAAAACACATCCGAAGCAAAATAGAAGCTGTCCTCAAAAACATAGGGGGCAATCTCATTGCCCGGTGAGTTGATCCTTGGACCCAAATTGATGGGAGCCGACATGACCTGCCCATTGGTGGTATACACAAAATAGATATCGGTACCACCGTAACCATCCTCAAAATCCGCAGCAAAATAGAGTTTGCCAGTGGCATCATCATAAAAAGGATAATAGAACGAAGTGCTCAAGTCTTTCAGCAACAACTGAAAAGCGCCCCCAATCCTCTGCATACCTATGGCAAGGGCATTTTTTCCATTATCATCAAAGGCCATTTCCCCATTTTGCGTATTGGAAAGTACATAGAATACACTGTTCAATTTATTGGAATAGTAGGGCGTAGCCTTATGAAAACTGGAGTTGGCCACTTGCTCAAAAGGTTGAATGGCCGTTATCTGACCATCGGGCTGCAAGGTGGACTCATACAAATTGAAATACCCTTCGTTACCCGGTTCGTACTTTAACTTTTTGTTGTGTTGCCTTCCGCTGGAAAACAATAGCTTGTTTCCATAGAATGCTGGGGCAAAATCCGTCTGGGAACTGTTGGCTGCCAGATTGAAAATTTCATAATCCAATCCTGAATTGGCCGACTCACTTTGTAACAGCTGGTTGTTAAAGTCCATGTTCTCCATAAGTTCCTTCGGAAAGTCTGTGGACATAGTGGCCAAAAAGCTTGCTTTACGCTCTTTATCGGTTGTTTTGGAAAAGCTCTGGAGCATTTTATTGTAATGGTGCCCATCCATTAGGGTATCTTGCTTATAAAGCTCCAGATACGCCTCAGAAGCCTTTTCAAAATTGTTGGTCTGGAAATAGGAATCTGCCAGGTTCAAAAATTGTTTGGGCGTTAACGTACCATTGGCCAGCTGTGCCTCATAGGCATTGACGGCCTTTTGGTACTCATATTGGAAAAAGAACAAATCTCCTTTGGACTTTTTGGTTTGCGCAACACAGAGTACTATGCCCAAAAGGAACATAAAAAGTGACAGTCCTATTTTTTTTGTTGGGTCCATGTTAGAAAAATCTTGGGGAATCAATCTGTTTGCCTTTGTTCTTCGTGTTCTTGTTGTTGTTCTTGGTCTTGTTGCCAGTACCAAATCCGCCTCTACCAATATAAAATTTCAATATGGCCTCATGGGAACCGCCACTATACTCTCCCAGTCCGTTAATGGCATAATCATAGGAATATCCGACGAACATGGCATTGGAAATCTGGAATCCCACCAAACCACTCACGGCATTGTCAAATCGGTACGAGGCCCCAATGGTGAGGGCATCAATAAATTGAAAATTGGCCGAGAGATTCACGGTTACCGGAGCACCCTGAAGGTAATTCACTAAAAAAGCCGGTTTAAACTTGGTCCGGTCACCCAATTGAAACACATACCCACCAATGGCATTGAACTGCATATTGTCCTCCACGATCGTGGACACTTCATCATTATATAGGGCATTGGTCAAAAAATTGGGCACCGAAACCCCCAAATACCAATCCTCTTCATGATACAGGAACAATCCGGCCCCAACAGTTGGGTAAAAATTGCTGTACTTATCGCCTAAAAGCGAAGGGTCCGACGGGTCTTCAAAACTACCTTTGGAATAATCAATGTTCAAAGAAGATCCCCCGGCATTTAATCCAAAGGACAGTTTGGTATCATTGGAAAGTTGGATCTGGTAGGAATAGGCCACATCAAAATAAGTTTGCGTGGAAGGTCCCAGTTGATCGCTCACGATATTGATCCCCAATCCCATTTTCTCATTTTTAAACGGAATGTTGGCCCCAGCTCTAATGGTAGTCGGAGCCCCTTCTATATCCACCCATTGTGCCCGATACAGACCAATAATCTCTGGACTTTCCACAGTGCCCACATAAGCAGGGTTGAAGCTGCCGATGTTGTACATATACTGAGTGTACTGGGGCTCTTTTTGGGCATGGAGCATCTCTGCGCCCAACAAAAGCGTCAAAAGCGTAATCCTATATATCGTTAAACCGAATTTCTTTGGCATTTTTTAATCTCTAATGATTTGTATCCACCCTTTGACCACATCCGTGCCATCTCCCTGACGATCTAGCACATAGAAATAGGTTCCTTTGGGCAATTCCCCGTTTTTGCCTGTTCCGTCCCATGAACTGTCATACCCATCCATCTGGAAGACACTGTTTCCATAGCGATCGAACACCTCAAAAGTGTTCTGTGGATATAGGTCATCATCCACCAATGTCAAGGTATCGTTGACCCCATCCCCATTAGGTGAAAATATAGTACAAATAGTACCGGGATCTTTGCATTGGCTTTCATTCACTTGTACCGATACAGATGCCGTATTATTGGACGGTTCATCATCATTCGGAAAACTGGAAGCAAGGGTCGCCGTATTCTGTAATTGACCTGCTGAAACAACCCTCACCGTAATCCGCAATGTCACCGTTTCCTCTGCAGTCATTTCATCAATGGTCCATTCCCCGGTTTCGGGATCATAGGTTCCTTTGGAAGCATTGTGCGAAATATAGTTGAACCCGGATGCCAGCAAATCGTTCACCACAATGTCCAATACCCTATCCATGGTCAGGTTCTCTACCGTAATGGTAAAATTGATCTCGGTGTTCAACAACACTTCCTCACTATCCACTTCCTTTGTCACGGCCAAGTCAATATCCTCAGGGTTACAATCGGGCGTCAAGAAAGGATCACAGGCATCCAAGGGGTCGGTAGCATTTTCTGGAACAGCGGTGGTACTCGGGTCATCGATGACCAAAACTTCCTCACCATCCGTCAATCCATCGCCATCCGTATCGGGATTGTTTGGATTGGTACCCAAGGTGGCTTCTTCGGTATCCAACAGTCCATCGCCATCGGTATCCACCATACAATCACTCACCGATATGGTTACCTGTACCGATGTATTGGTACAAGGCGCTACGGCTCCTGTTGTCGTATATTCAAAAACATAGTCCCCATCTGGCAAACCGGCAAAATCAACCGTATTGTCCGAACCAATTACCAAAGCTCCACTGGAAGGGTCAGTGATCAAGGCCCAGGTTCCTGCATCGGCCCCAGTAAGGGTATCATCCAAATCGATGATATTTGGCCCTCCGTTTCCTTGCACGCTACAGGCGGTGGTATTGGAAGGGGTTCCCGCAGATTGGGTATCGTTTACCACAGCTATGACTTCCACTCTTTCGGAAGCACAGCCATTGGCCGATGCCGAAACGTAATAAGAAGTCGTTGTATCTAAATTATTAATGACCAAAGTATTCCCCGTTTGCAAAATGGTGCCATCTGTCGGGGCATCATACCAGCGATAAGTAATGGTACTTTCATCTTCCACGGTAGCCGAAGCGGTCAACGTAGCCGTACCTTGCCCACAAATGGGTTCCCCGGCATCCGTACTGTTGATCACAGGGGTAAAGTTTCGAATCAAAGTGAGATCCATGGTCGGACTGGCACAGTTATTCGCCTCATCATAAAAGAACCCGTAATAGGTTCCGGGACCCTCCACGAAGCTGCCAACATGGGCATCGACCACCAATGGATCGGCATCCACACTCCAGGTCAATACAGTGCCGGCTGGAGTAGCGTTTGTAACATAGTCGTTCAAGTCCACCGCAATAATATCGCAGAACTCCAGCTCGGCACTTTGGCCGGGAGCCTCACTTCCCGCGTCACAAGGAATGGAGCAATCGTTTACCGTAACCGTAACATTCACACTTTGGTCCACACAAGGAGATGCCGCGTTTGTGGTGGTATACGTAAACACATAACTCCCTGTGGGCTGACCGTTAAAATTCACGATATTGAACGCGTCGATGGAAATGGAAGATCCAGCTACAGGGGTCGTCAAAGACCAAACTCCATTGGGGTCATTCCCAGAAATCCTATCGTCCAAATCCACAATACTATTACCATCCGAGGAACTATTACAAACAGCGACACCGGTAGTTGTACCTGCATTAGGCTCCTCGTTCACCGTCAAAACGATTTCTAAAGAATTTGGACTAGCACAGTCGTTCAATGCGTCATAGTAAAATCCATAGTAAGTCCCCGCAGAAGTGACCACACTGGAAGCCAAATAATTTGCAGAAACACTGGTATTGGAGTTAGTGCTCCATCGGAGTTCAGTACCCGCTGGTGGGACACTGCTCACATAATCATCCAAATCTTGATTAAAATCACCTAGGTTTTGTACGCAAAAATCGGTTTCCGTTCCATTTAACGTAGGGGTTGCATTTCCGGCCGCACAGGAATCATCATCAATAAAACTACTTTCCCCAACATTCTCCGTTGGATTGATCGTTCCATTATTTGTGCCTGTCAGGGTAACCGTTATCGTCTCATCCGATTCTATTAAGATATCTCCATTTGTGGTCACATCAATCTGGGCATTAGTGCTGTTGGCAGGGATGATCACGTTCGAACTCGTGCCGTTTTCATTTCCCCCATTTATTGTGTAGTCGACTGTGGTAGGGTTGACAAGATCTGCCTGATCTAGACTAATTGTAAAGGTAAGCGTCGCCGTGTCTATATTTCCCTCGTCGACAGGAGTTGGGTCATCGATAGACACAACAACGCTGTCATCATTCGTATTTTCCACCGATACTGTTTGGGAGCCGACTAACAAATATGAAATGGCACTAGATCCATTTACACTTATTGTAATATCGTATGTTTGGGTACCATCGACGATTGCATCATCAACGCCTGTCACCGTTACCGTCTGGGGGGTGTCCCAGTTCCCTGTTGTAAAGGTAAGTTGAGACAAATCAACTGTTCCTTCACTTGTATCCCCTGATACAATATCCAAAATAACATTATTTATAGGTGGTTGCCTGTTCAAAACTACCGTAAAGGTATCCGTAGTACCTATTTCAGAAGTCACCGTTGTTCCACCGGATTCCGTCACTGTGAAGCCTGCAATGTCATCATCAGCATTTTCGACGGAGACTGTCTGGTTTGCAAGACTATCAAATGCATCGTCACTAGATACATCATTTACACTTATACTTATATCATAAGTTACAGCTCCATCTATGATAAGATCATCCTCCCCTGTCACCGTTACCGTCTGGGGGGTGTCCCAGTTAGCATTGGTGAAGGTCAACTGGGGAAGGTCCACCGTCCCCTCGCCCGTGTCGCCCGACACAACGTCAAGGACCACATCGGTCAGGGGCTGCGCATCAAGGACCACCGTGAAGGTGTCCGTAGTGCCAGTTTCGGAAGTGGCGGTCACTCCGCCCTCCTCCACTATGGTGAAGCCAACGACCTCGTCATCGGCATTGTCAACGGAGACCGTCTGAGGGGACACACCGCTATAGGCGGCATCACTGCCGGCCACATTCACGCTGACCGTTATGTCATAGGTCTGGGTGCCGTCCGAGATCGCATCGTCGACCCCTGTCACCGTTACCGTCTGGGGGGTGTCCCAGTTAGCATTGGTGAAGGTCAACTGGGGAAGGTCCACCGTCCCCTCGCCCGTGTCGCCCGACACAACGTCAAGGACCACATCGGTCAGGGGCTGCGCATCAAGGACCACCGTGAAGGTGTCCGTAGTGCCAGTTTCGGAAGTGGCGGTCACTCCGCCCTCCTCCACTATGGTGAAGCCTTCTTGTCCATACCCCACAACCACAAAAAACAAAAAAAGAATACACAGAATTCCACCTCGACGCAATTGGGCCGATGGGGTATAAGAAATTGTTTTAAACAAGGACAGCATCACCTAAATCAATCTGTTTCAGTTACGTTCTATGGTGCCATGATAGGTTGGTGATTTGGGAGCTACCAATATTACGAAAAAGCGGGGAACCCCCACTAGCAATTAGTTTAAATCTCTATTTAATCGGATAAACTGTTTGCTCGTATTTATGAAACTACAGCAGAGCTGGTTTCGGCCTCTGGACTGATCTTTTTTACCAGTCCCTGAAGCACTTTACCAGGACCTACCTCAACAAAGGAAGAAGCCCCATCCTTTACCATTTGCTGTACGCTCTGGGTCCATTTTACGGGTGCTGTCAATTGTAGGATCAGGTTCTTTTTAATTTCATCCGCAGTGGATACAGCCGTAGTGGTCACGTTTTGGTAAATGGGACAGCTTGGCGTACTGAATAGGGTGGTTTCAATAGCTGCCGCCAACTCTTCGCGGGCTGGCTCCATCAATGGGGAATGGAAAGCGCCCCCAACAGGCAACAATAGAGCTCGTTTGGCCCCAGCTTCCTTTAATTTTTCACAGGCAATGTTCACGGCATCCACTTCACCGGAAATCACCAATTGACCAGGACAGTTATAGTTTGCAGGCACCACAATACCTTCAACTTCGGCACATATTTTCTCCACAATTTCATCATCCAATCCCAAAACGGCCGCCATGGTACTGGGTTTAATCTCACAGGCCTTTTGCATGGCCAAAGCACGTTGGGAAACCAATTGAAGTCCATCCTCAAAATTCAAGGTACCATTAGCCACCAAGGCAGAGAATTCACCCAAGGAATGTCCGGCCACCATATCGGGCTTGAATGTATCGCCAAGTACCTTGCTCATGATCACGGAATGCAAAAAGATGGCAGGTTGGGTCACTTTGGTCTGCTTCAAATCTTCGGCAGTGCCCTCGAACATGATATCGGTGATGGAAAAGCCCAAGATTTCATTGGCCTGTTCAAAAAGTTCCTGTGCCACCGAATGATTCTCGTACAGGTCCAATCCCATACCTACAAATTGCGCTCCCTGTCCTGGAAAAATATATGCGTTCATCTTAGTCGAGTTTTTTTGAGTGGGACAAAAATAGGGAATATTATCCGATGTGTTTTGGATACTTGGATGGTTGGATTTTTGGACGGTTGGACTTTTAGATTGTTGGATTACTCAATTGTTGGCCTGTTCGACAGATTAGCTATTCTTCTTTGAACCAGCTGGAATATTTTACGTAGTTGTTGGCAATCCGGTCTATTTCCCCGGCACTGAGCTCGGGACTGATATCCTTGATCTTCTTGGCGGGCATTCCGGCATAAATGCTGTTGGCTTCCACATGGGTTCCCTTGGTGACCACGGCACCAGCCGCGATGATGGAATTGCTCTCTACTACACAATCGTCCATAATGATGCTCCCCATGCCCACCAACACGTTGTCCTTTATGGTGCATCCATGCACAATGGCATTATGCCCAATGGAAACATTGTTTCCGATCGTGGTCGGTGATTTCAGATAGGTACAATGGATCACGGCCCCATCCTGCACGTTTACCTTGTTGCCCATTTTAATGAAATGGACATCGCCACGCACTACGGCATTGAACCATACACTGCATTGGTCGCCCATGGTAACTTCCCCTACAATGGTAGCGTTCTCGGCTATAAAACAATCCTTTCCCATTACCGGGGATATGCCCCTCACGGATTTGATGATCATATCTTTTTAATTTGAATCAATTCAATTATACTACTTTACGGATATCTAAATTGTTCCTTCGACTCCGCTCAGGGACCTGCTCGATATGGCCGCTAGTGGATTTTGTCTTTTTATATCTCGCTTCTCATGCTAAAGCCGTCAATTCGAGTGAAATTCCGGGGGAATTTTGTATCGAGAATCGGTTTTGGGCTTGAAATGCTGGTTCTCGATACAATTTTTCTCTTGAAAAATTACTCGAACTGACAAATTACGGTCAAAATGCTCAACGGTCATATTCATCTATTGAAAATATGACAATAGTTCTGCTTTTTTGGAGGCGGATACGGAGAGTTCCTTCCCGTTGGACAAAATAACACTACCTCCTTTGCCCTTTTTGTACTTGACCACTTCGGATACATTGACCAGATACGATTTATGGATCCTGGCAAAGGGATAGGGTTGCAGGGCATCTTCAAAATATTTCAGGGTCTTGCTCACCACAATTTTTTTCTTTTCCAGATAGATTTCCGTGTAGTTATCATCCGCCTTGCAAAAATAGATATCTCCTACCTCCAATACCTGAAAGCCATCCTGCTGTGGTAAGGTAATCTTTCCTTCTGCCTTGATGGGCCTTGCCTTCAGCACCTGTCCTTCCAAGGCATTTTCCTTTTCCTTAATGGCCCGTACATACTCCACCGCTTTGACCAATTCATCAATATTGATGGGCTTCATCAGATAATAAGCGGCATGATGATTAAGGGCATCCATGGCATATTGGTTGTAGGCCGTGACAAAAATGATCTCGAACGAACGGTCTGGAATTTTGTCCAGAAGGTCAAAGGCGTTGCCAAAGGGCATTTCCACATCCAAGAACACCAGATCGGGTTCCTGGTTTTGGATCAATGACAATCCTTGTTCAATATTGGCGGCTTCCCCGAGGAGTTTTACGCCTTCGCAATACTTGGCCAAATAGTTCCGAAGTATTTCGCGGCTATTGGCCTCGTCCTCCACGATGATTGCCTTGAGTTCCATCATTGCTTTTTCAGTTTAAGGGACACTCTGGTCCCGGTATGGTCTCCATTTAGGTCGGAAATGGAAACGTCCACCCGATTTTTGTACATATCGTTCAAAATCTCGATGCGCTTTTTGATATTTCCCATCCCTTTGGACTTTTGTTTCTTTTGATTACTGGTCTTCAGTTCTGCGGACTTTTTTCTGCCGATGCCATTGTCCTCGATGATGATTTCCAACATGTCGTTCGTCACCGGAAGCACCTTGATTTTTAAAAATCCTTTTTCTTCCTTGTAGCGCAAGCCGTGCCAGATGGCATTTTCAATATAAGGCTGGAGCAGCATGGGCGGAATCTGAAATGCCTCCACATCCACTGCGGGGTCCACCACCACCTCATAATCGAATTTATCCGCAAAGCGGGAATGTTCCAACTTCACATAAAGCTCCAATAGTTCGAGCTCCTTGGCCAAGGGAATAAAATCTTCCTCGGAATTTTCGAGTACGCTGCGCATGAGCACCGAAAACTCACTCAAAAACCGGTTGGCACTGCGTTCGTCACTTTTGGCGATATAATTGTTCACGGAGTTGAGCGCATTAAAGATGAAATGCGGATTCATCTGGGTTCGCAGCGATTTTAACGCCAATAGGTTGTTGGCCAATTTCTGCTGTTTGTCACTGCGGTAGTACAAAAATGCAGTCAACGACATCATCGCAATCCCAAAGATGAGGGAATAAATGATCCACTTTTGGCGTTTACTGGTCTCCTCGTACAATTGTTGTTCGGTAACAGCCAGACTGTACTTGCTCTGCGCTAGTTCGCGTTCCTGCTCCAAGCTAGAAATTCGGTTTTGGGTATTGGCAATTTCCCGGTTGAAGCGAGCAGCCCTAGAGATTTCCTGTTCCTTTCTCACATACAGACTATCCACAACGGCCACATAATCTTGATAGGACTCCAAGGCCTTGGTGAAATCGCCCTTGTTCCGATATACTTCCGAAAGTTTACGGGTAGCATCTTTTTGGATAACCAAATCATCATCCTTATCGGCTTCCACAATACTTTTTTCGAGATAGGGAATGGCCTCATCCAGCTTGTCTTGGGCAATATAGGCACTCGCAATCTTGTAATTGATGCGTTGTGAGGTAATGGTGTCGGAACCTGACACGCCTTTGCTTTCACGAGGCACACTTGGAGGGGAAAGTTGCTTGAGCTCGTTCAAACTTTTTTTCCGCTGTTGGATCTCATCACCGTACCTACTTTTCTGGTTGTAATAATCGGCTACGCGTTCACTCTCTTGGATCATACGTTCCGGGGCGACTTTTTTGGACAGGTCCAACGAATTTCGATAATACCCTTCGGCCTCTACCTCCCTATCCTCACTTGCAAAGGCATCCGCCATTTTGGAATTCAGGTCGATAATCTTGGGCGAAATCTGGTTCTTCTCCGCAATCACCAAACCTTGTTTGTAATATCCTTGCGCCTCCTTTATTTTACCATTACCCTTGTTGGCATCACCTAAAGCCTCAAAGAGTTCCACTCGTTGATAGGGTACCATGCTTTTTTCTTCGATCAAGGAGGTAAGGGTTCTGATGGCCAAATCGTTTTGCCCATTCAAGGTGTATGCTTGTCCCAACAATAATTTAGTTCGATTGGACTCCGTTGCAGAAAGGGCATCCTTAAAATTATCGATGGCCAAATCGTATTGTTTGTGATAAAGGTAAATTTCACCTAAAGTTCGCAGGGATTGGGCAAGTTCCCGTTTGTTGCCCGAAGTACCCAAGGGCTCCATGGATTGGGCCACAAAATCGATGCTCTTTTCCAGACTGGTTTTTTTATAAAAGTTGGCAGAATCCAACAGTCGTTGGTGGTCCATTGCCACACTCCTTGTTTTGGATGCCGAGCTTTCCCTCTTTTTGGAAATTCCCTTTCCATATCCTTCCACCAAAACATCTACATCCTCACCGGAAATGATCCTATGACGCACCGTTTCGATCTCTGGGCTTTCAAAAATGAGTATATCTCCAATGGAAGCCCTAATCTTGAACTCTCCCAAACTATTGGTCTTGGTATATTCTCCCTTGTCCGTAGACACCTCAACCCCAGAAATGGGCACATAGTTCTCCTTGCCCTTCACGGAACCCTTGATCTCCACCCCGCCACTGGTTTGCCCCACTTGGGACACGGCGGTCAGGGTGGTCATCAACAAACAGATAAATATGTAAGCCCTTTTCATCATAATTGAAGTAAACTTAGTTCATCCCAAGCGTATTAAAAAATGGATTTTTAGGGAAAGAAGCTCAAATACACCTCGATTTTACCACTTTACAAAGTCATCCGGTTCATTGGCTCATTCTGATTGCCATTTGGCTCATTCTCGATTTTTATTGCAAAAAGATGCCTATACTTTTAAGCCATCATTTAAAAACATTGCATCATGAAACATTTGAATAAAGTATTGGGAACAGCATTCGCACTTATGGCCACAGGTGCCAGCTACGGTTGCAACCTCAAAGCACAGGAAAAAGAAAATACGGTATTGGTGACCCAATCCATTGTGGAAAAACCAAGCAAGCATTTTGTAAAAATCGCTTTGTTGCTCGATACCAGTAACAGTATGGACGGACTCATCAACCAAGCCAAGGCACAATTGTGGGATATTGTGAACGAGTTTACCCACGCCAAATGTGGCAACGATACCCGACCCATGCTTCAAATTGCCCTTTATGAATATGGAAATGATAATCTTTCTTCCCGTGAAGGGTACATTAGACAGGTATTGGGATTTTCGGATGACTTGGATGAAATTTCAGAAAAACTATTCTCCCTGACCACTAATGGCGGTGAGGAATATTGTGGAGAGGTCATTCAAACTTCCCTGAAACAATTGGATTGGGGCAAGAATGCCGATGATCTTAAAATGATCTTTATTGCAGGGAATGAACCCTTCACACAAGGCAAATTGAATTACAGGGATGCAGCCGCCAATGCCAAGGAAAAGGATGTGATCGTGAATACTATTTTCTGTGGCAATTTTCAACAAGGCATCAGTACCGAATGGAAAAGTGGTGCCTCATTGACCGGAGGGGAATATATGGCCATTGACCATAATCAACAGATCGTGCACATCAACACCCCTTATGACGATGTCATCATCAAATTGAATTCCAAATTGAACAACACCTATATTTCGTATGGTTCCATTGGGTATGAAAAGAAAGCGCAGCAAAGCGCTCAGGACCTGAATGCCGCTGAGCTGGAAGAAGTCGTTGTGGTAAAACGTGCGGTGAGCAAAAGCTCCAGACTGTATAAAAATTCCCAATGGGATTTGGTGGATGCCGTGGAGGATGATGAAGCCGTGCTATCCAAATTGAAGGATAATGACCTTCCCAAAGAGTTGCAGGGCAAATCCAAAAGTGAAATCAAAGCGTACGTTGAGGACAAAAAAGCGGAGCGTGAAAAAATTCAAAAGGAAATCCAAGAATTGAATGCGAAACGTGAGGCTTATATCGCCCAAAGCCAGAAAGAGGAAAAAGGGGAATTGGAAAACGCCATGTTATCGGCCATCAAGAGCCAAGCCTCCAAGAAAAATATGAAGTGGGATTAATGTAGTTTTTATTGGTTGGTTGGAAATGGCTCATCCCTTGTGGTGGGCCATTTTTAATTGTTGGCTGCTGGGCAATAACAATCGTATCGTTTGCCATCATCGCTCTGACCAAAATCGTAGCCCAAGGTAATCTGGTGGAACCCGCCATTATCAAAACGGATATCCCCGGATTGATAGGAATAATTATAGGAGAACAAGAAACGGTTCACATTCACACCCACAATTGGCGTGAACAATTGCAAACGTTGCTCGCCAAAAGTTCCGTTGGATTGGTACTGTGCCCCATCAAAACTTCTTCGGTAAGAAAGTCCGGCCCAAATGGTACCGAAACTAACATCCTTGTACACCTTGGCGTTCAGGTCAACCGTTTTTTCCTTGGTATAATCCGTCATCTGGAACAAGATGGAAGGCTCCACCCTAGTTTTTTTTCCGAATACATAACCTGCGGAAAGCAAATATCTTCTAATGTTGTCGATTTCAACTGCACTATATAGGTCACGTCCGCTTCCCAAAACATTGAGGATTGCCGCATGGGCGTAGAACTCGAACAAGTTGTAGGATGCGCCCAAATCCACATTGAAATAACTGGTCGTATTTTTTACCCCTGTGACCACAGGATCGGGTATCACAGACCTAAATTCCGTTTCATCCAAACTACTTAATATCACTCCTGCACTAAGTCCGAACGAAAGTTGGTTCAGTGTTCTGAAATCACCACCAAGCTGCAAGTGGTGGGCATACGTTCCTTTAAACCCGGTTTGGGAATGGTAGCCGTTGGAATCATTAAATAGAATACCTCCGATACCGCTACGTTCCCCCACTCTAGAATTGATATTGAACGTTTGGAGACTGGGAGCCTCGTCCACATTGAACCATTGCTTTCTGGCCGTAAGACGAATCTTGGTCCCCTCAGCAATACCCGCCATGGATGGATAGACCAAATAATAGTTATCCGCCAAGTAGTCAAAATATACGGGGATTCCCTCCTGTGCCTTGGCCATAAAACCAAAGAACAGGGCAATAATGATTGAGGTTGTGCTGCGTCTCATGTGACGATCTGGGCTAATGGTTGTGATTTAAAAATAATCAAACATTTAGATAACGGTTTGCAAAGGACATTATTATAATATTTTGCTGCACATATCAACTATTGGTATTTTTGTATCAAATTAAACCGATGAAAGAATATAATATCACCGTAATAGCCACCAATAATCCTAAGATCATCAAATTGGAGGCCAACCATTTTTTGGTGAAGGGCAATTACGAATACAAGAATATAGACGAGGCCAAAAATTCTCCCTTGGCACAGCAACTTTTTTACCTTCCGTTCATTAAAACGGTGTACATCGCCAGCAATTTTGTGGCTTTGGAAAGGTACGATATCGTGACCTGGGAAGATGTAAAGGCCGATGTGGCCCAACAATTGGTAGAATACCTGAATGCCGGGGAACCAGTGGTGAACGAAGAGGATGTGCAAAAAAAGCAGCCCGTTACCGTTTATGCCGAAGTAACCCCTAACCCTTCGGTGATGAAGTTCGTCTGCAACAAGCGCATTGTGCCTTCCACTTACGAGTTCAAGAACATCGATGAGGCCAAGGATGCTCCATTGGCCAAGGAACTTTTCCATCTACCTTTTGTGAAAGAAGTGTTCATGGATGAAAACTATGTTTCCGTAACCAAATATGATGTGGCGGACTGGGATGAAATCAATATGCAACTGCGGGAATTTATCCGTGATTTTTTAGCTGATGGGAAGGATGTCGTCACTGCGGAGGCGCTTCAAAAAAAGGAGGAATCCAAACAACAGGAGAAGGTCAACCTCAGCTATGATGACACCTCCCAACAGATTATCGATATTTTGGAGGAATATGTGAAACCCGCCGTTGCCAGTGATGGTGGAAATATCCAGTTTCAATCCTATGAAGAGGAAAGCGGAACCGTCAGTGTGATCCTACAGGGAGCCTGTAGCGGTTGTCCTTCATCCACCTTTACCCTCAAGAATGGGATCGAGACGATGTTGAAGAACATGATGGGCGATAAAATCCGCGAAGTGGTGGCCCTGAACGGCTAATTTTAAGGGTTTTTATAACCCGTTTCCGGTAAATTTTTGCTAAATTTAAGAAATTTAAAAAACATTGACCATGGCAGTTTTAAAAGTTATTGAAGTATTGGCCAATTCCGATAAAAGCTGGGAAGACGCAGCAAAAAATGCACTGGAACAAGCCGCAAAATCCGTGAAAAACATTCGTTCCATCTATATCAACGAGCAAAGTGCCACCGTTAAGGATGGAAAGATTGATGACTACAGGGTGAACGTTAAGATTACCTTTGAGGTACAGTAAATCATCCACAAAAGAAAAAAGCGTCCCAAGGGACGCTTTTTTTATTCCCAAAAGTGAAGAAATGTCCATTAAGTTTCCATTCTTCCTCCTAATTTTGATGGTCTTCCTAGGCTGTAACCCAAAACCCAATAAAGTGACCCACGAACATACCAATGCGCTAATCCACGAAACCAGTCCCTATTTATTGCAACATGCCCATAATCCCGTGAACTGGGAAGCTTGGCTTCCTGAGGTTCTGGAACGGGCCCAAAAAGAGGATAAATTGCTGCTCATTAGTATTGGATATGCGGCCTGTCATTGGTGCCATGTGATGGAAAAGGAATGTTTTGAAAATCCCGAAGTGGCCAAAGTGATGAACGAACATTTCATCAACATCAAGATCGATCGTGAGGAACGGCCAGATGTGGACCAAATTTATATGGATGCCATACAGATGATTTCAGGCAACGGTGGTTGGCCCCTGAACATTGTGGCCTTGCCCGATGGCCGTCCGTTTTGGGGTGCTACGTACGTCCCCAAAGAAAATTGGATGAGATCTTTGGAGCAACTGGCAGAACTTTACCAAAAAGACAAACCTCGTATCACCCAATATGCCACAGACCTTGGGAATGGGTTACACGCCATCAATTTGGTGGAGCACAACAAGGAAAATGACCTTTTCAACTTGAATCAGCTAGAAGCTGCAATCCATAATTGGTCCCTATATTTTGACACCTTTTTGGGCGGACATAAACGGGCACCTAAATTCATGATGCCCAACAATTGGGATTTTCTGTTGCACTATGCCACAACCCAAAACCGCAAGGACATTATGGAAGTTGTGGACACTACCCTAACCCGAATGGCCTTTGGAGGCATTTTTGATCATGTGGGAGGTGGATTTTCACGATATGCCGTGGATACCAAATGGCACATTCCCCATTTTGAAAAAATGCTCTACGACAACGGGCAATTGATCAGTCTATACGCCAAGGCCTACGCCGTCACCAAAAATGAACTGTACAAAAAGGTAGTGCAGCAAACCATTGCTTTTACTCAGGAAGAGCTGTTGGATGAAAGCGGAGGGTTTTATTCTTCCTTGGACGCTGATAGTATGGACGAACATGGCGAACTGAAGGAAGGAGCCTATTACGTATGGACGAAAGAAGAATTGGAACGATTACTGGGTGAAGATCTTGATGTTTTTCAGGATTATTTCAACATCAACTCTTATGGGCTTTGGGAGGATGAAAATTATGTACTCATCCGGGATAAAACCGATGAAGAATTGGCACAAAAACATGGCATTTCCACTTCAGAATTACAAGAAAAAATGAAGGCTGACTTGGCCATTTTAAGAAAAGAAAGAAGCAAGCGCCCCAAACCCAGATTGGATGATAAAATCCTTACTTCTTGGAATGCCTTGATGCTGAAAGGACTTGTAGATGCCTATCGCTATTTAGGAAACGATGAATATTTAAGCTTGGCTTTGAAAAATGCCAGCTTTATTCAAAGGGAAATGGTAAAAAAAGATCATTCGCTTTATCGCAACCATAAAGAGGGAAAAAGTACCATAAATGCCTTTTTGGAAGATTATGCCACCTTGATTGACGCATATATTTCCCTTTACGAGGTCACTTTTGATGAGCAATGGCTCCAAAATGCCAAAAGGTTGACCGATTATGCCCATCAACATTTTTTTGACGCAGATTCGGGCATGTACTTTTTCACATCGGATGAGGACCGTTCTCTAATCCGAAGAAGCATTGAGACCAACGATAATGTGATTTCTTCTTCCAATTCCATCATGGCCAACAGCCTATTTAAGTTGGACAAATATTTTCATGGTGAAGGTTATGATTCCATCGCCACTCAAATGCTTAAAAACGTGCAGCAGGATTTTGACAAAAGGGCACAAGGCTTTGCCAATTGGTTGAACCTAGTGTTGTACATCAATCAAGATTTTTATGAAATTGCCCTAGTGGGACCAGATTTTAAAACTATGGGACAAACAATAGGAGCCATCTATATCCCCAACAGCATTTTGGCCGGCTCTGTAAGCGAAAGCAACCTCGAACTGCTTCAAAATCGGGAGGTTTTGGGTAAAACGTTGGCCTATGTTTGTATTGAAGGAGCCTGCAAGCTTCCCGTTTCAACCGCAAAAGACGTATTGGAACAGATCAAGCTTCCCTGACAACATTAACATTTGTTTGCGTTCCAAATTTTTTATTTAAAAGATTATTGACTAGGTTGTCCACAAAACAGAAATCCTTATGAAACAACTGGAAAACTACCAAGAATATATTGACAAAGCGGTGATGTGGGGCATTGGTGTATTGCCCAACCTTGTTATGGCCATTATCATCTTTTTTGTTGGGTTTTGGGTCATCAAATTCATCAATAAGATGGTACGTCGCTTTTTTGCAAAGAAGGATTACGACGAAACCCTGGAATCCTTTCTGCAGAGCTTTATCAGTATTACGCTTAAGGCTTTGCTGTTTGTATTGGTAGTCACCCAATTGGGCGTAAAGACCTCTTCCCTAGTTGCCATTATAGGTGCCGCCGGTCTGGCCATTGGCCTGGCCCTGCAAGGCTCATTGGCCAACTTTGCTGGAGGTGTCCTCATCCTGATTTTTAAGCCTTTCAAAGTGGGCGACTTTATTTCAGCCCAAGGTATTGATGGCACTGTAAAGGAGATTTCCATTTTCAATACCAAGTTGAGCACTTTTGGTAATCAGATAGCCATTCTTCCCAATGGGCAATTGTCCAACGGGAACATCATTAATTATAATATGGAAAGTACCCGTCGTGATAAAATTGATGTCGGGATCGGGTATGGGTCCAATATCAAGGAAGCCAAAGAAATCCTTTTACAAATCTGTGCGGAAAATCCAAATATCAACACTGAACCTGCTCCCGAAGTGTACGTTGGTGCATTAGGAGATAGTTCGGTGAATCTGACCTTACGCTTTTGGGCCAACAACGATGTTTTCTGGGCCGCCCATTTTTATGTGATCGAGCAAACCAAGTTGCGCTTTGATGCTGCCGGAATCGAAATCCCATTTCCACAGAGGGTCATGCACCAAGCAGCGAAGGGCTAGGATTTCTTTTTGGTCTGAAGGACAAAATCCTTTAAGTAATAGGGTTCAAAATAGGCTACGTCCTCAAAATCCTTATGCAGGAATTTATGGTAGGCCAGGGATGCCATTTCCTTTGCTGAAGGGACCACAGAGGTGTCAAAATTATAGTTCGGGGCATGCAGGACCTGTTGGCACTTTTCGGCTCCGCTGCCGATAATATGAACTTTGGGGAAGGAGAAATAATCCCCAAAAGAATTCTCATCAATGATTTCGGCACGGGTTTCCCTAATTTCTTGGTATCGATGGTCAAACACGCAGGAATACACCTCCATACGCCTAGCGTCCAATACCGGAATTACCACTTCCCCTTCTTTCAAATCAACTTTATGGGCCATACTTTCCAGGGTGGGAATGGAAATCAAAGGTAGGTCCAAAGAAAAGCAAAGTCCTTTTGCGGAGGAAACCCCAATACGAAGTCCGGTGTAGGAACCGGGACCCTTGCTTATAGCAATGGCATCGAGGTCCGAAAATGACAAAGAAGCCTCTTGCAAGGCTTCTTTGATAAATAGGTGCAATTGTTCCGAATGCGAATAATCTGCTGCATTGTTCTCCTTAAGACAGAGAATCTCGTTGTTCTTTGAGACACTTACGGAGCAATTGGTCGTTGCTGTTTCTAAGTTTAGTATAATGGCCATAGCGGCCACAAAGATACTAGTTTAATGAAATGGGCAAACCAAAGTAGAACTCCAATATTTTGAGTCGGAAAATATAATCGTACTTGGTACGGATCACATCTGCCTTGGCATTGTCTACCCTAGCCTGTGCTTGACTAAAGTCGAAAGCGTTCATCAAACCATTGTCGTAACGTTCCTTGGCATAATCATAAGCAAGTGTGCGGGCTTCCAAAGATTTCAAAGCGGCCTCATAGGCTTTTTCAAAAGTACTTACATCCACATAGGCCTGTTGAATGGTATTCTCCAAAGCCAATTTATCCTGTTCAAACTGCACCTTTGCTTTTTCTAAACTGATCTGGGAACGCTTTACACTGTTACGTGCGCTCCATCCGTTAAAGATGGGAACATTCATCTGAAACCCATAAGATATTCCATCATTTTGCCACAACTGGTCCTTAAAATCAGAGCGGAACAATAATGGGGTATTTGTGGTCGGATCTAGAACAATTTGGTATTGATTACTGTAAAAGGTGTTGTAATTGAAAAATGCACCAATGGTGGGAGCATATGCGCCTTTAGCAATCTGAACATCTTTCTTTGCCAATTCCACGTTAGATTCTGATAATTTAATATCGTTTCTAAAGGTCAGAGCCTTATCAAAGATGACCTTGGCCGAATTCTTCAAAATATCGGAAGGTGGGATATCAAATTCTTCCTCCGCTATATCGAAGTTTTCATAATCCGTAAGCTGCAGCAATTGGGCCAAGTTTACACGGGCTATCAACACATTGCCCTCACCGTTTACGATTTGTTGTTCCTGATTGGCGGCAGTCGCCTCAATCTCCAACAGATCGCCCTGTGGCAAAACCCCTGATGCAACCAGCTCCCTGGTCTTTTTCAAATCTTGCTCCGTAACGGCATACTGCCCTTTGAAAGACTTCAATTGTTCCTTTCCTGAAAGCACAAGTAAATAGGCATTGGCTACGTTCAAACGGATATCGTCCTTCAAATTATCCAATCGATATTGGCTTGCAATGGCGTTCAGTTTGGCCCGATTTAATCTGTGAACATTCCTCAATCCATCGAACAAGGTCATATTTGATGATATGCTAGGAGAGAATGAGAAAATCTTTCCGGCAACATTACTGTTACTATTTGGATCAATAACAAGTCCGGATCGTTCGGATACAGAAGCATTTGCATTTAAACTTGGAATAAATGCACCTTCTGCATCTGATTTATCGATTTTGACATTTTCCAGATCCAATTCAAACTGTTGAATTGTCAAATTGTGTTCCACTGCATATTCCACACATTCCTGAAGCGTCCATTTACGCATTTGCGCCGTGGACACGGAGACCGTGAACAACAGTAGGAGTATCGTTATGCTATTTTTCATTCGTTTTTTGATTTTTGGTTCTTAATTGTTGGTCAGCCATTATTAATTATCGTCCGACTTTTTCTCTAGCTTGTTCCAAACCTTGATCTTGGAGTTTTCATCGATTCCGGAAACAATTTCCACATCGATACCATCACTTACACCCAACTCCAGGTCTTTTCTTTCGAACTTGTTCTCACCTGTTTCTACCTCTACATAAGGTTTTTCCGTTTCCTTATCGAACTGTAGCAAAGCTTCTTTAATAGAGAGTACATCTTTCTTCTCTTCCAAAACAATGGAAGCATTGGCACTGTACCCTGCCCTAACATAGGAAGTAGAATCCGGGATGTGCATATCACCTTCAATCTTGAACTGAACGGCACCTTCTTCCTCCACACCTTTTGGTGCGATGAATTTTAATTTGGCCTCGAACTTTTGTTCTTCCAAAGCACCCATGCTAATTTCCAAAGGCATTCCTACATGCAATTTACCAACTTCAGCTTCATCCACTTCTCCTTCAAATATCATTTTGCCCATGTCGGCTATAGTGGCTATAGTGGTACCGTCGTTAAAGTTGTTACTTTGAATTACCTGGTCCCCTTCCTTTACCGGAATTTCCAAAATAGTCCCGGAAACAGTAGCCCTAATATTGGTATTGGCACTGGCCGAGCCACCCGCAGATCCTTTTTGAATAATCTGGTAATCGGCCTGGGCATTCTTCAGTTCTTGGGTCGCCTGATCAAAGGTCAATTTCAAGTTGTTGAAATCCTGACTGGAGATTACGCCTTTATCGAACAATACTTTGTTCCTATCATATTCAATTTTGGCATTGTTAAGAGCAAGCTCTGCATTGCGGACCCTTCCAGCTGCCTGGTTCAAGGATTGTTCGTTGGGAACCACCTTGATCACGGCGATAAGGTCTCCTGCCTTAACCTTTACCCCTTCTTCCAAAATAATCTTGTCTATGATCCCGGATATTTGGGGTTTGATATTGATCTCGTCTTCTGGAATGACCTTTCCTGTAACAATTACCTTGTTCACAATATCCTTGCGGATTGCGGTTTCGGTCTTGTAGAGTTCAACAGGTGTACTGTTCTGTTTTAGAAAGTATACCATGGCGGCCAAAATTCCAATGACCGCTACTCCAATCAATCCGTACTTTACATACTTGTTCATTATCGTTTATTTGATTCGTTATTTATTTGTGTTGATTATTCTTCTCTTAATGCTTCTATAGGCCTTACCCTTACCGCCCTGTTGGCCGGCAACAATCCAATCAGTACGCTCAGTCCCACCATCAATACAAAGGAGACAAAAAACTGTGGCACACTGATCATAGGCTTTACAAAGGGAAAATTGTCCCCGCTGCCCCACATGGAGTCCATGATGGACAAAATCCCCACGGAGATAGCAAAACCCACCAGGCCTGCAAAGGTGGTCAATACGATGGCTTCGACCACAATTTGTCGTTTCACGATTTTTGGGGTTGCACCCAATGCTCTTCGCACTCCAATTTCCTTGGTCCTTTCCTTTACCGTAATCAATAAAATATTACTGATCGCAATGACCCCGGCCAGCAAGGTAAAAATGCCGATGAAAAATGAAAATCCTTGAAGAACAGTGGTAAAGGCCGTAATGTTGTTGAAAATCTCGGACATATCGAAACTACCTATCGCCCGTTCATCATCCGGATGGATATCATACTTGGCCTTTAAAATATCCTTGATTTGCTTTTCGACCACAGGAACGGGTGTATTCTCCTGTACCGCAATGGCCATCCATCCCATTAAATCTCCCGAGTTGAAGGCCTTTTGAAAAGTGGTAAAAGGAATGAATACTGCATTTTCCCCATCAATGTTGATGTTGTTGTTGGGTTTGTAAATGCCCACGACGGTGAAATACACCCCATTGATCCTAATATCTTCCCCTATGGCTTTTTCCCCCTTGTCGAACAATAATTTATAGGTCTCTTCCCCAATGACACATACTTTTTTGGAGTGGTCCATATCGGTCTGGTTCAGGAACCTGCCTTCCACCAATTTCTTTTTTGTGATATTGTCTATTTCCGGATAATCCCCATATACAGCAGAACCACTTGTTTGCCCATTACGATAAACAGTGACCGTTCCCCTATGGCTTGCCAGTTCTATTCTTGGCGCTAAAACCTCTATTTCTGGAATCTGCTTTTTTAGAATCTCTGCATCCTCAATTTTATACCGGATCCTACGTCCCCTTTCAAAACCTTTGTATGGCATTGAGGTCTGTTGTCCCCAAACAAACAAACTGTTGGAAGCTGTTCCAGCAAATATCTTATTAAAACCGTTGCTCATCCCATTGGCAGAACCAAGCAATAACACCAATATGATCATGGCAAAAATCACACCCAACATGGTCAAGAACGTACGGAACATGTTCTTGCCCAGCGTATGAAAAATTTCAAACCATAAGTCCCTGTCGAATAACCACATAATTATTTATCGCTTAGTGCTACAATCGGTTTAACATTTGCCGCCTTCATGGCTGGTAACAGACCGGCCAATACTCCAGCAATAATCAATATGATAGTGGCAGTAATTACCGTGGAGGCACTTACCGATGGATTACTGAAGGCCGGCGTTTGGAACATTGGACCCAATGCGGCAAGTATGATCCAAGCAAACAATAGTCCCACAAAACCTGAAATGGCGGTAATGAAAACAGACTCCAACAAAACCAAGTTCACAATTTGTCTGGGTCTTGCTCCCAAGGCCTTCCGCACTCCAATTTCTTTGGTTCGCTCCTTTATGGTGAAGACCATGATGTTTCCTATCCCCACAATACCGGCAATGAGAATCAAAAATCCGACCCCGATACCGATGCCCTTCAAAACTGCGGTAAAACTGCTGATGTTCTCAAAAGCTTCCGCATAGTTCCAAACGTATAGCCCGGCCTGATCCTCTGGATCGATCTTGTGCCTTCTTTTCATCAAATCTTCCAACCTTCCAGAAAATTCCAGTGCCTTGGCAAGGTCGTAGGTAGGGTTATAGGTAAGGGCAATGGTATTGATATCATTGGTATTGCCATAGATGCGTTGATAGGTACTCAATGGAGCATGTATCCTTCGCTCCGCATTGTCATCCCCGTCGTCGGTAAAAATGCCAATTACCCTAAAGGGCAACCCATTGATCTCGACAAAATTACCCACCGGATCTTCTTTTTTGAACAGATCCTCTGCAACCTTTCTGCCAATTACGGCCACTTTGGCCTTGTTCACCTGATCGGCTTCGTTGATATATCTTCCGGCCATGACCAAGGTCTTCTCTATGATTTGATCTTCGGGCAATACTGCCTGAATGGAATAGGACCCTGTTTCACTTTTATATCTCGCGGTTCCATTGGCATAATATCTGGCGCTTATGTATTCAATATCTTCAGGAAAGCTTCTTTTGATATATTCAATGTCATCGTTCTTCAACTGAATACGCCTGCCTGCCTCAAAACCGGCATAGGCCTTGGAGGTGGTTCCGGGACGAACGAAGATGGAATTGGTGGCATCATCATTGAATTGGTTGGTAAAACCATTCTGCATACCATTGACGGAAGCCAATAGCATCACCAAAATAAAGATGGCCCATCCCACAGAGAATCCAGTTAGGAAGGTCCGTAGCTTGTTCGTCTTAATCGTGTTGAAAATTTCCTGCCAAACGTCGCGATCAAACATATTGCTCTGCCCTTACTTGTTCTATTTTTTTGTCCTCCACGATCACACCATCCTTAAGGTGTACGATGCGTTTGCACATGTGCGCAATATCCTCTTCGTGAGTCACCACCAAAATGGTATTGCCTTCGTCATTGATTTTTTGGATCAAGTCCATGACCTCATAGGACGTTTTACTATCCAAGGCTCCCGTTGGCTCATCCGCTAAAAGTACTTTGGGCTCAGCTGCCATGGCCCTGGCTATGGCCACCCTTTGCTTTTGTCCACCGGACAACTCACTCGGATGGTGGGTAGCCCATGGTTTAAGACCTACCCTGTCCAAATACTGCATAGCCTTTTCCTGGCGCTCCTTTCTAGGTACTTTTTGATAGTACAGTGGAAGGGCCACGTTCTCCAAGGCACTTTTGTAATTGATCAAGTTGAAGGATTGGAAGATGAAACCCAGGAACTTGTTCCTGTACTGTGCAGCTTTGGTTTCACTGAGGTTTTTGATAGGCACCCCGTCCAAGGTATATTCTCCTGAATCGGCCCCATCCAACATTCCCAAAATGTTCAACAAGGTGGATTTTCCAGATCCTGAAGACCCCATAATGGCCACTAGTTCCCCTTCTTCCACTTTAAAATTTATCCCCTTTAAAACATGAAGGGAGTTGCTTCCCATTTTATAGGATTTATGAAGATCTTTGATTTCTATCATGATTGGTTATGTTAGCTATCTTTTTTAACCTCTTGCTTGTTAGACCTACAAGTTGTTAAATTGTTACAGCAATTATTTAAATTTTTTGTTAAATGATTGATTAAAGGCCTATTCTTCAGCGATTGCGTTCCAAACTTTTATCTTATCGGTAGCAGCTAGGCCCGATTTGACCTCTACAAATATCCCGTCGCTTACCCCCAATTCCACATCGCGACGTTCAAATTGTTGGTCGGCCGTTTCAATCTCCACAAAAGGTTTTTTGGTATCCCCATCAAACTGCACCAAGGCTTCCTTAACGGCCAAAACACTATCGGCACGGGCCAGAATAATGGAGGCATTTGCGCTAAGTCCCGCACGGATAAAGGTGGTATCGCTTTTTTTCAACGACCCTTTGATCTCAAACTGGATAGCTCCATTTTCCTCTTTGCCTTTTGGAGCGATATAATCCAAGATGGCATCAAAGACCTTATCCTCTATGGCCCCTACGGTAATCTCCAAGGGAAGGTCTTCTTTGATCCTCCCTACTTCGGATTCGTCCACCTTACCTTCAAAGATCATTTTGTTCACATCGGCAATAGCGGCTATGGTGGTCCCTTCATTGAAATTGTTGCTCTCTATGACCTGGTTGCCCACTTCCACGGGCACCTCCAGCACCATTCCGCTCACAGTAGCCCTGATCATAGTATTGGCAGCATTGCTCAGTCCGCTGGTGGTTCCCGTTTTCACGATATCATATCGTTTATTGGCGGCAGCATAGGCTTGTTTGGCCTGATCATAGGTTACCTGGGCGCGTTCCATATCGGTTTTGGAGATCACCCCTTTTCCGAACAGCGCAGTTTGCCGCTCCAGGTTCCGCATTTGATCGTCCAGATTGATTTTGGCTTCATCAATGGCATTTTTGGCATCGTTAAGCGCTGAAAGGTTAGGGACCACTTTGATCTTGGCCAACAGGTCGCCAGATTTTACAAAATCCCCTCCTTCAACGAATATTTCCTCTATCACCCCAGAAATGTTGGGTTTGATCAATACTTCTTCCAAAGGAAGAATACTGCCCGTGGCCACCGCTTTTTTAACAATGGTCTGTGTAGATGGTGTTTCGGTCTCATATATTACCGGATCTTCAGCGTTTTTCTGATAGAGATAATACATGGAGCCACCGAACACGATTACGATGAGCAACAGGATGGCAATGGTTACCGACTTTTTCATTTTTATATGCTATTATTTTGATTGATTTCTATTTATTCTGTTCGTAATGCTTCAATGGGTCTCACCCGAATGGCACTTTGCGCCGGGATGAATCCGGCCAATAACCCAGAGACCATTAAAATGGTCAGTGCCCCGGTAACTACCCCAACACTAACACTTGGGCTCATGAACATATCCACCGGGCCCACACTATCCAAAAGGGAATTGATCCCGAAAATGACCAAGGATCCAAAAATGATACCCATCATTCCTGAAATCAGGGTCAAAAAGATGGATTCCATCAAAATCTGTTTTTTTATGGACCAAGGCTGTTCCCCAAGAGCCCTACGGATTCCGATTTCCTTGGTGCGTTCTTTCACCACGATCAGCATGATATTACTGACCCCAATAATTCCGGAAAGCAACACCATGATCCCTACGATATAGGCTACCGCCTTCAATGCCCCGAATAGGCTTTCCACCCGGTTATATTGTTCGTACAGGTCAAAATAACCAACGGCCCGGGTATCTTCTGGATGCACTTTGTGCCTCTCTTTCATTACGCTCACAATCTTATCTTTCAACACGGAAATGGAACTGCCATCATTGGCGGTGATGGCCATCCAACCTACATCCTCGCCCCTATTAAAGGCTTGGGAAAACGAAGTGAAGGGCACAAAGATTTCCTTTTGGCCTTCTTCCCCTCCTCCACTATTGTTCTTTTTATAGGTACCGATTACCAGGAAATTCACTCCCTGAATTTTAATGTAGGTGCCCAGCGGATCTTCATCCTTATCATAAAGGTCGTTCCGAACGCCCAACCCGATAATGGCCACTTTTCTCTTCTCGTTGATGTCGTTGTAGTTCAAGAACCTTCCCGAAGTAACCGCCATGGGATCTTGGTTGATGATTTCCGGATAATCGCCATACACATTGTAGGCTCCGGTCCGAATACCTCGCACCACATTATTGTTGCCCCCAAAACCGCCCAATTGGTTCCTTGGGGAAATAAACCGAAGGTTCGGCACATTGTCTCGAATGGCCTGTACATCATTGATCTTAAACTCAAATCGTCTCCCCTGGGGCAACCCTTCATAGGCACGGGTAGTGGCACGCGTCCACATGAACATGGTATTGGTGGCAATATCACCAAAGTCTTTTTTAATTCCGTTTTCAAGTCCCTTTCCAGCAGCCAAGAGTACAATCAGGATAAAGATGCCCCAACAGACCCCAAAGGCCGTAAAAATGGTACGCCACACATTGCTTGTGAGGACTTCCAGAATTTCCCGCCATCTATCTCTATTGAACATCTTGACTTACTTATATTTATTCGTCCCGAAGGGATTCTATCACTTTCACTTTTGCGGCCCGGTAGGCAGGGACAAATCCTGCCAGGGTTCCCGCAGCGATCAGTACGAGTACCGTGGAGAAGGCCACGTTGAAATTCACAGAAGGGTTCAACACATAATCCACCTCAATATTGGGTCCTACGAGTTCCAATAAGGCCATACTAAAGATCAGCCCGGCAAAACCCGAAATGGCCGTCACGAAAATAGCTTCGTGCAGGATCATCCCGATAATGGACCAAGGTTTGGCCCCCAATGCCTTTCTAATCCCGATTTCACGGGTGCGCTCCTTCACCACGATCATCATGATGTTACTAACACCTACCACCCCGGCAATGATGGTACAAATCCCCACAAACCAGAAAAAGAGCTTGATGTTGTTGGTGAGGCCATAGTATCTTTTTGCCTCTTCCATAGCGCTCCATACCTCCATGGCACTGGTATCGTCCGGAGCTACGGTATGCACCTGTTGCAGATATTCCCTAAGACCATTTTTAAAATCGATGGCCTGTGCCACTGCTTGATCGAAGTTTTCTACAGGGGGAAGGGTAAAGGACATGTTGTTCACCCGGTTGCCTCCATTAAAGGCCTTTTGTGCTGTGGTAATAGGGATGTAAATGCGCTCTTCCTCACGATCTTCCATTTCTTTGTAAACGCCGATGACCTTGAAGGGTATTCCCGACACATCGATGAACTCCCCAATGGGCGTCTCCACTTCGTTGAAAACATCCTTTTTGATCTTATTGCCAATAATGGCCACCTTGCCTGCACTTGCTTCATCTTGGTAGTTGATGAACCGACCTTCTATCATGGAGGCATTCTCTATAAACTGAAAATCGGCCGCCACTCCCTGAACGCTATAAATAAGGGCTTCCTTTCCATAGTTGACCGTAACCCCGCGCACAAAGGTGCGAGACGAACCATATTCAATATCACTTTTGAAGATGGCAGAGGCGTTATCGAAATTTTCATTGACCAGTTGAATGGGTCTTCCGGGATTGAGCCCTTTGTACTCTTTTGAGGTTACGCCTGGCCATACCCAAACACTGGTAGAGGCATCTTCCTTGAACTCCTGTTCAATGCCGTTGCGCATACCTTGCCCAAAACCCAAAAGAATAACGAGTATGAAGATACCGGAGGCTACGGAAAGCCCGGTCAAAAAAGTACGGAGTTTGTTCTTTCGGATGGTGTCAAATATTTCTTGCCACCGCTCAAGGTCGAACATAGGTTAGCGATTTTGATTGATGAATACGCAAGCGTACATGTATTAGATGAAAAAAACCGCAAAATGTTACACCTAATGAGAAAAAAAATGGGTTTGGGGCCTATCCCCTCATTTTTCTGTAGATGAAATAGAACAGGGCGGCAATCAAAACATAGGGCACGGCCATTAAGTAAACTATCCCGTTATTGATTCCTTCAGCAGTGCCTCCATCCGCTTCGCTCTCCACTACTGCACGGCACATGGCACATTGAGCATCCATCACCGATGGAAACGCCAACAATACAACAAAAACCAATAACAGTTTAACCTTCATAATACATCAATATTGATAGTAGGGAGAAATCATGATATAGACAACCACCCCAGTAACGGCAACATACAGCCAAATCGGGAATGTATATTTGGCCCAAAGCCTGTGGCTTTCAAAATCGTCCAAATATACCTTCGAGTATGTGATAAGCACTAAGGGAATAACGGAAATGGACAATACAATGTGCGTCAAAAGAATGAAATAATAAATATATTTCAAGAAACCTTCCCCTCCGTAAATAGTCGTCTCCGACGTCATGTGGTACGCCACGTACATAATCAGGAACAAAGCCGACAAGACAATGTTGGTGGTCATCAACTTTTGGTGCAGGGACTGCCTTCCATTTTTAATGGCCACTACCGCAGCAACCAACAATATGGCCGTAATTCCATTGATGGCCGCATATATGGGCGGTAGAAAAGATAAGGGTTTTGCATTGGGGATCTTATAACCGAACAGCAATGCCACAACCAAAGGTATCGCAATGGATATCACTGTTATCCATTTATTGAACCGTTTTTCCTTCAAAGAAATTTCCTCGGTCATTCTGCCAATAATTTTTTAATGTCCTCTTTTAATATGGTAATCTGTTGGGTCTCACCCTCATCATTTACCCCTTGCTTTTCGGTAATGGTTCCCCTATAATAGATCAGTGGGTTACCGAACTCATCCTCACGGGAGCGAATATACCCATTTTTATCCACCAATGCGAACATCCCAGAATGTTCAAATCCTCCGGGGGCATCCCCATTTTCACTGGCGAAAATGTAAAACCCTTCTTGGGCTAGATTGTATATGGCTTCTTGGTCACCGGTCATCAAATGCCAGTCCTTGTCGGTGATACCGTATTTTCTCATATACTTTTTAAGGACCGAGGGAGTGTCATACCGTGGGTTTATGGTAAAAGAGGCCACCCCAAAATCATCATGGTCCTTGAAGGTTTTCTCAACTTCTACCAAGTTTTTGGTCATAATGGGGCAAATGGTCGGGCAAGTAGTAAAGAAAAATTCCACCACATAGACTTTCCCTAAATAGTCCTTGTTGGTGATCATGACACTGTCTTGGTCCAAAAAGGAAAATTCGGGCACCTTTCGCCTTTTTCCCTCATTTACAATAAAGGCCAATGGCCTGTGCTGCATTCCCACGCTCATTCTGTCGTTCTCCACTATGGTACCGCCCTTTATCCGTTTGGTGATTTCATGGACCGCAAAACTCCCGAAAATCAGGATGATTGCGGATACCCAAACGTAGGTGTATTTTTTCTTCTTATTTGCTCCTGTCGGCATTGTTCTTTTTTAAAGCGAGGCGGTATTCTGCCAAGATGATCTTGACGTCGTCCACCATTTTATTGTTAAGCTCCGCTACGGAAGACGTATCGAAACCAAATTTAACCCCTTCGTCCTCATCATCATTCCTTCCCCTTAGGCTCAAATCCTTATCGATGATGAACACATAAGGAGTGGAAAGGTCACTGGCCAGTTCCACATCAGTTCCAAGCCCTTTGAAATAGGATTGTATCTCTGCTTCGGAACCAAAGGCAAAATGCCATTTGTCCACATCGGAAATTTCACCCAGTTCCTTTTTCAGTTCCTGCGCCTCGGTTTCACTTCCCTTGGGAACGACCATCACCACCTGAAAATCGTTGAACTCCCCAAAGCGTTTGTATATTTTTTGGTTCAGGTTGAAGGCATTCCCTTTCTTATCATCCAAATTGCTTCCCAAAAAACCCAATATGGTAATCTTGTCCTTCAGCTGCACCTGACTGTCCATTTCGGAAATATCAGGAATCTTTTCTTTCAGGACGGGCAGTTTTCCAAAGTGATTGATCCCCGATGCAAAGAATAGATAGGCCACTACCGGGAACACGAACAGAATAAATAAAACAACCTTTTTTTTCATGAAATCCTAAACCGTACAAAAATAAAAAAAGACGGTTGGAAAACCGTCTTTTATTGCTGTTAATACTTTCTTAGAAGTTCCAAGTGAGGAATCCGTCCTTGTATACATTGTAGATATAATCCGCTTCGAAAAGCAAGATAAAGATCAAATAGCATATCAAGAAAACAGGTGTCCAAACGATAACCCTTCTCAAGGAATTCTTTTCATCACGCAAATGCATAAAGTCCCAAGCAATATAATAGGCCTTTACCAAGGTAAGGATGATGAAGATCCAGTTCAGTACTTTCATTCCCAAAATATGGCTATGGGTCAATGCCCTTGGCTTGGTGATACCCAAGGCTACCTCAACAGTGGTCACAATGGAAAGGAATATCAATACGCCCCATATTTTTTGGGTGTTCGACTTAAATTTTAAAAGTCCTCTAAAAATTTCGAGTTTATGATCGTGTGCCATGAATAATCAATGTTTTAAACCAAGTAAAAGAATGTAAATACGAATACCCAAACCAAATCCACAAAGTGCCAGTAAAGACCAACTTTCTCTACCATTTCATAATGCCCTCTGCGCTCATAGGTTCCCAAAATCACATTGAAGAAAATAATGATATTGATGATAACTCCTGAGAATACGTGGAATCCGTGGAATCCTGTGATAAAGAAAAAGAAGTCGGCAAACAATCGGTGACCGTATTCGTTGTGGATGAGGTTTGCTCCTTCCACTACCTGAACGGCATGGGAAAGTTGTGTCAGCGATTGTGCCCTATCCAGAACGGTCTTGTGCCCTTCTTCGTTCAATTGTTCGGTTCTGATAACGATGTTCGGGTTTGCTTTGAAACCTTCAACAACCTCGTTCAAGGAGAAAGACGTTTTGTACCCTTCACTAACAAACCAAATCCCATCATTCTTTTCATGTTTTACCCTTTCTTCCGGCAACGTCTTGGCGAAATCGGCCAAAGATAACCTTGCCCCACTTTCGGCATCCACAAATTGTAGGATCTTTCCAGCCTTGGTCTCTACGGCACCATGGTCTCCCCTGATAAAAGTTGACCATTCCCATGCTTGGGACCCAACGAAGATAAGACCACCGATAATGGTAAGGAACATATAGAGGATGACCCTGTTCTGTTTCATCTTGTGCCCAGCGTCCACAGCCAATACCATGGTTACGGAAGACATGATCAGAATAAAGGTCATAAAGGCCACATAGTACATCGGAAAGTTACCGTGGAAAAAGGGCACGTGCGTGAACACCTCATCGGCAATAGGCCAAAGTTCAATGAACTTGAACCTTGAAAAGCCATATGCCACCAAAAATCCAGAAAAGGTAAGTGCATCAGACATGATAAAGAACCACATCATCATTTTTCCATAGCTAGCGCCCAGAGGTTGATTACCACCTCCCCAAACGCTGTCTTCAGTACCGGTTGTTACCGTTGCATCCATATAAAAGGTCGTTTTATTAAAACTTTCACAAATTTACACCTTTTGACGTATTCGAAAAGATAAAGTTGAAGTAAAACTACTCCAACCTAAATTTATTTCATGAAATACATGAACACAATCAAATACACCCAAATAAAATCCAAAAAGTGCCAAAACGTGGCACCCAATTCCATCCCCAACATTTTCTGGGCCGTATATTTTCCCCTCAACTGTTGCACCATCACTACCAAAAGGGTGATCAAACCCGCTACAACGTGGGCAATGTGAACGGCTGCAAGCAAAAACACATAGGACATTTTGATATTACTGGTCGGTCCTGTAAAGTAATATCCGTTCTCCAACATTTGGGAAAAACCCATAAACTGCAACACAATGAAGGTGATACCCAATACCAAAGTAGTCACCAGAAAAACAGTCGCTTGCTTCTGGTTGCTTTTTTTAACGGCCCTCCTGGCCAATATATAGGTAATACTGCTCAAAATGATGATTGCCGTACTCACGAAAAAAGCCTGCGGGAGTTCCAGATCACTGATCCAATCATCGCGCTTACTGCTCACGATATAGGCACTGGTCCAACCGGCAAAGCCCATGGTCAAACTCACAATTCCGAACCAGAGCATCATCTTTTTTGCCCTGATTACTTTCTCTTCTTCTGTTCCTTGGGTCAAATCCATATCAACTGACAAACTTATCTATAACGTATATTACTTGAATCAATGAAATGTAGGTCACACTGGCCAGCATGAGCTTTCTTGCCGATATGTTGTCCCTTTTTTCGTATAGCCTAAAGGCAAAGAACAACATGACCAATCCGGCCAAAAGTACAACGGCCGCTGCCACAATGGACAATTGCAGACGACCAGTAATTCCGAAAACGGGAATGATGGAGATTACGATCATCCAAAACGTATAAAATATGATCTGTATGGCCGTTCCCTTATCCTTATTTCCTGTTGGGAGCATTTTAAATCCGGCCCTTTTATAGTCTTCGTCCAACATCCATCCCAATGCCCAAAAGTGGGGAAATTGCCAAAAGAACTGGATCATGAAAAGGGTTCCCGGCTCTATTCCAAAATCGTCCGTGGCGGCCACCCAACCCAACATAAAAGGTATAGCCCCCGGGAAGGCCCCTACAAAAACCGAAAGCGGTGTCTTGGTCTTCAAAGGAGTATATACACTGGTATACAAAAAAATGGAAATGGCCCCGAACATGGCAGTCTTTGGACTTAGCGCCAAAAGGGAAAGAACTCCCAGAACCGTTAACGTTACCGCAATGGTCAAGGCGGTTTTCACCGACATTCTCCCCGATGGGATGGGACGGTTCCTGGTCCGTTTCATCAAGGCATCCAAGTCTTTTTCTATGACTTGGTTATAGGCATTGGAAGCCCCTACCATACAATAGCCACCAAAGGTGAGCAACAAAACGGAAACCAAATTGATTTGATAGGCCCCCAAAAAATATCCCGCTATGGATGAGAACACCACGCTGATGGCCAATTTGGCCTTGGTGATTTCCTTGAAATCAGTAAAAATCAAAGAAAGGGTATTGCTTTTAACGGAACCTACTGCAGATTTCATCCACTATGTTAATTGGCTGGCAAAGATAACGCCAGTGTCCATCTTTTGCAACCCAAGAAAAGGTTTTATGACTCTTGAACAGCATATTGAACAAATAAAAACCATAAAAAAAGCCCTGACGTTCACATCAGGGCTTTTTCCATTCCTGCCTCAACAGGAATCATGTATTCTTTTACTGAAGTTTGAAGGTAATCGGAATACTGAAAGGTACTTTTACCGGTCTTCCCCTTTGCTTACCTGGGGTCATTTTAGGTAATTTTTCAATAATCCTTCTTGCTTCGGCTTCCAAGTTCTTATCCGGTCCACGCATTCTGATATCCCCGATACTTCCATCTTTCTGGATGACGAAGATTACGCTTACCCTACCTTGAACACCCATTTCTTGGGCAATTTCTGGATAACGGAAATTTTTACGGATATGCTCTTGCATTTGCTCTTGGAAACAAGCCTTTTTATCTTTAGCTCCTTCGCAACCTGGAAAAACAGGTACATCCTCGATCACGGCAAATGGAACCGAAATATCTTCTTCAACCTCTTCTACCTCTACCTCTTCGATCTCAACCACTTCTTCTTCTTGGCTGGTTTCGGTAGACTCGATTACGGTTTCTTCCACTTCCTCTTCATCTTCTACTACCTCGATTACCTCTGGTGCTGCTGGCGGTGGTGGTGGTGGCGGTGTTTTGATCTGCTCCGTCATCGGCACTTCTTCGTCCAACTGATCCTCCACGTTCAAGGCAATGTCATAGTCATTTGCCTTATCGTATTTCTTCCACTCCATAGCGTAGTAGACCAAAGCCAAAACAGCTGCCATCCCTACTACAAAGTAAAGGGAGCTGTTCCGTCCTACATTCGCTTTTGGATTCTTTTTTAATTCCATCCTTTCAAAAATTTAGTGTTCGCTAATTTAATTATTTATTGGTTAAATAAACAATTAAAATTTCCATTTTAACGGCTTTTCCTTAGAAAAAAGCCATCGAATTAATCCAATTCCTGTTAATGCTCCCAAAGAATTTGCCAAAACGTCGCCAATTTCGGCCATTCGGTCCGTGGTGAACATATACTGTAAAACCTCAATAATTATGCCATAGGATATAGCTGTTACCAGTACCATTATGGTAGCCTTACCCAACGGGATATTCCCCTTTGTTCGCTCCCTAAAACACAGGCTACCCAAAAAAGCAAATCCAGTATAGAACACAAAATGCGTTATTTTATCCGCATAGGGAATATCTATACCACCAGTATCCAAGTGAAGGGTAGAGAAAGAAAATAAGCTGAGCATTGTAATAAACACCGCCCAGCTTATGAACAATAATGTATATCGGTATGCTTTAAGCACCAATCAATGCCTTATAATCTTCAGCGCTCAAAAGATCGGCTACCTCGGATTCATCGCTTATTTTGATCTTGATCATCCAACCATCACCATACGGGTCGGAGTTTACTTTCTCCGGTTCGTCTTCCAATGCCTCATTGAACTCGATGATTTCCCCGGTCAACGGTAAAAAAAGATCGGAAACTGTTTTCACGGCCTCCACGGTTCCAAAAACCTCTTCCTTGTCCAAGGTCTCATCCAAGGTCTCCACCTCAACATAAACGATATCCCCCAACTCTCCTTGGGCAAAATCCGTAATACCGACTGTGGCAATATCCCCATCGATCTTGACCCATTCGTGGTCTTTGGTGTACTTTAATTCTGATGGTATGTTCATTATTATATGTTTGAATTAGTCGCTGGACAAATGTAACAGATTGCGGATTGCTTTTCAAACAATACCTTCAATTAAATTGAAGGAAAATGATTTGGGGCCTCCTAATTACCAAAGTTGTACCGCAACGTGAACCCTGCATTGATGGTCGTTTGCGGAAACGCCGTAGAAACGGCAAACTTGGAAAAGGAATGATCGTAGAAGAACAAGGCATTCAAACTTTTGCTCAGGGCATAATCGGCCGTGAACTTCATGGATATCAATTTTTGCCCGGAGGTGATCTGGTTGTTGTCGATATCCAAGTTTCGGATGATGGTAATGTTATCACGTAAGGATAGGTCGGCCTTCAGGTTCAAATCCCCCTTCAACCTAGTCTTTTCCCCTCCAATATTGGTCACGAACTTCACATCTTTAAAACGATATCCCAATCCAAGGGTATATTCCTTTCCATTGATTTCTGTCAACAAATTATTGTCAAAACTCAAGGACAAGGTCCTATCGGTCCTCACCTCTGCCAAAAAGCTGAAGGAGTTCACCATTTCAAAATCTACCCGTACCAACGGATTGAACTGGTCCGTAAGCACTACGTTGTTGATCAAGGTTTCAGGTAGTACATCTCCAGTTTCGGCATCGAACTGGGTGTTCTGGCGCTCCAAATTGGTCTGGAACTGGTTGATACTGTATGCCGCACGATAGCCATGGCTCAACGAGAATCGTTTGAACTTCTTCTTGAACCAACGGTTTTTCATTAACCCCGTGTACTTGATGTTCCAGTTCGGAATCGGGATTTCCCTAAAGGCATCCAGGTTCACCCGGTTCACATCCTGCCCGGTATAGGCCGCAAAGAAAGCAGGCAACAATACCTCTTGTTGGGTTTTTCCATATAGTTCTGGGAAACCATCCTCATCCAATTCCCCTGGATCTTGGCCCCTGTCAGAAACCAATCGATTGGCAATGGTAATCCTGTTCTCTTTGAACTGTTCAAACGTCTTGGAATCAAACTGGTCGCTCTTGTTGAAAATGGTACCGATCATGACCGTGGAAATACTGAAATTCCCCATCTCATTGACCAATCCGTCCTCAAAATTGATCCACTTTTCTGGACTATAATTTTCCTGTGAAGTATTGGTGTATTGCCTGTCCGCACTCAAGTCAATGGTAATGTCCTGTGTGGGTTGGGCCGTAGCAGTAACGTTGAGTTGCCTACGTGTGTTTTGAATGAATTGGGAATTATATTCGGGATAACTTGTCAACCAACCATTACGTGCCGCCTCGTAGCGTACATCGGACTGGCTACCAAAAACAAATCCCAAGGTTGGCCTTGCGGTACCGATGAACCCAACAGATTGGGTATAGCCTGGTAATACCGTACCATTGTTCTCGCTATAATTGACATTTACTCTTTTTACCATCGTCAGTACATCCACCAACGTATTGAATCCTTTGCTGGTCTTTCTTGGGCCATTGTCCTCTGTCCCATTGGCCGGGTTACCTGCTTTGTCCCTTCTGATGGGTGGCTGGTTGGCCGTTACCTTGCCATCCTTTTTCTTCAACCCCAGAAAATCGTACAGGCGTTGCATACTCAGGTTGGCCGTCAGGTTATGGGTGTTGGCGTTTTGTACAATATTGATGTTCTCTCCTGCCACCTCGATCAAGGCATCTCCCCCACGCTGCCAATCAAAATTACTGGTGTAGGTATATTGGGCATTGATGAAATTCAGGAACGGAATCTTACTGAACGGCAATTCATAGTTCAACTGCATTTGTTGGGCATGTCGGTTGGGTTCCCCAATATCAAAGAAGCCATCCCAAAGGTCCAAGGCTTGGTTGATACCCGAATCGGGATCATCATCCACATTGAAATAGTTTCGCACAATGTTGTTGTTCGAAGCCGTAAGGTTCACCCTCAGCGATTTGGTAATGCTATAATTCAAGGCATATTGCCAATTGAAAAGGTAGTTGCGCTGTTGCAACAACGGCAACTCCAAAGATTCCACCCCAGGCTCCAATACATCCCTAAATCGTTGTTGATTAAAGGAACGGTTGTAATTGGCATTCACCGAAATACTTGTCGGAAGCACATTGAAGTTCAAATCCTTCAGCCACTGCCAGTACCTGCTCATGAACAGGGAATCCTTTTTGGCAAACGGTGCCACATTGGACGGTTTAAAATTATAGTTGTACACAGCTCCCGTGGTCACATTTTGATCCCGTAGGTCGGCCACCTCAAAGTCACGGTGATTGGTCTCGTTGTATGAATAGTTGAAGGTGAAGTTCTCAATGTCAAAGAATTCTTCTTTTGCATCTTCCCCCCTGTTCTTACGGACCCCGATCAAATTGATACTGGTTCTTTTGGTGTAATCCTCAGCCTGTTTTTTTATGGTTTCCGCTTCCTCAGCCGTGGATGCAGCGGCAATGCGGTCATCCAATTTCAAGTCGTCATACACGGGATCGAACTCTGGCGTGATCAAGGTTTCGGAAATACCATAGTTAAAGGGTAATTGCAGGTTCCACTTTTTGGGGAACAATTGCCCCACATTCACATTGGTCACCACATCATAGGAAATGGCATCTTCCCTAGATCGTTCGTTCGGGGTTTGGTCGATGGAACCAAAACCAGAAGTACTTTTGCTACCAGTGGCCGATACATTGGCAAAATCGGCCATGTTGGCATCCAAGGCTGCGATGGCTGCCCATCCCCCCTTGTTGTCCAAGCCCGCCAAACGCAATTCGTTGAACCAAACCTCTCCTCGTGCAGGCACATCGTCAATGTTCTTTACACCGACCATCATGGCGCGGATACTTCCCAAAGATGGGTTACCCCTAATTCCGATACGGATAGTCCCTAACGTCCTTGGTGCAAATTCATCCACAAGCACCGCTTCGCCGTCCACAATTTCATAATAGTTGATATCGGTCAACGTTTGGTCGGAAATACCTCTGGACTTCACTTTGTTCAGGTCACTCAAGGCGATATCGATCTCGTTGACGGCAGGCCAGATTTCGTCAGCGGAAGAAGCTCCGTATGACGTAAACTGTAACGGTAATTCAATTTGATAGAAATTCTCGGAAAAATCCGTTCCTACTCGAAGGAACCCGACCAAAGGGGTATCACTGTCTGAATAATCCCCATTCAATATTTTTTCGGCGTGCATGAACATTTTGAGGCGTTCGTACTGCCTCACATCAATGTTTACACTTTTGAACACCCCCCTGGCATCCTGCGATTCCAAATTTTCCACCACAAAAGACAAGGATTGTTCATTCTGGCGGATAATGGTGTTGTTGTTGTTCAACTGTTCCCTAACCACTCCCGGAGGCAATACATAAGGAATAGGTTGCCTGCCATAGTTCTCCTCTATGTTTACCGTGTTCACGTCCGTTACGGTACCATCATCGGTAGGATCGTTGTCCACATCAGGTTGAAGTGAACTGGTATAGGTCCTCCAATCGCCACGGACCAAATCCAAAGTAGCAAAACGGAGTACCACATCATTGGTAAAGCCCGTAAGGTACATCCTCATAAAACTGATGGACCTAAAATCGGCAATACCTCCAACCGCATCGGTAAAATCGCTCAAAGGAATCTTATACTGTATCCATCTTCTATTTAACTGGGTACCGTTGGGCAAGGTTGGGGTGAGCCCTTCACGAATATCGGTCACATACTTATCGTTGATGGTCGTGTTCGGTTTGATCTGGATACGGTATTCGTAATAGCTGTTCACCGTGTTCATGGTTAGGTCCCTGTCGATATCTTCCACATCAGGAAGCGTGGTAGAACCCCTATTGGTGTTGGTCACGTCAACCGGCGAGTTACCCTGCGTATTGTTGAAATCGAGATAACGCTCCAAAATGGTTCCTTCTCGGTTCAAATAATATTGATAGTTGTCCAATGCAGGGTCGCTAGCAGGACCGTTATAAATGGCCTGTTCCTCCGCATCGTTAAGTCCGTCCAAACCAGCATCCTGAGCAGTCCTATTGGCTTCGTCAGCATCAAACGCATAAACCAACGATTGTGTGGAAGGCACTTGGCCCCAAATAGTTTCCCTTGGCACCTCGTTATTGGTGGTTGCTGGAAGTCCATTCTCGTATTGCTTGCGGCCATCCTTTAAAATATCCTCCGAGATGTTACCCAAGTTCAATACCAGTTCCCCCGCATTGGCACCCGTAGCTTGCCCATCCACATAGGGATCCAAAACCCAAAACTGGACAAACTCCACATTCGATTGCTCAAAGTTGGTACTGCTCAAAGGTCGCATGATCCCTGCCCATTTGTTATCGGCCGTTTCCGTTTCAAAACTTGGATTGGCATTGTAAGGTCCTTTTTGATTGGGATAATAGGCAATGTCCAAGGTACTCTGAACCTGGGTCTGGCCTTGTGCGATATCGGTCTCGGTAAACACCTCATCAATGAATACCCTACGGGTAGCGTTCAAGGAAATATCATTGTCCGATAAACCGGTAGGCCTTTGGTTGGTATAAAAAATAGGGTCGATGGTATACCACGACATTTTTGCCCTTTCGTACCCTACATCGATTCCTGTTCTGTCCTGCAAAAATTCCACTGGCGGGCTCGCCAACGTCCATCCCAAGGAGGAACGAATATCGATCAAGGCCTGGGCTCCTTCAAAATCATCCAGATAGGTTGTGGTCTCCCCTTGAAAATCAGCATTCTTCGGTGAGTTCGGCTGTAAAAATGCCACTTCTCCCCGCAACGAGAGATTAGAAGGCACATCGGTATCGATATTGGGTAACTTATTTGCCAAACGGGTCAAGAATGGAATCTCAGTACTGAAGTTTCCGTTCAGACCAAAAATGGTATTGTTCACGGGCTCCACCCCATAATTGGATTTTTGGGTAAGGGGCCGTTCGTTCAGATTGAGCAAGGTACCTCCCAAAACAAAGTTTTCATTGAACTGGTGTTCCACGTTCACCCCGGCGAATCGTCTTGTCTGTTGTCCGAAAACTGCATTGTTTTCCACAGAAATGTTGATGGGTGTATCCGAAGCAGCCAAGCTGGGATCCAAAATCTGGACTGTTCCTGCCTGATAGTTCACCGTATAATCGATGCCTTCCTGTAATTGCCTTCCTCCTGCGGTTACGCGAACTGAACCTTGCGGCACATTGAAGGCCCCAATCGGAATGCCGTTATTGCCCGAAGACTTGTATCGACCCTTGATCTGAAAACGGTTCTTTTCCGCATTTTGAAGGGAAGCCGCCTTGGTTTTGGCATACATATTTCTAAACACGTAGCGCCTTTGGTTGGCATTATACCCTTGGTCGTTTTCCACATCGTAGGTACCCCCTCCAAGTAAATCGAAAAGATATTCCCCAAAGGGTTCCACTTTGGTAAAGATGATACGCCCCGATTGGGAATCTACCGTTATGCCTTCGTAGTAATCAAAGAATCCATCACCTCCTGGTTGGATGTCATTATAGGAATTTAATCGGTCCAAATTGAAGACCCGAAGCAAAATCTGGTCCTCCAATCCGGATGGCCAGCCAATGTTTTGGTCCACTGGTGTGATGTAGTTCCTTGGTGTGGGATCGGAGTACAAAATGTTCAACCTAAAATCCTCTTGGCTCAATTGATAGGCGCCCGTGGAATAAATGTTCTTCATCATCAAGTCCCAAATGGGATCGTCAACATTGGTTATGTTGCTCTTCAGCAACTTCAAAACCAAAGTGTTGTTCTCAATAAGATTGGTCGTGGTGGAAACCGTTGTGGCATCAATCCCACCGTTGGCAAATTCTCCCACTTGATACACCTGTCCGTTAAAGGTATATTGGAAGGCCACACCCAAAACCTCATCATTGCTCAAACTTTGGCTCAGGGAAATATATCCCAATTGGGGATCAAAATCGTAATCCCTACCCGCTTCCAATTTCCGGGCATTTTCAAGAATGGCGTAGTCAAATCCTTGGTTCACTGGATACCCTGGAACATTAAAGCCGGATTCCACTGTGGCGATATCCCTGATGGATTGTGTCAACGCACCACCACTACCAATTTGATTGGGGTCATAGGCATTAGCTGGGTTTTGCGGTAGACCAGATGCAATGGCAGAGGGGTTGAAAAATCCAGCTGGATCGCCATTGTTTCTCCCGATACGGGTATTGTCCTCATTAGCCTCACCCAAATCCTGGATGGCCACCACATTCCGCACATTCTGGGTCTGTTGGTTCCGGTTGGTCACCCAAACTTCCAAACGGGTAATCTGAACCTGACTTTGGATGAAAGGATAATTTTCGAGGGCACGATCATAATTGTCCCTAAAATAATGGGCCAAGAAAAAGTGCCTGTCCTCATCGTAATCCAAAGCTGTCATGGAAAAATCCTTTACCTGTCCGCCACCTTGGGCAACCACGGTATTGTTCTGGGAACGCTGTTCCGAAAAGACGGCCGTAACGGTCGTTTTTCCAAATTTCAATTGGGTCTTGACCCCAAAAAGACTTTGAGCACCGGTAATCAAGGAACTATTGAGGGGCATGTTCACGTTACCTATTTCTATCTTTTGGAGTATATCATCTTCTGTTGGGGTATAGTCCAGTTTTACCAGATTCTGAAAATCGAAAGTGGCCTCTGTATCATAATTGGCGGTCACCTGCAGACGTTCCCCCACCTTCCCCAGCAAACTTAAGCTGATGCGCTGATCAAAATCGAACGACAGGTTGGTCCTGTTACGAGGTGAAAGGGCCGGGTTGTCATTCTTTTGCCACAGGACACCGAGATCCATAGCCACGGAACCTTGGGGAATCACCTCAATGGTATTTCCACCAAAAATGGATTCGAAGAAATTGCTATTGACGTAGAAATTGGGCAACAGGTTCTTTCTAGCTTCCTCACTGCCTTCCTTCTTGCCGGCATAAGCATCCGACTTTTGCTTGAAATAAGATTTCATTTGCTCCTTGCGCACCAAGTCATAATACTGCTCCGGGGTAAGGATGATGGGGTAATTGATATTATAATCCCCTACGCTTTCCGTATAGATGTAACGGTCGGTCTTGGGATCATAGGTATACTTGGCAATGATACTATCGGGATTATCTAAAATAAGGCGGCCAAGCTCCACTCCGGTTTGTACGGAATCCTGAGCCTGCTCGGTAGTTTCCTGACCCGTGACAATAGCCACGGCCAAAAAACTGACCATAAAGAAAATGTACTTAAAACGTGTTGGTTTAAGTATTGGTTTTGCCCCTCTTTTCAAACTAGTTACAAATTTTTCAGCGCCAGTTTTATAATGTTCTCTACGCTAAGTGAAGTGTCTTGGGCAAGCACCTTGTCCACCACCTTTTCAGATTGCTTTCTGGTGAAACCAAGAACCTCTAATGCAGATAACGCTTCTTCTTTATTTGTATTGTTTGTTTGAGGTGAAACTTCACCCATATCGTAAACTTTCAAAATCTTGTCCTTTAAGTCCAAGATTACACGTTGGGCCGTCTTGGCCCCGATGCCCTTTACTGCCTGAATTGTGGCCACATCCCCACTGGCAATGGCATCCCTGACATCGGTTGGGGAAAGGGAAGATAACATGGTTCTTGCGGTACTGGATCCCACTCCTGAAACCGAGATCAGCAAACGGAACACTTCCCGTTCGGAACGCTCCGCAAATCCGAATAAGGTATGGGAATCTTCCTTGACCAATAAATGGGTATACATATGGATGTTTTCCTGATCCTTGAGCAAGGAAAAGGTGTGTAGGGAAATGTTCAAAAAATAGCCTACTCCATTGCATTCCACAATAACGTAGGTTGGGTTTTTCTCGACCAGTTTTCCTCTTAGATGTTCTATCATCAGGTTTTTGGATTGCTTGTTTGCAGGTTATGGATTTACTCCTCACCCATTCGAGCCTTTCTCCTTTTTTCCCTTTCTTGGGCATCAATAACCGCCACGGCTGCCATGTTCACCATTTCATCCACACTGGCACCCAATTGCAAGATATGCGCCGCACGAGGCAGACCAACCATGATCGGGCCAATGGAATCGGCATTGTTCAACCCTTTTAGTAGTTTATATGTGATGTTGGCAGATTCCAAATTCGGAAAAATCAGGGTGTTCACCTTTTTTCCAGAAATTTTGGAAAACGGGAAATTGTTATTTGCAAGGTCGGAGCTCAAGGCAAAATCGGTCTGGATTTCCCCATCGACCACCAACTCTGGGTTACGTTCGTGCAAAATACGCACCGCTTCCCTTACTTTTTGGGCATGTGGGTGTGCTGATGATCCAAAATTGGCATAGGATAGCATGGCCACCACAGGGTCGAAACCAAAGGTTTTGGCCACATTGGCCGTCATTTGGGCAATTTCGGCCAATTGTTCGGCATCTGGATCTATGTTGATGGACGTATCCGCCAAAAACAAAGGTCCCCTTGCCGTGATCATAATATTGACGGTGGATGCGTTCTTCACGCCCTTGGCCCTTCCCAACACCTCAAAAACGGGGCGAAGCACCCTTGGATATGATCGGGAATATCCAGAAATCAATCCATCTGCGTCACCTTCCTGCAACATCATGGCACCAAAATAATTGCGTTTGCCCATATTCACTCTTGCGCTATATTGGGTCTCGCCTTTGCGTTTCCTCGATTCCCAAAGCTTCATGGCATATCGGACGCGCATTTCTTTGGACTCTTCAGACCTCGGGTCGATAATCGGCACTTCCGCATCAAAATCCAGTTCTTTCTTCAAGCCTTCAATCGTCTCCTTATGACCCAAAAGTATGGGCTGGGCAATGCCTTCGTCGTGCACGATTTGGGCAGCTTTCAACACATCCAATAGCTCTGCTTCCGCAAAAACAATCCGCTTTGGATTGAGCTTGGCCCTGTTGTGCATCAATCGCACCACTTTGTTATCGTTACCGGAGCGTTGGTGAAGCTCTTCCTCATATTTTTCCCAATCCTGAATCGGCGCTTTGGCCACTCCGCTTTCCATAGCAGCTTTTGCCACAGCGGGTGGAATTTTTGTAATCAAACGGGGATCAAAAGGTTTTGGAATGATATAATCCTTACCAAACGTCAATCGTGTAGTATCGTAAGCAATATTCACTTGTTCCGGAACCGATTCACGAGTCAGATCGGCCAAGGCCCTAACAGCTGCCATTTTCATTTCTTCATTGATCTTGGTGGCACGAACATCGAGTGCGCCCCTAAAAATGAATGGGAAGCCGAGCACGTTGTTCACTTGGTTCGGATGGTCGGAACGGCCCGTTGCCATAATGATGTCCTTACGGGTCTTACAGGCCAATTCGTATTCAATTTCCGGATCAGGATTGGCCATGGCAAAAACAATAGGATCCTTGGCCATCACATTCAACATTTCCGGAGTAACCACATTAGCAATGGAAAGTCCAATGAACACATCGGCATCTTTCATGGCTTCTTCCAGGGTATCAATTTTTCGGTCGGTGGCGAATTCCAATTTCTCAACGCTGAGATTGGGTCTATCACTTCGGATAACACCTTTACTGTCCAACATTACAATGTTTTCGGCACTCGCACCAAAAGCCTTATAGAGTCGGGTACAGGAAACTGCCGCGGCTCCTGCCCCACTCACCACGATTTTTACTTCTTCAATTTTTTTATTGGCTATTTCCAATGCATTCAACAGGGCAGCCGCAGAAATAATGGCAGTACCGTGCTGATCATCGTGCATCACGGGAATATCGAGCTCTTCTTTTAGGCGTCTTTCTATTTCGAAGGCTTCCGGGGCTTTGATGTCCTCCAAGTTGATGCCCCCAAAAGTCGGTGCAATGGTCTTGACGGTCTCAATAAACTTTTCAACATCTTCCGTATCCAGTTCAATATCGATTCCATCGATATCGGCAAAAATCTTAAAGAGCAGACTTTTCCCCTCCATCACTGGCTTGGACGCTTCGGGGCCGATATTCCCCAATCCCAATACCGCGGTACCATTGGATATTACGGCCACAATATTCCCTTTGGCGGTGTACTTGTACACGTCGTCCTTGTTTTTTTCAATTTCCAAACAGGGCTCCGCAACTCCCGGTGAATAGGCCAAAGCCAAATCACGTTGGGTAGAATAGGGTTTGGTAGGTACAATCTTGATTTTTCCCGGTTGGGGCTTTGCATGATAAAGTAATGCCTCTCGTCTTTGTTTTTCCTTGCTCATAAGTTAGCCAATGAATTGGTAAAGTTAGGGCATTCCGAGTTTTTTAGGGAACATTCCTTCCATCAATTATTTATAGAATGTTACCCAAATGGCAATAAAGCCATTACCTATAGATATTCATCTGATATCTTGAAAGTTATAAGTCTATTTCAGGATTGTTTGTGTCTTTGGGCATATTCAACCGCGTGGCCAACAGTCCCGCGATCACAAAAAATGCACCTGCAAAGAGCATGGCATTTACCGAATTGCCACCCAACAGATTTTTGAAAATAGGTCCGAAAGTAAGGGTCTGGATACCCATGGGAATCACAATCATCATGTTCAAAATTCCCATATAGACTCCCCTGCGTTCCTGGGGAACAATTTTGGAAACCATGCTATAGGGAATACCCATCATGGCCGCCCATCCTATACCAAACAATACCATCGGGAACAGCACATAGACCGGGTCCGAAATATGTGGAATGGCAATCAAGGCAATGGCTGTACCAAAAAGACTCAAGGCATAGATTTTCTTACCTCCAAATCGAAGGGTCAGTGGCACCAGTATCAATGCCACTACAGCAGTCACCACATTATAGGTGGTACTCATTTTGGCTGCCTGCGCCGCTGCTTCGGAAGTATCATACCCCATGGTAACCCTGAACAAGGGTGTTATAAACTGCCAATACACAAAAAGGGCATACCATTGGAACAGGTACACGGCCGAAAGCCTCCACATAAATCGTGGCATTTCTTTTACTGCGTGGCTAATCTCCACAAAAGGCATTTTAAACCGTTCGGCAAAAGGCAGGGACTTATGTTTGTTGATCTCTTCCAACTCCGCATCCGTGGGTGGAATTTCCGGGGTTTTTAATACGGACCAAGAAATAGTCGCGATAGACAGGAACGAGCCTATAAAAAACGAATAGTACAACCATTTTGGAATGGTCCCTTCAATATCCTGACCCCCACCAAACCAATCTTGGAACAAAAAGAGCGAGGCATTGGCCAACAGGATGCCCGCACCAACAAATAAACTCTGCATTTGATACCCCATGCTCAACTGTTCATCGGGCAATTTATCCCCCACAAATGCACGGTAAGGCTCCATGGCCATGTTGTTGCCCACATCCAGAATCCAAAGGAGACCAACGGCAAACCAAAGGGCGGGACTCAACGGGAAAGCAAAAAGGCATAAACTCCCCATAAGGGCGCCGATCAAAAAGAAGGGTTTTCTCCTACCCCATCGAGGGGACCAGGTCTTGTCCGAAATGGCTCCTATCAATGGTTGTATGACCAATCCTGTCACAGGTCCGGCTATATTTAAAATAGGGAGAATTTCCTCTTTGGCACCAAGGAATAGAAATATGGGATTTATGGCGCTTTGCTGTAATCCAAAACTGTATTGGATTCCCAAAAACCCAACATTCATGTTGAAGATTTGCCAAAAACTAAGTTTGGGCTTAATTCTGTTGAGCATAGTCTGAGCTTGGTTAATTTTCTAAAAATCGTATCCAGAAATACGTATTTGCCAAAATATTACCGTCAATATAGCATTTTTCATCATTTTAACTCAAAAAATGATTAATGAAATAGTAGGGTTTAATATCAATCTTTCAAAAATTCAATATTTCTTTTTAACCCCTCCCATTTGGTTCTTTTTACCGCCGACTTCTTGAAGATCTCTCGAAAAACTTCTTCGGTAATTTCTTCCCAATCCTTTTTTGAATAGTTGAGCAAGTCCGGATTCGGGTTGAAGAGGGGTTCTTGGTGCGGTTTGGAAAATCGGTTCCAGGGGCACACATCCTGGCACACATCACAACCGAACATCCAATCGTCCAGCTTGTCATGAAACTCGGATGGTATTTCATTTTTCAATTCGATGGTAAAATAGGAAATGCATTTACTTCCATCCACCACATAAGGTTCCACAATGGCTTGGGTAGGGCACGCATCGATACAAGCGGTACAGGTTCCACAATGGTCGGTTACCGGAGTGTCATATTCCAATTCTAGATCCACAATGAGTTCGGCGATAAAGTAAAAAGACCCTACTTGTTGGGTCAACAGATTGCTGTTTTTCCCGATCCAACCCAAACCACTCTTGGCGGCCCATGCCTTGTCCAAAACAGGCGCCGAATCTACAAAGGCACGACCATGCACTTCCCCGATTTCCTCTTGAATAAAATAGAGCAATTGTTTAAGCTTGTCCTTTATCACAAAGTGATAATCGGTTCCGTAAGCGTATTTAGAAATCTTGAACGATTCTGGATTTTGCTTTTCAGACGGGTAATAATTCAACAGTAGGGAAATGACCGATTTGGAGTCTTCCACCAATTTAGTGGGATCCAGTCTTTTGTCGAAATGGTTTTCCATATACCCCATTTCGCCATGCATATTTTGGTTGAGCCATTTTTCCAATCGAGGTGCTTCCGTTTCTAAAAAACCTGCCTTGGAAATACCACACGACAAAAAACCGAGGCGTTTGGCCTCGGTCTTGATCTGCTGTGTCCATTGGGCGGTGTTCATGCCCTAAAGTTAGCGGATATTCGGATGAACTAAAAATACATTCAGTTCACTTCTTTTATATACCCCCAACCTTCCTTCTGTTTCATCACGATTTCAAAAATCCCGTCGGGAACAGAGCCCACTCCGGGAATCAAATCATCGTTGACCATCTTATGTCGTTTCATGGTCTGCTCACAGACCACCACCGATACATTGCTCCTTTTTACCATTTCGGCCAAGGTTTCCCCAGCCACGGAAGCCTTTCTATCCACCATTTTAATGGCACCACTGTAGATGACCATTTCAAATTGGGAATCGGGATAAGCTTCGGCCATCAATCGCAAATGCTTGGCCGCGGTTCGGTGTACATCTGGGTTGGCGCTGGTTACATCAAACACTACTTTGATGGGTTCTTGCTGGGCCACAATAATCCCTGACACCAACATGAATAGGAATAAGATCAACTTTCTCATATCCTAGACAATATTTCCAGCAAAAATGTATCCACAGCCTTCCTCTTGGGCCCTGCCCAAAGCCCATACCCCAGAAGGTACTATCTGGATTCCGGGCAATACTGCAGCCTTCCACTCCTCGTATACTTCACCAGGATCCTTACCTGCAGCCTGCGCCGCAAAACTACTGTACACGTTCAACGCCAAATTGCAAACACAGAACATGGCTCCCCTACCGATCATATCCTTGATGCCCTGGATCATGGGTAGTGGAAAATCGCCTTCCTGCGGTTCGTAGTAAGGATTTCTGTCATAAACAGTCCCATCCGCTTTTTTAACATGGAACATTTCCCCTAAGGGATACTTTTTCCATAAATCGTCGTGCAAAGCAATTGGTATGGCGTCGTGTCTTAGTACCGTCATGGCGGTAACATCATTGTCCGGGGATCCCATTTCGTTGTTTGATAAATAATAGGCCCAGTTCCAAATAATCGGAAATCCCTTGTGGGGGTAGGATCCATCGTACACTACACGGTGATTCCCTTTAATGGTTTTCATCCAAGCCTCTGCATCATTCATTATTGAATGTGAAAAATCTGCCATTCCTGCCAGCGCAGGATTGGAAAAAGCCGATAATGTGGATGCAGTGGCACCCAACATCATCGCTCCCATAAACTTTCTTCGCGATGTTGCATTTGTTGTTTCCATTATTAATTGTGTTTATTTGGTTTTCTTGAGTTGATACTCCTTTTGGTAGAATTCCATAATGGGTTGGAATGGTCCCAGCTGATGCTGTTCCTCTGAGAAAGGATCCACGTAGGGGCCGTAGGGCGTGGAGACAGGCTTTTTGAGAAGATTTGGAAAATCGGCTTCCCTATTGGCCTTGGTAGGCCGAAGCTGTTGGTTGATGAATCCGGCCACATCATAGGCCTCTTCATCCGTCAAAATTGGATTTTCGTATGTAGTGCCAAAAGGCATATTGGCCTTTATGAATTCTGCAGCGGTAATCACACGGGTCATACCGGCTCCGTTATTATAGGAATCCGGTCCCCACAGGGGCGGGTACAGATATAGATCGCTATCGGCCAATTTTTGGCCTTGGCCATCCACTCCATGGCAAACGGTGCATTGCTGGTCGAAGACTTTTTTCCCGTGGTCCAAATCCACGGCTCGATTAGGAAGCTCAAGTTTCACAAAACCTTGACCTTCAATTTTGCCATCGGATGGTGCTGTTTTCCCCAGCCAGTCCATATAGGCAACCAAAGCTACCATGGCCTCATTGTCCTCTGGCATTTTACTGCCGTTCATGCTTCGTTCCATGCAGCCGTTTACCCGTTCCTGAATGGTTCCGATCTTGTCCTCACGACCACGATATTGTGGAAAACGTTTGACCACTCCTATAACAGGAGCAGCAAAAAGTTGGGTACCCGCATTGAGGTGGCAACTGGCGCATGCGAGATTGTTTCCAGCAAATATTTGATTGCTATCGGTTTGTTTGGGACCGATATGCAGAGGGGTATTCCTGAAAATTTCAAAGCCTTTTTTGATCAAGTCATTTTTTGCTGAGGCGGTCAGTTGGTTGACATCAAATTCGCCATATTCCACTTTTGGAGTTTCACTATCTGGAGAAAACAACCCATCAAAGGCCCCAAAACGCAACATCAAAATGACAAAGGACAGCAAAATAATCGTCCCCATTCCAATACCGACCTTAAGGCACAGCTTTTTAATCTGTACCGATAGGATTTGGAAATCCCCACAATGCGGTGCGTTGGTATTTTTTATTGGTTCACCCATAAAGTAAAAGGTTGCGACCACTACTCAAAAGCAGAAAGTACAAAACGTAAAATTGGGGACTAGAACCTTGTTTTTTCCATTGTTGAATAGTCAGGAAATCATTCCAAACACACCTAAACCACTGATAAACAAAGTACTATGTAAGATACAAAAAAGATTTGGATTTTTTAACATTTTAGAAGCCCACCCAAAATGAAGGAAGCTTTTAAAAAAGCCCTCCTTGCACACCTCCTTTGATCCTTCCCAAGTGCTTGTACGCCAATTCGGTAACCTCTCGACCCCTCGGTGTGCGCATGATAAATCCTTGTTGGATCAAAAAAGGTTCATAGACTTCTTCAATGGTTTCGGCACTTTCCGAAACGGCTGTGGCCAAGGTGGTAATCCCCACAGGACCACCTTTAAACTTATCGATGATGGTGGTCAAAATCTTATTGTCCATTTCATCCAAACCATGGGCATCCACATTCAGGGCCTTGAGGCCAAATTGGGAAATATCCAAGTCGATACTGCCATTCCCTTTGATCTGGGCAAAATCCCTCACCCGTCGTAACAGGGCATTGCAAATCCTTGGGGTTCCACGGCTTCTTCCTGCAATTTCAATGGCCGCTTCTTGGGAAATAGGCACTTTTAAAATTTCGGCGCTACGTTCCACAATGGTGGACAACAGCTCTGTGTTGTAATATTCCAATCGACTTTGGATACCAAATCTTGCACGCATCGGAGCCGTTAACAAACCTGAACGTGTGGTGGCACCTATCAAGGTGAACGGATTCAGGTTAATCTGTACAGTACGGGCATTGGGTCCCGTTTCGATCATGATATCAATCTTGTAATCCTCCATGGCGGAATACAGGTATTCTTCCACAATGGGGCTCAAGCGATGAATTTCGTCAATGAACAACACATCCCGTTCATCGAGATTGGTCAACAAACCTGCCAAATCTCCTGGTTTATCCAATACTGGGCCAGAGGTCACTTTGATGTTCACCCCAAGTTCATTGGCCAAAATATGGGCCAAGGTGGTCTTCCCCAATCCCGGAGGACCATGAAAAAGGGTATGATCGAGGGCCTCTCCGCGAAGATTGGCCGCCTGCACAAATACCTTTAAATTTTCCAATACCTGTGCCTGTCCAGTGAAATCATCGAACGAAATGGGGCGTAACGCCCTTTCAATATCGAGTTCCTCTTGACTGAAATTTTCGGCTGTCGGGTCTAAATGTTCGTTCATCGCTTAACAAATATAGTCGAAAACGACATGGCAAGAAATAATCTTCCCGTATAGAAAAATTGCAAATCAATTAACCAAGTTCATTCCATCTTCTTGATGAGTTGTGAAGTATCCAAGAATTCAAGAACCGTGATTTGCGGTGTTCCATAGAGGTATACTTTGGAATTTCCTTTAACACTGAGTTCAAGGTCTCGAAAGGCATACACCCAAGCACTGGGATCATTCTCCATGGTGAGTATCAGATTGCCTACCTCCATTTTCTCTCCTTTAAATTTAGCATCTCCCATCAGTTTCACCTGAATCCTGTCCGATGTGCCTTCAATGGCCAAGGTGGCATTACCTTCCATATCCACCAGACCGGTTTCATTCACGGCATATACATAAGCCTCTGCCCTATGACCCATGCTGATGTTCAACGAATCCACATCCACATTAAAATTGCCATTGCTTGTATCCTCCAAGTTGATGTCCATTACGGCTGCATTGGCCTTGATATCCAATTTGGTGTGGTTGAATCCATCCACGAACAACTCATCACTTTCAATAATATCCTTGGACACCATACTACCATCCTTTACGGTGATGGCCTTCAAATCGGTATAGTTGATGGTGATGTCGAACTGCTTCTTTGCCGTAACATCATAGTATGAACTGATGATCAACGTACTATCCTGCACATTGAACTTTAAGATGTCAATGAGGTTGTCGTCGGCCACAATACGGTATCCGGGGCCAAAGGATTTTTCCAAAACGATATCCAGATTATCATTGAGCACAATGGCGTTGAACGGAGGCAGTTCCTCGCTCACCTCGGTCACAATTCGACTTCCCTTGATTCTGGGTTTACGCTGGGCGATGGACAGCAGGGGTGAAATCACAAAAAGTAGGAGCATTATCTTTTTCACGGTTCTCTATTTTGGGGTACGGTTTCCTAAAGATATTATAATTAGTACAATTCTGTACATATCAGCATGCTACAAACAAAAAAGCCCATCCTAAAGGATGGGCCTTGTATAAGGTTCAACACATTAATGGTTGAGTTCTTCTTCATTTTCTTGCAAGGGGACGTTCTGCGGAACAAAATCCTGTCCAGCGATGATGTACTCCCCATTTTCATAGGTCTTACTGTAATCGTAAGCCCAACGGTACACATGAGGAATTTCCCCAGGCCAGTTTCCGTGGATATGCTCTTGTGGAGCGGTCCATTCCAAGGTATTGGAACCCCAAGGGTTTACCGGTCCTTTTTTACCGTAGAATATGCTGCTGATAAAGTTGTACACGAATATCAACTGGGCCAATCCAGCGATGATGGCAAAAACGGTCATCAATACCTGTACGTTCGTCAATTCATCGAACATTGGGAATGCAGTGTTCTCATAGTAACGTCTTGGCACACCTGCCATACCTACAAAGTGCATCGGGAAGAAAACCCCATAAGCACAGATGGCGGTAATCCAGAAATGGACATAACCCAAGTTCTTGTTCATCATTCTGCCATAGAACATTTTTGGGAACCAGTGATAGATACCCGCAAACATTCCGTATAGGGCTGAAATACCCATTACCAAGTGGAAGTGGGCCACTACAAAATAGGTATCATGCACGTTGATATCCAACGTACTGTCACCCAAAATGATACCTGTTAGACCACCCGTGATGAAGGTAGAAACCAATCCAATCGAGAACAGCATAGCTGGGTTCAATTGTAGGTTTCCTTTCCAAAGTGTGGTAATGTAGTTAAATGCTTTTACTGCTGATGGTATCGCGATCAACAAGGTCGTAAAGGTAAATACCGATCCCAAGAACGGGTTCATACCGGATACGAACATGTGGTGGCCCCATACGATGGTGGACAAGAACGCAATGGCCAAGATAGAGGCGACCATCGCCCTATAACCGAAAATCGGTTTTCTTGCGTTGGTGGACATTACTTCGGAAGTAATACCCAAAGCTGGCAACAATACGATGTATACCTCGGGGTGTCCCAAGAACCAGAACAAGTGCTCATATAGTACCGGTGAACCTCCCTGATAGTGCAACACTTCTCCTTGAATAAAGATATCCGAAAGGAAGAAAGAGGTACCAAAGCTTCTATCCATAAGCAACAACAAAGCTGCTGACAAAAGTACTGGGAAAGAAACCACACCGATGATAGCGGTAACGAAAAAGGCCCAAATCGTCAATGGCAAACGGGTCATGGACATTCCCTTGGTCCTTAGGTTGATTACCGTAACGATATAGTTCAACGAACCCAAAAGGGACGATGCGATAAAGATGGCCATGGATACCAACCAAAGGGTCATACCCAATCCTGAACCTGGCTGTGCCATAGGTAATGCACTCAATGGTGGATAGATGGTCCAACCAGCAGCGGCAGGTCCTGCTTCCACAAACAAAGAACAAATCATGATCACACTGGAAACAAAGAACATCCAGTAAGACACCATGTTCATAAAGCCCGATGCCATATCCCTAGCACCGATCTGTAACGGAATAAGCAGGTTACTAAAGGTACCGCTCAATCCCTGTGTCAATACGAAGAATACCATCAAGGTACCGTGAATGGTCACCAATGCCAAATAAATATCGGCATCCATGACACCATCCGGGGCCCATTTGCCCAAAACGGCCTTGAAGATACCGAAAGATTCTCCCGGCCATGCCAATTGCATTCTAAACAACAATGACATTGCAATACCAACGAATCCCATGATAAGACCCGTAATCAGATATTGCTTGGATATCATCTTGTGGTCCTGACTGAAGATATATTTGGTTACAAAGGTCTCCTTATGATGATGCCCGTGATCTTCGTGTCCGTGTTCGTGTTCAGTAGCTGACATAATCTCTTTTAAATTTTGTTTTGGTTCTTTTCCTAGCCTGTATTATTCTGCGGGTGCCATGCTTGCCTTAAAGGTCTTCTGCTCCGCCATCCATTTATTGAATTCCTCCTCGGTCTCCACTATGATCTTCATTTGCATGTTGTAGTGCGACTTTCCACAAATCTTATTACAAAGCAAAAGGTAATCGAATTCCCATGGGTCCGAGTTGGGTAATCCCTGTGCAGCCTTTTTGGCCCTGATCTCGTTGGTTCTTTTTACTTTTTCCACCACATCCGGGTTCAAACGCATTTCCTCTGTAGTGACGGTAGGGGTAAACGAGAATTGAGTGATCATACCGGGAACACAGTTCATCTGTGCCCTAAAGTGTGGCATATAGGCTGAGTGCAATACGTCTTGCGACCTCATTTTGAAGTTGATTTTTCTGCCGACAGGCAAATGCAATTCCTTTACAATGACATCGTCATCACCATTGGGATCGGATTCATCTATACCCAAAACGTTGGCCCTATCGATATCGATCAAACGAACGTTGGCATCCCCAAGTACATTGTCGGCACCTGAATAACGAGCCGTCCAGTTAAACTGCTGTGCATATAGTTCCACTACCATAGGGTCATCATCCTCATTAAAATCCATTATGTTGCTCCAAGTGTACAATCCCCAAAGGATCAAACCTGCTAAGACAATAACCGGGATAATGGTCCAGATGAACTCCAAACGGTCGTTGTCCGCAAAGAAAAGTGCCTTTCTGCCTTTTTCTCCCCTGTACTTGAATCCGAAGTAATGCAACAAAGCTTGCGTGATGGTCTGCACAAAGAAAATGATCGCAAAGGAAATCCACATCAATTGGTCATACTCACCACCGTGTTCCGAGGCAGCTTCCGGCAACAACATTTTACCATAGCTCACAAAACTAAAAATGGTGATTCCGTAGATGAAAATCAGGAACCCGAACAAAAGATAGCCGTTGTTTTTATTATCGGAATCGTTCGCAATCTCGGCGTACTCTGTTTTGGCTTGTGACAATTCGAAAATCTTGGTCATTTGCCAAATTGCAATCGCCACCAATACCAGAACAGTCAATGTTAATAATGCAGTCATCGTTTATCTATCTAAGACTTAAATCGTATTAATAATGAAAATGTCTACTTTCTTCAATGAATGGGTTTCGTTTGGGCTGCAATGGAGCCTTGGTCAGGGTAGTGAACACCCAGAACACGAACAAACCACCAAAGAACAGGATACCTCCAATCTCAGGCAATCCAATATACCACTGATCACCAACGGTAGCAGGCATTATCATATTGAAAATATCCAAATAATGGCCCAACAATACCACGATGCCGGCCATTACCACAAACCAGTTCACCCGTTTGTAATCACTGTTCATGAGCACCAACAATGGGAACACGAAGTTCATGACCAACATACCGAAAAATGGTAATTTGTAATCTTGGAACCTTGCGATATAGTAGGTCACCTCTTCAGGGATGTCCGCATACCAGATCAACATGAACTGTGAGAACCATAGGTAGGTCCAGAAGATGCTGATCCCGAACATGAACTTGGCCAAATCGTGGACATGGCTATCGTTTACATTTTCCAAATATCCTTTAGACTTCAAATAGATGGTAACCATGGCAATCACGGTAATGCCCGATACGAACATACTGGCAAACACATACCATCCGAAAAGGGTACTGAACCAGTGTGGATCCACACTCATGATCCAATCCCAAGACATCATGGACTCGGTTACCAAGTAGAATACCAAGAAAGCTGCAGACCATCTAAAATTCTTTACAAAGTTGCTATTGTCATCCGACTCATCCTGTGCCAAGGACAATTTCCTGGAATACTCCCTGTAGAAAATCCATCCACCCAAGAAGATGGCCGCCCTGATCAAAAAGAAGGTAGGGTTCAAATACCCTGCCTTGCCCTGCAACAATTCATCATGTGCCACGGTTTCAGGATCCATCCACACAAACAAATGATTAAAATGTAATGCAGAAAGCAACAAAATCACAAAAACTATGATTCCACCAGGAACCAAGTATCCGGTGATTCCTTCCATCACACGGAACAATAAAGGGGACCAACCCGCTTGGGCTGCCCTTTGGATGGCGTAGAATGCCAACACTCCCAATGCTATCATAAAGAAGAAGAAAGCCGCAACATACAGGGCAGACCAAGGTCTGTTCTGCAATTGGTGCAACAAATGCGTGTCATGTGAAACGTCGTGTCCTTCTTCTTGGGAAGCCTGCGCACCATGGCCCTGCTCCTCTCCGTGGCTCTCCGCAGCTGCTTCCGCGTGGCCTCCTCCATGTCCTTCGTCATGTACCGCTACCATGGCCTTGGCCTCTTCCACTGTTGATGGGGCGGATACAAAACCTATTACCAAGAAAATTGCCCCAAGGGCCATGGCAATGAAAGATCCTATTCTAAGTCTGTTTGAAAAGGTGTACATAGTTTGCTCTTATCCAATTATTTTGTTAGGTCTTCCTTTAATTTCATCACATATTCGGACACCTGCCACATCTCTTTTTCGTTGGCGAACTGAGAGGCGTAGGAGCCCATGGAATTCAATCCGTAGTAGATGGTGTGGTAAGCCGTACCCACGGTAATGTTACGGGCCACATCATCATAACTGGGAACACCCAATATTTTTTCACGTTTTACAAGATTGCCTTGTCCGTCTCCCTTTGCACCATGGCAAATGGCGCAGTAGATGTCGTACAGTTCCTTTCCCTTGGCCAGGTCGGTTTCCATTTGAAGGGAATCCAATGGACTTGGGTTCAATCTTGCCAATTCTTTTCCTTCCGGAGTGTTTTCGAACTCATAGGGCATGTATCCTCTGGAAATGGTTCCTTCCACAGGCAGCATGGCCTCTGTTCCATCGGGGAACAAGCCATTGTCCACACCTTCATAGGTTTCATATCCCACGGGTTCGTACATGTTCGGCATGTATTGGTAGTTTGGTCTGTTCTTATCGGCACAGGATGCCACGAGCAGTACCAAGACCAAAGCAACACTTATTTTACCTAATTGCTTCATATTATTAAGACTCCTTTTCTGTAACTTTTACTTCTACCGCTCCTGTTTCCCACAAAAGATCGGCAAGTTCCTTTTCATTGTCGTGTACCCCAATTTCCATCAAAAAGTGGTCGTCGGTGGTACGTTTATCTGGGTTCTCCGCTTTTTTGAAGGGCCACATCCTACTTCTCAAATAGAAAGTGATCACCATCAAGTGGGCCGCAAAGAATACCGTTAACTCGAACATGATCGGTACAAAGGCCGGCATATTCTGCAAATAGCTAAAACTTGGTTTACCACCAATATCCTGTGGCCAATCCTCGATCATGATATAGTTCATCATGACCACGGCAACCGTAAGTCCCAAACAGCCATACATAAAAGAGGTAATCGCGATACGGGTGCCCGCCAATCCCATGGCCTTGTCCAGACCGTGCACTGGAAACGGGGTGTACACTTCCTCTATATGATGGTGCTCTGCCCTAACTTTTTTTACGGCATGCATCAACACATCGTCATCGTTGTAAAGTGCCTGAATAACTTTTGATGCCATAATTACTGTTTATCTTCATTTAGTTTTTTCGCCTGTCCGGCCCAATCATCACGTTGTGCCCTTCCTGGGAAGGAACCGGTAATGGAATCCAACAGGTCGTATTCTTTTTCGGTCATACGGCTTACCTGAGCAAAGGTGTAGATACCAATTTGGTTCAACGTCTGCTCCATTTGAGGACCGATGCCCTTCACTTTCTTCAGATCGTCCGCAGTCTCCGTTTCTGGGTTGAATGTTCCAATAGTCTCCAACAAAGTAGAAACATGTGCTTCGCTTGCTTCTGCTTTTGGAGCTTCTACTACTGCAGTTTTTCCTTTTACAGCTGGCATTTCATACAAAGGCTTGCCTGCTTCACGTAATTTTTTGTACTTCTCACCAGAAGCCTTCAAGATGGATTTTACTTCCGCCTGGGCGATTACTGGGAATGTTCTGGAATACAATAGGAACAATACGAAGAAGAATCCGATGGTTCCCACGAAGATTCCGATATCCACAAAGGTTGGGGAGAACATGGTCCAAGAAGATGGAAGGTAATCCCTGTGCAATGAAGTTACGATGATCACGAAACGCTCGAACCACATCCCTATGTTTACCACAATGGAGATGAAGAATGAGAACATGATGCTGGTACGCAATTTTTTGAACCACATGAACTGTGGAGAGAACACGTTACAGGTCATCATGGACCAGTAAGCCCACCAGTAAGGACCTGTAGCCCTGTTCAAGAAGGCATATTGTTCGTACTCCACTCCGGAATACCAAGCCATGAAGAGCTCCGTGATATAGGCGCATCCCACGATGGAACCTGTGATCATGATCACGATGTTCATCAACTCGATATGCTGTACAGTAATATATGCTTCCAAGTTACACACCTTACGCATAATGATCAAAAGCGTGTTTACCATGGCAAACCCGGAGAAAATAGCACCGGCAACGAAGTACGGTGGGAAAATCGTGGTGTGCCATCCTGGAATTACAGAAGTGGCAAAGTCAAAGGATACGATGGTGTGTACGGAAAGTACCAAAGGTGTTGCCAAACCGGCCAATACCAAGGAAACTTCCTCAAAACGCTGCCAATCCTTGGCACGTCCTGTCCAACCAAAGCTCAATATGCCATATATCTTTTTCTGGAAAGGTTTTACCGCCCTGTCACGGATCATGGCAAAGTCAGGCAAAAGCCCTGTCCACCAGAACACCAAGGATACGGATAAATAGGTTGAGATCGCAAATACGTCCCAAAGCAAAGGGGAATTAAAGTTCACCCAAAGGGATCCGAACTGGTTAGGGATAGGAAGTACCCAATAGCCCAACCATGGACGACCCATGTGGATGATCGGGAACAAACCGGCCTGAACAACGGAGAAAATGGTCATCGCTTCCGCAGAACGGTTGATCGCCATTCTCCATTTCTGTCTGAACAGCAAAAGTACCGCGGAAATCAGGGTTCCTGCGTGACCGATACCCACCCACCACACAAAGTTGGTGATGTCCCAGGCCCAGTTAACGGTTCGGTTAAGACCCCAAACCCCAATACCCGTGGAAACGGTATAAATGATACATCCTAGACCCCAAAGGAATGCCACAAGCGCAATGGTGAAAACAATCCACCACTGTTTGTTGGCCCTCCCCTCAACCGGACGGGCAATGTCCACTGATACATCGTGGTATCCTTTGTCTCCGACAACTAAGGGCTTTCGAATAGGTGCTTCGTAATGCGACGCCATAATTTATCTTCTAGTTACTTCTTTTTTATTTGATTAAGCCTCGTGGGTGTTTCTTACCTTAACATGATAGAACACATTGGGTTTTGTTCCCACATGCTCCAATAGGTGGTACATTCTATCATCTTCCTTCAACTTGGCCACTTTGCTTTCTTTATCGTTGACATCCCCAAAGACCATGGCACCTGTGCTACAAGCGGCGGAACATGCTGTTTGGAACTCCCCGTCCTTGATGACCCTTCCATCCCTCTTGGCATCCAAGATGGTCTTTTGGGTCATTTGGATACACATGGAGCATTTTTCCATAACACCTCGGGAGCGAACATTCACATCTGGGTTGATAACCATTTTACCCAAATCGTTGTTCATATTGAAGTTGAACTCGTCGTTGTTGTTGTACAAGAACCAGTTGAACCTACGTACTTTATAAGGACAGTTGTTGGCACAATACCTAGTACCCACGCAACGGTTGTAGGCCATATGGTTCTGACCTTGCCTACTGTGCGATGTTGCCGCAACCGGACAAACCGTTTCACAAGGAGCATGGTTACAGTGCTGGCACATTACCGGCTGGAAGGCCACCTGTGGATTGGCAGATGCATCTTCCATCTCCCTGAATCCGCCCAAGGAGCCTTTTTCTCCCCAAAGGCCGTCCATGCTTTCCTTTTTCTCGTTGTCTTCCTCAAAAGTCTCTTCGGAAGAGTAATATCTATCGATGCGCAACCAGTGCATATCACGGGAACGACGCATTTCTCTTTTACCTACCACAGGAACGTTGTTCTCTGCATGACAAGCGATCACACAAGCCCCACATCCTGTACAAGCATTCAAATCGATGGACAGGTTGAAGTGGTGTCCGATGGAACGATCAAAAGATTCCCAAAGATCGGCGTCAGGTGACGTAACAGGAATTTCTTGATGGTTCAAGGAAACCTCAGGCATGTGGTTCCACTCGTGATGGTCTTTGGTATTGAAGATTTCCAAGGTGGTTTCCTTGATGATATCCCCCCTACCCATCAACGTTTTGTGGGATTGGATACAGGCGAACTCGTGAACACCTGCAGCTTTTTCAACCGTCACAGATTGCACATTGGCAAAATTGCCGTACAACGTATAGGCGTTCACACCAGTGGCCATTTCATCCTGCATACCGGCTTTCTTGCCATATCCGAAAGAAAGTCCAACGGTACCCACCGCCTGACCTGGCTGCACGATTACTGGAACATTTTCCAGCACCTTGCCATCCACGGTCAATTTGGCATAGTCTCCATTAAGACCTCCGTCCGCTACAATTTCATTTTCAAAGCCCCACTTTTCAGCATCGGCTTTGGATACGGTCACATAGTTGTCCCAAGACACCCTGGAAATAGGATCGGGAAACTCTTGCAACCATGGGTTGTTGGCCTGACGGCCATCCCCCATACCGGTTTTGGAATACAAAACCAACTCGGTTCCAGCACTTGTGGCATTCACCAAAGAGCGAATGGCAGAAGCAATCGGCACCACAGTGGTCTCTTCTCCCTCCGTTGTATCGGCGGAAACCATTTCGGCAGTTTCTTCACCTTCAACAGCTGGAGCCATGAAAACACCATCTTGCAAGGCTTTGTTCCAAGAACCGCCCTGAAGGATATCGGTACTCCATGTTTCCTTGATGTAATCGTAATAGGTTTTCTCCATGCCCATCCAGCCCAACAAAGCCGTTTGGAACTGTTTGGTATCGAACAACTCGCGGATTGCGGGTTGCATCAAGCTATATTGTCCTTTCTTGAACTGTGCGTCACCCCAAGACTCCAAATAGTGGGAAGCAGCCCCAACATAGTTGGCAGCTTGTGCCGTTTCATCATTGTTGAATGAAAAGGCAACGGACAAATCCACTTTTTCAAGTCCAGAGACAAACTCTTCTGAATTGGGAAGGGTGTACACTGGGTTCACACCATCCATAAGCAATGCCCCAACGCGACCTGCATTCATATCGGCAACCAACTTGGTTACCTTGGCAGTATCTCCTTGGCGGATGTATTTTGGATTTTCAGTATCGAAAGCCTCACTGGCCAACAATTTGTTGATGGCCAATACCACGGTCTGCGCATTTACATCGTTCAGACCAGTGACCACAACAGCTTTGCTGCCTGCTTTTTTAATTTCTGTGGCTACTTTTTCAACAGCTTCATCAACATCGGAAGTACCACCTCCCACATTACTGCCATTCAATTTGCCGTACAATTTGGCCAAGGCTATTTTTTGCTGGGTAGGCGTCATTGGATAACGCTTGTCCGCATTGGCGCCTGACAAGGACATGTTGGACTCCAACTGGATGTGTCTTGACATTTTACCATGCTTGGGCACCCTGCCTTTGGCATAGCCTCCTTCATAACCTCCACCTTGCCAATCTCCAAGAAAATCAGCTCCAAAGGAAACGATCAAATCGGCCTTTTCAAAGTCGTAATCGGCCAAGGCGCGTTCGCCATAAGCCGTTTGGTATGCGTTAAGGGCAGCATCCTCAGAAATGGCATCGTAAACCACATGGTTCACATTTTCACCATAAGCTGCCTTAAACTCAGCAATCAATTTATCCGTGGAAGGGCTCGCATAGGTCTGGGTCAACAAGACCACTTGCTTATTGGAACCTTTCAAACTGTTCAATTTGGCCCTCACCGTAGCATCAAGGACCTTCCATTCGATAGGTTCCCCTTTTGCCAATGGCCCTTGAACTCTTTTACTATCATAAAGGGAAAGCACGGAAGCCTGCACCCTGGCATTGGCACTTCCATTGACCTTGGCATCGGTATTGTTCTCGATCTTGATCGGCCTTCCTTCCCTAGTCTTTACCAAAATACTGGCAAAGTCAAATCCATCTGCAATGGTGGTGGCATAGTAGTTGGCCACACCGGGAACAATTCGGTCCGGTTGCACCACATAAGGAATGGATTTGTGCACTGGGCCCTCACAGGCAGCAATGGTAGCCGCCGCTGTGCTGAAACCCACATATTTCAAAAAGTCCCTTCTGGAGGTATTGGAGGCCGACAGGTTTTCCTTGTCGCCCAAAAACTCATCAACGGGAATCTGTTCTGTAAACTCGTTGTGTCTTAGCGCCTCAACAATGGAATCGTTCGGATTCAACTCCGCTTCACTTTTCCAATATTTCTTGTTTGATGCCATACGATATATCTGAGATTATCTGCTTTTTAATTCTTAATAGTGACACTTACCACATTCGATACCACCCATCATGGCCGCGGTCAATTGCTCCACACCATATTTTTTGGACAGTTCTTCATGAATGGCTTCGTAGTATTCATTGCCCTCCATCTTCACGTTGGTGGTACGGTGACAATTGATACACCATCCCATGGTAAGCGGAGCAAATTGCTCAACGATTTCCATTTCCTCAACCGGACCGTGACAAGTTTGACAGGCCACACCCGCCACAGAAACGTGCTGTGAGTGGTTGAAGTAGGCAAAATCGGGTAGATTGTGGATCCTTACCCATTCCACAGGCTGTGTCTCACCTGTATATTTTTGATTTTCCTCATCCCATCCTACGGCCTTGTACAATTTCTTGATCTCGCCAGTGTAGAAATCATTGGTATGCCCGGCAGCCAAATCCTCAGCAGAAGGCCCTTCAGGGTTTCCTGCATATTGGTAAATGGATTTGTGGCAGTTCATACATACATTTAACGAAGGGATACCTGAAGTTTTGGATACCCTTGCGGAGGAGTGGCAATATTTACATTCAATCTTGTTATCCCCGGCGTGCACCTTGTGCGAGAAGTGGATAGGCTGAACAGGGGCGTAACCCTGATCCACACCAACCTGCATCATATAGCCGTAAGCAAAATAGGCACTTGCCAATAAAAGGAAAATCGTGGTCACCAACACCAAGAACTGGTTTTGGGCAAACGCCTTCCAAATGGGCAATCTTTTTTCTTTTTCTTTATCCAGAATGACTCCATTGGCTTCGGCGATGCGGCGCAAGGTCTTGTTCACCAATATCAACATCACCACCAACAATCCAAAGACAAGGGCCAAAGCACCCAAGATCATCTCATTGGAAATACCTCCTGATGCATCACCAGAACCAGCACCAGTATCAGCAGCGGTTGCCGTAGCGGCAGCCGGAGTTGCCGGAGGCGCGGCGGTATAGGCCAAAATATTATCGATATCTTCATTGGACAGCGTAGGGAAAGGCGTCATGGCCGCTTGATTGAACTCCGCATAGAGCGCAGTGGCATAAGCATCGCCAGAGGCAATCACCCCGGGACTGTTCTTTACCCAAGCATAGATCCATTCACGATCCAATCCGGCATCGTCCGCCAAACGTTGTTCCACATTGGCCAACGCAGGACCGGTCATCTTACGGTCAAGCGCGTGACAAGCGGCACAGTTTTGGTTGAAGAGCTGTTTTCCTTTTGCAGGATCACCCCCACCCGTTTCAGCGGCGGCTGTTTCTTCCTGTGCATAAAAAGATGTGGAGAAAAGTAGGAGAGATAAACCTAAAACTTTAGAAAATAGATGGCGGTATAAAACCTTTTTCATATTTACGAAATTTCTATCGAAATCCTTGGCACGATTCTTTCTATTGAAATTGAGAACAATAGCTTTTTCAGCTACCAAGAGTGGCAACAAAAGTAAGACATACAGGCATTTTTTAAAATGTTAAGGTATTTATAACATCTAATTTATAAAGATTCTAAATAAACTGGCTCGATCAGGTTTAAAACAGAATAAATTACATTTGCACGAACAGATAATCCAAAAGTACCGGAACAACATGAAAACTTCCGTATTTACTGCTATTTTGCTAGGTTTGTCCCTTCATCTTTCTGCACAGGAGGGCAAGGTGACCATCCAGCAGGACCCAAAAATTGACGAGCTGGTAAAATTATATGCCGATGTAAATTCCAAATCGGGATTTTATCAGATCCAAGTTGGCTTTGGGGACTATCAAATGGCCCAAAACCTCAAATCTCAAATTGATATAGATTTTCCAGGATGGTATTCCAAAATAGAGTTTGAATCGCCCACCTATCGCGTTAGATTGGGCAAGTTCAAGACCATACTGGAAGCGGAACGAAAATATCTCGAAGTCCGAAAAAAATACCCGGATGCCATGCTCTTAAAACCGGAGAGCGAATCCAAGCCATAAAAAAATCCCGCCGAAAGCGGGATTTTCTTTTTTTGATAATTTTCTCATTACAGCTTTTTCTTCACTGCAACTTCTTGGAAGGCTTCCACAATATCACCTTCTCTTATGTCATTATAGTTCTTGATCTGCAATCCACAGTCATATCCTTTGGACACTTCCTTCACATCATCCTTAAATCGTTTCAAGGAAGCTAATTCGCCTGTATAGACGACCACTCCATCTCGGATTAGCCTTATTTGTGAATTTCGGAAAATCTTGCCACTGGTCACCATACAACCTGCAATGGTACCGACCTTGGAAATCTTGAAAGTTTCCCTGATCTCGGCATTACCCGTGATTTCCTCCTTGATCTCTGGGGACAACATACCTTCCATGGCATCCTTAAGATCGTTGATGGCATCATAGATGATGGAATACGTTCTGATATCGATTTCCTCCTTGTCGGCAACCTGACGGGCGTTGCCCATCGGTCTTACGTTAAATCCAATGATGATAGCATCAGATGCACTGGCCAACAATACGTCCGATTCAGTAATGGCACCCACCCCTTTGTGGATGATGTTCACTTGGATCTCCGCGGTTGAAAGTTTTTGGAACGAATCGGTCAAGGCCTCTACGGAACCGTCCACATCACCTTTCAGGATAATGTTCAATTCCTTGAAGTCACCCAATGCGATTCGTCTTCCAATCTCATCCAAGGTAATATGGCGCTGTGTCCTTACGGATTGCTCGCGTTGCAATTGGGAACGCTTGGCGGCAATCTGCTTAGCTTCACGCTCATCTTCCAACACGTTGAACCTATCACCGGCCTGCGGCGCACCATCCAATCCCAAAATGGATATTGGGGTTGAAGGTCCAGCTTTCTTGATGCTTTTTCCTCTCTCATCCTGCATGGCTTTTACCTTACCACTGCAGGTTCCGGCCAAGACGTAATCCCCGATGTTCAATGTACCCGATTGTACCAAGACCGTGGAAACATATCCTCTACCTTTGTCCAAAAAGGCTTCCACAACAGTACCGGAAGCAAGTTTGTCGGGATTTGCCTGGAGCTCCAACAATTCGGCTTCCAGCAATACTTTTTCCAACAATTCCTTCACGCCCTGCCCTGTTTTGGCAGAAATATCATGGGACTGGATCTTACCTCCCCAATCCTCGACCAAGAGGTTCATTTGGGCAAGTCCTTCCTTAATCTTATCCGGATTTGCCGTTGGCTTATCCACTTTGTTGATCGCAAACACTATAGGAACCCCAGCGGCTTGTGCATGGCTGATAGCTTCCTTGGTCTGCGGCATGATGTCGTCATCCGCAGCGATCACAATGATCGCGATATCCGTTACCTGTGCTCCACGGGCACGCATTGCGGTAAATGCTTCGTGACCCGGTGTATCGAGGAACGTTATTTTTTGGCCGCCTTCCAAGGTAACCCCATATGCACCAATGTGCTGGGTGATTCCCCCGCTTTCTCCGGCAATTACATTCTCTTCCCTAATATAGTCCAACAAAGAGGTCTTACCGTGATCTACGTGACCCATTACGGTAACGATCGGAGCCCTTGGTTTCAAATCTTCAGCGGCATCCACTTCTTCCTCAATGGATTCTTCGATCTCGGCAGTAACAAATTCTACCTCATAACCAAATTCATCGGCCACTATGGAAAGGGTTTCCGCATCCAAACGTTGGTTCATGGTCACCATGATACCCAGGGACATACAGGCAGAAATGATTTTTGTAGTGGGCACATCCATCATGGCAGCTACCTCGTTCACGGTAACGAACTCGGTAACCTTGAGGATTTTGCTTTCCAATTCCTGCTGTTCCAGGTCTTTTTCCGTTTGTTGACGGTGCTGGTCCCTTTTCTCCCTGCGATATTTGGCCCCTTTGCCCTTACTGGCCTTGCCTTGGAGTTTTTCCAAGGTTTCCCTTACCTGCTTTTGTACTTCTTCCTCTGTAGGCTCCACTTTAGGAACAGCAGTTCGCTGACCACCTTTTCTACCAATTCCATTGCCTCCTCCCGGTCTATTGGGACGTCCGTTACCGGACTGTGGCCCTCCATTTTTAACGATACGTTTTCTGCGCTTTCTCCTATCCGCACCTGCATCTGAAGAACCTCCATTGGACTTTTGGCTGTCCTCTTTCTTCTTCTTTGGTTTTTCGAATTGGGAAAGGTCTATTTTATCACCAGTGATCTTAGGCCCGGAAAGTTTTTGGTATTGGGTTTTTATGGTACCGGACTCCTTGGGTTGCTCCTCCGTCTTCTCTTCCTTTACTTCTTTTGGCTCAACCTTCTCCTCTACTTTTTTGACTTCTACTTCTTTTGGTTTTTCCTCTACAGGGGCAGGCGTAGGCTTGGGTTCTTCTACCGTTTGTTTTGGCTCTTCCTCTTTGGGTTGACTTGGCTTTTCGTCCAAATCTATTTTACCAACGGTCTTGGGACCGGCAAGCTCGGCCTTGGCCTTGATCACCTGCTGCTCCGCATTGCGTTTTTCCCTAGCAATCCTTCGCTCTTCCTGTTCCTGTTCCATTTGGACTCGGATAGCTTCTTTTTCCTTCCTTTTCTCCTCACCAACTTCTTTGGAAGCTACTTTTTTACTCTTATCCGTTTGGAACTCATCCAACAGGACCTGATACACCTCATCTGAAATTTTTGTGGTAGGACGTGCCTCTACCTCATGGCCCTCAGAGGCCAGGTAGTCTACCGCCCTTTCCAGTGAAATGTTCAATTCCCTAAGAACTTTATTAAGTCGTATCGTTGGATTTTCTGCCATAAATTAATTTCCTTGCCCTAAAATTCGCTGCTAATATAAGTCTAATCTTCAAATTCTTCCTTCAGGATGCGAATCACATCCAGGATTGTTTCTTCTTCCAAATCGGTTCGCTTAGCCAAGTCGGTCACATCTTGCTCCAAAACACTACGTGCGGTATCCAAACCGATCTTCTTGAGTTCCTCAATCACCCAACTTTCAATTTCATCTGAAAACTCGGTCAATTCCACATCTTCCTCAACACCTTCACGGAACACATCTATTTCGTAACCAGTCAATTGGCCTGCCAATCGAATGTTATGTCCACCCCTGCCGATAGCCTTGGAAACTTCCTCTGGCTTAAGATATACCTGGGCGGTTTTTTTCTCTTCGTTCAATTTTACCGATGAAACCTTCGCAGGGCTCAATGCCCTTGTAATCATCAATTGAGGATTATTGGTCCAGTTGATCACATCGATGTTTTCATTGCCCAACTCGCGGACAATTCCATGGATACGAGACCCTTTCATCCCCACACAGGCACCTACCGGATCGATCCTATCATCATAGGAATCCACGGCCACCTTGGCTTTTTCACCAGGAATACGAACCGCCTTTTTGATCGTGATCAATCCATCGAACACTTCCGGGATTTCCTGGAAGAACAATTGCTCCAAGAAAATAGGTGAAGTCCTCGACATGATGATGGTCGGCTTGTTCCCTTTCAACTCAACACTTTCAATGATACCACGGACATTGTCCCCTTTACGGAAAAAGTCGGATGGAATCTGTTTTTCCTTTGGAAGGATAATCTCGTTTCCTTCATCGTCCAACAAGATCACGGCCTTGTGGCGAATGTGGTGCACCTCAGCGGTATAGATTTCACCTTCCAAATCCTTGAACTGCTTATAAATTGTGGTGTTATCGTGCTCATGGATCTTGGAAATCAAGTTTTGGCGCAAGGCCAAAATGGCCCTTCTTCCCAAGTCAATAAGTTTCACTTCTTCGGAAACATCTTCTCCCACCTCAAAATCCGGCTCGATCCTTCTGGCTTCGGTAAGGGATATTTCCTCATTGGGATCTTCTACTTCCCCATCTTCCACAACCACTCGGTTTCTCCATATCTCCAAATCCCCTTTATCCGGGTTGATGATGATATCAAAATTGTCGTCAGAACCAAACTTCTTCTTGAGGGCACTTCGGAACACTTCTTCCAAAATGGCCATCAGGGTCACCCTGTCTATAAACTTATCGTCCTTGAACTCCGAAAAGGATTCGATGAGCGCTAGGTTTTCCATTTTTCTACTACGATTAAAATTTTAATATAACTTTTGCTTCTTGGATATCAGAAAATGCAATTTCCTGCTTTTTCTGTACTGTTACCTTTCCCTTACCTGTTGGTTTGGGCTCACGGGCCTTCCACTCCAAGGTAATACTATTTTCAGAGGCATCCACCAAAGTCCCTTCCAATTCTTGACCAGTGGTGCGTACCTTTATTTGTCGTCCAATATTCTTGGTATACTGACGTGGAAATCGCATGGGAGAAGCCGCTCCTGCGGAGGCCACTTCGAGAGAGAAGTCCTCTTCCTCCCGATCGAGGTTATGCTCAATGGCCCTGCTCACATCCATACAATCCTGCAGACTGACTCCTTTATCACCGTCCAAAACCACCTTTATGGTATTGTCCCCGCCTACGGTAAAATCAATCAAAAACAAGGAAGGACGTTCCTCCAAGGCCTTGTTCAACAACGATTCCACTTTTTCCTTCAACATAAGAGATCAGCAATAAAAGAGGGGACCCAAAGTCCCCTCATGAATACTTCTATATCCGTTCAGTGGTGCAAATATACGACAAATATTCCTGTAACTGCAAGTATGTGGTACACAAAACATTTGATACAACTTTATTCATGATGCATTTGGTCTAGATTAACCCAATATTACTTGCCCTCTCCAATACCGCTCTATGTAAATTTCAAAAGGATGAGCATATCCCAGACTCAACAAATTTACCCATTAACATGGCTATTTCCCCATTTCACAACAAATATTTTCAGTAAAGCATACCAAGATTAGTTTTGTATGCAAATCAACAAGGAACATGACCTCAACATTGTTCGTCAAGGGAAAAACTCCTAAAATTTCCAATGGCCATAAGGCTTTATTGGTATTCTTTTTATGGGGAACCTTCCTCTCTTTTTCGCAGACCACTCTTTGGAGTGAAAACTTCACCTATGGCAACAACACCCAGAGCGGTACTGCCACGGGACCCTCTGCATCCAGTTGGACCACTGATAGGGGAAATAGTTTATCTGTTCGAAACAATTCCCTACGCGGAAGAAATTTAGGCGGTATGGGAACTTGGCAGGTCAATTCCATTGATATCTCAGGATATTCCTTTATCAGTTTTTACATGGATACTTGGGCAAATACACCCAGCGAAATGGATAATGGTCAGGATTATTTTAGAGGAGAGTACCGCATTGATGGCGGGTCTTGGCAACAATTTGTAAATGCATCAGGATCTAACTCAGACCCCTTAAATTCCTCCTACACCGTTAACCTATCCACAGCCGGAAATACTTCACTTGAAATTAGGGTTCGGATGTACAACAATGATGGTGCGGAACAATATTTTATTGACAATGTCACCGTGGAAGGAGTTTCTGGCATCTGTAACGGGGAAATCGACTTTGAGTTTTATGACAGTGGCCCTTCTGGAAGTACAGTGGACAACATCCCAACCTCTGGCGCATTGGGTACGGGCACCTATACCAGTTTTGACGTTGACGCCCTCCAAAATCAAGAAGATCCAGGGGATACCGATTACTTCAGTATTCGATATGACGGGTACATCCAAATAGATGCTGCAGGATCATACACTTTTTACACTTCTTCGGACGATGGTTCCAAACTTTATATTGATGGCAGCGAAGTTGTCGACAACGATGGGGCCCACGGTACGCAAGAAAGATCGGGATCCATTTCGTTGACTGCCGGTCTTCACAGTATCCGGGTCCTCTTTTTTGAAAATGGCGGTGGCGAAACCTTAACAGTACAATACCAAGGGCCATCCATTTCCAAGCAAAATATTCCATTCTCCATATTGTACTCCAATTGTTCCCAGCCCGATTTGGACAATGATGGTGTACCGGACAGTACGGATGTAGATGACGACAACGATGGTATTTTGGACACGGACGAATGCGGGGGAGCAACGGGGAGTACTTATGTGCAGACCGCAACGAATGTTCAATATTTCAATAATGTTTCCAATGCCCAAGGAAACCCCGGCACCACATATGCTGCCAATTCGGTTTCAACCTACCAAGGCCAGTCCATTTTATTGTTACAGTTTGCCCAGGTGATACCAATGGGTACTACTGTCAGTGTTTTCTTAGCAGCGGACCCTAATGCAAACAGTAATAGTGGTATTACAGATATGCAGATCCAATATACCAATGGCAACTATCTGGCTGATGCCACCGATGTTCCATCTGGATCTATAACAGAAATTACATTTACGGTTTCAACCAGCAATTTTCAATCCTTTAGGGTGATGGCCTACCAAACCGGAGCAAGGGTATACGGTGCCAGTTACAGTGGTTCTTTTGATTGCTCCACGGTGGATACGGACGGTGATGGAATTCCCAATTACCAAGATCTGGATAGTGATGGCGACGGTATCCCCGATAATGTGGAAGCCCAGACTTCAACCGGTTATACGGCACCTTCGGGAACCGATTCCGACAATGATGGATTGGACAACGCCTACGAAACTGGTGGCATAGCCTATATTGATACTGATGGGGATGGCACCCCTGATTTTTTGGATACGGATAGCGACAACGATGGAACCAACGATACCACCGAAGCCGCATTGACCTTATCCGGAAGCGATTCCGATAACGATGGATTGGACAACAATATTGATACTACCTCAGGTTATAGTGACCCAGGCGGTACCATTGACGACCCTACCACCACAAGTGGAGGAACCTTGATGCTACCTGATTCGGATGGGGATTTAGGTTCTGGAGGGGATTTGGACTTCAGGGATGATACCGTCGATGCGGACCAGCCACCGTCCATTACCGCTACAGGAGATCAGATTTTCTGTCCCGGTAGTACCATTCCAGTTGTGGAAAGTGTCAGCATTACAGACCCGGACAGCAGTACCTTGGATGCGGTATTCATACAGATCACCTCCAATTACGATAATACAGGGGACCTTTTAAGCTTAACAGGCACCCATCCCAATATTACCGCAAGTTGGGATGTTTCAGAAGGTAGATTGACCTTGACCGGACCAACAACCTTGGCTGAATTTGAGGCAGCCATCAGTGCGGTTGTTTTTCAAACCACTGCAACAGTAACTTCTGGGGAAACTCGTAGTTTTTCCATTGTGATGGATGAAGCCAACTATTTGGCGTCGACAGGACACTATTATGAGTATGTACCCTCATTGGGAATTACCTGGACATCGGCAAGGGATGCCGCTGCTTTACGAACTTTTTATGGCCTTCAAGGATATTTGGCCACTATTTCCATTCAAGACGAATCCGATCTTTTGGGTTCACAGGCTCCCGGTGCCGGTTGGATCGGAGCCAGTGATGCCGCATTGGAAGGGGACTGGTATTGGGTAACAGGTCCCGAGGCCGGAACATTGTTCTGGAGAGGAAACGCAGGCGGAACAGCTTTTGCCTATGAGTTTTGGAACGCAGGGGAACCCAATAACAGTGGTGATGAGGACTATGCGCACATTACCGCACCTGGGGTAGGCTTGCCCGGATCATGGAACGACCTTTCCAATACAGGTGCAGGCAGTGGCGATTATCAACCCAAAGGGTATTTGGTGGAATACGGTGGAATGCCAGGGGATCCACCATATCCAGATCTAGCAGCCACTACAACCATTACTGTGGATACAACAGCTCCAACAGCAAGTGCTCCGGCTCCATTGACCGTGTATTGCTCCGGGGATATTCCAGCAGCGGATGTGACCGTAATCACCGATGAAGCTGATAATTGCGATCCAAGTCCTACTGTTACTTTCATCAGTGATATGAGTGATGGAGGATCTAATCCAGAAATTATCACCAGAACCTATAGAATTACCGATGCCTCTGGAAATACTTTTGATGTGGAACAGACCATCACAGTGGATCCTTTCACCATCGACACACAACCTTCAGACCAAAATATAATTGTGGGCAACAATGGAAGTTTTTCCGTTTCCACTACTGGAATAGACACCTTCCAATGGGAAGTGAGCACCGACGGGGGCAGTAATTTTGTTCCGTTGGCGGACGGTACCGATTATAGTGGGACCTCAACGGCAAACCTCACTGTTAACAGTCCGGATTTGGATAAAAACGGATATATCTTCCGTGTTTTGGTTTCCAATTCCACGGCAAGTTGTACAGCATTGACCTCAAACCAAGCCACTTTGAACTTAAAGGTCGGAACGGTCATCACCAACAGAAAAATAACCTATCGGGTAAACAAGAATTAACAAAAAAGGGAGCTGCTTTAGCTCCCTTTTTTATTCTTTATTTTTTCTCAAAAACACCCACCATCTGACCTTCAAACAGTGCTTGGATCTCCGAAAGTATTTCGGGATCATCAATGGTTGAGGGTACATTGTATTCCTTTCCATCGGCAATGGCCCTGATGATTTTTCTGAGTATTTTTCCTGAACGTGTCTTGGGCAAGCGTTCGGCCACCAATACTTTTTTAAGTGATGCCACGGGGCCTATTTCTTTCCGTACATCATTTACGACTTCGGACTGTAATTGAAAATGTTCAATTTCCGAACCAGCTTTGAGTACTGCAAGTGCCAGAGGTATCTGACCTTTAAGGTCATCCTCTATCCCCACCACACAACATTCGGCCACATCGGGATGTTTGGCCACCACTTCTTCCATTTCCGCGGTAGACAAACGGTGTCCGGCCACATTGATGATATCATCTACCCGTCCTGTGATGAACACATATCCCTCCTCATCAATATATCCCCCATCACCCGAGAAATAATAGCCTTCAAATCGTTCCAAGTAGCCTTTCACGAATCGTTCCGTATCTCCCCAAAGGTTGGGCAAGGTTCCTGGGGGCAAGGGTAATTTTATGGCCACGTAGCCTTCCTCACCTTGGTCAGCTTGGGTACCATCTTCCCGAAGGATTTGGACATCATAGCCACAAACAGGTTTGGTTGCCGATCCCGGTTTTACCTCAAAATGACTTTCAAACCCCATCATGTTGGCCACAATGGGCCACCCTGTTTCGGTTTGCCACCAGTGATCGATCACGGGGACGTTCAACTTTTCTCCTGCCCACTCCAAAGTGCTCACATCGCAACGTTCCCCGGCCAAGAAGAGATATCGCAAATTGCGCATTTCAAATTGCTTGATAAATTCTCCATGGGGATCTTCCTTCTTGATGGCACGAATGGCCGTGGGGGCCGTGAACATGACATTGACCTCGTGATCACTGATCACCCTCCAAAAAGTGGAAGCGTCAGGAGTACGAACGGGTTTCCCTTCAAAAAGTACCGTGGTACAGCCATAGATCAAGGGAGCGTACACAATATAACTGTGTCCTACTACCCATCCCACATCGCTGGCCGCCCAAAAGACCTCACGAGGGTTGACTCCGTAAACATGTTTCATACTGTAGTGCATGGCCACGGCATGCCCTCCATTGTCCCGAATGATTCCCTTGGGCTTGCCCGTTGTTCCCGAAGTATACAAAATATACAAGGGGTCGGCGGCATCCACTTCGGTCCAACGAACAGGATCCGCAATTTTCATCAAAGTGGCATAATCAATATCGTTTTCACCATCTGGACGTACAGCTCCGAGTTTTCGGTTGAATACGATTACATGTTCCGGGGAATGGGTTGCCATTTTGATGGCTTCATCCACCATGGGTTTATAGGGAATGATACGGTCTACCTCGATGCCTGAAGTCGCCGTGATGATGAGTTTCGGTTTGGCATCGTCTATTCTGATGGCCAACTCATGCGGGGCAAATCCGCCAAAAACTACGGAGTGTACCGCACCAAGCCTTGCACAGGCCAACATGGATACCACGGCTTGGGGAATCATAGGCATGTAAATGATGACTGTGTCCCCTTTTTCCACTCCCAAGCGCTGCATCCCACCAGCCAATCGGCTTACCATATCCCTCAATTCCAAATAGGTATATTTCGCTATAGATTGCGTAACCGGGGAATCGTAAATCAGTGCAATGTCGTCTCCCCGACCGTTTTCGATATGGGCATCAAGGGCCAAATAAGAGGTGTTCAACTTTCCCCCTTTGAACCATCGGTAAAACCCATTAGCATCCTTACTGATTGCCCGAGTTGGTTTTTGAAACCAACTGATCTGCGAAGCTTGATCCATCCAGAAATTTTCCGGATCTTTTATGGATCTTTTGAACTCCTGTTCATAAGTAATCTGCGCCATTGTTCATGTAGTTTGTTTAATCTGTTTGTGCATGTAACCACCATAACAGAACTACCTGATTTCAAAGTAGTTCTAAAGATAAATACCTGCCTAATGTACAGATTAATCCCCTGTGGAACGGTTTTTATTTTGCTAAATTGATATAGGTCAACCACTCTTCTTCAACAACCGATACCTAACGAATGGTACACTTTGGATCTGCACTTCTCCTTCTTCTTGGAACCCCAATCTTAAAAGCCCTTTGACCTTAGTTCTGGTTTGGGGCAGCAAAATGGTGATGGAGTCGAGTCCCATTTCATTAAAAGCTTTCTTGATGATCTTGGTATAAATGGACTTACCCAAGCCCCAATGGTCAGGATGTAGCACCATGGCCAAATCAGCCTCCCCGTTTTCAGGTTGCAGTCCGCCCCAACCCACAAAAGCATCATCCACATAAAAAGCCCAGGGACCATAACCGAATTCAATCCACATTTGCTCCTTTGCAGTTACAAATTTTTCCAAATCCTCCTCTGTGAAATCCCCTTGGAACAACGGCATTTGTCTTCGTACCAATTCATGGTTCATCAATAAGAGCAGATCAGCAGTACCGACTTCGTGAAGTCGCTTGAATTCAATCTTCATTTGAATGGATTAACTTTCCATTGGTTCGGATTGGTCTTCATCCATTACAAAATCCTGCTACCTTTATACCATGATCAACCTTGGGAAACCCAAAACCAAATACTACTTAAAACGAATACTGCCTTTCGGAATCATCTGGCTGGCTTTGAGTTGGTTTGTGCTCCTTATCGAGTCCATGGCCACCGACTATGAAAACAAACGCCCGGAAACGGATATTACAGTAGACTGGGCCATTTTTCTATTTGCCTCCTTTGCGGTTTTCATGGTAGGAATTGCCATGGGAACCGTAGAAGTACTTTGGTTGGGAAAGCAGTTTAAATCGAAAAGTTTTGGCCGTAAGATTCTTTATAAAATGGGGTTTTACCTATTGTTCATGCTGGTCATCAATTGCATTACTTTTCCACTGGCGGCCAGTATAGAGATGGGCACCTCTATTTTGGACAATGGAGTTTGGGACAAATTTTCCCATTACATTGTGAGTTCTACCTTTTTGAGCACCATGGTATCCCTTTCCTTCAGCATTTTTGTTTCCTTGTTGTATTCTGGAATCAGCGAGCATTTAGGGCACGATGTTTTACTCAATTTCTTTTCCGGAAAATACCACCGTCCTCAAGCCGAAACCCGAATCTTTATGTTCCTCGACATGAAGTCTTCCACTTCTTTAGCAGAGCAATTGGGGCATCAAACCTATTTTCAATTTTTAAGGGATTATTATAACCAACTCTCGGATGCCATTATTCAATTTAAGGGTGAAGTGTACCAATACGTTGGGGATGAAATCGTGATTTCTTGGAAAAAAGAGGAGGGTGTTTCGCATCAAAATTGCATCCAATGTTTCTACGCCATGAAAGAGCGCCTAAGGAAAAAGTCGAGCTATTTTGAAAAAAAATACGGTGTAGTCCCTTCCTTTCGGGCAGGTATGCATATGGGACAGGTGACCACGGGAGAGATCGGGGCACTTAAAAAAGAAATCTTTTTTACGGGTGATGTATTAAATGTAACGGCCCGAATCCAGAAACTGTGTAAGACTTATGGAAAAGAATTGCTTCTTTCAGGTCAACTGAAAGATGTACTGGATGAAAAGGGACCCATCAACTTTGAACCCATGGGCACTATGGAACTGGAAGGCAGAAAGGAACCCGCGGCACTGTTTTATCCGGCTTATCCCTAAAACATCTTCATAAGTTCTAGTTTTCAGCTTGCCATCTTCCCTTTCCTTGTTAATAAAATTGCAAATTTGAAGGTGGATTTTAACAAAGCCCGTGCTGTTTGGTATTTTCGCAGTCGCGATACAGTTCAAGTATGATGGTCTGGATAATCTTCCTGTTGGGAATACTTTCCTTTTTAGCCCTCGATCTCGGTGTTTTCAATAAAAATGCCCACATTATCAGTGTTAAGGAAGCATCGATGTGGACCAGTATTTGGGTTACCTTGTCCCTTCTGTTTTCCTTGGTGATCTATTGGCTTTATAGTACGGGCAAAATCGATAATCCGGATCAATTAAAACCCACGGGGGCCAGCATGAAATACCTGACAGGTTATCTCATCGAGCTTTCCCTGAGCATTGACAACATTTTTGTAATTGCCGTAATTTTCGGTTCGTTCCGGATTCCACAGAAATATCAACATAGGGTCTTGTTTTGGGGCATTTTGGGAGCCATCATCTTTAGGGCCCTCATGATTTTCTTCGGGGTTGCCCTGATCAAAAAATTTAGCTTTACCACCTATATTTTTGGGGCATTCCTGATTTTTACGGCCATACGCATGGTCGTTTCCAAGGAAAAGCCTTTCAATCCGAAAAAATCCTTTGTCTACAGAAACTTGCGAAAGGTGATGCCGATTACCTCCCATATGCAAGGGCAAAAATTCTTTATCAAAATAAAGCATATTACGGCGGCCACTCCACTTTTTATTGCGTTGGTGGTCATTGAGTTCACGGATATTTTGTTTGCCCTGGACAGCGTTCCGGCCATTTTGGCCATTACTTCCGACCCATTTTTGGTCTTCAGTTCCAATATTTTTGCCATATTGGGTCTCAGGTCCATGTACTTTTTCTTGGCCAATATGCTGAACAGGTTCCATCACCTGAAATACAGTTTGGTGGCCATTCTAAGTTTTGTGGGGATCAAACTCATTTTGGCCCATTATTACACTTTCCCTGAATGGGTATCCCTTGGGTTTATTGGAATTTCCCTTTTAATTGGGATTTTGGTTTCCTTTTTGGATAAGAATCCTAAGAACGACCAGTAATTCAAAACATTAAAAAACCTCCCGATCTTGCGAAGGGGAGGTTTTACGTTGGCCTACTAGGACTCGAACCTAGAATGACTGAACCAAAATCAGTAGTGTTGCCAATTACACCATAGGCCAGTACCACATCAAAGCCAAAATTGTTTCAGCTTTTGAGCGTGCAAATTTAGAACAAACTTTGGTATCAGCAAATATTTTGATAAGAATAGATGCTAATTTTCTCTCCTATCCATGTTAAAGGTTTTCGAAAAATGACCGCCCTTCTCTGCTATATTTACTAAATTCGCCCCAACTCGGTTAACAACCAACTCTTATGTTTGCAAAAGACTTCAAAAAATGGGATACCATCGTCGGGTGGATTTCCTTCGCAATCGCCTTTGCTGTTTATGCCCTGACCGTTGAACCCACAGGAAGTTTTTGGGATGCCGGGGAATATATTTCCACCGCCGCCAAGCTACAGGTTGGTCACCCACCGGGCGCTCCGCTCCTTCAGATGATTGGTGCCTTTTTTTCCATTTTTGCCTTTGGGGACGAAACCAAGATTGCTCTCATGGTCAATGCGGTTTCCATCGTATCCAGTGCTTTTGCCGTACTGTTTACTTTTTGGTCCATTACCAATTTGACACAAAAACTCATCAATTCCGATAAGCCATTGTCCAACAACAAGGCCATAGCCGTTTTGGGAAGTGGGCTTGTGGGTGCATTGGCCTTCACCTTTTCAGACAGTTTTTGGTTTAACGCCGTGGAAACCGAGGTATATGCCATGGCCAGTTTGATTATGGCTCTTTTGCTCTGGCTGGGATTGAAATGGGTAGATAATCTGGACGACCCAAGAGGCCACCGTTGGTTGTTGCTTATCTGCTTTTTGGTGGGACTTACCTTCGGGATCCAGTTTATGGGCTTTTTGGCCATCCCTACCGTTGGCCTGCTTTATTATTTTAAAAGATACAGGACCACCACCGTCAAGAATTTTCTTTTGGCGAATTTGATCGTAGTGGTCATCTTGATATTGGTCTACAAATTTTCGCTCACCTATGTATTGAAATTGTTCGGTTGGAGCGAGGTTTTCTTCATCAACGAAATTGGCCTTCCCTTCAATTCAGGGACCATTATCATGGGATTGCTTTTTGTGGCCGCCTTCTATTTTGGGTTGCGCTATACCCGAAAACACAAGTTTTACTCGGGCAACCTCATCATCATGTGTTTAATGTTCCTCATCCTTGGGTTTTCTTCATGGATGATGCTTCCGATCAGGGCCAACGCCAAGACCGTGGTGAACGAGAACAACCCCGCGGATGCAAGGGCCCTTTTGGCCTACTACAACAGGGAGCAATATCCTGGGGTGGACAGTCCCATTTACGGTGCTTATTATTCCGATGCCTTTGCCCCATCCGGTGAAGACAGGGATGACAGCCCCAAATATGAAAAAGACCTGAAGTTGGGCAAATATGTAATCGTCAATCATTACAAAGGCGCAGTGCCAGGCCCTAACCCAAAGCATGTGGGCCTTTTACCCCGAATGTGGAGCGACCAACATGCCGAGAACTACATGAAATACTTTGGGGTACTCAATTTCAGGATCAAATCCGAATACATTTCCAACAATGATCTTAGGGATGCGGTGAACCAGTTTAAGGCCGCCTACACCAAAGGTGAACTGGACTCCGAACAATACATCCGCTTTTTACGGGAATTCGGGGAATATATTGAAGTGGAGCCCCCAACGTTATGGCAGAACATCCAATATATGTTCGATTTTCAGTTTGGGTATATGTACATGCGCTACTTCATGTGGAACTTCGTAGGGAAGCAGAACGACATCCAAGGCAAGTACGATGAAAATGGTAACTGGCTCAGTGGTGTCGGTTTTATTGATAGCCTGCGATTGGGTAGTCAAAAGAATCTTCCCAGCGATTGGAAGAACAATAAAGGACGTAACACCTACTTCTTCCTGCCTCTGATTTTAGGCATCTTGGGCATCGTTTTTCAAATTTCGAAGAACCCCAAACAATTTTGGGCCCTCTTTGTGTTCTTTATGTTCACGGGATTGGCCATTCAATTCTACACCAACCCATATATCTTCCAGCCCCGTGAAAGGGATTATTCATTGGTAGGATCTTTCTATGTATTCTGCATATGGATAGGTCTTGGGGTATACGGATTGTATGAAGAGTTCAAAAAACTGATTCCTGCCAAGATTGCGGCACCGGCCATTACCACTATATGTTTGTTGGCGGTTCCTTTTTTGATGGCGTTCCAAAACTGGGACGATCATGACCGTTCCGGCAAGTATACAGCTCCCTCCACCGCAAAGGCCTATCTGGATTCCTGTCAGGAAGATGCCGGGGCCATCTTGTTCACCATTGGCGACAACGATACCTTCCCACTTTGGTATGCCCAAGAGATCGAGAACTACAGAACCGATGTCCGCATCGTAAATACTAGTCTATTCGCCACGGATTGGTATATAGACCAAATGAAACGTAAGGCGTATGAAAGTGACCCGATTCCTTCGCAGTTAACACACGATAAGTATCGATACGGAACCCGGGATGCCGTCTATTCTACCAAAGCGGATGATGTTTTCAGAAAACCGATTTCGGAAAGCAGATGGTCCATCAACGATTTTGTGGGCTGGATCGGAAGCGATAATCCCGAGACCAAATTCGGGTTTGTATTGGAGAAACGTGGCATGGACCTAGAGCAATATCCCGAAAGTACCTTGGATATTGTATACTACCCCACCAACAAGATCCGCATTCCGGTGAACAAACAGAACGTCATCGAAAGTGGACTTGTAAAAGAAAAAGATTCTGCATTGATTGTGGACTATATCGACATTGACCTTCCACAAAGTGCCTTACCAAAGAACAGGATATTGATGCTGGATGTCATCGCCAATAACGACTGGAAGCGACCTATTTATTTTTCCGGTGGAAGTTTTGATAGCTCGGAATACATTTGGATGAAGGACTATCTACAATTGGATGGCCTCGTATACAAACTGGTGCCCATCAAGACCCCGAACAAGAATTCGTTTGAAATGGGCCGTATCGATTCCGACCTCATGTATGACATTGTGAAAAATTGGGATTGGGGCAATTCCGGAAGTGATAACATCTACCATGATCCACAGACCCGTTCCCAAGGGCTTTCATTCCGAAGCAATTTGGCCAGGTTGATGGAAACCTTGATCGAAGAGAACAAAATAGACAAGGCCAAGGACGTCATCGACATTGCCATGACCAACATGCCCGTAGAGCACTATTATTTCTATGCCTTTGTGGAACCCTTCGTGGATGGCTACTACAAGGTAGGTGAGACCGAAAAGGCCAGGGAATTGTACGGCAAGCTTAAAAAAATCTATCAGGAACATTTGGAGTACTATTCCAGCATTCCGTTGGATGAGCAATATGAGAAGATCGACGACATCCTATCCGACATGCAGGCCTACAGAAGGAACATCGATATCCTTATCGACAACAAGGACAGGGAATTTGCCGAATCCGAAACGGTCATATTCAATGAGTACATAGACAAGTTCTCCCAATTTGTGGATGACGGGGAAGAAGAACTACTGGAGGAGCCTTCACCCATTGATCCGGATCTGGAAGATTCCATTCCATTGGACACCATTGGGGCCATGGGGGATTCGGTTGTGCCTCAAGAACAGAACTAATAAAAAAAGCGAGGTGAAAACCTCGCTTTTTTTATTAAATATATTCGTTTAAGATGCCTATCAACGTGTTGGCGTCCTGTTCACCGCTCTGCCGCCAGACCATCTCTCCTTTTTTATAGATCATCAGTGTGGGGAGCCCTTTTATACGAAGGGCTTGGGAAAGTTCCTTGTTTTTGTCCACATCAATTTTTATCACTTTTCCCTTATCGCCGAGAGCAGCAGCTACATCGCGTAATACGGGGTGCATGGACGTGGATTGCTCGTTCCATTCTGCATAAAAGTCCAACAACACAGGGACCTTTAAATCTATGAGTTCACCAAACTTGGACATGTATTCTATAGGTTTGTAGTCAAAAGTAAGAAAAAATGTTAAAGTTTAACATTAAGTGAACGCTTTACGGTATTGACCTTAGTTAAATTCACGTTAAACCTTCATTATAAAAAAATGCCCTGGGTTTACCCGTTCTGAACCGCGGATAAAAATTCATCCCCCATCGAGAAAGCTTAACCCTCCCGTTTTTCCGTTTCACCCTTTTTGGCCATCCCGATTGTTGGGATACGCCCTAACATTGCTTCAAATTTAAAACACACATCATGAAAAAAATACTATTGGCAATTATGCTGTTCTCTTTCGCACTTGGTTTCTCACAGGAAGACGAGAAGTACACCGAGATCTTGGAAAAACAAATCGAGACCCTACAATTGACCGGTGAAAAGAAAGAAGCCTTTATCGAAATCAGCGACAAGTACTACGAAAAGATCAAGGCCACCCAAGAGAGCGAAGGCTCCAGAATGTCCAAGTTCAAAGAGCTAAAAGCAATCCAGGACAGTAAAAACGAAGAAATGAAAGCGCTTTTGAGCGAAGACGAATTTGAAGCTTTTAAGGAACTCCAGAAGGAAAACCGAAGCGCACTCAAAGATCGTTTCAAGCAAAAGAGCAAATCATAAAAAGCAACTTTTTCATTCTTAATCCCAGGCTTTCCCGGTCAACTGTTGTGGATTGGGGAAGCCTTTGTACTTTTAAAAAATGAAAATGATCAAGACCGAAAAAAGGGTATTGTTGTTGACCTCTGTTTTAGTGGCCATTGCCTTGAACGTCCACAGACTGTTTGTGCTATTGCCGGGTGAAGCAAGGAACATTGGCCTGCCTTGGGTATTTAACGCACCTGAACTGGCCTACCAGACCCTGTTCCAATTCGGTTTCTGTATTTTCTTTGGCTACCTCAATTTGGCCTGGCTCAATTGGAATGGGGAGAAGGGTAACAAACACCTAGTGAAGAACCTTCTTTCCAACGCCGTATTTTTCGCCGTGCTTTTGGCCATTGGTTCCGCCTCCCAAAAGTTGTTTTTCCAGAATGTGACCAATGTAAGGCTCTTTCGTTTGGGGTACTTTTTTAGGTTGGTTACCAGTTTGGGATTGATTGCCATTTTGGTCAAGATCGTTTTGCTCAACAGGATCCAAAAACGAAAGGAACAGGAGAACGAGCAATTGAAAACGGCCTATTTTGATGCGGAGATCAAAAACCTAAAGGCCCAGATCAACCCTCATTTTTTGTTCAATGCCCTGAGCAGTCTTTCGGCTTTGGTCAGGGAAAATCCGCAAAAGGCCCAAGATTATATCACCCACCTTTCCAAGGTGTTCCGATATTCCCTTGGCAACCACCAAGAGCAATTGATTGGTCTGGACAAAGAGTTGGAATTGTTGGACTCGAACATCCAATTGTTGAAAATGAGATTCGAGGAGGCCCTTCAGGTGCATATCGATGTCCCAAGGACCCAAGGCATCCGATTGCCCCACATGTCCTTGCAACCCTTGTTGGAAAATGCAGTAAAGCACAACTATGTTTCGAAGGAGATTCCTCTGCGTATCGATATTTTTCAGGAAAATGGGGCTCTGCTTTTTAGGAACACCCTTAATGAAGCCGTGTACAAAGAACCTTCAACAGGAATTGGCCTGTTGAACTTGAACGAACGCTATAACATCTTGATGGGCCATTCCATTGAGATTGAAAAAACAGAAGATCATTTTACCGTAAAACTTCCCTTAATTCCCTAGTCACATGTCCATAAACATCGCCATTATTGAAGACGAACCAGCCATTGCCAGAAATCTGGAGTTTACCCTTAAAGAGCTGAATCCGGAAATCCAGGTGTTGAACAAAATGGACAGTGTAAAAAGTTCCGTGGATTGGCTGCAGAAAAACATGGATGCCTGTGATTTACTTTTTATGGACATTCGATTAACGGATGGACTCTCGTTCGACATCTTCAAGATCATAAAGCCCTCCGTCCCTGTCATATTCATTACCGCCTATGATCATTACGCATTGGAGGCCTTTAAAGTAAATGGGTTGGACTATATCCTAAAACCGTTTGAAAGGGATGAAGTGGCCAATGCCCTCCAGAAATTCAGGGATACTCGGGGCATTAAATCAACCGGCAACGACAAGATCCAAGAATTGTTGAACTACCTCCAGATCAATGAGAACAAATCTTATCGGGAGGCTTACTTGGTACACTTCCAAAATAAATTGATCCCCCTACCCGTGGAAAAAATCCATTGGTTCTTTACCGAACAGGAAGTGGTCTATGCCCATACTTCGGATGGAAAAAAATACATCATTGACTCCACATTGGACAAAATATTGGCCGAGATTTCACCAAAACTATTTTATAGGGCCAACCGCCAATTTATAGTGCAACGTTGGGCAGTAAAGGACATTGATTTTTACTTCAACGGCAGATTGATCATCAATGTGGAACCCAGACCCCATGAAAAAATCATTGTAAGCAAGGCCAAAGCCCCTGAATTCAAGAAATGGTTGGATGAATAATCAATACAACGGTTCTTGCGCCAACACCACGAGTTCTTTCCTCCTTGGACAGGTTTCCAACACGGTATGCATGCGATCCATTTGATCTAGAGTGAAGACATTCATGCAACCATCATCCGTATAGTCCATATAATTTTCGATCATTTCCAATTCGGTGCAGGTGATTTTATCCACCGGGCAACCATAACTGGGTTCGGCCGATAAAGGTGTATCGAGACAATAGTCATCATAGGTACAGTCCCCATCACCCCAAATATGTCTCAAGCCCAGCCAATGCCCTACTTCATGTGTGGTGGTTCTCCCCAAATCGTATGGAGCGATCATATCGGGAAAATTGCCCTTTTCGCTGGAGCCAAAATATTTATACCCGATCACGATGCCATCTGTATTGTCGGGTCCATTATCCACATTCAACCCTGGCAGACCGGACTCATCCGGAAACTGGGCATAACCCAACAAATCCCTACTGGCAAATCCGCCAAAATTTACGGTCCAAATGTTGAAATACTTTTCCGGATCCCAAATGGTGAACGGTTTCAAACTGGTTTCAATCGGGTTCCTCAAAAAACCCTTTGGCCATTCGGAACGCCCCCCGTCCACACGATCAATCCCAGGTTCTTCCAAAGCGCTACCGTTCGGGTCTTCGGTGGCCAGAAAAAACTCGATCAAGGTATCTGCACCGGCTTCATTTTCGTTGAACCCATTGCTTCCAATCCTCCTTCTAAAATCCTCATTGAGTACTTCAATTTGCGATTGGATTTGGGCATAACTGATGTTCGCGCCTGATCCAACAGCTTCCCCGTTATGCACTATGTGCACCACAACGGGTATCCTATAAATGGTTTGGTATTGGGTTTCATCCCCATTGAAATCTTCCGAATCGCTAGAACATGCGGAAAGCAACAGCAATAAAAATGTGGTTGCAAAAAGTCTTTTCATGATTGTTGTTTTGCTCCAAAAATATTTCCAATCCTATAGGATTGGCCATGAAAAATTCCTTCAAAGAGGGTATTCGGGGGGCAAGCCTGCAAAATTAAAGGTTGAACCAAAATGCCAATTTGTTAACCGACCTTAAAGGAAATTTCAACGCTAACATTTTCAGCCTCACCTACTTTGCTCCCACACAGCTTTATATTTCGAACCAACTTAGCCCCAAAAAGAAATCATGGACAACAATTTTCGCGCTGGATTTGGGGGTATTGTATTCTTGTTCTTATTGGCTTTGGTGGTAGTGGAGATCATTTGGAGTTGGCGCAAGGACAAAAAGGCGTACAATACCAAGGATACGTTGGCCAATTTGGCCATTTTTATCGGGTTTCAATTATCGAAGGTCCTCTTTTTTGGATTTCAATACACGATTATGGGCTACCTGTCCCAGTTTTCATTGTTCCATTTGAAGAGTACCCCATTGGTGTTCCTGATCAGTTTTGTGGCCGTGGACTTTGTATACTACTGGTACCACAGGCTATCGCACAAAATAAAATTGTTGTGGGCGTTCCACTTGGTGCATCATTCCAGTCTGTTCATGAACCTAACGGTATCCTATAGATTGAATTGGCTCAGTGCCCTGCTTACCCCTTTTGTGGTAGCCCCCCTCATACTAATTGGCTTGCCGTTTGAGTTTATTGCAGCTTCGTTTGGGCTCAACCTGCTCTATCAGTTCTTTCTCCATACCGAAGCCGTGGGCAAGTTGGGTTTTATAGAAGGTATACTGGCCACTCCGTCGGCGCATCGGGTACACCATGGATCCAATGAGCAATATATCGACAAAAACTTCGGGGGCGTATTTATGATATGGGACCGATGGTTCGGCACTTATCAACCTGAAACCATTAAGGCCACTTATGGTGTAACCACAGGCTTTATCAGCAACAATCCGTTTGTGTTGGTCTTCAAGGGGTTTGTGGATTACTTCAAAGGAAAAATGGACTACAAGGGATAACAACAGGCTCACCCCCAGAATTGGCAGGTTCGCCTTTTTTCTGTCTCCCTGACCCTAAGGACATAAGTAGTTTAGCCAAAAAATAACAACAAAAAGAAAATTAATCTTAAACCTTTAAAAATCATGAAACATCTAATCTTACCCAAAACAACAATGAAAAGAAACAACCTTATTTTGCTTGGATTGGCCATTTTGACGCTATCCATCACTTCTTGTAGCGATGATGATGACTCCAATGATGGCACCGAAACTTCCATTACTGAGGAAGAAGCTGCCGAAGCCATCGCCATGGCCGTATCCCCAGAATCCGGAGGAATGGTGGAACAGACCAATCAGGCCATTTACACCATGGAGGAAGACAACTCCGCTTCTAACAAAGCCGAGGATTACGAATGTGGTGTGGAATATGGTTCTTCTTACAACATTTCCGGTCAGTCCGCCAATGTTACCTATAGCGCCAGCTTAACCTGGAGCTGGATCATTGACTGTGGAACGGGGATTATTCCTTCTGCAGCCGATTTTGACCTTACTGGAACCTCTAGCTATGATGGCCCAAGGATATCTTCGGAAGCCAGTACCAGTGCGAGTATCAACATCCAAAACTTGGATGATGCCGAATCCAGCTACGTGGTAAATGAAACGTTCACCGTTTCAGGATCCCAAGAGTCGAATGTGAGCAGCATCAACTCGTTCACCAGTACTATGGAATTCACCACTACAAATCTTACCATCTTGAAGGCCAATTATAACGTGGCCTCGGGAACAGTTTACGCCAGCTTCGTAGGCAAGGCTTCCAATGGAAATATATACGATTATTCCGGCACCTTGGTATTCACCGGAAACCAGACTGCAACACTAACCATGGGCAGTGGGAACACCTACAACTTGGCTTGGTAGTGTAGGTTCCATAATTCTAGAAGAAAGAGCCCCTTAAAAGGGGCTTTTTATATTTCTTGAGTATTGAAATTATGGTTTGGCTCCAAAATCATCCTCAAAAGAGATTTCTCCTTCGTCATTTTTAAGTTGAACGGACTTAATGGAACCTGTTCCCTCGAATATGTAGGCAAGCCCCATAATATTGCCCAAATCCTCTTTAAAAAACTCACTATAGGTTTCCTCTCCATTTATAAAAATGGTGGCTTTTTTATCCTTGACCCGTATTTCCAAATCGTTCCACTCATAAAGATCGATCCCCAATTTGGAGAGGTTGTTATCCTTCCCTGATCTATAAATTTCGCCCAACTTATAACTGGCACCGGTCTCACATCCTTTTCCGACCATCCCTACCGAGAAAATATTCTCTGTGGTGACAAGGATCACATTCATCCAAGGACAATTGGAATCTAGGGCATGGTCTGATCTCAACCTCGTCCGAAAGGTAAAGTTATCGGAGGAAACCCCATACTCATCACTATGTGAAATTCGGGACATGAAATGGCGGGATGTATCCACACCCCTTTTTTTAAGCAGCTCCATAGGCAAGTGCAACATACTATCCGCTATAAAGGATTCCCCTTTAAAATCGATGTAACGGTCATCCGCCTCTGTATAATATACGTGTGGCTCCCAACCGTCACTGATGATATGCACCGGTTGGGTGGCAATTACGTCGCCATTGGCAATCAATTTGGCCCTATGATAGCCGCTCTCATAATAGGTAGAGGTATAAACAGATTTTTTAGGGTCAATTCTTTCACGCCGAAAAGCATTCCAAGATTGTTGGATAAAAAAGCTATCGGCCTGCACGTGGCTCAAATCATAGTTGAAGATAAAGGTATTCGGAACACCTTTGTCCACCGTTTTATTAGCAGTAAACGTAACGGGGCCATCAATCTTTACGGTACTGGCCCCACTTTTTCCAAAGGAAAATGCCAAAACCACCACTAGGACCACCACAATGCCTGCAGCCACATAAAGTGGCGTTTTGCTCCTGGGTGGGTTCTTATCCTCCGTAGCGATCGGTTTTCTGTTTTGAAGCTTGAAGTCCTGCCAGTTTTTATACCCCAAAACCTGTACAAGTGCGTTCAAAGTTGCCAATTGCGGTTGGGTCTTGTACCCTCCTTTCCATACCCTTTTTAAGGTGGAAAGACTGATGTAGTACCCCGTATGTTCTTCAATATAGGAAGAAAGTTGCTCCAGGTCCTTTTGGGTATAACCGTGCCCGTTGCCGAAAGAAAACTTCTCTTCCAGCAATTTTTTGCACAGGGCAATATGGTCATTTTCGATGTTCTCCATTTGACAAGTCAAGATATCAATAAAAGCTGAAAATGATAAGGAAATTAACTCGTGACCGACTTTTGACCGAGGATTAAACCACTTTTGCTACCCTTCGTGGTTTTTACGGACCGTAGTTTTGGTGTTGAATCAAATCAGAAAACAAAATGAAGCAATTTTCTTTTAGCCCTACATGGGCAATTATGTTATTTCTGTCCTTTACTATGATGGGGCAATCGAACAAGAAATTGACCGATCCCGATAGCTGGGAGGTACAGAACCGAGACGTCTCCTTCGACATGGGTGTCATCCATTTAGATGATCGCCCCGGTGATGGGGTTCTATGGTTGAAGGGTTCCGATTTCCATAACGGGACCATTGAACTGGACATCAAAGGGAAAGACAAAACGCAGGGAAGTTTTGTTGGCTTGGCGTTCAATGGAAAAAACGATTCCATCTTTGATGCCGTCTATTTTAGGCCCTTCAATTTTAATGACCCCAAAAAACAGGACCATATGATGCAATACATTGCCATGCCTCATTTGGACTGGAAAAAATTACGGGAAGAGCATCCTGGAAAATACGAGAATACCATCTCCCCTGCTCCGCAGCCGAATGATTGGTTTCATGTTACCCTTAACATCAACTACCCAGAAGTGAAGGTGTATGTGAACCATTCCATGACCCCATCGCTTGTTGTGGAACAGATCAATCTGAGTGGCCATGGAAAAATTGGTCTATGGGTCGGGGAAAGCAGCGAAGGCTGGTTCAAGAACATCTCCATAAAAGAAAACAAAATGAATTCCCTTACCCATATTTTGATGGACGTAGGACATAACCCAGTGTTCTGGAACGACCCAAAATCCATGAGCATGGAAAATGAAAAAATCGGTAGGGTCTATATGATGTCCGAAGAGTTGATGAAGACGGCCAACAATGTCCATGCACAGGTTGATTATGCCTACGGCGAACTCAATGACGACCTTCTTGCCAACACGGATATCCTGTTCATCCATATCCCCAAGGAACAATACACTGAAAACGAGGTAAGGGCCATCCATCGTTTTATCGATGGAGGTGGAGGCTTGTTCCTCATCATGGATAGTGATTATTGGTCTTCCCTGAACGACACCAACGTGAATGACATCATTGCTCCATACGGAATCCAATATGGGGATGCCATACCCGACAAACTGCCCGGAGGACACACCATCAAAAGTGAGGTTACCGGCAAACCCTTAAAAATTTCCTATCACGAAGCCAGAAAAGTATTGGGTGGGACCCCATTTTGTTATGGGGATGAACTGGGCAAGGCCTATTCCTTTGGAGCTTATGCGAAAACCATGAAAGGCGGCAAATTGGTTGTCATGGGGGATGCCATGACCGCCCTATACATGACCAGCTGGCAAGGGGTTGACGATTACCAATGCCAGGATTTCATGCAAGATGTCTTTAATTGGCTCAAATAGCCGCTGCAGTTTCAACTGTCAAAACAGTTAAAATAAGTCCCTTCGATATCCAACTAGAACACTAGCTCAGGGAAGCTAAAAACAACTATTTGGCAGAACATTGGGTTCGATAATCTATTAGAGAAAAGCCCCGTTATGGGGCTTTTACTTGTTTAATTTTTGTTCATCAAGCCCGTAATAACCTCCACCCATCTGGTCACATTTTTCAAGATATTGTAGCAGAACCTCTTCCTCTTCATCTATTATTCCAGACCGAGCCATAAAAGTCACATCTTTTTCATTTCTATTTACTAGAATAATTGCAGGTTCTCCTTCCATTGGCAAGAAAGGGCAATTCAGTTCATAACCAATATCAGGTCGTTCTTTTCCTAAGTTATAGATATAATAAACATTCCTGATATCTTCTTTTAAATAAGAATAATTTCTGTCGACTTTAATAACAATCCCTTGTACCTCAGTAAAGTCATCTTCATCATAATCTTCATATTTCTTAACAGGTTTCCCACAGGAAACCATTAGGAGAATAGAAAATAAGAATACAGGCACCTTACTCATACTAATCCCTTTTTCTTAAGGGTGATCACAGAGATTTCGGGCCAGATACCAAATCGGCCAGGGTAGCCGATAAATCCAAACCCTCGGTTCACATTGATGAACTGGCCCAATTCTTTGTAAATGCCGGCCCAATATTTGTAGCGCCATTTGGCAGGACTCCATTTTACCCAACCCGGAATCTCCACACCAAATTGCATGCCGTGGGTGTGTCCGCTCAAGGTCAGATGGAAATGGTAGTCGTCATCGAGCACCACGTCTTCCCAATGGGAAGGATCATGGCTCAATAATATTTTAAAGTCGTCATGGGCAATACCCTCTTTCGCCTTTTGCAGGTCGCCAGCTTTTTTAAAGCCTCCGCGGCCCCAGTTTTCAACTCCTAGCAAGGCAATTTTTTGGCCATCTTTTTCCAAATAGCGGTTGGAGTTCAAGATAAGGTCAAAGCCCATATCCTTCTGCATCTCTTTGAGGTCTTCCAAATTCTGCGCCTTGGCTTCTTCGGTATCCCAAGAGGCATAATCCCCATAATCATGGTTGCCCAAAATGGAGAATACCCCATCCTTGGCATCCAAACGGGCAAAAACCTCTTTCCAGGGTTCAAGTTCTTCCGATCGGTTGTTCACAATATCACCTGTGAAGAAAATCACGTCACTCTTTTGATTATTGATTAAATCCACCCCATAGGAAACCTTGTTGTAGTCGTCAAAACTACCGCTGTGCACATCCGAAATCTGGGTAATCTGATAATTATGGAAAGCATCGGGCAGGTCGTCAAATTCCAATTCGTATTTCAATACCTGATAGTTGTATTTACCACGGTACATACCATACAACATGGCACCGAATGGCAAAGAGGCCAAACCAAGGGCCAACCCGCTGATAAATTTTCTTCGGGAAGGGAAATGGCTTGCATCGGCATTGGACATGCCTACAACTTTATTATAACCGAATCCAACCAAACGAACAATATCTTCCAACAAAAGGAAAAATCCCAACACCAAGGCCATCAAAAAGAAGGCGGCAAAGATACCACCGGCCACAGCTGCCGATCCTTTAAACCCATCTCCGGGCACATAGGTGATCACCTTGACGGTCAAGAAAATGAGTGCCGCCAAAAACAACACGATATAGGTCCAGTGCAACAAGGGACTTTTGAACAAGGTCCGGAATGCCTGAAACCCATAGGTGGCCAACACCACATAAAGGATAGCGAGGATTATAAATCGAGACATACAATCTTTTTTGCAAAATTATGGTAATCAACTAGAATCTAGGGCTTTTTAGTATTATTTAACGGCTTGGACAATCTTTCTGACGGTTTCCACATTGGTGGAAGCAAAGGTATTCTCTACCAAATGTTTGGTGGAATTCATGCTGATCTTCCCCTGAAGCTCAATAGTGTTTCCAAAGGAAGTTCCTGAACAATGAATGACACGAAGCCCTATCTCCTTGAACAATAAGGCGTTGCTAGGCGAAACTCCTCCCCCGGCCATGATGGTCATGCTGGTATGTTTTTGCCAAGCTTCCAAAAGCTGAAGTCCTTGCTCCGCAGATGGGAATTGTCCTGAGGTCAAAACCGTATCCACACCGATTTCCTCCAAAACCTTCAAACTTTCCATGGGTTGGGTCACCCAATCAAAAGCGCGGTGGAACGTAAAATGCATCGGTTGGGAAAGTTCCACCAATGCCTTGGTCCGTTCCTCATCCACCGAAAAATCTTCTTTCAAAATCCCGGATACCATCCCGTCAACCCCTAGTTCCTTGCAAGCCAAAATATCGGCCTTCATCACCTCGAATTCGGTATCGGAATAGGTGAAATGTCCACTTCGTGGACGCAACAAAACATGTACGGGAATCGACAACCGTTCCTTGACCAAACGAATGAGTCCCATGGAAGGGGTAATGCCCCCCACTCCAAGTTCGAAACAGAGTTCGATTCGGTGCGCCCCGGCCTCTTGAGCATTTATGGCGGATTCCAAAGAATTGGCACAAACTTCTACGAGCATATTGCTATATTTAACCTCCTTAAAAGTAAACATCCCCTGCATGAAACGACGCAATTTCCTTAAAAATTCGAGCCTTACCGCTGCAGGCTTGGTTTCCGCATCGGCCATAACCGCCTGTAACACCGAAAACAAACCTGTAGAAACCCCGGCTGTGGCCACAACCCCGGTCGACCCCATAAAACCCATAGTGGTCTGTACCTGGAACTTTTTAAATGCCACGGACAAAGCCTGGGAAGTATTAAAGTCCGGCGGAACCTCCTTGGATGCCGTGGAACAGGGTGTGATGGTGGAAGAAGCCGATGTGACCAACGAGACCGTGGGCAAAGGTGGCAGACCCGACCGTGATGGCAACGTGACCCTCGATGCCTGCATCATGGACAAGGATGGCAATTGTGGTTCCGTGGTGTATTTGCAAAATATTGTGCATCCCGTTTCCGTGGCCAGAAAGGTGATGGAAGAAACCCCACACATTATTTTGGCAGGAAAAGGGGCCGAGAAATTCGCTTATGAACAAGGCTTCAAGAAAGAGGACCTGTTTACCGAAAGCACCCGAAAACAATACGAGGAATGGTTGAATACCTCCAAATACGAGACCACCATCAACATTGAAAACCATGACACCATCGGTATGTTGGCCATTGATGCAAACGGCGACCTATCCGGGGCCTGCACCACCAGTGGCATGGCCTACAAAGTGGGTGGCCGTGTGGGCGATTCCCCTATCATCGGGGCAGGATTGTATGTGGACAACGAAGTGGGTGGGGCAACCGCTACAGGCGTGGGCGAGGAAGTCATCCGTACCGTGGGCAGCTTTTTGATCGTGGAGTTAATGCGCCAAGGCAAAAGTCCACAAGAGGCCTGTGAGGAAGGCGTAAAACGCATCATGAAGAAAAACGAAGGCCGAAAGGATTTCCAGATTGGGTTCCTGGCCATCAACAAGAATGGGGAAACGGGCGGGTATTGTGTGCATCCCGGGTTCACCTATCGCGAATACAGTGAAAAAGGCCATGTAAACAGGGAAGTGAAGAGCTTTTATAGTTAGAACCAAGACCGCTGCGCTGTTAGACATTGGAACGCTTCGCTTTTAGACCAAAGAGCCAAGATATCTTGATACTTGACTCCTGAATCTTGACCCTTGTTTCTTGTTGCTTTCCAACATCAATTCGTACTTTTAATCCCCCACCATTTTTTTGCAAATTGTTTATTGAACATTGATACTAGAATACTATGTCCGAACAAAAACGACTCTTTTTACTCGATGCCTACGCCCTTATTTTCCGTGGATATTACGCCCTCATCAAAAACCCGAGGATCAATTCCAAAGGGATGGATACTTCCGCCATCATGGGGTTCATGAACTCCCTTTTGGATGTGATCAAGCGTGAACAGCCCGACCATTTGGCCGTGGCCTTCGATAAAGGAGGCAGTGTGGAACGCACCGAGCTGTTTGAGGACTATAAAGCCAATCGGGATGAAACCCCGGACGCTATCCGGATTGCCGTCCCCTACATTCAACAAATTTTAAAGGCCATGAAGATTCCCGTGGTGGAACTGCCCGGTTATGAAGCGGACGACCTCATCGGCACCTTGGCCAAGCAGGCCGAAAAAGAGGGATACAAAGTATTCATGGTTACCCCCGATAAGGATTTTGGGCAGTTGGTCAGTGAAAACATCTTCATGTACCGCCCCGCCCGAATGGGCAACGGTATCGAAATTTGGGGTATCCCAGAAGTGCAAAAGCGCTTTGGTGTGCAACGTCCCGAACAGGTGATCGATTATTTGGGGATGATGGGTGATGCCAGTGATAACATTCCCGGCCTTCCCGGTGTGGGTGACAAGACCGCGAAAAAGTTCCTGGAGGATTTTGGTTCGCTGGAGGGATTGTTGGCCAATACGGACAAGTTGAAAGGCAAGATGAAGGAGAAGGTGGAAGAAAGCGCCGAATTAGGAAGGCTATCCCGAAAATTGGCCGAGATCAAAACGGACTGCGACGTGCAATTCCACGCCGAGGATTACGAAATGTGTCCGCCTGATGCCGAAGAAGTGCAAAAAATCTTTGAAGAACTGGAATTCCGACGGTTGAAGGAACAGTTCATCAAGTTATTCTCTGGGGAAGTGGAACCAGGAGCCCCGGTGACCAGCACCGAAACAGCCAAACAAGAGGCCAAGGTAGCCGGAAGCGGGCAGTTTACCCTTTTTGGTGGAGACCCCGCGGAAGCCGCGGCCACCATCAAGGATGTGAACAGCCGCAAGACCATCGCAGATGTGCCCCATTCTTATCAATCCGTGCAAGGCGGAATGGCCATGGACCTCTTTTTGCAAAACCTGATGAAGCAAACTTCCGTTTGTTTTGATACGGAAACCACTTCCATCAATCCGTTGGAAGCGGAATTGGTGGGCATTGCCTTCAGTTGGGCAGCAGGCAAAGGATTTTACGTGCCTTTTCCCGAAGGGAAAAACGATGCCATGCCCCTGATTGAAAATTTGCGCCCTTTCTTCGAATCGGAAACCATCGAGAAAATTGGCCAGAACCTGAAATACGACATCAAGGTAATGCAGAACTACGGCGTGGAAGTGAAGGGTAAGCTGTTCGATACCATGTTGGCCCATTATCTCATCAACCCCGACATGCGCCACAACATGGACGTGCTTTCGGAGACTTATCTCAACTACACCCCTATTTCCATCACCGAACTGATCGGTAAAAAGGGCAAGAACCAATTGAACATGCGCCAGGTTCCGTTGGACAAACAGACCGAATATGCGGTAGAAGATGCCGATGTCACTTTTCAATTGGCGCAACATTTTGCCCCCGAATTGAAAGAAACCGAAACCGATACATTGTTTACAGATATAGAAGTGCCTTTGCTCCGAGTGTTGGCAGATATGGAACGGGAAGGCATCAATCTGGATGAAGATTATCTGAAAGACCTTTCCAAACAATTGGATACCGACATTCAGGATTTGGAGAAGAAGATTTACGAACAGGCGGGTGAGGAATTCAACATTGCATCCCCAAAGCAGTTGGGCGATATTTTATTTGAAAAATTAAAGTTGGTGGACAAGCCCAAAAAGACAAAAACGGGCCAATATTCCACCGCGGAGGATGTGCTTTCCTACCTCGCCAAGGACCACGAGATCATCCAAAATGTGTTGGACTACCGCGGACTCAGCAAATTGAAGAGTACCTATGTGGATGCCCTACCCAACGAGGTGCAAAAACACAGCGGCAGGGTGCATACGGATTATATGCAAACGGTGGCTGCCACAGGCCGTTTGAGCAGTAACAACCCCAACTTGCAGAACATCCCCATCCGCACGGAGCGGGGAAGACAGGTGCGCAAGGCCTTTATCCCAAGGGATGAAAACTACCTGTTGCTTTCTGCGGATTACTCCCAGATAGAATTGCGCATCATTGCGGCCTTGAGTGAAGAGGACACTATGATCTCCGCCTTCAAAAATGGGGAGGACATCCACGCGTCCACGGCATCTAAAGTATTCAATGTGCCGATTGACCAAGTGACCCGCGAACAGCGTAGCAATGCCAAAACGGTGAACTTCGGGATCATTTATGGGGTATCAGCCTTTGGGTTGAGCAACCAAACGGATTTGAGTCGCACCGAGGCCAAGGAACTCATCGATACCTATTACAAGACCTATCCGAAGTTGCGCAATTACATCAGTGAGCAGATAGATTTTGCCCGCGAGCATGGCTATGTACAAACGGTTTTGGGCCGAAGAAGGTATTTAAAGGACATCAACGCGGGCAACCAAGTGGTGCGTGGGGCGGCGGAACGCAACGCGGTGAACGCCCCCATTCAGGGAAGTGCGGCGGACATCATCAAGATTGCCATGATCAACATCCACAACAAACTTTCCGAAGGAAAATACAAGACCAAAATGTTGTTGCAGGTACACGATGAATTGGTGTTCGATTGCTATAAACCGGAACTGGAGGACATGAAAAAACTCATCAAGACCGAAATGGAACATGCCTATACCCTAGCGGTACCGTTGGAGGTGGAAGTAGGCGTGGGCGAAAATTGGTTGGAGGCGCATTGATAGGTTATTTGCATGATTAGTACATAGTCATTAATCTTATTAGGCTTTGGGCTTGCACTTGAAAAATGTAATTTACATATTGGGACTGCTAGTTTTGGTTTGCTGCAAACCAGATGCGAAGCCTCGAAAAGTATCTTATTACCCCATCAAAAGAACATTTTGATGACAAATCTGTACTAACCCCTATTGATTTGGACACCACAAGCTTAAGCTTTTGGGACATATTTTTAATGACACCAGATATTGATTACCGGAAAAACGTGCCTTTTTTTGAAATTGAAAATGATTCCAATATTAAAAGAATAGTTCCATTTATTCCTACGCATGTCAAGTTAACCGAATTGATGACCATCACTATGGATTCTGTCATCACCGACAAAAGATATAATCTTTCAGATTTGGACACTGTGATGCAAAATACTTTCGGGAATCAAGAGGTTTCAGCCTTTTATGATTACAGGGAAAGCCAACATGCTGTTCGGGTATTAATTGATATCGATACTAGTAGTTCGGGAAAGGAATTAAAGAAAATTCTACTGAAAACGACCGATGCATTTGATAAGGTAAAAAATACTGCCTCGGATTCGTTGTATCTATACATATATTTTTCAGCATTGCGTAGTCTTTATTAAACTAATTGCTATTACTTATAGATGTTAAAAGAGCAGATAAAATCTACCAAAGTTTATTACAAAATAGGATCACACGAATGGTTAACATATTTTGGACTTCCAATAGCTCTTATTTTTCAAGGGATTTTTGGCTGCTCATTTTATCTACGAGATACCACCTCTATAAAAGCAGATAATTTTTTGAGGGTTGGCATTCCTGTGTTAATAGTTGGAATTTTGACCTATTGGTGGCAATCCAAGAGATTGAATTTCAAAAAATTAAGTCTAAATCAAGATTTAGAAGAATTCAAAAGACTTGCAAGAGAAATATTCATAGAGTACAATTGGCAAATTGAAAATGATAATAAAAACTTCATGGTTGCCTCTTCTCAAAAGAAACTGTTTAGCTCTGATATGATTGTCCTTAAATTTGGCAAAAAAGAGATACAATGGAATTTATTGGAACACCCTTGGACTCATAATTCCGGTGCAGCACTATTGGGTCTAAAATTAGAGGGAAAGAAAGTTTTGAAAAAGATAAAATCCATAGCTTGAAAATTGAATTTTTATAATCCTGAAAAATTATAAAACCCAACCACACCTAAAATGAAACCCTCCAAAACCATACTTCCCATTATTGTGGTATCGCAGTTTTGCTGTACTTCGCTTTGGTTTGCCGGGAATGGGGTCATGCATGACCTCATCGCAAATTTTGGTTTGGCCGAAAGTGCCTTGGGCCATTTAACCTCTGCGGTGCAATTCGGTTTTATATTGGGTACTTTGATCTTTGCCGTGTTGTCCATTGCAGACCGGTTCTCTCCCTCCAAAGTGTTTTTATGCTGTGCCATATTGGGCGCCATTTTCAATTTGGGCACCATTTGGAAAGGCAATAGTTTGGGCAGCATACTCACTTTTCGGTTTTTTACGGGTTTTTTCCTTGCCGGGATCTATCCCGTAGGCATGAAAATTGCCGCCGATTACTTTGAAAAAGGTCTTGGTAAATCGTTGGGCTATTTGGTCGGCGCCTTGGTGGTGGGCACTGCCTTTCCCCATTTATTAAAAGACATGACCACGGCATTTCCATGGAAATATGTATTGATCGGCACGTCTTCTTTGGCGGTATTGGGCGGTGTTTTGATGGCAAGTCTGGTCCCCGATGGTCCATACCGAAAACCAGGTCAAAAAATCTATTTATCCGCTTTTCTACAAGTGTTCCGAAATCGTAATTTCCGCTCCGCGGCTTTCGGGTACTTTGGCCACATGTGGGAACTGTACGCCTTTTGGGCCTTTGTTCCCGTGATGCTAAAAACCTACAGCACCATCCATCCTGATGTTGCCTTCAACATACCCTTGTTATCCTTCCTCATCATTGCAACGGGAGGGTTGGCCTGTGTGCTGGGAGGGTATTTGGCCCAAACTTTGGGCACTAAAAGGGTTGCCTTTTTGGCATTGATGCTTTCTTGTGGCTGTTGTTTGGTTTCTCCCTTGGTTTTTGCCCAAAGCGAAGCCATTCTTTTTGTGGCATTCCTGCTCTTTTGGGGCATGGTGGTCATCGCCGACTCTCCCTTGTTTTCCACTTTAGTGGCCCAAAATGCCCAACCCGAAATAAAAGGGACCGCACTCACCATTGTAAACTGCATCGGTTTTGCCATCACCATTGTCAGCATCCAATTACTTACCGGAATAAAAGAAGTGACTACATCAAATTCCGTTTACATGCTATTGGCCCTGGGACCCATTCTGGGATTGATGGTTTTATCGAAAAAAAAGCCAACAAAGTGGTATCTTTAACCTTCACACCACAAACCAAACTACACTTCAAATGAAAACATTCCAACTTCTTGCATTATTGGTAACCGTAGCGTTAGCCAGTTGCGGCAATCCCAACCCTGAAACCACTGAAACCACCGAAACTGTTGTCAACGAACGGGAATTTTACCAACTCAAGGTATACACTTTCAGTTCGGAAGACCAAATTGCCACTACGGACAATTACCTTCAAAACGCTTTTATCCCTGCCGTAAAAAAACAGGGCATCGATAAGGTCGGCGTTTTTAAATTCCGCACCAACGAAAAGGACACGGTTCAAAGAACCTATGTGCTTCTTCCCTTCAAATCTATGGAGGAATTTTTGGCGTTGGAGGGCAAACTGAGCGAGGATGCCGAATATGCAGCAGCGGGAAGTGCATACCTTAATGCACCGTATGACAATACACCGTATGATCATATCGAGTCCATCCTCATGCAGGCCTTTACCGATATGCCCATGATGCAGGTTCCCAATCTGGACAGTCCAAGATCGGAGCGTATATACGAATTGCGTAGCTACGAGTCCCCTACCGAAAAATACTACTGGAACAAAGTGGACATGTTCAATGCTGGTGGCGAAGTAAAATTATTCGACCGTTTGCAGTTCAATGCCGTGTTCTATGGCGAAGTGCTTTCTGGTCCACGTATGCCCAATTTGATGTACATGACCACCCATGCCGATATGGCCACCAGGGACAAAAACTGGGAAGCTTTTGTGGATTCCCCTGAATGGAAGGCCCTTACTGCCATGCCCAAGTATGAGAACAATGTTTCCCATGCCGATATTTGGTTTTTGTATCCCACGGAGTATTCGGATTATTGATGGAAACACCCAAAATTGAACTCCTTTATTTTACCGGCAAAACCTGCGGGGTCTGCAAAGTTTTGAAACCAAAGTTGTTGGAAGCCGTCCAGGAAAACTTCCCAAAAGTGGACATTCGCGTGGTGGATGTGGAAGAGGAAATCGAATTTACAGGACAGTCCATGGTCTTTACCTTACCTGTCGTGATTCTAAAGGCCGATGACAAGGAAATGTACCGTTTTGCCAGAAGTTTTTCGGTGTATGAAGTGTTGGACAAGCTAAAGCGATTGAGTGGAGAGTGAGACCATGACACTCCTTTTTTAGTTCATTTTCCACCCTCTAAAATTCCCACCAACGGATCGAACAATTTTATACCTTCATTCGAAAATTCATTACGTATAAAATGATTCATCCAGATACAGAATTACGCTTTATCAGCAACGAAATTGGGTATGGCGTTGTGGCCACCAAGTTCATTCCCGCAGGTACCATTACCTGGGTACTCGACGAATTGGACCGTGAGTTCACCCCATTGGAACTGCAACAAATGGCCCCTATTTACCAAAACATTTTGGACACCTACACCTTCCGCAACAACAAGGGCAATTACATCCTCTGTTGGGACAACGGCCGGTACGTGAACCACAGTTTCAATTCCAACTGTTTGACCACCGCCTACGATTTTGAGATTGCCATCCGCGACATTCAGCCCGGGGAACAACTCACTGACGATTATGGCTACCTCAACATTCCCATTCCATTCAGGGCCGTAGATGAGGGCACGCGCCGAAAAGTGGTCTATCCTGACGATTTGTTGAAATACTATAAGGTGTGGGACAACAAGATCAAGAAAGTTTTTGGGACCATTACCAAACAACAACAGCCGCTACGTCCAATTTTAAATGAAGGACTTTGGGAGAAAATTGGGGACATCACTTCAGGCAAAGAGGAAATGGAATCCATCTTGACTAATTTTTATAATGGTAGCCACACTGAAGACTTGGAATACCATACCAACAATTAAAAAAGGCGCCTCATCGGCGCCTTTTCCATTCCTTTTTCATAGTATTAATTGCCAAAGCTGTTGACCAATCGTGGTTTAGGGCTTTTGCTCCTTATAAACAAATCCGTAAGCGGTTTAAAGTGTCGCTTCCACTGAAATGGAGCAAAATCGAACCACAATTTAACTTCCAGGGCCTCTCCACCTTTCACTTGGAAGCCGTTCTCCACGGCAAAATCCAAGCGTTCAAATTGGTTGGCGGATTCCTCTACCCCATCCTGATAAATGAACTGGTTACCCCATCCTGCCAAATAAAAACGTAGGGTGGTGTAGTTTCCTTCGGGCAAGGAAAGAACGCTTTTGGAACGTAAGAAGCTTCCAGAAGGAATTCCCTTTAGGGAAACAGGGTTCTGACCAGGAAAATCGATTATAAAGTGCTCATTGCCATGCTCGTCCAATGCGGAGAACTTAACAATGTTAAGGGACATTTCAGAAACTTTGAGAGCCTCAGCAGCCTCATTTTTCAAGATCAACTCGGCCCCCTTCTCTGGGGAGGCGTACCAATCCGCCATTACATTTGGGGTGTAAGGCGATGTTGACCATAACGTTGGATAAAAGCTCATTTTTTTCATAGCTGTATAGTTTAACGTATACAGGGACAAAGTTGCAGCAGTTTTCCTACCCCTACTTCCAATAAATTGACCAGTTTCTATGCTCTATTACCCCAATTATCCTATTTTAAGATTTTATTTGGTTAAAATGACATAATTCATGAAAAATTGAATCAAAATTCAATGTCATAAAGGCCCATTATATCCAAAAAGACCATATAAAGAATATGCGCTACAAACTTAAGTCAGCTATTACCTGTGCTAAAAAGAGTATCTTTCTTTTTGTAAAGTCAAGCAATGAAAATCAACTATATTTTTCTGTTATTGGCATTAGTGGCCGAAATTGTGGGTACTATCGGGGGATTTGGTTCCTCGGTCTTCTTTGTGCCTATCGGTAATTTTTACTTTGATTTTTATTCCGTCCTGGGGATGACGGCAATTTTCCATCTATCCAGTAACCTTAGTAAGATATGGCTCTTCAAAAAAGGGTTGGACAAAAGATTATTGCTGTACATTGGACTACCTTCAGTGGTTTTTGTGATCTTGGGTGGATTTATGTCAAAATGGGTCAATAGTGGTGCACTGGAAATTGTTTTGGGGGTTTTCTTGGTAGTCTTCAGCCTTTTATTTCTCATAAAAAGCGAGATCATAGTATTTCCAAATAAAAAGAATGCCATTATCGGGGGGACATTATCGGGATTTTCCGCAGGACTTTTGGGAACTGGGGGTGCCATTCGAGGACTTACCATGGCCGCCTTCAATCTGGAAAAAAATGCTTTCATCGCCACTTCGGCTTTTATCGACTTTTTGATCGATTTCTCCAGAACTTTTGTATACTATGAAAATGGCTATATCGGAAAACTGGAACTCACCTACCTCCCATTTCTATTTGTCATCGGTTTGGTGGGCACCTATCTGGGCAAACGGATATTGTACCACATTCCCCAGGATAAATTCAGGAACTTGAGCTTGTTGTTCATTCTTCTTATTGGTTTGGCCACCATTGCCAAGTTGGCTTTTGACCACTTGGGTCAATTGTCCTCGTAATTATCCCCGATTTGGTCCAACACCTTTAAAAAAATCTCGAATTCGGAAGAATCGATTTGCTTCACGGCCAATTTTCGCAACTGCATGGCCGAAGGAAGGGTCAAGTCCAAGATTTTTTGCCCTTCCGGTGTCAAGGCCAATTTAAAACGCTTTTGGTCTCCCTCGAATCGGGTTTTGGTAATCCAGCCCTTGCGTTCCAAGCCGCCGATGACCCGTGAAGTAGTGGCCCGATTACGGAAATTACTCTTTACAATATCCCTTTGGCTGGCCTCTTCACCCAGCTGATGGATTTGGTACAAAATCACCCATTGCTCAATGGTGATATCCACCCCAAGTGCATCAAAAGCAAGTAGATAGGCTTTTTGAATTTTTCGGAGTACCAGGTCCAAGTGTAGACCCATCCCCTGTATTTCATCGATTCGATTGAGCATTTTTCCAACAATTGCCACAAAAATAGCAATTCAGTTTTTGATGCGGTTTATGACATTCTGACCACAACCATCAATTTTAACCTAAAATTTGATCTACGAAAACGCTTTCGTATCCAAAAATAGTTATTTTTGTTGCATCAACAACAAAATTGACTGAACAACAAAAAGATAGCACATTATGCAAACATCGACCCTAAACAAAACAGCGGATACCTCACAAGATTTCATGCCCATCAACGGCACGGATTATATTGAATTATATGTGGGCAATTCCAAGCAGGCGGCCCACTTTTACAAGACCGCTTTTGGATTTCAATCCTTGGCCTATGCCGGATTGCAAACCGGACTCAAGGACCGTGAAAGTTATGTGGTGGTACAGGACAAAATCCGTTTGGTGCTGACCTCCCCGTTAAAAAGTGGCACCGAAATCGGGAAACATATTGACAAACATGGTGATGGTGTTAAAGTAGTTGCCCTTTGGGTAGACGATGCCACCTACGCCTACAATGCTGCCATGGAGCGTGGCGCCAAATCCTATATGGAGCCCAAAGTTGAGGAAGATCAAACTGGAAAAGTGGTTCGCTCCGGTATCTATACCTATGGTGAAACGGTTCACATCTTTGTGGAACGAAAGGATTATAAGGGCACGTTTTTACCCGGTTTCAAAAAATGGGAAACCCCTGATTATAATCCAACTTCCACAGGACTCTTGTATGTAGATCACATGGTAGGTAACGTAGGTTGGAACAAGATGAACCATTGGGTGGGCTTTTACGAAGATGTGCTTGGGTTCCGAAATATCCTATCATTCGATGACAAGGACATTTCCACAGAATACACCGCACTGATGAGTAAGGTGATGAGCAACGGGAATGGACGTATCAAATTCCCGATCAACGAACCTGCAGAAGGAAAGAAAAAATCCCAAGTGGAGGAATACCTCGATTTTTATGAAGGTGAAGGTGTGCAACACGTTGCCGTGGCCACCGATGACATTATCAAGACTGTTCGCGATTTAAGAAGCCGTGGTGTTGAATTCCTTCAGGTTCCCGCTTCGTATTACGATGCTGTTACCGACCGTGTGGGTGAAATCGATGAGGATATCGCACCATTGAAAGAACTGGGTATCTTGGTAGATCGTGATGACGAAGGCTACCTACTTCAAATTTTCACCAAACCGGTGGAACCTAGACCTACAATGTTCTTCGAAATCATCCAAAGAAAGGGTGCACAATCGTTTGGAAAAGGTAACTTTAAGGCACTGTTCGAAGCTATTGAACGCGAACAGGAACTACGAGGTACGTTACATTGATTAATTGTAAGTGTTCAATGTTAAGTTTTGAATTAGAATAACCCAACATTTAGCACTTAGAACTAAAAACTAATCCAATGCCCATCTATCACAAACTCGGGAAAATTCCGCAAAAACGACATACCCAGTTCGAAAAACCGAACGGAGGGCTCTATTATGAGCAGCTTTTCGGCACTATCGGTTTCGATGGCATGTCGTCCCTGTCCTATCACGTCCATCGCCCTACGCAGGTAAAGGACATTGGGAAGGCTATTGACATGTCGCCCAAAATTGCGGTGGAAAAGAACATCACCAGTAGAAAACTTATTGGGTTCGATGTGCAGCCCAAGGATGATTTTTTGGAAGCCCGCGAGCCTCTTTTGGTGAACAACGATGTGCACATTGGCTTGGCTGCGCCGAAAAATTCCATCACGGATTATTTTTACAAGAATGCCGATGCCGATGAGATGCTCTTTATCCATAAAGGATCGGGAACCTTGAAGACCTTTTTGGGCAACATTCCGTTTGAATATGGGGATTACCTCATCATTCCCCGCGGGATGATCTACCAAATCGAATTTGATACCGAGGATAACCGCATCCTGTATGCGGAATCGTTTCATCCCATTTACACCCCAAAACGGTACCGAAACTGGTTCGGGCAGTTATTGGAACATTCGCCCTACTGTGAACGGGACTATAAATTGCCGCAAGACCTTCTGACTTTTGATGAAAAAGGAGATTTTTTGATGAAGATCAAAAAACAGGGCATGTTGCACCAATTGGTGTATGCCAGCCATCCTTTTGATGTGGTCGGTTGGGACGGGTATAATTTCCCCTATGGATTTTCCATCCACAATTTTGAACCCATCACGGGCCGTGTACATCAACCGCCACCAGTACATCAAACATTTGAGACGAGTGCCTTTGTGGTTTGTTCGTTCTGCCCAAGGCTGTACGACTACCATCCCAAAGCAATTCCGGCTCCCTACAACCATTCCAACATAGACTCGGACGAGGTCTTATATTATGTGGATGGGGACTTTATGAGCCGCACCGGGATTGGCCCCGGGTATATTTCGTTACACCCGGCGGGTATTCCACACGGGCCACATCCAGGCACCTATGAGGCCAGCATCGGCAAAAAGGGCACAGAGGAATTGGCAGTGATGATCGATACCTTCAAACCGTTGATGGTCACCGAAAATGCCCTGAAAATTGATGACGGCAAGTATTACAAATCTTGGTTGGAGTAAAGCCCATGCTGTCATTCCTGCGAAAGCAGGAATCCATAAAGAAAAGATTCCCGTTTTCACGGGAATGACATAAAAACGCATTCATGATCATAAACATCCCTGAAAACTCAGACTTTTCAATCCATAATATTCCCTTCGGGATTTTTTCCGCCGAAGACAGGAGTCCACGTGTAGGTGTGGCCGTTGGGGAACATATCCTCGATTTGGCCGCCGTGGCGGAACTCGATGTGTTCGAATTCAACACCGCCGTTTTGGAAAAGGACACCCTCAATGATTTTATTTCCCTCGGAAAGGAAATCACCAATCGGGTGCGGAAAAAAATCCAATATTGGCTAAAGGATGACCATTCACCCTTGGCTGGAAAACCCGAGCTTTTTGTAAAGCAATCCGAAGTCCAGATGCACATGCCCGTTTCGGTTGGGGACTATACCGATTTTTACTCCAGCATAGAACATGCTACCAATGTGGGAAAAATGTTCCGCGACCCTGAAAATGCCCTTTTGCCCAACTGGAAACATATTCCCGTAGGCTACCATGGTAGGGCCAGTTCCATTATTGTGAGCGGACAGCCCATCCATCGACCCAAAGGCCAGACCTTGCCCAACAATGCGGACGCTCCGGTATTCGGACCCACGCAACGTTTGGATTTTGAACTGGAAATAGGCTTTATCTGCGGCAAGGATACCCAATTGGGTGATTCCATCCCCACTGAGGAGGCCGAGAATTACATCTTCGGCTTGGTCTTGTTCAACGATTGGTCGGCACGTGACATCCAAAAATGGGAATATGTGCCGCTTGGACCTTTCTTGGCGAAGAATTTCGCCTCTTCCATTTCGCCTTGGGTGGTGACCTTGGAGGCCTTGAAACCTTTTCAAGTGGCAGGTCCAACACAAGAACCAAAAGTATTGCCGTATTTGGCTTATGAAGGTGACAAAAACTACGACATCAACCTGGAAGTGGGCATCACCCCCGATGGAAGCGAAGAAACCACCGTTTGCCATAGTAATTTCAAGTATATGTACTGGAACATGGCACAACAGTTGGCACATCATACCGTGAATGGCTGTAATATCCATGTGGGTGATATGATGGCTTCAGGAACCATTTCGGGCAAGGAAGACGATTCCTTCGGCTCCATGTTGGAGCTGGCCTGGATGGGCACCAAACCCGTAAAAATGAAGGATGGTTCGGAACGTAAATTTATCAACGATGGGGATACGGTAACCCTACGAGGTTTCGCCCAAAATGGCGATATTAGGGTCGGATTCGGGGAAGTTTCCACGAAAGTGCTTCCAGCGAAATAAATGGGGTAGCTGAGCGTAGTCGAAGCTCCCAATTGACGACTTCGACTCCGCTCAGTCACCCATTCTTTAAAAATATACTATGATCAAAACCGTAGACCCAACCCAAGTAAGCCAACCCGAACTGCACAGCATTCTGCTCACGGCGGTAGCCCCAAGGCCCATCTGCTTTGCCAGTACCATCGACAAAGATGGGAACGTGAACCTGAGCCCGTTCAGTTTTTTCAATGTGTTCAGTTCCAATCCGCCCATCATGATCTTTTCGCCTTCGCGAAGCGGTAGGGACAATTCCTTGAAGCACACCCATGAAAACGTATTGGAAGTCCCCGAGGTGGTCATCAACATTGTAAACTACAACATGGCGGAACAGATGTCGCTTTCCAGTACGGCTTATGCCAAAGGGGTAAACGAATTTCAAAAGGCGGGCTTTACCGAAGTACCCAGTGAAAAAGTACGACCACCCCGCGTGGCGGAATCCCCAGTTTCTTTTGAGTGTACGGTGCAAGAGGTCATCGAATTGGCTCAAACGCCAGGAGCGGGCAACCTGATCCTAGCCAAAGTGGAGCTCATTCATGTGGACGATGCCTATTTTACCGACGGCATTCTGGACACCGAAAAATTGGATCTCGTGGGCCGTATGGGTGGCAATTGGTACATCCGGGCCATCAAGGATTCGTTGTTTGAAATCCCGAAACCGCTCCGCACCCATGGTATTGGGGTGGATGCCTTGCCAAAAGGCATTCGGGAAAGCGAGGTGCTTACCGGCAACAATCTGGGACGACTGGGCAATGTGGAGAGCCTGCCCACCACATCCGAAATTGAAATGATCATAAAAGCCGATGACGTTGGTACATTAACCAAAAGGGAACTCCATACCTTGGCCCAGCAGCTTTTGGAGGCCGGGGATACGGAAAAGGCTATGGCGTATTTGTTGTTTGGAGAAAATATATAACGACCCTAAGATTTGAATGTCAATGTAATCAAGCGAAGGGATTTGATCATTGTTTTTTGCGTTTCAATGAAGGTGATGTACCTTGAAACTTTCACATCTAGAAACCACTATTTTAGAACCATCCACACATCATGAAAAAAATACAATACAAAAAAGACATTAAGGCATCTGCTGAAAAGGTATACAACACCATGCTTGGCATGGAAACGATTAAGACCTACGAGCAATGGACCGCTGAGTTTAACCCCACTTCCACATATGAAGGAAGCTGGGAAAAGGGATCAAAAATATACTTTGTGGGAACGGATGAAAACGGAAAAAGAGGTGGAATGGTTTCTGAAATTGCGGACAATGTTCCCTTCCAGTTTGTTTCCATTCGCCATTACGGAATATTGGACGGTGAAAATGAAATAACCGAAGGTCCAGAGGTTGAAAAATGGGCAGGCAGCCTGGAAAATTATGACTTACAGGAGCATAACGGCGTAACCACGTTAACCGTAGAGACCGATGTGGCAGACGACTACCTTGATTATTTTAACACGACTTGGCCAAAGGCTTTAAACAGGCTTAAAGAGCTAGCTGAAAAATAAAACATGGGAAGAGATTTGGAAAAGGTTATGGCCAATTTGTTGTTTGGGGAGGGTTTGTAAATGAGAATATCGATAATCAGATTCTTACTTGATGAAAATCGTTACACCTATTTAATTTGAATTATGTGGAAAGGAATTTTTAGCATTTTAATAGGTGGTTTATGGATAGTCATCATTTATAAAGACAGAAAAGAAATAGGTAAAGGTGATTATGAAGGATCGTTTGATTTCAATACCAGAGGATTCGTCTTCGCTGTAATACTAATTTTAATAGGAATCTACATTTTGATTTCTTCACTTTATTAAAAATGAAAAAAACCATCGAATCCATCTTTAAGGCCCATTTGGAGCCCAAAGAGGTGTATAAAGGAGGAAAGAACATTCCGCCCTCCGATAAAAAAATCTATAAACTATCCTCCAATGAGAACCCATTGGGCGCATCGCCCAAAGCGGTTGCGGCCATGAAAGCGGCCTTGGAGCATATCGACATCTACCCCGATCAAACCGATATCCGCCTTCGGGAAGCCTTGGTCAAGGATTTTAACGGGAAACTTAGTGCCGAGCAATTCCTATGCGGCAACAGTGGTTCCGAAATCATTGATATCCTTTTGAGGGCCTTTATTAATGAAGGGGACGAGGTCATCTATTCCAACCCCTGTTTTTTGCCTTACTCTGTTTTTTCCAGATGGTATGGGGCCAAAACCATTGACATTCCTTTATTAGCTCCCCACTATGATTTGGATGTGGAAGGGATTTTGAACGCCATTACGGAGCGTACCAAAATTATTTTCCTCACCAGTCCGAACAACCCAACAGGCACTTATATTCCCAAATCCGTGTTGGACGACTTTTTGGAAAGGGTCCCCAAGAACATTCTCATCGTTTTTGATGAAGTATACCGCCACTTTGCGGATGCGGAGGATTATGTGACCGCCCTACCCTATGTTTTGGCTGGACACAATGTGCTTGGCCTGAACAGTTTTTCCAAAACCTATGGTTTGGCAGGTCAGCGTATCGGCTATGCCTACACCACCCCGACCATTGCCAATTACATTCGTTTGATCCAAAAACCTTTTCTGTTGCCCTTGACTTCTATTGAGGCGGCCATTGGTGCTTTGAACGATTCGGAGTTTATAGAGAAAACCGTGCAAACGGTTCTAGATGGCAGAAAATATCTCGCCCAGGCATTTGATACCATTGGTATCCAATACTGGCCAAGTCAAGCCAACTTTTTTATCATTGACCCTCCACTACCCGAAATGGAATTCACGGATCGGATGATGGAAGAAGGCATTATGGTGCGGCCCGTTTCGCAATTTGGTGCCCCGGGAAAGGTGCGCATTACCATAGGTGACCAAGAAGCCAATGAAGCCTGCGTAAAAGCGATTCGGAAAATAATGAACATCTAGGATGTCGTTCCGAATGGTGCTTCCACTCCGCTCAGCATCCCATCACCTGTGAGAAACTGAAACCAGTTCAGGTTGACGGATTTACTTATGGATTCCGCATCAAGTGCGGAATGACAAAATACTCCCCATATAAAAATCCCCTGTCATTCCTGCGCCCCGTTCTTCAACGGGATAAAAAAGCAGGAATCCATTATTCACCACGAGATTCCGAATCGTGCTTCGACTGCGCTCAGCACCCTGGGAATGATAACTGCATCAAAGAACAAATCGATACGTAGCTTTCAGCAAAAAGATATTGTGCGGTTTTTGCCCAAAAATATTGTCTCCCAAACTTGGTAGAAGCCCATCTGCCGGATTTCCAGATTGGGTAACATCTTGGGACCATACCAAAAAGATTTCGGATCCTGGAATATACTCCCATCGAATCACCAAATTGGAACGGAACTGAACAAAGGAGAAATCGGGGTCATCAAAACTAAAATCCGTTACACCATCCAAGTTTTCATCGATGGAATAGACCTCATCAGCATAGGAGGTCTGGGCAGCACTGTATTGCATAAAACGATCTTCAAATCGTTTGGCAACAGGGTCTGTAATGTGTTTAAATTCAGAATATCTTCCCCTGGAGATAAAGGGTTGCCCCCAATATTGGATAGTCAGGTTAGGGTTGATGGTATAGTTCAACCGAAAGGACATGCTCAAGGTACGCTGGTCAATCTTCCCATTGAGATATCGTGGAGACCCGTTCACATCATCAAAATTATCAATGAATTGCAACTGGTCACGGTTGATTTCCAAGGATGGATAGGCCGAAATCCTGAGAGCATTGATGGGTTGGTACACAAACCCTCCCTCCAAATAATAATATTTGGATGAATTGTCCACTGCTTTTCGTCCATTGTGGAAAATAGAGAACCTGATCTTTTTTCTATTATCGGTATTGATACCGTTCCAAAAACTCATCCAAGGTGACTGTCTCAACCTTGGCCCGCCACGAAGGGCAAAATTGGAATAGTCAATAAGAGCATAGTTGAAACCTATATTGGTAGACCAGTTTCCTTTCCAGTTTTGCCAGCTGTTGGTGTTGAACTGAAGATAATTGTGATTGCCCCCAAAATCCCATGCCGTCCAATGGTTATAATTGATTCCTACCTGCCTAAAGGTCTTGTCCGGTTTCAGGGTCTGGTACCCTATCCAAGTATAATGACGGATATCATCTGCCTGACGTTGAAAGCCAATATCATTGAGTTCTAGCTCCGGTGACCTAAAGGTCGCTCCCGACTCAAACTTCCAATGGCCATTCCCTATTTTTCCAATCTGAACGTTACCCCCGGAACCCGTGAGCGAGGTACGGGTGGTATCGACAGCAACATGATCAGCGTCTACCCTATTGAACAAATGCGTAATGGACTCTTGGGTACTGATGATGGCCTCCGTGCTGCCCTGTACATGGCTAAGGGTAATATTGCCGCCCAGATACCAGTCCCTATTGTTCCATTGGTGCTTGAAATCAACACCCCCCGAATAAGCGGCTTCGTGCAAGAAGTTGAGCTCCTGGGGAAGGGTTTCCCGATTGGTGGCCGTAAAAATACCCCCGATATAGGAATTGCGTTGGTTAAAATCCTTCTGAAGACGGCCCACAAAATAATTGGTGAGAGGTTCTACCATTTCCTTTCTTCGTGTACCATTTTCGTCAACAATGGTAGCCTGTCTTTGTGCGGTCACACTTTCCAGCACCCCAATGGCCCAACCATTTTTGGTCTTTCCACTGAACTTTGCCGCTCCGATGATTGGGGTATTGTCTGGTTGGTCCACAAACTCGTTGTCGCCCGTATCAGGATATCCCTGTGGGCTGCGACCTATACGCCTGGAATAAAAAATATTGTCTGAACCAAAGGTATTGCCTGCTTCAGATTGCGAAATACTGAAATCGAAGATGTTCTTATTCTCCACAAAGAACGGACGTCTTTCCTGAAAGAAAATTTGAAACCCATCCAAGGCAATGGCAGAGGGATCAGCATCGACCTGTCCGAAATCGGGGTGTACGGTAAGGTCCAAAGTCAGGTCATTGGTAATTCCGATCTTCGCATCCAACCCTCCCGTGATATCATTGTCGCTCCCATCCCTAAAGGGATTTCCGGCCTCTGCCTCATAGGTTTCCATTTTGGCAACGGTATACGGTTGGATCTCCAACTGCTTTTGGGGCTCAATGTTCTTTAACCCATGAAGTTCCCCAAACTCACTGATGAAACCGGCCACATCCCTTGGTAAACGCTGCCAAACGGAACGTTCCTCATCCCTAAAATAACGTCTCATTACCTGGAGTCCCCAAACCTGGTCCTCTTCATTACCGAACTTGATCTGACTCAAAGGAATTCTCATTTCGGCAGTCCAACCTTCATCATCAACATTGGTGGCCACGTACCAAATGGGGTTCCAGCTGTCATCTTCATTGGAACCATTGTTGGATTCCAACACATCGCCCTTTACACCGGCCGCGCTAACGATGAAACCAAAACCGGTTCGTTTATCGTGATAACTATCGATAAAGACCCCGATCCAATCCCCTTCAAACCCATCTCTTCTGGACAACCGTTTTACAATCTTGTCAGGTTCGGAATCGTAACAACGTATACCTATATATAAAGACTTTTGACCATAAACAATTTTAAATTTAGTCTGATGGCTCGGTGGTGTATTTTCATCCGGACGCTGCTCAATAAAATCATCACCCCACTCCACCAGGTTCCAAGCGGCATCGTCCAAAATACCATCGATTACCGGATGGGTCTCTTCACCCAAAGACTGGGTCATGTATATTTTTTTGGGAACTTCTACCTGGGTAGAATCTTGTGCATTGATAAAAAAAGAAAATAAAAATAGTGCGAGAAAAAGACGTACTTGCTTCACTAGGTTAGTTTTTTGATTGATTGATATCGTAAAGACCACCAAAAATGGAATCAGTTACAGTCTTTGTCTTTTTTAAGGTTTTTTTAACAGAACGAAGCCGAATTTTGATGTCGCTCTAGATGCTTTGTAGGAAAACTAAAAAAAGCGAAAAAATATTCCCGACCAACCGTTTGTAATTCAATCTAATAATTGTACATTTGCAGCCCGTTTATCGGGATAGGTTATTAAATCAATAATATTCGAGAAGTGGATACATTAAGTTATAAGACTATTTCCGCCAATAAATCTACCGTTGACAAGCAATGGTTATTGGTTGATGCTGAAGGACAGACCTTGGGAAGATTGGCGTCTAAAGTAGCCAAATTGCTTAGGGGGAAATACAAGACCAACTATACCCCCCATGTTGACTGTGGAGACAATGTTATTGTCATCAATGCCGAGAAGATCACCATGACCGGCAACAAGTGGGATGACAAAGTATATTTGAGATATACCGGCTATCCAGGAGGACAACGTTCCGCTGGTGCCAAAGAAGTATTGAACAAGCATCCTGAGCGTATCATCGAAAGTTCTGTAAAAGGTATGTTGCCAAAAAATAAGCTTGGTGCAGAAATTTTCAGAAACCTTAAAGTATACGCTGGTGCCGAACACGGACAAGAAGCACAAAAACCAAAGGCAATAAACTTAAACGACTACAAATAATGGAAGTGGTTCACAAGATAGGGAGAAGAAAAACTGCCGTAGCAAGAGTATACGTTTCCGAAGGTTCCGGTAACATCACCGTGAACAAAAGAAATTTGAACGATTACTTTACCACGGCCACATTGCAATACAAAGTGAAGCAGCCTTTCACTTTGACCGAAACCGAAGACAACTACGATGTAAAAGTAAATGTTTACGGTGGTGGTATCACAGGTCAGGCAGAAGCTGTTCGTTTGGCTTTGTCCAGGGCCATGTGCGAGATCAATGAAGAAAACAGAGGAGTCCTTAAGCCAGAAGGCCTATTGACAAGGGACCCAAGAATGGTGGAAAGAAAGAAATTCGGTCAGAAGAAAGCCCGTAAGAAATTCCAGTTCTCCAAACGTTAATATTTTTCGGTGCCTTTGCACCCATACAATAAGTTCATTGAAAACCCTGGAAACAAATTTCAGGGTTAAATTTTTAACCAAGTTGTCGTTGTTCCAAAAAGGAAAAGTATCGACTTTTTGGAATTTAGTTTAGCATCTAAATGCATCGGGCGAACCAAAAGTGACCACCAGTGCATTGCTACTACAACGGAACGTAAACTAAGTACTAAAATGGCAAGTAAAATTGAAGTAAAAGATTTACTCGAAGCAGGTGTACACTTTGGACACCTAACAAGAAAGTGGAACCCCAACATGGCTCCTTACATCTACATGGAGCGTAATGGGATCCACGTGATCAACCTCTACAAAACGGTTGCAAAGCTTGAGGAAGCCAACGAAGCCCTTAGCAAAATTGCTGCCTCTGGAAGAAAAATCCTTTTTGTAGCCACTAAAAAACAAGCTAAGGACATCGTTGCGGACAAAGTCTCCAAAATCAACATGCCCTACATCACAGAAAGATGGCCAGGTGGTATGTTGACCAACTTTGTGACCATCCGTAAGGCCGTTAAGAAAATGGCTTCCATCGATAGGATGAAAAAAGACGGAACCTTTAATACCCTTTCCAAAAAAGAAAGACTACAAGTAGACCGTTTGCGTGCCAAGTTGGAAAAGAACTTGGGTTCCATTGCCGACATGACCCGTTTGCCAGGTGCCCTTTTCATCGTGGACACCATGCGTGAGCACATTGCCGTGAAAGAGGCCCAAAAATTGAACATTCCAATCTTTGCTATGGTCGATACCAATTCCGACCCAAGGCCAATCGATTATGTGATCCCATCCAATGACGATGCCAGCAAATCTATCGAAGCCATCTTGGAAGAGGTGACCAAGGCCGTTGCCGCTGGTTTGGCAGAACGCAAAAACGACAAGAACAACGATAAGGAAGACGAGGAAGAAGATGTAATGGACACTAAAGCCGTTACGATCGATGATGAGGATGACGATGCCACCGAAGCCAAGAAAGCCAAAAAGGCCAAGCCTGCAGCTGCACCCAAAAAGGTAAAGGCAGATGAGCTTACCAAAATTGAAGGTATCGGACCAAAAGCTGAAGAAGCCCTTATCGGAAAAGGGGTTGCCACATACGCCGAGCTTGCCAAGACCGCTCCTGAAAAAATCAAGGAAATCTTGACCGAGGCCAGCTCAACCATGGCGCATTTGGATCCAACTTCCTGGCCAAAACAAGCCAAATTGGCCGCTGCTGGTAAGTGGGACGAATTGAAAGAATGGCAAGACAGCGTTAAAGGAGGAGTTGAATAAACTAATCCTGATTTAACGTTGTCCTAAAACAAAACACTTGAATAGTGTTTTACTTTACATAAATTTTTAAAAAGCATAAAAAAATGGCACAGATTACCGCCGCAGAAGTAAATAAACTAAGACAGACCACAGGGGCTGGAATGATGGATTGTAAAAAAGCTTTGGTTGAGGCTGAAGGCGATTTTGAAAAAGCGATCGAAATCCTTCGTAAAAAAGGCCAGAAAGTAGCCGCCAACAGAGCTGATAGGGATTCCTCTGAAGGTGCTGCCATTGCAAAAGTAAGTGCAGACAACACCCAAGGTGTCGTTATTTCATTGAACTGCGAAACCGACTTCGTTGCCAAAAACGAGAGCTTTGTTAAATTGGCCAACGATTTGGCCGATCTTGCCCTAGGTTTTGACAGCAAGGATGCTTTCCTTGCCGCTTCTTTTGAAGGAATGACCGTTGCCGACAAATTGACCGAGCAAACAGGTGTCATCGGTGAAAAAATCGAAATCGGAAGCTTCGAGAAATTGAGTGCTCCTTTCGTGGGATCTTATATTCACGCTGGTAACAAAATTGCCACTTTGGTAGGGATGTCCGCTAATGTTGATGGTGTGGCTGAAGCTGCCAAGGATGTTGCCATGCAGGCTGCCGCCATGAACCCTGTTGCCCTTAACGAAGAAGGTGTAGATCAATCCATCATCGATAAGGAAATCGAAATCGCGAAAGACCAATTACGCCAAGAAGGTAAGCCTGAGGCTATGTTGGACAACATCGCCAAAGGTAAATTGAACCGTTTCTTCAAGGACAATACCTTGGTAAACCAAGATTTCATCAAGGACAGCAAGCAAAGTGTTGCCCAGTATGTGAAATCTGTTGACTCTAACTTGGTTGTTACCGGTTTTAAAAGAGTAGCATTGGGATAATCCATTTGCAGTATAAATAAAAAAGGCCCCATTTTATGGGGCCTTTTTTATGTTTGGATTTTTCCTCTTTTACTTAGACTTGATCATGATGTCCCCATTAAAGGTCTTGAACAGAAATTCAGGGCCACCCCCATTGATCTTTCCCTTCACCCACTGCTCCAATTTCACCTTGTAACTGCCAGAAGACTGTTTTTTGTCCACCACCGGTTTGTTCTCCGAAATGGCCATATCAAAATCGGTATAGACATCGCCCATATCCGATTTGGCCTTTACATTGGCCTTAATGGAGTTCGGAAAGGTTACCTCAACGTTTCCATTGAAACTGCTGAAAGCCATGTCAGACATATTTCCCATGCTCTTAAAATCCACTTTTACAGGACCGTTGGTTGTATTTGCCGTTACGGCCCCTTCCACGTTTTGAAGGGAAATACCCCCGTTCACATTGCTGATTTCCAAATCACCGGACACTCCCTGCACAGCGATGTCCCCATTGTTTACCGTGCTCAGCTTCAACGAAAAATTGTAGGGCACCTTGATGTCGAAATCGGCCTCTTTACTCCACATCTCATTGTTGATCCTTACCACATTGTTCTTTTCTTCTGCACTGATGTTAAGCCCGGAACCCCCAATGCGTTTCATACCGTTTTTCTCCTTACTGGATGATTTTCCATCTTCCACTACCGAAACCTTCACAATCACCTCCTTACCTTCATAACCGGCCACGGTGATCGACCCACTGATTTGGTCAAGCTCCAATTTTCCTGCTTGCCCCGGATTGCTCAAAGGAATGGCAAACAAATCGATTTCCTTATCCTGTGCGGACAACACACCCGTAAATAATGCAAGGGCAATAACAACTATAGTTCTAATCTTCTTCATGACTTTATATTTTTTTGATGAATACATTTCCGTTCAACGTTTCAAAATCAAATTCTACTTGACCGCTCCCGATTTGGACCACGGGCCTCGACTCAAACTTGAATTTGGGCTTATCCCCATCACCTTCATTTTTACTCGTTTTTACAAATTGTTTGTTGATGTCGAAGTCGGTGAACATTTCCCCGTTCATGCTTTTAAAGGAAATATTGGCCGAGAGGGATTGTTGGTACGAAATATTGATATCCCCGTTCAAGGCATAATACCGAGAGGCTACCTTGGGATTTTGGGCATACGAAATATCCACGTCCCCGTTAATACAGCTCACTTTGGTCTTACCCGTAATGTTGGTCAAAGAAATACCTCCATTGATGTTGTCGGCCTCCACGGACTCTCCGTTTGTATTCTTGACCAAGATATCGCCGTCGTTGACGGTACTCACATTGATCTTGACCGAGTTCGGGACCTTTAGGGTAAAGTTCAACTTGTGCTCATAAGGAATGTCATCATTATTGTTGCACCAATTGTACCTCAATTTATCCTTGTCGAATTGTATGTAAGGAGCATCAGGATGCAGAATGACACGGTTTGACTCTTCAATGACTTTGAGTTGAAGCTCCTTTTTACCCAACTCCAGGTCATCCGTGTTTTTTGCGGAAATGATGCGCTCCACTTCCAAGACCACCTCATTGCCGTTATACCCCTCTACGTTCACGGATCCGAAAACATTTTTCACCACTAAAGTGTTGTTTGCCTTATTGGCAAGGGGGACACTTTTTTTGATAACCTCCTTAAATTCCTTTTTCTGTGCCGTGGCACCCAACATCCCTACCCCCAAGGACAGACATGTCATAAAAAATAACCGTTTCATCATTTTAAAAATTTAGACTGTTCGTAATTTGATTTGTGCCCAAAGGGCAGATTGATAAATAAACTATATAATGGATTCAATACTCCTTTCAATTCTCTTCTTGACTGTGGTGTCCAACTGTTTTTCCTTCAGCAACTGTTTGAAGGGTTCTATGGAAGCCTTTTCCTGAAGGGCCACCATTAAATTGGCCAAAGTTATCTGCAAAATGGGCGATTCCTGGTTTGGAATGGATTGCACCAAGCCTTGGCGAACCTCTGGTTTGTTAACATAATTGGTCAAGGATTCTATGGCGGCCAACCGTACATTCACGTTGGGGTCACTATTGAGTGTTTTCAAAAGTGCCTTGATTACAATATCGTCGGCGTTCTCAAACTTATTGGCCTCACTCACCCCTTGCAACCGCTGGTTGGCCGAAGGTTGGTCCAACAAGGTCAAAACCAGTTTTTGCCGAACTTCTTCCGTCTCGTTGTTAGCAGCCATGTTTTGTATAGGGATCGTTTCCCCTTCGGGTCGCAAAAAATATCCGATACCCAACCCCATCAGCAGTAGAAAAACTCCGATGGCCCATTGCGGTCTAAAAATTCCCGTAAGCATCGATATGACATTTTGTTTGGGTGCCGTTCGTTGCTCCCTTTCCATTTCAGCGGACAACATGTCAAAAAAGGCCTTGTCCATGTTTTCCGAAGGTTCGGGAGCTTGCATGGTTTGTAACAGTTCCCAAGCTTTCAATAGTTCATCATATTTTTCTCGATACTCCACATGTTCCTTAAGGAACCTTTCAAAATCCTTTGCCTCCGTATCCGACATATTTCCGGACATAAAGTCCATGGCTTGTATTTCAAACTTTTTTTCGTCCATCATCTCGTTTCCAGTTGTAAAAAAATCGTTTTCAAATCCTTCAAGGCCCGGTGGACCCTAACCTTGGCCGCTCCCTCAGTGCAGCCCAATATTTCACCGATCTCTTGGAACTTCAATTCCCTGTATTTGCTCAATAGTAGTATTTCCCTTTTATCGCTGGACAAGAGTCCGAGTGCTCGGTTCAACAACAAAGAATCACCTTGGTGGTCCATTGCCTCATTCAAATAATCTCCCGTTCCTTTTTCCACATCCTCTGGAGAAATTCCCCATGAAACACCTTCCTTGGACACTTTTTTATGGTGGTCATAATTCACGTTGCGCGCCATACTGAACATCCACGCAGTAAAGGGGCCCTCTCCGGAATAGGATTGCCTATATTTCAAGATTCGGACAAAAACATTCTGAACAAGGTCCTCACTTACCGAAGGGTTGTTTCCCATGTTATAGAAAAAACCGAACAACTTCTTTTTATGCCGCTCGTAGAGCAGGCCCAACTTGTCCAAGTCGCCACTTTTAACTTTCATCATTAAGGCATTATCGGTCAGCGTTTGCAATGTGTTCTTTTTTAGGCCGGTTGTAGGATATACCGTTGTTTTTGAAAAAGGTTACAGAATGTATGGAATTTTTATCCATTCGAATCTAGGGCCATCCCATTTTTCAATGGTTTCCCATAATTTTTTTTGATTATTTTTGTCCGGACTTCAAGAAACCTTCAATGCGATACAAGAGAATTTTATTAAAACTGAGTGGAGAAGCCTTGATGGGCAAAAAACAATACGGAATCGATGGAGACCGTTTGGCCGAATATGCCGATGAGATCAAAGGTGTTGTGGACAAAGGCATTGAAGTGGCCATCGTTATAGGTGGAGGCAACATTTTTAGGGGCCTTGCCGGTGCCAGCCAAGGCATGGACCGCGTGCAGGGCGACCATATGGGAATGTTGGCGACCGTAATCAATGGGTTGGCCCTACAGAGTGCCTTGGAGCTTAAAGGAATCCAAACCCGTTTGCAATCCGCCATCAAGATCAACGAAGTAGCCGAACCTTTTATCAGAAGAAGGGCCATACGCCATTTGGAAAAAGGTAGGGTAGTGATTTTTGGAGGTGGAACAGGAAATCCCTATTTCACCACAGATTCAGCTGCCGTGTTGAGGGCCATCGAAATCAATGCCGATGTGATCCTGAAGGGAACAAGGGTAGATGGGATTTACACTTCGGACCCTGAAAAAGATAAAAATGCCACCAAGTTTGACTCCCTTTCCTTTCAAGAGGTACTTTCCAAAGGTTTGAAGGTGATGGACACCACGGCCTTTACCCTTAGTCAGGAAAATGAACTGCCCATTGTGGTCTTCGATATGAACACCAAGGGTAATTTGATGAAGATCGTATCCGGAGAGAATATTGGAACGGTGGTCAATGTTTAAGTTGACACATTTGATATTGTAATAAAATTTAAGAGCATGGACGAAGAAGTAAAATTTGTACTTGATAGCGCAAAAGAGAGCATGGATGGCAGCATTGCCCACTTAGAAAAAGCCTTTATAAAGATCCGTGCCGGAAAGGCCAGCCCTATAATGCTATCATCCGTAATGGTTGATTATTATGGTTCCCAAACACCACTTTCACAAGTATCCAATATCAATACCCCGGATGCCCGTACCATTTCGGTCCAACCTTGGGAAAAAAGCTTGATCGGGGAAATAGAAACGGCCATCATGAACGCCAATTTAGGGTTCAACCCCATGAACAATGGTGAAACCGTCATCATCAGCGTACCGCCCCTTACCGAGGAACGCAGGGTTCAATTGGTGAAGCAGGCCAAGGCCGAGGCAGAAGATGCCAAAGTAAGTATCCGAAGCGCCAGACAAGAAGCCAATAAGGAACTGAAATCCCTTGAAATTTCCGAAGACCTGCTAAAAAATGCAGAGGTCGATGTACAGGAACTCACCGATACCTACATCAAAAAAGTAGATTCCCTCCTCTCCGTTAAAGAAGGTGAGATCATGAAGGTTTAAAACTTGATCATTGATAAGCTGCTTTCCTAGGAACACAGCCGATGATTTTTTACCTTTGCGCCCAATTAAACCAAAATGGTAGCAAAGCTCACAAAAGGTTTTTGGACCAAGGTCGCACGCATTATTCTTCGAAATAGGATTTTGATCCTAGTTGGCATAGTCGCCATTACCGTTTTCTTGGCCTTGCAATGGAAAAACATCAAGTTTTCGAACACCGAGGCCAACATTTTGCCCGACGACCATCCCGCAACCATCCAATACAACGCCTTCACCAAAATATTCGGGGAAGAAGGCAATGCCATTGTATTGGCCGTGAGGGATACCGCTTTGTTCACTCCCAAGAATTTCAACCGTTGGAACCGATTGGCCAAGCAGTTGGATGCCCTTCCTGAAATTGATTTTGTGGTTTCCCTGGAAAACTTGAAGGTCTTGGAGAAGGATGACAAAACCCAAGCGTTTGTCATGGAACCCTTCATCAAAACCCCGCCAAAGACCAAAGCGGAAATCGATTCCCTAAAAAACCACCTTTTCAACGAATTACCTTTTTATGACAATCTGGTCTATAACCCCAAAAGCGGCACCATACAGACCATTGCCTATTTGGACAAGGACATCCTGAACACGGCCGTTAGGAACGAGTTTATATTGAACGATCTTGGTGACTTGGTAAAGACCTTTGAGGAAGACACCCAGTTGGATGTAAGGGTATCGGGCATGCCCTATATCCGAACTTGGAACACCAAGTCCATTGTGGATGAGATCGGAATCTTCATCGGGGCCGCCCTTTTGGTCACTTCTTTGATCTTCTTCTTTTTCTTCAGGAGTTTCAGGGCCACCTTTATTTCGATGTGCATCGTAATCATTGGGGTAATGTGGGCCTTTGGAATATTGGGACTATTGCAGTACGAAATCACCATTCTTACGGCATTGATTCCCCCGTTGATCATTGTAATCGGAATCCCCAACTGCATATTCCTCATCAACAAATATCAACAGGAGGTAAAGAAACATGGCAATCAAGCCCTGTCATTGCAACGGGTCATTTCCAAGATCGGTAATGCCACTTTGATGACCAACATCACTACTGCATCGGGTTTTGCCACCTTTATTATTTTGGACAGTGACCTATTGAGAGAGTTCGGCATTGTGGCTTCCATCAATATCATAGGAATCTTTGTGCTTTCCTTATTGATTATCCCGATCATTTACAGTTTTATGGCACTTCCCAAAACGAAGCACCTAAAACACCTCAACAAAAAGTGGATCGACTTTTTTGTGCACAGGATGGAGCGTATCGTTCGGGACCACAGAATCGCCGTCTATATGGTCACTGTTGGGGTTTTGGTCTTGAGCGTCATCGGTATTTACCAAATGAAGATTACCGGAAGCAGGATCGAAGACTTGCCGAAGAACACCCAATTTTATAAGGACATCCAATTTTTTGAGGAAGAATTCGATGGTATCATGCCCATGGAGATTGTGGTGGATACCGAACGAAAAAACGGTGTGATCAAGCCTACGACCCTTAAACGGATGGACCAGTTGGGAACTGTTATTGATGAAATTCCAGAATTGTCCCGACCCATTTCCATCGTGGATTTGATAAAATATTCAAAGCAGGCCTTTTACAACGGCATCCCAAAGTATTACCAATTACCGACCAGCCAAGAAAACACCTTTATCATGGATGCGGCCAGAAAGTCATCCACCGACGGTAATCTTCTGGAGAGTTTTGTGGACAGTACGGGACAGATTGCCCGATTGACCACCTATATGCAGGATGTTCCCATCGACCGGATGGAGGAAATAGAAAAGGATGTACAGGAAGCCATCACCAAATCCTTCCCTCCTGATAGGTATAATGTATACATGACCGGAAAAGCGTTACTGTTCTTGAAAGGCACCAAGTACTTGGTGAAAAATCTTGTCATGTCCCTCGCTCTGGCCATTGGCCTTATTTCGTTGTTCATGGCCTATTTGTTCCGTTCGTTTAGGATGGTCATCATTTCTTTGGTCCCCAATTTATTGCCGCTTTTGATCACTGCAGGGCTCATGGGCTATTTAGGTATACCCATCAAACCTTCAACCATTTTGGTTTTCAGCATTGCCTTCGGGATTTCGGTAGATGACACCATACACTTTTTGGCCAAATACCGGCAAGAACTGGCCACACACAAATGGCACATCAAAAGGTCGGTCTATGCCGCTCTACGGGAAACTGGGGTGAGCATGTTCTATACCTCCATCGTATTGTTTTTTGGTTTCTCGGTGTTCATTCTCTCCAGTTTTGGGGGAACCAAAGCGCTGGGAGGTCTGGTTTCGGCCACTTTGCTTTTTGCCATGTTGTCCAATCTGATCTTGTTGCCTTCCTTGCTCCTATCTCTGGAAAGAAGCATCGCGAACAAGGAGGTGCTCAAAAAACCACAGATCGACATCCTGCCCCAAGAAGAGGACAATCCCAAGGACAATTAGTGCGAAAGGGCCATAAATTACGCCCTTGCATTGCCATCGTTTTTGACCAAAAACCTATCTTTACCGACTAAATTACGATAGCCTTACAATGAAGTCTTATTCCATAAAAGAATTGCTAGAAAAGCAGCCCGTAGGAGATTCCGTAGAAGTAAATGGATGGGTAAAAACATTTAGGAGCAACCGATTTATAGCCTTGAACGACGGTTCAACCATACATAATTTGCAATGTGTCGTGGATTTTGAAAATCTGGATGAAACAGTGCTCAAACAGATTACTACAGGCTCTGCCCTAAAAATTTCCGGAACCTTGGTGGAAAGCCAGGGAAAGGGACAGACCGTGGAGATCCAAACCGAGGATGTTTTTGTTCACGGTAGTGCAGACCCGGAAACCTACCCTATCCAACCCAAAAAACACTCTTTGGAGTTCTTGAGGGAAAAGGCACATTTAAGGGTGAGGACCAACACTTTTGCCGCGGTGATGCGGGTGCGTTCGGCTTTGGCCTTCGCCATCCACAGTTATTTTCAGCAAAATGGGTTTTACTACATGCACGCACCGATCATTACCGGCTCCGATGCCGAAGGTGCAGGCGAAATGTTCCGGGTGACAAGCTTGGATGCCAAAAACCCGCCTTTGGACGAGAGTGGCAACGTGGATTATTCCGAGGACTTTTTCGGAAAAGAGACCAACCTCACCGTATCAGGGCAATTGGAAGCCGAGACCTATGCCATGGGATTGGGCAAAGTGTATACCTTCGGACCCACGTTTAGGGCTGAAAACTCAAACACCTCCCGCCACTTGGCAGAATTTTGGATGATCGAGCCCGAAGTAGCTTTCAACGATTTGGATGCCAATATGGATTTGGCCGAGGATTTCATCAAGTCCATCATTCAATATGTTTTGGATCATTGTAAGGACGACCTGGAGTTTTTGGAAAGCCGTTTGTTGGAGGAGGAAAAATCCAAGCCACAAACCGAGCGTTCCGAAATGACCTTGTTGGAAAAACTCAAATTTGTGGTCGAAAACAACTTTAAACGGGTTTCCTATACCGAGGCGATCGACATCTTGAGGAACAGCAAACCCAACAAGAAGAAAAAATTCCAATACTCTATTGATGAATGGGGTGCCGACCTACAAAGTGAACATGAACGCTTTTTAGTAGAAAAACACTTTAAATGCCCCGTGATTCTTTTTGATTACCCCGCCAAGATCAAGGCCTTCTACATGCGATTGAACGAGGACGGCAAAACCGTTCGTGCCATGGATGTACTTTTTCCCGGCATTGGCGAAATTGTGGGGGGATCGCAACGTGAGGAGCGTTTGGAGGTACTGCAACAAAAAATCAAGGACCTTGGCATTGACGATAAAGAACTTTGGTGGTACCTGGACCTACGCAGATTTGGCACGGCCGTACACAGTGGATTTGGACTCGGTTTTGAACGCATGGTACAGTTTGCCACGGGAATGGGCAACATCAGGGACGTGATCCCTTACCCCAGGACCCCACAGAATGCTGAGTTTTAAATTGAATTTATAACTTTATAGCAAGGAAGATTTCAATACCATCCTTATGCTGAAACAACATCTACAGTTTAAGCTTTCCCAGAAACTGTCTCCACAGCAGATTCAGCTCATGAAGCTCATTCAATTGCCCACACAGGCCTTTGAACAGCGCTTAAAGCAAGAGTTGGAAGAGAATCCTGCGCTTGAAAGTGGAAAGGCGGAGAGTGAGACCGTGGATGATGTTTATGATGATACTTACGACGATTCGGGGGACAATGAGACCATTGAGGCGGAGGACATCAACATTGATGACTATCTGAGCGATGACGAAATCCCTGATTACCGTACACAAGCCAACAACTATAGCTCGGACGATGAGGAAAAAAGCATTCCTTATGCGGCCGGGATTTCCTTCAACCAGCATTTGATCAACCAGCTCAATACGTTTTATCTGGATGACGAGGAATGGGCCATTGCTGAATTTTTGGTAGGAAGTGTGGATGAAAGCGGGTATATCAGAAGACCTATTTCCGACATCATGGATGACCTTGCCTTTACCCAAAACATCTACGTGGATGAAAGCAAGATCGAATCCGTGCTCAAAATTGTACAGGAACTGGATCCACCAGGTGTGGGAGCACGTTCGTTGGATGAATGCCTTATCATCCAACTAAAAAGAAAAGAACGAAAGCCCTCTGTAGAACTGGCCATAAACATCTTGGAAAAATCCTTTGAGCAGTTCACCAAAAAGCATTACGACAAGCTTATCCAAAAGCACCATGTGACCGAGGAGGAACTCAAGGATGCCATATCAGAAATTGAAAGGCTGAACCCAAAACCGGGAGGTTCCTATTCCGGAGGGACTAGGATGATCGAGCATATCGTTCCGGATTTTTCCATCAGGATTGTGGACGGAGAACTGGAACTCTCCTTAAATGGCAGGAACGCCCCGGAACTTCACGTTTCCAGGGAATACAGCAACATGTTGGAAGGGTACAAGAATTCCAAGGAAAAATCCAAGTCTCAGAAAGATACGGTATTGTTCATCAAACAGAAATTGGACGCAGCCAAATGGTTCATAGATGCCATCAGACAACGACAACAAACGCTGTACATTACTATGAAGACCATTATGGACTATCAGGAGGAATATTTTCTGACCGGGGATGAGCGCAAACTGCGGCCTATGATCCTGAAGGACATTGCGGACAAAATCGATATGGATGTATCCACGGTTTCCAGGGTAGCCAACAGCAAATATGTGGATACCCCTTACGGCACCAAATTGATCAAGGACTTTTTCTCGGAGGCCATGAAAAATGAACAGGGGGAAGATGTTTCCACCAAGGAGATCAAAAAGATATTGGAGACCGTTATTGGCGATGAGCAGAAGAAAAAACCATTAACGGACGATAAATTGGCAAAAATACTAAAGGAAAGAGGCTATCCCATTGCAAGGCGTACCGTTGCCAAATATAGAGAACAGCTGGGCATTCCCGTGGCCAGGCTAAGAAAGCAGATCTGATGCGCCATGTCTTCAATATCATCTCGTATCTCTTCCATCCCCTTTTTATCCCCATTGGAGGCACCGTACTTTATTTTGTAATGGCCCCTTACAGTTCGTTGGAAATGGAGAGCGGGAACATTCTTCCCATATTCATTTTAACGGTCATCATTCCGATTATCTTTTTCTTGATTTTAAAGAATCTGGGGGTCATCAGTTCCATTTTTTTACCCACGCTCCATGAACGCAAATACCCGCTGTATATCAGCTGTATCATTTTTTTGATGATCTTATATAAGGTTATACCGAATAACTACGTAAACGAGCTCTTTTACTTCTTTACCGGTCTATTGACCGCTACCGGAGCATGCCTTATTCTCCTATTCTTCAAGTTCAAGACAAGCATGCACCTTTTGGGCATGGGAAGCATCTTAACCTTCATGATTGCGTTGAGCATTCATTTTGAGAAGAACATCACCCTTGCCATAAGTTTGTTTACCTTGTTCACGGGGTTGGTGGCCACATCCAGACTTTATCTGAAGGTCCACAACAAAAATGAGCTTTTAATAGGGTTTTTGATGGGATGCTGTTCTCAGTTGATCATCCTTAAATATTGGCTATAGGATATAGAAGATGACCCCTATCCGTAGGGCCCTAATGTCAATGGATTCTCCAGTATCTAGAGCCGTACCATCTTTTAGTAGTGGATTAAGGGCATAATAGACATGAATGTTCCATGTATTGTACCCGAAATTCACCATGAGCCCGTATTGAAGTTTTTCAATGTCATCATTGGCGAATCCGGTAGTTCCTTCATCGGTCACTACCCGTGACCTTCCTGAAAAAACATATCCCAATTTGGCACCGGCATAAATGCGCCAAAACTTGTACTCTTCGGTCGTTGATGTCCTCCATCTGAGCTCAAAGGGAAACTCCACCGCATGGGTTTCCAATTTACTACGTTTAAAATCTGAGGTATTCATTACCTCATAGAGGAAAGTGTTGGCATTTTGGGATACGACCATATTTGAGTAATAGGAATTGACCGCATACCCAACTCCAAGTCCTACGCCAAAATTCCTCCGCTGGTTTAAGGGGATATCCTTGATAATGCCAAACTGGAGATTATAGGAAAGGTTCCGCTGTACCACTCCCTCCGGTTTCCCCAAGAGTACATTATATCCAAATCCAGCATAAAACTGATCTTCCAGATATCTTGAAAAATCTTCTTGATCGGATGTTTCGTTTGTTTGGGAATATACACAGCATGTGAGCAGCCCCACAATCAATACCAAAAAATGCCTTATGACCTTCTCCATTGTATTCTTTATAAACAAAAAACGCTCCAAATTAAGAATCTGGAGCGTTTCCCACTAAATCTAAGCTATTGCCTACTGTAGATTGTTAAAAGCATCTCCCTCATAAGTAGTATAATTCACTTTTAGGGCATTCACTTTCCTCAATTCTTGTTTTATATCGGTAATAAGACCCATGTTGGCATTCTTATCGACCTTTAATGCAGTAGTCAATACGTTTTGAAGTTCTTGAGGCTTTTTTGCACGCTCTGCCAAAATAAAGGACCCAACTTCGTCCACATTGGCAAATTTATCATTCAACTGGATTTTTGGTTCAGAACCAAAAACCTTTTGATATTCTTGGGTAGGTTTTCCCACGTAGATATAGATTACGCGGTCCTTCTTTTCCAATTTCTTTACCTCCGTTGCATTGGGAAGCGTGTTTTCAACCATTAACGAACTGTCTTTCATCGTGGTCACGGTCATAAAAAAGAACAGCAACATGAACACGATATCCGGCAAAGATGCTGTAGATACCGCTGGCAAATCCCCGTCCTTCTTTTTTGTAAACTTAGCCATACTAAATTCTAGTTTTAATTGGTTGATGTTTCTGCTTCCGAAAGCTTCTGTGGGAACATATCTTGGATACGCTTCACTTTGTCTTTCAACTCATCTCTAATGGCAGAAGGTGTTTCAGGGTTGAGATACTCGGCTTCCATTTTGGTGAAGTCGCGATTATATAGCCTTTGGGCCTCGCGGTTCCTCAAATCATTATAGGCACCTACCAATTCGTTCTGAACGGTGATATAAGTACTGTACTTGGTTTCCCTGTCATTCTTCAAAGAGATGATCGCTTTTGTTGGATTATCCGATGAAGATTGATCCTTCTTCCCTTTACAGAAAGTACAGGAACCATCTGCGTTGTTTTCAAGAAATGCAATAGCAGCCTTTCTCAAATCCTTCAATTCCATCAAATTATCCTCTACCAGCAATTGACCATTTTTATTGATGTTAACCGTAAAAATGTTCTTTTGCTTAATCACTACATCTGTATCTGGCGGTTCGATCGGCGGCAACATACGATCCAGACCTGCATCCGTTTCAATGGTGGTGGTCACCAAGAAAAAGATAAGCAAGAGGAAAGCGATGTCCGCCATGGAACCGGCATTGACTTCCGGCGCTGCTTTTCTTCTAGGCATAATTCAACTTTTACTTTACAAACATTTTCTTCAATCCTGGGAAAACCATTAGGACCACCGCTACTACGGTCAGGATGAAGAATACGTTCAATCCCATTCCAATGTTTTTCACAGTTCCTTCCGTGGTCGTGATACCTCTTCTTGCCATTTCCTCAACAACGGGTGCGTTGTTGGAAGAAAGTCCGTAGGAAACGGCCACAACAATGGCCAATCCACCAAGGGCGAACAAGGTTTTCTTAAGACTTCCCGGAGTGGAAAGTAGTTTTGTCAATCCAAAGAACAGTGCTGCCACAACGGCAATGGCCAATAACAAGTACATGATAATGAACATGAAGTTCATTGACCCACTGCTGATTGCATCCGGATCTTCTTGTGATGGCAATGAGAACCACAGTACAGCAGAAATCAATCCGATTGCAATGAGTGCTATTTTAACTATTTTATTCATGTTTCCCGATAGTTTTTAGTTCCGTAATTATTTCTTGTGTGCTGCCAACATATCAATCAAGGATATAGAGGCATCTTCCATGTCGTTTACGATACTATCGATCTTGGCAATGATATAGTTATAGAAAATCTGAAGGATGATGGCCACGATCAAACCAAATACCGTGGTCAACAAGGCCACCTGAATATCACCAGCGATCAAAGAGGCGCTCAAGTTACCAACAGCGGCGATTTTTTGGAAGGCCTGAATCATACCGATTACCGTACCCATGAACCCAAGCATTGGGGCCACAGCGATAAACAAGGACAACCAAGATACATTTTTCTCCAATTGGCCCATTTGTACACCACCATAGGCAACAACTGCTTTCTCAGCAGATTCCAAACCTTCGGAAGATCTGTCCAATCCTTGGTAGAAGATGGAAGCAACTGGTCCTTTTGTGTTCCTGCAAACCTCTTTGGCCGCTTCTACACCTCCAGAAGCCAAAGCATCTTCAACTTGTTGTTTCAATTTAGCCGTGTTGGTAGTTGCCAAATTCAAATAGATAATTCTTTCGATGGCTACAGCCAATCCCAATATCAAACAAAGAAGTACAATACCCATGAAGGCAGGACCCCCTTGAATAAATTGTTCTTTCAATACCTGGGTGAAACTTGCACTTGGCTCTTCTTGCAACATTGCTGCAGATGCAGTTGAAGTTCCCATCACAAACATTCCGGCAGCAGCCAGAGTAAAGGATATTTTTTTCATTTTACTTAAAACTTAAATTTAGTTAGTTAATAATGTTAAAGATATAAAAATTTTACAATTGAAAAACTAAAATACCTTGCAGAGAGGAAGGGATTCGAACCCTCGATACACTTTTGGTGTATACACACTTTCCAGGCGTGCGCCTTCGACCACTCGGCCACCTCTCTATTCCTTCATTTAGGCCGACCAATAAACAAAAAAATAATCAGTTATAGAAATTTGAGGCGTTAATTTTACACCATTTCACCACGGAGCGGTGTCTCGAAAATTGTCTTGAACAATGTATCGGGAACGCCCGTCCCCAATAGGTACATGGCCTTGGTCACAGCGGCCTCGGTTGTAATATCCTTGCCATTAACCAGTTGCATTTCCTTGAGCTTTTCGCTGGTCTCATAATGCCCCATAAAAACGCTACCTCCAGAGCACTGGGTCACGTTAATGATGTGTAAACCTTTTTTTACTGCGGATTTCAACTCTTGCAGGAACCAACCATCCATAGGGGCATTTCCGGCACCATAAGTTTCCAGAACGAGTGCCTTCAATTGAGGTATGTTCAACACGGCCTTTAACACTTCTCGGTTAATCCCAGGAAACAATTTGAGAATCGCCACCCGGTCATCCATTTGTTTGTGCACCAATAAGGACTTGTTCTTGGCCTGCTTTTTTAACAGATAGTTGTGGTGCACTTTTAAATGTACCCCCGATTCCACCAAAGGTGGATAGTTCAAGGAAGCAAAAGCCTCAAAATGTTCGGCGTTGATCTTGGTGGTCCGGTTGCCCCGATACAATTTATATTCAAAATAGAGTCCTACCTCCTGCACCACCGGTTTGCCGTTTTCCTGAAGCGAAGCAATTTCTATGGAAGTGATCAAATTCTCCTTGGCATCGGTCCTAAGGTCCCCAATGGGCAATTGCGATCCTGTAAAAATGACCGGTTTGTCTAGGTTTTCCAACATAAAACTCAATGCGGATGCCGAATAGCTCATCGTATCACTTCCGTGAAGCACCACAAAACCATCATGACCCGCATAATGTTCCTCGATGATGGAAGCGATCAAGGACCAATAACTAGGGTTCATATTAGAGGAGTCGATCGGGTTTTTAAAGGACACTCCGCTTAACGTGCAATCCAATTGGTTCAGCTCCGGGATGTTTTTGATGAGCTCATCAAAATTGAAGGCTCTTAAGGCACCCGTTTCATAATCCTTGACCATTCCTATGGTACCTCCGGTATAAACGAGCAATATGTTCGGTTTTTTTTTCATGGTTAAATACCAAAAATTTCTTTTGAATTATCGGTCGTAATGCGTGCAATCTCCTCATAAGGCCTACCATATATAAAGGACAGCTTTTCCAGCACCTGAACAATATAAGAGCTTTCATTGCGCTTGCCGCGATACGGAACCGGGGCCAAATAGGGCGAATCGGTCTCCAAGACAATATGCTGCAAATCGATTTGATCCAAAAACTGGTCTATTTTCCCGTTTTTAAAGGTAGCCACTCCCCCAATGCCTAACTTCATGTTATAGGAAATGGCCTGATGGGCTTGTTCCAAGGCTCCGGTAAAGCAATGAAAAATCCCAAAAAGGTCATTGCCCTTCTCTTGTTCCAAAACCTCAAAAATTTCATCAAAGGCATCCCGGCAATGGATCACGATGGGCAATTGGTATTTTTTTGCCAAACGGATTTGGTAGACGAAGGCTTCTTGCTGTTGTTTCAAAAAGGTCTTGTCCCAATATAGGTCGATACCGATTTCCCCCACGGCATAGAATTTTCGTTTGGAGAGCCATTCTTCCACCAAAGCTAGTTCTTCCTTAAAGTTTTCCTTGACATGGGTGGGGTGAAGTCCCATCATCAAAAACACATTTTGGGGATAATTGGACTCCAAATCCAACATGGCCTGGGTGTAGGTGGAATCGATAGCGGGGATAAAAAAGCGTTCCACGCCAGCTTTCAGGGCACGTTGCATCATGGCATCACGGTCGTCAACAAATGCTTCACTATATAAATGGGTATGGGTATCGGTGATGATCATGTCACAAAAATAGATTTATCTTAGTTGTCCCAAAACTTTCATATCCAATAAAACATTTTGAGATGCTTCGCTTGCGCTCAGCATGACATCAATCAATCAACAATATGACATCACTTAAAAAGTTTCTGAAATCCAAAGATTACATAAAGGTGCCGCTTGTGTTCACCGAAACCAACCATTTTGAAATCGTGGCCAAGATCAATGGGGTGTCGGGCAAGTTCATTTTGGATACCGGAGCTTCCAACACCTGCGTGGGCATCGATAAAATCGAGTTTTTTAAAATGGCCTCCGAAGCTACCGACATCAAAGCGGCTGGAGCAGGTGCCACCGAAATGGAAACCCTTATTTCCTCCAAAAACAAGATCCAGATCGGGGATTGGAAAAAGAGCAAGCTTAAAATCGTATTATTTGACCTCGTGCACGTAAACCAGGCCCTGGTATCGCATAACGCTTTGCCCGTGGATGGCATCATCGGTGCCGATGTCCTCAAAAAAGGAAAGGCCGTAATCGATTACAATAAAAAATGCCTCTACTTGAAAAAGTAAAGGCATTTGTATTATTTACCTCTCGACTACACTTCGACTTCGCTCAGTGGCCATGCTCGAGGTGACATTATTTTAAAGCTCCAAAGCTCTTTTCACATTTCCATCCATCAACAATTCTTCAGGACTTTCCAAAGCTTCTTTCACAGCAACCAAGAACCCAACGGATTCCTTACCGTCAATGATTCGGTGGTCATAGGAAAGGGCCACGTACATGATAGGTGCAATAGCAATGGCACCATCCCTTACGATAGGACGCTCCACAATATTGTGCATACCCAAGATACCACTTTGTGGTGGGTTGATGATCGGCGTACTCAACATAGAACCGAATACACCACCGTTAGTAATGGTAAAGGTACCACCGGTCATTTCATCCACAGTGATTTCCCCTTCCCTGGCGCGGATGGCCAATCTCTTGATCTCGGCCTCAACACCCCTAAACGTCAAGTTTTCGGCATTTCGGATTACCGGAACCATCAAGCCTTTGGGCCCGGAAACCGCAATACTGATATCGCAGAAATCATAAGTGATCATTTCCTTGCCATCGATCATGGAGTTTACGGCTGGGTACATTTGCAATGCCCTGATCACCGCTTTGGTGAAAAAGGACATAAAGCCAAGTCCCACATTATGCTTGTCCTTGAACTCATCTTTGTACTGAGCCCTTAGATCGAAGATAGCGGTCATATCCACCTCATTGAAGGTGGTCAACATAGCGGTTTCATTTTTGGCGGCTACCAAACGCTCGGCCACTTTTCTGCGCAACATGGACAATTTGGAACGGGTTTCACCACGGTTACCGCCAGTCGGGGTTCCCATGGATGGAACAGCCTGCACGGCATCTTCCTTGGTGATGCGACCATCCCTTCCGGTGCCCGAAACAGAGGAAGGCTCTATCCCTTTTTCATCCAATATTTTTTTGGCTGCAGGCGATGGCGCCCCTGAAGCATAGGTTTCTTTTTTAGGCTCTTCCTTTTTTGGTTCCGCTTTGGGCCCTTCTTTTTTAGGCTCCTCTTTTTTCTCCGCTTTTGGAGCAGCACCATCAGGTTTTGCCGCACTGGTATCGATAAGGCAAACCACCTCACCAACGGCCACGGCATCCCCTACCTCGGCTTTAAGGGTAATAATTCCGCTTTCCTCCGCAGGAAGCTCCAAAGTTGCCTTGTCCGAGTCCACCTCGGCAATGGCCTGGTCCTTCTCCACATAGTCACCATCCTCTACCAACCATTCGGCGATTTCAACCTCTGTAATGGATTCCCCTGGAGAGGGAACTTTCATTTCTAAAACCATGCTATTATAGTTTATACTTGTATTATCGAATTAACATATTGTCCTTACTCTTGTCGAAAACATACTCCAACACCTGGGCATGTCGTCTTTTGGAACGCACCGCGCTACCTGCGGCAGGAGCTCCGTAAAATCTTCGGGATGCCACCCTGAATTGCTTGGCTTCGTCCAAATGCATCAACATATGGCCCCAAGCGCCCATGTTCCTTGGTTCTTCCTGTGCCCAAACGATGTCGTCCGCATTCTTGTATTTTTTGATGATGTCCCTCATTTCGTCCGCCGGCAACGGGAACAATTGTTCCACCCTTACCAAAGCTACGTCATCCCTGTTCAATTCTTCTTTTTTATCCAAAAGATCATAATAGAACTTACCGGTACAGAACACCAACGTTTTTACTTTGGACACCTTGGCTTCCGCATCATCAATGACCATTTGGAAGCTTCCGTTGGCCATTTCCTCTTTGGTGGATACCACCTTGGGATGCCTCAAGAGACTTTTAGGCGTGAAGACTACCAATGGTTTCCTGAACCCAGCCTTCATTTGTCTACGGAACAAGTGGAACAGGTTGGCCGGCGTGGTTACATCGGCCACAAACATGTTGTCCTTGGCACAAAGTTGTAAATATCTTTCCATACGTGCCGAAGAGTGCTCCGCTCCCTGACCTTCATAACCATGGGGCAACAATAGCACCAATCCGTTCTGCAATTTCCATTTATCCTCTGCCGCGGACAGATATTGGTCGATGATGATCTGGGCACCATTACTAAAATCCCCGAATTGTGCTTCCCAAATGGTCAACGTTTTGGGACTGGCCATGGCATATCCATAATCAAAGCCCATAACGGCATACTCCGAAAGCAAGGAATTGTAGATATGGAACTTACCATTTTGATTGGAACCCAATTCGTTCAATAAGGTAATTTCCTCTTCGTGCATTTCGGTCTTGATCACGGCGTGGCGGTGGGAGAAGGTTCCCCGTTCCACATCCTGACCTGACATACGCACATCATACCCTTCTTCGATCAAAGATCCGTAGGCCAAAAGTTCACCCATGGCCCAATCGAGGTTGTTGTCCTCAAAATACATGGCATGACGGGCCTCGACCAAACGTTCCAATTTTCTCAAGAATTTTTTCCCTTCGGGAAGTGCGGTGATGCTCTTGGCAATCTCATCCAACTTCTTAAGGTCGTAGGTGGTATCCATGGGCGCAAGCATCACCTCTTCGGTCACTTGCTGAAACCCTTCCCACTCATCCTGCATGAAAGGAGTAATCCTGGTCTTTTCTATTTTACGGGAATCCAAAAGATCTTCTTCCAAGCTCGTTTTGTAATCCTCTTCTAATCGACTTACATAATCCTTGTCGATAATGCCTTCTGCCAATAACTTTTGTGCATAGATATCCCGTGGATTATCATGCTTGGAGATGGCCTTATACAACAATGGTTGGGTGAATTTAGGTTCATCCCCTTCGTTGTGACCATATTTTCGATATCCCAAAAGGTCAAGGAATACATCACGTTGATATCTCATCCTGTACTCCAGGGCAAAGGTGGCTGCATGAACCACAGCCTCTGCGTCATCCGCATTTACGTGAAGTACGGGTGATAAGGTTACCTTGCCTACATCGGTACAATACGTGGATGAACGGGCATCCAAATAGTTGGTGGTAAACCCGATCTGGTTGTTCACCACAATATGTATGGTGCCGCCAGTTGCATAACCGTCCAAACGGGCCATTTGTATTACTTCATATACCACACCCTGACCCGCAAATGCGGCATCCCCGTGCACCAAAATAGGAAGCACTTCAGAGACATTGTCAACGTGGTCATGGTCTTGCTTAGCTCTTGCGATACCTTCCACAACGGAATTTACCGTTTCCAAGTGGGAAGGGTTGGGGGCAATGTTCATGTTGACCATTTTACCTGAATCGGTCTCCCGCATGGAGGTCCAACCCAAGTGATATTTTACGTCCCCATCAAAGATGGTCTCTTCGTAATCCTTACCATCGAACTCGCTGAAAATATCCTTTGGCGACTTTCCAAAGATATTGGTCAACACGTTCAAACGTCCGCGGTGGGCCATACCCATCACAAACTGCTTCACCCCTTGATCGGCAGCTTTTTCAATGATCACATCCAAGGCAGGGATCAAGGTTTCGTTCCCTTCCAAGGAAAAGCGTTTTTGCCCCACATATTTGGTATGCAAAAAGCTTTCAAAGGAAACGGCCTCATTTAATTTTCGGAGGATGTTCTTTTTCTCATCCGCGGTAAAATTGGGATGGTTGTCGTTCACGTTCAACCAATCCTGGATCCATTGGATACGTTCCGGAGTGCGGATGTACATGTACTCCACCCCGATGGAATTGCAATAAATGCTCTCCAAGTGGGTAATGATCTCCTTTAAGGTCGATGGACCAATGCCCAAAATCTTTCCTGCATCGAACACCGTGTTCATGTCCTCTTGGGTGAGGCCAAAATTGGCAATCTCCAAGGTAGGCTCATATTTTCTACGTTCCCTTACCGGATTGGTCTTGGTAAAAAGGTGTCCCCGGGTACGGTAGCCGTCAATAAGGCGAATGACCTGAAACTCCTTTTGAAGGGTTTCGGGCATTTCCACCTGCTTGCCATTGGTAAGCACGACCATCCCGGTCTTTTCGGATTCGATCCCCAAATCGTCCAAGGAGCTTTCGAGACCGAAATCAAATCCTTGAAAAAAAGCCCTCCAACTGGGCTCAATACTATCGGGGTTCGTTAGGTATTTATCGTACAGCTCCGCAAAAAACGAGGTATGCGCAGCATTTAAAAATGAATATTTGTCCATTCTTCCTGTTTCTCCAAAACTTTATGGAAAATTTTGTCAAAAATACGGGTTTTACCATTCATACAAATGGCTTTTAACCAAATATTGTCCAAAAATTACAACTCTGTTACAGAACTAACGGGAAAGCCTGAATAATGAAATTTTTAACTCAAATCTGCCCCATAAACTAAAAAAAACATAACTTGGTTTCCACCAAAAAACCAACCTAACATGTCCGAACTTAAAAATCGATATCTTTCCCTTGATGTTTTCAGGGGTTTGGACGTCGCCTTAATGATCGTAGTTAACTCACCCGGCAATGGAGCCACTACTTTTGCCCCTCTCAACCATGCCAGTTGGAATGGTTTTACCCTGACCGACCTTGTATTCCCCACCTTTCTATTTGTGGTAGGAAACTCCATGAGCTTTAGCATGAAAAAATACGAGAGCATGGGTAGCGGTGCCGTTTTCAAAAAGGTATTCAAACGGACCGCTATTATTTTCTTGTTGGGATTTTTAATGTATTGGTTCCCTTTTTTTGACGACGGACATCTGAAACCCTTTGCGGAGACCCGAATTTTTGGTGTGTTGCAGCGCATTGCCCTGTGTTACATGTTTGCCTCGATCATACTCCATTTTGTAAAGTCGAAGACCGCTATCTGGCTGAGCCTTATTTTTCTGGTGGCCTACCATCTCATACTGATTGGTTTTGGCGACCTGACCCTTACCGGGAACGCCGTGCTGAAATTGGACGAATGGCTCATCGGCCCCAAACATATGTACCATGGTGAAGGAATGGCTTTTGACCCAGAGGGACTCTTGAGCACGTTACCAGCCATAGTAAACGTGATTATCGGTTTCTTGGCTGGGAAGTTCATCCAAAAGAACGGGCAGAACTTTGAAACTATCGCCAAATTGATGATGGTTGGTTTTGCACTGGTTTTTGCCGGTTTGGCCTGGGATCTCTTATTACCTATCAATAAAAAATTATGGACCAGTTCCTTTGTGTTGCTCACCTGTGGGATAGATTTGGTTGCCATTGCCACCCTGATCTATTTCCTCGACATGAAAAAAACCAAGGGATGGAGCTACTTTTTTGAAGTGTTCGGCAAAAACACCCTCTTCATCTATCTGTTATCGGAATTGTTCGTGATCACCCTATTTTCCATTGACGCGAACGGCTCCTCGCTTTACCGGTGGATTGCCGAAAATATATTCATATCATGGTCAGGAGGCTATATGGGATCCCTGTTGTTTGCTCTCTGGATCATGCTCACCTGCTGGGCAGTGGGGTACTTTATGGACAAGAAGGGCATCTATGTGAAAGTATGACGGGTTCAGCTGCTGTATTTGGCCTTGTACCAAACTTTTTGCCACTCGCGTTTCAACAATAAAAAGGCTACTTCCGCGGCAACATCCACTGCGTCGGAAGGGGCTATCTTTTTTACTTCATTCTCCGAAATATCCACCACGTATAACAGGTTGAGATACTCAGGGAATTTTTCCACGATAAGGAAATAGATTTTTTCATGAAGGAGACTCTTCAATTCAGTTGGCGTTACATCCATTGAAATTTGGATGGGTACATTGGCAAGGTCAAAATCCTTTTTGAGCTGGAGCAACAACTTTTTATACAATTGTTCCCGCTGGACTACCTCGAGCAACTCCAAACTAGTATTGTAATTGGACAGCATATCTTATTTACGTCCAAAAACTCCTTTTAGGACTTACCTTTCTTTGAATTTCTGACCTTTTTCTCCCAGTCCCAGGCAGTTTTCATGGCTTCATCCAAAGTGGCTTTGGCTCTCCAGCCCAAAACTTGGTTGGCTTTAGTAGTATCTGCATACGCCTGAATCACATCTCCTGCTCTTCTGTCCACAACCTTATAATTGAGTTTTTGTCCAGATACTTTTTCAAAACTTTGAATCACTTCCAAAACGGAGCTTCCTTTGCCCGTTCCCAGGTTGAATATTTCGTAGTTGGATGCATTATTACCATCCAACAAACGCTGCAATGCTTTCACATGGGCCTTAGCGAGGTCTACCACATAAATGTAATCGCGGATACAAGTGCCATCTTCCGTTGGGTAATCATCCCCAAATACCGAAAGTTGCTCCCTTAACCCAATTGCTGTTTGGGTAATAAAGGGCACCAAATTTTGGGGCACTCCGATTGGCAACTCGCCTATCTGTATGGATGGGTGCGCACCAATCGGGTTAAAATATCGGAGTGCAATGGCCTTTATATCTTGATTTACGCTGCAGGTATCCCGTATGATTTCCTCTCCTATTTGTTTGGTATTGCCATAAGGAGATTCTGCAGGTTTTACAGGCGCATCCTCTGTAATCGGAAGCTTATCTGCTTGCCCGTATACAGTGCATGAAGAACTGAAGATGAAATTACCACCTCCTTTTTTCTCCAATTCTTGAAGGATATAGACCAAAACTCCCAAGTTGTTCTCATAGTACAAAAGCGGTTTTCCCACACTTTCGCCCACAGCTTTGGAAGCAGCAAAATGGATAACCCCACCAATGTCATATTTTCCGAAAAATTCCTGGACCTTCAATTTATCCCGAAGATCAAATTTTTCAAAAATGGGTCTTTTCCCAGTGATGGCCTCAATACCATCCAAAACATCAATGGAGGAGTTGGAAAGGTTGTCTACCACCACAACATCAAAACCTTCGTTCAGTAATTCAACAACTGTGTGCGAGCCTATAAAACCAAGGCCTCCCGTTACTAGTATTTTCATTTTATTGGTTTACAAAGTCGATGACCAATTTGGTGATGAACGCTATCTGCTCATCATCCAACTCGGTATGCATGGGCAATGAAATCACTTCCTTTACCAATTGGTTGGTCACTGGAAAATCCGCTTCATTATACCGACTATCCGCATAGGCTTTTTGCTTATGTAGGGGAACAGGATAGTACACTCCACAAGGAACGTTGTTTTCATTCAAATGTTTTACCAGATCATCCCTTTTCCCATTTAAAATTCTTAGGGTATACTGATGGAAAACATGACAATCACAGGTATTCTGCCCCATACCACAGGCACAAGTAATCTTAGGCACAACAATATGCTCCTGCCCTTGGAAAGCCTTGGTATATTTTGCTGCGGATTGCCAACGTTGTTTGTTGTATCCATCCAATTTGGGTAGTTTCGCCTTAAGCACAGCAGCTTGAATAGAGTCCAAGCGGGAATTTACACCAACTACATCATGATAATACCGTTCATACATCCCATGGTTCACAATACCGCGAATGGTGTGGGCCAATTCATCATCATTGGTAAAAATGGCACCGCCGTCTCCATAACATCCTAAATTTTTGGAGGGAAAGAATGATGTAGAAGCCACATGACCGATGGTGCCCGCTTTTTGTTTTTTACCATTTTTGGAGGTGTACGTTGCCCCGATAGCCTGCGCATTGTCCTCGATTACATAAAGATTGTGCTTTTTTGCCAAATCCATGATGGCATCCATATTGGCACATTGCCCGAACAGGTGCACGGGAACAATGGCTTTGGTCTTTGGGGTGATAGCTCTTTCAATCGCAGCAACGTCTATGTTGAAGGTATCCGGTTCCACGTCCACCAAAACCGGGGTCAGGTTCAGCAAAGCGATTACCTCAACCGTGGCGGCAAAAGTAAAATCGGCCGTAATGACTTCATCACCGGGCTGAAGCCCTAATCCCATCATACAGATCTGAAGGGCATCCGTGCCATTGGCACAGGGAATCACATGTTTTACCCCCAAATATTCTTGTAGTTCTTTTTGGAATGCATGCACATAGGGGCCGTTGATGAATGCCGAGGTTTCCATAATCTCAGCTATCGAATCGTTGACCTCTTTTTTTATGCCTTCATATTGACCATTCAGGTCAACCATCTGTATTTTTTTCATCGGATTTGATTATGCTGCAAAATTAAGAAATTAAGATACCATAATGGCCTCTTGGGGAAAGAATGTATTTTAGCAAAAATTGATGCCTTTGCGTTTTTTGTACAACATTTTGGTCAATCTTGCCTGGACCGGGCTTCATGTGCTCGCATTGTTCCAACCCAAGATAAAATTGTTCGTGTCTGGGAGGAAGGAGACATTTCCACTTCTAAAGGAAAAACTTTCTCCAAACGCCAAGACTATTTGGATGCATGTGGCCTCTTTGGGCGAATTTGAACAAGGCCTCCCGATTCTGGAACGCCTTCGTTCACAACACCCAAATCATCAAATTGTGCTTACCTTTTTCTCCCCTTCGGGATACGAGGTGAAAAAGAACACCCCTGTTGCGGATGTGACAGCCTATCTGCCCATGGACACCCTTTCCAATGCCACACGATTCCTGGACTTGGTGAAACCAGAACTCGTCATCTTTGTGAAATATGAAATCTGGCCCAACTATCTTGACCAATTAAAAAAGAGAGGCATTCCCACTTTTCTTGTCTCGGCCATCTTTTCCAAAAGGCAGGTGTATTTCAAATTTTACGGCGGGTTTATGCGAAACAGTCTAAAGACCTTTTCCCACTTTTTTGTCCAAGACGAAAACTCCAAAATCCTCTTGCAATCCATCGGTTTTGAAAATGTTACCGTTGGCGGTGATACCCGACTGGACCGTGTTTCCGAGATTTTGAAAAGAGACAACCGATTGGAGTTCATGGATCGTTTCAAAAACGGGCAATTTTGTTTCGTAGCCGGAAGCACTTGGCCCGAGGATGAGGAAATATTGATTAACTATATCAATTCGGTACAGGAACCTATTAAATTTGTCATCGCACCACACGAGATCAAACCCGCCCATGTAGAAAAAATCATCGGTGCCCTTCAAAAAAAGGTCGTGTGTTATTCCGATATGGAAGATAAAAATCTAAAAGATTTTGATGTGCTTATTATCGACACCATTGGCATCCTCACCAAAGTGTATAGCTATGCGGATTTCGCTTATGTTGGGGGGGGCTTTGCCACAGGGCTGCACAATACTATGGAACCCGCCGTTTTTGGAATCCCCATCATCATCGGTCCCCAGTACCATGGCTTTAAGGAAGCGGAAGACTTGGTGACCAAAGGAGGTATCCTTTCCATATCCGATCAGGATGGGTTTAATGAATTGATGCGTAAGTTGATAGAAAATCCAGCAAAAGCAAAGGAACAGGGCATTATCAATTCCGCCTACATCAACGCCAATGTTGGGGCAGCCAATCGCATTCTGGATCATATTTCCCAATTTTTATAAAATTTGGTTAGCTTTAACAAATTTCAACCAACATGGACAAACGTATTTTCAGAATTTCATTGACCGCTGCCCTTGCAGGTTTTTTGTTCGGGTTTGACACCGTGGTCATCTCCGGGGCCAACCAACCCATAAAAGAACTTTGGAACACCAACTGGTTTTTGGGCGATTCCATTTTTACTTTTCACGGTATTTTCATCATGTCCATGGCCCTTTGGGGCACCGTTTTGGGATCGCTTTTTGGAGGTATTCCTACCGACCGTTTGGGGAGAAAAAATACGTTGTTCTGGATTGGAGTCCTTTATTTTGTGTCGGCCGTTGGTTCAGCCTTGGCCCCAGAGGCCTATAGTTTTTCGCTTTTTAGGTTTATTGGCGGTGTGGGAGTTGGGGCCTCGTCCGTTGCGGCACCGGTCTACATTTCAGAAATATCCACCGCCGAAACCAGAGGAAGGTTGACCGCCATGTACCAGTTCAATATTGTATTCGGTATCCTCATCGCCTTTATATCCAACTACCTTATCGGAATAGTATTTGATGAGCACGTGGCTTGGCGATGGATGCTCGGTGTGGAAGGCATACCTGCCTTGATCTATACCTTAATGGTACTGAAAATCCCCAACAGTCCACGATGGCTGTTGATGAAGGAGCGTGCCGATGCCATTGTAATGGAATCCATAACCCTTTTGGGCATTGAAAAGGAGAGAGCCACCGTTTATCTTTCCGAAATCAAAGTAGCACTTTACGACACTGCTGAAAAACATAAGGAAAACCTGTTTTCCGGCAAGTACAACAAATCTTTGGTCTTGGCTTTTTTGATTGCTTTTTTCAACCAGTTGTCCGGGATCAACTTTGTACTGTACTATGCTCCCGAAATTTTAGAGCGTGCGGGACTTGCCTCTGGAGAATCCCTTTTTAGTTCCATATCCATTGGTGTCATCAACCTCATCTTCACCTTTGTGGGTATTGCTTTGATCGATAAGTTGGGCCGGAAACAATTGATGTACATCGGATCCATCGGATATATTTTGAGTTTATCGATGGTCGGTTGGTGTTTCTATTCCGGGGCCAGTTCTGTTTTGCTGCTCATCTTTATATTGATCTTCATCGCCTCCCACGCTGTGGGGCAAGGCGCGGTAATATGGGTGTTCATCTCGGAAATTTTCCCCAACAAGGTACGCTCCTACGGACAAGCTTGGGGAACGGGTACCCACTGGGTATTTGCCGCCCTAATCACTTTGCTCACACCCACTTTTTTGGACTCCGAAATCGGCGTTTTCAAAGAAAACCCATGGCCTATTTTTATCTTCTTTGCCCTTATGATGGTGCTCCAACTGCTATGGGTAATCTTTATGATGCCAGAGACCAAAGGAATCAGCTTGGAAGAATTGGGTAAATTGCTCAGCAAGAAAAAACAGAAGCCCAATTAATTGGTTTACAGCACATGCCATAAATCCATCCGTTAATCGAATATCGGGTTGATCCTTTGCAGGGAACAACAAATAATTCCGTACATTGATAGAAATTACACTATTATGGCAAATGAAGCTTCTTTTGGGGATAAGCTAATGGTCAGTTTTTTGCGGGTAATGGTCTTTGTACTGATCATTATCTTGATTGCGATTCCCGTTTGTATCCTATTGGATTTTTTGGGCGTGATGGACGCCTTGGGCTTCGCCTAAAAAATGACGTCCTGTTCGCCCATGGATTTTGTGATCACCTTTACGTAGTTACCTATCGTTTTTTCAATATTCGAGGGTTCGGTCACATCTACTTCGCCCCTCCATATCAACTCTCTTTCCTTGCCCACGCATATGCAGTATAGAGAGGTCTCCGCATGGTATATATTGAAGCTATCGTAGTACTCCGGATCGTAGTAAATGTCTTGGTGCTCTAAATAATCATTGCTGAAACGCACGAACATTTTATCAATATTGTTGAGGTGTTCCTTAAAGGTCCTTCTATTTTCAGTACCCACCACCTTAGTGAACAATATAGCATCGAAACCTTTGTCCAAAAGCTGTTGTTCCACCTCCTCGATCTCCTTTTCGGATCTTTGCGATGAGGTGAACTCCACATCAAATAGATCAATGCTGCGCATGGCATCCACACCCTGTTCTTTCAATTCGTCCACAAACTTGGTCTCAAACTCCATCCTGGCATTATCATCCTGGACCATGCCCACTACTAATACTTGGTATGCATCAAAAAGCACAATGTCAGGGTTCTTCCATGTGCCAACGAGTCTGGTAGAGGAACATCCCATGAGGAGAAACAGACTTAATATGAGCGATTTAGATTTCATTAGAGTTGATTTAGTGGTTCATGCGCAGCAAAGATCCAATTTATTGATTAATGTGTTGCAAAGGTTGCCTGTCTTTTCTCAAGCTGCCTTCTCAGGTCTTCAACGGTATTGGCCATGGACTTTTCAAAATCATCAGAACTGGATTTGGCAAAGATTCTTGGACCCGGTGCGCTAAGCTCGATCTCGCATACTTTGCCTTCTCCGGATTTATCGTTCTCTGTTTTAAAAAGCACGTTGGCCTTAATCAACCAACTGTATTTTGTTTCCAAACCTTCCAGTTTTTTCATCAACAATTGTGTCAATGATTCACTGGTCATCATTTTCTGATATTGAACATGTACTTCCATGATAATTGTTTTAATATATACTAAAGCTAATACTACATAAATTGATATTAAATGACAATTGTCAGTTTAATACCCGATCATTATCCCAAGGAGAAAGGTTGCCCTGTACTTTGCAGCACCGAAAACCAAAACTCCCCTTCCAGATTTATCTTTTTCCTTTTTTTGGTGACTTCGGAAATGGGCACGTAGACATATTTATTGTTCACCTTGCTGGCCACAAATTTGGTCTTGCCCGCCATAGCCCCGTGAACAGCATGATAGGCCAACCTGCTACAGTAAACGCTATCGCTGGAATTGGCCGGAGCACATCGCACAATGTAACTGGGGTCGATATATTTTATGGTCACCGGGGTTTCCTTGCCTTTAAAATAGGCTGTTATTTTTTCCTTTAAGAAAACACCTATATCCTCGTGTTTAATGTTCCCCGAAGCATCCTTGATTTCCTGTCTATGCTCGAACAATTGCTGACCGGCCCCTTCTGCAACTACGATCACAGCGTGTTTTTTCTGCTGCAAACGTTGCTCCAAAATGTTGAGAAATCCGTTCTCCCCTTCCAAACCAAAGTTCATTTCGGGCACCAGCACAAAATTTACAACAGGCATGGCCAAAGCCGCAGAAGCTGCTATAAAACCACTATCGCGCCCCATCAGCTTAATAATGGAAATACCGTTGTATGCCCCAGTGGCCTCATTGTGTGCATCCCTCAAAATAGGGCTGGCCACATCAAAAGCAGTTTCAAATCCAAAGGATTCATCAATAAGGTCAATGTCGTTGTCTATGGTCTTCGGAATGCCCACAACACTGATCTTGGCATTTCTTTTGGAGATTTCCTCCCCAAGGGCATTCACCCCTTTCAAGGTTCCATCACCCCCAATGGCAAACAACATATCCACATGGTTTTCTTGGAGGGTGTCGACCATGATTCCCACATCCTGGGCTCCCCTTGATGATCCCAAAAAAGTTCCCCCAAATTGATGGATGTCCCTCACCTTTTCAGGAGTAAGCTCAACAAAACCATGTCCCTTGGCCGGATTTAGCCCTTCATACCCATAGGGAATGCCTATGATTCTTTTTACTCCGTAGAAATAATGGAGGGCCATCACCAAACCGCGAATCACATTATTGATTCCCGGACATAATCCCCCGCAGGTAACAATGGCTGCCGTGGTCTTGTTAGATTCAAAAAAAATATGCTGCCGAGGGCCTGCCTGCTCCATGCATATTGGGGTTTCCCCTGTATTGAGACAATGATTGTAACGTTCAAGGGATAAATCAAAGACCAATCTATCCGTTTCACTTACAAAGTTGAACAGATGATCACCTTTGGTTGTGCTCAGTTTTAATGGGGATTCGTATTGGGATGCTCCCAACCGCTCTATTTCAAATGGATTTGTATCGCTCACTGTGTTGTATATTACAGGTGTTCGGTTAACGTATGATGCGAATCGATCAACGGGCCGCCATTAAGAATTTCTTCGGAGGCTTGGCTCGCAAACTTATCAAAGTTAATATGAAATGAATGTGCCAACTGAATCGCTTTGCTCACATAGGCCCCTTTTTGCAACCAAGTGTTCATCGGATCCAAGATTTCGGAGGGCACTCCCGGACAATACTTGGGCATGTGCAAACCAAAGATTGGATGGGTCTCATAATCCACATCATCCAATTTGCCTTCGAGAATGGCAGAGATCATGCCTCGGGTATATTTCAGTTTAATCCTGGAACCTACCCCGTATGGGCCACCACTCCATCCCGTATTGAGCAACCAAACATTCACTCCTGCCTCCGTCATTTTGCTGCTCAGCATCTCCGCATAAACCGTTGGATGCAAAGGCATAAAGGGCTCCCCAAAACATGCAGAGAACGATGGCACAGGCTCATTGATACCTGCCTCTGTTCCCGCAACTTTGGCGGTATAGCCAGAAATAAAATGGTACGCTGCCTGACCGGGTGTCAATTTAGAAACCGGTGGCAATACCCCAAAGGCGTCACACGTCAGGAAGAATATATTTTTTGGGTTTGAAGCGTAGGATGGCACCTGAATGTTATCAATATGGTCGATGGGATAACTCACCCTTGTATTTTGGGTAATGGTACTATCGAAGTAATCCACTTCCTTGGTTCCCTTTTTAAACACTATGTTCTCCAATAGGGCCCCAGGTCGGATGGCCCTAAAAATATCGGGCTCCTTTTCTTCGGTCAGATCGATTACTTTGGCATAGCATCCACCTTCAAAATTGAAAATGATATTTTCCTTGGTCCAACCGTGCTCGTCATCCCCGATGAGTTTTCGGTCCGGGTCAGCAGAAAGCGTGGTTTTTCCCGTTCCTGAAAGTCCAAAGAAAATGGCAGTATCGCCATCCTCCCCTACATTGGCGGAACAGTGCATGGGAAGTACTTCTTTTTCCACAGGAAGAATAAGGTTAAGGGCTGAGAATATACCTTTCTTCATTTCACCGGTATAGGCAGAACCCGCCACTAAGGCAATCTTCTTGGTAAAATTCAAAATGGAGAAGTTACCACTCAAGATACCAAAATCGGAAGGGTTTGGGGCCTCATACCCAGGCGCGCACAATACCAACCATTCTTCTTCAAAGTTATCCAACTCATTTTCCTTCAATCGCAAGAACATATTCTTGATGAAATAGTTGGACCAAGGATACTCGGTTATGGTCCTTACGTTCATCCGATATTTGGGATCCGCACATACAAAGGCATCCCTTACGTATACCTCCTTCCCTCCTAAATACTTGGCGACCTCGTCATAAAGCTTATCAAAGTTTTCTGGTGAAACGGGCTTGTTGATCCTTCCCCACCAGACCTTGTCCGTGGTATAGTCATCCTTTACCAAAAAACGGTCTTTGGGAGAGCGCCCTGTAAATTTTCCAGTATTCACACAAAGGGTCCCGTTTTCAGTCTCAACGCCCATACCCTTTTCTAAGGTTATCCTTTGCAAGGTTTCAGCGTCCAGGTTCCAATGGGCCGTTACATTGTGCAATCCATACTTGCCTAGGTCTTTGGTTGTGTCCATGTTTTTTTGTTTTTCAGTGGTTAAGAAACTCCATAGCATGGAGTCAAACATTAAATCAATATAAAGAAAGAGGAGGGCCGTTGCCCCCTCTTACTTAACATAATCAATGAACTTGTTGTCTTCTGCCGATATACCCAACGGATTTATGGCAATCCCCAAATTGATCCGCAGTGGCAGCATACTTTCTCCATCGGGTCAATCCAAGGCCAGTACCGGAACTTCCGAGTGAAGGGTCAACAATTTTGTCAAACGTCCTTCGGATGGAGTGCTTCTCATGGTATGGTTTCTTGGCAATATGGTCAATAGGTCAATATTCTTTTCTTTGATATAGTCCAGAATACCTTCCTCCACATCTTGGTTTTTATTGAAGGTATGCTCGGCATAAAAATGCTCCAAGTAGTACTCCAAAAGGTTTTCCGTATTCTCTTCAACAGCCTCTTCGGCATAAACGGATTCCTTGTAAATGGTCAGTACGTGTACCCGGGAGTCAAAGGTCCTCGCAATATCCAAAAGGGTTTTCAGCACATCTTTATCATCTATTTTATCACCTCCCAAGACCAATGCAATATCCTTGGGTTCCTTTATACTGCATCCATATGGAACGGAAATAACCGGACAATTGGCCTGAAGAACCAATTTTGAAGTATTTGTAATCGCTTCGTCCGTAATCTTATCGCCCATCGTACCCATCATGATCAAATCGGCACTGCTTTTCTCTTGGGCGGACAGAATGGTTTTGATAACATCACCTGTCTCTGTGGCAAAACTCGGCATCACTTTTAACCTTACGCTGATGGATTCCAACACCTTACCAAAATCCTTGATAAGCTTTTCCTGATCGCTAGGATCAATGGGCATACTGCTCACATAAAGGGCAAAAATTTCTATGGAACGTTCCGTGCCGACAAAGTTGGTCACATACTCCAATGCATTCAAGGAAGCCTCCGAAAAATCAAAGGGAACCAATATTTTTTTTAAACTGCTCATACCTATTTATTTAATTATTCCATAACTCCTATTTCAAAAATAGAGTCGACCCACGACCTAAAATATGACAGGAGTCAGGTTTTGAACTTTTGCATGATATTAGGAAATATTCTTCCTTTTTAAAAGCAAGGCGGGTTATTTTTTTGTCCCCATATTGGTTATATTTAAAAACTTCAAAAAATTGTAGCCCCAATTATGGATATAGTAATAGGAATCGACATAGGTGGTACCCAAACCAAAATGGGACTTGTGGACCAAAATGGTGAATGCCATGACAAGATCATTTTCAGAACCAAGGATTATCCGGATTTGGACAAGTATTTGGACAAGATCAAGGAAACTTCGGAGGAACTCATCAAGAACTTTGGGAAACCCGTCAATGTCTTGGGATGTGGTATCGGCGCGCCCAATGCATCCAGTAAAAATGGTACCATTGAAAATGCAAGTAACCTCGCCTGGAAAGGAAGCGTACCCTTGGTCGAAAAGCTCAAACAACGAATGGATATGCCCACCCGGATCATGAACGATGCCAGTGCGGCCGCCTTGGGCGAAATGCTCTTTGGCTGTGCGAAGAACATGACGGATTTTATCGTGATAACCCTGGGCACAGGATTTGGTGCCGGCATTGTGGCCAATGGACGATTGATCGACGGTTTTGATGGCTTTGCGGGAGAACTGGGCCATGTTGATATGACCATGGGAGATGGAAGGCTTACCGGACTTGGTGTTCGCGGTGGTCTGGAAGCCTACGTGTCCGCAACGGGACTTAAAAGGACCATTATGTACATGCAGAGCAAATATCTCACTGAAAGTAGGTTTCGTAGTATTGCTTACAATGACCTACATGGAGAGGACATCACCAAGGCTGCGGAAGAAGGGGATGAAATTGCCTTGATGGCCTTTGACTATACCGCCCGGATTATGGCACAGGCCCTAGCCAATTTTACGGCCTTTACCCAACCCGAAGCTTTTATCCTTATGGGCGGACTCACCAATAGTGGTAAATGGATCATGGACCCCTTGAAGGAATACTTTGAAAAGTTCCTATTGCAAGTCTACAAGGGAAAAGTGAAATTGATCCTTTCCGGTATGGAAGGAAAAACGGCCGCCATCTGTGGGGCGGCAGCCTTAATTTGGGAAAATCATAAAAATCAACCTAATTGATTAAAATATCCGCATTTTAAATACCTGATTATTATCATGTTTTTTGATTTTAGGCCTAGCTATCTTTAACCTAGTTAAATAGTAAAAGTCATGAAACCAAAAAAGAACCCAAATGCCGAAATAGGACGCAATAGTAGTCTTTATTTCATGTTAGGCCTTACTTCGGTATTGTTTGTAACATGGCAATCCTTAGAAGTAAAGGTCTATGAAAAGGAATCCAAAGCTTCAGAAATTGTGCAGGTAATGGACGAGCTTAAGGAAGATGTTCCCATCACAGAAATGATAAGAACCACTCCCCCACCCCCACCCCCATCCGCACCGGATGTGATCGAGATTGTGGAAGACGTGGAAGAAGTGGAAGAAACTGTGATCGAGAGTACAGAGAGTAGTCAGGATACCTACATTGAAGATGCCATTGTTAAAGTGGATGATGTAGATGTAGAGGAAGTGGAAGAGGAAATCGTGGTACCCTTTGCCATTATCGAGTACGTGCCTGTTTTCCCTGGATGCGAAATCTATCAAACCCAAGAAGAACGCAAGGAATGCTTCAACCAAAAGGTACAGGAGCATATCAAGGAAAACTTTACATACCCTCCCGCTGCATTGGACATGCAGATTACAGGCAGAGTATATGTACAGTTTGTGATCGATGCCCAAGGAAGGGTGACCGGCATTCAAAAAAGAGGTCCCGATAGGTTGTTGGAAGATGAAGCAGCTCGGATCATATCTTCCCTACCCAAAGTGAAACCTGGGCAACAACGCGGTAAAGCCGTGAGTGTAAAATACAGTATACCGATTAACTTCATCATGAAGCAGTAAGGGTTGGCTTAGCAGATGAAGCGGAAAAGGTCCAAAATATAATTTGGACCTTTTCTTATTTTATGATTTGAACCAATTTGTTCCTTTATAGTCTTGGGATTTTGAGGCTCTTTCCCTGTTCTTTGCAACGAGATGGTTCTCATCAAACTTACGGGCCCTGTATCCCAACAAGTGGAAAAATGATTTGGCAAAGAAACGCGCTACCCTTTGGTCCACGACCAAAGTATCCTTTTCCTTGGACTTCCATTTTACCCCGGGCAATCTCACCAACAAATGATCCACTTTGAACCTTCTCAACTCTTTGGACATCCATAAAAGTACTTTGGGAATAGGTCGAATAAAATAAAATCCTTCATTGCCCTGCTCTTGGTAAAGGGGCATGAAGATTTGTCGCCGTTTCCTTGTTTTCAACTCTTCCCCATGCACCAAGGCAATACTTTTCCCTTTGGGAATCTTCTGAAAATTCACAAATCCGGGGAGCATTTTAAAATCACTTTGAGGGCTAATAAGGTGTTGGTGATAGATTTCGTAGAACCTATGCGGCACTTCATCAATGGCAGAAATAGCCGCTTTCAATTTCTCTTTCTCCTTTTCTGAAATAGGTACAGTTTCGGTAAGGGCCAAAGAATATCGGATAAAATCGATACAATTTTGGATGGCCTTGCCATCGTTGTGCTGTCCACTTTCAAAACCTAGGGATACATAACCCAGTTCGTTAATGTAGCTGAGGAGCGCTCCTTCCAAATATTCCTCAATACCCAAAATAATGGGCAATGGATAGTGAGACGCATACTTCCTGTTCAACAGACTGTCGTTCATGACCATAAACGGAGTAGTGTCACTGGAAGTGGTATGAAGGTCCAAAAAATAAAAAGGGGGCTTCCCATTTTCCAAAATATCCCGGAGCAGATTGTAAAGGTGCTTCAATTCATCTTCTTCCGCATGCTGAACCTGCCTTTCATCCATAATGGTGCTTATCCGCTCCGGAAACCAAATCCTGTTCAGGTCTTCCTGCTGATATCGCATACTTCGCTCCAAGGCCCCCAGATTTCCTGTAATGGCATATACTTCTCCATGAATGGGAATATGTTTGGACCGTATTTCTTTAAAAACATGCCGAAGGGCGAACACCCCCGCGGGTTCATTTCCGTGGATGCCTCCAAAAAAGACCACGGTAGGCCCTCTCGATTTCCCCTGTAAATGGTCGAGAACGCGATCTACCTCCATGGTTTCATCCAATGCTATGCTATGAACTTTTGACATGCTTAAAAATCTACTTTGCTAATGATGCCTACTATATGGTTTTCAACACACACCGGAAGACATCCTATTTGATGGTCCTTCATCAATTTTTTAGCGGTTTCTATTTCTGTTTTGGGCTGTACGGTGATGACCTCCTTGATCATAATATCCGACACTTTGGCCTCATACTTGTCCAGTTTTTCCAATTTTTCGATATGGCTCCATGTGAGCAAGCCTACCAATTCCCCTTTGCCATTTTCCACGGGAAGATGGTGGATGTTGTTCCACTGCATGATGGCCACGGCCAGATTGGCATAATCGTCCTCGTAGAGTTTCATGAGTTTGGTGCTCATAATCTGGCTTACCCAATGAAACGTTTCCGTGGTTTGGGCCATTCCCTCGATGGGCTTCCATTCATGCACGGGGAGTCGGGTCTCCTGATTGTTGTGCATAGCCTTGGTCAATTGTACGATGGCGCTATCCAATTTCATTTGGTTCCGAAGGCCTCTGAAATTCTTGATCTGCCATTCAGCTCCCGTACCATTTCTGATCCTTGCCTCGATTACCCCCAGGAGTCTACCGATATCCTTTTCATCGATATTAAACTTTCTTAAACCAGCATAGGCAATCGGTAAAAGTTCTTCCTTGGCCAGTTTTTTTGCCGTTACGGCTCTGCCGAGCCATGAGAACATGGCCTGTCTTCCGTTCATGGCCGCCCTCAAAAAATTAAGTTTGGCCTCCCTAAAATCCATAATGGACGGCATATCATCAAACTGTTGGGGCCTTCCGGCCATCAGCCCCACCCAAAAGGCAAAATTGGCCATCTCATCAATAACGGTCGGGCCAGAGGGTATGTACCGGTTCTCGATCCGCAGGTGCGGTTTTCCATTTCCCACACCATAGCAGGGACGGTTCCAGCGGTATATGGTACTATTGAAGAGATGTAACGCCTCCAACTTGGGCACTTTACCCTCTTTTAAAAGTTCCGTGGAATAGGGTTCAATGGGTTTGGTGAGCAGTATGCGGTGTGTGGATATGTCCTGCTTGAAAATTTCGGCTGCGGAATCCTTTTGCCAATGTTCACCAAAACCCACGCGGGCCACCTGCTCCTTTACTGCCTTGGTCCATTTTCGGGTATCCAGACTTTGTTGGAATAGGGCAATACGGGTCTCTCGCCAAAGCTCCCTGCCTAAAAGCAGGGGTGAATTACAACAAACACCTAGCACGGGACCCGAAATGGCCTGCGCCCAATTGTAGCTTTTAATGAAATCCTCTGGGGCAATCTGCAAATGCAACTGAAAACTGGTATTACAGGCCTCAAAAAGAACCGAATCATGATGGAGCGACAATTCGTCCACCCCCTTGATCCGCACGGAAAAATCATCTCCTCTCCATGCTTTCAAAATATCATTGATCCGATAATATCGCGGTATAGGGGTCATAAAATCCATCCCCAGTTCATCCTTGCTTATGGTGGGAAGAATGCCCGTCAACAATATTTTGGCTCCCACAGCGGAGGCCTTTACATTGGCTTTGTTCAATAGTTCTTCCAACTGTTGTTGTACAAAATGGAAGCATTTCTTTTCCAGGACAACGGGGTCAAGATTGGCCTCCAGATTATAGCTGGCCAGTTCGGTGGTAAAATGGGGATCGTTCAAAGCCTCTATGACCTCCAAAGATCTTGGAGCGGGCCGATAGTCCTGATTAATCAGGCACATTTCCTGCTCGGCACCGATTCGGACCACATCATTTTCTATGAGTCCTTCTTGGATCATAAGCTCCAAGGCCTTGATATCGTCAATCAAATGCCGTACAAAGGCTTTGCGCTCCTTCTCATCAAACTGGCTTGCAACTATATGTTCTCCCATGGGAATAGCATTTGGACTTCTTTTGCAATCCTATAAATTTACAATCTCCCATATCCTGAAAATATGATAGTTGTCAGCCAACTACCCCAATAAGTGGCCCGTTTTGGCCTGACACTGACATTTGTCATATTTTGAAAGAACTCCCCAAGGTAATTTTGAACTATAATGTAAAGGTATGCACCAATGTGTGAATTAGTTCAAAAATATAATGTGCCAGGCCCCCGATACACCAGCTACCCCACGGTTCCTTATTGGGACTTGGACAGTTTTTCCGGAAAAAAATGGCAATCCTCTGTTTTGAGGGCCTTTGAGGAAAATCCTGGTGAAGGAATCAGCATCTATATACACCTCCCCTTTTGTGAAAGTATGTGCACCTTTTGTGGGTGCCATAAACGCATCACCAAAAGACACGAGGTGGAAGTTCCCTATATAAACGCTGTTTTAAAGGAATGGCAATTGTATGTGGACATTATGGAGTCCAAACCCGTGATCAAGGAATTGCATCTGGGGGGCGGTACTCCCACCTTTTTCTCTCCAGAGCATTTAAAAATGTTGATCGAGGGCATTCTTCAATTGGGCAAAAAAGCCAATGACATCGAGTTTAGCTTTGAAGGACACCCCAACAATACCACCAAAGCGCATTTACAGGCCCTTTATGATGTAGGGTTCAGAAGGGTCTGCTTTGGCGTTCAGGATTACAACTTGACGGTACAACGGGCCATCAATAGGATACAACCATTCGAAAATGTGAAGAACGTAACGGAATGGGCAAGACAGATTGGATATACATCCGTAGGACACGACATCATTTATGGATTACCTTTTCAAAATTGTGATGATGTAGAGCAAACCATCATCAAGACCAATGCACTAAAACCCGATCGTATTGCGTTTTACAGCTATGCCCATGTGCCATGGTTGAAAGGTAACGGGCAAAGAGGTTACAACGAATCGGACCTTCCTTCCTCCGTGGAAAAAAAGGCCCAATATGAAATGGGAAAAAGAATGCTTACTGAATTTGGTTACAAGGATGTGGGTATGGACCATTTTGCTTTGCCTACCGATGATTTATACTTGGCCTTGTTGAATGGCACCCTACACCGAAATTTTATGGGCTATACCGCTTCCAAGACCCAACTTATGATCGGCCTTGGGGTATCCAGCATCAGTGATAGCTGGTATGGGTTTGCCCAAAACGTGAAGAATGTGGAAGAGTACGAAGATTTGGTGGCGCATGGAGTTATTCCTATTTTTAGGGGACATATTTTGAGTTCCGAGGATCAGGTCCTGAGAAAGCATATCCTCAACATCATGTGCCAATTCAATACCACATGGAATGAAGAGGAAGAGCAAGTGGCCGATTTTCAAAAAATTCGAGACAATCTATCCGAATTGGAGACTGATGGGTTGGTCGAAATTGAGGACAGCACAATCAGGGTGACCGAAAAAGGCAAGCCTTTTGTGAGGAACATCAGTATGGCATTTGATTTAAAATTGCATAGAAAAAAACCAGATACCCGAATATTTTCCATGACCGTTTAACCTAAAAAACAAAAAAGATGAAAAGTATAATTGTACCCGTTGATTTTTCAAATCAATCCGAAAAGGCACTGAAAGTTGCCGCCTCACTGGCCAAAGAGCATGGGGCCGAGCTATTGGTGTTACACATGTTGGAGCTTTCTCCCGCCATTATGGGTGAATCGGGCTATATCTCCCAAGAACAGGTGGTACATCTTATCAAGATCGGAGAAAAAAGATTCACCGACTTTTTGAACAAACCCTATTTGAAGGACATCAAGGTAACCCCGGTGATCAAACACTACAAAGTGTTCAGCGAGGTGAACGAAATTGCCGAAAAACACAAAGCAGACCTTATTGTAATGGGATCTCATGGTGCCGATGGCCTGCAGGAAATCTTTATCGGTTCCAATACCGAAAGGGTCGTAAGGACCTCCGATGTTCCTGTTTTGGTCATCAAAGGTGACGTTGAGGATTTTCAGCCTAGAACCTTTGTGTTTGCGAGCGATTTTGAGGAAGAAAGCCTACCTGCCCTCAAAAAGGCCAAAGAAATGGCTGACTTGCTAAAATCCAAGTTCCATTTGGTCTACATCAATACCCCAGGGGATGAATTTTTGAGCACTGGCGATGCCTATGACAAAATTTCCAAATTTTTGGATGCGGCCGGCATGGGATTGCAAGTAGAAATTTACAATGACTATACTGTTGAGAAGGGAGTACTCAACTATTGTGACAAGGTTTCCGCCGATCTTATCGGAATCCCTACCCATGGTAGAAGAGGCCTTTCGCATTTCTTCATGGGCAGCATTGGAGAGGACATAGCAAACCATTCCGAAGCTCCCGTGATCACATTTAAAATCTAATGGATTGCATTTTTGATTGGTTTCATGTAATTCAAGAAAGGGGACAATTCCAAAAAATTGTCCCCTTTTTTTATGCCTTAGGTTGACGTTTAGCCGTTAAACCTTTCGAAAGCCGCTTTCTCCAACACTTCCCGATGATCGGGGTGCGCTATGGATGTAAGGGCCTTGGCCCGTTGTTGTAGGCTTTTACCGTACAAGTCAACCACTCCATATTCTGTCGCCACATAATGCACGTGGGCCCGTGTGGTGGTCACCCCAGCACCCTGCTGCAAAAAGGGTGCGATCTTGGAAACTCCTTTATTGGTTATGGAAGGCATGGCGATAATGGGTTTGCCACCTTTGGAAAGGGATGCCCCCCGTATAAAGTCCATTTGGCCCCCAACACCGGAGAATTGTTTAAACCCGATCGTATCGGCGCAAACCTGACCGGTAAGATCAATTTCAATGGCACTGTTGATGGCCGTAACTTTCGGGTTTTTTCGGATAACCGCTGTATCGTTTGTGTAGGCAGCCTCCTTGAAATCGCAAAGGGGGTTGTCATCAATAAAATCATAGAGTTTTCGGGATCCCACGGCAAAACAGCTTACGATCTTGCCCTGTTTTACCTTTTTCTCTTCCCCTGTAATGACCCCCTGTTCAATGAGCGGTAGGATGCCATCGGAGAACATTTCGGTATGGATACCCAATCTTTTATGATTTTCGAGGTTGGAAAGTACCGCATTGGGAATATTACCGATTCCCATTTGTAGGGTAGCGCCATCCTCAATCAAAGAGGCCACGTGGTATCCGATCTGTCTTTCCACTTCGGAAATTTCCGTGGGTTCATGCTCATGGATGGGATGATCCACCTCAACGGCATAGTTGATATGGCTGATATGGATGATACCATCGCCATGTGTTCTTGGTACTTTCGGGTTGATTTGTGCCACGACCGTCTTGGCCTTTTCAATGGCAGGAAGGGTAACGTCCACGGAGACGCCCAAGGAACAATATCCGTGCTTATCCGGTGGTGAAACCTGGATGAATGCCACATCCAAAGGAATGATGTCCCTGCGGAACAACAAATGGATCTCGCTCAAAAAAATAGGAACATAATCCCCGCGAAACTGGTTTACGAACTTGCGCACATTTCCCCCAACAAATAGACTGTTGAGACGAAAACTGGTGTTACAGGGCGCCTGCGTATATCTGGCCTCTCCTTCGGTGTGGATGGATACAATTTCAATATCGTCGATTTCCGTGTGTCTGTCACAAAGAGCATCTATAATAATATTCGGGGTCATGGCCGCCCCTTGAAAAAATACTCTGTCTCCTGATTTTACTACACGTACCGCTTCTTCAGCTGTTGTTATTTTCACTTTGGATATATAGATTTTAGGGTTGATGGCATTCAATGGTCGCTGTTACAGAACCTGTGGACATTGGTTTTGGGGACACATAGGGAATCCCAAGACCAAGTCCCCGTACAATAAACAAAATACCTATGAGCACCACAAATACGGGAATCAATTTTTGAATCTTAAATTTAATGGAATTGCTGAACATTCCTTTGGAATAGACCACTAAGGACATCAATGGGACCGTTCCCAATCCGAACAGAACCATATAAAGACCTCCCTGTAATGGCCCTCCCAATGCAATGGCTCCCAAGAGGGCCATATATACGAGCCCACAGGGCAAAAAGCCATTGAGAAACCCAATGGTCAAAAAGGCATCGGGGGTCTTTTTCTTAAGTTCACCCCCAAGTTTGGATTTCACTTTTCCCAATATGGAATAAATGGGGGTCAAAATTTTATGGCCGTTCAAATATTTACTGGGGATGAGCACCAACAAAATCATGAGTACACCTATACCTATGGACAGTTTTTGCTGCATCCCGAAAAGGGACAGACCCTTACCAAGGAACCCGAACAGTATTCCGATAATGCCGTAGGCCAACAATCTTCCCGCGTGGTAAATGGATAGTTGTACTGTTTTCTTTGCCACGTTTTCATGGTCCAGGGGCAGCATAAAAGCAATGGGGCCGCACATGCCCAAGCAGTGCAAGCTTCCCAATAATCCCAATACCAACGCGGAGGTCAACATAATCAATAGGTCAGTTTCTCTTTATGTAAAAAGGGCTTACCTTCGTATTGCCAGTTAATGGTAATGTCCCAGCGACCGTCTACCAAGCGATTGTCAGGTATGAGCAAATGTGTATTGGACAAACTTATAGGAAAGTTGGAATCCAAGTGCTTGTTAGACGGTCTATATAGGGACACTGTTCCTGTTATCTTTTTGGGGTCGAAGCGCTCCGGAAAGGAAATCAACAAACCTTCATCCGTTTTTTCAACCTTTAGGTTGGCGTTCATTTCGGTAGCCGATTCCGAGGCATCTATCTGTTTTTGATAGGACAGTTCCTCCTTGTAATATTCCTCCGTCACCAAATCGTGATTGGCCCTATCATCGGTGCTCATCCTAACCACAAAATATAGGATAAAGCCAATAAAACCGATAAATGCCAACACGATGCCTGTTCCCCAATTTATTTTCATTTCATTATTTTTTAATTGTAACTCCGTGGTGCCAAAAACTGGGTCACCGTGGTTTCAATGAGTTTATCACCACTGTACACTCCTATTTTCAACTTGTCCTTGTCCCCAGTTAATGCCGATGCATTGATCTCAATAAACAACGTTCCTTCTGACAGTTGCTCTGCAGGAACGGTAAACTTGTCCTGGGACACCATTTTGATCTCTCCACTATGCGACATCAACTTGAAAGATACATCCGGAATATCCTTGGTGGTCTTGTTCACCAATTTGTAGGTGTATACATTACTGATGATATTGTTGTCCTTTCTTTCATACAACTGGCCCGGCAACCTCAAAACGTTGGCCTCCACCTCGTTCCTAAGGAAAAGCATCCCGATCAATATGCCTACCAATACAACAAGTACAGCGGTATATCCTTTCATACGAGCGGTAAACTTGAACTTGTCCTTTTTGGTAATCTCATCCTCACTCGCATAGCGGATAAGTCCCCTTGGTTTGTTGATGCTGTCCATGATATGGTCGCACTCATCGATACAGGCCGTACAGTTCACACATTCCAATTGTGTTCCATTCCTAATATCGATACCCGTTGGGCACACATGGACACACTGGAAGCAATCGATACAGTCGCCATATCCCAAAGCCTCACGGTCTTCATTCTTTCTGAACTTCTTACGACCATTTTCTGCCTCACCGCGTTTGTGGTCATAAGCCACTACAATGGATTTATTATCCAAAAGCACCCCTTGCAATCTTCCATAAGGGCAGGCTATGATACAAACCTGCTCCCTAAACCACGCAAAGATGAAATAGAACACCCCGGTAAAAATCAATAGAGGAACCATAGTACCAAGGTGTGCCATGGGACCATCGGTAATGTAGGCGAGTAATTTATCGCTACCAATCAGATAGGCCAAAAATACGTTTGCAATGAAAAAGGAAATGATGAAAAATATAATCCATTTCAGCACTCTTTTCCTGATCTTTTCGCCATTCCATGGGGCTTTGGCCAATCGCATTTGGGCACCGCGATCGCCATCGATCCAATATTCGATGCGGCGAAAGACCATTTCCAAAAAGATGGTCTGGGGACACATCCATCCACAGAAGATACGGCCGTAGGCCACTGTGAACAGTGCGATAAAAATAACCCCGATGATCATGGAAATCACCACCAAATGGAAATCTTGGGGCCAGAATGGAAATCCAAAGATATTGAAGCGGCGCTCCAATACATTGAACATCAAAAACTGATGGCCCTTGATCTTGATAAAGGGAGCTGCTATCAAAAAAATCAGTAAGAAGTAACTAACGTACTTCCGGTAATCATAATACCGTCCACTGGGTTTTTTTGGAAAAATCCACGCCCTTTTACCTTCTTCTGTGATTGTGCCTATGGAATCCCTAAAGTTCTCTTCCATTGCATTTTTTGGTTTATAAAAATAAATTGTAGGCCATGTCCTCTGTGGACTAGTTCATGGCCACTGTTGTTGAATCTGAAACCTGTTCCGTTGGTGGTGTTTCAGATTCGGTTCCCTCTGGCTGTTGTGGTGCATCTGGGTCAACCCAAATATCCCCTTGGGGTTCCTTTGGATTGGCAGGTGTGGTACCTCCCAACGTTAGCACATAACTGGCCACTTGGGCTATTTCGGCTGGTTTAAGGCTTTGTTTCCAGGCGATCATACCCTTTCCGTCACGACCCCCTTCGGAAATGGTGTGGAAGACATTTTTGATGCCGCCTCCCAAAATCCAATATTCATCGGTAAGGTTGGGACCAATACCTCCACCACCATCGGCCATATGGCAAGCCACACAATTGCTTTGGAATATTTTTTCACCGGCACTCAAATCCGATTCATCCGAAAGGAACTCCACCGTATTGACATCCACAAGGTCCTTGGCCGTTTTCTTATACTCTTCAATGGCTTGTTGGGCTGCGGCCACCTCTTGTTCGTATTCCAATTTTTGGTCGTAATCCCCAATAATATGAAAACGCACCAAATAGACCACGGCAAAGATGATCGTACCATAAAAAAGGTACACCCACCACGGAGGGAGTACGTTGTCCAACTCCCGGATTCCATCATAGTTGTGGTCGAGGATGATCTCTCCCTCACGTTCGATGGAACGGCTACGGGTAAGACGGCTCATGGCATTCTTGGCCCACGTCCACTCGTATTTTTTGTTCTTGGCAGCAAGATATTTTTCCTTTCCTTCTTCGGAAAGGGTCTGGAACATGATGTTCTCAATGGAACTCAGAATCAGTTCAATGGCAATCAAGATCATCAAGACCAAGAGCATAAAAAACTGCGTAATGGGGTATTCGATGATTGCTGGTTTTTCACCAGAGTCTATAAAGTATTCCATCAATCCGAAGATCAAAAAGAATAATACGGGTACGCGTATCCACCAAGGTGTTCTTGTGCTCATAGTCTTATAGTTTGTTTTGTTGATCGTTGTCGTCCAAAGGCAGCTCTTCCATCTCCTTGATGTGTTCCTTGGTGGCGGTCAGTACCCACCAGCCCAATAGAACAAAAAATACAAAGAAGATCAGCAGGGAAATCATGGGGTAGTTTGCTACCCCGTCAATGGTTTCCATATGGTTCTTTACAAATTTCAACATGGTTATTTGTTTTGAGATAGTGTTTCTTCAGTATTCTTGATCTTGATGTCCGTACCCAATCGTTGTAGGTAAGCGATTAGCGATACAATCTCACGATCGCGCATTTCCACAAAATCCTGACCGTTCTCCGCAGCGAATTTTTTATCCGCTTCGTAGGTTTTTACAAACTCGGGGTCGGAGTACAGGTTTTTCTCGATCTGTTCTGCTTGTGCCGCCATGTTTTCAGGCGCATTGGCTATATCCTCCTCAGTGTAGGGAACACCCAATTTTACCATGGTTTCCATCTTGGCCTGAACGCCACTGCGATCGTGCCTATCCCTTACCAACCACTTATAGGATGGCATAATGGATCCGGCAGAAGTACTCTGTGGGTCATACATGTGGTTCAAGTGCCAGTTATCGGAATACTTACCACCCACCCTCAACAAATCGGGTCCGGTACGTTTACTACCCCACAGGAATGGGTGGTCGTAAACAAACTCGCCTGCTTTGGCATATTCACCGTAACGTTCCACTTCACTACGGAAAGGTCTGATCATTTGGGAGTGACATCCCACACATCCTTCCCTGATATACAAGTCACGTCCTTCCAGTTCCAATGGCGTATAAGGTTTTACACTGGAAATGGTCGGTATGTTCGATTTCACCAAAATGGTCGGAATGATCTGTACAATACCGCCGATCAATATGGCGATGGTAGCCAAAATCGTCAACTGAACCGGTTTTCTTTCCAACCAGTTGTGGAAGGTCTCACCGGCCACACGTCTTTTGGATACCCTTGTCAACGCAGGTGCTTCGGCCAATTCGTCCTCTACCCTGCTACCTGCCCTGATGGTCATGACCACATTGTACAGCAGTACAAACATTCCAAGGATATAAAGGCTACCCCCAATGGCCCTCATCCAGTACATCGGGATAATCTGGGACACAGTTTCCAAGAAGTTTCCGTATACCAAGGTGCCATCTGGGTTAAAATCTTTCCACATCAAGGCTTGGGTAAACCCAGCTACGTACATAGGCAATGTATAAAGGACAATACCCAAGGTGCCTATCCAGAAGTGGAAGTTGGCCAATCCTTTGGAGTGAAGGTCGGTCTTGAACATTCGAGGTACCAACCAATAGATCATACCAAAGGTCAAGAAACCATTCCAAGCAAGTGCCCCTACGTGAACGTGGGCAATAATCCAGTCACTGAAGTGGGCAATGGCGTTCACATTTTTAAGGGAAAGCATTGGTCCTTCAAAGGTTGCCATACCATAACCGGTGATGGCCACTACCATAAATTTCAAGGTGGCATCGCTACGTACTTTGTCCCAAACACCCCTTAGTGTCAATAAGCCGTTGATCATACCACCCCAAGAAGGAGCGATCAACATCACGGAGAACACCACACCAAGGTTCTGGGCCCAATCCGGCAAAGCTGAATACAACAAATGGTGAGGACCTGCCCAGATATAGATGAAAATCAAGGACCAAAAGTGCACAATGGACAACCTATAGGAATAAATGGGCCTATTGGCCGCTTTGGGCACGTAATAGTACATCAGTCCCAAAAAGGGCGTAGTCAAGAAAAACGCCACCGCGTTATGCCCATACCACCATTGCACCAAGGCATCCTGTACCCCGGCATAAACCGAATAACTTTTCAAGGCCGATACAGGCAACTCCAAACTGTTGAAAATATGGAGTACCGCTACGGTAACAAAGGTGGCCAGATAGAACCAAATGGCCACATACAGGTGCCTTTGTCTTCTTTTGAGGATTGTACCGATCATGTTCCAGCCAAAAACCACCCAGACCACGGCAATGGCCAAGTCAATGGGCCATTCCAATTCTGCATATTCCTTGGAGGTCGTGTAACCCAAGGGCAGAGTAAGGGCCGCAGCCACAATGATCAACTGCCAGCCCCAAAAATTGATATTGCTCAGCACATCACTGAACATTCGGGCCTTGAGCAGACGTTGTAGGGAGTAATAGACCCCTGCAAAAATGGCGTTACCCACAAATGCGAAGATCACCGCATTGGTGTGCAATGGACGCAAACGTCCAAAACTCAACCACGGAATACCCTCTGTAACATTGGGGAATAAAAACATGAAGGCCAACAAAAGACCTACCGACATACCCACTACGCCCCAAAGAATTGTGGCGTATAAGAACTTTTGCACGATTTTGTTATCGTAGCGGAACTGTTGTATTTCCATATTTATTGGTTTGTACTATTCTTGTTTGATTTTTGATTATTCTGGTCTGATTTATCCTTGTCCTTGACAATCTCGTCTTCGAAAAGCATGCGAACGGAAGGTGTGTACGTATCATCGTACTGTCCGCTTTTTACCGACAGGACAAAGGCCGCAAAAAAGGCTACGGCCACAGTGACGCTAATGGCCAACAACACATAAATAACACTCATACCTACCTTAATTTGAGGGTAAAACTACTGTTATGCTCTACTGCAAAAAATGACATTTATCAGATTTCAATATTTTTTAATCCCTTACCTAAATAATTTGTCGCCACGGTCGTGAACACCACTATACTGATGGAACTCAATGGCATCAATATGGCCGCAATGACCGGTTGCAACTGCCCCGTAACAGCGAAATACAACCCCACTACATTGTAGCAGAGGGACAATAAAAAACTCATCTTTATGACCTTCACCGAACTTTTGGACAACTTGATGAACTTGGGCAACAACTTCATTTTCGTGGCATCCAAAATACCGTCGCAGGCTGGGGAAAACACGTTGATGTTCTCCGAGACCGCAATACCCACATCGCTCTGCGCCAAAGCCCCTGCATCGTTCAGTCCATCGCCAACCATCAATACGGTATGTGCTCTTTGAAGCCCTTTGATGTACTCGAGCTTATCCTCAGGTTTTTGATTGAAGGCCATTTCGGTCTTCTCCGACAATATCTGCTGTAAAAGTTGACGCTCCCCATCATTATCCCCAGAAAGCACTCCCAAATCCATATCGGCGCCCAACTCTCCGAAAATGCCGCCAATTCCTTCCCGGTAGGTGTTCTTGAAAACAAATCGCCCCTTTACATCCTCATCGGCACTTACATAAACCGCGGTACTGGTCATGGAAGGCGATGCCTCTTTCCCAACATAGGCTGCTGAACCCACTTTGATGGAATGCTGTTTTGCCCTTCCTTCAATCCCCTTGCCCGTGTGCTCCTGGAATTCATCCAAGGTCATAATGGCATTGGATTTTAAAATATCATATAAGGAACGGCTCAACGGATGGTTGGATGCCCTCAGTGTGGTCTTCAACAACGCCGTCTCTTCTTCTGTGAGTTCCATGCCCTCGTAGACAATGGCATCTTTCTGATTGGTAGTGAGCGTTCCAGTCTTATCAAAAATGGCGGTATCAATTTTGGCCAACCTTTCTATGACATTGGCATTTTTTAGGTAGAACTTGTGCTTACCGAAAATGCGGAGCATGTTGCCCAATGTGAACGGGGCCGCCAATGCAATGGCACATGGACAGGCTATGATCAACACCGAGGTAAACACATTCAAGGCCATACTGGGAAGGTAAATCAACCAAAAAACAGTGGCCAGGGTTGCAATCGTTAAAACTGTAATGGTAAAGCGTTTTCCTATACTGTCCGTCAGCGATTGGAAATGGCTCACCTTGTCCTTGGAGAAAATGGAATTGCCCCACAATTGGGTCAGATAACTTTGGGAGACGGATTTGAGCACCTCCACTTCCAACACATCACCCAATTGTTTTCCTCCCGCGAACAATTTTTCACCCGATTCCCTAAAAACAGCTTCGGATTCACCAGTCACAAAACTGTAATCGATTTCGGCATGGCCCTTAATCAAAATAGCATCCACGGGGATAATCTCGTGACTTCGGATCAAAATCCGGTCGCCGACCTCAACATTATAAATCTGGACGTTCTCCTCTTCCCCGGAACTTTTCAGTCTTGTAATCGCAATGGGAAAATAGGATTTATAGTCGCGCTCAAAGGAAAGATAGGCATAGGTGCGTTGTTGAAAGAATTTCCCCAATAAAAGAAAGAACACCAATCCAGTAAGGCTGTCAAAAAAGCCAGAGCCCAAGTTGAATACAATATCGATGGTGCTCCGCAGAAAAAGGGTAAGGACTCCCAAGGCGATGGGTACATCAATGTTCAACAATTTGGAACGAAGCCCTTTATATGCCGAAATAAAATAATCCTGGCCCGCATAGAATACCACGGGAAGGGAAAAGGCGAACATCAACCAACGGAAGACTACTTTGTATTGGTCCAGCCAAAATTCCTGTACCTCAAAATATTCCGGGAAGGAAAACAACATCACATTGCCAAAGGCAAATCCGGCCACTCCCAATTTATAGATCAGGGAGCGATCTACTTTTTTGTCCTTCTTATTGTATTCCTCCAAGGAGATATAAGGTTCATAACCAATGCTTCCCAAAAGTAGCACCAAGGCCTTCAATGAAAAATCTTCGGTCTTATAAGTAACCCGAATGGTCTTTTGGGGAAAATCGACTTGGGAGACGGTAATGGCAGGATGCAAACGGTTCAGGTTTTCCAACACCCAGATACAGGAACTACAATGAATGGTGGGAATACTCAAACTTATCACCTGTACACCTTCTTCATTGAACTCCACCAACTGTTCCACAATTTCTTGGTTGTCCAAAAAATCGTACTTTTTCCGGATTTCATTGGGTGTGGTTCCCGCCTTGGCCTCTATTTCATAATAGGTAGCCAGACCATTGGATGTAAAAATCTCGTAAACGGTCTTGCAACCGTTGCAACAAAAATCCTTATCATCAAACCGAACCCCATGGTTTCCGCAATCGTCCCCACAGTGATAACAGGTTGAGTCTGCCATTATACATTTGCTTTACCTGACGCAAATTTGAGATAGTCCGCTTCTTAAAAATATGATATTTATCAGTAAATTGTGGACACATATCCCTTAATTTTGTTCAATCAGGTAAACTAAACAGTATGGAAAGCAGATGTGAAAATTGTATCATTAGACAATTTAACTCCCTTCGTGCCATGAGCAAGGAAGAGTTAAAACACGTGTCTGACTCCAAGATCACAAAGACCATTAAAAAAGGTGAACCCCTCTTTGAAGAAGGCGATAAGCTCAACGGGGTCTATTGCGTGAGAAATGGTATTTCCAAGCTTTCCAAACTTAGTTCCAACGGTAAGGACCAAATCGTGAAATTGGCCACCAAGGGCGAAGTGCTGGGCCAACGTTCGGTGATTGCCGAAGAGAGTACCAACCTATCCGCCATTGCCGTTCAGGACATGGAGGTATGCTTTATTCCAAAAGAAAGCATTACCAATACCTTGCAAAAAAACCCCAATTTCACCTTAGAGGTATTGCGTCATATGGCCCACGATCTTAAAGAAGCCGATGACGTGATCGTGAACATTTCCCAAAAAACGGTAAAACAACGCATTGCCGAAGCCTTTCTTTACCTAAAGAACAATTTTGGCGAGGACGAGGATGGCTTTTTGGCCCTTACCCTCTCCAGAGAAGATATTTCCAATGTTGTGGGCACCGCCACAGAATCTGCCATCCGTATCATTTCCGAGTTCAAGAAGAAAGGGCTCATCCATACTTCCGGTAAGAAAATCGGTATTAAAGATGAGCGCAAGTTGATGGAAATGGTAGAGGGTTTTTAAGCCCACATTCCCAAACCTGACAATTGTCATAGAATCCCCCTATCCATAGGTTTAATTTTATCGCATCATATTCTTAGTCAGATGCAAAAGATTTTAATACCTACGGATTTTTCGGAAAATGCATGGAATGCCATCGACTACGCCATGCAATTGTTCCGCAACAAACGTTGTACTTTTTATCTGCTCAATACCTACACCCCGGTGATTCCAAGTAGCCGTTTTATGGCGAAAATGGTGGATGGCGTTCGTATTGTTGATGCGGTGAGGGAGACTTCTGAACGAGGATTACAGAAAACTGTGGCTCGGATAAAAAGCAAGTATGGCAATCCCAACCATACTTTTGAGACCATTTCATCATTCAACCTATTGATGGAAGAGGTAAAGGATATTGTGGAAACGTTGGGTATCCATTTAGTGGTTACCGGAACCAAGGGAGCTTCAGGTGTGGATGAGGTTTTTATGGGGAGCAATACGGTGCGAATCATAAAGAGCACCAAAAAATGTCCCATCCTGGCCATACCGTACAATTTTGAATATGTGACTCCATCGGAGATTGCATTCGCCACCGATTTTAATAGGTTCTATACCACTTCGGAGCTTTCCCCCTTATTGGAAATGGCCAAAATGTTCAAGGCCACCATACGGATCGTGCATGTACAATATGGCATTAAGGCCCTTTCGGAATTGCAGCAGTTCAACCTGAACATGTTGCGAAGGTATCTGGGCGACGTGGAACACTATATACATACCGTTTCGGAACTCAACTCGGTATCCCATACCCTTGAAATGTTTTCAAAGGAACTTGACATCCATTTGCTGGCCCTGTTAAACTATCAGCACAGCTACATGGAAAAAATGACCCGGGAACCCATCATCAAAAGAACAGCGTTCCACACGCAAATTCCCTTGTTGGTGATCCCGGAATTGGGCATGGAAGGCATTAGTGTCGAGGAAGAGCAAGAAGAGGAACAAAAGATGGAATCGCATCATTAATTAACTCTCCCTTCCTATCTTTAAGCCCGGATCCGAAATTCCCAGATCCGGGCTTAATTTTCATATATGACCAAGCAAGACCTCATCGAATGCCACAATCGGATAAAGCCGTTCATCCACAATACCCCTGTCCTTACCTCCCGTTTGATCAATGGTGTTTCCGGAGCTGAACTGTTCTTTAAGTGTGAAAACTTCCAACGAATGGGAGCCTTTAAAATGCGGGGGGCGGCCAATGCCATTATGCAGTTGAGCGAGGAACAAAAGCGACAAGGTGTGGTGACCCATTCCTCGGGGAATTTTGCACAGGCCCTTTCCCTTGCCGCGCAAGGTCTGGGGGTGAAGGCCTATATCGTAATGCCCAATACCGCTCCCCAAGTGAAAAAGGACGCGGTAAGGGGGTATGGAGGACTCGTAATTGAATGTGAACCTACCTTGGAGGCCCGTGAACGTGAATCCAAACAAATCGAGGAAAAATACGGGGCAACCTTCATCCATCCATCCAACGATGACCAAGTTATTTTGGGACAAGGAACGGCTTGCATGGAATTGTTGGAGGCATATCCCAACCTAGATTACGTGGTGACCCCTGTAGGCGGAGGTGGCCTGATTGCCGGAACGGCCCTTGCTGCACACTATTTTGGAAAAGAATGCAGTACGATTGGTGGGGAGCCTTTGGAAACGGACGATGCCTATAGATCCCTGTTGAGCGGTAAAATAGAGTCCAATGAAACCACAAATACGATCGCGGATGGGTTAAAAACCCAATTGGGAGATAGAAACTTTCCTATTATCCAACAGCATGTAGAGGAAATTATACGGGTGAAAGAAGCTGAAATCGTTACCGCCATGCGGATTCTTTGGGAGCGGTTAAAGATTGTATGTGAACCTTCCAGTGCTGTTGCCTTTGCCGCTATATTAAATCAAAAGGAAAAGTTCAAAGGAAAAAAAACAGGTATCATCATTTCGGGTGGAAACGTGGATCTGGCCCATTTGCCCTTTTAAAAAAAGATTATTATTTCTGGAAGTGCATAATGAAAGTGGTACCCACATCTTTCTCACTTTTCACCTCTATCTTTCCGTTCATGGCTTCCACTTGGGTCTTGACCAAATAAAGCCCTAACCCCTTACCCTCTGTGGCACCGCTCAATCTTCCATACATATCAAAGATTTTTCGCTCCCTTTCCGGTGTCAATTCTATTCCAATCCCGTTGTCCGACACCGTTAATATCACTTCGGATTCAGTTTCTTCCGTGGAAAGTTCTATGGAAGGTTTTTCCTCTTCCTTGGAATAATGCAAGGCATTGAGAATTAGATTGTACAGGATATTGTTAAAATAGCTCCTGATCCCCATAATCCCTTCGGCCCTGGAAAAATCCGTCAGGACCACGGCCTCTTTCTTATCAATCTCATCGGCCAAAAGGCCATCCACATCCTTCATGACCTCTTTTAACTTGATTTTCTTGAAGTTTTCCTTGTCCACCCTTTTTAACGACAACGATAGGTTTAGGTCTTTTATGGTCTGGTCCAACGCTTCTGTAGTGTTCTCTATTTTTTTCATGATATCATCATTCATGTCATGGGTTCCCCAATCATAAATTTTAGATAGCATTAAAAGATTTGAGATAGGCGCTCTTAAGTTGTGTGATATGATCCGGACAAAATTCTGAAGTTCGTTGTTCTGTTGCACTATTTGATGATTGTACATAACATCCTTCGTAATATCCTGTGTAGTCCCGGACATCCGGTATGGGATACCGTTCATATCGTAAAACGCCCTACCTATCTGGTGCACATAACGTATCTCCCCATCGTTTACCACTATTCTGTGCACAATGTCATGCAGCACTTTTTCATTGATACATCGTTCTACATCCTCATTGAATACTTGCTGGTCCTCTGGGTGAATAATGTTCATCAATGCCTCAAAAGTGGCCTCAAACTTTCCTGGAACTTGGCCAAAAATATGAAACAACTGATCAGACCATGTAATTTCATCCTTGATCATGTCCCAGTTCCAATGACCAAAATTGGCAATCTCTTGGGCCTCCTGGTACCGCTCTTCACTTTCTTCAAGTTGGTGAATGTTATCGAGCTCTTGGGTTATGTCTTTCTGCCAAATACAGCATCCAATAACATTGCCTGTATCATCCATAAATGGTTGAAAAGAAAACTCGTGTACAAAGGTACTGTGATTATGTAGGAAAGTATGTTCCGAAGTAGTTGCATACCTGTTGAGTGCTTTTTCGCAACCCTGTTTGCATGGACTGAAGAATACTCCTTGCTCGTAGATTCTCCGAAGGTCCATCCCCTTTATGGTGTCACCTAAATGCTCATCCCTTATTCTTTTTTCAAATGAGGAATTAAAGGCCGTAAGTCTGTAATCACTATCCATTGCCCAAACAACGTCGCCTCTATCCCCAACAATTTCTATCTTGTTATGAATAAGTATCTGTTTCTCTTTCACTGCTTAGGCTGGTGTAAAGTAACCCATTAAAGATTGTATCATTAAAAATAGAATCTTTACTTTTTATAAGAACTTTGTAGATAATCTTCCAAATGTGATATCTGTAATGGCTTAGTAATAAACTCCTTAACGTATTTTTCGTATTTTTTGGCTTCTTCTTTATCCGCATCGGATTCTGAGGAAGTTACGAGCAAAACTTCATTACTTTCTGAAAAATCCTCCAACATCATAAATTCCAAGAATTCAAAACCGCTCATCTCAGGCATATTGATATCCAACAAGATCAGGGTTTTGGTGTTGGGGTTCTCCCTAAAACGAAGATCATCCAGGGCAAGTTCCGGATTGGTAAAACTTTTTACCCTTTCCTCCAATCCCATTCTTCTGAAATGGATTGCATTAATCGTGTTTACCAAGTCTTCGTCATCAACCAAATAAATTTCCTTATACATAATGTCTGGCAATAATAAATTAAGTTAGTTTTTTTAGTTTGCGTACCTTAAATATTGATAGCATACAGAATATAAAACTCCAAATCCCATCTTTTATTATATTATTGAATTGGCAAAAAAATCCTCTAATTATGCCGATTATTACACTGTTTTAAGAATTTTCGTTACACAGAAAATGATATGGATTTCTACAAATTCTTTCAATACCGATATTCGGGCACGCTATACTTAAAGATATTGTTTTATTTTAACATTTAACAAAAAATTACAACAAATGTAATTTTTGCACATAAAAAAAGCTCCCGAAAAAGGAGCTTCTATCTTTGGTGCGGATGACAGGAATCGAACCTGCACACCTTGCGGCACTAGATCCTAAGTCTAGCGTGTCTACCAGTTCCACCACATCCGCAGAAAGGAGTGCAAATATAAATCAATTTTCCGATTTGCAAATCTGATACCTTTAAAAACTTGTTTTTTGTACTTTTAGGGTCGTTTTTAACACATTTATGGAAGACATCAACAACTACATCCACTCCAACAAGGACAGATTCATCAACGAACTTATTGAACTGCTAAAACTTCCCTCCATCAGTGCGGATACCGCTTATTCCCACGATGTACTGGAAACTGCGAAGGCCGTTGAAAAATCCTTGATCGACGCGGGTTGCGACAATGCCGAGATTTGTGAGACCAAGGGCTATCCCGTGGTTTATGCCGATAAGATCATCGACCCCAATTTACCCACTGTACTGGTCTATGGCCATTACGATGTGCAGCCACCGGATCCCATGAACCTTTGGGACTCCCCTCCTTTTGAACCCGTCATCAAAAAAACAGAAAAGCACCCTGATGGTGCCATTTTTGCCCGTGGCGCCTGTGACGATAAAGGTCAGTTTTTCATGCACGTGAAGGCGGTGGAATTCATGATCAAGAACAATCAGTTGCCCTGCAATGTCAAGTTTATGATCGAGGGCGAGGAAGAGGTCGGCAGCGATAGTTTGGCCGGTTTTCTGGATGCAAACAAGGAAAAACTCAAGAACGATATCATTTTGATTTCCGACACCGGGATGATTTCCAACCAAAACCCTTCCATCACCACCGGTTTGCGTGGCCTTAGCTACGTGGAAGTGGAAGTGACCGGGGCCAACCGTGACCTGCACTCCGGAATTTATGGTGGGGCAGCACCCAACCCCATCAACGTATTGGCAAAAATGATTGCTGCCCTTCACGATGAGAACAACCATATTACCATTCCTGGGTTTTATGACAAGGTAGAAATCATTTCCGATGAAGAACGTGCTGAAATGGCCAAGGCTCCCTTCGACCTAGAGGAGTACAAAAAGGCTTTGGACATCGGCGATGTACATGGGGAAAAAGGGTATACCACCACGGAACGTTTCGGTATACGGCCCACGTTGGATGTAAACGGTATTTGGGGCGGCTACACCGGTGAAGGCGCCAAAACTGTTATTGCCAGTAAGGCCTATGCCAAAATTTCCATGCGATTGGTGCCCAACCAGGATTGGCATGAAATCACGGACCTGTTCACCAAGCACTTTATCTCCCTTGCGCCCAAAAGTGTAAAAGTAAAAGTGACCCCGCACCATGGTGGTCAGGCTTATGTGACCCCTATTGATAGTGATGGGTACCAAGCGGCAGCCAAAGCCATAGAAAAAACATTTGGTAAAAGTCCCGTACCCCAACGAACTGGGGGCAGTATTCCGATTGTGGCCCTATTTGAAAAGGTATTGGAAAGCAAGACCATTCTATTGGGGTTTGGGTTGGACAGTGATGCCATCCATTCGCCCAACGAGCATTTTGGGGTGTGGAATTTCTTGAAAGGAATCGAGACCATCCCCTATTTCTACCAATATTATGCGGAGATGAAAGCTTAAAGCTTCTTCACGTATTTGGTTAGGATGACAATCTGTTGACCGTCCACCTTGCCTTCAATATATTCGGCATTTTCGCGATCCAGGGAAATCCGTCTCACGGCGGTTCCCTGTTTTGCGACCATGCTGGAACCTTTAACTTTCAAGTCTTTGATGAGCACCACATTGTCTCCGTTTTCCAATACTACCCCATTGGAATCGCGATGCACCACCATGTCCGCGGCATCCTGACCTTCGCCGGTTGCCTTGGCCCAGGCCAAAACCTCGTCATCCAAGTACATCATATCCAACAGATCTTGCGGCCAACCTTCGGATTTTAATCGATTCAACATACGCCAAGCCACCACCTTAACAGCGTCGTGCTCACTCCACATGCTATCGTTCAAACATCGCCAATGATTGGAATCCATGCTTTCGGGATCTTCAATCTGACCTAAACAGGTGGCACAGGCCAACACACTGCCATCCAATCCTCCGGTAGACACTGGTGGCACTTCATATACCTTCAAATCTTCCGTTGCGCCACAAAGTTCACATTGGTTACCGCTCCTGTTCTGTAAATCTTCCAATAATCCCATGATGTTGTATTTGACGGCAAACTTAACATTTTTGGAAAGTAAAACATCCTATTATCAATTTTAACAAACTCTACATTTGTAGAATTAAAATTTTTATTCTATATTTGTAGAGCACAATTAAAAATACCACAGATGCAGTTGTCAAAAGCAGAAGAAGAATTGATGAACATTGTTTGGATGTTGAAGAAGGCCTACATGAAAGACCTTTTGGACGCTTATCCGGAACCCAAACCGGCCACCACTACGGTAGCGACCCTTTTAAAACGGATGGCGGACAAAGGCTTTGTTGCCTACAACACTATAGGAAGAAGTAGGGAATACTATCCACTGGTGAAAAAGCAGGATTACTTTTCCAAACACGTGAACGGGCTCATCAAAAACTTTTTTAACGACAGTGCCAGCCAATTTGCTTCCTTCTTCGCCAAAGAAACGAACTTGAGCAAAGCCGAATTAGAAGAATTGAGAAAATTGATAGACAACGAAATCAAAAAGAAATAACCATGTTGGTCTTCCTATTAAAATCCACCGCATGCCTTGTCATTTTCCTAGCCTTTTATAAACTGGTTTTGGAAAAGGAAAGCATACACCAATTCAAACGATTCTTTCTGTTGGGAGCATTGATTACCTCCTTCTTAATCCCAGCTGTAGTCTTCACAGAATATGTGGAAATGGCACAACAAACTACCCAAACCACCTCTCCCATCACTGGGCAAATTTCGGACACAGTAACTGGTCAAGTAGTTACAGAAGAGCCCTATTTTGATTGGGAAATTGGATTGTGGATGGTTTATGTTTTGGGTGTTATCGGATTTGGAGTTCGATTTTTAAGGAACCTAGCTCAAATTACTCTACGTATACGCAAAAATCCCAAATTCAAGGAAAACTTCATTACCAGGGTACTCTTAAGACAATCCCTTCCACCCCATACCTTCTTCAACTATATCTTTTTGAACCAAAAACAATTTGAGGAGAAACATATTCCACAGGAGGTAATCTTACATGAAGAAACTCATGCCAAGCAACGGCATAGCCTGGATATCTTACTCATTGAATTGGCCCAGGTCATTCTATGGTTCAACCCCATCATCTACTTGTTTAAATCGTCCATTAAGCTGAACCACGAATTTTTGGCGGACAGGGCGGTAATCAAAGGGAGTAATGACCACCATTCCCAATATCAAAATACTATCCTATCGTACTTATCACACGGTAGTTTTGAACAATATCAGTCGACCGGCATTGCCAATGCCATTAATTATTCATCAATCAAAAAAAGGTTTACAGTCATGAAAACAAACACATCAAGAAAATCATTTGTATTGAGGAGCCTGCTCGTGCTTCCACTTACGGCCCTGTTATTATTGGGGTTTAGTGAAACTGAGAAAGTCCCCGTGGTAAAAAACGTGGGTTCGGAAACGTCCATTTATCCAAAGTCCAGCAATCTAAATGCAGTCGAAAGTCTGTCCCCGAGATCAATAGAACTGGCTGGTTTAGTGGTAGATTCAGAAACCCTTTTGCCCTTGGAAAATGCAACCATATTGGGGAACGATGGGCAAATTCTCTCCAAAACCGACAACCGAGGTTATTATACGGTTGAGCTTGAAGTTTCAAACCCAGGAGAGATTTATTTTGATTTCTCCGTGGTCAAAGAAGGTTACAATTCAATTGCACAAAAGGAACACTGGGGGGATCTACAGGGCAACATTAGTTCCGCCATGTATTTTGCCATGCGACAAAAGAAGTCAAGTGCAAAAGAACTTTCTTCCTTGGTAACCAATCCTAAAAATCTTGATTACGAAACAATTCTAACGAGCTATAACCAAGTTAAAGAGGATTTCGAGTTTCATAAAAAGATGGACGAGGCCAAAAAGGGCAATCAAAATATTTTTATGCAGGTGGAGGGCCAATACTATTTGGTGAGCGATAGTTGGATCAAACTAAATTCCAAGGATGATTTGGTCATGGTCGATGGCAAAACCCTCCTACCAGCCTTCAAATTGAATAAAACCATCAAAAGAAATCAAATAACTGGCATGACACCTTTGGAAAAAGGACAAGGAGCAGGCTTTGCCATATACACGGTGTCTGCCCAAAAAGCCATCGATTTCATTGAAATCTACATCAATAATAACGGCAAATTATTATTTCAAGGGAAGATCGTTCCTTTGGAGGATTTAAAGCAAACGCTTTCCAAAGTCAACGAACATCTTTCCTTTGATCAACGCAAAAAAATAGTTCGTTCGGTTATACACGTAGAAGCCAAAACACCAAAAGATGTCATCCAGCAGGTGGATAAAATCCTTGCGGAATATGGTGCTGCCACCATCAATATTGTAGGTCCTGAAACTTCTCCGCAATCCAGTGCTTCTCGTGAGGAGATGAAAGAATACAATGCCTTGGCCAAAAAATACAATGAAATGGATCGTAACCATATGTACATTCAAAAGCAAGAGGTGATGCGGTTAAAGGAAATCTACGGTAAAATGTCCAAAAAACAACAGGAAGATGCGGAACCCTTCCCTAATTTTCCGCCACCGCCTCCAGCACCAGATGCACCTGAACCTCCTAAAAATGTTTCGGATACAGAGTATGCTTCAAATCAAATTCAAAAAATAATTGATACAAATGATCCCTATGATGTTGTTGGCGGCAATATTGCACAACCAGCATCACCAATAGCCCCAACAAATGTTAATGACATAAATATTTATAATCCGTCTTCTCCCCCTGCTCCACCAGAGCCCAAATCCCCTATGGAGCATATCAAGGAAATGGCAGCCAAGGGGGCCACCTTCATGCATAATGGAAAAGAAATAACCGCCAAGGAAGCTATCAAGGTGTTGGAAAACAATAAGAGCATCAATATTGATACCAGAGGATCAGATAGTGGCAAACCTATCGTGAAACTCTCCACGGAGCCCATCGTAATAGAAAACTAGCCTTCCAAGAAGCCTTATTATGTTAAAAGCCCCTTAATTGGGGCTTTTTATGTAACAATATTTCCAAAATCACGTTCTAATACCCTATCAATCAAAGAGAACACGATCATGCTACAACGTTTTTTTATTTTTTGTTCAGGAGCCGATACTGAAATTCTAAAAACCTGCTCCAACGGGGAACAGAACAAATATGCCGGTATTGGCGCCACGGTATTCTTCACTGCCGTTATGGCTTTTATTGCCAGTGGTTATGCCCTTTACACAGTATTTGACAATATCTACACGTCCATCTTTTTTGGGTTGATATGGGGTCTGTTGATCTTTAATCTGGACCGATATATTGTGTCCACCATCAAAAAGAGGGACAATTTTAAAAGTGAACTGCTACAGGCCGCACCGAGGATCATTTTGGCGATTATCATTGCCGTGGTCATTTCCAAACCGTTGGAAATGAAAATCTTTGAAAAGGAAATCAACCAAGTGCTCTTGGAAGAAAAGAACTCCATGACCTTGAACAACAAGGAGCAATTGGCCCTGCAATACACACCTAAAATCCAAAGTCTTAATCAGGACATTGCCAACCTGAAGGGAGAAATCGCCACCAAAGAAGCCGAAACCAACGCCTTATACGACACTTATATTTCCGAGGCCGAAGGTACTGCCGGAACAGGTCTTTTGGGCAAGGGACCCGTTTACAAGGAAAAACGTGATAAACACGATGCTGCCTTGGCGGAACTCAACACCTTAAAGGAAACCAACACAGCCAAAATAGCAGGAATTGAAGCTCAAATTGTTGCCCTGGAAACGGATTATAACTCGGCGGTGACCAACTCCCAGCCCATCATCGATGGTTTTGATGGACTTATGGCGCGCATCAATGCCTTGGGTAAATTACCTTGGTTCCCTTCCTTCTTTATCTTTTTGCTGTTCTTGGCCATCGAAACGGCCCCCATCATTGCCAAACTGTTGGCACCAAAAGGGGAATACGACTTCAAGTTTGAAGAGCAGGAAAGTGTGGTGGCCACTTGGGTGACCCAAAAAGTGGAACAACGCAAACTGTTGTTGGCCACCGATGGGGAAATCAATGAAAAGATCTACACCGACATCAAGAACGAGGAAGAACTGTACCGTTACAAAAAACAAAAAGCAGAGGAATTGTTGCGGCTGCAGGCCGACTCCTTCCACAATGTGCAGGTAAAGGGCTTATAGCCAAATTTGTGCCCAAAGCCCAATGATCTCACTACGTTATCAATTTAAAAAGGATGTTCATCCATTGGCGATGGAATTTTAACCGGAAAAACCCTAACGTCACTTATCGGTCGATATAATTCATTGAAACGAATCATATCTTTAACGTTATGGGCAATTAAAATACAACTAGACTAATGAAAAGATATATTTCAATAATAGTAATAATTATAACTCTTTGTGTTTCCTGCAAAAACAAAACCAACTCAAATGACATAGTCAACTCTTTGAAAAACAGACTTGAATCCTATATGGTCGAGTGTAATGAAAATGGGCTTTCTGCAAGCGTTTTAGTCGCCAAAGACGGAGAAATACTTTACTCTGGTGGCGTTGGACTAAGAAACAAAAACGAAAATCTTCCTGTAACTGAAGAAACCATTTTCACAATAGGTTCATTGACAAAGCAGTTTACAGCAACTGCTATTCTAAAACTACAAGAAGAAGATAAATTATCGGTACACGATTCCATTTACAAATTTTTTGAAAATGTGCCGAAGGACAAACAAAACATTACTATTCATCAATTACTTACCCATACTTCAGGAATAGTGGGAAATCTTGGTTACGGAGTGGATTTCGTTCCCATCTCAAAAGAGAAGTTTTTAAGCGAAGTTTATAATTCACCATTAGATTTTGAACCGGGAAAACAATTTAGTTATTCCAACGTGGGTTACAGTATTTTAGCTATGATAATTGAAAAAGTTACGCAAACAGATTATGAGACCTATTTGCAGGAAAATCTTTTTCAAAAAGCAGGTATGAAACATACGGGTTATCTTTTCCCAAAATGGGATACAACGCAAATTGCCCACGGTTATAAATGCGGGGAAGATTGGGGAACCCACCTTATGAAATGGCAAGCAGATTCAAATCAAATATCATGGCATTTAAAAGGCAATGGAGGAATACTTTCCAATCCTTCCGATTTGTATAAATGGTATAAAGCATTAAAAGAAAATAAAATAATTTCTAAAAAATCATTTGAGCAACTCACTTTTCCCCACGTAAAGGAAAATGAATCGGGAGATTCACACTATGCATACGGATGGACCATAATGAATAATGACAGGAATACAAAAATTATAGCACACAACGGCTCAAATGGTGTTTTTTATGCCGATTTCATACAACTACCTATAGAAAATACTGTAATCATTTATATGACCAACGAATTAAGATACGACACTCAAATTGTTGCGTGGGAAATAGAGCAATTACTTTTTAAGGAAAACTATACTCCCATTGTACCTAAAATGAAAAGCATAAAACATGGCAGTACCGATATTACAAGTAAACAACTTGAAATCATACATCAGTTTGTAGAACTAATTTTGACCGATGATGAGAACATTGATGATTTCATCAACAAACATGTCGCTAGTAAAGAAAGAGAACGAAGATTCAAAATGTGGATGAAGGACATGCAGAAAGAGTTTTTGGAATATCGATTGAAACATATTTTAGAATATGGGGATATGAGCTACGATATTGTTTTGGAATCGAAAGATGGAAAAATTGTTGATTTAACCCCATGTTTTGACCTGCAATTCAATGAAAGTAATCAAATTGTGGCTTTCGGATGGTAAATCAAAAACAGCTCATAGCAATGTATAAAAATCATAGCAACACAAGTAATAAATTGATGGATTGTAAACCGCTTCAACTTTTTTGTAACTGACAGGAAAGTGCCACGCAGTCGGCTACTATTCTTATACTCACCGATAAGTGTAATTCTTTTTTTGGCTTCATTAAATCATCAGTACATCCCCTGTGGCAGAAATTCAAAAAGGATCATTTGGGGCACTAATCCACAATTCCCATTTTTTTCAGGAGGAAAGAGGCATTCATGTTCTGGCAAATGCCTTCCTTAAAACGGTAGTCAAAATAGAGTTCCCCGTTTACGATCTGGGCATCAAAATAATGGTTTTCCACTTGTGGGAGTTCATTGGCCAAGGTACATAGGCTCAAATCGTGGGTAGCGACCAATCCCGTGGCTCCGGAGCGCACCAGCTTTTCCACAAATTTTTTGGAGCCTTCAGCCTTGTCCACACTATTGGTCCCTTTCAAGATCTCATCGAGGACCACAAAACAATTGCCTTTTTCCAGTTCGTCCACAATGTATTTCAACCGCTTCAACTCTGCATAGAAATACGAGGTTTCATCCGCAAGGGAATCCGAGGAACGCATACTGGTGAGCAATCGAATTGGTTGGTATTGCACCTCTTTTCCTTTGACAGGCAACCCCATGTTGGCCATGACGATCTGTAGGGCCACCGCACGCAAAAAAGTACTTTTCCCGGCCATATTGGCACCGGTCACGATACTGAATCGGCCTTCATCCAAGGAAAAGTCGTTGAGCACGTTCTTTTTTGGGTCCACCAAAGGATGACCCACCGCTTTGGCCTGCAAGGTCATCGGTCCATCGGTGATTTGTGGATACGTGTGATCAAGATGATTGAATGCATAATTGCCCAAGGAGTTGTAGGCATCAAAATAGGCAATGGCCTCGAACCAACCTTCCACTTGTTTGCCATATGTACCGATCCAGTTTTCTACTTGGTAAGCAAAATACAGGCTCCACAAGGCAAGACCCTGACCGAACATCATAATCAACAAGTTGTTCTGCTGGTCCAACATGGCCATATGTCTGGTGAATTTCTTCAATATCTTAGAGGTCTTTTCCCCATCCAAGATCAATTTTTGTTGTAGATTCCGAAGCAGCTCCGAAGCAAATTCCTTTTGCTCCAGTTCCGAAATCAATTTTTGATATTGCTCTATGGTATCTTGGGCTTTGGACACATCGGAAGAGAAGCGCAAAATGTTTTTGCCGTACCGTCCCACGATTCCGACCCCAACCACATACCAATACAACACCACCACCTCGGGAATCCATCCAGAAAGAGCAGCAATGACCAGACCGATAGAACCCAAAGCAAATGCCGGGGCCACATATTTGATCCATTTAGGCACAAAGGCCACATGTTCCTTCAACCACTTGGAAACCACATGGTGGGGTACTTCGGGATGCGTACCTCCTGCCAATGCAGAGAACCGTTGGCGCCATTCGGGCAACTGGGCCAATTCTTGAATGGCCTCTTGCTTTTTGGTAATATCCTTTGGATATCCATCCAATAAAAGACCTGCAAAAACTTGGCTCCCCTGTTTCAATGCTGTTCTGTTGGCATATTGATAAAAGGAACCTCGACCAAAAAGATCCAAATCTTGGGCATACGGATGTTCGGGCACCAAAAATTCCTTTCCATCTGGCAAATGATGAAATCGGCGGGCGGCCACTTCCAGTTCCGTGTTGTTGATGGCAATCAATCGCTCTACATACCCTTTTTGCCATTTTAGGTCACTGTACCTAGAAACGAGATATAAAAACCCCGCCAATCCCAAAGGGAAAATCCAATACACCAAGCTGGTCGTCCAGAGAAAATACATCGCCAAACCCGTTATCACAAAAACGAGCAGTCGCAATGAAGCCAATAGGGCCAATTGCTTTTTTAACCGTTTGAGTTCTTCGTTATGCTTGTCCCGTTGCTGGGTATAAAAAATCGTAATCCCGTCCATTCAGATTTACTGTAGGTCTTTCAATTCTTGTTGTAGTTTTTTGGTGAGGCTGGCAACCACCAGTTCATAGGAATGGTCTACCAATTCCCTGATCAGTTGGGGAGGCAATTGTTCCACATACAAGGTGTTCCAATGTACCTTGCTCATATGGTAGCCCGGGGTAATGATCCCATCATAAGTTTCACGCAATTCTTCGGACCGTTCGGGATCACACTTGAGGTTACATTGGGAGGGTACACGCTCCAAGGGCACCAAAGCGAACATTTTCCCCATGACCTTGAAGACCAAAGTCTCTGCATCAAAAGGGAATTCTTCCGTTACGCCTTTTTTGACGATGCAATACTCCCTCAGTTCCTCCACGTTCATGGTCAGATGCCTTCAGAATCGTACACGATCACCTTCTCCCACAAATCCTGACACTCCTCGATAAAGATCAAATGGGGAGGTTCTGTTTGATAGGCCGCTTGATCTTCCGCAGACTCAAAAGTCAAGATCAAGGAATACGTAAAGGAATCGTCCACCACGTCACGAGTGGCCTTGGGTGCGGTGCCAATAAATTTGGTCTTGGCATATTGGGAGTTCTCCAAGAACTTCTTCAACGAGGCCTCGAACTTAACCCTATCTGCATGGTTGTTGGGTTCTTTGAACCAAAAATAGACGACGTGGGTAAAGGTGGGATCAAAATTACTGTTCATTTCGTTTTTGAATTGTACACAACTGGAGGCAAATACACCCACCAATAGTAAGATTACGATTTTGATTTTCATGGTTGTTTATTCTTCTATAAATTGTTTTTCCCTGTTCGATATTTCCAAAGAGGAGTAGTCCAGCTTCCACCCGATGGTCTCCACTATCTTCTCCACCACAAAAACGGCCTGCAAGGCTTCTTTCCTTGCTGTTTCCATCAAACCGCTTTCCGGTATTTTTTGTTTGATGTGGTCCTTGGCCTCTTGATTCAATTTGGTAAGGTCCGTGGGTGAAAAACTATTGAAAATACCGTTCTTGATATCGTAAAATTGAAGATCTGGCTCAATCGACAGGACTTCCGGTTGCGGAAAATGGCTTAAAATAATCTTGCGCTTGTCGTTGTCCGCCTTCAATTCCAATTTATTCAAATCATACCCGATATGTGCCTTTGCCTTGATCACGATCAACGCTTTCTTTTTGCTTTTGAACAGGCTCATAAAACTGTCCTTGGTGTTTTCGTAGTGATAGATTTCGGCAAAATCCCCTTCCACGGAAACCAACTTGCACACACTGCGGATCTTGTTCAAAATAACGGTGGACTGCTGTTCGGTGATTTCCTTGCTCTTCTTCTTTCCAAAAAAGGAATAGACCCAATACATCAATATTGCACCCAAAATCAGTCCCAAAATGCTGTCGATCACTTCGCCCATATCAATTGCCTATTTCACCCAAATGGGTAAACTTGAATCCTTTGTCATATTTCAGTCCGTAGCCCATGGCCCTGTCCAATGCGGAATGCGAAAACAGGATGATTCCAACGAGCTGGCATAAAGGTATTGAAAAGTAGACACCCGCCAAGTAGACCAAAATGGCCAACCCTTTGTGATGAAACAGATTGTAGGTGAGCGCGCCTATCTTGTTGTTGAAAAGATAGCCGACCATCCCAATATCCGGGGCCAAGATCAGGACCAGAAACCACCACCAGGCGTAGTCCAATTGGTTGAACAGATAAATACCCAACACGAACATGAGCACTTCCTCCAATTTTAGAACGGTCTTCATTTTTCTTCGATTTTATAGAGTACGGGGCGACTGGGACTGGCATCATTTTCAAAAGGTGCCACTTGAAGGTTCAAAAAGTAGGTGCCGTCCTTTACCTTGTTCGGCACATAGATCAGTTCCGTGATGGTGGCCTTTTCACGAGGCTTTCCTTTGATGTTCCAAAAGGCATTATGGCACAAAAGTGCGCCACCGTCCCGTTCCTTGTCGACAGAAGGCAGGTCGATCAACAAATGCTCAACTCCTTTTTTTACCAAATAACGGGCCGCTTCTTCCAATAGGTAAGGCGGATTGGTATCGGAATAGTTTCGGGAGCGTTTCTCCTTGGTGTTGGGTATGGTGCGGATGACCACGGCTTCCCTTTTTTTGTTGCCCAAAGCGTATTGCAACTGCTTTTCGGAAATGATAAAATCGTCCCCCATTTGTTCGGGGGCCACGGTGATCACTTCGGCCAAAAAGAAGAACTTTTTCAGTTTTTGGTTGATGGAATGAAACCCTTCGGTGATATGTCCCAAGCATTCCGTGTGGGTTACATGCGAATGCGGATTGAAAAAAATATCATTGAAATTGGTAGATGCGCCTTCCGTGACCTTGCCTACAAATCCCTCCTCGGCATGGGGCTCAATTTTGGGTGGGCCCAAATACCAGGCATTGATGTTGGCCTCCCCTCCCGAAATGGCGATGGAAATGTCCAACGGTTTGGAAAGGTCGATCTTGTAATTTTTGGAAAGGTGTTTTAGGGTTGCAATCATGTAATTGGACTTGTTGCAGTAATTAACTCAATTCCCTTGAGAAATGCAATACTAGCCAAGCAGAACTTTGATTTAAATCCAGTATCTTCACTTTTAGATTGGTGTAATTCATTAAAAATGAATCATATCCAATAACGTTGTGCTTCATTATAACTGACCATTGACCAATGATAAAATTCTTTAGAAAAATTAGACAAAATCTACTTTCAGAAGGCAAAACCGGAAGATACCTGAAATATGCCATTGGTGAAATCATCCTAGTTATGATTGGTATTCTATTGGCACTTCAAGTCAGCAACTGGAATCAAAACCGTATTGAGCAAAAAGAAGAAAAGGAGGTAATTACTAAACTTCACAAAGACTTCAAAGAAAATAAAAAGATTTTGAAAGATTTTTTAGTTGAAGTTAATAAACAAATGAATGCGCAAGAAACTTTAATGCATTTAATTGGAGCCTCAAAGGAAGAACTTTATAAACATAATTTAGACAGTATATTTTATGTTTCTTTCGGATATAGCGAAATAGCTTTTGCCGATAATACAATTGAAAATATTATACAAAGTGGTAAGTTAAACCTTTTAAAAAATCAAAAAATAACGGACTTACTGTATAAATGGAACACATTATCTGAAATTAGAAAAACCCGATTGACAAAACTGGATAATTGGTCGAATAACGAGCTTATACCCTATCTATTACCTAAAATATCTTTTAAACAAATGGATATGACGAGTAATTATCCTTGGGCAGGAATTTCTAAAGTAAAACCAGATTACTACCCTTTGTTTCAAGAAATCACATTCGAAAATTATTTAGATAATAATCTTTGGTACTTTCAACAAGTTAAGGAACGTTGTCAAGAAACAGATATAATCATCGATAAAATAATTGAAGCCACTAAACCAAGCGTACAATGACAAATAACGAAAGCACAACAATGTATAACCGCAATTAATCGCTAATTTAACCCTTAACTGACGGTTATACTAGACCGATATGAGCACCCTATACAATTGAGACATCAAATCAAACAAGGTTATTCCAAGAAAAACAAATCTGCCGCAATTCCATCCGCTAAAAACTTGCCTTGCTTGGTGGTGTGTAAAAGGGCTTCTTCCCAAAATAGCAATTGCTGTTCTGTGAATTTTTCCGATTGGTGCTCCAAATAGTTCGCGTAGTTCGGTCCAAATTCCTTGGCAATCTTCTCTTTGGATACGCCCCAAATAGTCCGGAGTCCCGTCATCACATATTCGTTGTACCGGTCGGTCAGGGTCAAGGTTTCCTTTTCACTTGGCAAGATCCCTTGTTGGATTTGTTTGATGTAGATGGAATTGTTTCGGATGTTCCAAGTGCGGGAAATTCCATCATACGAATGGGCAGACGGGCCGATGCCCAAATACTTCTTGCCTTGCCAATAGGCCGTATTGTTCTTGGAAAAATAGCCCGGTTTCCCAAAGTTGGAAATCTCATAGTTCACAAAACCGTGTTCTTCCAACACATCCACCAATATATGAAATTGCTCCTGTGCCTGACCGTCATCCACTTGGGGCACCGTTCCTTTTTGGATCAATTTTTCCAGTGCGGTTTTGGGTTCCACCGTTAAGGCATAGCTGGAGATATGGGGCAATCTGAAATCCAAGGCTTTTTGGATATTCGCTTTCCAACGGTCATGATCCATTCCTGGAATGCCATAGATCAGGTCGATGGTGATGTTATCAAAATGCTTGACCGCTTCCTCAATACAATTTTCGGCCTCTTGGGCATTGTGGGCACGGTTCATCAGTTTCAGATCTTCCTCAAAAAATGATTGGATGCCGATGCTGAGTCGGTTCACTGGACTTTTGGACAGTTGGATGATTCGATCATTGGACAAGTCATCGGGATTGGCCTCCAAGGTGATTTCTGGGTTTTCGATTACTTTGTAATGGTCATACACGGCTTGGATCAAGCGTTCCAATTCCTGCAACTCCAAAACCGAAGGGGTTCCACCTCCAAAATAAATGGTCTCGACAACCTCATCACCCAACTCGTTTTTGCGCAATTCCATTTCCCGTATTAAGGCATCCACCATCGCGTCTTTCTTCTTCATTTGGGTGGAAAAATGAAAATCGCAATAATGGCAAGCTTGTTTGCAAAAGGGGATATGGATGTAAATACCGCTCACTTATTTTCAATTAACAATAAACAATTTACAATGATCATTTGGTCCTTTTGGTGGTTTTGAGAATGGAGAACATGATTTTGGAAAGTTCATCTGCATCAACAATCAATTTGTGGGCAATTTCTTTGGAAATATACTCGGAATCCTTCAACAAGGACAACCAATATTTCACTTCCAAGCTCTCTTTATAGGCAATGGAAATCTTCGCGGAAAAATCAGCGTTGGAAATGGCCCCATTCGCTTCGGATATATTGGCCCCGATGGAAGTACCCGAACGCAGCAACTGTTTGGACAAAATGTATTCTTTGTTCGCGTGAATGATAGACTTGTACAGCTTGATAATTTTCAAAGCAAAGTCATATGACTTTTTCAATAATGGGTTCTCGGCTTGCATAAAGTAGGTTTTGGGATTCTAGAAGAAAATAATTGATTATTGTAAATTGTTTATTGTTAATTGGTCATTGACCATTGTTCATTGTTCATTGTTCATTGTTCATTGTTCATTGTTTATTGTTTATTGATTTTACCAGGGTTCTGTTTAACGAACGCCTCCCAACCTGTATAGCTTTTGCCGAGTTCCACCTTACCTTCATTATAAAAATGACAAACGGCCGCGGCCAGTCCATCCGTGCTGTCCAGATTTTTGGGCAAGGTTTTCAGTTTCAATACACTCTGAAGCATTTTGGCCACTTGTTCCTTGCTGGCATTTCCATTGCCGGTAATGGCCATTTTTATCTTTTTGGGCATGTATTCCGTGATGGGTATCTGCCTGGAAAGTCCGGCCGCCATAGCCACACCTTGGGCCCGACCCAACTTCAACATGGATTGGACATTTTTACCATAAAAAGGAGCTTCAATGGCAATTTCATCGGGATGGAAGGTATCGATGAGCTCAATCGTCCGTTCAAAGATGAGCTTGAGCTTGGTATAGGGATCATCGTATTTTTTGAGCATCAATTCGTTCATCTGCACAAAGTGCATCTGTTTGTTGATGACCTTGATGATTCCAAAACCCATAATGGTCGTTCCGGGGTCTATTCCCAATATGATCTTTTCCGTAGCCAAAATTTAAGGGGTATTTAAAACCAGTGGAAGCCTAAACCTAAGGCTTACCGGGTTGCCGCGTTTCAGGGCGGGTGCCACTGTGGTCAAATCGTTCAAACGCTCGGATATTTTATGGTTGAAATCTGAAATTTCATTGAGCACATCGGTTTTTTCCTCCACGTTCAGCACCGAAATAAAACCGTGTTCGTCCACCAAAAAATCGATATATACCGTATCATGCAATTCGTGGTCCACTTCAAAGGTAAGTCCGGCCAAGGCCTTGGAAAAGAAATCCAACATCACGCTTTCAAAACATTCCTTTTGTGCCTGCTTGGTCGCTGTTTCATCACAATTGTCAAAATGTGGGTATTGGTCCACATCGTTCCAATCAATGGCCATAAGTTCCTCATTGACCAGTTTTTGGGTCTTTTCCTCTTTGGACTCAAAGAGCTCGCAACTGCAAAGCAGACCAAAAAGAAAGAATAAGAACAAAAGCTTCCGCATAACAGCCCCGAGAATTTGGCTGAAATTACGATATTTTGAAGAAATCAGTTGCCCGCGTAGTGTATTTCCTCCTTGATCTCCGATACGCGCTTGATCACCCGCTCCTTGATGAAGGGGGTTAGATCGGGATACATTTCCAACAAGGATTCATAATACTGCAATCGGGTTTTGGGGTCTTTGTAATATTCATCGGCCAAAATACAGAACTGGTAATAGTTGTAAGGGTTGTCCTTGTTTTCTTCCCATGCTTTTTTGTAGTAGTCCATCGACTCCTTGGTCTTGTCCTGCAAGCGGGCGATGCGGCCCAAGTCGGCATACTCTTTTTCAAAGGTTACCGTGCGCTCCTCAATTGATTTTTTGATGTAGTATTGGGCACTGTCCAATTCCTTTTCCTGAAGGTACACCTGCCCCATACCGGAATAGGCATCGGCCAAAGACCAGGGATCTAGGGCCAACATGCGATACGCTTTGATGGCTTTTTCCGCATCGTAATTGCGGTAATAACTGAATGCCATGCGCTCCAAAATAAAAGGTCTGTCCTCTCCAAGTTCAATCAATCTTTCGAACCATGGAATGGCTTGCTTGTACTGCCCGTTGTTGTAATACGCCTGTGCCTTCAAATTGATCATGGAAACATCATCCTCATAAAATTTAAGCCCTTGGTCCACATAGACCAATGCGGAGTCCCGAATTTCTTGACCCACAAAATATTTGCCCAAAGCGTAGAGACTGCGCAAATGGGTACTGTCTTTGGCGACCGCCTTGCGGAAAGCGGTATTGGCCTCGTCCTGATTTTTTATTGATTCATAGGCTCTGCCCAGATAATAAAAGTACTCGGGGTTTTCCTGTCCTTTGGCAACCAAATCAAGAAAAGCCTCCAAAGCAGGTTGGTAGCTTTTGGTCTTTAAAAGGAGTTTGCCCAGTTCAAACCGGGCAATATCCATTCCGGGGTTATGGTTCAAGGTAGCTTTATATTGTGCAATGGCCTTTTCAAAATTCCCGATGGCATTGTAGGCACGGGCAATCTGAAGGCTCGCATTGGCATCCCCTATTTTGGCATACTCGTTTATGGCCGCGGTGTAATTGCCCAAGGTGTACAGACTATCCGCAACGGACAAAGCCGATGACTGTGCACCGGCTTTGGTCAATATCAACAAGAACAGAACTAAGAGTTTTCTCAATGGATTACATTATTTGAGTTTAAAGGTTATGGGGATGGAAAACACGACCTCGGCCGGTTGGCCATCCAATATACCTGGTTGCATTTTGGGGAGTCTTTTAATGATTCGTTCAGCTTCTGCCTCCAAAATAGGGCTTGGACCTCTTTTTTTAATATCGACAATTTCACCTTCACCATTTATGGTGAACATAATGGCTACCCTTCCTTGAATTCCCTGTTCCTGTGCCTCTTGGGGGTAATTAAAATGCTTACGGATATGGGTTCGAATACTTTCCATGAAACACTCCCGAGTGTCAGAAGCGTTTTCGCAGCCTGGAAAAATTGGTGCTTCATCAACGGTGGAAAAAGGAACCCAGCTTTCATCCCGTTCAGTCCATTTCTGTATCTCAGCATTGAGTTCTGCTTCATCACTACCCTCAAGTCTAAAGGTTATTGGAATGGAAAATGGCACATTTACAGGCTCCCCATTTTGCTTCCCTGGTTTCATTTGGGGCAATTTTGCCAAAATTCGTTCGGTCTCCTTTTCTAAAAGTTCGTGGGGACCTCTCATTTTTATATCCACAATATTTCCTTTTGGATCTATTCTAAAAATAGTGCTAACCCTTCCTTGAATCCCCTGTTCCTGTGCTGCTTCAGGATAATGGAAATTCTTGCGGATATGTTCCTGTATTTTTTCATTGAAACAAGCTCTTTTATCCTCAGCATCTTCACAGCCAGGAAAAACAGGCACCTCATCCACAGCTCCAAACGGGACCTCTTCTATTGCTTTCAACGAAACACTGGAATCTATTTCTTCGGTATTTTCTTCTTTCCCCGTTTCACAGGAAGTATATACCAACATCCCTAAAACCAAGGGCAACAACAATACATACTTTACCTGCCAAACGGCCTTTGATCGCTTTTTTTGTAACATGACTATTCGTTTTTTGATTAGTGACTTATTGAAAAATTGATTGACAAAACTGATATGCTGTGTCTTGAACGCTTCGGATAACAGCATTTCAAAATGCTCCCTTTTATTGTCCTTTACCACCTGGGCATCGGCAATAAATTCGTGCAATTCTGCCATCCGGTTTTGGTATACATAGGTCAACGGATTGAACCAAAACACAATCCTGGCGAGTTCAAAAAAGAGCAGGTCAAGAGTGTGCCTTTGTTTTACATGTACCAATTCGTGTGCAATGATGTTGGCTTCCTTTTCTTTTTGGATTTCTGTCCCCAAAAAGATGTTCCGGAAAAAGGAGAAGGCCAAGGTGCTACTTTGCACGGTGATCTTGTCATACTCTGGAAACTGTTGAATGGTTCCCGAACGCTTTAATCTTCTAATCTGAATCAGTTTTATCACAAACCAAAGAATGGACAACATACTTCCAAAAGCCAAGACTCCATAATACCAAGGCCAACTGGACCAAAAAGAAGTTTCGACACCTTTGGGCGTCAGGACCACCCCATCCAATTGCGTTAGGAATATGGTGACATTGCCCAGTTCTTGGGGCATGGTAGTCTTTAACATTTCAAACTTTACCCAGGGCAACACTAGGGACAATACAAAAGTGGTCAGCAGATACACCCTGTTCCATTGGAAAAAAGTTTCTTTCTTTAGAAAGAGGTCATAGGTCAACAAAAAGACCAACTGAAAGGCTAGGGTTTCCAAAATATAAGTGATCATTTCTCCTCTTCTTTAATGTTCTTCATGATTTCTTCCAGTTCTTTTAGGCTGATATCGTTCTTCTTCATAAAAAAGGACACCATGCTTTTGAACGATCCTTGAAAATATCCATCGACCAAGGTATTGAGCCGTTGGTTGCTGTACTCTTCCTTTTTAACCAAAGGAAAATATACATGCCCCTTCCCTACTTTTTCATGGGACACAAAACCTTTGTCCTCCAAAATCCGAATAATGGTAGAGACGGTGTTATACGCCGGTTTGGGTTCCGGCAATTCGTCCAATAGAGAGGCTACATTGGCCTTTTGCAATGTCCAGAGCAATTGCATAACCTCTTCTTCTGCTTTGGTGAGCTGTTTCATTTTAACTAACTTTTTAGTTCAATATGAAGCAAATATAACTAAATATTTAGTTTAAACTAATTTTTTAGTTAAAAAGTGAATAAAAAATCCGCCAAGGTATATTCCCCAGCGGATTCTTGTTTAAAACGAAACCGTGACTTTCCCTCGTAAATAAAAGGGCGTTCCCGGTGTAAAATGGATTTCCTCCACAGCCGTTGGTTCATTAAAAAGGCGGCTTTCCGTGGCAAATTGGGTTTCGTTCCATTTCGTGTCGAATAGATTCTCCACAATCAAACCAAACGTCCAATTCCTCAGACTGTAGTTCAATGTGGCATCGGTAACAAAATATCCTTCCGCTACGATGGAATTGTCCTCATTGGCAGGCCTGTCATCTACATACCGGTAGCTGATTCCACCTGAAAACCCTTCATTGTTGTTCCCGAGCGTAATACCTCCCACCATGGTAAAATCCGGCGCCAATGGAATATAATCCTCACCTTTTGCTTCTTCGGTACTGCGACCTTGGGTAACATTGGCGTCGGAATAGAGGTAGATCCAATCCAAGGGCTGGTACCTTGCCCCTACCTCAATACCCAATCTTCTGGTCTTGCCGCTAGGTTCCACTACCCCAGCATCACCCACGTACACAAATTCCTGATCCAGGAACAAACTCCATAAAGTGGCGTTCAAGACCAATTTGTCCACTGGTCTGATAATGGCACCCAAATCGACCCCATAGGCTGCTGGGAGTATATCCTTCCCATTATTGGCCACTACCACTCTGGCATCATTGGAGTGGAACCCGATTCCCGTTTTCAAGAAAATCTGGGTGTTCTCCGTTGGACTGTAGATGGTATTGAATTTGGGACTAAAAGCCACTTTTTCATCGCTCTGGTTATCATAAACCGTGCTGATTTTGTTCAGGTAATCGAACTTGAAATAATCCAACCGAACCGCAGGCTCCAAAGTAAACTTGCCCGATTTAAAGACTGCCCCTGCAAAGCCGTAGGTATTCACCTCATCAACATCGCCATAAGCCAATCGTTCCAATAGTTCCTGTCGGTTTCTGGTATGCGAGAGTTCCATGTCATCCACGTTATCATATCGAAAACCGATGCCTGCATTGTACTTAAAACGGAGTTCCCACAATTGTGCAGAATTGTCTTGGAACACGGTTTTTGCACCCATCAGAACCCTATTTTCCTTTTGCCTGATCTGATCTCCGTTCACTGGGTCTTCCAAGAAAAAGGTAAAATTGGAATAGAGTTCAAAATCATAATGGGACACAAAAGCCATGGTATGGAGCGATTTACCAATCCCAAGGTTCTTGTTGTGATCCAATACAAAGTTGGTCCTGCTTGTTTGCCCCCCTTCGGTGTCATCGATTGCGCCAAAGCGACCTATCAGTCCTTGGTCAATGGCCCTTTGAGGAACCTGCCCCGATGCATCCCATTTGCTAGAAAAATGCGATGCGGTCAACATCAACTCCTGATTACCGGGCAAGGCGTATCGGTACCGACCCATGATATTGAGACGGTTAAAATTTTGGGGCGAATCGAAAGCTCCATCAGTCAAGTACAGTTCCGAAGCCAAATACGCCGTACTGTTCCCTTGATCCATTACATTGAACATGCCCATAAACCTTCGTGTATTGAATTGGCCGACTTCTGTGGAAAGCATGCTTTTGTCCAAACGCTTCCGTAATCGGAGGTCCACATACCCCGCCGTGTTGAAGTCACCCTGTTCCATATAATAAGGACCTTTGCCGAAGTTTACATTTTCTATGGTCTCCGGAATCACAAAATGAAGATCGGCATAGCCTTGCCCATGGGCATGGGAGACCATGTTCACCGGCATTCCATCCACACTGATGGCCACATCGGTACCGTGGTCCACATCAAAACCCCGTAAAAAAATCTGTTCGGCTTTTCCTCCCCCGGCGTGTTGGCCGATGATCAATCCGGGGACTTTTCTCAGGATTTCCTGCGAGGATTTCACGGGATTGGTCTTTACGTCTACATCCACAACCCTGCTCAGGGCATCCACTTTGGCCACCAGCACCACTTGATCCAAGGAAATGGAACCTTCCTTGAGCATAATGGTCACTGGTTTATTTAAATCCGATGGCGCAATCACCTTGGTGAGGGTCTCAAATCCCAATCGGGAAAAATAAATGGTATCGTTTACTGATGTTTGGTCCAAAACAAAATGTCCCGTACCGTCAGAATGGCTATGTTGGCCGTTGGTCTTGTTGAAAATGCCCACATCCTCCAATGCAGAATCAGCTTCGTCGACCACTTGTCCTTTTAAATTTTGCGCAGCAATTGTGCCCATGCAAAGCATGGACAGAGCCGCCATAAAATATTTCATGTCGTTGTCTTTAAAATTGATTTGTAAAAAAACTAGTATCTGTCTAGCGCGTCAGAAAAGTTCATTTGAATGTCATGCTGAACAAGTTTCAGCATCTCTTTCGTAATGTGACCCTGAAACAAGTTCAGGGTGACGGTTTAGGAACGCTTCTAGTAAATCAGCTAAGATTAATTCAGCTGTGTCGGGGAGGAGGTGTGGTCACATCTTCGTACCCAATAGAAGTTGTGTTGTGGTACACCCAATGGGTTTTGGTATTCGTGGAAAGTATATACTCAAATACAATATCCTGTCTTTCAACAAAATGTTTGTCAAACTTAAAACTAATGGTGTTATTGGATTCCTGCTCGTCCTGCTGATTGGTATTCAACAACTCTTTCAAGGCCTCCAATGCCTCGTGGGAGTGTCCGGCCATGGCTTCCAAGGATGAATAATCCACTTCTTCTTCGGCAAAAAAACTGTGGTGGTGCGTCTTTGGCCCCATGAAGTGGGACACCTCGTGCAATCCTTCCAACACCAGACCATTAAAAAGTCCAATGATGTAGAACGTGCAAAGTAAAGCGCATCCTACCTGTGCAAACCTTGATTTCCGATATGTTTTTGTCGTTTTCAAAACCTATGGGCTATCTTCTTCAAATCTACTTACGAAATTTGAAAGCGAAGGGTTTTATTATCACTTGTTTGTAACATTTGTGGGCTACATTTGTCTAACAGGAAAAGAAAACCATGGACATTGCCCTATTGATTTTGGGATTTCTATTGATGCTGGTCGGCATTTTGGGTAGTTTTTTGCCCGTGTTGCCCGGACCACCCATAAGTTGGGTTGGACTTCTATTGCTCTATTTGACCAAGGCAGTCCCCGATAATTGTTGGGTTCTAGGCATTACCTTGGTTATTGCTTTGACTATTACCATATTGGATTATGTGATTCCGGCAATGGGTACCAAACGCTTTGGGGGCACCAAAGCAGGCATGTGGGGTACCATTATAGGCCTACTTGTTGCCATATTTGTCCCTGTTTTTGGTCCTTTCGGGATTATCATCTGGCCCTTTATTGGAGCTTTGGTAGGCGAGTTAATGAACAAGGCCAATCAAAAAACCGCCCTGAAGGCGGCTTTTGGTTCTTTTTTGGGCTTTTTGACGGGTACCTTTATGAAACTTGTATTAACCGTCATGTATGCCATTTTCTATGTGTACATTGCTGTGAAATACGCTGGCGAACTCTTTACCTTTAGTTAGTCCAACCACTCTACTTTTTCCGCAATGGGTGTACGGCTAGATGATTCCACTTCACCATCATAATAACCCATATACAAAAATCCAAGACATTTTTCACCTTCGTTCAGGTCAAAGAATTCACCCATGAACTTGATCAGTCCCGGTGATGCCCAATAACAGCCTATGCCCAGTTCGGTACAGCACAACCACATATTCTGTACAGCCATGGAAACAGCCGCTATTTCCTCCCATTCGGGCAGACTTTCCATAGGATCACGTTGCATGCAAATGGCAATGGCAGCAGCGGAACGAACCGCATTGTCCTCCAATTTTTTAATAGTGACCTGCTTTGGCTTGGGGTCTACTGCTTGGTATTTTTGAGAAAGAAATGCACCCATTTCATCCTTTTTCTTACCAGTCAACACCTTGAAACGCCACGGCTCCGTTTTCTTGTGGGTTGGGGCCCAATTGGCGGCCTCCACAATTTTTTCCAACGTTTCTTTGGAAATAGGCTTATCGTTGTATTGAACAGGAAAAATGCTCCTCCTTTTCGCTATAAGATCAAAAATCATACTTATTAAAATTAAATAGTAAATAATATGTCAGTTCGAGTTTTTCCTTTAGGAAAAGTATCAAGAACTTAATTTGTCCGTAATTCTCGATACTATTTTCTTCATTTCACTTCAAAAATCACTCGAATTGACAAATTCAAAGGTACTCCCCAAAAACATGTCGTCATAATTTCAAGAGCAAATCCATACAGTTTTTTAACGCTGGATTCCGATTATCAGCTTTCCAAACCATGGACAATACTGCCCTTTGCTTAATCTGTTTCATCTCGATGAACTTTACCTCCATCTGAAATCCATGTTGCAATGTGGTAGGGACAATGGCAATACCCAATTTGTTCTCCACCAACTTAAAAATGGTCTGTGCATGAACCGATTTATGGGACACTTTCGGCACAAAACCACTGTCCTCACAAATGCTCAATACCGTATCGTAATACTCAGGGCTGTAATCTTGGGCGAAGAGTATAAAATCCTCAAGGACCAACTGGTCAATACTCTTGAAGTTTTTGCTATCAATAGGATGGTCTTGGGGCAACACCAATGAAAAAGTATCTTCAAAAACAGGTTTGACCTCCAAGCCTTTGGGCACTCTGGACATCCGCACAAACCCCAGATCCAACCGATCAGAAAGGATGGCATTCATCTGTGCCCGGTTAGACAATTCTTCCAAAGTGGTGTGCAACAAAGGATATTTTTCCTTTAATCCCACTAAAAGATCAGGGACCACGTTCTGCATGGCCGAACCCAAAAATCCGATCCGTACCTCGCCCATGTGGCCGTGCCCGATAAGTTTCAATTGCTTTTTTGTCTGATCCAGATGGTTCAGGATGAATTCCACTTCCTTTTTTAGAAATTCCCCGGCCGGGGTCAAACGCACCTTCTTTTTGTCCCTCACAAAGAGTTGGGTCTGTAAGATTTCTTCCATCTGCTTGATTTGGGTACTCAATCCTGGCTGCGAAATGAAGAGTTTCTCGGCCGCTTTTCTATAGTGCAATTCTTCGGCCACGGCCAAAAAGTAGATGAAATGTCGAAGTTCTACTTGATAATTCATAGTTATTAAATAATACAAAAATAAGTATTGGTAATTATCATATGCAAATGCTAATTTTATATCAAAAGATATCCCATGTCGCACATCAAGACATTTCAATATGGTGAGGACCACCTGACTGCCGGTTTGGCCCTTGGTCTGGCAGACGACACTGTAAAAGGAATTTTATCCGATACCTGCCTCAAAAAAGTCAATGCCAGCCACCAAAGGGTACAACGCATTGTGGAAAAAGGCCATACAGTATATGGTATCAACACAGGTTTTGGCCCCTTGTGCAACACCAAAATTTCGAAGGAAGACACCAAAATCCTTCAATCCAACATACTACAGAGCCATAGTGTTGGGGTGGGCACACCCATTTCCAACCAATTGGCCAAGATCATGCTTATCCTGAAGATTCATGCACTCGCCAAAGGCTTTTCGGGCATTGCCGAAACCACTTTACAACGCATGTTGTGGCATTTGGAACATGATGCGATTCCAGTGGTTCCCAGTCAGGGTTCAGTAGGGGCTTCAGGCGATTTGGCTCCGTTGTCACATTTGTTCCTTCCGTTGATCGGTTTGGGCAAAGTGGAATACCAAGGAAAAACTATCACCACCCAAGAGCTTTTCCAAAAAACCGGATTACAACCTTTGGAGCTGGGTCCCAAAGAAGGATTGGCCTTGATCAACGGCACACAATTCATTGCGGCCCATGGGGTGCTTGTGCTTCATAAATTGCAACATTGCCTAAAACATGCCGACATTATTGGAACCATGATGATCGAGGGACTGCAAGGATCTTTGAAACCGTTTCATGAAGAACTGCACCAACTCCGTCCTTTTAAAGGCAACCAACATGTGGCAGGTAGAATCCGCACCTTGCTCCAAGGTTCCGAAATATTGGAAGACCACATCGATTGTGAACGGGTACAGGACCCCTACTCCCTTCGTTGCATTCCACAGGTACACGGAGCATCAAGAAATACGTGGTTGCATCTAAAAGAATTATTGGAAATCGAACTCAATTCCGTGACCGACAACCCTGTCATCATTGATGACGAACTCACCATCAGCGGAGGAAATTTTCACGGTCAGCCTTTGGCCATGGCTTTGGATTATGCCGCTTTGGCCGCATCTGAAATCGGGAATATTTCGGACCGACGCATTTACTTGGCGCTGGAAGGGAATAGTCCAGGTGTTCCCAAATTGTTGATGAAGGACACCGGGATCAATTCGGGCTATATGATCCTGCAATACACTTCGGCCGCTTTGGCCAGTGAGAACAAGAGCCTTTGTTTCCCCGCCAGTGCCGATAGCATCCCCACATCCTTGGGACAAGAGGACCATGTGAGCATGGGTTCCATCAGTGGACGAAAGGCCCTGCAAATCATTGAAAATGTTGAAAAAATATTGGCCATTGAACTGTTGACTGCTGCCCAAGCCTTTGAGTATCGCAAACCTTTAAAATCAGGGATTGTGTTGGACGAAATCCATACCTTCCTAAGAACCAAAGTCGCGTTTGCCGAGCATGACAGGGTATTTGCTGATGATATCGAAATAGGAATCGAAATCATCCAAAACAACGACATTATTCATTTGGTGGACCAAGTGATGAAAGACAACAACCTCTCCTGGAACACCCCGCACCAGGAAGCATTTGAAATCTACTAGTATGAAACCACTTTTGATCGGACCCTTTTCCCAAGTATTGCCAATGACAGGTTTACCCATGAAAGGGGCTTTGAAAGATGAACAATTGCTCCTAATTGAAAACGGGGGCATTGTGGTATCCGAAGGAAAAATTGTGGCCATCGGCATTTTTGAAGACTTGAAATCAAATGAAGTCGACATCCATCACATAGAAGGCAAGACCGTTTGCCTCCCCGGATTTGTGGATTCCCATACCCACATCTGCTTTGCAGGAAGTCGCGCTCGGGATTATGCGTTCAGAAATGCTGGAAAGTCCTATTTGGAAATTGCCAAGGCAGGTGGAGGCATATGGGACACGGTGACCCAGACCAGAAAAGCTACCCAAGAGGAATTGGTTTCGGGAATCATTTCCAGAAGCAAAACACACTTTCGTAACGGCATCACCACCCTAGAGGTGAAAAGTGGGTACGGTCTTTCTGTGGATGAAGAACTAAAAATGCTTCGGGCCATTAAACAGGCCAATGAAAAAGTAGCGGCCACCTTAGTGCCGACTTGCTTGGCGGCCCACATGAAACCTAAGGATTGGAACCATCAGACGGAATATCTTGAAGAAATAAGCACGACTCTTTTTCCCATCCTGAAATCTGAAAACCTGGCCCATCGCATCGATGCCTTTGTGGAGGAAAGTGCCTTTTCTCCTGAAGAAATCAAACCCTATTTTCAAAAGGCCAAAGCCATGGGATTTGACATTACTGTACATGCCGACCAATTCACTACTGGGGGAAGTCAAATAGCGGTAGATTTTGGAGCATTAAGTGCCGATCATTTGGAAGCCAGCACCGAAAAGGAAATACAGCTTTTGGCGAAAAGTGAAACCATCTCCACGGCATTGCCCGGCGCTTCGCTAGGTTTGGGCTGCGCCTACACACCGGCCCGAAGAATTTTGGATGCCGGCGGGGCATTGTCCATCGCCAGCGACCACAACCCAGGCTCTGCCCCCATGGGCGACCTGTTGACCCAGGCCAGCATTTTGGGTACTTTCGAAAAACTTTCAAACACCGAAGTTTTGGCTGGCATCACGTTTAGAGCCGCAGCAGCATTGCGCTTGGCCGACAGGGGAAAATTGGAACCAGGGACTTGGGCCGATTTCGTCGTTTTCCCAACGGATAATTACCAAGATATCACCTATTACCAAGGGCAAATGAAACCCAGTGAAGTCTGGAAAAAAGGAGAACCCATCCATCAAAACGATTGAGCATGACCACAACATTGACCAATTTTCAAGCACAGCTATTACAAGGAATTCCGGAGCAACTTCCCGCTAAAAGGCCCTATCCCAAAAACGGGAATCCAGCACCAAAACGGAAAGACATCCTCTCCAAAGAAGAGAAGAAATTGGCCGTGCAAAATGCGCTGCGTTATTTTCCGAAAAAATGGCATGGGGAACTCGCCCATGAATTTGCCGAAGAACTGAAAACGTATGGAAGAATCTACATGTACCGCTTTAAACCGGAATATGATATGTATGCCCGGCCTATTTCGGAATATCCTGCCAAAACCCATCAAGCGGCGGCCATTATGCTGATGATCCAAAACAATTTGAACCCAGCGGTGGCACAACATCCCGAAGAACTCATCACGTATGGAGGCAACGGGGCCGTTTTTCAAAATTGGGCTCAATACCTGTTGACCATGAAATATTTGGCGACCATGACAGAGGAACAGACCCTGCACATGTATTCCGGGCATCCGATGGGATTGTTCCCATCATCCAAAGAGGCCCCAAGGGTGGTGGTCACCAACGGGATGATGATCCCCAACTATTCCAAACCCGACGACTGGGAAAAATACAATGCTTTGGGTGTTACACAATATGGACAGATGACTGCCGGTTCTTACATGTACATAGGTCCACAAGGCATTGTGCACGGAACGGCCATTACCGTGATGAACGCCTTCCGAAAAGTGTTGGACAAGAAGGATTCACCAAAGGGGAAAGTGTTCCTGACCGCAGGATTGGGAGGCATGAGCGGGGCACAACCCAAAGCTGGCAACATTGCTGGCTGTATTACTGTTTGTGCCGAAGTGAATCCCGAAGCGGCCAAAAAAAGGCACGAACAAGGTTGGGTGGATGAACTTTTGGTAGACCTTCAATTGTTGATGGTTCGGGTAAAGGAAGCCATTGCCAACGAAGAAACCGTATCCTTGGCCTACATAGGTAATGTGGTGGATGTTTGGGAGCATTTTTATGAGGAAGGCATTTTTGTACACCTAGGTTCCGATCAGACTTCCTTGCACAATCCTTGGGCAGGCGGGTATTATCCCGTTGGGCTTTCGTTTGAAGAAGCGAATACCTTGATGGTCGAAAATCCCGAAGCGTTCAAGGAAAAAGTACAGGAATCCCTCCGCAGGCAGATCAACGCCATTAACAAACACACGGCCAAAGGCACTTACTTTTTTGATTACGGGAATGCCTTTTTGTTGGAAGTTTCCCGTGCCGGTGGCGATGTGATGGCCAAAAACAACATCGATTTTAGATATCCTTCGTATGTACAGGATATTTTAGGGCCCATGTGTTTTGATTATGGTTTTGGACCTTTTAGATGGGTGTGTACTTCGGGCAATCCAAAAGATCTTCAAAAAACGGATGCCATTGCGTTGGAAATCATGAAAAAAATCAAAGCGGAGGCTCCGGAGGAAATCCAACAACAAATGCAGGACAACATCAAATGGATCTCCGAAGCGGAGCAGAACAAATTGGTAGTGGGTTCCCAGGCCCGTATCCTATATGCCGATGCCGAAGGGAGAAGCAAGATTGCCGATGCCTTCAATACGGCCATTGCCAATGGCGAGATCAGTGCCCCAGTGGTTTTGGGTCGCGACCACCACGATGTAAGCGGAACCGATTCTCCCTTTAGGGAGACCAGCAATATTTATGACGGCAGCAAGTTCACTGCTGATATGGCCATCCACAATGTGATTGGCGACAGCTTTAGGGGAGCCACCTGGGTATCCATCCACAATGGTGGTGGTGTAGGTTGGGGCGAGGTCATCAACGGGGGCTTTGGTATGGTGCTGGATGGTTCGGAGGAAGCTTCCAACCGATTGAAAAAGATGTTGTTCTACGATGTGAACAACGGTATATCCCGAAGAAGTTGGGCCCGTAACAAAGAAGCGTTGTTTGCCATTCAACGAGAAATGGACCGTACTCCAAATTTAAGGGTAACTTTACCAAATCTGGTGGAACCGAATATACTGGACGACCTTTTTTAATGTGATGAAACACTACGAGCCCCCAAAAAAGAACCTCTGGACAGGACGCATTTCCAACAAGTGGTTGTACCTCCACGAAAAAGTGCATTGTACCCCCTTGGTCGAAATTCCCGAAGCCCAGAAAAAATCCATCGCCCTATTGGGTTATGCCTGTGATGCCGGGGTGCACCGCAACCAAGGAAGGGTCGGAGCCGTGGATGGACCGGATGCCATAAAAAGCAGTTTTGGAAAAATGCCCAACCACTTGGCCAGTCATGTTTTGTTGCACGATGTGGGCTCCATCACCTGCACCAATAGTGATATGGAAGCATCTCAGGACCAACTTGCCGAAGCCGTTGCCATTCTTTTGGAAAAAAAGCAATTTCCTATTGTGCTGGGTGGCGGGCACGATATGGCCTATGGCCATTATTGTGGCATTAAGCAATACCTGGATGCAAAAAAGGAAGGCCAGACCATCGGTATCATTAATTTTGATGCCCATTTCGACCTTCGGAAAAATACGGAACAGGGCAATTCCGGCACCCCATTTTATCAGATCGCCCAAGATTCCCAGAAAGAAGGCATCAATTTTAATTACCTCTGCCTCGGTATCCGAAAAGATGCCAATGACCGCAATCTTTTTCAAACCGCCCGGGATCTGGATGTTACTTATGTCATGAACGACACCTTTCAAGTTCCACTATTACAAGAAATTACCACTTGGATCAACGCTTTTGCGAAAAACGTGGACCAAGTGTATGTCACCATCGATCTGGACGGGTTTTCCTCGGCGTTTGCTCCAGGGGTAAGTGCTGCTTCACCCATGGGTTTTACCCCGCACATTGTTTTGGAATGCCTAAAGACCATTATCTCCACTGGTAAACTGATCAGTTTGGACATTGCTGAGATGAACCCCAAGTATGACATTGATGGGCAAACAGCCAAACTGGCCGCTTCTTTGGTGCACCATGTAGCGCATACGGTTTCAGGGAGTTGACATTACCTTGAATCGTCATTCTGAGATTTCTCACACTCTACCGATACTTAATCGGTATTCGGTTCGAAATGAAAATAGGGAAATTTATGATTCCAGAACAAAAACAATAAAAAGAGTAACACGTCATTTCGAAATGAGGAGCTTAGCGACGATTGAGAAATCCAATTGTCATTCTGAACGGAGTGAAGAATCTAATGCAAGGAATGGTTTGACACGAATGGCACTAATTTTCACTAATACATATCAAGAAGAGGATTCCGCTTTTCGGCGGAATTAGTTCAACCACAAACAAAAAAAGCCTTCCAAACGGAAAGCCTTTCATTGGCAAGCATCGCTTCGATGCTTCAACCTGATTCCAATCGCTGGGATTGAAATCCAACACAACAGGACAAAGATAGTAAAGGTTTTGGATTTATAGGATTCAATTGCTTCTTTTTGAAATAGCACCTTTTAAATTCGCTATTTATTGTCAGGCCGAGCGCAGTTGAGACCTCATAAAATTGCTGCTCTCAAAACTATCTCTCGACTACGCTCGAGATGACCCATGCCTATCCAACCTCAGAAAGCTATCCAAATATGATATTAGATTTCTCACATTCGTTCGAAATGACAAACCAATCTATGATTGTCAGTAACAAAATTCACTGTTTGTTTCATATATCTAATGACCCCAACGTCATTTCGAAAGAGCTTGCGACTAAGAAATCTATTGGCTATAATGCTTTTATGACATAAGTGACCACTCCCCAAATCAATAAATCGCTGTCCTTGGAGACTTTTATGGGTTTGTAATTTTCATTTTCGGGCATCAATGTGATGGAATTCTTTTCAATATGCAATCGTTTTACCGTGAACTCTCCATCCAAAAAGCAAACGGCTATTTTTCCATGCTCCGCCTCCAAACTCCGGTCTATGACCAAAAGGTCTCCGTCATCGAGCCCAGCCCCGATCATCGATTTTCCACTTACCCTTGCATAGAAGGTAGCCTCCTTGTTTTTGATCAATGTTCGATCAAGACTGATCCGCTTTTCCTTAAAATCATCCGCAGGAGAAGGAAACCCCGCAGAAACGGCATTGTTGGACAGAGGAATGCCCATTTCCCCTTCCTCATCGGGAGAAAAAAAAGTGAGTGATTCAGTGTTTATCGGTTTTTTAGGAATCATTTCACCGTAATAATTTCATTGATGTTTGTCGTGTACCTTGGCGAAAGGTGTTCTTGGCGCATCTTCCAGGTTCTTTCCAAATCTTGGTTGGCAATCTTCATCTTATAGCCCCCGTACTTATCGTTGATGTCATCCATCACCTCCATGATTTTATGGTGCTTTGGATTTTCGGATAGAAACAGATCCAATTGCCTTGCATTGGTGGGCACCAAACCCGATACGATCACCCCTGCCCTCTTGTATTTGATTCCTGGCCTAAATATGGAAATCGCGGCCTTAACGGCATAATTGCTTATGGTCAAGCTTGAATCCGTGGCATAAGGCAATGTAACGATGACACTACTCCTGTCCTGTGGCTCGTCCTTTTTATGCCTATCGCTTCGCAACAGCACCACAATGTGGTTGCAACTACTGCCTTGGTTCCGCAATTTTTCGGCACAGCTACTGGCAAAGGTGGAGATACGCTCCTTGATATTTTCGACATCGGAATATGTGCTTTCAAAACTTCTTGTAGTGGCAATGGCTCTTTTGTCCCGTGTATCATCATCCAAATCCAATGTTGGGATGCCTTGCAAATCCTTTTTCAACCTCAACCCTATGATTGCCATTTGTTTTCTCACCCATTCATCCGACAATTGGGTAAAGTCATAGGCGGTTTTTACATTTTGGGTCTGTACCCGTTTCAAATTTCCGTGCCCGATGCCCCAAACCGTTTCTATCTTGGTCCATTTTAATGCTTTTATACGTCTTTCTTCGGATTGGATCACATATACTCCCCCTGTTTTGGACCTCATTTTTTTGGCAATCTTATTGGCAACCTTGGCCAAAGCTTTTGTAGGTGCTATTCCTATACTGACGGGAATTCCGGTACACTTTTGAACGGTTCGTTGGATCTCCCTTCCGTACACATCAAAATCATAATTCTTGAAACCATCGAACTTAAGGAAAGCTTCATCCACACTGTACACTTCCATGTCCGGTGTGAATGTGCCCAAAATATTCATTACCCGGGTACTCATATCCCCATACAAGGGATAATTGGAAGAAAACATCTTAATGCCATGGTCCTCACAAAACTTTCGATACTTGAAGGCAGGGGCGGCCATAGGCAGGCCCAATTCTTTGGCCTCATCACTTCGCGAGATGAAACAGCCATCATTATTGGACAAAATGGCCACGGGAACATTGTTGAACTGCGGTTGAAAAGCCCGTTCACAAGAAGCATAGAAGTTATTACAATCCACCAAGGCAAACATGCTCCAAAGTACTCGATTTTTCCTAAATTACATAGGAAATTTGTTGTAATGAAGATACGAATCAAAGGCAATTCAGTGCGTTTTCGACTGACCCAGAGTGAAGTGAAACAGTTATCCGAAACCGGATCGGTACAAGAGACCACCGAATTTGGCGCACAAACTTTTCAATATCGGGTACAGTTGATGAAAGGAATCCAAAACCTAGAAGCATTCTATGCCCAAAACGGAATAGTGTTATCCATTCCCGAAACGGACGGCAAGGATTGGTTCCAGAAAGAAATCGTTGGTTTTGAACATGAAATGCCACTTCCCGAAGGAAAAAAACTCCATCTACTCGTGGAAAAAGACTTTACCTGCTTGGAGAATACTTCTGAAGACCAATCGGACAATTACCCCAACCCAAAATTACAATGCTAAGCCGAACCAATGGATAAAGACATCAAACGGAATATTTCACTGACCGGCGATACCCAATTCACTGGGCTGAGACTTAAGGAACCCATGCATACCGCAGCCGGACTTTTGGGGGTTACGGAAGCGCTTCGGCACAGTTTTAAGGAGATGGGGATTGCCAAATCCATGAAGGCCTTGCTCGAAATGAACCAAGAGGACGGGTTTCGCTGTCCAAGTTGCGCCTGGCCGGTTCCAGAACATCCCTCCAAGATTGCCGAATATTGTGAAAATGGCGCCAAGGCCTTGGCCGATGAGGCCACCAAAGAGCAGATTGGGGCAGATTTCTTTGCCCAACACTCCGTGGAAGAATTATCCCAGCTCTCGGATTACGAACTGAACAAATTGGGAAGAGTTGTGGAACCTCTGGTTCTAAAACCAAACAGTGTTCATTACGAGCCGATTGCATGGACGAAAGCCTTTGAATTGATTTCTGAAGAGCTCCACCGACTCAACGATCCCAATGAGGCCATTTTTTATACTTCGGGCCGATCCAGCAATGAGGCCGCTTTTTTATACGGGATGTTCGCACGTGCCTTTGGCACCAATAACATGCCGGATTGTTCCAATATGTGCCATGAATCATCTGGTGTGGCCCTTTCTGAAACCTTGGGTATAGGCAAAGGTTCCGTGACCTTGGATGATTTTTATGGTGCGGAGGTCATTTTGGTGGTGGGGCAAAATCCGGGGACCAATCATCCCAGAATGTTATCGGCACTCGAAAAATGCAAAAAAAACGGTGGAAAGATTATCAGCATCAACCCTTTAGCAGAAACGGGATTGGTACATTTCAAAAATCCGCAGAGCGTATCTGATATGTTAGGAAGTGGACAGGCCATGGCCGACATCCATTTACCTGTTAAGATCAATGAGGATATCGCCTTAGCCAAACTCATTTTGAAAAAATTGGTTGCCTTGGATGCCAAAAAATCCAATGTGCTGGACCATGAATTCATTGTGGACCACGTAGATGGCTATGATGCCCTTTTACAGGATTTGGCCCGTTACCATAATGAAGCGCTTCAACGAAGGACTGGGGTTTCCATGCGAAAAATTGACCAAGCTGTCCAATTATTGGCAGAAAATTCCAAGATCATCGTTTGCTGGGCCATGGGACTCACCCAGCACAAAAATGCGGTACAATGCATTCAAGAATACGTGAACATATTACTCCTGAAAGGCGCCATTGGAAAACCTTTTGCCGGCACTTGCCCTGTTCGTGGACACAGCAATGTGCAAGGTGACCGTTCCGTTGGCATCATGCACTATGTGAACCAAACGTTGAACAAAAAAATCAAGGAGCATCTCAAGTTTGACCCACCGACCAAACCTGGCTTTGATACGGTCGATGCCATAAAAGCAATGCATGATGGCCATGCAAAAGTATTCATCTGCCTGGGAGGCAACTTTTTGATGGCTGCTTCAGATACGGCATACACCGCAAAGGCCGTTCAACAATGCAACCTTACCGTGCAAATCAGCACCAAATTGAACCGCAGCCATTTGGTCACTGGTCAAACAGCGTTGCTGCTACCAACATTTGGACGTTCCGAAAAAGATGAAAAGAACGGGACCCTACAGTTTTTGACCATGGAAAGCAGTACGGGCAAAGTGCGTCAAAGTAAAGGGTTGCTGAAACCTGCTTCGGAACACATCAAAAGTGAACCGGAGATCATTGCATTGATGGCCCACACTTATTTTAAAGGAAATCATCCCATGGATTGGCACGCCTTGGGACAGGACTATAATCTTATCCGAGGTTATATTGACAAGACCGTAAAGGGTTTTGAAAATACGAGCAAGCGTTCCAAGGGTTTTGGCTATTACCTACCCAACAATGTGAGGGAACGCAATTTCAGGATGTTGCCCAACGGAAAGGCACAACTCACCTTCAACACCTTACCGGACCATCAGCTTAAAAAAGATGAATTATTGTTGATGACGATTCGGTCGCATGACCAATTCAATACCACTATTTACGGATTGAACGATCGCTACCGGGGCATCCACAATGAACGCCGGGTGGTTTTTATGAATCAAGAGGATATGGATAAACGAAAATTGCAAAAACTGGATGTGGTCAACCTGCATAGCCTTTACGATGGCATCAAACGTACCGCTGAACAATTTTTGGTGGTCCCTTACGACATTCCCAAAGGGAACATGGCTGCTTATTTCCCGGAAACGAACATGCTGGTGCCCTATAACCATTTTGCGGACAAGAGCCACACTCCCATCAGTAAATCAATCAGGGTTACCGTGGAAAAAGTAACCTAACCTGTTATTTGAAAGCTGGGATTCCAGTAATGTCAGCCCCTGTAATCAATAGGTGGATGTCGTGGGTTCCTTCATAAGTAATCACACTTTCAAGGTTCATCATGTGGCGCATGATGCTGTATTCGCCCGTGATACCCATACCTCCCAACATTTGCCGTGCCTCACGGGCAATTTTGATGGCCATTTCCACATTGTTACGCTTCGCCATGGAGATTTGGGCCGTAGTTGCCCTACCGTCATTCTTTAATTGACCCAAACGAAACGCCAACAATTGTGCTTTGGTAATTTCTGTGATCATTTCTGCCAATTTTTTCTGCTGAAGTTGAAAGGCTGCGATCGGTTTCCCGAACTGAATGCGTTCCTTGGCATATCGAAGGGCGGTATCGTAACAATCCATGGCAGCACCAATGGCTCCCCAAGCAATGCCATATCGGGCGGAATCCAAACACCCTAGTGGAGCACCCAAGCCACTTTTACCAGGAAGTAAATTTTCTTTGGGCACTTTAACGTTATCGAATATCAGTTCTCCTGTAGCGGATGCCCGCAACGACCATTTGTTATGAGTTTCCGGAGTGGAGAAGCCTTCCATTCCACGTTCCACAATCAAACCGTGGATCCTTCCTTCCTCATTCTTGGCCCAGACCACCGCAACATCAGCAAAAGGCGAGTTGGAGATCCAAAGTTTGGCACCATTCAAAAGATAATGATCGCCCATATCCTTGAACTTGGTTTCCATACCACCAGGATTGGACCCGTGGTTGGGTTCGGTAAGTCCAAAACAGCCCATCCATTCCCCAGAAGCCAATTTAGGTAAATATTTTTGCCTTTGCTCTTCGGAACCGTAGGCATAAATGGGATACATGACCAAGGAGGATTGTACCGATGCCGTGGAGCGCACCCCACTATCACCACGCTCAATTTCCTGCATGATCAACCCATAACTGATCTGATCTAAACCAGCCCCTCCATATTGTTCGGGAATGTACGGACCAAAAGCACCGATCTCTGCCAATCCACCAATAATTTGTTTGGGAAATTCAGCCTTTTGGGCAAATTCCTCAATGATGGGGGATATGTCCCTTTTTACCCACTGTCGGGCCGCATCGCGCACCAGTTTGTGTTCTTCGGAAAAAAGATCATCGAGATTGTAGTAATCCGGGGCTTCAAATAGATCGGGCTTCATATATTATCATTTAATATGTCATTCCTGTAAAAGCAGGAATCTTAATTTTAGTGTGAGTTCTGTATTATGCTTCGACTGCGCTCAGCACCCATGCGGAGTGTCCGCCAAATATAATAACGAAATATAACATTTCACTTCAGTATTGTTACATTTTTAAATAAAATGCTTCGGTCAGTTTAATGTATGCATCCGTATACTGATGGCGTTCCGTTTCAATGATAAGTTCATCAATCTGCACTTCCCCTTTTTCAAAACCGAATTCCATTAAACTTCTTTTGTATTCCACATTGGCATTTCCTTTCACCCTTGTGATCCGTTGGGGGTACAATTGATTTTGATTGGCCAATTCCAATATATTCAATTCTTCCTTGTGGGGAACAATGACCGAAAAGCGTCCATTTTCCGAAAGCAATTGGGCAACACCCACCACTAATTCATCAAAAGGAAGGGAGCTGTTCTGTCTGGCCTGGTCTCTCGACACATCACCACTAGCAACTTCTTCTGAGTAAAATGGTGGATTGGAAACGATTAAATCGTATTGATCTTCAATTTCGTCCACAAATTCATCAAAACCGGCATGGTAGCAAAACAATCGGTCCGCCCAAGGCGATCCTTCAAAATTGGAAACACATTGTTCATAGGCGGCCTCATCCAATTCAATGGCATCAATGGTTTCAGCAACGGAACGCTGTGCGAGTTGTAATGCAATCAAACCCGTTCCTGCTCCCACATCCAAAATGGTTTCAGGCTGATGTTCCAAAGAGGTCCAAGCACCCAAAAGCACACCGTCCGTACCCACCTTCATGGCGCATTGGTCTTGATAAACCGTGAATTCTTTAAACTGAAATGGCTTCATTTTACCAAAGGTACTTTTTCTTCTTTTAAAGAAATAGAGTCTCTCAGTAATTGAACTACATATATCAATTCAAACCTTGGTCTGATAAATTCAAATATCCCTTCCATAAGATCTAAGATGTTTTCTTTAATCGATTAAGGTTATTTCGCAACCCAAGTAGACAAGGAAAAACCTTGTCCAAATCATTTACCAATCTTATACACACTATTTATTATGAAAAAAATCATTTTTGTCATCATCGCTTTGGTTTCCATGAGCCAACTGAGCCACGCACAGGAACAAGGAAAATTTAGGGTCGGAATGGATTTGGGTTACGCCATGCCCGATGGAGGAGGCGGAGTCCTGATTGCCTTGGAACCTAAGTATAATATTGCCGACAACATGAACATAGGTCTGCGATTTGAATCTGCAGCTATGGCCAAAAACATTACTGAAAGTGGCATTTCTGTAGAAGCAGAACTGGCAGCCAGTATGTCCTATTCCGCCACTTTTGACTATTACTTCAACTCTGGAAGTTCTTCTTTTGCACCCTTTTTGGGAGCTGGTGCAGGTTATAATTCCTTGGCCAATGCAAAATTGGATATTGGCGGGGTTGGATCAGGCGAAGTTAAGGTCGATGGTAAATTTGGAGGGCTTGTTAGAGCTGGTTTTGAGGCAGGAAAGTTCCGACTGGCCGCAACATACAACTTAATTGGAAAGACCGATTTTGGTGATGGGGTTGAACAGAAGAACTCCTATTTTGGAATTTCATTAGGCTTCTACGTTGGCGGTGGCAAATGGAAAAAATAAAACTTTCATAATTCTTAAAACAGAAAGGGGCGGGATTGCCCCTTTTTAATTTCCTGAAAATTATTATCGTTGTAACCTTCCAGGTTCCCTAGTTTCTGCGCCTTTCATGTCTTTGAGGGAATCCCCCAACCTGTACCTCATGTCATTGGCCAATTTTTCGATTTCGGCAACCACATCAGGGTGTTGGGCCGCCACGTTGGTGGCCTCACTTATGTCACTCTCCAAATCGTACAATTCAATTTCTTTTAAATCGACCATACGATACTCTCCCGGTTGCCCATCCTTGCCAGGTTCCTGTCCTTCCATAGTACGGTATCGATGGGGAAAATACAATTTCCATTTGCCGTAACGCACCCCGAACATTTCATTCACGCGATAATAAAAGAAATACGCTTCCTGCACCGGCTCTTCCCGTTCTCCAGTCAAAATTTTCCACACACTTTTACCATCAATGACCTGCTCTGGCAGTGGAGCTTGGGTAAGTTCTGCCAGTGTTGGCAAAAAATCAATGGCCATCATGGGAACATCAATGATCTTGCCCCCTTTTAATTTTTTAGGATATTTGATGATACAGGGTTCCCGTTGACCTCCTTCCCAAGCGGTACCCTTACCTTCCCGAAGAGGCAAAGCACTTCCAGCGTGATTACCATACGACAACCAAGGACCATTATCGGAAGTAAAGATGACCAAGGTGTTTTCCTCCAATCCGTTATCCTTTAATGCCTTCATGATCTGGCCAACCGACCAATCGATTTCCATGATCACATCACCATACAAACCTCTTTCCGATTTTCCCTTGAATTTTTCCGAAACAAACAACGGTACATGCGGTTGCGGATGGGGCACATACAAAAAGAAGGGCTTATCCTTGTTTCTTTTGATGAAATCTACGCTTCGTTCCGTAATCTGTGTGGTCAGCTGCGATTGATCTTCGAGAATACCGATGACTTTTTCGTTTTCATACAATGGAAGATCTGGAAAGTTGAAAATGGTTCCTTGTTGCGGATGCTTCGGCCACATATCATTGGAATAAGGGATGCCGAACCATTCGTCGAACCCATGGCGGGTAGGCAAAAATTGTTTGTGATGACCTAAATGCCATTTTCCATAGATTGCCGTAGCATACCCTTTTTCCTTCAACATTTCTGCAATAGTGGTTTCCGATGCATTGATGCCATGGGTATTATCGGGGCCCAAAGCATTGTGGATACCAATCCGGTTTGGGTAGCAACCCGTTAAAATCCCTGCCCTAGAAGCGGAGCAGACCGCTTGCGCGGCATAGTAACTGGTCAATTGCAGTCCTTCAGCGGCCATTTGGTCCAGGTTCGGGGTCTTGATGTTTGGGGAGCCAAAAACGCCCACATCTTGATACCCTTGGTCATCAGTAAAGATCAATACAATATTGGGTGGGGTATCGGGCTTTTTAACTTGTGGCTTGTCTTCGACAACAAGTCCCATACCAAAAAGTATGGCCAGAACAATAAATCGGTGCATGAAAAAAGGTTTTGATAAATATAGCCAAAAAGCTTATTTACTCACCCAGATATAGATCTACCAACCCTTCAGGGGTTTTTACATGGATGGTTTTGTTCTTGCGGTCCACTTTGGTGATGATTTCATCGCTGATGGGAATCAGGAGTTCCTTACCATCCTTAGTCACCTCAAAAAGCTCTTGGGAAGCATTATCGTTTATGGATTGGATCACACCAATATCGCCATGCACCTCATCCATTAAAGTGAAACCTATCACCTCATGAAAATAAAACTTGTCACCCGTCAACGGAGGCAAAAGGGAAAGAGGAAGGAACAATTCGCAACCAATAATCTTGTCCGCAGAGGATTCATCCTTTACTTCTTCAAAGTCGATGCGGAGCAGATCGGATTTGTGCAGTCGACAGCGGTCAATAAAAAATGGAACCAGATTGTTTCCCAAAGAAACAAATACTGATTCCATATTTTCGTAGATATCGGGTTCATCGGTGTCCAATTTAACCAACACCTCACCCTTAAAACTATATTTTGAAACGATTTTGCCCAGGTAGAAGCAATCTTCCTTGCGCATCGTTCCTTGGTCTTATTCTTCTTCTTTGGAAGCTTCTTCAGCAGCAGGAGCTTCAGCTGTTTCTTCAACTGGAGCCTCTTCGGCAGCTACCTCTGCAGTTTCCTCGGCAACTTCTTCCACTACTTCCTCAACAGGAGCGGCAGCAGCGATCCTTTTTTCGTTGGCTTCTTTCTCAGCTTCCAACGCTTTGGCCTTAGCATCAGCATCAGCTTTGCTCAAACCATCTTTTTTAGCTTGGATCTTGTTGGTTTTATCATCCAACCAAGCGTTGAATTTCTCTTCAACTTGCTCTTCGGTCAATGCTCCTTTACGAACACCCCCCAACAAGTGGTGCTTCAACAAAACTCCTTTGTAAGAAAGGATCGCCCTAGCGGTATCAGTTGGTTGTGCACCATTCTGCAACCATTTTACGGAACTATCTACATCCAAATCGATGGTAGCAGGATTGGTATTGGGGTTATAGGTTCCCAATTTTTCCAAAAATTTACCGTCTCTTTTTGATCTTGAATCCGCGGCAACCACCCAATAAAATGGTTTACCTTTTTTACCGTGTCTCTGAAGTCTAATTCTAACTGGCATATCACATTAATTTGTAGGGTGCCCGACCCTGGTTATTAATTCTTTTATTTTTCAAAATGTCATTTCCGAGAAATCGGAAATCAATCGCTTGTCTGTTAAGCGGGTGCAAATATACTCCAAATCTTTTAACCTACAACTCCCTACTTGTTTTTTATTGGTTGATAAATCGTAAAAACTCTATTTTACCGAATAGGTCATCTTCCGTATTTTTATCCATTGCTTTTTTGACCCATACCGATAACCTATGTATTTGATTTTTGATACGGAAACCACCGGTTTGCCCAAACGTTGGGATGCCCCCATTACCGATACCGACAACTGGCCCCGTTGTGTTCAGATTGCTTGGCAATTGCACGACGAGCTTGGTAATTTGGTGGAGCACCAGGATTTCCTGATCAAGCCCGATGGATTCAACATTCCGTACGAATCGGAGCAGATCCATGGTATTTCTACGGCACTGGCAGAGGAACAGGGCGTTCCTTTGGAAGAGGTTTTGGTCAAATTCAATGAGGCATTATCACGAACCAAATTTGTGGTGGGTCAGAATGTGGACTTCGATGTCAACATTATGGGATGCGAGTTCCAAAGATATCAAGTAGAAAGCCCTTTGACCGCATTACCGGTTCTGGACACCTGTACCGAACATACCGCTGAACTTTGCAAGATTCCGGGTGGTCGTGGAGGTAAGTTCAAACTGCCCACCTTGACCGAACTCCATGAATTTCTCTTTGGAGAACCTTTTGCCGAGGCCCACAACGCTACCGCCGATGTAGAGGCCACCACCCGTTGTTTTCTGGAATTGGTCAGAAAAAGACAGTTTTCCACCAACGAACTGGATGTGCAACCCGATTATTTTGAGCGATTCTCCGAGGCCAATCCACAGGAGATCGAACTCATCGGCCTGAAGCACATCAACCTAAAAGCGGCTTCCAAAAAAATTGCGGATGCCCTTTGGGCAAAAGATACAGGGGAAATTTCCGCAGAGGAAATCCAGGAGAACATCGAAACGCTGGAAGATGCCCCGTTTGCTCATTTGCATAACCATTCCCAGTTTTCGGTGCTCCAGTCCACCATCAATATTAAAGACTTGGTAAAGGCCACTGCCGATAATGGCATGCCCGCAGTTGCCCTTACCGACCATGCCAATATGATGGGTGCCTTTCACTTTGTGAAAGAAATCATGGCCCACAACAAAGGGGTAAAGGACCGCAACAAGGAACGCGAGGAAAAAGGGGAGGCACCCACGGAACAGGAAATTACCCCGATCGTGGGTTGTGAATTTTACGTTTGCGAGGACCATACCAATAAAAATGTAAAGGATTACGGTTACCAGATAGTGTTGTTGGCCAAGAACAAAAAAGGCTATCACAACCTGGCCAAAATGTCTTCCATCGCTTATACGGATGGGTTCTACTACGTGCCTCGTATCGATAAAAAAATCGTGGAGCAATACAAGGAAAATGTGATTGCCCTTACCGGAAACCTTTATGGCGAAGTGCCCAACAAAATATTGAACGTTGGCGAAAAGCAGGCCGAGGAAGCACTCTTGTGGTGGAAGGAACAATTTGGTGACGATCTGTATGTGGAGCTTATGCGTCACGGTCAGGAAGACGAAGACCGGGTAAACCAAGTACTGGTGCAACTGGCCAAGGATCATAACGTAAAAATAGTAGCCACCAACAATACCTATTATTGTGCGAAGGATGATGCCGAGGCCCATGACATTCTGCTTTGTGTGAAGGATGGCGAAAAACGCTCCACCCCTATTGGTCGTGGACGCGGGTACCGCTACGGTTTGCCCAATCAGGAATATTATTTCAAGTCTTCGGACGAGATGAAAGAAATTTTTAAGGATATTCCCGAGGCCATTTTGAATATCCACGAACTGGTGGACAAAGTGGAACCTTATGATCTGGCCAGCGATATCCTGCTTCCCAAATTCGACATTCCAGAGGAATTCAAAGTACAGGAAGATGAAGAAGATGGTGGTAAACGAGGAGAAAATGCTTACTTAAAACACATTACCTATCAAGGTGCCGAAAGACGTTACGGTGAGATTTCACCTGAAATCAGCGAACGCATCGATTTTGAGTTAGAGACCATCAAAAACTCCGGATACCCAGGTTATTTCTTGATTGTGGAAGACTTTATCCGCGAAGCCCGGAACATGGATGTTTCTGTTGGTCCGGGTAGGGGTTCCGCTGCAGGATCGGTGGTGGCCTATTGTTTGGGCATCACCAACATCGACCCGATGAAGTACGATCTCCTTTTTGAGCGTTTCCTGAATCCGGATAGGGTATCCATGCCCGATATCGATATCGACTTTGACGACGAAGGTCGGGGTCGTGTGATGGAATACGTGATCAACAAGTATGGTTCCAATCAGGTGGCACAAATCATCACCTATGGCACCATGGCCGCCAAATCGTCCATTCGGGATACGGCTAGGGTTTTGGACCTGCCTTTGAGCGATGCGGATCGTATTGCCAAGTTGATCCCCAACATGTCCAAACTCAACAAGATTTTTGGGGCCGAAGAAGCCGAGTTGAAGAAAAAGTTCCGATCTGAGGAATTGGAAAAAGTCAACGAATTGTTGAACATTTCCGAAAGCGAGGATTTGGAAGGACAGACCGTGAACATGGCCCGTGTGTTGGAAGGTTCCCTTCGGAATACGGGCATCCATGCCTGTGGGGTCATCATCACACCCGATGATATTACCAACTTCGTACCTGTTTCCACTGCCAAAGACTCCGACCTCTACGTAACGCAGTTCGATAACTCCGTGGTGGAAAGTGCCGGACTCCTCAAAATGGATTTCTTGGGATTGAAAACCTTGACCTTGATCAAGGATACGGTGAAAATCGTAAAAGCCAGGACAGGAGTTGAACTCATTCCCGATGATTTTCCGTTGGATGATGAGAAGACCTATGAACTCTTTCAGCGAGGTGACACTGTAGGGATATTCCAATACGAATCCCCTGGGATGCAAAAACACATGAAAAACCTGAAACCTACGGTTTTTGATGACCTTATCGCCATGAACGCCCTGTACAGACCAGGGCCCATGGAATACATCCCCAGTTTCATCGCCAGGAAACACGGTGATGAGGAGATTACCTATGACCTCCCCGACATGGAGGAATACCTGAAAGAAACCTATGGGATTACCGTCTACCAGGAGCAGGTGATGTTGCTCTCCCAAAAGTTGGCCGGGTTCTCCAAAGGTGATGCCGACGTTTTGCGAAAGGCCATGGGGAAAAAGATATTTGCCCTGCTTCAAAAATTGAAACCCCAGTTTTTGGACGGTGGTGAAAAGAACGGTCACCCAAGGGATGTCTTGGAGAAAATCTGGAAGGATTGGGAAGCCTTTGCCTCTTATGCCTTCAACAAGAGCCACTCCACCTGTTATGCGTACATCGCCTACCAAACGGCTTACTTAAAGGCCCACTACCCTGCCGAATATATGGCTGCGGTACTGTCCAACAACATGAACGACATTAAGCAGGTGACCTTCTTTATGGAAGAATGTAAGCGGATGGGACTACAGGTTTTGGGTCCTGATGTGAACGAATCCTACTATAAGTTTGCTGTAAACAAGGACAACGCCGTGCGTTTTGGGATGGGCGCCATCAAGGGTGTGGGGCGTTCCGCCGTGGAAACCATTGTGGAAAACCGGAAAAAAGACGGGGCCTACCGTTCCATTTTCGATTTGGCCAAACGGGTGGACCTACGTTCCGCCAACAAAAAGGCATTTGAAAACCTTGCCTTGGCCGGTGGTTTCGATTCCTTTACGGATACACACCGTGCGCAATATTTTCACGATGAGGGTGACGGCATCACCTTTTTGGAAAAGGCCGTCAGGTATGGTTCCAAATATCAGGAAAACGAAAACTCTTCCCAAGTAAGCCTTTTTGGGGATGCTAGTGAAGTGCAAATACCCGAACCCATTGTTCCCCCTTGTGAGGAATGGGGGACCATGGAAAAACTGCGAAGGGAAAAAGAGGTAGTGGGCATCTACATTTCGGGGCATCCTTTGGATGATTTCAAAAAAGAAATCACTGCCTTTTGCAATGCCGATGTTTCCGCTTTTTCCAATTTGGAAGGATTTGTGAATCGTGAGCTCTCCGTGGCAGGCGTCATTACCGATGTGCAGCATAGGGTATCAAAAAACGGAAAGGGCTGGGGACTCTTCACTTTGGAGGATTATAACGAGTCGTATGAGTTCCGGATTTTTGGGGAGGAATACCTCAAATTCCGCCATTTTCTGATGATCAATTCCTTTGTCTACATCAAGGCCTTTGTGCGTGAGGGCTGGGTAAACCGGGATACGGGGAAAAAAGGTGACCCGCGACTTCAGTTCAACGATTTTAAACAGCTACAGGATGTGATGGATGCGTTTGCCAAAAAGTTGACCATCAAACTGGATATTGACCGATTACAGGAACAACGCATCAAGGCATTGAAAGATACCTTACGATTATACAAAGGTGAACACCCTCTCAATTTTGAGATCTACGAGATGGAAGAGGAAATCAAGCTCAAACTATCCAGCAGAAAACAAAAGGTAAAGATCAATAGCGAACTGTTATCCGAATTGGAGGCGCATGAAATTCATTATCAGCTTAATTGACCATAACAAATACAAATAGCACCATAATGAAAACGAATGCCCTCACCGTAAGGTACATGCACAATAATTGACTAACTTTGCGTAACAAAAAATAAATAAAATGGCACTAGAAATAACAGATGCAAGTTTTGACGAAGTGGTTTTGAAAAGTGACAAACCTGTTCTTGTCGATTTTTGGGCAGCTTGGTGCGGTCCATGTAGAATGGTAGGCCCGATCATTGAGGAAGTAAGTCAAGAATACGAGGGCAAAGCGGTTGTTGGTAAGGTGGATGTGGATTCACACCAACAGTTTGCGGCCAAGTACGGCGTTCGTAACATTCCTACCGTTCTTGTTTTCAAGGATGGTGAAGTGATCAACCGTCAGGTTGGGGTTTCTCCAAAGAAAGTCTACACAGACGCTATTGACGCGGCATTGTAAAAGTGCCCACAATCATATTTTAAAAAAGGTTTGGCATTGGCCAAGCCTTTTTTATTTTATCTTGTCGCAACAATCTGGGTATGGACGTACGATCGGAATTACATAAGGCACAGCTCTTCAACCATCTGGAACTTTTGGCCAACCAGATCGTGGAGGGATTCATCAGTGGTATCCATAAAAGTCCTTTCCATGGTTTTTCCGCCGAGTTTGCCGAGCACAAAATTTACAATTCGGGCGAAAGTACCAAACACATCGACTGGAAACTCTATGCCAAATCAGACCGACTATACACCAAACGGTATGAGGACGAGACCAACCTGAGGTGCCACATGATCTTGGACAATTCGGCTTCCATGTATTATCCGGAAGTGAAGAATCTTTCCCTGGACAACCTCAACAAAATTGGATATGGGGTGTTGTCCATTGCGGCCTTGATGCAAATCCTTAAAAAGCAACGGGATGCGGTGGGTCTGAGCATCTATTCCGACACCTATGATTTTTATGCTTCGGAAAAGAACAGCGAAAGGCATTTTCAGATGTTGTATTCCAAGTTGAACGAGGTGGCAGCCACGAGAAATGGATCACAATCGACAAAGACCTATACTTTTTTACACCAGATTGCCGAGAAAATCCACAGAAGGAGCATGATCTTCCTTTTTACGGACATGTTCCAAACCGAGACCGAAGAGGAAAAACTGTTTGAGGCCCTGCGTCATTTGAAATACAATAAGCATGCTGTGGCCCTGTTCCATTTGATGGACCATGAGCATGAAATCAATTTTGATTTTGGTAGCGCCCCCAAGCGTTTTGTGGATGTGGAGACAGGGCAACATATTGATCTATATGCCGAATCCATCCAAAAAGCCTATTCCGAAAAAGTACTGCATTATCAGCAAGCATTGAAGCTCAAATGTGCCCAGTACAAAATTAAATATGTAGAGGTGGATATACGGGGCGATTTTTCACAAGTATTGAATTCGTTCATGATCGAAAGGCAAAAATTTGTTTGATCACATTTTTAAAAAAATGTTTTGTCGAATCCGAAATGAGAATGTATATTTGCACTCGCTTTAAAAAAGCAATCTGAACAAGATTTGAATCCGACCGTTGTCGGAGTCTTTAAAAGATAAAATCATTGGTCTGGTAGTTCAGTTGGTTAGAATACCTGCCTGTCACGCAGGGGGTCGCGGGTTCGAGTCCCGTCCAGACCGCAAAAAGCTCCGAGAAATCGGGGCTTTTTTGGTTTTATATGGTTTATTTTCAGTTAATTATATTTTAATCTAAAAATCACATTCTCTATAGCGTGCTGCATTCGTGCTGCATTTTTGATTCTTTTTTACTTCTTTGCAGCATTTTACAAGGATTTATTTTGTGGATTATAAAGCTGTGCTAAATGCATTTTAGATTTAAAAAGAAGAATCATTCGATTACGAGTAATAATTGTCAATTTCTTCCAAAATTTGATTAGATGTATATTCATCAATAAGCGACACATCTAATTCCGAGGCAAAATTATATAAGAAGTACTTCAACTCCTGAATGGTTTCATTTCTTAACATATACCTATTATTCATCTTTGGTTGTGACGACTTGGAGCCCGGCAACTTGATAGGTTTCCATAAAGGAAGTAATCTCAGCTTCAAAATTCTCAAAACTAATGGATTCTTCCTCTGTTACGGGTTCTTCTTCAGTTTCCTCGGCAATGTCATCCGTTCAGGTACCGGGCTTTTCTGTTTGGGTAGTTGAGGTTTCATTGGTTTCGGAACCTTTGCCTTTGCTGCAACTAAATAAAAAAATACAGCAGCATAAAAGCAGTCTTAATTTCATGGATGTGTATTTAAAGCCTTCTCTACAGGAATTTAATCGATATTTTATAACATCTTGTATATCTATGGTTTAATATACCATTTTAATTTTTATCTTACGATTCTTTTACCAACCTAACCATAAAATAAATGAGAATACGATTATTCCCATCCAAATTTGTATTTAACTGCAACACTTTTTTAATTCTATTTTTTATTTGCACTTCAGGCCTAAAGTCGCAAATTTCCAATTCAGATTTCGTAACTACATGGAAGACAGATAACCAGGGAGGCACCAATAACACATCGGTACTTATTCCTACTACAGGTACAGGATATAATTATGATGTGGACTGGGATAATGATGGCACCTTTGACGACTTTGGGATTACAGGTGATGCCGCACATGATTATGGTACAACAGGCACGTACACTATTAGAATCCGTGGTAGTTTTCCAAGAATATATATTAAGGATAATAATTCTGCTAAGGACAAAATTATTTCGGTTGAGCAATGGGGTGATATTCAATGGACATCTATGTCCGGTGCTTTTCAAGGAGCGGTAAATCTTGTTATAAATGCAACAGATATACCGGATTTGAGCAGTGTTAATGATATGAGTTTCATGTTTAGGGACGCCGCTTCTTTTAACCAAGATATTAGTAATTGGGATGTGGGGAATGTTACCAATATGCAATACCTTTTCAGTAATGCGGTACGCTTCAATCAGCCTTTAGCAGATTGGAATGTGGAAAATGTAGTCAATATGAGGTATATGTTTTCGAATGCTAGTTCCTTTAATCAGAATATTAATAATTGGAACGTAGCGAACGTAACCAACATGGAAGGCATGTTTGGTTTTGATGACCCTACAGATCCTTTTGATTTAATTCAACCTGATGATATTGGGTTTAACCAGCCTTTAAATGATTGGAATGTTGGCCAGGTTACCAATATGAAAAAAATGTTCCTGGGTGCCATAAATTTCAACCTACCCCTTGGAGATTGGAACGTAAGCAATGTTACCAATATGGAGGAAATGTTTCGGGATGCCGATAGTTTTGACCAACCACTGGATAGTTGGGATGTTGGTAATGTTACAAATATGAGATATATGTTCAGTGCTTCCCCGGGACCTGTATTTGGGGGAGGGCCGGATTACAACTTCAACCAGCCCTTAAATTCATGGAATGTTAGTTCAGTTGTTACTATGTACGGTATGTTCGCTTTTACCGATAAATTCGATCAACCATTGAACAACTGGGATGTAAGTAATGTGACCACACTGGCTTTTATGTTCCAAGAAGCAGATGCTTTTGACCAACCATTGAACGATTGGGATGTAAGTAGTGTAACGGATTTAGGAGGAATGTTTCAAGGTACTGCAAAATTCAATCAGCCTCTCCATGGATGGAATGTTGGAAATGTGACCTTGATGGATGGTTTGTTTGATAGAGCCGTTTCCTTTAACCAGTCACTGGAATCTTGGAACATTAGTTCAGTTACGGATATGTTAAATATATTTAATGGGATAAAGTTGTCTACGGACAATTACGACCGCACTTTGATCTCTTGGTCGACCCAGACTTTACAAGCTGGTGTTGAATTCAATGGAGGGAACAGTAATTATTGTGAGGGAGAGGCAGGAAGAGCAACCCTCATTAATATGTTTGGATGGAATATTATCGATGCCGGACTGGATTGTTCTGTTTTTACGTTGCCCTATAATAATTTTATTATTGAAACCATAAGTGAGACCTGTTCTGGCAGTAACAATGCACAAATTATTGTGAATGTGTTGGAAAGTATGGATTATGTGGCCAATATAAATGATGAAAACTATTCTTTCACCTCTGAACTACTGATCGAGGATTTAGCCCCAGGAGATTACTCTTTATGTATTAGTGTCCCATCTGAAGCCTACGAACAATGTTTTGCCCTCACTTTACAAGCAGGAACTGAATTGTCTGGAAAATCAAATGTTGAAGAAGGAAAGACAGCTGTTCAAATATCGCAGGGAACGGCTCCATACTCGGTTTTTGTTAATGGCAGTGAACTTTTAAAAACCCGATCAAAAGAATTTGTTTTAGATGCAGATGCTATGGATCTCATAGAAATAAAATCAAGTATTCCATGCGAAGGAACTTTTAGAATAGAAAATCCGTATTTGATAACTCAAGTATATCCTAATCCTACCAAAGGTGCATTGAATATTGTGTTAGGGGAAAATAACGTTTCCTTAATTGAACTTTTTTCAAATCAGGGACTGTGACTACGTCAACTAAAAGTGTACTATTTTGATAATAAATCAAGAGACACTTTTGACATGGAAAAGACAAGAGAAATTGAGCAATACTTAAGATGGAAGTTCAAACTAAGAGTACTTGAATTTGCAAAAGATTATGGAAAGGTCAAGGAGACCTGTGAAATGTTCAATGTTAGCAGGAGCAGCTATTTTAATTGGAAAAGAAAGTTTGACAAACATGGAGCAAAGGGTCTTTTAAGGAAAAAGAGGGAAGCTGATACCTACCCCAATAGAATCAATCAGAAAACGGTTGATCTGATATTGGACCTTAGAAAGGAATACAAACTTGGCACATGGCGCATCAAATGGTATTTGGAAAGATATCACAGTATCAATGTCTCTGAATCAAGTGTCTACAGAACCCTGAAAAGGAATGGTATCAAGCCGCTCGAACGAGCCGTTACCAGAAAAGCGATGGGACCTAAACGCTATGCCAAGAAAACCCCGGGCCACCATGTTCAAGTAGACGTCAAGTTCTTGGTTTTCCACACCAAAGAAGGAAAAAAGATAAAAAGGTATCAGTACACGGCGATTGATGATTGCACACGTATCAGAGCGTTGAAAGTATATGAAAGGCACAACCAATCAAGTTCCATTGACTTTATGGATTATGTGGTCGGTATGTTCCCGTTCCGAATCCATACCGTCCAAACCGACAATGGGCATGAATTCCAATCCAAGTTCAATTGGCATGTGAAGGACCTTGGCATGGAGCACCGTTATATAAAGCCCGGAAGACCCCAGCTCAATGGAAAGGTGGAACGGTCGCACCTCACGGACAAAAAGGAGTTCTATCAACTATTGGACTACTCCGACGACGTGGATTTGAACAAAAAAATAAAGCAATGGGAAGACTTTTATAACTTTGATAGACCACATGGTGCATTTAAGGGAAAGACACCCTATGAAATTTTAATGTATCACTTGAAAAAATAAGAATTCAGTGCCATTTTAGCTGAAGTAGCACA
>NZ_QXFI01000034.1 GCF_003584135.1 Flagellimonas pelagia
AAATGTGGCAATCAAAGCGAGATTTGTGGTATTACCGGTCATGGAATGTTTCTGCACAATGGACAAATGGCTGATGGCAAAGAACAAAATAATGGTCGCCAAACTAACAATGACAAGCCAAGAGGTATAAGTCTCGTTCAAACTGCCCAACATAAAACCGATTATGGCCGTTATCGGAAATGTTCGAATACCGGCAAACCCCTGCTCATCCTTTAGCTTGTCATATTCCCTTTCCAGTCCAAGGATAAGACCTATACCCGTGCTTAGGAGTACCCCCAGAATGTAGGGGCTTAATAGCTCACTTATGTTTTGATGTGTTTGCATTATTTTTTTCTTTCCCTTGTAACTATTATCATTTCATTAATTCCTTTCAGGGTCACAATTCCTTTCAGCTGCCCGTCATCCAAGACCGTGGCAAACTGGGAATTGTTAGACATGAGCTTTTCGTACACCTGCTGTAGGGGCATATTTGTGTCTACTGTTACAAAATCTTTTCTCATAAGATCGGATACATAGGAATCATTGCCATATGAGGAAAGCCCCTTGATCAGGTCCTTTCGTGTCAGCACGCCATGCACATGATTATTTTCTGTGACCAAAAAAACCTCTTCTTGGGTACTTTGCAATATCTGCACCAGGTTTCCCAAGGTTTCCGTGGGCGATAAACAGGTATATTGTGCAATCAAAACATCCTTTACGGTAAATCCGACCAGAGCAGATTTGCCACTTTCGTGCATTTGCTCGACTCCGGCACCTAGATAGATGAACAGGCCAATAAAAACCAACCAGAAATTAGAGAAAAAACCAAGAAAAACGAATACTATGGCTAAAAACTGGCCTACCCGTGCGGCAATGGTCGTTGCTTTCAGCTTATCTAACCTGAATGCCAATAGTGCCCTCAACACTCTTCCACCGTCCATTGGAAAAGCTGGTATCAAATTAAAGACCGCTAGGATCAAATTCGCAGCCATGATGTTAAACCAGAAATCTTCACCGCTCATGTGGTCTATTTTCGAAATTGGCAACAGTTCATCGTTAACGTAGAGAAGAACAAAAAGGGTCCCGGCAATCACAATATTTACTACAGGGCCGGCCAGTGCCACCACCAGTTCCTGGGCAGGTTTATCCGGCATTCTATTGAGACTGGCGACGCCACCAATGGGATAGAGCGTAATATCACGCGTTGGGATATTATATTTTTTGGCCGCGAGCGCATGGCCAAATTCGTGTAGGACAACGCAGGCAAAGAGAACGATGATGAAAAATGCTCCCTTTATGCCTTCTGTCCAACCATGGCCCATTTCAAAATGCATCATGAATATCCATCCGACAATGATCCAAAACGTCCAGTGGACGAAGACCTTGATGCCCGCATAGCTTCCAATAAAGAGGGACCATTTTTTCATGTGTTCTGTATTTTAAGGGTTTTTGATCTGTACGCCAGCACTATCACCAAACCGTATCCTAACAGGGCAAGAAGGAATACAAATCTATAACCGTAAAGGATGGAAATGACAACGGCAAAGATCGAGGCGGCAACGCCTGCCACGCTTGATATACCCAATAAATAGGGAATGCTTTTCTTCTCTTTCAGGGAGGAGGCCTTTTTCAGCAATACCGGAAAAGGGATTCCTATAAAGAAAGACGGAAGCAGCAAAAATAGGGCGATCCAGAATTCAGATAGTTGTTTATACCATATAGGGAGCAGTACGTAAACGGTTAGTAAGGAAACCAAAATAACCAAGACCGTGTATGTGATGAGCTTTCGGGAAAGATTTTTTTTGAAAGCCCCCGTCACAAGGCTGCCCAAGCCATTGCCCAACAAAAATGTAAAAAGCAGCAATGAAAAAGACTGTGATGGATTGGAAAGTTTTAAGTTGAGTACCTGAAAAAGATATCCCTGTACGAGGATATATGAGAACCCCAACAAAAAGGAAACGAGTGCCCAGGCCCTAAATTTTCTTCGTATATATAAAGAGGTGCTTTCTGAAAAAGAGACCGATTTCCATCCGTTCATATGATTGAAAATGAACCACCCGATGATGAACAGACCAAGCCATAAAGGGGTGGTCATGGCATCGGGTAGGCCATTGTTGTAATTAAAAAAATAGGGGGAATCATCGGAAACCGGACTCAAGTTTATGGAAGCGGCTTTCCAAAGTTCATCATACGCATAAGATCCGTTGGAGATATCGTACAACAGTTTGTCGAACATGAACCATTGATAGTTTACGTTCTGCACGATGGTGTCCAAACTTTCCTGTCTGATATACGGAAAATAAAACGGCTCCTTGTCCAATCCATAATAGTGTGCGGTATTATGTGCCTCCTCCATTGTTTTTTGTTCAAAAGGGTTCTTTTTAATGACCAATACAGGGTTCATTTCGTCGGAATAGATATACACCTTTTTTAACGCCTCTATTTGATTGACCCCCATCCGATCCTGGAGCTCCAAAAAGTTCGCCAACATTTTATATACCTCCTGCCTTCCGTGCATCGTAAAATAGATGGCCCCGTCTTCCGTTAAACCATCCAAATAATCGGCAAGTGCCTCCATGGTGAACAGATAGTTCTCGGTAAGTCCATAAAAATCGGTGCCCCTTGAACTTTTGGTCACCGGAATGGTCAATATGATGGCATCAAATTTTCCCTTGTTCTCAATTATGAAATTTCTTCCTTCGTTCACATGTACCTTTATGTTCTCCTTATCGAGGAAGGTAGAGGGATTGTATTTTTCCATCAATGCTACAAAGGAAGGGTTGACCTCTGCTGCCTCGATATATTTAAAGCCCATGAAGTATGTTGTGGCAATATCTATTCCACCACCGGGACCTATTATCAGCACCGAATCCTTTTCCTTTTCGCTTAAAAAGTTCAAAGCAAATACGGCCGGAAATCCGGATAATACTTTTCTCATTTTAACAGTATCCTTTGCAAGTTCATCGATATCGATAACTTTGGTTCCCGCAGCAGCATCTATAAACATTGATTTGGACACGGTACCATCAGGATATGTGAACTTTACAAGATCCGTCTGACCAAAAGCACTCCAGCGGCTTTCGATTTTTTCGCTTTTAAAAGCGGGGTTGGCCATCAATCGGTACAAATCCTTGGACGGGTCTTTGGCAACGGGTATAGTGAAGTTCAGGGCATCTTTTGCAAATCCCATTAGAAAAATAACGCCAAGCACTAAGGGGGCCAGTATTTTTGAATAACGGTTCTTGTGTGCTATCAAGGCTACTACCAGGGCCAGCAGCAGTAACCCTATAGCAATCGCCACCACCTGTGCCAAGCCAAACGTGTTGAGCAAAAAAACGGAGGTGAGTGCACCTGTGGCCGCCCCTATAAGGTCTAAGGCATATAAGGTTGACAAGTGCCGATTATCCGTTTCAAAAATATGGGCATAGACTATTCCGATGGCCATGAACGGAATAGTTGACAAGAATATAAAAATGGGCAGGCCAAAATCAGTGGACGACGAAACGCCCAGTTGTGAAAGGCTGAGCAAAAGGGCAAAACTGAGAAACATCGTGACGGACGGTAGTGCCATCCACCAAAGCCATGAATGATTAATCATCTTGGAATATTTGGCATACGTGATCTGGCCAATACCCAAACCCAGTATGGAAAATGCAATGATAATGAGGACGAAATGAAAACTAAGAAGGTACGAGAACAGTCTTGACAGACTTATCTCGAAGACTATGGTAGCCGCAGTCAGCAAGAAAATAATCGCTATGTTGGTCGACGCTCTTTTCATTGTAATTTTAGCTTCCGAAAATTTTCAAGAGACTCCGCAGTTCATCGTTCACTTGATGTTCCTTTACCACTTGGTCAAACGGGGTAAGGCTCAGTTGGTTGTTCAAGATTCCCGCCATGACATTCTTTCTTCCATGTAAAAGTGCCTCTACGGCAGCAGTGCCGAGCCGTATGCCCAACATTCGATCAAATGCCGAGGCGTTTCCACCGCGTTGTACATGGCCCAGTTTGGCAATGCGCAAGTCCACTTCAGGGTTTATTTCCTTTATCTTTTTGGCTGCCGGCTCGACCCCTAGTTCATCCCCTTCTGAAACAATCACAACAAAGGCCTCTTCACGATCGTAGCTTCCCGCCTTTTCCAACAATTGAGTAAAGTCATGCCCACTTTCAGGTATCAAAATGGCATCTGCACCCGTACCCAATCCGGAATGGATGGCAATATACCCGCAGTCCCTGCCCATTACCTCTATCAGAAATATTCGATTATGGGACTCCGCCGTATCCCTGATCTTATCAATGTTTTCAATTGCGGTGTTCACTGCAGAATCGAAACCGAGTGTAAAATCGGTACCTGCCAGATCATTATCGATGGTGCCGGGAATGCCCAAGAACGGCAGGTCACAGATTTCTGAAAATGCCAATAGCCCTTTGAAGGTGCCATCACCACCAATAGCAATCAGGGCATCGACCTTGTTCGTTTCAAGAATTTGCATAGCTCGTTGTCTTCCCTCCAGCGTCAAAAACCGCTTGCTCCTTGCTGTTTTCAACAATGTGCCGCCTCTGTGAACGTTCTTTTTCAGTTGACTGGAATCCAACTGTACTAGGTCACCGTCGATTAGGCCTTCGTAACCTTTTTTAAAACCGCTGAGCCTTAGGTTGTTCATCTCAGCCGTTTTGGCCACCCCGTGCAAGGCGGCGTTCATTCCCGGGGAATCGCCCCCAGATGTGAATACGCCTATGTGTTTAATAGTCTTCATACTCTTATTCTTCATAATTTTTTACAGGTATATTACAAGAAAATCACCCAGCCCGGTTTTCAACGCTTCGTTCTGACAAACGGATATTTAGCACCGGACCGGAACAGGGAAACCGGAATATTCTTTTTACCCATCCCATATGGTGAATTTGTCAATATTTTTTCGAGTGGAAACCCTTGGCCTTTTTTGCCCTCCCCTCTTTTGGGGTGAAATTACTTTATCATAACTTTTATCTTTAAAATATTGATTGGCCAAGCTCTCTGCAATAACCAATTCTTCATCGGCATGAATTACCATGACCAGCACTTTACTTTGCTCTTTAGAGATTTTAGATGAATTTTTTCTGTTTTGTCCCTCATCGAGCCCAATACCTAAAAAGTCAAGTCCTTGACAAATCCTGGATCGTATTATTGGGGAATTTTCACCGATGTCACCCGAGAAAACCAGCACATCCAAACCGCCCAAGACAGCGGTAAACGCCCCGATCCACTTTCTTACTTGATAGCAGAAGGAAGTTACAGCTTCCGCTGCCCTTCGGTCAACATCTTCTTTTAAAAGTAAATCAAGCATATTCGTACTTGTTTCGGAGATTTTTGGCGAACCGCCCTCATCATCTGTTAAGCTGTTGGGCTGTTTTGACCCCATCCGTTCTTTTTTCAGTAAATGCGCAAAATCGCCAAGATCTAAATCTCCGCTTCTTGTACCCATGACGAACCCCCCCAGTGGTGTAAACCCCATGCCGGCATCTATGCTCTTGCCCTCCTTGACGGCAGTTATACTGGCCTCTTTGCCAAGATGTGCAAGAATGAGCCTTCCATCGGCTTTTTGAATACCTATCCTTTTTTTAAGTTCCATCATGATATGGGAAAACGATTGCCCATGAAAGCCATGCCCGTGCGTGCGTGCCCGTTCAAAATGCCTTGGAATGAAAGGGGGTATCTTGGCAGCCTTGGGCAGGTTCACCAGAAAACTGGTATCAAAAAAAGCTACCTGCTGTAATGCCGGAAATCGCATTGTGAACGTTTCAACAATCTCAATCTCAGTTGAAAGACAGTTAGGAATATTATAGTCGGCAATCTGTTTCAGTTCGTTCAATAGGGCGGTATCGATTACTTTCGGCCCAGGATAGTTCAATCCATATGTTATCTTGTGTCCTATGTAACCAATACGATCGAAGCCGGGTTGGTTTTTTAGCCAACCTATTAAAAAAACGGTCGCTTGATAAAAGCCAGGAGCGTATATCCGTGAATTTTCCCTTTCATTGCCTTTAACATGGGTAACCCTGAAAACCTCTTTGCCGGATCCGAGGTGACGAATATCACCAAAAAGTTCCTTCACGGGATTTTCTGCCATTTCATACATTGTGAACCTAATATTTGATGGTCCGGCACTGATTGTTAAAAGGAGTGGGTTTTGCAGGTACATTTTAACTTGTGATTTTATTGGTTATCGTTATCTTCAAAAGCACAGCTCTTGTTTTCCATAAATTCGGCGGCCATCTTTTTGTATTCCTCGCCAAGGTGCTCTCCGCACCATTCAAGAAGGGCCGGCTGTTCGAAAGACGTGGTATTGCGGACCGCCTTTTTCAGTTCCATCCTCAACAACCTCTTGTCGAAGCTGACTTTTTTTAATATGGTTTCGTGATATTCCAGTGTTTTCATTTGTCCGATTATTTGAAATTTGATTTAATGCTGCCATAATATCAAGTTATTCTCCAACGGTACGGATACACCTTCGTAGTTCGGTGCAATACGAACCGTGTAGTGATCAATTGGCCGGTCAGTAATTACCTGTGCGTAAAAGTTATGTTCCCCTTCTTCGCCCATCCAATCAAATTTCATCGTGTTTCTTTCGGGCGTTTTGCCGTTAACACCTTCTGCGAAAAGTTCTACCTGAATATGCTTGGGGTCAATACCATTCAGCCAAATGGGTGCTCTAACATGATGTTTATGGCGCTCACTTTCAATCTGAACTTTTCCGAATTTTATGGTATCCCATCTTTTCATAAGTTCGTTTTGCGTGTCTAAAATCCTTTTTCCAGCAGCTCCCTTTTTTGCCGCACGCCTCTTGTATTTTTCTGCTGCAGGCAGATAAAATTGTTCTGTGTACTCCCTTACCGTTCGATTGGTCGAAAAACGGGGCGTTAGGGTCGCCATACTTTTTCGCATTCTCCCTACCCACTGTTCAGGGATGCCTTTTTTGTTACGTGAATAAAATTCGGGTACTATTTGTTGCTCCAGAATTTCATATAAAGCTATCGCCTCGGCAGCATCCAAAGCAGGGTCATCACCATGTTCTTGTCCATCACCCAATGCCCAGCCCACTTCTGGGGTGAATGCCTCGGCCCACCAACCGTCCAGTTCCGATAAGTTGAGGCCACCGTTTACAAGTACTTTCATGCCACTGGTACCACTGGCTTCCCAGGGCCGTCTCGGGGTATTGAGCCATACATCAACGCCCTGGACCAAATTTTCCGTCAACAGCATGTCATAATCACTTAGAAAAAGGACATGCCTGTACAAATTATGTTGTTGGATGAACTGCGCCCACTTTTGTATCAACCCTTTTCCCGCTTCATCAAATGGGGGCGCTTTGCCGGCCAAAACCAATTGTAACGGATGTTCCGAATTGGTCAGAATTCGGACCAAACGTTCGGGATCGTACAATAAGAGATCCGGTCTTTTGTAAGGCACAAACCGGCGGGCAAAGCCCAAGGTCAATGTGTCCGGGTCAAGAACTTGGTCGGCGATTTCGACCACTTCAGATGGTAGGCCCGAGACTATTGCCTGTCTCTCAAACCTTTCCCTTATAAAATCGACAAGACGATTTCTGGATTGGTTCCTAAACTCCCAAAGTTTTCCGTCGGATAGCTTAGAAATATGTGCCGAATGGTCATCGAGTTCGCCCCGCCAGCGATCTTTTCCGCAGGCTGCTGTCCATACCTTGTCCGCATATTCAGAATCCCAAGAGGGCATATGAACCCCGTTGGTGACATGGCCAACAGGTATTTCTTGTATCGGCCATCGCTTAAAGAGATTTCGAAAAAGATTTCTGCTAACCTCGCCGTGTAAACGACTGACGCCGTTCACCGCACCGCTACCGCGAATGGCCAGATAGGCCATGTTGAAGCTCTCCCAATGATTATTGGAATCTGCCCTGCCCAAGGCCATCAGGTCATTGAAATCGATACCCAATTCGTTTTTGGCGTATTGGCCAAGAAACTGTTCCATTAGCATTGGACTGAAATGATCAAAACCGGCAGCAACCGCTGTATGGGTGGTAAACAGGTTGCCTGCCCGGGTAACGGCAAGTGCCCGTTCAAAAGAAGTTCCATTCATCTTCATAAAATCGCTGGCACGTTCCAGCACGAGAAAGGCTGCATGGCCTTCGTTCATATGGCACACTTCTGGCTGGATATTCAGGGCCTTAAGTAATTTGTAGCCCCCGATACCCAGAACAATCTCTTGTTTTATGCGATGGTCGGGGCCACCTCCATATAGCTCGTCGGTAATACCACGATGGAGGGGCAAATTGGCGGCATCGTTGCTATCCAATAGATATAGCTTTGACCTTCCTACCTGTACCTGCCATGTCCTTAGCCATAGCGGGTGACCGGGCAACGATACCTTTATGCGAAGCCACTCCCCGTTGGGTAGGCGTAAGGGCGTAACGGGCAATTGCCCTGGGTCATTGTGCGGGAACAAGGCATTTTGTGAGCCAAATTTGTCGATTTCCTGACGGAAATACCCTTTGGCATAGAGTAGCCCCACGGCCACGACCGGTACGCCCAGGTCACTTGCCGATTTCAACTGATCTCCGGCCACGTTGCCCAGGCCGCCTGCATAAATGGGCAGTGCCTCGCTCAGCATATACTCCATGCTGAAATAGGCAACACACTTAAGCTGGGTCTTGGCATAGTTTTGTTGAAACCAGTTCGGGGCCGATAGTGCTTTTTCGTTCTCATTCAAAAGGCTTTTGATTTTCGCCCGGAATTCTGGATCGTTCAAATGCCCCTCAAGCCGGTCGCGTGAAACGGTCTGCAAGATTACCCATGGATTTTGGGTAAGTTTCCAAAGTTCGGGGTCTAATTGTTGCCATAGTTTATCCGAGGCATGGTTCCATGACCAGCGAATGTTCAGGGCAAGTTCCAAAAGGTCATCGATTCCCTCGACATCAGTGTGTATCAATCCGTAGAGTTGATCAATATGATTTTTTTGTTCTTTCATTTTCATTTTGTCCTTACATTTCTTCCAATATTGTTCATTGCGGTTAATGATCAAAAAAATCGCTTATCGCTTTCCAAACCTTAAAGGGCTCTTTTAGAAAGAGTTGGTGGTCACCATTCTCCACACGCATTAACTTACTCTTGGTAAATAGACTTGCAAAATTCTCTACATTTACGTAGGGTGCCAATTTATCGACTGTGCCTTGGATAAAGAGGATCTTCCGGTCACGTATGTTTTTGGCAAGTACAAATAAATTTGTGTTGAGAATTACTTCGTTCAACGAATTGTAATAGCTCTGCCAAGTATGTTTTTTTGAGTCCTTAAAAACGTCATCGGTCAGATTTTCGGGCTTGAACCATTTAACAATGTATAAGGGGTGTAGCATACAGAACAATTTTCCATATCGGCCTACGGCGAGCGTATCAAAATAAGAACCATCGGGCATCTGTTCCAAAAATTGATCCCTGCTTTCAAAGACGGGAAAGCCGATTACGGTCGCTCCCTTAAACCAGTTAGGATGTTTTTCGAATAATGCCAGCGATATTATGGCTCCCATGGAATGACCGACAATAAGGCTCCCTCCTTTGTCAAACCCCTCTGCCGAGATGACCTTTTCAAGGGCCGTAAGTTGAATTTCGAGGGTATATTCGCTTTGGGGCTTGGGAGAGTCGCCAAAGCCCAACAAATCGACCAAAAGAAGTCTATGCGTTCCGGTAATTTGTTCTAAACCCCTTTTCCAATAGTTTTTTGAACCTGCCAGACCATGGATCAAGACCATGTTTTTATCTCCCGAACCCACTATTTCATAGTTCAAGGGCATGGTTTCTGGATCATATTCAGGAGCTACGGCGACCGTAAGGTATTGGTATCCCGCTACCGACATGATGAGTGCCACAATCGCCAATACTGCCCAAAAGGTCTTTTTCGCTATTTTCATCATTGCATGTTTCATTATCCTATGTCGAACCCGACCTCGTTTTTTCTTACACCCAATTGTTCTTGAAGATCAAAAACTCCATGGGTCTTAGTTTTACCTTGATGAAAAGGCGATCGGTTTCTAAAGCTGTGTTTTTTTCGATTTTGACTTTTTTCTTGTTCCCATAGATACATTCCATTAGAAGATTTTCTTTGTTGATAGCGTTATCTATGGTTACGTATCCTTCTTTGGTATTCTTTGGAGAAGAATTATAGACGACAAGTATCTCGCCCTGATAAAGGATCCTTGAAAATGCCAAAAGACATTGTTCACAATCTGGAAACCGAAAATCGAGCCCATTTTCTGAAGTTTCCCTAAAATACATTCTACCGAATTTTAGAATGGCTTCCCTTTGCCTAAGATGTGCCAAGAACGAAATTCTCTTGAATAGCCATGACCCTTGGTTCAATACGTTGGTCTCCTTATCATCGGGATTGAACATGCCCTCCCTGATATACCGATCATCAGTACCGTTGCCCTCAAAACCTTGTTCGGTACCGTAATAAATACATGGAGCGCCAAGGGCACAAATGAGAAAGCCCATGCCCGCAACAATTTGCTCGGGAGCGGCATTGTGGCCAAAGCGGTGCTTAAAATCCATCCCAACCTGGTCGTGGTCGTCGATATAGGTCACCAGAAATTCGCCATACTCGCCACGGTGAAGGGCATTCTTTCGCAGTTCTTCATAGCGCCGTATCAATAGGTTCGGTGATGAATTGCCCTTTATCACTTCCGCCAGGACACTGTGCAGGGGGTGATCTAAGATAGAATCAAGCCCATAATAGATGTTACGGTCTTCAGGCAGTACTTTAGGGCCTATATAGGGATTGCTCATTTCATCGTTGCCGATAATTTCACCGAACAGGAAAAAGTTTCTTTTGCCCAAAGAGTAAGCATATTCCCGAATCCTCGAACAAAAACGGCTGGTATCCTGCCCTTTCATATGTTTGACAGCATCCAAACGAAAACCATCAACATCCACCTCACGTATCCAGTAACAATGGATTTTGGCCAGTAGCTCCTGTAAGTCTTCACTGGCGGGGGAACCATCGTTCCGAAATGTTTTTAAGGTAAAGAAGTCGCCTTCCTGGGTCTCGGGATACGCATCGAAATTCTTGATCTGCCCTTTACGGTTATACATTTCGGGATTTCTCAGTTCAAGGGGTATCGGTCTGTCCTTTTCTCGCCAATCACCCAACGGAAAACGCTCTCCTTTGAAATAATAATAGCTGTAATCAAAGGGATAGGACCAATTATCGCCAGAATGATGCAGAACGATATCCAAAAAGACCCGTATATCAAGCCCGTGTGCCTTGTCAACGAGTTTTTCCAAGTCTTTCTTTGTGCCCAAGCGTTTGTCCACATCCATATAATTCTGAATGGCATAGCCATGGTAGGACTCTGGATTGTTTTCAAACACGGGGCTTAGCCAGATGGCCGTACAGCCCAAGTTTTTGATATAGTCAATGTTGTTGATGATCCCCTTAAGAGTACCGCCAAAGGGCTTTCGCAATTGATCTTCATTCCCGAAACCAGGGTGCCGGATATCGAAATTCTTTGAGTGCCGTGCATTGCTATCATGAAACCGGTCAACCATAAGAAAGTAAATGATCTCCTCACGCCATTCCCTATGGCAGTTTACCCAATATTTCTTGTCTGGGCGTGGTGAAAGTTCTATTTCCTCAATTGATTTTAACATCATCTCGTTTTTAAACATTCACATTGGAATATGGTGTATTTGTAGTTATATCTACCTCTTTGCTTTCTTGTGATCTTGCTCCATAAAAACGGTTGAAAACCATACAGGCCGTTAGGTCACCGGTAACATTGACCGCAGTTCTGAACATGCCGAGCAAGCGCTCCACCCCTATAATTATGATAATGCCTTCAGCCGGTATTCCGGCACTTGACAAAACGGAAGCCAAAATCACCACACCGCCACCGGGTATGGCAGGGGTGCCGATGGAGGCGGCAACTATGGTGACCACGACAACAATAATATTCAGAAGGCCCATTTCAAGGCCATAAGCCTGAGCGATGAACAAAGTCGTTATGGTTTGGTAAAGTGCTGTTCCATCCATGTTCACGGTAGCCCCTATCGGAATAATGAAATTGCTGATGGAGCCGTTCACTTTGAGCTCTTCTTCCGCTGTTTTTAAGGAAAGGGGCATTACTGCGGCAGAACTCGTGGTCGAGAATGCCAATAGTTGAACATCCGTGATCTTTTTCAAAAATTTAAACGGATTGCTCTGGCCCAATAGACTTACCAATAACAGGTAAACACCGACCAAAAGGAATAACCCTATCAGTACCACGAGCACATAAAAGCCCAAACCTGAAAGGGAGTTTAGACCAACACTGGATGTAAGTTGCGCCATTAAACCAAATACTGCGATGGGTACCAACAACATGGCCCATTTGACCACGGTCATGCAGATTTCCTGTACGGCACCCAAGAGCAGCTTGACAGGTTTGAGCAAATCGTCAGGCAGCGACAATACGGCAACCCCGATTATAATGGTAAAAATCACAATGCTCAACATTTCACCACTGACCATCGAGGCCAATGGGTTTTCAGGCAGTAGATCGGTAATGACATTCGGTATATCGTTTATTCCAAACGACAGTTCCGTACTTTCGTCCGTATTGGCCAAAGCATTTGCATGATCGACTTCCGCCTGTTGGTGGAGAAACTTTCCCGGTCTAAAGATCAAGGCCAGAACCGTACCTATGGTTACCGATATAATCGTTGTCGATATAAAATATAAGAGTACGCCCCCGCCCAATCTTTTCAGATTTTCCTTGTCGTTACTCGCTATGCCGGTGATGATGGAGGCCACAATCAGTGGTATCATGATCATCTGGACCAATTTCAAAAAGAGCATGCCCGGCAGGGCCAGCCAATTCCCCAGAACATCGGCGGTGCTTTTGGTGATCCAACCGTTTTGGGGACTTAACAACAGGCCTACTCCAACACCAAGAAACAAAGCAATGATAACTTTGAGCCAAAGCCGGTTCTCAACCAACCTTTGTAGGTAGTGGTTTAATGATTTTAATGATTTTATTTCCGTATCCAGCATTCTTTTATCAGATGACTTATGCTATTGTTATTCTTTCTTCAAGGTAAACGCCCTGCACGGCATGCAATAATTCCACACCGTCCTTAAAAGGTCTTTGAAAGGCCTTTCTCCCTAAGATCAATCCTGCTCCGCCTGCCCTTTTGTTGATGACCGCAGTTCTGACCGCATCCGACATATCTGACTCGCCTTGTGAACCGCCACCTGAGTTTATCAAACCTATTTTGCCCATGTAGCAATTGGCCACCTGCAACCGGCATAGATCTATGGGGTGCTCCGTGGTCAGTGTTTCGTACATGGCATCATCAAACTTGCCGAATTTCAGGTTCTTGAAACCAAAATTGGTCGTGGGCAACTTCTGTTTGATGATATCGGCCTGTATCGTTACCCCTAAATGGTTGGCCTGACCCGTTAAATCCGCGGCGGTGTGATAGTCCTCTTTGTCTGTTTTGAAAGCATCGTTGCGGGTGTAGCACCACAAAATTGTGGCCATACCAAGGCTATGGGCCTCGGCAAAGGCTTCCGCAATCTCCCTTATCTGTCGATTGCTTTCCTGGGACCCAAAATAAATGGTAGCCCCGATTGCAACCGCGCCCATGTTCCACGCTTCCCTGACTTTTCCGAACAGGTTCTGGTCATAAGTGTTGGGATAGGACAATAATTCATTGTGGTTTATCTTGACAATGAAGGGGACTTTATGCGCATATTTCCGAGAACAAAGGCCCAACACCCCAAAAGTGGAGGCCACACCGTTGCAACCGGCTTCGATGGCGAGCTTTACAATGTTCTCGGGATCAAAATAATCGGGGTTCTTGTAAAAAGAAAATAAGGCACTGTGCTCGATTCCCTGATCTACCGGTAAAATGCTGAGATACCCCGTACCTCCCAGATTACCATGGCCATATAATTGCGAAAGGCTTCGGAGTACTTGTTGATTTCGATTACTATTGACGAATACGTTGTCCACAATATTCTTATCGGGCAACTGCAGTTCATCTTTGGTGACCTTCTGGCTTACATGATCTAAATAGAAAGATGCTTTGTCCCCTAAATGCGCGACTATGTTATCATAAGTTTTCATAATGAAATTTTATCCGATTCCTAAACTTGCATTGGTTTTTTCGATGGATCTGTGTGCATCGGTCTCAATACCCGTGAGGGCCCGAATGGCATCAATGGTCTCAGGGATTACAATCGCTTGGTTATCGACCACGTAGGCATAAAAAAGTTCATCGCCCACAACCTTGAGCATGTCTTCCCATAGGGCCACCTCGTACATATCGCCCCAAGGCCTACCCATATCCAAAAACATTTCTTTGATGGTATTGTTGGAGACCAAGCCTTGATCATAGTGAATGAACTTGATTCTACTTGAGGTTTTGAGGGCGTTCAACACCTCTTCCTTTGAGGCTTTTTTTCGTAGCTTAACGTTCCAGTAATGCATATGGCTCAAAGTCTCGGGAACTTTGACCGCAGAAGTAATGACATCCAAATCCGGATCGACACTTTGCGCGTCGGGACCTTGATGGCTCGGGATGTCCTTTTCCGGCACCATGGTGTTCATGATGCCGCCCAAGTGGCTTTCCCATGGGTCGGTCGCCCTTCTTAATAATGTTCCCCGTGCATAATCCAATAGATCTGCCTTTTTTAAAGCGGTCAATGTCCTTAAGATAGATGTGGTGTTACAGGAAACCACCCGGGTAGCATCTAGATTTACCGCAGTGCTATAATTGTTCTCGGCACTAAAGGAGTGGCCTGTGGTCTTGTGTTTTTCACCTCCCTGTACGATAAACTTGATCCCTTGCCCTTTGTATATTTCCACATTTTTCGCGGCGATGTTCTTTGGCGTACAGTCCACTACAAGATCTACTTTTTCTAAAATGTCTTGCATACTTCCTTCAATGGCAATATTGGCTGCTTTCATTTCTTTTTCGGCTTCGGGTGTGGCCGCATAAACTGCATACCCTTTTCGCACCGCATTTTGTATGCGCCAATCGCTGATGACATCACAAACCCCAATAAGGCTCATATCATCTTGTACATTAATGGCATCGGCCACTCTTTTCCCGATAACTCCGTATCCTACTACTGCAATGTTTTTCATGTTCTTTTATGTTTAACTGTTCTTAATTGTTTTCTGTTTCTGTATAATAATAGAGCACCCATTACCCCCGCTGTCAATGAAGCGAATAGGATGCTTACCTTGGCCGTAAATATTAGGGACTCGTCCGTAAAAGCCAGTTCGGTTATAAACAACGACATGGTAAAACCGATACCGCCAAGAAAACCTATACCATAAATCATTTTCCAATTCACGTTTTCCGGAAGCTTGGCGAGTTTAAATGCAACGAGTAGTCTTGAAAAAGCAGTAATACCGATAAACTTGCCAAAAATGAGACCTAGACCAATCCCCAAGCTAACCGGGCTGGATAGTACTTTCAGCAAATCTCCATGAAGATGTATTCCTGCATTTGCCAAAGCGAACAAGGGAAGAATTACAAAGCCCACTATTGGGTTTAAAGTCCTTTCCAATTTTTGGAGTGGAGTTTCGGCCTCGGAACTTGCAGTCTTTATATCCTCCAATATCTCCAATTGCGTTTTTGAGATAAGCGTCCCCTTTATGGACTTGGTTTCTTGAAATCTCTTATGTAAACGGTCTAAACGCTCTAAAAAGGTAGTCTCCTTAATTTTTACCCTACCAGGAATGGCAAATGCGGTCAGAATCCCGGCAATGGTTGGATGTACCCCTGAAAAAAAGAAGGTCAACCAAACACCACCGATGCCAATAATGGCATAGAACCATGTGCTTCTTACTCCCGCATAATTACCAATTATCAAAGCCGCGAAGAACAATAGTCCATGGAGTAGATCCATCTGCGAGATACCTGAGGTATAAAAGAGGGCAATGACCAAGACACCACCTAGATCATCCACAATAGCCAGTGTAATAAGAAAAACCCTCAAGGTCGAAGGAAGTCTTTTTCCGACAAGGGCCAGAACCCCTAATGAAAATGCAATATCCGTGGCCATGGGAATGCCCCAACCATTGGAAGCCTCGCCCGAGTTGTTGAACATAAAATAAATAAGGGCAGGGAGCACCATACCACCTATTGCTGCACCGATGGGCAGTATTGCATCCTTTGGGGACGACAGTTTACCACCGATTATTTCACGTTTCAGCTCTAGACCGACTTGCATAAAAAATAGTGCCATTAAGCCATCGTTGATCCATAACAGTAGCGACTCAGATAGCTGAAATGTACCCACACTAAAGGCAAATTCGGTTTGCATTAGGCCGACATAATATCCCTTCCATGGCGAGTTGGCCCACACCATAGCAATAACAACAGTGATAAAGAGCACAATGCCATAGTTGTGCAGTCTTTTGATCGAGCTGCCGAAGAATTTCATAATACTGTTATTTGAATAATGGCTAGGCATCAATGCTGGATTTTTTGGGATTTACATCCTTTTCCCATTCATTATTGGAACTATATTTTAAGGAGGCTTTCATATAAGCATCACGTTTGAAACTTCTTATGATTACCCGGTTGCTTTTTTCGTAGGTAAAATAACTGATGGCCCAATTGAAGCCCACCAAAAATTTGTTTCGAAACCCGCTGATGGAAAGCAAGTGAACCACGGACCATAAAAGCCAGGCAGCATACCCGCCGAAGTGGAGCTTTCCTAAATCAGCGACCGCTTTTCTTTTACCAACTGTGGCCAATGAACCTTTATCTTTATACCTAAATGGTTTGGAAGGCATTGATTGAACGGTGTTCAATAGCACTTTGGCCAAATGACCGCCCTGTTGAATGGCGGTTTGGGCTACCTGTGGATGGCCCTTAGGGGTCTCGTCGGTGATTACCCCGGCAATGTCCCCAATGGCAAAAACATTATCCATGCCTTCCACTTTTAGATGGGTATCCGTTTTTAGACGGTTCCCATTAATTATATGTTTTTGATTGATGCCCGCTGGAACCTGGCCTGTTACACCTGCCGTCCAAATCAGGTTTTTCGCCATGATTTTCCTTCCACTTTTGGTAGATACCACATTACCGTCGTAACCGCTCACGGCCTCGTTCAACAACACTTGCACATTTAGATTTTTTAGATACCGAAGTGTTTTTGTCGAGGCTTTGTTGGACATTGAGGCTAATAGTTCGTCCGATGCTTCGATCAGGTAGATGTTCATTATGCTATTCGGATACTCGGGATAGTCTTTTGGAAGGATGTACTTACAGAATTCCGCCAAGGCACCTGCCATTTCGACACCGGCCGGGCCACCGCCCACAATCACAAAATTGGTCAGCGCATCGCGTTCTTCATCATCACAGGTTATGGCTGCCTGCTCCAAGTTTTGCAACATCATATGACGTATGTTTAGCGAGTCCTTGATGTCTTTCATACCAAGACTGTTTTGTTCCACCTCTTTCATGCCGAAGAAATTGGTCTTGGTTCCGGTGGCCAAGACCAGATAATCGTAGGTGAGCTTGCCTTTGTCTGTTACAACTGTGTTGGAAGCGGGTTCGATTTGCGTCACTTCGGCAAACCTAAAGCTCACATTACCATAGCCCTTGAACTGTTTTCTGAAGGGAAATACGATACTGTCCGGTTCAAGACCGCTGGTGGCCACTTGATAGAACAAGGGCTGAAATTGATGGAAGTTGTTACGGTCTATCAGCACGACCTGTACCTCCTTGTTTTTAAGGCCTTCTACCAGGGCCAGCCCTGCAAAGCCACCACCCACAACCACTATACGCGGCAAAAATGTTTTGGGCAAACAAACAGACTCCATCACTTCACAGTTGGCATCGGTATTGTTCTTTGATATGCAGGTATTCTGATTTCCCATGATCTGCTTTTTTATTTTTCTACGGACAAAATTTATCCTGTCACATTGTAAGTGGCCATATTTTATTTTTGATGTTTTTTTCTGACAATCAAAACAGAACAATGCGCGTGCATGGCAATGGATTGGGCGACCGAACCAAGCAAAAAGCGCGAGAATGCGCCATGGCCTTGTGATCCCAATACGATAAGATCCACCTCCAAATCAGTTGCCTTTTCCAAGATTGCATTTTTGGGAAACCCTTCTACAATATTGGTCGTTATCGACAACTTGCCGTTCTTTTGTTTTAACGACTTTGCAGCATTGTTAACGATGGTTTCAGCCGATTTTTTCGCATTTGACATGGCTTCTTCTTTATAATGGCCGATACCACTTAAGGGGAAAGCCCCTGGTACAGTTAACATTGGATTTTCATAAACATTTAGAACATGTATTTTAACTAATTTTGGCAGCGACATTGCCGCTAGTTCATCGATGGCATCTTTGCTGAATTCAGAGCCGTCAATTGCGAGTAATACTTTCATCTTCTTCGTTTTTATTTATAGACTTAACTTAAAAATTTTGATTCAAAACAATTGGGTTGATTAATTTTCTCCAATACAAATGCTCATAGAGGCCTGACCAATACATGCCAAAAGTGAAAGCGAACAAAAGCTCTTCGATTGGTATGCCGGCCACTAGAATATCACTCAGGTTTTCCAGATTCCAAAACAATGTTACGTAGTCGGGGTAAAACGGGAGAATACTTCCAAAATAAACAAAGTACAATGCCGTGAACAGAAATCCACTTATCCAGATTTTGGTCTTAAGGTCTGGGCGGCAGTATAACGTGGCCATTCCACCCAAGAACATGGCCAATATTCCACAGTAAATATGGTTCATGGGAGTGAAAAGGGCCAATATCAAAAACACGACCGCCGGTACGAAAAGGATATATAGATGCAACCTATGTCTATAATGGTTACGCTCGGTATGCGGTATTTTAACATACCTTCGCTTGAAAATAAGATTGTAAAGTACGGTGCCAATACCCCCGATGGCAAAAGAGAAAATGATGCTTTCAATATCGAACCCGGTCTTTATCGCCAAATCGAAGAGCGATGGCGGGTGCCAATATTCGGGAACGAACAGCGGCTCGGTTAGCCCAAAGGGCATGGTTATCCAACTCATCCTCAACATTTCTTTACGGGAATCCTTCTTCAAAAGATAGACCACGCCCCAAAGGGCCAGTATGATAAGGGACCATATAAACCAAACGTATTGCATAAGATTATAATTTTCTGGTTTCTAAATAATCAACCGCTTCCTTGACCGTCAAGGGGTAGGTGGCATTCCCCGTTCTGACATAAAAGGTTGTATTTTCGGTATCGCTGACATAGATTGGTTTTTTAGAAGGTTCGACAGCTATTACGCACACATCTTCACCATTTAATTTGTAAAATGAAATGTGATTGCTAAAACAAGCCTCGTGACCTAACTGTGTTGAAATTATCCTGAAAATTTCACGCTCATATCCATCTTTGTTCTTGTGCTTTAGGGTCTTGAAATCTTTTTCAAGGCCCACAATGTTGCCATCATCGTCAACGCCAATGATCAATTTTCCACCTTTTGCATTCATAAAACCAGTGATGGTCTTGGCAATGACTAGTTCCAGTTCGCGGTTCGTGGTTTTCCTAAAATAATCGTAACGAATAGATGACTTGAATTCTACCCGTTCATTCTCACCCGCCTCTATCAATTCTTCTAAATCACGCAGTAACAACTGCTGTTGTGTGCCTATAAGCTTGTTCTTTCGCCTGAGGGTTATGAAAAATAGACCGGAAACTATCCCTAGGAAAATGCCAAGGATTGTAAGCGAGACGCTCATCCCTCTCATATCAAATGTGAAAGATTCTAAAAACTGCGACTTTAAGACGTCCCAAAACAGGGAAAATGAAAATGGTGTATTGCTAAATTCAAACCAATAGAGCACCATGGTAAAAGGATGGACAAGGAAATAGAAAATGCCCCCCCATATTGCCGTTTGGGTGAAAATTGTTTTGATATTTCTTGCAGTACTATTCACTTATTCTACTTTATATGGTTGTACTCTAGGTTCAATTCCGGGATTCTATTGTCAATTGCTCAGTTCTTTGGCACTTTCCGCCAACAAATTGCCTGTGGTCGATGCGACACCGGTTCCTAAAAAGTCTCTCCGATCTTTTGTTCAGATTATCTACTCTTAATCTGTGTGTTGTAAAATGCTGCAATCAGGGCACCTGTGAGCCAAGCAATGATAAATGTCTGGACAATGCCAATAAGTGCCTCCCAAATTGGCACGTCTACCCGTATTATACTGGTAGTGTCCAAGCCGTGCAGCAGGCTGTTGAAAAAGGTTATGCTTCCTTCTTGTCCTGCTGTCGCCAAAACAATCATGCAGCCGGCGTAGAGGATTGCAGCGGTCAGCCCCATGGCAAAACCGAATTTTTTTACATTGATACGATTCATGATTCTTGTTTTAATGTTTATTGTTGTTATTATTCATTTATGAGTTTGTTCATGTGCAAAAACCAAAGTTGGAGTCAATGGTTGCGCTCAAGGCTCTTTTTGTATTCCATTTTATTGTGCATGGCCTTGGCGAGATCCTCGTGTTCTAACGTGTGATCACAAAAAGAATCGGTCAAAAGGCTGTCCGAAGCAATGACCGGCATAAAATGGTGGGTGGTCAGTAGCATAAGGTCAGGATATCTAGTAATCATATCGCTCAATTTGTTCGCTAGTATGGTATCCTTTGCTGCTGCTTTTACGAGTTCGTCCACCATCATTCCCATGGCATGGTCGTTATCCATCATGTTGGCAATGTATTTTTTGCCCAGATCGTGATTTTCGACAAGTGCGGACAATACCTCTTCTTGCTGAGAGTGGTCCTCGAGCATATCCTTTACAGAACTACCCTGTTTTTGTGAGCAGGCCGAAATGAGTAAAGTAGCCAATACCATTATGCCTGTCTTATAAACTTTTATCTTCATTTTGACTTTTTTTAGTAATTAATATTTGCCCTACATTCCTTAATTTGATTTCAAGATCTTTTTTGATTCTTCATATTCCTCCTTAGAGATTTCGCCATTGGCGAAGCGCTTTTTTAGAACTGAAAGTGGGTCTTCCTTCTTTGATTTTCTGTAAGGGATGTCATATGGCACCAAGAATATCCATATCAAGAGGATCAACCATATGACCCACCAGATGACGTGCATGCCGCCCCAATGTCCGTCGAAAAAATGCATAGTTTTAGTTTTAAAGGTTATACATTACTTGTTTTCGGACTATTTGTCCGATTGTAAAAGTTTCTTAGATTGCTCGTATTCTTCTTTGGAAATCTCGCCCTTCGCGAAGCGGATTTTGAGCAACATTAGTGGGTCATCTCCCTCAATCTCTTCATAGGAGGAACTGGTTGGGGCAAAGAAAATCCAGCCCAATGCCACAATCCAAATGGCCCACCAGATCAGGTGCATGCCCCAAAAAAATCCATCTTTGTAAAACATATTTTTAATTTGAAGGTTTTTATGATTTTAACTAATCTCTGCTATGGTATAGCCCTCAAGTTTGTTGAGTTGCCCTTGCAGTTCTTCTACCGTAAGCTTCTTGTTCATTGTTACAATGGTTGCGCCCATAGGCTGTAAAAAAACTTCTACTTGCTCTACTTCAGGATGTTCTTCCAAGGTCTTCTTGATTCTTGTGATACAGCCACCGCAGCTTATTCCGTTAATTTGATATCTGTACTTCATTTCGAAAGTATATTTTAATGGTGCCGATGCCCCCGGTGATCTTCTTGGGTCTCAGTGGAATCTTGCTCTTTGTCATGATCATGGTATTTACTGTTATCAGATTTTCCATGATCACCATGCCCGTGACCACCGTGAGGTATGAAAAGGTGTATCAAAAACATCACGATGATAAAGGAAAAAAGCCCATTGTACCCTGTAATGCCAAATGCAGGCGCAAAAAAAATCAACAATAGCGGGAGACCACAACCGATGACCATCCAAATCCAATGTCCTTTCATGATTTTTATTTTTTCGTTACCTATTATGTGTTAATGGTGCTCAGAATGGTCATCTCCTTTTGATTTCATTGTACCATCATCCATCATTCCCATTCCTTCCATATCCATTCCCTTTTCCTTCATCATATTCATGCACGACTCCATACAATCATTGCTCATCATCCCTTTGTCTTGCATCATTTGTATCATTTCGCCCATCATCTCGCCATCCTTTATCATTCCGTTCATCATGGAATGCATCATTTGTCTGTTGCCCATCATTTGGTTCATTATGGTGCTGTCGCCCATCATCATTTGCATGCCTTGTCCCTTCATCATGGTGCCCATCATTTTTTTGTTTCCCTGCATCATTTGCATGGCATGGTCGCTCCCTTGCATCTGTTCCATGAATTCCATCATATAATCATGGTTTTGTACCAGATCTTTAAGGATCTCGCTTCTGGTTTCCTCGTTTTGAAGCAAGGTTTGTACATCGGTTGATTGTTTGCAACCGTTCAAGGACAAAAGCCCTATCACAGAAAAAATAATTACTAAATTTCTCATTGTATATGAATTAAGGATTAATCGTCAATTGGCTGATTTCAGAAAGGATTCGATTTTGGTGATCTCCTCTTCCGTCAGATTGGCCCTAACCCGCATGTGCAGGCTTATGGTTTCCCAATCGGTATCGTTGTAATCCGCGGGTGAAGGGGCAATATGACATCGGTTGCACACCTCGCCCCAGAGCTGCGCCCCGGATTTTTCAATTTTGAAATCCACTTCACTCCCCGCCACCTCGGTCGCGGTATCCGTCGCAATGGGTTTTTTATTGGAGGAGCAGGCGACCATGATCGATGCCATGACGGACAGGATTATTGCTGCTTTAAAATTCGTTGTTGTTTTCATTTCACTTTCTTTTTTTGATTTTAAAATCCAATGGCCCAATGCACAAACAATCCATTGGTACGGGTCGTGCCATCACTGTCATGACCACCTTCCATCTTGGTGGTTTGATAGCTGAATTTGACCACGGAACGCCAACTCAGCCAATAGTTCAAACCAAAAGCGTACTGCGTTGACTTCTCTTCCCACTCCGCTCCCTCAGGTGCGTTGAAATCGGAATATCGACCCACAAATTCAAGTTGTTTCATAAAGTCGCTTCCCGACATGATGGGGCGATAGCTCAATTGTGTATAAAAGGAGCTGCTTTGGTTGTCAAAGGAGTAAGGTTCGGAAATCCCATCTTCGATTTCATAGTAGGTGGCGGTATCCACATTGGAACTGTTGTACTGGGCCTTGATGTCCACAACCCCTTGTAAGGGGGTGATCGATTTTACATAGGAAAGATCCAGCGCCCAAAGAAAGGCACCCACATCCTTGTAATCGGAGTCCTCTGCACCGGTACTGTTGGTGGTATAGGCGGAAATCCCCCATTCCATGGATGAATCCGAGAGCGGGAGTAGGCCGATCCTGCCACCCAAGGCCTTGGCCAGGTTCACATCTTCATAATAACCGAAATCCAGCATACCCGCTTCTTCAGGCTCCTCACTTCCATCTTTGATGCGCGGACCGTTGGTCACATAAACCGCATAGTTCAGTTTGGGACCGCCCAGATCGAATGCCCCCCTGAGTTCGACGCCGATATCGGAGGCCGGTGCAATTCCGTCGTGACCAAATCCAAGGGGTCTGCTTGGAAGTCGGTTGATCCATGCAGGGTGCAAACGCTCCATAAAGGTTCCAAAGGGAAGCAGGAATTTACCGGCCCTTACGGTCATGTGCTTGTTGAGCACATACATCACATCGGCATATTCCAGTCCCGTTTTCAATTCATTTCCTTCGAGCTCAAACTCCAGTTCGGCCTCGAACATGAGCTTGTCGGAATGCTTGTAGAGGAATATAGGGGCGAATGTGGCCCCTAGAAAGGTGGATTCTTGTTCACCACCGGTATCCAAATATTCAAATCCGGTGTGTCCGTAACCACGCAGCATGAACTGCGTCTTACTGGGTTCAAAGGTGTTGTAGGTCTGGGCCAAAGCCGAAGATCCCAACCCTAAGATAATTAGGGTCATTAGTAGTTTTTTCATTTTTTCAAGGTTCTGATATAGTTGATCAATTCCCATCTCTTGTTTTCGGGAAGTGCGGTTTCATAGGAAGCCATAGGGGGCTTACCGTTGGTCAATTTCCAGAATAGGGCACCGTCCGATTGGGACTGTACCTTGGCACTGGTCAAGTCGGTGGGTTTTGGGGTCAATCCGGCTCCGCCCATGCCGTCTCCCTTACCCTTGGCCCCGTGGCAGATCACACAGAGCATTCTGAAGGTCCGTTTGCCGCTTTCTGTCGCCGTGGCATCATTTTTTAAGGGATTGTTCAAATTGTCCGCACTGGCCGGGGCTTCCCATTGGGTCTGTGCTCTGGTCGCCTGTAGGGCCAAAAGGGTCATTAGGAACGTTAGCATTATGGGTATTGATTTTTTTTGTGTAAGTTTCATTTTATTATTTGTTAGGTTGTTGCGTTAAAACTACTGTTTGACCTGACAGGCCATCTTCATAATATTCCTGGATTTTTATATTATTTCGTCAAGAAAATCCCTTTGCCACATTTGTCCGTTTTTGTAATCCGTCATGCTCATCCCCATAATTTCCTTGAACTGTGCGGACAAATGGTTGACGCTGCTGTAATCGAGCATATAGGCGATATCGGAAAATGAATATTGTCCCAGTTGGATAAGCTCCTTTACCTTTTCGATCTTGAGCTTGATAAAGTACTTTTCGATCGTGATGTTTTCATTTCTGGAAAAAACCTTGCTCAGTACTTTGTAATCGCGATGCAATAAATCGACAAGGTAGTCCGAGGTGTTCCCTTTGTGGTTAATCGGGACGTTGGTCACTAAGGAAATCAAGCCTATCTTGATTTTCTCAACGATCATTTCCTCTTCGCTTTTGGCTATTTCAAAGCCATTGGAATGTAGGACGTCCACGACTTTTTGGTCAACTTCGGCAATCCCTATTTCCGGGGCATTTACCGTAAGTTTCCCCAGTTCAAGGGATAGAACCTCAATGCCCAGGTCATGCAATTCTTGTCTTATGACCTTGAGGCATCGCCTACAGACCATATGCTTTATCCAGTATTCCTTTTTGGAATCCATGGTGTCTGAGTTATTGTTAAGCGTAAATAATATCGGGTCAAAACCCGATAGGAGAATCGATCAGGATATGCCGTCGTGGAGATAGCACACGACAAAAAAGGTCATTTAGTGGCCATGACCAATGTGAAGAGCGAACGATTGCATTGACGTTCCGCCAGTGTAAAAATCAAATTAGGAAAGTTTCATGAAGGACAAGGAGATCCTGTTCGATCCACGGGGGATCGTAGTCTTTAAAAGGGATTATGTTTTCCTGTAGCCCTTCGAAACGATCGATATGGTAAAAAATAAAGGCATTTAGAAATACAAGTGTGCCGAAATCAAGGTCAAAGGAATCCAGCATCAGGTCATCCTTGCCAATATTGGCATAGGTATCGGTGCTGCAGCAATCCTTTTGTTCCAAAGAGCACTTCCTTGAGGTGTTTTTGGGATTTTGAAGCTTTTGGTCGCAGGGTTTTGCTTTGCCGGTCACAGAAAAACTGACCAACTTGTTACAGCAAAAATGGGCATTCGATGCAAAGGAAGTGGTACTGATCAATACAGAACAGGCCAGAAACAGGGACAATATTTTCGATGTGGTTTGCTTCACTTCCTAAAGTTACTAAATTTTGTTTAACTCGCTAAAAATCAAACTGTAATCAATTATGCAGTTATCCATATGATTACTGTTTGTGTGTGATTTCAGCAGGATTTGGTTCCAAATGTAAGGTATGGGATTCGGAAAAAACATGACAAATATCAGGTTTACCAAAAGTACTGGCATTGGGCCACCACAAGGATCACAATACTATACTGGTATACAATATGTGGGGAAAGGAATGACCGTCAGCTGTCCAACGATCGGATTCGGTATCGAGGAACTTTAAGGTCTGTTATGGTTCGATTGAAGACAAGGGTTCCACCTTTAATCGGGTTGAAAATACAATGCTATTGGTCAGGGTTCCATCCGTTGCCAGTAAGGAGGGCCTTCGAACCACGATGTGCTTTATACCGTCCCGGATCAGATACGATGGTCGTATAAATGATTGATGGTCAAAAGTATGGGGTGCCATGGTCGGTACTTTGAAAAGCAGGGGCTTTATGCGGAATCCTTGTATAAATTGTGTTAAATTTAATGAGGTTGTTAAAATTTTTGTAGTTTTGTAACCGCTTATGAGAATATTTTGGTTCAAAATATTATCTTGTTTTATGGCACTCAACGTGCTGGCATCCACCTTTTCCTTTGCGGTGGCACAACACTATTGTGGGGAAGATCTTGTTGATTTTTCCTTCTTCGGTAAAGCGGAATCCTGTGGAATGGATATGCAGCAGCCATCGGATTCACACCAGCACAAGCTGCAGAAAAAACAGTGTTGCGATGACGAAACGCTTTCCGTACAAGGAAATGGGGATCTATTGCTTTCCGTTGAAAATTTAAGTGTTGGGGAGCATCAGTTCCTGGTTGCCTTCACGTACAGTTACATCAATCTTTTTGAGGGATTACAGGAAAATATAGTTTCTGTCGTACATTACCCTCCGCCCCTTTTGGTCAAGGATATTCAGATTCTTGATCAAACTTTCCTTATTTAAGAGCATATCGATGACGTTTGGCCGTGCTATGGTTTTTGGCATGGCCCTAGGTATTTATTGCCTTTGGAACATTTTCACTATTTCCAACACAATAAACTCATGATATGCTTAATAAAATCATAAAATACTTTTTAGAGAACAAACTGGTGACCGTTCTCGTTTTAATAACGTTGGTTACCTGGGGGATTGTCACTTCCCCCTTCAATTGGAATACGGGCTTTCTCCCAAAAGACCCGGTGCCCGTGGATGCCATTCCCGATATTGGGGAAAACCAGCAAATTGTTTTCACGCAATGGCCCGGGCGATCGCCACAAGATATCGAGGATCAGATTTCTTATCCAATGACGACCTATTTACTTGGAATTCCAGGGGTGAAAACGATCCGTAGTTCATCCATCTTTGGATTTTCCAGTATCTATATCATTTTTAATGATGATGTGGAATTTTATTGGTCGCGCTCCCGGATCCTTGAAAAATTGAATTCACTTCCCGCAGGGCTGTTGCCCGATGGGGTAACCCCGACTTTGGGTCCTGACGCCACGGCATTGGGACAGGTATATTGGTATACCCTGGAAGGAAGGGACAAGGATGGGAACCCTACAGGAGGATGGGATCTGCACGAAATACGGACTGCCCAGGATTTTTATGTGAAATACGGGTTGAATGCCGTGGACGGGGTGTCCGAAGTGGCTTCGATCGGTGGTTTCGTCCAAGAATATCAAGTGGATGTAAATCCAGATGCCCTGAAAGCCTATAATATTCCTTTATACAAGGTCATGGAGGCCGTACGGAAGTCGAACAGGGATGTGGGCGCCAAGACCATTGAAGTCAATCAAGCAGAATATTTGGTCAGGGGCTTGGGATATGTCAAAAATACGGAAGACATAGAAAAGGCCGTGGTTGCCGTCTTTGACAATGTCCCGGTTCGGGTCAAGGATATTGGGGTGGTCAGCTTGGGACCGGCCACACGAAGGGGCGTGCTCGATAAAGGGGGCGCCGAAGTGGTAGGTGGCGTCGTGGTCGCCCGTTATGGTTCCAATCCTTTGGCGGTCATCAATAATGTGAAGGACAAGATCAAGGAAATCGCACCCGGTTTGCCCAAAAAGACATTGGCCAATGGTGTGGAAAGCCAATTGACCGTGGTCCCGTTTTATGACCGGACACAGCTCATCCACGAGACCATAGGTACTTTGGAAAATGCCCTGTCCCACGAAATACTGATCAGCATCATCGTTGTACTGGTACTTGTCCTCAACCTGAGGGCCTCTGTGATCATATCCAGTCTATTGCCTGTCGGGGTCCTAATGACCTTTATTGTCATGCAATATGCCGGGGTAGATGCCAATGTGGTGGCCCTTTCCGGGATAGCCATTGCCATAGGGGTGATGGTGGACGTGGGGATCGTGTTCGTCGAGAACATTATCCGTCATTTGGAAATGCCCGAGAACCATGGTGCCAAGGGCAAGGAACTCATTCAGGTAATATATAAGGCCACCGTGGAAGTGGCCTCGGCAATTACGACCGCATTGGCGACCACCGTCGTGAGCTTTGTGCCTGTCTTTGCCATGCAATCGGCAGAAGGGAAGCTATTTAGGCCCTTGGCCTTTACCAAGACCTTTGCCCTGTTGAGCGCCTTTGTGCTGGGAATCGTTGTGCTTCCGGCATTGGCCCATTTTGTAATGGGGGTGGATTATGACAAGAAACGGGTGCGACGGTTTTGGTCCATTCTATTGATATCCACCGGGCTTATTTTTGCATTTTATGCCCAGATGTGGTTGCCATTGGTCATTTCACTCATTGGGTTGAACAATTTGATGGAACCCAAATGGCCGGAGCATTATAAATCGTTTCCCAACTATATCAATTTGGGACTGACCGTTTTTATCGCTTCCTTCTTCCTGACCGAGGAATGGATGCCCTTGGGACCCCAAAACGGTATTGTGGTCAACTACTTTTTTGTGTTGTTCCTAGTGGGCATTATCCTGGCCGCTTTGATGGGAATCGTACATTTCTATACCCCGGTCCTAAAGTGGTGTCTGGAAAACAAAGGAAAGTTCATGCTCATCCCATTCGTGACCCTGTTTTTTGGGGTATTGGTTTGGCTGGGGTTCGATAGCACCTTTGGAATCGTGGCCAAAGGCTTTGAATCGGTAGGTTGGAAAAGTGTCAGACAGACCTCGGGATGGCAGGCAGCTTCCAAGAGATTCCCGGGAATAGGATCCGAGTTCATGCCATCGCTCAATGAAGGTTCGTTCCTGTTGATGCCGACATCCATGCCGCATTCAGGGGTGGAATACAACAAAAGGGTGGTTGGACAGTTGGATATGCTCTTGGGAAGCATACCCGAAGTGGACTTGGTTGTCGGTAAACTCGGTCGCGTTGAATCCGCACTGGACCCTGCACCCATTTCCATGTATGAGAACATCATCAACTATAAACCTGAATTCATTGTGAATGAAGACGGACATAGGGTCCGTTATAAAGTAGATCGAAAGGACAGGTTCATTACCCAGCATAAAGACACTTTGACCAATGAGGAGGCCTTGCAGTTAGGGATTGCCGAGAAGGACCTGATCGTGGATGAGGACGGTGAGTTTTTCCGAAACTGGAGGCCTCATATCAAATCCCCCAACGATATCTGGGATGAGATCGTAAAGGTCACCAAGATCCCGGGCATAACCTCTGCTCCCAAATTACAGCCCATAGAAACCCGGTTGGTGATGTTGCAGACCGGAATGCGCGCTCCCATGGGGATCAAGGTTTTTGGTCCCGATCTGAAGACCATCGAGGATTTTGGGATGCAATTGGAAGGTATCTTGAAGGAAGTGCCCTCGGTCAAGGCAGAAGCCGTATTCGCCGATAGAATAGTGGGCAAACCTTATTTGCACCTCAATATCAACAGGGACGGGATATCCCGATATGGTTTGAACATTGAAGATGTGCAGCAAAGCATCGAAACAGCGATCGGTGGGATGAAAATCACCTCCACCGTTGAAGGTAGGGAACGTTTTCCCGTGCGGGTGCGCTACCCGAGGGAATTGAGGGACGACCCGGAATCGTTGAAGAAAATTTTGATTCCCACACCGGTAGGGGCGCAAATTCCCTTATCCCAAGTGGTGGATTTTGAATATGTCCGCGGGCCTCAGGCCATCAAGAGCGAAAACACCTTTTTGGTGGGCTATGTGCTTTTTGATAAACGGGACGGTTTTGCGGAAGTCGATGTGGTGAACGATGCCCAGGAAGCCATCCAGAAAAAAATCGATGCAGGGGAATTAACGGTTCCCGCCGGAATAAGCTATAAGTTTTCTGGGAGTTATGAGAACCAAATCAGGGCAGTGAAAAGACTGTCCATTGTCATACCGATCAGTTTGATTGTGATTTTCTTGCTCCTGTTTTTTCAGTTCAAGACGGTCATCGCATCCTCCATCCATTTTTCCGGAGTTTTTGTTGCTTTTGCGGGAGGTTTCATAATGCTCTGGCTCTATGGTCAGGATTGGTTCATGAATTTTGCCATTTCAGGGGTCAACATGCGGGATCTGTTCCAAATGCACACGATCAATTTAAGCGTTGCGGTTTGGGTTGGTTTTATCGCACTTTTCGGTATTGCCACCGATGATGGTGTCATCATGGGTACGTACATCCACCAGGTTTTTGAGGAAAAGAACCCTCAAACCGTACCGGATGTAAGAGCGGCGGTTTTGGAGGCAGGGAAAAAAAGGGTCCGTCCCGCCATGATGACGGCCGCCGTGGCCATCATCGCCCTTTTGCCCGTGCTGACCTCTACCGGAAAAGGGGCCGACATTATGATTCCCATGGCCATCCCGACTTTTGGGGGAATGGCCATTCAGATCATGACCATGTTCGTGGTCCCGGTACTCCAAGCCTATTGGAGGGAAACAGTCATTATAAATCGCAACAAAGCATTGAAAAAAATACAGTAAAATGAAAAATGTATTGACCATCATATTTGTCTTGACAAGTATCCTTTCCAACGGCCAGACCTTGGAGGATTACTTTAAGGTAGCGGCTGAGAACAATCCAGGGTTGCTTTCACAGTACAAAGATTTTGAGGCGGCGTTACAAAAAGTACCGCAGGTGAAGGCTTTACCAGATCCAAACCTGTCCTTTGGGTACTTCATCTCCCCGGTCGAAACCCGGGTAGGGCCCCAAAAGGCAAGGTTTTCACTGACTCAGATGTTTCCTTGGTTTGGAACCTTAAAGGCCCAAGGTGATGCCGCTGCACTTATGGCAGAGGCCAAGTACCAGTCTTTTTTGGATGCCAGGAACAAACTTTATTACGAGGTTTCAGCAGCTTATTTTCCATTGTACGAACTTAAGGAGTGGGTACGGATCGAAGAGGACAACATTGCCATTCTGGAATCCTACAGGACGGTTTCCAATACGAAATTCAAAAATGGCTTGGGATCATTGGTCGATGTCTTAAGGGTGGACGTGCTTTTAAAGGAAGCCCGGACGAATCTGGGTATCCTTAAACATAAGGAAATCCCCCTTTTGGCGTCCTTCAATAAACTATTGGACCGTAAGGAAGATGAACAAATAAACATCCCTGAGACCTTTGGGGTCAATGTACTGCCCATTGATTATGTCAAAGATTCCTTGGTAGTGGACCATCCGCTCTTGAATTCCCTGGAATTAAAGGTCAAGGCTGCAGCGGCATCCGAAAGGGCAGCCCTTAAACAAGGCCTGCCAAAAGTGGGGGTCGGACTGGACTATGTAATGGTTGATAAGCGTACCGACATGGTGGTTCCCGATAATGGCAAGGATGTATTGATGCCCATGGTTACCTTGAGCCTGCCCCTATTCAGGGGTAAGTACAGGGCAGCCGAAAAGGAGGCCCAATTGATGCAGGAAAGTTATGCACTGCAAAAAAAGGAAGTCACCAATACATTGAAGACCAATTATGAAATGGCCGTTTTTGACATAAGGCAGCAGACGGATTTGATTTCCCTCTTTGATGAACAGATCATGGAATCGGAACAAGCACTCAATCTGTTGTTCACAGCCTATGGGAATTCCGGGAAGGACTTCGAGGAGGTGTTACGAATGCAGCAACAATTGTTGAAGTATACTAAATTGAAAATAAGCGCATTGACGCAATATGAAATAGCGTTGGCCAAGTTTAACTATATCACGGCAAAAAAATAATCAGATGAAATCAGAAACACAAAAAATAGTAAAAATAGCCTTGTCCACCTTGGTTCTTGGACTTTTGCTGGGATGGCTATTGTTCGGGGGCTCCAAGGGCAATGCCACAGAGGAACACCAACATACTTCGGAAGTATCGGGAGAAACCATTTGGACCTGCTCCATGCATCCCCAGATCAGACAGACGGAACCGGGAGATTGTCCCATTTGTGGGATGGACTTGATCCCTTTGGAAAATGACAACGGTTCGGAACTGGACCCCATGGCCGTTAGCATGTCGAAAACCGCCATGCAGCTTGCCAATGTCACTACGGAAATCGTGGGCAAGACCGCCCCGGTCAAATTGATCGATCTTAATGGCAAGGTGGAAGCGGATGAACGATCGATCTATTCCCAATCTTCCCATATTCCCGGCAGGGTGGAACGGCTAATGGTGAATTTTACAGGGGAGTATATCAAGCAGGGGCAGATCATCGCCTATATTTATTCCCCTGATCTGGTCACTGCACAAGAGGAACTTTTTGAAGCAAGAAAGGTGGCGGACACCCAACCGCAGTTTTTTAATGCCGCCAAGGAAAAATTAAAAAACTGGAAGCTTTCCGACAACCAAATCGCACAGATACTTCAATCCGGGACCGTTAAGGAGGAATTGCCGATACATGCCGATGTTTCAGGCTACGTTACCGAAAAAATGGTAAACCTTGGCGACTATGTCAACAAGGGCAAGGCATTATATCAAATTGCCAACCTGAACAGCGTTTGGGTACTGTTCGATATTTATGAGTCCGACATGCCCTGGGTAAGAAAAGGCGATGAAGTGGTCTTTACCATACCCTCGCTCCCGGGCGAAAACTTCAAAGGCAGGATTTCCTATATCGACCCGGTGATCAATCCCATGACTAGGGTTGCCAAGGCCAGAATCGAGATCGGGAACGCCGGTTTAAGGTTAAAGCCGGAAATGTTCGCTTCCGGAACCGTAAAAGCAAAACAGCCCATTGCATCAGAAGCGATAACCATTCCTAAGTCGGCAGTGATGTGGACCGGGGAACGTTCTGTGGTATACATCAAGAATACCACGTCCAATGGGGTGAATTTTGTGTTGCGCGATGTCACCTTGGGACCATCGTTGGGAAATGGTTTCATTGTCAAGGAGGGGCTGCAAGAAGGGGATGAGATCGCGGTAAACGGGACCTTTAGTATCGACGCGGCGGCCCAATTGGCCGGGAAACCGAGCATGATGAATCCTGAAGGTGGGCCCGCCATGACGGGACATAACCACGGAGGCATGAAGATGGGGGATGACAAGGGTACAGGCGGTAGCGATCATTCGGAAATGGATATGGGGGATCCCGGCTTGGAAAACAAAACAGACCATTCTGATATGAACCAGCGAATGACGGCGACAGCGACTTTTAAAAACCAATTAAAACAGGTGTTGAGCGCCTACTTGGAGTTAAAGGATGCGCTTGTCAATGATAATGCCGCCAAGTCCAATGCCGCTGCAAAAAAAGTGTTGTCGGCCTTGGAACATGTGGATATGAAACAATTGACGGACAAAAAGGCGCACGGCCATTGGATGACGATATCGAAGGAAATCTCCAATTCGGCGAATTCCATTTCAAAGATATCGGATATCAAAGCCCAACGCGATCATTTTAAACATCTGTCCGCCCATCTATCCAAAGGTGTCAAGCTTTTTGGGGTCGATCAAAAGATATACGAACAGTTTTGCCCGATGGCCGATAACAACAAAGGTGCCTATTGGTTGAGTACGACCAAAGAGATCAAAAATCCCTATTTCGGAGAGGCTATGTTGACCTGCGGTGAAATCACCGATGAAATGTAATTGAACAAATGTAAATGAATGAATGATGAAAATATTGAAATCTAAAATCTTGTTTTTTGTCCTAACTGCCTTGACGACCCATGTTTTTGGGCAAGTGGGGACAAATGGTGAGGACAGAAAAGAGGAAGGTAGACCCGTTCGGGAATACAATCTTGTACTGGAACAGAACAAATTGACCCTCGGTGGGGTCACTGCCGATGCAATGACCATCAATGGGAGTATTCCGGGACCGGTCTTGGAATTCAACGAGGGTGACTTCGCCCTGATCAACGTGACCAATAAGATGGATGTGGAAACCTCCGTACACTGGCATGGATTGATCTTGCCCAATTTTTATGACGGGGTTCCCTATTTGACCACACCGCCCATAGAACCTGGCACAACTTTCCAATATCGGATTCCGATCAACCAATCAGGTACCTATTGGTACCATTCCCACACCATGCTGCAAGAGCAAAAGGGGGTGTATGGCTCGATACTGATCCATCCCAAGGAAAAGACGTTGGACTACGATAAGGATTTGGTCGTGGTGCTCTCCGATTGGACGAACGAAAAGGCCATGAACGTGCTCCGAAACCTTAAACGGGGAAACGAGTGGTACCAGGTCAAAAAAGGGACCGCGGTGCCCTTGAGCAGGGTCATCAAGGAAGGTGCACTAGGTGCACAACTCAAATTTTGGCGAGATCGTATGGAAGGAGCGGATATTGCGGATATCTACTACCCCGCATTTTTGACCAATGGGAAAACATTGGCCGAATACCCTGATTTCAAACCAGGGGAAAAAGTGCGGCTCCGGTTCGTCAATGCCTCTGCCTCCACCTATTATTGGATGGATTTCGGTGGCGGTAACCCCATGGTGGTTTCCGGGGATGGTGTCGATGTGGAGCCTGTTTCCAAAAGTCGTTTTCTTTTTGGCATTGCCGAGACCTATGATGTCATCGTGACCGTTCCTGAAGGCACTTTGGAGGTAACGGCCACGGCACAGGACGGCTCCGGGCATACCTCGTTGCATTTAGGGCAGGGAACGCTTTTTCCCGCAACGACCATCGATAGGCCCGACAAAGTGGCGATGATGAAACAAATGGCCCAAATGGACATGAAAATGGGAGCTCCGGCAATGGCCGGCAACAAGAAGAAAAATACACCCGAATATTTGATGCAAAAGTATGGGATGCAGATGGACATGAAGGATGGCAGCATGGATATGGGTATGCACAATGGGATGTCGATGGATAAGACCGAAATGAGCGGTCAAAAGGATAAACCCATTGCGAAGATGGATGATAAAAGGCCTATGAATGCGAATGAAGATCATAGGCACATGGAGATGGATAAAAAGATGGGGGATATGGCAGGAATGGAAAAGGATTCAACGTCAATGAAATCCACCGGACATAAGGACAAGATGGAAAACCCTATGGTTCAGACTATGCCAATGATGCAGAAAGACACTTCAGCTTTTGATTACGATACCCGTAAAACGTATTTCAACTATGACTTCTTAAAAGCAAAGGAAAGTACTACCTATAATGCCGATCTGCCCGTCAATGACATTCTGTTGAACCTGACGGGAAATATGCAACGGTATATCTGGAGTATGAACGGTGTGCCACTTTCAGAAACCGATAAGATCAAGATCAAAGGTGGGGAAGTAACCCGGATCACCCTCAACAACCTGACCATGATGCACCATCCGATGCACCTCCATGGGCATTATTTCAGGGTCATCAATGAGAATGGTGAAAAGTCACCCTTGAAACATACGGTCAATGTGCCGCCCATGCAGAAAGTGGTCATCGAATTTTATAATGAAGAGTACGGGGATTGGTTTTTCCACTGTCATATCCTCTACCACATGATGGGGGGCATGGCCAGGGTTTTCAGTTATGATACCCCAAGGGATCTGAGGATGAAGGATTTTCCTGTTCAAAAGTTGGTAGATGAAACTGACCATTATTATGCTTGGGGTGCTGCCAGATTGGGTTCCAATTTTAATGAACTCTTCCTTGTTTCAAGTAATATCAGGAATGAATTTGGGGTACGGGCAGAATTTGACTACGACCAAAATGCCGAGGTGGAAGTCAATTATAACAGGTATCTCAATGACTGGGTACGGGTCTATGCAGGGGTAAACACGGAAACCTCCATCCCTGATTCCTATGACCGTTTCAATACAGTGGGACTGATAGGGGTCAAGTATTTTACCCCATACCGCTTTAATATGGATGTGAGTATGGACCACCAGCTGCGTCCAAGAATAAGGTTGGATAGGGAACTATTGCTTTTTCCCAGGATTTTCCTCGAGGGGGAATATGAATTTCGGGCCGATTTTGGATGGGTCAACGATTTGGGGAATTCATCCTATGAAAGTGAGACCCAATGGCTGGTAGGGGCCTCCTATATCCTTTCACGTAATTTTTCAATCCAGGCCAATTACAACAACCGATATGGTTGGGGCGGAGGCCTGCTAGCCCGTTTTTAAATGGCAGAATACAAAAAAAATAGCCTGAGTCTGACCAATACCATTGCTTTGGGAACCGGTGTGATGATCGGTGCGGGAATTTTTGCGCTCTTGGGTCAGGTTGCCGAACTCTCCGGCCAATGGTTTCCCTTTGCTTTTTTAATCGGGGCAGTCATCTCAGGTTTCAGTTCCTACACCTATGTCAAAATGTCCAATACCTACCCCTCTGCCGGGGGCATTGGCATGTACCTCAAAAAGGTTTACGGTAAAACGGCCTGGACCGCTACCGGTGCACTGCTGATGGCCCTTTCCATGGTCATCAATGAGAGTTTGGTGGCCCGGACGTTCGGGACCTACGTATTGGAGCTTTTTGATGTGGAGTCGAAAGGATTCTGGCCCCCGATCCTTGGGGTATTGTTGTTGATCACAGCCTTTATTGTCAATGTGATGGGAAACAAAGCTATCGGGGGATCGTCCTTGGTCATGGCCATACTAAAAATCGGCGGGATAGCGGTTTTTGCCATTGGTGGCCTTTGGGCAGCTGGATTTACCTTTGATCAGGTCGTTCCTTCCCAGTCCTTGACCGAGCATTCCCTGGTGGATTATTTGGGGGCATTGGCACTGTCGATATTGGCCTATAAGGGTTTTACCACCATTACCAATAGTGGGGATGAGATCGTCGATCCCAAACGTAACGTGGGACGGGCCATTGTCATTTCTTTGGTGATATGTACCCTGGTCTATCTCATGGTGGCATTTGCGGTCTCTTCCAATCTTTCCATCCAGGAAATCATTGCGGCCAAGGACTATTCGCTGGCCGAGGCATCCAGACCCGCTTTTGGAAAATATGGGGTCTGGTTCACCGTTGGTCTGGCGATCATATCCACCGTTTCCGGGGTCGTTGCCAGCATTTTTGCCGTTTCCCGGATGACCACCATGCTCACTGAAAAGGAATTGATACCACATCGACATTTTGGGATTCCCGGGGACATACAGAAACATATGTTGGTGTATACCGTGGTGATTGCCATAGGGCTCACCATGTTGTTCGATCTGAGCCGGATCGCTGCATTGGGGGCCATCTTTTATTTGATCATGGATATCGGGATCCATTGGGGGGTCCTAAACAATCTACGAAAGGAAATCGGTGCAAATCCCATTATCCTCATTACGGCCCTTGTGCTGGATGTACTGGTGTTGGGCGCCTTTATTTGGTCAAAGGCCGGTAGTGATCTTTTGGTGGTCATTGTTGCCCTGGTATTGATGGTGCTTATTTTTTTCGGGGAACGATTGTTTTTGGGGAAAAAGCGTACGGTCGAGGAAGAATAAGGGTAGAGTGCCTGCGTGGGAGAAATGGAAAATTAGATGAAAAAATTAAAATAGCAACAATAATGGGGGATAATACAAATATGCCGACCCTGGGCAATCAAAATGAGGAATTAATCTTAAAATCAATTACAATGAAAAGAACAACAGTTACATTAAGTACAATTGCCATTGCGCTTTTGACCATTACCGTGATTTCCTGTAAGGACGGTAAGAAGGAAACAAATGACAAGGAAGGAGCCCATATGGAGATGGGAACGGAAGAGGGCCATCACCATGAGAGCTCTGCGGGGGAAATGGACCACGGGACCATGGACCATGATATGGGTTCGTCCGATGCACAGGGCACATCTGTGATCGATAGCTACCTCCAACTGAAGGATGCCCTGGTGGCGGACAATAAGGATGAAGCGGCCAAATCGGGCCAAGCCTTGGCCAGTGCCTTGGGCAGCTTTGATATCAGCGGATACGATGAACAGCAACAGAAGGAGCTGTCCGATATCATTGAAGTGGCCAAGGAACATGGGGAGCATATCGCCAAAAGTGATATCGGTCACCAACGGGAACACTTTGAGGGACTGGGCAAGGATATGGTCGATTTTATTGCCATAACCGGGACTTCCAAAACCTTGTACCAACAATTCTGCCCCATGTACAACAACAACCAAGGAGGAACGTGGCTCAGCGCAAGCAGCGAAATCCAGAATCCATTTTTTGGAAGTAAGATGTTGACCTGTGGTAAGGTGCAAAAGGAAATCAATTAAATGAAAGTACTGAAAATCATAGTATTGGTAGTGCTGTTGGGATTTGTGGGCATCCAGTTTGTGCCCACAGATCCCAACTTGAGCGATGTGGTTCCCGATACGGACTTCATGTCGGTGAACCAGGTTGCCAAGGATATCGAACACGATTTGCGGGTATCTTGCTATGATTGCCACAGTAACAACACCCAATACCCGTGGTACAATAAGGTCCAACCCATCGCCTGGTTTTTGGAAGAACACATAAAAGAGGGAAAGGAAGAACTCAATTTCAATGAATGGGGCGACTATTCGGATCGAAGAAAAAGGAGCAAACTAAAGTCCATCGCAAGTCAGATCGAAGACGATAAGATGCCCCTATCTTCCTATACCCTGATCCATAAGGATGCAAAATTATCGGTGGAAGAGAAAGAACGGATATTGACCTTGGTAAATGATCTAATGGAAGAATTGGATAATTGAAAATGACATGGAAATCACCCTAAAACCGGGACAAACGATATTGCTATTGTTGTTGGTCATGTCCGGTTACTATGAATAAGGAAATAAAGTCCTGAAAGGGAGGGGAACACCCAAAGTTGATTGGTTGGTGAGTTAGTTAGTTAATCGTTCCCTTCCCTTGTCAGGCACTAATGGAAAAGAAGATGAAAGATTGTTGTCGTGACAATGGACCTGTCCAGTCGAAAAAGGCCATTTTAAAAAAATGGTTGGCCCATATCCTGTATGGGATCGTCATTTCGATTGCCCTGGGAGCCTTTATCATACAATAAATACTAACCTAAACAATGCTAAAACAAACCAATGAAACGTATTACTTTACAGATTTTTCTAATGGCCGTATTTCTCACAGGGACAAGCTTTGGCCAAACAAACCCTAACAAGGAAAACCTAGACCAGGACAGGGCCGCTGTGCTGAGGATATTGGAAAGCTATAAAGAAGCACTGCAAAACTTGACCACGGAAGGTACCTTGGAGCTTTTTGCGGAAGATTCCGAAGTTTTTGAATCCGGGGGCGTGGAAGGCACCTATCAACATTATCACGACCATCATATAGGTCCAGAACTTGGACATTTCAACAGTTTTAGGTTCTCGGATTATACCATTGAAGTGAAGGTGGAGCTACCCTTTGCCTTTACTACGGAAAGCTATGTCTATACCATTGGCCTAAAATCGGAAAATGGAGGTGAGGGCAAAACGATCAGCAGAAAAGGGGTTGCCACCACCATCCTTAAAAAAACGGATGGGGATTGGAAAATTGTAAAGATGCATAACTCCTCACGGAACAACGGGAAGAACTAATGGTCGGAAGAAAAACATCGATGAAGGTCAGAAAGATACATAGATATCTTGGCCTATTTATTGGGATCCAGTTCCTAATGTGGACCATCAGTGGACTATATTTTAGTTGGACGGACATTGACGAGATCCATGGAGATCAATTCATCAAGGAGCATCCGGACCAGTCAGAATTTGGGAATTTAATTGCTCCCAATGGACACGGGAACGTTAAAATCAAATCTTTGGAAATGAGAAATATAGGGGGGAGTCCCTATTATTGGATCAATGGTGGGGTTTTGATGGATGCACAAACGGGGGAGATCAAAAAGGGTATCGATGAACAACAGGCCTTGGCCGTTGCTTCACACTATATGTTGCCCGAACTTAAGGTCAAAAGTGTTGAAAGACTCACCCAAACAGGTGGGCAGCACGAGTATCGTGGACGTCCATTACCGGCCTATGTGATCACCTATGAAACGGATGAAAACCTTAAAGCGTATGTCTCAGAGACCGATGGGTCGTTTCAACATGTAAGACATCGGTCCTGGAGATGGTTCGATTTTTTGTGGATGACCCATACCATGGACTATGAGGGACGGGACGATTTTAACACCATGGTTTTACGGATTTTTTCCCTGATGGGATTGATTACCGTTTTGAGCGGATTCTTGTTGTGGTATGTCAGCTCGCCAACAATCAGAAAATTATGGAAAAGGCGATAGTTCAAACTTATTTGGCAAAGGACTCCTGTGAGGAGCAAATAGTTGACCATTGAACCAGTTGAATCATTTTTGGAAAAATGAGCGAACTTAGGAGGCAAAGACGAAAGAAAAAAAGGGGGCTGGCGAAAAGGAAACGGGACCCGGCCAAGAATAGAAAGGAAAAAAGAATGAAAATCCTTGGCATATTGGCCTTGATATTGATCGTTATATTGGCAGTGGTCGTCATTTTTTTGAAGGCCCTGTGGAAATTCACTGCATGATATGGAAGTTGGGTCCAGTAAATCGAAAGATGTGTTGTACATCAAAAACATGGTCTGTCCGAGATGCATCATGGCCGTCAAAGGTATTTTGGACGATGAGGGCATTCCCTATATGAATGTGTCGTTGGGTGAAATCACCCTCAATGGGAAAATCACGCCTGAAAAACGGGAAGGTCTCAACGAACGACTTGAGAAAATTGGATTTACGATCATCAACGATCGTAAGGGTCAGTTGATAGAACAGATCAAAAACCTAGTGATTGAGGCGATACATTACACCGGACCCATGGAAAAGGTCAAATGGCCCGAATACCTTTCCGATGGATTGCATCTTGACTATAAGTATCTTAGTTCGCTGTTTTCCGCGGTGGAAAGCATTACCTTGGAGCAATATATCATCAACCAAAAGATTGAAAAGATCAAAGAGTTTCTTGTTTATGACGAATTGGGCTTAAAGGAAATAGCGTTTCAATTGGACTATAGCAGCGTTGCCTATTTAAGCAACCAATTTAAAAAAGTAACTGGAATGACACCTACACAATTTAAGAAAAGTGCCATTCAAAATAGAATATCGCTTGATGATATTTAACCTCAACCATTAAGGGCGCAATACCTTCCCAAGGAACCAGCCTCCTAAACGCTATTTAAAAAACACCTTTCTTCGCAAATGGGTCAAGGTTTGTTTTTTTCAAACAACGCCCCTATACAGAAAATGTTACTTTTCCCATACGTGTTGGAACCAACATTGTTGATTCTAGGTGTAAAATTGTTAAAATAAAAAATGATCACAACATGAAAAGAAGATACCAAATAGAAGGAATGACTTGTGATGGCTGTAGGGGGCACGTTGAAGAAGCTCTTTTCAATGTGGCCGGTGTAGCCGATGTAGCGGTCAATCTAAAAAACGCAGAAGCTACAGTGGAGTCGCAATTTGAGGTCCCCCTTGAAAATCTACAAAAGGCATTGGAAAATAAGGGGGGTCAATATAAAATACAAGCGATGAACAAAGCCAATTAAACCGATATACGATAACTGGGACAGGTAAATTGTCAGGCCTATAATTGGAATGGAACAATACAATACTCGAAAGTCAAGGAATAATCACAATAACCAGATAAAATTTGCACAATGGAAGATAGTCAAAGGAAATCCAATAATTATTTAAAGTTTTTTGCGATGATTGGTACTTCAATGGTCGCCATGTTTTTTTTAATGTACACCCACTCATATCAAATCATTGATCACTTTTGGTATAGTGAGACTAGATTTTTCATGACTTTGATCATGGGGGGATCGATGATCATTATTATGCTGCTATATATGCTACAGATGTATAAAGACCGACGCAAGAACATGTCAATATTAGCCTTGGGTGTTTTGTTGATTGCAGGTGGGATATGGCTGGTCAGGAGTCAGGTTACCGTATCAGGGGTCGACTACATGGAAGGAATGATACCCCATCATTCCATTGCTATTTTGACCAGTGAACGTTCTCAAATAAAAGATGTCAGGGTACGGGAGCTTGCCAATGAAATTATCAAGGCACAACGCAGGGAGATAATGGAAATGCAATGGTTGATAAACGACATCAAGGAAAATGGAATAGTGGAAACCGAAGCTGGGAAAGAAAAGCGGCCTATTCCTAAATTCGAGGGATCGCTTAGCGAAGAAACAAAGAATCTGGCCGAATGAGAGGCGATTACTTACTACCAATGCTTTCGTTTTGCCCCAAGTTCACTACAATGGTTTGTCCTATCGAATATATTCTAAACTGATCGGGGCAAATTCTCCAAAAAAGATTGACGTGGGCGAACCTGATCTCATAGATGTTGCCGAATTCTAAAAACCACTCACCAATTAAGGTTAAGTACTTGACGAAGAAAGGTAAAGGTTGATTTTTCGGAAAATTCTACAACTCTTTCAGTAAATAACGTAACAGTGCATTTTAGGTCTATTCTGAAATTTGTACCATACAAATCGGAGTAGAAAATGGATGCAATCGATATTATTGAGGACACCGAAAGGAAAGCGAAGACGGTGTCAAAAAAATCTTTCCCGGTCACTGGAATGACCTGTGCTGCCTGTGCATCCAGCGTGGAATCCATGCTGGGCCATACGGAAGGGGTCTACAATGCCAGTGTCAACTTTGCCAATAGTACGGTCCTTGTGGAGTATGACAGTGCTATGGACCTAAGCGATCTTCAAAATGCGGTACGTCAAATCGGTTATGATATAATTGTGGATGCCGAGGATCCTACCGAAGTACAGGAAGAGCTTTCGAAAAAGCATTATGTATCCATAAAAAAGCGAACCCTTTGGTCCGCTATTTTGACACTTCCCATTTTCCTTCTGGGGATGTTTTTTATGGATTGGGTCCTGGGTAGGTGGATTTCGTTGGTACTTGCCGTTCCTATCCTGTTCTGGTTTGGCCGAAGTTTTTTCATAAATGCCCTCAAACAGGCCAGATTCGGTAAGGCCAATATGGATACCTTGGTCGCACTCAGTACGGGCATTGCCTTTTTGTTCAGTGCATTCAATACCTTTTTTCCTGAATTTTGGCTCAGTAAAGGCATGGAACCCCATGTATATTATGAGGCGGCCACAGTGATCATCACCTTTATTTCATTGGGGAAATTATTGGAAGAAAAGGCGAAATCAAATACATCCTCCGCCATAAAGAAATTGATAGGGTTGCAGCCCAAGACCTTAAAGGTGATAGCAGATGGGGAGGAAAGGGAAATCCCTATTTCTTCGGTCAAGGTAGGTCAAACGATTTTGGTCAGACCGGGAGAGAAAATCCCTGTGGATGGAACGGTGTCCAAAGGAAGTTCCTATGTTGATGAAAGTATGATCACGGGCGAACCCGTCCCTGTAGAAAAGACAAAGGATGAAAAAGTTTTTGCCGGTACCGTAAACCAAAAAGGAAGCTTTCAGTTTGTAGCTGACCGGGTGGGAGGGGAGACCCTTTTGTCCCAGATCATCAAGATGGTGCAGGAAGCACAGGGGAGCAAGGCGCCCGTACAAAAATTGGTGGACAGGATTGCCGGTATTTTTGTTCCCGTGGTAATGACGATTTCACTGGTGACATTTATCACCTGGATGTTCCTGGGAGGTGAGGACGCTTTTACCCATGCACTGTTGACCGCAGTTGCCGTATTGGTAATAGCTTGTCCCTGTGCGCTGGGTTTGGCAACCCCCACGGCCATCATGGTGGGAATCGGCAAGGGGGCCGACCACAATATTCTCATCAAAGATGCGGAAAGCCTGGAGTTGGGTTACAAAGTGAATGCCATTGTCCTGGATAAAACGGGTACCATAACTGAAGGAAAGCCTGTGGTGACCGATATGGTCTTTGCGGACCATGTGACCGATCACAGGGCCCTGGAGCAAATTTTATATGCCATGGAAGGACAGTCCGAACATCCCTTGGCTGAAGCCGTGGTCTCCTTTTTAAAAAATAGAAAGGTAAATCCGGTCGAAATTTTGAACTTCAATAGTATTACAGGAAAAGGTGTTCGCGCTGAGGCATTGGATGGAACCCTATACCTTGTGGGCAATCATAAGTTGATGGTCGAAAAAGGAATCGCCATGGATGACAACCTGGGGCACATGGTCGAAGGGTTAGAGCAGGAGGCCAAAACGGTCATATACTTTGGCGGTGGAGGCAAGGTGAAGGCGATTTTGACCATTATGGATAGTATAAAGGAATCCTCAAAGGAAGCCATACGGGAAATGCAGGGGAATGGTATGGAAGTTTACATGATGACCGGTGATAACAAGATGACCGCCGAAGCCGTATCACAACAGGTGGGTATCAAAAGCTATGAAGCCGAAGTACTCCCATCAGAGAAAGCTGATTTTGTGAAAAGGCTTCAAGAAAGTGGAAAGGTGGTCGCCATGGTGGGCGATGGTATCAATGATTCGCAGGCACTTGCCCAAGCAGATGTCAGTATCGCGATGGGCAAAGGGTCCGACATTGCCATGGATGTCGCGAAAATGACCTTGATCACCTCTGATTTAAATGCCATTCCCAAAGCGTTGAAGCTCTCCCATAAGACCGTTATAGGTATAAGGCAAAATCTTTTTTGGGCCTTTATATACAATATCATTGGAATTCCTATAGCTGCAGGGCTGCTGTATCCGATCAATGGATTTTTGTTAGATCCGATGATAGCTGGTGCCGCTATGGCTTTTAGCAGTGTATCGGTCGTATTGAACAGTTTGAGGCTTAAAACGATTAAACTATAGTAATTTTCTAATTTAAAATCGATGAACATGAGTACATTACAATTCAAATCAAATATTAAGTGCAGTGGGTGTGCCAATACCGTAAAACCATTTTTGGATAAGGTGGATGGCGTGACCGATTGGTCTGTTGACTTTGCCTCCCAAGACAAATTGTTGACCGTACAGACTACAAGTGCTACGGAAGAGGAAATCACTTCTGCTGTTGAATCGGCTGGATATCATTTGACCAAGAAATAAAGGAATGTCCAGAAGAATATATTAAATGGTTCGAATAGG
>NZ_QXFI01000035.1 GCF_003584135.1 Flagellimonas pelagia
AAGAAAAAAATAATGCAAACACATCAAAACATAAGTGAGCTATTAAGCCCCTACATTCTGGGGGTACTCCTAAGCACGGGTATAGGTCTTATCCTTGGACTGGAAAGGGAATATGACAAGCTAAAGGATGAGCAGGGGTTTGCCGGTATTCGAACATTTCCGATAACGGCCATAATCGGTTTTATGTTGGGCAGTTTGAACGAGACTTATACCTCTTGGCTTGTCATTGTTAGTTTGGCGACCATTATTTTGTTCTTTGCCATCAGCCATTTGTCCATTGTGCAGAAACATTCCATGACCGGTAATACCACAAATCTCGCTTTGATTGCCACATTTGTTCTTGGTGTTATGGTTTCGGGCCATTTGTACAAAGAGTCCATTGCCACTGCTGTAATTGTGGTTACGTTGTTATCGCTCAAGACCACCTTCCGCTCGTTCATTAAGAATATAACGCCCGAAGAACTTTTTGCCTTTATCAAATTTTCAATCATTGCCCTGTTGATATTACCATTTCTGCCCGACAAGGATTATGGGCCTGAAGGCCTACTGAACCCTTTTGAGATCGGGGCAATTATTGTCATTGTCTCCTTTCTGAACTTCATCGGATATTTTTTGGTCAAATACGTTGGGTCAAAAAAAGGAATCTTGTTGACCGCTATTCTGGGTGGTTTGATATCGAGTACGGCAGTTGCTTGGATCTATGCCTCCAGAAGCAAGAAGTCTCCCGAGCTTTCAAAAAAATACGCAGCAGGTATCATCATAGCATCGGCAATCATGTTCCCTAGACTTTCGGTTCTCGCCTATATTTTTAATAGTGCCATCCTAGGCTATTTGGCAATCCCCTTTGCCCTGCTTACGGTGGTCTGTCTGGTAGCTTCCCTGCTTTTGATACGTAAGGATACCGATCAGCCGAACACGGACATTAATTTGGGGAATCCGCTCAATATTTGGAATGCGATCGGTTTTGGCGGCATCTATGTGGCCATCCTGTTTGCGGTTTTCTATGGAAATAAATTTTTTGGAGAAAGTGGTCTGTACTATTCGGCATTGATTGCGGGTCTGGCAGATACCGATGCGATAACCATCAGCATGGCTAAATTTGCCTTATTGGATGAAAAATTGATTTTGGCATCCAATGTCATCATTGCAGCGACCCTGAGCAATATGACCGTGAAATTGGGAATTGCCTTTTTTAAGGGCTCTAAAAAAACAGGGCGACTCGTGGGCTATGCCTTTGGGGCGGTCGTCCTTCTTGGCATCCTTTATATCCTGCTTAATTCTTGGATAAATTGAAATTTTAAAACTAGAAACGAAAATGAAAACAACCGTATTCAGCACCCATAAATTTGAAGATCCCCATTTGCTATCTGCAAATAAAGGCAAACACGAGCTTAACCTACTTGAAGTACGGTTGACCGAAAGCACGGCTTCCTTGGCCCGTGGCACCGAGGCCATTAGTTTGTTTACGAGCGATGATGCCTCGGCGGTAGTACTTGAAAAACTTAAGGACATAGGAATCAAATATATCGCCCTGCGTACCGCTGGATATAACAACGTAGCTGTCGAAAAGGCTGCTGAACTTGGCATAAAAGTAGCCCGTGTCCCAGCCTATTCCCCATATGCCATCGCAGAACACACCATGGCGCTGATACTTGCATTGAACAGAAAACTGATGAGGGCCCACAATAGGGTCAGGGATATGAATTTCTCGCTGAACGGACTTACAGGGTTCGACCTGAACGGGAAAACAGTTGGTGTAATAGGCACCGGAAAAATTGGGGCTATCCTTGTTAAAATACTGCACGGTTTTGGTTGTGATATTTTGGCCTATGACAACTCTGAAGATGGAGAACTCATCGAAAAGTACGGGGTCCGCTATACCGACTGCTCAACAATCTGCCGCCAAGCTGATATTATAAGCCTGCATGTGCCTTTAGTGCCTTCCACCAAACATTTGATCGATGCCAAGCGTATTTCATTGATGAAACCAGGGGTAATGCTTATCAATACCAGCAGGGGTGGCTTGGTGGATACCAAAGCGGTCATTGAAGGTTTAAAAACAGGAAAAGTCGGATACTTTGGGATGGATGTTTATGAAGAAGAGGAAGGACTGTTCTTTGAAGATCATTCGGACGAAATACTACAGGATGATGTCATTGCACGTTTGATGACCTTCAGCAATGTTCTGATAACGAGCCATCAGGCATTCTTGACCGATACAGCCTTGACCAACATTGCAGATACGACCATACATAACCTTGATAGTTTTGAAAAAGCAACGGTTTCAGGGAATGAAGTAAAAATAAATTACAACAACTTGTAAAACTTAATAAGGATGAAAAATATACTCGTACCCACCGATTTTTCGGAGAATTGCGACAAAGCCGCTGATTTGGGCATTGAAATGGCTAAACTATACGATGCGGAAATTCATTTCTTTCACTTGATACATACTCCCGTAGACTGGGTAAAACTGGACAAGTTAAAGGAGAAAAGATACCCCAAGACGCTTAGGGAAATCGGGGCGGCCAAATCCGCCTTGCGGGAATTTGAGAAAAAGGCGGAGAAGGAAAATCTAAAATGCCAGACCTTCTTGGAGTATCAGGTTGAGACCAGTAATATTCTAAAACATTCCGGTCATTTCCATCATGACTTTATTATCACGGGGAGTAGCGGTACGAAAGGCACCGCCCGTGAACTTTTTGGTAGCAATGTTGAAAAAATCGTGCGAAAATCCGATGTGCCCGTAATCGTGGTGAAAGAGGAAGAGGTCTCCTTCCCTTTTAAAAATATAGTTTTTGTCTCTGATTTCATGGAGGATGTAAGTGGTGCTTTCGAGCATGTAATCTCAATCGCAAAAAAATGCAATGCACATATTCGTTTGTTGCGTATCAACACCCAAACGGATACCAATAGCATTACTGCTGGATTGAATCCAATTAAGAAATTCTTGGAAAAGTTTCCTGATTTGAAAAATTATTCGATGTACGTCACTAACGAACCTTCTGTGGAAACGGGAATAAATACGTTCCTAAGACACGAACCTGCGGATCTGATTGCTTTGTCCACCCATGGCAGTACAGGTTTTTTAAGCTTGTTTTCCAAAAGTATCGCCGAAGGTGTGGCCAATCATTCCGCACTTCCGGTAATGACGGTTAAAATCTAAAGGCATGAATGTCGTGAACGTCACAAAATATTCGGGCGAATTGCAAGTCTTTGACCTAAACCAGCTTATTGGCTCTTTGCGGCGTTCGCGAGTAACGGTAAAAAAATTCTCGAAGATTCAGAAGAATTATGTAAAGCACATTAAACCAATAAACATCTATTAACCCTAAAAAAGAATACAGATGAAAACTAAAACATTAAAAAAACAGGACAGCATGGACCTAGAGCCATTTTACCAAGCAATGGAAGATGATCCAAGCTTACTGGAAGAAGCCTTTGAAACATTACTGGAGATGGTAAACTCCGAGCCCGGATCCGCCAAGAAACTAGCCCTTCTTATCAAAGAGGACTTTCACGATCTGTACAAGGAAATAGCGGAGCTATGCAAACCGGACCAAGATAAAGGGAACACACCTTCCTGTTGTGGGGGACTTTAAAATTTGATAAATGATCAAGACCTCAAAAACCGATTGGATCCATTGAATGGGTTTGTTAGCACATGAAGTCAAGAACCGTGAGTACAGGAAATCGGTAAAATAATAGTGATTCTTTCTTTATACAATAAAGAGAATTTAGAAGATCCGTTAGAATTATTTATGACCTAATAAACTGTAAAAAAAATGAAAAATAACAAAGTAAACATTCACTTATTAGGAGATGCAGGAACGGTTACCGGTTCAAAGTATATGATGGAATCCACCAAAAAGGAAATTCCCATTGAATGTGGTCATCATTACAACGGTATCCTCTTGGCCTCCAACTTTTTAGGATTGAAGGTAAACGACAAGCCGCTGGTGTTTTGGGGCGATATTTGCCGCACCGAAGAACCATTCCCGTACTCGCCCCAAAAACCTATAAAAGATACTTATGGCTGGGAAGCTGAAGTACCACAGCCTTACGACATTAAATGGTTGGAATTAAAACCACCAATCAGAATTGTGTACAAAGTAAAGGAAAGAATCAGCATCAACTAAGTTGTTCGATTTTATAAAAATATATACTTAGAAAAAAGAAATACAAAAATTATGAAAATCCAAAAAATTGAAGCGATCGAAATACTCGATTCAAGAGGGAATCCTACCGTAGAAGTGAATCTAAAGTTGGAAGATGGAACTACCTCCCGTGCAATGGTCCCAAGTGGCGCATCAACCGGAGAAAGGGAAGCCACCGAATTAAGAGATGGCGATAAAAAACGTTATGGAGGAAAAGGCGTTTTGAAGGCAGTTGAGAATGTAAATACTGTAATTGCGAAAGCCATTAAAGATAAAAGTATCCATACACAAAGAGAGCTTGACTATTTATTGATAGAACTGGATGGAACAAAAAACAAAGCCAAACTAGGTGCAAATGCAATACTTGGTGTTTCTATGGCCTATGCGCGAGCAAAAGCCCAGAGTGCTAAAATCCCGTTATATGAGTGCTTGGGAGGAAGCTATGCCCACATAATGCCCGTACCTTGTATGAATGTCATAAACGGCGGCAAACATGCGGACAATACATTGGATTTTCAAGAATTCATGATCGCACCTCATAGCGCGCCGTCATTTAGAGAAGCCATTCGTATGGGCGAAGAAGTGTTCCATTCCTTAAAAAATGTGTTAAAAACCAAAGGTTTAAGCACTGGAGTTGGTGACGAAGGTGGATTTGCCCCCGATTTAAAATCAAATGAACAGGCTGTCGAAATGATTTTAGAAGGAATTCATAAAGCTGGTTATAAACCGGGAATAGATGTAAGTATTTGTCTTGACCCCGCTGCCAGTGAAATGTGGGAAAATGGAATGTATAAATTTTTTAAAAGTTCCCAAAAGTTAGTTTCAAGCGATGAAATGGTGAAGCTTTGGGAAAGTTGGACAACTCAATATCCTATTGTCTTGCTTGAGGATGGTCTATCTGAAAATGACTGGGAAGGTTGGAAAAACTTAACGGATATATTAGGCGATAAAATTGAAATTGTAGGCGATGACTTGTTCTGCACCAATAAATCGATTTTAGAAAAAGGTATCGAAAAAGGGGTGGCAAACTCGATCCTGATCAAATTGAATCAAATAGGAACCGTAACCGAAACGCTTGAAACAACCGAGCTTGCTTATAAAAATTCATACAATTGTTTTGTATCGCATAGGAGCGGCGAAACAGTAGATAGTTTTATTGCGGATTTAACCGTTGCCCTAAACGCGGGACATTTAAAAACAGGAAGCGGTTGCCGTGGAGAGCGTATTGAAAAATTCAATCAACTTATGCGTATTGAAAATGAATTGGGCAAATCATCACAATTTGCCGGTTTGAAAGCATTTAAGAATGCCAAATAACACCTGACGAATAGTAGGGCTAATGATACATTTTCCACTTTTGAAGGCATGAGGAGTACCGATGACAATAGCGTTCTCTATGCCATTTCATCAAAAAATGGAATTAAGGGCCTTCTGGTGGATGCCTATGGCGTATATGCTGAAAACATTTCAGAAGCAATGAGAAAAAAATTACGATAACATTTAAATAGAACAGTATGAAATCGCCATTAACAACAAGTTTGCGAAAGCAAACACCAATGAAGATATAAGGCGATTCCATATAACCATTGAAAAACAATAAATATCAACATATGAAAACTAAATCATTTATCAAACTTGCTTCCATGGCCACCATTACCCTGTTCCTTATAAGTGGCACAGCCCCTGTCCAGGACAACGCCAGGGATATTATAGAAAAAGCCGACAACAAAAGACTCGGCAAGACCAGTTCCAGCACGATGACCTTAAAGATCATACGGCCCAAATGGACCCGAGAAATAGATTTAAAATTATGGACAAAGGGAAACGATCTTATGATGATTTTAATAACAGGTCCGGCAAGGGACCAGGGAACGGCCTTCCTGAAAAGGGGGGACGAGATCTACAACTGGGTGCCCCGTATAGAGCGCAGTATAAAGCTTCCGCCATCCAGTATGATGCAAAGTTGGATGGGCTCCGATTTTACCAATGACGATCTGGTAAAGCAATCTTCCATGGTCAATGATTACGACCATATACTGATAGGGAAGGAAGAAATAAGCGGCAGGGAAGCCTACAAGATCCTTTTAAAACCCAAAGAGGAAGCCTCCGTGGTCTGGGGAAAGGTGGAAGCCTGGGTAGATGTGGAAGAATCCCTTTTCCTGAAACTGGCCTATTACGATGAAGAAGGGGAACTGGTAAACACCCTGTTGGGCAAGAACATTAAAACAATGGGAGGCCGCACCGTAACCAGCCTTTTGGAGATAACCCCGGCCGATGAACCTGGCAATAAAACCACTTTGGAATATAAATCCATAGCATTTGACCAACCTATGGATGATAATTTTTTCTCTTTAAGAAACCTAAAAAACCTTAAATAAATGATTATTAAACTATCCTGGCGAAACTTATGGAGAAACAGGCGAAGGACCCTGATAACAGTAGCTTCCATAGTTTTCGCAATAATTTTAGCCAATATAATGGACAGCCTGCTACTGGGCCTGAACAAACAGATGGTAGATAGCCTGGTGGGCGTGTACAGCGGGCATTTTCAAATTCAGCAGGAAGGGTATTGGGAGGATAAATCGCTCCACAATTCCTTTGTGCCAAATGACAGCCTGGAAACGGCACTTGAAGGCACGGAAGGAATAAAAGGCTTTTCATACCGCCTGGAATCGGTTGCGCTGGCAGCTACCAATAAGATGACCAAGGGCACATTGGTAATGGGCATAGATCCCGATAAGGAGAAAAATATAACAGGTTTTGATAAAAAGATCATCCAGGGAAACTATCTTGGCGAAACCAACAATCAGGCTTTGGTAGGCAAAGGGTTGGCCGAAAAAATGAATATTTCGGTCGGGGACAGCCTGGTGCTGGTGGGCGAAGGCTATCACGGTGCCAGTGCTGCCGATAAATATGAAGTTTCCGGCATTATAAGGCTGGGCTCCCCGGACCTGGACAACAATATTGTGATACTAAAACTTGAGGATGCCCAATTCTTGTATGGTGCCTATGACAGGGTTACTTCCATCCCGGTCTTTTTGAGGCCAAACCAACCCCAGGAACAGGCTATAGCGAACTTGAAACCTAACCTGAATACTGATTTTATCGTCAAACCCTGGCAGGAAATGTTGCCAATGCTCACCCAGTCCATCGGCCTTATAGACGCGCTACGCGTCATTATAGTAGTGCTACTTTATGTACTTATTAGTTTTAGCATTCTCGGCACCATTATAATGATGGCGCACGAACGGATGACCGAGTTACGAATATTATTGTCCATTGGTATGCGGAAAAAGGTAATGCAGCTTATGGTATTGATCGAAACATTTTTTATGGCACTTTTTGGTGCAGTCCTGGGTTTTTTAGCGAGCTATCCTATTGTTAATTATTTCAAGGTAAATCCCATCCAATTTCGTGGCAAGGTAGCGGACGGTTGGGAATCGTTTGGGATTGACCCCATAATGCCCACTACGGTCGATTTTGGTGTTTTCACAAAACATACCCTGATCATACTTGTCATTTCGATCCTATTGTCAATTTATGCCATACATCAGATTTCAAGTTTAAAGCCTGTGGCATCAAAAAAATAAATATCGACAGATGAAACGAGCATGCTAAAAGCGTTATCACCCAAGGGAATGATTAATAGCGAACCGCATGTGACAGTTAAAAAACAATAAATATAAACACATGAAAACACTTTTAAAAATAGCATGGAGAAATATCTGGAGGAACACGACCCGAAGCCTGGTCGTGGTCATTTCATTGGCAATTGGTATTTGGGCAACGGTTATTATTCTGGCCGTTTCGGATAGTTTGCACATGGAAGCCTTAAAGGATGGTATTGAATATAAGTACGGGCATATACAAATCCAGAACCCCGATTTTATAAAGAACGAAAAATTGACCATAACCATCCCTAACGGGGAAAGAATACTGAAGGAAATTAGAACGGATGATGAAGTAAAAGCCGCCACGGCTCGTACCGAAGTATCAGGTATCATCGCCTCGGCCGGCAATTCTTCCAATGTAATCCTTATAGGTATATTGCCCGGGGCAGAAGAAAAAACCACAATGCTAAAATCAAGGTTGGCTACTGGGGAATACCTTAGCCAGAAGGTAAGGAACCCAATTATCCTTGGCGAAAGGCTGGCCAAAAAACTCAATGTAAAACCAGGGAATAAAGTAGTATTGGGCTTTGAAGGCAAAAGCGGGGAATTGATATCCTCAACGTTCAGGATTACAGGCCTATACAATGCCACCCAAACTAGGGATGAGGAAATGTTAGTTTATGCCGACCTTTATGATGTCACCAAACTGGCAGGAATTGAAGGGCAATACAACAAGATAGTTATTAAGCTCAAAGAACCTGAACAATTAGCCACTTATCTTGCTTTCCTACAGTCAAAATTCAGCCAACCGGATGTATTGGTCCAAGATTGGCGGCAGGCAAATCCTGAATTGGAACTTATCAGCGATATGATTTACCAAATGGATATTATAATGACTATAATTGTGCTTATTGCACTTGCCTTTGGGATAGTAAATACCATGTTGATGTCCATATTGGAACGTTACAAGGAATTGGGGATATTAATGGCCATTGGAATGAACAGGCGGCGTGTATTTACCATGATTGTTGTGGAAACCACCTACCTTTCTATTTTGGGCGGTGCCGTGGGGATGCTTATTGGATTTGTTACCGTTTCAATCCTTAGTTATAACGGTATCAACTTGAGCCTGTTTTCTGAAGCCTTATCAGGTTGGGGTTTTAGTGACGTTGTTTATCCAACATTGGAACCCAGGGTCTATGTGTTGATAACCGTTTTGGTCATCCTTACAGCTGTGCTCACTTCCATCTATCCGGCCGTAAAGGCCTTAATGTTAAATCCTAACGAAGCTATTAGCAAACAAAATTAATACAAAAAGTCATGAATGTCATAGAAACAAAAGACGTAAGCAAGATATACAATCCGGATACCATTCCGGTGTATGCCCTAAATAAGGTAAACCTAAACTTTGAAAAAGGGGAATTTACCGCCATTGTTGGGCCATCGGGCTCGGGCAAGACCACATTACTAAATGTTATCGGTGGTTTGGACGATGCCAGTAACGGTTCGGTAATGATCGATGGCAGCGACATCCTGAAATTATCCGGGGGCAAACTGATCGATTTCAGGTTAAGGCACATCGGCTTTGTCTTTCAGGCCTATAACCTGATACCGGTGCTTTCGGCCAAGGAGAATATCGAGTTTATAATGCTGTTGCAAAACTGGCCTACGAAGAAACGTGAGGACCGAACAAAAGAAATGTTGGAAGCCGTTGGCCTAAAAGATAAATCGGGCTCAAAACCATCACAACTTTCAGGCGGGCAGCAACAAAGGGTCGCCGTGGCCAGGGCCCTGGCTTCCAAACCCCGGTTTGTGCTGGCCGATGAACCCACGGCAAACCTGGATTCAAAATCGGCGGAAAACTTATTGGATATTATGCTGAAATTAAATAAGGAAGAGCATATCACTTTTATTTTTTCAACCCACGACCCACGGGTGATAAAAAGAGCGAGGCGGGTGATAACGCTCGAAGACGGCAAAGTAGTGTCCGACATACAACAAAATACCGAGCAGGCATTAGCAAGGCAATGAAGTTTTACCTCTATACCCTATTATTGATAGTGTTATACAACAGCAAGGCAATGGCGCAGGCCGAAGAAAAGAAATGGGAACTGAACGGTTATGTAAAAGGGCTCCAGGCCACTTCCTTTACGGATCTGGATTCCATTACCACCAACTCCCTGCTCCATAACCGGCTCAACTTCAGGTGGTATCCGTCCGATAGTTGGAAAGTTGGCATTGAAGTAAGGAACAGGCTGTTTGTGGGGGACCAAATTACGGCCAATCCGTTGTTGACCGGGATTGAGGACGATGGGATAATCGACCTCTCGGCCAATATTGTGGAAAAAAAGGATGTTCTCTTAAACACAACCCTGGACCGTTTTTGGGCACAATGGCAGGGTACCAGTTGGCAGGTTACTTTGGGTAGGCAAAGGGTGAATTGGGGCGTGGACAGGATATTCAACCCCAACGACATTTTCAACGCCTATTCTTTTATTGATTTCGATTATGAGGAACGGCCGGGCAGCGATGCCCTGCGAGTACAGTATTTTAAGGATACGGACTATACATTGGATATGGCGGTAAAGATCACCGATGACCCGGATGAACTGATTGCCGCGGCACTGTACAAGTTCAATAAATGGAATTACGATATACAATTGCTCGGAGGGATCTATAAACGCGATATTGTGGCCGGGGCCGGATGGGCGGGAAATATCAGGAACGCGGGACTTAAGACGGAACTCTCTTATTTTAGGAATTACCAAAACTTTGCCGGGGATTCCGGAACGTTTATTTCTTCGGTCTCGGTGGACTATGCCCTTCCAAATTCGCTGTACCTGTATGGGGCGTATTTTTACAATTCATCCGGGGCGAATCAAAATGCCATTGAAAATTTGGTTTCAATAAATCTGGATGTAAAAAACCTGTCTCCTTTTACGCACAACCTTTTTGCCCAGCTATCCTATGAATTCAGTGCCATAACAAACGTAGCAATGAACATTCTGTATTCCCCCGCCGATAATGCGGTTTTTATAAACCCGTCCCTGAATATCATAATGGGCGAACAATTTGATTTGTCCATTATTTCACAGAGTTTGTTTGGAAATACAAATAATTTTGATTTATTGTTCAATACAATATATACCCGTTTAAAATGGAATTTTTAAAAAATAGAATAATACAGAAAACTTAATTTAATAAACATGGAAAACCACAAAGATCACAAGGACAAAAAAATGGACCATTCTAAGATGAACCACGATAAAGAAGACCACTCGAACCTGCCTGCCGACAAGGCAGGAATGAATCATGACAAAAAAGACCATTCAAACCTGCCTGCCGGCGAGGCAGGGATGGACCATTCCAGTCATGACGGCAATGCACCAATGGGAATGGCAGGGCACGACCACCATAAAATGATGGTGAAGGATTTTAGAAAACGGTTCTGGGTATCGTTGATAATTACCATCCCGATCCTCTTCTTTTCACCCATGATCCAAGAGTTTTTTGGTTATGATTTTCTACTTCCCGGCAATCCATATTACCTATTTGCGCTTTCTACCTTTGTCTACTTTTGGGGCGCATGGCCATTTTTAAAGGGATTTTATAATGAAATAAAATCCAAGGGCCCCGGCATGATGACCCTAATCTCAATGGCTATAAGTGTGGCCTATTTCTATAGTACCGCTACGGTTTTCGGACTGGAAGGCGAAGATTTCTTCTGGGAATTAAGTACACTTATCGTGATTATGCTCTTGGGGCACTGGTTGGAAATGAAATCGGTCTTAGGAGCTTCAAAAGCCTTACAATTATTGGTAAGCATGTTACCTTCCGAAGCACATAAAGTCGTTGGGGATGCCATTCAGGACGTGAAGCTGGACGACCTTATAAAAGATGATATCATCCTGATTAAACCAGGTGAAAAAATTCCAGCAGATGGTGTGATAACAGAAGGCTCAAGTTACCTTAATGAATCTATGCTTACTGGAGAGTCCAAACCGGTTAAAAAGGGACTGGATGACAAGGTCATTGGTGGTGCCATAAACGGCAACAGTACCCTAAAAGTGAAGGTAGTGCATACAGGCAAGGACAGCTACTTGAACAAGGTCATCAAGATGGTCGACGAAGCACAGCGCACGAAGTCCAAAATGCAGAACCTTTCCGATAGGGCCGCAAAATGGTTGACCTATATTGCGCTCATTATCGGTTTTGGCACCCTAGCAGTTTGGTTGATTTTGGGCTTCCCATTTGTCTTCGCATTGGAAAGAATGGTTACCGTTATGGTCATCGCCTGTCCGCACGCATTGGGTCTTGCTATTCCTTTGGTAGTGGCCATTTCTACTGCGGTATCTGCCCAAAATGGCTTGTTGATCCGTAACAGAACTGCCTTTGAAGAATCACGCAAAATATCGGCATTGCTCTTTGACAAGACAGGAACCTTGACCAAAGGCGATTTTGGGGTTACCCGAATAGAATCGGTAGATGAAAAATACTCCACGGATGAAGTCTTACGGCTTGCCAGTGCCCTGGAACAAAGCTCCGAACATCCTATTGCCGTAGGTATCATTAAAAAGGTAAAAGCCGATAAGGTGACTATTCCAAAACCTGAAAAATTCAATGCCATTACCGGAAAAGGCGTAGAGGCCAATGTAGAAGGCAAACAGGTAAAAGTAGTAAGCCCGGGCTATCTGCGTGACGAAAAGATTGCCATTCCAGATGATGCCTATAGCGATGCCGCCGAAACCGTGGTATTTGTATTGATAGAAGGAAAATTGGCAGGTTATATCGCACTCTCCGATGAGATCAGGCCAGAATCGGCAGAAGCTATAAAAACCTTTAAAAAGAATAATATCAAGGTATATATGGCAACTGGGGACAACGAAAAAACCGCCAAGGCTGTCAGCGATAAATTAGGGTTGGACGGTTATTATGCGGAAGTATTACCACACCAGAAAGTGGAAATTGTAAAAGACTTACAGGATAAGGAGGAATTTGTAGCTATGACGGGTGATGGGGTAAATGATGCGCCTGCATTGGCACAGGCCAATGTTGGAGTTGCTGTTGGTTCTGGTTCTGATATTGCTGCCGAGACCGCTGATATAATTTTGGTAAATAGCAATCCAAAGGATATCGCCAACCTCATATTGTTCGGGAAAGCAACTTACAATAAGATGATCCAGAACCTGATATGGGCCACCGGGTATAATGTGGTTGCCATTCCGCTGGCTGCGGGTGTTTTATATACAACAGGTTTTGTTTTGGGCCCGGCGGTAGCTGCCGTTTTTATGAGTTTGAGCACAATCATCGTAGCTATAAACGCTCAGTTGCTGAAGCGTAAAATCGGTAAAAAATAATGGAGAAGAAAGAGAAACTCAGCAGGATATTTTTAGTGCTGTTGAGTTTATTTGTGGTAATGCTCGGGTACGGTATTTTATTGCCTACCCTCCCCTATTACACGGAAAGACTGGCGTTAAAGGACAATCTGGATACGGACCTTATCAACTTCCATATCGGAATGTTGACCAGTATTTATCCGTTGTTCCAGCTCTTGTTCGTTATCGTCTGGGGCAAGCTTTCCGATAAATACGGACGTAAACCCATAATACTATTGGGGCTCGTAGGATTTGTAGTGATGAACTTGCTAACGGGTCTTGCCACTTCCCTGTCGATGCTCTATATGGCCCGTATCATTGGGGGCATCTTTACGTCAGCGGTCATTCCTGTCAGTAATGCCTATTTAAGTGATATTACCTCAGAAAAGCGAAGGACCAAAATAATGGCATGGTCTGGGGTCGCTATCAGTTCCGGTGTGATATTTGGCCCTGTTCTGGGGGGATTTCTGTCGCAAACGAACCTACACTATACATACTCTTTTGGAGTGTTCCACTTAGACCGTTTTTCGGTTCCCTTTATTTTGGCCGCTCTTTTGGGCTTTGTGGTATTGCTGATAATCATAAAATGGCTGGAGAATACCGTAATAAAAAATCGTATTGCTTCTGAGGCAGTCAAATTCAGTTTTTCCCTTAGTAACTATTTTATCATTTTGTTGCTCTTATCCTTTGCAATACAGTTTGTGGTTACCTTGTTTGAGGCCGTGTTTTCAATTTATGGGAAGGATGAGTTGGCCTTTACAACCAATCAGGTGGGTATTGGTTTTATGCTTTGTGGTTCTGTAATGGCCGTTTTGCAACCCGTATTCGCAACCTATGGCGAAAAAATATTGACCTCTAAACAGCAAATAACATTGGGGTTATTGATATCCGGTGTTTCGTTAATCGTCTTGCCTTTTGTGAGCGGTGAACTATACATTTATGTTACTATAATAATTTTCGCAGCCGGGGGAGCCATGGTGACACCAAACCTGCTTTCGGCAGTTTCATTGATATCCAAGGAAAACACGGGAAGGAATATATCCATTCAAAGTTCCACGAACAGTATCGGTCAAATTTTGGGTCCGGTATTGGGGACTTGGCTGATTGCCGGAGGGTTTTATTACCCTTTCATTATTGCCGGTGCAACCATTTTGGGTGCTATGGGACTGGTTTACTTTTTGAAGCGACCAAATGAAGGGATTGACGGGCCCTTATTGGCCGACCAGCATAAAAAACTGTAATGATGGATCATTGAACCGGTACACCAACACGAACAGGGCCTAAATAAGAAAAGGCGGATGTATGAAAATCAAAATGCCTACAATGTATTTATAAAAGAATCAAAAGATGGGTAATAAAAATATAAAGTATTCTAAACATAGCACATCATCTGGAATGCTATTTTGTTAATTAAAAAAAGTGAATTATGTCAAAAAAAGTTGCAGACCTATTGGTAGAAAACCTCGTGAATGCAGGTGTTAAAAGATTGTATGCCGTAACCGGTGATAGTTTGAACCCCATAAACGATGCGGTAAGGCGGGACGGCAGGATCAGGTGGATTCACGTTCGCCACGAAGAGGCAGGCGCCTATGCCGCGTCTATGGATGCAGAACTCGATGGTATAGGCTGCTGTATGGGCAGTAGCGGCCCAGGCCACGTACATCTGATCAACGGGCTATATGATGCCAATAGGTCGGGAAACCCCGTGATCGCGATTGCCTCCACGATTAATACCGATAAACTGGGTACGGATAATTTTCAGGAGACCAACGTGGTCAAATTATTTGACGATTGCAGTATATATTGTTTTATGGCCAATACCCCGCAGCAAGCCGCACATGCTTTTCAAACGGGTATTCAGCATGCGATCGAAAAACGTGGCGTTGCGGTGGTGGGGCTTCCAGGGGATGTGGCCGCCGCAGATGCACAGGAAATCACCACGTCACATAAAAACTACTATACAAGTGCCCGGCTCATCCCAGGGAAATTGGAAATGGAAGAATTGGCCCAGGTAATCGATTCCCATAAGAAAATCATGCTGTTCTGCGGCTATGGGTGCAAGGATGCCCAAGGGGAAGTCATGCAATTATCCGAAAAACTGCAGGCTCCCATGGGCTTCAGTTTTCGTGGAAAAATATTCTTTGACAAGTCCAGCAATCCTTTTGCCGTGGGACTCAACGGCCTATTGGGGAATAAATCCGGATTTAAGGCCATGCAGGAGGCCGATTTGTTGCTATTACTGGGTACCGATTTTCCTTACTCCGACTTTTTGCCGGAGAAAAATACAATCATCCAAATAGACGACAAACCGCAACGTATCGGGAGGCGCGCTAAAGTGGATTATGGCTATGCCGGAAAAATAAAGGACACCATAGAAGCCTTGCTGCCCATGATAGAGGAAAAAACCGATAAGGATTTTTTAAATGAAATGCGTAAACTCCACGAACAACAAGAAGAAAAATACGCCTCTTACGTAAAAGCCAAATCCAGTGAAAAAAACATACATCCTGAATTTGTGGCAGCGGTAGTTGATGAAGTGGCGGCAGACGATGCCATCTTTACCGTGGATACCGGCATGTCCGCAGTTTGGGCGGCACGCTATTTAAAAGGCCGGCGAGACCGCTACCTTACCGGCTCGTTCAACCATGGCTCCATGGCAAACGCCATGCCCATGGCCATTGGTGCCGGGCTTTCAAGACCAGACCGGCAAGTTATCGCCTTATGCGGCGATGGGGGCATAAGCATGCTTTTGGGCGATCTAATGACCATAAGCCAATATGATATACCGGTAAAAATTGTCGTTTTTAACAATCGGTCGCTGGGAATGGTTAAACTGGAAATGAATGTGGCCGGCTACCCAGATTGGCAAACCGATATGGAAAATCCTGATTTTGCCCAGGTGGCGCAGGCGATGAACATAGCATCTTGGAACGTGGAACAATGTGAAAATGTAGAACCCACATTAAAAAAAGCCTTTGCACACAAGGGACCTGCACTGATCAATATTTTTACAGATCCCGAAGCCCTGGCCATGCCGCCCAAAGTGAGTTTTGAACAGGTAAAGGGCTTTGCAACAAGCATGGGCAAGATGATGCTGAACGGCCAAAGTGCCGAGGTAATAGACACGGCAAAATCCAATCTTAAATATTTAAGGGAATTGTTTTAGATATAAAAACTGGGGAAGCTAAAAACATATTTTAAGTATCCTTGGGCCTATTGACAATAATGAACGTAAGCTGAAAAAATAATATGGAGCATAAACGGACAACCCTAAAACCTCATGATAGGCTATTTCAAAATGGCACCGACAATACTGAACATATTGAGTTGGTCCGTTCGGGAGAAGACTATTTTTTGCGGCTTGAAAAATTAATAGATAAGGCAGAAAAGGAAATCCATTTACAGACCTACATTTTTGAAAACGATGAAACAGGAAACCGTATAGCCTCCTGTTTAAAAAAAGCCGCTCAACGAAAAGTAGAGGTATATGTCTTATTGGATGCCTATGGTAGCGCTGCATTACCCAATAGTTTTGCCCAGGATTTGGTACAGCATGGTATTTTACTTCGCTTTTTTTCGCCATTATTCTCCTTGAACAATTTTTATATCGGTAGGCGGATGCACCATAAAATTGCGGTCGTCGATGAAAAAATAGCACTGATAGGCGGAATCAATATTGCCGATAAATACCGCGGAACCAAGGCTTCTAAACCTTGGTTGGACTATGCCGTTCAGTTGAATTGCCCGGCAGCTAAGAATCTACAAATATTGTGTAGCGATTATTTTTATAAAAGGGGAAGCTCAAAAAAAATACCACCCGTGTTACATTCGGCAGGTAGCGCACTCGTGGGAATTTTACAAAACGACTGGCTGCAGCGAAAAACGGAAGTCTGTGATGCCTACACGAACGCCTTCATTTATGCCAAAGAGGAAATAGTAATCGTGAGCTCGTATTTTTTACCTGGAAACAGATTGGCAAAGGCTTTGAAAAAGACGTGTAAAAGAGGAATAAAAACAACGGTGATCTTAGCGGGTATTAGCGATGTGCCGTTGGTGCGTAGGGCCACCGAACATTTGTACTCGTCTTTTCTAGACCATCATATGAGAATTTTTGAATGGAATAATTCCGTAGTACACGGTAAAGCTGCGGTGGTTGACAACAAATGGTCTACCATAGGCTCATTTAACCTGAACAGTCTTAGTTGCTATGGCAGTATTGAAATGAACGTAGAAGTTCACTCGGTCAATTTTGCCAAAATTCTTCGGGCCGACTTTGAAATGGTTATAAGCCAGTGTAACGAAATTACAAAGGGGAGTCTAAGACAAAGAGCCGGTATATTCAATAAGTTGGGTAATTGGATTTCTTACCATATGGTACGCACAGCCATGCTTTTTCTAACCTTTCTTCCGCATTTAAGGTTTTTGAAAAATTATAGGTTATAGGGTGCTGCTAATGGTCAAGTGATTAAATGTGCCAAGGTAGAATACGAGATGTTTCAGGACAATGAAAGAAAAGTTATGATAAAAAGTTTAAGGACAAAGGAAGGCATCCGCCTACTAAGGGATAATTATATCGGACGCTTGGCATTTATATCCCAAGGAAATCCTTACGTTGTTCCGATTACCTATTATTACGATGAAACCAGCAATAGTATCCTGGGATATTCTGCTGAAGGACATAAAATGAATGCTATGCGGGAAAACCGATCGGTATCATTAGAAGTAGATGAAATAAGTTCCGTAAATAATTGGCGATCTATCTTGGCACACGGTGTTTTTGAAGAATTGCAAGGAAGCGAGGCCAAATTTCTCCTGCATCGGTTTGCCCAAGGTGTCAAAAATATTATCCTCCGTAAGGAGAAAATAATTCCCCAATCCATTAGTGAATTTTCAAGTAAACTGAATTCACCTAAAACCCCTATAGTCTTTCGAATCAGAATAGTTGAAATTACAGGAAAACAAAGGAAACCATAATCTATATACGAATATGACATAAGCCATTGTTGGTTTTAGATACGAACTATGAACCCAAAGTCATTTATACTTTTTAAGGAAGCGAAAGAATGAATGGCTTATTAAAAGATTTGACGATGAAAAAATATTATTACAACGAAGAACAGGAATCTTATGATGCGATTGTTGTAGGCACTGGCATCAGCGGAGGCTGGGCCGCCAAGGAACTATGTGAGAAGGGTCTTAAGACCCTGGTTTTGGAGCGTGGAAGAATGGTGCGCCATATCACGGACTATCCCACGGCTTACAAAGATCCTTGGGATTTTCCGAACGGAGGGGAGCCGACACTGGAAGACCTTAAAAAACAACCAAAACAAAATCGAACAGGTTACACGACCAATGCGGCAAGTGCACTTTGGTTCGTGAACGACCTGGAACACCCCTACAACGAAATCAAACGTTTTGACTGGATGCGGGGCTACCACGTGGGAGGGCGCTCCATCATGTGGGGGCGACATAGTTACCGTTGGAGCGATATCGATTTTACAGCCAACCAGCGTGATGGAATCGCAGTGGATTGGCCCGTTAGATATAAGGATATCGCCCCTTGGTACGATAAAGTAGAAACCTTCATCGGGGTATCGGGGGAAAACCTGGGGTTGAAACAATTGCCTGATGGCCAGTTTTTACCGATGATGGAACTCAATTGTGTCGAACAACGTTTTCGGGAAAAGGTAAGTGAGAATTTCGATGGCCGAGTCGTGACGGCAGGAAGGGTGGCCAATATCACTGGAACCAAAAAATTTGAAGGGCGGCAACATTGCATGTTCCGAAACCGCTGTATACGTGGTTGCCCATTTGGGGCGTACTTTAGCAGTAATTCCTCGACCCTGCCCGCCGCCGAACGAACCGGAAACCTAACGCTAAGACCCGATTCCATAGTACATGAAGTGATGTACGACCCCGATACCAAACGGGCCACCGGCGTAAAGGTCATCGATAGTGTCACCAAGGAAGCGTATGAATTCAACGCCAAAGTAATTTTCCTATGCGCCTCGGCCGTTGCCTCTACATCAATATTGATGCAATCAAGATCCGATCGCTTCCCCAACGGTATGGGTAACGATTCCGATCAGTTGGGAAGGAACATTATGGACCATCATTTGGGAGTGGGTGCACAGGGCAAGTTTGACGGACTTGAAGACAAATATTATAAGGGGAGAAAACCGAATGGGGTATATATCCCACGTTTTAGAAACCTTGGTGGTGATTCCGACCGCAAAGACTATAAGCGAGGTTTTGGCTATCAAGGTAGTGCCGGAAGGGGCAATTGGGACGATGCCGTTGCCGAACTATCCTTCGGGAAAGAGCTAAAAGAGGCCATCCTGAAACCAGGCGGATGGACCATGGGCATTGGGGGCTTCGGCGAAGTGCTTCCGTACGAAGAAAACAGGATGACCCTGGATTATGATAAATTGGACGGTTGGGGGCTACCCACGGTAACTTTCGATGCCGAATTCAAGGAGAATGAATGGGCCATGCGGAAGGATATGAAGGAATCAGCCGTCGAAATGCTCGAAAAAGCTGGGCTGCGCGATGTGCAGCCTTTTGACAATCCCGGGGCCTTGGGCCTTGGAATCCACGAAATGGGCACCGCCCGTATGGGAAGGGACAAAAGGACATCGGTACTCAACGGAAACAATCAAGTTCATGATGTTCCCAATGTATATGTAACGGATGGTGCGTTCATGACTTCCGCGGCATGTGTAAACCCGTCACTGACCTATATGGCCTTTACGGCAAGGGCGGCAGACCATGCGGCAAAAGAACTTAAAAAAGGAAACATATAATGGATAGAAGAAAAGCACTTAAGAATATGGGGCTGGCCTTGGGATATTCCGTGGCCACCCCGACATTGATAGGTATGGTCCAAAGCTGCAAAAACGATAAGGCACTGGAATGGACCCCGGTTTTCCTTACCCCGGATGAAGGGGAGGCATTGACAAAATTGGTGGATATTATCCTTCCCAAAACCGATACCCCTTCCGCTTCGGAAGTTCAGGTACACCTGTTCATTGACAAGTTCATTGATCAAGTAATGGAAAAGGAACAACAGGATTTTGTGAAAATGTCCATGGGCCAATTCTTGGAAAAAGCCTTGAAGGATTCCAGAAAGGAAAAAGCGGGCGATCTTACTTCAGGAGATTTGGAGCCCGTGCTCGCGGCAGCCCTGAAAGTGACCAAGGAAGATGATGTGAAAAACTTCGAGGCCATAGAGCAATACCATGAAGCCATTGCCGAAGGAAAAGAGCCCTTGTTGGACGATGGTATCTCACGCTTTGCATTTGCCAACAACCTTAGAGGCCTCACTATTTGGGGTTACAAGATTTCGGAATATGTAGGCGAGGAAGTACTGGCCTATCTCCCCATTCCGGCAGAATATATTCCATGTGAGGATGCACAAAAACTTACCGGAAGTATAGCATGGTCCTTATAAATAATCGCCCTGTTCCAAAACAGTCTTTAACAATTTGAAATTACAAAAACAATAATAATGACAGATTTAACAACTAGCGCGATCGGGCGTGTCCTCAGGAACAATTATCTCGGACACTTGGCCTATCTATGGCAAGGGAAGCCCTATGTGATTCCCATTACCTATTATTTTGACCCTACGGACAATACGATCATTAGCTATACCTCGGAAGGCCATAAAATCGATGCGATGCGAAAAAACAACTCAGTTACCGTACAGGTCGAAGAAATACAATCGATGTTCAACTGGGAATCGGCCATGGTGCACGGAACATTCGAAGAACTTGAAGGAAGCGTTGCCAAGCAAAAATTGCACCTATTTACCGAAGGCGTCAAGAGCATTATTCGTAGAAAAGAACGGAGAGAGGTTGAGTTCATCAATGAATTTTCAAGTAAGATATACTCCAGGGGCATTCCAATTGTTTACCGTATTAAAATACGGGAAGTTATCGGAAAACGAAGGGAAACGTAAAGATGAAATCAGTAATTATGATAGAACTGTAAGACAATTTAAAAAGATAAAAATGCGAAATTGATATTGGTAAGGCATGAAAAATCGATTGGGAGGCAAAAAATATATTTACCGGATGGACGGATATCGACTTTGCCCTGGAAGGCATTGAAGAATCCAAAAACAAAGGGGAAGCACTTACAGAACCGCCCAGATGAGCTCTGTTACAGGATCAACAGAAAACTATTCGGCCTTAGGCTGTTCGATAAGAGCGAAATTGCTATAAAGACACCTTACTGATAAGCAATTAATTTGCGTTTTGAACTGACTAAAATCATACTATATAGCAACTGATTTTGATATTTTTAATTTAACCTATTAAAAGTCTCGCAAGGGTAGTTGAAGCTAAATAGAAAATACATTCTAAACTTAAAAAATGAATATGATAATAAACCTTTCAAAAAGACCATATTACTTTTTTCCATATAAATTTTAATTATACTAATTATGTCTAAATATATATTATCGCTAGATCAGGGAACTACCAGTTCCAGAGCCATTTTGTTTAATCATAAAGGTCAAATCGAAGCTATTGCTCAAAAAGAGTTTGAACAAATTTTTCCCAAACCCGGTTGGGTAGAACATAATGCCATGGAAATTTGGTCCTCTCAACGCGGTGTAGTGGCAGAAGCAAAGGCAAAGTTGCACATTGAAAACTCGGATATTGCTGCAATCGGGATAACCAATCAGCGAGAAACGACAATTGTTTGGGATCGGGCAAGCGGTAAACCTATCTACAATGCCATTGTATGGCAAGACCGAAGAACTTCAAAAACTTGTGACCAACTTAAGGAAGCTGGTTACACCGATAAGGTGAAATCAAAGACGGGCTTGGTCATAGACGCCTATTTTTCGGGAACCAAGATTAAATGGATACTGGATAACGTAGAAGGTGCCAGAAAAAAAGCGGAGGCTGGAGAACTGGCATTTGGAACGGTTGATTCATGGCTCATCTGGAACCTGACGAAGGGCAAATTACATATTACAGATGTCACCAACGCAAGTAGGACGATGCTTTACAACATTCACGATCTTGATTGGGACAATGAGTTGTTGACACTACTGGACATTCCGAAAAGTATGTTGCCTGAAGTAAGATCCTGTAGCGAGGTTTATGGGGTAAGTAGTTGGGGAATCCCTATTGCTGGTATTGCTGGAGATCAACAAGCCGGTCTTTTCGGTCAAATGGCACTAGAATTGGGAATGGTAAAGAGCACCTATGGTACAGGATGCTTTATCGTTGCAAATACAGGAAGTACTCCCGTTTCCTCAAAAAACAATTTGCTTACGACTATAGCCTGGCAGATAAACGGTGAAACGACCTATGCCTTGGAAGGTAGCATTTTTATTGGAGGAGCTGTAGTACAATGGCTTCGAGATGGGTTAGATCTTGTTAGGGAATCTCGTGAAATAGAAAAACTGGCCAATTCTGTAGAGGATAATGGCGGTATTTTTCTGGTACCGGCGTTTGCCGGATTAGGGGCGCCTCATTGGGATCAATACGCTAGAGGAATTATTGTAGGGATTACACGTGGCACTAGCAAGGGACATATAGCCAGGGCAGCACTTGAAGCCATATGCTATCAGACCAAAGATGTAATGAACGCTATGCAAGGTGATTCTAAAATAGCCATAAAGGAATTGCGTGTTGACGGAGGCGCTTCCGTAAACAACACGTTAATGCAATTTCAATCGGACATCCTTAATATTGATGTAGTGAGGCCCAAAGTATATGAGACTACAGCACTTGGAGCAGCTTACTTAGCAGGTTTAGCTGTAAAATTCTGGAAATTAGAAGACTTAAAAAATCAATGGCAAGAAGATCAAAAATTTAAACCAAAAATGGAATCTGAAGATAGGGAAGAGTTATACTCCCGTTGGAGTAAAGCAGTCGAACGATCAAAAGACTGGTTATAATTAGAACAAAAAAATAGCATAAAGATGGACAGAAAATTTATGGTAAAGAAACTCGAGCAACATATCGATGAGGTATGGGATATTGTAGTAATCGGAGGTGGTGCAACAGGGCTGGGAGCAGCCTTGGATGCAGCTAGTAGGGGGTATAAAACGTTGCTGCTGGAACAAGCGGATTTTGCAAAGGGTACATCAAGCAGAAGTACCAAACTTGTACATGGTGGGGTTAGGTATCTGGCACAGGGAGATATCTCTCTTGTACTTGAAGCTTTACATGAGCGGGGTCTGCTTAAGCAAAATGCTCCGCATTTGGTAAACGATCAGGAATTTATTATTCCGAATTATGAATGGTGGGGCGGCCCATTTTACACCGTCGGGTTAAAAGTCTATGATATGATGGCCGGAAAACTAGGATTGGGGCCTTCTGTTCATATTACCAAAGAAGAAACACTAAAAGCAATACCGAATCTCAAGAAAAAAGGACTACATGGCGGTGTCATATACCATGATGGTCAATTCGATGATTCTAGACTGGCCATCAATCTAGCACAGACCATCGTGAATAATAATGGTATTGTTCTCAATTATATGAAAGTTACCCAACTATTGAAAAATAACATTCAATTGGTTAATGGTGTTATGGCCATTGATCAGGAGACTGGTAAAGAATACAAAATAAATGCAAAAGCCGTTATCAATGCCACGGGCGTTTTTGCGGACGACATTCTAAAAATGGATGATGCAAATGCCCGTAAAACCATAGTTCCAAGCCAGGGTGTCCACATTGTCCTTGAGAAAGAGTTCTTGTTGGGTGACTCGGCCATCATGATTCCTAAAACAGATGATGGTCGCGTGTTATTTGCCGTACCCTGGCACGATAAAGTAGTTGTAGGTACCACTGATACCTTAATTTCAAAACCTGCTCTAGAACCTAGGGCCCTTAAGGATGAAATTGAATTTATACTAAATACAGCTAGTAAATACCTGACCAGGGCACCTTCTAGAAAAGATGTGTTATGCATTTTTGCCGGATTGCGACCGCTTGCAGCTCCAGAAGACGAAGGGAAAAGCACCAAGGAGATATCGCGTAGCCATAAAATCTCAATATCCCTATCTGGTCTGGTTACCATTACAGGGGGTAAATGGACTACCTATCGCCGTATGGGAGAGGATACAATTGACAAGGCATCCATGGTGGCTGGTCTTGACGAGCGACCTAGTGTGACCAAGAATATGCCTATTCATGGTTCTGTGCAACACTTGGAAGAAGATGATGATTTAAGGTTCTATGGAACAGATCGACTTCGGATACTTAAACTTGTGAATAGCAATCCGTCGTTGGGTGAAAAGTTGCACCCTAAATTGAACTTCATAAAGGCCGAAGTGGTTTGGGCCGTAAGAGAGGAAATGGCCAGAAACATAGAAGATGTTTTGGCGAGACGTGTAAGAGCGCTATTCCTTGATGCCCGGGCAAGTATTGAAATGGCACCAGAAGTTGCTAGGTTGATAGCTGCCGAGCTGGATTGGGACGATGCTAAGGTTTCTCGAGAAATAGAGGCCTATAAAGAGTTGGCCAAAGGGTATATTTTGGATTGACACAATGATTTTATCTTAATTTATAATTAAAATTTATGTCTGAATTTACAGCGGAATTTTTCGGAACCTTTCTATTGTTATTGCTCGGCCTTGGAACTAACGCTAATGTTGCACTTAACACTACGTTTGGTCAAAATAGCGGTTGGATCGTAATTAGCTTTGGGTGGGGGCTTAGTGTTTTTGCCGCCGTTGCGGTAGCCGGTCCGTATAGCGGCGCCCATATCAACCCGGCAGTAACAATCGGTCTTGCATCCGCCAGCCTATTTGCCTGGAGTGAAGTACCCTCTTTTTTACTGGCGCAAGTACTTGGCGGTGCCACTGGTACTACATTGGTGTGGTTGGTATTTAAAGATCATTTTGCATCTACAAAAGATCAAGGCACCAAATTGGGCGTATTTTCTACCGGTCCTGCCATTAAAAATTATCCGATCAACTTTTTAAGTGAAATGACAGGGACATTTGTACTCATGTTCGTGATTCTCTATTTCACTGAGCCTCAGTTCAATGCTGATTTCATGTCAGGCAATGTTGTTGGCTTAGGATCAGTAGGCGCTTTACCAGTAGCCTTATTGGTTACTGTAATAGGGCTAAGCTTAGGCGGCACTACTGGCTATGCGATTAATCCTGTACGGGATTTGATACCAAGAATTGTACATGCCGTCCTACCCATTCCGGGAAAAGGTGGAAGCAACTGGAAATATAGCTGGATACCCGTTTTGGGGCCCATTACAGGTGCGATAATTGCCAGTTTAATTTATTTGTATTTAAAATAATAGATGCTGCTATAGAGAAGAATCTTAATTCCTTTTAAAGATGATGTTATTGCTTAACGAGCTTCTGTATTTTATTAAAACGTCGCTTTGCGACAACCCGAAAATTCAATTTTAACCTTTTTTAACTTCACAAGAATTATGAATACTATAAATAAAATCCTTGTTCCATTTGATTTATCCCCGGCATCGGAACGTGCTTTACAATATGCGCTTCATTTTATAACCCAAAATGACACCCCTGAAATCATAACCTTATATGCTTCCAGTACATCGGATGATGACGTATTGAAAGAAGTACTACAAGAAAAGATTTCAGATATAAAGAAACCATTTCCTTATGCATCAAAATTCAATATCGAATTAGTAATACGAAGAGAATTATTGGTCGATAGTATGTTGAAAGAACAAAAAGAGAACGACATAGATCTCATTATTATGGGAACTAAAGGTAGTGCTGAGGATGAAGAAAGTACCTTCACCAATACTTCACGACTTGTTTTAGAAGCGGATTGTCCTGTCTTGGTAGTCCCGGAAAAAGTCGGAGAGTTTCAAGTTGGTAAGATTGCTTTGGTATTAGGTAAAGATGAAATTGATGACCCTACTGCTTTAGGGACATTATTGGAAATCGCAAGAAGGTTTGACACTCAAGTTCATGTATTGACGATTTGTAATGAAGACGGTACTTACGGGTATTCGGTAACCGACGAGAAAAACGAAAATACAATCAGCTATTACTTGGAGAAGTTTTATTCCCATCACATGTTTATGGAAAACACAGATGTGACCGACGGTATTTTTGATTATGTAAATAAAAAGGAGATAGATATGATAGCGATACTGCCTTCTAACCATTCCAAAAAGAATCGGCCCTCTGAAGGCAGACTCACCAAGTTCCTGACATTGCGTTCGCAAATACCTTTACTGACTTTGGATTGATAGGTGCTTCACCTAGGATTACGCTACCGTTAAAATTTAAAATACAACTATGTAAATCAATAAGAGATCTTTTATACTATTGATTTTTTTTCATGATAATGCTCATGTTTATGCTGACCTCGCATTTTTAACTTTATAAAAACTTTTAAAAATTACACCTATGGAAATACTATCGAAAGCACCAAAAAATAATGACCTTGATAAATATGGGTTAAAAGATGTTACTACATTTTGGAACCTTTCCCCGGAGACATTGCAAAAACTCACTGTAGAACAGGGAATGGGAAAAGAAACTGCAAACGGCACACTAGCTGTCAATACCGGTAAATTTACGGGCAGATCCCCGAAAGATCGCTTTTTAGTTGATGACGATTATACAAAAGATAAAGTCTGGTGGGGGCGTACGAATAAACCAATTACTCCAGATAATTTTAGTAAACTATACCATGAAGTGACCAATTATCTATCTGGAAAGTCAATATACATTCATGATGGGTATGTATGTGCCGATCCAAAATACCGAATGAATGTAAGAACCATTACAGAATACCCCTGGTCCAACTTTTTCGTTCACAATATGTTTCTTCGATTGGCGGAAAATGAAATTGCAGATTTTGAAGAAGAATGGTTGGTACTTTGCGCCCCTGGATATGAAGCTCAAGATCCCGCAGCTTTTGGGCTTCGTCAAGGGAATTTCTCCATACTTGATTTCACGCGCAAAATAGCTTTGGTGGGAGGATCTGCGTATACTGGTGAAATGAAAAAAGGTGTTTTTTCAGCATTAAACCTTATTTTACCAATAGAGAAGAATGTACTCCCAATGCATTGTTCCGCAAATGTAGGTGAAGATGGAGAAACGGCTATTTTCTTTGGATTATCCGGTACCGGAAAAACAACACTATCTGCCGATCCTAAACGTAGGTTGATCGGTGATGATGAACATGGCTGGACAGCTGAGAATACAATATTCAATTTTGAAGGAGGATGCTATGCAAAGGTGATCGACCTTACCGAAGAAAAAGAACCTGATATTTTCCGTGCGATACGTCCGGGTGCTATTCTCGAGAATGTTGTATTCAAAGAAGGAAGCAAAGAAGTGGATTATAAAAATAGTAGTATTACTCAAAATACACGAGTGAGCTATCCTATTGATCATATCGACAATATTGCGGTCCCTTCTTATGCAAAAAACCCTAAAAACATATTCTTTCTAACCGCTGATGCTTTTGGCGTTTTACCTCCAATATCAAAATTAACACCGGCACAGGCGGCCTATCATTTTATATCGGGGTATACCGCAAAAGTCGCGGGTACGGAAGCAGGGATTGTAGAGCCTGTTCCATCGTTCTCCGCTTGTTTTGGGGAGCCTTTTATGCCATTACACCCCACGGTATATGCAGAGATGCTGAGCAAAAAAATGACCGAAGCCAACGTAAATGTTTGGTTGGTCAATACCGGTTGGTCCGGTGGGCCTTACGGCGTTGGATCCCGCATAAAACTTAAATATACACGAGCTATGATATCAGCGGCAATGGAAGGTGAGCTTAATGATATTGATTATGAGCAACATCCAATTTTTGGGTTGCATATGCCAAAATATGTCCCTGGTGTTCCCTCTGAAATGTTGGACCCTATGAATACTTGGTTGCAGAAAGGGGCCTATGTTAGCAAATCCATTCAGTTAGCACATTCTTTTCATTTAAATTTTGACAAGTTTATCAATCAAGCTTCCAATGAAATTTTACACGGAGGGCCGCTGATCGACGCGCATCAGATTTTAGATCATATTTAATCGGAACGAATTCCTCGAGGCTCTGCCTCGGGGTTTCCGTTAAAATTATCGTTCCCATCAAAGCAGGAATCAAAATAACAGAATTTTGATTTCTTTTAATTAAAATGAAACCGGCAAATACCTCTATGGCCGTGCCTCGAGAATAGTCGGTTTCAAAAATAACTTTTATTCGAAAAACGTTGAATAGCTGTAATCCATTTATAGGACCAGTCAATTTAAAAAATAAGAGATATGGCCGCAAATAAATTGGTTTTTAGGAAAACAATTATCGCAGGAACCGGGCTTTTCTTATGCTTATTTTTAATTGTACACCTCTCTGCAAATTGGATTCTATTACTGCCTGAGGAAACAGCACGCGAACTGTACAATTCGTACGCTACCACATTGCGGGAGAACCTTTTCATTAAGTCGATATCCTATATTCTGTATGCTTTTATCGTATTGCATGTAATCTATGCTTTGCTCATCACAATACATAATAGAAAAGCCAAACCACAGAAATATGTGGTCAATCATTTTTTGCAAAATAGTACGTGGACCTCTCAAAATATGGGACTTATCGGGACGATGATCTTACTTTTTATCGTAGTCCATCTTGCTAATTTTTGGGCACGTGTAAAACTAGGAATGGGTGAAATTATAGAACTGGATGCTACAGGTAATTTAGATGTATATAAAGTAACCTTTTCGCTGTTTCACAATATTTACTATGTAATTTTTTATACTGTTTTAATGATTCCACTAGGACTTCATCTAAATCACGGACTTAAAAGTGCATTCAAAACACTCGGGTTTTATCATAAAAAAGGATTGCGGATTTCGGCGAAAGTTTCCCTCATATATGCAGTTATAATCTCCATCGGATTTGGGGTTATTCCATTTTTTGTATATCTCAAATAACTCATTAAGATGAAATTAGATTCAAAAATCCCGGAAGGAAGACTCGAAGACAAGTGGCGTAATTACCAGATAAAAGCGCAATTGATCAACCCTGCCAATAAAAAGAAACTAAATGTTATCGTTGTAGGGTCAGGGCTTTCTGGAGCTGGAGCTGCCGCTACACTTGCCGAACTAGGCTATGACGTGCAATGTTTTTGTTATCAAGATTCTGCCCGTAGAGCGCATTCCGTTGCTGCCCAAGGAGGTATCAATGCCGCAAAAAATTACCAACATGATGGCGATAGCGTTTGGAGGATGTTTTATGATACATTGAAAGGAGGTGATTTCAGGTCACGAGAAGCCAATACCTATAGATTGGCCGAGCTTTCTGCACCCCTTATTGATCATTTTGTGCAACAAGGCGTTCCTTTTGCCAGGGAATATGGTGGTGTATTGGTAAATCGAAGTTTTGGGGGCGTACAAGTACAACGAACCTTTTATGCCAGAGGGCAAACAGGGCAACAATTATTACTTGCCGCATATTCGCAGCTGTATAAAATGATACGTGCCAAGAAAGTAAAAATGTTTCCACGCAGTGAAATGATCGATTTAGTGGTTATCGACGGAAAAGCAAAAGGGATCATTGTTCGTGATCTAGTTACAGGTGAACTGAAACGCTATGTTGCAGATGCAATTGTATTGGCAACTGGTGGCTATTCTCGTGTTTTTAGATTATCTACACTTGCCATTGGATGTAACGGTAGTGCGATTTGGAAAGCCCATAAAAGAGGAGCCTTTTTTGCAGCGCCTAGTTTTACGCAAATTCACCCGACTGCATTACCTCAAACCAGTGAGGCACAATCCAAACTTACCTTAATGTCAGAATCCCTTAGAAATGACGGGCGTATTTGGGTGCCTAAAAAAAAGGAAGACATCAGGAAAGCAAATGATATACCGGAAAAAGAACGGGATTATTACTTAGAACGCCGCTATCCGAGTTTTGGGAATTTAGCACCTCGTGACATTGCATCAAGAGCTGCAAAAGAACGCATCGATGCCGGATACGGTGTGGGAAGATTAAAAAATGCCGTCTACTTAGATTTCAGGCACGCAATCGATAAATTAGGTATTCAAACTATAAAAGATCGTTATGAAAATCTCTTCGGCATGTATAAAAAAATCACGGGGATTGATGCGTATAAAGAACCCATGCAAATTTCACCTGCCGCGCATTTCTCCATGGGCGGGTTGTGGGTAGATTATGAATTAATGACTACCATCCCTGGACTATATGCAGTGGGAGAATGTAATTTTTCCGATCATGGTGCCAATCGTCTGGGAGCAAATTCATTATTGCAGGCCAGTATCGATGGTTATTTTATATTACCGAATACGATCAATAATTATCTGGCAGGTGCTTTAGAAGAAGATATTCCGACCACCGACCATATCGAATTTGAAAAGGCCGAAAAGGAAGTACGGGTTATCATAGACCGAGTTTTGAATATCAATGGCACCAAAACTGTAGACCATTTCCATAGAGAATTAGGGAAAGTCATGTGGCAAGAATGTGCAATGAGCCGTAATAAAAAGGGGTTGGAAAAAGCGATACTCCAAATAAAAACGTTAAAGGATGAATTCTGGAGTGATGTAAAAGTTACGGGAAGCGGTAATGAACTTAATACCGAACTAGAAAAAGCCCTGCGACTGGCCGATTTTATGGAGATGGGAATTTTAATGTGTACAGATGCACTAGAACGTGAAGAGTCGTGTGGAGCACATTTTAGGGAAGAATTTCAAACCGAAGACGGTGAAGCTGTACGTGTAGATGAAAACTATTCCTATGTGTCTGCCTGGGAGTACGATGAAGGTGATTTTAAATTACACAAAGAAGAACTGGAATTTGAATTTGTACAACCTTCGGTAAGAAGTTATAAATGACATATAATGAAAGTTACATTTAAAATTTGGAGACAAGAGAACCGGAATACCAAAGGAGCAATAAAAGAATACAAGGTAGATGGGTTAACAGAAGATATGTCCTTTTTAGAAGCATTGGATCACTTAAACGAATTACTCGTTCTTAAAAACGAAAAAGTTATCGCATACGAGTATGACTGTAGGGAAGGTATCTGCGGGCAATGTGGTGTTTTTATAAATGGTCGTGCTCACGGTCCACATGATAATATCACAACATGCCAACTGCACATGCGCAGTTTTAAAGATGGGGATACTATTGTTGTAGAACCATGGAGGGCTGCTTCTTTTCCGGTACTAAAAGATTTGATCGTAGATCGTTCTGCATTTGACCGAATCATGGAACAAGGGGGATATATAACCGCAAAAACAGGGACCGCACCAGAGGCCAATGCCATTCTTATTCCTAAAGAGGTATCCGACAGTGCTATGGATGTCGCGGCCTGTATTGGATGCGGTGCTTGTGCAGCTACCTGTAAGAACGCGTCCGCGGCCTTATTTGCATCGGCTAAAATCAACCATCTTAACAACTTGCCGCAAGGACATCCTGAAGCGCACAAACGAGTACAGGAAATGACCTATCAAATGGAACTGGAAGGATTTGGCAGTTGTTCCTTTACAGGTGCTTGTGAGGTAGAATGTCCAGAGGGGATTTCAATAACCAACATAGCAGAAATGTACGCTAAATATACCAAAGCAAAATTATTTGGCTAAATTGAGTCAACAACTTCGAGCAAACCCACGAAGTAAGCTTCCAAAAAAATATTTTGTTTTCGCAGGCGAACCTCGGGTAATCAAACCCTCTACGAGGGGTTTAAAAAAGGTCTATGGCTACTTGTATACTTGCAAACTTTTGATCGGTATTCCACAAAGCCGTTGCAGACACGGGGAGATAAATATCCTGGTAAACTTTTACATCCCTGCTATAAATAATCCCAAAATTATTTAGGACTTTATCTCCATAAAAGTGGGCGTCATTAACGAAGGAAAATGCTGCTGCAATGGACACTCCAAAAGAAGAATGTTTCTTTTTAAAAATATTATAACTAAGTTCTACATAATTGGTAAATGCATTTTCTAATTCTCCGCCATCTGCAACATAGGTGTCTCTACCTAAGAGAATAGTACTCCAGGAAGTTTTTAAAGGAATCTTTTGAAATGTATATGCTAATGTCAAATCTACAAAGTGGGATGTAGTGGATCTATCATAATCAAAAACTTCTGCATCCGGAAAGTCACTATAATTATTAATATCCCATAACGCTATTGAAAACCCATGAGTAGCATAGCTAATATAATAGTCAACCTCGGTATAGTCTCCATTGAATCCTGCACCGCCCCAAAACCCCGTATCGAATTTACCGTTCTTTGAAGTATAATGTAAAAGAGCTCCGGTCATAGGAGCGTCGGTAACCCTAAGCCCTCTCCACAAGTGCATGTTTTTTACCTGTAAATTAAAATCAATAGGTTTATAGGAAACTGCTTCTGTAGGGTTTTCAGTCTCATCTTGTGCATTTAAGGCACTAAAAGAGAGCCAAAATAACAGGACGATCTGTATATACTTAGAATTTTTGACTTTTTTCATGCTCGTGTTTTTAATTCTTTTTCATTAACATATCCAAAATAAAAAACCAAGTTTTTATATGTACCCGTATTCAATTGATTATGAGATCAATAATTTTTTTTGAATGTGCTGAATTTCTTTTCAGAAAAACCAAAGGACTAAAAATATGCTTCAAACACGTTGAATACTATGATATTCATCAGTGTTATATGTTCAATAATATTCTATAAAACTAGAAGAGCTCGGTGCAAGAACATTGAGCGAGAACCTCTAAACAATCCTAAAAATTGCCCGCTACCCGATGGAGAAGGAAATCATCATTAGCCGGTTATTGGCGGTACTTGATCCTAGCAAAATATGAATCAAAATCCGCAGTCTTAATAAATGATTACAGCAGATTTAACAAATAGCACAAGTGCAAGAGTACTCATGAACCATTACCACGAACACTTAGCCCATCTATTGCAGAGGAAATCCCATTTAATTCCTAAAACTTTTTGTTTTAATCGTACTGACAATACAATTATCAGCTATACATCGGATGGTTATAAAATCTCTACGCTGCGAAAAACAACATGGTCACCACCGTACAACTAGAAGAAATACAATCTAAGTTAAATTGGGAGTCGGCTATGGTGCATGGTATTTTTGAAAAACTTTAAGTCAGCATTGCAAAGCAAAAGCTAGACCTATTTATCAAAGGCGTTAAAAACATTATAAAACAGGAAAAAGTCGAGTTTAGCAACGAAATTTCAAGTAAATTATAGTACGGAGGAATTCTTATTTATTCCCGTATTAAAATACTGTCATTTATGGAAAAACAGAGGAAAGATGAACGCCACATCAATAATGGGACAGAGTAATAACGTAATTTAAAAAAACATAAAATGGGAAAATTGATATTGGTAAGACATGGAAAAAGTGAGTGGAACCTGAAAAATATATTTACAGGATGGACGGATATCGACCTTGCCGCGGAAGGCATTGAAGAAGCCAAAAATGCGGGTGAGATTTTGAAACGCAATACTATTGAAATAGATATATGTTTTTCCTCCTACCTAAAACGCGCCATCCGCACGGCTTGGATTTTATTGGAAACGGCCGAACAGATGCACGTGGACACCCGTTACCATTGGAAACTGAACGAACGGCACTACGGGGATTGGCAGGGTAAGAATAAGGAAGAGGTGCGCAATTCGATAGGGGAAGATTACTTTTTGAATGTTCGAAGGGGATATGACGCGCCGCCCCCGATTCTATCCAAGGAAGATGAGCGAAATCCGAAATTTGATCCGAAATATAGCCGGGTAAATCCCTCTGTGCTGCCCTTGGGCGAATCATTAAAGGATACCTCGAAAAGGGTCGTCAATTACTTTTTTGAGGCAATTGCGGCCCAATTGGCAAAGGATAGGACTATACTTATCTCCGCACACGGAAATTCATTGCGCGCCTTGATAGCGCATCTAGAACATATTTCGACTCTCGATATTGAAAAAGTGGAAGTTAATACTGGGGTTCCTCATCTCTATGAATTTGATGGCAATCTGAACATATTGAATCATCACCGATTAAAATAGGGAAACAACTACTTTAGAAATCCTTAAAATAATCAGAATGATCGCTCTTAAAATAATTCAAAAAGCTGCAAGAGCACTATGGCGGTAAGAACAAACTGAGATGTTAAGTCATGCTAAAACAAACAATTTACAAATTATCAATTTCCTTGATGGTTATATGGGGATGTAACGACGATGACCAAAGTCCAGAACAGGTTAATCTGTTATTTACTGAAGATAATCTTGCAGGAGATTGGAAAAGGATGGCCGAATTTAAAGGGCGGCCCAATGATTCATTGGGATTGTCGGAACCAACAGAAGATCTATTTGCCCAATTCGAAAATTGCCGAAAAGATGATATAATCCGATATGTCAAGGCAACACAGCAAGAAGGAAACACTTATTTCTGGGGAATCGGGGAAGTGGCATGTCATAACCAGATAGCCAACTCATTTATAGAAATTGGCACTTGGACTATTCAGGAATCAGGGAAACTAAACCGCTTTTATTCGGATGTTGGCGAACCCTATATCGTAGTCTTATTAACGGGTAAACAATTGCGTATTCGAAAAGAATCGGGTACAAAAGAACCGGAAGGGGTCATTTACGAATTTACGGAGTATGTGCGGTCGAAATAGTGAAAAAAACTGAGGGAAAAGACGTAACCAAAGGACACTATCCCAACAAGTGTGTAAGTTTAGACTAACAGGGGTTTGACTTTTATTTAAAGCCGGATCCTTTTTTCATAGATCGCAAGGAACTGGTTCAGGATGATGCATCGTCCTGATGGGCATCTACCATTTCTTGGTGGCCTACCTTGTGACCAAATATTCGGATTTCATTTCCGCGTCGTCGGTCGGGAAGGAGAGCTTGTTCTTGGTGTACCTCCTGATCTTTCGGTTGAGGTTCTCGATAAGGTTGGTGGTATAGATAATCTTCTGTATCTCCAAGGGGAACTCGAAGAACACGGTAAGTTCGTCCCAGTTCTCCCTCCAGCTCTTGATTGCATAGGGATTTGCCTACCGTTTATTGGCGGAGCTCTCCAAGGGAGCTTTTCATTGGGGGCGTTGTATTTTGTCACTTGCCCATATACTGTACGGCACATTCAAGGGCGGATCTGGCCGTTTTTGAAAAATCGAAAAGAACGAGAATGGTCGCGATTTTCTTCATGATCCACACTTTTTAATGGTTCAAGAAAAAATAGTCAGTGACTTTTGCAGAAAATATGACAATTATCATGTCATAGGAAAATAGGTCTTTTTAGTATTGTGTTCGAGAAAGAAAACTTCATTTTAGCGCAGGAATTTTCAATGGATATAGGGTCTATATGCCTTCTTTAAATTTTAGGTTATGAAGGGGTTACGATTTCGGAAACATTTAAAAACGTATGGTAAAATGCTTTCTTTTGATTTGGACTAAGTACCTTTTGGATGCATTGCCCTTATGGGTTTTTGGAAAAGTAATCGAACCCCTATTCCCGAACGCGATGAACCGCCATAAATGAAGCCTACCATGTTCTTCCACCCTTTTCGATTCATTTGGCCCAATGGGATTTTTGTATTGGCTTCCCTGCTTCTTATCACGGCGAAACTTTCAGGGCAAACCACTCAAACAATCGAATCGGAAACCCGAACGCTCCAATTCTACCTGAAATACGATAAGACCCGTTGGTTCGCTTTCCATACCTATGCCCAACTGTGGACACGACTGAACGATAACAATCCGGGAAGCCTTGTTTCCGAAGAGCTTCAAGACCGAACCTTTGATATTTCGGTACGGCGATTCCGGTTGGGCTTTCAGGCGCAGCTTAGCGAAAGACTTTTGATCTATTCACAACTGGGCATCAACAACCTCAATTATTTATCGCCGCGCGGCACATCGTTGGACCTTTTGGATGCCTATGCAGAATATTCCTTTTCGCGATCGATATCCATTGGTGCGGGAAAAACGGCTTGGACGGGACTTTCAAGATACTCCGCCCCCAATACTTCAAAACTGCTTTCCTACGATCTTGTATTGCTCGCCCTGCCAACGGATGACGAAACCGACGATCTTATTCGAAAGCTGAGTATATATGCCAAAGGAAAACTGGGCCAACTGGATTATCGGTTGGTGGCCTCCAAACCTTTTTCTCCGGGCAATAGTCCCAATTTTGACGGGGAGCTGACAGAAAATGTAGCCAAGTTCAACGATAAGAGCAATGAGGGTGTTTATTCCAGCTATCTAAAATGGGAATTCCTAGACGCCGAACCGAACGACATTCCATTTTCCGACGGTACCTACCTCGGCAAAAAAAACGTATTGAGTATTGGTATAGGAGCGGAGTTTCAAAATGATGCACTGTCATCCTTACAAAGCGGAAGGGAACAAGACCACGATATGATGCTATGGACCGTAGATATCTTTTTGGATAAACCTATCGACACCAAAAAGAATACGGTACTGACAGCCTATTTGGGCTACTATAATTACGATTTTGGACCCAACTATATTCGGAATACCGGCGCGAACAACCCTATAAAAGAGGTCGATGCCAACCTTGCCTCGTTCAACGGGCCGGGAAATGCCTTTCCCGTAGTGGGTACGGGAAGCTCTTTTTTCGGCCAGGCGGGATATTTATTTCCAAAAATGGGCAATAGCGAAGACCGTGGGCAACTACAGCCCTACGTATCTCTTCAATACTCCAATTTCGAACGACTGAAAAACCCTATGTTTTACTATGATATTGGAATCAATTGGTTGCTCAAGGGGCATCTTTCCAAGTTTTCCCTCAATCTTCAGAACCGTCCCATTTTTCAATCGACCGCACAAGGTCTCGAATCGAATGATCGAAACTGGTCGGCGGTACTGCAATATATCATACGATTGGAATGAGACCGAACCGAATCTTTTATATGATACTTTTTCTTTTCCTGAACAGTGCCGGAACAGTTTCCGTTATGTCCCAAAAGAAATCGGGCAATGAACCGCTACGTTTATACTTGAATGCCAATGGAACCCAGTGGCTACAGTTCAGTTCGTACTTGCAACTTTGGGGGCGGGTCAACGAGAACAATCCTGGTAGCACCGTAAACGATGAATTGGAAAACGTAACCACCGATATCTCGATACGCCGATTTCGATTGGGGGTTTCCTCCTCGCCTTGGGCGAAAACCTATGTTTCGTTTCAATTAGGGGTCAATAACCTGAACTATCTTTCCCCCCGCGGCACGTCGGTCGATCTATTGGATGCCTACGTACAATACGATTTTTCCGAATATTTGGGAATAGGCGCCGGCAAATCGGCTTGGAACGGGCTATCGCGCTATACCTCACCCAGTTCTTCCAAACTTATGGGGTACGACCTCACTTTCGTTGCCCTTCCGACCCTTGACAGTACCGATGACTTGATCCGAAAATTAAGCCTCTTTGCCAAGGGAAAGATAGGTGCCTTTGACTATCGCCTTGTGCTGGCAAAGCCATTATCGGTGCGGAACAGCAGTTCATTCAACCCAGAACCTGCGGAGAAATTGGCACGTTTTACCGATAACCGGCCGAAGCTACAGTATTCAGGCTACTTAAAATATGAGTTTTTGGAACGGGAGAGCAATACGAGTCCTTTTCACACCGGCACTTATCTCGGTGGTAAAAAAGTGTTGAACCTCGGAGCGGGCTTTACGTTTCAGGCCGATGCGCTTTGGTCATTGGAAGATGGCGACGAACGCTATCACGATCTAAAGCTTTTCGCCTCGGATATTTTCTTAGATCTTCCCCTAGGTTCCAACAAACAAAAGGCTATTACCTGTTATTTGGGATATTTCAACTTTAATTTCGGGCCGAATTACATACGGCTTTTAGGAGCCAACAACCCCACAAATGGCGTTCGGCCCGAAATGGCCTCCTTTAACGGGAGGGGTAATGCATTCCCTGTATCAGGAACGGGCGAGGCGGTCTTTGGGCAATTCGGTTATCTTTTTCCCAAAATGGGTGCCGGCGGTAGCATGGGGCGGTTACAACCTTATCTTTCAGGGCAATATTCGGAGTTTGAGGGTTTCGCAAATTCCATCGTTCAATATGACCTTGGCGTAAACTGGTATTTTAACGGACACCTGTCCAAACTTTCGTTCAACGCCCAGAACCGGCCTATTTTGTTCGATTCGGGAAATGGTTTAGCGGCGCAAGATCGCAAATGGATGCTCGTACTGCAATATCAGTACAGGATGGAGTAAGGGTTGTTTAAGGGACGACCATCAAAACCAAAAATCGGTCCTTGGGCGACCTCCCGGTAAACTTTACGGGGTCGATACAGAGCGTTCCGTTTTCGGTTTCGGTGCCCATACCTTTATCCACCGTCAATTTTTAAAAGGTATCCCCGTCCAAATTTCAATGTGCAGTGATGTCTTACAACCCGGATTTTTAAGGTCTTTGTTTTGAGCTGTTTTTATATGGTGTTTCTTCCATAATAATTAGGTTTCAGTGTCGTTATCCTGTCGTCATTACAGCTGAGCCCATTGAGCGAATGGGGACATAGTTTATTGATTAAATCGTTTTAATTTAATCAATGGCCAGTACGGGCACTTGGGAGTGTACTGCCAAAAATCGTGTCAACTGTCCTTCGGAAGGTTCGCCGTGCATTGCATGGTTTCTGGGCAGGATGGCGATGAGATCGATATCGTTTTTCGACACATAGGTCAATATCCCCTTGGCCACGTCCTTGTTATTGATAAAAACACGTTCCGCATAAAAATTTTCAAGATAGTACTCCACCGTATTCTCATTTTTTTCCTCTTCCTCGGAATAGCCGTAGCTGCCGGGGCGGTTCTTTACCGTTACCACATGGACCTTGGCGTTGAACCTTCGGGCAAACTTTAACAATATTCCCAAGGCTTCGGTATCGTCTATTTCTTCTTTTCCCAGCACTAGGGCAATGCACCGCATCCGGAAGTCAATGTTGCCTTTGGGCACTACCAAAACGGGGCAGTCAGCTGCCAAGACAAGCTTTGAGGTGTTTGTCTCATCCGAATTACCATCCATTCGGGAGCCTAAAGTACCCATGATGACTAGGTCGATTTGCCTGGTTTTTTGAATATCCAACAGCGACTGCGTCAACGATCCACCTTGTATTTTCCATTCCAATTTGTTTTTGAGCATCGGCCTGTATTTCTCCTCAAGCTTTGTGAAATTTTCGGGAAGCAATTCGAAATTGCTATGTCCGGAGATATAGGCCAAAATAATCTTTGTGTCGCCATTTCGTCCTATGAAGGCTACAGCGTATTCCAGTGCCCTTTTTGCACTTTCCGAAAAATCGAAGGGAATGAGAATAGTCGAAATTTTATCCATGATGCAAGGGTTTTTATTAATTGTTATAGACAAAATTACATGTCGATTGAGGCTCTAAAAATGACCATGGTCATACACTGTTGAAAAAATTTACGCTATAATTGATTCTTGAAAACAGGGAAGGTAAATTAGCGAAATATGGATTTAGTAGCAGGAGTAGATATCGGCGGTACCAAGACCAAGATCGGTCTGGTGGGCCAAAACGGCGAGTGCCACGAACAGCTATTTTTCAGAACACAGGAGTTTGAGAGTTTCGATGATTTTTTGGTTAGGATAAAGGATGGCATCGATGAACTTAAGGCAAAGATAAAGTCGCCAGTCAACCTGATCGGCTGCGGTATCGGAGCGCCCAATGCATCGAGCCGGAACGGCACCATCGAAAATGCCGCCAACCTCAAATGGAAAGGTTCGGTGCCGCTACTCGAAAAATTGAAGCAACGCATCGACCTGCCCATGAGGATCATGAACGATGCGAGTGCAGCGGCCTTGGGAGAAATGCTTTTCGGAAACGCCAAGGGCATGAATGACTTTATCGTCATCACTTTGGGCACCGGTTTCGGCGCGGGCATCGTCGCCAACGGAAAACTCATCGAGGGCTACGACGGTTTTGCCGGAGAGCTAGGCCATATCGATATGACCTTGGGAGATGGTCGATTGACTGGTCTCGGTATAAGGGGCGGACTGGAAGCCTATGTTTCCGCCACAGGCCTAAAACGCACCATAACACATATGCAAAGTAAGTATATGGACGAGAGCAGGTTCCGCAACATCGCCTATAACGACCTGCACGGCGAGGACATTACCAAGGCCGCCGAGGAAGGCGATCCCATCGCCTTAAAAGCCTTTGATTTTACCGCCAAAACCATGGCCTTGGCATTGGCCAACTTCACGGCCTTTACCCAGCCCGAGGCCTTCTTTTTGATGGGCGGCCTGGTCAATACCGGCAAATGGTTGATGGAACCCCTTCAGACCTATTTTGAGGAATATCTGTTGGAAGTGTACAAGGGGAAGGTAAAAATCCTGACTTCCGGTATGGAGGGAAAGACCGCTGCCATTTGTGGGGCAGCCGCATTGATTTGGGAGGAACGCCGGTAACGGAGCAGAAATCGAAATACCTCCCATTGGAATACCTTTAAAAAAAGGATAACCATCTACTGCAACACAATCCGCTCCTCCATTTCTATAATCCTATTGGTTTTTCATGATAATCGCGGTCTTGGGTCGCGATAAAAAGTGGGCAACATTGCAATGCCCAAACCGGGTTCTTAATCTGTTTACGTGATCGGCCAAGGTTGTACTCACCGATAAAATGGAACATCTCCAAGGCAAAAAGGCCAATGCCGTGGCCAAAACGATGTCGATCCGCCCCGTACCGGACATACGATAAATAAGATTGTAAAGATCAAGGTACTTATTCCCAAGGCCGGCATCCGGCTCGTCCTTTATTCCAATCAGTTCGATACCTAGTTGTTAAACGAGCCTCAATTTTTGGCCCTGCTTCGTTAAATAAAATATAAAGAAGTAATTTTAAGCTATGCGCGTTTTCGAAAAAAATAGCAACATTTTTAAGTTATTGTCCGAAGCGGTTTCAGAGGGCATTATCGTCATCAACGAGGAACAACTGATCGTGGCCGCCAATACGCGGGCCAGTGCTATGTTCGGCTATGAAAACGAAGCGCTCGTTGGCGAACCCTTGGAGGTCTTGATTCCGCAAACCTATAGCAAAGCCCACCAAACCCATGTCTCCGGATTTTATCGGAAACACGAACAGAGGCGAATGGCAGAAGGTCGTACCCTCTTCGGGTTACGAAAGAACAAAGACCAGTTTCCGTTGGAGGTCGGTCTCAATCCGTTTGTGCTCTATGGAAACACCTATGTGCTGGCCCTGGTCATCGATGTCACCGAACGGAAAAAAATCGAGGAAAGCCAAAAAATGAAGACCGCTGCCCTAGAAGCGGCCCTTAACGGTATTACCATTACAGATGCGTTACAAGAGGACAATCCCATCATCTATGCAAACACCGCCTTTGAAAAAATTACGGGATACGCAAAAGAGGAAATACTCGGTAGAAATTGTCGGTTCCTACAAGCTGGGGACCACGATCAAGAAGCCGTAAAAAAAATGTATGGTGCCATAAAAGAGGGCAAGGGCTGCCATGTACAGCTACGCAACTACAAAAAAGACGGTACGTTGTTCTGGAACGAGGTCTCTATCAACCCCATCGCCGACGAATCGGAACGGATAACCCATTATGTGGGCATTCAGAACGATATTACCGAGCGCAAGATGGCCGAACAGGAAATCGGGCATTTGGCCCGCATCTTTGATGAATCGCTAAACGAAATCTATGTCTTCGATGCACATACGCTGCAATTTATAAACGCCAATTACGGCGCACAGAAAAATACGGGTTATGTAATGGCGGAGTGTAAAAAAATGACCCCACTTGACCTAAAACCGGAATTCTCTGAGGATAAGTTCAGAAAACTGATATCCCCTCTACTCGACGGTTCCATGGAAAAAATGGATTTTGAGACCGTCCATCGGCGAAAGGACGGTACCACCTATCCAGTAGAGGTTCACCTGCAAATATCGTCGTTGGGCGACAAGCAGGTAATCGTGGCCATTATTCTGGATATTTCAGATCGTAAAGACTACACCCAAAAACTCGAAAAGACCGTTGAGCGACGAACGGAACAGCTAAAAAAAGCTCTGGAAACCGAAAAGGAACTGAACGATCTCAAGACCAAATTCCTCTCCTTGGTATCGCATGAATTCAAAACGCCCCTGAGCGGTATTTTGACTTCCACCATTTTAGTGGGAAAATATACCGAGAAAGACCAGCAAGAAAAAAGGGAAAAGCACTTGAAGACCATCACTGGAATGGTACACCACCTGACCCAAATATTGGACGATTTCCTGTCCATGGAGCAATTGGAAAAAGGTAAGGAGGTCTACCACCATTCCGAATTTTCGTTGAGCAAGCTGGTCAACGAAGTCATCTACAATGCGAATATGCTGCTCAAAAACGGGCAACGGATCAACTATCCGCAGAATATCGATGATGTAAGTATCTGCCAGGACGAAAAAATAATGGCCCTTGTGCTGACCAACCTTTTGACCAACGCCGTAAAATATTCCCAAGAAGATACAGAAATAGATTTAAAGGTAGATTTAATGGCGGATAAGATTATTATTCATGTTAAGGATCAAGGCATCGGCATCCCTGAAAAAGACCAAAAACATATTTTCGACCGCTATTTTAGGGCTGAAAACGTATTGACGACCCAAGGTACGGGCATCGGGCTCAATATGATAAAGGCGCATGTGGAGAATTTAGGAGGAAGTATTTTCTTTATTAGCAAACAAAACAAAGGGAGTACTTTTACAGTGGAACTACCTTTGGGAAAAGCCCCCTAGCCCACAAAGGGGAAATAATGACGGTTTTTAAAAAGTGGGCAGTTGCAGTTGGCTGTGAAAAAGTTAGGAGTTCAGAATTATGCGTTTAAAGAAGATATTACTTATCGAAGACGATACCGTGCTACGGGAAAATACGGCCGAACTGTTGGAACTTTCCAATTATGAAGTACGAACGGCGGCCAATGGAAAAAAGGGCGTACAACTGGCCATGGAATACCTTCCCGATGTAATCGTCTGTGATATCATGATGCCCGAACTGGACGGTTATGGGGTTTTGGAGGCGCTATCACAAGATGCCAAGACAAAGTACATCCCTTTTATTTTCCTTTCGGCAAAGACGGAGCGAAAAGATGTTCGAAAGGGCATGCAACTGGGCGCCGACGACTACTTGACCAAGCCCTTTGAGGAGGCCGAACTGATAGGTGCCATCGAGAGTAGGCTGGCGAAAATGGCGATATTAAAAGACGGAAGTACAGGAAAACCCCGTTCAGAAAAGTCTTTGGGCACATGGCCCAAGACCATTCACCACCTCAAAAACTACATAGACGACCATGGGCAGGAATACAGTTTCGGTGTGGGAGAAAACATCTACCGAGAGGGCATGTATTCCACTACGTTCTATTTGGTACTAAAGGGAATCGTAAAGACCCATAAACTGGACAGCAATGGCAAGGAACTGATTACGGGCATCTACAGGCCCGATGATTTTTTCGGTTTTATTTGCTTTACGGGGCCCACCACCCATACCGAATATGCCACCGCTATGGAAACGACCAAGTTGGTCGGTATAACAACGAAAGAAGTTAAACATCTTCTGGAAAGAAACCACGGCCTGACGATGGAACTGATGCAATTTCTTTCCGGGAATCTTTCCAAAACCAAAGAACAATTGCTAGAAATGGCCTACGGGTCCGTCCGCAGGAAAACGGCCAGTACCCTCCTCAAATTTGCCGAAAAATTGCAAAAAGACCCGAAGGGCAACCTACACGTACTACGTAGCGATCTTGCCGGCGTGGCAGGTGTGGCCACCGAGACCTTGATCCGTACCCTTTCCAGTTTTAAAAAGGAAGGCCTCATCCAGATCGAGGGCCGCAATCTCAGGATCGTTGATGTGGATAGGTTGAGGCGAGTGGATTAAATTTTTCTCCTTCCGAACATGACCATAATCATATTATGTGGGTTTTGAAGGCTTTAATTTTACGGCAATACCAAAATTTAGGCTGGAATGAAGCAGATCTTGATCCCCACCGATTTCTCCGACAACGCATGGAACGCCATAAAATACGGCCTTGAAATGTTCAAAAAAACGCGATGTACTTTTTACCTCATGCACGTCAACACTATTCCACACTATTCTGGTGCGGGGATGGCGGTAGGTGCAGCGGGTGAAAACATTAATACTATCATTCTAAAGGATAGCAAAGAAAAACTTCGGCGATTGTTGGATCGCATAAAAAAGGAGATCCCCCTGAATACCGGACATACTTTTGTTCCCCTCGCCCTCTTCGATATTTTTGTGGATGCCATAAAACGGCAATCTGAAAACAAAAGGATCGACCTGATCATTATGGGTACCAAAGGCGCAACGGGGTTAAAAAAAGCTACCATCGGAAGCAATACCGGCGATGTGATCACTAGGGTAAAATGTCCGTTATTGGCAATTCCCGAAAATGCGGAATATGCCGCTCTCAAGGAAATCGCATTTCCTACCGATTACCAGATCGGTTACGATATGAATGTATTGGATACTCTGATCGAAATGCTTGCGATGAACAAGACCAAACTCAGCATTTTGCATATCTCTAAAACTGTAAAGGAGTTGAGCGAGGAGCAACATAACAACAAGAATTTTCTTCACGACTATCTCGTAGATGTCGATCATAGTTTTCATTCGGTAACAGGCCAAAGTCTTGAAACTGCTATCCAACACTTTGTCGAAAGCAGGGATATTGATATGATTGCTATGGTTGCCAAGAACCTAAATTTCTTCCAACGGATTTTATTTCGACCGGAAGTGGAGAAGATCAGCTATCATACCGAGGTGCCTTTTTTGGTGCTACATGAATGAAAAATATTTCAGGTTTCCCTGGTTTCAAGCTTAAGATCAAGAAAAATAGTTGGTCAATAGTAAGGGGGGCTTTATTAAAGGGGGGTACCCTGAATACGACCGCCCCATTTTTTAAACTGACGAATATCACGGTTTTTGACTGGTGCCCCAATTATTTTGGCCCAATCTAGAATTTTAAAACGATGAAAAAAATAATCCTACCAACCGATTTTTCCGAAAATGCGTATAATGCCATCCGTTATGCAGTACAGTTGTTTAATGATGTGCAGACTACTTTTTATTTGCTCCACACCTATACCCCGGCCATCTACCAGACGGAATATGTATTGCAAAGTCCCGGTCAGATCGGGCTGGGCGATTCATACCAAGAAAGTTCCCAAAGCCGACTGGAAGAACTGAAAACCAAGCTCGAAGAAGAATTCGATGATCCAGCACATATTTTTATACCCCATAGCGCCTTGAATTTTTTGGTAGACGAAGTAATTCAGACCGTAAAAAACGAAAAGGCCGACCTTGTTATCATGGGTACCCAAGGGGCAACGGGGGCGAAAGAATTATTGTTGGGCACGCAAACAGTACATGTCATCAAAAAAGCGACCTGCCCGGTTATCGCGGTACCTTCAGGCCATGAGTATGAAAATCCAACGAAAATCCTCTTTCCGACCGATTATGAGATCGATTATCAAAAAGAACAGTTGCAACAACTTTTGAACATTGCTATAAGCCATAGTGGCGATATAGAGATAATACACGTTTCCTCGGGCTTTGACTTGACACAAAATCAACTGAAGAACAAACAAAAACTAAAGGATGTTCTTAACGGGATTGCCCACCTGTTCCACGATTTGCCGAGCCAGGAAATAATTACTGCCATTAACGGTTTTCAGGTAAAGAAACGAACGAACCTCTTGGTCATGGTACAGAACAGGCATACTTTTTTGGAGCGGTTGTTCATTGAGCCTACCATTAAAAAGATAGGGTTTCATATTACCTTTCCCTTTATGGTCATTCCACATTTAGATAAATAGTATTTATTTGCAATCGTAGATCGCTAAGAGATATTAAAAATTTAATCAAAAATGCCACCACATTCATTATTTATAGCATAGAACTCATTGAAAAATTAAAATCAAGCACTTCTAATATGAAATGATTCTTTGATAATGATTTCAATATCTTCCTTCAAAAAGTTTGAACTGTGTCCTCTTGAGGTCACTTGATGGGACAAATTCAAAAATGATGAGTTTGTCCCATTTTTATTTCCATTTAAATCTTTGTCAATCAGTGTGATATACTTGATTGCTTCATTAACCCGGGTGGTTCGATATTCAAATCCGTCAAAAGTCAGATTTTCAGGAAAGACCGAACCAATGATCTTTCTTTTTTGTGTAATCGTCCCGGTTTCATACAAGTAGCCCAACTGTGAAAGATTGCTGATCGCCTTGTCCCACAGGGGTTCTACGTTTTGAGTGTCGGTTATCGTGCTTGTCAGTTTAGCTTCCAGCCTGTTTATTTTTTTATCGGCATCCGCTTTCATCATTCGGTAATCATCCGCTTCAATATCACCACACAAAAGCAATTCCCTTGCTTTACTCAGTTTATTGTTTTCGTCCTGTAAACGGATTTTCAACTGCTGTATATTTCCAATCCTGTCTCTGGTTTTTGTTTTATATACCGAAGTAATGACTTCTTTAAATAGATTCAGCTTAGGAATGGAATACACATATTTCCCAATTTCGGAAACGATCTTTTCATTCATATCTTCAGCCTTGTGTCTGAATTTACAGCCACCAGAGCAATGGTAATAGTAATAATACTGGGAACGCCCTTTCGACTTGCTACCGGTCAGCATACGTCCGCAATCCGGGCAAATCACAAATCCACGTAATGGAAAATGACCATCCACCTTCATTTTAGCCCGCATCACTTTTTTACGACCGTCAAGCACATCCTGTACATCATAAAACAAGGCTTCAGATATCAGGGGTTCGTGTTGCCCCATTACCAATTGACTTTCTTCATCTTTGTATTTAGGAATAAATATTTTACCGCAATACATAGGATTACGGATAGCTGTCCAGAAATTATTCTTACTGCATTTCAGCCCCTTTTCCTTTGCCATTTTCCAAACCTGCTCGGTACTGAACATATTTTTTGCCAACTCTTTGAACGCCCATTTCATAATATCGCTCTGAACTTCCCTTGGGGCAATATATTTTTTACCGCTTTCGTTGGTTTTATTGACGTATCCAATCGGCGCTGTTCCCATCCAGCGACCTTCTTTTTTAGCCCTGCGCATCCCATGAAATACATTCAATGCCCTTCTGTCATTTTCCACTTCAGGAGCAGCCAAATAAAAGGCGAGCATCATTTTATTTTCAGGGATTGATAAATCGAGCGGTTGTTCGACTGCCTGCGGTTCTACCCCCAATCTTCTCAACGTGCCGATCATCTGATAAGCATCTCCCGCATTTCGGCTGAACCTGTCCCATTTGGTAAATAATATCAAATCGGACTGCCCTCTGGATTTACGAAGGATGCCCAACAGTTTTGTCCAGGAAGGACGTTTAAAGGTTTTTGCAGAATGATCCTCATAAATCGCTTTCCGTACCTGAATATGGTTGATTTCACAATACTTACGCAAACGCTCTTCCTGATCCCGTTGTGAGTATCCCTTATCGGCCTGTTCATCCGTGCTTACCCGTATGTATAAATCTGCAATTTTCATCTTTTGAGTGTCTTAAGGTTGTACCATCTAACAGACTGATTTCGTTTATAAATATACGAAATTCAGGCAGGTTTTGCCAGATACTGATCTACTACAATATCCGCTATCTCATACATAAAATCCAGTATTACTTTCACCTGTTCAGCTGTTACTTCTATACCGTCTTCTTTTAATAGTGCTATTGCTTTTTCCGGCGGAATTCTCTTTACTTCATTTTCCATCTTACACCTCCGCTTTAAAACAGCAAAAGCCCCGAAGGGCTTTATACCGAAAAATTAATTCATGCTACCCATCGCTTTCGGGAAAGTAGATTTTACTCCCCTTGTTTTTATTAAATGAGGGTTCATACCGTATATACCCGTAGGCATTGAGATCCTTTACACATTTATGATACGTCATGGCAGATGATATTTTTGCAATCTTCATAATGTCATAACTGAATGCCACTATCGGATTGCTATTGCCCATCTTTGCCCTGTACTCTAACAGGGCAGCATATATCCCTATATGTGTAATACTGATACGGCCATCTTGCTCAATAGCCGTAAAAAAATCAGATAAAGGCTTTAACTCTTCCATATCATTTAGGTTATGATGGGTCTCTTTCTTTTCTTCTTAGCCTTCGGTATGTCAGGAGCTTCATCTGCAATCGGCTGCTGCTGACCTTTATGCTCCTGTTTAGCAGAGCGGCTTTGTGCTTCGGATTGTTTTTCCGTCTTGGACTGGCGGTTATCCACCCGTTGCATATTACTGTCATAGATATTGATAGTCTTAAACCGTGGATTCGCCTCGATGTACTGTTTTTGCTCCGAACCTTCGTTTTGAAAAGTTGCCGATTGCAGGTTTCCCTTTTTCAGGGAATCGATTAGGTTGGATTTATAGGTTTCGTTCTCCAGTTCTTTAATAGGATGTTTGGAGAGTGTTGCTTCCAGATCATACCCATAGTTTTGATGATACTGCTGTATTTTGAAATTTCCATTGTCATCACTCTGTTTAAAATCCATCTGTAACCAGGCATTGTAGAGTTGCCCCTCCTTGTTGGTCAAATCCTTATTGACCGACCGGCCTTCCATTAAGTTGTAGGCTTCTTTGAGGGTAATGTTATTCCCTTTGTTGATATAGAAGGTCTGTTTCATGGCTTCATCGGGATTATTTTCCTTTTGTACACTCACCTGATAGGAGTTAAAGAAATACATATCCGTTTGCTTGGATTTGCTAAAATTCATTCGGGCTTCCACCTTATCGGTACCAAATTGCGTTTCATGTACCAGCTTAAAGACAGGTTTTTCTATTTCCATCATCCGCTTTAAGGGAGCTTCAAAACCTTCCCCGAAACCGGTATATTTAATCTGATCTTTCAGGTATTCTAAATTCTTATGATTCATGATAATTGATTTAAAAGTTATTGATAGGTGTATTTCCTGTTGATTTGCAATGGGGGAAGTACTGCCGCTTTAATAATCGTCCTGTTTTTTACACTGAGCTCGATATGCCTTCCCCCGTTTACTTCAAACAATTGAATAGCGAGGTATTTCTTATCGGGAATGGTAAACTTGGGAACCGCAACAACCATGGTCTGTGAAGACCGACCGTTAATTTTTGTTACCTTGTTTTGGATGTGTACCGGGGTAATTTCAATTTCCTGTGAAGCTGTACGTTTCGCTTTTTTCTGGTCACGGATAAAAAAGCGTAATTGGTCAATATCATAGCTGATATTGGATGTGTTGGTAATGGTTAACCGCAGGTACATCAGGTTGTCCCGAATGAATATCCCGTTCAATCCGAAACGGATACCATATTTGCGGTGCTTTACCTTATGCCCTTTGTATTTGGAATACAAGGCATGTGTAGCATAAGTAGTGACTTCAGCCTCATTAACCGATCCGGGTGAAAGGAAAATACTGTTTTTGTTATCCCTTTCCTTTATGGAAACATTCAACACGGACGGTTTGGGAGTATAGTTAATCACAAAGGAATTTAATTTGCCGTCTGCGGTAATTACCGTCAGGTTGGTCTCCGGAAAACTATCCCTTGCCGCTTTGAGCTGTAGGATATTGACAGATCCTTTGGCTTTTTGTGCCAATACATCTTTACTGCCCCTGTCCACACCTACAATGGCACTTGGAAATATAATATTGGTCGTTTTAAAATAGGTAATCTCCAAAGGATAGGGAGCGATGGATTTGGGCTCAAGCTTAGTGATGCTTTGAGCATTTACATTCAAAACGAAAAGGAACAGGAAAAATCCCATTACCATACGTGCATTTATCTTTTTCATCTTTATGGAATTTTAAATGGTTATTACTTATTGATCTGTTTTTGTTTTTCATCACGGAGCAATACCTGATAGCCTGCTTTCAGGGTTACTTTTATCAGTTTTACTTTTTTACTGAACAGTGATTTAGCCGTTTCTATACCGGCACCTGCGGCCTGTGCCTGCCAGGAAGGATCAAGGGAAGTCAATCCAATGTTCTGCATAGAGCGGTCAGCCGATTGTTTGGCAACATCCCGGGTAATGGCACCGGGAATGTAAACCCCGTCCAATCCATCCATATCGTACACGGAGAGTTCTACCGGGAAGAGGGAATTACCGCTTCTAATGCTATTTATTTTGATATGCAGCCTTTCCCCGCTAAGGGAAGCAATTCCAAACACAAAGTTGTCATTGGGAATATGCACCCCATTAATGAATACATCATTGACCAGGCGAAGCTTTACGGTAGACCCGTTCACTACGGTCTGTGATTCGTGAATAACCGCTTGTATGGCATTTTCTGGTTGTTCAGCAATTTGGTCATCGTCCAGGGAATAAAATCCATTTGCCGTAGGAGTAACAAAGCGTCCGGTATGCATCAGCGAAATACTATCATCTTTCTGTGCAGTGGATACTTTGTACAATTGTTCCCTGCGATCCTCCGATAGTTGTTTTAGTTTCTCCTGAACCCGCTCGGGATGCTGTACATCAAGAATCTTTTCCAGCATACTGTTGAGTTGTTCCAGTTCCGGGTCAGGTGCTTCCGGCTGGGTCATGGTGTGCATCATTTCTTCCAGCCTGTCCACATCACTGGAACTCACCGATGTATTACCATAATTGGTTTTTGTTTCCTGTTTCGGGGAATCTTCAGGAAGCTGGGTTCGTTCCACCGGTTTGTTCAATTCCCTGTTTAAAGCTTCCAGCTTTTTATAAATTTTATCCGTATTCGGATCGTTGCCCTGACCGCTTCCGTAGAGGGAAGTTTTCAGTCCACCGGAAGATAGTTGACCGGGTTTTACTTCCTGTTGGGGTAATACATCATCCATATCTGAAATCACACTGTTTTTATAGTTCGGATCATTTTTACGGAGTTCCCTGAATTTTGCCGAATCCTGTTCTGCCCGGTTGTAATAGCTCATCTTATCCATTTGCTTGTCATCGGTCAGTTTTGCTTCCGGCAGGTGAAGGTTAAACCCGTTCTGTGGAGTTTCCTGTGCCTGTAGTTCCTGTACCTGTCCGCCTCCCAATACCCAAAATATCAGAGTGGTGAAAGGAAGTACGAGCAGCGGCAATACCAATAGGAACTTGCGTTGTCTTTTCATTTTTGGTGTTATTACCTGTTTTTCCATGGTTATTGATTTTTAAAGTTTTGATATTCTTTTTCGATATAGCGAACCGAATCCATCAGTCCCGGACGGGTTGCTATAATACTGTCATAGATATTTCTGCCCGATGGACTTCGGGCAAGGCTATCCATATACAACCGGAACTTTTGGATGCGCCTGTAATCCTGTTTGGATACCGGAGGGAGCGGTGATGCTATAGCTCCGGATTCCGTAAGATGCCGGGGACGTTTGATCGAGGTTACTGTAAAGGCATTGCCCTTACTTTTTCCCGTGATGGCGTGTACCCCAAGGTAGATACAGTATCCACTGGTGAGGCTTATAAAAACGACCAGTGCTATGGTTACTGCCCGCTTGGAAATACTCTTTGTCTTATTCGACATCCATTTTGCCCATGCTTTTTGCAGCCATTTGTATAAGGCAAGTAATCCCAGAATTAACAGTCCGTTTTTAGGAGCCTCCTTTTTCTGTTTTGTATTTCGTTTCATTTGTACAAAGTTTTATAAGCCACTCAATTGACTTTGTTTGTATTAATTTTGAATAAATGTCCATTATGGGCTTAATACCGTCTGGCGGTCGTTTTCAAATCCTTGTTGGCGATGGTTGCCCAGCGTTCTATCAGAAAACCATGCGGATTATTATCACTTCGGGATACATTACGCAACGCCCCTTCGGTAATCAGGCTTCGGGTAGTGATACTGGTCGGACGGATTATGCGCTGGGTAGCGTAGCACCGGAATTTATAGGGGTATTCATTGATGTCCACCGCCACGCTATCCACATGGATGGTCTGGTTAACATTTCCGGAAATAAGCCCGGCATAATATCCGTTCTCCTTCAGGTCATCATAAATCCGTTTGGCACTGCCATCCGCCAGGTATAAAGCTTTAGTGATATTCGTTTCAATTGCTTTATCATCCGGGTCAAGGGTAAAGAACAATTGGTGGAAGGTTTTCACATGATCCCGTGCTTCCACTGGGATATTGTCCTTACGTCCGGCGGAATAGGCTTCCAGTGCCTTGCCATTGGCAAGAATGTAAATCCTGTCCTGCATTTCGGATACCAGACTGAAACTCTTATATAGGGCAAAGCAGGATAATAGCACTGAGCCTGCAATAATGAGCATGGTAAATCCCCGGATATGCCGAAAAGCCGTATCGATATTTTTCATTTTTTTAAACATGATTTCTCCTTTTTGGGGTTAAGAATTACCTTTGAGTTTGTCATTCATATAGCCGGAGCCACCGCCATCCGAATTGCCATCCTTGAAATAAGGATTGGTTGTACTATTGCTGGCCATACTCTGGGAAATACGACTTGCAGCATTACCCATTGCATCCGCCGCCATGCTGGCTCCGCCTGTAGCTGCTCCCATAACCGCTCTGGAGGAACTGCTGAAGATACTGGTGACTTTCTGTCCCAAAGCACCACCACCTCCTGCATGGACAATGTAATTGGCTACCGAAGGCACGGTAAAGTATCCCACAATGCCAATAATCATAAAGACCAGATACGCCATATCCGTCCGGCTGAAAAAAGTATCCCCGTAATCCTGTACCTGGGCAATGTCCATTTCCAGCATTTTCTCCTGGATTTTTCCGATAATGCTCCCGAAAATATTGGCTACCGGAAGCCAGAGAAAAATATTGATATAGCGGGCAATCCAAACCGTCAGGGTATGCTGGAACCCGTCAAAGACGGCAATCCCAAATACCAGCGGCCCCAATATGGCAAGTACCACCAATTGAAAGGTTCGTAGCGTATCGATACATAAGGCTGCGGCTTCAAAGAGTACCCGCAGTACTTCACTCATCCATTCCTTGACCGAATTGCGGAAATTGTAAGAGGCTTTGGACATGGCAAACTTGATGTCGTTGCCAATCCCTTCAAAAAAGCCTTCATCGGAAGGACTGGCATTATCATGGGTGTATTTATACCACCTGTCCCGGTCACCGTCACCGCTTTCACCTACATACATCTGCCATACATCCGTTTTTTTGATAGCTTCTTCCTTCTTTTCCAAAAGCACCGCAATTGCCCTGTCGGAGCCTTCCACCATCGAAGCGGTAGCGGTCACCGTGGGTTTCATGATCCCGTTGATCAATCCCAGAACGGAAGGGAATATCAGCACACAAAACCCGATGACAAATGGGCGAAAAAGCGGGTAAAAGTCGATAGGTTCCGCTCTTGACAAATGTCCCCAGACCCTGGAAGCGATATACCACATGGCGGCAAATCCCGCCAGTGCCTGTCCCACGCCGATAAGCTGACTGCACAGTGGCATCATTTCATCATAAAGTTGTTCCAATACGCTATGCAAGGCGTTCATCTCACCGGCAATTCCCTGTGCACTACCCATAAAAGGCAATAGCAATCCTATAACCGCCAGCCAGGCGGTTTTTCTATATGTTGCCATAATTTTTGATTTTTAGTTGTTTATACCATATATATTGCGAATGGTGCGGGCATCATTTCTTTCTTTTGCCCTTTGCACCGCAAGAATGGTCGTATTATTATTAAAGTGTCTGAGGAACATTAGTTTGTCCTGCATATCGGCATAGATCCGGTCAATGGCCTGTAAACGTTCATCATCACTCATACGGGCTTTATCTGCCGTAATGATGACCAGTAATTCATCGAGATTTCGCAGGCTTTCATCAAAGAGGTTATCATACACCCGTCCGAGATACGCCAGTTCCTGCGGATTGAAATTCCCGTCACTTTGAAATCGGTCATACGCATTCCGGTATTCCCTGACCAGTATCACCTGATAATTCACAATATCGCCCACACGTTTGTAGTTGCGAACGGTGGGGCTTACTTCCATCAGCCCGTCCAAAAAAGCTTTGTGTAGGCTAAAGTTCCCTTCCGATATATCCTTGATGGTATTGTAACCCCCTTCCAATATCTGATAGCCTTTTTTCATATCGCTCAATATCTGTTTGAACTGGGTCAGTTTTTCTACATTGAGCAAGAGCTGTTGTATCTCTGCGGATTGCGCTGATGCCCTAAACGAGCAGAAGAGCCCGCAGATCACAAGTCCTATAAGTATTCCTGTTTTTTTCATGGGTTTTCGTTTTGAAGGTTCCTGAGTGTTTTGCCGTATTGTACTTCATGGAATTCCCTGATCCGAACGGCTGCCATGACCTTGGCTTCATTGCCGAAACTTTGGGAGAAGGTGTAATTGTCCTGCATCCGCAAGTAAAGTTTGTCGATGCGATTCATACGCTCATTATCTTCCATTTGCAACTCGGCATCCGTAGTTATTGCAATAAGTTCATCCAGTACCTGTTCACAATCCTCCAAGAGCCGGGTAAAAACCCGCCCGATATAGCTGAGTTCTGCTTCGGTAAAAGCATCGCTATTGTCAAGCTGTCCGTAGGTTTTCCCGTAATCCTCTACAATGCGTATTTGAAGGGCAATGATGTCTGCGACCTTTGCATAATGTTTGATTTCAGGGTTGACTGTACTTAAGGATTTTATAAAATCACTGTGCAGGTCGAATTCCCCTTTGGTAAACCCTCCGATGGTGGTCAAACCTTCTTTGGCAATACGGTAGCCTTTTTGAGCATATCCGATATATACCTGTAAAGCGGCAATCTGCTGAAGCAGGTATTTCTTCTGTGTCTTTTTCTGGCGGAACCACTCTGAAAAAGTCTGTGCCTGAACGGTTCCTGCTGCCAGAAACAGCATGAGTCCTATTAAAATTATCTTTCTCATAGTTCGTGTTATTGAGGAAGTCCATATAATTTTTTCACGGTTTGTACTTCAATTGAAGTCTTTGCCCTGGAAAGGCTCAGCAATACATTTTGCTGATTAAAGCGCATCAGGTCATCATAATTGGCATCAACCTGATCGGCGGCATTGTTGATGATCTCCAGGCGTTTGGCATCACTCATGGTGGTGGTAAAGGATTGAACGATCAGGGTAATCTGGTCAATATTGTTTAGGCTCTCTTCCAGGATACCGGAGTACACCTCTGACATATATTCAATTTCATCCGAGGTAAAGTGTTCATCCTGCTGAATGAGCTGCCAGGCATGTTGGTATTCATTGACCAGCCGAACCTGTTTTTGGGTGATATCCCGGATGCGCTGGTAATAGGAAATAATAGCCTTTACCTTAGCCAGCTCTTCATAATATTCCCGGTATTGCTCTTTTTGTTTTTCCGTCCACTCGGAAATCTCATCCAGTTTGAGCTTGGAAAGCGTATTTTCTAATGTCTTCTGGGCGTTCTGTAACCAGATAGTCTTGTTCTGTAAACGCTGGATTTTTAAATCCACGGCTTTGATTACTTTTTTAATGCCTGCCTTGATGATTTCTACGATCGGTATCTGCATAGCATTCGCCTGTTGTACCGGTAGCACCGTAAAAGAGATACAAAGGGCAAGCAGTAACATTCTTGCATATTTTTTCATGGTTCATCATTTTTTAAGTTTTAGATCTTCAGCCATTGCGGCAATGCCCTTGCGGATGTCTCCACCAAATTTTGCCACATATTCCATCAGTTTTACCTTTTCAGTCTGTTCGGTGGTGTACGCCAGGTATTCTTCCAGGCTCACTTCGGTGCGGTACACCTTGCTGAGCATTCCACCCAGGCTGATAAAGACCTCTTTGTATTTTCGGGCAGGGTCATTGGCTTTATTGACCGATAACACAAGGGCTTTTTCTTTTTCCGTTAACCCTAAGAGTTCCTGTATTTGGTCAAATTTGTTTTGGTACTTGCTTTGGTCGAGCAGTATCTTGCAATCGCTGTTATTGATGATTGCCTGCTTGACCACGGGGGAAGAAATAATATCTTCTACTTCCTGGGTCACCACGATAGCTTCGCCAAAGAATTTCCGTACCGTTTTAAAGAGGTATTTGATGTATTCCGCAAAACCTTCTTTCATCAGGGCTTTCCAGGCTTCTTCAATTAAGATCATCTTTCGGATGCCTTTCATTTTGCGCATCTTGTTGATAAAGACTTCCATGATAATGATGGTCACTACCGGGAAGAGTATGGGATGATCTTTGATATTGTCCAGTTCAAATACGATAAAGCGTTCCTGTAAGAGGTTCAGGTTTTCCGTAGCATTGAGCAGGTAATCGAATTCACCGCCCTGGTAATACGGGCGGAGTACATACAGGAAATTATCCATATCAAAATCCCGGTCTTTTACCCGATCTTGTTGAAGTACAGATATATACTCATCTCGCAGGAATTCATAAAAACTATTGAAACAAGGAAACACCGATGGATTTTTTTCAAGATGCCGGTAGTATCCTGTAATGGCATTGGAAAGTGCCACATACTCACTGCGTTTAAAGGCTTCATCATCCTTTTTCCAAAGGGCGAGCAACAGTGTTTTGATACTTTCTTTCTTTTCCGTGTCCAGGTTGTCACCCTCCCCGATAAAGAAGGGGTTGAAACGGATTGGGTTTTCTTCACTGTAGGTGAAATAGTAGCCGTTGACCATATCACACAAGCCTTTATAGCTATGTCCCACATCCACCAGTACAATATGGGTTCCCTGCTCGTAATAGCTGCGTACCATATGATTGGTAAAAAAGGATTTTCCGCTCCCGGAGGGGCCTAGTATAAACTTGTTACGGTTGGTACAAATCCCCATGTTCATGGGTTCATCACTAATGTCCACATGTACAGGTTTGCCCGTCATCCGATCTCCCAGACGAATCCCGACAGGACTTAAGGAAGTACGGTAACCCGTTTCCAGATTGAGAAAACAAGTAGCTTGCTCGGCAAAGGTGTCGAAGGTATCATTCATGGGAAAGTCAGCAGCATTGCCCGGAATACCCGCCCAGAAAATCTGGGGAGCTCCGATGGTTTCCTGTTTGGCTACCGCATCCATTTGCGCCAGTGCAGAGGATACTTTGTTTTTCAGGTCTTTGAGTTCTTCCTTATCTTCCGTCCAAACCAGTACATTAAAATGGGCTTTTACCGGAAGGCGTTGCTGACTGATAGCTTCATTTAAAAAATCATTGGTCGCATCACGGGCAATCATATTTTCCCGGCTGTAAGCGGACAGGGATTGCAACCGTAGCCTTTTGGATTCCAGTTTAGTGATCGTTTTCTGGGCATCCTCAAGAAAGAGATACTGATTGTAAATATGATTACAGGGCAGTAGTTGACCCAGCGTAGAGGCAAAGCCGATACTGAATTTGGTTTTGTCCGTACTGTACTTATCGTAATTGATACGACTGCCACAAAGTGCAGGCAGGTCAGCAGCATCCCCCAGGGTGTAAAGTTGACAATGCTTTGAACCTACCTGTAAGCCTTCCTGGAAGTTGATGTCTCCCATGAGATACTGGTCATTGTGCTCCGACAGGTAGCAGTACTTTTCAATGATACCCATTGTCCGTTTGCCACTCCAAAGTTCCTTTTCCCGTAATCGGGTCAGTTTCACAAAGCCACTATCTTCCATGATACGTTGAAACTGACCGGCAGCGTCCAGAAAATCCTGTAACAAAGAGGGTTTCAATGTTTCTTCCGGGACGATGCTTCTGCGCAGCAGGCTGGAATAGGCAGAAGTTGCCGTTTTGCGGTTATCCGGTTTTTTGGTCAGTAGGATATAACAGCTATGATCCAGAAAGGGGCGTTCATTAAAAAACCGCTCACTTGCCCGGCTTAAAAAACTGGTATCGGCTTTGGTAAAATCGGGTTGATGCCCGGTTTGCAAAAACCAGTCCTGTTTATGCAGTACACTGAATTTGGGCAATACCTTAATGGCTTTTACCCAGGCCTGATGAAAAGCTTCATATTCCTGATCGGAAAGGGTAAAGATCTCCGGCAGTTCTGCTTTAAACACGACGGTGACATCGCCTTGTTTGCTCAGGATGCTGTCGTGTTCCACATCCATAATCGGTAATAGATTATCCAACATTTTTTCCATTCTTATAGTATTTACCGGATTATTACTTATTTTTTTATCGTTTTAAAAATGCCCTGCGGCTTCTGGAGCGGAGCGCTTTGGGAACCTGTTTTCGTGCCAGGGTTTTCATAAGTCCGTATTCCCCGTATTGATTGCTCATTCGGTAGATCTTCATCACCAGCAGGGTGCCTAAGCCGAGAATGACACCGATACATACCAGTGTGGGCAGCCCGATGATATACATGATGGCAAATACGATGAGCAATCCTACCACACCGCCACCCAAATACCAGATATATTGGGCTTTTAATCCCTTAAATTCGATACTGCGGTTAATTCCTTTATTGACCTGATACACACTATTTGCCATACGTTTCTTTTTTAATGTTACAATCGCATCCTGCTACGGGGACGCTCCGATGCCGAAGCAGCTACTACAGACTCTTTGACGGCATGCCCGTTTGTTTGATGTTCCCCGAGTTTGATGACCGGGGTTTGTTCTTCATCCGGTTCATTGGGTTGGTGTTGCTTTAACTGGTTTTCCTGAATCTTAATGGCGATCTGCCGTTCCAGATTGGCGAGTTCTGTTTTCAGTTCCCGCAGCTCGTGCTCCTTGGTAAAAGGTTTGGAGGTGAGTTTTTCAATCTTGGGAAGTTCGGTTTTCAGATCGAAAAGGTTCCGTTCATACCGCTCTTTAAGATGCTCCACCCGGTCAATGGCATTTAAAAAATGCCGTGCTGCCAGTTTCGGATTATCCGTATTGGGCAAACCGTTATTGTAGGTATATTTAATCCCCTCACTTTCCCTTTGTGCATAGAAGCTATTGGAATACCGGTATTCGAACAATCCGTTTTCTTCGTAGGCTTCCTGTTGCCTGCGGATGTATAGCTGAAAACCGTACAGGTTACCAATTTTTTCTTCGTGCTGCCCGGCTTTTGGCTTCCAGTTTTGATACAACTGGATAATGTGTTTGCCTATAGCTTCACTGTCCCGACCAGTTTTCCCGTCCAATTGAATGGGGTTAGCTTTAGTACCTTCTTTGGTCATCTGGAGACGGTCTTTATACACGGCTGCATCGGCAGAAAGCTTTCCGAGTGTTTTTTCCGTGGAAGCATGATCGTTTTGCAGTTTTTCCAACTGGTATTTATGACGGGTGAGTTCCCTAAAATGGGAATGTTTCAGGCTTTCCATTACCGCCACTTTCTTTTCCAGTTTGCTTTTTTCCAAAAGGGAGGTATCCCCGGAAAGGATGGCGATGTATTCGGAGAAGTTCATACCGCTTTTTTCATCTACAGCCCCTTCATCAATGGTACGGACATTGAGTTCACTGTTTTTCATTTGGGAAATAAAGGTCTGTTTGTTTTTAAGCAAGTTGAATTTGTAGTTGTCCAGCGATTGCTCCACGGCATAGACAAAATTCTGTACCTGATTGCCGTAATGTTCTTTGGCAATACGGTTACCCTGTCTCGCCCCACGGCCATTGCGCTGTTCCAGTTCCGAAGGTTTCCAGGGAATATCCAGGTGGTGCATCGCTACCACACGCTCCTGTACATTCAAACCGGTACCCGCTTTTTCCGTACTTCCAAGCAGGATGCGGATTTCACCCCGGTTCATTTTACGGAAGAGTTCCGGTTTCTTGCGATCCGTCCAGTCGTGGATAAAAGTGACTTCCGAGACAGGGATATGGAAATCCCTCACCAGTTTTTCCTTCAGGGTATCATAAATATTAAACCGATCCGGTTTGGGTGTCCCTATATCCGAAAAAACAATCTGCGTCCCTTTATGAGGTTGGGTGTGGTGATAAATTTCAGCAATCTTTCTTGCGGCGGTATTCACCTTGTTATCCGGGTGGTCTCCGTATTTCCAGTCATCTACCAATCGCATATCCGCTGCCATTTTCTTGGCGTAATTAGTTGCTATAAGCATACGCCCTTTATCTTCTTCCGGGGTCAGCCTGCCACGCCCGATCAGTTCTCCATTACCGGTCTTGGCAAATTGCATTAGGTTTTTTATAAAGACCGATTGCTGCGGTGTAGGCGGAATATTGACCAGGGTTTCACTCAGTTCCGGTTTATCCAGGTTGATGTGCCTGGCGGTTTTGTAATCGGTAATCTCGTTATAGAACAAAGCCAGTTCAGGAACTTTGATAAAATGACGGAAGCGTTCTTTGGCAATGATCTCATTGGTGACACTAAACTCAAAGTCCGTGGTTTTACGGGCAAATACCGCTGCCCAGCCGTCAAAATTTTCAATACGCTGACGTTCCATTTCTTTAGGTCGCAGGTATTTAAAAAGAAGGTACATTTCCGTCAGGCTGTTGGAAATCGGTGTGCCTGATAAGAAGGTCACACAGAGATCGGAATTGAAGCGTTCCTGCAAGGTGCGCACGGCAAAAAGCATGTTGAGTGCCTTTTGGCTCCCCGCCATATTCCCCAGTCCGGCCACTCGGTTATGACGTGTGGTAAAGGTCAGGTTTTTGAATTTATGGGATTCGTCCACAAACAAATGGTCAACACCCATTTCCTTAAAGTTGATGCCCGTATCTTTCTTTTCTTCAATGTCTTTGAGTACCGTTTTTAATTTTCCTTCGAGGTTGTTTTTTCGTATTTCCAGTCCTTTGAGCATCTTTTTGGAAATCGCCCCGCCCAACTCCCTGACAGTATTCAGGTCACGCTGGATATGATCCAGTTCCGTCTGGAAGATCTGTTGCTGCATTTCCGGAGACTGTGGTATTTTACCGAACTGGTCATGGGTCAGGATGATACAATCCCAGTTGTTGTTTTTGATTTCGTGGAATAAGCGCAGCCTTTTAGCTGGGGTGAAATCATTTTGCCCCGGGGACAATATCCTGGCATGGGGATAGGCTTTGCGATAGGTTTCCGCAATTTGATTGATATTAGCTTTCAGGGCAAGGATCATCGGTTTTTGGACAATACCGAGACGTTTCATTTCCTGAGCGGAAACAATCATGGTAAGGGTTTTGCCCAACCCCACTTCGTGATCGATCAGTGCGCCCCTGTTTTGGATGATGCGCCAGGCGGCATTTTTCTGACTGCTGTACAAATCTTCAATACCCAAAGCCTTTTTATCGAGTCCCGGGAAATTCAGGTGACTGCCGTCGAATTCCCGCAGTACATAACAATTGAAAGTGTCGTTGTACAGGTTTTCGATATGCTTTTTATCGGTATCCGGCAATTCCTTGAGCCAGTCTATAAAACCGTTGCGTATCTGGTCGATTTTTTGATGTGCCAGTTGAATGGCTTCATTATCGGGAACCCGTATGCTTTTGCCATCCCCAACGGATACCTCATAGGTGAAAAACGGTGTTGTATTTTCCAAAGCATGTTCGAGCAAGGTATAACCGTAAGTAGTCCGTCCGCTTTTCGGAGTAACCGCAAATTCCCGGGCTACTTTGGTGTTCATCCCGGTGGTTACCTTAAAGGCATCCAGGGAAGGAAAATAATTGATATCCGTATGTTGCTCGAAGAGTTCCGCTGCAAAACGTTCGTAATAGCTTACGGGAATCCAGCGTTCCCCCAGATTAAAATCCAATAGTTCGAAAGGGATGCGTTCGGGTTGAACTTTTTCCAAAGCGGTTAGGCTTCGCTCTGCTTGTGGGATATCATTTTCAGTAGCCGTTTGTTGTTTTGCCTGTCGCAATTTTTCCACTACGTTACCGCTCAGGAACTGATCTGCGGTCTCCCAATCTTTGCTTACCGGGTTCAAGTAAATATGTTCGCCCAAACGGGCAATCGTTTCCGGTTCTTCCAATCCCATGGCTGCACCAATAAACCCAATATCCACCTTTCCGGTATCGTTCAGGCTGTGTGCCAGGGCTTCAATCGGGTCATCGGTGACAAAACGTTTTACGGATACCTGAGCAGTGCTGGTCAGCATATCGGACTTGACAAAATGTTCACCTTCCCTGCGTTCCAAAGAGGATAACATGGTCAAACCGAAAGCGGTATCTTCCAATATGCGTCTACGGTTACCTTGGCTGTTTAACTGCCCATATTGGGAAATAAATTGATCATAACGCTGGTTCAACTCATCCCGTTCGGTTTGGGGAACCGGAGTTCTTGTAGTTTCTTTTTCGGAGATTTTTAGGTACTCATCCCGAAGGGTTATATAGTGTTCATAGAAACGCTTATCGGTTTGCATACCCAGGGGTTGGAACACCGCATTTTTAAAATCATTATCAATTTCGGAAAGCGTACCCACCTGTCCCTGATAAACGATCAGTGTACCTTCTTTATGAAACGGGTGTATATTGGTAAAGGGACGTGCTGCCTGCCCGTTTAATTGAAATACTCCTTCTAAGGTTTGATCACCTTCGTAAGTAAACGCATGGCCAAACCCTTGCAATTCCCCGGACAGGTTTTGCAGTTCATGTCCCAATAAGCGGGCATCCATCCAGTTGGCGGAGAAATGATCAATCTCCTTGACGTTGGAATATAGTTTATATAGGTAGCGATTGGATTTTTGTTGTTTGGCTGCCAAGAGTACAATACTCTCGTGCGTAGGCTTATCAGTAGTACGAATGGTACTGATAAGCCGTGCACTTTCTTTTCGAACGACGGTTGCATCCAAAGGGTTGATATAGGCTATGGCACGGTTGATCTGTTCTGCCGGTGCCGTATCAAAAAGCCCTAACTGTACCGAAACGGTTTCTGCTTTATTCTCAGGCATCGGAAGATAAGTGAGCTTCCTGCCACCAAATTCCTGTTTTTCTATTGGTAGGGATTGACTTTGGAAATAACGCTCCCGATTTAAACGGGTATTAAAACCTTCGGTAATCGTCTGTCCAAGTTTTTCACGAATGTCATTGAGGTCGCCTTGCTGCCATACGGTTTCGTGTGCCTGTCCGTATTGATTTTTACCCGGTTGGAGGGTATTTCCCGTAATGATATCCCGATGCTGTTGAATATAGCTATTGCTATGGTAGGTTCCATATTCATTCTCTAATGATACGGTAGTCACCAGTAAGGTTTCTTCTTCGGATAGGGTTTCTTTTGTTGCATTCTTTTGAACAATCAATAGGTGGTTGGGAGCTTCGGTATTGCCGGTATCCTTCATCAGGTTGTCGGGCATAACTGATAGGCTTATAAAATCCGCTTTTTCGAATAGGTATTCCCTCGCTTTTTGATTGGACGGGCTGTTTAAGAAAGCATCGGTGGTAATATAAGCCATGAGACCGCCATCAGCTAGTTTGTCTAATCCCTTGGCAAAAAAGTAATTGTGTATTTTTCCAGATAGTGCTTTATTGGGATAAACCTCATCATATACCGAAAAATTGCCGAACGGAATATTGCTGACGATAAGGTCATAGCTGGAATTTTCGGTTATCGGGGTTTCTTCAAAACCGGTGATATGGGTTTCTGCCGGAACAGGAAGCGTACTGTTGATGGCAGAGAGTACCAACCCGGAAAGGGTATCTTTCTCTACGGCGGTAATCTGTTCCAATTCAGGAAAAGCCTTTACCGCTTCACTGATAAAAATACCGGAACCTGCCGAAGGTTCGTACAATCGTTTGGGTTGCAGATTTTGTGCTGCCAGAACAGTGTATAAGGTTTCGGGAACTACCTGCGGGGTATAAAAGGCGGTCAGCACACTATTGCGCAAAGAAGAAATAATTTCCCGATATTGAGTTTCGGTATAGTTTTCCTTTAGCAGGTCATGCAGCTCCATAATATCTGCATGGTGTTTCAGGTCTTCTTTGGTAGCCCCATTGGCTGACCATTCTTCCTGTGTACCATAAGGGTATAGGATAGCCTTGATCCCTCCAAAACCTGAGAATTTTTTCAGGTTCGAGACTTCATCCGGACTTAGTTCTTTACCGTCTTGATGGCTCAGGGCGATTCGGATCGCCCTGATATTGTCCTGTAGTTTTTCTGAAATATTGTAAGCCATATCCACACATTTTTCATTCTCACAATTCCTTTATGGCTGTAAAGCCGTCCTCTTTTCCTAATGACCGGCTTTTTCGTATTGGTAGTTAACTCAGATATTCGTGTACCTGTCCGATGACAGTGTACCGTAGCTGCCTGTCCTCTTCATTTGCTGCATTGAATCCGTATCCGTCAAAAATGTCCTTGCAGTAAGCAATCAGGTTGACGACTTCATAGGTGAGCGTGCCGCTTTCCCGTAACCGCTCATAGTCGGCAGAAAATTCTTCTTCAAGTATGGAAAGGAGGTAGTGGTAACGGGAAGGTTTAAGCTCTTCAGTCATCTGCTCCAGACATAATTCTTCCACAACATAATCGGGTCGGTTTTCAGAAAGTAATTGTTCCGCCAAAGGCATAATGTCCTTTATTTTTGAATCCAGATAGCTGGTCACCGAATAGTCTTCCTGCAAATTGAACATCAATTCGGGATTGTTGTGGACGATAAACGCCCACAACTTTTCTTTTAATTGCGTCTGCATACTTCAGGGATTTTAGATACCGAAGAACGACTGGATGACGGTAGCCACAACCACCAGAAAAATACAACTACCAAACCAGGCGGCCGCTACCTTTCCTGTGTCCTGATCGCCGTTGTTCCATTTTTGATAGACCTTTACGGCGCCGATTAAGCCTAGCAATGCACCTACGGCATACATCAGGTTGGTGCCTGCGGCAAAGTAGCTGCGTACTTTGGTGTTGGCTTCGTTGATCCCCTCAATACCATCCTGTGCATAAGCACTGTATTGAATGGCTAATAATGCCATAGCGGCACAAATGGTAATAACCTTTTTTCGGTTAAACTTTGTTGTTTTCTTACTGCACATTTTCATAACTCACATTTTTAAAGTTTAAAATCAAAAGTTTTTTAGAAATAAAAAGCGGAACGGTTTCGCCGTTACTGACCCATCCATTCTGTCACACATCGCCTTACGCCCGGGGTTGAACAGGGAAACACGTTCCGCTGGGATTGCTACCTTTCCTCACTCCACAACGCATCCACTTCATCTTCATTAAAGGCACCAATCCCTTGTTTTTCGCACTCCGATACAATCAGTTCATTGACCGAAGGACGGAGTACGGATGTTTTTATGGTGGGAAATTCTTTGAGGACAAGGCGTAGGTACTTCCTGAATTCTTCCTTGACAAGTTGTTTGCCGAGCGCATCGGCAATCACCGTTTGGATCTTTTCGATCAAGTATTCTACTTCTGCGAATTCGTCATCGGTATATTCATCTGTAGATACCGAAACATTTTCTGAAGCTTCATTTTGCAGAGTGGGATGATGATCAGGAAAACCGGGACACGGGGATGTCTTTTGGGGGAGTTTTCGTTTTCCTGCCAACAGGGCTTTAAGGTTACCGGAAAAATACCGTACCCCAACAAACAAATAATAAATAGCTAGTAGTATGGAGACCGCCAACAGGTAGTCTGTCCATGAAATCTGGGTAAACATACGCCTCTCATTTTATCGTTCTACAATTCAACTCGGCATTTAATGTCGGGTCGTTTACATTAATCTCGATAGCAAAGAAACGAAGGCAGGCAGGGCGCTACAAGTCCAACTTTTGGCTGGAACCTTTTTGTAACCATTGGAACCTTAATGAAATAGATGTCTTTCGTGAAGAGATTATTCAAAAAAAAAGAGAACATTCTTAAAAAGTTCTCTTTTGTAACTATGATATGGAAAAATGATTTTTATGGCTTTATCAGTTTCCATTTGCCATCTGTGAAACGTAGTGTAGCGGAGCGATCAATCGGTTTGGAAAAATCACGTTTCATCAAGACAGAAAATGGGGTGATATTGGTACAGGTTACTGTATAAGTCACCGGGATAGATGTTTTTCCATTGGATTCAGAACTGTTTCCGAGTTTGATGTTATCTATGGTTTCTTCTGCAATCTTTACTTTTTGAATGTCGAGCTTCCTTTCCTTTGCTGTAGGTTTAATCAGATACGGTTGGGCTGCTTCGGTAAAAGAGATTAACGGTGAACCGATATCTTTTAATTTTTGTGTTTTTTGAATGGCAACCATTCCTTTCTCATCAAGCTTTAAATCCAGCAACTTTTTAGCATGAGCAGGATCACTACAAAAGATTTCATAATCAATAGTACGTGGAAAGTTTAGATCATCATTGATTCTTTTTAAGACAGTCTCCTTCTCAGGTTTTTGATTTGTTTGACATCCAATCACAGGGATGATAATGAATATGAGAAATAGTTTTTTCATAGTATAGTGGTTTTAATATTCTTTGATTTTTTTAATAATTCGTTCCAGGGTTTCAATGGCTATTTGTTTGTCTCGTTCTTCTGCTACATACGATTTGCTACGCATGCCATCGTAGGACAGGTCTTCTTTATAAGGGGTTGATAAATGGGGTACTATAGTTTTAAATACCTGGCTCATTGACTTTGCAACCAATATTCGTAGCTCATCGGAAGCACGAAGGATAAGCCCTATCTGGTCAGTAGAAAGCATACAAAGCACTTTCTGCTTCTCCTTTGCGGTTGATTGCTTTTCTACTGGGTTTTCCTTTTTACTTTGCAGCGGGACAACTGATAGATGTAATTTCTTTTCTAGGTAAAGAATCTCTTGTGTAAACCAATTTCCCAAAATTGTTTCCAGATCATGATAGTTAGGGTTCAGTACTAAACTTGGCTTGCGATGTAATTGGTTGAAAGCTTTGTAATAGTATAGCAATCTATCCATTTTCTCAATAGAATTATCACAGCTATTAATACATTGAGAAATACGTTTCGTAAGTAAATTAATGTAGCCTTTACTGTTGAAATTTAAATAGATTAGTAGCTCATCAATAGGAGAAAAAGCTTTATTATTTACTGAATTCCAATCTATTTCTTCCAACCCCCGTACCAGATCTTTTTTGTAAAAAATATCTCTAAAAGATATTTTATATCTCAAGTTGGTGTCTGTAAAACGATATAATCTCTTTAATACAATATCCATAACAGGATTTGTAATTCTTTTATGTTTTGATTTTAATCTATCCAATTTTTTCCTGAGCTCTTTACGTGTTACCGAAAGATAGGTTTCCGGGACCTCTTCTTCAGGGCTTAGATAATTGGCAAAGTGGGTTTCTATGAAAGAAAGAAGTTCGTCAATATTTACAAGTAAGCTCTTATAGGTATTCTTTAAAATTAATTTCCTTGGGATTGCCGCTTTTTGATTTTCTAGAGTTTGATTTAATAATATGATAAAGGAAGAGTGGTATTGTTTGATAAGCAGTTTTATTTCATTTTCCTTGTTTGTGGAAAAGACCTGGCTTTTTATGAGTAGTTGTAAACGAAGATTTTCTTCAGAAATTCGAAGGATAATATTATTTAACTGCACATCGGTAATTGCCCCTATATCTGTTTTGGAGGGGTTGAGCGTGACTGTAATAAGTAGATCGAGCCATTCAAGTGGATATGATTTGTTTGCATTTTTCAAGATAATTCATTTGCGGACTCTATTCTTACAGTTAATTATATATTCTTCTTTTTTATAATATTCAGGTTGTTTTATAGGATTATAAATTGATTCTATCCATAGGATTGCCAGGAAATGATATCACTAAAAAACGTAGGTATTCTGAGTGTCTATTACAAATTTTATGAAATTGTTTTTTTTCAATTTTAACCCCTTCATTTTGTTTTACAACAATTTCTTTTTTGTTGAGTAGAAATGTTGCAACGCCTTCAAGAATATAAAAGAATTGCGCAGTTTCATTATGATAATGTGTTTGTTCTTCCGTATTTAGTGGCATTTTTTCTTCTTTGATGATGACTTGGTCTGATTGTATTAATGTCCAGGCATCACAATGATTTCCCCATGTGTAGTGAGGGGTATTTTCTGTATTTGTAATCATAATTTTTAGAGGTTATAAGTCATCTGTATAATGTCTTTTGCTTTTCTCCTGTGAAAATTTTCGATTGTTGTAATCTCCTGATTTATTTCTGGCTATGGATAATGTATTCCACGCTTCGTTTTTCAGCATTTTGGCAATGAAAACCATCTGACCAATATGATATGGGTAGTGAGCTAATTGTCTATTAATGGCTTCTACTACGGTATGGCCATCATTCCGTATATAAATAATTTTTTCCAAGTCTTTTTCTGATAATTGTTCAAGCGTAGTTAAGAGACATTCCCATCCTTTATTCCAATAGTTCATCATTTCTGTTTTGTTCAAAAATGAATTCGTAAATTCAGAATCCCTATTACGCCAGCCCTTTTCTCCATCTGTGGTTAGAAAATCGGTAAATCTTGATAACATATTTCCAGCAATATGATTTACTAGAATGGCGATGCTATTGCTTTCTTCATTGTATTGCCAAAACAATTGTTCTTCAGTTAGTTGTTCCATCGCTTTTTCTCCTAACATTTTATAATAGAGAAACTGTTTTTTAATGCTTTCCAAATAACTATTCATCTCTTTTGGTTTTGATTATATTTTTTAATTCTTTAACGGAGCAAATACCTACACCTATCCCTTTCAATTCATCGATACCTTTGGGGTAAATTCCGGAGATAGCCTCAGGAACAATACTAATATGGTAATCTCTTTCACTAGCTTCATATATGGTAGCTCTGGGGCAATTGGGGAAATTGCAGCCTGCAATCAACAACGAATTGATTTGATGACTGGTAAGCCAATCATCTAATTGTGTGCTATAGAAAGCTCCCCAGCGAGGTTTATAGACTATAAAATCATAAGGGGCTATTGGTATAATCTGACCGTTTAGCAGCGATATATCTGAATAATTTTCTGCATTTTCGGGTAATAATTCCGTAACTATTTTAGCTCCATTACTACCCGGGGAAACGATTTTTTTACCATCTTGAAACAAGCTCTTTCTGCATAGCTCAGCATTACTGCCATCCTCTTTATAAAGTCTAATGACGTGGATGACCGGAAGTTGGCAGTTACGAAATACAGATGCCAGTTTGGCAATATTTTCCGTAACGTCTTCGGTTCCCTGTATATATGATGCACCATCTTTTTTTGCAAAATCCTTTTGCATGTCAATGATGATCAAGGCACTCCTATTCCAATTCATTTTTGTGTATTCCATTTTCTTACTGGATTTTATAATGTGCTCTTACTTTACTTACTTTTCCTTCATTATTCAATTCCATATATTCTGCCGAAAAGGAGTTATTTACACTTCGGTAAAACAAAACGATTGAATGAGATCCTTTGAGTTCGTGATATAATTCAAAGTGCAGGTCGGGGTATTTTTGCAGGGCTTTTGAAAAATAATCCTTTAAATCACTTTTATTGGAAATTTTACCTTCTGCGTTTATTCCCATTTGCTGGATAATAGGAGATACAAAATCAATTTTTTCGCTGTAATGCTCCATTATTTTATTCAAATCGTGACTGTTCCACGCCATGAGCCACTCCTGTGCAAAATCTGTATTCATATCCGTTTATTTTAATCGACTGTTTTGAATAATTTCTTCTGAACTCAATCCAAACATTGGCGGTGTCTTTACATCCAACAGGTTCAGATAAATATAAAGCTGTGCTCTGTGATGAATTTCGTGTTCGGTCATTGCACGAAGCCACTTCCATACCGTAATACGTGTATTGGCTGGTGTCAGGCATTTTCGTTGCAAATCATCATTGCTAAGCTTTTTTAAAATGGCTAATGCTTCCTCGTGTTTCTCATTAAAATACCCGATTATCTCATTGTATCCATCTGCTAATTCTTTACCACAACCGCTATAGCTACATGGCTTTCCTAAAATGGTTTCGGCAAACATATATCTTTCTATTGCTGCAATATGACGTATTTGGTCGGCTATGGTAAACTTTCCGGGTCTATACGCCCAATCCATGTATTCTGGTGGAATAACAGCTATCAATCGGTTCGTCCGTTCCCTGATTTTTCCGTAATAGTCCAGAAAGGTGTTGATATTGGTTATTTCCATAATTCGTTCAGTCTATTTGTTTGTCAGGCGCTTTTTTAGATAACTGCATTAAGGTTACTAATGAAGTTGCCGCTAGTGTTTCCTCGCCTTTATTCGTAATACTAAATACATCCGAACGTACCACAGTAAGTACTTTTCCGTTTTTTACCACCTGCGCTTTAGCCACCAATTGTTCTCCAAAAGCGGGATTTAGATAATTCACTTTTAATTCAACCGTAGTAAAGTAACTGTCTTCCGGTTTTGCCGAAGCTCCTGCATAACCAGAGGAAACATCTACTAAAGTAGCAATGGTACTGCCGTTGAACATTCCTGCGGGGCGAGCCATAAATTCTTGTTTAGCAACGGTAATTTCAAAATAGCCCTCGCCAATTCCGGTTATTTCTGCTCCAAATAATTCCATCATTTTGGAACGGTTAAAACTTTCCTGTAATTGCTTATTTCGTTCGTTACTGATTGTTTTCATAGAACCAATTATTTAAAAATTCATTCATAAGTGTGTTGCACGTACTTGTGTTTTGTACCCCTGTATGGATTTCTGCTTCAGATTGTACATAAGAAAGCGGTTCTATGTCTTCTTTTCCATTTTCAAGCATTTGCAATAAGCTGGTTTGTGTTACTTCCAAATGAAATTGAAGTCCTATTACATTTTTATTGTAGTAAAAAGCCTGATGCGCATTAGCTTCTGAATACAATAGGTCTAAACTTCCGTTATCAGGAATATCGAACCGGTCTCCGTGCCAGTGAAAGACGATGGGGTTATTGCTGAACAGCTTATAAAACCAAGGTAGCTTTTTACTTTCTTCGGTAGGAAAAACCGGAAACCAACCTATCTCTTTATGAGTGGCAGGAGATACTTTTGCACCTAAACAATCCGCAATGAGTTGTGCACCCAAACAAATTCCCAATACTTTTTTGCCTGCGGCTATACAGGATTTGATAAACAATTTTTCTGCCTTTAACCATTGATATACCGATTCTTCGTAAATACCCATTGGGCCTCCCAGTACAATCAAGGCATCTATCTCTGAAATATCAGGTAGTAGAAACCCGGGATCATAAAATTTTGTGGAGGATATTTTGTGTTCTTTGTCATCCAACCAGATTTTAATAGCTCCTAAACCTTCAAAGGGTACGTGTTGTAAATAATGGACATTCATAGGTATGCTTTATTTTCATTCCAATAATAACTGTCAGGGTACATACGCTGCCCGAAGACTGCTGTGCCCACCCTGACTATTGTAGCCCCTTCTTTTATGGCTGTTTCTAAATCTGCACTCATTCCCATTGACAATTCCTTCATTACGACGTTGGGGATATTTAAAGCAATAATTTCCTGCTGTATGTTTTTCAGTAAGCGGAAACATTGACGGACTTTTTCCGTTTCGGCACTAAATAATCCTATGGTCATTAATCCTTTTATTTTTAGTCTATCGAATTTTGCTACTTGTTGCACCAAGTCAATAGCTTTGCTTGGATGTACACCGAATTTACTTTCTTCATTAGAAGTGTTTACTTGTATAAAAACCTCTATTTCCTTGTTCTCAAATTCCAATCGCTGTTGTAATTTCTCTGCTAAGTCCAACCGGTCAAGGGATTGAATGCAAGAGACCTCATGTTTTAAAATTTCTTTGATCTTATTGGTCTGTAAATGCCCGATAAAATGACTGATGTGCGGGGTGCCTTTTAAGGCATCGTATTTAGCTTTTAATTCCTGCACCTTATTTTCGGCAATCAATGTTTGTCCTGAATTTAAAGCTGCTTTAATACGCTCTGGCGAAACGGTTTTGGTGGCCAATAGTAATTTTACCTCACTACAATCACGATTGCTTTCGGTACAGGCGTTTTGTATTCGCTGTTGAATAGTTTGCAGGTTATGTATTATTTCACTGTTCATATTGCATTGCTTTTTCCTGTTGCTCTAACTCATCCAGCAACATAGATTTTATAAGTGTGTAGGTATAATCTTTAGCTTCAGCAAATGATAGATTATAATCCCTTTTAATAGTTTGTATATTTTCGGGAAATACAGCCAGCAATTTGTTGTAATAGCTGTCTAATAATTCCTTGCTAGGCAAGCTGTATTTAATCCTAATCTGAAATCTCCTTATCAATGCTGTGTCAATCATTTCCTTATGATTCGTGGCGCAAATCAACAAGGCATTTTCAGGCAAATAATCCATTAATTGGATAATGGTATTTACTAATCTTCTCATTTCCCCTACATCCTTCTCATCGTTTCCCCTTGCTTTGCCTACCTGGTCAAATTCATCTAAAAACAACACCGACTTTTCCCTGCCTGCTTTATCAAAAATCTGTTTGAGGTTTTTTGATGTTTCCCCTATTCGAGAACAGACAATATTGCTCAAATTGAGTATAAGGATGTTTTTACCCAAACTACTTGCAATAGCTTTTGCAGTCATTGTTTTACCACATCCTGAACTGCCGTGAAGCAAAATTTTATTATTAACAGGCAGCCCGTATTTTGATAGTTCGTTAATGTGTTTGTGTTCCCTAATGAGTTGCTTTATTTGATCTTGATTTTCACAGTCAAGTAAGACCTCATCAAGGAGAACCTTTTCTTTATCATTTATAAGCAGATCATATACATTCATAAATTTATTGCTATTCTAAATATTCATTTTTCGAAAATGAATATTGGTTGTATTTTCTAAAGTTTTAATCCCTAATTGAGGGTTTCTCTTTTCGAGGCCTGCCCCAAAATTTTAAAAAGGCGGTTCGATTCATAAATTGTGGAATCGCCCCAAGGTTATTGATTTGAGGTCGGAAATGGATTTGAACCATTGTAAAGGATATTGCGTATCCTTGCCTAACCACTCAGCCATCCGACCTTTTATGTTATTTCAACAGCTATTTGCTGTATAAATTATTTCTTTTTATCTCCATAAGTCTTTCCGGGTTTTCAGGAGATTGGAAACCGAATTTGCTATATAGTGCGTGTGCATCGAGTGTAGCCAATAATATCCTTCTCATTCCTTTTACGTTGTCTAAACTCATTATATATTCCATCAGTTTTTTGGAGAGTCCTTCTCCTCGGTGCTGTTCCAGAATATACACATCTGCCAAATAAGCAAATGTGGTATAATCCGTAATTAGTCTGGCAAAGCCTATTTGTTTGTCGGCTAGAAATACCCCGACACAAAAAGAGTGCTGCAACGCTTTTTCAACCAGTTCCTTCGAAATTCCTTTTGCCCAATAGCTCTCCATGCATAGAAATTGGTGAATGGCATGGATATCCATATTGTTATACCCTGTTTTTATGCTGTAGTTTTTCTTCAATTCCATCCCATTTTTTCTTTTGTATTTACAATGTGCGCCAAATGATGTTTGCAGTGCCAACTGTATTTGTCCATTGCCTGAGCTATAGTCTGGTTTTTTTGGAGTTCAGGATGAAAAAAGGATTTTTGCCAATCCTTTTCTTTCAGATTTTCCAAAAGAGCAACCCAGCGCTCATGAATCCCTTCGAGAATTTTTAGAGAAGGTTCAATGTCTGTTAGTTTGGCATCAAACAGGTCTGCCCAAGGCTTTTCTGCAAAAGGTTTAATACTTGGATTTTCTTCGGTCAATGCAAATTTGATACGTGCAAAACAATTTATATTACTGTCTGCCAGATGATGAATAACTTGCCTGACTGTCCAACCATTTTCCCGGTACGGGGTGTCCAATTGAAGCTGCGTGAGCGACTGTACTTCTTCCTTGATACGGAAAGGCAATGATGCAATAGTAGCAATCCATTGTTGTTGCATCTGCTGATGCAATTCCAAGTTTTCTTTATATAGACCTATTGGATATTGATCTTTTTCATTCATACGATGCTTATTTTAGATAAAGTGATTCCACGAGTGGGTGTCTTTTGCCCTTCCTTTTCGAATGTTCTCCAAAGCTGTTTTCAGTTGAAACATCATAGCATCGTCCCCTATATAAGGGGAATAGTCTTTGTCTTGTATCTGAATGCTATATACAGGGGAAATGACTGCTGCGGTACCCACACCAAAAAGTTCCACTCGATTTCCGGCATTAAACGCATCTTCCAGTTCCTGATAGCCGATAGCCCGTTCTTCCACCTTTATTCCTTTATCCTTGGCAATTTGGATAATGGAATTTCGGGTCACCCCATCCAGGATAGAAGTGCTTAAAAGTGGAGTGATGAGTGTATCCTTGAGCATTACCATCATATTCATAGTTCCGGCTTCTTCCAAAAACTGATGTGTTTTGGCATCTGTCCAGATAATTTGATCGAACCCCTGTTCTTTTGCCTGTTGTGTAGGGTAAAAGGCAGCTCCGTAGTTTCCGCCACATTTTACGTAGCCCACACCGCCTTCTGCCGCCCTAACGTATTCGGTTTCAACTTTTACCTTTACCGGTTTGGGATAGTATAGCCCCATCGGGGTACAGGTAATACAAAACGTATAGTTGTCAGCCACTTTAACCCCCAAACGTGGCTCCGTAGCAAAAACAAACGGGCGGATATATAGACTTACTTCTTTATCCTGTGGGATCCAATGCTGTTCAAGCCTTACTAATTCTTCCAAAGCATTGATGAAAAGTTCTTTTTCTATGGGCGGCATGCACATACGCTCCAAAGAAAGATTGAAACGTTGGTGATGCTTTTCGGGGCGAAAAATATGTACTTGACCGTTATCTTGACGAAAAGCTTTCATTCCTTCAAAAACGGTTTGCCCATAGTGAAGACAAAGCGCAAAAGGACTTAATGAAAAATGTTGTGTGGGTACAATTCTTGGAGACGTCCAGTTTCCATTATCATATTCGCTCAGGAATAGGTGATCGGTAGGCTGTGTCCCAAAATTAAAATCATCATAATTGAATGCTGATTGTTTACTCTGATCATTTTTGTGAATGTCTATTGCCATTGTTTCCATAGCTTACTATTTTATGTTTAATTCCATTTTAGTGTCTGCTCTTTTATAAATGCCCTGTTCTATGGGTATTTGTTGAAACCCAAATTTTTTATAAATGCTTAAAGCAGGTTTTAAAGCAGATTGAGTATAGAGCACTAATTTTTTTACTTCTAGTTCTTTTGCTTTTTCCAGGGCTGATTTACATAGTTTTGTACCTGCCCCAAGTCCGTGAAAAGCCTCGTCCACAGCCATTTTGGTAAGTTCCATAGTAGCATTGTCTATTTTTTTCAGTGCCACTGCACCTATTACCGTTTGATTATGAAGCGCAAATAAAATTTCTCCCCCATCTTTTAAAATAGCTTCTTCAGGATGAGTTAGGACATAGTTGTCAATAGCTTCCAATACAAAATGTTTTTCAATCCAAGCTTTGTTGAATTTTTCAAAGTAAGGTTGCCATTCAGGACGGTATGGTGCTATGTGTATGTTTGTCATAATTTTATTTCAAATAAGCTGACTTCAATATTGTTGTAATGGGCAGGAAGATTACTTTTAGGGGGCAATTGTTTTTTCCCGATTAACCGGAACCCTAAGTTTTGGTAATAGGTTATCAATTTCTTATTACTGGCCCAGGTATCAATTCTTATAAATTTCTTTTTGCATTTAAAGGCTTCAATCATAGCCCATTCTACAACTCTTTTAGCTATATTTTTCCCTCTGTAATTGTTGAGAATTGCCATTCGATGTAGATAGATGGCTTCCTTTCCTTTATCATCATTCCAAATGATGGGGTCAACATTCATTACGGAAAAAACGCCTGCAATTTCATCTTCGTCAGTCACTACCTTAAAATTTCTTTTCTCTTCAATCTCTTGTTTTATGAAAGATGAGCTGAATGGATACCAACTGTAACCAGTTTGATGATGTTGATATGCAATTGCTTCTGTGTATATTTTTTCAACAATGGAAATATCTGTTATGATGGTTTGTTCTATTCTCATTGTATTACCATTTTTCGATATCCTCTGTTAATACAATACACACCGGAAAGTGTAGCGGTTAAAGCTAATAGCGTTATATCCGTAAGGGGTTCATTCAGGAAAAAATACCCTAGCATAATGGCTATAAATGGATTGATGTATGCGTATAAAGAGGATACACCAATGGGTAAATGTTTCAGGGCATATACAAAACTGGAGTAAGCGATAATAGAGCCAAATACGACAAGGTATGCCAATGCCCATATACTTTTGCCTGAAATTACTTTTAGTTCTGTGTAGTCGTCTAAAAAGAGGCTAAGAAGCACTAATGCAATCCCTCCCGTGAGCAGTTGTAAGGCTGCATTTTGGAAAACATTTTTATGATTTAAAATTTTGAACTTACTGAAGACACTTCCCGAAGCCCATGCCAGGCAGGCTCCAAATGCAATAAGCATTCCTAGAAAATATTCAGGATTGGCAATATCTTTTAGATTATCCCTGAAAATGAGTATGATTCCCAAACAACCCAATATCAATCCAAATAAGATCAAAATATGCGGTCTTCTTCTATCAAAACCAAACAGATAGCTGATTACTACCACAAATACAGGAATAAGTGATAATATCAATGCGGCCAGTCCACTGGTAATGTAACGTTCGCACCAACCAATTACGCCATTGCCTAAAGTGACCATTAAAATACCGGTAATGGATTGATTAAGTAAATCCGATCTTCTAAGCTGAAGTTTTCCAATGATTTTTAATGCGACCAGCATGATGCCTCCTGCCATGATTTGCCGAATAGCAGAAAATAGAAAGGGAGGAAAAGTGGCTACGCCTATTCGGATTGCAAAGTAGGTAGAGCCCCATACTAAGCATACGATAATAAGAGATAAATATGCTAATAGATTTTTATTCATAGCAAGTAGGTAATTTTTATAACAAAATAAAGCAGAAAAAATGAATGGTTACAGATACAATTTTATTAATTTTGACGGATACAGATTTTATAATGAAGACTACACTATATCAAAAAATTGCCGAAACATTATCAGATCAGATTCAAAGCGGCACTATAAAGACCGGGGAAAAAATGCCTTCTCTTAGAGATCTAAAGAGAGAATATGGGGTTAGTATGAACACGGTTATTCAGGCCTACCTGGAACTGGAATCACAAGGGTTAATTATCTCCAGACCTAAATCAGGGTATTTTGTTAATTACAAACCCAATCAATTATCTGTACCCTCAACCAGTAATCCAGAAGGAATTGAGGAGCCGGAATGTGTGGAAAGCCTAATCGCTAAAGTATATACCTCATTAAATGATACCAGGATTACCCGATTCTCTTTAGGAGTACCGGAGAATGAATTGTTGCCTATAGCAAAATTGAACAAGGAACTGGTGAATGCCATGCGAAACCTTAAAGGAGGTGGAACTGAGTATGAAAATATACAGGGGAACCAGAAACTACGCAGGGATATTGCCCGGTTCACCTATACTTGGAATGGTAATTTACAGGAAGAAGACATTATTACTACCGCAGGAGCAATGAATGCCCTTTCATTTGCATTGATGGCACTTACCAAAAAGGGAGATACCATTGCAGTAGAAAGCCCTGTTTATTTCGGAATATTACAATTAGCAAAAAGTTTAGGGCTACATGTTATTGAACTTCCTACAAATCCTATAACCGGCGTGGAACTGGAAGCTTTAAAAAAAGTAATTCCTAAAATAAAAACCTGTATCCTGATTTCTAATTTTAATAATCCCTTGGGCAGTTGTATGCCTGAAGCACATAAAAAGGAAGTGGTTTCTATGCTAGCCAAGTATGGAATTCCTTTGATAGAAGATGATCTGTATGGAGATGTATATTTTGGAAGCAACCGCCCTAAGCCCTGTAAGGCGTTTGACAAAGAAGGATTGGTTTTATGGATTGGATCGGTTTCTAAAACTCTTGCTCCAGGCTACCGGGTAGGTTGGATAGCCCCCGGAAAATTCAAAGAAAAAATCATTCATCAGAAATTAATCCATACCGTTTCTTCCACAACCATAACACAAGAAGCAATCGCCAACTTTCTGGAGAAAGGACGTTATGAAAATTATTTGAGAAAGTTGCGAAAAACATTACACTCCAATAGTTTGCACTATGCCAGGGCAATAGCAGAATATTTTCCGGAGAAAACCAAAATCAGCAACCCTCAGGGAGGATTCATGTTGTGGGTAGAATTGGAAGAAAAAATAAATACTGTAGAACTATACGAAAAGGCTATCCGCCAAAATATAAGCATTGCCCCGGGCAGGATGTCTACCTTACAAAATCAATTTAATAATTGTATGCGTCTAAGCTATGGACAACGTTGGTCAGAACATATAGAAGACAAACTAAAACAATTAGGAAGAATAGCTAAAAGAATGTCGTAATTGTTAAATAATCTCTTCTATGATTTACTAGGTATAGATAGCTATTTGTAAGGACATCTTTTTATATAAAGTTTGAACCCAAAAAGCTATCTTTGTAAAAAATATTCTTGAAGCGTTTTGCTTTGAGTCCGGCACTGAAACTTAGGAAATTTCGATAACAGCAGGACAACAAGTGAAGAACGCTCATGCTATTGCGTGGGCGCACTTATTGTTGTTGGGTTTCCTAAGACCTCAGTGCTATAAGTTGCTGCCTGCGCTATTTTAAATCAGGCGGTATTAATCCATAAAAATATTGATATGAAAGCAGCCGCCCAGCATTTTCCCGGATTTCATTATTCAGCTTCAGAACTCCTCAAATACATTACCGTAGCTAAAGATTTTACTTTAATGCTATCCTCAGGAGAATTTATTAAATTTACTCCTATTAACGATTCATTATTTGAAGATTGGCTCATAGCAAATAAGGTTCAAAATATCAGAAAAGAAGAAGGCTGGATAACCGAATGACCAGCCTGAATACTTTACTTCCCTTTTCCTAACTCATTCAACTTTTCTTTGAGTTCAATAAGTCCGGCTTTTTCCAGATATTGACCGGCAATACTTTTCAATTCTACCAGGTTTTCTTCGGGTACATTAGATAGAAGTCCATCATTTTTCTCATCATCTTTCACGACCAATCCACGCTCAATTACATGGTTTAGTAATAGCACATTTTTACGTGAGATCCTCAAATCAATCTTCACTGTGTCATTCATGCCAGGGATACTTAAGATCGTATCATAAACTTTGGCTACATCATTTGTTGTCAACATAATCACACGTTTTAAATCATTCAACATTAATAACAAAAGTATTAAGAGTAAAAGAAATCATCCTCATCAAAATATGAAGGAGATAATTATAAGAACTATGGAAAACAAGTCAAACGTTATTATTACCGGAGGTCCTGGGATGGGAAAGACATCCGTGATAGAACAACTTTCAGTTATGGGATATCATTCCGTTGAAGAAACCGGTAGAAGCATTATCCAAAAAGAACTTAAAACAGATGGAAATCGTTTACCTTGGTTTGATAAAGAAGGGTTTGCAATGGCTATGTTTCAGCAATCCCTCAAAGATTTTCAGAATGTGTCGGAGAAGTGTGGATTAACATTTTTTGACCGTGGTATTCCCGATGTTATCGGATACCTAAAATTGTGCAATATTTCCACTCCTGAAACAATGTGGCAGGCAGCGGAAGAAAAGCGATACTATCCTAAGGTTTTTATTACCCCACCTTGGAAATCAATTTATGTTAATGATGCCGAGAGAAAACAGACTTTTGAAGAAGCGGTTGCCACGTATCATATAATGAAGGAAACCTATTCTTTCTTGGGATATGAATTGGTTGAATTGCCTAAAACTACAGTTTTAAAAAGAGCAAAATTCATTCTTAATTATCTTTTAACCTATTGATTACCATCCCATTCAAAATATAGAGAGGATAGGTAGAAGCCATACCACTTGTTTAACTTTACGTCAGTAAACTGAATAGTGAAGGTGAAAATGTGTGGTTATGGATTTCAGGAAACAAAAACTTTCCATTGCGGAAGCAAAAGAAATGGACATGGTTCAGTACTTGTCCTCATTAGGTCATGAACCTTCGAAAATCAGGAACAATGACTACTGGTATCATTCTCCGTTAAGGGAAGAAAATACAGCCTCATTTAAGGTAAATCGAAAGCTGAACCGATGGTACGATCATGGCCTTGGTGAAGGAGGCAATATTATCGATTTTGGGATTGCATATTTTGGTTGTTCCGTTGGAGAATTTCTAAAAAAATTGGATAGCGGTATTTCTTTTCAAAAGCCATTTAAAAATCGCTCCAAAACAGAAAATCAACCGGAGCATCCACTTAAAATTGTAAAGGATGATGAGCTCAATTCATATGCATTGATTCACTATTTGGAACAGCGAAAAATCCCTGTTGAAATTGCAACCCAATATTGCCGGGAAGTATATTATGAATTGAATGCAAAAGACTATTATGGGATTGGTTTTAAAAATGATTCCGGTGGATTTGAAATACGTAATCCTTATTTCAAAGCAAGCAGTTCTCCAAAGGACATTACCAAAGTAAAAAATGCTTCCGATGAGGTGACCGTATTCGAGGGCTTTATGGATTTTCTTTCGTTCAAATGTATCAGTAGAAATGAGCTAAATAAGACTCCTGATTTTGTCATTTTAAATTCCCTTTCCCTGTTCGAAAAAGCACGTCCATTTCTGGAATCGCACAAGTCAATAAACCTGTATTTGGACAATGATGCTGCCGGGAAAAAAGTTGCCAGGGAAGCATTGTCTATTAGCAAAAAATATAACGATTATAGCAAGCTTTACCAAAACCACAAAGACCTTAATGAATGGTTGGTGCATATTGGAAAGCAGCAGAAGAAACGCTTAGGGAATAAACTGTAATAGTGTTTCTAAGCATTTTTGAAAACTTCACTATTTAGTAAATCGCCAGAATCCCTGAAAGTACATAATAAGCCTCTGGGAGACTTTGGCAAAACGATGAGTTTGCTACGTTCCTGCAAACGGCAAGATGAACGGTTGTTAAACAACCGACATCTTGCTGCCTATCACTCGGAACTCGTGGGCAGGGCGTATAGAATGAATTTTTTGAGTTTGATAACAGGATAAAGGAAAATGAGATGGAAGGAAAAAAATCAAACAGAACACGCATTATCGGGCTGCGTTTAACACCCGATGAGTATGCGAAAATCGAAAAGAAATGGCAACACAGCACCTGCCGAAAGCTAAGCGAATATGTTCGTCACAGTCTTTTTGAAAAGACTATTGTAACTACATATCGCAACCAATCTGCCGATGATTTTATGGCAGAAATGGCTCAGCTTAGAAAAGAACTTAACCACGTAGGCAACAACTTTAATCAGGCGGTAAAAAAGCTCCATACACTTCAAAAAGTTACAGAATTTAAAAGCTGGCTGATTGCCTACGAAGTAGAAAAAAGAACCCTGTTCAATAAGGTGGATGAGATTAAAAAACACATCCAAAAAATGGCAGAAAAATGGTTGCAGTAATTAAAACAGGAAACTCCATTCAACGCATTTTAAACTACAATGAGAACAAGGTAAAACAAGGAGTTGCGGAATGTATCGGGGCAGGAAATTATCCCGTTGATCCGGATAAAATGAGTTTTACCATGAAGCTAAACCGCTTCTTGAAACAGATGGAATTAAATGAAAAAACAAAGCGGAATAGCGTCCATATTTCACTCAATTTTGATGTTTCAGAGCACCATTTATCAAAGCAAAAACTGCTTGAAATTGCCGACAGTTATCTGGATAAAATCGGTTTTGGTGAACAACCTTATCTGGTCTATCAACACCATGATGCAGGACATCCGCACATCCATTTGGTAACTACCAATATTGAAGCGGATGGCAAACGAATTGACTTGCACCATTTGGGTATCCGTAAATCTGAACCCGCTCGTAAAGCATTGGAAAAAGAGTTTGGTTTGGTGCAGGCTGAAGCTCAAAAAAAGGATGAAAATTATAAGTTAAAATCTATAGCCGTCGGCAAGGCAATGTATGGTAAATCGCAAACTAAAATGGCTATCCAAAACATTCTGGAAAATGTGTTGAATCCATACAAATATACCAGTCTTCCGGAGCTGAATGCAGTACTCAATCAATACAATGTAAAGGCAGAACGGGGAACAGAAAATTCAAAAGTTTATCAGACTGGCGGATTGTTATATCGGGTATTGGATACTGATGGTAATCCGGTAGGCGTCCCTATCAAATCCAGCTTGTTTTATAATAAACCTACCCTGAAATTTCTAGAGCAGAAATTCAAAGAAAATGTAGCAAAAAGAACACCTTTTAAAAGACGGGTTAAAAATGTGGTGGACAAGGAATTGTTGTCAAAAAAGATATCCATTCCAGAACTAATAAAAGCATTAGAAAAACAAGGGATTTATGTTGTACTCAGGCAAAACACTAACGGAATTTTATATGGCATTACCTATGTGGATCACCAAACCAAATGTGTTTTTAACGGAAGTGCTTTGGGTAAAGCCTATAGTGCCAAAGCTATTCAGGAAAGGTGTTTGCCGGAAGGAGTTTCGGGACAGGATTTGCTAAGGCATCCCGAACCGAAACAGATCATTGGGTTACAGCCACAGGCTACCACTGCGGCAGAAACCAAAGAAGCTGATAAAGACTTTCAATTTGTTTCCATATTAACAGGAAAAGAAAACGTATTGGAGGTTTTAACCCAGGCAGAAAACACCTCAGATTATTTACCCAATCAGCTTAAAAAGAAACGCAAAAAGAAGAAAAAAAGAAATCTGAATAATAATCAGTAAAAAAATAAAGCTATGGCAATGCATACCGGAGAAAATGAACAGGCGTTGAGAAAAATACTGGATATGACCAGGCTTATCAGTATTACCATATTAATCATCCATTTCTATTATTACTGCTACAGTGCTTTTGAACTATGGGGATGGCAAAGCACTTTTAGTGACCGTATTTTAAGCAATATTTATAAGACGGGATTGTTCAGCAATTTTCATAAATCGAAATTAATTGCACTTGGTTTTTTAGGAATATCCCTTTTAGGAGCTAAAGGGAAAAAGGATGAAAAACTGAACCATAGGACGGCTTTTGCCTACTTGATTACCGGATTGCTTATATATTTTATCAGTTATCTGTGTATGGAGTTGAATACACCTTTAATAACGACTGCTATTCTGTATATGGCATTTACAGGAGTAGGCTTTCTGCTGGTATTGACAGGAGGCACCTTGCTTTCCCGAATTATCAGGGATAGAATTAATAACAAGGATATTTTTAATAAGGAAAATGAAACCTTTCCACAGGAAGAACGATTGCTGGAAAATGAATATTCCATTAATCTTCCTGCCCAATACCAATTAAAAGATAAGCAGCGGAAAAGTTGGGTCAATATCATTAATCCGTTTCGGGCGATTATGGTATTGGGAACACCCGGTTCCGGTAAATCCTATTTTGTGATACGTCATGTGATTACCCAACATATTCGAAAAGGATTTACCATGTTTGTGTACGACTTTAAGTTTGATGACCTTTCTAAAATAGCCTATAACACCTGGCTGAAAAACCAACACCGCTATACCAAGCCCCCGGCATTTTATGTGATTAATTTCGATGATCTTACCCGCAGTCATCGGTGCAATCCTTTGGAGCCTTCTGCTATGACTGATATTACCGATGCAGCAGAAAGTGCCCGCACTATTTTGATGGGGTTAAACAGGGAATGGATTAAACGTCAGGGGGATTTCTTTGTGGAATCCCCAATTAATTTTTTAACCGCTATTATTTGGTATCTAAAAAAATACAAGGATGGAGAATTCTGCACTTTACCACATGTAATTGAATTGATGCAGGTAGATTATGATAGCCTGTTTTCATTATTACGAACCGAGAAGGAAATTGAAGTACTGATTAATCCTTTTGTTAATGCATACCTAAATGATGTCATGGAGCAATTGGAAGGTCAGATCGCTTCGGCAAAAGTGGCAATGGCAAGGCTTTCATCCCCACAATTATATTATGTGTTATCGGGTAATGATTTTAATCTGGACATCAATAATCCAGATAATCCTAAGATTGTATGTATGGGGAACAACCCGCAAAAAATACAGATTTACGGAGCGGTATTATCCCTCTATGTAAACCGGTTAATTAAGCTGGTGAACAAAAAAGGAAAGTTAAAGAGCAGCCTAATTTTTGATGAGTTCCCAACCATCTACCTGAACAATATGGATAGTTTGATTGCTACTGCCCGGAGCAATAAAGTTTCTACCTGTTTGGGTATTCAGGATTTTAGTCAGCTCCGTAAAGATTATGGACGTGAGCAGGCAGATGTGATTATGAATATTACGGGGAATATCGTTAGCGGTCAGGTTACAGGTGATACGGCCAAACAACTATCGGAACGCTTTGGGAAAATCATGCAGGACAGGGAGAGTTATTCCATTAATAGTGGGGACACTTCTATCAGCCGATCCAAACAATTGGAAGCAGCAATACCACCTTCTAAAATATCAGGGTTAAGTTCCGGTGAATTTGTAGGTATGGTGGCCGATAATCCCAATTGTAAAATTGACTTAAAAGCTTTCCATTGTGAGATCATTAATGACCATGATAGCCTTAAGCGTGAGGAACAAAATTATAAGGACATTGAAATCATCCGAAAGTTGGATTCAGGTATGGTACAGCGTAACTATTTCCAAATCAAACAGGATATTCAGGACATTATACAGTCAGAAATGGAGCGGCTACTGAATGATCCGGGATTGAGCCATTTGGTGGTAAGGAAATAATAGCATATTCGTTTTTTTATCCTTGGGTAAGAATCATTACTTTGTAGAGTTTTTCATATTTGAAAAACTCTACAAAGTAATTTTAATGAATATTGGGTATTTTTTATATATTTGTATCAAATTTGAAATAAGCTACAAATTAAATGAAGGTAAAATTAGGGGATATCGCTCAATTACAATTTGGTTTATACGTGAAGCCTAAGAGTATTGGTGATGCGGTCTATTTGCAGGCTAAGCATTTTGATGATTGGGGGAATCAAACGGATGAGGTTGACACTTTTGTTCAGATAGATCAAAAAAAGAAAGCTCACCTTCTTGAAGATGGAGATATTCTGTTGGTTGGAAAAGGAATGAGGAACTTTGCTTGGACTTATAATAAAGAATTCGGTCCAGCAATAGCGTCTTCAATTTTTTTTGTTATCAAACCTGATCCTTTAAAAGTAATACCTGAATTCTTGACTACCCTATTTAATATGCCACAAACGCAGGCTTATTTTCAGACTCTTGGTGCAGGGAGCTCTATTCCTTCCATTCGTAAGTCTGAATTGGAGGCTTTTGCAGTGAAACTTCCTCCTTTGGAGTTACAACAAAAAGCAATAGCTATTAAGTCCTTGCATTATAGAGATATGGAAATATCAAAACAGATCATTTTAGAAAAACAAAAAGTATATCAAGCTATCATTAAAAATATAATTTATAAAAAAGCATGAGTAAAAAACCAATTACACAAAACGAGATTAACAATATTGTTTGGAAGGCATGTGACACCTTTAGAGGGGTTATTGATCCATCACAGTATAAGGATTATATCCTTACTATGCTTTTTGTGAAATATGTATCAGATGTATGGAAAGATAAAAAGAATTTCTATGCAGAAAAGTATAGCGGTGATGAAATCAGAGTGCAAAGAGCTTTGAGGAATGAGCGTTTCCAATTGCCCGATACCTGTACTTTCGACTATTTGTTTGAGAATAGGAATGCGGCAAATATTGGAGAATTGATCAACACTGCACTGGAAAGCATGGAGGATGCCAACCGAAGTAAACTGGAGCGTGTATTCCGAAATATTGACTTCAATTCAGAAGCAAATCTTGGTCAGACTAAAGATAGAAACAGAAGACTCAAAAATCTATTGGTTGACTTTTCTGCGTTAGATTTACAGCCTTCCCATTTAGAGGATAATGATGTTATTGGTGATGCATATGAATATCTAATTGAAAAATTTGCCAGTGATGCCGGAAAGAAAGCGGGGGAATTTTATACGCCTGCTCAAGTTTCAAAACTTTTAGCCAAGCTACTTAATCCCCAGCCTGGTGATCGTATTATTGACCCGACATGTGGTTCAGGTTCTTTGTTGATTAAACTTGCTAAAGAGGTAGGGAATAAAAATTATTCCCTTTATGGTCAGGAAATCAACGGTAGCACTTGGGCTCTTGCCCGTATGAATATGTTTTTACATGAGATAGATGATGCTACTATTGAATGGGGTGACACCTTAAACAATCCTAAATTACTGGAAGAAGATAGCTTACTTAAAGGAAATATAGTAGGAGCAAACCCTCCATTTTCATTAGATAAGTGGGGAGCTGACAACGCTATTTCTGATCAGTTCAACAGATTTCATAGGGGAACTCCACCTAAGAGCAAGGGAGATTATGCTTTTGTTTCTCATATGATAGAGTCTACCTATCATGACGTAGGTAGGGTTGGTGTTATTCTGCCTCATGGGGTGCTTTTCAGAGGAAGCAGTGAAAGTAAAATAAGAAAGCAGTTAATTGAAGAAAACTTGTTGGAAGCTGTGATTGGATTGCCAGCTAATTTGTTTTATGGAACTGGTATTCCTGCTACTATCCTCATCTTTAATAGAGCAAAGGGAAAGAATAAAGACATTCTCTTTATAGATGCTAGTGTAGGATATGAATCCAGCACAAATCAGAATCGCCTTCGTGATAAAGACATTGACAAGATTGTCAGTACCTACCGAGCATTTCAAGAAGCGGCTCCTCTGAATACTGATGAAGGTGAAGAGTTGGAGGAAAAGTTTGCTTATAGAGCAACCATCCAAGAAGTCTCTGAAAACGACTATAACCTTAATATTCCTCGTTATGTAGATACGTTTGAAGAAGATGAGGAAATTGATATTCCAACTACTCAGAGTAATATTTTGTATCTAAAGAAGGAGTTGATTGCAGTTGAAAAACAAATGAACGATTATTTAAAACAGCTCGGATTTTGATATACAAAACTTTGAAAATGGATAAACTTAAATCAAATCAATTCCCGTCAGATTGGAAGCTATACAAGCTAAACAAATTAGGCAATCCATTTAATGGATTAACAGGAAAGACTAAGGAAGATTTTGGAGGAGGAAAGCCATATATACCCTATTTAAATATTTTCAGAAATGCTATAATTGACAATGAATCATTTGACTATGTCAGAGTTAATGGAGAGAAAAATCAAAACAAAGTCTCCTATGGTGATTTATTCTTCACCACTTCTTCAGAAACACCAAAGGAAGTTGGGATGTCATCTGCATATTTAGGAAATAATGAAGAACTTTATTTAAATAGTTTTTGCTTTGGGTTTCGATTGCATGATTTTAAGCTTGCCACACCAGAATACTTAAGTTATTACTTCAGAAGTTCATTGGGCAGAAGATTTATGTCTAGACTTGCCCAAGGAGCAACACGATACAATCTCTCCAAGAATCTGTTCTTAAAAGAACAGATTCTTCTCCCTTCAATAGTTGAACAACAACAAATTTCTCAAATATTCATCTGTTGGGATGAAGCAATTAATCTAAATCAATCTCTTTTATCAGAATCACTAAAAAATAGGAAAGGATTAGAGCAACACTTACTATCTGGCAAAGTAAGGTTTGGTGAGTTTGTAAAAAGCAAGACTTCTGTTAAAACACCTGTGGGTATATTGCCAGAAGATTGGGAACTAAAGCACATATCGGATATAGTTCAGCGTGCCAGGAAACCATTTAAGCCTGAACTTGAAAAGTTGTATCGAGAAATCGGCATACGCTCTCATTGCAAAGGGATTTTTCATAAAGAAGAAGTCAATGGAGCAAGTCTTGGTAACAAATCCGTTTTCTGGATTCAACCCGACTGCTTTGTTGTCAATATTGTATTCGCATGGGAACACGCCATTGCCAAAACCACAGAAGCAGAGGTTGGCATGATCGCCTCACATCGTTTCCCTATGTACAAGCCCAAGAAAGGAGTTCTTGATCTGGACTACCTGCTTTATTACTTCAAAACAGCCAGAGGAAAGCACCTATTAGGTTTAGCCTCTCCTGGCGGAGCAGGACGAAACAAAACCTTGGGGCAATCAGAGTTTGCCAAGTTAAAAATACCTGTGCCTTCTATCGAAGAGCAAAAGAAGATAGTGGCAGTACTTTCAGAAGCAGACAAGGAAATAGAACTACTGCAACAACAAATAGATACCCTGAAAAAGCAAAAGAAAGGCTTAATGCAAAAGCTGTTGACAGGTGAGATTAGAGTTAAACCCGGTAATGAATGATGGATAAGAAGAATTTTAAAATATTGTCCATAGACGGAGGTGGGATTAAAGGTCTCTATAGTGCTTCGGTACTTGCTCGTATTGAAGAGAAGACTGGCAAGCAGATAAAAGACCACTTTGATATGATTTGTGGCACTTCAACAGGAGGATTAATTGCACTTGGACTTAGTATTGGTATTTCTGCTCAACAATTAGCCGACCTGTACTACAAAAGAGGGAATGAAATATTCCCTGTCTCTAATGTAAGACAAGTAAGATTTATCCAGCGTAAATGGCAGTTTATCAAACAACTTATACTTAGAGGTAAGTTTTCTAACCATGCATTAAGACGCATTCTTGAGGAGGTTTTTGAAAATAAAACAATGGGGCAAGCTGAAACTCTATTATGTATCCCAAGTTTCAACCTAATCAAAGGCGAACCAAGAGTTTTCAAATTTCCTCACAAAGAAGGAAAATTTTTCATGGATAAGGACATTCCAATGGTAGATGTAGCATTGGCTACATCTGCTGCGCCCACATATCTGCCCATTCATGAGTTAAATAATATTCTCTATGCTGATGGTGGTATTTGGGCTAATAATCCTTCCTTATGTGGCCTTCTTGAGGCATTAGACCATTTTGTGGGTGACGGAAAAGCATTTGATAGCTTCAGCATACTTTCAGTAGCAAGCGTTGAACAACCGAGTGGCTGGGCGTCTACTTCGAAAAAATCAAGATCTTTTAGACACTGGGGAAATAAACTCTTTCAAGCATCAATGGATGGTCAAGCCTTCTTTAATGATTTCTTTCTGAAAAAAGTCATTAAAAACATAAATCCGCCAGGTAAATATTATCGAATCCCGTCACCCAAACTCTCAAAAGAACACATCGGAATTATCGACATGGATAGAACCGACCAAAAAGCATTAAAGACCCTCAAAGGAATGGGCGATCAAGATGGCTATCACTACGCCATCCAAGATGAAATTCTGGAATTTTTCAATGAAGAGAAACTTTACAAAACCCAATAAGATATGTCAAACTGCCACAATCTTTTTCAAACCTTTAATGGTAATCTGAATATCACTTCTACCAAGAAGTCTAAACTCATGACTTCTCGTAATACGTTACGGGATAAGATTCGGAATCATTTTAAGAAAAATCATCCTGAATACACACCAAAATTTCGAGGACAGGGCTCATATTCTATGGGTACAATGATCCGAACTAAGGAGGACACTTGTGACCTGGATAATGGCGTTTACTTTTTTCCCAAGCCCAAAGAAACCGCAACTACTATGCAGAATTGGATTTGGGATGCTGTGGAAGATGCAACATCTGAAAAACCTCAGCACAGATCAAAATGCATAAGAGTCATTTATAAAGGAGACTATCATATTGACCTTCCAGTTTACTACAAGGAAAGCGAAACTAATGATACCGAAAATCCACATCTGGCGGTTAAAAATACCGGATGGTCAAAAAGTGATCCGAAAGAGTTTAAAGATTGGTTCAGTAAAAAGAAAGATACAAAAGGTCAGCTTGTACGAACTGTTAGGTTCCTAAAAGCATGGTGTGATAATAGGGCTAAGAAGATGCCGAATGGACTAACTATGACTGTTCTGGCAAGCAACCATATCAAATACAATGATCGAGACGACATTGCATTGAGAGACACTCTCAAAGAAATTAGAAGCACATTAAAATCGTCTTGGACATGCATAATGCCAACAACACCAAAAGACGATCTTCTTGAAAACTACACCGGAGACAAGGACTACTTTTTTGAAGCGATTGATGCGTTTATCGAGGATGCAGATAAAGCAATTGATAAAGAAACAAACCAATTGAAGGCAAGTAAGCTATGGCAAAAACATTTGGGTTCATACTTTCCTGATGGTGAGGATAAAGATGTTGACAAGCAAGCCAATTCATTGGCCGCCCTTGCAACGAGCATACTGGATAAGCGTGCCAAAACGGATAGAGATGGTAAAATTCAGGAATCACAAGGAGTTGATCACAAACCACATAGAAATTACGGAGGATAAATGGCTTTTCACCAAAAATATCGCCCTAATCCAATTGTAATTGTCAATGTCGAGAAAAAGCTCATTGAAAAGCATTATGATTTTCTAGACTGCAAGATCAACAACGGCATCCTTTATTGTTATGGAAATTATCAGCCTACTGAGGAATCGATCACTTATTCCTACAGAATAAAGTATGCCCCATTAAGTAAGCCAAAGGTTACGGTTACTAGCCCCTTAATTGCATACAATGACGATATACACATGTATACCGACACAAGTTTATGTCTTTATTATCCTGAAGATATGACTTGGAATTGCTCTTCACATCACTTGTATGATACTATAATTCCCTGGACTCACGAGTGGTTCGTTTTTTACGAACTGTACCAGTTCACAGGTAAATGGTTGCATCCTGAAGTACGACACAAAAAAGGCGAGAAAAAATGAATCCTTGGTTAATACGACTTATAGTTCTAGGAATTGCCTACGTGATTGGTAAAGAGGTATTTAAATCTGATGAAAAATTCGAGATAACAGATGACTCCAATTGTGATGACTTGTTCAAAAAGTTTAATCATACCATAACCATACATCCTGATAAAGTGGCCAATCTAAGACGTGCGCACAATACAATCCGTTCAAAGGTGAGTGCTTACTTTGAAAAGTATACAAACCTTCCAATCCCAAATTTCTACATACAAGGTTCTTATAAGATGGGAACTGTCATTGAAAATAGAAGCACAATTTGTGATGTCGATCTCGGTGTGTTTTTTCCCCAACACCCAAATATGAATGTTGAAACTATTCAAAATCACTTAAAAAAAGCTCTCATAGGGCATACCAGCAAAGGGGTGACCATTAAAACGAATTGTGTACGATTAAACTACGTTAGAGACTTTCACATAGATCTTCCTATCTACTATATAGATGCCTATTCAAACAAAACATACTTTGGGTCAAGGGGATATGAATGGGAGCATTCTGAGCCGAAGGCTTTTATTGAATGGTTTAAAAAAGAGACCAGCAATAAGCCACAGCTAATTCGGATCATTCGCTACTTGAAAGCATGGTCTGATCACACTAAAGCTAAAACTGGGAAAAAGTTCCCGAGTGGTCTTGCATTGACTCTTTGGGCTATACAGTGCTATGAAAAAAACGGTCGTGATGATGTAGCATTTTTTAATACGTCATCAGCGATCATGGAGTATTTACACAATAAGAAGACCTGGAATGCAATTATGCCTGTCCCCCCAGGTGATGACGTTATGCATCGTCTTACTTCATCTCAGAAGGACGCATTTTATGAGGAAATAGGCGAAATGGTTTCATTGGCAGCAGATGCTGTTAGTGCTCCTAATAAATTAAAAGCCACAACTAAGTGGCGAAAAATATTTGGTAATCGGTTTTAAATAACTTGACAAAAGTGTTTCTATGAGTAACTGGAAAGCATATAACACATCAAATCCAAAAAGTAAGTATCTCCTAAGATTCTTATCAGAGGAGAAATTGAATTTATTCTTAAAATCCGGATCTATTTGGTTTCCAAGAGCCATTGATTTTGGAGACCCTTTAGAATGTATAACTGCTCATGATCTTAAATCATATGGAATTGACTTTAAGAAAGTTGATTCCAGAAAGAAGAAATATTTAGTAAGCTGCTGGCATGAAGCTACTTATGAATCTGTCGCCATGTGGGACACATATTCAGTATCTAAAGAAGGGAGAAGAAGGTATGCCATTAGATTTAAGAAAGACCAGCTAATACAGTATGTAACATCCACTTCATCTAGCAAATACCCAAATATAAAAATTGATGAGTTCATGCATGGGTCAGTTCGATATAAAAACATGATAACTCAAAGCCCTGATCTTAGTCAACAAAACCTGATGAAAAGGTCTGTTTTTAGAAAAGAATACGCATTCAAGTATGAGAAAGAATTTCGTTTTGTAATTAGGCTTCATAATGAAGCAGAAAAAGGGTTTGCATTGAAGATTGGTAATATTGATAATTTACAGTTCGATATTCTAGTAAATCCCTTGTTACCAGATAACGAATACATAGAAGCAAAAGATAGTGCACCAGCAATTACCTACAAAAACAAGGTCATTGACTCCAGACTCGCAAAATGGTTTAAACCACATCTCAATAAGTAAAACTATGACAGTACCATCATTCAAAGAAGACCATATATCGCAGCTTCCCGCACTTAAGCTGCTTATTAATATGGGCTGGAAATACCTCTCTCCCGAGCAGGCTTTAGAAGCCCGTGGAGGTAGGACATCCAATGTGCTGTTGGAGACCATTTTGAAGGATCAACTTCAAATTATCAACACCATTGAATATAAAGGAAAAGAGTTCCCCTTTTCTGATGCCAATGTAAACAACGCCATTCTCGCCATTCGTGACCTACCGGTTCAGGATGGTTTTATCGCTGCGAATAAAGCCTTTTATGAACTGATCACATTAGGCAGAAGCTTTGAGCAATCTATTTTAGGAGACAAAAAAAGTTTCTCATTTCATTATATAGATTGGAAACATCCTGAAAACAACACTTATCACGTATCAGAAGAGTTTAGTGTGCTCAGAAGTGGCAGCAGTGAACATTACCGCCCTGATATTGTATTGTTTATCAATGGTATTCCAGTTGTGGTTATTGAGTGTAAGAGTCCAAAGATCAAAGACCCAATCGACAAATCAATTGAGCAACATCTAAGGAATCAGCAGGAAGATGGAATACGTGCATTATATCAATACTCCAACTTGGCCATGGGACTGGCCACCCATGAAGCCAAATACGCCACAACTGCCACTCAGAAAGAGTTTTGGAGTTTTTGGAAAGAACTCTTTAAAACAAAAGCGGAAGAAACTGCTTGGCTCGATAAGCTCCAAGCTTTAAAAAATCAGCCACTACCTACCAACGAAAGAACAACGCTTTTTCAAGAACGGTATAAAAACGTTTGGACTTTCTTCCAGAACCTCGAAAAGGAAGAACAGGCGGTAACAGAGCAGGACAAGCTACTATTTAGCATTTGTCAGCCAGAGAGACTTTTAGACCTATTCTTCAACTTCACTCTCTATGATGATGGCATCAAGAAAGTCACTAGGTATCAGCAATACTTTGCCGTTCACAATACCTTGGATAAGGTTGTAAAAACAGATAGCGAAGGATTAAGAAAAGGCGGTGTAATCTGGCACACTCAGGGAAGTGGCAAATCTCTCACTATGGTCATGTTGGCTCAACTGATTGCTACGCATCCTCAAATCAAGAATCCTAAAATCATCTTAGTTACTGACCGTATTGATTTGGACGATCAAATCACAGAGACGTTTAAAAAATGTCAAATACCAGTAGAGAATGCTCAAACAGGCAAGCACTTGGTAGAGCTTCTTTCCGGCACAGGTGATACAGTTATCACTACTTTGATTCATAAATTTGAAGCGGCTGTTAATCAGGCCAAAGAAGGGTTTGATTCACCCGACATTTTTGTTTTGGTAGATGAAGGGCATAGAAGTCAATATGGTACATTCAATATCAAAATGCAAAAGGTATTTCCTAAAGGTTGTTTTATAGCCTTTACAGGAACCCCTTTAATGAAGAAAGAGAAAAGTACTGCAAATCGCTTTGGAGGTTTGATAGATGTTTACTCTATTACCGATGCAGTTGAAGATGGAGCAGTAGTCCCCCTACTTTATGAAGGTCGCCACAACTTAATTGAAGTGAATGAAAAGCCTTTGGATAATTATTTTGATCGAATATCCGAACCTCTAACCCCTTACGGTAAAGCTGCTCTCAAGAGAAAGTTTAGTTCCACCAATCAGCTTAATAAAGCGGAAGAGATTATCTACGCCCGTGCTTGGGATATTTCAGATCACTACGAGCAAAATGTTCAAGACATACTTTTTGGAAGTTTAAAGGCTAAAGGTCAGTTAGTAGCTCCAAATAAGACGACGGCTATACGATACCGTGAGTTTATCAGGCAAATAGGCAAAATAACCTGTGAAGTCCTCATTTCCCCTCCTGATGTTCGAGAGAATTACGAAGATGCCTTTGAAGAAAGTGACGACTTAATATTAAAGTTTTGGAAGGCCATGATGGATAAATATGGTAGTCCTGAGAATTATGAAAAGTCACTAATAAGTTCATTTAAGAAGCAAGATCAACCAGAAATCATCATAGTAGTAGATAAATTACTTACTGGATTTGATGCTCCTAATAACTACGTTTTATATCTCACCCGACAACTTAAAGAGCATACTTTACTTCAAGCTATTGCTAGAGTGAATCGTTTAGCTCCAGGCAAAGAGCATGGATTGATTATTGATTATTATGGTAATTTGGAAAATCTGGATATGGCATTAGAGACCTACTCTGGAGCAGATAACTATGATGCAGCGGATTTGGAAGGGACATTAACCAATATTAGTGAAGAAATAAAGAGATTACCTCAGGCTCACTCAGAAGTATGGGATATTTTCAAGGAAGTGAAAAATAAGTATGACGAACCTGCTTACGAAGAACTATTGCAAGATGAAGCTATTCGACACATTTTTTATGAAAAAGTATCGGCTTTTTCTCGCTTGTTAAAGCTAGCCCTATCGAGTTTTGAGTTTATCAGTAAAACTCCGGAGCAGCAAATAAATAAGTACAAACAGGATGCTAAATTTTTCCTTGGATTAAGAATTGCGGTCAAACGAAGATACTTTGACGATCTGGAATATAAGGAATACGAGCCACAAGTTCAGAAACTCATTGACAAGCATATTACCACAGAAGGTGAAATTCTTCGTATTACTGAAATGGTCAATATTTTCGATAAAGAAGAAAGGGATCGAGAAGTTGAGAAGATAACAAGTAAGGCAGCCAAAGCCGATCATATTGCTAGCAGGACTATAAAAGCTATCAATGTGAAAATAAATGAAGACCCAGTTTACTATAAAAAACTTTCAAGACTTATTAGAGATACTATTGAAGACTATCACCAGCATCGTATTTCAGAAGCTGACTATTTAAATAAAGCGAGAGAATATGAAGATCGATTTCATAATGGTAGACAGGACAATGTACCAGAGAACCTTACTGGAAATGATACAGGTATTGCCATTTACAATTTAGTGAATGAGATTTTTAAAGGAAACTTAAAGCGTTCGGAAGGCTCACAAAACATTGCAGCATTGATGGCTGAAGGTATTGACGAAGTTATTAAGTCTATTGTTTTTGAAAACGGGAAGCCAATAATTGATTGGGTAAATAAATCAGATATTGAAGGAAGAATAAAAATTGATATTGATGATTATTTATTCGATTTAAAGACGCAGCAAGGTATAGAATTGCCCTTTGATCTAATAGATGAATTGGTTGAAGAAGGAATTAAAGTAGCTAAATTGAAATATGTCTGAAACACTTAACATACAATCTATAGATTTTGGTTCGAGAAAAATCACCTTTGAGCTTTCTTATCAGAATCGTAAAACCCTTGGTATTAAGGTGTATCCTGATTGTAAAGTAAGGGTGATTGCTCCATATAATACCACAGAGGAAAAACTGGATGCCAAACTTCGGGAAAAAGCACCTTGGATTATTAAACAGCAGCTTGAATTTTTATCCTATCATCCATTAACACCACCAAGAAAATATGTTAATGGAGAAACTCATCTTTATTTAGGTAGGCAATATAAACTTAGAATAGAGAAGTCGGAAACTAATGAAGTAAAGTTATTTAGAGGAAGATTATTAGTGTTGAAAAAGGATAATACATCCGCTAAAAGTCTATTGTCTGAGTGGTATAGAGAAAAAGCATTCGTTCATTTTGCGGAAACATTAAAAAAAACAATTCCACTTTTTAAACGATTTGAGATTGATGAACCTGAGCTCCAAATTAGACTAATGGCCACTCGCTGGGGAAGTTGTACCTCTCAAGGCAAAGTAATTTTAAACCCTGAATTGATAAAGGCTCCTAAAGGAAGTATTGAATATGTCATTATTCATGAATTATGCCATTTGGTTCATCATAATCATACCCGAGCATTTTATGCTTTACAAGAAGCAATCATGCCAGATTGGAAAAAATGGAAAGAAAGACTTGAAACGTCTTTGATATGATTTTAAGAGATTTATAAAATGAAATTTATGGGAAGTATGCTTTGATAATAGTACTAGGGTTAATATAAACAAAGAGCCATGATTTTTGAGGTATCTACAATGTTATTTATTTGAATCCTTACAAAATAAGTTAAACATCTACATTATGAAAATAACATTACCGTCTTTAAAACGTATAGTTTATGAGAAAATTAAAAGTAAGAATATTATAAAACAATTGATTATTCCTGAACAATCAATTGAGTTTAATATTTCAGAAGTTAATCGCTTTTACTTGGTAATAGAAGATAATGAAAGAAAAATATGTTTCACCACCAAGGAAAAGTATCTGCCACGTGGAATAGAGTATGCACTTATAACAAATATTCTACCGAGTAAGCAACGTTTTGAAGATGGTAAGATAGTAATAAAGAAATGGATTCAGCATCCTCAATTGAAAGAGTGCCAGACCTCAGACGTTATTCAATCCTGGAAGAATGATTTCATATATAAAGAAGAGGAAACGGGTAACCCTGGATTAAGACAACCGCAAATAGCTGCTTTACATATGATTATGGGGCATCTGAAACTTCCTCTAGATGCGGCAACAGTGGTAATGCCAACAGGTACAGGTAAAACAGAAACAATGTTGGCTACACTTATAGCTAATAGGTGTGAAAAGCTATTGGTTACCGTTCCATCTGATTCCTTACGCAATCAAATAGCTGGAAAGTTCTTTAGCTTGGGATTATTGAAAGAATTTGGAGTTGTTGGGGAAAAGTCGCTATACCCGATTATTGGTGTTATCAAAAATAGATTTGAAAATATAGAGGAGATTACTGGATTTTTAGAAAAATGTAATGTGGTAGTAACTACCATGAGTTGGCTTACTAATCAGGATAATGCGACTCAAGAACTATTTGCAAAAAGTTTCAGTCATATCTTTATTGATGAGGCTCATCACATAAAAGCCTCTTCATGGAATGAGTTTCGAAATAAATTCGATAGTGAAAAAATAATTCAGTTTACAGCAACCCCATTTAGAAATGATGGGAAAAGATTGGATGGAAAAATTATTTCGAACTTTCCCTTAAAAAACGCACAAGAACAAGGCTATTATAAAAAGATTGAATTCATTTCCATTCGAGAATATGACAAAAATAAAGCAGATCAAAAAATTGCTGATGTGGCTGTTGAACGCTTACGTTCAGATATGGCAAAATCTTATAATCATATCCTTATGGCTCGTTGTGCCACAAAGAACCGAGCGGATGAAATCTTTAAATTGTATAAAGAGAATACAGACCTTAATCCTGTTTTAATCTATTCTGGAGTACCTAGTTTTAAAGAATCATATAACAAAATACTTCAAAAACAAGCGAGAATAATTGTTTGTGTAGATATGCTTGGGGAAGGTTTCGATCTACCGGAACTAAAAATTGCAGCATTTCATGATATTAGAAAAAGTCTACCTATTACGCTACAATTAGCTGGACGTTTCACAAGAACCAAATTTGACGAAGAGCTTGGTGACGCATCTTTTATTGCCAATATTGCTGATTTGGAGGTAAGAGCGGAATTGGCTGATTTATATGCTTCGGATGCCGATTGGAATGAGATTCTATCAGATGCGAGCTCAGAACAGGTAAATGAACAGGTAGAATTCAAAGATTTTATGAGTGGTTTTAAGAAGTTGAGCAATGCTAACATTCCTTTTCAAAATATCAGACCTAAATTAAGTACAGTTGTCTATAAGAATAAAACCGATTCTTGGTACCCAAAAAATTTTCAAAAAGGAATCTCAGGTTATGATAATCTTGAATTTAAATTCCACGATATTAATAGGGATCATAATATGCTTGTTATTGTAACGGGCAAAAGGTTTGAAGTAGATTGGGTACATGACAAAAGGGAGATTTATAATATCCAATGGGATATTATTATCGTCTATTGGGAAACTGAAAACAACCTATTATTTATCAATAGTTCGGATAATGGAAGTCTTTATGCAGATTTGGCTGAGTCAATTATTGGCGATAAAGCTGAACTAGTCCGAGGAATAAACGTTTTTAAATCCTTTCATAACATCAAAAGAGTAAAGTTGCAAAATGTCGGATTGAGACAGTTTTTGGGCAAGAACATACGTTTCAGGATGATGGTGGGAAGTGATGTTGGGGAAGCGTTGAGCCTAGCTGAAAAACAACGTGGTGAAAAAGCCTTTGTAATGGGAACTGGTTTTGAAGTTGGTAACCCCGTGAATATTGGAGCTTCATATAAAGGTAGGATATGGACAAAACTTCAGGGAGATTTAAAACAATTTAAAAACTGGTGTACAGCCTTAGGAGATAAATTAGTAAATGAAAATATTGATCCAAATCAAATTCTTAGAGAAACATTAATACCAACACTTAAAACTGACCTTCCGACTGTTTTTCCGGTATGGATAGATTGGGACACAGATATCTATTTAGATGTTGAAACCAAATATAATTTCATTATTGATGGAATAAAATATGATTTATCTAACATAGAATTGTGTTTGGTCAATCCTTCTGTGGGCGGGGATTTATTATTCTCACTTAAATCTGACACAAAAGAAGTTGTTTTTAAGCTTGAACTATTTGAAAGAAAAGATGGTGATGAGTCATTTGCAGACTTTAAAATAACTCAACAATCAAAAGAAAAGATAGAAGTTCAGTATGGGCGTATTAAAATAGATGGAGTTACTTTCTTTGAAAAATTCATCCCCACTGTTTGGTATGCTGACGGTTCTGCGCTTACAGGAAATGAATACTATGAACTCAAACAGCAAATAGGCATTTATCCGAAAGATGAACTTATATCTTGGAATTGGGATGGTGTGAATCTAAGAAATGAAGCACAAGGTATACAACCTAAGAATGTTGATTCTATTCAGTACAAAGTCATTGAACAATTAAAGCAAGAAGATTTTGATATCATCTACGATGATGACTATTCTGGGGAAATCGCCGATGTTGTTACTATAAAAGCACATAGTGATAAAATTGAGATTAAACTCTATCACTTGAAGTTCGCTTTGGATGGCGTAGTAAGTAACCAGATTAAGAATTTTTATGAGGTTTGTGGACAAGCTCAAAAATCCGTGCATTGGAAACATAAATCCGGCAAAGAATTTATCAACCACCTCCTTAGGCGAGAAACTAAATCAAAAAAGGGCCTATCCTGTTCCCGACTTGAAAAGGGTAAAAGAAGTGATTTGGTAAAATTGTTAGGAATATTAAAAAATGAAATTCCTGTAGAATATGAAATTTTGATTGTCCAACCAGGTCTCTCAAAAGCAAAGGCATCAAATGATATTTTAGCTTTGTTAGGTGTTACGGCTACTTATATCAAAGAGTTTGCTGATATTAACCTCAAAGTAATAACAAGCGCCTAAACCAACTAGAGGGGGCTAATGGTAACAAATTATTAATCAAAAATATTAAATGAAACCACATTGGGCTAAACAAGAAGTATACGATTACTTTGATTCATTTTTAGAGCAAAGCATTCTAAGCAATAATAGTTTTATAACAGAGGGTAGTGGAATTTTTTCAATTGAAAACTTAAATAATTGTGTATCTGCCTTTGTCGATAATCCTGACACAAGTGCGCGAAATTTTGACGAAAAATCAAAAGATCAATTTGCAAATGCTTCTAAAGAAACAAAAGAAGTTTTTGCCCATTTTATATGGCTATGGGGTTTATCTACTTCAGATATGAGAAGTTGGGGCAAACAAAGTGCCGTTATTCGCTTTTTAGGAGAGGAATATAATGATTTATTATCCGATGTATTTGTGGATGGTGGGATTGGGTCAGCCGGACAACGGCATAAACTGAACAAGCCCTTTGAGATTTCATATTTGCTTTTGTTATTTAGAGATGTAAAAATCAATTTATTATCTAATGAGATAAATGATATTCAATCTTTAAAGGAATATATTGAATCCCTTTGTAAGGAATTGTATTATAAGAATGATGATACAGAATTAACAACAGATAAAAGGCTAAAAAAGGTAAGCAAAGAATTTCTTGCTTTACATCACATAATCTTGCATTTGTGTAATCCACAGAAGTATGAAGCCATCGCAGCTCAAAAACACAAAGACGCTATCATAAATACTTTTTTCAGTTTACTGGACAAAGAAAATACTGACGGTTTATGGGGTGATATTGATGGAAGCATTTTGTTAATCAGAGAAGAGTTGAAAGATTATGTAGGAAATGAATTTAGCTTTTATGACAAAAAAATTCAAGACGCTTGGAATTTTGGAGAAGATAAAAATGATTTTGTTTCTATCGAAACTTTATTTGAATACAAAAAAGCAATGATTTTTTATGGCCCTCCAGGAACGTCGAAAACTTATTCAGCTACTCGGTTGGCAGAATTAATCATCACCAAGCAGTATTTCAGGAACAAACACAACATCAAAGAATATTTTGAAAATTCAGATCAAATTTTTGAAAAACAGATACATCACTTGCAATTACATAGCAATTACAATTATGAAGATTTTATAGTAGGTCTTCATATTGAAGAGAGCAAAAGTATAGCAAAACCTGGTTATTTGCTGAATCTTATTGATAAAGTCCGTGAAGATGATTTACCTCATATTTTGATATTAGATGAAATAAACAGAACAGATATATCCAGACTGTTTGGAGAATTATTCTCTGCGTTAGAATATCGAAATAAAAAAATTAAACTTTCAGTGGGCAACTTTGAAATCGCTCTACCCGATAATTTATATTTCATTGGAACAATGAATGAAATTGATTTTTCATTGGAAAGAGTAGATTTTGCTTTACGACGAAGATTCTTATGGCAGTTTAAGGGATTTGATAGAAATATATTATGGCAGATAATCAACGAGAAAAGAAACTCATTAAAAATTGGCATTAATAACACGGAAATAGTGACATTTATAAATAAATGTGAGCAGTTAAATAATGAAATTTCTAAAATTCCTGAATTAGGAGAAAATTATCAAATAGGCCATACTTTTTTTGCGGAGATAGTCGATATATTCAATTCCTTTAAGAATATTCATTCAGGCAGACGTTATTTCCTAAATCAACCTGTAAATATTTTATGGGAAGTTAGTATTAAGCCAATATTACAAGCATTTTTAGGAAATATGGATGCTGATTCAAAGAACCAAAAGATAAACCAATTGCAAAAAGTATTCATTAATGATTAATGATTACATTCATATTGAAGCTTTTGATTGCTTACCTTTTCCAGAAAACGAAGTATCTGCTAATGTTTTACAGGCATTTATCGCTTCACAAAGTGAAAGTGTATTTTGGTTTTCAAAAAAGTACCGTATTGATGAAGATTCAAAATTAGCTGAATACGACTATAGAAATCATTGCTGGATAGCAGGAAGATTCGTGGGAGAGGCTTTTTTCTCTATTAAAGATCAGGACTATAAAATCACTATCAAACCTCGATTTGGAGAAAAAATGCTTTTTAGAATGTTAGAAGAAATCTTTAATATTCGCATCACTTCTTCCATAAGTCAGGCAAATAAAGATAATGATTGGCAACACTATATCAAACGTATCATTGCTTTTATTTGGCTACAAAAATTAGCGAATGCCAATTTACACGGATTACCTAAAGTTCATGTAAAAAAGAAACATAAGGGAGAAATAATAAGAGGCAGATTAGATGTAAGAAAGTCTATAAAGCCGTATTGTCAAAGTAAAGAAATTGTTTCAATATATAGAGAGAGGGAAATTGACAAAACAATTGCACAAATTATTTTTCAAGCGCATAATATCCTTAAAACAGAATTTGCAATTGGTCAAATAAATATTCCTGATTCTGCTCAAGAGGCAATTAATCAAGTGCATAGCGCAATACAAAGCAAAGAACATATAAGCTATGACGATTATAGAAGAATAAGTTATAAAGAGATTTATCTAGGTTGGAAACCTTTTGTGGATTTATCTTGGGACATTATCCAACGGAAACAAATCAGCCTAAAACAAGACAAAAATCAAAATGGATTTGGTTTCTTTATAGATATGGCAGAAGTCTGGGAACAATATTTAAGAACTATTTTAAAAGGAAATCTAGCTAAAATTGGTTGGCATTATATAAATGAGAAACAAATAGCTTATCCGAATCATTTTTATAAAAGAGAATTAATACCTGATCTTATGTTTCAAAAAGGAGATGAAATTGCTATTTGGGATGCAAAATATAAGAAAATGCTAGGTAGATACTTTGACCTTGATCGTTCTGATTTCTTTCAGATACATACTTACATTCAAAATTTTCTAAATTATAAGACTGTTAAAGTTGGAGGGTTATTATATCCAATTTCTAACCATCCAAATTTTAACGATTATAAAAGCCCATATCTAATTAATGAGAAAGGAGCTAACATAAGTTTCATTATTGATGGAATAGAATTAGAAGAGAATGAAAAAGACCAAAATCCATCGATTAAAGAGCAAGAGTTTATCAATCGTATAATAAACATTATAGAAAATTAGGCTTTTATTAAATTAATATGATCTTATTTCCCCACCATATTTTGAGTAGGATGGAAAAGCACATAATAGGTAGCTTTGTATTTGAGAAAATGCAGAGCGAAAATGGAGCGAGGAGAAACTCAGAATATTGAATACAAGCTAGTTTGGAGAGATGAATATCTGAAATGGATTTGTGGTTTTGCCAATGCAAAAGGGGGCCATATTTATATAGGCATTGATGATAATGGAAATATTACCGGTGTAGATAATTATAAAAAGCTGATGGAAGACATTCCAAATAAGTCTGTAAATCATTTAGGACTTGTGGTTGATGTAAATCTACATGCGGATGAAGGAAAAAACTATCTTGAAATTATTGTTCCGATTAGTAATATACCCATTGCTTATCATGGAGTTTATCACTACCGAAGCGGAAGCACCAAACAAGAACTTAAAGGAATTGCTTTACAAAACCTGTTGCTCAATAAAATGGGAAAGAAATGGGAGGATATGGCTGTTGAAGGAATAACCTTTTCCGACCTTAATGGTAATAGCATTCAAGCATTTATTATTAAGGCAATTGAGAAAGATCGTATTCCTCCAAATACACTAAACATTAGCAAAGAAACGCTATTCAAAAACCTCGGACTCCTTACGGAACAAGGGCAGCTAACAAATGCCGCCGTTTTATTATTTGGGGAAAATCTAATCAAGGTATCGGTAACGGCAAGTTTCAAGATTGGACGATTCGGAAAATCCAGCCATGATCTTTTGTTTCAAGACATCGTTGAAACCAATATTTTTGAGATGGCTGATAAGGTAATCGAAATGCTTAAAACCAAATATTTGGTTAGACCTATTTCCTATAGAGGATTGGAACGTATGGAACCGTTGGAATATCCGGAAACGGCATTAAGGGAAGCGGTTTTGAATGCTATTATTCATAAGGATTATTCCAGCACATATACCTTTCTTCGAGTGTACGATGACCGATTACATTTATGGAATCCGGGAACTTTACCAGAGGAATTGACAATTGATAAACTAAAACAAGAACATTCATCCTATCCCCGAAATCGAAATATAGCCAATGCATTTTTTAAAGCTGGTTATATCGAATCCTGGGGGCGAGGGATAAATAAAATCATAGATGCCTGTAAAGAGGCAGGATTGCCTGAGCCGATTATTGAGGAAGATCAAGGTGGAGTAAGTGTTATTTTTCTAAAAGATATTTATACTGAAGAAATTCTGAAAACATACAATCTTGAATCTCGACATATAAAGGCCTTATTGTTTATAAAAGAGAATGGTCGAATTAATAATAAACAATACCAGGAATTTTTTGAAATCTCCAAGAGGATGGTGTCTTATGATTTACAAATGCTTGTTGATAGGAATTTTATAACCAAAATAGGTTCCACAGGAAAGGGAACCTACTATATTCTCCAAAGGGGAAATAAAGGGGTAAAATAGTCTCCAAAAGGGCAATAAAGGAGCAATTGTACAAAAACTATATATATTGAATCTACTTCTGTCTCCACACAGGTAATTACTTTGTTCCGATTTCCAAAATCCAAACGCTCACGCAAGGTATGTTTGTGGTGTTGGTAAATACCTTTTGTAAACTGGAAAATTCATTTATAGTAGAGTAATACCTGCAAGGATTGAATAAATTTGCAACTCAAATGCTAAAGTAATGAACGAAATTATGGATCAGGATTATCATCCTAAATTTATGTTGAGAGCAATTGAGCTTTCGAAAATGGCATACAAGAGCGGCAAAGGTCTTCCAATTGGCTGTGTAATTGTTAGAAATGGTAAAATTATTGGAGAGGGACATAATGAAATTTTTGAGCGGGTCAATCCAACATCACACGGAGAAATGGTCGCTATTGAAAGGGCTTGCAGAAATATCAATGATCTTCAATTATCTGAATGCCAAATGTACACTACATTAGAACCCTGTCCTATGTGCTTAGGTGCTATTTATTGGGCAAAAATTAACAAAGTCTATTATGCGAATACAAATGCTGATGCCGCTAAAGTTGGGTTTGATGATACATTTATATTTGATGAATTACGAAAAAGTGCCAATGAGCGTAAAATTAATTTCTTATATGTGCCCGACAAAAATGCAATAACCGTTTTAGAAGAATGGAAATCCAAAGATTTAATATCTGCCCAACCTTGGAATGATAAATAATGTCAATTAATCTTGTCCATCAAATTATTGTTCCATTCCAAGTGTAGATACCAGGCACAATGAGATTAATACTGATAGTAGTAAATTGTGATAAAATATTCTTTAGTCCAATATATGAAGTCCATAAAGAGTTCATTGAAAGAACATACTATAATTCTTCAAAGGGGCAATAAAGGGGCAAAAACGCCTTTAAAGGGGCAATAAAGAAGCAATTTAACAAAACTACTTCTTAAACCATTTGTAAATAAGTGGTTTGATTTTTTAAGCAGCTAGTATATCAGCTAAAAGCTTTAAATCCTCTATTAATTGGTTCGAGTTTTGTACCATATCGTTCACTAAACGGGATTTTTCACAAATTGAGTGGAAATTCCCGTTTTTTATTTCCTTCAAATTACCTGAAAACGAATTGATTGCGCCAAAAATTTTGTTGACCCGAAAAGTTTGAACTGCTTTGTTTTTGAAGTCATACACAATCCCGTCGGGGAACACCATATATTGTATAGCCCTTTTTGTTTCCAAATCCCCTAACTTCCATAAATACGGTAAGTTACAAGCGTAATCGAGTGCCATTTTTACTGACTTTTTGAGGTTTGAACTATTTATCCCGCTATTCTCCAATTTCATCTCCAATTTCCTTTGTTTAGCTTTCAGTTCAGGCATAAAAAGATCATATTGGGACTTTGTGATTTCGTTCAGCAAAACGAATCTTCTTTCCAATGTATTTATCTGCTCTCCGATTTGAGCGAGTTCTTTGGTCAATCGTTTTTGGTCGTTAAGTGCTTCTTGATTGTTAGCCAACAAGGTATCGTGTATGATATCGGTCAAAGGTTCGATATACTTTTTATCGGCTATGGTATACCTGTTCAAAACATTTATAAACTCTTCATGAAGCTTTTTTGCACTTCTGCTTTCCCTGCTTCCCTTACGCCTGTTCTTGTAATAATATAGCCCCTTTTTCTTCACGATAAACCCAGTATAAGGTGTCCCACAAACCGAAGATCTGACAAACTGTTTTAATGGCAGATTTTCATCGTCGTACGAATATTTCTTGGGTGTATCTCCCTCGTGAAGTAGATTATGGATCTTTAAAAAGATTTCTTTCGATATCAGGGCCTCGTGTTTTCCTTGAATCACTTCTCCAGGAATTAGGCTATTGACAATAAGTCCACAATAGAATGGATTTCTAAAAAGATCGGTCAATTTCTTTGCATGTATGTCCAGGCCCTTTTCTTTGAGCCGTTTTGCAATCTCGACATGGGACATATTGGCATTAGCCTTCCATAAAAAAGCTTGCTTCAACAATTTTCCTTCTTCGGTAATTACGAAATTCGGGACCTTTCCTTTCCCAGGATTTGTATTGGTATATCCAAATGGGTAGGCTCCCGTCCAATGCCCTCTTCGTAGCTTCTCCCGCATTCCCGTAATGGATTTGTCCCTACGAACCTGATTGTCGAAGTGGGAGAACATATGGTATAGGTTTTCTTGAAAGGTCCCAGCACTCGTGGTTACATCGATTTCCTGGGTGGCCGAAATAACGGCCACTCCCTGCTTTTTTAACTGTTCGCTGATATAGGCTCCGTTCGCTCCCGTACGTGAAAACCTATCGTAGGAATAGACAATGATATAGCCAATGTTCTTTCTCCTTTTGACATATTTCAACATCCTTTGAAATTCCCTACGTTCATCGCTCTTTGCGGATTCATAGGTTCCCCCGAAATATTCCAGAACTTCCAATTCCTTTCGAAGTGCATACTCCTGGCAATATTTAAGTTGGGTGCTGAGACTGGCATTTTTGTCAAATTGCTCTTTACTAGAAACACGGGTGTAGATAACGGCCGTATTGTTTTTCCCTATAATCCTTCCCTTTTCCCTTTTGGCAAATTGACTGAATACCTCTAAGTTCATATGTTCCCTTTTTGGACATGGCGGCAAACTATGTTGGCGAGTTCCCTGAGTTGCTCCAAGATTTTTTCCGCTTCTTCCTCCGAATAATCCTCAAACCCTTTAAATGTCTTGAGCCATGTGCTGTTGAATGTTCTGTTTTTCTGCCTTTGTTCAATGATTGTGTTGGACATTTCCATTAAATAGCAGTAGCTCCTTTATCTTGTATGGTCACTACCGTATTTGTATAAGCAGGCTTTAATTTACCTTTTTAAACTATTTAAATCCAGTATCGGATGACAATTTTATCCATTGAATATTAATGGTTGGTTAACTTCTTTTAGTTTTTCCTGAAGGGGAGACTTTTTTCCTGAATATCCTGTTTACACAAACAATCTTACCATTGCTTTGTTTGATTTCCAAGTTCTGAAAATCATGTTGCTTCAACAGGTCTATAATTCGCTCTCCTGTATGCATCCTCTCAAGACCTTCAATAACATCTACCTCTCCATTTTTGATAATCAGTTTGATGGATATGAACCTTTTGTTCCGTATCATTTCCAACACTTGGATCTCGGAGGGGGCCAGTTCTAATGATTCTTGTTTATTTATGTTTTTCATATGCCTAAATTCTACCGGTTCAACCCTTTCTTTTTCTTTGTTCTTTTGGACTTTTTCTTGTTAATATCATCCTTGAGTTCCAGTTTGAAAGGATTCCACTCAGCTTCTTCCAATAAAGGCTCGACTACTCCATTTCCTTTAATTTCTCCCACATAACTTTTTGATTGTTGAGCAGAATTTTCAGTGCTTTTTGCAATCCCATTATTTCTTGGTTCAACCTTGACTGTTCCATCATCGTTTCCTTCGCCAATTTTATCAGTTCCTCGTTCTTTTCCATTAGCCGACAGTATAACTGAACGGTCTCTTGTTTGCTCATAATCGATTTGTTTTACGATACTGTTCCATGAAAAATTTTTACCAAGGGTACTGCCTTTATATACTATGCCCTGATAGTTGAATGAAATGCCCGAAACCCTTCCTGTGGTTATGCTAATGTTGAATCTTGGCGATATACTTAGCTCTTGCAGTAATTTGACAAATTCAGTTGTATCCGTTGCCCTTGAAATTGCCAAACCAATCCGCTCCTGTAGGATAAGTTTGATAGGTACATCGCCTGTTCTAAGGGTTTTCTCTATTTCCTTATGATCAAGTGATTTTTTTGCACTGGCTTTTGTTGAAATTTGGGTCAGTCCATAATTCCTTTCCAGACCATTGAGCACTTCCCGGCTTCTTCTTTTAATGTTACTATCATTTGTTATCCTACCCGAATACCTTACCCTATTGGCCACTATATGGATATGTTCGTGTTCTGTGTCGGTATGGCGGTACATAATGAACTGGTTGTTATCGAAACCCATTTTCATCAGATAGTCGCATCCCAATGAAGCAAATTCTTTATCGTCCAATTGGTCAGAGTACGGCAAGTTCAAGGAAACATGGAGGGCCGCATTCCCAAGTCCCGGACGCAATTGCCTGATCAAATTGAATTCCTGTGTCATGTTTACCGCTGTGGAATGCTCTATATTGGAATCGATGACATATCCTACTCCTTCGTTTACCTTTTTTTCATTGTAGACCAGAACACCATAAAAATCCTTCCCTATTGTTATCTTACCTATCATTGTTCGAGATATTTGATTTGAGCTGTTTCAATAACATTTTTACCTCCTCCAATTGTATATGGATGCTGAAAGGGTCACGGATACCTGAGTTCGAGACCCTAGCGAGTTGGTTCAGGTTGTTTCCCATCCGACTCAGCTCGACAAACAGTTTCCGGTCCAACGGATCTACCTTTTTCTTTGGTAGGGGTTTTCCTGTACATTTTCTTCGGATATATTCGGCTATGGACAATCCAATTGTCTTCGCATTGTTTCCAATGATCAAGTGTTCGCTTTGTGAAACCCTGAAGGCGATGACAATCGTCCTTTGTTTTGATATGTCCTTTTTAGGTCTTGCCATTTTCCATGAATTTGGTATTGCTCAAAAGGTCATTTGTAAACGAAGTGCGCAGTTTTTGTTTACAAAAACACAACTTGCTTCGTGACCTCCGATTAATTATATGACAAACCTATGGCCTATGGTTTGTTTGCAAGGGATTTGCCGTACACGGTCTTATGTACGGCAAATCATCGGAGGGCATTTTCAGAAGGAAAAATCTAAAAACTAAAGTAAACGAACCAAGGGATTTCCGGGGAAAGTCGAAAAAACGGCCAATACATTCCTATTTACAAGGTTTTGCCTTATTGTGCCGACGGTCCAATTTTTGTCTTGATCAAGCAAAATGAATAATATATTGACAGTGATAGACTCTGAATTATTTCATCCGAGACAATCTTAATTTTCGTATGGACCAAAAATGGGAAGGGAGAAAAATATAAATGGGGTGAAAGGAAACGTGAAAATTTGTCATTATCCAAAACCGTGGCGGAACACAGATCCAAAAAGACTTGCTTTCAAACTTGTCAAATACCGCAGTTCAGAACTCAAAACATCTTTACCATCTTTAAAGCAATGATATGATCCATCCTTGATCAGTATATTCCATATCATAGTATGCCATGATAACTAAGATGAAATGGACAGGCCAAACACCAGTGCCCCTTGATTCTACGTAGGTAATTGGTATACTCGGTTATTAGGTGGATTTCGCTAAAGACTATGTCCATTTCCACTATAAATAGGATTATTTAAACAAATGAACATTCGTATGGACATATATATGTATGATTGTACAAATGTACGATCGTATAAACCTATGAATATGTAATTATTTATAAACAATTACACTGTTCCAATGTTATTTTTGAATTGGCCATATGGACTTTCAGTCTATCAAAGGGTAATCCGGAATTGGGGAGCATGGAACATTGGTGCAGGATGCAGGGTTAGCAATGTTCCTTTCACATGAATTGAGCCGAATAAATAAGGGGTCTGTTTGTAGGAAATAAATGTCCGCCCATACTTCCGTGATCTTATTTACGAAAGGTGGGAGAAATGATTTTGGTTAGCCGTACCTGTTCACACTATGATGATTGGGTCTCGAGATTATACGATTTATGATAAAGTTTAGGGAGAAATATCACCCCTTTTTTCTTTCTCCCTTTCCACAAAAAAGCACCCGAAGGGTGCCAGTATGTAGATTTTATGCACTGATTAATTTCCATAGTCATTTCCAAGTTAAAAGTGCTTCTTGATTTATTATTAAATAGTATACTTTTAGTTGAAGTAGCACAATCAGGTGACGACGATACTGTATCCCGTCCAAAAGCCCTACCTTGATTATGGATATCACCGGAAACTGTCATGGAAGATAGGGACAGGGACCATAGATTCCCGGATAACGGAAATTGACAATCTGTAGAGAGGGGGGTACGCCCTCAACTAGGGGATGCAGGACCTTTCCAATTCACGGACTTCTTACAGTTTGTGAGGGAAAAATAATTTTAAACGTTTAAATATTTATATTCGTAGCATGAAAAAAAGGGTTTCCTTAAAAGATATTGCAAAAGAAGCAGGAGTGTCCATAGCTACGGTATCCTACGTTCTTTCCAAGCAGAACAACACGGGAATCAGTCGTGAGGTCACCGAACGGATAAAACGGATCGCCGCAGAACTCAATTACCGGCCAAATCAGATTGCCAAAAGTCTCCAAAGTGGCAAGAGCCATACCATAGGATTGATAGTTGCGGATATTTCGAACCCCTTTTTCGCACTGATTGCCAGGATTGTTGAGGACGAGGCCAAGAAGCACGGCTATACCGTCATCTTTGGGAGTTCTGATGAAAAGGCTTCCAAATCTGCCGATCTGATCAAGTTTTTGCTCAATCGTCAAGTGGATGGTTTTATCATTGCACCTGCTGAAGGATCCAAAGACCAAATCGAATATTTGAAGGCACAAAATGTACCCCTAGTTTTGATCGATCGTTATTTTCCCAAGCTTGAGACCAATTATGTGGTTATAGAGAACTATTTGGCAAGTTTTGAGGCGACCGGACGATTATTGGCCAATGGGAACAATAGAATCGGGATGGTGGCCTATGCAACTGAAATGCAGCACATGCAGGAACGTATAAGGGGATATCGGGATGCCCTGGCCCAAGATGGTATATCAGATACATTTGTACATGAAATCAAGTTTTCTGCCATTCAAAGTGAAGTGGAGGGGGCGGTCGATCAAATGCTGAACATGAACGACCCTGTAGACGCCATATTCTTTGCCACCAACACACTTGGAATCATAGGATTGAAATATCTGAACAGATTGAAAGTATCCATACCAAAGGATGTTTCAGTGATCGTATTTGATGAAAGCGAGGCATTCGACTTTTTTTATTGCCCATTGACCTATGTAAAGCAACCTCTCCATGATATGGCGAAAAAAGCGGTCGAGGTACTGGTGGAACAAATTGCCGATCCCAACAAGGGATTCCATAAAATCAAGTTGGGAGCAAAGCTGGTACTGGGCGATTCCTGCGCTTGATCCCGATCAATCTTCAATAAATACCCTATGTTAAAATCAAATTATAAAAAAATAATTTGTTACTTAAACGTTTAAATAATATATTTGAATGCGACATTGATAATATTTTATTGAATTATTGAACAAAACCGTACCAATGACCATTAAAAAATACAGAGTTATTAATCTTTCCCTGACCTTGGCCCTATCCTTTCTTTCTATGGCTTCAATGGCACAGACCAACGATTCGTACAATGGCCTGAATCCAAATTTGGGCAATATATATAGATTGTCCGATGCAAAAACACGATCCATAAGCCCTGAAAATTTTGACGGTACCCCAGGTAAGGGCGGTATGGCTGAATTGGGAGATGGCACGGGAAGCCATGCGGCCCGGGAACTGGGCCAAGGTTGGAAAGTGAGTCCCTCTGTAAAGATAGGGCCGGGGGAGACCTTTACCTTGGCGGAAATAGAAGAGGAGGGGGCCATACAGCATATTTGGATGACCCCTACTGGAAACTGGCGTTTTTCGATATTGCGGTTTTACTGGGACGGGGAGGAAGAGCCTTCGGTGGAAGTTCCGGTAGGGGATTTTTTCGGAATGGGATGGGGAGAATATGCCCCTTTGAATTCCTTGCCCATAACGGTGAACCCTGGAAGCGCTTTCAATTCCTATTGGCCCATGCCCTTTCGAAAAAAGTGCAGGATCACAATGGAGAATATTGGCACCGAAGAAATGTACCTGTACTACCAGGTAGATTACACACTGACCAAGGTGCCAAAAGATGCGGCGTACTTCCATGCACAATTTAGAAGGAGCAGCCCCACGGTGGGTTCCATCCATACCTTGGTGGATGGTATAAAGGGGAAAGGGCATTATGTGGGCACCTATATGGCATGGCAGGTCAACAACAGGGGTTGGTGGGGAGAAGGGGAGATCAAATTTTATATGGACGGGGATAAAAAGTTCCCGACCATTGCGGGAACCGGGACCGAAGATTATTTTTTGGGGTCGTACAATTTTGAGAACAAGAGGGAAAAAGCGTATGAAAGCTACTCCACGCCCTATGCAGGACTCCACCAGATCATAAAGCCAGATGGTCTCTATGATTCCCAACAACGTTTTGGACTTTATCGATGGCATGTACAAGATCCCATACGGTTCGATAAAGATTTAAAGATCACGATACAGGATTTGGGATGGAGGAGCGACCACAGGTATCTACAACAGAAATCCGATATAAGTTCAGTGGTGTTTTGGTACCAGACCGAACCCCATGCCCATTTTCCAAAACTTCCCTCAAAGAATGACCTTGAGGTCAATTAGATATTACATCCATGAAAACAAGAATAACGGTACTTGTACTAGTGTTTGGAACGATACTATCGTGCAGACTAAAGAACGATCCCAAACCAGATGATGCCCATAAGATGAAATCAACCATTACTTCTCAGGAAGACAGTTTCGGCAGGGACGTGGCCTTTTTGACCCAGTGGGACCCGGATATGGTCATATTGCATTCCAATGATGCCAAAGTGGCGGTTTCCCCCAAGTATCAGGCAAAAGTGTTTACATCCACGGCATCGGGAGACCATGGCAAAAGCTTGGGCTGGATCAATTATGATGCTTTTGGCAAAAAAGACCCCCACATGAATGCTTATGGGGGGGAGAACCGGTTTTGGTTGGGCCCGGAAGGCAATGCTTTCTCCTTTTATTTCAGCCCGGGCAAGGAGTTCTCCTTTGAGAATTGGAGAACCCCCCCACCCATAGATAGTGAGCCGTGGAATTTGAAGGAACTGACCGGGACCGAAGTGGCCATGGAACTGGAAATGGAACTGAAAAATTATGCCGATCATGACTTTAAGATCAAAGCGGAAAGAAGGGTGGCCTTGCTTTCCACAGCGGAAATTGAAGACTTGCTGGAAGTTAAAGTGGATGGGCTCCAATCTGTCGGTTACAAGACAGAAAACAAGATAACCAATATGGGCAAAGGGCCTTGGACCAAAGAAACAGGAGCGCCATGCATCTGGATGTTGGACATGTTTCCCCCTTCTGATGATACCATGATCTTTATACCCTATCAAGATGGGGTTGGGGGCAAGGTGGCCACAACCGATTATTTTGGTGAAATACCGAATGATCGGATCAGCTATGACCGTGGAATGCTCTTTTTCAAGGCGGATGGCAAGTCAAGGGGAAAATTGGGGATTCCACCGATAAGGGCAACCCATCTGGCCGGCAGCTATGACGCTGTGAACCATGTATTGACCATCACTGTTTTTGATATTGATCCCAATGCTGTTTATCTGAACCAGGAATGGAACATACAATCGGATCCGTTCAAAGGGGATGCCATCAATGCATACAATGATGGCCCTTTGCAGGATGGGGCACAAATGGGCCCGTTCTATGAACTGGAAAGCGTTTCGCCAGCAGCTTTTTTGGCCCCAATGGAATCGTTGTCGCATGACCACACGGTATTGCATTTCACAGGAGGGCCCCAACATCTTGATAAGGTCGTTGGAAAAGTTTTTGGAACAACGATCGAAGAAATCACAAACTCTTTATAAACAAACAATGACAAAAAAACCTACATATCCTAAAATAGGGATACGTCCGATAATAGACGGAAGATTGGGAGGGGTACGGGAATCCCTTGAAGGCACTACCATGAATATGGCAAAGAATGTGGCCAAGCTCTTTGGGGAAAAACTTAAATATCCGGATGGCAGTCCTGTTGAATGTGTGATCCCCGATTTCTGTATTGGGGGAGTCAAAGAAGCAGGGGACTGCGGAGAATACTTCAAACTGCACAATGTTGGGGTATCGCTTTCGGTCACCCCATGCTGGTGCTATGGTACAGAGACCATGGATATGGAGCCACATTTGCCCAAGGCAATATGGGGATTCAATGGCACGGAACGCCCGGGAGCTGTATACTTGGCGGCCACTTTGGCCGCCCACAACCAAAAAGGACTGCCCGTCTTTGGAATCTATGGGGAAGATGTCCAAGATTTGGATGACTCACGGATAACTCCTGATGTCCAAAAAAAATTATTGTCGTTCGCCAGGACTGGATTGGCGGTATCCATCATGAAAAATCGTTCCTATTTGGCCATCGGAAGTGTATCCATGGGCATAGCGGGATCGATGATCGATCCCGACTTTTTTCAGGACTATCTTGGGATGCGGAACGCGTATGTGGATTCTACGGAAGTGTTGAGGCGCATCGAACAGGAAATCTACGATAAGGAGGAATTTCAAAGGGCATTGGAATGGACAAAGGCCAATTGCAAGGAGGGAAAGGATTACAACGAAGCGGAAAGGCAGAGATCCCGTGAACAAAAGGACAAGGATTGGGAATTTGTCGTGAAGATGACTCTTATTATCCGGGATTTGATGGTGGGCAATCCAAAATTGAAGGAAATGGGCCATGGGGAGGAAGCCATGGGGCATGATGCCATCGTTTCCGGTTTTCAAGGGCAGCGCCAATGGACTGATTTTTTGCCCAATGGGGATTTTTCCGAAGCCATACTCAATTCTTCTTTTGATTGGAACGGCATTCGGGCGCCTTATATGGTCGCAACGGAAAACGATGCGCTCAATGGGGTTTCGATGCTGTTCAATTATCTGTTGACCGGTACGGCACAGATCTTTGCCGACGTCAGGACCTATTGGAGCCCGGATGCCGTGAGACGGGTGACCGGATGGAAGCCCGACGGGATGGCCTCTGAGGGGTTCATTCATTTGATCAATTCGGGTTCCGCCACCCTTGATGGAACGGGTAGGCAGGAAAGGAACGGCCGGCCTGTGATGAAACCCTTTTGGGAAATTGAACAACGGGAGGTGGACGCCAGTTTGAAGGCGACCACTTGGTATCCTGCAAACCTCGGTTATTTTAGGGGTGGGGGATACTCATCAAATTTTCTTACCAGGGGCGAAATGCCTGTCACCATGTGCAGGCTCAACCTGATCAAAGGGTTGGGGCCGGTACTTCAAATAGCGGAGGGACATACGATAGATTTACCGCAAAATGTGCATGAAATACTGGATGAAAGAACGGACCGTACCTGGCCGACCACTTGGTTCGTACCAAAGATAACGGGAAAGGGGGCATTTCGAAATGTCTACGCTGTCATGGACAATTGGGGAGCGAACCACGGGGCCATCAGCTATGGACATATCGGGCATGACCTGATCACCTTGGCGGCCATGCTGCGTATCCCGGTATGCATGCACAATGTTGAAGAGGAACGCATTTTTAGGCCCTCTTCATGGAAAGCCCATGGGATGGATCCGGAAAGCTCGGATTATGGGGCCTGTAAAAATTACGGACCACTGTATGGAAAAAACGGATAACGTAATGGGCATTATGAAAAAGACCACAGATCATGTGCCGGTGACCATGCCGGGAAATAAATGGCCTTTCATTCTCATAACCAGTCTTTTTTTTCTATGGGGGCTTGCCAATAACATGACAGATACGCTATTGGCCGCTTTCAAGCGCATTATGAGCATGACCGATTTTCAGACCTCATGGATTCAAATGGCCTTTTACGGATCGTACTTTCTTTTGGCACTGCCAGCTGCCATTTTGGTCAAAAAATATACATATAAATCAGGGGTCCTAGTGGGGCTTGGCCTTTTTATCATCGGAGCCCTGCTTTTTTATCCAGCAAGTATCAGTATGGTATACGGTCATTTTTTGGTGGCACTTTTTATACTGGCCGGAGGGCTTTCCATATTGGAAACCGCGGCAAACCCCTACATCATATCCATGGGTCCTGAGGAAACGGCGACACGGCGGTTGAACCTGGCCCAATCCTTCAATCCCATTGGGAGTATCACTGGAATATTGCTGAGCAAGTTCTTCATTCTCTCCAACCTCAATCTGTTGGATGCCGGGGAACGGGCGAAAATGGCCCCGGAAGAGCTGAAGGATATCCAATCAGGAGAGCTTACCTCTGTGATGGGGACCTATGTGGGTGTCGCTTTTTTTCTTTTGCTCATTTGGATTTTGGTAAAAATAACCAAAATGCCCATGGTAAGGGAGAAGACCAAGGACTTGGATATTATGGGGTCGATAAAGCGGCTCTTGTCGAACCGAAATTATTGCTGGTCTGTAACCGCGCAGTTTTTTTATATGGGTGCACAGATAGGGCTCTGGTCCTATACCATTCGATACGTAATGCAGGAATTGGGCAAAAGTGAGGATGACGCCTCGGTGTACTACTTGGCCTCCATTGTCCTGTTTTCCGGATCTCGGTTTGTCTTTACGGCCTTGATGAAGTATATCACTCCCAGAAAGCTATTGTTCATAGCGGCCGCATTGGGATCGATCTGCACACTTGTTGTCATCCATGGCAAGGGTATGTTGGGCGTGGTGGCACTTGTTCTGGCCTCTGGTTGCATGTCACTCATGTTTCCCACCATTTATGGCCTTGGCATGCAGAAATTAGGGGATGATTCAAAGATTGGGGGATCAGGATTGATCATGGCCATTCTCGGCGGGGCAGTGTTGACAAGTGTACAGGGAATGGTTTCGGATGCCACGGGAAGTATCCACCTATCCTTCTTTGTGCCCTTGGTCTGTTTCTTGATCGTGGCCATATATTCAAGTTTGCAAAGGAACCTACAGCAGGGACTGACTTAAAATAGGGGAATGGGAAAGGAAAGTTATGTAATTGGAGTCGATTATGGTACGGGATCGGTTCGTGCCTTGTTGGCAAATGCCCAAAATGGCAATGAAATTGCAGTTTCAGAGTTTGAATTTCCAAGATGGAAAAAGGGAATGTACTGTGATTCTTCCAAGAACCGGTTCAGACAACATCCACTGGATTATATGGAGGGGTTGGAACACACTGTCCGCGAGGTCGTGGCAAAAGCGGATAGGGGGATAGTAGAAAATGTCAGGGCGATAACGGTGGATACCACGGGTTCCACACCCGTAGCCGTGGACAGCAAAGGTGTTCCATTGGCCTTGAACAAGGCATTTGAACACAACCCCAATGCAATGTTCTTTTTGTGGAAAGACCATACCGCGATCCAAGAGGCACACGAGATCAACGAGCATTCCAAAAAGTTTGCCGTCGATTATCTTAAATATGCCGGGGGCATTTATTCACCTGAATGGTTTTGGGCCAAATTGTTGCACGTCCTCAGGGAAGATGCCGAAGTTGCCAAGGCCTGTGCATCCTGGGTGGAACACTGCGATTGGATGCCATTTTTGCTCACTGGGGGCACGGATATCCGAGAAATGAAACGGGGTGTCTGCGCAGCAGGCCATAAGGCACTTTGGTCCGAAGCACACGGAGGACTGCCCCCAAAGGATTTTTTCGTTCAGTTAGATCCATTGATGGACAAATTACAGCATCCACTTTTCACCAGAACATATGGTTCGGACACCATTGCTGGAAAACTGTCCCCGTATTGGGCGGAAAAATTGGGCCTCCCGATAAATACCCTGGTTGGTGTCGGGGCATTGGATGCCCATGTAGGGGCGGTGGGAGGACAGATAGAGCCCTATTACCTGAGCAAGGTGATGGGAACCTCCACCTGCGATATGATGGTTGCACCGGGTGGGGACGGCATTGATCTGATCAAGGGAATATGTGGACAGGTAGATGGGTCGATTGTACCGGGAATGGTGGGTTTCGAAGCCGGACAGTCCGCTTTTGGGGATGTCTATGCATGGTTCCAGGATTTGTTGACCGCAACGACCTTTAAAGCCATACGGGACAGCGATATCCATGAGCGTACAAAGGAACAATTGCTGGAGGGGATATCCAAAGGTTTGTTGGAGCGATTGGGGGAGGAGGCATCTAGGCTTCCCTTATCCATGAATTCAGAACTGGCAATGGATTGGTTCAATGGTAGAAGGACACCCGAGGCCAATCCCTATGTCAAAGGGGCGCTTTTGAACCTGAACCTTGGAAGTGACGCCGCCAGAATCTACAGGGCCTTGGTGGAAAGCACCTGCTTCGGGGCCAAACGCATTGTTGAACATTTTGGGGACAACAATGTTCCCCTGAAGGGAATCATAGCCTTGGGCGGGGTGGCCAGAAAATCAAACTATGTAATGCAGATGATGGCAGATGTCCTGGACCTGCCCATAAAAGTGCACAACGCGGAACAGACCTGCGCCATGGGAGCGGCCATGTTGGCGGCAACCGTTGCGGGCGTACATCAAGATGTGCAGGAGGCCATGGGTAAAATGGGCCATGGCTTTAGAACAACGTACCATCCCAACGGGGACAGGACGGCACTGTACGGCAAACGGTATGAACTGTACAAGTCGACAGCCAATTTTTTGCAGGACACCTGTATGGGAAGTATCACAGGACAGGAAGATTTAAGATAAAGAGTAACGGGAACAAAAAACAATAAAATGAAAAAAGCAGGAATAGCAAAGGCCACTCCGTGGTTGACAATTGGTTTTATATGGTGCATAATGGGCCATGCCCAAGCACAGATGGAAAATGACCAAGAGCCTATTTGGCAATCCAAAGGGTACACCTCGCACCGGATTTCGAGTTATGACCGTAGTGGGGCCAATGATGACGGGAATTGGAAAGACAAGATCAAGCCAGGAGAAACAAGGACCATAGGCGATATCAAAGGGCCGGGTATCATCAAGCATATTTGGACCACCATAGCCAGCAATGAACCTTATCACCTGAAAAAAATAATCCTTCGGATGTATTGGGACGGTGAAAAGACCCCAAGTGTTGAAACACCGATCGGTGATTTTTTTGGATTGGGTCTGGGCAAATACAACTTGTACGAATCAAAGTTCACATCGGTCGGGTCACAACGGGCACTGAACGCTTATTTTCCAATGCCATTCAAAGCATCCGCCAAGATCACGGTCACCAATGAGGGGGATGTCGCCATTGACGCTTATTACTATAACATTGATTGGGAAAAGCATGGGTCGTTACCTGACAACACCCTATATTTTCATGCACAGTACAGGCAGGAAACCCCTACGGATGGTTGGACAAGTGAATGGGCCCGAAATAGCGACAGTACCATCAACAACCACAAGAATAGCGATGGAAAGGGAAATTATGTAATTATGGAGGCAAAGGGGAAGGGACATTTCCTCGGAGTGACCCACAGTATCATCCAAAACCAAGGTGATTGGTGGGGCGAAGGGGATGAGATGATGTTCATTGATGGGGACGATCTGCCCAGTATCAATGGAACAGGTGCCGAGGATTACTATCTGGGCGCGTGGTGCTATGGCGGTTGTGGCATCAACCCATTTGGTAATGAAAGGCCCGAGTTTGATTATGATGGTTACGGAAACCCTATAAATGGAGGGGACGACCGAGGGGCACAATGGACAGTATATCGTTTTCACGATGAATCTCCCATAACCTTTGAAAAATCGTTCAAGATGACCATTGAACATGGCCATGCCAACCATCGATCGGACAATTATTATACAGTGGGATATTGGTACCAGACCGAACCGCACTTATCTTTTCCCTCGCTTCCCACCGTAAAGGACAGGATACCAAGCTTAAAGAATACAGAGGGCCCCACAATGGGCAAGAATTGATTATATAATAAAATTTTACACTTTTTTTTGTTAAAAAATACTATTTAAACGATTAAATTTTTGTAAATCGATAAAGTCTTTTTATTTTAGTTAAACGTTTAAGTAAATAACCAGCTAATCCTATTTATATGAAACCAAAGTGTTTAAGATCAAAGCGTTTTTTAGGATGCCTCTCTAGAGGAAAAAGGGATATCGGAATCGGCTTGTTGCTGATACTGATATTGGGAGCCGAACTTGCCTATCCAAGGGAATTGGATATAAAAACGATGGAGGCAAGGGTACAAAAGATCATAACCGGGATGGTTACCGATGAATCAGGGGTTCCTTTGCCGGGGGTTACGGTATTGGTAAAGGGCACCGAGAATGGGACCTATACGGATTTCGATGGAAAGTTCACCATAGCGGCGGACAGTTCGGATGTTCTGGTACTGTCCTATATCGGTTATAGGACCCAGGAAGTTTTGGTGGGACAGCGTACAGATATGGTAATCGGTATGGAAGTGGGGTCGGAACAACTGGATGAAATAGTGGTCGTTGGGTATGGCACCCAAAAACGTAAGGATGTGACCGGTTCCATTGCATCAGTGGATACGGAAAATATTGGGCTGAGACCGGTAACCTCCATTGAACAGGCCTTGCAAGGTGCCGCCCCGGGATTGAACATTTCCCAAAGGAATGCATCTCCTGGGCAGACGGCAGCCATTACCATTAGGGGTGTCGGCTCACTTTCGGCAGGCTATGAGCCATTATGGGTGGTCGATGGTTTTCCCACGGATCAAAGAAACGCTGAATCCATAAATCCGAGTGATATTGAATCGGTGGATGTTTTAAAGGATGCATCATCCACTGCCATATATGGATCGAGGGGGGCCAATGGGGTGATCATCATAACGACCAAAAGGGCAAAAGCGGGCAAATCCACCTTGGAACTGGACGTTTCATCGGGCCTGGCCAGCGTGCCCGAAAGCTTTAGGTTGGATGTGCTGAATGCAAAGGAGTATGTGCAGTTCATGACCGAGAGCTATGCCAATAGAGGTGCGACATTGCCTTCTGAAATTGTGAACTGGGACGGTGTCACGGATACCGATTGGCAGGATTTGGTCTATCGTACCGCCCTGTACTCAAAATATAACCTTTCTTCTTACGGGGGGACCGAAAAGAGCAATTATCTGTTCTCGGGGAGTTATATCAAACAAGATGGCGTGACCATAGGTGAAAGCTATGAAAAATATAGCGGCCGTTTAAAGGCGGAGACCAAGATAGGGGATAAGCTCACCCTGGGCCTTAACATGGCCCCAAACTACTCCATAGAGGAAACAAGTGGCAGGGAGTGGCCCGGAGGACCGGAATTTCCACATGTCATCGCCGCACTCATGCCCCCGATAACGCCGGTGAGAAATGCAGATGGTTCCTATGCCATTGGCCCCAATGGAATGGTCAATCCCTTGGAATCCGCTGAAAACTTCAGTTTTCAGATAAAGCGGTTTCGGATGTTGACCAATGCGTATGCCATTTTTGAATTGTTGGATGGCCTCAACTTGAAAACCAATATCGGTTCCACATTGAATTACGACAATCATGAAACCTATGATACCCCTACAGGTGTCAATAGGGACGTCAATGATTTTGTGTACTTGAACGTAGGGAAATTCTCAACCATTGGTTGGCTGAGCGAAACGACCTTGAATTATAAAAAGCTGCTCGGGAACCACTCCATAGATATTTTGGCCGGGTATACCGCGCAAAAAGAAAAAAATGACGGCGTGTGGGCATCCGTCAATGGTTTTGATATTCTTGGTCCAAAAATCATTGGATTTGGAAATGCAGAAACATTGAACGCCAATAGTGTTAGGGATGCATCTTCCCTGATCTCTTATTTGGGGAGGTTGAATTATGCCTATGATGACAAGTATTTACTGACCGCCACATTTAGAAGGGACGGCAGTTCAAGATTCGGCACGAACAGTAGATTTGCCAATTTTGGATCTGCTGCCATAGGATGGAGGGTATCCAAGGAGAAATTCTTGGAAAATGCAAAATTCCTGAACGATCTTAAACTCAGGGCAAGCTATGGAAGAACAGGGAGCAACAGTATTCCCAATTACATTGCAAAGCCGAGCCTTACCTCCATACGGCACTCATTTGGGAGCAGTCAGGTCACCGGTGTCGTGAATGCAGATCCAGGCAACATCAACCTTACGTGGGAGACCTCGGACCAAGTGGATATGGGATTGGACCTTTCAATGTTCCGTAACCGGCTCACCATTATTGGGGATTATTATAGAAATACCACATCCGGACTGTTGTTGAACAAACAGATCCCGTTGTCCTCAGGATTCCCCAGTGGATACTTGACCAATATCGGACGAATGCGCAATTGGGGATATGAGTTTTCCCTAACGGCGGATATTGTGGACAATGAGGACTGGAAATGGACCATCGGTGGAAATGTCACAAGGAACTGGAACAAGGTGTTGGATCTTGGCGGGGCCGACCAAATTCAAAAATGGTATGGGGTGCTCAGGCATGTGCCGGGCCGGGAATTCAAAGAGATCTATGGTGTAGAGGTCATAGGGGTGGCCAGGCAAGGTGATGGTTCGGGTGTTGCACCGGGAGATCTGATCTTCAGGGATGTTGACGGTGATGGCACAATTGGGAGCTTTGTTACTGCGGATGGAGTACCGATAGGATCCCCTAACCAAGATTGGGCGTATGGAATCACATCGACACTCCGCTATGGACAATTTACGCTGTCCACCTTGCTTCAGGGACAGGCAGGCGCCCAAATGCAGGACTTCAACTTGAACCAGATTGCCAATGGTGCAAACATTAACAATGTGTCCAAGAAGTTCCACTATGAGGGCAGATACATCGATGAAGACCATCCGGGCAATGGTCATGTGCCCAGGGCGGGAGCTCTGGTCACCAGTGCCGGGGGTGTGGGTTCCGTATCTTCGATCGCGATACAGTCTACCGATTATTTAAGGATAAAGAACATCAGCCTATCCTATGATTTTGACAACGAGCTCTTGAAGGTCTATGGAATAAACAGATTACGACTGTATGGCTCCATAGAGAACCTGTATACCTTTACGAATTTTATCGGGGGCAATCCCGATGCGGTCAATGGAAGTATCGGTCCGGTGGGCCCCTCTAGATTGCCCGGAATATCCGACGGCAGGGAAATAGGCATCAATGTGATGGCATCACAGCCCCTACCGCGAATAATGACCATTGGTCTGAACATCACTTTCTAATTAAAAAAATGAGTTATGAAATATCAAACATCAAAATTAAAGGAAAGGTCATTGGGGTTTGTCGCATTCTTTGCCCTAATGTTGTTTGCGTCATGTAGTAATGATTTTCTTGATATAGGTGCTGAGGACCGTATTGACAAGACCACATTTTACCAAACCGATGCAGAGCTGGTCAATGCCATAAACGGTGTGTATGCAAAACAGCGTATCGTCTTCAACCATTATGGTACGTACTATTTACAGGACAGTAGGTCGGACAATGCCGCCCTGAACCAACAAGACCAACCCGAAAGAGTGGCATCCGATGTGTTCCAAGAGCTGACCAACAACCAAGAAATGCTTATTTCCTGGTCACAGCTCTATGATGTGGTCAACCACGCCAATGCCATTATAGCCAATGACCGAGAAGTGGAGGGGAATCAGGAATTGGTGAAGAGGATCATTGGTGAGGCCAAGTTTTTAAGGGCATACACCTATTATCAGATTGTGACGACCTGGGGCGGTGTTCCGCTTCGGTTGCTTCCTTCGGAAGATTTTGACAATATTGTAGTGGGTACCTCCCCAGAGAGTGAGGTATATGAACAGATCAAAGCCGATCTGGACGACGCCATTGAAGTGCTTCCAGCGACTTACGGTGGAGGAAAGGGCAATGAGGTAGGGCGTGCGACCAAATATGCCGCATTGACCCTTTTGGGCAAAGTGGAGCTACAACTTGGCAATAAATCCGATGCGGAAACGAACTTGAGGCAGGTATTGGGACATTATCAGCTTCTGGACAATTACGCCGATATCTATGCCGCAGGAAACGACAATACCCAGGAATCGATTTACGAAGTAAGCTTTGACCCAGCAGGCAATACAGGCTATTCACTCCCCAATTGGTTTATTCCCAATGATGAGGCAATACGGCTCGGGATTGCGGCCGGAGGTAATCCGGCACAGATTTTGCAATTATTTCCCACCCAATCGTTGATGGACGAATTTGAGGCTGGAGACCTTAGGGCAGCGGCCACTTTTAGCATTGCCTTGGGCGATAATGATCCCTACGTGAGCAAATTCATTGATTTGGCGGCGGCCTCACAAGGGTATAATATCAATATGGTCTTACTGAGGTATTCCGATGTACTGCTGAGTTTGGCAGAGGCCATAGGGGAAAACAACGAGGCATATGACCTGATCAATCAGGTCAGACGGCGTGGATTTGGGTTTGATCCCAACACACCGAATGCTTCCGTGGATATCGACATGGCCAGCCCAGGGACCTTCCAGGAAAAGATACTGCACGAAAGACGTGTGGAATTCGCTTTTGAACATCAGCGTTGGACCGACCTTAAAAGGCTCAAGACACCTGAAGAGGTGGTCCAGATGATGAAAGACCAACTGTTTGAACAGGAAGGAAAAAACTATGATGTGAAGACAACGGATTTGCTCTTTCCCATACCCTTGTTGGAAATCCAAATATCCGATGGTGCCGTTACGCAAAACCCCGGCTATTGAAGTTGATTAGTGGCGCTACTTTGAAAAGTGGATGGAAACCATGTCCCATCTTGAATGAACCTGGACCATAAATCATATCTTAGACAGGAATGGATAGATTGAAAACCAAAATTGTAAAAGGAATGGGCAAACAACTAGTGTTGCTGATGTCCATGGCATCGATCGTTCTGTCGTGTACTTTTAGGACGAAAGAAGATGGGGTATTTGCACAATTGCCCCAGGAAATACGGAAATACATAGATTCAATCCATGTGACGCCCTTGGGAGCGTACCATCCAGAAATAAAAGTGGAAAAAATGGGCGATGGTATGATCAATGTGCGATTGACCTATACCATTACGGACACGTTGAGACAGAACGATTGGAGCATTGGGATTGTTCCCAGTTTTAGGCCCGAGTTCAACTGGGCCCCTCATTTGACCCCTACAGATGAGCATATCATTGCCCAGCATGTTTTCCGGGCCCCGGCCGTAATCATGTCAAATGATACCAAACTGATCGCCGTACTACCGGACATCGACCTGATCAAAAATGGCTCTCCCGTGAAATGGTATATGGATATGGATGCACCGGGGAACATGATCGCATTGGGAGCGAGCAATTATGGGGTCAAAGAACATGTTCTGTTCACAAAGGAAGAGGGGGCCGTTTACCCTCCTGGAAAATTTGAGTATGGATTCAAAATCTTGGTCAGTGACAAAGCTGCCGATATTGCCAATCCATGGCGTAAAATACTCTCGTACTATTGGAGGGAATATGGAAAGCCCCTATATGATCGGGGAGAGCCCATTGCAACGGATTTGGACGCCTATGTGGAACGTACCTACAAATGGGCTTTCGGGAGTTGGAAGGAGGCGGTTTGGCAAGAATTCAAAATTAACGGCAGAACTGTAGGGGCCCCAGTTTTTATAGTGAACGTGACCCAAAGCCCAAATTATGGAAAAATGGTGAACGAAAGGGAGTTCAGGTCCATATGGAACCAAGCGTGGTTCAGTTCCCTAAGGTCCGCTTCGGGATTGTACCGTTATGCCAAAAAAACAGGAAACGATACACTGTTGCAAAAAGCAAAACTCGGCAAGGAACTGGCCTTGGCATTTCCACAGCAGAATGGCTTTTTCAACGGTTTGATCGCCACTGAAATGGAGAAGACCGAGGTCGATGGGGAAGAATACAATAAATCGAAGGGATGGGGGTCATATTATTTTGGAAACTCAAACCGAAATCCTGTGACATGGGATGCAAAAGAGTCCCCATTCCATATTCTGGATATGAGTTGGACTGCATACCTTATGCTGAAATGGTATGAAGACCTTGAAAAGGATAAACGCTTACTTGATTATGCTGTTCGCTATGCAGATGCACTTGTCGGAATTCAAGGAAAGGATGGTTTTTTTCCTGCATGGTTGGACAGGAATACCTATGAACCCTTGAACATCCTAAAAAAATCCCCTGAATCATCAATGTCGGTCACTTTCTTGTTGGAACTCCATAAGATAACGGGCAAGTCTTCTTATCGTGACGCAGCGTTAAGAGCGATGGATGCAGTTATTGAAGAAGTGGTCCCGGTCGGGAAATGGGAAGATTTCGAGACGTATTGGTCCTGCAGTAGGTACGGGGGGGACCATTTGGGAAGGAAGTTTGAACGGAACAATATGTACAAACAGAACAATTTCTCCATTTATTGGACAGCGGAGGCTTTGTTGAACGCCTATGGACTCACACATGAGAAGCGGTATCTTGACATTGGACAGCGAACCATGGATGAGCTTTTAATGACGCAGGCAAGTTGGCAACCTCCCTTTATCTACGTAAAAACCTTGGGGGGGTTCGGTGTCATGAATGCCGATGGGGAATGGAACGATTCGCGGCAAAGCCTATTTGCCGAACTGATCATGAGATATGGAGAGGTCACATCAAATCTGGAATATAAAGAAAGGGGGATGGCGGCACTCAAGGCATCTTTTATCATGATGTACTGCCCGGAAAATCCAATAACCAAGGAACAGTGGGAAAAAAAGTTTCCATTTTTTGGTCCTGAGGACTATGGTTTTATGATGGAAAATTATGGGCACGGTGGCCTGACCGATTCCATGGGATTGGGAATAGGGCCATTTACCATATATGATTGGGGAAATGGCGCAGCTGCAGAAGCGTACAATAGGATAATGGACCATCAAGAACTGGTGCCGATCAAGAAAAATTGAAAGGAAATTGTTTGAAACCGGATAGTTTTAATATAGTATGTTTAGTTAGTTTTAGTCAAGGTCAGTTTCCAGACAAAAAGATAGCAATGAATTTTTTATCTTGAATGCCCAAAGGGGCATCGTGTTTGGAAACGGACCTTTTTTGTAAGGAACCTTTTTATGTTTAAAGGAAAAATAAAGGATTATGGATTTGGGATTGAAAGATAAAGTGGTCGTGGTGACCGGAGGGGCATCCGGGATTGGAAAGGGAATACTGCTTGCCTTGATCGGGGAGGGGGCGGTACCTTGTATTTTGGATAGAAATGACACAGCCATAAACGCATGTATGGATGAATTGGGAACGCTTGGCGAGAAAGTCATCCCTCTAAAAGTCGAATTGACCAATGAAGAGTCCTGTAAGAAGGCGATCAAGGATATTTTAAACAGAACAGGAAAAATCGACGCCCTAGTAAATAACGCAGGGACAAATGATGGAGTGGGATTGGAACACGGATCGCCCCTCAAATTTTATGGGTCATTGGAGAACAACGTAGGGCATTATTATTTAATGACCCATCTCTGCCTCCCATTTCTAAAGGAATCGAAAGGAGGTATAGTGAACATAGTATCAAAAACCTATACGACGGGACAAGGAGGTACTTCGGGATATGCGGCGGCCAATGGGGCCCGGGTATCCTTAACGGAACATTGGGCCCGAGAGTTCGAAGAATACGGAATTTCGGTGCACGCCGTAGTGGTCGCCGAATGTTGGACCCCCCAATATGAGTCATGGATATCAAAAAGGGATAATCCCCAAGAGGCATTGCAGGATATCAATTCCAAAATACCTCTGGAAAATAGGATGACCACTGTTGAGGAACTGGCGGACACAACACTTTTTCTACTTTCCAAGAAATCCAGTATCAGTAGTGGACAAGCCATATCCATTGATGGTGGATATGTACATTTGGACAAGTGATTGCTGACCGAAGTCATGGCCACATCCATTGTAAAGGACCGATGTTTTCTTGCAGGGCTGTTTTTCTGAAAATAAAACTTGTTGGCACTGTTTTTACCCAAGGTGTTTACTGATACATTCCAAATTGGAATCTCATTTTCTTTTTAAAGGGCATAAGAAAAGGCGTGACCCAGGTGGGAGAGAAGCTGCCCCCACAACACTTTGTAAAAGAATATCGTTTCTTTATTGTTTCCATAAGAGGTTTAAAATTCAGTCATACTCAAGTAAATATGAGGGAATATCCCCATAGGTGGGTACTTTAAACAGTTTTTTGATAGGATGGATGAAAGCAAACTCTGTATGGGGAACTGTTTGCGCAATTTTTCAGTAGGAACAAATCAAGGTGCGAACATTGAGACCTGCCAAATTATATTCGATCCAAGTTCGAATTGTATTCAGTCTTTGAAAGAACTTGTTTAGGGGTACATATATCTGCCAAAATAACAAGGACGGAAATGTATAAATTCCGCCCTTGTACCAAACTAAACTAAAAAAAACTAACTCAATAATTAATCGTTCATATTTCAATTTTTAGGAGACCCATTATGTTTGTTGCAATGAATTCCTTCTTGGATCGAATATTATCAATATCCATTATTCTCCGTTCCCAAACTGGGATTTCTTTGGAGTTCCGGTCCAGGTAAGGGCAACAGCATATGTTTTTGTTCGATTTGCTTTCCCTGTTCAGTGGTGTGCCCGACAGCATTCACAAAAGATATGGATCCGGGCGATACAGCCACGGGAAATTGACCTGTACGGATGATATCGAACCAATTCTTAAATTCGAAAACGAGCTCCCGGTGCCTTTCCTTCCATACTTCCTCCACAAAGGCATCTGTTCCCAAACCGGTCAATTCGGCCTCGATGTCGACCAAATCGGTTTCCCAATATGCTCTGGCACGTACCTGGGCCAAATAATTTACCGCATCGGCATTTACCCCGTTGGCCTTGGCCATTGCCTCGGCGGCTATCAACAGTACATCCGCATAACCGTACACTGCCAGGTCTTTACCTGAATTTGCTGTTTCAAAAATAGCGGTATCATCGTGCCAAACAAAGGGAGAGGGGGAGAATGTTTGCCCTGTGGGTACAAAAACACTATGGAAGTATTGTCTTTCCTGTACTCTGAGGTCCTCAGTGGAATCATAAAGATCAAGAAATCCCTGGGAAGGCTGGTACCCTCCATTGGTGATATCGTACAATACTTCAGAGGCAAGGGCTACCGGATAGGAATATCTTGGATAGACCGAGGTACTTATCTCAGGGTCATACTCCTTGATATAGATATGTTCAATGGCGGATGCATCTCCTTTCCTGATCTTGTTATAAGCGGAGTTTTCCAAGTCGACCACTCCAGGGGAAGATTCGTTGTGCCCTACTAGACCATAGCTTCCATACACTCCGTTTATGATATCCTGTGTCAGGGATGCCGCATCTGCATACCTGTTGGAATTTAAGGGATTGCCACTCATGGTGAGGTACACATCCGCCAGTAAGGTGGCCACTGCGCCAGCAGTGACCCTTTTGCCATTGTCAACCATGCTCACTGTGGGTAGGTCCCCATGTTCAAGGGCTTCTTTTAAGTCTGATTCGATCAATGCATAAACAGCTGCTATCGGACTCCTTTCCAAGTAAAGGTTTTCCAAGGATTCATAGGGTTCCGTAGTAATCGGCACCGGACCAAACCATCTGACGAGATAATAGTAGGCAAAGGCCCTGAAGAACTTTGCTTCTGCCAATAGCTGATTCTTCTCGGCGTCGCTTAGTTCGGGAGTCTCCGGAATATACTTTATAGCATTGTTCGCTCTGGAAATGCCTAAATAAAGCTCCCTCCACCTGTCCTGTAGATACCCACCAATGTTGTCTCCATTGAGGGTTAATTGTTGGGTGTTGCTCACGTGGAGTTCCTGACCTGCATATTCATTGGTAAAGAAACCTGACATATATCCACCCAGCATCAAGGGCGTTCCACTGTATACCCCTCCATCGGTCATGCTTGGGGCACCGGTCCTGTTGAGGGAGTTCACGGCACTGTAGGCATGGTCCGGCTGTGAAAAAAATTGGTCACTGTCAGTTCGCTTAGCGGCTTCTCTTCCAAAAAGTCGGAACAGGAACCCAGTAAGATCACTCCGATTAGAAAAACTATATCTTTAATTCTCATGATGTTTTCTTTTTATGGATTAAAATTTGAGGCTGCATCCCAAGGTGAATGTCCTGGGCTTTGGGTATTGGAAGAAAAAGATGTTCTGTCCCCATTGATCTCCACCCCAAGAGGTGGCTTCTGGATCGTAGCCCTGAAAATCCTTGGAATGGATCACAAAAGCATTCTCCAGACTGGCATATACCCTTAGGCTGTTCAGACCGGTCAAATCCAAAAAATTTTGATTGAAGCTGTAACCCAGCGAGAAAAGATTTCCCCTAATATAGGACCCATCCACCACCCATCTGCTGTCCACTTGGCTATTTTGACCTGCATAGGCTTGGTTTCTGATTTCTTGAACCATGGTATTTTGGTTGTTTTCGGTCCATCCATCATAAAGAATGGTCGCCAAACCGTTGGCAATTCCTGAGCGGTCCTCTGTGGAATGATAGAATTGCTGCATGATTTCAACACCCGCAACAAATTGGAGATCAACGGTAAGGTCGAAGTTTTTATATCTAAATGTATTGATGAAACTTCCACTAAAATCGGGAAGACCTTTTCCAAGGATTTTCTTCTCGGCGGATCGTTTTGCCTCTCCTGGAACGGCACCGACCAAGGCGGCCTCGTCTGCTTCATCCGTGCCCCAAGTGCCCAAACGCTCATAGCCCCAGAAAGAGCTCAAGGATTCACCTACCCGAAGAATGGTCTGGCTTCCGGATACCCAAAAAGGTCCAGGCTCTATATCCTCATCGTTTTCGCCCAAACTTTCAATCTTGTTTTTATTGTAGTTGATATTGAACGATGTTTCCCAATTGAAATCAGGTTTGCGAAACAATTCGGCCGTAACCATCGCCTCAATTCCCTTGTTGGAAACAGATCCAATATTATCCCTTACCGAGGTAAACCCCGAAGTATAGGGGACGGGCCTGTCCAATAAAAGATCTTTGGTGAGTTTGTCGTAATAATCCACTTCCAAACGCAATCTATGGTCAAGGGCCGACAGATCCAGACCAATATCGTGTGACTACGTCAACTAAAAGTGTACTATTTTGATAATAAATCAAGAGACACTTTTGACATGGAAAAGACAAGAGAAATTGAGCAATACTTAAGATGGAAGTTCAAACTAAGAGTACTTGAATTTGCAAAAGATTATGGAAAGGTCAAGGAGACCTGTGAAATGTTCAATGTTAGCAGGAGCAGCTATTTTAATTGGAAAAGAAAGTTTGACAAACATGGAGCAAAGGGTCTTTTAAGGAAAAAGAGGGAAGCTGATACCTACCCCAATAGAATCAATCAGAAAACGGTTGATCTGATATTGGACCTTAGAAAGGAATACAAACTTGGCACATGGCGCATCAAATGGTATTTGGAAAGATATCACAGTATCAATGTCTCTGAATCAAGTGTCTACAGAACCCTGAAAAGGAATGGTATCAAGCCGCTCGAACGAGCCGTTACCAGAAAAGCGATGGGACCTAAACGCTATGCCAAGAAAACCCCGGGCCACCATGTTCAAGTAGACGTCAAGTTCTTGGTTTTCCACACCAAAGAAGGAAAAAAGATAAAAAGGTATCAGTACACGGCGATTGATGATTGCACACGTATCAGAGCGTTGAAAGTATATGAAAGGCACAACCAATCAAGTTCCATTGACTTTATGGATTATGTGGTCGGTATGTTCCCGTTCCGAATCCATACCGTCCAAACCGACAATGGGCATGAATTCCAATCCAAGTTCAATTGGCATGTGAAGGACCTTGGCATGGAGCACCGTTATATAAAGCCCGGAAGACCCCAGCTCAATGGAAAGGTGGAACGGTCGCACCTCACGGACAAAAAGGAGTTCTATCAACTATTGGACTACTCCGACGACGTGGATTTGAACAAAAAAATAAAGCAATGGGAAGACTTTTATAACTTTGATAGACCACATGGTGCATTTAAGGGAAAGACACCCTATGAAATTTTAATGTATCACTTGAAAAAATAAGAATTCAGTGCCATTTTAGCTGAAGTAGCACA
>NZ_QXFI01000036.1:0-362444 GCF_003584135.1 Flagellimonas pelagia
CCACGTTCACCTCTGCCGTGTCCATTCCACAGACTCCGCTAGTAACCGTATAGGTGTAGACACCGGCGACATCCGTTGAAGGGTCAAAAACCCCTGTTCCACTGGAAAGGCTTGGTGTCCAAACGCCTCCCAAATCAGGTGTGCCCGAAAGGCTGTCGAAAAGGTCCACGGGCATATTGTTTTCACAGATCTCCAGTTCCCCATTTTCCCCTGCATTGGGCAACAAATCGATTACCACGTTCACCTCTGCCGTGTCCATTCCACAGACTCCGCTAGTAACCGTATAGGTGTAGACCCCGGCGACATCTGTTGAAGGGTCAAAAACCCCTGTTCCACTGGAAAGACCCGGCGACCAGGTACCACCCATGTCCGGTGTGCCCCCAAGGCTGTCGAAAAGGTCCACGGGCATACTGTTCTCACAGATGTTCAGTTCCCCATTTTCACCCGCACTTAAGGTATTTGCTTGCTGAAAGTCATACAAGCCGTCAAAATCACTATCCAATGGTGAAACATACCCCCCATTGCCAATGACCAACCCATTTGCATCAACAGTAACGGGGTCACTTCCAAGTATTCCGTTTCCATCAGCATCAATAAAACCAGCCTCCACTACATCAAAGCAATCATCGCCATCACTGTCCAAATCCATATGATCTGGATATCCATCATTATCACTGTCCCTTTCCAAATCACCATTTTGCTCTACTGTATCCAAAATACCATCATTGTCATCATCTAAATCATCATCATTTAATATACCATCATCATCAAAGTCTGGAATACATTCATCTCTAACTTCCTTTTCACTACTACATTTTGAGGGGTTATCAATAATGTTTATTACTCCATAAACATTTCCATTTGTAAGTAAATTACATATTGCCGAACAATCAGACAATGAATTATTTCTTCTAATTGAAATACCATTTCCATCTATAATGCCAACAGTAAATAAGTTTTCTAAGCCTTTTAAATCAGTGATAGATTCATTAGATGTAATATTTATTCCTCTGGTTTCAATTAAATTACTAAAACCGATTAAGCCTGTTAATTTATTGTTTGTTGTTATACCTAACTCTCCTTCTAACTTTGCAAGACTATTAAAACCTGTTATTGCAACAAGATTATTATTATCACTTATATATAAGTTCCCCCAAGAAGGATCTAAATCTCCAATAATTTGAATATTATTAAAGCCATCTATTTGCTCTAAACCTGTATTCCATATTTCCAAACCACTTCCAATTGTAACGAGGTTGTCAAATTGAGGGATTTCAATCAACAAAGGACACCTATCAAAATCCATTCGATATGATATTTGTACTAACCCTGTAAAACCTATAACTTTTTCTAATTTTCTATTCTCAGAAATTTCAAAGCTTTGGGCAATTTCCATTAGCGATGCAAATCCATTTATTTCAGCTAAAGAATCATTTTTAGTAATCCTCAAGTTTCCCTCAGAAAGCCATATGGGATTAGTAGGTACACCAATTCTAACCAAGTTATTAAACCCCTCAAGTTTTTCCATTGCATTAGCTCTTCTTATCAAAAACCATCCATCAACATTTAGTAAATTATCGAAGGTAGATATTGTTTCCAAAGAGTAATTCTCAGATACTTGAAAGTTTCCCCCAATTTTTTCTAACGCATTAAATCCCTTTATATGCTTTAAACCACTATAATTTTGAGTAATTAAAAAATCCCCATTGACCGCTTGCAACTTATTAATTCCTTCAACAGTTTCAATTAAATGACTTTGATCAATTATAAAATCACCGCCAACGAATTCTAAATTACTAAAGTTTGATACGCTTGTGATTTCTGAATAGGAAATTCTTAAGGACCCTTCTATTCTTTTTATAGCTGTTATGCCAGAAATATCGGTAGCATCACCTATATATACCGTACCAGTGATAACTTCACAAGTCCCATAATTTGTAATAAAATCTTCAACGTCACTTTGACTATTCAAATAAACATCTCCGGTAGGACATTGTGCCAAAACAGCATTTACTGTAAAAAAAATAACAAAAGTGATGCTTTTAAAATTCAAGTAACGAGGTTGTTTTCGGAATTCTTGTTAACGTAAAATTCAATTAAGAATTATCTTACTCATAAAAACAATCCAAACTAATTAAAAAGAGGTTTAAGAGACAAATTAAATCGTCCAAAACCAATATAAATAGTCTGAAATATTAAACTTCTTTGATCCGTAGGTGTGTTGACATTACACCCTTCTCCTACGTCGGGTATCATAAAAGGTGTTCCATTTCATTTTTTAAAAGGAAATTTTTAGCTCAACTTTTCAGACGCTACAATTTTTAAAGAATGAGATTCTTTAAAAATTTAGGCGAGTTGGTGCGGTGGAAGTAAGCTTTGTTTTTACCAAAGCAAAGAAACATAACGCGAGAACATTATAGTACAAATGCCGTCATGTAGTGTTTTATGGGTTACGCCATTAGATAGCTATAATTCTCCATATCGCTCAATTGTTTTGTACAAAAAAATGTTGTACACATTATTTTAAGGATATCTCAGTTCTGAAATGTATTGTTTTTAGAGTAGTTTGTTTCAGATTATCTTCATATTTCTTAACCAATGAAATCACACTTTCATATTTATATGTCTCTATAAATTCTTTTAGAGCCTTTTGGGCCTTCATATCGATTATTTTTTCATCCGATCCACCTATAAGTTTAATCCAATAAGAAAGATAAGACCAAACCTGTTCCTTTGAGCCCAAATCCAATTCTATATAACTATTGAATATCCCTAGCTTAAATAAAAACCTATCAATACATAAAACAATATATTCCTCAAGTTCATCGCGTTTTTCCGAATCTTTCTCTGAAAGTGCCTTAATAAGTTTTTTTATGGGTTTATAACGCTTATAATCTTTAATTAAATTTGTACAATCGTTTATTTGATTTAAAATTTTATATCCATCTAGAATCAAGAAAGCATTTTTGACATCTTGGTCATCCACAAATTTTTTGTACTCAGTGGCCAAGAATTCAGCTTTTTTCCAATCTTGGGTCTTGCGATATTCCATAAAACCTCTCCATGCACCTATCATGACAACAGAGAGAGTTAAACCCTTAATTGCTATGTCCCATTCATCAATTCCCATAATCAACGTATTTATTTATTAGTCTATAAGAATGATATCCCTATATCATCATTCAATTTGGATTTTATAGGGAAGTAATATGTAGGAAATCAATAACTTGGAGTACCTAAATATAGAAATTGAGCGCAAAATCACATTGCTCAAAAACCTTAAAAATTCTGGGGGGGTTCCATAATTTTTAAGGTTAACTTTATAGTTTTCAATTAAATATAGATGAAAAGCGGTAAATTCCGCTTTCAGATAAGTAAATGGCCTCCCCTACCCACACCACTTTCCAACATCTGGGATGGGTCTGTAGGTGTAGTATTGCAGCACTTCCTCCAAGGCCATTTTCAATGCCTTGTTCACAGGTACCATTTTGGTGCCCAGTTGATAATCTATCTGGTTCAGCTGCATGTAATACTCCGTGAACACGGGAACGTACAACCCTTTGGTAATGGCTTCGGAAACCGTTTTGTATTGCTCGGCCTGTCCTTCGCGGATTATCTTGCAGGTGGCCAAGCGCAAACTACCATATTTATCACGGGTGGCCCCAAAACCGAACAATCGGCAGATGAGACCCCGGTACGCATAGCTGCCACAATGGCCTTGACCGGTAACGGAAAGGGAGTTGAACAAAAAACAATTTGGGTTCGGGTTGCCGTTCAACATATCCAAAGTGGTTTCCGCCTCACCGGACAAAAATAAATGAAAAGCCCACGGTAAAAATTCCAACGGGGAGGCTTCTATATGGGGATAGTTACAACATTTTCCACAGCCTGAAACACAGCCCAATCCGGATGCTTTCTGAAATTGGGCACTCTCTTTTTCCAATTGTCCGAAGAGGTTCTCAACCATACGGACCTTCTGCTCTAATGTCAAAAATTTTTTCCCGAAGGTATCGCTAATTTTGACACGTCATCAGAAATTCTTTTTGAAAAATTTGAGGGCAAAAAAGCCCATATTTCACATCCCACACGTTTTAAAATTGTTGTGTGAATCGCGTTGGATCTTACCGAAATTCAATGGTTCTGGTAAAGGTACTTTTTAGGGATATCCTTGCCATCGTCCGAACTCATGGTCCAGATCATATTGGCTATCCACCATCTACCATCGGAATAAACCAATTGATAGCTACCAACCCCTTTTCCTTTTTCATTTTCGGAATCAACCCCTTCAAAACTCTGGATGATTTGGGCAATGCCATTGTATTCTTCAATCATTTCTCCCGTGGCCTCTTCATGATATCCGAGCGTATAGTATTCATCGGTAAGGGTAACCAGAAAATCATTCAAGTCCATGGTCTCATGCATGAAACTACCATCTTCTTCACCCACAACAGTAAAGTGCGCGGTGGGAAGAAACAAGGTCCTAAAATAAGCGGTATCGATTTTCTGTCCCGGTACAACGGAGATCACACGCTGTGTTTCTTTGGTCAACTCATTGGCATCCTGAAAAACACTTTTGTCCTGCGCATGTCCTAATATGCACATGAACAGCACTGCAATGGATAGATATGTCTTTTTTACTACCAAATCTTGATGCGTTCTTCTTCCGATTTAAAGTTTTGGTCCCCTGGTTGCAGGTCGAAGGTCTCATAAAACGGTGTGAAGTTCATCAACGGGCCGTTCACCCTCCAAATAGCTGGGGAATGGGGATTGGTATTCACGTAATTGCGCATAAACTCATCCCTTACCTTTACCCTCCAAATCCTGGCGATGGACATAAAGAAGCGTTCATCAGGGGTGTAGCCGCCTATCCGAACCGTATCCTGCCCCTGTTGGGTCAATTTGAAAGCGTCATAGGCGATGGCAATACCTCCATTATCCGCTGTATTCTCGCCAATAGTCAGGGCACCCTTTACATGTACACTGTCCAAAACGGTAAACGTGCTGTAGCGATCGATCAATTGTTGGGTCTTTGCCTTGAATTTGGCCAAATCGTCCTCGGTCCACCAATTTTTTAGGTTTCCATCCTTGTCATACTGCGACCCGTTATCGTCAAAAGCGTGGGTCAATTCATGCCCGATTACCATACCGATACCACCATAATTCACAGCATCATCAGCCTCCTTGTCAAAATAGGGGAATTGTAGGATTCCCGCAGGGAACACAATCTCATTGGAAGATGCACGGTAATAGGCCGTAACGGTGGAAGGGGTGGTCCCCCACTCTTCTTTGTTCGGGGCCTTGTTCAGGTCCTTCATCCGATATTCGTAGGCGTTTTTTTGTAGGGTCACCACATTCTCAAAATAGGTGTCCCTGCCGATGGTTACGTCATATTCCCGCCAAACATCGGGGTAGCCTACTTTCTTGGTGATGGCATATAATTTTTCCTTGGCCTTGGCTTTAGTGCTGTCGCTCATCCAATCGAGTTTGGACATACGGTTTTCAAAAGCTTTTTGAAGGTTGTTCACCAAATCGGCGACCCGTTTTTTGTCCTCTTCATCAAAATAACGCTTCACGTACAACTGGCCCAGAGCAAAACCCAACATGCGGTCCACCTGCTGTACCATCAACTGGGCACGCGGTTGTTGTTCCGATTGGCCCAAAAGCACCTTGTTATACTCAAACACCGCTTTTTCAAAAGGGGTGCTCAAGAAATTGGCATAATTGTCCAACGTATGGGCCATAAGATAGGTCTTCCAGTCATCCAAGGAGGTTGAACCCAACATCTCGTCCAATTTGGCGTAATATGCGGGTTGTTGTACATCCACGGAATCGGCCTCCAGCTTTAAAGTGGCCAACATATCGGCCCACCCAATATGGGCATTGTCAGTGGACATATCCGCCACGGAAAACTTATTGTAATTGGCCTTGATGTTTCTTCTTTCGATTCGGGTCTTATGCGATTCGGCCAACTGTTTTTCCATTTCGTAGACAGTCTCTGTCTTTTCCATGCCATTTGCATGATCGGTAAGCTCAAACAAGGTAGCGATGTACTTTTTATAGGCATTTTGAATACCCACGGTTGCCGAATCCGTTTTAAAATAATAATCCCGATCAGGAAGTCCCAATCCGGATTGACTGACATGCAAAATATTGATGCTACTGTTTTTATTGTCGGGCGCTACACGAAGTGCAATGATGGAATTATTGCCCGTTTCCATTTCCTCGGTCACAAAATCCATTACGCCTTCAACATTAGATATGGCGTTGATGCGTTCCAGAATAGGTTTCAAAGGCTCATATCCCCTTTGGTTGATCTGTGCCGTATCCATTCCCGAGGCGTAAAAATCGCCCACCTTCTGCTCTATCGTACCGACTTCGTGTTCCGTGGCGGAAACTTCTTCCAATATATTTTGAAGCAATTTTTTCTGGGGGATGTTCAAAAAACTGTAGGACCCTACTCCAACCTGATCCTCGGCAATTGGAGTGGAATCGTACCAAACCTTGTTCACACGCATAAAGAAATTATCGCCGGGTTTGATGGATTCTGTAATACCGGTATAGGCTATTTTGGTGGATTCTTTTGGTTGCTCCTTTTTACAGGAGGTGAAGGCAATGGCCAATAAGGCCATGGGTAACATTTTTTTCATTGGTTGGGTTATTTTTACGAATATACCGATTAATGAAACCCGTGATTCCTACCGAAATCTTAAAAAAGAATTAAAAAAAAACCGGAAGACCCGTGATAATCTCCGGTTTATATTTTTCGGCCTCAATTTGAAATCATTTATGCCAAGCCCGAAATCAGGTTCAACGCACGGTCGATCTCTTCCTTGGAATTGTAAATATGCACGGAATGTCGAAGCATTTTAGCCCCTACGGAGCGTGGTTGCAACCGTTCCTTCTCCCAAAGATATTTCTGAAGTTCAGGACCTGTCATGCCTTCCACCCCGTATGTAGTGATTCCAGCTGCCAGTTCCTCATTGGTGGACGAAAAGATGGTCACGTGTTTCATTTCCTTGAGGCCATCCCGAAGGTGCATGCCCAATTCCTTGATCCTACCGATCCAAACATCGTGGCCAATGGTATTGAAGAAGTCCACAGCGGCATCATAGCCCGCCATAAGTCCTGCATTCCCGGTTCCGTTCTGCATCAATCGGAATCCGTGATCATCCTGATTGTCCCAGTTGTAGCTAGCTATGGTGGACCAGATACCATCCACCACATCTTTATTGATATACAAAAGACCACTGCCCGCTGGGGCCAATAACCATTTGTGCAAGCTGGAATAATAGGCGTCACACCCGATATCCTTCACATCCACCTTCACGTGTCCCACACACTGGGCACCGTCCAAAATGGTGAAAATGCCGCGTTTTTTGGCTTCGGCACAGATTTGTTTTACGGGCATCACCGTTCCAAATCCGGAAATGATATGCGGTACGGCAATGACTTTGGTCTTTGGGGTCACTTCTTTAAAAATGGCATCCACAATGGCCTGTGGATCGTTGGCAGGTTCAGGCATGGTGGCCTGTTTGTACACACAGCCTTTGCGTTTGGCCAGCAATTGCCACGCCCCGAATCCACCACCGTGTTCTTGGTTGGTATTGAGGAGCTCATCCCCTTTTTTCAAATCCAAACCCATTCCTACGTAGTTCATACCAAAGGTGGCATTTTGGGTCAGGGAGATTTCCTTAAAATCACAGTTGACTATTTTCGCCAATTTGGTTCGCAGTTCCTCGTACGGAAAATAACCCGTCAACAATTCGGGACCGGAACCATTTTTGTAGTCCACTGTAGCGGCCTCTACGTTCCAATGCATTATGTGGTCGAACATTTTGTCCAGCACATAGCCCGATGTAGGGCCCATGGTACCGTTGTTGAAATAGGTCTGTCCTTCTTTCAAGGGAAATTGTTTACGGACCATCTTCCAATAATCGTCATCCTTGTCGGTAACGTACTTTAAGGAATCGATGGACCAATCTTTTTTAGGGTCGAAGGATAACAAGGGCAAGGACATCATGGCGGCTGCGCCTTGTTTTAAAAATTTTCTACGGTGTGACATGTTGGTTGGATTTAGTGGTTTAGGGTTTAGGGTTTAGGGTTTAGGGTAAAAGTAATTGTTTATTGATTATTGTTTATTGTTCATTGCACATTGTTCATTGATTACCGATCATGAAACCCAATTCCCATCAAAATCTTAGGAACACATTTCTCGATACGTTCTTCACGGGTCTTGGATTGTTTCGCACTGGAAAAATGGAGCAAGTATCCCTTTTGCCGGCCAGGGGTCAAGCTTTCAAAGGCTTCCTTCAGCTCAGGGTCTGCATCCAATCGGTCTTGGAACTCTTCCGGTACTTCGTATTCCGAAATATCCTTGCGTTTTACCTTCAGCCCTGCTTTTTCCACTTCCATGGCCTCAAAGATGTATTGACGCAAAATTTCCAATTTCTCCTTCACCTGTTCCACTTGGGTAAACTTTACCACCCGACCGGATTGGGTATTGTCTCCCGGCTTTTCCAAAATCTGGTAGGCATCCTGCAACAAGGCGCCCTTAAAAAAACTGATCCAGCAATATTCCTTAAAAGCGGCCAGCATCATAAAATTGCGTCCGTTGTAAGTATAACAGGGCACACCCCATTTCCGTTCTTCGGTAACCCCGCATTCCAATAAAAGGGTGCGAAGCAATTTCATTTCGCCCTGCCATTTGTGTACCTTACAATCCGGGGTGCCCACCAAAGAGCATCGTCCACAGCCTATTTCAAAATATTCGTCTACCGCTGGGTTCATATTTGTCATTGTTCGATTTTAACTCGTCTTTTCAAAGAAAATGTAAATTCTTTAAAGAATCATCAACACTTCTCTTCCTTTTGTTTCAGTAACCTAAAATGATCCCTTAAATTTAAGAGCTAATTCAAAACAATGAAAAATAAATTACTTCCCCTATTGCTGTTAGTGGGCACCCTTACCGTATCTGCCCAGGAAACTGTCCTTGGGTTCAGCAAAAAGGCCTCCGATGAAGAACTCAAACTAGAGGCCGCATTCGAAAAAGAACTTACTGCATCCAATCTGGACGACTGGATGAAGCTGATGGCCGCCGAGCCACACTGGGTCGGTACCGCCTATGGCGAACAGAACGTGAAGTGGATGGAAAAGCAATTCAAATCGTGGGGGTACGATACCCGTATCGATACCTACCAAGTGCTTTTCCCCTACCCTAAAGTGCGCGTGTTGGAGCTTACTGCCCCAACTAAGTATTCCGCTTCGTTAAAGGCGATTCCCGTGGAGGGCGACCCGTATACCGAGCAGGGCGATAAATTGTTGCCCAGCTACAACGCCTTCTCCACCGATGGCGATGTGGAGGCCGACCTGGTTTTCGTGAACTATGGGATTCCCAGCGATTATGAGGAACTGGAAAAATTGGGCATCGATGTGAAAGGAAAAATCGTCATCGCCAAATATTATGGTTCTTGGCGAGGGATCAAACCGAAACTGGCCGCCGAAAAAGGGGCCATTGGTTGCATCATCTACTCCGACCCTATGGACGATGGTTATTTCCAAGGCGATGTGTACCCCAAAGGTCCCTTCAAGAACAAAACCGGTGTACAACGTGGTTCCGTGATGGACATGCCGCTTTATCCCGGAGACGTATTGACCCCAGGTTATGCCGCCACCAAGGATGCCAAGCGTTTGGATAGAAAAGATGCTCCTACCATCACCAAGATTCCGGTGTTGCCTATTTCGTATGAGGATGCACAACCGTTGTTGGAAGCATTGGAAGGTCCCGTGGCTCCCGAAAAATGGAGAGGTGGACTTCCCATTACCTACCATATTGGTCCTGGTCCCGCCAAGGTACATTTGAAACTGGAGTTTGACTGGCAGTTGAAACCTGCCCATAACTTGATCGCTACCCTAAAAGGTTCCGAATTCCCCGATCAATGGGTAGTTCGCGGCAACCACCACGATGCTTGGGTTCACGGTGCCAGCGATCCCATAAGTGGTATGGTGGCCTTGATGGAAGAAGCCCGCGTAGTGGCCAAATTGGCCAAGCAGGGCAACAAGCCCAAACGTACCCTCGTGTACTGTGCGTGGGATGCCGAGGAACCCGGATTGATCGGTTCTACAGAATGGGTTGAGGACCATATGGGCGAATTGAAACAAAAGGCCGTGGCCTACGTCAATACCGATGGGAACAGCCGTGGGTATCTGGGCGTTGGGGGATCCCACTCCCTACAGGCCATGGTTACCCAAGTGGCCAATAGTGTAACCGATCCCCAGAAAGGGGTTTCCGTAGTGGAACGCAGAATGGCCGCCAACTCCATGCGGGGTGGCGACAGCTCGTTTAAATTGTCCGCTCTTGGATCGGGTTCCGATTACACCCCCTTTATACAACATACGGGTATTGCCTCGTTGAACCTTGGCTTTGGTGGCGAAGGTTCCGGTGGGGAATACCATACCATTTACGATACCTATACCCACTATACCCGCTTTAAGGACCCCGGTTTCCAGTATGGGGTGGCTTTGGCCAATACCGCCGGTCGCATTGTGCTCCGTATGGCAAACGCCGAGGTATTGCCGTTTGAACTGACCCAATGGCACAGCACCGTGAACGGTTATTTGGGCGAAGTGATGAAGACATTGGAAGACATGCGCTCCGATGTGGAAAAACATAACAAACTGGTAAAAAAGGATGCCTACCAATTGGTGATGGATCCCAAAAAACCGGTTGCCACTGCCAAAATGGAGGCCGAAATTCCGTATTTGGACTTTTCGCCCTTACAAAATGTGATGGCAGATTTGAAAACGAGTATCGATACCTTTTCCAAGATAAACCTGACCCAATTGCCCGCTGCCAAAAAGGCACAGCTCAACAAGGAGTTGATGGGCATGGAGCAGGTATTGCTGCAGGATAAGGGTCTACCCCGAAGGGACTGGTTCAAACACCAGATCTATGCCCCCGGATTTTACACGGGCTATGGGGTAAAAACACTTCCAGGCGTGCGCGAGGCCATTGAGCAGAAAGAGTGGAAAGAAGCACAGGAACAGATCGGGGTTTTGGCCACCACCCTGAAGAATTTTGATACCGAAGTACAAAAACTGATCGGTATCGCGGAATAGATATGCCGTGAAAAATCAAGGCCGCCTTTTGCGAAGTTTCGTGGAAGGCGGCTTTTTTTGCCTTCCCCCCCTCCCACTATCAATCCTTTTGCTTTGCCATAACTGCTGTTTAGTCAGTTGTTAATACCGTTAACCTTTCAACGGTGTTTATTAATTTCTCCTTAATCCCTGCCAGCTTGTGGTAATTCTAACTTGCCGGCCATAGGGGATTGTCTTCTCCTATTATAGAAAACCAATCAAAATCTTCACATGAAACGATTATTACTCGTATCGGCCATCCTTTTATTTTCTATGGCCGCATCAAACATTTTTGCGCAAGGCTGTGTAGCCATACGTGGGTTCTCCACTTGTAGCGGGGAACTTGCCAATAGAAGTACTGCCGGATTCCAAAAAGGCCAATGGTCCATCAGTGGTAATTTTAGACACTTTAAATCCTTTAGGCATTTTGTAGGTACGGAAGAGCAGGTAGAACGTGTGGAAGAACACACCAATGTCATCAACCGTTCCTCTTTTTATGACTTGTCCATTGGCTATTCGTTTACGGACAGGCTGTTTGGCACCTTGATCATCCCTTATGTGGACCACTCCCGGGAATCCGGAAGGGATGAACGGTCTAAAGTGTATTCCCAAGGTTTGGGCGATATCCGCGCAAGTGTTGGCTACTGGCTGTTCGATTTCAACAAGCAGGTACGCTCCAATCTGTCCATAAGTTTGGGGATCAAGACCAATTCGGGGAAATCCGACTTTACCGATGTACATGCCCACAGGGATGGAAGACCGGACGAAAGACCTGTTGATCAATCCATACAACCCGGGGACGGCGGCGTGGGCTTCACTTTTGAACTGCAAGGCTATCATTTGATCACCAACAACCTGTTCGTGACCGGTGGGTTCTATTATTTGGTGAACCCAAGGGAAATGAATGGCGTTCCTACCTACCGATCTAGGGAAACGGAGGCCATTATGTCCGTTCCGGATCAGTTGGCCGGACGTGCAGGACTCACCTATATCTTCGGCACTTCAGGGTTTGGGGTGTATGGCGGCGGACGATACGAATGTGTGCCGGTATATGACCTTATTGGTGGAAGCGGCGGGTTTAGAAGACCCGGTTATGTGCTTTCCGCAGAGCCCGGGTTAAGCTATACCCGTAACAAATTTCAGGTAAACGTGGATGTGCCCATTGCATTGGTACGAAACCGGACACAGAGTTTTCCCGATATGCAGACCGAGGCCATGACCGGTGAATCCCAACACGGAGATGCCGCCTTTGCGGACTATTTGGTGAGTGTTGGGGTCACTTATCGTTTTGGTGGTAAAGGACATGCCAATATGCCTGTGGATGTAGATGAAATTGAGCCTACAGCACCTATAAATTAACATATATCATGTAGCAGACAGCCTGGAAGAAAGCTCAGGAACAGCTTGGGATCGCCGAGTGACCATGGCTTCTGGACTGCAAAGATTTAAAGGGAGACCATAAGGTCTCCCTTTTTTGTGCAATTTTGTAACAATCAAAGTGAATGGTTCTCTTTAGTGTAAACCCTTTCCATGTCACACCTAAAACTTCTACAGATACTCCTCTGTGCCCTACTCTGCAGTTTAGGGCAAGCCCAGCAGGTCTCCCAAGAACAATTGGACACCTTTTTGAATACCTTGGCCCAACAGGACAAGTTTATGGGAACCCTACAAGTATCCCGAAACGGACAAAAAATCTATGGCACACAGTACGGTTTTGCCAACTTGGAAACCAAAGTTCCGGCAACGGAAAACACCTTGTACCGGGTAGGTTCCATATCCAAAACATTTACCGCCGTTCTTATACTAAAAGCTGTGGAAGAAGGCAAACTATCCCTCTCCCAAACCTTGGACGCCTTTTTTCCCTCCATTCCGAACTCGGAAAAGATTACCGTGGCGCAGATGCTGAACCATCACAGTGGTATCCACAATTTCACGAACGGCCCCGGTTTTATGGAATGGCGCACCCAACCCAAGACGGAGCAGGAAATGGTACAGATCATAGCGGCGGGAGGGAGCGATTTTGTACCCGGTATCCAAGCGGCTTATAGCAATTCCAATTACGTATTGCTATCGTACCTTTTGCAGCAGGTGTACCAACAGCCTTACGCCGTTATTTTACAGGAAAAGATATTGGACCCCTTACATCTGCAACACACCCAATTTGGGGACGCAACCCTTCCCGAGGCGAAAAAGACCCGCTCCTACACCTACCAAATAGGTTGGCAGCCCGTGGCCGATACCCATTACACCATTCCCATGGGAGCCGGGGGTATTTTGATGTCCGCCCCGGATTTAGTGAAATTTATAGAAGCACTCTTTCAAGGAAAACTGCTGTCCAAAACCTCCTTGGAAACCATGTTGACGCAAACGGATGGCTATGGCATGGGTATTTTTGAAGCGGAACTTTTTCATAAAAAAGCCTATACCCATGATGGCAAGATCGATGGTTTTAATGCATTCTATTATTATTTCCCTGAGGAAAAGACGACCTATGCCCTACTCTCCAATGCCGAAAACTACGAATTGGGCCAAGTGAACCAAGCCGTATTGGCCTATACTTTTGGCGAGCCTTTTGATCTGCCCACCTTACCTACCTATACCGTAACCAAGGAAGACCTTGCCCCCTATCTTGGAGTGTACGGCAGCACGGAAAGCAGTTTGGTGATCAAGGTGACGCATGAGGACAACCACCTCTTGGCCCAACCCGAAGGGCAACAGATCTACCCCATGGATGCCGTGGCCAAAGACCAGTTTAAACATTATAAATCCGGGGTAACCTTGGAGTTTGACCCTAGCCAAGGCAGTATGACCATGAAGCAGGGCACCCAAAACATCCATTTTACAAAGCGGTGATCTTTGTTTCTAAAAAAGTAGGACCGCCTTTTGCATAGCTAAAGAGGCGGTTTTTTAATGCCCATCCCATTTTTGCTTTTCTCAAAAGCATGGATTACCTTTCCCAGACCCAAAATTTACAAACACCTACCATGAACATACGGCTTACCAAAGAACAGAAGATCAAAGTGCTCAACTCCGCGGACATATATGCGATCATGCAGCAGGTATTGCTGCGCGAAAACAAGATACGCCGCAACCAAGAGCATTTTTGGGTGGTGGGCCTCAACCACAACAACAAGATCCTGTTTGTGGAGCTTATTGGCCTGGGGGCCAGCAACCGGGTAAATGCCGACCCGCCCGACGTGTTTAGAATGGCGATCTACAAACTGGCCAGCAAACTGATCTTGGTGCACAACCACCCCAGTGGCTCACACGCCGTTACCGATGCCGACATTACCTTTACCGACCACATGCTAAAAGTGGGGAAACTGATCAAGGTGGAAGTGTTGGACCATTTGGTGATCACCGAGACCCACTACACCAGTTTTGCCGACCAAGGCGTGATGGACCAATTGAAGAAAAATGGCCTTTTTGAAATCATGGGCCCCGAAAAACAGGAATTGGAACAGTTTAAGATCGATACCGAGAAAAAGCGGGCCGAGAAGGAAAAGGCCAAGGACATTGCGAAGAAAATGAAAGCCAAAGGCTACGACGATGCGACTATTAAAGAACTAACGGGCTTGAGTTTAAAGGTGATTGGGGGGATATAGAATACATATTATTCCTCATCTTCACCAACCTCTTGACCATTGTTAATCGCACTTTCAAGAGCCTTGTCTATTACTTCCTTTTTGGCAGATACTTTTTTCTTTGCATTTTTCTCCAACATGGCAGCGACTCTTCCTAATCCAGGAATACCAGATAATTTGTCAATTGTCATTTGGAACTTATAACTCTGCTCCAAGGCCTCCATTACAGGGTGATCTGATGCCTCATAATTTGAAATCAATTTTCCGGGATTTTCAGCTGAAATTTGTAAGAAATTGGACAAAAGCCTAAATCTCAACTCTTCTGATTCTTCTGGGTTATTCAAACTCTCAATCTGAGTTGAGAGACCTTCATAGGTTCTACTTAAAACCTCTTTATGAGAATATTCTTCAATTAGCCTTTTGGATAAATTCAATTTTTTATTGGCTGAATAGGTAAACCAAAGGACCGGAATATACATTGGAACAATAGCTAGAACCAACCTTGGCAACCTTGTTATCACTTCTTGTACCGTTATACCTTCAACCAAAAAGAATATACTAATTACGACAGGAATAAAACTTACTCCTATCATAAAGTATATACCTTGGCTAAACCTCTTTTGCAATACCTTTGAAGATTCAACCTCGTCATCTTTCTTTTTAGAAAAAGCTGAGCTTAGCCCTGCGGTCATAGCATCTGGAAGAAGCGAAGCAATATCATCGTTAATTTTTTGATATTTTTTCTTGAATTCTTCTTCAAAGACCTTATAACTGTCTTTATAATTTTTATTTAAGTTTTCTACACTTTCAAATGATTCTTCAATTTTTAATTTCAAATCATCATAGGTTGCATCCAACTCTCCTTTCAAACCATCAATTTTGGTTTCTTCACCTGTACTCTCGTCTGTTTGAACGTAGCCGAAAACTTCCCTATATAAATCATCAACCTCTTTTTTTCTCTTATTAATTGCTGTCAAGCTAACACTTGATTTGTCAAGATTTTCTTCTACTGTGGAAATGAAATCTTCAATTTCTGAAAGCTTTGAATCAAGTTCCGGATACTTTTCAAAAACGCCATCTATATTTCGAATTCTAGAATTAAGGCTTTCCAACTTTTTATCAAATTCTGATTCTGCATCATCCAATCTACTTTTTACCTCATCAACTGCCAATTTTTGTTCGTTGGCATCCACACTATAATCATTAATTTGATTTTTAGTAGTTCTTGCAGACTCTAACTCAGAATTTAACTGTTCAAGTAGGATTTGGGCTTCTTCTAATTTTGCTTCTATTTTATTCCTAAATTCTGAAGCTTTCTTGGAATGTTGCTTTGCCTCTTTCTCATCGTCAGAAGTCTTTCTTTCAATCTCTTTTTTCAATTCACCAACATATCCTTCTAATCCAGATACCCTTTCCCAAAGTTTTCTTCTCTCGTCCTCTAGGTACTCAATCTGTTTACTTTTCGAACCATCTAAAAATGACATACTATTATAGTTTCAACAGTTAATTAATCTTTCTTTTGAAGTTCTTCTTTTATAAAAGCTCCATACTTCAATTCTTTGCCATCAAACCACTTACAACCGACTTGATTGTTTCGTTCACTTACCTTATATATCGTCATTTCTGGGCCACCTGATTTTAAGAATACAACATCTCCTAATTTTAATTCACTCATAATCAATACTTTAATTTTATTTTTTTGAATTACCAATAGTTATACCAATTAGAGTTTTGTCATTAATTACATGTTTATAGTGGTAAATCCATGACATACTGTCATAAAATTTAAAATTATGTCATGTTTTTCTGTTAAAAATTGAAAATATAATTACTTAATTAAGTAATTTATTACAGAAAACCGTAACCCCATAAAAAAAGCCCTAAAGGGCTTTCTCCAATAATCCAACAAATCTAATAATCCAACCGTCCCCTAAAAAGCCACTAGCGCCTGCACCCTCTCCAACAACTCAGCGGCCATGGCGGGGTCCAACCCATAATCCTGTAGGCTGCCCACAGGGTTTTTAAAGCTCAGTTGGGTGGTATGGGCATCCACTTCTTGCAGTACCAGTTTTAAGGGAATGTCATTGATCGCCAAGGGGTCGTCCGCCATGATCTGGGCAATGTACTTGGGCTCAAAAAAGAGCAATTGCCGCAAGGGCGGTATGGTGATCCCGTGTTGGGCCACAATGGCCTGGGTATCAATCTCGTGCAGCAGCAAAAAACCGTGGTCGGTGATCCGTTGTTTCAGGGTGTCGTACACCTGCCCAAAGGGCAGCGATAACAATTGGTGTTCCACATGGGCTTTCATAGGCTAGGGATTTAGGCCATGGCGGCACGGGCAAAGCCCACGGTTTCACGGTAGGTAGTGGGCGAAATCTCGGCGTTGTTCTTAAAAAAGCGGCTAAAGTAGTGCTCGTCGTCATACCCCAGGTCGTAGGCGATCTCCTTTACGCTTTTGTTGGTGAGGTATAGCTCGCGCTTGGCCTCTATAATGATCCGCTCGCTGATCAGGTGGGTCATGGTCTTGTTAAAATAGTTCTTGGTGATCTTGGCCAGCGCCTTGGGGCTGATGTTCAGCAGGTCGGCATACTCCCCGGCGGAGTGCTTGGTTCGGTAGTGGGTCTCGATCAGGTTTTTCAGCTTTTGGAGGATAAAGGGTTCCTTTTCATCGGATAGGCCTTCCAGCACTTCGGGTTGTTGCTTGGCCTTGGCGCGGGAGGTGGTGATCAAAAAGATCTTGAGGTAAGAGACCAATAGCTCGTACTGGGCCATTTCGGCCTTTTGCACCTCCAGGCGCATCTGTTGCAGCACCAGTTCCAGCTCGTTGCGGATGTCGTCCGTTACGCGGAGCATGGGCGGCGCATAAATATTGTTGAAGAGCACCCCGTTGCAGGCCACCTGTTCGTGGTGCTTGTGGATGCAGAAAAAATCGGGATGGAAATGCAACACCACTCCTTCCAACGGTTCGTCCTCGGTAAGGGTAAAGGGTTGGTAGGGCGTCATGGCGAACAGGGTGTCGGGCGTAAAGGCATATTCCGAAAAATCCACCTGGGCGGTGCCCCTCCCCTTTTTGATCCAGATCAGGGAGTAGTAGTTGTGGCGGTTGGTATCGCAAAATTGGCAGCTATCCTCAAAATGGGAAAGTTTAAAGGCCAGGTTGCCCGTTTGTTCGTCAATAAGGGTGTTAGTGTTGTAGAGGTTCATATCAATGTTCAATTAGCAATTAGCAATTAGCAATGATCAATCCTTTGTCATTTCGAGTGGTTTTTGGGCCTTGGGCCAAAAATTGTATCGAGAAATGGTTTTTACGAACCCAACCCCTTGTTCTCGATACTTTTTCTTTCTGAAAAAACTCGAACTGACAATTTTCTGCTACTCCAATTGATCACGGACAATCCGTGCTTACAATCGGCGTTCGTTGGCCGCAATGGGCAGGTCGTTGATGCTGGCATAACGCTTTTGCATCAACCCATGCTCGTTGAACTCCCAGTTCTCGTTCCCATACGCACGGAACCACTGCCCTTGGGCATTTTGGTACTCGTATTCGAAACGTACCGCTATACGATGGTCGGTAAAGGCCCAAAGTTCCTTACGCAGTTTATAGTTTTTTTCCTTTTGCCATTTGTCGGTCAAAAAGGCAACCACGGCTTCCCTACCGTTCACAAATTGGGAGCGGTTGCGCCATTCGGTGTCCTCGGTGTAGGCCTTGCTCACCTTGTCAGGGTCTTGGCTGTTCCAGGCATCTTCTGCCAATTGCACTTTCTCCCTGGCCGTTACTTCGGTAAAGGGAGGTAATGGAAATTTTTTCTCTATGGCCATTTGCTTCTATTTTTTAGGTTGATAAAAGGGCAGGCCCCATGGCAGGACCCACCCCGGCTAATTAAAACTACTTGCTGTTCTTGACCTTGGGCCATTTGGCGTGTGCCGCCTTTTTAAGCTCCGTGGTGCGTTGTGCCCAATCTTCGTACGTATTGAAGACTTCCCCGTTGAAAGGTCCGTTGAAGAAGAGGTACAATTTTCCATCGATCACCGTATAGGTTTCCGGGTTGATGGGAAACTTGGTGTCCTTGGCCGCCACACCCCATGCACAATAGCCATCAAATTGGGGCAAATAGTTGCTGGGCGCCTTGGTGAAGGCATCGCGGTTGGCCTTGCTGGCAAAGTAATAGGTGGCCCCATCGTGCTTGGCCATATAACTTTTGTTTCCTTTTTGGGCCGCTCCGGAGAAATAGGCCACTACATCGTACCCGCCAATGGCAAGTCCGTTCTGGTCAACGGGGTCTATCTGCGCCTGGGCACCGATCATGGTGAACAAGGCCACCCCTAATAGAAAAATGGATTTCATGGTTTTCATCTGTTATGGATTTTATGATTAGAAAAAATGAACACTAAACGGTTTCAGCTTCCACTACCGGAAAATCGATAGCCGTGTTGGCGGTATTGTTGAAATAGTTGGTAAAAATGTTCAAGGCCACGTGTGCCACGATCTCACCCACGGCACCATCGGTATAGCCTGCATTTTTTACGGTCTCCACGTCGTCTGCAGATACCCTACCCCTTTTTTCCACCAAGGTCTTGGCGAACGTAAGGGCGGCAGCAATCTTGGGATCTTTGTTACGACCTTCGCGGGCCATATGCAGGGTGTCGGTATCGATGCTTACCAATTTTTCCCCGATAAAGGAATGGGCGGACAAACAGTAGTTGCAGGCGTTGGACTCGGCCACGGCCAAAGCGATCAATTCGCCCAAACGACCACCAAGGGTTCCTTTGCCCAAGGCATCGCTCAAGTTCAAATAGCCTTCCAATACGGCAGATGAGTTGCCCATGGTACGCATCATGTTCGGCACCATGCCCAATTTGCCTTGGATGCCCTCGAAAAGTTCTTTGGATCTTCCTGTTGCTTCGTTGGGATCCAATGCTTGTAAACGTGTCATAGTTTTTGTTTTTAAATGGATTGTCATTATTGACGTTACAAAGGTGCGGTGGCCGTGGTTGGGATAAAATGGACAGAAGTCACTTGTTCTTGGACATTTTTCCCTTTAGGGACAAAAAGGTTCCCGTCAACCTGAACTCGTTTCAGGTTCTCATCATGATTTGTCCATCAATGTGATGGGATTCTGAAATACATTCGGAATGACGACATTCTCTTTGGATGATTATTCTCTCAATGAGAAAAAATAGGACCATATCAAGGACCTATCGTACCAAAATGACATCAATGCAAACCCATGATCCCTCAATCCAAAACCCATTTTCGTCAATTGCATATGCAACATTATTGCGTATGGGTTAGCTTCGTTAAAAAATAAAGAAAATGACCACACTTGAAACGATAAACCTCTTACAGAAAATTTGTTTGGTCGCCGCAGGCGTTATCCTCTACCTCGCCGGATGGCTACACGGTGCCCACTGGGGGAAAAGAAATCGGATCTAACACAATACGGGACCTCTCAGAGCGTTTTGAATCTTGTCCCAACCAACCAAAACCTACTTGAGCCATCTTCACACAAGACCCCCTTATTAGACGCATTCTGGTCCTCTGCCAGAACCAACACTACATTATTGCCGTGAGCGAACTCTGGAACGGTGCCCTGCAATACGCCTGTTGGCACAAGCCCAAAACGCTCTTGGAAGAATCGAGCCTGATCGTTACCGGTGGTTCTACCCACGTTTCCCAAAAAAAAGACAAAACGGAATACCTTTTTAGGCACAAGGGCTGGATCTTTTCCTTGGAAAAAATCGTCCCTCCGGGCACCATGGCCTTTCCCCTGATCTTTTTGGAGGTCACCGACCAAGAGCAAAAAAAAAGTACCTGGAAAATGGAGGAAATGCCATTGCCCAAGTACTTAAGTAATTTTTTATGAGGATGCTCTACCCCTTGTAGGTCACGCGGTAAATGGCGTCGCCCACATCGTCGGAAATCAACAGCGAACCATCTTTGAGGAACAACAGGTCCACGGGCCTTCCAAAGGCTTCTTGTGATTCTTCGTCCAACCAACCATCGATAAAAGGTTCATAGCCTACGGCTTGGTTGCCGTCCAACTTCACCAAGGTAACCCTATACCCCACTTTTGAGGATCGGTTCCAAGAACCGTGTTCTGCAATAAAGGCATGGCCCTTATAACTCTCGGGGAACATACTGCCCGTATCGAACTTTACGCCAAGGGCCGCTACGTGTGCACCCAAAGGCTGTACGGGAGGCACAAAATCCGAACAGGGACGTTGAGATCCAAAATCAGGATCTAGAACGGTACCCCCATGGCAAAATGGAAAACCAAAATGCTGGCCCACCTCGGTCAAGCGGTTGAGCTCGCCCGGAGGGGTATCGTCGCCCATCATATCCCTGTTGTTGTCGGTAAACCATAGTTCGCCCGTTTCTGGGTGCCAGGTAAACCCAACGGTGTTTCGGATGCCATGGGCAATGATCTCACGGTTGCTGCCGTCAGGGTCCATGCGGGTGATGGATGCAAAGCGTTGGTCTACGGAAGTACTGTCGCAGATATTGCAGGGTGCTCCCACAGGTACGTATAATTTGTCGTCGGGGCCAAAGGCGATGTATTTCCAACCGTGGTGGAAATTGCCCGGGTAATCGTCATATATCAGTTCAGGTTCCTGTGGATTGTCCAACTGCTGTTCAATGTTTTGGTACTTGAAGAGTCGGCTTACCGCGGCCACATACAAGGCACCATCCCTGAAGGCTACCCCATTGGGCTGCTCCAGATCTTTGGCGATCACATAAGTCTTATCGGCCTTGTAATCCCCATTGGTATCCTTCACGGCATAGACCACGCCCTCGTTACGTGTTCCTACGAACAGGGTGCCATCGTCACCCATGGCCATAGAACGTGCGCCGTCCAGACCTTCGGCATAGACCTCGATTTTAAAGCCTTCCGGCAAGTGTAGACGATCAAGGGGCAAGCTGGTTTCGGATTGTACCGTTTCTTCAGCTTCGGTGCTTTCTTCCTTCCCTTCTTCCTTTTTTCCATTGCAGGAAAGTACGGCTAGGGAAAGCGCACAAACAGTTATTGACTTAAAGGTCAAATCGTAAATTTTCATGTTGCAGTTTTAGGTCTTTTGGTTTTTGATTCCCTAAAGCTAAAACAAAATGCTGGAAATGCAGAAAACAAGCGAGGGTACTTTTGTGATTATCCTACTCTTTTTCCTCATAGGGGGACAGATTGCCCTGGTACCATATATTGGTGCGGTGACTACTGGACATGGCGATCCGTGCCGAACGGTTGGGGAACAATTGAGCAACGACCTGATAGGCCTCCGTACCTTCGTTCACCTTGAATTTGAGGACATAACCAGAACCCTTGGTCGCCGGTTCCATGGAATATTCCTTTGGAATGCCCTTGAACTTTATCCCCACTTGCTTGGGATCGTAATAGCCTCCCATGCGGCGTTCCCCAAAATAGGGAAGGTCGGCCATGACGCTATCGCCTACCATCCGCAGATAACCGCCAGTACCCGCAATATCGATACGGCTGGCGGTACTGCCTTGAGGCAATAGGCCCGCATTGGCAATACTGTTCAGGCTTTGACTGGCCATAGGTTGTGCCCAAGTGGCCCTTATCTCGAAATGCTTATCCGTGACCATTTGGTCCAACGCGGCCAACTCCTCAGGGGTTGCTTTGTACGTGGACGAGCATGCGGCAGCAAATACGATGGCCACTAGTGCTATGGATTTGAATAGTGTTTTCATAGGATTCAAAATTGACCCAATAAATTACAAAATCTAAGGATGATTTCAGAGACAAATAACGCCGTGTTAACGTTTGAACCGTTCAAAAATGGCCAAGGTCTTTTTGGTGTTGATGAAATAGACCCCCGTCAACAAAATGGTTGCCGCGAATATGGATTGTACTGTAATCTGTTCATCCAAAAAATACCAGCCGAGCAGCAAGGCCACGATAGGGTTCACATAAGTGGAAGTCGCTACTTTTTCAGGGGAAACCGCTTTCAACAAGTAATTGAAGGAGGTAAAGGCGACGATACTGCCAAAGACCACCAAGAGGATCATGGACCACTGTACTTTACCGCTCCAATCCAAAGGAGAAGACCATTCCTCGCCAAAAGCCAAACTCATGAGGGCCAATGTGAGTCCGGCCGTGAACATTTGATATCCGGTGTTCACGAAATAGTTGGTAGGCAGATCGGCACGGGCCACAAAAAGGCTTCCGTAGGCCCAACTCAACATGCAAAAGAAGATCATGATCATCCCCGTGATGGATTCTTTCTGGGCTATGATCTGCTTTTGGCTCACCAACAAATAAATCCCGATAATCCCCAAAATAACCCCAATAACGGACATGGGTTGAATCTTTTTGCCTTGCAACATCCGCATCAACAACAAAATGATGAGCGGTTGGGCGGAGATTTCGAGGGCGGCAAATCCACTATCCACATAACGAAGTGCCCAAACCACTACCCCGTTCCCAAAACTGAGAAAAAAGACACCGGCCAATATAGTATTGAGCAATTGCTTTTTGGAAATGGTGAGGGGAATCTTCATGAACTTGGCCAAAATGAAGATAAAAAGTCCGGCAGTGGTAAACCGGCAGGAGGCCAGCATGAAGGGTTCCAGTTCCAGAACCGCGATCTTGTTCAGCAGATAGGTAGAGCCCCAGATAACGTAGATGGCAAAAAAAGCTAAAATGACCAGCGCGGAGTTCGAGGATCTTCCCATTCCAAGACAAGTTGTTTGCCTTGCAATATTACGGATGTTTAAAGGAGTACAAAACAGATAGGGAGCAACTTTTACAACAAAACAAAAGCAATCTGTAACGGGTGGTCAAACGCTAAAACGTCTTGCCCATATTCAGCAGGTAGTCCGCAAAATCGCTTTCCAGTTTTTTGAACCTTCCCAATTGTTCCTTCACTTCCATTTCCAATACTTCGCTGATGCCCTCTTTTTGTTTCTGGATAAGGTCCAGGATTTCTTTTTGATGTCTGGAAAATATCTTGAAACCGTTCTTGAGCGCGTTAAACTTTTCAAAGTCAGAAGGACATTTGGGCTCATAGGTGTAGGAGCTCAATTTTTTGGAAAGTCGTTGTATGGTGGTATTGTTCCTTTCCATGCGAACCAATAGTTCCTGTTTGGTGTGGATACTATCTTCAACAATATGATCCATGACTTTGCGCTGTTTTTGGGGATTAGATGCTTAACGACCATTAAGTTAGGTAATATCTTACAGAGTTGTTTCTTAATTAACTTTCATTTAATGGTTTAATTAACAATGATCAACAAAAAAGCCCGATGCCAAATGGCATCGGGCCTGAATATTAAGGTATTGTAAACCAGACCTAGTTTTCGGTCTTTTCGTAAGCTTCCTGCTTCAACTCATCACTGGCGATGATGGCCAACTCTACACGTCTGTTTTGGGCCTTGCCCTCCGCAGTTTCGTTACTGGCAATGGGCTGATCTTCACCATACCATTTGGTGGTGAACCTTCCACTGGAGATTCCTTTGCCTACCAAATAAGCCGTCACGGCTTGTGCTCTACGTTGGGATAGTCCCAAGTTGTATTCTGCCGCTCCGTCACTATCCGTATGGCCTTCCACCAAAATATTGGTTTTTGGGTATTCTTTGAAGATACCGGCCAATTTGTCCAAGGTAGTGGCAGAGGTTCCCTTGATATCGGATTTGTTGGTATCAAAATACACCCCGTTCTCACCACTAAAGGTTACGTTGATCCCTTCACCTACACGCTGCACTTCCGCACCTGGAATCTCTTCCTCGATACGTTCGGCCTGTCTGTCCATGCGGTTACCAATATACCCTCCGGCAGCCCCGCCCACCACGGCACCAATAATGGCTCCAAGGGCAGTGTTCCCTTTTCCAACATTGTTACCGATGACTCCCCCAATGACAGCGCCACTACCGGCACCGATGGCAGCTCCTTTTTGGGTGTTGTTAGCATTTTTGATCGCATCACAGCTCAGGATAAGGCTCAAGGCCAAAACAGCTGTGGTTCCTTTCAATAATATCTTTTTCATGTAGTTATTTTTTTGAGAATTCGTAAACAATGGTAACGGGTTGCCCGTCTACCGTAACGTTGGACTTCAGGGTCATGTTCTGGGGTGTTAGGCTCACAATATTCAAACGATAGCCATAACCGCCGGAAATGTCCTTGCGATTTTCGTCGATGAACTTAAACTGCAATTGGCTGCTGTAGTTTTGTGAAGGCTCCACAACCGACCATCTGAAAAAGCGATCGCCTCCTTGACACAAGGTACTTTGGCGGATGGTATACCGACCTGTACTGTTGTTGTCCCTGAAGAACCACTCACTGTCCTCGAAGCAGATGTCTTCTGCATCGTTAAAAATGACGGATTTAAAATTACCGGAATTGTTTTCGTAATGTACGTTGTCCAGATTCCAAGTGCCGCTAAGAAGGTTTCTTTGGTCCCTTGCGCTTTTGGACACGGAACATGATGAGAGGAAAATTCCCATCACTGCTAATAGTAGAAATGACTTTTTAATCATAAGAATTAAGTTAATGTTCAATAAAAGATACGAAATGGGGCGTAAATATAGTTGTTATAAAAATCAAAAAATGATTAATTCATTCTTTTTCAATAGGCGTAAAGTTCCAACAAAACTTGTTCAAAACGCTTATTGGGAAGATAATTTTCTTCTAAAGCCTTGGCAAAGGGAACCGGGGTCTCCAAACTTCCGACTCGTTTGACAGGAGCATCCAGATAAGGGAAACATTCCTCCATCACCATAGCGGAAATATCGCTTGCAATACCCCCGAACAAGGTGTCTTCCTGTAAAATAATGAGTTTTCCTGTTTTCTTGACCGAAGCAAAAACCGCTTCCATATCCAGAGGTTGAAGGGTACGTAAATCTAAAAGATCGGCTTCAATTTCCGGATTTTGGTCCAATATTTCCGAGGCCCAATGCACCCCCGCACCGTAGGTCACAACAGTGATGGACTTCCCTTCCCGTAACACATTGGCCTTACCAAAAGGCAGCGTGTAATAATCGGTCGGCACATCACCATAGACGCTTCGGTACAGCCCCTTGTGTTCAAAGAACAGAACGGGATTGGGATCATTGATAGCCGTGTTCAACAATCCTTTGGCATCATAAGGTGAGGAAGGGTACACCACTTTGAGTCCAGGGGTTTTGGTAAACCATGCCTCATTGGTCTGGGAATGAAAGGGTCCGGCCCCTACTCCACCCCCGCAGGGCATGCGTACCACAACATCCGCTTTTTCATTCCAACGGTAATGAACCTTGGCCAAATAGTTCACAATGGGGTTGAATCCAGAGCTTACAAAATCAGCAAACTGCATTTCCACCATGGCCTTCATCCCGTTGATGGAAAGCCCCATGGCCGCGGATACGATGGCCGATTCACAAATGGGGGTATTCCGAACCCGGCTCTTGCCAAACTTGGGCACGAACCCTTCTGTAATCTTGAAAACCCCACCATAATCCGCAATGTCCTGCCCCATGATGATGAGTTCGTTATGCCGGTACATGGATTGCTCCAATCCTTCGGATATGGCATCCACAAAGCGAATGTTCTTTACTTCAGAATTAGGCTTTATTTCTTGATAATCAAATTCTTGATATACCTCATTTAATTCCTTGGTTTCATTGAATAAAACTGGGGATTCTTCAAAAGCCAGATCCAAATTCACATTGATTTCTTCAGAAATACCAGCTTTCAATCGCTCAATTTTTTCGGAAGTGAGCACTCCTTGATCCAATAGAAAAGCCTCGTAATTGGCAATCGGGTCCTTCTTACCCCACTCCTTCATCAACTTTTCAGGAACGTATTTGGTACCACTGGCTTCTTCATGGCCGCGCATGCGAAACGTCTTGAATTCCACCAAGACCGGTCTCGGCCTCCTTCGTATGGCCTTGCACAATTCATCGATTTTGGAATAGACCTCCAAAATGTTATTGCCATCGATTACGCGGGATTCCATACCATATCCCTTGGCACGATCGGCCAAGGTTTCACAGTTGTATTGTTCATTGGTAGGTGTGGATAGTCCATAACCATTGTTCTCAATACAAAATAGTACGGGAAGGTTCCAGACAGAGGCCACGTTCAAGGCTTCGTGGAAATCCCCTTCACTAGTAGCGCCTTCACCAGTAAAAACTGCCGTCACCCGCTTTTTTCTTCGAAGCATGTCCGCCAAGGCAATACCATCGGCCACCCCCAACTGGGGACCTAAATGGGAGATCATCCCCACAATCTTGTATTCTTGGGTACCAAAATGGAAACTGCGGTCCCTACCCTGGGTAAAACCACTCTGTTTCCCTTGCCATTGTGCAAAAAGTCGGTTAAGGGGAATGTTTCGCGAAGTGAAAACACCCAGATTTCGGTGCATGGGCAATATGTACTCACTATCCTTCAGGGCCTGCGTGACCCCAACCGAAATGGCTTCCTGTCCAATACCACTGAACCACTTGGAAATCTTGCCCTGCCGCAACAGGATCAGCATTTTTTCCTCTATCATCCTGGGCTTTAACATCCCGGTATACAAATCCAGCAGCCTTTGCTCTTCCAGGTCGCCAATATGATATCTCATAGATAAAAATTCAACAGGATAAAAGTAGTAAAAAGGCATCCATCTTCCTTCAAATTTCCAAAACGTTCGGCATTATTCCTTACTTTTGACATTATTCCAAAAATGACAACATGAGTGCCATACCTAGTGTAAACCTTGAGGATTTTGTCTCAGGGGACCCAGCCAGAAAGGAAAAATTTGTCAAAGAGATCGGTGCCGCTTTCGAGGATATCGGATTCGTGGCCCTGAGCGGTCATTTTTTGTCCGACGAATTGGTGGACGAACTCTATTCGGAAATCAAAGCATTCTTCCAATTACCACAAGAGGTCAAGGACAAATATGAAATAGAGGGCATTGGAGGACAAAGAGGCTACACCTCTTTCGGAAAGGAACATGCCAAAGGCAAAAAGGAAGGTGACCTGAAAGAATTTTGGCATTTCGGTCAATATGTGGAGGACAATCCAAGGCTGGAAAAGGAATATCCGGCCAATGTGATGGTAGATGAGCTTCCCGATTTCAACAAGGTTGGAAAGGAAACCTATAAAATGCTGGAGAAGACCGCAAAATATGTGTTAAGGGCCCTTGCCCTGCATTTGGGACTGGAAGAAACCTATTTTGATGAATATATCAAAAACGGGAATTCCATTTTAAGGCCCATCCACTACCCTCCCATCACCACGGAACCCAAAAATGCCGTTCGTGCAGCGGCCCATGGCGACATTAACCTGATTACCTTACTTATGGGCGCCCATGGCAAGGGATTGCAGGTACAGAACCACGAAGGGGAATGGGTGGATGCCATTGCCAGACCCGATCAATTGATGATCAATGTAGGAGACATGCTTTCCCGATTGTCCAACAATAAATTGAAATCGACTATACACCAAGTGGTGAATCCGCCAAGGGAGTTGTGGGGTACGTCACGCTATTCCATTCCGTTCTTTATGCACCCGATTAGCGAGATGCCCCTGAACTGTTTGGAAAACTGTATCGATGCCGAACATCCCAAAGGGTTTGAAGACACCACGGCAGGCGAATACCTGCACGAACGATTAATCGAACTGGGATTGATCAAAAAATAAGGATATGGACTTGAAGGACCAGCTCAAAAACCTCTTCCCTGACCATGTATCCGAGGAAAAACCCAATCAGGAAAACAACGAACCTTCCTACTGGCTTCAGGACGATCCCATTATTTGCAAATATGAAAAGCGAAAGGGAAAACCAGTGACCATTTTGGAGGGCTACAATGGGGCCGATAGTGATTTCAAGAAACTGGCCAAAGACCTGAAATCATATTTGGGCGTGGGTGGCAGTTTTAAAAAGGAGACCATCATTATCCAGGGCGATTACAGGGACAAAATCATGGATTTCCTAAAGGAAAACGGATTTTCCGTGAAAAGGGTCGGTGGATAATCTGAATTTTGAACAAGGTGTTACAATTTCCCGCCCTATGTTAAAAAAGAACTATTGACTATCAATGTTTTGTGAAAAAATTTTTGTGTTCATCGTTTAAGTCTTACTTTTATTCTTCCTAACCAACGAAAACTAAGCTGAAAATGAAATCACTGTTGCACATCACCAACGGGGACAGCTTCACGTCTAGACTAGAGTCTCTAGAAGTGAAAGGAGACATTATTACCTGGCGGGAAATGCTATGCGAAGGCAAGACCCTTTGTGCCGTAGGAAGCGAGTCATTCTGGAAGACCCGGTTCGAATTCCTGAACAAAAACTACAAGATTACCAAGTCGTGGTTTGTTGAAAAAACATTGAAAGAGTACCGTTCCCTTTGTAACCACAAGCAGCAAGACCATATTGTTTTATGGTTTGAATACGACCTTTTTTGCCAGATCAACATGCTTGCCGTACTGAGTTGGCTGAAGACCCACAGGAGACATGCAGAAATTTCTTTGGTCTGCAGTGGCAAGGAAGACGGTTCGGAAAAATTATATGGCCTCAATGAGTTAAGTGATGAGAAATTGCTTCAGCTCTATGAAAACAGGACCATTCTTTCCCAGGACGATATTGAATACGCTGATTACATATGGCAATTGTACTGTAGCGACAACCCCATCCGATTGGAAAACCAGATTGCCAACAACGATTTTCAGTTTGAATACCTATCCGATGCCCTCAAAACACATTTGAAACGCTTCCCGACCATCAAAAATGGTTTAAATGACTTGGAAAACCATGTGCTGCAGGTGGCCGCAGAAATGAAACCTAAATCCAAAGCGGAATTGATGGGTGAATTGATTACCAACCAAGGCTACTACGGTTTTGGTGATACACAGTACGAAAGAATCGTTACCACCCTAAAACCTCTTTTCAATTCCTTCAGCCCTGTCAAATTGACAAAAAAGGGTATGGAAGTACTGAAGCAAGAAACCAACTATTATTCCCAAATACGTGATAATCAAATGTATTTAGGCGGTTCTTTAAAGTATAACTTCCTATATAATACGGAAACAAACCGCATCTTAAAACTCTAGAGAATGGCCTCTTTGGGCAGCTCAGAACTTATTCTGAACCCTGATGGCAGCATTTACCATCTCAACCTCCTACCTGAGGATATTTCCCCTATCATCATTACTGTTGGTGATCCTGGACGCGTTTCACAGGTGTCCCAACACTTTGATTCCATCGAAATCCAAAAAACCAAAAGGGAATTTGTGACCCATACCGGTCATTATGCGGGAAAACGGATTATGGTGCTTTCCACAGGTATCGGAACGGACAATATCGATATTGTTTTCAACGAATTGGATGCCCTTGCCAACATTGATTTTCAAAGCAGGAAGATAAAGGACCAAAAAACACAGTTGAATATTATACGTGTCGGTACTTCAGGATCCATCCAGACAGATATCCCGGTTGACTCTTTCTTAATGAGCACCTCTGGTATTGGTTTTGATGGTCTTTTGCACTTTTATGAGTCTGGACACGTGAGGAATGAGGCATTGGAACAAACGATCAACGATTATTTGGGCTGGGATAGGCATAACATCCATCCTTATGTGGCTGATGCCGACCCTGATTTGATTGATATTTTTTCCTCAAATCGTATACGATTCGGAATAACAGGCACTAATTCAGGTTTTTATGGTCCTCAGGGAAGGTCGCTTCGCCTACAGACCAAGATTCCCGATTTCAATGAAAAATTGGCATCGTTTTCTTATCAAGATCAACGTATTACGAACCTTGAAATGGAGACAGCCGCCATGTACGGACTTGCCAAAATGCTTGGACACCGCTCTATTTCCCTCAACGTGATATTGGCCAACAGACCCAACAAGGAATTTTCCAAACAAGGTAGGCAGTCCATAGATGCATTGATCCAATACACTCTAGAAAAAATAGCACAAAGTCAACTGGTATAATTTTTAAAAGGCTGTTTTTAAAAAAATACCGATTGGAATCTATATTTTAGAATACTCAACAAATTGCCTACATGAAAAAAGTAAAAATCATTGGGGTTCCCGAGCATTTCAACCTTCCTTGGCACCTTGCTATGGAAGATAGCGCCTTTGAAGATCGCGGCATCCAACTGGATTGGACCGATGTACCTGAAGGCACCGGAAAAATGGCCCAAATGCTCCAGGACGAGGAAACCGATCTGGCCATCATTTTGACCGAAGGTATGGTCAAAAGCATTTCGCAGGGCAATCCCAGTAAGATTGTACAAGTCTTCGTGGCCTCCCCCTTGCTTTGGGGCATCCATGTGGCTGCAGGTAGTACAAGGAATTCCATCAAGGATATTGAGAACGACAAAGTAGCCATTAGTCGCTTGGGAAGTGGCAGCCACCTCATGGCCTATATCAATGCGCAAAACCAAGGCTGGGACACCAAAAAACTTCAATTCGAAATCATCAACAATCTTGATGGTGCCGTGGAAAACTTGACTTCGGGTTCCAATGCCTATTTCATGTGGGAACACTTCACCACTAAACCTTTGGTGGACCAGGGTATATTCAAAAGAGTGGGCGATTGCCCTACCCCATGGCCGTGTTTTGTGATTGCCGCCACCAATGCATTTCTAGAAGCCCATTCGGGATTGTTACGGCATATTCTAGAGGTCATCAATACCTATACGGAAGAATTCAAACAGATTCCGAGCATAGATAGAACCTTGGCCAATCGATATGAACAAAAATTGGAAGATATTCAACAGTGGCTTTCGAAAGCCTCATGGGGCCAAGAACAACTAACCACGGAAACCCTGAACGAGGTCCAGAAAAGGTTGTTCGACCTTAAGTTGATAGAACAAATCAAGGACGCATCAGAATTTCTTTGGGATTAACAGCCAAACATTACAGTGGCTTCGACTACGCTCAGCCACCTTGTTTTTTTTAAAGAATCCAACCATCAAAAAATCCAATATTCCAAATATTGAAACCAACTACCAATCAATGGCAGGTTTTCCCATGCGGTTCAATAATGCATTGGTCTTGCTAAAGTGGTTGTTCCCGAACCAAAGTCCCCTATTGGCACTCAGGGGTGATGGATGCCCTGAAGTAAGGATATGATGTTTCGATTTATCGATCAAAGCTGCCTTCTTTTTGGCAAAACCGCCCCATAGAAGAAAAACAACCCCTTCCAACTCGGCAGATACCGTTTTGATCACGGCATCGGTAAAGGTTTCCCAACCTTTGTTCTGGTGGCTTCCCGCTTGATGGGCCCGTACGGTCAGGGTGGCATTCAACAATAGTACCCCCTGATCCGCCCAACGTTCCAAATTACCACTGGCGGGATAGGGCTTTTCAACATCCGTTTTGATTTCCTTGAAAATATTGACCAAGGAAGGTGGGTGCGGAATCCCGTCCTTCACCGAAAAACAAAGGCCGTTGGCCTGCCCAGGGCCATGATATGGATCTTGACCAATGATGACCACTTTGGTTTCTTGGAAAGGGCAATGGTCAAAAGCGGAAAAAATATCCTTACCCTTTGGGTAACAGGTGCTTTGCTGATATTCCTGCTTTACAAATTGCGCCAATTGTTGAAAATAAGGTTTTTCGAACTCTGGTTTTAAGTGTGCTTTCCAGCTAGGTTCTATATTCACGTCCATAGCCGATTACTTCTTTTTGGTCAATTTGTAGATCAAATAAGCAATACCCGCCACAAAATGGAGCAAAATAATACCGGCAATCACATAGATCAATGTATGGTCGTTCTTCATACTATTTATTTTTGAAGCAAGACAGGAATCCTCAAATGTAAGCATTGCATGCCGTTTTACATGACCACTTCATACAAAATCCTATCTTTGCGCTGCTAGCGAAAAAAGATGCATAATATTCACCCCAAAACACTTCAAGACCTCGAGTTCCCGACGGTATTACAACAGATTTCTGCCCGGTGCAATACCGAATTGGGCAAGGAACAGGCTTTGGATATTGTCCCCATCCCAAATAGGGAGGATTTGTTGGAGCGTTTGGGCCAAACTTCCGAATACTTGGCATCGTTTTCCAATGACAACCGTATTCCCAATCACGGATTCGACCAAATCAACCCCGAATTGGGACTTTTAAAGATTGAGAACAGCACCTTGGAGGTGGCAGGTTTTCGAAAAATTGGAAGCATCTGCAAAACGGTCACCATCCACCAGAAGTTTTTGAAAAAATTCAAGGAATACTATCCGCTGTTGTTCCAAAAGTCGGAAGTACTGGAGTACAACACTGAGATTCCGGAGGCCATTGATGTCGTCATCGATAAATTTGGGGAAATCAAGGACACCGCTTCTGACGAACTAAGACACATCCGAAGCCAAATCAACGAAGTTCGGGGCAAGATCAACCAAAGTTTCGGGGCCGCCTTGGGGCGTTACCAATCCTTGGACTTTTTGGATGAGATTCGGGAGTCCGTGGTAGAAAATCGAAGGGTTTTGGCTGTTAAGGCCATGCACCGAAAAAAAGTGAAGGGTACCGTGATGGGTACTTCCAAAACAGGAAGCATCGTGTACATTGTACCGGAAACCACTTTGGCCTATGCCCGGGAGCTCAACAACCTCGAATTTGAAGAAAAGGAGGAAATCCAACGCATCCTCAACCAACTCACTGATCAAATCAGGCCCTTTGCCATTTTGCTCAGGGAATATCAGGCATATTTGACGGATGTTGATATCACCGCTGCCAAGGCCAAATACGCCAATGAGATGAACGGGGTGCTTCCGGAAATCAACGGGACTAGGGAATTGTATCTCCGAGAGGCCTATCATCCCCTGCTCTATCTTTCCAACAAGCGAAAGCTGGAAAAGACCTGGCCGCAGACCATCAAACTACATCCAGAAAACCGTATCATCGTTATTTCCGGGCCTAATGCCGGGGGAAAAAGCATCACTTTAAAAACCATTGGCCTGTTGCAGGTGATGCTTCAAAGTGGCATGTTGATTCCCGTGCACGAGCGTAGTTCCGTGTGCTTGTTCGATAAAATCTTGACGGATATTGGAGACAATCAATCCATTGAAAATCATTTAAGTACATACAGTTATCGACTCAAGAACATGAACCACTTCTTAAAGAAGTGCAATAACGAAACCTTATTCTTGATTGATGAGTTCGGTACGGGTAGTGACCCTGAATTGGGGGGCGCCCTGGCCGAAGCTTTTTTGGAAGTGTTTTACGAACGTGAAGCCTACGGTGTCATCACCACCCATTATGCCAATTTGAAGGCACTGGCCAACGAATTGCCTCATGCCACCAATGCCAATATGCTCTTCAATTCCAAAACCCTGGAACCCACTTTTCAATTGGTATTAGGCGAAGCAGGTAGTTCCTTCACATTTGAGGTAGCCCAAAAAAACGGTATCCCCTACTCTTTGATCAACAAGGCCAAAAAGAAAATTGAACGGGGCAAGGTCCGTTTTGATGCCACCATTGCCAAACTGCAAAAAGAACGTAGCAAAATGGTGCAAACGGGAACCCGACTCCAGGAAGAGGAAACCAAGGCCCGGGAAGAGGCAGATCGATTGGAACAACTCAACTCCAAGATAAAGACCAAATTGGAGAGCTACCAAGAACTGTACGACCACAACCAACGGATGATTCAATTGGGCAATAAAGTCAATACGATTGCGGAACAATATTTCATTGATCACAAAAAACGCCCTCTGATTTCGGAATTGCTTCGGATTGTGGAGACCGAGAACAGCAAGCGCAAGAAGACTTCAGCCAAAAAAGCCAAGGAAAAGCAGAATCAGCAAAAACAAGTCGCCCAAGAACTGGAACAGGAAATCAAACAGGTTCGGGTAGAGAAAAAGATCAAGAAGAAAAAGGAAGTTCAAGCCGAAAAGAACAAACCCCGTCCCGTGTTCAAAATTGGCGACCGCGTCCGTATGATGGACGGTAAAGCGGTGGGCAGCATCGATACCCTTGAAAAAGGAAAGGCCGTGGTCAATTATGGTATGTTCACCACCAATGTGAGTGTGGACCAATTGGAACTGGTGGAGGCCAAAAAATAAACCTAAACGTCATTTCAAAATGAGGGGTATGATGACCCATGCGAAATCTCCCTGTGATAAGTGCTATTTTTTTGCCAATTATAACCCATCGAAGACCAACGGATCATATCATTCATGAATTTTCACATTATCCTTGTGAAATGAACAACATTCTCGTTATTATTTTTTTACCTTGTTGTCCAAACTTCTATGACAATCACGTAAAAAGATGAAAGAAAAAGCATCCTCCACAACTAGACGAAACTTCATTAAAAACACCGCAATGGCCTCTAGCATTTTTATTGTGCCACGCCATGTACTCGGTGGCCCTGGTTATTTGGCCCCTAGTGACCGCCTGCATTTGGCGGCCATTGGAGCGGGCGGTAAAGGTGCCAGTGATATTGCAAATGCCTCGGTGGACGGCCGTGAACGCGTAGTGGCGCTTTGCGATGTCGATTTTTCCGGTTCTGCCAAAAGGTCGGTGGAACGTTTCCCAAAAGCCAAACTGTTCAATGATTATCGTGAAATGCTGGATAAGATGAAAGGCATTGATGCCGTCACCATCAGTACACCAGATCATGTGCACGGTCCAGCTGCTGCCTATGCCATGGGACTGGGCAAACACGTATATGTGCAAAAACCTTTGACCCACAACATCCGTGAAGCACGTATCTTGACCCAAATGGCAAGAGACAAACAAGTAGTGACCCAGATGGGGAACCAAGGGGGATCTAACCCACTTCTGGGCATGGTCCAAAAATGGGTGGATTCCGGATCATTGGGAAAAATCACCAAAGTGGAAATTTGGACCAATAGGCCCGTTTGGCCTCAAGGATATGCCATGCCCGAACCAGACCCAGCAAGCAAGCCTGCAGATTTGGATTGGAACCTGTGGTTAGGCCCAGCACCCATGAAGCCCTACACCCCTAACCTACATCCTTTCAACTGGAGAGGATGGTGGGATTACGGTACCGGTGCCTTAGGAGATGTTGGTTGTCACTTGGTGGACATTCCATACCGAACCTTGAAATTGGGTTATCCCACCTCTGCTGAATGTAGCGTAGGTACGGTGTTCTCCCAAATGTGGACCCCAGATTACCATCCAGAAGGTTGTCCTGCATCTTCCTTCATCACCTTAAGTTATGAAGCTACGGACAAAACAGGATCTCCATTGATCATGACTTGGAGCGATGGTGGTATACGTCCATCCCATCCAGAAATTATTCCCGCCGACAGTGATATTGGAGGCCCAGGTAGTTATAATGGCGTATTGATCCATGGTGAAAACGGTGTGATTTCTACCAATATCAATGACAGTTCTCCGTTGACACCCAAATTATATTTGAACGATGGTACCACTGAATTCGGTCCCGAAGTAGAAGATATGCCTGAACCGGAATACGGCCACCAACGCAAGTGGGTAGATGCCTGCAAAGCAGGGTTTGGAAGTGAGGAACACCTAGGACTTACCTCTTCTTTTGACTATGCCGGACCTATGACAGAAACGGTTTTGATGGGCAACTTGGCCATACGTAGTTATATGTTACGCAAAGAAAACCCAGAAGGTCAGATGGAATTTTATGGAAGAAGAAAACTGATTTGGGATGGCGACAACATGAAAATTACCAACTTTGAGGATGCCAACCAGTTTGTTACCCGTACCTATCGAGAAGGATGGGAAATGTAACCGATTGGAACAAAAACCATATCATAAATCAGGGCCGCTGCATGCGGTCCTTTGTTTTTGCGCTTCAGAATGTCATTCCTGCAAAAGCAGGAATCCAAACTTGGCCCTAAATGGATTCCGCATCGCGTGCGGAATGACAATAAAAACTTTTGTGAAGACTCGTGTAATTCGTGCCAACCCGCTCCAATAAGATTGCATTTTGTAGGCCATTTGCCTTGCGCTTCTCTTTACTGACAAACAATAAAAAGGAGATTTCCCGCACTCCCTTCGGTCGGTTCGAAATGACAATAAAAACATTCGTGAAGATTTGTGCAATTCGTGTCAGAATGCAGGACAGCAATAAAAACAGATTCCCGCCTACGCGGGAATAAAAAACAGTCGGCATCAAATGGTTGAACCCCACTTGAGCGGCCGACTGCCTTGAAAAATCATTGGAATCTATAAACAGGTAACTTGCTGAATAGTTAAACAGCACCCAAATATACCCGTGGTTGCGCGGTGACAACTGTTCCCGCCATTGGTACTGTTCCCTATATAATACTGATATACATCTGCCCCACCATCGTCTTGCACCCATATGGTAATATCGTAAGCGCCGTTTGGTGGTTGTATGGTTTTGATGGATCCACTGACATTGCTTGTAACCCATAAAGATGGATTAGCATCGAGATCGCTTTTTGTAACACTTCCACCTGAACCCTGTAGTTGATTTTTATAGGTAAGTGCAAATTTAAATGTACGACTGGAATCGTTTATAAAATCCACAGTTCTATGCACAACGCCTTCACTGGTACAGGTTTCCGCTTGATAATCCTCGGTATAACCCATTTTGGCTACGGTGTTGTCCTTTAAAAATCTAACCGTATAGGAAATAGGAGCCCCTGGATTGTCCCTACTATAAACAGCATTAGCCCCTTTAATGATAGGAGATAGATCACCAAAATTACGTGCAGTCACTGCTTCAGCGGCCACCTCTGCATTCCCACCAATGACTATGGTGGTGATGTTGGAGCTAGCCAAAATGGCCTTGCTCGTCACTTCGGATTCCACACTTATGCTGTTCGATTTTCCCGCAGCGTAATCCAAAGCAGCTTCGAGCTGAATACCAGTTGCTTCATAGAAGGTTTCCAATCTAAACATAATGATGCGCCCATAGCTTACCGATTTAATATACCCCGGGGGAGCGCTGGAATTGAACATGGATTCCACGTCGGAGGCTGAAATATTATCCCCGAAAACTGCCGATGGACTGGATGGTGTTTCCATGGAAACGGTATAAAACACCTGCTTAAAAACCATATTGGCAACCCTTTTTACCGAAGTACTTTCATAACTGAGCTGTGAACTAAAGTCCGTAGATGCCCACTCGATATTCACCCCAAGATCCATACTTACCTGTTTGGAACTGTATGAGGTTTTGGAATCCGAGTAGGAACTGGCCTCGTTGACATAACCATCTTGGTAGGCGTTTGCGTTCCACCATTCAAGGGCAACATCGATGCCTGCATCCACAGAATTGAAATTGGGACTGTCCACCGTAAAATTTCCGTTTTCACCAATTCCCGGAAGGTCAACCCTTAACGACAAAGGTGCTCTTGATGGCGCAACTGGTGTTGGAAGTCCATTCCTCAGATTGGCATCAACTTTAACCAAGGCCCCGGGCCATATAATTCCCGCGTTGGGTTTTAAAATGGCAATATCTTCATAATTGGTCTTAAGGTTGTATGCCGTTGTTGTACAATTGGTAATCACATTGTTTGACTGGGTTGGTGGATCTGAAATGGTTTCTCCTTCGGTACGCACAGTACTGGAGCTTCCGGTATCCACCACTCCCAAGAGTGCATCTGGATCATAGGACAGGTTGGCGACAACTTCATTGATATTTGCTTCGCTATCTTTATTGGTTGGGTCGGTACCGCTATCCTTACTACAAGATTTGATGATAACCATCAGGGCAATCATGCCCAATACAGATATCCTTTTTAAAAATGTTTGTTTAGTTTTCATAACTATTTGGTTTTTAGGTTCAACGAAGCCGAAAGTAGTATCGGAATTGGCTCGAACCTATTTTTGGGCATGGACAAAGTATGGACAAGATGTGTGGACAACCACTAAAAATACCATGGACAACCGATTTTCAGCTATCAAGCAGTTTATCGATTAAACCCAATACAATCAATGCTTTACAGGAGTGTTTATTGGATTCCAAACAACAGGAAACATGGATTTTTTATGGACAAGCAATTCTTAGGGTCTTTACCATGAGCTAAAACCCATTGAATTAATTGATTATCTTGCTGTAACCTAACCCACCAACCTCATGAGAAACTTTTTGTACACTATCTTTTTAATTTCACTTCCCATTTGTAACCTTCCCGCTCAAGATCAACAAAAAACCGACAGTCTTATTCAGGCACTGACATCGGCTAAAAGTGATTCCACTCAATTTGACATCTTAAACCGGTTATGGTTTCAATATATTGATAACGACATTGATCAGGCCGTGGACTATTCTGAAAAAATTATCCAACTGGGGCAGAAAAGTGACATAGATTCCATATTAACCTTTGGTTATGAGCGAAAGGCCGTGACCTATGCCTATATGAACAATTTTGACAGTTCCGGGACTTATTTCAGAAAAGCACTCAGTGTCTACAAAAGGAACAATGACCTAAGGAAAATGGCGGCTGTGCAACGAAACCTGGGACAAGACCATAACGTGGCGGGTAAATTGGACAGCGCTTTTTATTACTACGATCTGGCTGAAAATAATTATGAAACCGTAAAAGATAGCATTGGCTTGGCCAATATCTATAACAGTAAGGCAATTGTATATCTTCAAAAAGGCTATTTTAATCTAGCACTGCAACAAGCTTTTAAGACTGCCGAAATTTCGGAGAAGCATAAGGATTCCATCGAACTCGTGCAGAACCAAATGGTCATCGCGGCCACTTATGCCGAAATGAAGGACACTTTGAACGCCATTGCCTACCATGAAAAAATACTGACCTACTTTGAACGCATCAAAGAACTGCGCCAACAAGGAGCCTCGTTGTTTTTGCTGTCCGCTTTGGGAGTGAATAATCCAGAATTATACAAAACCACTCAGGAACGGTTGGATAAGGCCCTGCAAATTGCCCAAAAATTGAAAGACCCTTCTTTGGAATACCAAATTGAGCACATTCAATGCCTGCTCTTGTTCAACCAAGGAAAAGTGGATGAGGCCATTTCCCGTTTAAGCAAATTGGTCGAGTATGAAGAGCTGCAAGCGAATGACTTGGGCGTCTCGGAGTATCGTATTGATTTGGGACGAATGCAACTGAAGGCAAATCAAAACGTCCTAGCTGAGACCAATCTATTGGCCGGATTAAAAATTGCAAAAGAAACCGACAATTTAAGACTACAAGTGAGAGCATACGATTTGCTATCCAAGGCATTTGAAAAACAAGGTCAATTTGACAAAGGATTGGAATACCAAAAACAATTCAAGACTATAAGCGACAGTATTTATGATGCGGAAAGCCAAAATCGTTTTTCGGAGCTACAAACCATCTATGAGACAGAAAAGAAGGAGGCCGAAATTGCATTGCAACAGGAAGAAATCAATACCCTAAATGAAAAAGCCAAAGTGGACAAACTTACCAAAAGTCTTTATGCCGGCGGCATGGCCTCTGCCCTAGCCCTTACCGGATTGGTCGTCTTCGGGTATCGCCAACGGATGAAGAAAAATAAAGTGGAACGAGAAAAGCAAGAAGAAATCTACAAACAAGAGATAGCCCACAAAAAAAAGGAACTCGCCAGCCAAACCTTGCATTTGGTGCAAAAGAACACCTTTATCCAGGAGTTGATGGAGAATTTGGAAAGCATCAAAAACTCCCCGGAAAAGTTCAAGATGGAATTCAGGCGGATCGTGATGTTGCTGAAAAAGGAAAATGCCTCGGACAAGGACTGGGAAGTGTTCAAGACCTATTTTGCCGAAGTGCACAACGACTTTGACCAAAAGCTAAGAACACTCGACCCTGATATTTCCGAAAAAGAAATCAGGCTGGCGGCCTTTTTACGCATGAACCTGACCACCAAGGAAATGGCTGCTACCTTGAACGTATTGCCAGACAGTATCCTCAAATCCAAATACCGGTTGAAAAAGAAATTGGGACTGGACAAGGATATGGACCTGAGCAGTTTTTTGAATACACTATAGGAACAAATAAAGTTTGAATTTCTTAATTTTGTTATATGCGTTCCCTGTCCACATATAACAATGAACTAAAATTGAAAGGCTTCAACGTTTTTCAAATAGAGGAAGATGGGAATGCCACCAGGGTTTACAGTCGCAAGGAGTTCTACAAAATTTGCCTGACCACGGGAAAGAGCAAGATCCACTATGCGGATAGGACTTTCGAAGCCGAAGGAACCATCTTATTTTTCGGGAATCCCCACATCCCCTATTCATGGGAAACCTTATCGTCCACCTATGTGGGTTATACCTGTTTGTTTTCTGAAGACTTTCTTTTACCTGGGAACCGATCGGAAAGTTTGCAACAATCGCCATTGTTCAAACTGGGAGGCACTCCCATTTTGGATATTTCCACCGAGCAAAGGGATTTTTTAAACGGAATCTTTCAACGGATGATTTCCGAGCAACAATCTGATTATGAATTTAAAGATGACCTTATTCGGAATTACATCAACCTGATTTTACACGAATCTTTGAAATTAAAACCTTCGGAGAAATACAACCAAAACAAAAACGCCGCTGAACGGTTGACTTCCGTTTTCATGGAATTGTTGGAAAGACAATTTCCCATTGAAAGCCCCGAAAGACCACTTCAATTGAAAAGCCCAAAAGACTACGCCCAACAACTTTCGGTACATACCAACTACTTGAACCGTGCCGTGAAACAAGTCACCGGAAAACCCACATCGGCACATATATCGGACAGGATCACCCACGAGGCCAAATCCATATTACAGCACACCAACTGGAACATTGCAGAAATTGCATATGCCCTAGGATTTGAATACCCCACATATTTTAACCACTTCATTAAAAAGCAAACAGGAACCGCCCCTTCTTTCCTTAGAGCTTAATTGGTTTGAAAATTATAATCATTGGTTTGAATCTCATTAACCCAAATCTTTGGGTTGAAGGTAATTTTGCATATATAAACGTTCACGAAGATGTCCAACGATACAAAAGACATATTCCAAAGATTGCTGAATGGGGAAACGGTTCCTTTTAATGACCCAGACTATTTCAAAATCAGGGAAGCTTCATTGGACACCAGAAAATTGGTTTCACAACTGAACCGAACCATTGACCCAGTTGAAATCAGGTACATATTGGGTCAAATTACGGGAACCAAGATTGATGACACTGTTGGTGTGTTTACTCCCATCTTTATCAACCATGGAAAAAACTTAAAACTGGGCAAGAATGTGTTCATCAATTTTGACTGCACGTTTCTGGACCTTGGCGGCATAACCATAGAAGACCAAGTACTCATTGGCCCAAAAGTAAGTGTGCTTTCTGAAGGCCATCCCATTGACCCAGCCAAAAGACAATCCTTGTCCACAGCTCCCATTTTAATAAAAAAGAATGCTTGGATAGGTGCCAACAGTACCATATTAAAAGGAGTCACCATTGGAGAAAATTCCATTGTTGCAGCTGGCTCCTTAGTGAACAAAGATGTGCCCGACAATGTGATTGTTGGTGGAGTTCCAGCTAAAATCCTGAAGAATATCGATAAATCAATTTTCAAATAAAAACATAAAAATGAAAAGGAACATTAAAAGAGCACTATTTATTACAGGACTGGTGGGAATCGCATTTTCCTTTCTGGCATGTAACTATACTATTAACAACGAAAAAGTGACAGATATGAAATCAAATGAAGAAGAATTGGACTTTATTTTCCCAAAGGGAAACCTAGGTCCCAAGGAGTTATTTACAGGCAATGCATACAACATAGGTCTTGTGGATATAGATGATGTATATACCACAGCAGTGGGCAACGTTTATTTTGAGCCAGGGGCGCGAAGCAATTGGCATACGCACCCATCCGGACAAATTTTGATCATTACGGATGGGGTTGGCTATCACCAAATTGAAGGAGAGCCGATTCAGATCATCAAAAAAGGAGACGTGATCAAATGCCCGCCACATACCAAACATTGGCATGGCGCCAGTCCCGATACCGGTTTGCAACAGCTCTACATTGTCCCAAATACCGAAAATGGTATTGTGGATTGGATGGAAGCCGTAACGGACGTGCAATACAACAATATCAAATAATAAATGTGAAACATTCAAGAAGGGAATTCATGCAGCAAACCGCCTTGGCAGGAACTGGGGTTTTACTCACGGGCACAACACCATTGCTGGCCAATAATTTCAATAGTAACAAAACCATTATGAAAGAGAATATAAAATCAAAAGGATATGCAGCCTTTGATGCAACAGGCACCTTAAAGCCTTGGGAATTTGAACGACGTCCTGTGGGCGATAACGACATCTTGATCGATATCAAATTTGCAAGTATTTGTCATTCCGACATTCACCAGATGAAGGGGCATTGGGGTCCACAACAGTATCCACAAATTCCAGGACACGAGATTGTGGGCATTGTTGAGGCAGTGGGCAAAAATGTCACCAAGTTTAAAATAGGTGATCGCGCTGGTGTAGGTTGTATGGTAGACAGTTGCATGGAATGCGATAGTTGTATGCATGGAGAAGAACATTTTTGTGAAAAAGGCGAAACGGTTTTCACTTATGGGTACCCAGAAGCTTCTTCACCAACTGGAATATCACAAGGAGGATATGCCTCCAACATTGTGGTCAGGGATCATTTTGCCGTCCATATTCCAGAACACATTAGTTTACAGGAAGCAGCTCCGTTGCTATGTGCTGGAATAACCACCTACTCCCCGTTGATGAAGGCTCAATTTAAAATTGGCGACAAAGTTGGGGTTGCCGGTATTGGCGGATTGGGGCATTTGGCCATTAAATTAGCCGTATCTAAAGGAGCCGAAGTGTATGCTTTTACTACATCTCCTGGGAAAGTAGCAGACATAAAATCTTGGGGGGTAAAGGAAGTGATTGTTGTGGATGAATCCTTTGGTAGTATGAATGTTTTTGCCAAAAAACTGGACTACATGATTTGTACCATTCCGTACCAGTTCAACTCGGCTCCATACATTGCATGCGTTAAACCTAATGGTCATTTTACCTATGTGGGCATGCCCAATGGGTTTGAATTGACTTTTAGCAATATCAATTTGGCGGCTACAAGGGTCAATTTCAATGCATCCTTGATTGGAGGTATTCCCGAAACCCAAGAAGTGGTGCATTATTGTGCCGATAATGGAATACGACCTGACATTCAAATGATTTCCGCCGAACAAATCAACGATGCTTGGGAAAAAGTGGTGAACAAGGAAGCGCGTTATCGTTATGTGATTGATGCGGCCACATTTTAATGACTGAAAAAGAAAATTTTATCATTTAAGGGAGTGGTTCAAGTCAAGGCTTGGACCACCTTTTTTTAAACCAGAAATAGACACGCATCGGTGCTTATTTTATTGCCCAATGATTTTTTTTCGGTGCGCTTTCCCCCAGTCCGTCAAATTATTGATAATGATCTGTAACGTTTTCCCATGCTCGGTAAGTTGATACTGTACGGTAACGGGTTGTGTATCTAGAACAATCCGCTTGATCAACTTGTTTATTTCTAGCTCCTTCAATTCCTTGCTCAGCATTTTGTTGGAGATACCCTTAACATCATTCAAAATATCGGAAAACCTCCTTTTGTTATAAAAGCAGATGGAAGAAATAATGGATATTTTCCATTTACCACTCAACACATCCATGGCATCTTGAACGGCCATCATTTCTTTTTTATGCATATCTGCGCGGACTTCTTTGCATTCCATACTACTTCTTGTTACCATTAGGTTACTTCGTTACTCGGAAGTAACAGTTACTTTTTGTAACAAAGTTACTAAAATAAATCTATCGGTTCTACCTTTGTGGCTCAAACAAAAAAAGTATTAAAATGAGTTTTACAAACAAAAGCGTAGTCATTACTGGAGGAAGTACCGGTATTGGATTGGCTACGGCAAAAGCTTTTATAGAAAATGGCGCCAATGTGCTCATCACAGGTAGGAATTCAGCCAACCTTGCGAAAGCAGCGGCGGAAATCAACAGTCAGAAACTGCAAACCGTAGTTTCGGACACCTCAACTTTGATCGGTATCTCTGCTTTGGAAAAGGCGGTTGAAGAAAGTGGGCATCAAATAGACGTGCTTTTTCTAAACGCGGGCATAGCAGTATTTGCACCCATCGGGCAAGTAACGGAAGAAGACTTTGATGCGCAATTCAACACGAACGTAAAGGGGTCATTCTTTACGTTGCAAAAGTTGCTTCCACATTTAGCGGATGGTTCGGCTGTGCTATTCACCTCGTCAACCGTAGCAACCGCTACCAACTCAGGTGCCAGTATATATTCTGCCACCAAAGGGGCATTGAACAAAATTGCCCAAATTGCCGCAAATGAATTGGCAGAAAGACAGATCAGGGTGAACATTGTTAGCCCAGGACCAACGGAAACACCTGGTTTTGACAAGGCGACACAAGGAGGTGCCAAAGACTTTTTTGCCGCAGCCACAGCTTTGCAACGAATGGGAAGACCCGAGGAGATAGCAAAAACAGTCTTATTCTTGGCTTCCGACAATGCAAGTTTTATTACAGGAACGGAATTGTTGGCAGATGGTGGTTACATCAATTACGCATTAAAATAACCTGAATTAAGCATTATTTAGGTAAAGAAAACCACGGATGTGCAAACATCCGTGGTTTGTATTTTTTTGTTCCCATGTAACATTTTCGGTTATGGGAAGTCTCCAAGGAAAGCATATACAAAATGAAATCAATCAAAATCCTATTACTTTTCACTACACTTTTACTCATCAACAGTTGCAAAAATCAACCGCAGCCACTTGGTGCCACTATCACCTTTAAAGAGGGAGAAAGTCCATTCACCTCAGAACAGAAAGAGTTGATCCAAGAGATTATCACCAATTCGGAGGGTGAAATCAGGGCACTACTCCCCCAACTTCCCGACAGTATTACGGTAGCTGTTGAAATTGTGGATTGGGACCTTGATGTGGTCGGTGGGGTCACAGGGCGCACCGAAACCAATTCCCCTCCCTTCGTGGCCATCCAAATCTCGGAGAAATACCCAGGTGGTGTTACTGCAGCGTCACAAACCGCATTGAAGCATACTATTTTTCATGAGTTCCACCATTTATCCCGAGGTTGGGCCATTCAGGATAACAGGTATGGTCCAGGTATACCCATTGCCGCCGTGAACGAAGGACTGGCCGTGGTGTTTTCAGAAGAATATACCCATCAGTCCATGAAAGCGGACAGCCCACCAGAAGCCGCAGTTGCAGAGCAATGGATGAAGGAAATCCTGGCACTGCCTATAGATGCCAACTATCAACATTGGATGTTCGAGCATCCGGACGGAAGGCAATCCATAGGATACCGAACTGGGAATTATATCATCAGAAAGGCTATGGAAAATTCAGGTAAAAGTGTTCTTGAATTGAGCAAGAATACTCCCGATGAGATATGGAAACTGGTAGGGTATCAACAATAAACCTTTCGTTCACTCAATAGACTTTCTATCCAAAGCGCAGTATCTTTGTAATAAAATGAGATGCTGCGCTTTCGCGGGAACAATGATATGAAAGAAAACAAAAAAATCATCCTATTCGATGGGGTTTGTAACCTCTGCAACGGCAGTGTACAGTTTGTAATCAAACGGGACAAAAAAGACGTCTTTCGCTATGCTGCGATACAGAGTGAGGTGGGTGAGCAATTGATCGCTGAACGCCATATTGACACCAGCCAAGTCGATTCCATTATTCTGATTGAACCGGGCGTGGCCTATTTTACCAAATCGGATGCTGCACTGGAAATTGCAGGAGAATTGGGTGGCTTGTGGAAATTGACCTCTATTTTCAAGTGGATCCCAAAATCCATCAGGGATGTCATTTATGATTTTGTGGCCCGTAACCGCTACAAATGGTTTGGCAAACAAGAATCGTGTATGATCCCAACTCCCGAACTAAAGGCCAAGTTTTTGGGCTGACTCACCAGAACTCCCACTTCCCTAACCCACCTGACCATTTCACACTACTCCTGATTTTTTGGATGACTGTCCAGTTATAGGTTTGAGCAACATTTAAATCCAATCCTATGAAAAATACAGCTATTCTCTTTGTATTGGCCCCTTTTTTCCTTTTTGCCAACGAATCAAAAATACCTTCCAAGATTAAAGAGGTTACGGCATACCTCAGCGGTGCCCAAATTACCCGAACCGCTACCTGCCCACTCCAAGAGGGCTCCAATGAGGTAGTTTTTACGGGACTTTCCCACAAAATTGATGAGAGCAGTATCCAGATTTCAGGATTGGGTCCCGTTTCCATCCTTTCTCTGGTGTACAATATCAACTATTTGGAGAAATCCGAAAGCAATCCCAAGGTAAAGGAGTGGGAAAACGAAATCATCCGGTTGGAACATGAAATCGCCATGTTGAAAAATACCATTGCCGGTCTTGAGGAAGAGGAAAAAGTCATCACCTCCAACCGATTGGTCAATGGGGACCGACAAGTATTGGACCTGGACCGCATAAAACAGATCGGGGCCTATTACCGGGAACGCACCACGGCCATCAAAAATGAGATCTTCAAGACCAACCTTACCATCAACAAACTAAAATTGGAAGTAGGCGACCTGCAACACCAACTCGCTGAAGTAAACAATGCCCCGGAAGTGCCCCAAGGCGAAATCACTATCATTTTTGACGCCCCTATTGCCACCAACTTGAACGCCACGCTCACCTACTTGGTCAGGGACGCAGGATGGGTACCCAATTACGATATCAAATCAACCGGACTGAATGCACCCTTGAATTTGGCCTATAAGGCCAATGTGTACCAAAAAACAGGTCAGGACTGGAACAACGTGCATATGGTGCTATCCACAGGCAATCCCAATTATAATATTGCCAAACCCAACTTGGAGGCCAAGTATCTCAACTTTGTATCCTCCTATCAAAAGCGATATGCCCCCTCCGTGAAGAAAAAAGGATATGCCTTTAACCCGAATGTCAAAAAAGTAGTGGGCACCATTACCGACGAAAGTGGACAGCCTCTTCCCGGCGTTAACATCATCATTAAAGGCACCAATAAGGGAACCCAATCCGATTTTGACGGCAATTATACCATCGATGTGGCACAGGGCCAAGAGTTGGTCTACTCTTATATCGGCATGCACCAACAGGAACTGCCCATCTACTCCTCTATTATGAATGTTCGTTTGGAGGAAGATGCACAGCATTTGGACGAAGTGGTGGTCATGGGTTACGGTAGTACTTCAAAAGCATTATCGGGTAGAGTTGCCGGAGTACAAGTAAGAAGAACAGGTTCTGTTACCATACCCACCGAAGTACAAGAACCCTTATACATCATCGACGGTATTCCAGTGGAGGATTTCTCGGAAGGTGATCTGGACGAAAACGAGATTCAGGATATAGAAGTAGTGAAGGGAGCCAATGCAACAGCCATTTATGGAAGTAAGGGCGTAAATGGGGTCGTGGTAATCACCACTAAAAAGAGTCATACCATGGAAGGGGCCACCAAAACGGAGTTTGCCATCAAAAAGGCGTACACCATCAATTCCGACGGGGATATTACAGCCATAGAGATCAATACCTTTAAAATGAATGCCGATTACGAATATTTTGCAGCACCCATCCTCAACGAAAATGTATTCTTGACCGCCCGTTTCACCGATTGGGAGAAACACCAATTGTTGCCTGGGGAAGCCAACGTTTATTTTGAGGGCACCTACGCCGGTAAAACGGTCATCGACCCCTATACCACCAAAAAAGAAATGATCCTTTCCTTGGGCATAGACAATAATGTGACGGTCACTCGGCAACAGGAACGTGATTTCAAAAGCAAATCCTTCTCAGGAAGCAACCGTATCTTGGATCGTACCTATACCTTGGAAATCAAGAACAACAAAAATGTTCCGATCCACCTAAAACTTATGGACCGAATTCCCGTTTCCCAAAACAAGGAAATCAAGGTGGACGATATTGTCACCAACAATGCAGATTACGATGACAAAAAAGGATTGTTGACTTGGAATTTGGAGCTAACCTCACAGCAATCCCAGAAAGAAAGCTTTTCTTTTCAGGTAAAATATCCGAAAGGCAGGTATATTTCCCTGTGAACGCAACAAAACAATTTACTGTTGTTTTAAATCACTTCTCTATAAAATTTTCTTCGAAAACCACTCGAAGTGACAGGTTACAACATTAGCTTAAGTCAGTTCGAGTGTTTTCTCCGACAACGGAGGAGAAAATGTATCGAGAACTATAAAGTGCCAAATTTTTTCTTGGATAGATTTGGGAGTTTGTCATATTCTCCATCGATTAGTGCTCGCTTTTTTTGACTTGACCATTTTTTGACTTGTTTTTCAAGTGATATTGCCAAGTTGGGATTGGTAAACTGACAATGATACACTAGTTTAATCGGTCTTCTTGAAAAAGTATAGCTATCCTTGTATTTTCCTGTTCGATGTTCTTCTATTCTATCGTTTAAATTTGAAGTGACCCCAGTATAATAGGTGTTATCCGAACATAATAGGATGTAAACATAGTAGGTTTTCATTCACTCGAATTCAAATCACTTCTCGATACAATTTTCTTCGAAAATCACTCGAAGTGACAATTTACTTGAGGTTATTCAGGATAAAATCCAAGGTCTTGTTGGTGTTCAATTTGGTGTTGAACGAATAGCTTTGGTGGGTAATGGGCTGTGCCAATCCCATACCTCTGAGGTATTTGATGGTTTCCTCATGATCCAAGGACACTTTTCCGGTAAGCATGTTGTCCATGCTCTCCTCTTTTTGATATCGCTTATAAATCTTGCGCAACCCGCTCAAATACAAACGATCTTTGGTGAAACCTCCGCCCCGATGCGCTCGAAGGGTAATGGTGAACGCTTCGTCCCGATTGAGTTTGTACTGGCCATGGATCAAATCAAAGGTATCGGCAAAAGAATAACCCTTGATCAAACTGTCCGCTGCCAAAACACGATAAGCCAGTTCCTTCAAACGCTTTAACGTAAGGGCTCCGCCCATGTACTCACTGAACACGGCCAAACCTTCCTGTGTCTCCACATTTTTGGGCAAGCCGTTTGAAAAAATCTTCAAAGGTTGCAACAAACCGTTATAAGTAGTCACCAAATGCACCCCGATCTCATGGTTGGCAAGCGTCAACAACTGGTTCTTACTGAACTTGTTGTTCTTTTTGATCAATAGGGACTGGGAGCTGTTGCTCACCATGGCCTCTGCTGCGATGTGTGTGGAAAACTTAATGTTCAACGGAAAATCGTACTGCTTTACAAAGTCCACAAAATAGGCCTGTGCCTCTTCTGCGGTAAACACTTTTTCCATATCCGAAGCCACGGGTTCGTCCGCAAAATGAAGAATGAACCGGGCGTTCTGCACATCCTTTTCCGTAGGGGTCCCATATACCCGAAGGGAATTGTAATAAAAGTTCTTGCCCTTGCCGATGGTCTCGATACACTGCACCATGTTGGAATAGTAATAGATCACCTCTTGGTACAACTTGCGGATACGATCATCGTGAATGCGTTCCAACCGTTGCGAAAAGAACAACCGATGCAACTTGTAAGGATCAAACTTTAGCTTGGGATATTTAAACTCGGGCTCCGCAGTATATTTTGAAGCAAAGAAACGATGCTTCTCCTTTTCAATATTGATGGGGTTGATGTAACTCAACAATTCAATCTTACTGACCAGCCGGTCCAGATTGGCATCAATTTCGAACAAATCGGCATATTCCTTGGCCAATTCCTGTTTTTCCTTTTCCCCGATCATACATTTTCTATTTCGAATGCACGTACCATTTTTGGAACCATGATCTTAAACTGCTCCTCTACCGAACGCACCACTTCCGGAAAGATGATGCCTGTATGCTCATCGCAGTAAACCTTGGAAATTTCCGTCGCCAAAACTAAGGTATTATCGAAATTCCTGGTGATATATTTTAAAAAATATCCATTGCCCTGAAAGGTGTCATTGATCTTGGCCGTGGTCTGCATATCGATAGGTAAGACCATGTTCTCCAATCTTTCCCTCCACTGTTCCGCCAATGCCCCAAATCGGTTATTATTGATGTTGATGGTACCCAAATTCCAAACAGGTACTTCCCTTTCCCATCGTTTCCAATTATAACTGTGCATATCGAAAACCAGGATCTTCGGGTATTTCGATTCCAATTTTTCGATCAAGACCTTGACTACTCTATAGAAATTAAGGTGTTTGTTCAGGCTGATCTGTTTTTCCTTTTCAAGTAGGGGTTCTTTCCAAAGCTCCTTGCCCCAGGCATCTTTGTAAACGGCCGTTTCCGGTGGGCGGTTAAGATCATACTCGAACCGGCTATCACAACCTGCAATGACAATGGGATGGGATTGCACCATGGCCTTGGTGCATGGATCCTCCTCATACCAACGTTCGTATTGGGTATGGGTACAATTGTCCCAAAGGGATTTTCGAAACTGGTGACCATCGTGAACGGCACCGCACACATAGGGAACGTAATCCTCAATTTTGAGGGTAAAGGAATAATCTTCGGCTACCGCCTCAAAACTTTCCTCGTTTTGGATTTTTTGGAGTATTTCGTCTATGGAACATCTATGCATTTTCTACTTCGTTACGCAATCTTGACCTGCGGTCAAATGCCTTTAACTTATCCAACACCTTACTTTCGATAAAATCGATGACCTTGGTTTGAATCTTGGTCTTGTACACTTTGTTCATATAGGTAATGCCACCCGGAGACATCACATTCACTTCTACCAACTTGCCACCGATTACGTCAATGCCCACAAAGTAGAGACCATCCTTTACCAGTTTAGGTCCAATCTGCTTGCACAGGGCCTTTTCCTGTTTCGTCATGGTATGTTTGGCCACGGAACCTCCAGCCGAAACATTGGATCGGTGGTCATCGTTTCCAGGGATGCGCCGCATGGCACCAATGGGTTCTCCATTTAGTATCAAAATACGCACATCGCCTTGATCGGCACCTTCAATGTATTCTTGAAGTATGACATAGTTAGAAGTTCCATCTGAATTGGTTACATAAAAATCCAACAACGAATTGATATTGGACATGGCTGTCTTCTCGATCAAGATGACACCTGAACCACCGTACCCGTTCAAAGGCTTCAAGATCATCTTGTCCGCAGGAGAATTCTTGATCTGTTGGATCAAATATTTTTTGTTCTTGGAGACATGGGTGGCCGGAATAATATTACTATGGGAATCCCCAAAAGCGGCCGTGTACAGTTTATTGTTCGCTTCACGAAGCCCTTGGAGCGAATTGACAATGAACACGTCATCTTTTACAGAATCCAAAAAATTGAGCATCAACGGGTCCAACGGAGGATTGGCACGCATAAAGATGACATCAAAGCCAGCCAAAGGAAGCATTTCTTCACGGGTTGTGGCCTGTTTATAAAAGGTCTTTTGACTGCTGGACACTTTATCCATCCGATTGATCACAGTGCAAAAGGCACTGGTAACACTGTTTCTTATCGTTAGATTGGCCGGAGTACAAAGGGCCACCCCATGGTTTCTTTTCACGCATTCATGGATCAAAGCCAAAGAAGTATCATTCTCCGGATTGATCTCATCCCATGGGTACATTAAAAAACAGATGTTCATGATGCTCTTGTTTTTAGCTCGGTTCGTTCTTATGGTAATTGTCGTCCCAATGTTTCACCTTGGGTTCTCCCAATTTTCCTACGGATTTGGCCACTACCATGGAGACCGTGGCATCCCCCGTAACGTTCACGACCGTACGGCACATATCCAAAGGCCTGTCCACAGCAAAAATAAGGGCCAATCCAGCTTCTGGAATCCCCGCTTGTGCCAACACGATCACCAACATAACCATTCCGGCACCCGGCACTGCGGCACTACCGATGGAGGCTAAAGTAGCAGTGACGATGATTCCCAACTGGGCCGACAGGCTCAAATCCATGCCAAATGCCTGCGCAATAAAAACTGCTGCAACCGCTTGGTACAAACTGGTTCCGTCCATATTGATGGTAGCCCCAATGGGCAGTACAAAACTGGTCACTTCTTCCTCTACTCCCAAATGCTCTTCTACCCTTTCCATGGTCACGGGCAGGGTCGCTGCACTGGAACTGGTTGAAAAAGCCAACAATTGTGCAGGTGACATGCCTTTTAAGAAAAATGATGGGGTTTTCTTGGTAAAGATCCAAACAATCAAAAGGTATATACCAATCATCAGTACCAAACCAAGGACCACACAGAAAGCATACCAAGCCAATGCCTTGAAAAGGTCCATACTTGGTGATTCGACCACCAAAGCAGCCAACAAGGCAAAAACGCCATAGGGTGCGGCCAGCATGATGATATCGATGAGCTTTAATATGACCTCGTTGAACCCATCAAAGAATTTTTTGACCGGTGTGGCCTGTTCTTCGGGTATCAAAATAAGTCCGATGCCGAAAAATATGGCGAAGAAAATGACTTGGAGCATGTTGCCGTTATCGCTCGCCGCCTTGAAAATATTGCTGGGAACCAAATCCTCCAATGCCTGTAACGGTCCGGCTTCTTTTTGTTTATCTGCTTTGGATTTGATGGAATCCGCATCGCCCTTGTAATTTTCTACCAATTCGTTTCGGGTATCCTCAGTGATGGAATTCCCTGGTTTTACAATGTTCACTACCATCAAACCAATAGAAACGGCAATTACCGTGGTAATGATATAAATACCGATGGTCCTACCACCCATTTTGGACAGTTTGGAAATGTCCTTTAAATCCGAAACCCCTTTGATCAACGAAGCCAAAATCAAGGGAACGGCAATAAGTTTTAAAGAATTGATGAAAATGTTTCCAAAAGGCTTGATCCAATCGGCCACCAATTTGGGGCCCCATTCAAATTGAACCATTAATAGCGCAAACAATACACCCATGACCATACCAATAAGGATACGCCAGTGCAATTCCAATTTCTTCATAAGATGGTTTTAATGGCAGTAAGATACTTTTTTGCTAGGAAACCACCTAACACCCTCTTAGATTTTGTTGGTGCGCGCCAAAAGGGTAAAGTCCGCCAAAACCAGTGCTGCCATGGCTTCCACGATGGGGACAGCTCTTGGCACCACACAGGGATCATGTCTTCCCTTACCTTGGGTGGTCACTTTTTCACCTTCCTTGTTGATGGTGTCATATGCCTGCAAAACGGTGGCCACAGGTTTAAAGGCCACATTGAAGTAGATGTCCATGCCGTTACTGATACCTCCTTGAACCCCTCCACTTCGATTGGTCTGGGTGGTACCATCGGAATTGTAGGCGTCGTTATGTTGACTACCCTTCATGGCCACCCCGGCAAAGCCACTGCCATATTCAAAACCTTTTACGGCATTGATAGACAACATGGCCTCGCCCAAACGGGCATGGAGCTTATCAAAAACCGGTTCTCCTAGACCGATTGGTACATTTTGGATCACACAGGTGACCACCCCACCAATGGTATCCCCTTCTTTTTTAATGGCCTTGATGTAGTCTTCCATCTTTTGGGCCATTTCGGTATCCGGGCAACGGACCGCATTGGACTCGATATTGGAGAAATCCAATTCTTGATAGGGTTTATCCAATTTGAGTTCCCCTACTTGGGAAACAAAGGCGTTGATCCTCATATCGCCCAAAAACTGCTTGGCAATGGCACCCGCCACTACCCTACTTGCGGTTTCACGGGCAGAACTGCGTCCACCACCTCTATAATCCCGAAACCCATATTTTTGATCATACACATAATCGGCATGGGATGGCCGATACGAGTCCTTGATATGCGAGTAATCGTGTGATTTCTGATTGGTATTATGAATGGCAAAACCAATCGGTGTTCCCGTAGTTTTACCTTCAAACAGTCCCGAGTAAAATTCCACGGTATCCGGTTCCTTGCGTTGGGTAACAATGGCAGACTGTCCCGGTTTTCTTCGGTCCAAATCCTTTTGGATCAGTTCAAGGTCCAGTTCCAATCCGGCAGGACAACCATCGATGACGCCCCCTAGGGCTTTCCCGTGCGATTCACCAAAGGTGGTGAGTCTAAAAAGCTGTCCAAAAGAATTTCCTGCCATTCGGTATAAAAATTAAAGATACCTCCAAAGGTAGATGTTATAAATCGAATTGAAAAACCCCTCACCCACTTAATGTTATTGTAACATATTGAGATTACGGATGATGATTATTTAACAATAATGTCATGTATTAATGATTTGAAATTGATTTTCAATTTATTCCTACCAGTTTATTTTGCAGTTAAACCCTATACGATTGAAAAAAAGGAAGATAGAATTGGCGGTAATTTCCGATGTCCACCTTGGGACTTACGGTTGTCACGCCGACGAACTGATTGCCTATCTGAATAGCATACAGCCCAAAAAGCTGATTTTAAATGGGGATATCATTGATATTTGGCAATTCAGCAAACGGTATTTCCCCCCATCCCACTTGAAGGTGTTGCGCAAGATCATTGGCATGGCCTCCAAAGGTACCGAAGTCTATTATATCACTGGAAATCATGACGAAATGCTCCGTAAGTTCAGTGATACTTCAATGGGTAATTTCAAGATCATGAACAAGTTGGTGTTGAATTTGGATGGCAAAAAAGCCTGGATCTTTCATGGTGATGTGTTCGATGTTTCCATCCAAAATGCCAAATGGTTGGCCAAACTTGGGGGATATGGGTATGACCTGCTCATCGTAATCAACAGTTTTGTAAACTGGTGTTTGGTGAAAATGGGCCGTGAAAAATATTCCTTATCCAAGCGCATCAAGAACAGCGTAAAAAGTGCGGTGAAGTACATCAACAACTTTGAAAAAACTGCAGCCGAACTAGCCATAGAGAATGAATACGACTACGTGATCTGCGGACACATCCATCAGCCCAAAAAAGAAGTGTATGAGAGCAAGAACGGTAGTTGTATCTATCTAAATTCCGGGGACTGGGTCGAAAACCTCACTGCCTTGGAATATTCCTTTAAACGCTGGAAAATATATCACTACAACCATGACAGGCTTTCACCTTTCTTTGTGGACGAAGACCTGAAGGAAATGGACATGAACGAACTCATTGCCTCCATTACCGACAAAGATGTGGAAATCGAGGACATGACGGAAGACTTGTTCAATGAGGAAGATGAAAAGGTAAACCCCAAAAGTCTAGATGACCAAGGCCTTTCTCAGGATTGAGACCGGATGTTGGGCTTCCCTTTTGGTGCCATCCTTAATCTGATGTCTACAACTGGTTCCATTGGCCGCGATGATCACTTCTTGCCCACTCTTGTTGATAGCCGGAAACAATTTCAGGTTACCCACTTTCATACTGGTATCGTAATGTTCCTTTTCGTACCCGAATGAGCCCGCCATTCCGCAACAACCTGATGCAATGATGGAAACTTTGTAGTTTTTGGGCAGATTCAATACATCAAAGGTCACTTTTTGGTTGCTCAACGCCTTTTGATGGCAGTGATTATGTATTTTGATGGTTCGTTCTTCATCCGTAAAACTATCTGAAGTAATGTGCCCGGAAGCAATCTCGGAAGCCAAAAACTCTTCGATCAGGAAAGATTTGCCCGTCAGCTTGTCCAACTGTTCCTTATCATCATGCAAACGTTGGTATTCATCCCTAAAGGAAAGGATGGCGGAAGGCTCCAGTCCCACAATCACCACATCATCATCAAGAAATGGCTTTAGTTTTTCCATATTCTTGGATACCAATTTCTTTGCTTGTTTCAGAAAACCTTTGGATAAATAGGTCCTTCCACTTTCCGCATAAAAAAGTTGTACATCATACCCCAACCTACAGAGCAATTCTATGGCATCCTTGCCCACTTCTATATCCAGGTATTTGACGAACTCGTCCAAGTGGAGCACCACCCTTTTTTTGGAAAGGTCTGTCCGTTTAGCACGATACTCTTGTAAATGCTTTTCAAAATTGAAACGGTGCACACGGGGCAAATGGCGCTCTGGGGCCACCGCTGAGATTTTTTTTAGAAGGCCGCCCAAGGATTTTGACTTGTAAACGGCATTGGTTAGCCCTGGAATTTTACTTCCCAAAGCATTGAGTTGGGTATTGTAAGCGAACAATTTGCTGCGCAATGGATATCCGTTCGCTTCCTGATAATGGTATAGAAACTCCGCTTTTAACGTAGCGATGTCCACATTACTGGGACATTCACTGGCACAGGCCTTACAGCTCAGGCACAAGTCGAAAGCATCCTTTACCTCACTATGGTCAAACCGATTGGTTTTTTCTGAATTCGTTAAAAACTCACGCAACGTATTGGCCCTTCCCCTTGTGGTATCCTTTTCATTTTTGGTGGCCTGATAGCTTGGGCACATACCACCGCTCATGTTGTGGCTCTTGCGGCAGTCCCCGCTCCCATTACATTTTTCTGCGGCTCTCAAAATTCCTTCACTATCCGAAAAGTCCATCAAGGTCTTGATCTTCGGTTCCTCACGGTCGATTTCATACCTCAGGGACTCATCCATGGGGAAAGCGTCCACAATTTTACCCGGATTGAATATAAGATTGGGGTCGAAAAGGGATTTCACGCGTTTCAACAATTCGTAATTGCTGTCCCCAATCATCAAGGGAATAAATTCGGCCCTCACGATCCCATCACCATGCTCCCCACTGAAACTACCGTGATATTTTTTGGTCAATTTGGCCACATCCGTGGTGATGGAACGGAACAATACCACATCCTCGGACTTTTTCAGATTGAGAATGGGTCTTAAATGCAACTCTCCTGCACCGGCGTGGGCATAATACACGGCATCTTGCTCATATTTCTTCATAATCTGGGAAAACTCCCCGATAAAATCCTTCAAATCTTCCAGAGCCACTGCGGTATCCTCGATACAGGCCACGGCCTTCCGGTCCCCTACCATATTACCGAGCAGGCCAAGCCCTGCTTTTCGCAGTTCCACGGCCTTATTGATATCGTCCCCATATAAAACCGGACTGGCATAGCTCAAACCTGAGTGTTCAATGGTCTCTAGCAATCCTTTCAGTTGGATTTGGAGGTCATCTTCGGAATGTGCCTTTACTTCGAGCATCAAAATTCCTGCTGGATCACCTTCCACAAAAAAACGATTGACCAGTTGCGCCCTGTTGTTCTTGGTGCAATCCAAAATTACCTTGTCCATCATCTCACAGGTATGCAGATTGTGCTGCATCACAGGAGCCACATCGCTCAAACAGTCCTCCAACGTTTTGTAGTGGGTGGCCACCATGGCGGAAAACGCAGGGGGTAAATCATCCAATTGCAGGGTGATTTCTGTGGTAAAGGCCAAAGTTCCCTCACTGCCCGATAATAATTTACATAGGTTAAAATCGGCCTCGAAATCCCCGAACAAATTGTTATTGAGCAACTCGTCTACCGCATACCCCGTATTTCTTCTGTGGATGCTGGGTTTTGGAAATTCTTTCCGAATGGTTTCCTGGGTGTTTGGATTGGAAAGCTCTTCAAATAGGGTTTTGTATATGTTAGCTTCAAGGGAATTGCCTTGTTTCTTTTGCTCAAATTCTTCCTTGGAAATGGATGAAAAGAAAGCTTCGTTTCCATCTGCCAAAATACAGTTCATGGAAACCACCTTGTCCCTTGTGACCCCATATTGTATGGAAGTGGTTCCGGAGGAATTGTTCCCGACCATCCCCCCGATCATACATCTATTCGAGGTAGAAGTGTTGGGTCCAAAAAATAGACCGAAAGGTTTTAAATATAGATTCAGCTCATCACGCACCACACCCGGCTGCACCGTAATCTGCTTTTTATCCTTGTCCAGACTTAAGATCTTGGTGAACTCCCGGCTCACATCCACTACCAGTCCATCCCCAACGCATTGCCCCGCCAAGGAAGTTCCCGCTGTCCTTGGAATAAGCCCCACTTTGTTCTCGTTGGCGAATTGGATCAATTTCTTGATGTCCTCTTTATTCTTGGGATAGCATACCCCCAACGGCAATTTGCGATATACCGATGCATCGGTGGCGTACAGTGCCCTGCTCAGATCATCCACCAGCAGCTCGCCCGCAAGACTTTCCGCTAGGTGGTTTAACAAATTTTTATTCAATTTGGAATACTTTTTGGGAACTAAAATGGTTTTTGAAACGTAAATCTATGACAAAACTATCTCTAATTTTTAACTTAAAAGAGAAACACATGAAGATTACCACATTATTTGCAGCGCTTTTTTTGTTTGTAACAGCGAGCCTGAGTGCACAGGAAATTTCAGAACATGCCCTTGGTCTCCGATTGGGAGACAGTGATGGCTTTGGAGCAGAGATTTCATACCAAAAATCCATTGGGAGTTCCAATCGTGCCGAGTTTGACCTCGGCTGGCGTGATAGCCGCGATTTCGATGCCTTCAAATTGACCGGCGTGTACCAATGGGTGCGTCCTTTGGACGGAAACTTTAACTGGTATTATGGAGTAGGTGGTGGATTGGGAAGTGTTAATTTTGATGAAGGGAACGGAAGTTTTTATGGTGACAATGATGGCGTTTTTGTTTTCGCGGCAGGTGATATCGGTGTGGAATACAACTTTGACATCCCCTTGTTGATATCGTTGGACTTTAGACCAGAAATTGGCTTGATTGGCTATGATGGTTTCGACAACGACTTTAATTTTGATATTGCCCTGGGCATCAGATACCAATTCTAAATAAAGATCTAAAAGATGGTAACCCTTGGTCCTTAGTAGGCCAAGGGTTTTTTTATGCCATAAGGAATGAATACCTTAGCACCTTAAATAATGTGAAATGAAAAAAATCTTTGCCATAGTACTTGGCGTTTTAGTATTGGCATCATGTAGTTCAAAATCTGATGGATATACGGTCAGTGGAACCATATCCGGGGAACCGGATAACGGGCTTAAAGTCTTCCTAAAGACCACAGATTCCCTTAATCAATTGATAGATGTGGACACCACAACCGTTGAAAATGGGGTCTTCGCATTTGCAGGCACCCAGTCAGAACCCAAATTGCATTACATTTTTGTAGATCAGGTTCGCGGTAATGTTCCCGTTGTTTTGGAAAACGGGGATATTGAAGTGGAATTCCAAAAAGATAGTATCGGCTTTGCCAAAATAAAGGGAACCGAACAGAATGATATGTTCATGGATTTCTTGACGGAATCCAGAAAATTGTCCGAAAGGGCCATGTCCATGCAGAATGATATGCGCATGGCTGCCCAACAGCAAGATACGGCCACCGTGACCGCACTTCGTGAGGAGTTCATTGAGTTTCAGGAAGAAGCCAAAAACTTCAATGTAAATTACGCAAAGAACAACCCAAACGCTTTGATTTCCGTATTGATTGTAGGGAATCTTTTGACAACCAAGGCGCTTCCCGTAAATGAGGTAAAAGAAATATTCGAAAACCTTACGCCGGAAATAAAGGCCACCGAGCCTGGTAAGAAAATCCAGGAACAGTTGGATAAAATGAAATCCACCGAAGTGGGTGATGTTGCCCCTGATTTTTCCGCTCCGACCCCTAACGGTGACCTTTTGGCCTTAAGCGACGTAACGGGGAAATCCAAATTGACCTTGGTCGATTTTTGGGCCGCTTGGTGCAGACCGTGCCGTGCCGAAAACCCTAATATTGTCTCTGTTTACAACAAATACCATGATAAAGGTTTCAATGTCATAGGAGTTTCTTTGGACACCCAAGCCGAGGCTTGGAAAGGTGCCATCGAATCTGACGGGTTGGCTTGGAACCATATTTCCAACTTGCAGAGGTTCAACGACCCGATTGCCCAAATGTATAATATCAACGCTATACCGGCCGCTTTTTTGTTGGATGAAAAAGGCGTTATCGTGGCTCGTGACCTTAGAGGGCCTGAACTTGAAGAAAAAGTAGCACAGATGCTTAACTAAGCACAGAAAACATATTTTACAAAAAAGCTCGGGACATGATGCCCGAGCTTTTTCATTTATATCTTACCCAATTTTTCGAGCACGAACAAAATGATGATGGGTATCGCCAATAAAACCACAATCAACGTATCCGTCACCAATAATTCCGGTTTGAATAATAATGTGGTGGCGAATCCGCCAATGGCCCCGCCAAAGTGAGCTGTATGTCCAATATTTCCCAATCGGCTTTTCATTCCGTAAATGGAATAGAGCAAATACGCAATTCCCAAAACATAGGCAGGTAAGGGAATCGGAATGAACATGATTCCCAATTGCATATCCGGATTCAGCAAAATAGCAGCATACAAAATCCCCGTAACCGCACCACTGGCCCCAACGGCACTGTAATAGGGTTCGTCTTTATGGAAGAAAAGTGCCAAAAGGCTACCTCCTATCAAGCTTACAAAATAGATAATCAAGAATTTTCCCGGACCAAACCAACTGATGACGACATCAGCAAAAAAGTACAGGGTGAACATATTGAAAAACAGGTGGGAAATGTCCACGTGCAAAAAACCCGAAGTGACCATGCGTTCCTTTTGTCCGGCTTGTATTCCATTGATGAGGAACTTGTATCTGTCAAAAAATCCCGAATCACTGAATCCTCTGAGGGACACGAGTACGTTGGCTGCCATGATGGCGATAGTGGCTATGTGCAAATTGACCATTGCGTAAGTTTGGTTTCAAATATAGCTATATTTGCACACAAGAAAAGTGCATGCAACTGCTAGTTTATATCCTTGTTTATCCCCTGCTCTGGTTGGTGTCCCGACTTCCGTTCAAAGTCATCTATTTTTTGTCGGACGGCATCTATGTATTGCTGTACCGTGTGGTAGGGTATCGTAAAAAAGTGGTCCGCAATAACTTGGCCCTTGTTTTTCCGAATAAATCAGAAGACGAAAGACTAGCCATTGAGAAAAAATTCTATCGCCATATGTGCGATATGTTCATGGAAATGATCAAGACCATGGGTATTTCCGAAAAAGAGCTTCAAAAAAGGTTCACCTTTACCAATCTTGAAGTTTTACATCAACTGGAAGCACAGAACAAAAGTATCATGCTCATGTTTCCACACTATGCCAGTTGGGAATGGGCCATTGCCTTGGACAGACATATAAAATCCAAAGGGTATGGCATCTATCAGAAAATAGGAAACAAGTATTTTGATAAACTGATTCGGGATATTCGGCAAAAGTATGGTACCACCTTGATCACCACCAAGGAAACCCGAGAACTGGTGGCCAAAAACAAAAAGGACGGCATTTTAAGCATGTACGGTATCTTGAGTGACCAGTCTCCCATGGTTAAAAAAGCATTGTTGTGGACGCCGTTCATGGGCATCAATGTGCCTGCACACACGGGAGCCGAAATGCTCTGTAGAAAATTGGACCTTCCTGCAGTATACCTGAAGGTATCGAAGTTGAAAAGGGGGCATTACCAAGGTACTTTTTCTGTTTTGACAGAACATCCCAAGGAATTGGAGGAATTTGACCTTACCAAGGCCTTCCTGAAAAAAGTAGAAGAATCCATCCAAGAAGCACCAGAGTATTATTTCTGGACACACAAACGCTGGAAACATAAGGACAAGGCCCCAAGAGTATTCAATAGTAACATGATTGAGCGATTAGCGGACTGATGTGCCAATTCTTTCCTAAACAAAGTGGTTTCGTTCCAAAGACTTTTATAATATTGATGCTTATCAATCCATGAAGTCATGAAACACTCCTTAGTATTGCTGTTTTTCTTTTGTCTTAGTATTTGCCCTGCACAGGAAGGTCCCATAATAGTCTCAGATAAAGTTTTGGAATCCATCAAAAACGATGTTTGGATCCCGTTCATGGAGGCATACGATCAACTGGATTCCCAAAAAATCAAATCCATTCACACCAAGGATATTGTTCGGCATATGGTTGATCAAAATAAGATTCAAACAGGGGAAGATTACCTTGAAAGTTTCGGCGGTTTTTTAGCATCTGTAAAAGATCAGGGCAATAAATTGGGAATCGCCTTTGTCATTCTGAACACCGCTATCAACGAAACGGAAGATGTTGCCATCCAATCAGGTTATTACCAGTTGAGTTCCCAAAATAAAGGTGACACATCACTCATCATACGGGGATATGGCCATTTTAATGTCGGCTTACGAAAAAAAAACGGCATGTGGAAAATCTGGATGGATTCCGACAAACACACCGATATTTCCGAAGATGATTTCATCAAGTGCGAAATCATTTATAAGCTTTAAACCAATCCTGCCACCTCCTTGATTTCCAAAATAATACGATCCGCAAGGGCATCGGCCTCCTTTTGGGATTTTGCCTCTGTATAGATTCGGATAATGGGTTCCGTATTGGATTTTCTCAAATGCACCCAATTTTCAGGAAAGTCGATTTTTACCCCATCAATGGTTGAAACCTCTTCATCTTTGTATTTATGGTGCATGGCTTCGAGCAATGCATCCACATCCAACCCTGGGGTGAGTTCAATTTTCTTTTTACTCATGAAATAGCTTGGATAGCTAGCCCTAAGTTCCGCAACGGTCCCCCCCCTTTCGGACATCAACATCAAAAACAAGGCAGTGCCCACCAAAGCATCCCGGCCATAATGGCTTTCAGGATAAATGATTCCACCATTGCCCTCGCCACCGATGATGGCATTGTTGGCCTTCATTTTGGTCACCACATTGACTTCTCCTACAGCTGCGGCTTCATACGTTCCTCCATGTTTTTGGGTAATATCCCTTAGGGCCCTGGATGATGATAAATTGGAAACGGTGTTCCCTTTGGTCTTGCCTAAAACATAATCGGCACAGGCCACCAACGTATATTCCTCCCCGAACATTTCCCCATCATTGCTGATAAAAGCCAATCGGTCTACATCGGGATCGACGACGATTCCAAAATCGGCTTGCTCCTCTACCACTTTTTTACAGATATCCCCCAAATGTTCTTTCAACGGTTCTGGGTTATGTGGAAAATGTCCGTTGGGCTCACAATACAATTTCACTACTTCCACACCCAGTTCCTGAAGCAATTTCGGGATGGCAATGCCACCTGTGGAATTCACCCCATCCACAACTACCTTAAAACCAGCTTTTTTTATGGTTTCAGCGTCTACCAAGGGTAACTCTAACACTTCATCAATATGGATATCAATATAAGAGTCATTCTTGATAATTTCTCCCAAATCATCCACTTCGGCAAACTCAAAATCCTCTTTTTCAGCCAATTCCAAAATTTTGGCACCTTGTTCGGCATCCAAGAACTCGCCGCGCTCGTTCAACAGCTTCAGGGCGTTCCATTGTTTGGGGTTATGACTGGCCGTTAAAATGATACCCCCATCCGCTTTTTCCAAAGGAACGGCAATTTCAACGGTCGGGGTGGTGGACAATCCCAAATCAATGACATCTACACCCAATCCAACCAAGGTGGAAACCACCAAGTTTTGGATCATTTCACCTGAAAGTCGGGCGTCCCTTCCAATGACGACCCTCAATTTCTCTTTTTTGGAATAATCCTTCAACCATGTCCCATAAGCGGCCGCAAACTTAACGGCATCCAACGGTGTCAAGTTGTCATTGGTCTTACCTCCTATGGTTCCTCGTATTCCAGAAATTGATTTGATCAGTGTCATAATTGTTAAAAAAGTTTGTGCAAATATAAATGGCTATGCCGTAACCCAAGTTTTGAATTTGTAAATTTCGACATAAAAGTTTTTTGCCCCGATGAATTTCTTGGCCCACATCTATCTGTCTTTCGATGACAAGGAAATTACCTTGGGCAATTTTTTTGCCGACCATATCCGGGGCAACAAGTACAAACATTTCCCTGAAAAAATCCAGAAAGGTATTTTGCTCCACCGTGAAATAGACACCTTTACCGATGCGCATCCCATTGCCAGACAGAGCAGTAAGCGACTTCATAAAAACTATAGCCACTACAGCCGGGTGATCGTGGATATTTTCTACGACCATTTTCTGGCCAAGAATTGGACCGACTATTCCGAGGTTCCCTTGGCCGATTATGTGGAAAGCTTCTATGACCTTTTGGAGGACAATTACGAAGTGCTACCCTTGGCTACCAAGCGGATGATGCCTTATATGATTACTGATAATTGGTTGCTCAACTATGCCAATTTAACGGGTATTGACCGAGTACTGAATGGCATGAACCGCCGTACCCAGAACAAATCCAAGATGAATTTTGCCATTTTGGACCTTGAAGAGCATTACTCTGATTTTGAAAACGAATTCACCGCTTTTTTTGAAGAATTGATTACCTTTTCCCGACAAAAATTTATTTCCCTATGCGAAGACTGATACTCCTGCTCCCCCTCATCTTTTTTATCAATTGCAAACAACAACCTGCCACCCCCACCGGACTTGTCGCCGAAAAGGCGATGGTAGTTTCGGCCCGTGAAGAAGCCTCCAAAATTGGGGTAGAAATCATGGAAAAAGGTGGCAATGTATTTGATGCCATGGTGGCTACCGAACTCGCTTTGGCCGTTGCCTATCCTTTCGCCGGGAATTTAGGCGGAGGTGGATTTATGGTCTACCGTAAAAACAATGGCGAAGTTGGAGGAATCGATTATAGGGAAAAGGCTCCATTGGCGGCTCATAAAGACATGTATTTGGATTCTTTGGGAAATGTTATCCCCGGAATGAGTACTACCGGTGCCACATCTGCAGGGGTACCCGGAACGGTTGCCGGTGTGATGGCTGTACACAAAAAATTTGGCACGCTTCCATTATCCGAAATCATGGAACCTATCATCGCCTTGGCCAAACGTGGCGTTGTGGTCACCGAAAAACAGGCCAAGCGACTGGAAGGTTATCGGGAAAGTTTTGTTAAAGCAAACAACGACAGCACCAAATTTGCTGGACCCTTCAAGGCAGGTGATACCATTAAATACCCTGAACTTGCCAAAACTTTGGAAGTCATCATGGAAAAAGGCCGTGATGGATTTTACAAAGGTGAAGTGGCCCAAAAACTGGCCGCTTTCGTACAATCAAAAGGTGGATTTATCACCGAAGAAGACTTGGCCAAATACGAGGCCAAATGGAGGGATCCCATTGAATTTGACTACAAGGATATTCATGTAATTTCCATGAGTCCCCCCAGCAGTGGAGGGGTCACCATCAACCAGATTTTCAAGATGATGGAGCCCTACAAAGTATCCAAGTTTGGACATAATTCGGCCAAGACCATTCAATTGTTCACGGAAGCTTCCCGCCGTGCCTATGCCGACCGGAATTACTTTTTGGGAGACCCTGACTTTGTCGACATTCCCTACGATGTGCTTCTAAGCGATGATTATTTAAAGGAACGGATGGCCAATTTCTCTTTTGATAAAGCCACACTGTCTTCAGAGGTAAGCCATGGAGAAGTGGAAATCATCGAAAGTTCCGAAACCACCCACTACTCCATTGTGGACAGTGAAGGCAATGCCATTTCGGCCACTACCACACTCAATGGCGGTTATGGTTCCAAGTTGTACTGTGATGAGCTTGGCTTCTTTTTGAACAACGAAATGGACGATTTTAGCTCCAAACCCGGTGTCCCCAACATGTTCGGATTAGTAGGGGCCGAAGCCAACAGCATCGCTCCTGAAAAACGAATGTTGAGCAGTATGACACCTACCATTGTGGAAAAAGATGGCAAACTGTATATGGTTGTGGGTACTCCAGGCGGTTCCACTATCATCACTGCTGTAGCCCAGACCATTATGAATGTGTATGAATTCAATTTGAGCATGCAGGAGGCAGTCAATGCGCCAAGGTTCCATCACCAATGGTTGCCGGACATGGTCATTTTTGAGCCAGAGGGCTTTTCCGAGGAATTGATCAACGAGCTGAAATCCAAGGGATACATTATCAACGAGGAACGTACTCCCATCATTGGGAAAGTGGATGCCATCCGAGTCCTGCCTGATGGAAAACTGGAAGGCGGAGCCGATAAACGAGGTGATGACAAAGCGGTCGGATTTTAAATTCCAATGAATGCAGTTTGATGTTGTTGTACTGACGGACCACCGGTACGTGGCCCCAGAAAAACGCACACAATACGTGGAAAATGTGCTATTGGAAGACCGATTGGTAGCTGAGGCATTGCAAAAAGAAGGATTGAAAGTAACCCGTGTTTCTTGGGACGATGCAGCATTTGATTGGTCCAGCACCAGATTGGCCATGTTTCGAACCACTTGGGACTATTTTGATCGATTTGATGAATTTTCAAAATGGTTTCGAACCGCAAGCCAACAGACCCAATTCATCAATTCCAAAAAGTTGATTGATTGGAACATTGACAAGCATTACCTAAAGGGCCTGTCCGATGCTGGCGTGACCATTCCCAAGACCTTTTTTGTGGAAAAAGGCACCCAAACAACTCTACAGAAAGCTTTTACCCAAGCCATTGACCGTTTTGGATTTAGGAAAGATATTTTTGTGGTAAAACCATGTGTGTCCGGTGCGGCCAGGCACACCTACAAAATCAAAAAGGAGGCGATTGCTGATCATGAATCAATTTTTCAACAATTGATTTCCCAAGAAGCCATGATGCTGCAAGAGTTTCAGGAAAACATTGTTTCCGAAGGGGAAATTTCAATGATGTTGTTCAATGGCGAATTCACCCATGCCGTTTTAAAAATTGCCAAACCAGGTGATTTTCGGGTACAGGATGATTTTGGGGGCAGTGTGCATGAATATACCCCATCCAAAGAACAGATTTCGTTTGCCCAAAAAGTGGTAAATGCAGCTCCAGAACTTCCTGTATATGCCCGTGTGGACCTGTTCAAGGACAATGATGGGAACTGGGCCTTGGCAGAATTGGAAATCTTTGAGCCTGAACTCTGGTTTCGGCGCAATCCGGAAGCGGCCAAAACTTTGGCCAAGTCCATCATGAATTCCTTTTTTTCAGAAAAGGTCAAAATCTAAACATATTACTATTTTTATAACTCGTAAATAATTCATAATGAAAAAACTATCGATTATCATCATGAGTATTTCCTTAGGCTGTTCGGCCCAAGAAAAAAGCATTGGAGAATTGGTTGCAGAAGATCCCTCATTCTACGAGTTCATAGATAAAGAGGCTAAAATTGAGGTCCTTGCTGAAGGCTTTACTTGGTCGGAAGGTCCCGTTTGGGTCAAAGAAGGAGGATTTCTACTTTTCTCGGATGTGCCCCAAAACACCATTTTTAAATGGAGAGCTGATGAAGGTCTTACCGAGTTTCTGAAACCTTCTGGATATACGGGGATTTTACCCTACAGCCGAGAACCAGGCAGTAATGGGCTTACTATAAACAGTGATGGCGAGCTTGTGGTATGTGAACATGGGGACCGAAGAGTAACAAGAATGCCCTTGGGAGGTGGCGGAGGTAAGTTTACCTTGGCCGATTCATGGATGGACAAGCGCTTGAACAGCCCTAATGATGTGATACAGGCTTCCAACGGCACTTATTACTTTACTGATCCACCCTACGGTCTGCCAGGTCTTGATAAGTCAGAAATGCGAGAAATAGATGCTTTTGGGGTGTACAAAATAGATAAGGACAGAAAAGTGGAAATGGTAGTGGGCAATCTCACGTTTCCAAATGGTGTGGCTTTGTCACCGGATGAGAAAATTCTTTATGTAACCCAATCCGATCCCAATGCTGCCTATATATTGGCCTATAATGTTAAAAATGATGGTTCGCTAGATGAAGGGAAAATATTATTTGATGCCACTCCGATGGCAAAATCCGGTTTAAAAGGTCTGCCCGATGGTATCAAAGTTGACAGGAACGGCACCATTTTCTCCACAGGACCTGGCGGAATTTTGATCATTTCCCCTAACGGTAAACTATTGGGCAGGATTGATACGGGCGAACCGACCGCCAATTGTGCCTGGGGTGAAGATGGTTCCGTGCTCTATATCACGGCCAACCACTATCTGGCAAAAATCAACACCAAGACCATTGGAAATGGGTTTTGATACTATTTCATCTGCCCCATTTGCCTCTTTAGTTCTTCCATGGACTGTTGCAATTGTCTCAATAGACCCGTTTCGGTAGTCGCGTCGATGTTAAAGGTCAATTTGCTGCTCACCTCCCATATCTCTTGAATCTGGAAGGGTTTGATATCGTACGGAGGGTAGTTCTCGTTCAACGATATCAACGTAATGTTATTGGAATTGGGCCTACGCTCAATCTTTTTCACCATTACCGAATCCTGTAAAACTACCACGTACATTTTATTGGGGCTTACTTGGTCAATATGCTCAACGGCCCGGGCCAACACCCAATCATTGGGTCTTAAATTGGGCAGCATACTGTCTCCTTCCACTTGAAAACCTCGGTACGTCGCATTACGGAATTCTGGAATAGGCAGATCAAAAGCAGGAAGTTGTCGGTACCAACTGGTATCGGAAATATTTTGGGGATACCCTGCGGCTGCCTTGGCATTCACCAAGACCATGTTGTCATTATCGGAATTGTCCACGGTGACCACTTTGGGGATCACACTGGTTCTGGACGTATCCAAATGTTTTTGGTCGCTTTCCCCGAACAACCACATCGGATTGATCTTGAACTGTTTCAAAAGTTCGGAAACCACCTTTCCTGAAAGCTTGGTCCGCCCTCGTTCAATATCGGCTGTAGTGTTCTTCACTCCCAACAATTCGGCAAACTCCGTTTGGGTATAGCCCAACTCACGTCGGATATCGGTAAAGCGTTTTAGTGTCAGTTCATTTTCCACAACCCAAATATATACAATTTGGATTATTTCCAAAAATTTTTATGGATTATTTCCATTTATTGGAATATTTCCATATTTTTGATTGGAATATTTCCAAGTTATGGATTTTGATAGAGTACGAGAAAAATTGAACATATTGGCCGACGCCGCCAAATACGATGTCTCCTGTGCCAGTAGTGGCAGCGACCGGACCAACAAGAATAATGGGTTAGGCAACGCCTCAAAAATGGGTATTTGCCATAGCTACACCGAGGATGGGCGCTGTATTTCCTTGTTGAAAATCCTGTTGACCAACCATTGCATCTATGATTGTGCGTATTGTGTGACCCGAAAAAGCAATGATATCCAAAGGGCTGCATTTAAAATTCAGGAGGTGGTGGATTTGACCATCAACTTTTATAGAAGAAATTATATTGAAGGTTTGTTTTTGAGTTCCGGCATTTTTAAAAATGCGGATTATACGATGGAACGCTTGGTGGCCGTAGCGAAGAAACTCCGGGAAGAGGAAAATTTCAACGGGTATATCCATTTAAAATCCATTCCAGGGGCCAGTGATGAACTCATGTACGAAGCCGGATTATACGCGGACCGACTTTCGGTGAACATTGAGGTGCCCACCATATCCGGACTTAAACTATTGGCCCCCGACAAAAAGCACGAGGATTTTACCAAACCCATGCTGAAAGTGAAAAATGAAATCGTACGGTATCAAGCGGAACGAAAAATCATCAAGAGCACGCCAAAATACGCCCCGGCCGGACAAAGCACGCAAATGATCGTGGGGGCTTCTGGGGAAACGGACAAGGATATCATGTACTCAGCCACCTATTACTACAAAACCTATCAAATGAAACGGGTATATTATTCCGGTTATGTGCCCATTGCGGATGATGCGCGGTTGCCAGCCATTGGCTCGCAGGTGCCCATGTTGCGGGAAAACCGACTGTATCAGACCGATTGGTTGTTACGCTTTTACGGTTTTGCCGTGAACGAAATCTTGAACCATGAGCATCCCAACCTCGATATGGAGGTGGACCCAAAACTTTCATGGGCATTGCGCAACCTACACCATTTTCCAGTGGATGTGAACATGGCGGACAAGCGCCTTTTGGCCCGTATTCCGGGAATAGGAATGCAGTCCGTTCAAAAAATCATGGACGCCCGAAAATTTAGAAGATTGAACTGGGACCATCTCAAGAAAATCGGGGTGGCCCTCAACCGTGCCCAATATTTTATGGTGTGCGATTCCCGTCATTGGGAGCGTCGCGACCTAGATGCAGAGAAAATCAAAGGGATGATCTTGCAGACTTCGTCCGGCAAGTTTCGGAACCAATACAGCATGCAATTGTCACTGTTCAATTGACAATGAGCAATTAGCAATGAACAACTGTGTCATTTCGAACGAATGTGAGAAATCTGGATTTCTCAGTCGCAAACTCCTTCGAAATGACATCAAAAACTAAAACACAAGCGTTATGAATGCTTCAACAACCTTAATTTACGACGGCAGCTTCAACGGCTTTCTTACGGCCGTATTTGTTGCTTTTGATGAAAAGATACCCGTGGCCGACATCCAAAAGAACGGTCGTTGCCAAAATGGGCTTTTTTCTGAAACGGAGACCATTTTTACCCATGTGGAAAAGGCCAAGCGCGTTTGGAACGGAATCCGAAATAAGAGCCACAATGCCATTTCCAGTGTGTATTTTGCTTTTTTAAGCGAAACCGAAGGCGTGGAAATGCTGTTATTTGATTACATCCAAAAATTGATGCGGACCCAAAACGGCAAGTATCTGGATTATTCGGACAGTACCGTTTTGCACATCAGCCAATTGGCCAGAAAGGTGGGGCGTGAAAAACACCGCATGGAAGCTTTTGTTCGGTTCCAGTTGACCAAGGACAATATCTATTTTGCCAACATTGAACCCGATTTTGATGTGCTACCCCTTATTTCCAAGCATTTTCGGGACCGTTACGCAGACCAGCAATGGTTGATTTATGATGTAAAGCGCAAGTACGGTATCTATTACAACTTGGACCATGTGGAAATGGTGTCCTTGAACCTAAAGGACATCCACCATAACAAGATCCATAAAAGTGATGCTTTTGCCAACGGGGAATACGAGTACCAGACCTTGTGGAACGATTATTTTAAAAGTACGGGCATTCTATCCCGGATCAACCCCAAATTGCATACGCAACATGTACCCAAACGCTATTGGAAGTATTTGAGTGAGAAAAAGGAGGCGGTTTAGAAATTCCATATGCATTAAAAAACACAAATCATTCTTTGTAGGAAAAAAGGCATTTTTATTATTATTGTAATGAGCATTCCCCAAATAACACTACAACAACCATTTAATTATGAATGAATTTGGGGGTAATTGGACTGATGCAAAAATTGAAATATTGGTTGAGTATGCAAAAGCATACTTAACTATAATGAATAAATATGCTGATAGATTTGGCTGGAATCTTCTCTATTTTGATGGTTTTGCGGGAAGTGGATCCATAACAAAAGGAAATGATGAGAATAAAAAAGTAATTCTTGGCGCTGCAAAGCGTATTTTAGAAATAGATGAACCTCGTTCCTTTGATGAATACTACTTCGTGGAAAAGGACACCCATAATGCCCAAGAATTAAAAAGTTCAATCTCTTCAACAAATAAAAAAGTTTATGTTGTTAATGAAGATTGTAATGCTAAAATCCATTCCATGGGTCAGTTTTTAAAATCTTCGAAAGGAAAGAATCGTAAAGTTTTGGCCTATATTGATCCATGTGGCATGCAATTAAATTGGAATTCTCTTACTTCTTTAAAAGAATCAAATGTGGATGCATGGATATTGGTTCCGACCGGAATGGGTGTTAATAGGCTGCTAAAAAAAGATGGTAAAATTTCTGAGGCCTGGATTGAAAAACTGGAAACTTTTCTTGGTATGAGTAGGACAGATATTTTGAGTAATTTCTATAATCAAAGTGAAGTGATTACCCTATTTGGTGAAGAAAAAGTTACAACGAAAACAGAAAAGGCAGTTGAGAAATCAGCGGAAATATATAAGAATAGGTTAAATGAGTTATTTAAACATGTAACCGAACCATATATATTGAAGAATAGTTCGAATTCCATAATGTTTCATTTCTTTATGGTTTCAAACAATAGAAACGCAGTGAAAATTGCAAATCAAATAATAAATAAGTACAATAATTAATATATGGCCCAATCAAGTATCGAATGGACAGAAATGACATGGAACCCAACAACTGGTTGCACTAAAATCAGTCAGGGTTGTAAGTTCTGCTATGCTGAAGTAATGTCCAAAAGGCTTCAAGCCATGGGAATAGAAAAATATAAGGATAATTTTAAAGTGCGGATCCATGAATCGGAATTGAGTACTCCGTACTCATGGAAAAAACCAAAAATGGTTTTTGTAAACTCGATGAGCGATTTGTTCCACCCAGAAGTTCCTTTTTTCTTTATCCAAAAGGTTTTTGAAGTCATGAACGATAATCAACAACACATTTTTCAAGTTTTAACTAAAAGACATGACCGATTGTTGGAGTTACATGATAAACTCAATTGGACTCCAAATATATGGATGGGAGTGTCTGTTGAAAATCAAGAAGTTGAGTATCGCATTGATTATCTCAGAAAAACCAATGCGAAGGTTAAATTTCTATCCCTAGAACCCTTAATTGGACCTCTTCCTAATTTAAATCTCAAAGAGATTAGCTGGGTAATCGTTGGAGGCGAAAGCGGTAGGAAACCCAGGCCCATTAAAGTTGAATGGGTAAAAGACATAAAAAACCAATGTGAAAAAGTAAATGTTGCTTTCTTTTTCAAACAATGGGGCGGCACAAATAAGAAAAAAAGTGGTCGTTTACTTAACGGTCGAACATATGACCAAATGCCAAACTACAGGTTAATCGCTTAGCTACTTACTTTTCTCCCCCACAAAATAATCGCTCTTGCTTTTAAAAAGTACATTAAAACTGGTCAAGCTGCCATAAATACGGGTAATGTATTGCTGTAGGTCAATTTTTTCCTGATCGTCCAGATTGTTGCTGCTGTTGATCTTTTGTTCCATCACTCGGATACGGTCGCGCACCATCACAATCTTATGGAAAAAGGTTTCGATGGGCATTTCCTTGTTCTGGGTGGCATCCCCGGGATCCAAAATCAGTTTGCCGCCTTTCCATTTATCGGCAATGGCCACTTTTTTATGGGTATCGCTCCATTTTTCCAAAATCTGCACCAAGGAACGCTCAATATCAAAAAAGCTCACGGAATCCACCTCGTCCTCTACCCCTTCGATGACTTCAAATTCGGAGTCCAGGTCAATGGTCTCCAATCCGTTTTCCAAAAAAGTGACCCAATAATGCTTTGATGATACGTTCGTTACCACACCTTTACCGTATTCGGGGTGGTCAATACGGGAGCCGATGCCCAATAGTTTCATAAATCTGGTTTTTATCGACCGTAAATTTAGAATTTTTACAACTTTACCCTACATTCGTTCATGCTTTTATAAGCCATCTTACATGGAACCACAAAAATTAAGGGTAAAACTCGGAGAGTTGGCCTCTACATCCATCAGTGGTAACGACATCAGTTCTTCTTGTCTGTACGTATCCGCGTTGGCGGTGTTGCATGCCGGTCAATACGCTTGGATTTCCCTGTTGATCGTAGGGGTCGTCCTGTTTCTGTTCAGAAAAATTTATGGTGAAGTGGTCGGGGCCCTTCCCATGAACGGTGGGGCCTACAACGCCCTCTTGAACACCACTAGCAAGGGAATGGCGTCCTTGGCCGCCTCTTTGACCTTGTTGTCGTATATGGCCACCGCGGTGATTTCCGCCAATGAGGCCATGGCCTATCTAGGTACCTTGGTCCCCCAACTCCCCATTATTTTGGCGACCATTGTACTATTGGCCATTTTTATGGGATTAGTGATCATAGGGATTGGGGAATCCTCCAAAGTAGCCATTGCTATTTTCATCTTCCACTTGTCGTCGTTGATCTTATTGTCATCATTTGCCGGAATGTACCTTTTTGAACACGGCCTAAAAGTATTCACGGACAACAATGCCTTGCCCGTAAAACACGGAGCGCTCCCCATGGCCCTATTCTTTGGTTTTTCTGCTGCCATGTTGGGGATCAGTGGATTTGAAAGTTCGGCCAACTTTGTGGAAGAACAGAAAAAAGGCGTTTTCCCCAAAACCTTGCGCAACATGTGGGTGGTGGTGACCATTTTCAACCCGTTGATTGCGTTCTTGGCCTTGGCCGTATTGCCTATTTCCGAAATAGAACACAACCGTGAAGCCTTACTTTCCATTATGGGGAATCAAGCAAGCGGCCCATGGTTGTCCACTTTGGTTTCCGTAGATGCGGTGTTGGTGCTCAGTGGTGCGGTGCTTACTTCCTTTGTGGGTGTTTCAGGGCTTGTGGAACGGATTACCTTGGATAGAATCCTTCCCCCATTTCTTTTAAAGCGAAACAAAAAAGGGAGCACCTATCGGATTGCCATTTTCTTTTTCTTGCTGTGTGTCTCCATATTGCTGATCACCGAAGGGAATCTAGAAGCCTTGGCAGGGGTCTACACCATTGCCTTTTTGTCCGTGATGGCCTTGTTCGGAATCGGGAACATTTTGTTGAAAGTTCGTCGTAAAAATCTACCACGACCTGAACGTTCAGGTTGGCTATCCTTGTTGGTTGCCATTGTAGCGGTTATTGTGGCTTTAGCCGGAAACATTATCCTTAACCCGGATTATTTGGCCGTGTTCATGGAATATTTCATCCCTACCATTGCGGTGGTCATGGTAATGTTGAACCGAACCGCGTTGCTCAAATTACTTTTACGATTGATTCGTTACTTTCTGGATCCTATCAATCGTTTTTTGGTACGGTCCTACAAAGGCATCAACCAGACCATCAACAGAATCAACGATCAGGAATTCGTGTATTTCACAAAAAAAGATGATGTGGCCCTATTGAACAAGGTTTTATTGTACATCCGCAACAACGAGCACACCCGAAAACTCAAGATTGTGTCCGTTTTTCCCGAAGGGGAGCAGGCCACCAAAAGTTTTGTGGCCGACCTTGATGTGCTGGATAGGGAATACCCCGAAATCAAAATAGAATACATCCAATTGCACGGAAAATTCACACCACAACTGATTAAAAAACTATCGGTGGAATGGAACATCCCCATCAATTTCATGTTTATTGGAAGTCCAAGTGATAAATTCCCCTACCCCTTGCAGGAACTGGGGGGCGTACGGTTGATCATTTGATTGAAAAAACAACTATTTAGACGCTTTCTATAAACTAATAACGAAAAGCAAACCTCCTTCTTTTTTACGTGCCAAATCGCTACTTTTGAAGCTTTGCTATGATTTATGGTCAACTACGAAGAACATATTGAGGTCAAGGGTGCCCGGGTACACAACCTGAAAAATATTGATGTCACCATTCCACGCGAAAAACTCGTAGTAATCACTGGACTTTCGGGCAGTGGAAAATCATCGTTGGCGTTTGACACTATCTATGCAGAAGGCCAACGACGCTATATTGAAACTTTTTCTGCCTACGCTCGTCAATTTTTGGGTGGCTTGGAACGACCCGATGTGGACAAGATCGATGGACTTTCCCCTGTGATTGCCATTGAACAGAAAACCACCTCCAAATCCCCAAGGTCTACCGTAGGCACCATTACCGAGGTATACGATTTTCTGCGTTTGTTGTTTGCCCGTGCCGGGGATGCCTACAGTTACAACACGGGAGAAAAGATGGTCAGCTACAGCGATGAGCAGATCAAGGATTTGATCATCTCCTCGTACCTCGACAAGAAAATCAACGTATTAGCTCCCGTGATCAAATCCAGAAAAGGGCATTATCGCGAGCTTTTCGAGCAAATTGCCAAGCAAGGTTTCGTAAAAGTGAGGGTCGATGGTGAGATCATGGACATCACCAAGGGTATGAAAGTCGACCGTTACAAGACCCACGATATTGAAATTGTCATCGACCGTTTAAAAGTTTCCGATACGGAGGATTTCCATAAACGCCTGGCTGAAACGATCAATACCGCCATGTACAGTGGCGACAATGTGTTGATGGTACTGGAGGAAGGGGAAACCGTTCCCAGATATTTCAGTAGGGATCTCATGTGTCCTTCCACGGGTATCTCCTATCCTACCCCGGAACCGAACACTTTTTCGTTCAACTCCCCAAAAGGCATGTGCCCCGAGTGCAGCGGACTGGGGCATGTGTACGAAGTGAACGAGCAAAAAATCATTCCCAACAAAAAACTATCCATAAAAGCCGGAGGATTGGCCCCATTGGGCGAATACAAAAAATCTTGGGCCTTCAAGCAGCTCGAAACCATTGCACAGCGGTATAATTTTGACCTTTCGGACGCCATTGAAAAGATTCCCGAGGAAGCCATGGACGTTATTTTGAACGGCGGTAAGGAAAGCTTTGAGGTCGACTCCAAATCCTTAGGGGTCAAACGACAATATAAAATTGATTACGAGGGCATTTCCAATTTTATCCGGACCCAGTTTGAAGAAGCTAATTCCACTTCCATAAAACGATGGGCCAAGGATTATATGGATAAAGTGGACTGTCCAAGCTGCCATGGTGCCAGACTAAGGCAGGAGTCCCTTTATTTTAAAATCGGGGAAAAGAACATTGCCGAGTTGGCCCATATGGACATCACCGAATTGGCCGAATTCTTCCAAAAATTAGAGGACACCTTGGAAGGTGATCAAAAAATCATAGCCGAGGAAATCATCAAGGAAATCAAGGCACGCATTGGATTTCTGTTGGATGTAGGATTGGATTATCTCTCATTGGGTAGAAGCTCCAAATCCCTTTCCGGAGGTGAGGCCCAGCGCATCCGATTGGCGACCCAGATAGGTTCACAATTGGTTGGGGTACTTTATATTTTGGATGAACCCAGTATCGGTTTGCACCAAAGGGACAATGAACGCTTGATCCATTCTTTGGAATCGCTTCGGGATATTGGCAATTCGGTTATTGTGGTAGAACACGATCGGGATATGATCGAACGTGCAGACCACGTCATCGACATAGGTCCAAGGGCGGGTAAACATGGTGGAGAGATCATTTCCGAGGGCAGTCCACAGGAATTGAAGGACCATCATACCCTGACCGCACAATACATTACCGGGGAATTGGAAATCCCTGTTCCAAGTGAAAGAAGAAAGGGAACCGGGAAAAAAATTGTGCTTTCGGGATGTACGGGCAATAATTTGAAAGATGTAACCGTAGAATTCCCTTTGGGAAAACTTATCGGGGTTACGGGTGTATCGGGAAGTGGCAAATCTACTTTGGTGAACGAGACCCTTTACCCCATCATGAACGCACATTACTTCAATGGGGTCAAAAAACCCATGCCCTACAAAAAAATAAAAGGGTTGGAGCATATCGATAAGGTCATCGACATTAACCAATCCCCTATCGGAAGAACACCTCGATCCAACCCAGCCACCTACACAGGCGTTTTTAGTGAGATCCGTACATTGTTTGCCAAAACCACCGAGGCAACAATACGCGGATACAAACCGGGACGTTTCAGTTTCAATGTGGCGGGGGGTAGATGCGAGACCTGTCAAGGAGGTGGTCTTAAAGTCATCGAAATGAACTTTTTGCCGGATGTGTATGTAGAATGCGAGACCTGCAACGGCAAGCGTTTCAACCGAGAAACCTTGGAAATCCGGTATAAGGGCAAATCCATTGCCGATGTGCTGGAAATGACCATCAACGAAGCAGTCGATTTCTTTGAAAACATTCCCAAGATCCACCGTAAATTGAAAACAATAAAAGATGTGGGATTGGGTTATATATCATTGGGGCAACAGTCCACTACCCTTTCCGGGGGCGAGGCGCAACGGGTGAAATTGGCCACTGAGCTATCCAAGCGCGATACCGGAAATACATTTTACATCCTCGACGAACCGACTACCGGCCTGCACTTTGAAGATATCAGGGTGTTGATGGAAGTGCTCGACCAATTAGTGGACAAGGGTAACACTATTTTGGTAATCGAACACAATATGGATGTGATCAAAATGGTGGACCATATCATCGATATTGGATACGAAGGAGGCCGAGGGGGCGGTATGGTCGTGGCCACAGGTACTCCAGAGGAAGTGGCCAAGGACAAAAAAAGCTATACAGCAAAGTTCTTGAAAAAAGAACTGGAGAACACAAAACAAAAGATTGCACGGGCAGTTTAAAAAGATATCATTATGCAAATGCGAAAAGAGCAGCATTCCAAAGGCTGGAACGAGATAAAGACCAATGATTCGTGGGCCATTTTCAAGATTATGGGCGAATTCGTCAATGGATTCGAAAAAATGAGCGTCATCGGCCCATGTGTTTCCATATTTGGATCGGCGCGGGTAAGACCGGGCAATAAGTATTATGATCTGGCGGTAAACATCTCCAAACGGATTTCCGAAGCCGGGTATGGAATCATCACCGGAGGTGGGCCCGGAATCATGGAAGCCGGGAACCGGGGTGCCAATCTTGCAGGAGGAACTTCAGTGGGATTGAACATCGACCTTCCGTTCGAGCAACACGACAATCCCTACATCGATGACGACAAAAGCTTGGATTTTGATTATTTCTTTGTCCGAAAAGTCATGTTCGTGAAGTATTCACAAGGATTTGTGGTCATGCCGGGAGGTTTTGGCACCTTGGATGAACTTTTTGAAGCGATTACCTTGATCCAAACCCATAAGATACACACGTTTCCCATTATTTTGGTGGGCACGGATTTTTGGAAGGGCTTGATCGATTGGATCAAGAATACCATGCTTGAGGCCGGGAATATCAGTCCTAGGGATTTGGATCTCATCAAACTGGTGGATACCGAAGATGAAGTGGTGGAAATCATAGATGCCTTTTACAAGGGCCGAACCCTTAGTCCCAACTTTTAATCCTTTCCATGTTGAAGAGCCATCGGGTCCATTTGCGGTTTGCTTTGCTTCTTTTTCTTTTGTGCGCCTCACTTTGGGGGCAGCACAAAAATGAAATTGTGGCAACCCTTGATGGGCCGAGCAATCAAATCAGGATTCGACAGAAGTTCACCTATGTGAACCATTCTACCAGTGGGCTTTCCTCCCTTTATTTCAACGACTGGAACCATGCCTATTCCAACAAGAATACGGCTTTGGCCAAACGTTTTGCAGAAGAATTTAATCGCGGGCTCCATTTGGCCAAGGACCGTGAAAGGGGGCATACGACCGTTATGTCCATCGTAGACCAGAACTATACAGGGTTGAATTGGGAAAGGGTTGGCAACCGTGATTTAATTGCCATTACCCTAAACGACATCCTGCGCCCAGGGGAATCGGTGGAACTGTTCTTGACCTACACGATCAAGTTGCCCAACGCGAAGTTTACTGCATATGGTGCCGTGGACGGTGGCGGATACAACCTTAAGGACTGGTACCTATCCCCTGCTGTTTTTGATGGTTACTGGCGTCTTTATGACAACAAAGGCCTTGATGACCTTTACACCGATGTTACCGAAACTTCCATCAATTTCACATTTCCGGAACACTTATTTTTAGCTTCCAATTTCAGGCATTCCACTGTTTCCAATTTCCCAGGGGGACAGCATACCCAATTGTTTGGAAACCAAAGAAAAAACTGTGAGATCATCCTTACTCCCCAGAAAACCTTCACCAAGCATGTCACAGGGCCGTTTACTGTCATCACGGATGTAGAATCCAATAAATATGATGAGATATCCCAAGGGATTTCCATCAAAAGGATTGCCGACTTTTTGGATGAAAATTTGGGCGAATACCCACATCAAAATTTATTGGTCAGTGAATTTGATTACAACAAATCCCCACTGTACGGGATTGGGCAGTTGCCTTCCTTCATAAGACCCTATGAAGAGCAATTCCAGTTTGAAATGAAATTTTTGAAAACGGCCGTTCGCAGTTATTTAAAGGAAACCTTGTTCTTGGACCCACGGCAGGAACGATGGGTGAACGATGCCATTGGGTATTACCTGATGATCAAATATGTAGAGGAATACTATCCTGATCAGAAATTGGCCGGAAAACTTTCCAGAGTATGGGGCATTAAAAATTTCCACTTTGCCCAGATGGACTTTAATGAGCAGTACACCCTGTTCAGTATGCTCTCGGCCAGAAAAAACATAGACCAAGCACTGACCACCAGCAACGATTCCTTAATCAAGTTCAACGAAAAAATTGCAAACGGCTACAAAGCTGGATTGGGTATGTCCTACCTCTCCAACTATCTTGGGGAACACCAAGTGGATAGCAGCATTATCGATTTTTATAAAAACTTCAAGCTAAGGCAACATGTTTCGGCCCTGGATTTTGAAAGCACGATCAAGGCGCATGCGAAAAAGGACATCGATTGGTTTTTTGATGAATATGTTTCCACGGACAAGAAAATTGATTTCAAGATCAAGAAAATTGAAAAGACCGACGATTCCATTTCCTTAACGATAAAAAACAAACGGGGCACCAATGTTCCCATATCCCTTTTTGGGCTGCAGAAAGACTCCGTCATTTCGCACTACTGGTTCACGGGCATTGATTCCACCAAGACCGTGACCCTCCCTAGAAACGGGGAAGACCGAATGGTGCTCAATTACGATCAAAAGATACCGGAATTTAACCAACGGGATAACTGGAAGACCCTGAATGGTTTTCTATCCAGCAACAAGAAGTTGAAGTTTCAATTTTTCAAGGATACCGAAGATCCTTATTACAATCAAATTTTCTATGTGCCCATTGTAAACTTCAACATTTACGATGGTATCACTCCCGGACTGAGACTTTACAACAAAACATTCTTGGAGCGGCAGTTTTTATATGATATTTCACCGACCTACTCCTTTTTGGAGCACACCTTGGTAGGAAAAGCAGGGTTCAGATATCGGAAATACCATAAGAAAACGGGATTGTACGTTACTGATTTTTCTTTTTCCGGTTCCACATCGCATTTTCAGGAAAATTCCCGTTTCTCTACCTTAACCCCCGCCGTGACTTTTGGCTGGCGGCCAAATGATTTATTGTCCAACAGAAGGCAATATTTGATGTTCCGTTACCGAAATGTCTTCCGAAACGTTGATCCTACCCTTGAAAACCAAATTGACACAGATCCCAACTATGGGGTGATGAATGCCCGTTTCACGGACGTGGACAACAATATCCTGAACTATCTCTCTTGGTCTTTGGATGCCCAACATTCCAATGATTTCTCCAAGCTGGCCTTTGAAATGGAATATCGGAAACTCTTCCAGAGCAACAGACAGTTGAACCTGCGCTTCTACGCCGGTAAATTTTTAAGAAACAATACCGCATCCGATTTTTTCAGCTTTGCATTGGACCGGCCCACGGATTATATGTTCGACCTGGCCTATTTGGGAAGATCGGAAAGCTCCGGATTGTATAGCCAACAGATCATTATCGCCGAAGGGGGGTTCAAATCCAAATTGGAAAACCCATTCGCCAACGATTGGATCGCCACTACCAATGCAAGCGCCAACATTTGGAGGTGGGTTGAGGCTTATGGGGATATCGGCTTTCTTAAAAGCAAGGGGGGCGACGCCCGTTTTGTGTACGATTCGGGGGTGCGATTAAATTTGGTCACCGATTATTTCGAACTGTATTTTCCTGTCTATTCCAATCGGGGATGGGAAATTGGGCAAGATGATTATGGCCAACGCATCCGTTTTATAGTCACCATAAGTCCCAAGACCCTTATCGGTCTATTTACCCGAAAATGGTTTTAATTTGATGATTTCATAACATACAAGTTTTAGAATGACATTTTTTTGAAGAATTTGTTTTAAAAACCATTTATCATTATCAAATTGTTATTTTATTAACGTGTGGTGTTATTGCTGATTTGATTGTATTTTAGTAATTTCGCAGAAATCGACATTAGCCCATGAAACCTGACCCGAGTACCAGCAACGATATTTCCTTTGACGATTTTAGATCGCAGATCCTTCAGGATTATGAAATAGCCGTTACCAGCAGGGAATGTAGTTTGTTGGGCAGGCGCGAAGTACTCTCCGGAAAGGCCAAATTTGGGATTTTTGGGGACGGAAAAGAACTCCCACAACTGGCCATGGCCCGGGCGTTCCAAGATGGGGATTTCAGAAGCGGTTATTACCGGGACCAAACCTTCATGATGGCCTTGGGCTATTTGAGCCCTAAGGAGTTTTTCCATGGACTTTATGCCACTACTGATATCAACAAAGACCCTATGAGCGCCGGAAGGCAAATGGGAGGCCACTTTGTGACCCACAGTCTGAACGAGGATGGCACGTGGAAAGATCTCACCAAACAAAAGAACAGCAGCGCGGACATTTCTTGCACGGCAGGACAAATGCCACGCCTAGTGGGCTTGGCACAAGCCTCAAAAATATATCGAAACGTAAAGGAAATAGACCAGACCAATTTTTCCAACAATGGAAATGAAGTGGCTTGGGGTACCATCGGTAACGCAAGTACTAGCGAAGGTCATTTTTTTGAAGCCGTAAACGCTGCTGGGGTCATGCAGATCCCTATGGTTATTTGCATCTGGGACGATGATTACGGTATTTCCGTTCCTTCCGAGTATCATACCACAAAGGGCAATATCTCCGAAGCGTTGAGTGGCTTGCAACGCGATGAGGAACACAAGGGATATGAAATCCTGAAAGTGAAGGGATGGGACTATACCGCTTTGATACATGCTTTTGAGAATGCTTCAGATATTGCACGGGAAGAACATGTTCCCGTGATGATCCATGTGACGGAACTTACCCAGCCGCAAGGACACTCCACCTCTGGATCCCATGAGCGCTATAAATCTGCGGAAAGACTTGAATGGGAAAGGGAGCACGATTGTAACAAACAATTTAGGGAATGGATACTGGAAAATGGAATTTGTTCCGAAGAGGACCTGAAAAAGTTAGATCGCGAGATCAAGCACAAAGTCCGCACGGCCAAAAAGGAAGCGTGGTCCGAGTTCCTTCAACCCCATTTGGAAGCCAAAAAACAACTGGTCCAGTTGTTGGATCAAGTCGCTGCAAAAAGTCCGAATAGGGCATTCATCACCAAAATAAAGAACGACCTTATTGCCATTGAAGAGCCCCTGAAAAAGGATTTGGCCTCCAAATCCAGACATGCCCTTCGATATCTACTGGGGGAAAACAGCCCCGAAAAGAACCAATTGCAACAATGGGTCGCCAACTTTTTGGACACCAATGAGCCCAAATACAGTTCACACCTGTACAGTGAACTGAGCAACAAGGCCACCAATATAGCAGCCGTGCCTCCCACCTACCCCAACAATGTAGAAGAAGTGGATGGGCGTATCATCCTTCGGGACAATTTTGATGCCCTCTTTGAAAAATATCCTCAAGCTTTGGTCTTTGGGGAAGATACTGGAAATATTGGGGATGTGAACCAAGGACTTGAAGGCTTGCAAAAAAAATTCGGTGAACTCAGGGTTGCCGACACGGGTATCCGAGAGACTACCATTATTGGCCAAGGTATTGGGATGGCACTTCGCGGGCTCCGCCCTATTGCAGAGATCCAATATTTGGATTACATCCTGTATGCCATCCAAACTTTGAGCGACGATCTTGCTACATTGATGTATAGAACCGTGGGCAAACAAAAGGCCCCGCTAATCGTGCGCACCAGGGGACATCGACTGGAAGGTATTTGGCATTCTGGCTCTCCCATGGGTGGTTTGATTCATTTGCTTCGAGGCATGTATGTCCTGGCGCCAAGGAACATGACACAGGCTGCCGGTTTTTACAATACCTTGTTGAAGAGCGATGAACCTGCATTGATCATAGAAAGCCTTAATGGTTATCGTTTAAAAGAAAAATTACCTTCCAATCTGGGCGATTTCTGTACTCCCATAGGTAAAGTAGAAACCCTGAAGAAAGGTACCGATATCACCTTGCTTTCGTATGGTTCAACACTACGGATTGTTGAAAAAGTAGCCCAAGAACTTCTTGAAGTAGGCATTGATGCCGAAGTTATAGATGCCCAAACCCTATTACCTTTTGACTTGGAGCACGATGTGGTGAAAAGCCTCCAAAAGACGAACAGGCTGTTGGTCATTGACGAGGATGTTCCTGGTGGATGCTCGGCTTACTTGCTACAGGAAATAGTAGAAAGGCAAGGGGGTTACAAATATTTGGACAGTGCTCCCCAAACATTGACTTCCAAGGCGCATCGACCTGCATACGCGACGGATGGGGATTATTTTTCCAAACCGAATGCCGAGGATATTTTTGAAAAAGTCTATGAAATCATGCATGAAGTAGACCCAAAATCCTTTCCTCCGTTAAGGTGAATTTGTGGAGATGCATCAATCGAAAAGCTCTTTTCGTGAAGTAATGTTGCGTTTTTTGAAACATTATTAATATTTTCACGTCAACTAAATCCCCCATGAATGAAAAATAACACACTTATACACCTTGGACTGGCACTATTGAGAATTATTCCTTCCGCTTTCATGCTGACCCACGGTTATCCCAAACTTATGAACTTGATCAATGGCAATACCGAATTTGCCAATCCTTTTGGTATCGGCCAAGCACCAACCTTATTTTTGGCCGTAGTGGGTGAATTTATCTGTCCTCTTTTGATGATTATTGGGTTTAAGACCCGTTGGGCAGCTATACCGACCGCCATCACCATGTTTGTGGCCGGTTTCATCATCCATGGAGCGGATCCTTTCGGAAGAAAGGAAATGGCCCTTCTTTATCTGGCCATTTTTGTGGTAATCATGCTTTTAGGTCCCGGCAAATACAGCGTAGACAAAAAGTAATTACACGATTTGCACCAATAGTTCCTTAAGTAGATCAGCTTGAGCCATATTGTTGGCCCCTACTCCTTTGCTTTTAAGATCCAAGTCCCTAAGACTGGAAATGATACCGCTTACCCTTTTCATGGGATAATTCCTTGCCGCTACGGTAAATTCATTTACGAAATAGGGGTTGATTCCCAACACCTTGGCTACATTCCCCGGGGAATGATCACTCAAACCGTGATATTGCAATAACTGCGTAAAAAAAGTATTCAATAGGGTGATGGTGACCACAAAAGGATTGTCTTTTGGATTTTGTGCAAAGTAATCGATAATGCGTGAGGCTTTCTTCACATCGCGCTCACCAATGGCTTTCTTCAGTTCAAAGTTGTTGAAATCCTTGCTTATTCCGATATGCTCTTCGATAATGCTTGCAGTAATTTCAGTGCTTTGAGCCACTACTAACGAAAGCTTATCCAACTCATTGCTTATTTTGCTTAGATCCGTGCCCAAAAACTCCACCAAAAGTACGCACGACTTGGGGGAGATTTTATATCCCTTTCCACTCAAAGTCCTACGGATCCAATCCGCTACCTGGTTTTCATACAGTTTGTTGCTTTCAAAAAGTTCCCCAGATTTTTGGATGGCCTTGTACAGCTTTTTCCTTTTATCCAGCTTTTTATACTTATAGCAAATAACCAAGATAGTGGTAGGTTGAGGATTTTCAGCATAAGAGATTAGGTTCTCTATGGTTCTTGAAAGGTGTTGGGCTTCTTTCACAATCACCACTTGGTGTTCCGCCATCATAGGAAAGCGTTTGGCGTTGGCCACCACATCTTCCACAGTGGTATCTTTCCCATAGAGCACCATTTGGTTAAACCCCTTTTCATCCTCGGTAAGGACGTTTTCAGCAATATATTGGGAGATTTTATCAATGTAATAGGGCTCTTCCCCCATTAAAAAATAAATAGGCTTGGGATTTCCCTTATTGATTTCCGCCACAATTTCCTTTACTCTTTCCATTCCAAAAAAAATCGTCAATTTTGTCCAATGCAGCCATTGAACTTTCCCAAATATTCGTTTCGAATCAAAAATAGCCAAAATAGACAGTACATTTTTGATGGTATCCGTAAAAAATTTGTGGTACTGCAACCTGAAGAATGGGTACGGCAGCACTTGCTCCATTTTTTGATTTTCACCAAGAATTTCCCCAAAAGCTTGGTCAATGTGGAAAAACAATTAAAGGTCAATTCCCTGAAAAAACGCTACGATGTGGTGGTTTTCAATCCGGATGGGTCCATTTTTCTCTTAGTGGAATGCAAAGCACCCGAAATCAAGATAGACCAAAGCACCTTTGATCAGATTGCGCGCTACAACTATCAGCTAAAAGCCAATTATCTTTTGGTGACCAACGGTTTGGAACATTATTGTTGCGAAATGGATCATGAGCATGAAAAATATAGGTTTTTGGAGGATATTCCTGATTTTAGCCGTTAATTTGCCTCCGTTTTGAAAATCGCCGTAGTCATACTCAATTGGAATGGGGAAGCCCTTTTGGAGCGGTTCCTCCCATCGGTCATGGAGCATTCCAAAGGAGCGGATATTTATGTGGTGGACAATGCCAGTACCGATGGCTCCGTGGATTTTTTAAAACAGCACTACCCTTCCATTGGTGTGGTGCAAAATGATGTCAACGGTGGTTTTGCCAAAGGCTACAACGATGGATTGAAACATATTGAAGCCGACCTGTTCTGCCTTTTGAACTCCGATGTAGAGGTGACGGAAAATTGGCTGGGACCTATCATCAAGGCCTTTGATGAAATTCCGGAAGCAGCCATCATACAACCTAAGATATTGGACCTCAAACAAAAGGATCATTTTGAATATGCCGGTGCAGCCGGTGGTTTTATTGATATGTTGGGATACCCATTTTGCAGAGGGCGGATTTTTCAATCCATTGAAAAGGACGAAGGGCAGTACGATGACATCAAAGAAGTATTTTGGGCTACTGGGGCGTGCATGTTCATCAAAAGCGAGGTGTTCCAATCATTGAACGGTTTTGATGAGGACTATTTTGCCCATCAAGAAGAAATAGACCTTTGTTGGCGGGCCAAAAATGCCGGGCATAAAGTGTTCTATGTGGGACAAAGCCATGTGTACCATTTAGGAGGTTCCACCCTATCCAACATGAATCCAAAGAAAACCTTTCTCAATTTCAGGAACTCCCTATACTCTATCACTAAAAATCTTCCCCGAAAAAAAGCTTGGCCCATTGTCCTTATCCGATTGTTGTTGGATGGCATTGCGGCACTCCGCTTCGTTTTTCAATTTAAATTTGACCACTGCTTCGCTATCCTCAAGGCACATTTAAGTTTTTATGCTAACTTTAGCAAAATGTACAAAAAGCGGGAAAAAGCTAATTTTTTATTAAAGTACTACCCGGTGACATCCATTGTTTGGTCCTATTTCGTACATCATATAAAGAATTTTAACATTTTAGTAAAAGATTAACGATACCGAAATAGTGAAGCCTTGGTTTTTCTATAATTTTGGTTTAGTTTTTTAACATTGATTAATCTAACAATCCTTAAATTATACTCTGAACTATGAAAAAAGTTTTTCTAGGAACATTGGCAATGTCAGTTCTCTTAACGTCTTGTGTATCGCAGAAGAAATATGCAGAACTGGAAGCCAAACAAAAAGAAACCCAAGATTTATTGAACTCTGCAACCGTTAAACTGAACGATTGTTTGGAAGACAAAGCCACTGCAGATGCCAAATTAAAAACCCTCGAAGACCAAAATGCCTTTTTGAAAGCCAACAATCAAGAGCTTATCAACAACATGGGCAATTTGACCACCTTAACTACAAAAGGTGCTGAAAACCTTGAAAAATCTTTGGAAAGCCTTCGTGAAAAAGACCTTACCATTAGAAAGCTCCAAGATGCCGTTACACGTAGGGACTCTGTTAACCTTGCTTTGGTACAAAGCTTGAAAGGTGTACTTGGAAACTTGGACGATGAGGACATCGAAGTAAGTGTTGAAAAAGGTGTCGTATTCGTTTCCATCTCTGACAAATTGTTGTTCAGAAGCGGAAGCTACAACGTCACCAATGCTGCCAAAGAAGTACTAGGTAAAGTAGCCAAAGTGGTGAACAACAAGCCTGACTTCGAATTTATGGTGGAAGGCCATACCGACAACGTACCTTACAGAAGCGGAGTGCTTTTGGATAACTGGGACTTGAGTGCCAAAAGGGCAACAGCTGTTGTGAGGATCCTACAAAATGATTTTGGTGTAGATCCTGCCAGAATGACCGCTGCCGGACGTAGCTACTACGTACCACTTGTGAGCAACGACACTTCTGCCAACAGGGCCAAAAACAGAAGAACACGAATCGTGGTGCTTCCAAAAATCGATCAGTTCTATAACATGATCGAAGAAGGAATGAAAGATCCTGCCATTGGCGGTACCGGTAAATAAGAATCGGTTAATGAAAAATAAGAAGCGGCCTAAAGAGGCCGCTTTTTTTATTTTATAAAATATCAAGGCTACCCTTTCCTTCACGAACCACAACAGGTTCTCCTTCGGATAGATCTATAACCGTGGAGGCCACATTATCGCCATAACCGCCATCGATTACCACGTCGACCAGATTCTGCCATTTTTCATAAATGAGCTCCGGATCGGTGGTATATTCCAAAATATCATCTTCATCACGAATGGAAGTAGAAACAATTGGATTGCCCAATTCTGCCACCAAGGCCCTGGCAATGTTGTTGTCGGGCACCCTAATTCCTACCGTTTTCTTTTTCTTGAAATCTTTTGGCAGATTGTTGTTCCCAGGAAGGATAAAAGTATAAGGTCCTGGAAGGGTCCTTTTCAAAATCTTGAAAGTGGATGAATCAATTTGCCGAACATAATCCGATAAATTACTCAAATCCGCACAAACAAAGGACCAATTGGCCTTTTCCAACTTAACCCCCTTAATTCTGGCCAGACGTTCCAATGCCTTGGTATTGGTAATATCGCACCCTAAACCATATACTGTATCCGTAGGGTAAATGACCAATCCACCCTTTCTGAGTACGTTGACCACCTTCTCCACCTGCCGGGGATTCGGGTTCTCTTCATAAAGTTTTATCAACTCTGCCATCTTATTGTTCCAAAGGAAAGTTCAATCGTTTCCAACAGACCAAGTTACTAAAGAATACCGTGATATATACATAAATGAATCCAATTCAATTGATATATGCCAATTTTTTCTTAAGACAACCAACCTTAAAGTAATGGCAGCATCTATGCAGTAAAAAAACCGATTGGTCAATTGATATGGTCGATTGGTAGATTGTACACCAAAAACCGTACGTAAAACTTGCAAATTTGTTCCATATGCCACCATTACATCCCCAAAGAATGAAGCTTACACCATACGCCTTGCTTTTATTTTGCCTTACGGCATTGCTGGCCGTCGGTTGTTCCAATAGGAACAATTCTCCCCAATATTCCGATGGAAAAGAAATTACCCAACTATTGGACAGCCTGTTCACAAAGCTTGAAAAAGCATATTCAGAAGCCAATTCCAATTCGGAAAGGTTAGTGGAAATCAATGAAAAAATAAGAAGGGCCATTGAGCGCATTGACTCACCTAAATTATTGGATGATATATTAAGCGGATATGATACTAAAAAGCATGACTTTTCATTCATCCTGTCCCCTGACACAAAGGTCTGTGTATTCTCATGGTATACCCATATGGAAAATTCCGGGAATAGGATCAAGAACATTGCTCTTTACCATTCCAATGATAAAATGGTACCCACATCCCTTTATGGCACACCCGTAATTTATAGTGAAATCAATCAAATAGAGACTTACGATGGTGAAACCATTTACCTCCTCCAAGGAAATGATAGCATCAACCAAAACAAGTTTTATCGCTTGAATGCCTATCTCCTCAAGAACGGTTATCTTGAAGAGACCCCCGCATTCCCTAACAATGAATCTTCCATTGCCATCAATAGCTTGTTGGACTCTTCCAAAATGGGGACTCCTTCCCATTTTAAAATAGAAATGAACGGTTTAAGGATTTTGTTCCAAGACCAGTTGGACACTTCCAATGTGGAAAACACCCTTGCGTTCGATGGCAAAAAATACGTGCTGGAAAATGGGCACCACTGAATTAGCCCCAAAACCAAATTCATTTTATGGTTTTAGGTAAAAGCCTAAATCATCCAGGACAATAATCCCCAACGAATCCTTATCAAACACAAGTTTAATACTCTTTAGCTTGTCCATATGAAGACTATCATTCTGTACCTTAAACAGGGAAATGGGCAGATAACAGCTTTTTAATTGGATTTCCGATTCCTGGCCTATCATCTCCTTGTCCAAAAACTTGAACTTGGTAAACTTGGATTTAATGGTTTTGGGGAAACTATTCGTAGTCCCTAAATTCACCGTAGCAGTCCTTTCCAAACTATCAATAAGCACAACGCTGAAATTAAAACCATGGTCAGGTGCCTCATCCTTTTTCTCTTTATCGGATTTGTTCTTCAATTCGGCAAAATTGCCCATGGCCAAGGAAAGTGCCAGGGTGTCCGCAGTCTCAAAATTCTTGAGCGAATCCGGCAAAACAATGGTATAGCTCGCTATGGAATCTGCAATGGACTTCTTCCCATAACGCCAACCCAGCACCAGGGCATTGTTTTGCTGACTCCCACCATCCCTGGACTTGAGTTGTTCTTCTCTCCAAACCTTGAAATTTTCGGCTTGGATCTGAATTCCATCTTTGGATGAGGCCACATCCATATCCTCTTCAAAATCCACCAATATCTTTTTGGAAGTATCTGCGTATTGTGAAAAATAATCTTCTTTGGGCAACCATTCCCCTGCCAGTTCCGAATTCTTGAAAATGGGGACATAGGCTTTGTTTCCCTTCAAAACAGCTTCCACAAAGGCGCTCACATAAACCTTGGCCACTTGCCGTTGTTCCTCGCCTGTAACCAAAGGTTTCAAATTCAACAACCATTCCATGGGAGCCCCAAAGTCGGACCGACCCCATGTGGAATTGAATTGGCCGTGGTTGGCGTGGTTCATATACAAGCCCGCTTTGAAACCATCAAATCCTTCCGAGAATTTTAATCGATGATAGGGTCGCATGCCCCAAAAACTCGTTTCATCAGAATCCCAAGCTCCTTGAAGGGAAAGGTAGTTGATGTTCTCCAACTCCATTTCCCTATCGTATCGGTAATCCGTCGGAGCAATGGTAACCACCCCTTTTATCCCGAAACCGAAATCAAACTCCTCCCTGGCATTATCGGGAAATCGGCTCAGTTTATTGAAAGCCGCTGCAATGGAAACCGCCTCACCTCCTCGGGAATGACCGATCAAAACAATGTTGTCCATATCTACTTTACCCTTCAGATCGGCATTGCCTCCCCTGTTCCATTGATCCCACTGCTCCAAATGTTTGAGCAACAACCAGCCACGGACTGGCATTTCTTTCCCTCTGAAATCACCCGACCAGTGTGCGTTGACAAAGTTTTCATCCACAGAAACCACAATGGTGCCCCTGCTTGCCAAAAGTCCACCCAAATAAGCGTACCCTTCATCCGAATAATCAATCATGCTGTGGTTGCCATGCACCACCAGTACCAAAGGAAAAGGCCCTTCTCCCTTGGGCATATACACCCTTCCGTTCAAGGGAAATTCCTTCACCCCAAATCCCCAGAACTTTTCACGCCACTTTTTCTTTTTGCCCTTCCAATCGGGAAGCAACAAAGAAGCATCCACAGAAGGTGTCTTTATTTTTACGCCTTCGGCATATTCGGGTCGTTTTTGGTCCGTTCCACTGCCATACGTAAAGGTTTCCACCTCAAAAGTACCTGGGGAGGAAGGATTGTCCAATCCTATTTCCTTCAAAGTGACCACCGCTACATTTGATTCTTGCCCCCCCTCTTCTTTACTGAAAGGATCCCCATCCAACGTTGAAAATCCATATACACCAACAGCAGCTAAAACCAGAGCCCCTATTAACATTACGGCACCCCACTTGACACTGGTCTTCGCAAGGATTTTCCATATTCCCCAAATCAACAGTCCGCAACAAATCAACCCGAAAACAGCAAGGGCATAAAATAAAGAAGCAGGCCACCGAAAGGCATACATCCGCATAAGGTACAGGGCTACAAAGCCGGTTAAAAGTGTAGCATAGACCGAAGCTGGAATCTTCCCCAGCAAGGGTATTAGTTTGGAAAAAATAATTCTCAAAAGGAACAAGAGCAGTATTCCAATGAGCAGCCCCAATACCATGGTGACCCAAGCAGGAAATCCGATTTCAAAATAATATCCGGAAATCCCGAAAAGAAGCAATACCACAAGGGCTACGGAAAGAAATAAGGGTTGGGCAAACAGTTTTTTCATGAGGTTGGTCGGTTGGTTTAAATACAAAGTAGCTTTGAATTTAAACAATTTTTACCATCCCCTGATGGAACGAACACCATTTTGGGACATTGACAACACAACCGAGCGTTGATCAACAGAAAAACGTAGAAATACCCTGATATTTATTTTATGCGTTATCCAGCACTTCCAACTTGGCGAAACGCAGGAGCAGTTTTTTGATGCCTCCATTATCAAAATGGATTTCTGCCTTTCTATCGTTTCCTGCGCCTTCAATGCTCAACACCTTTCCCCTACCAAATCGGGTATGGTTTACCAGGACACCTACTGCCAAGCCAGGGTCAACCGTATTGGTGTTCTCCACGGGGGAGCCAAGATCCGGTTTTAACTTTCTCAACTTTCTAAGTTGGTTCTCATTGGGACCTTGAACACTTGGAGGGGTCCCATTGATCGGTTTAATTTGGCGTAGCTTGCTTTTGTCCACCTCTCCAAAGATATCGGCATTGATCATGGATTTGTATCGATATCCATCATTGACGGGCACTAGATTGTCCACATACTTTTCATCAATCTCTTCCAAAAATCTACTAGGCTCAGCATCAATGAGTTTCCCCCATCGATATCGATTTTGGGTATAAGTAAGATAGGCCTGCTTTTCTGCCCGGGTCAACGCTACATAGAACAACCTACGCTCTTCTTCCAGTTCGCTACGGGTATTCATGCTCATAGCCGATGGAAATAGGTCTTCCTCCATACCCACCACGTACACGAACGGAAATTCCAGTCCCTTGGCCAGGTGAATGGTCATGAGGGCCACACGGTCATCATCCCCTACCTCTTTGTCCATATCGGTGGCCAAGGCAACATCTTCCAAAAACTCGGTAAGACTACCTGTGGCATCGGCCAATTCTTTCTGACCTTCCACAAAATCCTTGATACCGTTCAAAAGTTCCTCGATGTTCTCCATACGGGCAATGCCTTCGGGAGTTCCATCTTTTTTAAATTCAAGCAACAATCCGGTCTTTTTGGCCACATGTTCCGCCAAGGTAAAGGCATCGGAACCTTCGTTCATGATCTGGAAGCTCTTGATCATGGTCACAAAATCTTCCAACTTCCGTTTGGTACCTGCATTGATGTTCAAGTTGAGCTTGTCCAGATGTTCCATCACCTCCAAAATGGAACGACCATAGTGGTTGGCGGCCACAATCAACTTGTCAATAGTGCTCTGCCCGATCCCCCGTGCCGGAAAATTGATGATACGCTTCAGTGCCTCCTCATCTTTTGGGTTGATGACCATTCTCAAATAGGCCAACACATCCTTGATCTCTTTGCGTTGATAGAAGGAAAGCCCCCCATAAATACGATAGGGAATATCACGCTTTCGCAGAGCGTCCTCAATGGCCCTGGACTGCGAGTTGGTACGGTACAAGACTGCAAAATCCCCATTCTGCATTTGGTGTTGCATCTTGTTCTCAAAGATGGAACCTGCCACATACCTGCCTTCCTCTGCATCGGTCGGGCTACGGTGTATTTTGATCAAGCCCCCATCGTCATTGGAGGTCCAGACATTTTTCTCTAGCTGGTTTTTATTGTTCGCGATGATGGAATTCGCGGCATTTACGATATTCTTGGTCGAACGATAGTTCTGCTCCATACGGTACACGGCCACATCATCATAATCCCTTTGAAAATTGAGGATATTGCTGATGTTCGCCCCACGGAAGGAATAGATACTCTGTGCATCGTCCCCCACCACGCAGATGTTCTGGTAACGATCGCTCAACGCCTTTACAATCAAATATTGGGAATGGTTGGTGTCTTGGTACTCATCCACCAAAATGTATCGGAACCTGTCCTGATATTTCATCAAAACCTCTGGGAAGCGCGTTAAAAGTTCATTGGTACGCAATAACAGATCATCAAAATCCATAGCACCTGCCTTAAAACAGCGGTCCACATAATTTTGGTAGATCTCGCCCATTCGGGGTCGCTTTGCCATGGCATCAGCCTCCACCAATTCCGGGTTCTGGAAGTATGCCTTTACCGTGATCAAGCTATTTTTATAGGATGAGATACGGCTCTGAATCTGTTTGTATTTGTAGATATCCTTATCGAGCCCCATTTCCTTGATGATGGAAGCAATCAAACGTTGGGAATCCTGGGTGTCATAAATGGTAAAGTTGCTGGGGAAACCAAGCTTGTCCCCATCAAAACGGAGCAATTTCGCAAACACGGAGTGAAAAGTCCCCATCCAGAGATTCTTAGCCTCCGAGTTCCCAACAATCGTGGCAATCCGCTTCTTCATTTCACGCGCCGCCTTGTTGGTAAAGGTCAGGGCCAGAATGTTAAAGGAGTCCACTCCTTGTTCCATCAAATGGGCAATACGGTAGGTCAGTACCCGTGTCTTGCCCGAGCCCGCTCCGGCAATTACCATCAATGGACCATCCTTGTGCAGTACAGGGGCACGTTGCGCATCGTTCAATTCATCCAAAAAAGTGCTCAAAAGGTCTGCTCTTTAAAAAGTAGGGGTGAAATTAGCCAATAATGGAGACCTGCTAAAATCATAGTTTCAATTTTTATAAACACTGGCATCGGAAATCAATACATTTTTAAATATATTTAAGCCCTCAACTTATATCGCTGATGAATTTTCACCATTTCCCCCTATTCCTTCTTCTTCTTTTTGGTTTTTTAGGAATTTCACAAGAAAAAAGTACGGGTCCCGTCATTGCCGATTACGGCCCTGTTTTCAAAATTGAAAACCCCGATTTTAAAACGGATATGTCCCAGGAGTTCAAGGTTGTTTTTGATGTAATGGACAGCCCAGAATCGCATACCGAGCTTAACAAAAAGCTGGAGACGGCCGCCCGTTTCCTTAACTTACATGCACAAGCAGGCATTCCTGTTTCACAACTTAAAGTGGCCGTCATCGTACACAATGCGGCTTCCAAGGACATTACCCATGATGAGGCCTACAAGACCCGTTTTGGAGTGCCCAATCCAAATTCAGGCATGGTCCAGGCCCTCCTAGATGCCGGAGTGGAAATCATATACTGTGGTCAGTCCTCCATGGCACGGAATTTCCCCAAGGAAGATTTGATTCCAGGGGTAAAGATTGCCCTGTCCGCCATGACTGCCAACATCCAATTGCAAAACCAAGGATACCGTCCTATTAAATTATAACCAACATGATGAAGTATGTTTTAACGCTTGCTCTGTTTTCTGCAAGCTTATCGATTTATGCCCAGCACGGGTTGGAAAAAGACATTGCCGCCGTTGAATCCAAAGTGATTGAATGGAGACGTGACATACATGAACATCCTGAACTTAGTAACAGGGAGTTTAAAACAGCAGAGAAAATTGCAGAACATTTAAAATCCCTGGGGATTGAGGTCCAGACCGGCGTTGCCCATACCGGTGTGGTCGGGTTGTTGAAAGGTAAGAAACCAGGAAAAGTGGTCGCCCTTCGTGCCGATATCGATGCTTTACCCGTTACCGAGCGTAACGACCTTCCCTTCAAATCCAATGTTACATCGGAATACTTGGGTCAGGAAGTTGGGGTAATGCATGCCTGTGGACACGACACCCATATTGCCATTTTGATGGGAGTGGCCGAAGTGCTTGCCAAAAACACGGATAAAATACGCGGGACAGTGAAGTTCATCTTCCAACCTGCTGAGGAAGGTGCGCCTCCAGGAGAAGAAGGTGGTGCCGAATTGATGGTAAAAGAAGGTGTACTGGACAACCCAAAGGTAGATGCCATTTACGGTCTCCATATCGGTTCCTATCTTCCTGTGGGGCAAATTGCCTATAAACCAGGGGGCGCCTTGGCCGCTGCACAGCGCTTTGTGGTCAGCATCAAAGGAAAACAAACCCATGGTTCCGCTCCTTGGGGTGGAATCGACCCTATTTATGTGGCTTCCAAAATTGTGGATGGCTACCAGTCCATTATTAGCCGCGAGTTGGAATTGACCAAAGAAGCTGCCGTCATTACCGTGGGTAAGATCAGTGGTGGTGTCCGAAACAATATCATCCCCGAAAGTGCCGAACTTATCGGAACCATCCGAACGTTGGACTATGACATGCAAAAACAGGTCAATGATCGAATGAAGGAAATGGCAGCAGACATTGCCAAAGCCTACCGGGCCGAAGCAACTGTGGAAATCGCCAAAGGCGTGCCGATCACCTACAACGATGTGGACCTGACCGAAAAATCCCTACCAAGCCTGCAACAAGTGGCCGGGGCGGAAAACGTCCATTTGATCAAGGCCATCACCGGAGCCGAGGATTTTTCATTCTATCAGGAAAAAATCCCTGGTTTCTTTTTCATCTTGGGAGGAAAAGACCCAAAATCTGGGCCAGATGAATATTTTCCACACCATACCCCCGATTTCAAAATTGATGATAGCGGGCTGTTATTGGGTGTAAAAGCCATGACCGAAATTGCTTTGGATTATTTGGATAGAAGCAAATAATCCTTGCTAATCCTATAAATCAAGCCCCGATGTCCTCCGTAATTTGGAATTTGGACATCGGGGTTTGATATTTGTAAGCACACCTGAAACTAAAAATATGGAAGCATTTCTTGATTTCTTGGGCGATATCCCTTGGTGGACTTGGATTCTCATCTTTCTTTTGATCGTTGCCATCCGAGATATCTTTTTTCAAAAAGCCCATACCATAAGCCATAATTTTCCCATTGTGGGACATTTGCGGTACTGGCTGGAAAGCATCGGTCCGGAAATGCGCCAGTATTTTGTGGCCAACAACCGAGAGGAACTTCCTTTTAACCGAATTGAACGAAGTTGGATCTACGCTTCTGCCAAAAAGGAAAACAACTACGAGGGATTCGGGACCGATCGTGACATTTACAAGCACCAGCACATTTTTGTGAAAAACGCGATGATCGGGTATCAGGTTCCCGAAAACCATCCCAACATCAAAGATCCTTATTTTATCCCTTGCGCCAAGGTGATGGGTGCATACAACAAACGGAAGAAGCCTTATCGCCCTGCCTCTGTGATCAATGTTTCGGCCATGAGTTTTGGGTCCTTGTCCGCTGCTGCCATTGAATCGTTGAACAAAGGGGTGGAAAAATGTCATGCCTACCACAATACGGGTGAAGGCGGACTGTCGCCCTATCACAAGCAAGGCGGTGATGTTATTTTTCATTTTGGGACCGGATATTTTGGTGTACGCAGCAAGGATGGAAATCTCTCCATGGAAAAATTGAAGATTCTGGTGGATGAAAATCCATGTATCAAGGCCATTGAAATCAAATTGTCGCAAGGAGCCAAACCTGGCAAGGGCGGTGTGCTCCCTGGATCAAAGATTACCCATGAACTGGCAGAGATACGAGGTGTGGAAGTAGGAAAGGATGTCATCTCCCCTCCTACTCACAAAGCTTTCAAAAATATTCCTGAACTCATGGAACTCATCGAGTCCATTGCGCATGAAACTGGGCTTCCCGTAGGAATCAAAGGGGCCATTGGTAAAGTGGACCAATGGGAGGAACTCGCCGATTTGATGATCAAAACTGGTAGGGGCCCGGATTTTATCACCATTGATGGTGGTGAAGGAGGTACCGGTGCGGCACCACCCAGTTTTGCGGACCACGTATCCCTTCCGTGGACCTATGGATTCTCGTCAGTATATAAGCTCTTCTTGGATCGGGGATTAACGGAACGTATTGTCTTCATCGGAAGTGGCAAATTAGGTTTTCCTGCGAAGGCGGCCATGGCCTTTGCCATGGGAGCGGATTGTATCAACGTGGCCAGGGAGGCAATGATGAGCATCGGTTGTATACAGGCCCAGGTATGCCATACGAACAGATGCCCCTCTGGAGTAGCTACACAGAACAAGTGGCTGCAGAACGGCATCAACGTTCCCTTGAAATCCGATAGGCTGGCACAATATTTCAAGACTTTCCGTAAAGAATTTTTGGAGATTACCCATGCCGCAGGGTATGAGCATCCATGCCAATTTCATATGGAAGATATACAAGTGAATGTGGATGATGACTATCTTAGCAGTAATTTGCGTTCGGTCTACAAGTACCAAAAAGAGAAAGTGGATTTTGACTCCATGCAAAAACTTTATGATTGCGTTCACTTGGGTGGACAACCATCTTTGGAAAAAACATTATAATTTAGCCCCGAATATTTTTAACGAACAAATACTACTTATGAAAAAATATTTACCCTTTATATTGTTCCTAGTTCTTGCAAGTACTGCCAGTGCACAAAAGAAAAGCGAACTCATTGCTGAAATTGAAAGCTTAAAAGCCAAGATTTCAGATGTGGAACAGGAACTGGCCAAAGCCAAACGTGAAATATCTTCCGCCAATGCCAAGGCTGAAACCTTGGACACGGAAAATGCAGGGCTTCGGGATGCCAACGCTACCCTATTGAGCAATTTGAGCAATTTCTCGGAACTTTCGAAACAGAATTCGGATAACGTGAACAAGGCTATGGCCGCATTGGCCAGAAAGGAAAAGCAGTTGAGTGGCATCAACGATATGATCTCTGCCAATGATTCCACCGCCATTGTTTCTTTGACGCGGATCAAACAAACCTTGGGCGAAAATGCCAATGTGGGCGTAGCTGAGGGAACCATTTCCATTTCCAGCAGCTTGAACAACCTTTTTGGTTCGGATACCTCTTCTGAATTAACCGAGGAAGGAAAAGCCTGGTTGGCCAATGTGGCGAAAGTGATCAAGGCCAATCCCAATTTTAAAGCCGAAGTGGAAGGGTTGAACATGACAGGAGAATTCGGACCTACATTTGATCAAGCTGCCGCCGTGGCCAAAGAACTGGTCGGAATATTGGAAATTCCTGCAAACCGTATCGGCATCTCTGCCAAGGATGGCAATTTTAAGGAAGGAATCAATATAAAGTTACAGCCTGACTACAAAGGTTTTTATGCCAAGGCCAAGGAAAGTGCCAAAGCGACCCGATAACATCTCCGCGAAACATACTTTTTAGGATTTTGGTTCGTTCTTGGTAGTGTAAAATCAAAACAAAAACCAAACTATCCTATGAGTGGAGATCAAATCCTTCAGCTATTTGCCTATTTAATGCCTGCGGTGGTAACCGGAGCGGTTGCCTTTTACTTTTTTAGATTGCATACCCGTAATGAGGATGGCAGACGTCGTTTTCTATTGCACAAGGATTCCCAAAAGGAAACGCTGCCCGTTCGTTTGCAAGCCTATGAGCGTATGGCCCTTTTCCTGGAACGTATTGCCTTGAACAGCCTTGTGGTAAGGGTCGCACCGAAAACCAAAAGCAAGAGCGATTATGAAAACCTGCTCATCAAACAGATAGAAACGGAATTTGAACACAACCTGTCCCAACAGATCTATATGACTGATGAATGCTGGAACATCATCAAAACGGCTAAAAATGCCACCATCCAGATTATCCGTAGTGCCGGGATGAGCCAAACCGATTCCCCTGACAAGTTGAGGGAAGATATCCTGAACCAAACCATGGAAAAACAATCCCCTTCGCAGACCGCATTGGCATTTGTAAAAAAAGAGGTGAGCGAACTTTGGGATTGACCTATTCCTGCATTTCGGGATTGATCGGACTGGTTTCCTCGTTCTTGTTTTTAGCGTATAGGTAGCCTCTTTTCCACCACATGGTCATTCGTTCCTTATTGAAAATCAATGAATTGGTTGTCAGTACGGTAGGGGTGTAATAAAAATTGATGATAGCATCCTTTTGGTTGGCCACCAATTTCCCGATACGGACATTTTGATTTTCAATCCTGTCCAACATAAAACTGAAGATGGTGGTGATCAAGTCGAAAGGGTTTTTGGTGGACATACGGTTCAAATGGTTCACTTCGGTGTGGAGCACCACTACATCGACTTCAGTGGCACCTCGTTGTAGAGCTTCCTCAATGGGTACTAAGCTGCCCAATCCCCCATCGGCATATTCGCAACCATCTTTTTTGACCAAGCTCATAAAGGGCGTATAATTGGAGGAAATCCAAATCCAATCGCAAAATTCATCATAAGTGCAATCGTTAATGGACTTATACTCCACTTGGTTCAGGGAAAGGTTGGAAACCGTGACCACTACATCCATATCCCCTTCTTTCAATTCTTCAAATTCTTCCATGGTGATAGAATCCCGAATCAATTTGCGGAGATTTTCACTTTCGCCAAAGGTCTTTTTACCTCGGATAAAGTTTTTGACCACGTTCCAGTGGTTGATGGCAATGATTTCGACCCCGTGCTTTTTCTTGATGATGAAGGGACAGTTATTGAAAATACTATCTTGATCTACCGAAGAATAAATTTCCTTGATTTTGTCCAGTTTGTTCAACGCTAGATGGGAAATCAGGAGGCTTCCTGTTGAGGTTCCCACAAAAAGATCGTACTTGTGTTTGGCCTCCTGGATCAGGAATTGGGCCACTCCACCTGCAAAAGCTCCCTTACTGCCCCCACCAGAAATGACCAATGCCCTCATTCACCCAAAGTTTTGTCCAAATATTGCTTTTCTTCTTGATTTAGCAAAGGATATATGGACTTTACCCTTGCCAAACCGCCTTCTTGCTTTAAAATTTCATTCAAAATATTGCGTGCCGATTTTTTAAAATGCCAAACATGGTGGCTACAGGCCTCGATTAAATTTTTGAGCGACTCATCGTTGAACCCGCCAATACTTTTTAAATATTCAAAAGCCATTAACCGTGTTTCAAAATGATATTCTGCCCCGGTATAGTTGCTCAATTCCTCCAAATAAGAAGGTTTTAAGTCGGAACGATATTCGGGAGTTACAAGGGCCAAGGTCAACCACAATAATCGAATATTTTTGTTGGGAAACCCGATGACGGACTGCGTTTTATCAAGATAACGGCCCCTACCCTCGGGAAAATCAGACCAAAGTTTGTACAACGCCGATTCCATTGTGGTGTAGCTCGCATCGGTCAACAACGCTTCTGCTGGATTTTGCAATTCTTCTGGTACTTTATCCAGCGATAAAATGACAGCTTGCCGCACTTTTAAATCATCTTCCTTCAATACCTTTTCCAAAAATAAGGTCGACAGGTTCTTGCCATAATCCAAAATGAGATTTTGTTTCAATTGGGATGAGGTGAAGAAGTCCCAAGCATTTGACAATATAGATTCCACGGCTTCTGGATTGTCTTCAATTTTGCTTTTGATTTCAAAATACTGTCTGATGGAAGCATTTTTCTCCATTAAAAAGGTTTGCACACTTTCAAAAGGAAAATCTGACTGATGTAACCAAGTTGATTCAAAATCGGAAAGTCCCATGCCGGAAACAGCCTCCATCTCCGCCATAAAATTGGGAATGGTCACATTTTGGTAAGCATATTTATTCAGATAATTCTGGATCCCTTTCTTAAAAGGGGTTTCTCCCAACTTATCCTGAAGCATCACCAAGGCCCAAGCGCCTTTCTCATAAAAAGTCAGACTTCCCGCCCCTGAATTTCTTAAAGCCTCTCCTTGATCGTCCTCCGAAAAATTCTCCAAAGCATTCGCGGTTTCCAACAAATGCCAATAAAAATAATCTTCCCCGAAAATGTCCTTTTCCGCCAAATAGGCATAAAACGTGGCAAAACCTTCATGCAACCAATGGTGCTCACTGCTGGTTTCGGTAACAAGATCCCCAAACCATTGATGGGCCAGTTCATGGGCGTTTACATTCACGTAATTTTTATCCACAAAGGCTGTTGAATCAATTACGTATTGGTTGGAAAAAATGGTACAGGTGGTGTTTTCCATACCCGCATATAAAAAATCCTGAACAGGGACTTGTTTGTAATTCTGCCACGGATAAGGCACGCCGATTTCCTTCTCCAAAAAGTCAAAAATATGTTGGGTGTAACGATACGTGGGCTCCACTTTTAAGCTGTCCTTGGGTTCATAGTATAATTCAATGGGCACTCCGGATGAAGATTTGAGCTCTTTTTTATCAAAATCCCCAATGGCAAAACCGACTAGATAACTGCTCATGGGTTTTTGCATGTCAAACTTCCATTGTCTTGAATATTCAGCTATCGAGTCAACTGATTTCAGTTCCCCATTAGAAATAACCGAAAAGCCTATATCAGCAATGATATTAATATCAAACTCAATTTTATCCGTCATATCGTCCAAACTGGGCAACCAATGGCTGGTATATTTTCCTTGCCCTTGGGTCCAAACTTGATCAATTATTGTCCAGTTTCCTTCCAAATCAACTTCTTTAGCAGAAATAATACTTGATAATATCGGTATCGTTGGTGACTCTATATTTTTTCCTTGAATGAAATAAACCGTTTGCTTTGGAATTGACTTAAAACTCAATTTAACTAAATGAGTATTTCCTTTTTTAAAACTATTTTTCAAGACGATTTTTTTCTTGGTGTTCTCATATAAAACATCTTTGTCATCGAGAAGGACAGCAGAAAAATCCATGTCATGTGCATCTAAAAAGATGGTGTTTACATCATCAAGCACCTTAAATTCATAGGCGACAGAGCCTTGAATCATTTTATCTTCCAATATAGGCTCCACAAAAACTTCCGCATGGATAAAATCCACCTTGTCCTGAACCTGGGCGTTCAGGAGGTGCACAAATAGGAGAAAAATAAGAATCGGGTTCAGCTTCATACGATCATCCCATCAAAAGTCCTTCCAAATTACATATTTTAGTTCGATGAATCCCAATTTTCTACAAACTCCCATTGCCTATCTCAAAGGTGTCGGTCCCAACCGGGCCGATATCCTCAAGGCCGAATTGGGCATAGAAACCTATCGGGACCTGCTCCATCTCTTCCCCAATCGTTATTTGGACCGCACCAGTTATTACAAAATCAACCAATTGCAACCCAGCGGTGCCGATGTGCAGGTGGTCGGGAAAATCATCCACCTCAAAATGGTGGAACAAAAACGGGGTAAACGTTTGGTGGCCACTTTTGTGGACGAAACCGGACAAATGGAACTCGTTTGGTTTCGTGGGCATAAATGGATCAAGGAAAGTTTAAAAATTAATGAACCCTACGTGGTGTTCGGTCGCGTTTCCCAATACGGAAGCACTTTTTCGATGCCCCATCCCGAAATGGAACTGTTGGTTCAGCATCAACAAGGACTGAAAATTGCCATGCAACCCATCTATCCATCCACGGAGAAGCTAAGTGCTTCGGGGATTACAAACAAGGTTGTTTCAAAAATGGTGCAACAGCTTATTCTGGAGTCAAGGGGGATGTTTCCGGAGTCCTTGTCCCCCAATATTTTGGATGAACTTCGGTTGATTTCCAAAACGGAAGCCTTGTTGAACATCCATTTTCCTAAAAATCAAGAGCTATTGGCGCGGGCACAGTTCCGATTGAAATTTGAGGAGTTGTTTTTTGTGCAGATGCAATTGATTTCAAAGAAAATGCTGCGCAAACAAAAGATCAAGGGATTACCTTTTGAAAATGTGGGCGAAAATTTCACCACGTTTTTTGAAAACCACCTCCCTTTTGAGCTCACCGAAGCACAAAAACGCGTAATCAAGGAGATCCGGAACGATTTGGGCAGCAATGCACAAATGAACCGCTTGTTGCAGGGCGATGTAGGGTCCGGGAAGACCATCGTGGCCTTGATGTGTATGCTGTTGGCTATCGATAACGGATTTCAGGCCTGTTTGATGGCCCCTACGGAAATCTTGGCTACCCAACATTACAACGGGCTGAAGGAACTTTTGGTGAACATGGATATCAAGATTGCTCTTTTGACGGGTTCCACAAAAAAATCGGAACGGACCTTGTTGCACAACCAATTGGAAAATGGAAATCTCAACATTTTGGTGGGCACCCATGCTGTTTTGGAGGATAAAGTTCAGTTCAAAAACCTTGGGTTGGCCATTGTGGACGAACAACATCGGTTTGGGGTGGCACAACGATCCAAATTGTGGCAAAAAGGAAGCCCTCCCCAAATCCCTCCCAAAGGGAGGGTGGAAGAAATTCGATATAAATATCAAACAGCTAGACCTTCAACCTATAAATTGCTTAAAGAGTTTCAAAAGGAACGCAAAAAGAATACTACGGATGCCGAACGTATTCTTTGGGAACAATTAAAAACCAAGAAACTTGGAACAAAGTTTAGACGACAGCATGTAATCGACATTTTCATTGTTGACTTCATTTGTTTGTCTAAAAAATTGATTGTTGAGGTAGATGGTGGCTATCATAACAATCCTTCCCAAAAAGAAGCCGATGACATGCGAACCTCAATTTTAAATGAGTTTGGGTACAAGGTAATTCGGTTTAAAAATGAAGAGGTCTTCGGAGCTATTGATTCTGTAATTAACAGAATTGAAAATATACTGGATAGGCTCCCCGTCGGGGAGGATGGAGGGGCCATACCCCCCCACATTTTGGTGATGACGGCAACACCGATTCCAAGAACACTGGCCATGAGTCTGTATGGGGATTTGGATGTTTCTGTAATTGATGAACTTCCTCCAGGTCGTAAACCCGTGACCACGGTCCATCGCTTTGATAACAATCGATTAAAAGTTTTTGGATTTCTCAAGGATGAAATCAAGAAAGGTCGACAGGTGTATATTGTGTACCCCTTGATCCAAGAATCGGAAGCTATGGATTACAAAGATTTGATGGACGGTTATGAGAGCATCGCCAGGGATTTTCCACAACCGGAATATCAAATTTCCATTGTTCACGGCCAGATGAAACCAGCGGACAAAGACTACGAAATGGAACGCTTCGTAAAAGGTGAAACCCAAATTATGGTGGCCACAACGGTAATAGAGGTTGGGGTGAACGTCCCCAATGCCTCGGTGATGATTATTGAAAGTGCGGAACGTTTTGGGCTTTCCCAATTACATCAGCTTCGTGGGCGTGTTGGTCGCGGTGCCGAGCAGAGTTTTTGTATTTTAATGACGGGCCACAAATTGTCCGAAGATGCCAAAACCCGTTTGCAGACGCTGACCAGTACCAACGATGGTTTTGAGATTGCCGAGGTGGACTTAAAGCTACGTGGACCGGGTGATTTGATGGGCACCCAACAAAGTGGGTTGTTGGCCTTGAAGATTGCCGACATTGTAAAGGACAACCAAATTTTACAGACCGCTCGGTATCATGCCATGCAATTGCTGAAAAACGACCCCAGATTGGAAAAAGAGGAAAATGCACCCGTCCTTCAGGCATTTACCAAAATGATGACCAACAAAACCATTTGGAATTATATAAGTTAAAAAAGCCCAGTTTTTCACCGGGCTTTTTTTCAATTCATTTTTATCAATTGATATCCTCACCTTGTTCCAATTTTGGAAAATAGGAGGCAATCGCATTCCGATTGGCCTGATCCGGTGCTCTTCCTTCCGCAATTTTCAAATGCTTTAAAGCCGTTTTATAATTACCAACCGCTGAATACCCTCTTGCCAACCCAAAGTCCACAGGCCAGGTTCCCTTGTGCTTTTTGGCATTCCATTTAAAAACTTCAAGTGCCTCTTCCTTCTTGCCTTGGGCTATAAGTTGTCTCCCGTAGGCATGCACTTCAAAAACAGTTCCAAGTGGCAAGGCTTCATCCATGATCGTCTTAGCTTCCGCGGATTTTCCCTGTTTTTCCAAAATCTGGGATTTTATACTCAGATTGCTGAAATTCTTTTCACTAAAGAACTGCCCTTCAATGGCAGCGTTGATCCAGCCAAGAGCTTCGTCCAAGTCACCCCCATTATTGAGTGAATAGTTGGCCGCTTGTTCCCAACTCGCGCGATTGAATCCAGGTGATGTCTGTATTTGTTGTCGGATTTCAGCTAAAACGTTTTTGGTCACATCAGTTTCAATCCTGAACGGAATCTGTTTTTTCTCCCATTTTAAGGAAGCTACGGTGGAGTTCGGCAGCACGTCATCAAACGAATAGGTCAACTGTTCAACAAATGGGATTTCCTGCGTCTTGACATCTACACGCAAGGCATCTTCAGAAGAATCGTAGAAGAAACTTCCCCAGGCACCATGGTTTTTAGAAAAAATGATTGTGGCCTTATCATCCTCATAGACAATCATATGCAAGCCATATTCCCCAGCTGGAAGGTTCTTGCCTTCAACATTGACATCATGTGTGGTCCTGAATATAGTATTTTCATTGGCTCCAGCCCTCCAAGGAGATTCGGTAGCCGTTCCAAAACCCAAATTGTTCATCCCATACGGAACAAGAGAGCCCCATACTTTTCTGCCATTCACACTGGGTCGGGAGTACACTAAGGTCAAGTCAGTATTTCCTATTCTTTGGGATACTTCGGCTTTCTGACTGCTTTGTGGTAAAAAATCGAATTGGGCTGAAGCTGTTTTGCACAGCAATAGCGCGACAACCAGTAGAGTTGCCTTCAGTGTGGTATAATTTTTCATCATTAGTTCGTTTTTGATTTAGTTTTTCCTTGTTTTTAGATATATCCTCCCAATGTAAAAACCTTATGGCTACTCTAGCGTTAGAGCTTTGTTAAAAACTACCTATGCTTTTAAAATTCAATGGGTTATTTTAAACTACAGATTATTCTTGCGTTCAAAGGTTAATTTGTTGGATTATGGTTTTGTCCTTTAATTTTGATGTTGAACATCGTAATTTTACCTTGTTCCGATAAACGGATTTTCATTCAAATTTTAACTTTGTAAGCTTACATAATTTGATTGTTACCATGAGCAAAACACTTTTTGATAAAGTATGGGATTCCCATGTAGTTCAGCATATTGATAATGGTCCGGATGTACTGTTCATTGACAGGCATTTGGTCCACGAAGTTACGAGTCCCGTGGCTTTTCTCGGGTTGAAGAACCGCGGCATTAAGGTATTGTACCCAGAGCGCACTTTCGCCACTGCGGATCACAACACCCCCACCATAAATCAACATTTGCCGGTTCAAGATCCATTGTCTGCCAACCAATTGAAAGCTTTGGAGGAGAATGCAACGGCCTACAATATTCCTTATTGGGGTCTTGGACATAAGAAAAATGGTATTGTACACGTGATCGGTCCAGAGAATGGCATCACCGTTCCAGGGGCAACGATTGTATGTGGAGATTCCCACACTTCAACCCATGGTGCATTTGGCGCCATCGCCTTCGGTATCGGTACCAGCGAGGTGGAAATGGTATTGTCTACCCAATGCATCATGCAACCGAAACCCAAGAAAATGCGCATCAACATCAACGGGAGCCTGAACAAGGCCGTAACCCCAAAAGATGTGGCGTTGTTCATCATTTCCAAATTGACCACTTCTGGTGCTACCGGATATTTTGTGGAATATGCCGGTGATGTGTTCAAAAACATGTCCATGGAAGGTAGGATGACCGTGTGCAACCTCAGTATTGAAATGGGTGCAAGAGGCGGAATGGTCGCTCCCGATGAGAAGACTTTCGAATACATCAAAGGTCGCGAATACACACCAAAAGGAGCCGATTGGGACAAGGCAATGGAATTCTGGAAAACCTTGTATTCCGATAGCGATGCTGTATTTGACAAAGAATTGACTTTTGCTGCCAACGAAATTGAACCCATGATCACCTATGGTACCAACCCTGGTATGGGCATGGGCATCAAAAATGATATTCCAATGGCTGAAGCCGTTGAAGGCGGCGTAGCCACCTATAAAAAATCATTGGAATACATGGCGTTCAATGAAGGGGATGCCATGATCGGCAAACCTATCGATTTTGTGTTCTTGGGGAGCTGCACCAATGGTAGGATCGAAGATTTCAGGGCTTTTGCCTCCATCGTAAAAGGAAGGAAAAAAGCGGACAACGTAACCGCTTGGTTGGTTCCAGGATCTCATCAAGTAGAAGAAGCCATCAAGGAAGAAGGTATTTTGGATATTTTGCAAGATGCCGGATTTGAGCTACGTGAACCGGGTTGTTCTGCCTGTTTGGCCATGAACGACGACAAGGTTCCTGCCGGAAAATACGCGGTGAGCACTTCCAACCGAAACTTTGAGGGAAGACAAGGACCAGGTGCTAGAACTTTGTTGGCTAGCCCATTGGTTGCTGCCGCTGCGGCCGTAACCGGAAAAGTCACCGACCCAAGGGAACTTATGGAAGAAGTCTACGCATAGCAATAAACAATGTACAATGAGCAATTACCAATGATCAATTCAAACGTATTGTTTATTGTTAATTGAAAAACTGAAAATTGAAACAACATGGCATACGATAAATTCAGCATATTAAAAAGTTCAGCGGTACCCCTGCCGATAGAGAATGTGGATACCGATCAAATTATTCCTGCCCGTTTCCTAAAAGCAACGGAAAGAAAAGGATTTGGGGACAACCTGTTCCGCGATTGGCGTTACAACTCCGATGGTACTCCAAAGGAGCATTTTGTATTGAACAACCCCATTTACAGTGGAAAAATTCTGGTGGGTGGTAAAAACTTTGGTTCCGGGTCTTCCCGCGAGCATGCCGCTTGGGCCGTTTATGATTATGGTTTCCGATGTGTGGTTTCCAGCTTTTTTGCCGATATTTTTAGGAACAACTGTTTGAATGTTGGAGTGCTGCCCGTTCAGGTAAGTCCCGAATTTTTGGACAAAATTTTCACTGCTATCGAAGTAGATCCCAACACCGAATTGGAAGTGAACCTTCCCGAGCAGACCATCACTATTTTGGCCACTGGGGAAAAGGAAAGCTTCGACATCAACGATTACAAAAAAGGCAACATGCTCAATGGGTTCGACGACATCGATTATCTGTTGAACATCAAGGAAGGCATCCAAACCTTTGCCGAGAACACACCACTTTAATCTGACCTTCAGAACAAGGCACGAGAATGAAAACACGCACCGTTGAAATCATGGACACCACCCTTCGGGATGGTGAACAAACCTCTGGGGTTTCCTTTTCCGCTTCGGAAAAGCTCACCTTGGCCAAACTCCTTTTGGAAGAACTCAAGGTAGACCGTATCGAGGTGGCCTCGGCACGCGTTTCAGAAGGGGAAATGAAAGCGGTGCAGAGCATTACGGAGTGGGCCGAATCTGAAGGATTGTTGTCCAAAGTGGAAGTTTTGACGTTTGTGGATGGTGGTGTGTCTTTAAAGTGGATGCAGGAAGCAGGCGCCAAGGTCCAGAACTTGTTGACCAAGGGTTCCTTGAACCACCTGACCCATCAACTCAAGAAAACTCCTGAGCAACATTTCAATGAAATAGCAGAGGTCATTTCCAAAGGAAAAGCATTGGGCATCGATACCAATGTGTACTTGGAAGATTGGAGCAATGGCATGCGCAACTCCAAGGAGTATGTGATGCAATTCCTTGATTTTCTGACAAAGCAACCCATCAAACGTGTTTTGTTACCGGACACTCTTGGTGTTTTGACCCCCGAAGAAACAGGAGCATTTTTCAAGGAAATCATAGAACGCTACCCCAATACCCATTTTGATTTTCACGGACATAATGATTACGACCTGAGTGTCGCGAATGTCATGGAAGCCTTGAAAGCGGGTGCCAATGGTCTACACCTTACCGTAAATGGTATGGGCGAACGTGCAGGGAATGCCCCATTGGCCAGTGTGGTTGCTGTAATCAATGATTTTTTACCAGAAATAACCATCGGCGTCAAGGAATCCTCGCTTTACAAAGTGAGTAAATTGGTCTCCGCGTTTACCGGTTTTGGTATTCCTGACAATAAACCAATTGTTGGCGACAACGTTTTTACTCAAACTGCTGGAATACACGCAGATGGAGATAGCAAAAAGAATCTTTACTTTAATGATTTGTTGCCTGAGCGTTTTGGCAGGAAGCGCAAATATGCCTTAGGCAAAACCTCTGGGAAAGCGAACATACAAAAGAATTTACAGGAACTTGGATTGACCTTGAACGATGACGAACTGAAAAAGGTCACCGAACGCATCATCGAACTTGGGGACAAGAAAGAACGCGTCACCAAAGACGACCTTCCCTATATCATTTCCGATGTTCTGGACAGCAACCTACACCAACAAAAGGTATTCGTGAAATCGTACGTGCTCACCCACTCCAAGGGATTGAAACCCTCCACTACCCTTTCCATCGAGATTGAAGGAAAAGTGTACGAGGAAAGTTCCCAAGGTGATGGACAGTTTGATGCCTTCATCAACGCTTTGAAAAAAGTCTACAAAAAAGAAAACAGGGAATTGCCCAAGTTGGTGGACTATGCCGTTCGGATTCCCCCTGGCAGTACTTCCGATGCCCTTTGCGAAACCATAATCACTTGGCAGACCAAGGACAAAGATTTTACGACCCGTGGATTGGATTCCGACCAAACGGTATCGGCAATTAAGGCCACCGAAAAAATGCTCAACCTTGTTTAAGAATATTGATAATTGTTTATTGAAAACCGATAATTGAACAAATGAAACTAAACATAGCCCTTTTGGCCGGGGATGGAATTGGCCCGGAAGTAATTGACCAAGCCGTAAAAGTATCAGATGCCGTAGCTAAAAAATTCGGACATGAAATCGAGTGGACCCCTGCCTTAACTGGGGCGGCGGCCATTGATGCCGTTGGAGAACCCTACCCAGATAGCACCCATAATATTTGCGTAGCTGCCGATGCAGTGCTTTTTGGTGCTATTGGCCACCCGCGGTTCGACAACGACCCATCCGCCAAAGTAAGGCCCGAACAAGGCTTGTTGAAAATGCGCCAGAAATTAGGACTTTTCGCCAATGTGCGACCCACCTTCACCTTTCCATCCTTGATTGATAAGTCGCCATTGAAAAAGGAACGTATCGAGGGTACTGATTTGGTGTTTTTGCGCGAATTGACCGGAGGTATTTACTTTGGAAAAAGAGGTCGAGAAGATAATGACAATACCGCATACGATACCTGCACCTACACCCGTGAAGAAGTAGAGCGTTTGGCACGCAAAGGTTTTGAAATGGCCATGCAACGTTCCAAAAAACTATGTTGTGTGGATAAAGCAAACGTGTTGGAAACTTCCCGTTTGTGGAGGGAAACGGTGCAAAAATTGGAAAAGGAATATCCTGAAGTCCAGGTTTCCTATGAATTTGTGGATGCCGTTGCCATGCGATTGGTGCAATGGCCAAGTTCCTATGATGTTTTGATTACCGAAAACCTTTTTGGTGACATTTTGACCGACGAGGCTTCGGTTATTTCCGGCTCCATGGGATTGATGCCCTCTGCGTCCTTGGGCGAAAAGACTTCGTTATTCGAGCCTATTCACGGTTCTTACCCACAAGCTGCCGGAAAAGACATTGCCAACCCATTGGCGACTGTGTTGTCCGCAGCCATGATGTTCGAGACTGCGTTTGGATTGAAGGACGAAGCCGAAGCCATCCGCGAGGTGGTCAACAAGTCATTGACCGAAGGTGTGGTGACCGAAGATTTGGCAGAAGGCGGAAATGCATACAAAACCAGCGAAGTAGGTGATTGGCTGGCCAAGAATATTTAATCAACCCTAACTACAAACCAAAAAAAAGCCCGGACAAATATATCCGGGCTTTTTGATTTATCATTTGAACAAGACTACAGAATATAATCCGTACTCAAGAAGTTGCTTACTTTAGCTTCAAGTAACTGTTCAATAGTTTGGTTGTTCAGTTCATTATCCTTGAATGCCACAAACGTTCGGATGGAGAACGACCTCAAGGCATCGTGCACACTCAATGTGGATTGGGCGGAGTCTTTTCTTCCTGTGAACGGATACACGTCCGGTCCACGCTGACAGGAACTGTTCAAGTTTACCCTGCATACCAAGTTGGCCAAGGCATCGATCAATGGGGAAAGTGTATACACATCCTTCCCGAACAAGCTGACTTGTTGACCATAGTTGGATTCTGCCATGTCATCCAAAGGCTCTTCAATATCCTTGAAGGAAAGTACAGGAATTATCGGTCCAAACTGCTCCTCTTCATACACTCTCATGTCCTTTGAAACAGGATATACCACAGCCGGCCATATGTAATTGTCGAAATGCTTCCCTCCTTTTTTGTTCAATACTTTGGCACCTTTCGCTTTTGCATCGTCCAATAATTCTTGGATATATGCCGGCTTATCTAGCTCTGGCAGCGGAGTCAAGTTGACACCATCATCCCATGGGTTACCAAATTTCAGGGCATCCACCCTTTCCGAGAATCGTTTTAAAAATTCATCCTTAATATCCTCATGCACATACACCACTTTAAGGGCCGTGCAACGCTGTCCGTTAAAAGACAAGGTTCCTGTGATACATTCATTGATGGTCAGATCCAAATCGGCATCTGGCAATACAATAGCGGGGTTTTTAGCCTCCAAGCCCAATACCAACCGGAGTCTATTGCTTTTTGGATGTTGATCTTGCAGGGCATTGGCCGATTTGCTATTACCGATCAAGGCCAACACATCCACCTTACCTGTTTTCATTATAGGCGCCGCTACAGCTCTTCCTCGACCAAACAGTATATTGACCACTCCCTTGGGAAAACTGCTCTGAAAAGCCTCCAAAAGAGGCGTGATGAGCAACACGCCATGCTTTGCTGGCTTAAATATGGTGGTATTCCCCATGATGATGGCAGGGATCAACAAAGCAAACGTCTCGTTCAACGGATAGTTGTAAGGACCCAAGCACAGCACCACTCCGAGTGGTCCCCTTCGGATATGGGCATATACACCATCGTGCTTATCGAACTTAGCGCAACCACGATCCAATTGCTTGTACTCTTCGATAGTGTCATAAATATACTCAACGGTACGATCAAATTCCTTATAAGAATCTGGCTTGGATTTCCCGATTTCCCACATGAGAAGTTTCACTACTTCCTCCCTTTTCTTTTCCATTTTCTTCACAAAGGCCTCCATGCACATGATGCGATCTTTGACTTTCATCGTGGGCCAAACCCCCTGTCCCCTGTCATAAGCGGCCAATGCCGCATCCAAAGCCTCCATAGCCTCAGGCTCCCCCATGTCGGGAATGCTTCCCAAAGGTGTAGGGGCATATTCTTTGGTGGATGAAATGGTAGAGATTACCTGACTGGTTGCCCCGTTCCATTTTCGAAGTTCACCATTTACCAAATAGGTTTTTTGGTGTATTTCTTCCGTAATCTGAAAAGCTTCAGGAATCACGTTTTTAGTTGTTGACATAGTGTTGTTGTTTATAGAATTAGTGTTCATGAAAATGGTCGCCCATCCTTCACAAAGCTAACATAAAAACTGAAGGAAAACAGCTCATTTCCATTGGTTTTACAACGAAATCGATTTAGAAAACAAGATACCAGATCGTTGTGAAAATCAGACCAAATACTGAAAAAGATCGGGCTTATCGTTCAAGTAGTCCCCAAAAAAATGCCTGGTCTTCATCCGTTGGATCAAGGGCTCCAGATCGTCCGAAGATTTTAGTTCAATTCCCACTACCGCCGGGGCATTCTCCCTGCTCGACTTTTTGGAATATTCAAAATGGGTGATGTCGTCGTTGGGACCCAAGATCTCAACCACAAATTCTTTAAGCGCGCCTGGTCTTTGTGGAAAGCGAACGATGAAATAATGCTTCAGGTTGGCATAGAGCAAAGCTCGCTCCTTTATTTCGGCCGTTCTGGTAATGTCATTGTTGCTACCGCTCACAATGCAGACCACATTCTTCCCTTTGATTTCCTCGGCAAAATCGTCCAACACCGCAATCGTCAAGGCACCGGCAGGTTCTACAACAATGGCATCACGATTGTACAAATCCAAAATGGTTTGGCATACTTTACCTTCTGCCACCAAAACCATTTTACTTAAACAATCACTACAAATAGGATACGTTAATGCTCCTACTTTCTGTACTGATGCCCCATCGATAAACTTATCGATTTCTTTCAGCTCGGTCAACCTTCCCGTTTCTATCGAACTTTTCATGGAAGGAGCACCCAAGGGCTCCACCCCGACGATTTTTGTGGATGGTGACAAGGCCTTAAAAGCACCACACAACCCGGAAGCCAGGCCACCTCCTCCTATTGGGACAAAGAGATAATCAATGGGTTCTTGCGATTGTTGTAGAATTTCCAATCCTACGGTACCCTGTCCTTCAATGATTTTCTCATCATCAAAAGGATGCACAAAGGTTTTGCTGTATTGATTGCAGTACAATTGGGCCGCTTTATTGGCATCGTCGAACGTATCACCTTCCAAAATCACTTCAACCCATTCCCCACCGAACATTTTGGTCTGGTCGATTTTCTGTTTCGGGGTTACCACAGGCATAAAGATGGTCCCCTTCACCTCCAAATGACTACAGGCAAAGGCAACTCCTTGGGCATGGTTGCCGGCGCTGGCACAGACCACGCCTTGCTCCAACTGTTTTTTGGAAAGGGATGCGATTTTGTTAAAAGCACCTCTGATCTTATAGCTACGGACCCGCTGAAGGTCTTCGCGTTTTAAAAGAATATTGGCCCCATATTTTTTGGAATAGCGGATACTTTGCTGCAAAGGGGTTTGCTCCACTACTCGGGAGATGGTCTCTGCTGCTTGTTGAATGTCCGCCAATTGCGGAAAGTATGTCTCCACGGTTTCGTTGTTCATGGGGCCAATATGCTTGGATTATATTGGCTTCATTGCGGTCATGGATGCACGCAATCTGGCACCTACAACCTCAACATTGTGAGTTCTGATGGCTTTGTTGACCTTGATCAATTTAATATTGTCCACGCCATTGTCCTTGCCTTCACCAAAATGTTTTCCAATCACATCGGTATCGATTTTCTTCATGAAATCGGTCAATAAAGGTTTACAGGCATGATCGAACAAATAACAACCATACTCAGCGGTATCGGAAATTACACGGTTCATCTCGAACAATTTCTTTCTGGCGATGGTGTTGGCGATCAGAGGCGTTTCGTGCAAGGATTCGTAATATGCAGACTCACCGATGATTCCGGATTCGGTCATGGTCTCAAAAGCCAATTCCACACCAGATTTTACCATAGCTACCATCAACACACCATTGTCGTAATATTCCTGTTCAGAAATGGATACATCTCCGGCAGGCGTTTTTTCGAAGGCTGTTTCTCCGGTTTCGGCTCTCCAATCCAATAGATTTTTATCACCATTGGCCCAATCTTCCATCATGGTTTTGGAGAAATGTCCGCTCATGATATCATCCATGTGCTTTTGGAACAACGGACGCATGATCACCTTCAATTCTTCGGCCAAATCAAAAGCCTTGATCTTAGCAGGGTTGGACAAACGGTCCATCATATTGGTGATACCCCCTTGCTTCAAACCTTCGGTGATGGTTTCCCATCCGTATTGGATCAATTTGGAAGCATATCCTTTATCGATTCCCTTTTCCACCATTTTGTTGAAGGAAAGAATGGAACCAGTCTGCAACAAACCACAAAGAATGGTCTGCTCTCCCATCAAATCCGATTTCACTTCGGCTACGAAAGAAGATTCCAAAACCCCAGCCTTGTCTCCACCGGTAGCGGCAGCATAGGCTTTGGCCTGCTCCAATCCTTTTCCTTCAGGGTCGTTTTCAGGGTGCACGGCAATCAAGGTAGGCACACCGAAACCTCTTTTGTATTCCTCACGAACCTCGGAACCCGGGCTCTTAGGCGCCACCATGATCACGGTGATGTCTTCACGTACCTGCATACCTTCTTCCACAATGTTGAATCCGTGGGAATAGGACAAAGTCGATCCTTTTTTCATCAATGGCATTACGGCACCTACCACTTTGGTGTGTTGCTTATCCGGAGTAAGGTTGATGACCAAATCGGCCGTTGGGATCAATTCCTCATAGGTACCCACAACAAAGTTGTTCTCTGTTGCATTTTTATACGACTGCCTTTTTTCCTTGATAGCAGCTTCCCTGAGGGTATAGGATACATCCAACCCGGAATCACGCATATTAAGGCCTTGGTTCAACCCTTGGGCCCCGCAACCTATGATCACAATTTTCTTTCCTTTTAAAGCCGAAACACCATCAGCAAATTCGCTGGGGTCCATAAACCTACATTTTCCCAGTTGGGTCAATTGCTCACGAAGCGATAGTGTGTTAAAGTAATTTGCCATTTTTGTTATTTGATTTTATGCTATTTAGTTTTCTTGAAATTCTGTCAATAGTTCGGAAATCGGCATGGCCGCTTTGGTCACCGCGATACGGCCCGAACGGACAAACTGCATGATGCCATAAGGTTCCAGAGCATCGTGCATCTCATCGATTTCGTGTCTGCGTCCCGTTTTGGCCAGCACGAAGAACTCACGGCTCACCGTTACAATCTGGGAATTGCTTTCTTTGATGATGTTCTGGATCTGACGTTCATCGAACAGCAAATGGGATGCGATCTTGAACAAGGCAGATTCCTGATAAATAATATCGTCATCGGTATGATAGAACGCTTTGATCACTTCTACCTGTTTCTCAATTTGTTGAACGATCTTACGCGTCCAATCCTCTGTGGTATTGACAACAATCGTAAATTTTGACACATGCTCTATCTCTGATTTAGAGACATTTAAACCTTCTATATTGATGTGTCTCTTTAGGAATATGCCTGATATTCTGTTCAGTAATCCCACGTTATTTTCGGAATACACCGATATGGTATACCATTGTTTTTCCATTCTCAATTTATTTTGACTGCAACGATCAATCCTGTGGACCAATCCATTTTTGTTATTGTTATGTCTTCTCTTTGTTCCAAAACTTGAACCAGTTCCTTGGCCTTTTCCTCATGTCCTTCTGGCCAGTTAGGCTGCTTTTTCATATCATCTATTACGTAAAACCCACCATTTTTGATAAGGCTTATCGTTTTATCCAGATGGCTGTATTTTCCAGGCCAAGCGTCAGCGAATATGAGATCAAAAGATTCCCCAGTATAGTTTTCCAACCATTCTTCACCATCGGAACATATTAATGTTAATCTTGGTTCTTCCTTAAAGAAAAGGTTGGCTATTTGGATAAGCTCTGGATCATTATCCACACTGATCATTCTGGATTTCCCGTCCATGCCTTCTATCATCCAAGCCAAGGACAAACCTATCCCGGTGCCTAGCTCCAAAAAGTTGCCGTTTGGTTTTGATGCCACCAATGTTTTTAGCAATGTCCCTACATAGACATCTGATGGCATGGTGAACCCCAGTTCCTTGGACTTTGCAAGCAAAGCCGGATACTGGCCCGGCATTTGTATGATCTTGGTCTGGTCCATTTTATTTTAATCTGATGTCTGCTACTGAGGCACCTGTTGGAATCATAGGGAATACATTGTCCTCTTTTTCCACTTTGACCTCCAAAAAGTAAGGGTCTTTGGAAGCTATCATTTCTGCTACGGCATCCTTCAATTCGGAACGCTGGACCACTCTTCTGGATTTGATGTGATATCCTTCGGCGATCTTTACAAAATCAGGATTGGTCATTACGGTGGACGCATATCTACTTTCGAAGAACAGTTCCTGCCACTGGCGCACCATTCCCAAGTGATCGTTGTTGAGCACCACGATTTTAACCGGTACGTTGTGTTGAAAAATCACACCCAATTCCTGAATGGTCATTTGGTACCCTCCATCCCCGATAATGGCCACTACTTCACGGTCCATGGCACCCATTTTGGCCCCAATAGCTGCTGGAAGCCCAAAGCCCATGGTCCCCAATCCACCAGAAGTGATGTTACTCTTGGATTGTGTGAACTTGGCATACCTACAGGCAATCATTTGGTGTTGGCCCACGTCGGAAACAATTACAGCATTGTTGCCTGTGGCCATGTTGATTTGTTCCATGACCTCACCCATGGTCAATCCTTCCTTGGTAGGGTGGATATCTTTTTGGATAACGGTCTCAAATTCAATTTGATGTTTTTTATCAAATTCATCAAGCCATTCCTTGTGCTCGCTCTTATTGATCAACGGCAATAACATGCCCAAGGTTTCCTTGGCGTTGCCCAAAACCGCAACATCGACCTTTACATTCTTGTTGACCTCAGCGGGATCAATTTCAAAATGAATGATTTTTGCTTGTTTAGCATAAGTCGCCAAATTACCGGTCACACGGTCATCAAATCGCATACCGATGGCAATGAGCACATCACATTCGTTGGTCAAAACATTGGGTCCGTAATTACCGTGCATCCCCACCATTCCTACGTTCAAGGGATGGTCCGTTTCCATGGCGGAAAGTCCCAAAATGGTCCAAGCAGCGGGAATTCCTCCTTTTTCAACCAAAGCCTTCAATTCGGCCTCGGCTTCACCCAAAATCACCCCTTGACCAAAAATAATGTAAGGTCTTTTGGCATTGTTGATGAGTTCAGCAGCATTTTCAATGGCGGAAAGATTGGGTTCTGGAACCGGCTTGTAACTTCTTACTCCAGTGCATTTTTCATATTTGAAATCCAGCTCATCAAACTGGGCATTTTTGGTGATATCTACCAAAACCGGGCCCGGTCTTCCAGATCTTGCAATATAAAATGCCTTTGCCATGATCTCAGGGATTTCTTCCACTCGGGTAATCTGATAGTTCCATTTGGTCACCGGGGTGGAAATACCCACAATATCCGTTTCTTGGAACGCATCGGACCCTAAAAGACTTCTGGTCACCTGACCAGTGATGCATACCATTGGGGTTGAATCGATTTGAGCATCAGCAATACCCGTGACCAAATTGGTGGCTCCAGGCCCGGAAGTGGCCATCGCCACACCTACTTTACCCGTAACCCTGGCATAGCCTTGTGCAGCGTGCGCGGCGCCTTGCTCATGTCGGGTAAGGATGTGCGTCAGCTTGTCCTGAAACTTATACAATTCATCATAAACAGGCATAATGGCCCCACCGGGGTAACCATAGATCAAATCCACCCCTTCGGCCAACAAACAATGGATAAGGGCCTCTGCACCTGTGATGCGCATGGTGGTTTCCTGTTTTTTCTCCTTCTTTTCCGCTTTCAATGTCTCCATAAGCTTATCTTTTTCGGGAAATTCCCTTTTACTTTTTATTTTAGAACGTATCGGTTACACAACCTTTGGATGCCGATGAAACCATCTTGGCATATTTGTACAAGCTGCCCGATTTCACCTTTAATTCTGGTTGCACCCAAGCCTTTCTTCGTTGTTCCAATTCTTCGTCAGAAATATTGATGTTGATAGTGTTCTTCACCGCATCGATGGTAATCTCATCACCATCTTTCACCAAGGCGATACCACCACCTACTTGGGCTTCTGGGGAAACGTGACCTACCACGAAACCGTGTGATCCGCCTGAGAATCGTCCATCAGTAATCAGGGCAACATCCTTACCCAATCCGGCACCCATGATGGCCGATGTGGGTTTCAACATTTCGGGCATTCCCGGAGCACCTTTAGGTCCTTCATACCGAATGACCACCACATCACCTTTTTTGACCTTTCCTGTATGGATACCTTCGTTCACTTCAATTTCACCGTTGAAAACTCTTGCAGTTCCCGTGAAACTCAATCCTTCCTTGCCCGTAATCTTGGCTACGGCACCTTCGGTTGCCAAATTGCCATACAGAATCCGGATATGCCCTGTTTCCTTGATCGGCTGTTCCAAAGGCTTGATAATGTCCTGGCCTTCTTCCAAATCGGGAACATCCAATAGGTTTTCTGCGAGAGTTCTACCGGTAACCGTCATACAATCTCCGTGGAGCATGCCTTTCTTCAACATGTATTTCAAGACGGCTGGCACTCCTCCAATTTTATGAAGGTCTTCCATCAAATATTTTCCACTGGGCTTTAAATCGGCCAACAATGGAGTGGATTCGCCAATACGAGTAATGTCTTCCAAAGTAAAATCCACTTCCGCGGCATGGGCAATGGCCATAAAATGCAATACAGCATTTGTGGAGCCTCCCAAAACAGTCACCAACTTAAAAGCGTTTTCCAATGCTTTTTTGGTCACAATGTCCTTGGGTTTCAAATCCATTTCCAGTAGGTTCAGAATGGCTTCCCCGGCAGCTTCGCAATCGGCACCTTTGGCCGAATTCACTGCAGGAATGGATGAATTAAAGGGCAATGACATTCCCATCGCCTCAATGGCAGAAGCCATGGTATTGGCCGTATACATGCCGCCGCAAGCTCCCGCACCGGGACATGCTTTGTGAATCACCGCCTTGAATTCGGTCTCATCAATGGTTCCCGCTACTTTTTGGCCATAAGCCTCAAAGGCAGAAATGATATCCAATTTCTTATTGTTATGGCAACCAGGGGCAATGGTGCCTCCGTATACCAAAATGGAAGGCCTGTTGAGCCTTAGCTGGGCCATAAGGGAGCCAGGCATATTCTTATCACAGCCCACCACGGTCACCAAACCATCATAATACATGGCCTGCATCACGGTTTCGATGGAATCGGCGATGATGTCCCTGGACGCCAAGGAATATCGCATTCCCGGGGTTCCGTTGGAAATTCCATCACTCACGCCAATGGTATTGAAGATGAGTCCCACCATATTGGAAGACTCCACCCCCTTTTTAACCTTCTTGGCCAATCCGTTCAGGTGCATGTTACAGGGGTTTCCCTCATAACCTGTGCTGGCTATTCCAATAAATGGTTTTTTTAGATCATCATCATTGAGCCCTAACGCGTGCAACATAGCCTGAGCGGCTGGAAGCGTTGGGTCTTGGGTCACACTTTTACTAAACTTGTTCAGTTCCATTGTCAAATTTCATTCAAATACAGAATTCCGCTGAATTTATACAGTCAATCAAAGATAGATGTTTAAAAAGCCTTAGATTTTTAACAGTTTCGGCCTATTTAAATCCATTTGAAACATAAAATATACAAAACTCTGTTTTTCAGTTATTTACATCAATTCAAAATCCAATATTCAATTATTTTCTTTATAAAGAAAAAGGGCCTGTATCTAAATGGATACAGGCCCTTCTTTGTCAATAGCAAGTCTGTATCATTCCAGATTTGGAATAATAATGACCACGCCGTTGACCAGGTTATTTCTTTTCATGCTTCAATGTTACAAAAAAATATGTTGGATTCCAGCAGAAAAAACAACTAAAGTAATTTAAAGGTGAACTTATCCCCGTGTTTCTTTTGGGCCAAGGTACAAATGGATTCTTCGGAAAGTTGCAGTATCCTGGGGTAGCCTCCCGTGGTCTGGCCATCCTTCATCAGAATGATCAAACGTCCTGCCGGCGTCAATTGTATGGTTCCAGGCAAGGTTCCAGACGTCAGCATGGAATGGGCATGGCCCTCAATCAATTCGGATAACTGATAGGCCATTCTGTTGTTTTCTTTGGATACCGTGAAGGTTTTGGTGAATATTGCGGATAGTTGGGCGTCCGACAGTAGTTCAAATTCCGGGCCTTTGTACACTTCCAGATAATCCTTTAGAAAATGATCATCAATTTTTACTTCGGAAATAAGGGGTTTAAAAGAAATGTTCTTGGTGAATAGGACTTCATCCCCATCCTTGAGTCTTTTTGTTTTGGTCACAGGCACAAACTGGGAACGGCTACCTAAGACCTTTTCTGTTTGAAAACCGCTCTTGATGGCCAAATACGCCCGAAAACCGTTCTCTAATTTTCCATAGGACAAAATATCACCTTTGGACACCTGTACCACCTGATAATTTTCAATGGGTTTGTTGTTCAAGGTCGCAGAGATATGGGCTCCGGAAAGACAGATAAAGGTAGGCTCATCAAACTGCAAGGTAGGCCCTGTCATGGTAATTTCCATAACCGCCGCATTGGGGTCGTTCCCCAACAAAAGATTGGCCTTTTTTACAGAATCCACATCCATCGCCCCAGAAACGGGCACACCTATGTCACGATAACCATACCTGCCAAGGTCTTGAATGGTCGCAAAAAATCCTGATTTGAGCACCTTAAGCATGTAGCGCCACTTTTTCGGGTTTATAAATACCTACTTCGGCCTCTATTTTATGGAGTTCGTATTCGGCTTTGGATATTTTATGGAATTGGATCTTGTCCCCCACTTTTACAAAACAAGGTTCCTTTAAACTGGGGTTGAACAAAGGAACGGGGCAGTTGCCGATGATATTCCACCCCCCTGGGGATTCCTGGGGATAAATGCCCGTTTGTTTCCCTGCCAAACCAACCGAGCCCTTGGCAACTTGCAAACGTGGTTCCGATCGTCTGGGGATTTCCAGAGACTTTGGAAGACCTCCCAAATACATAAACCCGGGTAAAAAACCTATGCCATATACCACATATTGGTGGGACGTGTGTTGTTGGATGAGTTCCTCAACGGACAGGTTCAAAGTTTTGGAAACTTCTTGTATGTCTATTCCAAATTCCAGGTCGTAACAAACCGGGATGGTCCAGAGGTGTTGCACCCTACTCGAGGTGCTTTTGGCCTGTTCGGCATGGCAGTCCATGATCATTTTTTGGGTTTCCTCAAAGTCCAGATGGTCGTTATTATAGACCATGGTCAAGGAATTATAGGCTACGGACATTTCCCAACCTAGAATTTTGAGTGCCTTGAAGGCTTCCATAAAATCAAGGATATCGGCTAAGATGGACTCTTTTACCTCACTGGGCCATTCTACTAAAACGGCTCGTTCTCCAAAGGGTTTGATGCTGATGGGGTAACTTTTCACTTTTGTATTTGCACCTGATGTTTGGGTAATTCCCGTGAAAGATACATTAATATTTCCAATGCCGAAGCGGTATCGCCATGCACGCAAAGGGTGTTCGCCTCAATTTTATGGAATTTGCCGGAAACCGTCTTTACTTTTGCATCTTTTATAACGGGTAGCATATGAAGGAGAACTTCTTTCGGCTCTTGAATCAATGCATCTTTATTTTTTCTGGACACAAGACTTAGGTCTTCATTATAATTTCTATCGGCAAAAGCCTCATACCATATCTTGAAACCCATTTCCTTAGCCTTGTTGGCAACCAAGGAATCAAATGGCACATACAGAATTGCATTTTGCCTATATGCAGAAATAGCTTCCAAATACGTTTTTGCCAACTCCCCATCTTTCGCAGTTTGATTGTACAATGCCCCATGTGCCTTTATATGGTGAAGGATGGCTTTTTTTCGGTCCAGAACGCCTTCGAATGTTTGGAGCTGATTTCTGATACTTTGTATCAGCACCTCATTTGGAATATCCATGACTTCCCTACCAAAATTCTCTTTATCGGGATATGATGGATGTGCTCCTATCTTTACACCATGTTCAAGAGCTAAATCCACCACCTCAGACATCGATTCCTCGTTTCCGGCATGGCCACCACAAGCTATATTGCATGAACTGATGAAGGGGAAAATCCGGGCCTCGTTGCCAATGCCTTCCCCTACATCACAATTGATATCTATCGCAAATTTTTTCATCTATAGGGTTCCCATGACTTTTAAGATACTTTTCGCCCCCAAGAAAATGGCAAAGGCCACTATGGCCATCCCCAAAACATTCTGTAAAAGGGTGTTTCTGTTTTCTCCCATAACCGATTTTTTGTTCACTACCCACAATAACAAAAGTGCCATAACAGGCAACAAAACACCATTGGCTACCTGGGCAAACTGAATCACTTGGATGGGTTTGATGTCAAAAGACAAAAAAATCACCCCACAGAGTAAAACAAATGCCCAAGTGGATTTGAACCTTTTATCCTGCATACCTCCTCCCCAACCAAAGCAGCTACTGGCCACATAAGCGGCTGCCAATGGAGCCGTAATGGCAGAGGTCACTCCAGCCGCCAAAAGCCCGATGGCCATAAAATAGAGTGCCATTTTACCGAAAAGGGGCTCCAACCCTTTAGCCATATCCATGGCATTGTTCATGTCGGAAATTGGGGCGGCGGAAGCGGTGATCAAAATGGCCATGGACACCAATCCACCTAAGGCAATAGAAATGATAGTGTCCCATTTCACGACTTTCAGATCACTTTGTGACTTCCATTTTTCACGCACTAAGGATGCATGCAAGAACAAGTTATAGGGTACCACCGTAGTGCCCACCAAGGCCACCACAGTCAACAGGCTATCTTTAGGCAATGTTGGCACAAACATCCCTTCTAAAATACCGGATAGGGAAGGTTTGGTCATCAAAGAACAAATGATGAAGCTCACTCCCATTAAAGCAACCAAGCCCACAAAAATTCTTTCCAATACTTTATAATTGCTGAACCACAGCAAGCAGAAAATGGCAATACCAATCAGGGCAGGAAAAAAAGGCCTCATTTGGGGGTTGGGGAAAATCTGTTCCAGACCCAAGGTGGCCCCTCCAATGTTCCCTCCTTCATATGCCGCATTACCTATCAAAATGGCCCCCAATACTACGGCAAGGACCACATTACGGACCCATGGCGTCTGTAATTGCTCTCGGACCACATCGACCAAGCCTTTTTGGGTCACCAAGCCGATTCTACCGGCCATTCCCTGTAGTACAATCGTAGCAATAATGGATATCAACAGGGCCCAGATCAGGGCGTATCCGAATCGTGCTCCGGCCAACGTACACATGGTTATAGTTCCCGGTCCAACAAAGGCAGCCGCGACCAATACTCCAGGTCCTATTTTTTTCAACATAAATGGGTTGGTTTAGGGGGTTGAATTTAACAGGATATTAGGACAAACCATGTATTTCATCCAAAAAAATGCATTTCGTCTAAAAGTGGGGTATTTTATATCTACATTTTATACGATTTTAAAAATGGCGAAGTTATAATAGTCCCAAATCGAACTTTGACCTTAAACTTGGCAAATACTTATGACATGTAAGGATTGTGAAAAGAGTATTGATTCCCATCAGTACAAGACTTCTATGGAGTCTTTGGGAATCCACTTGTGCGACCGTCATTCACGGCTCATTAAAAAAGTAATTCTAGATAACAACACTCCATTGGAGGCCATCCACCTCTTTTACGCCTTGAAGGAAGCCGGAGCCCATCCCATGTTGGAATGGTGGGACGGCAAGCGCTCAGTAGACATTGCCATTTCCCGCGTAAAGCTCAATATTGAAATCGACAAGGACTATAACATGATCACCCATGAACAGGCCATCAGCGATCTGGAAGATGCCATGCATTCGTTTAAAAATGGGTTCACCACGATCCGGATCCCCCATTTGGCCATCAAATACTATTTAGAGGAAACCGTTCAGAATATATTGGGCATCATCTCAGGACTCAAAGCGAACATCAAGGCCATTTAGTTGCAAAACTCCACCTTATTGTTCTTTTTGGTCTCCTTATACTCCAAAATACTGATACTAACCGGGTCTTCCCCTATGTTTTCCAAATCGTTAACATAGTCTTTGCCCCTGTTTTCAAAATATTCGGTATCGCCTGGATTCAGTTTGAACATATCAATTTTCCCGTTCCCATAGCGAGTTATCACCAAACCTCCTGTTGGGCATACCCAACCATAGTTGGTATTGTGTCTTCTAAAAGGAATCCGCTCACCAGGTGCGAGATATAGATCCCATAGTTTAACACTTTCATTCTCAAACACCAGTCTGTCGCTTAAAGACTCTGTTATTTCTTGATGCAGCAACTCATCGATCTTCTCCTGTTCCCATGGGTCAAAGTTGCCCACTGGGTTCAATTCCACACATTGCATTCCAATAAAATTTCAAAAAAGAGCGGCAAATGTATATCATAACAATCTCAATACCAGATCAGTGTAATTATTTAACGTATTTTTTACACTTGTAAGCCTTAAAGGGGTTTCAATTACCAATTTGAACAGGAAAGCCTTAAAATTTTGGGGGTTTCAAAAACAAACCTAGATATGGGCTTCCGTTTGACTTTTTTATCTAATTTGTCGCCAAGTGTATCATCTTCAGGAGAATTCGACACACTTTTCAATTTGAAACCAACTAAACCACCTCAAGAATGAAAAAATTCCTTTTCGTGCTCTTAAGCCTTATCATCGTATTGGCCGCCGTCTTAACTTTTAACACCCTTTCCCTTACCTCCAAACAAGTCGCACCTGACCCCTTGCAAAAAATGGATTTCCCTGCAAATGCTTACCAGCACCTCTCCAAAGCTGTGCAGTTCGAAACCATTTCTTATAGTGAAGATGCCATTCCCGATTCCACTGCATTCAATGGTTTCCACGGGTTTTTGCAGGAGACCTATCCATTAATCCATGAAAAACTTACATTAGAAAAAATCAGCGAATACAGCTTGCTCTATAAATGGGAAGGTTCGGATATATCAAAAAAGCCCATCATCCTCATGTCCCACCAAGATGTAGTTCCAGTGGACCAGCCAACCCTTTCCGATTGGGAGGCCCCACCATTTGCCGGGAAGATAACCGATACCCATATCATTGGCAGGGGCACTTTGGATGATAAAAGTTCCTTGATGGCCTTGATGGAATCCATTGAAACGTTGCTAAAAGAGTCTTTCACCCCTACCCAAACCATTTACTTGGCTTTTGGTCATGATGAAGAACTTGGAGGAGGAAACGGGGCACAAAAGGTTGCCGCTTATCTCAAAGAAAAAGGTATCCATGCAGCGATGACCTTGGACGAAGGTGGACTTTTGGCCGAGAACATGGTCCCTGGGTTCGATAAGACCATCGCCATGTTGAATTTGGCGGAAAAAGGGTATGCTTCCTTTAACCTGATCGTGGAAACCAAGGGTGGTCACAGTTCCTCCCCTCCAAAGGACAACACTTTGGGGATGTTGGCACAGGCCATCGTGGATTTGGAGAACAATCAACTGCCTTATAAACTGGTCAAGCCCATTGATTACCAATTTGAATATATGGGAGCCGAAATGCCTTTTTTCAAAAAAATGGCGTTTGCCAATCCCTGGCTTTTTAAAGGACCGGTCCTAAAGGCTTTGAATGCGCATACCACAACGGCCCCCACCATTGTGGAAGGAGGCGTAAAGGACAATGTGATCCCGACGGTGGGCAAGGCCACCATCAATTTTAGAATATTGCCCGGGGAAACCATAGCTTCCGTGAAGGAACATATTGAGAAAACCGTTGGGGACAAAGTAAAGGTGGAACTGGCGGGATTTGCCGTAGATCCCTCACCCGTGTCAGGAATAGATTCCGAAGCGTTCAAAACGTTGGAAAAAACCATTCGTTCCGTATTTCCAGATGTGGTAGTAGTGCCCGGTTTGATCGGCGGTGGTACCGATGCCCGTTATTTTTATGGGGTTTCTGACGATGTGTACCGTTTTTATCCCATCCGCATCAGTCCGGAAAGTTTCTCCCGTTTTCATGGCATTGATGAAAAAATCAGCAAGGAAAATTACAGGGAGATGGTCGAGTTTTCATATCAAATGATCAAAAAATTCAATTGATCCTTTAACCCAACCAACCTTCCCTATCCAAGCTCCGGTATTGGATGGCTTCGGAGATATGGTTTTCATTTAGATGCTCCTGACCTTCCAGATCGGCAATGGTTCGGGCCACCTTTAATATTCGATCATAGGCCCTTGCGGATAGGTTCAAGCGTTGCATGGCACTTTTTAAAAGCGCCTTTGAGGATGCATCCAGTTTACAGAATTCCCGGATGTGCTTGGTATTCATCTGGGCATTGTAATGCAAGTCCTTGATGTCTTCAAACCTTAAGGTTTGAACATCCCGTGCCGCCTCTACCCGCTTTCGAATTGCCACACTGCTTTCCCCTTTCCTATCATCGGATAGTTTTTCAAAAGGAACCGGGGTCACTTCAATATGGATGTCGATACGATCCAATAAAGGCCCGGATATCTTGCCCAAATATCGTTGCATCTCGGCCGGTGAAGAAGTGACCGGGGCATCAGGATCATTGAAATACCCTCCCGGACTGGGATTCATACTGGCCACTAACATAAAGCTACTCGGATAGGTCACCGTATATTGCGCCCTTGCAATGGTCACCTCCCGGTCTTCCATGGGTTGGCGCATCACCTCCAGAACCCTACGTTCAAATTCGGGGAGTTCATCCAAAAACAATACGCCATTGTGCGACAGGGAAATCTCACCAGGTTGCGGATAGCCGCCCCCTCCTACCAAGGCAGCACTACTGATCGTATGGTGCGGACTCCTGAACGGTCTTTGGCTCATCAGGCCCTTGTTCTTTACCTTGCCCACCACACTATGGATTTTGGTGGTTTCCAAAGCTTCATGTAAGGTCATGGGAGGTAAAATGGAAGGCAATCGTTTGGCCAGCATGGTCTTTCCCGCCCCTGGTGGACCTATCAAAATGATATTGTGACCTCCGGCCGCCGCAATCTCCATACAGCGTTTAATACTTTCCTGCCCCTTTACATCGGCAAAATCGAATTCGGGTAAATCCAAGTGATCATAAAATTCTTGGCGCGTATTCACGATGGTTTCTTCCAAGGGAATACCTTGATCAAAAAAGGCAATGACTTCTTTGATGTTTTCCACGCCATACACTTGCAATCCATCCACAATGGCAGCTTCATTGGCATTTTCCTTTGGAAGAATAAATCCTTTGAATCCTTCATGCTTTGCTTTAATGGCAATGGGCAAAGCTCCCTTAATCGGTTGCAAACTGCCATCTAGGGAAAGTTCTCCCATAATCAGATAGTTGTGGATGTCCTCAGATTTTATCTGTTCCGAAGCGGCCAATATGCCCAAGGCCAAGGTTAGGTCATAAGCAGAACCTTCTTTCCTCAAATCGGCTGGTGCCATGTTGATGGTAATCTTTTTACCGGGAATGCGATACCCATTGTTCTGCAGGGCCGCCGCTATGCGGAAATTACTCTCTTTGATGGCGTTGTCGGGAAGTCCAACCAGATGATACCCTACCCCTTTATCTATGTTGACCTCTACCACAATAGTGGTCGCCTCAATGCCAAAAACGGCACTGCCATATACTTTTATAAGCATTCAGAAAATTCTTGAAGATTGTGTCCCCAAAAATTAACTTTTACAAATTGGCAAGAGAGGGCAGATTGACGAATGCCCCATTTTGGATTGACACAGGTGCTTTCCGAATTTGTGGAGGGGTTACTTTTTGGTAAAGGTAAGCACCGATTCCGCAGTTTCCTGAATTTCCTGTTTGTTCATCATCATCTTTCGGAACTTGCCCTGCACATACATTTCAGCTTGATCTTTGTAATGCTTGCTGAAAGGATTTCCCGATTGGCCCGTGGGCAAAATACTGATGCTGTTTTCTACATCGGAAAAATCCACAATTCGGCGTGTGGATGGCCCAGAACTGACTTTGTAATAGCCTGTACTATCATACGGAAAGGAGAGGTTGTTGATGACTTCGCGGGTGCCTTCCACAGGAAATGGCCCTACATTGAAATATTTCCGTAAGGATTCCACTTTTCCGAAGGGATGCTGGTGTTCCAAGGTATGTACCTTGTCCCAGGTCCATTGGCTCGGGTCTGGTCCCAAATCTTTCACCAAAGATTGCCAAGCATCCGCAAAGGACTTCATAACGATATCCTTTCGGGTTTCCACGACATCTTTAGTGTTCACATTGTCCCACCATTTTCCGCTTTCCATTTTGGCCCCCCAAGCAATCTGCCGTTTAAAAAGGTGGGTGCCCAAAAACTCGTTGAACATCTCGGTGCCCAATTCGTCCTCCATCGTATTTTTTACCATGAAATACTCACAGCGATGAAACAATGTAGGACTTGTACTGTTCAAAGTGTACTCCCCATTCCAATTTTTAAGGGAATCGACCAGAACTAATTGTTCCGTGGACAAATGGGATACATCGAATAGCTTAATAAGCTCAGTTACCAAATCGGTATTTACGGGTGAGGTAACGTCCAATATCATTTCGGAAAACGATTCCTTGTCCCAATCATCTTTGGCATCCAACAACTGTACAATCCTTTTGGCCCTGTTCTCTGGCAAATAATAACCAGGATATAACATCCCTGCGATGGAATCAGGTTGGTTGTTCGCAGAATAGACATAATGCCAAGGCGGATTCACGGCACTCGGGTTTTCTGAAAAGTCGAGGTAGCGTATGGGTTCGTCCTTGCCCGAAGTTCCATCCAAAATAAATTTAGTGGAAACGCTGTCCGCCATCTGGTATAATTTGGCGGTGGCCCACCAACCCACATTGCCTTTGGCATCACCGTACATTACATTGAGCCCGGGAGCATGGATCTTGGGAAGGGCACTCTGGAATTCCTCCAAATTGGTGGCATGGCTCAACCCGTACAAGGCATCCAAGACTTCGTTCTTGGGCTTGGTATAGATCCACGACATGCCAATGGGCCGTTCCCCTGAAATTTGGTCGGCAATATCGTTCATGATAGGCCCATGTTGCGTTTTTTTAAAGGTAAAGGAGACATCTTCCCCATCTTTTACCTTGATGGTCTTAGTGATATATTCGAATGGCTTCCAACCTTCTACCGTCTTATATTGTGTGGAGTCAGCTGGATTGGCCTCTTCGTAGTAGAAATCAATATCATCGTTCTCGAACATAGTCAACCCATAGGCCAGATTTCTATCGTGGCCCAACAAAGGAAAGGGAACCCCTGCCAAATGATAGCCGTATTTTTCGTAGGTTGGGGTAACCACATGGGCTTCATACCAAACCGAAGGTTGGGCAAACCCAATGTGCGGGTCGTTGGCAAAAATAACCTTACCATTCTTGGTCTTCTCGGGGGACACTACCCAACTGTTGCTTCCTTCAAAAAGAGGAACAGGCAGATTCTCCAATGCTTCCGTAACACTTGCTGTGATATCGGTTCCCAAGGAATCGGTCTTTATCCCATGATAATTTTTTATCCACACGGTTGAAGTGTCAGAATCGATGGCAAGGTCTTTCATATATTCGTCCCCCAACTTATCCCGCATACTGGTGAGCAAAGGGTCGGTTTTGTGGGCCATCGCAAAGCTAAAGGCCATATATCCCACGGCATTGTATACATCTTCTATGGAAAAAGGTTCCTTATCAATACCTGTCAGATAAAATTCTATAGGGGTCGGGCCATTTTTGATAAAGTCGTTGATGCCATCCAGATAGGCTTGGGCCATTATTGCTGTCTCACTATTCTTGTCCAAGTTGGCAACCGTTTGTGCAGATTGGTCATCGATACCCATGGAAAGGAAGAACTTATCTGTCTTGATAAAATCCTTACCAAAAACCTCTGCAATCCTACCCTTGGCCACCCTTCGCAACAGTTCCATTTGCCAAAGACGATCCTGTGCATGCACATAACCCAATGCCTTTAGCGCATCTACTTCATTTTCCGCATAAATATGGGGGATTCCATAAGTATCGAAATACACATTGACCTCACTTTGAAGGCCGTCCAGTGTTTTTTTGCCGCTATAATCAGGTTTAAGGGAATTAATAAAAATGGCAATGGCAATCACCAAAAGCAGAAGTAGTCCCGCAAGGATCAGAAGTACTTTTTTAATCTTTTTCACGAAGTTGTGGTTACGTCAATTAGTCACTCTAAGGTATAACTAATTTCCAACTCCCGTGAAAAATATTCATTATTTGTTCATGGAGAGTTGATGCTTTTCCAAACCGGATTTCAACCATTTTTGATAGGTTTCCACATCCACGTATTGCACCGCATCGTTCAGGATTTCCAGATCCGGGGTCATCAACACGTAATAAGGTTGTGATGCAGCGTTGAAATTTACCGTCTGGAAAGTACCCCATTTTTGCCCAATGTTCTCAATGGATTTGATTCGTCCGGAATCGAACTTGAAATCAAATTTTTCCCCTTCGGGAAGCTCCTTTCTATCATCTACATAAAGAGAGATCAATACATATTCATCCTTAAGGATGGGATACACACTGGCATCGCTCCAAACATTCTCTTCCATCTTTCTGCAATTGACGCAGGCCCAACCAGTAAAATCGAGTAGAATGGGCTTGTTCACCTCTTTGGCATAGGCCACTCCCTCCTCAAAATCCTTGAAACAATCCAATCCCAACGGGCAATCGCTCTCGGTTTCCACCACGCTGTAAAAACTTGGTGGCGGGAATCCGCTCAACAATTTCAAATCGGTGACATGGAACAGCCCAAGAATCAAATAGACGGAGAAGGCAAAGCTTAATAGCCCCACCATCTTTCTTGCAGGTGAAAGGTTTTTCCTAGGGCCATCATGTGGGAAGCGGAACACCCCAAACAGATAAAGGGTCATCAAAATAAACAACACTACCCAAACCCCAATAAAGATCTCCCTTTTGAAGACGCCCCAATTGCCTACCAAATCCGCATTGGACAAAAATTTGAAGGCCAAGGCCAGTTCCAAAAAGCCCAACACCACTTTCACGGTGGTCATCCAACCGCCTGATTTTGGCAAGGAGTGTAACCAGGCCGGGAACATGGCAAACAGTGCAAAAGGCAAGGCCAAGGCCAACCCGAAACCGACCATACCCATGGTCAAGTTGGTGGCCACATTACCTTCGGCCAAGGTAGTACTGCCCAAAAGTCCCCCCAAAATGGGACCCGTGCAGGAAAATGAAACAATGGCCAAGGTCAACGCCATAAAAAAGATGCCCAATCCCCCTCCTACCTTGGAAGAAGCGGAATCCATCTTATTGGCCCAGGAACTTGGCAGGGTGAGTTCGTAATACCCAAAGAATGAAAAGGCAAAGAACACAAAAATGACAAAGAAGAGCACGTTGAGCCAAATGTTGGTGGCAATGGTGTTCAAAATCTGCGAGTCCACCGAATTGAAGAGGTGAAAGGGCAAACTCAACAAGAAATAAATCAAAACGATAAAAAAACCATACAAAACCGCATTACCGATTCCCTTGGATTTGTTCTGCGACTGTTTGGTGAAAAACGATACGGTCAATGGGATCATCGGGAATACACAAGGGGTCAATAAGGCTATCAAGCCTCCCAAAAAGCCGAGCCCAAAAATCATCCAAAGGTTGGATTTGCCTTCAGAATCCACCAAACCACCCTGATTGAGCAGTTCCTTGTTCTTCAAATCCAGTTTAAGTGATTCCCCAAGGGCCACACTTCGGTCATCCAAGGTTTTGGTGTCGCCCACAAAGGCACTTCCATCCAACGAAATCTCAAAAACCTCGTCTTTTGGAATACAGACTTCCTTGCAGATCTGATAAAACAAATTGACGGAAATTTGCCTCACATCGGGTTTGATGAGCTTTATTTTTTGGGTGAAGATGGCCTCTTTTTTAAAGAAAGTCTCCTCCACTTCAAACACATCACTATATTCCTTGATGGTTTCACTTTCGGTGGTGGAACCGATCAATTCGTAGTCCTCACCCGCTTTTTCAAAGGTGAATTCGCTAGGCAAGGAACCACCTTCGGCGGTAAATTGGGAATATACATGCCACCCGTCCATGATCTTGCCTTTAAAGACCAATTCGTATTCTGTGTCCGATAATTTGTGTACTTCATGGCTCCAAACTGCGGGATTGGCATCCGTTTGTGCAAACAGGGTTAGATTGATGAAGAATAAACCTAAAAAAACTTTCAATACTCTCATGAAATCCATGTAATCTTTACTATTTGTCGGGTGGAATCATCAACCCTGAATCGTTCATCGGCCCTTTTGCCCACTACCCAAACAATTTCATCGTCCGAGCACAACAACCATTGCTTTTCCTTGGAAACGACATCTATCTTCTCATCCTTGAAAAACTTGGACAACTTTTTCTTGTCTTTCATCCCGAAGGGATAAAAATAGTCGCCTTTCTCCCAATTTCTTAACACTAAAGGGAAGTTTAACTTTTCCTTATCCAAAAATATAGTGTTGCTTAAGGGTTTTTCCATCCTTTCAACATTATCCATGGTCAATTTAATGGGCTGTTCGAGCATGGTGTCCTTATCAAAGACAGGGAAATGGTCATTTACCCTAGTTTTTAATTCGGAAAGAATCAAACAATCACGATTTTTGACTAATCTATGGGTTTTGGAAAACACTTCCTTGCCGCTCATGGAGGTCAATAGTCCATGGACCGCTTCCCAATCGGAAAAGCCGAACCCATGGAACAAACCGTAGAGATAGGCTTGCAAGGGCTGTAACTTTTGTAAATCGGCTACATTGACCTTGATCGCACCATCAACTTTTTGGAACAATCTGGTCTTGACCTCCTCCAGATGATTGTTGGCCAAGTCACTGGTCTGATGCAGATACGATTGGGTCTGGATAAAATTCTGCACAAAGGTTGGGTGCAATTCCTTCAACTTGGGAACAATCCCATGCCTGATTTTATTCCGAAGGTATTTGGATTCCGAATTACTGCTATCTTCCCGCCATTGAATGTTTTGTTCTTCAGCATAGGCAGCAATCTCTTCTCGAGTGAAAATCAACAAAGGCCGAATGATCTTGTCATTCTGTTCCGGAATCCCCAATAGTCCTTCCAAACCGGTACCCCGGGAAAGATTGATGAGGAAGGTCTCCAAGTCATCATCCAGATGATGGGCCGTCATTAAATAAGCAAAGTCCTTTTCCTTCAAAAGGTCGTTAAACCATTGATAACGCAACTCCCTGGCCGCCATCTGCATCGACCCCCGATGATCCTTTACATATTCCAAAGTGTTGAATGCTTTCACCAGCACCTCAACATCCAATGTCTCAGCCAAGTTTCGCACAAAAGCCTCATCCCCATCGCTATCGGCCCCACGCAATTTAAAATTGCAATGGACCAACGCAATGTCCAAACCTGCTGACTTGCACAAATGTGCCAACACCACACTGTCCACCCCGCCACTACAGGCCAACAACAGTTTTTTTCCTTTTAGGAAAGGGAGCTTGGCATCGATGTGGTTTTTGAATTTGGACAACATGTCGCAAAATTACGAATAAACCTCAGCCTTTTTCCAATACTTTGCGCATGGCCTTGGCTTTCAACAAACATTCTTGGTATTCCTTTTCAGGTTCCGATTTTGAAGTGATGGCGCTGCCCACGGAAAAGGAAACATATTTGTTCGCTTCATTGTACAAAATACTTCGGATGACCACGTTGAAATCAAAATCACCATTGGGAGCAAAATAGCCTACTGCCCCACTGTAGAGCCCGCGCTTTGTCTCTTCCAAATTTTCGATGATCTGCATGGCGGATATCTTTGGTGCCCCTGTCATACTGCCCATCGGAAAGGTTTCCTGGATCAATTCCACTGGGTTTTTACCCTCGAAAACCATTGAAACAATGGTTGAGATCATTTGATGTACTTGTTTGTAAGCGTATACTTTGCAGAGTTCTTCCACCTCAACACTTCCCTTTATGGCACTTTTGGAGAGATCATTACGGACCAAATCGGCAATCATGATGTTTTCCGCCCTTTCTTTTTCATCCAGCGCCAAGTCATTTTTAAGTTTCAGGTCTTCTATTTTGGTCTTTCCACGTGGGGCCGTTCCCTTTATGGGTTGGGAAACGACCTTCTGTCCCATTTTTTTGAGATAACGTTCCGGGGAGGCGCACATCAAATACCGTTCTTGCAATTTCATGAAAACTGCGAACGGCGGCTCGGAGACAGCATTGAGTTTTTGATAGACCGATATGGGGTCGATGGTAATATTTTCCGCATAAAATTCTTGACAAAAATTGGCCTCGTAAATATCCCCTCTGTGGATGTGCTCCAAAAACCGGTTCGCTTTTTCAAAATAGGCATCTTTGTGAATGCGCATTTTAATCTTCACAGGCGGGCCATCGGGTTTCGAAGACTGGTCCATGTCGGTTAAAGCAACAATTTGCTCAAAATCGGATTCGATTTCATTGCTGTAATCGTCCAAGTATTTAAAATGGAATTCATCATCCTTCAAAATGATGATTTTTTTGGGTTGGAAAAAATATAGCAGCGGAAAACCAAGTCCATCCATATTTTCAGAGGCCAAATCCTCCAATTCATTCTTCAGGTCATAGGAAAAATAACCAAATAGCCAATCCTTGGTTGTGTCCAGATAAGAACTGACCAAGTCAAATGTCGTACACTTTCGCTCCTCCCCTATGGCCAGACAGGCTTCAAAAGAGGAATATTGATCCCGATGCCCATTGCTATCCAGCCAAACCACTTGCTCGAAGGGTTTGGACCATTGCGCCAAAGCATTCTTGGTCCCTGAAATAGATTTGACCTGAAAAGTGCGATGGGTCCGCAAGGCGAGCTATTTTAAGGATTCCAAAAAAGTCTCCAAGGCAGCTTGGTGTTCAGATTTTAAAGTGGCATCCAAAATGCCATCATCTGAAAAATTCTCATAAAAAGAAGGCAGTGAAAAAGTCGTAATCACTTCCCCGCCAAAACGTGGCAATAGATTTTCAATCACGGTCAGTGAACCTTTGGCCCCTCTTTTTCCTCCGGAGGTGGACATGAGTAAAACCTTGGTGCCTTCCAAAAAATTACGATCCAAGCGAGACAGCCAATCCAATACATTTTTAAAATAGGCCGAGGGATTCCCATTGTGTTCATTGACGGACAGAATCAGGCCTTTACTTTTTTGGATATCGTTTTTCAATTCCACCAATGCATTGGAGTATCCTTTTTCCTTTTCCAAGTCCTCACTGAACATGGGAAAAGGGTAATTGGCCATGTTTAACACCTGAACCTCACGTTCTTGCACCAAGGAAACGGTAAGTTTTACCAATCTAAAATTAATAGAAGTGGAAGAATTGCTTCCAGCTAATGCCAATATTGCAGCCATACCCGAAAATCGTTGATTGTTTCGCTAAAATACCCCAATTGCGGATCAGAAGCGAGTATTTTGCATATTTTTGACCCGCGAAGCATCCAAACCTACTGCTAAACAAGTATATAGGGTAACAGTTGACCGAATGACAGCCAAGAACAACAGGTTATTTTTTATTGATGCCATGCGCGCATGGGCCATTTTGATGATGCTGCAAGGGCATTTCATCGATGGACTTCTTGACCCTATTTTTAGGGATACTACAAATCCCGTATACAATATTTGGCTCTATTTCAGGGGAATAACCGCTCCGGTCTTCTTTACGGTTTCCGGTTTTATTTTTACTTTTTTGCTCATCAGGGTACCCCAAAAAGGCATGGACAATCCCAGGGTTGCCAAAGGTGTGCGCCGTGGATTGCAATTGTTGCTTATTGGGTATTTGCTCCGATTGAACCTTTTTGGTTTGTTTAAAGGGCAATTGTACAATTCCTTTTATCTGGTTGATGTACTTCACTGTATAGGCCTTTCCATATTGGGCGTCATTGGCGTATATTTGCTCACTATCAACAAAAGAAAATATGTTTTTCCGTCGGTACTGATAGGGATTACCCTATTGCTTTTTCTTTTCGAGCCCGTCTATAAACAATGGACGTTCTCGTTCTTGCCCGATTTGATTGCCAACTATTTCACCAAAGCCAACGGATCGGTGTTCACCATCATTCCTTGGTTTGGGTATACGGCCTTGGGAGCTTTTATTTCGGTTTTGTTCACCAAGTACAGGGAATCCAAATATTTGTTCCCTGCCGCTATTTCCATTGCCCTAACAGTTGGCTATCTGTTGATCTATCAATCCTCCAGAATGTTCGATGGACTGTATGATGCAACAGGATTGGAACTGTTTAAAATGATTTTGGCCAACAATTATCTCTTCATCCGTTTAGGGAACGTGTTCTTGGTATTTGCCGTGTTTATGGTGCTTCGCCAATTCATGACCAACAAAACCGTTTTAAATATTGGTGCCAGTACACTTTCCATCTACGTGATCCACTTTATCATCCTGTATGGAAGTTTTACAGGATTGGGACTATACCGATTCTTCAACCACTCCTTAACCCCACAAGTGGCCATTCCAGGGGCCTTGGCCTTCATGGTTGCCTGCACTTTTTTAGCCTTGAAATACAACCAATACGAAGAACGCATCAAATCCCAGATCAGTTTGGGGTTTGCCACTGCAGTATCCCAACTCATGGATTTCAAGGAAGCTTCCGTCCCCGTTATCCGCGAACTTTCCATAAGGGGAAGGCTTGTGTTGAGAAGGTTTTTGCGTACCGTCCGCGGATAGATTCCACAAAAAAGCATCCAGTCCGAAAACTGAATGCTTCGTATTATTTCATTTCTTTTAAATCTTAGATATGCAACGCCCTATCATCCGTTGCTGCCAATGCTGCTTCTTTTACAGCTTCTGCAAACGTTGGGTGGGCATGGCTCATTCGGGAAATATCCTCGGCTGAAGCCCTAAACTCCATGGCGGTAACACCTTCAGTGATCAAATCCGCACAACGAGCACCGATCATGTGGACTCCCAATACTTCATCGGTCTTTTTGTCTGCCAAAATTTTCACGAAGCCATCCAAATCCATACTGGCCCGGGATCTACCCAAGGCACGCATCGGGAATTGACCCACTTTGTACTCCACACCTTCTTCCTTCAATTGCTCTTCGGTCTTGCCTACAGCCGCAACCTCTGGCCATGTATAGACCACTCCGGGAATCAAGTTATAATCGATATGTGGTTTTTGGCCCGCCAATAATTCAGCCACCAATGTTCCTTCTTCTTCCGCTTTATGAGCCAACATCGCTCCTTTGATTACGTCACCAATAGCGTAAATGTTGGAAACGTTGGTCTGCAAGTGAGCGTTCACTTCCACTCTACCCCTGTCGTCCATTTTTACACCGGCCGCTTCAAGGTTCAATCCATCCGTGTAAGGTCTTCTTCCCACGCAAACCAAGCAATAATCTCCGGTCATGGTCACTTCATTGCCTTTTTTATCATCAGCTTTTACGACGACCTCATCCCCTTTACGTTCTACGGATTTCACTTTGTGCGAAAGGTTGAACTGTACCTTTTGCTTCTTCATCACCTTGGTAAGTTCCTTGGAAAGGGCTCCGTCCATTCCCGGAATGATGCGGTCCATGTATTCAACCACAGTGACTTCGGCACCAAGACGCTTGTACACCTGGCCCAATTCCAGACCAATGACACCGCCCCCGATTACAATCAAGTGCTTGGGAACTTCTTTTAGTTTTAAAGCTTCCGTAGAAGTGATTACCCTTTCCTTATCAATTTTGATAAAAGGAAGGGTAGATGGCTTGGATCCTGTGGCAATGATGATGTGCTTCGCCTCAATGGTTTCTTGGCCATCCTCTTTGGCTATGTTTATGTGCGTGGCATCCTTAAAGCTACCAACGCCATGATATACATCGATTTTGTTCTTGTCCATCAAAAAATCGATACCCTTGATGGTCTGGTCCACTACACTCTGCTTGCGGGCAATCATTTGCGCCAAATTCACCTTGATCTCGCCAGGAATATCGATACCGTGCTCCTCAAAGTGTTTTACAGCATCCTCATAATGATGGGATGAGTCCAAAAGGGCTTTGGATGGAATACAACCCACGTTGAGACAGGTTCCGCCCAAGGTGGCGTATTTTTCGATTATGGCAGTTTTCATTCCCAATTGGGCACATCGAATGGCCGCTACATAGCCTCCAGGTCCGGAGCCGATGATAGCTACATCATATTGATTCATATTGAATGATTTGTAAGGATATTTTTGTAACTGATCTGTTCATAAAAAACAGTTGTAAAAATACGAATGTTTTTCGGGATCGTCCCATCAATTGATTCTGAAATACATCAATTTCGAAGATATGACAAATCCAATGTCCCCTGTTAAATATGGACGGAAGGACTGTTCTTCACTTCATTGATCACAAAGGAACTCTGGGTATTACCAATATTGTTGATGGCCGTAAGTTTGGTGATCATGAACTCGCGATAACTCTTCATGTCCTCCACGTTGATTTTCAGAATATAGTCGTAATCACCACCGACATGGAAACATTCCGACACTTCTTCCAGCTTTAAGATCTCCCGTTCAAAACGTAAAACATTCTCCTTGGTATGCTGCACCAGACGGATGTGACACATTACGGTAAAGTCCCGATTGACCTTGGACTTGTTCAACAATGCAACATAACCGGTAATGACACCGGTCCGCTCCAAACGACGAATGCGCTCGTATACCGCGGTTTTGGATAATTGCAGCGCATCCGCATATTGTTTGGTGGTCTTTTTACAGTCTTCCTGAAGAAGCGCAACCAATTGTTTGTCCAAAGCATCCAATTCCATGGTGAAGATTTTTCTATTGAAACCAATATATAACATCAAAATTAGAACAATATTCTATTATTAATAAAATATTAGTTCTATTTCCTATAAATAGGATTAATAATTGACTTTTAATCTATATCTGAATAGATTTACAAAAAATCGTATATCATGGACTATAAAGCTGCAGAACGCATTCAAGACCTTCAATATTTTGGTGAATTTGGAGGAGTAAACCCTTCCATATCAGATTCATCAACCTATACCTTCCTAACAGCGAAGACGATGTTCGACACCTTTGAGGGAAATACAGAAGGTTGTTACCTGTACAGCAGGCATTCCTCCCCTTCCAATCTATATTTGGGAGAGGCCATGGCCCAATTGGAAGGCACCGAGTCTGCCAATGTGTTTGCTAGTGGTATGGGTGCCATCAGCGCCGTGATCATGCAATTGTGTGATAGTGGCGACCATATTGTATGCAGCAGAACCATATACGGGGGCACTTATGCCTTCTTGAAGAATTTCTTGAAAAAGTTCAACATAACCACCTCATTTTTGGACATTACGGATTTGGACGCTGTCACCAGAGCCATCACCCCAAAAACCAAAATGATCTATTGTGAAGCCATCAGCAATCCGTTGTTGGAGGTGGCCGATATTGCTTCCCTGTCCAAAATTGCCAAAAAGCATGATATTCCTTTAGTGGTAGACAATACCTTTTCACCTCTGAACATTGGAGCGGCTCAGTTGGGTGCGGATATTGTGGTGCACAGTCTTACCAAGTTCATCAATGGAAGCAGCGACTGTGTAGCGGGGGCCGTTTGTGGCACCAAGGATTTTTGTCTTGGTCTAAAAGATGTGAACAACGGTGCAGGTATGTTGTTTGGAAGTACCTTGGACAGTCTTCGGGCGGCATCCATCCTAAAAAATATGCGTACGCTGCACATCCGCATCAAAAAACACAGTGAAAATGCCCATTATCTAGCAGAGCAATTTGAAAAAGATGGTTTAAAAGTGGTGTATCCCGGCTTGGAAAGTCATCCCGGCCACGAATTGATGAAAAAACAGATGAATCCAGAATATGGCTTTGGCGGTATGTTGACGTTGGATGTTGGTTCGTTGGACCAAGCCAATGCCTTGATGGAACTCATGCAAAAAGAAAAACTGGGGTACCTGGCAGTGAGTTTGGGCTTCTACAAAACCTTATTTAGCGCTTCGGGAACCTCTACCTCTTCCGAAATCCCCGAAGAGGAACAAAAGCAATTGGGTCTTTCCCAAGGACTTATCCGTTTTTCCATCGGATTAGATAATGATATTCACAAAACCTATCTATCCATGCGCCACTGTATGGAAACTTTGGGAATCCTTTCACCTGTTTCGGCTTTGGTGTGATGGTATTGCGTTCCCGTTTGCAGAACAAGAGGCAAAGTTGTAATATTACCTCTTAACAAACTCAGACCACATGGCTAATCCAGAGGAAAAACCACATTTTAGGGAAGACGAACATATTGTTGAGAACAAGAATCTAAGCATCACCGAAGCGCTCATCCCTGTATTTGCCTTGGTGGGCATGTTGGCTTACAACGTTTTTGTCTTTGGAGATGATGCCCTGAGTGGCTCCAATCAGTTTATCCTATTGATGGGAGGTGCAGTAGCTGCCATTGTCGGTTTCTTTAACAAGGTTTCCTATCAACAAATGATCGATGAAGTCGCCGAAAATGTGCGGTCCACCACGGGAGCCTTGCTTATCCTTCTCATGGTTGGAGCACTTTCCGGAACTTGGTTGGTGAGCGGTATTATCCCTGCCATGATCTATTACGGTCTGCAGATATTGAACCCAACCATATTTTTAGCGGCTTGTGTGATCATTTGCTCCATCATTTCGGTGGCCACAGGAAGTAGCTGGACCACATCTGCCACTGTGGGTATTGCCCTGGTGGGTATTGGGGATGCCTTGGGCATTCCTTTAGGAATGACGGCTGGAGCCGTGCTTTCCGGAGCTTATTTTGGAGACAAGATGTCTCCTTTGAGCGACACCACCAATTTGGCCCCTGCCATGGCCGGAGGGGATTTGTTCTCCCACATTCGCTATATGACCTTGACCACTACCCCTACCATCATCATTACCTTGGTGTTCTTCATCATCATGGGCTTTACCATTGATACTTCTGGGGTTGCGGATACCGGTTCCATTTTGACGAACATCAGCAAAACCTTCAACATTAATGGATGGTTGTTTTTGGTACCTATCGCCGTAATCATCTTGATTGTGAAAAAGGCTCCTCCTTTGATGGCCCTATTGATCGGCACACTCTTGGGTGGACTTTTTGCTCTCATTTTTCAACCGGGTATTGTGGCACAGATTGGTGGTGGCACCCAATTGACTTTTGAAGCCGCTTATAAAGGCATTTTGAATGCCATCACCGTTGATACCAATATTGCCACGGACGATCCCGCATTGAACGATCTGTTCTCTTCAGGAGGCATGTCAGGAATGCTGGGGACCATTTGGCTCATTGTCTGCGCCATGGTTTTTGGAGGCATCATGGACGGTATAGGAGCTTTGGAGCGTATCACCGAATCCCTGTTGAAAATGGCCAAGACCACTTTTGGACTCTTTGCTAGCACCGTTGGAAGCTGTTTGGCCCTCAATGTTACGGCATCCGACCAATATCTGGCCATCGTGGTGCCTGGTAAAATGTTCTCCAAAGCGTATAAAGAGCGTGGATTGGCACCGGAAAACCTTAGCCGTTCTTTGGAGGATTCCGGTACCGTGACATCGGTTTTGGTGCCCTGGAACACTTGTGGCGCTTATCACAGTGGGGTTTTGGGTGTCAGCGTTGCCGAATATGGCATTTTTGCCGTCTTCAATTGGTTGAGCCCCATCATGACCTTGTTGTTCGCAGCTTTCAAAATAAAGATCAAGCAGCTTACGACCAGCGGTTCGTAACAAGGCTTCCATTCTTTAATTTTTTCTAAAATCATGGGAAGGGGTTGCCCCTTTCAGCATTAATCTTTTTACCTTCACACCAAAATAAAAATCTTTTATAATGGCTTCAATCACATTGGGCGGAAGTCCCGCCAGTACTCTTGGGAATCTCCCTGAAATTGGTTCAATAGCACCTGATTTCACTTTGACAAAATTAGACCTATCCGAAGCTTCCCTAGCGGATTTTAAAGGACAAAAACTGGTTTTGAACATTTTCCCGAGTGTTGATACGGGAACTTGTGCCCAATCGGTTCGTCATTTCAACAAGGATGCGTCCGAATTGGAAAACACCAAGGTGCTTTGTATTTCCAAAGACCTTCCCTTTGCACAAAAAAGATTTTGTGGTGCCGAAGGGATTGAAAATGTGGTCATGTTATCGGATTTCAAAACAGGGAAATTCGGCAACGATTACGGTTTGACATTTTCCGATAGTGCCTTCAAAAATTTGCTGTCCCGCTGCGTAGTGGTGCTGGACAAAAATGGAAAAGTGGTATATACGGAACAAGTGGCCGAAACTGCGGACGAACCCAATTACCAAGCAGCGCTCGACGTACTGAAGAATGCCTAAGGAATCTCTCTTTATGAATAGAATTCGCGGTGTGGGATATGCCCTAAAGGGCATGTTCCTGCTGTTGCGTACCGAAAGTAGCATACAGATCCAGTTCTGTATTGCCATTATTATGACGGTCGCAGGGTTCTATTTTAAGATTTCAAATACGGAATGGATACTCCAGTTGCTCGCCATTGGTATGGTCATGGGCATTGAAGCATTGAACACGGCCATTGAAAAGGTATCCGACTACATTCAACCCGAAAAAGACCCTAAAATCGGATTTATAAAAGATATTTCTGCCGGGGCCGTTATGATAGTGTCCATCATTGCAAGCATCATTGGGCTCATCATTTATGTACCCAAATTCATGTAGCATCATCCAAGGACAATTGTAGCATCGTAAATTTGTAACTTAGCCCCGCATTAAACAGGATTAATGGCAAAAAAAAGAACAAAATCAAAATCAAAACCTACTGCTGCCAAAAAGAAGGTGTCTTTTAAGCCCTCAAAGCAGAACAAGATCATCTTTGGTAGTCTTTTGATCGTTCTCAGCATCGCGCTTTTTTTCTCTTTCATGTCCTTTTATTTTACATGGCAGGAGGACCAGAGCATGCTGTCTGAATTTGCCAACCGCAATGCACAGGCCAGCAACCTTTTGAACAAATTCGGGGCCAGTGTCAGCCATTTTTTCATGTATCAAGGGTTTGGATTGGCATCATTCGCCTTCCCCTTCCTTTTGGCCATCACAGGATTGTATCTTTTCTTGGGACTTGACGGCAAAGGACTTGTTGGAAAATGGGTCTGGGGACTAACAGGAATCATTTGGGTTTCGGTCGCCTTGGGCTTTTTTGCTGCGGACCTTCCCCTTTTAGGTGGATTGATCGGCTACGAGGTCAATGATTTTCTTCAGGATTATACCGGCAAGATCGGGGTTTTCCTCATCTTGATCTTTGTATTGATGGTCATTTTGGTGCGTCTGTTCAATTTCACCCCAGAGGGCTTTGCCAACTTTTTCCGTTCCCAAAAACAAAAGATTAAATCCGATTTTGAAGAACCCACAGGCAATCATGTTGATAGTGAAGATGATGAGGAGAGCGGTATTGAACTCAATTTGAATGACAAAACCCAGGAAAAAATCGATACCTATACCCACAAAAAAGACATTCCCCCTCTTAAAAGTGAGGCCGGCTTGGATGTAAACCTGCCCGAAGAAGAAGAAGAGGAATCAGACATCGATTTGACCGTTGAAGAAACGAAGGAAGAAGAGGAAAGCGAAGTAAAGGCCGCTAAATTGGTAAAGGATTTTGGTGAGTTCGACCCCAAATTGGAGCTCGGTAATTACAAGTTCCCTCCTATCGATTTGTTGGATGCACATGGTGCCTCAGGGGGCATTACCATCAACCAAGAGGAACTGGAGGAAAACAAGAACCGTATCGTCAGCACCCTCAAAAACTATAAAATTGGCATCGCCCAGATCAAGGCGACCATAGGTCCTACGGTAACTCTTTACGAAATTGTTCCTGAAGCAGGTATCCGTATTTCCAAGATCAAAAACTTGGAGGATGACATCGCCCTTTCATTGGCAGCATTGGGCATCCGTATCATTGCCCCTATTCCCGGAAAAGGAACGGTAGGTATCGAGGTGCCGAACAAAAATGCCACCGTGGTTTCCATGCGATCTGTGATTGCCTCCAACAAGTTCCAAAAGGCTGAAATGGAACTTCCGGTCGCTTTTGGAAAGACTATCAGCAACGAGACCTTTGTGGTGGATCTGGCCAAAATGCCCCACTTGCTTATGGCTGGGGCCACTGGTCAGGGTAAATCCGTGGGTCTTAACGCCGTCATCACTTCTTTGCTCTATAAAAAGCACCCTGCAGAGGTGAAGTTCATCTTTGTGGATCCCAAGAAAGTGGAACTGACGCTATACAATAAGATTGAACGCCATTTCTTGGCCAAACTTCCGGATTCGGATGAGGCCATCATCACCGATACGACCAAGGTAATCAACACCCTGAACTCGCTCTGTATTGAAATGGACAACCGCTATGAGCTGCTTAAAACGGCCATGGTGAGGAACATCAAAGAGTATAATGCCAAGTTCAAGGCCAGAAAATTGAACCCCAACGATGGGCACAAATTCCTTCCTTACATTGTTTTGGTCATTGACGAGTTTGCCGATCTTATCATGACAGCTGGTAAGGAAGTGGAAACACCCATTGCCAGATTGGCACAGTTGGCCAGGGCCATCGGAATCCATTTGATCATCGCCACACAACGGCCTTCGGTCAATGTGATCACAGGTATCATCAAGGCCAACTTCCCTGCCCGAATTGCCTTTAGGGTGACCTCTAAAATTGATTCCCGTACCATTTTGGATGCCCAGGGGGCCGATCAGCTCATCGGTCGCGGAGATATGTTGTACACCCAGGGCAATGATATGACACGTTTGCAGTGTGCCTTTGTGGATACTCCCGAAGTGGCCAAGATTACGGATTATATTGGGTCGCAACGTGCCTATCCAGAAGCTCACATGTTGCCCGAATATGTTGGGGAAGATTCTGGCACAAGTATTGATTATGATATTTCGGAAAGGGATGCCATGTTCCGTGAGGCTGCAGAAGTCATTGTAACGGCACAGCAAGGATCCGCCTCCCTGATCCAACGTAAATTGAAATTAGGCTATAATAGGGCCGGAAGGATTATTGACCAGTTGGAAGCCGCAGGAATTGTGGGGCCATTTGAGGGCAGCAAAGCAAGGCAAGTTTTAATCCCTGATATTTATTCTTTGGAACAACATTTGGAAAATGAAACAAAATAAAACCATGATCAAAAAATATATTCTTTTTATCGCACTATCCACCGTCGGACTTTTTTCATACGGACAGAATGCCGATAAGGCTAAGGCACTTTTGGATGATGTATACAACAAGGTGAAGTCCTACGACAATATTTATATTGAATTCCAGTCCTCATTGGAAAACACCGAGGCCAACCTAAAACAGGAAACCAATGGCAATGTAACCTTGAGCGGTGAAAAATACGTATTGAACTACCTTGGCGCAGAACAATTGTATGATGGTAAGAAAGTATATACCATTGTACCGGAAAACGAGGAAGTGACCATCGAGGACGTGAACGAGGAAGAGGACAACGTGAGCCCATCCAAAATGCTGACTTTCTACAAAACAGGACATAATTATAAATGGGACATCCTCCAAAATGTTGGAGGCAGAAAAATCCAATATGTGAAGCTCACCCCCATCGACTCCAATTCAGAAATCAAATCTGTGTTGCTCGGTATCGATACGGAAACCAAGCACATCTACAAATTGATCCAAACGGGTAACAATGGCACCAAGACCACCATTACCGTTAATTCTTTCAAAACCAATCAACCACTTTCGAGCACTCTGTTTACCTTTAACGAGAAAAAATACGAGGATAAAGGGTATTACATTACAAGAAACTAGGCATTGAAAATACTAGACCAGTATATATTAAGGAGATTCCTTTATAATTTCTTCAGTTCCTTTTTCATCTTGATCGTCATATTCATTTTTCAGGGAATATGGCTGTTCATTGATGATTTGGCCGGGAAAGGTCTGGGTATTGTAATCATCGCAAAGTTCATTTTTTATTTTATACCTACCTTGATTGATAAGGTATTACCGTTGACGGTTTTGCTTTCTTCCATCCTCACTTTCGGAACTTTTGCCGAAAATTATGAGTTCGCTGCCATGAAGGCTTCGGGCATTTCGCTACAGAGAGGCATGCGGAGTCTAATCGTATTCGTACTCTTTTTGGGCGTGGTCACTTTTTTCTTCGCGAACAACGTGATTCCCAAATCGGAGCAGAAAATGTTCAACCTCAGGCGGAACATCGCCAAGGTGAAACCTGCCGCCGCAATTACCGAAGGGGTTTTCAGTGACTTTGAAGGAACCGGGCAAGGTATGAACATCAAAGTGGACCGAAAGCATGGGGAACAAGATCGTTTTCTGGAGAATGTCATCATCCACAAAAAAAACAATCAAAATATCAATACCACGGTAATCAAGGCCAAGTCCGGGGAGTTGATCAGCAGCGAAGAATCCGACATTATCCAATTGGTGCTCAAAGATGGCAATTACTATGAAGAACTGACACCAAAAGATGCCAAGGAACGGAGGAAAGAACCCTTTGCCAAGTCGGATTTTGAAACGTATACCATCAACATCGATATTTCCGAACTAAACGACCAAGATCTGGAAGAAGATCAGAACATTACCACCAACAAAATGAAGAATGTGAGCCGGTTGATCAAGGATATCGACTCATTGCGCGAGAACAACTTGGAAAAAGTAGAAGCATTTTCCAAGAACATTGTGAACCGAATGGGAGCTTTCCCCGTGATTGTCAAAAAGGACAGTATTGAAAAAAAGTCCTCGCCGGAGCTTATTGTTTCCGACAAGGACAAAAAAGTAGAAAAAGATTCCATTAGAACCGTCAATGACTTGTTGAACAGCATGCAAACTTTTGAACAGTTGCAGGTAATGAAAAAGGCAAAAAATGACGTGTCGGGTATCCTGAGTACGGTAATCGCCAAAAAGGACGAACTTCAGACCAGATATAAATTTTACAATAGCCATATCCTATCCCTTCACCAAAAATATGCCTTGGCGCTATCCTGTATCATCCTGTTCTTTGTCGGGGCGCCCTTGGGGGCCATTATCCGAAAAGGCGGACTTGGATTGCCCATGGTAATAGCCATTGTCTTATTTTTGACTTATTATTTTATTGGTGTTTTCGCCGGCAATTATGCCAAGGAAGGAAACATACACCCTGCCCTTGGTGCTTGGCTTTCCACGTTGATCATGATGCCCTTGGGCATATCCTTGACCAAAAGGGCCACTGCGGATAAAGGATTGTTCGGGTTTGGAAATATTTTTGATAGAATAAAAAGCATTTTCAAAAAAAGAGAAGAAGAAGCTGAAGCTGATGAAGAAATAAATTTAGATGCTATAGACATAAATTCTGAATTGTTCATGGATTTATCTAAATATCCTGACAATAGACTAGTCGACATGACAAAAAATTATAAGCAATATGAATATTCAAAAGAATATAGAAACACAGCTTTAAAAGTTTTAGAAACTAGAGGAACAACGGTTGAGGTTTTACGTTACAGAGGTGATTTAAGCAATGAGAAGTATGAAAAGGCCTTGGAGAATTATTCTCAATATTTAAAATACGCTGATTGGGCATTAAATTTATACTTCATTTCTCTTGTTCTGCCAATAATTTTGGCCTTTACTGGGATACAATTACCAGTATTAGTTTCTGTAAATGTACTTATCTATCTAGTATTTCTTTATTGTGTTGCGAGAAGTTCAATCCAATTTTCGAATCTATATAAATTGATTGGAAAAGATATGTTCTTGAATCCAATTCTTATATTTTTTATTGGAATGTTGGCCTACGTTGTGATTTATTATATAAATAGAAAACATATTCGAAAGGACCTTAATTCAATTCGATAAAACTTAATTCAATTTCAATTGAAAAAAATACAACTGAATGCCATAGAGGAAGCCATTGCCGATATTCGTGAGGGCAAGGTGATTATTGTGGTGGATGATGAAAACCGGGAAAACGAAGGGGATTTTATTGCTGCCGCAGAAAAGGTCACCCCGGAGATGATCAACTTTATGGCCATGCACGGCCGCGGGCTCATCTGCGCACCCCTGACCGAGGACAGGTGCGAAGAACTAGGTTTGAACATGATGGTCCAGAACAATACCGTGCTACACCAGACCCAATTTACCGTATCCGTAGATTTGTTGGGATATGGCTGTACCACAGGAATATCCGTGCATGACCGGGCCAAGACCATTCAAGCCTTGGTAAACAAGGAAACCAAACCCCATGAACTGGGGAAACCAGGACATATTTTTCCGCTACGTGCCAAGAACGGTGGTGTTTTGCGCAGAACTGGGCATACCGAGGCCGCCATTGACCTAGCTAGATTGGCAGGCTTGGAACCTGCCGGTATTTTGGTGGAAATTTTGAACGAGGACGGGACCATGGCCCGTTTGCCCCAATTGATGGAAGTCGCCAAAAAATTCGACTTAAAAATTATCTCCATCGAGGATTTAATTGCCTATCGCATGGAGCATGATAGCCTGATTGAGCTAAAGGAAACCTTTACTATTCAGACCCGGTTCGGTGAGTTTAGGTTGAGGGCCTACCAACAAACGACCAATGACCAGGTTCACATTGCCCTTTTAAAGGGTAACTGGAAAAGTGGGGAACCTGTTTTGACCCGTATCAATTCAACCTTGGTCAACAATGATATATTGGGTACGTTGACCAATAATCCCGATGAAGCCTTGCAACGCATGTTCCACGCTTTAAATAATGAGGAAAAAAGTGCGATGATCTTTATCAACCAAGGAAATCAATCCATGAACCTATTGAACAGGTTGTCCGAATTTAAAAAACTACAGGCCGAGGGTGTAACCAATGCACCAAAAATTGAGATGGACAGTAAGGATTTCGGTATCGGGGCACAGATACTGCACGACCTGAACATTTCCAAAATTCGTCTGTTGAGCAACTCTGCGCACACCCGCCGTGTAGGTATGGTAGGATATGGTCTGGAAATTGTGGAATATGTGAATTATTGATAAGATGCCTCGCTCTTCTTAGCATGACAGGCAATTCCGTTTGATTAAAACAGGGATTCATTGGGATGCTTCACTTTGTTCAGCATGACAAAACCAACCCAAATTGAAATTTGTTAATTGCTTATTGTCAATTGAAAAGTGTGTCTTGAACTACAGAAACCATTTTCAAAGCCCTCTCCTCCATTTCTTTTTCAGGCCAGCTTAATTTGATCAAACAGGAGATGGTCCTTCCCATCCAATGATCGGACGCTGAAAAATCACTCTTGCTATAATCAGGAAGTGCATTTTTCACCTCTTGTGGTAGACTGCCCAAGGATTTGAGTTGGGTCAAGTGATCCCACTTTTTATAATAGTGCCAATTGTTGCTGTACCAATAAAAGCAACCATCCACCCCATTTTCCCCGAGGGCTTTGTGCGCCTTTTGTGCCAATTCTTCCGTTGGAAGAAAGAAACTGAGGAACGAATAGTTCTCCTCCCCTCCTTCTGGAACAGACCTAAAAATCACTTCTGGAATTTGGGCCAAAGCTTCCCGCAAAATGGTATAGTTCCTTTTTTGGATGGAAAGAAACTCCTCCAAACGGGAAAGTTGTGCCAAGCCCACCGCTGCATTCATTTCGGATATCCTGAAATTGTACCCCAAGAAAGGATGTTGTTCCGCTCCCCTATCATTACCTATGTGGTCATGGCCGTGATCGGAATATTTATGGGCATTTTCGTAATACGTTTCATTGTTGGTGATAATCGCACCTCCCTCGCCACAGGTAATGGTCTTCACATAATCGAAAGAAAAACAGCCGAGGTTGCCATAGCTTCCCAAGGGTTTCCCTTGATAGCTCCCCCCGATGGCCTGACAGGCATCCTCCAAAAGTAAAAGTCCATGCTTATCGCAAATCTCCTTTAATGCCTTCAAATTGGCCATAGAACCGCACATATGCACGGGCATAATCACTTTGGTTTTTGGGCCAATGGCTTTTTCCACAGCAACGGGATCAAGGGTCAGGGTGTCATCAATATCCACAAGGACAGGGACAGCTCCCAACGCCAAAATGGACTCAAAACTGGCCACAAAGGTAAAAGTGGGCATGATGACCTCATCCCCTGCTCCAATTCCCGCGCTGGCGAGGGCCACTGTTAAAGCTGCGGTACCACTGCTCACCAAATGCACATGTTGGGCCTGCATACGCTTGGCAAGGGCGGCCTCCAATTCCTTGGCCTTCCAATGTCCGTTGCGCATACCATCGAATCCGTAGCGCATGAGCACCCCCGAATCCAATACATCCTGTACTTCTTTCCGTTCCTTATCCCCAAAAAGTTCAAATCCTGGCATTCTTTATTTTCCTATTTTAATTCAACTTAAAAAAACCACAGCTTTATGGCCATGATCACTACGGCAACAACGAGAAAAGTCTTGATGAACCCGTCTCCCCGTTTTACCGAAAACCTACTGGCCACCCATGCACCCGATCCATTGCCTATGGCCAAAATTAAACCGATTTTCCAATTGACCTTATCGTGAAATGCAAATACGGCCAATGCCGCCAACATATAAATAAATACTACGGTGACCTTGGTGGCATTGGACCTTACCAGGTTCATCCGGTTGACGTAATGTGTGAACAGCATCATCAAGAACCCAAGGCCGGCATTGATGAAGCCCCCATAAATACCAAATCCGAAAAAAACAATCAGGCTGATCCATAAATATTTCCCGGTGAGACGTTCCTGCATTTCCTCCATCCGCATCTTGGGCTTAAAAATGATGATCAGCACCACGGCCAACATGACCATCGCCAATATCCGATTAAAGGTTTCCCCATTGATATCCACCGCTATCCAAGCCCCAAGAATAGACCCCAAAAAGGCAGAAATACCCAAATACACATTAAAGGGAAATGTGGAAATGCCCTTGCTCTTAAAACCGGCCGTGGCCATGGCCGTTTGGATGACAATGGCCACCCTATTGGTTCCATTGGCCACTGCAGCTGGAAGTCCCAAAAAAATGAGCGTCGGTAATGAAAGCAGGGAACCTCCTCCGGCCACGGTGTTGATAAATCCTACGGCAAAACCGACCGCGACCAGGAGCAAATAATGGTACCATTCTAGCATAGTTCAAAAGTACAGGCAATAATTGAATTCTGCCATGGATAAAAAATAAAATGATTTGGTTTTTCACAGAAGGAAAAAGCTTTATATATTTGCACCCGCTTAGGAGGAATGGCAGAGTGGTCGAATGCGGCAGTCTTGAAAACTGTTGAGGGTCACACCTCCGGGGGTTCGAATCCCTCTTCCTCCGCTTTATAACGTGAAAAGCCCCTTTTTTAGGGGCTTTTGTTTTTTGGTTGACAATCTAGTTGACAGAACTTGCTTTTATATGGTCAATTTTAAAAGGAGTCAATTTCTAATATTTTTGCATATTTTCCCTGATATTAACTTCAATAGCTTTATCTTATCCACTCGTAATCCCAACCTCTTCTCAATATTGACTTCTTTAGTCATAACTATAATAACTTTTAATGGAGAAGCCTGTTGTTCTATTTTCCAAATCCCATCATAAAGGAAAAGAAATACTGCTCGTTGGATTTGAGAATAATGCTAGACTTTCGGGGCCGTACTGCCAAATCGACTTGACAAGCTGTCCAGCCCCCCTCCATCACTCCCTAATAAAGGCCAGGAGATCTTTGTTGATGGTTTCCGCTTCCGTCGTCGGCATCCCATGCGGAAATCCAGGATACGAAATCAGTCTGCCCTTTTTAAGGAGTTTGACTGCCAGCTTGGCCGTTGTGTCTATAGGTACAATTTGATCATCATCCCCATGCATGACCAACACCGGAACTTTGACACTTTGCAGATCCTCCGTAAAATCCGTTTCGGAAAATGCCTTGATACAATCATAGTGTGCCTTTATGCCCCCCATCATTCCCTGACGCCACCAATTGTCCATTATTCCTTGGGAAACAACTGAATTATCACGGTTATAACCAAAAAAGGGAACTGTAAAATCCTTGAAATATTGGGGCCGACGTGTTGCAGTATTCAAACGGATCTCATCAAATACTGACATGGGGACACCATCAGGATATCGTTCCGTTTTTACCATTATTGGTGTCACGGCACTGATCAGCACCACCTTGGCCACTCGTTCTTGACCATACTTGGAAGCGTATCGAATGGCTTCCCCACCGCCGGTTGAGTGCCCCACGTGTATGGTGTTCCTCAAATCCAAGGCCGCAACCAACTCTGCTACATCGGCGGCATAAGTATCCATATTATGACCCGATCCTGTTTGGGTCGACCTTCCGTGTCCCCTCCTATCATGGGCAACTACTCGAAAGCCCTGATTGACAAAGAACATCATTTGTGCATCCCAATCATCACTGGAGAGCGGCCATCCATGATGGAAAAATATGGGTTGGCCCTCACCCCAATCCTTGTAACTGATTTCAGTCCCATCTTTTAATTTTAATGTTTTCATAGTGCTGTATTTTAAAGTTTAATTTCAATATCTGTTCCTAAGGATTAATTGTTTTATTCCTGCGAGCCATCCTTTTTTGCCGCGCATTCGATTGCTGTCATATTGGGATTCAAAACCGGAACTCAGCCGTGAGTACGGCGTGGAACAATGTAGCGGACAGTCCACTGTCCCGTAAAAAATCATCTGGAACAATCAGATTGGTCTCCAATTCCATATTGAGATGATTGTTTATGTCCAACCCATAGAGCAATCCAAATTGATTACCTATAAATGCTTTGGTGTTTACGGAAGGATATGCCAATTGTTGTCCAGCGTCATACACCCCATCTTCTTTGGAATAGCGCCAGAACACATCGTAATCCATTTCCACATAGTGGTTTGACTTCCTTATGTTCATATATGGGTGGAAATCGATTAGGTTTGACGGACCGAACCTTGCTACCCGGCCAAAATAGGCCCCTCTTGGATAAAGGGGATCAAAGGTGTTCAGATTCCCATCCCCTGGCTTCCTATCCCCACTGATCACTTCTGTTTTTAGGCCGAACACTGTCCCATCACCAAAAAAAGCTGTGCTCAGTTCACCGTTCAATGAGACGGTATAAGCCCGGATATCCAGTTCTCCAAAACGACCGAACTGATATACCCCTTCATTATTGAAACTGAATGTCCCCATCTTTCCGAAATAACGCACTCCCAAAGAATACCGCCTTTCATCCGCTGTACCCGCATTGTATGTGGCCCCATTGTCCTTTTGATAAAATCCATAAACATCAAGATTGGAAATCGGCCCAAACTTTTTGGTCACATACAATCCAGAAAATGTTTCATCGAAATTGAGATAGGTATTGTCAAAAATGCCCTGTCTTGTCCTTACGGGTACGGAGAAAAAAGTAGTAACATTGGTCAGTTCATCGACATAGTCCCAACGCAAGATATCAAAGGACCTTCGAACGTTGGGTCCCTCCCGGATGTCAATGAGTCTGCGACTTCCGAATTTCAAATTCTGTCTCCCCAGGGAAATGCTCAAATGGTCATCAAAATGATAGGTGGCAAAAGCTTGGTTCATTGCCAATACATCCTTGTCCACGGGTGAAACGTCTTTTTTACCCACTACAGTGCTCGAATTCAATTCAAGATAAAGTTCAAAATGGTTTTGGATCCTTAAATGGGTATGCAACAACAACCGCTGGAGATACCAAATATTATCTTGATTTCCCATGGTGGTGAAGTTTTCATGGATAAAATGTTCCGTTTGAAAGCGATAACTTCCTCCCAATGACAATGCACTATGCTCCGTTAACCCGATCCATTTTAGGTCCTCATAAATGGTTTTTTCCCTCTGTTCCAATAGGAAGGACATATCATCATCTTGACCCAGCAAATGGAAGACCATTGGTACCTTATCCTGGGCATACCCTACATATGACACAAACAATATGGAAAAAACACCCCAAAAAATCTTTGGAAAACGTATCATATACGGTTTTTAAACATTATGATTTTGACCATCTCCAATCCTAAATATGGACGTTCCTTTCTATGATTTTTAAAGAAAATCCTGTTTCAGGGGGATTTTCATCTATTCAGTTTGGTAAACAAGACGGTATCCAAGGCGTATTTCCCCGGGCCCACCACAAAAATGAAAAGGTAGACCAAGGAATACATGAAGGGCACATCCTTCACCAACAGCGGGTCATGGGCGTGGACCACCCAATAACCCGTCAATGTCACCACCAAAACCGGCACTGTTGCCAATCTTGTGAGAAATCCGAAAATGATGAGAATCGGAAAACCCAAATTGCTCGCAATGGCCAGGAATTCGTTCAATTGTTCCGGTAATCCCAGCGGATTGGGCACCTTTTCGGGAATAGCAACCCCGATTCCGATTTTTTTGAATCCATGGACCACAATTAGTTCCAAGGAAGCTAGGGTTCGAAGGGCCAAAAGGGCAATATGGACAACCTTTCCAGTAATGTCCGTTGACAAAAATCGCATTAAGACCTTACGCATCATGACCTTTGAAATTAACCTCAAGACTATAGAACACTGGTATAGGATTCCTCCTGTACTCGGATAAACTGTAATTCAATGATCAGCTTCACTTCCTCCCCAACAAGCACACCACCAGTTTCCAACGCAGTGTTCCAATTAAGGCCCCAATCCTTTCTGTTCAGGCTCCCCACCAATCCAAACCCGGCCTTTTCATTGCCCCATGGATCCTGTGCAGATCCATGAAATTCTGCTCTCAGGGAAATGGGTCTACTGATGCCCTTCAAGGTCAATATCCCTTTTAGTACAAAATCCCCATCCCCATCTTTGGTATAGGAAGTCGATTCATAAGTGAATTCGGGATACTTTTCCGCGTCAAAGAAATCGGTTCCCAATAAATGGGCATCCCTATCAGGGTTTCCTGTGTTCAACGAGGATACCTTCCCCCTGAACTTAAATTGACCGTCCTGAAGGAAATGATCTTCGGTTTCCGCTTCCGCTTCAAATTCCCTAAAGTGTCCAGATACATTGGTAAACATCATATGTTTTACCTTAAAACCTATTTCCGAATGGTTGGAATCAATCATCCATTTTGTAGTTTCCATAATTTTCGCTTTTAAATCAGTTTCAATAGTTATTATTTTAAATTGGAGGCTTTTCAACAAGACCCCACATTCTCCCATTCCTATGGATTTAGCCCTACCGGTTCCATTGACATTTTTTTGATTTCCCTATAGGCTGTGGGAAGATTGAAATTGTAATGCAGCCAATGGAATAGGACATATCCTTTGTCAAATTCCTTCATTGGGGTTGCCTCAAGGGTCTGTTCCAGGGTAAGTCCCCTTTTTATGGCCCGTTCCATATGTTCCTTCAAGGTATTGACGTAGTCGACCGTAAACTTGATTCCCTCTTTATCGGTAATGCGACCATGGCCCGGGACAACAACATCGTTTGCCCCCAACAGGTTGTACATTTTATTGAGGTTGGCGACCGGCTCAAGAAAGAAACCATCAAAAAGCCATGGAATGGTGGGTGACTCGGCAATAAATGCATTGCCCGCCCATAGAATGTTCTTGGTATTCGTTCTGACATATACAAACAGATCCGCAGGGGATTGGGCAGTTCCAGTGTTCATAAGTTCTATTTTAAGGTCTTTCCCCATATTGATGACCATTTTTTGGTCTTTCGGAACAATAATATCGGCAGCCCTTAGCTCACTTTCCTCAATGCCCCTATCCTTACCGAAAAGCATTACCATGAATTGTTTGATGCTCTGGTAATTGTTGGCCAGGTTCTTTTGTCCGTACTCATTTTGGATGATCAGGGTTGGATCGGGCAACAGATAGTTCCCAAAACAATGGTCTCCATGGTCACTGGTGTTAATGGCATAGAGTATCGGCTTTTGGGTTACACCCTTTACCAGGGTATACAGTTGGTCATAAAGTCTTTTGGACAACATAGTCTCAATTAAGACCACCCCCTTTTCCCCAATGATAAACCCTGCTGTCGTGGCCTGCGGTATTCCTTTTGTTGTCTCTGTCTCTGCGGTAACCGGAATTACGGCATAGACATCATCCGTGATTTTGTGTAAGGTCAGTGATACCTTGTTCGCATCCCATATAGGTACTTCAGGGGGCATGGGAAATTGGGAATACAAAGGATTGATGGACATCATGACGATCATTGCATACAAAAGTCCACACATGCCATATTTAATAATGGTTTCCATTCATTTCAGTTTTTGGATTCAACAGCGGTTTAGTTTTGATAGCCACCATAATAGTTGACGGGCGACCATTCGGGAATCACCGGTGGCAATGGTGGATTGTAGCCCTCGTAGCTACCAGAGCCAAATACGATTTTTCCGTTTAGTACCGTGAGCAATGAGGTTATCCCTTTGATATCATCGTCCTTAATGGAGAAATAGTCATCAGAAAGCAGGGTCATATCGGCATACATTCCTTTGATAAGTTTTCCCTTGACATTTTCCTCACCCGAACACCATGCACTACCTGAAGTATATAGTTGAAGTGCAGTAAACCGGTCCAAGACTTGGTCCTTGGGCCAAAATTGCATGTCACCAATAGTTTTCCCGGTAATGAGCCAATGCATGGCCATCCATGGATTATAGGTCGAAATCCGGGTCGCATCGGTACCCATACCTACTGGAATCCCCATTTCCAACATTTTCTTTATGGGCGGTATCTGTTGTTTGGGCTTGCCGTATCGCTTGGTGTACAATTCCCCTTGGAAATACATCCGGAATTGGACCGCAATACCCCCTCCAAGTTTTTGCACACGTTTGAGTTCGGAATCGGAGATGGTTTCGGCATGGTCAAAAAACCATCTCAGTCCATTGAAAGGGGTTTCCGCATTCACTTTTTCAAAGACATTCAACATTCGATCTATGGATTCGCCATAGGTGGCATGTAACCTGAAGGGCCATCTATTTTTGACCAGAAGCTTGATCACGGGCTCTAGATCCTCTTCCATCTGCTCGGAAAGAATGGTCCTTGGTTCCAGAAAATTTTCAAAATCTGCCGCCGTGGCCACAATGTTTTCACCCGCCCCTTCCATGGAAAAACCATTGGCCATGAGCATTTGATCGTTCTTGTTGGGATGAGTACACAGTATCCATTCCTGGTAATCCTGTAATTCCCGATCCTTTTGTTGGGCAAACAAATAATAGGAGGTTCTCACCGTCAACTTATTTTCCTGTGCCAACTGGAGGGCCACTTCATAATCGGCTGGATAATTCTGTCCTCCCCCGGCCGCATCAACGGCACTGGTGATCCCAAAACGGTTCAGTTCCCGGTAGAAATGTAAGGTACTGTTAAGTCGTTCCTCTTGGTCCAATTTGGTGGTTAGGCCCAATGTGGAATAAATGGCCCTAGGGGTTTCCTTGGCAAAGATCAACCCGGTGGGCACACTATCCTTATCCAATTCCACCAGACTTCCTTCATAATAGGTATTCCTGTCATAGCCCAAGACCTCGATACCCTTTTTATTGATAAAGGCCTTTCCGTAGAGGTAGGTAATGTATACGGGCTTGTTCGGTACGGCAGCGTTGATTTCTGCTATGGTAGGTTGGCGCTTTTCCTTGAACTGGTATTCGTTCCAACCCCCGACAACTTTGATCCATTTGCCTTCCGGAGTCCTTTCTGCCTGCTCCTTGAGCATTTCCATAGCCCTTTTCAAGGTCTTTACTCCGTCCCATCGAAGCTCGCTGTTAAAATTCAGCCCCTCCCGAATGATATGGATATGGCTATCGTTCAAACCAGGGATCACAGTTTTTCCGGAAGCATCGATTACTCGGGTGGAATCATTTTTATAATTTGACAAAATGGATTCCGAGGTTCCAGTGGCCAAGATGATGCCATCTTTTGAGGCGATTGCCTCCACAAATTCCCCTGGCTTTTCCATAGTGGCCACTTTGCCATTGTATAGTATAAAATCGGCATTATGCTGGGCACTGGTGAAAAAACCTATCAACAGCATCGATATAGAGATGTATTTATACATGACTTGACTTTATTAAAATTGGAGATGATTAAGTAGGACTGTATTATCCCTTTAAAAAGAAATCCATTAATCCTTTTTGAACCTGTTCCGTTTGTTCTTGGACCACCCAGTGCCCAGACCCCTTGATTTTTGCCTCGGTAACCTCTTCTGCCACAAGCCGGCAATGCTCTGCCAGAAATGGTGCACTGAAATATTCCCCACCCATGGCAAGCATGGGCATTTCCAGTTTATGTTTCATGAATTCATGGTTGTCAATGACATCCTTCTGAAAATCCCCGAACCAATGAAAACTACCTGTGGTAGATCCTTTGACCGAATAGGCCCGTATGAACTCATCCTCCTCATCTTTTGAGAATGGGCGTTTCATTGGGGTGACCGTGGTCCAAAAGTCCTTAAAAAACATTTCTTCCTTCCCGGCTACGACTTCCCCTGCCACGGGTCTGGAAAAGAACCCAAAATGCCATACCGTTGTGGACAATTGTTGCCAAACCGGCTCGACCCCAGGGAGCAATGCATCCAATAACGCTATTTTCTTTACTTCATTTCCGAACTGTGCCGCATAGGCATATGCGACCATCATTCCAATATCGTGACCTACCAAATTGATCTTTTCGTAGCCCAGTTGCTTGACCATTTCATGGATATCGACGGCCATGGTCTTTTTGTCATAACCGCTTTCCGGTTTATCCGATTCACCGATTCCCCTGAGGTCAGGGGCGATGACGGTGAAATGTTTGGAGAGCTCAGGCAATAATCGGTTCCACATATACCAGTTTTGGCCAAATCCGTGTAGCAGTACCAAGGGCTCCCCTTTTCCACCTATGACATAGTGCAAGTTGATCCCATTAACATTCGCCATTTGGTGTTGAAAATTGGATGGTGGTTCCGCCGGAACCATTATTGCCTCTGCAACTGGTTCGGTTGGGGTCGCATTAATTTCCTTTGCCTCCTGTTTCTTTCCCATACAACCGGTCAACAGGACCATGACTATGATAGAACTGCAACTTAGAGTTGAAATTCTCAAGAGTTTTGTTTTTTTCATGTCTTCAATGTTTATCGTTTTAATATATTTTTTATGGATTTGCCCAATTGTGGCCCTTAATGTTTGAGCATTTCTTGGGCATACTGAACGCCAAGTCCATACCCTCCACCATATTTCTTAATGAGATCGTTGACTTGTACATAGGTTGATTTTCGGGCCCAATCCCTTTGGAGTTCAAGCAGATATTGCACAGAAGTCATGGGTTTCACACCTGCTTGGACCATTCTTTCGATACTGATTTCATGGGCTTCCTTGCTTACATCCCCGCAAGCATCGGTAAGGATGTAGACATCATATCCCTCCGCTAGGGCAGAGAGTGCCGGTCCTGTGATACATACACTTGTCCAAAGTCCGGCAAAGACGATCTTCTTTTTCCTTTTTCCAATAATGGCTTTGTGGGCATTGACATCCTCCCACGTATTCATTGTGGTCCTATCCAAGTATGTGGTGGATGTGGGTGGATAAAACTCCATAATTTCTGGGAAGACAGGTCCGCTGAAGGACTTTTCTGCCACTGTGGTCACCACGGTCGCAACATTGAAAATCTTGGAGGCCCCTGCGATTATCGCAGTATTGTTCCTAAGTTCGTAAATGCTTCCACTTGATACTGCAAATGCCATTTGGCCTTCAAAATCAATAAGGACCAATGCATGGTTCTCGGGAGTTAGAAGGTCTGGTGATGGTGTTTGTCCATAATGTACAAGCGAGAACAGGCTTGCCACTGCGATAATGATACTCTTGACTTTTTTTTCCATTGTAGTGTTATTTAGGTTGAACAAATTTTTAATTGTACTTCTCATTGGCTGCTTTTAATTCCATGGTCTTTTCAATCCAGTTCCATATGTATGAAGCATCCTCTCTCCAAGTAGGTTGCCCCAGCACATAATGGTTCCGGCCCTTGAACTCTATATAGTCGGTTACGGATTTGCTTTCGCCATATTTTCTATAATTGGCATAGTTGAGGGATGCCGGGATGGAGTGGTCATTACTCCCGGAGGTAATGAGCAATGGGGGGCGGGCATCCATAAAATTTATCTTTGCTGCCTTTGTTATGGTATCCCGTACCATTTTTTTGGATTCCGGAACAACATATTGGTAATAGGATTCCTTTTGCTCCTCGCACGGCATTCCATTGGTAAAGGCATATTGCCATTGTTCAAAGGACATGAGGTATGCCCTTTTGGTCGATGTAAAAAAACCTAGGGCACCCCAACCTGCCTTTAAAAAGGACCATTTAAGGGTAAAAATTCCTTGTGGGGGAACCGGATGAATGGCCACACCTGCCGACCCGATGCCGCGTTGTAATAGGATTTGAACAATCAGTCCACCTATGGAATGTCCAATAAGTATAGGCTCCACGGAAAGGGATTTTGCCGTTTGGGCGAAAAAATCCGTCAGATCGGACAACCGATTGGATGCAATGCCGTGATTGGGTTGACCGTTACGAAGTTCTTCAGGGGAAAGATCTTTGTTGGGCCAAGCTGGTGCAAGGGTACTATAGCCCTTACTTTCAAAATAGGATTTCCAAGGGTCCCAGCAACTGTTATGGATAAATGCCCCGGTAATGAAAAGAATCGTTTTGACTCGCATATGCTCCTGTATTTAAGGTTTGCCCAATGGAATACATCTTAAATACCAAAAATATATTTACTTGATTATCAAATAATTAAAAAATAAAAAGCATCTCAAGACCACGAAATCCCATGGCTTTACACCGAAAACCGTGAAATAAAACGGTTTTTTGGTGTTCAGAAATGAACCCAAGCATGTATAATTACATTTTTTAAAAATTGAAAGCCAGGTATTTAGATATTTCCTAATTTGGTTTTGTAATGTACTTCATCATCGTTTCAGAAATTGGAAAGGAATTTGGGCAAATGACATAAAAAGTGATGTATAGGTGGTTAGTATGCGTGTGTTCATTGGTATGGGCTTATTCATCCTGTTATGCCCAAGAACCTGTATTCAAATCTTCCAAGGAATTACGTGCACTCTTAAAGGCTAGCAAACCTGACACCAATCGCATTAAATTGCAGTTCGAACTGGGAAATTCCTATCTGGATAGGTTTGGCTTTGTCCTGGAGCAGCATAACATCTTATCGGACAGTGCCATCACCCTGTTCAAGGAAGCACTCTTTCTAAGTGATTCCCTTCAATTGGATTCCTATAAAGATCAAAGTCTATGCCTACTAGGCAATGCTTATTTAAGGATTGGTGATGTATCAAAGGGCAGGGAATATTTTATGGAGGTCATACATAAACTTCGGATTGAGGGAAATAGGCAAAAGGAGGCCCGGACATGGCAACAGTTGGGCTATAGCTATAATAGGGAGTTGGGAAACTATGATCCAACCCTGTTGGCCTTTCAAAATGCATTGGACCTATATCGGGAATTGGATGATAGGGACAATGAAGCCGGGGTCATGTTGAAAATTGCCGACCACCATTTTGCCTTTGGAAAATTTTACCTGGCCGAAAAAGAATTGTTATGGGTCTTGGACACTTATTTAAGCGTCGGGCATCAAAAGTTATATGATACCTATTATATGCTATCCGTGGTCAACAGATATCGGGGGGATTTTGATAAATCCCTTTTTTACGCAGAAGCGTGCATAAACAATATGGAACAGACAAAGGACATCAAAAATGCAGAGATATTTTACGGGGAGCTTGCCTTGGTTTTTCAGGAATTGGGACAACATGAGGAAAGTATAAAATGGTACCGCAAGGATTTGGACCTTATCACAAAGAAGAATCGAAATAAGAGTCTTATATATAGGACGACTGGATTATTGGCCCTTCAATTGATAAAGCAAGGGAAAGCAAGCGAAGCGATGTTGCTTGTCACAGATATAAATAAAAAATTTAAGCCGGTTACCCCTTTGGAGTTGGCAACGGTGGCCCAAAACTTGGGGTATTGCCATGAAGCCATGCTAGATTATCCCAAGGCAGAGAAGTATTATCTCGAAATGATAGATCAATACAATAAATCAAGCTATGATGACGGGTTCCAGACGCTGGCCTATAGGGATGCAGGGAATTTTTTCTTAAAGACAAAAAAGAACGTGCTCGCACAATATTTTTTGAACATGGCGACTTCAAAGGAAGAAACAAAACTCCCCCGGTCGGTTATCAAAGACATTTATCTTTCCAATTTCAAGGCAGATTCCGCAGTCGGAAATTATTTATCCGCCATTGCATCCTTCCAAAAATACAAAAGCCTGAATGATACCATATTCAACGATAAACGCAACAAACAATTGGAGGAATTGCAGGTAAAATATGAAACAGCGAGAAAGGAAAGTGAGATCCAACAATTGAGTAACAATAATATGGTACAGGAAAACAAGCTTAAAAATTCCCGTATCCTGCGCAACAGTATTATTTCAGTGGCCCTTGTTCTGATAGGGATTATATACTATCGCTATCACTTAAAACAGAAAACGAACAAAATGTTGGCATACAGTCAAATTGAAATTGCCCAAAAGAACAGACATCTAGAACGATTGGTCAACGAAAAAGATTGGTTGGTAAAGGAAATCCATCATCGTGTAAAAAACAATTACCAAATGGTAATGGGCCTTTTGGGAGCACAATCCGGGTACCTTAAACATGAGGAGGCCTTAACAGCAATCCAGGAAAGTAAACAAAGGATCCAGGCCTTGTCCATCATCCATCAAAAACTGTATCAATCCAATAATCTTTCTGCCATTAATATGAAGGATTATGTCCCAGAACTTGTGGAATTTCTAAAATTCAGTTATAACCAAGACCCAAAAATAAAGTTCAGCTTAAATATAGAACAGATCATATTGGATCACTCGTATGCCATACCCCTTGGCTTGATCTTGAATGAGACCATAACGAATTCCATCAAATATGCATTTCCCGGAAAATCCGAAGGGACCATTACTATTTCCCTACGGAATACTAAAAAAGGGCAAATTGAATTGGTGATTCAGGATAATGGGGTCGGAATTCCGGACAGGTACACGAACAAAGCCCCAAATTCTATGGGTTTGAACCTTATTAAAGGTCTTTGTGAGGATATTGCAGGCGTTTGCACACTTGAAAACAAAGGTGGTACAAGGATTTCCATTCTTTTCCACGGCAGTTAGATGGAGTGTTGAAACCACTGATATCAGACTTTTGAATATTAAAACATGAAAGAAAAGATTCTCATCGTTGAAGATCAATTTATCGAAGCCGATTACCTAAGATCCATGCTTATAAGAGGAGGCTACCATGTATGCGACATTGCAAGATCGGTATTACAGGCCCAAGAAATTTTAAAACGAGACAAGCCAAGAATGGTCCTATTGGACATTTTCTTGAAGGGAAAAGCAACCGGTATAGACCTGGCTCATCAATTAAAAAAAGACCATATTGCCTTTATCTATCTATCAGCCAACTCCAATCAAGACATATTGACCCAAGTAAAACCTACGGAACCCTATGGTTTTCTGGTAAAACCCTTCAAGGAAAAGGACCTTCTGGTTGCATTGGAGATTGCCCAATACCGTATGGAGTTCAGCTTGGAATCCAGACTTCACAGGGAAGAAATCCTACAGAAACGATTAGGGGACATCTTTATGGGCAAGGGAAATTGGAGAGATAAATTACTGGCCTTAAGCAGAAACTTTCAGCCCTATTTTCCTTTTGATTATTTGTCGGCAGGTCTCATCAATTCGTACAGGGATTCCTCAAACGAAACGGGCTTTTTAAGAATAGGGTTCAATGAGTACCAATATATTGGAAGAGAGGAATTATATAACATTACAGGCATCACTTCCCAGCATATAAGGAACTCCCAACCCCAAGGGGGAATGGTTCCTACCTCTTATTTTCGTAACGCCGATTTTTTTAAGGAGGATATTAAAAAAAATTCCCTGACGAAACTAATTGCCGAAGCCTTCAAGGTAAATGCGCAACTCGTATTTCTACTCCGGTTACACGACGGCCAACGGTTCCATTTTCACTTTTACAGTAAAAACCCGAATGCTTATACTTCGGAGCATATTGCAGTCTTCGATCGAATAGAGGTTCAGTTGGTAAAAGGTTTGGATACGATTTTTGTGGCTGATAGACATCAGGATTCTGCTTTAAATACGGAATCAACAGAAAATTTTGACGGTACCGGTTTTTCCATTCCATTGCACGGGATTGTAGGTAGAAGTCATCTACTGTTAAAAGTTATCGACCATGCAAGGATAGTCGCCCCAACGGATACATCGGTTTTGGTTTTGGGGGAAAGCGGGACAGGCAAGGAAAAGATTGCGCATTGCATTCACAACTTATCATCCAGAAAGGAGCGACCCTTTGTAAAGGTCAACTGCGCCAATCTTCCAACGAATCTTATTGAATCCGAATTGTTCGGCCATGAAAAAGGGGCATTCACGGGTGCCATCGAGAGGCGTATAGGCAAGTTTGAACAAGCTGATAACGGCACAATCTTCCTTGATGAAATTGGGGAACTTTCCCTTGAACTTCAAATGAAATTATTGGCCGTCTTACAAGAAAGGGAAATTGAACGCGTGGGGTCCCAATCCGTCAAAAAAGTGAATGTTCGCGTCATTGCAGCAACCAATAGAAATTTGGAAAAAGAAGTAGCTGAGGGAAGGTTCAGACTTGATCTTTATTATAGGCTCAACGTTTTTCCGATCATTCTGCCCCCCTTACGTGAGCGAAGGGAAGATATTGCTGCGCTGTCCGCTCATTTTATCCAACATTACAATCGAAAGACCGGAAAAAAAATTATTGGGCTTTCCGATAAGGCCCTGAAAAAGCTTGAAGAATACCATTGGCCCGGAAACATCCGTGAACTGGAACATTTGATCGAACGAAATATTTTATTGAGTAAGGAACCCATGATCGATGATATCCAAATCATACCCCTTTATCAAAAAAATGCAGACATGTCTTTGGGATCTCGAATAAAAACCATGGAAGAGAACGAAAGGGACCACATTCTGTTTACCTTGGAAAAATGCAATGGAAAGATTTGGGGGGCCGGTGCCGCAGCGGAATTATTGAACCTACATCCTTCCACCCTTAAATCCAAAATGAAGAAATTGGGTATCAAAAAGAATTTTACCAACTAAGGGAAGATATATCCATGGGATCCGGTACTATGAATAGATTGTATACTATCCCAAAAATCATAACTTTTAACCTTCTATTACATTAAGTTACTTCGTCTTAAATACTGCACGGTAGGTTTTAAGATTTTGCTCGAATTGTGTTTTAATATTCCCAAGCCCTTTGGGGATATACGGATATTCCCTCTTAATACTACAACGCTATAGTGTTAAATTTTCAAAGTTTTTAAATTTAAACAAACGTTTAATTTAAACGATTGTTTAGTTTTGTCCTCGTTTTTAACCTTAGACCATTACTTATGGACTTTAACGAGAAACAAATTCAAATCCTGAAAGTGGCCGAAAAGCTTTTTGCAGAAATAGGTTTTGATGGCACCTCGGTTCGGCATATTGCCAAGGAAGCCGATGTAAACGTGGCCATGATATCCTACTACTTTGGCTCCAAGGAGAAGTTATTAGAGGCCCTTTTATTGTATCGCGTAGCAGATTTCAAAATGGAACTGGAAACCGTAATGGTTCAGAATTTGCCCCATGTCGAAAAGCTGGATGCATTGGTTTCCTTAATGGTCAACCGCATCCACCGAAACCGCCGCACCCATAAGATCATCAATTACGAGTACACGAACACTTGTAGACAAATCGACTTTGATGCTTATGTGGAACAGAAAAAGGATAGTCTCGGAATCATTGAAGCTTTTGTAAAAGATGGGCAGAACAAAGGCGTATTCAAGACCGATGTCCATACCAAACTTTTAGGGGCCACGGTCATTGGAACCTATTTTCAGGTCTACAACAACAAACCTTTTTATAAAAAACTCCTTGGGTTGGATTCTGATGAGGCTTTTGAAAACTACATGCTCACCTCCCTCACCCAGCACATTCAACAAACCATAAAATCATTGCTGCTAAATGAAAAATAAAGTATCCCTCCTTGTGCTATTGTGCTTCATGTCGATAGTGTATGCACAAGCCCAAAACACCCAACAGCTCACCTTGCAAGAAGCCGTGGAACTGGCATTGCAAAACAGTGATGGGGCCAAGGCGTCGGAAGCTAGGCTGAATGTCGCCGAAAGCGAGATAAATGTCACCAAAAACCTGCAATATCCCGACCTGAAACTATCTGGTCAGTACATGTACCTGACCAATGCCGATGTCAACCTAAAATTGGCCACAGGTTCCAGTGATGGCGAGGGAGATAGTGGTTCTTCCCCTAAGGTCAACCAACTTTTGTTGGGACAGGCCAGTGCGAGTATGCCTTTGTTTTCTGGGTTTAAGCTGAAGAACACCGTTAAATCATCCGAGCATTTGTATCAAGCGGCCTCATTCAATGCCAAAAATGATAATGAGACCATTGCGTTGAACGTCATTCAGGAATATATCAGCCTGTACAAATCGCGACAAGCGGTGACCCTCATCGAGGAAAACCTGAAAAGTGCCCAACAAAGGGTCAAGGATTTTTCGGCTATGGAACAGAATGGGCTTTTAGCTCGAAACGATCTCTTAAAGGCACAATTGCAAGAAAGCAATGTGGAAGTATCCTTGGAGGAAGCCAAAAAGAATGCCCGCATCTTAAATTATGAACTGGCCACTTTATTGAAATTGCCGGAAGAAACGAACATTGAAACAGCAACCACCGAGTTCGGTTTGGTAGGTTCCCCCACTGTTTCAATTGGGACCGACCGTTTTGACCTTGAGGCGTTAAAATATCAAAAAGAAGCCGCAGATGACCAGGTAAAGGTGGCCCAAAGCAAATACTACCCCTCGTTGTCCCTATCCGGCGGATACATAGCCCTGGACCTTCAAAATGCCATCACAGTGACCAATGCCATGAATGTTGGCGTGGGAGTATCGTATAATCTTTCGGACCTATTTAAAGCCAAAAGCGATATCAAATTGGCAAAGTACAAAGCCGAGGAACTTCACTATAATCTAGATGCCTTTACGGATAAAGTCAAGGTTCAGGTGGAGAATGCCAACCAGGAATACGAACTGGCGCTAAAAACGCACAACATGTACCTAAAATCCGAGGAGCAGGCCAAAGAAAACTACCGAATTGTAAAGGATAAATATGATAATGGTCTTGCCGACACCAACGACCTATTGGACGCCGATGTGCAGCAATTGCAGGCCCGCATCCAATTGGCATATGCAGAAGCCAACATCACCCAGCGGTATTATGAGCTGTTAACGGCAAAAGGACAATTAACGAACACATTACAAAACTAATCCCATGTCAGATAAAATGGAACCCAAGAAAAAAACCAATAAAAGATTTGTCGTGATCACCACTGCCCTTATTTTGATGGGTGGCACGTACGGCGTATACAAATTTGTCCATTCCTTGGCCCATGAGGATACGGACGATGCCCAAGTGGAGGCCCACATGAGCCCCGTGATTCCTCATGTTGGCGGCTACGTGAGCAAAGTCAACGTAAAGGATAATCAAATCGTTAAAAAGGGAGATACCCTGTTCATCATCGACAACCGTGACTATTTGGTGGAATTGGAACAGGCCAAAGCACAACTGGCAGCTGCCGAAAGCGGATTGGTCGTTTCGCAGGCCAGTATCGGTTCTTACCAAGCCAACGCCGCCGCAGTTTCGGCCCAAGTAGGTTCGGCCACCCAAACCTTAGAAAGTGCCAAAACCCGCTTGTGGCGCGCTGAAAACGACTTTAAACGTTACGAGAACCTGTACGCCAACCATTCCATCACCACACAGCAATACGAACAGGCCCTTGCCGCCAAACAGGAAGCTGAAAACAATTTGCGTGCATTGGAAAATCAGAAACAAGCCACCACTAGCCAACGGAATGCGGCCACTTCGCAAACGGAAATTTCAAAGAAACAAGTTTCGGTTGCCGAAGCCAACGTACAAAGTGCGCAGGCCAAATTGGACGCTGCACAACTCAATGTGGATTACACCATTGTAACGGCCGCCATTGATGGACAGCTCTCCAATGTGGATCTTCAGGAGGGGCAATTTGTCCAGCCCGGCCAATCGTTGTTCTACATCGTCAATACGGATGAAACTTGGGTAGTTGCCAATTTTAAGGAGACCCAATTGTCCAAAATGCAACCTGGACAAAAAGTGACCATTAAGGCAGATGCCTACCCCAGTGAGTCCTTTGAAGGAATCGTTACCACTTTCTCCCCTGCCACTGGTGCACGTTTTTCACTATTGCCGCCGGACAATGCCACTGGAAACTTTGTGAAGACCATTCAACGTCTTCCCGTAAAAATTGATTTTACCAATAATAACGACGCACAAGCCTTGCACAAACTACGTGCAGGGATGAACGTTGAAGTAGATGTGCATTTAAAGTAATCGCATGAGCGACCAAGATAGTTTAGTAGAATACGGTTTTAGGAGGGTCATCATCACCATCACGGCCATTTTATGTGCCTTGTTGGAAATTGTGGACACCACCATCGTAAACGTGGCACTCAACGACATGAAAGGTAGCTTGGGAGCCACCTTGACGGATGTGGCTTGGGTAATCACTGCCTACGCCATTGCCAACGTGATCATTATCCCCATGACCAGTTGGCTTTCCAAACAGTTTGGACGTAAACGCTATTTTGCTACTTCCATCATCATCTTCACCGTGGCTTCCTTTTTATGTGGAAATGCCGATAATATTTGGGAATTGGTTGCCTTCAGATTTATACAAGGTTTGGGCGGTGGAGCCTTGTTGGTTACGGCACAAACCATCATTACCGAAAGTTATCCCATGGCCAAACGTGGAATGGCCCAGGCTATTTACGGTATGGGCGTGATCGTGGGACCCACTTTGGGGCCTCCATTGGGAGGATACATTGTGGACAATTTCTCATGGCCCTACATCTTTTACATCAACATTCCCATTGGCATCATAGCTGCTTTTTTAACAGTGATGTTCGTAAAAAGTCCCAAATATGGCGACAAGCTCAAAGCCAATCAAGTGGATTGGATCGGTATCCTTTTGCTAACGGTTTTTATTGGTTCCCTACAATTTGTTCTGGAACATGGCCAACAGGATGACTGGTTTGCCGATTCGCTCATCACTACTTTAAGTGTAGTCTCGGTATTTGGTTTTATCTTTTTCATTTGGAGGGAATTAACCTACGAACACCCCATTGTAAATCTCGGTGTATTGAAGGACAGCAACCTGCGAATCGGTACCATCATGACCTTCATTTTGGGATTTGGTCTGTATGGTTCCACTTTTATCATCCCCATCTATACGCAATCGGTACTCGGTTTTACCGCAACGGATGCTGGATTGTTGTTAATTCCAAGTTCCATTACTACAGGATTGATGATGCCCATAATCGGAAGGGCCATACAGGCTGGGGTACCACAGAAATATATGGTGACCGCTGGTTTTGCCATCTTCTTCGTGTACAGTTTGTGGATGTATTTGGTGATGACTCCGGACACAGGTGTTGAACATTTCTTTTGGCCCTTGGTAGCCCGTGGTATCGGGTTGGGACTGTTGTTCGTGCCCATTACTACCTTATCACTATCCACACTCATGGGAAAAGATATTGGTGACGGTGCCGCTTTTACAGGAATGACACGACAATTGGGAGGATCTTTCGGAATTGCCATCATTACCACCATGATTGCACGGTTCCATCAGCAACACCGTGTAGATTTGATTCCCAACCTCAGTGCTATCGACACCCAGGTGCAGCAACGCGTGCATGCCCTGCAACAAATGTTCATCAGCAAGGGATTTGCTGCCAACGAAGCCTTGGACAGGGCCTACCAAATGCTTGAACTTTCTGTGGGCAAGCAGGCCACGGTACTTTCTTACATGGATATCTTTATCGGGCTCGGTGTGCTATTCCTTCTCTGTATACCTTTCGTTTTACTTATCAAGAAAGGCGCTGGCAATTTAAAGGCCGCCTCAGCTGCCCATTAGTACAAAATCTATAAAATAATGAAGCCCCAGATTTGGGGCTTTGTTTTTTCCTGAGATGCCACTAAATACCTGCCTGATCATGCCCCGTAGGCATCCCTTTTGTATTTCACCATGTAATCAAAAGGTGTCATTTCGGTATACTTTTTAAAAACTTTCCTAAAAGCTTTTGGGTCCGAGTACCCTGCATCGAACATGACTTCGTTCACCGTCTTTCTCCCTTTTTCAAATTCCTTTTTGGCCGCTTCTATCTTTACTCGTTGATGATATTCCAACACCGTATTGGAAGTAGCCTTTTTAAATCTACGTTCAAAAGTCCTACGGTTCAGGGCCACTGCGTTGCTCAACTCCTCCACCGATATTTTGTCCGTGTAGTTTTGCTCGATCAATTCCTGGGCCTTTAGAACGGATTTATCCTGATGTGTCTTTTGCCCCTTAAAAATCATGAACGGTGATTGACTATTACGATCAATATCTATCATAAAACCTTTGGCGGCCAAAATGGCAAGTTCCCTTCCTGCAAACTTCTCGATCAAATAAATGATGAGATTGGTGAATGCATAGGCTCCCCCGCTGGTATAGATACCTCCTGCATCGGTTACAATTCGCTCATCGGTCAGGATTACCTCAGGAAAGAGTTCCCTGAACATAGGGGCGGACTGCCAATGGGTGGAACATGGTTTTCCATCCAACAACCCTGTGGAAGCCAAGAAAAAAGAGGATATACATAGACTAGCTATTTCAGCGCCTTCGCCGTAACGATCATGGAGCCAAGGAATAAAAGGCTGGTTATCTTCCAAGGATCGGGCATAGCTTTCATGGATGGCCGGGATGATGATCAAATCGGTCTTTGGGACTTCATCTATGGTCAGTTGATGGTGAACTGAGAACAGACCTTTGTGTGTCCCCGCCCTATCGTCCAACCCAACCAAATGGATATCGAACAAAGGCTCGCTCCCCGATTGTTCCAAAAATTCGTTTACCCAGGTCAACATTTGGTATGTACCGGCAACATTCACCACGCTGATGGTACCTTGGGGCACCAATATGGACACATGTTTCATCTATTGCAAATTAAACAGTGAAAAGATAGGAAATGTGGGTGTCGCAATCAACCCCTTGGAATGTCGCAATGGCACAGTCAAAGATTCAACAAACACCAATACCTTGCTTATCAGTTATTTAATTTTCATCCAAAAGAGGCGAAATCTGTTGGAGGAATAACAGCAATGTATCATACATATGGTCCAAGACAATTCAAATACGAGCAAACCCAACCTGATAGAAATCTTCAGGACAAATGTGGAGGATGAATCCACTGCGGATCGCACGGTCAATGCCCTACATGAGAATTTTAAAAATGTAAGTGCCAACTTCGACCTTGAAGACTGTGACCGCATTCTTCGGGTAGAAAGTATAGATGGCAACATCATGCTGAAGGAAATTTTGCATTTTCTAACCAGTCTAAACCTTAAGGTTGAATTGATTATGGACTAACCCTCATAATAATTGATAATTAATACCTGATCGACCATGAAACAAAAAGTCTACAATGTTTTATCCATCCTCTTTGGATTATTGCTGCTCAATGGAGGATTGAGCAAATTCTTTAACTATATGCCCCCACCGGAAAACCTTTCCGAGGCCATTACCAAGGATTTTGCCGCCTTGATGGAAATTTCTTGGCTGATGCCCTTGATCGGTGTGGCCGAAATTGTTGGTGGTATTTTGATCATCATTCCCAAAACAAGGGCTTTGGGTGCAGTAGTCATCTTTCCTGTCATGGTCGGTGTATTGTTGACCAACACAATCGTAGATACCAGTGGTCTCATCATTGCCTTGGTCATATGGGCCATCCTTTTGTGGATATTGTTTGAGAACAAAGACAAGTACAAACAATTGATTTAAAACAGGATGGCCAGTTATCATTTGGGCTCAAGACCGAGATTCCATCAAAATCAATAAAACCATTAAATTCTATACCCATGAAAAATGAAAATCCTGTGGTTTGGTTTGAAATCTATGTAGATGACATCAACCGCGCCAAAAAGTTCTACGAAGCTGTTTTTGAGTATGAGTTCAAAGAATTGCCCATGCCGGAATCCGCGGCGGATATGGAAATGTACTTCTTCCCGAGCGATATGCATTCAGAAAACCGGGCCTCCGGGGCCTTGGTTAAAATGCAAGGGGTAACACCGGGGAACAATAGTACCCTTGTATATTTTATGAGTAAGGATTGCGGCATAGAGGCCTCCAGGGTCGAGGCTGCCGGTGGTTCTATCTTCAAGCCAAAGACCTCCATTGGGGAATATGGCTTTATTGTTTTGGCAACCGATACCGAGGGTAATATGTTCGGCATCCATTCCATGAACTGAGTGAGTTAGCCAACCTCTCTATTTTTGTCTGTACAACAATGATAAAAATCCCCATATGGGGATTTTTTAGTGCCTGGCCATATAGTCATCCACAAATTCTATTAGTTCATCCCCATGCAGGTTTTTGGCCAATACCATGCCATTAGCATCCAATAAAAAGTTTGCCGGAATGGTCTTGATCCGAAGGGAATCCATCAATGGGTTTTGGTCCCCTTCCACGTGGGAGGCATGCAACCATCTGTAGGCTCCGTCCTTGTCTATGGCATTTTCCCAAGCTTGTTGGCTGCTCTCCAGACCATAGGCCAAAATCTGAAATCCGTCTTTATGATATTTTTCCCAAAGGGGTACCAGTACATTTCGATTTTCAAGTCGGCATGGGGCGCACCAAGAAGCCCAAACATCCAAAAGAAATAGTTTTTCACCCCCTATCAATGCATTCAACGTGCTTTTAGACCCGTCCTTCATGGGAAATTGGAGATTGGGAATTTGGTCCCCTATCAAGATGGGTAGTTTATTCTTATCAGCTGATGCAGCCAATTCTTTCACCCAAGGATGCTCTGGGTTTTTTGTTTTCCACTTTTGATTTTGCCCCACCAAAAATTCAGGAATGCGTTCGTAATTCCCTTCTGGACTTACCCAACGGATGGCCATCAGGGCAGGAAACAGTTGTTGGATGGTATCCGCAAACTGCATCAATGAAGACTGGTAGGTATGGTGGGCCTTTTCCCGCTCCAACAATTGCTCATCCCCTTCCTGTTGTCCCAAGGATTCTTGGTATTGTACAAATGCATTTTTCTTTATGTCTCGTAGTTGCATGAAAGCAGCATTCGCGCTTGAAGGGTTTTCTACAGTGGCCGAAGCTTGGAATCGATTTATGGCGGCTTTCATGACAATCTGTTCTCCAGGTGCCCAAATCAGTGGGAAATAATTGTCCGTTTCCGGATTTTCATTCTCCAATCGATTGGAATACCGCTCCCCTTCTTTTTGAACAACCACCTCAAACAAAACGGTATCCTTGATCTTCATTTGCTGCCCAAATTGGAAATGTCCGTTGGAATCCACCTTTGAAGAGTCCAACAATTTCCCCGTAAAACTTTGCCCCAATGCACCAAAACCTTCTGGCTGAACTAAATACACCATCGGTTTCCATTCCTGTCCTTCGGTCATATCCAAAGTGCCGGAAATCATCGGGGCATTGGAACAACCCTGCAATAGGAATAGAAAAATACAAGCACAGTACAGCAGGTGTTTCATGGAAGCAAAAATAAGGAAATGGCATCGTTAATCTTCACCAAAACTGGGGAGAACCAAGAGGGGCACATCGGTCTTGAAGCTTGCTTTTTTGACCACGGGTTCCTGGGTAAGTTTTCCAAAAAAATCATGTGAATATTTGGTGAGCACGATGAGATCTGCATTCTGGTCCTTCGCGAAGGTGATGATGGCCTCCGTCACTGTCGTTTCGATAACTACTCGGTGAAAGGAAACAGAAAATCCCTCGAACCGCTTTTTGAGAATTTCCTTGTTCTCCTGTTGGTTTTCCGACATGATAAATTCTTGGGCCACATGGAAAATCTTCACTTGGGGATTCCATAGCTCGAAAAGTTTCAATAGATATTCCAATGCACCTTTTGGAAAAAAGTGGGTAAAATCCGTAGGAAAAACAACGGATTTAAGGTTTTGAAAATCAAATGATTGAGGAACGACAAGCATGGTGCAGTCCTTAATATGCTTTAAAACCTTGACCGTATTGCTCCCCAAGAAAACTTCCTTGGCTCCTGTTGCCCCTTGTGTGCCCATCACAATGGTATCGATATCGTATTTTGGGATAAGTTCACGAACAGTATCAGGTAGATCCCCTGCAATGGATATGGTCTTAAAATGGTGTTTGGGGTTGCTGTTATGTTCTTCCATATAAGCCTTGGCCTTGTGGAGTTCATTCTCCACGGCCGTGGCCATGGACTGGTAGACCATACCTGCCCGGGCACTGCTCTTTTGGCCCGAGATATTACGCATTTTGGGTTCGTGGACATGTAACAGATAAAACCTGCATTCCTGCTCTGCAAAAAGCTTGGTTCCCGTGAAAACGGCATTCCAAGCATTTTCGGAAAAATCGATGGGACAGAGTATATTTTTCATGACAATTTATTTGGGGAGTTCTGAAGTGTCCGGCAGTACCAAAAATGGCACTTGACAATGATAGCCTACTACATCCACGTGGTGTTTCAGCAAAAGCTGCCCCAAGAACGTGTGTTTCCTGTTCATCATGGCCACCAAACCAATATTATTTTTATCAATATAGGAATGGACAATATTGGGCATGTATTCCCCAGTGCTATCCGTAAAGACAACATCAGGAAGGGTTTTGAATATATCTTTTAGGTGTTCTTTGTTATCTTTTTGTAAATCAGTTAATTTATAATCTTCAAGAGCGTGTACCACGTGCAAATTGGCCTTGAACCTTTTGACGGTATCCACCAAGGGTTTCAATTCATTGGGTTTGTACTTGGTCTCATACCCCGTGGGCATTAGAATGTTCTTTATTCCCTTGTACTCGTATACTTGGGGAACGGCCAAGACAGGTACTACAGCCTTACGGATAACGTGTACGGTGTTGGACCCCAGAAAAAACTCCTTGGCCCCCGATGCCCCTTGGGTTCCCATGACCACCATGTCCAGTTTTTTCCTTTCGGAAATATCATGGACCTCATCGGGCAAGGTGTTGAACGAAGACAAAATTTCAAAAGTGTGGTTGGGGTTGTCGTACCGCTCCTCGATGCGTTTCAGGGTGTTTTCCAATCCCTCCAATGAAATATCCACCCCAACATCGGGAATCGCGCTCATGGCAGGACCGCCCATGAGGTAATCAATCCTATAAAAGGCTGGTGTATAGGTGTTCAGTATATAGAACATGCATTTTTCTTCCTTAAAAAAATGCAGTGCGTACTCGATAGCATTCCATGCATCCTTTGAAAAATCGGTGGGCAACAATATGCGTTTCATGGCCTTGGTATTTAAATTCAGGGTAATGTTCCAAATCAACCCTTAGAGAAATTAAATGTAGATACACCAAGATGATTGGGAAATGATATTGGTCAATCGGAAAGACTTTTGGAGTTTGGGAGGAATGCCAGCAAGGCATTGAAACTTGGTTGCCCGTCCTTGCCACACGGGCAACCCAACTCGTCAGGAACACAGGATTTAAGCTACAACTTCTTCTTTTTTGTTGCGTTCCTTGACAATGCGTTCAATAAGGTCGGGCACTTTTTCAAAGGCGGCTGCCAAACCGTGTGTTTTTCCAGCTTCCAAGAAGGAGATTTCATCCCCTTTGGTAACCAAAAATCCGATGGGTTGGATTCCGATTCCGGCACCGGCACCGGCGCCTTCGCCTTTACGCTCTTTGCCTTCAATTCCTTCGCCTCCTCCGGAGCCGAAGCCCATACCCACCTTGATCACTGGAACACATTTGAATTCTCCCAACTCAAATGGTTCGCCAATGATGGTCTCGGTCTTTGCTTCTGACTTAATGAAGTCAGTGACCTTGCTCAATAATTCTTCAAAATGTAAATCCATGGCCTTTTATTTTACTGTTAAACAATTGATCTTATCATTCTGATGGGCCTGTTACGTACATCCATCAGTAATCGGTTCCTATCTTGGAAATTGATGTGGAAGCTGCCCATAAATTGGTCAAGAAGAACAAAAAGAGGATACATTTTGGCATTTGCTACGTAGTCCCCCGTATCCATTTCCACTACAAACCTTCTTATCTCGAAAGTTTTTATGAGACGGGCAATTTTCCTGAACTTCAACCTCTTTTTGGGCTTGGTTTTTTGCCTTACAACTTTTTCTTTTGGTTTTGGTGGTTTGGTGATGGGATAAAAACTGCGTTCAAAGAAGAGTATCCGCATTCGCACTCGTACTATTTCCTTTTCGTCTGGCTCTAAGTCAACCTTCGCAAGTCCCTTCACCCTTACAAAATACCTTGATGTGTCCGTATCGATATAAATTTGAATCGGGACAAAGAGCAACCCGAGGATGAGCAGCACAACGAACAATATTACGGCGGTCAGTATCATTCGTCTTTTTGTTGCAAAGGAAATAGGGTCAGGTCAAACTCGCAATGATCTATGTCATTGACGGCCAATAAATTCAAAGAAAAATAAAAGATTCTTCCCTTGTACCCACCCATCAATCCCATACTGACTTAACTCATGTTTCAAATTGTATTTTTATTGGTAATTTGATGGTCCTATCATGAAGCATACAATGAAGTATTTTTTATCAACCTGTATCATTGTCCTGATGTTTTTCTCCTGTAGTGAGAAAAAAGAAAAAATATATCCTGAGAAAATGCCGTTGACGGAATCCGTTTATGCATCGGCCACGGTTCAGCCAGATAGTTTGTACCAAGCCTATTCCATCGTCATGGGTATTTTGGACAAAAATTGGGTGGAAGAAGGTGATAAAGTAACCAAAGGAGACCGAATTCTCCAAATCACCAACACCTCCCCCCAATTGAATATGGAAAATGCCAAGTTGGCCCTGCAATTGGCCCGTGAAAACTATAGTGGCCGTGCGGCGGTCCTCAGCAGCATCAAGGATGAAATACAAGCTGCAGAACTCAAGTTGAAAAACGATTCCATCAATTATTTTCGCCAAAAGAACCTATGGGACCAGAACATCGGTTCCAAAGTGGAGTACGACACCCGAAAACTTGCCTATGAGCTTTCCCAAAACAACCTGAACCTCCTCAAAAAGAAATACTCACAAACAAAAAACGAACTGGAAACCCAATTGAGGCAGGCGGAGAACAACTACCAAACCTCACTGACCACAACCAACGACTTTACCATTACCAGTAAGATTGACGGAACGGTGTATGCCCTCTATAAAAACCCTGGTGAAATCGTGAATACCGTAGAACCTGTTGCAGCCATTGGTCGCAGCGATAAATTTATTGTGGAACTCTTGGTGGATGAGGTGGATATTGTCAAGCTAAAAATCGGACAAAAGGTATTAATCACCTTGGACTCCTATAATTCCGAGGTATTTGAGGCCACATTGGACAAAATATATCCCAGAAAGGACGACCGCTCCCAAACCTTCAAGGTGGAGGCTCTTTTTACGGAACCTCCAGCCACCTTGTATCCCGGTCTATCGGGTGAAGGGAACATCATCATAGCTGAAAAGGAAGAGACCCTTACCATTCCCAAGGAATACCTTATTAATGGGTCCAAAGTTTTAACGGACAACGGGGAAATCGAAGTGACCGTTGGGCTACAAAATTTGGAAAGCATGGAGATTTTGGGCGGCATCGATGAAAAAACGGCCATTTACAAACCGGAACCATGACCAATTGGAGCGTGATATTGGGCATTGCCAAGACCCATCTTTTGACTAAGATGAAATCCACCGTGACCGCCACGCTCGGGGTCACCTTCGGGATTGGGGCCTATATTACCTTGGTGAGTTTTATGACGGGACTCAATGGCATGCTCGATGATTTGGTGTTGAACCAAACGCCACATATCCATATGTACAATGAAATAAGGCCTTCCGAAAACCAGCCGATTTCGCTCTATGGCGATTTTAAGGATGCCTTCAATATGGTCCATTCCATAAAGCCAAAGCAGAACCAAAAGAAAATACACAATGCCCTTCCCATTTTGGACTACCTCAAGAAAAATCCCAATGTAAAAGGAGCCACACCGCAGTTAAGGGCCCAGATTTTTTACCTATCGGGTTCCATTGAGTTGGGAGGTAATCTGGTGGGTGTGGATATTATGGAAGAAGTGCGCTTGTCCAACATCCAGGACAATATTGTGGAAGGGACCCCCGAAGCACTTAACAATAATGACAACGGTATTCTTTTAGGGGCGGGACTGGCCGAAAAAATGTCCCTGTCCGTTGGGGACCGAGTCCAAATAAGCACCGTTGCCGGTGATATTTTTCCGTTAAAGATCGTGGGTATCTACCAAAGTGGTATAGCCGACATTGACAATGTACAGAGCTTTGCCAACCTCAATACCGTTCAACGCATTTTGGGCGAAGCGGAAAATTATGTTACCGACATCAACATTAAATTGGTGGATATTGCACAAGCCGAACCCATGGCCCGCCGTTTGGAAAAACAATTCAACATTAAGGCCATAGACATCAACGAGGCCAACGCCCAGTTTGAAACAGGTTCCAACATCAGAAACCTAATCACCTATGCCGTATCGATTACCCTTTTGATCGTGGCAGGTTTTGGCATTTACAACATTCTGAACATGCTCATTTACGAAAAGATGAAGGATATTGCCATTTTAAAGGCGACCGGTTTCTCAGGCAGGGATGTACAATACGTTTTCATGGGGCAGGCCATGATCATTGGGCTTATTGGCGGCGTTTTGGGATTGCTGGTCGGATTCGTGCTTTCCCGGCTCATAGACCAGGCTCCTTTTGAAACGGAGGCCCTACCCACCATCACTACGTATCCCGTAAACTATAACCCGACTTATTATGTCATCGGTATCACCTTTGCCCTGCTATCCACTTTTGTGGCCGGATACCTGCCATCAAACAGGGCCAAGAAAATTGACCCCGTAGAAATCATAAGAGGAACTTAGCTGAACCATGAATTTTGTACTAGAAGCCAAAAATATCAACAAACACTTTCGAAAACCCAAGGACTTTCATGTCCTAAAGAATGTTTCATTTGGGGTGAAGGTCGGTGAATTTGCCTCCATCATGGGAAAATCCGGGTCTGGAAAATCCACGTTGTTGTATATCCTTTCCACCATGGATACGGATTATACGGGCGAGCTTTTCCTCAACAACGAATTGGTAACAGGGAAGACCCATCAGCAATTATCACGGATCAGGAACAAGAACATCGGCTTTGTGTTTCAGTTCCATTACCTGTTATCGGAATTCAGTGTGTTGGAAAACGTAATGCTCCCGGCCAAAAAGCTCGGGGAAAAGTCGAATCAGGAAATTGAACGCGATGCACACCAAAAGCTCGAAATGCTCCACATTGGCCATTTAGCGCACCAAAGGGCCTCAAGGATATCAGGTGGGGAAAAACAACGGGTGGCCATTGCCCGGGCCTTGATCAACGACCCTACCATTTTGATGGGTGATGAACCTACGGGAAACTTGGACAGCCATAACTCGGAGAACGTGTTCAACATCTTCAAAAACCTGAAGGAACAACAAGGGCTATCCTTATTGGTCGTTACCCATGACGAGGATTTTGCCAAACGCACGGACCGTATCATACAAATGGAGGACGGTATCATCCTGAACCCATAAAGTCCGTTTCCCTTTCATTCTTTTTGATTATTGGCTTTCTTCTGTTCCTTCTCCAGTTTTCTAAAATAGCCCCGAGTAAGGAAATTGTGCTTTAGGGCCTCCATATTTTCATTGAATTTTTCCGTTCCTTCTTCAATGTTCTGCATGGTCTTCATCAAATGATTGGCCATTGCGGTATCCGTGGCCACCATACGGAGCATACCTTCCCCTTTGTTGATGTCCTCTACAACGGCATTCAGGTTTTGGGTCATCCTGTTGATCTCAACACTGGAGGTTTCCAAATTCTGGATAATGTTCCTGAGCTTTGTGGCCGATATACTGTCCGACAACAGCACCCCCGCGATACTTTCATCACTTTTGGTGCCTTCAATGGCTTTTTGGAGTTCATCCAACGTGGTATTGACCTTGTTGCTGCTGTATTTCAGGTTGGTAATGGTCGCCTTCAAATCGTCTGCCATTTGGGTGTCGTTGAGCAATCGTCCCAAGGTTCCCTTTCCTTCTACCAAGGATTGGGTCACTTTTAAGAGATCGGAAGTCAACAAAGCGGCATTCTCATTCGTTACATTTAGGGTGTTCAACATGTCCTGGGAGGCAATCCTGCTATAGGATACCAGTTGGTCGCCCTGCTGTACCGAAGGCGCCTCACCTACTCCCGGCACAATGTTGACCAACATGCTGCCCACCAAACCATCGGAACCTATGGTAGCTATGGCATTGTTCTTTATGTGGCTTCGCATTTTTTCTTCCATTTTCATGTAGACGTAAATGGTGGTATCGTTCATCATCTCTATTTTATCCACAGTACCAATGTTGATTCCCGAAAAACGAACATTGTTCCCTACTTGAAGCCCGTTAACATTCCTGAACACAGCATTCACCGTAAAGTTTTTGACGAACATGTTCTGCCTGTTCCCGATGAGATAGGAGGCCACCAAGATCAACACGGTGCCCAGCACCACGAAGATGCCCAGTTTTAGATTCTGTATGGAAGTTTTATTCGCCATATCATTTTTTAAAAAAAGCGTTCACATTAGGGTCTTGTGAGGTTACCAGTTCCGCATAGGTCCCCTCTGCGTAATTTGTTCCATCCACCAACAAGATCATCCGTTCGGAGATTACCCGTGCACAATCCACATCATGTGTAATGATCAATGCAGAAGTACCATATTTTTTCTGAATGCTCCGCATGAGCTCTATAATTTCTTTGGAGGTTATGGGGTCGAGACCACTGGTGGGTTCGTCGTACAATATCAATTTTGGTTTCAGGATGATGGCCCTGGCCAAAGCCACCCGTCTTTTCATTCCTCCGGAGAGTTCCGAGGGCATCAAATCCATGGTATGGGCCAGTCCCACATTCTCGAGCGCTTCCCTTACCAAAGGCAAGGTATCAGTAATTCCTTCGAATTTCTTACGATGTCGTCGCATGGGAAATTCAAGATTTTCCCGTACGGTCATAGAATCGTAAAGGGCACTGCCCTGAAAAAGAAACCCTATATCGGAACGGAGTTCGTCCAAGGCGATTTGATCTAAATTGTTGATGTCCTTGCCCAAAACCTCTACATAACCGCTATCGGGGGACATCAAACCAACCAAACATTTGATCATGACCGATTTTCCCGAACCCGATTTGCCCATAACTACCAAGTTTTCCCCTTTCCGTAGCTCCATGTTGAAACCTTTCAGAACCTGGTTGTCGCCAAAGCTCTTGCATAGGCCCTTGATCTTGATGACCACTTCCCCACTCGCTTCTGCTACTCCTGCCACTATTTTTTCCTTGGTTTCCATCTACAATTCATAAAAAATATCAGAAACGAACACCGCGATAAAATCCACCACGAACAACAGCAACGATGCCATCACCACTGCCGTATTGGCCGCAATGCCCACACCTGCCGTTCCTCGACCTGTTTTGTAGCCCTTGTAACAACCGGTAAGACCAATGACAAAGCCAAAAAAGAAGGACTTTATGGTCGCCGGAATCAAATCCCCATAAGAAAGGGCTTCAAAAACTTTATTGAAATACAACCGAAACGAAACATTTCCCTTAAAATATTCTACTAGGGAGGAACCGTACAATGCTATCAGATCCCCAAAAATGACCAATAACGGCAACATGAGGGTTGCCGCCAAAATTCGGGTCACCACCAAATATTTAAAGGGATTGGTCCCTGAAACTTCCATGGCGTCTATCTGTTCGGTGACCTTCATGGAACCCAATTCGGCACCAAACCCGGAGGCGATACGTCCGGAACAGATCAAAGCGGTGATGACCGGACCGATTTCCCTGACGATGGAAATGCCGACCATATTGGGCATCCAGGACACCGCCCCAAACTCGATAAGGGTAGGCCGGGTCTGTAGGGTCAGTACCAAACCAATGATGAAGCCCGTGGTAACGACCAACAATAACGATCGGTTCCCGACTTGGTAACATTGTCTCAACAGTTCCTTGAATTCAAATGGGGGTTTTACGGCCTGTTTAAAAAAGCGGGCCGCGAAATAGGACAAATCTCCTATTTCCATAAAGAATTGCTTGGTCCTATTGACCATGTTGAACTTTATATCCATAAACATGGTCCATTATTCCTTTCTCCCAAAAATAGGGCAGTTGTCCAAGCTTAAAAATGACCAAGATCAGTTGCTAAACGACTAGTGCTCTTGTAGCACCGAGAACTGCTGCAGGGCTTCCAATGCCTCGCAACCATATACTACAGATGGTCCTCCACCCATTAGGATGGCCACTCCGATAGTTTCCAACACCTCTTGGGTACTGGCTCCGGATTGTAGGGCATCGTTCACGTGGAACGAGATACAGCCATCACATCTTACGGTAATGGCAATCCCAAGGGCAATCAGTTCCTTGGTTTTTTTGCTGAGGGCACCATCAACGGTGCTCGACTTATGAAGTTGATCAAAAGCTTTCATGGTGTCTGGAATTTCTCCTCCCAATTTCCCCATCAACCCAATCAACTCATGATATTTTCTGGTATGATCTTTTAGCATGACAATGAATTTAGATTTCTATCCTTTGGTATTCTTCATAAAACTATCCCAAACCAAAACATCAGGGAATGATTTAGATCATTTACTCGAAATGGGCCATTGCACTACCTTGTAATACTAAATTGTTTTGCCATGAAAAGGACTGTTTTTTATTCAATCTTGATGTTCGCTTTATTAGGGTTACAGGCGTGTGGTCCCGTAATTGTCTCGCACCGATTGGCAGACCCGCCACCTCCTTGGTTTTACCCACACAGGGTTGAAGCGGTACGATATGTTTTCTTCCCAGAAATCAGCATTTATTATGACCTATCCACAAGGACCTATGTTTACTTGGACGGAGAGGTCTGGGTACGACGCCGGGAGCTTCCCAATCAATATCGGGCCACTGACCTGAACAGATATCGGTATGAAAGGGTGCGCAATTATTACGATGACAACATCCAACGCTATCATCAAGAAAACAATGCCAACAGGGGACGCAGCAACAAAACCGTTACCCGTAGAAGCAACTAGATTTGTTTCCCAAGGTAAAAAATGACCGATGTCCTATTAAAACATGGGGCATTGATTGTACTTTTACAGGATACAAATTTTTAAGATATGCTCAATTCAGAGAGAATAGGAAATGAATTTTACCAAAACCTCGGCAAACTTTTTTATGCCGTGGCCATGTCCGATAATGCTGTCCGTCCCGCCGAGATTGAAAGGGTACGAAAGTATGTCAGGCAATATTGGTTGGATGTGGACCCCGTGGAAGATGAGTTCCAAACCGATGCCGCATACCAGATAGAAACAGTTTTTGATTGGTTGGACGAAGAGGAAAAAGACGGAACGGAGTATTTTGAAGAGTTCAAGGATTTTTACAAAGAGTATCCCGAAAAGTTCACCCCGGAGTTGAAAGCCCTGATTTTGGAGACTGCGGAATCCATTGCAAGTTCCTTTGCGGGTAAGAACAGGTCTGAAATGATGATTTTGATGAATCTCGAACACCTCTTTGCCCTTTGATATGTCCTTAGCCGAGTACATCGACCATACCAATCTAAAACCCACGGCCACTGTGGCCGATATCAAGCAACTATGCCTTGAGGCCAAAACCTATGGTTTTTATGCGGTATGTGTGAACGGTTGCCATCTTCCCCTTGCCAAAGAGGAGTTGAAGAATTCCAAGGTAAAACTTGCCGCCGTTATCGGGTTTCCCTTGGGGGCCATGTCCACAAAGGCCAAGGTATTCGAAGCCAGGGACTATGTAGAACAAGGCGCGGATGAAATTGACATGGTCATCAATATAGGATGGCTAAAATCCAAGATATACGAGGCTGTAAAAAATGAAATCCAAGCCATTAAATTGGCCATTGGTGATAAAATTTTGAAGGTAATCCTGGAAACCTGTTATCTCAACGATGAAGAGAAAGAAATGGCCTGTTCCCTCTCCGTAGAGGCCGGTGCCGACTTTGTAAAGACTTCCACTGGATTTGGTAGTGGCGGCGCCACTTTTGAAGATGTGATCTTGATGAAAAGAATGGTTGGCGACAAGGCAAAGATCAAGGCTTCAGGCGGCATCAAGGATAAGGAGACCACATTAAAATATATAGAACTGGGTGTTTCCCGCATCGGAACCTCTTCCGGGCCCACACTGTTGAAATAAACCATTCGCATGAGCATACACATAGAAGCCAAAAAAGGAGAAATTGCAGAAACCGTATTGATGCCCGGGGATCCCCTTCGGGCCAAATGGATTGCCGAAACTTTTTTGGACGACCCTGTTTGCTACAATAGGATTCGTGGTATGTTGGGCTACACAGGCACATACAAGGGCCACAGGGTTTCCGTTCAGGGAAGCGGCATGGGTATGCCTTCTTCCATGATCTACTTTCACGAACTCATCAAGGATTATGGGGTAAAGAACATCATTCGGGTGGGATCGGCCGGGTCGTACCAAGAAGATGTAAAAGTGAACGATGTGGTCCTGGCCATGGCGGCCTCTACCACTTCTGGTATGAACAATTCCCGGTTTCTCAACTCGGATTATTCCCCCACCGCCGATTTTGAACTGTTCCAAAAAGCGGTAAATTATGCCAAGGAACACAACATCCCCGTAAAGGCGGGCAACATCCTTTCCTCGGACGAATTCTATGGGGACGACCCCGAGGAATACAAGCTTTGGGCCCAGTACGGTATTCTTTGTGTGGAGATGGAAACGGCAGGACTTTATACCATTGCTGCAAAATATAATATAAAGGCCCTCACCGTTCTCACCATTTCAGATTCCTTGGTGACCGGGGAACGATTATCTGCCAAAGCCCGTGAAAACTCGTTCACGGATATGGTGGAAATTGCCTTGGCGGCGGCCATTTCGTAAAAAATCAGTCCCGTCTAGCAGTTGGCACTTCTATTTAACTGACAGGCCTGTAGTACTTGGTTGGCCTTACTGCCGTCCCTATAAACGGTAATACCCTTTAGTCCATATTCCCAGGCAGTGCGGTAAATTTCAGAGATGGTGTCCGTATCTGTTTCATGGCTTAAATTGATAGTCTTGGATACCGCATTGTCCGTGTATTTCTGGAAGGCCCTTTGGTGCTGTAAATGATATTGCCAAGGTATTTCCAAACTGGTTTCGAAGAGCTTTCTGACTTCTGATGGCAAAGTGACCAGATGTTGGATGCTTCCAGTGGATAACACCTCATTTTTTAAGCTCTCATTCCATAATCCCAACTTTTTCATCTTCGAAACAAATACTGGATTGATTTCCAACTGGGTCTCGTTTTCCAAGATGCCCACCCGCTTGTACGCCAAGGCATAAAAGGGTTCGATGGAATAGGATGTATCGGCAATCACCGAAATACTGCCTGTAGGCGCAATACTATTACAAGTGGCATTCCTCAGAGGAGTCTTGGGACTGAAAACACTTTCTTCCCAATTGGGAAACGCACCTCGTTCCTTTGCTAACGCTTCTGAGGTTTCGTAGCTTTTTGCCTGAATGAACCGCATGATTTTTTCTCCCATCTCCACAGCCTTGTCCGATGCATAGGGTATCTCCAAAATGGCCAACAATTCTGCCCATCCCATAAGGCCCAGACCCACTTTTCGGTTGTTCTTGGTCGCGGTTTCTATTTGGGAAAGCAGATAATGGTTGGCTGAAATGACATTATCCAAAAATCGCATGGAAACTTGAACACAATGTTCCAATGTCTTCCAATCCACCTGCCATATACCATTCTCATGTTTGACCATTTTTGAAAGGTTCAACGATCCCAGATTACAACTTTCGTATTCAAACAAGGGGACTTCACCACAAGGGTTAGTACTTTGTATTTTACCAAGTTTGGGTAACGGGTTATGTTTGTTGATGGTGTCCAAAAAAATCAATCCAGGGTCCCCTGTGGCCCATGCCTGCGAAATAATCAAATCCCACAGTTCTTTGGCCCTTATGGTCTTGGTAACTTTGTTGTTCCTTGGGTTGATCAAATTCCAAGTCTCATCATTTTGTACCGCCCTCATGAAATCATCCAAAATCCCAACGGAAAGATTGAAATTTTGAAGTTCATCCCCTTTGGATTTTGCCGTGATGAAGGCCTCGATATCGGGATGGTCTACATTCAAGATGCCCATATTCGCCCCTCTTCTCTTGCCACCTTGCCTTACCTGTTCGGTTGCTGTATCGTATACCTTGATAAACGCCAAAGGACCTGAAGAAGTTCCACCCGACGCTGAGACACGGTCCCCTTGGGGACGAAGTTTGGAAAAGTTATACCCCGTTCCCCCACCGCTCTGATGAATCAATGCCATATCCTTCAACGTGGAGAAAATACCTTCCAAACTATCTTCCACCGGTAACACAAAACAGGCGCTCAACTGTCCGTTTGGCAATCCAGCGTTCATCAAAGTGGGCGAATTGGGCAAAAAGTGGAGATGGGCCATCAAATTATAGAAACGGTTTTCCCAAAAGTCCTTATCCTCTTCAACACTCGCGATATGTTTGGCCACCCGCCTAAATAATTGTTCCGGGGATTCCACAATCCGGCCTTCGGTATTCTTCAGGAAATACCTTGCTTCGAGTAGCTGAATGGCATTGGCGGAAAGTTTCATTTACCTCAAATTGTCAGTTCCATAAAAGTACTGTTAGGTGATGCTGTATACTATGATCTAGGTCAGTGCCGCACTTGTGTTTTTATACATCCCAGTATCATTATTTGCCTTTCCAAGACCATCCTATTTCCATATCTTTAACCATTAAGTTTAAAGCAGAAGCCATGCGAATCATTTCTTGGAACGTGAACGGTGTGAGGGCCGTTGTAAAAAAAGATTTTTTTGAAAACATTAATAACCTGGACCCCGATATTCTCTGCTTGCAAGAGACCAAAGCACAGGACCATGAAGTGGAAAACGAGCTTTCCGTTATGGGGAATTATGTTTCCTATTTTAACTCTGCCGAAAGAAAAGGATATTCCGGAACTGCTTTGCTGAGCAAGCAAAAACCTTTGTCCATCAACAATGATATGGGTGTTCCGGAGCACGATACCGAAGGAAGGATCCAATGTGCGGAATACGACAACTTTTATCTGGTGAATGTATACGTGCCCAATTCCGGGCAGCAACTGGATCGTTTGGATTATCGAAAAACATGGGATGCGGATTTTCTGGCCTACTTGAAAAATTTAGAGACCAAAAAGCCTGTGATCGTTTGTGGGGATTTTAATGTGGCCCATCGACCTATTGACCTAAAAAACGATAAATCCAACTACAACAAAACAGCGGGGTATACCCAAATCGAAATCGATGGGATGGACAATTTTTTGAATTCAGGTTTTGTGGATTCTTTCCGACAGCTACACCCAGATGAGGAGGCCTACACGTATTGGAGCTACCGTTTTAAGGCTAGGGAGCGCAATGTGGGGTGGCGCATCGATTATTTTTTGGTGAGTCCCAGTCTTATGGAAAAAGTGAAGTCCGTTGAAATATTTCCGAATGTATTGGGCTCGGACCACTGCCCCATCGCATTGGACATCGAACTATAACATAAAATGAAAAAGCCCCCAAATTTGGGGGCTTTCACGTTTAGATTGGTTATTTTACACTATCTCACAATTTAATGGAAGCACCAATTCCAATCATGGAAGTGGTCATGTCATAAGACACCTCGCTTCCTGGAATGGCACCATAAGGTGGGTACGCTTGTGCAAATTGAGGGTTCAACAATGGACCTGAGGTAGATCCTCCGCTGGAACCATAATGATAGAGGGCATCCATGGTGAACTTATCACTGAACTCGTAGCTAAATCCCACTTGAAAGGCATTTTTGATGATAGCGGTCGCGGGAATATTAAAAAAGGCCACATCGCTATCGATAGGATTGGAACTATAGGTATACCCTACCCGTATCGGAAACTTGTTGATACCCTTGTACTGCAAACCAGCAGAAACGATATTGATGTTCTGCCAGCCAAATCCCTGTACGGAGCCTGTTTCTGTCCATCCAACGGAAGAAAAACCATCGGTGTTTTCGTAATCCACAATCCTGTAATCCAAGGCCAAATCAATGAAGCCCAAGGAATAACCTAAACCGAAGGATAGAATGGCAGGGTAATCCATATTGAAGGAGTTGGTTCCTGTGGTACCGTCCAAATAGGTGTTGTCCAAATCAAAATCCCCAAAATATTGAGTGGTTTTATAGGATACCCCTGCTTTAATGCCCGAAGGAGAGTTGTAAAAAAGGCCCACTTGACCCCCAAATCCAATGGCTGAAGCCTTGTCGGTCGATGGATACCCAGCTTGTGTAGGGTCAGCGGTTGGGTTGGGCATCAATTCCAGTGCCGCATAATCTAGGGTCGGTTGAATACCGAAAGAAAGCTCATCGGTCAACTCATAGGCCCATGCCAGTCCAATTTGGAGCAGCATGTAATCTGATTCCACCCGTCCAAAACCACCCATGCTCTGTGGCATGTTGATAGGGTTGGAAGTGCTTTCCGGAAAAGTTACCCCAAAACCACTGATTCCAAAAATGGAAGCACCAAAAGTGTGCTTGCTCTCTGGTTTGCCCCAAACCATGGCCAATGCAGGCATTGGAGAAACACCACGGTCATCCTCGGTGGTACCGCTGAAGAAATTTCCGGTGGGTTGCCCCTCACCATCAAATTCAGGAACGGTAGAACTCAGTTCAGGAGAAGAAAAGAACAACCCAATATCCAGTTTTAGGATAGTGTCGTCAAAGGTCGAAATGGTCGCAGGGTTCCAATGGAGCGCTCCAGAAATATCCAGTGGTTGCGCAGTGGCTGCACCACCCACGGACATATTCACCGAACCCACACCTTGCATAATGTGTCCTGCTTGGGAAAACATTGCTGTTGTGCAGAGGTAGGTGCACATTAAAAAGAAGAGATTTTTCATTTGTACAGATTTTTAGACAGTAAATGACTTTTTTCACCTGTAATGGTAGTGTGAACAAGCATCAGTTGCTGTAAAGTTGATACTGGTCACAAACCTACGGACTAGACAGTCAAAATAGTATGATAAATGTCACGATAGCCAGTATTATTGGCCTAAAAGTGACGGCGTTAACATTGCTGGATTTTTACGACTATCATGTCAAATGAACAAACACCATCATCATGAAAACAAAATCCATCCTTGACTTGGCCCTTAGAATTATACCTGCGGTCATCTTATTGCAAACCCTTTATTTCAAATTTTCCGGGGCACCGGAATCCATCCATATCTTTGAAACCTTGGGACTGGAACCCGTGGGCAGGATCGGGCTTGGGGTGGTAGAACTGATTGTGGCGATTCTCATCCTCGTACCCAGAACCACATGGCTTGGTGCCATCTTGGGGGTGGGCATCATGAGCGGCGCGCTGTTTTCCCATATCACAAAGCTTGGTGTCGTGGTCCAAAATGATGGGGGCACTTTATTCACGTTGGCGCTCGTTACCTTTATTTTTTGTGTCATTTTGGTTTGGAAAAATAAAGAGAGGATTCCAAGAATCAACAAATAGAGCTTTTGGTACTAAACTCCAGATTGGAAAGTTGCTATTTGGTATCAACCTGAATTTCAGTACGGATTGGTACAACGAAGATAACACCTCCAATATTGAAAGGACCAGTTCTTCGGTCTGGTATACTTTACATATCCTTTTGAACCACCCAAAGCCATTAAAAAGCTGTTCCATTCCAAAGATTGACGTTCCCAAAACTCTTATTTTTGGTATTCCAACTCATTCCCATGATCACAGAAATTCTAACCACCATTCTTTTCCTTATTGCCGTAATCGACCCTCTTGGATCGGTACCCGTGTATTTGGAAGCCACAAAACAGTTGAGTGAACGACATAAGAAAAAGGTAGCCATCAGGGCTTCCATTGTTGCGTTTGCCATCTTGCTCTTCTTCATTTTGGTGGGACAAGTGATCTTGGAGGGAATGGATGTTACCTTGGATGCTTTCCAGATATCCGGTGGGGTCATTCTTTTTCTTTTTGCCTTGACGATGATCTTCGGGGAAGGAAAACCACAATCCGAAAAACACCACATTACGGATTATAAACATGTCACCATATTTCCTATGGCCATTCCATCCATTGCATCACCCGGGGCCATTATGGCAGTAGTGCTCTTGACCGACAATCATATTTATTCCGTACAGCAGCAGGCCATAACCACTTTTCTGGTATTGGTGGTAATAGCCATAACCATGACTATTCTTTTGGCCGCAAATGTGGTGCAGAAACGTATTGGCGAATATGGTATAACCGTTATTAGTAAGGTCATGGGATTGATATTGGCCTCTTATGCTGTCCAAAGCATCCTTAGTGGGTTAAGGGACTTCTTTGTTATTTTAAAGTAGTGAAAATCAATCTTTTTGATTTGCAGAGCCGCTGATGAACGACCAAAAATCCCGTTAAACGGTACTTTCAATCCCTTTCATCTGAAAAAACGGTAAAAAATATTCGATAAACTGCACTTTTTAATCGTTAAAATCAAAAACCTATGAAAAATTCATAAGTATTCCCTTGAATTCTTTTTGATCTTTGTCATGTATTAACCCCCAAATCAATACATCATGACACGTTCAATCTTTTACAGCCTACTTGTTACAGGAATGATTTTTGCAAGCCAAACCACTTTTGGCCAAATGGCAAAAGAAATGCTAACCGACAATATGGAAGGTGGAGTTTCCTCGGTAGATGGTTATGTCCCATCCATGTCCATCACAAAAGATGGTAAAACAGCCTACTTCAGCAAAGCTTCGTACCAAAAACCACTTTACGGTGTTTTCTCCAAGAAAGAATTGGTACATGAAATTTACCGAGCTGAAAAAGTCAATGGTGAATGGACCAACATTACCAAAATGGATGTGTGTCCCAACCACTATTCAGCAAAACATCCAACGGTTTCAGAGGATGGAAAAAGATTGTTCTTCGCTTCCAATATGAAAGGAAGCTATGGAAAATATGACATCTACGTGGCCGATATTAAGGCCGATGGTAGCTTGGGTGTATCCAAAAACCTGGGACCCAAAGTGAATACCAAGGAAGATGAGTTGTATCCCAGCATCTACAATGGTACCTTATTGTTCTTCGCTTCCGAAGGAAGGGACGGATATGGTGGTCTTGACCTTTACGCCACCCAAGTGGTACAGAACACATTGACCCCATCCGTGAACCTAGGTGGCCATATCAACAGTAAGAGCGATGAGTATGCCATCCAACTCAGTCCAGAGAAGAAATTAGGGTTGGTCGTGTCCAACAGAGGTTTCAACAACACCATTTCACAATATACCGTAGCCTACGGACGTTCCAATAAGCAAGATGGGTACAACGATGTTGCGGAAAGTGATGCCGGTCTCCAAACCGTAATGAACACAAGTTCCGAGTACGCAACCACATCGTACGAGGACCAACAATAAACTGAATAACTTACTACACGGAATCGGTCAACTACCTGAAGTGTCATAATGAAGTTGTTTCACATAGCCGAGAATCGAAACACTCATGACCATGATAAGAAAGACAGGGGGAACTGACAGTCTATCATAGAAAGCGGGTTGTATTATTTCAATCTGACCGATTTTACCAAGAATAGGGTGCTGATGGGACGGCACCCTATTTTTTTATTTAGGGTACTACATATCAACATGTTAACTGTATTTTATCGGACAAAATGCACGTTTTGGCGATATTCTAAAAGTGCAGTTGAACGAAAAACACTACAAAAAATTCTATTGCATCCTAAAAAATTCTAATTTGACTCTTGAAATAATACAATCCCAAATCTATTAGTCATGAAGAAAAACTACAACACTCGGAAAAAAGGCATTCCAAAGTCCTATTCGGAATAGCTTTCCAACGAGGTAAACCTACCTCGACTAAACCCAATTTTTGATCCAATCCCAAAGGGATTGTACCCGGTTTGAATTTTTAAACCCTGGTATTTCCATAGCGCAAGTTTCTGTTTGACAAAACTTTGTGCCCCATTGGTTTTATCAAAACTTAATCTGTTCAAACCGCGGAAAGGGCTTCATTTGCCCTATGTTAACCTTAAGTTTAAAAAATGTAAAAGAATTAATCCCCCAAATCTTTCTTATCATGAAAACTAACACAGTAAAAATTGCCATCATCGACAATGATGAAGCACTGGACCCCATCTACAGGCTTTATTTTAACGATGATGTAACCTACGAGCTGCATGGAATCTACAAATCGGTGCATGAACTGCTGTCCAATTTTGGTCGCTCCATACCGGACGTAATCCTTTGCGAGGCCCAATTGAACGGTATTACCGGCATTGACGGGCTGGAGTATTTCTACAAAAAGAACGAAGACCTCAAGGTCTTGATGATGAGTAAAAAGAACGACTTTAAACTCATTAAGGAAGCCTTTAAAAAAGGAGCGTGCGGTTACCTCATCAAACCTTTGACCAAAGAGCGATTGTTCCATGCGCTCGATGCATTGGGACAGCATGGTGTGGCCTTGGAACTGGATGTGGCGAAGAAAATCATCAGCTCGTTCCAGACCAAGTCATTCGATTCCTTCTCGCGAAAAGAGAACCAGATCATTGAACTGCTCACCCAAGGATTCACCTATAAAATGATTGCCGATCGACTTTGCGTAACACCCAGCGCCGTAAATTTTCATATCCAGAACATTTACGTCAAACTGAATGTGAACTCCAAATCGGAAGCTTTGCAAAAGTTGAAGGAAATGGAGATTCGCCAACTCAATGCGGCCTAGGCCCAAAAATGCTATCATAGAAAAAGCGGGGCAAGCCCCGCTTTTTTAATTTATGATACTCGCCATCCCAATCTTTCCATCCAGCGATATGGTACTCGCTTCAATCTTGATACCAGAATTATCGGAAGGCAGAGGGATCGTTATGGTTGCCTCTCCGTTTTCGTCAGTCTCCAGTTGTGGGTTCCAATACAGCAAATTGATTTTTTCTTCCTTTCTTCGGGAAAGGCTTTCCTTGTATTCATTAAAATCGAGAGCGGTGGTGTACCCTTCAAAGACCAATTGACCTTCCTTCCTTCGAATATATTCCAACTCGTTCCCTTTCCGAGTGTAAATGATAAAAACACCTCCAGAAGCCCTGCTTCCAAAAATGGATGCTTCTGGTCCTTTCAACAATTCTATCCTTTCAACATCCCTATCACTGACCAAGCTCATAATTTCAACAAGAGCACTTTGGGAACTGGTACCCATCTGCGTTCCGGTCCCTTCTTGGGACAATGGAAAGCCATCCACGACCCATAAAATGGGTCCTACCGCTCCCAACACACTCGCCTTTGGGTTTAATGTTTCCACACCACTTACTATAACCCCCGGAAGTTCCGCAAGTAGCTGAAGTAAGCTTTTGGGCTTCTCAAAATCCTGATATTTTATTCGATTTGGAGGCAAATTGATGCCGTACAGGGACGGGGTATATTTTTTCCTTTCAACACTTTTTCCCTCTACTTCCACTTCTCCCAGTTCAATGATTTTTTCCGATTTATCAATATAGAAAGGTTCCGAAACAACGGTTGGTTTACCTTCTTCTACTTGTTTCGGATTTTCCGCCACATAGGGCATCAAAACCTTTTTTTTCTGTTTCATCATGGGTATGGGCACAATCTTTACCAATCTGGATTTCACATCATCGCCTTTCGTCCTGGATATTAAGGTGGCCTCCCCTTCTATCTGGATATCGTCCAATTTCAATAGTCCCCGGTCATCCGTTTCAACCTCCCCGATCCAAACATCTTTATCATTTGAGGCTACCACCTGAATCGTGGTATTTCTCAATAGCGTATTGTTCAAATCAAAAGCATGTCCCATAATCTCCAATCCCTTCTGAAATGAAAATTTGATGTCGTTGGTCATGTCTTCTTCCTTGGAAAGGGTCCCAAACTCATTGGCAGATGACAAAAGGTCCAAATCTTTTAAAAATGTTTTTTTTCTGTAGGTCGACACTTTGCTTTCGTCCAAGATTTCAGAAAAAGTGTATAAACTGTTTTGTTCCACACTATTTTCATCCAAACTCTTTTCGGTTTCCAAATGATAGCGATTGACACTCACGGCCAGTTGTGATTTTATAGGTGTATTGGTATGGTCGGTCACCTTTATTTTATATGTTTTTTGATTGGCATCGGTACCTGAGCCAACAGGTTCTATGTCTATATGAAGTCTAGCCCCGTCTATCCAGATAGGTCTGTCTGCCAATTCCGAACCAAGGTTGTCCACCAATTTTAAAGTAAAGACACCATGCGGAAAATTGGCTTTGGAAAGCTCCACGTCCAAAGTCCTTCCATCGCGGAAATTCAATTTCTTTTCAAAATAGGTTATGCCCCCAGACATTCCTATTAATCTCAATTCCGATTTTGGGGCATTGGCCGATGCAGTGATCCGGATTTTGGCATTGTTTTCATCCAGGTTGTTCACATGTAAAAGATATCCCTCTGTTTCTGCCATCGGAATAGGGAAAAGCGTTCCATCTTCCAATTCCAATTGATAAGTACTATCCTTCATCGGTTTAAAAATGGCAGTGCCCAGACCTGAAGAGTAAAAGGAAACATGGGCTACCTCTTGTTTATTTTCATCCAATATTCTTCCACTTTGAACCATTTTTAGGTTCTGATCCAAAGGGAATTTGATGATGACCCTATTCTCATGATCATTTAAAAATGTCCCACCTTCGGGCATGATGGACACCTCGAAAACAGCGTTTGTTATTTCTTTCCCGTTTGTCAAGTCTCCTATCTTGATCTTCTCCCTCGCAACGAAATCAGGACCATAATTCTGCGACCAACGGGTGTATGCCTTGACCGCATAGCTGCCGGACTTCATATTTTTAGGGAGTTCCAATTGCCCTCGAACCATGCCATCTACTATTTTATGGAATTGCCGTTTCAGCAACGTTCCATTGTCATCCAACAATTCCACATTCAACACCCCACTTTTGCTATATCGCTTGGGTTGTTTCTCTGTGGTAAGATATGCCTTGAAAAAAAGAGGTTCGTCGGCATTAATATGTTCATTGGCAATCTGGAGCATCACACGCTCGGGCCATGATGCGAGGGAATCCCTGAAATTGTCCTGAAAGTCAAAGGACAACCCGCTCCAATACGGTTTGTTATGATTAAAATCCAAGCTTTGGGCAAGGCCCACGGTAATGTAAAAAAAGAAAATAATAAACGTAAAAAAGAACCCTCGAACTTTGTTTTTCATGATTTTAGTGTTTAGTCAATCACAGGCACCTTACATCACATGGGGGAGGGAATTTGAGATGCTCCTATGTACTATGCTTAAATATACAAAAAATTGCTTTGCTATTTTACTTACACCTTTTATGGGATAGTCCTGACATTGACACTTTTGGAATAAAAAAAGCCCCGATTTAAATCGGGGCTTTTCTGTTGTTGATTATAACTGAATATGTATTTATTTCACTTCTTCGAAGTCAACGTCTTCCACGTTGTCGCCTTCGGCAGCTCCACCGCCGGCTGCACTATCTGCTCCTGCGGAAGTATCGGCTCCATTCGCTTGGGCTGCGTCGGCTTGCGCCTTGTACATTTCCTCGGAAGCTACTTTCCAAGCTTCGTTGATTTTGTTCAAAGCCGGCTCGATCACTGCAAGGTCCTTGCCTTCATAAGCCTTCTTCAATTCTTCCAAAGCATCTTCAATTGGCTTTTTCTTGTCTGCGGACAATTTATCACCAAACTCCTTCAACTGCTTTTCGGTCTGGAAGATCATTCCATCTGCCTCGTTCAACTTATCGGCAGTCTCCTTCGCTTTTTTATCCGCTTCGGCATTGGCTTCAGCTTCGGCCTTCATCTTTTTGATTTCTTCCTCGGTCAAACCTGAAGAAGCCTCGATTCGGATATCCTGGGTCTTGTTCGTGGCTTTGTCCGTTGCGGAAACCTTGATGATACCGTTGGCATCAATATCGAAGGTCACCTCAATTTGAGGGGTACCTCTTGGTGCTGGTGGAATACCGTCCAAGTGGAACCTTCCGATGGTTTTGTTGTCCCCTGCCATAGGTCTTTCCCCTTGTAGCACGTGGATTTCAACCGAAGGTTGATTATCCGCCGCTGTGGAGAACACCTGTGACTTTTTGGTCGGAATGGTCGTGTTGGACTCGATCAATTTGGTCATTACACCACCCATGGTCTCGATACCCAAGGATAGAGGCGTAACATCCAATAGCAATACATCCTTCACATCTCCGGTCAATACACCCCCTTGGATAGCGGCACCGATGGCCACCACCTCATCCGGATTCACTCCTTTGGATGGTTTTTTACCGAAGAATTTTTCAACGGCTTCCTGTACCGCAGGGATACGGGTAGAACCACCTACCAAGATAATCTCGTCTATATCGCTTTTAGAAAGTCCGGCAGACTTCAAGGCTGTCTCACAAGGAGCAATGGTTCTTTTTACCAAGTCCTCTATCAATTGCTCGAATTTAGCCCTAGTCAACGTTCTCACCAAGTGTTTTGGTCCAGAAGCTGTAGCCGTCACGTAAGGCAAATTGATCTCTGTCTGTGCAGAAGAGGACAATTCAATTTTGGCTTTTTCGGCGGCTTCACGTAATCTTTGAAGGGCCATGGGATCTTTTCTAAGATCCATGTCCTCGTCTTTTTTGAACTCTTCGGCCAACCAATCTATGATTTTTTGGTCCACGTCGTCACCACCCAAGTGAGTGTCACCGTCCGTGGCCAAAACCTCGAATACACCATCACCCAATTCCAAAATGGAAACGTCGTGCGTACCTCCACCAAAGTCGAATACTACAATCTTTTGGTCTTTGTGCTTTTTGTCCAAACCGTAGGCCAAAGAAGCTGCGGTTGGCTCATTGATGATACGTTCCACGGTAAGCCCGGCAATTTCACCGGCTTCTTTGGTGGCCTGTCTTTGGGAGTCGTTAAAGTAAGCAGGAACGGTGATTACCGCCCTGGTCACATCTTGTCCCAAGTAGTCCTCGGCAGTCTTCTTCATTTTTTGAAGGATCATGGCCGAAAGTTCTTGTGGGGTATACAAACGACCATCGATATCCACTCTTGGGGTATCGTTATCGCCTTTTACCACTTTGTATGGAACCCTTTCCGCTTCCTTTTGTGATTCTGAGTATTTGTTACCCATGAATCGCTTAATGGAATAAATCGTTTTGTGTGGATTGGTTACCGCTTGTCTTTTAGCTGGGTCCCCCACTTTAATCTCCCCGCCTTCAACAAAGGCAATCATGGATGGGGTTGTACGTTTACCTTCGGCATTTGGAATCACCACTGGTTCGTTACCCTCCATTACAGAGACACAGGAGTTGGTCGTACCCAAGTCTATACCTATAATTTTGCTCATTGTATCTAAGTTATATCTGTTTAAAATTCTTTTTGTCTTCGGACATGAAATGTCAATGATCATGCCACGGGCGATAATCTGACAAGGTGTCAGCTAATTGAGGATATTTTTTTGGAACACCCTTAAATCCAGAACGGTTTGATCAAAAATCAAAATGAAGCCTTTCCCAATTCGAAATTCTCAATTTTTTAGGTGCAAGATGTTATATTTGAAGGCATAAATTGAACCAATGGAATGTATCAGTGTGTTTGACATGCTCAAGATTGGGGTTGGCCCTTCCAGCTCACATACCCTAGGCCCATGGCGTGCCGCGGAACGGTGGATAGCCGAGTTGGAAGAGCAAGGTGTTTTTGATCAGGTACAGTCCGTTTCGGTTTCCCTTTACGGGTCGCTTTCGCTCACAGGTAAAGGGCATGCCACCGATATTGCCCTGGCCATGGGCCTGTTGGGAGCCGATCCGGTGACGGTACCCATTGACAGTATTTCAGGAAGTATTGACAGCATAAAAGACCAAGGCAAGATACTTTTTGGTGGAAAACGGGAAGTTCCGTTTGATTATGCCAAAAATATTTCCTTCAAGAAAGAATTTTTGACCTTTCATGCCAACGGTATTCGCTTCACCGCTCAACTCGCGAATGGGGAGATTTCAGAAGAAACCTATTATTCCATTGGTGGTGGGTTTGTGGTGAAAGAGGAACTCATCCATTCCAAAGAGAACAAGGAGACCTTCAAAACCTTTCCCTACCCCATTAAAACAGGGAACGAACTGCTCCATTTCTGTGAGACTGAGAAGAAATCCATTTCAGAGATTGTCATGGAAAACGAGCTGTCCTTGAGAACAGCAACAGAAATTGATGAAGGCCTACAAAGCATATGGAACACCATGCTGGAGTGCATGTACGTGGGCTGTCATACCGAAGGCACACTCCCAGGCGGACTCAACGTAAGACGACGCGCTTATGACCTACACCAAAAGCTGAAAGGCACGGTCCCCTACTCCAATCCACAGGAATGGCTGGAAGGTATTCGGGATACCGAGGTGAAATTCCGCCAGATCATCAAATGGGTCAGTTGTTTTGCCCTGAGTGTGAATGAGGTGAATGCATCATTGGGCAGGGTGGTCACCGCTCCCACCAATGGAAGTGCAGGGGTCATCCCAGCCGTGCTGATGTACTATATGGTCATCGAAAACCACGACGCCAACTTTGATGATGTCAAGCAGTTTCTACTAGTGGCCAGTGAAGTAGGCAGTATTTTCAAGAAAGGGGCCACCATATCCGCTGCCATGGGTGGTTGTCAGGCTGAAATTGGCGTTTCATCGGCCATGGCCGCTGCGGGATTGACGGAGCTTATGGGTGGTACCCCTGAACAGGTATTGATGGCCGCCGAGATTGCCATGGAACACCATCTTGGGCTTACCTGCGACCCTATTGGTGGATTGGTGCAGGTGCCTTGTATTGAACGCAATGCCATGGGTGCCATAAAAGCTATCAATGCCGCAGAACTGGCATTAGACACCGACCCCAAGGACGCCAAAGTACCTTTGGATAAGGTGGTGAACACCATGTGGGAAACTGCAAAGGATATGAGTTCCAAATACAAGGAAACCTCCGAAGGAGGTCTTGCTGTTGGGGTATTTTTGAGTGATTGTTAATCCAAACACCCTTCTTTTCCCCTAGTGTCTATCAGATACACAATTTTCCATTCCCCATCGAAATCCACCAATTGAAAGGAGTCAATGCCACAGTGGCTAAAGGTATCGTTCAACCAAAATTCATACCCCACCCAAGCATTGGCCATGGTTCGGTCAATTTGAATGGAAAAGGAAGTCAATTTTTCCTCGAATTTGATGCTATCGGGAATACTGACAATGGATTTCAGGAATTCGGAAAACTCCTCGTTTTTGAACAATGTTTTTCCTTCCTGATTTTTACCTGTAGTCTGCAGCACCACGTGATCGGCAACCGTTGATTTAATGATGGTGGAATCCTGTTTGTGGAAACCATCAAAAAAAGTCTCGATTACGCCTTTTATCTTTTGCTGGGTTTCCTCTTCGGATGGATTTGAACCTTGCGCATTAACAGCAATGGCTAAAAGAAACAGTATCAGTGTGCTGAGCAGTTTTCTCATCTCTTTAGTTTTTTGATCGAGTCCCAAATTAAACAAATCTGCTTACATTTAGCTGGTAAATAAAGAAGATAATGTCTGTTGCAAAAAAAGAATACAAAAGGGTCACGGTAAAGTCTTTGGTAGAAATGAAACAAACCGGGGAAAAAATCTCCATGCTGACCTCCTATGACTATTCCATGGCAAAAATTGTAGATGCCGCCAATGTAGATGCCATTTTGGTAGGGGATTCCGCGAGCAATGTCATGGCAGGCCATGAAACTACTTTGCCCATTACCCTCGATCAAATGATATACCACGCTTCTTCGGTGGTACGTGCCGCCAAAAGAGCATTGGTGGTCGTGGATATTCCTTTTGGGAGTTACCAAGGTGATTCCAAAGAGGCTTTACGGTCGGCCATTAGGATCATGAAGGAGAGTGGCGCCCATGCCGTAAAGGTAGAAGGTGGTGCAGAGATCAAGATTTCCATCAGCCGGATTCTCGAAGCTGGTATCCCCGTGATGGGACATTTGGGACTTACGCCGCAATCCATCTACAAATTTGGGACTTACACCGTTAGGGCCAAGGAAGAGGAAGAAGCTGATAAATTGAAGGAGGATGCCAAATTGCTAGAGGAACTGGGTTGCTTTGCCATCGTTCTTGAAAAAATCCCAGCCAAGTTGGCCAAGGAAGTGGCGGAAAGTGTTTCCATTCCAGTGATAGGCATAGGTGCAGGAGGTGGAGTCGATGGACAGGTTTTGGTCGTCCACGACATGTTGGGCATGACCCATGAGTTCCACCCAAGGTTCCTCAGAAGATATCTGAATCTTTACGATGAAATGAGTGCCGCTATCTCCCAATATGTGGATGATGTGAAATCCAAGGATTTTCCCAATGAAGAAGAATCGTATTAATAGTATGTAGTTTGTACCACATGAAAAAACATCTTACCAAAATCTTGATTCTGTTTTTGATATTAGGCAACATCAGTTGTGACCAAGTTTCCAAAAAAATAGTACGGAGCAATGTTAAGCAAGGTGAGTATATCAAATTGATAAATGATAATTTCATTCTTACCAATGTGGAAAACACAGGCGCGGCCTTGGGCTTCGGGCAAAATTTTAATCCCTTGGCAAAGACCATTTTACTTAAAATGCTTCCCTTGTTGGTTCTCTTTTTGTTGGCTTTTCGAATCCTGACAAAAAAACACATGAACAAATTCTTGGCAATCGCTTTTGCCTTTGTAATAGGCGGTGGTATTGGGAATTTAATCGACAGGATAGTCTATGGTTCAGTTACAGACTTCTTTCATCTCCGCATTGGGTTTTTTAAAACAGGAATTTTCAATATGGCAGATGTTTCGGTAACCATTGGTATTTTAATGGTACTTGTCCTTGCCTGGGGGAAAAAGAGTACTGAAATTGCATGAGCCTAAAATCTGACAAATCCAATCTCCAAGTACTCTTCGAGGACAACCATCTTATTGTCATCAATAAAAGGGTTGGTGACATTGTACAAGGTGATAAAACTGGGGACGCGCCTTTGAGCGATGTGGTCAAGGAATACCTCAAGGAAAAATATAACAAACCTGGCAACGTGTATTTAGGCGTGGTCCATCGGTTGGACCGCCCCACTTCTGGGCTTGTTGTTTTTGCCAAAACCTCGAAAGCGCTTCCAAGACTCAACAAACTTTTTTCCGAAGGAAAGACCAAAAAAACGTATTGGGCCTTAGTGAAAAATCCACCCAAAAAGGAAAGTGCAACACTCACCCATTGGATGGTGCGAAATCCCAAACAGAACAAGTCTTATGCCCATACTAAGGAAGTGCCCAACAGTAAAAAAGCCATCCTGGATTACAGGTTGATCCAAAAGCTGGACAGTTATTATTTGTTGGAGATAGATTTAAAAACTGGAAGGCACCATCAAATTAGGGCCCAATTGGCCGCCATGGGATGCTGGATTAAAGGCGACTTGAAATACGGTGCGGACCGTAGCAACCAAGACGGAGGTATACATTTACATGCTAGAAGCTTGGAGTTGGAACATCCCGTTACCAAGGAAACCATCAAATTTGTGGCTCCACTACCAAAAGATCCGCTTTGGGATGCCTGTGCTATCGGGTAAGGGTCATGGCCTTTTCCCGAATAATTTGCCCCACGGGCTTGTTCTCCAAATGACTTTCCAGCCAAGAAAGGATATCCAGATACAGAAAAGCCCTCTTTTCATAGGGGTGATTCTCGTATTTCTTCAACTCGTTGTACAACTTTTGGAACTCGTTCTTTAAATCTGTTGGGTAAATGTCCCCAAGGTTTCTCAAGAATTTAATCATTTCTTTTTGCACGGCATGTAAGTCGTTCATTTTCAACAAAAACTTATAGGTGCTTTTAAGCTGTACTTCCAAATGATAGTCCATACCTGCCTCATAATGTGCAACCAAGCTCAACACCCGGGCGAAGCACATCAAGTCCTCCCGCATTTTTAGATTTTTGTTGGAAATGATCTTTTTCAGATAGACAATGCAGTTCTTGTTGTCTCCATTACCAAAGTAGAGACAGGCAATTTTATAATAGAGCAGCATAATGTGGTGTTCGTCTATCCTCTCCCTGTGCTTTTTGATTCCGTATTCAATGATATTTACCAAATAGAGTCCATTATCAAAGGTCCCCTCCAAAAAATGAAGGTTCAATTTATTGGTATTGATATACAAAAATGCCAAGGAAGCAATGTTGTCGTTTTGTGGAAAATTGGGATCCTCCACTTGTTCCTCCAACCGTTCTAAGGTTTCCCTGAACTGGGAAGCATATTTCACAAAAAAGAGGGACTCCAATAAATAATGATTCCCTTTCAAATAGAACACGGGGTTCAGAGGAATCATTCCTTTATTGTCATTGAACAGATCCACCCATTTACTGGCATATTTGTACGCTGACAAAAAGTCCTGGGTCAAAAGACTGTACCACAAATAGGCTTTGTACAACCATAGTTTCTCCCGGAATCCCAGACTATCGATATCATAACTGGGCAAATGTGTCTCAAAATAATTCTTTACCGTTTTTAGGTCCTCGTCACTCCGTACATATCCCACCTTCAACATCATACTGTACAACTGAAGGGAAAGGTTGGACAATTTACTGGTCATGACATTATGGGCACTGAGTTCCTTGGCCTGTACCGCCAGTTCATCGGCCCGGTCTGGGATGCTTCGGGTAATATATTGGGTCTCGATCACCTTTTCGAGCTCCACAATTTCGTAGGCCACATTTTTTTCCTCGTTTTCTATGGCAAAACTTTTGGCCTTGTCCAGAATCTTCAAACTCTGCTTGTAGAGTCCTTTCTGGTATAGGATGGTAGCAAAATCCAATTGCTCTCGGATCTGGATTCGAACATTTTGGTTCACCGGGTTCAACCTCAAGCTTACCAAAATTTGTTTGTACAGATGGGCCTTCAAGTTGGAAAGTTGTGCTTTTTTAACGATGCCGCTTTCCAAAATTTGGCGTTCGTCATACCTCCGCATCTTGTCCAACAGATTAAAAAGGGCCAAAAACTTCGCATCCGTATTGACCCCCAATCGGCCAACATACAGCTTAAATTGGCGCTTTTCCGATTTGGAAAGCGATTTTATCAACACGAACAACGCGTCCTTATGGGCATTTGTCATCGTAAAAAAATCAATTTAAAATATTGTAATTCAGTAAATTAAACTACTCAGTGTGTGATTTAACGTTGTAACAAACATCAGCCTACTTTTCATCTTCGCCCTACCTTCTCTATTTTCGTATGTCTTAGAAAAAACAGATTGGAATAATGGGTAAAGATAAGGTACAAATTTTTGATACAACGCTAAGAGATGGAGAACAAGTTCCGGGTTGCAAATTGGACACGGAACAAAAATTGGTCATTGCCGAACGGTTAGATCAACTAGGTGTTGATGTAATCGAGGCAGGCTTTCCGATTTCATCCCCTGGCGACTTCAAGTCTGTACATGAAATTGCCAAGTTGGTCAAGAATGCAACGGTGTGCGGGTTGACCCGTGCCGTTAAAAAAGATATCGAAGTGGCCGCCGAGGCCATCAAAATTGCAAAAAAGCCAAGAATACACACCGGTATCGGAACTTCCGATTCCCACATCAAGTTCAAATTCAACTCCACTAGGGAACAAATCATAGAAAGAGCCGTTGAGGCCGTAGCCTACGCAAAGACCTTTGTTGAGGATGTGGAATTTTATGCAGAGGACGCAGGACGTACCGACAACGAATATTTGGCCCAAGTTTGTGAAGCGGTCATCAAAGCTGGTGCAACGGTATTGAATATTCCGGATACCACTGGATATTGTCTTCCAGAAGAGTATGGTGCCAAAATGAAATACTTGAAGGAAAACGTAAAGGGCATCGACAAGGCCATTCTTTCTTGTCACTGTCATAACGACCTTGGTCTTGCTACCGCAAACTCCATCGCAGGGGTCATCAATGGTGCTAGACAAATCGAATGTACCATCAACGGTATCGGGGAACGTGCAGGGAACACTTCATTGGAAGAAGTGGTGATGATCTTGAGACAACACCCTTACCTCAATCTCGATACCAATATCAACAGTAAATTATTGTGGGACACCAGCCAAATGGTTTCCCAAAAAATGGGGATGCCCGTACAGCCCAATAAGGCCATTGTAGGATCCAATGCCTTTGCCCACAGCTCAGGGATCCATCAAGATGGGGTGATCAAGCAGCGGGAAACCTATGAAATCATCGACCCTAAAGATGTTGGGGTAAGCGAATCCTCCATTGTTCTGACCGCCAGAAGTGGACGTGCAGCCTTGGCCTATCGTGCCAAAAAGGTAGGTTACGAGCTCACCAAACTGCAATTGGATGTGGTCTATGAAAACTTCCTGAAATATGCTGACCGCAAAAAGGAAATCTTGGACAACGACATCCATGAGATTGTGGAAACCAGCAATATCAGTATTCAGAACATTGCTTAAACTACGGTTATGAACCTAAAGATTGCCTTGCTCCCTGGAGATGGAATTGGCCCGGAAGTGTTGGCCCAGGCAGTCAAGTGCTTACAGGCCGTAGAGGAAACCTTTAACCATACCTTTGCATACAAGGAAGCTCCCGTTGGAGCCATTGCCATAGACAAAAAAGGCACTCCCCTGCCCGAAAGCACCCTCAAACTCTGTCACGAAGCCGATGCCATTTTGTTCGGTGCCATTGGTGACCCCAAATATGATAACGATCCCGATGCCAAGGTACGACCCGAACAAGGGTTGTTACAATTACGGAAAGAACTTGGCCTATTTGCCAATATCCGACCTGTACTTTCACATCCTACCCTATTAAACAAATCCCCGCTCAAAAAGGAAATCATATCCGGGACGGATTTTGTAATCTATCGAGAGCTTACTGGTGGCATTTATTTTGGGGAGAAAAAATTGAATGAAGCAGGCACTGTTGCTTCCGACCTTTGCGAATATTCCGAAGAGGAAATCAGTCGTGTGGCCCATTTGGCCTTTAAGGCTGCAAAAGGAAGAAAAAAGAAGCTTACTTTGGTGGACAAGGCCAATGTACTTGAATCTTCAAGGCTTTGGAGGAAAGTGGTGACCCGAATCGGGGAAAGTTATCCTGAAGTTGCCTTGGACTACCTCTTTGTGGACAACGCAGCCATGCAGATTATTTTGAACCCGACCCAGTTTGATGTGATCCTGACCGAAAACATGTTCGGTGACATCCTTTCCGATGAGGGAAGTGTCATTAGCGGTTCCATTGGATTATTGGCCTCTGCCTCTGTTGGGGATGAAAATGCCCTATTTGAACCCATCCACGGATCATACCCACAAGCCAAGGGCAAGGACATTGCCAACCCTATTGCCTCCATTCTATCCGCAGCCATGCTCTTGGAACATTTTGGATTACATGAAGAAGCCATGGCGGTAAAAAAGGCGGTGGACAAATCGCTCAAAAAAGGAATGGTTACCCCTGATTTAAAGTCTAAAAGTCAATACGGGACCAACCAAGTGGGTGATTTTATCGCGCATAACATTGTGGATATTGAAGACAACTTCAATATGAACGATGAGAATATAGATTTGGGCAAGTCCACCATTATATAGCCACCACTTTTTCCCCTGTCAGTTTTTCCAAAGTTTCATCGAACTGCTGCTTGAACTGTTCAAATTTTTCGCCCGTGGCTGGGCCATTGAACCCTGTATGTATTTTTTGAACCTCCCCATTCTTGTCAATATAGATGGTTGTAGGGTACGATAAAATATGGTTGAGCATAGGCAATTTTTCGTTTGCCTTTTGTTTGTTGGAAGTGCCATACTGGGCCAACAATATCGGATAGGTCACTTCTTCGCGTTCTTTTAACCGCTTAATGCCCTCAAAGGCTTTTTCTTCTGTTTTGGCATACTCAAAGGCCAGACCAATAAATTGAACGTCGAGGTTTGGATTATTCTTTAAAAAATCCACGTAAAAACGGGTCTCATCCAAGCAATTGGTACACCAAGTTCCCATAATCTGAATAAGTACCGCCTTATCCTTAAAGCGCGAATCGGAAAGGCTCACCATTTTGCCCGTTTCATCCGGGAAGGTGAAATCCAGTTTATCGTAACCTTCCCGTAGAAAGGTGAGATTGTCCGAATCGGGAAGGTCAAAGGCCTCGTTACGGGCACCCAAAAATTCCTGTACACTATGCCTACCTGAATAGAATTTACCATCCAAGGTACTATCCGTCACTTGGGCGAGAAACAAGAACACATGGGAACCATCAAAAGCGGAAAGTTTTAGGCTATCACCGGAAACCACCCCTTCAAGATAGCGGTAATCTCCTGTTTTGGTCCGAAAGGTTCCTTTTACTTTGTTGCCATTTTGCATAAAAATGCCCTTGGCAGGGTATTCCCCGTCCGTATTTACGTTGAAGTACGTTTCCCATATTCCTGAGATGTTCACTGTGGCATCCTGCTGTACCGCAAAACGATCATGCTTTCCGTAGATGGCCCTAAACGGTACCCTACGTTCTTTGCTCTCCTCGATAAACTCCCCAGTAATATCATTTTCCGTAAAGGTCCCGGAAATGTGTCCTTCAAAAATGGGCATCCTTATGTTGATGGAATCCCCATCAAACTTGAACTCATCTACCATGACTTCTTCCTCCGCATTGTACATTTTCATGACGTAGTTTCCATCCCCATCTTTGGACAAGGTGAAATTAAAAGGCAATGACTTTCCTTCGGAGACTTCCATTTCTGCCCGCCAATCTCCCAATGCCAATTCCTTTTTCACCTCCTTCTTACAGGACGTAATCAACAGTACCACAATCAATAACAATGGCCAATTCTTTCTCATACAATGAAAGATTTTTCTTAAAAGTAGCAAAACCAATCGATAACATATCAAACCAAACGGTATACGGTCGTTATTTACGTTGAATCTGTTCCTCTATTGTTTTATATTTGTCCACTCTAAAATTGGGGTATGAAGATTTCTTACAACTGGTTGAAGCAATTTTTGCATATTGATTGGGACTCGCAAAAAACAGGCGAACTTTTAACAGATTTGGGTCTGGAAGTTGAGGGTATATCCAATTTCGAATCAGTGAAAGGCAGTTTAAAGGGTATTGTAGTAGGACATGTGCTTACTTGCGTGCAGCATCCGAACGCAGACCGACTCAAATTGACCACTGTGGACATTGGTCAGGAAACCCCGTTACAGATTGTCTGTGGTGCGCCCAATGTGGCGGCCGGACAAAAAGTGCCCGTGGCCACCATTGGCACTACCCTTTACACCAAAGAAGGTGAAGCTTGGGTCATCAAAAAGGGAAAGATTCGCGGAGAGGAAAGCCAGGGAATGATCTGTGCCGAGGATGAAATTGGGTTGGGCAGCAGCCACGATGGCATCATGGTTCTCAATGAAGAACTAAAACCAGGTACCCCTTGCTCCAAAATCTTTGATGTAGAGGATGATGAGGTGTTCGAAATAGGACTTACCCCCAACCGTGCCGATGCCATGAGCCATTTTGGCGTGGCTCGTGATCTAAAGGCGGGATTGGAACAGAAAGAGATACAAAAAGAGTTGGTCACTCCATCGACCAGTAACTTTTCCATTGATAATCGTTCCCTAAAGATTGATGTAGAGGTCAAGGACAGCCAGTTGGCACCAAGATATTGTGGGGTAACCATCAGCAACCTTATTGTTCAAGATTCCCCAGATTGGTTAAAAAACCGATTGAAGGCCATTGGCCTATCCCCCATCAACAACGTGGTGGATGTGACCAACTATGTGCTCCATGACCTGGGTCAACCTTTACACGCTTTTGATGCCTCTAAAATCAAAGGCAATAAAATAGAAGTGAAAACACTGCCTTCCGGAACCAAGTTCAAGACCCTGGACGGTGTGGAAAGGGAACTACATTCGGATGACCTAATGATCTGTGACTCCGAAAAACCCATGTGTATCGCAGGTGTTTTTGGTGGAATCAACTCTGGGGTCACGGAAAATACCTCGGCCATATTTTTGGAAAGTGCCTATTTTGACCCTATTGCCATTCGAAAAACGGCCAAAAGACACGGGCTCAATACCGATGCCTCTTTCCGTTTTGAGCGGGGCATCGATATCAACATGACAGAATATGCGCTAAAACGAGCCGCACTATTGATCAGGGAAATTGCAGGAGGCTACATCAGTTCCGAAATTGTGGACCTGTATCCTAAAAAACCGCAGGAAAGGCAAGTCTTTTTGACTTTTGATAAAATATTCAACCTGATCGGACAGGAGATTCCCAAGGATAAGATCAAATCCATTTTGTCTTCCTTGGAAATCCGCATCAATAATGTTACCGAGTCCGGCCTTGGATTGACCATTCCCACTTACCGTGTGGATGTTACCCGTGAGGTGGACGTCATCGAGGAAATTCTAAGGGTATATGGCTACAACAATATCGATTTCAAGGAAAAACTGAACGCTTCTATAGCCAAGACCTCTAGGTTTGAGAACCACAGGATCCAGGACATTATCGGCGATACTTTGGCCGCCAAGGGCTTTTATGAGATCATGACCAACAGCTTGGTTTCTTCGGATACTATTTCTTCCGAGGAAGATAGCAGTGTTGTGCAAATGTTGAACCCCCTGAGTTCGGACCTATCCGTGATGAGAACCTCCATGCTGTATTCCGGCCTTCAGACCGTGGGTTACAATCACAATAGGCAGAAAACCGATCTTAAGCTTTTTGAATTTGGCAAAACCTATCATAAGGTGGATGGTGGTCACCAAGAGAAACGTCATTTGGCGCTCTACATTTCAGGCGAGCGCAAGCAGGATTCTTGGGTCGCATCATCCAAAAAAACCGATTTTTTCTATTTAAAAGGAATTGTAGAGACGGTATTTGAACGTTTGGGTATTAAGGATGTCGAGGCACAGCCCTTACATGCAGATCATTTATCCGAAGGGCTATGCTTCGTTAAAAACAAAGCAATATTGGCTTCCTTTGGATTGGTATCCAAAAAAGAACTGAAAAAGTTCGACCTGAAACAGGAGGTTTTTTATGCCGATTTTGATTGGGATGCCATTTTGGAATCCATTACTACTCAAAATGTGACTTTTAAAGAGATTCCAAAATTCCCCGAAGTAACCCGGGATTTTGCCCTTTTGTTGGATGAATCCGTAAGTTTTCAAAAGGTTTATGACATGGCCTGGAAGACAGAGAAAAAACTCCTTAAAAAGGTCAATCTGTTTGATGTATACACAGGCAAAAACCTTCCCAAAGGGAAAAAATCATATGCGGTGAGCTTTACGTTGTTGGATGAGGAAAAAACCCTTACCGATAAGCAAATCGACAAGATCATGGGCAAACTCTTGGCCCAGTATCAAAAAGAGTTGGGAGCGGAACTTCGCTAATTACATTTGGGTGGGCAGGATCACGCTGTCAATTTCGTGAACCACATCGTCCTTGTTCAAATTAAGGTCGGCGGCGGTAATGCGTGCCGTATTGCCCATGGGGTCCGTGAGGACGATATCGTAACCATCCATGTGGGCCATTAATTTTTTACCCTGAACCGTGGTAAAGCTCGCTTTGCCATTACCCCTACACATGGCCCTTAAAATACGGCTTGCCGTCAATTGCCCTGCCACGATGTGATAGGTAAGCAAGGATTTTAGTTCACTTTTATCCTTAGCGTTGATGAGCTGGGCTATCTTTTCGCTTGAAAATCTTTCAAAAGCGGCATCGGAAGGAGCAAAAATGGTGAACGGTCCAGATTTATCAAGCAAATCTTCCAATTGTGTGGCCTTAACGGCCGCCAAAAGAATCTTGTGATTGCTGGCTTCTTCAGAATTAAAATCTAGGGATTTGGATGAGTTTTGGGCAAAAGTGGTGATGGTAAAGACCATACAGATGCCAAGTAGGATTTTGGTTATGGGGGCTTTCATTAGTGTTCTGACGATTTGGGACTTTCCTTTTTTAAAGTATGGTTATACGATTAAATACCAAAAACGTCGATAAGTTACATCATTTTAACGAATTACATGGCAGTTTTTCTGTACGGCATTTCATTTAACAAAATCTTAACATATTGAATTTTATGACATGTGTCATATTCGAGATTTCAATTGCTTAACTTTGAGAACATTGCTAAGAAAATTGATATGATGCTCCGAAGTACCAACATTGAACGTAAACTCCAACAAACCAAGGGAAAACAAAAAAGCGAATCCGTAATCTTGGCCGAGGTTCAGGAAATTTTAAGGCAGGATACCTTGAAAGAGGAAAGGATCAACCAGCAACTGAACACAAAGAACACTGCAAATACCAATGCTTTTGAGTTTGACCTTTTGGAGAGCCACAAAATTTTCCACATTGATCAAATAAAGGAAATCTGTATCGATTACCGATTACGATTTTTGAACAGCTCTTACTTCAAAGGAGAGATTCCACAAGAAGCCATTTCCAAAATAAAGCATTTGGAAAGTATCCACAATACAGAACTCAAAGGATTCAAGATCATGGCCCCTTCCAAGCTCTTCAAACTGGAAGACAAGGACGACCCCTTATTGTTTGCACCCATCGGCAACGATTATTTTTATTTGGTGCACAAATGGGGCAATGACCTTCATCCACTACGAAAATTGCTGGTATGGCCCTTCAAGAATATCGGAAACTTGGTGGTGTTGGTCCTACTGATCAGCTATTTGGTGACCTCAATGGTGCCAGATGGTCTTTTTTCAAAGAAAAACACTACGGCAGAGTTCTGGATCATTTACTTTTTTATGTTCAAATGCATTGCATCCGTGGTCATTTTCTACGGATTCGCTTTGGGGAAAAACTTTAACCCCGCCATTTGGAACAGTAAGTATTTTAACGCTTAGGCTGTAACGGCGTACATTTTTTCGCGCTGCTCCCTTATGGTTTTGTCCGACATGTAATCATCGAACGTCAAGTAACGATCAATGGTACCCTTGGGGGTAAGTTCAATGATCCTATTGGCGACAGTATGGACGAATTCGTGGTCATGAGTGGTCAATAGCACCGTTCCCTTAAAGTTTTTCAGGGAGTTGTTGAAGGCCGTGATACTCTCCAGGTCTAAGTGATTGGTAGGTTCGTCCAGCAAAAGCACATTGGCACGGATCATCATCATGCGGCTTAGCATACAACGCACTTTTTCTCCCCCGGATAAAACCGTACACTTTTTAAGTGCTTCTTCTCCACTGAAAAGCATTTTACCCAAGAATCCCCTAATGTACACTTCTTCCCTCTCCTCTTCGGTTTTGGCCCATTGACGGAGCCAATCCACCAAATTGATGTTGTCTTTAAAAAAGTCTGAATTGTCTGCTGGCAAATAGGATTGAGTAGTAGTCACCCCCCATTGATAGTTGCCACTGGTGGCCTTCGTTTTCCCAGAAATGATATCGTAAAATGCCGTAGTGGCTCTAGAGTCTTTTGATAGAATGGCCACCTTGTCCCCTTTTGCCAAATTGATGTTCACATCTTGAAACAACAAATCCCCATCATCGGAAGTGGCAGAAAGTTTCTCAATGTTCAAGATCTGGTCACCCGCTTCCCGTTCCCTTTCAAAAATGATGGCCGGGTATCTTCTGCTCGATGGTTTGATATCCTCCACCTTCAATTTATCCAACATTTTTTTACGCGATGTGGCCTGTTTGCTCTTGGCCACGTTAGCGCTGAAACGCATAATGAACTCTTGGAGCTCCTTGGCCTTTTCCTCTGCCTTTTTGTTCTGTTGGGCACGTTGGCGGGCCGCCAATTGGCTGCTCTCGTACCAGAACGAATAGTTTCCGGAATACAGATTGATCTTACCAAAGTCGATATCCGCAATATTGGTACAGACCGCATCCAAAAAGTGCCTATCGTGGGACACTACAATTACAGTATTCTCATAGTTGCCCAAAAAGTTTTCCAACCAGTTGATGGTCTCGTAATCCAAGTCGTTGGTAGGCTCGTCCATGATCAACACATCGGGATTTCCGAAAAGGGCCTGTGCCAAAAGCACCCTCACCTTTAATTTGGAATCCATGTCCGCCATGGTGGTATAGTGCAGGTCTTCGGTAATACCCAAATTAGACAGAAGGGCAGCGGCATCACTATCGGCATTCCAGCCGTTCATTTCTTCGAACTGCACCTGAAGCTCCCCTATTTTCTCGGCATTTTCATCTGTATAGTCCGCATAGAGTGCATCTATTTCCTTTTTGATCTTGAACAATGGTTTGTTCCCCATCACTACGGATTCCAACACCGAAAACTCATCATAAGCGTTGTGGTTCTGCTCCAAGATGGACATCCTTTTACCGGGTTCCAAATGCACATGTCCCGAGGTGGGATCGATCTGTCCCGAAAGAATCTTAAGAAATGTGGATTTTCCGGCACCATTGGCGCCAATGATTCCGTAACAGTTGCCATGCGTGAAGGTTACGTTCACTTCATCGAACAATACTCTTTTGCCAAACTGTACGGATAAATTGGATACTGATAACATGCAACTATGTAATTTTTGTGCAAAAGTAGCTAAAACGAATCCTTATTTCTAACATAAACCAAGTTAATTGAACGGCAGAATTGAGTACCTTAACAACATTTAACGACCCATTAACAGCGTTGACCCACCTGTATTGCTATTTTTGGTAGCCTAATGGAAGGTTCCCTGCATATGGTAAAATTTTTACTCGGCCTCACCTTACTATTTGTTTTCTCTTGTTCCGACAAAACAGAACAACAATCCACTGTATTTTTTGGGGGTGAAATCGTAAACCCCACTAGTGACTATGTGGTGCTTTACCATAATGATACTTATGTGGATTCCGTGAAGCTGGATGACAATAACCGCTTTGCGTTCCATCTTGACAGTATTGACGAAGGCCTGTACCATTTTGACCATACACCGGAACTTCAATACGTGTACCTTCAACAAGGAGACAGCCTGTTGGCCCGTCTGAACACGGTAGAGTTCGATGAATCCTTGGTGTATTCCGGCAAAGGGAGCGAGATCAATAATTTTTTGATCGAGATGTACTTGAGCAATGAAAAGGACGAACCCTTAATTCAAGATTTTTATCCACTAGACCCTGATGATTTTAGTGACAAGATGGATTCCCTTCGGGACATCAAACTGGAACATTTACACCAATTTGCCACTGACAACCAATTTTCCGACCGTGTCTTGGACATGGCCAAGGCATCCATAGACTACAGTATATACATCGCAAAGGAAAAATATCCTTTTTATCATAAGAAAAAGACCGGGGAAGTGGCCTTTCACGACCTACCTGCTTCTTTTTATGATTTTAGAAAGACGATAAATATTGACAATAAGGATTTTACCTATTTTAAGCCCTACTTTGATTACATGAAGTGGCACTTTGGGAATTTGGCCTATATGACCTGTCTCGAAAACTGTGCCACCGAGGGGCAACCCGTTAGTGATCGTTTGCATCTCAACAAACATAAATTGACTCTTGTGGATAGCATCGTGAAACAACAAGATCTCAGGGACATATTATTTCGGAACATTGCCATCGACTATTTATTGAAAGAACATAACCCCAGCGAGGAATGCCGATTGTTTATCGATAAATTCAGATCACTATCCTCCAACGAGGAACATAAGGAAGAAATCGACTTGCTCTACAAAAGCATCAAAAACCTTCAGCCCAATACTACACTTCCAAATTTGGCGCTCAAGGATGCGGACAACAATGAGGTTTCCCTTAAAGAGTTGGCCAATAGCAAAAAGAATACGGTGTTTTATTTTTGGACCGCTTCCCAAAAGAAACATTTCAGAAATGTGAACCAGCACATTACCGAGCTTGAAAAAAAATACTCCCGTTACAATTTTGTGGGTATCAACCTAAGGACCAGTTACCCCCAATGGAAAATGCTGATGGATGAGTACCACTTGGACAAGAACAAACAATTTTATGGGGAAAACTTCAAGGAAATCCAAATGGCGATGATCATCGATGGTCTTAACAAATGTGTGATTGCCAAGGACACCGTTGTCATTGACGGCTTTGCAGACCTCTACAAATCCCTGTAAATATAAAAGCCCCGAAAATTCAGGGCCTTTTCTTTTTATTTCAATCCTAAAATTTAGGAATTTCCTTTTTTGTAGTCTTCCAAAAACTTGGCCAACCCAATATCGGTAAGTGGGTGTTTCAACAAGCCTTCGATGGAGGACAATGGACCCGTCATGACATCTGCCCCAATCTTGGCACAATCGATCACATGCATGGTGTGACGGATGGATGCAGCCAAAATTTGAGTCTCAAAATCATAGTTGTCATAGATCAAGCGGATTTCGGAAATCAGGTTAAGTCCATCGGTGGAGATGTCGTCCAACCTTCCCAAAAATGGAGAAACATACGTAGCTCCCGCCTTGGCGGCCAACAAGGCTTGTCCTGGAGAAAACACCAGCGTACAATTGGTGCGGATTCCCTTGTCAGAAAAATATTTTAGGGCCTTTACCCCATCCTTGATCATCGGTATTTTCACCACGATCTGCTCGTGAAGATCGGCAAGCTCCTCCCCTTCCCTGATCATCCCCTCCAAATCGGTGGCGACCACTTCAGCAGAAACATCACCTTCCACAATGTTGCAAATGTTCACGTAGTGTTTTAGAATATTGTCCTTTCCCGTAATGCCTTCCTTGGCCATTAAGGATGGATTGGTGGTTACCCCATCAAGCACACCCAATGCTTGGGCTTCCTTAATTTGGTCAAGATTGGCGGTATCAATAAAAAATTTCATCAGTAACTGTTTATGATTCGTATTAAGAGGTATAAAACTACAACTTATAATGGTTGATCAATAGCTTTTCGTAGACTTTATCGGGCAATATGCTTTTGAGTTTCAAGGAAAACTTTTGCATAAATGCTCCAACGGGGTTGTGTACTTTGGGCTTATCCTGCTGGATGATCTTATACACCGCTTTTGCCACCTGAATTGGGTCTCCGGCACTGTCCACATCGTCATTGATGGCATTAATGGTCTGGGCGTATTTATCTTCATATGCAGAGCCATCCAGAACAGGTGCATGATACCTCCCAGCGGCAATATTAGTGGCAAAATCGCCAGGGGCGATATTGGTAACGGTTACCCCAAAATCCTTGACTTCCATGCGCAAGGCCTCGGTAATCAGGCCCAAAGCACCTTTGGTGGCAGAATAGAACCCACGATACGGCAAGCCCATATATCCGGCAATGGATGTTATATTGATGATAGTACCCCCACCCTGCTTGCGCATTTGTGGCAATACAGCCTTCATCATGTGTACGGGACCGTGGAAATTGGTATCGAAAACGTTCAGGATCTCTTCATGCGGGGTTTCCTCGATGGGCCCCGTGATACCTACTCCAGCGTTATTGATCAATACATCCAAACGACCTGCTTTGGTGATGACCTGCTTCACGGCGTTTTGGACACTATCAGTATCCTTTACGTCCAATTGGACCAACTCAAAGGCGTCAAAATCGGGGTAGTTATGGGGATTGCGGGCAGTGCCATAAACTTTGCATCCCTTGGCTGATAAAAAGGTTCCGATGGATTTTCCGATGCCGGATGAACCTCCTGTGATCAGTACAACTTTATTTTCCATGATTGCTTAAATTCTGGAAACAAAAAACGGCAAGCTACCTACATCGCACCGCTACGACCGTATACCCTTGCTGCGTTCCCACCCTGGGGGATTCTACAGGAGCTGGTCGTGTAGGACTTGCCGAATGCAAATATACGACCTTTTAAATTTGTCGCAATCCCAATTCATTCTTAATTTCGAAGTTCTAGGAACACATCGCATGAAACATGATCAGAAAACCATGGTGAAACTTTTTTCTTTAACGGGGATCCTTCTCTTCTTTTTGGCCTGCGGAGGCAATTCGGACCCTTCCAAATTCTTTTCCATTCAATTGGAAAACAAGACCCTACATCAAAATGAACAGGTTGGCGTCGCCTTAAAAAACAAGAAAGGACTCGAAATTTCCAACCTTCATTATTATATGGATGGACAGGAATTGCCGGTTGAAAACGGCAAGATTACCTTGGACCTACCTACTTTGGGAAACAAAAAATTGGTGGCCAAATTTGATTTGGAAGATCAATCCGTGGAAGTTGAAGAAGATTTGAGGCTTTTGGCTTCCACTGCTCCTGAAGTGTACACCTATGAAATCATCAATACCTATCCGCATGACACCAAGGCCTACACCCAAGGCTTGGAGTTTCATGATGGTATGCTCTATGAAAGTACCGGCAAAAAGGGTGCATCAACCGTAAGAAAAGTAAACTTTGAAACGGGCGAAGTGCTTCAAAAAATAGATCTGGACAATTCCTTGTTCGGCGAGGGCATCACCTTGATGGAAAACAGACTTTACCTACTTACATGGCAAAGTGGAATGGGCTTTGTATACGATGCCACCAATCTTGAAAAGATCAAAAGTTTTACCTATGGTGAAAGTAGACAAGGATGGGGCCTTTGCAATGATGGCAAAAAAATATTCAAGAGCGATGGTACCGAAAAAATCTGGTTCCTTGACCCTGAAACCTTAGAAGAAACAGGGCATGTGGAGACCGTTACCAACAAGTCCATCTTCAATATGGCCAACGAACTGGAGTATGTGGATGGAAAAATCTACGCCAACGTTTACCAAAAAGAGAGTATGATGATCATCGATGCCGTTTCCGGCGCCATTGAGGGGGTCATCAATTTTGGAGGTCTAAAAAGTCAGGTTAAAAAAGGTACTGAATGGGACGACACCAACTCTGTTCTGAACGGGGTAGCCTATCACCCGGAAAGGGGGACTTTCTTTGTAACCGGCAAAAACTGGGACAAGCTTTTTGAGGTCCATATCCTTAAAAAGAACTGATGCAGACCTTTTCCGAAGTTTTTGAGGTAGTGCAGGATGATCTGGACGACCTGAACCATGTGAACAACATCCGCTATGTGGAATGGATCCAGGCCATCTCCAAAAAACATTGGGAAAAAGTGACCACAGAAGACATGAGAAAAGAAATGATCTGGGTGGTACGGAACCATAGCATATCTTACCACAAGTCCGCCCTTTTGGGCGACACCATTCAGGTAAACACCTACATAGAGGGCAACAAGGGTCCCATTTCTACCAGGATCGTGGATATCAAGAAAAAAGACACGGGTGAACTCTTGGTGAGGGGTATTACTGAATGGTGCCTTTTGGATGCCAATACCTTTCGCCCTAAACGGGTACCGGAACGTGTTCAGGCCTTGTTTGCATAATCATATCCCGAATCGGGCCTACCCCCTTATTCCACTAAATTTTAAATGCGCTTCGCAATATTTTGTGTAGTTCGTCGAATTTCACCTTATCGATTCGTCTTTAAGGTCCCAAAAATTAGGAAAATACGGTCTCAAATCGTAAACTAGTATGAAACCTAAATAACAACCCACTTAAAAACCGACCAAACCTTATGCGAAAACTCTACAAATTTTGGCACGACCGACCCAACTTCCAAAGCTTTGAAGGTTAAGATCTTCATTCCGAGTACCACACAAAAATAGCTTGTTGCAAACCGACCATTTCGTTACGATTACGCATCCATTAACGAAATTTTAAGGAAAACTGTAGGAAAATCAACCAAATTAGAGAGAAACCCATAGTTTTTTTAAGGGAAAACTGCAATGAGATTTTTGTGGGCGTTAGTAACTTGCAATCAGCATTTTGCACATGGAATATACCTACAACATCATTGATTCGAACGCTACTTCCAAGCTACAGTTACAGCTTTATTTGGAAGAGTATGAAGATTTGACCTGTACCGGGGTGGCGACTAGTGCCGCTGAAGGATTGGACTCCATATTAAAGCATACGCCGGACCTTGTGCTAGTCAATTTAGGGGAAGATGGGATGGAATATTTCCAGATGGTGACCGAATTGAACCAATACATGCAAACGCTACCTATTATTATAGGTTACTCCACCACCAAAAAATATGCATATAATGCCATAAAGAGCGGTTTCTTTGATTATTGGATCCTCCCCCACAATGAATTTGACGTAAGAAAGACCATTTTACGTCTTAGGAAGAAGCATCCAAAGGATGATATTCCCTCCACCATCTGCCTTAAGTCCTATAATGATTATAGGTATTTGGACACCAAAAACATTCTTTATCTAAAATCCGACAACAATACCACGGACTTTTACATGAGGGATGGTAATGTCATCAGCGCTTTCAAGACCTTAAAATCGTTTGAGGACAAACTTCCCGAAGGATTCATCAGGATCCACCAAAGCTATATTTTGAACAGCAGGTATGTTTCACGGATCAATTATGGCAAATCCATTTGCACCTTGAGCCATGACCGCGAAGAGGAGCTCCCCTTCTCCAAGACCTATAAGGACAAAATAGACACCTTAAAGGAAATGCTCTCCAAAACGGCCGTAAAGGCACTCAATTAGCAAAATTCTAGCAGAATCCCGCAAAATTCTAACAGATTTCCATACTTCACTAAAGTCATGTTAGTTGGGGCAATATCCGTATTGTGCTTAAATATCTTAGCCTCGTAAACCAATTTAAACACCCCCTAAAACTAACATTATGAGAAAAGTAGTAAGTATTTTGGCACTGGCATTATTGACCGTTGGATTCTATTCTTGTGAAGCCGATACCGATGTGCAGGACACCGAAGCAACTTTTAAACAATTGAAAGTAGATCAGAGCGCAACAGATGGAGAAGAAACTGTTAGCGATGGTCGAGGAGATGACAACAACTAAAAAATATAGTTTAAAGTTACTGCTGCAATGATTAATTCTTCTAGGTCCTTCTTATACCTTATTATACTCGGTGGACTTTTTGTCCATAATAGGGATAAACCTTCAAGAACCAATAGCTCAACTGAATTGGAAAATTCCGTGATCTCATCATATACCGAGCGGGTAAACCTTGGTATTATTAATGATAGTTTAAAGAGATTAGAGCAAAGTGCCGGAGATGGCAGAGAATTGTAGTTTTTAAACAGATTAAGACTTAGCCCCATACTATATAGTTTGGGGCTTTTTTGTTACTTTGGATATATTAACACTGGTCATATTTGAAATTTAAGCCTCTAATACTGTCATTGCTTCTGTTTTGGGGATGTACCCATAAGACAAACGAAAGTACATCTGCATCAAATCCTGATTTGGATTCTATACAGAAATGGTTGAAAATAGCCAAAAATGGGAAGGAACTTTCTTTGGAAAACCGAAAACAGTATTTGGATGATGCAAAGAAGAAAATTTATACCTTATCAAACGACACTTTAAAGTTAGAGCAGCTTTCCGACATATCCTTGGTTTATAAAACGCTGAAAGACTCTTTAGAGTTTCGCCAGGTCAATCGACAAGTCTTGGAATTGGCCCAAAAATCAAATGATTTTAAAAATATTGGCTTTTCCCACTGGGATCTAGGTGATTTTTTACAAGATCATAGTGTTTTGGACAGTGCCTTTTATTATTACAGGAGAGCATTGACCAGTTTTGAACGTTTACCTGCGGATTCCACATCCAAGTCTTTAAGAGCCAGGATGCTTTATAGCATGGGAAGAATTCAAGATTCTTATAAAGATTATCTTGGAGCCGAAGCCAGCATTTCTTCAGCCCTAAAGATATTTGACGAGCTTGGCGATACCAAAAGAATCCATAATTGTTATAACGTACTTGGAGTAGTTGCTATTGGTATGGGCGATAGCCAAAAATCACTCGAATATTACAAAAAAGCCGGTGAGTACTTGAACAATTCAGGTTCATCCAACAATCGTCTCAGCTGGATCAATCAAAACAATATAGCCAGCGCCTTTTTGAATATGGACGATTATCAAAGAGCGATAAAATCTTATAGGGAACTACTATCGGACCAAACATTTAAGGAAAAAGATCCCGATCTTTATACAAAGGTGATATCGGGGCTCGCCTACTCAATGTTCAAATCAGGAGTTAATCAAGAAAATGTGGAAAGTCTTCTACAAGAGGCGATTATGGTCAATAGCCAACAAGGAAAAGAATACGACCTCGCCCGTCCCAAACAATACTATGCCGAAGTATTGGCAGCCAAGGGAGATACTTCACAAGCCATCCAATTAGCCCAGGAATCGTATGCCATTGCCAAGGAAACCTATAACAATGACCGTTCCTTAGAGGCCTTGATGTTATTGACCAAATTGGACCCTGCGAATGGTTCCACCTATGCAGATGACTATTACAAGCTAAACGAAACCATCAAAGAAGAGGAGCGTACCAAAAGGGACAAGTTTGCCCGTATTCGCATGGAAACGGATGAAATAATTGAAAAGAACGAAATCCTGACCCAAGAAAAACAAGTATGGGTCGGTGCCGCCTTTGCGTTAATTCTTTTCGGTACAGCATTTTTGATCATCGTTACCCTTTACATCAACAACAACCGGCTCAAGTTCAGGCAAAAACAGCAGGAGAGCAACCAAGAAATCTACAACCTGATGCTTTCCCAGCAGGGCAAGTTTGAAGAAGGCAAGCAACTGGAACAAAAGCGTATTTCCGAAGAACTCCACGATGGCATTTTAGGCGAAATGTTAGGTATACGACTCATTTTGAGTGGTTTGAATGAGCGTGAAGACCCAGCATCCATTGCCCAACGTGCGGAACTCATTGAAAAATTACGGGAGGTAGAGGAAGAGATCAGGACCATTTCCCATGAGCTCAACAATGCCTCTTATGAAAAATTTCATAATTTTATTGTATCGTTGGAAGACTTGATCGATGGTATCCAAACCTCTTCCGGCATATCATGTTCCTTTACATTCGATGATAAGGTAAGTTGGGACAATTTGTTGGGCGATATTAAGATCAATGCCTACAGGATCGTCCAAGAAGCCCTTAAAAACTGTGTCAAACACGCTAAAAGCCAGCATGTTGATATTTCCTTTGAATCCTTTGGGAAAAACTTGAAGCTGACCATCGTAGATGACGGGGTCGGTTTTGAGGTGAACAAGGGAAAACGTGGAATAGGGTTGCGCAACATTATTTCACGATCAAAAAAAATACATGCCAAGCTGGATATTGATAGTAAAAAAGGAAAAGGAACTACCATAACAGTGACCATTCCTGCCATCTACATAGATTCGGACGTGGTGGAACGCAAAGAAGTATTGAACACCTAAATCTTGCAACAAAAGAACTAAAATGGAAACGCTTAGAATATTAGCCATAGATGACCACGAAATGACCATGCTCGGCTACAAGTTCATACTTGAGGGCATTGAACTAGAGGGGTACCATATTATTGTGGATACGGCCACCACCTACGACGCCGGAAAAAAACTCATTGAAGATTCCGTACACTCGTTCAAATACGATATCCTCTTTTTGGACGTGCAATTGTTCGCGCCCAACGAGGAACAACCGTATACCGGGGAGGATCTGGGAATCCTGGCCCGAAAAATAGTACCGGAAAGCAAGATCGTATTCATGTCCTCCTTTAGCGACAACTATAGGATCAACAGTATTTTAAAGTCCGTAGATCCAGATGGCTATTTAGTAAAGACAGACATCGATCCAAGAACTTTGGAGGATGCCGTAAAAACCATCATATCCAACCCACCCTACTATTCGTCCAAGGCACTTTCTGCCATCCGTAAAAAAATGGCCAATGATATAGAACTGGACGAGAAGGACAAACAAATTTTGTTCCACCTCTCCAAGGGTACCAAGAACAAGGATCTCGAAAAATATATCCGGTTATCTCCCTCTTCCATCGAAAACAGAAAACGACATTTAAAAACCCTCTTCGGCACCGAAAATGAGAATGATCTGGCCTTGATCTTGGCAGCAAAAAATAGAGGCTTTATTTAGCCTTAATAGCGACAAGTACCTACTTAAGCCAGTTTTGGCAATTGTTTTTGGACTTTCACTGAGCTAAAATCCTTACAATTAAGGAAAACCCATAGAATTTTTAAGGATTTTCTGTAATCCCATCAAAAAGATTCATCCTAATTTTAAGGTGAAGAGAAAATTACAACCCACAAAAACATGTCGTTCCCAAAAAAAACTAACACCAATTATCGTAATAGCGGCGCAAAAGTCTTTGAGGCCGCTAACGGACTGGACGATTTCCTAAAAACCCTGGAAAAGGATTTTTTTGCAACAGCCAAAGTCCAATGTAAATTCAACAATCTTGAGAACAGGGCCGATTTAATCATTGACCTATACCTCAACTTTGGGTTGATGGATTGCCTTAGACATTTTAATAATGGAGATTGGGGAGGTTTGGCCTTTTCTGAGGAGAGCCAGACAAATATGTCATCATCGGCAGAAAAAGCCCTTAAAAAATTAAACGCCTTGAACAGTCATTCCCTAGATATTTTGGAGCTTTCCCTTCATTTTAAGGAAACCTCCATCATTATCTCAAGATTGCATGACCAAAGTATACCCAAACAATTGGGCAATATTATATCCAGTGTTGGAGAACATTTTGTGTACTTTACCAAAGGGTTGACCGAAATGCCATATGAAATCTTCGTTCCTGTTTTTGAGGACACCATGTTGGAACATTCCCAATCCAAAATGGGTCAATGTGGATACCTAGATTATTGGGGACTGTATTTTGAAGACCAGGCCCAACACCAAGCGATGATCTATTCCTTAAAAAACAAAAAATTGGAACAAGAAGACCTATTCCTATTCGAATAAAAAGTACTTACAAGTAAATACTAAGCACTGAACAAAGGTCGCGATTTCATCAAATCGTTGACCTTTTGTTTTATCTGTCCTATTTTCTTTTCATTTTCGGGGTCCATGATCACCTCATCGATAAATCCGACAATGGTCTCCATATCCGCTTCCTTAAGTCCCCTGGTGGTAATGGCCGGCGTACCGAAACGTATGCCAGAGGTAATGAAAGGCGATTGGGTATCAAAAGGTACCATATTCTTGTTGGCCGTGATGGCGGCATGCTCCAAGACCTTTTCCGCATCTTTTCCAGTAATGTTCTTATTTCTTAAGTCGATAAGCATCATATGGTTGTCCGTACCGCCCGAAATTACTTTGTAATCAAGGGACATGAATGCCTTGGCCATGGCCGCAGCATTTTTCTTCACCTGTATCATGTAGTGTAGGAAGTCATCCGAAAGCGCTTCTCCAAAAGCTACTGCCTTGGCAGCAATGATATGCTCCAACGGGCCACCTTGATTTCCTGGAAAAACGGCAAGGTCCAAAAGAGCGGACATTTTTCTTAACTCTCCGCTTTTTAGTTTGATACCGAAGGGGTTGTCAAAATTTTCACCCATCAAGATCAAACCTCCTCGGGGACCTCTCAACGTCTTATGGGTTGTGGTGGTCACAATATGGCAATGCGGAATGGGATCGTTCAGGATTCCCTTGGCAATAAGTCCCGCAGGGTGAGAGATATCCGCGACCAAAATGGCTCCGACACTATCGGCAATCTCACGGAAACGTTTAAAATCCATGTCCCTAGAATAGGCAGAAGCTCCGGCAATGATCAATTTCGGTTTTTCCTTATCAGCAACTTCTTGGATCTTGTCGTAGTTCAAGGTTCCGGTTTCTTCATCAACACCATAAAACACAGGGTTGTACAACTTACCGGAGAAATTCACAGGGGATCCATGGGTCAAATGTCCTCCATGTGACAGATCAAAGCCTAAAATGGTATCTCCTGGCTGCAAACAGGCATGGTACACCGAAGCGTTGGCCTGAGATCCGGAATGGGGCTGCACATTGGCATATACCGCACCGAACAATTCTTTGGCACGATCAATGGCCAGTTGTTCCACTTGATCCACGACCTCGCAACCACCATAGTAGCGTTTTCCAGGATAGCCCTCGGCATATTTGTTGGTCAAGACGGAACCTGCGGCTTCCATCACCTGTGGACTGGTAAAGTTTTCCGAAGCTATCAGTTCTATACCTTCAATCTGTCTCTCCCTTTCTTGTGCTATCAAATCAAAAATCGCTTGGTCTCGTTGCATTGCCTATTATTTTTAATAAGCGGTAAAATTACAAATTGAAAGGGGATTACATCCTAAAAAATGCGCAATGACCATCAAATTTATCAAACGGCAATTAACAATTTTCACCCTTTTTGAAAATGCCTCAAAACGCTCATTTTTAAGCTTTTCACCGAAAATATACTACCATTCATCCTTTTTCGTTAATAAGATGTGGTTTTTTGGCATAGCTCTTGAACCCGCCTAAGTAACCAGTAAAATCGACGACCATGAAAAAAGTTCTACTCTTAACCACAATTGTACTGCTTGCCGCCTGTGGAGGTGTCAAGAAAACCCAAGAGGCCCTAAATACCGGAAATTATGTTACCGCTATGAACAAGGCCATTAAAAACTTGTCGGAAAACAAAACCAAAAAAGGTAATCAGGAATATATTACCCTTTTGGAGGAAGCCTTTGCCAAAAACACCGAAAGGGAGCAACAGGAAATCGCTTTCTTGCAAAATGATGGCAATCCTGCCAATTTGGAAACCATTTATAATAAGTATTTGCAGTTGAAGCAGATACAAGAAAGGATCAAACCACTGCTTCCACTCCGTATCAACGATGAAGGAAGAAATGCTAAGTTCAATTTTGTGAACTATGACAACAAGATCTTGGCCACCAAGGATGATCTTTCCGAGCATCTTTACGAAAATGCCTCCAGCTTATTGGCCAATGCCAAATACAAGGCAGATTTTCGGGCCGCGTACGATGATTTGAAATACCTACAGGAAATCAATCCTGGGTACAAGGAAACCGTTGCCAAAATGGACGAAGCCTATAACAAGGGGTTGGAATATGTCCGAGTGGATATTGCCAACCAAACCGAGCAAATAATTCCAGAACGTTTGGAAAGCGAGCTTCTGGATTTTAATGCTTTCGGCATTGACAATTTTTGGTTGCAATACCACACCAACCCATTGGCCAATGTAAAATATGATTATGCCATGAACCTGGATTTCATGGAAATCAATGTCTCTCCTGAGCGTGTAAACGAAACCCAAATCATCAAGGAGAAACAGATCAAGGATGGCTGGGAATATCTGTTGGACACTAACGGAAATGTAGTGAAGGACAGTTTGGGCAACAAGATCAAAGTAGACAAGATGCGCACCGTTACCTGTAAGTTTTTCCAATTCACCCAAACCAAAAGTGCCCAAATTGGGGCAAAGGTTCGGTTCACCGATTTGAACAGCGGACAGGAAATAAACGCCTACCCCCTATCCAGTCAATTTGTGTTCGAGCATGTATTTGCCAATTACCAAGGGGATAAAAGAGCTTTGGAAGATGATCTTTTGGTCTTTCTAAATGCCAGGGAGGTTCCCTTTCCATCCAACGAACAAATGGTGTACGATGCCGGTGAAGACCTCAAGGCGAGACTGAAGGGCATTGTCTCAAAATATCAATTCAATTAAAATGGGCCCTGATGAAGATCAGGGCTTTTTTATAGTTTTTGTTTCAAATCGGTATCGGCAATCGCCCCGTGCGAAGTATGGAATGTCACTTCCCCATTCTTAACGACCAACAACTGTGGGGATTCGTGCCTTACCCCGAACTTTTGGGCAATTTCATTGGAAATGTCCCTGTGGTGTTGAATGGTCAAAAAATATAGGTCACAATCCGTGTCCAAATCATATGAATTGGTAAACATGTTCAACACCATACTACTGATTCCACACGTGCTGGAGTGTTTGTAAATTACCTGAGTTTTATCCTTTGATTTCCCTGAAATCACATCCAATTGCGCCAATTCCTCCAATTCTATCCAAGGTAACTGCTTATTCTCACGCCCTTGTTTTTCCTTCTTTCCGAAGACACTGTCAAATATTCCCATGCTGCAAATTTAGTTCATAGGTCGTAGTACTTCCAAAAGCTTACAACTGACGAAATGTCCTTTATTTTCAATATTCTTCGGACATTTTGACTGTAATGTGTTGCTGGTAGGATTCTTGTCATTACAGAGGAAAACAACGACTATGAACTTTAATAATTTTACCATAAAATCACAGGAAGCCATTCAACGGGCCCAGCAATTGGCCCAAGAATTAGGGCATCAACAAATTGAGAACGAACACCTTTTCAAAGCCATTGCAGAGGTCGATGAAAACGTACTACCCTTCATTTTGAAGAAATTGAACGTGAACGTAACCCTTCTGAACCAAATTTTGGACAAGGAGCTCCAGAGCTTTGCCAAGGTTTCTGGAGGGGAGATCATGCTCTCAAGAGAAGCGGGCAAAACCGTGAACGAAGCCAGTATCATTGCCAAGAACATGGGTGATGAGTTCGTCTCCTTGGAGCATTTGTTATTGGCCATCTTCAAATCAAAAAGCAAGGTCTCCCAAATCCTCAAAGATCAAGGCGTAACCGAAAAAGATTTGACGGCCGCTATCCAAGAATTGCGCAAAGGTGGCAAGGTGACCTCACAAAGTGCCGAGGAAACTTATAACTCTCTGGACAAATACGCCAAGAACCTGAACCAATTGGCTGATAGTGGCAAATTGGACCCCGTCATCGGAAGGGACGAGGAAATCAGAAGGGTTCTTCAGATTTTGTCCAGACGGACCAAGAACAACCCCATGTTGGTGGGTGAACCCGGTGTAGGTAAGACCGCCATCGCAGAAGGGTTGGCACACCGGATCGTGCAAGGAGACGTTCCTGAAAACTTGAAAGACAAAATCATTTACTCCTTGGATATGGGGGCCTTGATTGCGGGCGCCAAATACAAAGGGGAATTTGAAGAGCGACTCAAAGCCGTAATCAAAGAAGTAACCTCATCGGATGGCAATATTGTATTGTTCATTGATGAGATCCATACCTTGGTCGGTGCAGGAGGCGGTCAGGGTGCCATGGATGCCGCAAACATCCTCAAACCCGCTTTGGCAAGAGGTGAACTCCGTGCCATTGGTGCCACTACCTTGGACGAATACCAAAAATACTTTGAGAAAGACAAAGCATTGGAGCGTCGATTTCAAAAAGTAATGGTGGATGAACCCGATACCGAAAGTGCCATTTCCATCCTAAGGGGTATCAAAGAAAAATATGAGGCACACCACAAGGTCCGCATCAAAGATGAGGCGGTGATTGGTGCCGTAGAATTGTCACAACGCTATATCACTAACCGTTTCTTGCCCGATAAGGCCATTGACCTTATGGACGAGGCCGCTTCCAAACTTCGGATGGAAATCAACTCCAAACCGGAAGAATTGGATGTATTGGACAGAAAAATCATGCAGTTGGAGATTGAGATCGAGGCCATCAAAAGGGAAAACGACAAGGCCAAATTACAGACCTTGAACTTAGACTTGGCCAATCTCAAAGAAGAACGAAACGAGATCTTTGCCAAATGGGAAAGTGAAAAAACCGTGGTGGACAACATCCAAAAGACCAAGGAAGATATTGAAAACTTCAAACTGGAAGCCGAACGCGCCGAACGTAACGGAGATTATGGAAAAGTGGCCGAGTTACGATATGGCAAAATCAAAGAAGCCCAGGAAAAACTGGACAAATTAGAAGATGAGCTTGCTAAACAGCAAACCGCAGGCACTTTGATCAAAGAAGAGGTAACCTATGAAGATATTGCCGAAGTGGTCGCCAAATGGACCGGAATCCCCGTGACCAAAATGATGCAGAGCGAGCGTGAAAAACTATTGAAGTTGGAAGATGTGCTCCATCAACGGGTGGTCGGTCAGGATGAGGCCATTACAGCTGTTTCCGATGCCATAAGAAGGAGCCGTGCCGGTTTGCAGGACGAGAAGAAACCTATTGGTTCCTTCCTTTTCTTGGGAACCACCGGTGTGGGTAAAACGGAATTGGCCAAAACCTTGGCTGCCTATCTGTTCGATGATGAAAATGCCATCACCCGAATCGACATGAGCGAATACCAAGAGCGTCACTCCGTGAGCCGTTTAGTGGGTGCACCTCCAGGATATGTAGGGTATGACGAAGGAGGTCAGTTGACCGAAGCTGTGCGTAGGAAGCCCTATTCCGTGGTGCTTTTGGATGAGATAGAAAAGGCCCACCCTGACACCTTTAATATTCTTTTGCAAGTGTTGGATGAAGGCAGGCTGACGGACAACAAGGGTCGCTTGGCCGATTTCAAAAACTCCATCATCATTATGACGAGTAACATGGGAAGCGATATCATTCAGGAGAAATTTGAAAATGCCATCGATTTGGAAAGTGCTTCGGAAGCCGCTCGGGTAGAAGTTTTAGGATTGCTGCGCAAAACCATCCGACCCGAGTTTTTGAACCGTATCGACGACATCATCATGTTCGCCCCATTGAACAAAAAGGACATCAAGGATATTGTGGGACTTCAGTTGAACGGATTAAAGAAAATGTTGGCCAAACAGCACATCACTTTGGATGCGACCCAAGATGCCATCAACTATCTGGCAGAAAAGGGATACGACCCCCAGTATGGTGCGAGACCGGTAAAACGTTTGATCCAAAAAGAGGTGCTTAACAACCTATCCAAAGAGTTGTTGGCCGGTAAGATCCAATCGGACAGTATTGTGTTATTGGATTCGTTCGATGACGAACTGGTATTCAGAAATCAGGATGAGTTGATTCAGAAATAATTAATTACATACACTACAAGGCGAAACCTTCCCTAAGCGATTGGGGAAGGTTTTTGTTTACTATCAATCCAAATTTGTTGGATATCAAAATCGGACTAGGTCTTTACATTTAAATCCTTATTTTAGCTAGCGACACATATTTTAGCTACAAACACTCCAACCCTATGCCACTCGTTATTGCCGTTCTCGGGATCTTCCTTTTGTTCATACTGATTGCCAAGTTTAAACTGAATGCCTTTCTATCCTTCATCATCGTATGTCTTTTCGTTGGGATTTTTCAGGGTATGGAATTGGGAAACCTGGTACTGTCCATTCAAAGGGGAATAGGCAATACCTTGGGTTTTTTGGTATTGATCCTTGGACTTGGGGCCATGTTGGGCAAATTAGTGGCAGATAGTGGTGCCGCACAACGGATAACCACACAATTGGTGGCCAAATTTGGATTAAAACACGTACAATGGGCCATGGTCATCACCGGTTTCATTGTTGGGATCCCGATGTTCTATTCCGTTGGGTTTGTGATTTTGATTCCCTTAGTGTTTACCGTTGCGTATTCCACAGGGCTTCCATTGCTCTATGTTGGTTTACCGATGCTTACTTCGCTTTCTGTAACGCATGGTTACCTTCCACCCCACCCCGCACCCACCGCCATTGCGGCCATGTTCAATGCGGATATCGGCAAAACCTTGTTATACGGTCTTTGTATTGCCATTCCTGCCATCATTGTGGCTGGACCTTTGTTTGCGCGTACTATCAAAAAGGTGGAGGCAAAACCACTCAAGGAGTTTTACAACCCTAATAGCGTTCCCGAGGAGGAACTACCATCCACCTTCATCAGTATTTTTACGGCCCTATCGCCTATTCTTCTAATTGGAATCGCTATAGCGGCGGAACATTTTATGAAGGAAAGTTTGCTTCGCAGCATCCTCACCTTCATTGGCAATCCTGTTATCGCTTTATTGATTTCAGTGCTTTTGGCCATTTACACCTTGGGAATTGCCAAGGGGAAGGAAATGTCCAAAATCATGGATTCCCTTACTTCTTCCGTTTCCAGCATTACCATGATCCTCTTGATTATAGCCGGTGCAGGAGCTTTGAAAGAAGTATTGATCGATAGCCATGTGAGCGATTATATTGCCGACAGTTTGAAAGGTTCTAGCATATCTCCGTTAATCTTGGCCTGGCTTATCGCCACTGCTATTCGGGTTAGCGTGGGTTCGGCTACCGTAGCCGGATTGACAGCCGCAGGGATTGTTTTACCCTTGGCCTCCAGTACTGGAGTGAGCCCAGAATTGATGGTTTTGGCCATCGGTTCCGGAAGTTTGATGCTCTCCCATGTCAACGATACCGGATTTTGGATGTTCAAGGAATACTTCAACCTTTCGGTAAAGGAAACCCTGTCTACTTGGACGGTCATGGAAACCCTTGTGGGCATCATGGGCCTCATTGGGGTTTTGGTTTTAAATACAATCATTTAATTAGATATATGCAAAGTTTGCCTACCAAACGATTAGAGGAATTGAATATTCAACTTCCTCCCGCTCCACCACCTGCAGGAGTGTACAAACCAATATTGGTTGTGGATAATTTTTTATACGTATCGGGCCAAGGGCCCATTAACATGGATGGCTCCAAGATGGTTGGCCGCGCCGGGGATGACCTGGACAAGGATCAAGCAAAATTGGCCGCCCGTCAAGTGGGTTTGACCATGTTATCTACCATTTCCACCCATTTTGGCAGCTTGGATAAAATCAAAAGAGTGGTTAAGGTGTTGGGTATGGTAAACTGTACCCCTGATTTTGGCAATCAGCCCTATGTCATCAATGGTTTTAGCGAATTGATGGCCGATGTCTTTGGGGAAGATAACGGTATCGGGGTTCGTAGTGCAGTAGGCATGATGCTCCCCGGTAACATTGCCGTGGAAATCGAGGCCATGTTCGAACTTCATCCTTAAGGCCCCCTATCATGTTCATTTTTGATGCCCATTTGGACCTTTCCATGAACGCTATGGAGTGGAATCGGGACTTAACCCTTTCAGTACCGGAAATAAGGGAACGTGAAGCAGGAAAAACCGACAAACCTGACCGTGGTAAAAACATGGTTTCTCTCCCGGCCATGCGAAAGGGCAACATCGGCCTCTGCGTGGCTACCCAGATTGCACGCTATGTAAAAAAAGGAAACACCTTGCCGGGTTGGCATTCCCAACATCAGGCTTGGGCACAGACCCAAGGACAATTGGCGTGGTACAAATCCATGGAAAAGGCCGGTGAAATGGTTCAGATTCGAAATTTGAACGACATGGAAAAACACTTGGCCTTATGGCAAACTGACCAACCCAACAAACCAATCGGTTTTATTTTAAGTCTGGAGGGCGCTGACTCCATTGTGGATATGGACTATTTGGAACAAGCCTATGAAAGTGGTTTGAGGGCCATCGGTCCTGCACATTATGGACCTGGTGTTTATGCCTATGGAACAGATTCTGTGGGCGGAATTGGAACCAAAGGAAAGGAACTTTTGAAAAAAATTGAGGAACTCAACCTGATTCTGGACGCCACCCATCTGTGCGACATGAGCTTTTGGGAAGCCATGAAAGTCTATAGCGGTCCTGTTTGGGCCAGTCATAACAATTGCCGGAAGTTTGTGGATCACAACAGGCAGTTTTCAGATGAGCAAATCAAGGAATTGATCCAAAGAAAAGCTGTTATAGGGGTAGTATTGGATGCTTGGATGATGGTTCCCAATTGGGTCCGTGGCAAATCCACACCACAGGACATGGGCGTTACCTTGGAAATCATGGTAGACAATATTGATCATATCTGTCAATTGGCCGGAAATACAGACCATGTGGGTATTGGTACCGACTTGGATGGTGGCTATGGATTGGAACAAAGCCCTGCGGACATGGACACCATAGCCGATCTTCAAAAAGTTCCGGATCTACTTAAAACTCGGGGATATAGTCCATCTGACATTGAAAAGATTATGAACCTAAATTTCATCAACTTTTTAAAAAGGGTTTGGGTGTAAACGTGGTCCAGTTCAGTGTCAAATCAAAACCAGGCTAGCGGCTTTAAGGGTAAACTCTGTTAAAAAAAAGGCATTTATTGGCTTACATACCAAACAGTATCTGTTTTTTTATATCTTAGTTTCACCCTAAACCAACCTTTTCCTCATGACCAAGAAAGCAGAGCGAACCACCGCTTACATCATTGAAACCGTTGCCCCTATTTTCAACAAGCACGGTTATGTGGGGACCAGTATGAGCGATTTGACCGAGGCCACTGGCCTTACCAAAGGCGCCATCTATGGTAATTTTGAGAATAAGGAGGCTCTTGCCCTTTCTGCCTTTGAGTACAATCGGAATCTCTTGTTGTCTGCCATCGATGCTAAATTGAGTGAAGATGACGGTGCTATGGACAAACTGTTCACCTTAATTCAATTTTATAAGCAATATGATGTGTTTACCCTGCCCATGGGTGGATGCCCCATCCTGAATGTGGGGGTGGATGCACAGGGGAACAATACCCTATTGTCCGCAGCTGTAAAGGAAACCATTAAAGATATTGAAGGGAAAATCGCCCTAGTTTTGGAGAATGGGGCCAAAAGTGATGAATTGCATTTATCCGTGCCACCACTGCAATTTGCAAAACAATTGTTCACCATGATACAAGGAGCCATTGCCATGAGTACCATAACCCGTGATCGGAAATATTTGATCAACACACTGACCTACTTGGAACATTTGGTAAAAAAGGAAATCAAAAAATAAAGGTCGATTAATTCCGCTTCACCCTGAAAATCCAAGTCTTTTCGGGGTATTTTCCATAAAACTTACTGTCCCTTGCCTTTCTGGCCTCGTCCATGGAATTGTACCGCTCCAAATACACATAGTTATATTTGTTGACCTTTCGGTAAAAGGATTTTGGCTCCAATCCCTTCTGGCGTAAGGTTTTCATGAAGTTATCGAAATACTTCTGTGTACCATAAACATTGGCAATCAAGTAAAAACCAGGTTCCAATCCTTCCTCATTTTCCACCTCTTCATACTTTTCATTGGGTCGAAGCTCCACTTTTTGGGATTGTAAGGTAGCAATACTGTCCTTTTCACCTTGGGCCTTTAATTGTAATGCCAATTGTTGTGCCTGGGCAATGGAATCTCGCTCCTTTTGAAGGGCCAATTTTCTCTCGCGTTCCTGCTCCTCTTGCCTTCGGGCCTCTTCATTCATCTGGTCTTCTGTAACCATTTTCTCTTCATCTTCCGGCTCCGGCTCCCTGACCCGTTTTTCTGTTTTTCCAAAGTTATAGGACGCGATCAGTTCCAGTGTCGGGTCTTTGGCGTCCAATTCGGCATCCGTACCAAATTCCACAAGCCCTCCAATAGAAAAAGACTTGGCAAAAGTAGCCCCGAGTCCTCCAGTGACCCCATAAAAACTATTGTAGCCTCCTTGCACCCAAAATTTTGGCGTAGAAAGCAGTCCATTGACCCCAAATTGGGTGTCCAAATAGGGTATTGATTTAACATACACTATGGGCCTAAAAAAGCTTTCACCCCAATCCTGGAAAATAGCCAATGGGAAATCGTTGCTCAAGGTTCCAGTAATTGTTTTGAAATTATTGGCAGTTGCACTTTCACTATCCGAAAGATTAAATCCGAAGGCATTTTCAAAGGCCAGACCAACCCCAAATCGATTTACCATCAAGCGCAGGGCAGGCGAGAATTTTACTCGAAACCCCTCAAAACTTTCCAGAGTCGCTTGGTCCAACCCTTCATTGGTCCCGTACTGTTCGTCTGCGACCGTTTGTTGAAATGCAAAAACATTGATGCCCGCCAACAGTTTTACATCCTCATTAATAGGGAAGGCATAAACAAAATTAGCATTGCCGCCTGTATTCAGAAAGGTTCCTGTATTGTGCTGTAAAAAACCAATACTCGCAGTTGACTTTGGTCCCAAGCTATGGGTATAATTGGCAAAAAGGGTGGATGGATCCCCATCAATGGTCTGCCATTGCCAGCGTGACCAAACGGAAAGGGAGTTGGGTAGGTTCCAATCATAAGCATAGGTGGCGTTCCAAAGACTTGCGTTGAATTGCGTTAAGGAGTGTTGCCTAAAGTCGGTAGGTAAAGCAGGCTCTTGGGCAGATAACCCCATCCAAATCAGTGCGCATGATAAAAAGACCAAGTACCTATGCATACGAGAAAATAAAAATTAAACGTTACTTTTAGATCAGCTAAAAATAACACGGGAACTTTAGATCTGTACTATGCGAACCATCAAACCGTTGATTGCCATTGCAATTTTAATCATTGGAAGTATCAGCTGCAAAAAAGATACGAAAAATGTAGAACCTGTAATCTCCACTTTCTATTTTATCCGTCATGCGGAAAAAGACAGGACAGATCCTGACAATCCCGATCCAGAGCTCAATCAAAATGGTTTAGACCGCGCCATAAGATGGGCCGAAGTATTCGATGCCATCCCCATGGATGCCATCTATTCCACCAATTACGAACGCACCTCGATGACGGCTGCCCCAACTTCGGTAAAACAAAATGTAGATGTGCAGTACTACGACCCCAAATCCGTAGATGTGGAGGAATTCAAACTAGTGAATGAAGGAAAAAATGTACTCGTGGTCGGGCACAGCAACACCATCCCTGATTTTGTGAACAAAATGATCGGTTTTGACAAATATGGGCAAATGGACGATGACGACAATAGCAGCCTTTTTATTGTTCGTATCATTGATGGAGTACCCACCGATTTCCGATTAAAAATGGATTGACCCTACTCTACCTGAATATCGATCAGTTCTATTTTGGATAACAACTCCAGTTCCCCTTTATCAAACAGTTGTCCAATTTCCAAGATATCCGAACCTTCGGATTTGGGCTTATAATTCTCGTAATCCACAAAACGGATACCGTTCACATACCGTTCGTTATAGGCTTTTCGGAAACGCTGTCCGCCTCCATTCACATGAAAGTCATAGGCTAGGTAATCGACCTTAAAGCTTTCTATATCAAACCAATACAGGTAGGTGTCATCAAAATCATCACCTCCGCCCTGTTGGTCAAAAGTTACTTTGATCTTATAATATTCCTTGCCACCAATGGTTTCTTTACCCAATAATTCCTTGTTCACGGCACCGTCGTTCAAACCATAGGGCAATCGGGCAAAATAGTGCACTGAATTTACCGAGTTGGCATATCGAACAGCCATGCTATCAGGAACGGTGACCAAAGAATCGTTCACATACCTTTCAAAATCATTGCCGTTTTTTACATCGCGAATGATTACAGAATCCAAATCAGAAACACGGTCCAAAACAATTTTTCCGTTTTCATTCTTGGAGTAATACGTTTTATCCCGAAACGCAAAGCCTGTGCTATGGGTTTTGTAAAGCTGCCCTCCACTCACTTCAATGGACTTGTCCACAATCTCTTGGGCAGTTAAAGGTTTTGGTGCATTCTCTTTGCACGAAACAAATAGGATAAGAAAAGTAGCCGTAAAAAGATATTTCATGGTTTTGGTTTTGTTCATAATCGTAAAATCTAGCGTAACATTACAATTTTCTTGACTAAGAGTTTATACTTTTGCACACGATGCAGCAAAATATCAACATAAAAAACAAAAGGGCCCGGTTTGATTACGAGATCCTCGACACCTACACGGCTGGCATCGTGTTGGGTGGAACGGAAATCAAATCGATTCGTTTGGGCAAGGCCAACCTGTCCCAAAGTTTTTGCGAATTTAACGATAAGGGAGAACTTTTTGTGGTGAACATGCAGGTAGATGAATACAGCCACGGAAGTTACTACAACCACAAACCCAAAGCCGAACGCAAATTGTTGCTCAACAAAAGGGAGTTGAAAAAACTTCGCAAAGAGGTGACCACTTCAGGACTTACCATCATTCCTTTGAACCTTTTCATCAACGATAGGGGTTTGGCAAAGGTGAACATTGGTCTGGCAAAGGGTAAAAAACTGTACGACAAAAGGGACACCATTAAAGATCGCGATACCAAACGGAATCTGGACCGCGTGAAAAAAAGTTTCAACAACTAGTTTTTGTCCTCCAATAACGGGACGAACCTAAAGGCACCCAATTCTCGTTTTTCAAATTCCTTTTCGGATTTACGCACGAACAAGGTCATCACCTGTTCATCTTCCCCAACGGGAATCACCAATCTACCTCCAACCTTTAGTTGGGACATCAAGGCTTTTGGGACCTCTGGGGCTCCGGCAGTGACAATGATACCATCGAACGGGGCATCTTCGGGCAATCCTTTATAGCCATCCCCAAATGTCATTTTTTTAGGTCGATAGCCCATTTTGGTGAAAAACAGCTTGGTCTTCTTGAAAAGTTCCTGTTGCCTTTCAATAGTATAGACCCTAGCCTTCAAATGAAGCAAAATAGCGGTTTGATAGCCGCTTCCCGTTCCAATTTCAAGGATTTTATCGTTGGGTTTCACCTGAAGGAGTTCGGTCTGGAAAGCGACGGTATAAGGCTGGGAAATGGTTTGATCTGCACCAATGGGGAAGGCCTTGTCCTGGTAGGCATGGTCCTCAAAACCACTGTCCAAGAACAAATGTCTTGGAATAGTCTTTATGGCCTCTAAAACTTTCTTGTCCGTTATCCCCTTGGCCTCAACAATTTCGGCCAATTTATTGCGCATTCCCCTATGCTTGAGCGTATCCTTCATGTTCGTTGGTCTGGTCTACGAATTTAACAAGTTCTCCAAAAAATACCTTTAGTTACTTTCTAATTTTTGAGGCAAAGTGCCATCATATCCGTATTTTTGACAAAATTGGATACTATGCTTAAAGTTGGTGTTCTGGGTGCAGGACATTTGGGAAAAATTCACCTTAGACTCTTAAACCAATCAGAAAAATATGAGCTTGTGGGGTTCTACGATCCCGATGAGATCAATGCAAAAAAGGTGGCGGCCGAATTCGGATATACCTATTTTGAAAACATCAATACCTTGATCGATGCCGTAGATGTGGTCGATATTGTGACCCCTACCCTTTCCCATTACGAATGTGCCAAAAAATCCATTCTGAATGGAAAACACATCTTTATAGAAAAACCCATCACCAATACGTTGGAAGAAGCCGAAGAGCTTTTAGATCTCTCTAAAAAACATGGGGTAAAAGGCCAAGTTGGACATGTGGAGCGCTTTAATCCGGCATTTTTGGCGGTGAAGGACAAGATTGAGAACCCCATGTTCATCGAGACCCACCGCTTGGCGGAATTCAACCCAAGGGGTACCGATGTTCCAGTGGTGCTCGACCTTATGATCCATGATATTGATGTGATCCTGAGCGTTGTTCCTTCTGAAGTAAAACAGATCAATGCCAGTGGGGTATCCGTAATCAGTAATTCCCCGGACATTGCCAATGCTAGAATCGAGTTTGAAAACGGTTGCGTGGCCAACCTCACCTCTAGCCGTATTTCCTTGAAAAACATGCGTAAATCGCGTTTCTTCCAGAAGGACGCCTATATTTCCGTTGATTTTTTGGAGAAAAAGGTGGAAGTAGTAAAAATGAAAGATGCACCTGAAAAACCAGGGGATTTTGATATGATCCTTCAAAATGCGGAAGGCGTGAAAAAACAGATCTATTTTGAAAATCCCGAAATTGACGTCAACAATGCCATTCTGGATGAGCTTGAAACCTTTGCCGATGCCATCAACAACGATAGAACCCCGGTTGTCACCCTACAACAAGGCACCAATGCGTTGCGAGTGGCCCTACAGATTATCGAATCTTTTAAAAAATAACTCTTAGTTCGTTCGAGCCTCGTCTCGAACGACAAAAACATAATAGCATTTCCATGAAAAAAATAGCGGTAATAGGTGCAGGGACCATGGGCAACGGTATTGCCCACGTTTTTGCGCAAAGTGGCTTCAATGTTAACCTTATCGATATTTCGCAGGCATCCTTGGAACGTGGATTGGCAACCATTGCCAAAAACTTGGATCGCATGGTGGCTAAGGAATCCATCAAAGAGTCTGACAAAACAGCCATATTGGCCAATATTTCAACCTTTACCCACATCATGGACGGCGTTTCGGAAGCAGACCTTGTGGTAGAGGCCGCCACCGAAAATCTGGACATCAAACTCAAGATTTTCAAGGATTTGGATGAAATGTGCCAGCCACAGACCCTATTGGCCAGCAACACTTCCTCCATTTCCATCACGCAGATTGCCTCCGTGACCCAACGTCCGGACAAGGTCATCGGTATGCACTTCATGAACCCGGTTCCCATCATGAAATTGGTGGAGATCATCCGTGGTTACAGCACTTCGGACGAAGTGACCAAAACCATCATGGAACTTTCGGAAAAATTGGGCAAAACCCCAACCGAGGTGAACGATTACCCTGGTTTTGTGGCCAATCGCATCTTGATGCCGATGATCAACGAAGCCATTGAAACGCTATACAACAGAGTGGCCGGCGTAGCTGAAATCGACACCGTGATGAAACTCGGCATGGCCCACCCCATGGGACCGTTACAATTGGCCGATTTTATCGGTTTAGATATTTGCCTTTCCATTTTGAATGTGATGTACGATGGTTTCAAAAATCCTAAATATGCCCCTTGCCCCTTGCTGGTGAACATGGTAATGGCCGGTAAATTGGGTGTGAAATCAGGGGAAGGTTTTTACGATTATTCCGAATCCAAGAAAGCGGAAAAGGTTTCGGCACAGTTTAAATAAACATCTAACAATTTAAATCTCTTGCATTTAAAAACTTCCATATTGAGTTTGGCCGTCATTCCGACAGAGCAATGCGACGAGGAATCTCAAGCCGAATAAATTGAAATGAGATTTCTCACTTTGTTCGAAATGACATGGGATTCTTATATGTTGAAAAATAACAGCACCAAATTGTTGGATGATTACCTAAACCAAATGAAAATTTCATGGCCATCGTAAAACCTTTCAAGGCCATACGCCCTACCAAGGACAAGGCCTTCTTTGTGGCATCCCGATCATATGAGGAATACGGTCCGGAGGAGTTGCAGGCGGTGCTGCAGTTCAATCCGTTTTCGTTTCTCCATATCATCAATCCCGGGTTTAAGTTTGAAAAGCATATCACGGGAAAAGAACGTTTTCACTTGGTCCGGAACCGTTATCTTGAATTTTTGGAGGAAAATGTCTTCCTGAAGGATAAAGAACCGAGTTTTTACCTTTACCAGATTGAAAAAGGTGACTTTAAAAGTCTTGGTTTTTTCTGTGCCTGTAGCGTGGAGGATTATCGGAACGATGTCATCAAAAAGCATGAGGATACCCTTCATCATCGGGAAGAATTGTTTGCGGATTATCTCTATTCCGTAGGATTTAATGCCGAACCTGTCTTGATGACGTATCCTGATAATCCCACTGTGGATGAAATCTTTCAGAAAAAAATCCAACGGGAACCCGAGTACGATTTTACCACCACGGACAAAGTCAACCACAAACTCTGGAAAATTTCTTACCCCGAAGGGATTGAAAAACTCCAAAACGCTTTTAATGGACTGGATGCCCTTTATATTGCGGACGGTCACCACCGTAGTGCCTCAAGCCATTTGCTGGCGGAACAACTTCAAAATGAAAATCCTAAACATACCGGAACCGAGCCATATAATTATTTCATGGCATATTTGATTCCTGAATCGCAGATCAAAATTTACGAGTTCAACCGTATGGTGAAGGATTTGAACGGGTTAAGCAAGGAAGAATTCTTAATCAGACTGGATGAGCATTTCAGGATAGAAAAACGGGAGGATGGACTGTACAAACCTTCCAAAAAGCATGAATTTAGTATGTATTTGGAAGGCGAGTTCTATTTACTTCATCTACGGATGACCAATTACAAATTCACAGATGCCCTGAGTCAATTGGACACACAAATCCTGTTCAAGACCATATTGGAGCCTATTTTGAATATTACGGATTTACGGAACGACAAGCGGATTGCCTATGGTTATGGAAAACACAACCTCATGCAAATGAAGGATCGTGTGGACCGTGGTGAATTTGTTGTCGGGTTCAGTTTGTCCCCCACAACGGTGGATGAAATCAAGGCGATTGCCAATGCAGGATTGACTATGCCTCCAAAAAGTACCTATATTGAGCCAAAATTGCGTAGCGGATTAACTATTTACGAATTGTAAGTTTTCAATCTATCTGACATGAAAAAGGAACTAATTCTTGGTATATTTTTTACAATTACCGGAGCTTTACTGTACTGGGGAACCATTGTGGATTTTAAGAAAAGAAAAGAGGAATGGCAAATTGACAATGCACCTTGGCATTTGCGACAACACGATAGTGGACAAATTTGGAAGTTGAGGATTCCTGCTATAGCATTTTTATTTGTCGGGCTTCAATTTTTGTACAATGAATTGGCCCTTATTCAAGGATGGAAAACTACCGGTGAACTCTTTAGCATGTTTGCAAATTGGGTTTATTAAATTTGAATTATAATGAGTATTGTCAATAATATTAAAAGTATCCTAGCCGAAATTCCAGAGGGGGTCGTTTTGGTTGCTGTTTCCAAAACCAAGCCCAAAGAAGCTCTTTTGGAAGCATACGAAGCGGGCCAACGGGTGTTCGGGGAGAACAAAGTCCAAGAAATGGTGGGGAAATGGGAACTCCTGCCCAAGGACATCGAATGGCACATGATCGGACACTTGCAGCGTAACAAAGTGAAATACATGGCCGAATTTGTGTCGTTGATCCATGGTGTGGATAGTCTTAAGCTTTTAATCGAAATTGATAAGCAGGCGCAGAAATACGGACGCGTGATTCCCTGTCTGCTGCAAATGCATATTGCCGAGGAGGACACCAAATTTGGGTTGGATGAGCAGGAATTGAATGAACTCATCGCCTCAGATGAATTTCAAACAATGGAAAATATAAAAGTTGTGGGGCTCATGGGCATGGCCACTTTCACTTCGGATGAGGTCCAAATTAGAAAGGAGTTTGCGCATCTCAAGTCCATTTTTGAAAATTTAAAACAAAAACTGCCCGGAATTTCCATTCTTTCCATGGGTATGAGCGGGGATTATCAACTCGCCATTGAAGAAGGCAGCACCATGGTGCGCATTGGAAGTAGTATATTTGGGTCTAGGAACTATTCGTAAAACAACCAAAGGATTTCATGTACGCCATACTGGATATTGAAAGCACGGGAGGAAAATACAATGAAGAAGGCATCATGGAAATTGCCATCCACCGTTTTGATGGCCATCAGGTAGTGGATCAATTTATCTGCTTGATCAATCCTGAGCGGGAAATCCAGCCTTTTGTGGCCAAACTAACGGGTATCAACAATAAAATGTTGCGCTCCGCCCCCAAGTTCCACGAAGTGGCCAAACGTATTGTGGAAATCACCGAAGGGACCGTTATTGTGGCGCACAACGCCCAATTTGATTACAGGATCCTAAGGACCGAATTCAGGCGATTGGGCTACGATTACCAAAGAAAAACACTTTGCACGGTCGATCTTTCCAAGCAATTGATCCCGGATGCGGAATCGCACAGTTTGGGCAAGCTGGCCCGATCTTTGGGAATTCCCATGAGCGATAGACATCGCGCCAACGGGGATGCCTTGGCTACGTTGAAATTGTTCAAATTGTTGCTGAACAAGGACACGGATAAAAAAATCATGACCGAGGTCATACGGGAAGAAACTCATGGGGAACTTTCACCCAACCAATTGGACATGGTGTTCAAACTTCCTTCGGAAACAGGTGTCTACTACATGCACGACAAGGACGGGGACATCATTTTCCTGGGTAAGACCAAGGACATCAAAAGTCGTGTGAACCAACATTTTACCAATATTGGCAAGTTGGCACGAAAGCTTCAAAAAGAGACCAAAAAGGTTTCTTATGAACCCACTGGAAGTGAGTTGATAGCCATTCTAAAGGCCTATTTGGAGCAAAAGAAAAATAATCCCAAGTACAACCAAGTCACCAAAAAGAAATTATTCTCGCACACTGTGGACTTTAGCCAGAACGGTACGGAGCACATCATTTTGGAGGTGGAGAGTAGCAGAATGATCAAAAATAAAGCCATTACTTTTAATGGAATCACTGCTGCCCGGAGTTTTTTAGGCAAAATCCAGACGGAGTTTGGACTATGTCCCTGCTCCCTGGATCTGGATGCTATTTGCATGCAACAGGACGATGCGGAAACCAATGTGGCCGATTGCAATGACAAAGTACTCACCGCTTATGAAAAGTACAGCATTCAAGGCAAAGATATTGCTCTTTTGGATCGAGGCAGGGTCACTGGGGAACGAAGTTTTATTCTGATCAAAAACGGTAAGCTTCAAGGATTTGGATATGTAGAACTCAACCATCAAATCAATAATATTCATATCTTGGAATCCATCATGACACCGATGCCGAGCGATGACAATACCACATTCATCATAGAATCCTATCTAAGAAAAAACAATAGATTAAAGACTATACCCCTAACCACTTCAATTTGACAAACCAAAAAGAACAGTCCAGATGGAAAAGCAAACTTCATGAAGTGATTTATGAAGCGGACACCCCTGCAGGCAAACTTTTTGACATCCTTCTCTTTGTGCTGATCGTTTTCAGCGTGATATTGGTCATGATGGAAAGTATCAAGGGATTTGATGACCAATATTATGACACGCTCTTAACCCTGGAATGGATCGTGACCATTCTATTCTCCCTGGAATACATCGCACGGTTGATCAGTATCAAAAAACCTTGGAGATATGCCCTAAGCTTTTATGGTATCATCGATTTTCTTTCTACCATACCACTATATCTTTCTTATATTTTTGCTGGCTCACAAGTATTGTTGGCGGTAAGGGCATTTCGATTGCTTAGGATTTTCAGGATTTTAAAATTGGTCAAATTCATTGGAGAAGCTTCGCAACTTCAGGCAGCATTAAAGGCCAGTCGAACCAAAATTGCCGTTTTTATCTATGTGGTGCTCATCCTTTCCGTTATCTTCGGAACCCTAATGTACATGGTGGAAGGTGAGGAATCTGGCTTTACAAGCATCCCCAGAAGCATCTATTGGACCATCGTGACCCTAACCACCGTCGGCTATGGGGACATTGCACCACAAACCAATTTGGGACAGTTTTTGGCTACCGTGATCATGATCTTGGGTTATGGTATCATCGCGGTACCGACCGGTATTGTTACTGCGGAATTTACTAGGAGCAAGAAAGATGGAGTAAAGAACGATGAAGGACATATGGTACATGTAAACACCCAAGCCTGTCCCAATTGTTCTGCGGAAGGCCATAGGGATGATGCCACCCACTGTTATAATTGCGGACATCCATTATGAGCTCAAAAGTCTTATTAACGGTTGTTGGGCCCACAGCCATTGGAAAAACCGCTTTGGGTATTTTGCTGGCCCAACATTATAAAACCGAAATTGTCTCCGCGGATTCGCGCCAGTTCTTCAAGGAAATGGAAATCGGGACCGCTGTGCCATCAAAAGAAGAACTTCAGGCCGTTCCCCATCATTTTATTCAACACAAAAGCATATTCGACCCTTACTCCGTTGGCGATTTCGAAAAAGAAGCTATTTCATTTTTGGAGGAACTTTTTAAAAACCAAGACATTGTCGTTATGGTAGGCGGCAGTGGGCTATATGTGGATGCAGTGGTCTCCGGTTTGGATGAATTCCCCGAGGTTGACCCGATAATCCGTGAAAACCTCAACCAACGTCTAGAGGAAGAGGGACTGGAATCCCTTCAAAACGAACTTAAAATCCATGACCCAGAATATTACAAAATTGTAGATCTGGAGAATCCCCATAGGCTCATTAGGGCACTTGAGGTCTCCATTGCCGCAAAAAAACCTTATTCCTCGTTTCTTGACCAACAGAAGCCCAAAAGATCGTTCAAGACCCTTTACATTGGCTTGGATGCCCCTCGGGAAGTGATTTATTCCCGAATAAATGCCCGTGTGGACCTGATGATGGAATACGGTCTATTGGAAGAAGCCAAAAAATTACATGCCCACAAACATCTGAATGCATTGCAAACGGTTGGCTACAAAGAACTTTTTGAATATCTTGACGGCCATTGTCCACTGGAACATGCCATTTCTGAAATCAAAAAGAACACCAGACGGTTTGCAAAACGCCAGCTGACCTGGTTGCGGAAGAATGAAAGCATTTTGTGGATACCCTATAATCTTGAACCTGATAAAATGATTGAACTGATCAACAACCGACTTAAATCCATGGACCATGCCCAACGGTAAGAATGTATTGGTCGTCATGGGGGTGAGTGGTTGCGGTAAAACCGAAATAGGAAAATTACTAGCCAAGGAACTGGGACGTCCTTTTTTTGATGGAGACAATTTCCATCCCAAGGAAAACATCAAAAAAATGAGTTCCGGCCAACCTTTGGACGATGAAGACCGAAGGGAATGGCTTATCAAACTGAACCAACTCGCCTTGGAACACCGACATACTGGTGCCATCATTGCTTGCTCGGCCCTCAAAAAGAATTATAGAAGCCTTTTGCGCGCAGGTATGGGCAACTGTATGGCCTTTGTATATTTAGAAGGGTCCTTTGATTTGATCCAATCGAGATTACAACAAAGAAAGGGGCATTTTATGCCGCCCAACTTGTTGCAATCCCAGTTCGACACCTTGGAGCCCCCCACAAAGGAAATCAAAGTTTCCGTGGAGGACAAGCCTGTTAAAATCGTGAAAGAGGTTCTAAAACAACTGAAATAACGGCCATTCCTAACGGAATTATTTCACTGAAGAACATAAAAAAGCCCCCTAAAGGTGGCTTTTTATTTTTATGATTCATGATATGATCATTGGTTTTCTGCCTTGACCACTAATCGGAATCCTTCCCCGTGAATGTTAAGGATTTCCACGGAATCGTCTCTTTTCAGATACTTTCTCAATTTGGCAATATACACATCCATACTTCTGGAAGTGAAGTAATTATCATCCCTCCAGATTTTGGTCAGCGCCAATTCCCTTGGCATCAAATCATTTTCGTGCAACGCCAACAAACGCAAAAGTTCATTCTCTTTTGGAGAAAGTTTTATAGGTTCCTCGTCATTGAACTTAAGGAAGCGTAGCTTGGAGTTCAAATGAAAATGACCGATTTGGAACTCAAACTGCTTGCTATCGGCCAAGGAACCGGTTGCCTTTCTTTGTAGGATGGCCTTCAATTTCATCAACAGCACTTCGGAATCAAAAGGTTTGTTGAGATAATCATCGGCACCTGCCTTATATCCTTTCAATACATCTTCTTTCATGGTCTTGGCGGTAAGGAAAATAATCGGAACGTTCTCGTTCTTCTCTCGGATTTCCTTTGCAAGGGTAAACCCATCCTTATAGGGCATCATGACATCCAAGATGCAGACATCGAAGTTGTCCTTCTTGAACTTTTCAAATCCTTCCATTCCGTTTTTGGCCAAAACCACATCAAAATCGTTCATGGCCAAATAATCCTTGAGCACAATCCCAAAATTGGGGTCGTCCTCCACCAGTAGTATCTTCTTTTTTTCTGTTTCCATAGTTTGTTTTAAATTAAAGGGAGCTTTATGAAGAAGGTACTTCCTTTACCTTTTTCGCTTTCCGCATAAACCTCTCCTTGATGATCATCAATAATTCGTTTTACGTAGGCCAATCCCAATCCGTGGCCCTTTACATTATGAACGTCTCCGGTATGTTCCCGGTAAAATTTTTCAAATACTTTTTTCAATACCGCCTTACTCATGCCGGCTCCTTGGTCCTGAATCTTTATAATGATGTTATTTTTCACCACTTCGGTGAACACGTCTATTTTTGGGGGTTCAGGTGAATATTTTATAGCATTGTCCAAAATGTTCACCACCACATTGGTCATGTGCATGTCATTTGCCAAAATTTCTGACCTTTCGGCATCCAAATGGGCATTCACATACCCCCCCCTGTCCTGTACGATCAACTCCACATGCGCAATGGCATCACTGATAATGTCATGCATGTCTACCCTATCCTTTCTGATATCCAATTGGTTTTTCTCCAGTTTCGATATCCTTAAAACATTTTCCACTTGGGCATGCATGCGTTTGTTCTCGTCCCGAATCATTCCCAGATACCTTAATACTTTTTCCTTATCCTCAATGGACTTCGGATTACGTATGGCCTCTACCGCCAGATTGATTGTGGCAATAGGCGTCTTGAACTCATGGGTCATGTTGTTGATAAAATCCGATTTGATTTCCGAAATCTGCTTTTGTCTTATCAACTGATAGATGGCACTGGAATAGGCCAACATGATGATCAAAATGAACATCAAGGACAAAAAGGCCATACCCATGATCGACCTGAATATGTATTTTTTCATGGTCGGGAAGGTCAACAACAATGAAAAATTGGTCTGGCCCTCACTATCCTTGAAGATTGGGGCTCTATACATTTTAGTACCCGTGAACTTGAACTTGTTAGACCTGATCTTGGTGGGATAGCCTTGGCTATATACTCCATATTCATAGTCAATATCAATGTTCCTGTTCTGGAGTTCCTGGCTCAACAACAGCTCCAATTCCTGTTTGGATACCCGCTTATGGATCGGAGTGGTTTTAGCATATTCCCTGAGCACATCTTCCATGGCGGCCCGTTCCACACTGTTCAGGTTTCCTATTTTCTTGTATTTCTGTAATGGAGTTAAACCATAGGTTTTTCCATCAAGACCGGTTTCTTTTTTGTATACGGCCTTGGTCCGCTTACTCGTATACTTTTTTAGCGTTGTGGTATCTTCCCCGTCCGTGTTATCAAAGATCGTTGATGTTATGTTGTAGTCTTCCTCAAATATTCCATGAGAATAAAAAAGAATCTCATCGGAGTTCAAATCCTGATCCACAAACAGAATTTGTCTATACTGACTACTTGTTGGCGGCCCAATGGAATCTAACTGAGAAGCAATAAGGTCGGACACCTCCTTCATCTCCATCATCTCCACCCTATTGGCCACCTTATCCAAAATGTCCGTGACCGTCCTTGAAAATTGTTCTTCTTTGTCGTTTATGGATGTCCTGATCCAGTAAACCTGAACGAAAATTATCCCGATCAGGGATAAGCTCATGAGAATGACTAGAAGAACGAATAGCTTCTTGTTCATTGCGTCAAAATTAAAAATTTAACATTTAGGCCTTTTACCGTTTAACCTAACCTTAACAAAAATGTTAAAATTTGGCGGCAAGGGCCAACAGTTTGGCGTGAAGTTGTTTAACCTTGTTCTTGGTAGTTTTCAAATCGATGTTCTCTATACGAAAATGGGCCAAACCCGCCTTTTCATCATCTGTCATTTGATTTCGCATGCGGTCCAAAACCGCTTCCCTATCCACACCATCCCTCTCCATTACACGATGGGCACGCGCCTCCATCGGGGCAGTCACCAAGATGGTTTGATCATATTTGTCCTGGGCATTGTTTTCAAAGATCAGTGCTGTCTCCTGGATTACGTATGGAGTAGAGTGACCAGCCGCCCATTCCAAAAAATGTTCCCTTACCGTAGGATGCACAATGGCATTCAGCTTTTGTAGCAATGCAGCATCCTTGAAAACTTTATCGGCAATAAACTTTCGGTTCAAATTCCCTTCATCGTCATAAATCTCTTCTCCAAAAAGCTTAATAAGACCATCTCTGACCTTCGGAGAAGTTACCATCAATACCTTGGCCTCGTGATCGGAATCATACACGGGCACCCCGAGTTTCCTGAACATTTTGGCCACTGTGCTTTTCCCGCTGCCAATACCTCCTGTGAGCCCCACGATCATCATTGCTGTTCCAAAACAAAGTTCACACTGTTTTCCTGCAACCGAACATCATACACATTTTCAGGACGTTTTGAAATGACCAAAAAAAGAGTGTTGTTGGATCCTTTGGATTTTGCATAATCGGCCTCAACATTAAAATCGGAAGCCGAAATATTCTTTAGACGGTCGATACTGGCCTTGCAGAGTACCGTTATGGAACTTGGGAATGTCTTCACTTGATATCCGTCCGGAATATTGAGCACCTGTACTGGGACATCGAACACCTTTTCTGAAAACTTGGCCACCTTTCCTGAGACCGATACCCTGGCATCGGAAAACACGCTATTCTCCAACCCTTTTGGAAAAACCAGCGATGCCTCCCTTTCAAAGCTATCCGAAACGTTGACCAAGCGAATAGGAGCTGTCATGATTTCCTTGATGGTATCTATTTCACTGCCGGGTCCCTTCACCGTCACCGAGTCCGGAACCATAATCACCTTTCCGTCCAAAATGTAGTTCTGTTCCAATTGCAGGTCCATATTCGGCACAATCGGTATTTTCTTGCTTGCTACTTGATAGAGATCCAATACCAATTGGTTTTGGTCCACGTCCAACAATGAAATGTTTTGGGACAGTTGCTGGTCTATCTGCCTTTTTAAATTGTCTTCCGATAGCACATACCTTCCATTCTGATAGTTGGCTTGGGATACATTGATGTCAATCCGTTTTTTAAAAAAATTGTAGTACAAAAATTGGAATCCACTGGTTCTGAGCTTCACTTCCAAGTGCTCGTCAGAGTTCTTGCCCAATAACAAGGTATCAGGTAAATTCCTGTAGTTCAGTACAAAATCGGACCTTGACTCGTAGGTTTCGGAAAGATTGCTGATGAACCAAGCTAAAAAAGAGCACAGCAAGAAGAGTGAAAATATTTTCACCTTTTTCTGGTTGAGACCTTGCAATACTTTTTTGAACACTTTTACCTTTTCTTGAAAAACAGTTTGGGAAACAGCTCTTCCGGATCCTTGTTACTAAAATTAAGCAACATTGTGGACTTGAAAAAACCAATTCCATATCCCATGAATTGGATGATAGTCGCATAAAGTGCCCATAACGCCACTTTTATGTTTCCTTCCCGAAGTAAAGCGTCCAAAAACAGTACCAGAAAATATATCCCGTACAGAACAATTGGGATTACAAATCCGAAAATGGACATCATCAAAGCAACTACCAGCCCTATCATAAAGAGGGTCGGGAACCAATAGGTCAACCTTGCGGTGCCCGGATGCCATTTGTTCAAGATGGGGCGTACCATCCCAAATTTGTTCACTTGGATGTAAAACTTGTTCCAGTCTATCCGCCGTTTGTGGTACACATAGGCCTTTGCGAACAATCTGGTCTCGAAACCGGCCTTCCAAATGCGAAAGGTAAGGTCGGGGTCTTCCCCTGGGTGGATTCTTCCATAACCACCCACTTTTTGAAAAGCTTCCTTGGAAATCCCCATATTGAAACTACGGGGTTGGAACTTGCCTACTGATTTTTTCCCACCACGTATCCCACCTGTAGTGAAAAAGGATGTCATCACATAGTTGATGGCCTTCTGTACTAATGTGAAGGAAGCATCTGCCGCATCAGGACCGCCAAAACAATGCACATAGTTCGCTTTCAGTTCTTTATCGACTTCAGAAAGGTATTGTTTTGGTAGGATGCAGTCGGAATCCAAAATGATGAAATAGTTGCCTTTGGCATTCTGCATCCCGAAATTTCGGGAATCACCGGGGCCGGAATTCTCCTTGAAATAATAGGATATCTGCAGTCCTCCTTTAAAGGTCTCAACTATGTCCTCAGAGCTCTCCGAAGAGCCATCCTCAACGATCACCACCTCAAAATCCTTTTCAAAATCCTGTTGTGCAAGACTTTGCAACAATTCCCGAACCTCTTCGGGCCTGTTGTACACCGGAACCACTATGGAAAAGAATACATCCATATGAAATAGAAAAGCCATCCCTAAAAAGGATGGCTTCCCAGACTATCTTTATTGTTTACTTTGAAAATTCATCGATTACCTCTTGGCTCACCCCAGTGTTGGAGAACCCACCATCGTGGAACAGGTTCTGCATGGTCACTTTTTTGGTCAGGTCCGAGAAAAGTGAAACTGTGTAATTGGCACAGTCATCAGCCGTGGCGTTGCCCAATGGCGACATTTTTTCGGCATAGTTGATGAACCCATCAAATCCCTTTACGCCTTGCCCGGCAGTGGTTGGGGTCGGTGATTGGGAGATGGTGTTCACCCGTACTTTTTTCTCCTTTCCGAAGAAATACCCAAAACTCCTGGCCACAGACTCCAAATACGCCTTGTTATCGGCCATATCATTGTAATCAGGAAAGGTCCTTTGTGCTGCCATATAAGTAAGGGCTACAATACTGCCCCATTCGCTCATGGCATCAGATTTATAAAGCGTCTGCATCACTTTATGGAAGGAAAGTGCAGACACATCCCAACCTTTTGCAGTAAAATCGTAATTCTCATCGGTGTAGGCCCTACCCTTTCTCACGTTTACGGACATTCCAATGGAATGAAGGACAAAGTCCAACTTCCCGCCTAAAATCTCCATGGATTGCTCCACTAGGTTCTTCAAATCTTCTTCGTTGGTGGCATCGGCAGGAATGATCTCTGAATTGGTCTTACTTGCCAAATCCTTGATCTGCCCCATACGCATGGCTATCGGAGCATTGGTCAGTACAAACGTACCACCTTCTTCATGAACGCGTTCTGCTGTTTTCCATGCGATGGAATTTTCATCCAAAGCCCCAAAAATGATTCCTTTTTTACCTTTTAAGAGATTGTATGCCATATTTTCTATCAATTGTTGATTGCAGGACAAAGATATTTAAACTATTTCGAATGTTAATCATCCCTAGCAGTATAGATTCAGAAGATATTGACCTGGTCTGCAGTCGGGTCATTCTGAGCGCAGCGAAGAATCTCTTTCCTACTTACCGACACGAATTGCACAAATTGGTTCGAATGTCACTATAAATTTGTATATCAATAAGTTATACCTAATTCCATAGAACAATTTATAAAGTAGCTGTTAGTCATTCTGAGCGCAGCGAAGAATCCAAAAACTCTCAATCAACGTTTTGTGTTTCATTTAGAAATGACCGCAACGCACGGAAGGTGAAGTATTACTGTAAAAGCTCACGGGCGTGGGCCAAAGCGGATTCAGAAAGGGATTTGCCGCCCAACATCTCCGCCAATTCCCTAATACGTTCTTCTGAACTGAGTTGTTTGATATGGGTGCTGGTTCCTGAAGCACTTTCTTCCTTGTAAACCTTGTATTGGTATTGTCCTTTGGAAGCCACTTGGGGCAAATGCGTAATGGAAAACACTTGCATGGTACTGCTCATTTGCTGCATGATTTCCCCCATTCGGTTCGATATCTCACCAGAAACCCCGGTATCGATCTCATCGAACATCATAGTGGGCAAGTTTTCGTATTGCGCCAATATAGATTTGATAATCAACATAATACGCGATAACTCTCCTCCTGACGCTACTTTTTTGAGTTCTCCATAGCTGGAACCCTTATTGGCGGCAAATAGAAATAGCAGATCATCCTTTCCATTGATTTTAAAGGAGTTGGATGGATTTACTTCAATCTTAAAACTAGCTGAAGGCATCCCCAATATAGCTAGATTTTCTTCCAACATTCCTTTCAATTTTGGAATGACCGCCTTGCGGGCCTTGTGGATTGTATTGGCACAAGCATCGACCTTGGTGGTCATTTGGGCAACCTCTTTTTTCTTTTGTTGGATTTTGGACTCGATGTTGGCCACGGCCTCAACCTTGACCGCAAGTTCCTCTCGTATAGCAATCAAATCCGCTACAGAGTCAGTATGATGTTTTTTCTGAAGGTCATACAATTGTTGTAGTTGCCCGTTTACCACTTCCAAGCGTTCCGGATTCGCTTCAACAGAATCCTTCATCTGCTCAATCTCGGAGGCTACATCATCCATTTCAATGAGTACCGACTGAATCCGATCACTCAAAGCCTTGTATGCGGGACCATATTCCGAAAGACTTTGAAAAGCACGTTTCAAGTCGCCGAGCCTACCCAGAAGGCCCAATTGTTCATCATTCATCAATTGATACCCAGCGGACAATTGCTCCATGATCTGCTCCACATTGCTCAATTGCTCGTATTCTGCCTCCAATGCTTCCTGCATGCCTTCCTTCAACTTGGCAGCTTCCAGTTCCTCCAATAAAAAACTGTTGTAATCATGTTCTTTATCGGCGTTGGACTGAAAAGTCTCCAACTCCTGAAGTTCTTTGGAGGCCTTCCGTAATTGGGATAACTGCTGCTGATACGCTTCAAGGTTTTCAGCATTATTGGCCAAGGCATCCACCACCTTCATCTGAAAATCGTTTTCGGTAAGCCTAAGGGTCTGGTGTTGCGAATGCACATCCACTAACTGCTCCCCCAATTCCTTCAATACATCCAAAGTTACAGGGGAATCGTTTACAAAAGCCCTGGATTTGCCGCTGGGCAGGATTTCCCTGCGTAGAATGGTCCTGTCCTCATAGTCCAGGTCGTTATCGATAAAGAACTGCTGTAACTGATATTTTGAAATGTCGAATTCCGCCTCGATCACGCATTTTTGTTCCTCATTTTTGAGGGATGAGAGATCGGCTCGTTTCCCCAAAACCAAGGAAAGACCACCTAAAAGGATGGATTTCCCCGCTCCAGTTTCACCTGTAATAGTAGTAAAACCGTTGGTGAATGCAACGCTCACATCATCAATCAGTGCATAATTTTGAATGGAAAGATTTGCCAGCAATTCTGAAGATTTTACCGTAAAGATAAATCTCTTTTGTAGAAATGCACTAGTAATTTATCTCATTCCACGTTGTGGAATAAAATGGGGCCACCTTGTTCAGGGTTTCCTTGAGTTTGACGATGTCTATCTTTGGACCATCGGAGAAGATATTCTGTATTTCCTCGGATTTGGCATCGAAAAAAGTCTGGATCAAGAAGGCATTGGGCCTACGCTTGATCAAGGTCTCGAACAAACGGAGACTCCCTGCAATGATCTGCTTCCCTGTGCTATTGTTGTCAGCCAGTAAATCCAACCCTTTTCGATGATAATTATACATAGCCACACGATATTCCCGAAACGAATTGCTCAAGAGGTTATCAATCAATTCAAATCGGCTACGCGTCCCAGTCTCTTGGCTCCAACCACTGTAGTTGGAACTTTGGGCTTGGGTAACAATACTCTGTGCCGTTCGGTAAAAATCGTTGCCACCTTCCAGAGAAAACGTATCCGCATCCAACCCCAAGATTACATACACATAATAGGAAACCACTGCAACCAAGTTGGAATCGAATGAATTGGGGTTGTATACCAAAGGTTGAAACTCTTGGTATTGAAAATTGAAGGCGTCATCCTTATAATTGAAAACAGGACTTTCGTAAGTGGTGTTGAAAACAGGACGTGTGGACTGTATTTGGATGTTGGCCTCAAACCGGTCGGATTCATACTGGGTCACTGTGATGAACATCCGCGCATTCACCTTTTCATTCTCCCGATAGACCCGATTGGTCCACTTATTCTTGTTGACAAAGTCATTTAACGAACGCTCCAAAGTCCTAAAAATCTGCTGATTGGTCTGCCCTACCTGATCAGAGTTCACGGTAATGGTACAATTCAGTTCCTGGGCGGGAACCACCGTTGTAATTGCAAGAAAAAAAATGAAAATCAGTACGTTACGCATGGATTCTGGAGATAATTTCTTCCCAAATATCCGAGGCCACTTCGGGCTTCGTCTTCAAACCAAACGTTTTAATCTCTAAATTCTTATCAATGAAGGTGATTTTATTGGTAGTACCGCCAAAACCTGCCCCATCATCTTTCAGTGAATTGAGTACAATGGCATCCAAATGCTTCCGTTCGAGCTTGTCTTTGGCGTTTTCCAGCTCGTTTTGGGTCTCCAAGGCAAATCCCACCAAAAACTGGTGTTTCTTGTGTTCTCCCAAGGATAAAAGGATGTCGGGATTGCGTTCCAGTTCTAAATGCATATCCCCTTCCTTCTTCTTGATTTTTTCACTGGCCACGTGCTTAGGCCGGTAATCTGCCACAGCTGCCGCACAAATGGCAACGTCCATATCTGGATATACCTTATGACAGGCTTCATACATTTCTTGGGCAGATGTCACCCGAACCAATTGAATGCCAGAATGTGTTATGGATAGATGGGTCGGGCCAGAAACCAATACAACTTCCGCTCCTATATCAGCCGCTTTTTGGGCCAATTCAAAACCCATGGCTCCTGTGGATTTGTTCCCTAAAAACCGAACAGGATCAATGGCTTCATGTGTTGGTCCTGCCGTAATGAGTACTTTTTTTCCACTTAAAGGAAGTCCTTCGGCCAAATGTTTTTCAATAAACTGAACGATATTTTCAGGCTCGGCCATACGCCCTTCCCCATGCAAGCCACTGGCAAGTTCCCCTGATTCAGCAGGAATCATCACATTACCGTACGATTGCAGTTTTTCAATGGAATTTTTGGTAGATGGGTGTTTGTACATGTCCAAATCCATTGCCGGGGCAAAGTAGACCGGGCATTTGGCAGACAAATAGGTGGCCAATAACAGATTATCACACACCCCGTTTGCCATTTTGGAGAGGGTGTTGGCAGTAGCGGGAGCGACCAGCATGATATCCGCCCAAAGCCCCAATTCCACATGATTGTTCCATGAAAGGGAGCCGTCCTCCTCGTTTACAAAATCCAACAAAACAGGATTTTTGGAGAGGGTGGACAATGTTAGGGGAGATACAAAAGAGCTGGCGCTCTGGGTCATCACTACTTTGACCTGAGCGCCAGCTTTTATCAATAACCTTACAAGAAATGTGGTCTTGTACGCGGCAATTCCCCCGGAAATACCCAAAAGGATTTTTTTACCGCCAAGCATCTCTTAGACGTCTTTCTCTGTGTTTCTGTAATAGATTTTGTCTTCCAACCACTCTTGTACAGCCAAGGCGTGTGGTTTTGGCAATTTTTCGTAGAACTTGGAAACCTCGATCTGTTCCTTGTTCTCAAAAACTTCTTCCAAACTGTCGCTGTAAGTAGCGAACTCTTCCAACTTCTCCAACAATTCCTTCTTGATCTCGGAATTGATCTGAATGGCACGTTTGGCCGTAATGGAGATGGCTTCGTAGATGTTCCCCGTCTTGGCATCAAATTCGTTCCTGTTCAAGGTAACCGTGGAAACCGGGGCTTTTGTATTTTTCAAATCTTGCATATGCAACTGTTTAAAAACTTTTATTTGGAAATGGTGTATGCGCTCAATTCATCTTGAATTTTCTCGGCAAGTTTATCGGCATCATCCTTAAACTTTGACTCGGGAAAATATTTCATCAAATTGTTGTAGGAACCCATGGCATCTTGCAAACGTTCCTGCTTTTTATCGAAGGTACTGTAAAAGGCCAAGTTGGCCGCCGCCTCAATGCGGTAATACAAGGCCTCTTCCCTATAGATGGAACCGGGATTATCTGACACGAAATTGTCGAAGGCCTTAATGGCCGAAACCAATCTAGGTAAATCCCAAGCTCCAATTTTATTGTACTGTTTGGCAATCTCCAACTGTTTTTTCTCCTTCTTCGTGGTCAATTCCTTGGCCATGGTATTGGCTTCGTCAAAATACTCTGATTCCGGGTAATTATTGATGAAGGTCTGGAGTTTGGCCAAGGCCTTATCCGTATCCGTTTGGTCCAAAGAATAACGAGGGGAAAGCATGTAATAGCTCTTCGCGCCAAAAAAAGTAGCTTCTTGGATCTTGTCGCTCCTTGGGTAGGATTTCACAAAACGTTCAAACTGATAGCCAGATAGGTAGTAGTCCTCTGTCTTGAAATAAGAATCGGCAAAGAAGAACATCACCCGCTCACCTTGGGGCTTGCCCACATATTTTGGCGCAATCTGTTCGAACAAACGAACTGCTCTTTTATAATCGCCTTCATTGTACAACTTCTCGGCCATATCGTACTTGGGTCCAACATCGGTGTTCTTGAGCACCTTTTGGTACTCGCTACAGGATGCAAGGAGAATGGCTGCGAAGCAAAGAAGGAGTATTGACCTCATTTTCAAAAACATTTTGCAAAATTAGTGATAATGAACGGATTTAAAAAAAGAATTTACCGCCCCCAAATGTAACGGGCAAAATGTGGTTTCCACAAGGTTTTGGGCAACTTTTAACGAATTTTAAACATGTGCAGTATCCAAAGACTTCAAGAATGAACCGATTTTGTTCTTCAACGGAGTGCTCGCTTCTACCAAAGGCAAGCGAACTCTGGGGCCGGCCAAGCCCAAATTTTCAAAAACACTTTTGATTCCCGCAGGGTTCCCTTCCTCAAAAATAAGGTTCATGATCGGTGACAGGCCATGATGTATCTTGTAGGCTTCTTCGGAATCTCCTTCAAGCCCTAAATGGATCATCTTGGAGATTTGGGAAGGCAGTCCTTGCCCCAAAACAGAGATGACCCCTGCCCCACCAGCCAAAACGGTCGGCAATGCAGTGATGTCATCACCAGAGATGACCATAAAATGCTCCGGTTTGTTCTTGATGATCTTATCGATTTGAACCATATCCCCACAAGCCTCTTTGATGGCCACAATATTGGGAACCTCTTTGGCCAGTCTTAAGGTCGTTTCGGCCAACATGTTGCTTCCTGTCCTTGAGGGCACATTATATAAAATAATGGGTTTTGGCGATGCTTCTGCCAGAGCCTTGAAGTGACGGAAGATACCCTCCTGGGTCGGCTTGTTGTAATAGGGAGATACAGAAAGTACCGCTTCGAACTCGCTTAGGTCCGTGGTCTTCAATTCATCCACAAGGGCCATGGTGTTGTTACCACCAATACCCAACACGAGCGGTAACCGGCCTGCATTGGCACGTATCACTACCTCTACCACCAATTGTTTTTCGGTCTTGGACAAAGTTGCAGATTCTGCCGTAGTGCCCAGCACCACCAAATAATCCACACCACCTTGAACACAATGCTCCACAATGCGTTCCAGTGCAACCACATCTACAGAAAGGTCGTCCTTGAAAGGGGTGACCAAAGCAACTCCCGTACCTAACAATTGTTCCATCATATTTCGTTTAATACCTTCAAATATTTTTTCAATTCACTCTTGAAGAGTTTAAAATCCTTCAAGGGTGTGTTCAGGATCAAATCGTTTACCTTGGAATCCTGGGAACCCAGTCCTACTTTTAGCCTTGCCGGCGTCTTCACGGACAGTAGCTTCATCATCAGATTGTCCTCATCATAATAATTGATAAGCATATCGTACTCCCTGCCCAAAAATTCCAGAGCATATCCATTTTCAATCTGGCCCTTCCATCCTAGGTCCCTGTCGGAGAACATTTGGATGGCATACGGGGAGTTTTTGTCGTACTCCCGTTTGTAGCCAATGATTTTTATGGCATTCGGACGTAAAGAAAACTCCTCTATCAATTCATAAAAGGCCTCCGCATTGGCGAAATGATCCACGTCGACAATACAGCCCATGCTTGTAATCCCTTTTTCACGGGCCAAGGGCAAAGAAGGCTTTTCCATTTCCTCCTTTAAATATTTAAGCCCCGATTTAACCTTAAATTTGTCTTGGAGTCCCTTTATAAACATATTTTTGTGCATTTTTACAAAGGTAATTAATCTACCAAGACGACTTAACAAAGATACGTACGTGAATGATTTAAAATTCAAACAATTTGTTACAATTGTAACTTTTTGTTTTTTGGCGGCCTGCAAAAATGATACGGGCAAACTCAGTGAAATTCATGGGGAGCAACTGCCGATAAATGCCTCGATCGAGGAAACCGATTCTATTTCCAGCTTTGTTGAACCCTATCGCAACCGGATAAACCAAGTGTTGGATAGCACATTGGCCTATGCCCCAAAATCCTTGTTGTTGGATGATGGAAAACGCAATACTTCCATGGGGAATTTAATGGCCGATATTGTTTTCTCCGAAACGGCGCCCATTTTTAAATCAAGGACAGGAAAGGACCTGGATTTTGTAGTATTGAATTATGGGGGGGTTCGTTCCATTATTTCCGCAGGGAATGTTACCGCACGCAACGCTTATGAGGTCATGCCGTTCGAGAACTATATTGAAGTGGTGGAACTCAATGGTTCCGCCGTAAGAAAATTGATCAATTTTCTGGCCAAGGCCTCTCGTAGGCATCCCATTTCGGGCATCCAGATCATAACGGACAAAGATCAGTCCCTAGAATCCGTGAACATTCAGGGCAAGCCTTTTGATGAAAATCGAAATTATTACGTGGCCACTTCCGATTATTTGGTGCAGGGCGGAGCCAGTATCGGTTTTTTTGATGATATAGTTTCCGTGACCGATACGGATTACCTGCTTCGCAATGCCATCATCGATTATTTTAAGAAAGTGGACACCGTACAAGCTGTGGTCGACGACCGCTTTATACAATTGGATAAATGAAAAGAAGGGACTTTATCACCAACTCAGCAGCCGCTTCTGCCTTAATAGGCATGGGAGGATTCAGTTTGAATTCCTGCTCCAATCTGGGCAAAAAACATATAACCATTTTGCATACCAACGATGTGCACAGCCATATTGACCCATTTCCAAAAAACCATTCCAGTTATCCAGATATGGGAGGCGTGGCCCGAAGGGCAACATTGGTACAGCAAATCCGAAATGAAAACCCGAACACGCTCCTTTTTGATGCTGGAGATATTTTTCAGGGCACCCCCTACTTCAATTTTTATGGAGGTGAATTGGAATTCAAATTGATGAGCAAGTTGAAATATGACGCCTCTACCATTGGCAATCATGATTTTGACAATGGAATAGATGGCCTTTTGGCGCAAATGCCCTATGCCACTTTTGAAATGATCTCTGCCAATTACGATTTTTCCAACACGGTAATGGACGGCTATGTAAAGCCGTACAAGACCTATATGGTCGATGGTGTGAAGATTGGTGTATATGGACTTGGTATTGAACTGGACGGATTGGTGACCAAGAAATTGTACAAAGAGACCCAGTATCTCAATCCGTATGAGATTGCTTTGGACATGGAACGAAAATTAAAGGAAGATGAACAATGTGACCTGGTCATCTGTCTTTCCCATTTGGGTTATGATTATGAAAATCCTGAAAGACCTATGGACACCCAATTGGCACAACGTACCTACCACACCAACTTGATCATTGGGGGCCACACCCATACCTTTTTGGACAAGCCGGATGTGCGTACCAACAAGAACGGGGATTCCGTACTCGTAAACCAGGTAGGTTGCTACGGGATTAACTTGGGCCGTATAGACTTTTATTTTGATGCGGATAAAAAGACATCCGCCCAAGGTGTAAGCATCACGGTGTAAGAATTACAGATTGGCCTCAACCAAAACCTGAAGTTCCTCAGCCAAATCATAGGATGGGAATGATTTCGAGGCTTGCCCATACCAGTAACTGGCATTCCACCTATCCCCTTCTTTTCTATGCAAATAAGCGTGGATCCAACTCCCCATGGGAGAATGAATATCCTGTGCAATATCATGGGAGGATTCCCAATCCCCTTTGGCATCGTACCATAACGCCTGTAGCGGCAAGGACCAATTCTCAGGTGGTAATTGTCCGTTAAGGGATTCTTGAAACTCTTCATAGTTTTTTGGTATCATGCCTCCAGTTTTTGCAAAAATTCCTGTTCTGAAATAATGGGCACACCCAAACTCTCCGCTTTGGTCTTTTTACTCGGGCCCATATTATCACCAGCTACCACAAAACTTGTCTTGGACGAAATGGACGAAGCCACTTTTCCTCCGTTATCCTCGATCAGTTTCTTAAGCTCGTCCCTACTCAAGGTCTCAAAAACCCCAGACACCACAAAGGTTTGCCCCTTCAGCTTGTCCGTTTGGTTTTCCAACTGTTCTTCGGACAACGAAAACTGTAATCCGTAGGATTTTAATCTGTTGACGATCTCCAAATTGGTGGGTTCTGAGAAAAATGCGATCACACTCTCGGCAATTCGATCCCCGATTTCGTCCACAGCAACCAATTCCTCTTTGGATGCCGCCATCAACGCATCGATATTTTTATAGGCCTTGGCCAATTTTTTGGCAACCGTTTCCCCTACATATCGAATTCCCAATGCAAACAATACCCGTTCAAATGGGATGGCTTTGGATGCCTCCACCCCATTGACCAAATTCTCCGCTGATTTCTCCGCCATTCGTTCCAAAGGAACCACTTGCTCCTTGGTCAAGGTATATAGGTCTGCATAATTGGCGATGAGTCCCTCCTTAAAAAGTAATTCTACCGTTTCGCTTCCCATACCTTCAATATCCATGGCCTTCCGTGAAATAAAATGCTGGATGCGACCCGTAATCTGCGTTGGACAACTTGTATCGTTTGGACAGAAATGCTGGGCTTCCCCCTCTTTTCGAATCAATTCGGTGCCACATTCGGGACAATGCGTGATGTATTCCGTAGGTTTGGAATCCGCAGGTCGTTTGGTGAAATCGACCCCAACGATTTTTGGGATGATTTCCCCTCCTTTTTCCACAAAAACCGTATCCCCTTCACGGACATCCAGTTTTGCGATTTGGTCCGCATTGTGTAAGGAAGCCCGTTTCACCGTAGTCCCTGCCAGTAGAACCGGTTCCAGATTGGCAACGGGTGTTATGGCTCCCGTACGGCCCACTTGGTAGGTAATCTTATCCAAAATGGTAGTAGCCTGTTCCGCCTTAAATTTATACGCCATCGCCCATCTTGGAGATTTAGCGGTATAGCCAAGCTCTTCTTGTTGCTGTATGCTGTTGACCTTTACCACCACACCATCGGTCTCAAAGGGCATGCTATGCCTATGCGAATCCCAATAATCCGCAAACTGCATCACCTCTTCGGTGGATTTGCAGAGTTTGGCTACCGTTGGCACTTTAAAACCCCATGTCCTGGCTTTTTCCAACATTTCAAACTGGGATGAAATGCCCAGATTGTTCCCCACAATACTATATAAAAGACATTCCAGAGGTCGTTGCGCCACCAATGCACTATCCTGAAGCTTTAAACTACCTGATGCCGTGTTCCTTGGGTTCATGTAAGGGTCTTCCCCTGCCTCGATACGCTCTTGGTTCATTTTGGCGAATCCCTCGAGGGTTAAAATAATCTCGCCCCTAATGTCGAATTTGGGTGGATAGTCACCCTTCAATTGTAAAGGAACCGATCGTATGGTCTTGATGTTCGTGGTCACATCATCCCCTTGAAAACCATCGCCACGGGTAACGGCACGAACCAATTTTCCGTCCTCATAGGTAAGACTGATAGAAGCTCCATCGTATTTCAACTCACAGGTAAACTCCACGGGCACATCACCCAATATCCGTTGAATGCGCTTTTCCCAATCTTCCAGATCTTCTTTGGAATAGGAATTTTCCAAGGAGTACATCCGATGCTCGTGGGCCACGGTCTCAAAATTCTTGGTGACCATACCCCCGACCCGCAACGTTGGCGAAGTGGGATCATAAAATTCAGGATGTTCCTCTTCCAATTTTTGAAGCTCTTTGAGCTTCATATCAAACTCGTAATCGGTTATGGATGGTTGATCCAGAACATAGTATTTGTAATTGTGTTCCTGAAGTTCATCCCGTAGGGATGCTATCTTTTCTTTGATACTGGCCATGTATTATGTCTGTTCTTTTTTTATCCATTTTGGTGTATGTATGGGTTGATAGGACCTCATTTGATCCAAAAGTCCGGTATAGGAGTCATCCACCAAGAGCATGTTGCGGTTTTCTGGCCTGAGCAGTCCTTTTGACACCATAGTGTCCAAAAAGGCCAGCAATTCATCAAAAAAACCATTCACGTTCAAAATTCCCATAGGCTGTTGGTGCAGTCCAAGTTGACTCCAGGTAACCACTTCGAACAATTCTTCCAAAGTGCCAAATCCACCTGGCAAGGCAATGATACCATCCGAAAGTTCGTGCATTTTCATTTTTCGCTCATGCATATTGTCCACTATGATCAACTCCGTGATCCCTTCGTGAAAAATCTCCTTGGATTTCAGAAAATCGGGAATTACCCCAATAACCTTACCGTCAAAATCCAATGCCCCATTGGCCACCTGACCCATGAGTCCAACTTTGGCTCCGCCATATACCAAGGTCAAGTTTTGTTGCGCCAAGTTTTTGCCCAATTCATAGGCCATGGAAACAATATGACTGTCATTACCCTCGCTACTACCACAAAAAACCGAGATACTCTTCATTCAAATACGTTTACCTTTTAACATCCTATCGTTGCCGAAAATGTCCTTGCGCAGTTCAATTTCCGAAAAATTATGGGCTTTCAAAACACTCTTGGTCTCTTCACCCAAATATTGGTTGATTTCGAAATACAGACTTCCCTTCTTTAACAAATGTCTTTTGGAAAATTGGACGATGGCCCTATAGAAGACCAACGCATCATCATCTGGGACGAAAAGGGCCAGATTTGGTTCGTATTCCTTTACGTTTTTATTCATTTTCGATTTTTCCAAATCCCTGACATAGGGCGGGTTGGAAACGATGATGTCAAATTGTTGTTCAAGATCAAGTCCGGGATCCAAAATACTTTGATGAAGGAATTCAATGTCAACCTGATTGGTTTTTGCATTTTCTTGGGCCACTTTTAAGGCTTCTTCGGATACATCCAAAGCATACACTTTCGCATTTGGAAGTTGTTTGGCCAAGGCAATGGCAATACAGCCGCTTCCGGTTCCGATATCCAAGATGGTTAAGGGTGAAGGGCGAAGGTTCGAGTTCTCCCCTTTTTCGTCATCTGATTTCCTATCTCTGACATCTGATATCAGTTCTCTGATTTCTGACCTCTTATTATTCGCATCCTCCAAAACCCATTGCACCAGTTCCTCAGTTTCAGGTCTTGGAATCAACACATTTTCGTTCACCTTGAGTTCCAAATCCATAAAATGGGCAACACCTAAAATATATTGAAGAGGTCTCTCCTTTTTTAATTGGGCCAGGGCCTCGAACAGCGGTTGCTCCTCCTCCTTGGTCAAAACGATGTTGGGTTTAATGGCCAGAATGAACCGTTCCATTTTCAGGTAATGCTCAATACAGCTATAAAAGAAGGAATCGATTTCTTCCTTTGGATAGATCTTTCCCAAATCATTGTGGAATATGTTTTTGATATCCCGTAGCAGCATCACAGCTCTTTAAGCATCCACACAGGGCAGGAATAATGCCCTGTGTTTCCCAAAGGGGCATCGATATAATCGAAACCGTTCTTCTTGTAGAGTTTTTGGGCCGCTTCCATATAGGGCATGGTTTCTAAATAACACTGTTCAAAACCAAATTCCTTGGCTTTCTCCAAACAAATGGAGATCATCTTTGCCCCTATCCCCTTGCCTCTGGCTTCTTCCAAAAAATACATCTTTTGGAGTTCACATACATTGCCGTCATAATTTTGAAGTTGGCCCACTCCCGCACATCCAATAATCCTGCCTTCATGCTCCACAACAAAATACGCTGCCCGTGGCACATCGTAAGTCGTATACATGTCGTCCAAAGCCTTATCCGCATAAGCGGTACCCACTTTGGGCACCCCCATATCCTCAAAAACCTTGCGTATTACTTTGGCCACTTGTTCATTGTCTTCGGACCTAATTTCCCGAATCGTTGCATTTCCCATAATGCCGTTTAATATGCTATTTTTGCTGGGTGAATATACACCAAAAATATATCCTTCGTTGTATAGAACTGGCCAAAAAGGGACTTGGGACCACAGCTCCGAATCCCATGGTGGGGTGTGTCATTGTACATGATGAAGAAATCATCGCCGAAGGATTTACCAGTCCATACGGCGGACCACATGCCGAGGTGAATGCCATCAACTCCGTGAAGGACAAAAGCTTGTTGAGAGATGCCACGCTCTACGTAACCTTGGAGCCTTGTTCCCATTACGGAAAAACGCCCCCTTGTGCCGATTTGATTGCAAGCCATCAAATTCCAAATGTATATATAGGTATTCAAGATCCCAATGATAAGGTAGCCGGAATGGGCATCAAAAAACTGGAAGATGCCGGCTGTAAGGTCACCGTTGGCATTCTTGAAGCCGAATGTAGGGAACACCACAAACGATTTTTGACGTATCAGGAAAAGAAAAGACCCTACATCATATTAAAATGGGCCGAAACCCAAGATGGCTTTATGGCCCCTGACAAAACACAAAGAAATTCCAACCCGGAACCTTATTGGATCACCAATGCATATTCCAGGCAGCTGGTGCATCAATGGCGCAGTGAGGAACAAGCGATTTTGGTTGGAACGAATACGGTTTTGGAAGATAATCCCGAACTGAACACTAGGGATTGGGCAGGAAAAAATCCTATCAGAGTAATCATAGATAAAGACTTAAGAATCGGCACCGATTTTCATGTTTTGGACAAATTCATAAAGACTATGGTATTGACCCAGGAAAAGGATACATCAAAATATATAGATGGAATCGATTACGAAACAATGGATTATTCCAGACCCATCGCTTCCCAAATCTGTAACAGCTTACACAAACATTCCATTACCAGTATCATTGTAGAAGGTGGTGCCAAGACCCTTCAATCTTTTTTGGATGAGGGACTTTGGGATGAAGCAAGGGTATTTGTTGGTCCCCCTCGTTTTGCAAGCGGTATTCCTGCTCCAAAATTCAAAGGAACCTTGAAAAGCACCCAAAACATATTGTCAGACCTATTATCCATCTACACCCATGATTAAGAACATTATCCTTGATTTTGGCGATGTGCTCATCAACCTTGATAAACCTGCCACGGCCCGAGCCATGTTGCCCTATGGGTTTTCTGGTATCACTCCTCCATTGGACCAATTGTTCAAGGATTATGAAAAGGGCTTGTTGGCATCTTCCGAGTTTTTGGATGAGGTTTCTTTCCATTTTCCAGATGCCAACCGAGAATATTTGATTCAAGCCTGGAATGCCATCCTTTTGGATTTTCCCGAAGAACGTTTACAGTTCTTGGAGCGTCTTTCCTCGGGAAATCAGTATAAACTTTTCCTGTTGAGCAATACCAATGACTTACATATGGAAAGTGTACGGCAACAAATTGGCATGGAACGCTACAACCGTTTCAAAAACTCCTTTGATGTTTTTTACCTGTCGTACGAAATGGGCATGCGAAAACCGGATGAAGAGATTTTTCAATTTGTATTGGACCAAAACCATTTGATGGCCGAAGAAACCTTCTTTGTGGACGATGTTAGTGAAAACACGGATGCAGCAGCCCGTTTGGGCATCCATGTGTGGAACCTGCATGTAGGCCAAGAAGATATCACCCAACTTAAATCACGCTTATAAATGTTAGATCTGGCCCTGAGTATCCTGAGTTCCACTTGGATTTTTGTGGTTTTCAAATTGTATGATGTATATAAGGTACAGACGTTGGTCGCCATCATCATTAACTATATCACGGCCTGTTTGACAGGATTTTTTCTTTATCAAGGACCCGTTGCCATGGGTGAAATCATGAGCACCTCCTGGGTTTGGGGACCCTTTGCCATGGGTATCCTTTTTATCACCATTTTTAACCTGATGGCAAAAACAGCACAAACTTCCGGGGTGTCCGTAGCATCCGTGGCCACTAAAATGTCGTTGGTCATTCCCGTCATCATAGGGCTCATTTTTTATGGAGAGCATCTGACCTTCCTTCAAGCGATAGGTATACTGTTGGCGTTGGCGGCAGTTTATTTTGCCTCATTAAAGGAAAAGGGCATCACCATCAACCGAAAAGATTTGATTTTGCCCTTATTGGTGTTTTTGGGCTCTGGGGCCATCGATGCCAGTATCAAATATTTTGAGGAAAAACACCTGACCGACCAAGAAATACCTATTTTCTCCTCCATGGTGTTCGGTTGTGCGGCTCTATCGGGTCTTATATATATAGGTGTAGGGTCCAAAAAACAAACCCTAAAAATCAATTTTAAAAATGTGATGGGTGGTATTGCCTTAGGGATTCCGAATTATTTTTCGATATATTTTCTCATAAGGGCCTTGCGCAACAATACTTGGAGCAGTGCCGCGGTATTCACGTTGAACAATGTGGCCATCGTTATGCTTTCTACCCTTTTGGGCATTTTGCTGTTCAAGGAGCGGTTGAGCATCAAAAATTGGGGCGGGGTGGTATTGGCCATTATCAGTATTGTATTGGTAGCTTTGTTCTGATGGAAAACCCCGATGTATACAAAACTGTTGAACAGACTTCACCGGAAATCCTGTACAAGGACAAAAAGAGTAAGTTCTATGCCTCAGTACATCCCATACGCTCGGAGGAAGAAGTGAAACCTATTGTGGAAGAGCTTCGGAAAAGATACCATACCGCCAACCATGTGTGCTACGCTTGGCAACTCGGGGTTCAAAACCCTTCTTATCGTGCAAATGATGATGGGGAACCCAACAATTCAGCAGGCATGCCCATTTATGGGCAGATCCAATCTTATGATGTAACCAATGTATTGATTACCGTTACCCGAATTTTCGGCGGCACCAAATTAGGTGTCGGCGGGTTGATACAAGCCTACCGTACGGCCGCCCAAATGGCATTGGACAGTGCAGAAATTGTGGAAAAGACCGTAGAAGCCCAATTCAGGCTTCGGTTTGGGTATCCAGAAATGGACAAGGTGATGCGTGCCATCAAACAAAAAAACTTGAACATCGTCTCCCAAAAAATGGATATGGACTGCGAATTGATCATTTCTGTCAGGATGAGTGAAGTCGAAACCACCCAGCAACTTTTCGATGAAATGCACGATATTGAAATTGAGACATTGGGTTAATCTTCCAATCGCTCCAAAATATAGTCCGGGCATTTGATAGGTCTACCTGTTTTTTTATCCATAAAGGCCAAAACGGTATAGGCCGTGGCCAAAAGATAACCCTCCTCGTTGAACACTTTATAATCAAACTCGATCTTCACCAAGGGCTTGGATTTCAGTTGGGTCTCCACTGTAAGTAGATCGTCATACAGGGCAGATTTTTTATAATCAATATGTAAGGAAATTACTGGTAGCATAATCCCACCGTCCTCCATACTTTTATAGGTGACTCCCAAGGCTCGTAACCACTCCACCCTACCCATTTCCAGATATTGGGCATAATTGCCGTGATAAACCACTCCCATTTGGTCAGTTTCTGCGTATCTGACCCGAAAAGAATATGAATTTAGGCCCATTTTTAAATGAAAAATTATATATTTAGAGGCTTGCTTTTTGCGGGGGTAACATGCGAAAAAAAAACAAGACATTCAATGACAAATTGATTTTTTTTTTAAAAGAATTGTTCACATATTTGTCGCATCCAATAAGCATCTTGCTACCCCTTAGATGTTTAATCTTAAGTATTAAAGCTAACCATTAAAACAAGGAAAAACTTCATGAGTGTTACTGCTAATTCCGTATGGAACAACTGTTTGGCTTTTATCCAGGATAATATCCAACCGCAGGCATTCAAAACATGGTTTGAACCTATCAAACCCATTAAGTTGACCGATAAGGCACTCAGCATTCAGGTGCCCAGTAAGTTTTTTTATGAGTGGTTGGAGGAGCATTATGTGAAGCTTTTGAAGGTAGCCTTGACCCGTGAATTGGGAGCCAATGCAAAGTTGATCTACATCATCAAGATGGAGAACAAATATGGAAACAAGGAACCCTTTACGGAGCAGATTCCAAGTGCTAACCGTACCTCCGTTGGACCTCAAGAATTGGATGTGCCCATCACTTCCAAAAGCCCTGAGCTGAAAAACCCTTTTGTGATTCCTGGGATCAGGAACATCAAAATAGAGTCCCAGCTCAATCCAAATTACAATTTTGACAATTTCTTGGAAGGAGATTCCAACCGTTTGGCAAGATCGGCAGGGATGGCCGTGGCCAACAAGCCGGGAGGCACCTCTTTCAACCCCCTATTGGTCTTTGGTGGTGTTGGATTAGGGAAGACCCACTTGGCCCATGCCATCGGTGTGGAAATCAAGGACAAATACCCAGAAAAAACGGTGCTCTATATCTCTGCGGAGAAATTCACCCAACAATATATTGAGTCGGTAAAGAAGAACACCCGGAACGATTTTATCCACTTTTACCAGTTGATAGACATACTGATCATTGACGATGTACAGTTCCTATCCGGTAAATCGGGAACCCAGGATGTGTTCTTCCATATTTTTAACCATTTGCACCAAAACGGCAAACAGGTCATCTTGACTTCGGACAAGGCCCCTGTGGACATGCAGGATATTGAACAACGTCTTTTGTCCCGATTCAAATGGGGACTTTCAGCTGAATTGCAGAGTCCTGATTACGAAACCCGCGTCTCCATCCTTAAAAACAAACTGTACAGGGACGGTGTTGAAATGCCCGATGATATCATCGATCATGTGGCCAGGAACATTAAGACCAATATCCGTGAATTGGAAGGTGCCATCATTTCCTTGATCGCACAATCCTCTTTCAACAAAAGGGAAGTAACCTTGGAACTCGCCCAACAAGTGGTAGAGAAGTTCGTCAAGAATACCAAGCGCGAGGTTTCCATAGATTACATCCAAAAAGTGGTTTCGGATTACTTTGAAATGGATGTGGCCACCCTTCAATCCAAAACCAGAAAAAGGCATATTGTACAGGCTAGGCAATTGGCCATGTTCTTTGCCAAAAAATTCACGAAAGCCTCCTTGGCCAGTATCGGTTCCCAAATTGGAAAACGTGATCATGCCACAGTATTGCACGCCTGCAAAACGGTGGACAACTTGGCCGAAACCGATAAACAGTTCCGCAAATACATCGACGACCTGAACAAAAAGTTCAGTTAGGAACCAATCCCCCCTTTTTTATGAAAACCAAAGTCTTGATGGTCTGCTTGGGAAACATATGCAGATCACCCTTGGCCGAAGGCATTTTACAATCCAAGGTTGATCCGGATACCGTTTTTGTCGATTCCGCTGGTACCGCAGGTTACCATGTGGGCAATCCTCCTGATTCCCGATCCATTGCCATGGCCAAAAAATATGGGTTGGATATCAGTCGTCAAAAATGTCGACGCTTTTCGGAAATAGACTTTTTGGAATTCGATTACATTTATGTAATGGACCGAAGCAACTTTTCCAATGTGGCCAGTTTGGCAACTACCGAACAGGAAGTCAGTAAAATAAAGCTTTTGTTGGATGAAGTTGATCTGGGTATACAAGAAGTCCCGGACCCCTATTATGGTGGCGAAGATGGGTTTGAAAAAGTCTATCAAATGATCGATAAGGCTTGTGAGGCCATCGCAAAAAAACTAAATTGAACCTATGGAAGAGGTAAAACCAGGTCTGATAGTCGGCAAAGTGTACTTGATTCCCACCACATTAGGGGACAATGCTCCTTTGGAGGTTTTACCCATTTCCGTTAAGGGAACCATAGAGCGGATTGACCATTATATTGTTGAAAATGAGAAGACTGCAAGACGTTTTATCAAAAGGGTAAGCCCCAGTAAACCTCAGCCTAATCTTAAACTACAGCCCCTGAACAAATACACCAATCCTGCGGAAATACCTTCATACTTGGATCCGTGCATCCATGGTTTCGATATTGGAGTGCTTTCCGAAGCAGGGTGTCCCGGGATTGCCGATCCCGGCTCTGAAGTGGTAAGGGTGGCCCATGAAAAAAGAATTCAAGTGGTTCCCTTGGTCGGTCCTTCCTCCATATTGATGGCCATGATGTCCAGTGGAATGAACGGGCAGAACTTTGCTTTCAATGGCTACCTCCCTATCGATCTTGCGGAGCGTAAAAATATGGTCAAGCAACTTGAAAAACTCTCTAAGGAAAAAGGGCAGACACAAATATTCATGGAAACCCCGTACCGTAACAATAAATTATTGAAAGACCTCCTCAAAATATTGCATAAGACCACCCGACTGTGCATAGCATGTGACATTACACTCCCTACGGAATTTGTACAGACCAAAAGCGTGCATGAGTGGGGAGAGATCGAACTGGACCTCGATAAAAGGCCTACTATTTATATCCTACAAGCATAAAAAAAGGCCCGAAACTTTTGTTCGGGCCTTTTACTTTTTTGGGACGTTCAATTAAACCTTGGCATTTTTCTTCTGCTCAATGTTCGAAATATCGTAACCCGAAAACTTTTTCATGTAATACGAGATACTACTTCCGTAAGCGTCCGTTACATCCTCTTTGCCATAAGAGCGCAAGTATTTCTTTACGTTTCCGGCCCCGGCCAAATGCGCCGCTGCCAAAATACCTGATTCGGTAACTTCTATCCCTCCTATCCTTTTTCCCGTAAATCGTTTGATATCCCTACGCAATATCCACTTGTTACGGGCAATATTGGTTGCAAAAGCTTTTTCTTGAAGCTCAGGGCTATCCAAAAAGGTATCCATGTTGTAGATACCCATAAGGTTAAGGGTACTACTTCCAAATTGATACTTTCCTAAATATCCCAATGTATTTACAACGTGATATCTCCCTTGGGATTCCTTAAAGGCCAGTGCCTCTTTAAAGCCATTGTAGGCCTTACCCAAAAAAGGAGGGGTTACTTCATCAACATCCAGACTCGCAATGGAATCCAGTGGTGCAAAGATTTCAGACCCGTTCTCTACCTTCAACGAATCGGGAACCGTAAAATCCCCTTTTTTCATTATGGTATATGAACCAAAACTGGTCAAAACTACGATCATGGCAAGATGTAGAGCAAAACCTATCCATCTTTTCATATAGTTCCTATTTAAGATTTCCAGACCATGGTCCAGAAATAAAATTTCGGCCGGCAAATATAGGGGGAGACTTTTTTTTAACAGTTATAAAGCTCATAAGATTTTCTTAAATAAGCCTTAAAATCCGTTAAAGCGCTGAAAATTAACGTCAATGAGTGTTATCTGAGCACTTTTTGTTCATTCAGCCATCGGGTGTACTGTACTTTATTTCGGTTGTGTTGCTCCAAGGTCTTGGCAAACATATGGTATCCGAAGTTGGAAACATCGGCTACAAAATAGAGGTAATCGTGTTTTTCGGGATTCAAAACCGCATCAATGGAAGAGATGTCAGGCATGGTGATAGGACCAGGTGGAATACCTACATATTTATAGGTATTGTAAGGGGAATCCATTTCCAAATCACGATATAAGACCCGTTTGATAATGGTATCGTAATTGCCTGTTTCCTTTTTAATGGCATAAATAACGGTAGGGTCCGCCTGAAGGAACATTCCTTTTTTAATACGATTGAGGTAAACGCCCGCCACACGGGGACGCTCATCCGGTTTAACGGTTTCCTTTTGTACAATGGCCGCCAAGGCAATCACCTGATTTGGGGTGAGGCCCAATTTTTTGGCCTTGGTCAATCGTTCCTCGTTCCAGAAGCGTTCATACTCCTTCAACATGCGGTCCCTAAAACTCTCGGCACTGGTGTTCCAGAAAAATTCATAGGTATTGGGCAAGTACATGCCCAATTTGGAATCCTCATCAAAATGGGAAGCATTCAAAAAACCCGGATCGTTGAAAGCCTGCAACAACGATACACTGTCAGCCTCAATTTGGCCAGAAATTCTTCCCGCCATGGCCGCTAGGGACTCTTGATTGTTGAAAGTCACTTGAACGGGAATATTGTTACTACGCAGGTTATTGATGATCTCGTTGTTGTTCATCCCTCTTTTCAGGGCGTATTTTCCAGGTTTGATATTGGCAATATACCCTTTACGTTGTGCTACGGCCTCAAAAGTTGATAGGTCTTTGAGCAAGGGTTGCAAGGATGCCTTCACATCGGTAAACGTAGCATCTGTAGGGATATAGACAAAAGCTTCCTCATTATTGAACTGGGTATTAGGGCTAAAAATGGCACTGTAAATTTGATATGCGATGAACCCACAGATCAATAACCCTAAAATGGCGGTGGCCCAAAGTACTCGTTTAAGATTCATCCAAATTTATCTTTTGAAACATGATTTCATTTTTGAACCCAGAACTGGTCCTGATCCATTCTTTTTTGACGCCGATTCTTTCAAATCCCATTTTTTCGAATAGGTGGATACTGGATTGGTTATCCTCTAAAATATTGGCATAAAGTTGGTGAAGGTCCAATACGGAAAAGGCATAGTTGCAAAGCAACGAAAGTGCCTCTGCCCCCACTCCCTTGTTTCGATCTTCTGGATTTGCAATCACGATACCGATACCTGCCCTTCGGTTTTTGGGGTCGAAATCGAACAGATCTATCAACCCAATACATTCCCCGTCCGCATCACAGATGCACAAACGCAGTTGTTTTACTTCATAGATATCCCTGTGGGCATTTTCCAAATAGAGTTGCAACACCTTTTTGGAATACGGTTTCAGGGTTCCGCTGATTTCCCAAATGGAGGTATCGTTTTCCAGTTGGTATAGAAAATCCAAATCGGACGGTTCCAAAGCCCGTAATACCAAATTGTCCCCTTTTAGCTTCAACATTCAATTTCTCCTTTATACACTTGTATGGCAGGGCCTTTCAAAAAAATGTTGGAATATCCCCCATTGTGTTGTTCAAAACTGATGGTCAAATCACCGCCCAAGGTATGGATATGAACTTGGTTTGCCTTGGTCTTTCCAGCGGTATACATGGCGAGGGCTACGGCGGTAACCCCAGTTCCGCAAGAGAACGTTTCCCCTTCCACCCCTCTTTCATATGTTCGCACTTGAAAGGTATCGGCATCCTGTTGCTCCACAAAGTTGATATTGCTCCCCGCTTGCCCGTAAAGTCCGTAGCGCAGTTTCTTTCCTTCTTTCTGCACATCAAAATGACCCAAGTCGTTCACCAATTGTACATGGTGGGGCGAGCCTGTATCCAAAAAACTATAGGCCGATTTTTCATGGACTTCATCTACATCCACCATTTTTAGGTTCACGATATCACCTTCAACCTCGGCATAATGCAATCCATCCACGGCATTGAAGGTGGTTTCCTTTTCCACAATACCCAAATAATGGGCAAAGGCCACCAAACACCTTCCCCCGTTTCCGCACATACTGCCCTCTTCTCCATCGGCATTGTAATACACCATTCTAAAATCGGTCGCATCGTCTTTTTCCAAAAGGATGAGCCCATCTGCACCAATGCCAAAACGGCGGTCACAAAGCTGTGCCACCAACTTGGTATCGTCTTTGGGAAACTTGCCCTCACGATTGTCCAAGATCACAAAATCGTTGCCGGTTCCTTGGTATTTAAAAAACTGTAGTTTCATCATTTGCTACAAAGGAACAAATTTAGGGCATTTTTTAAGGATTTTTTTGGAGTTAAAACAGCGTTAAACAAACAAATCAAAAAATGTATTTCCTTTAATTTTGTTAGAGCTAAATGTTAAATAATTATCGAATTATGAAGAGAATAGCCAGTTTGTTCCTAGTGTCCCTTTTTGCAGGGGCCATTACCTTAGGGGCGTACAAAATGTTTTTCGAAAAAGAAAATTACAAATGGGTGGCCACTACCCAGGAAAGCCCGATAATCAATACAAGCAACATACCGACCTCGCCGAAAGTGGCCGGAATCAATGAAGTGGATTTTACCCTGGCAGCCGAAAAAACCGTGAATTCCGTAGTACACGTGAAAAACCTGACCATGAGCAAGGGACCTACCAGTCTCTCCGACTTTTTCTATGGGTTTGAACGCCAACAGGTGCCCCAAGTGGGAACCGGATCGGGAGTAATCATCTCCCCTGATGGCTATATCGTGACCAATAACCATGTCATAGCAAACGCCAGTCAATTACAGGTTACCTTGAACAATAATAAGGAGTATGAGGCAAAAGTAATCGGCGCCGATGCGGATTACGATATTGCACTGCTCAAAATAGATACCGAGGAATCGCTGCCCTATTTGGCCTTTGGCGATTCCGACAACGCCAAGATTGGCGAATGGGTATTGGCCGTAGGCAACCCTTTTAATTTGACATCGACCGTAACTGCAGGTATTGTTAGTGCCAAAGCGCGTTCACTTTCCCCTCAGCGTTCCCAATCCTTCATTCAAACCGATGCTGCGGTGAATCCGGGCAACAGTGGAGGCGCCCTTGTGAACACCAATGGAGATCTTATCGGAATCAATACAGCCATTACCTCCCAAACCGGTTCTTATGTTGGTTACGCTTTTGCGGTTCCCAGCAATATTGCCAAGAAAGTGGTGGAGGACATTATGGAATTTGGTAACGTACAAAAAGGGCTTTTGGGCATTAAAGGAGGAGACCTTAACCCAGAGGCAGCCACTGAAATGGGCATTGATGACCTTGAAGGCGTCTACATTTCCGAAGTTACCGACGAGTCTGGTGCCGCAAATGCCGGGTTATTAAAAGGTGATATCATCAAGCAGGTGGATAACATTTCCATTCACAAGTTCTCCGAGCTATCAGGATATCTTTCCTCTAAAAGACCAGGTGATGTAGTTCAGGTCATGGTGGAACGGGATGGAAAAAATATTACTAAAAATGTCACCCTTACCAAACAGTCCAGCATCTTATTACCCACTACTGGATTTACCGTAAAAAATCTATCCAAAGAGGACATAAAGAAATTTGGGGTATCCAAAGGGGTGAAAATAACCGACGTACCCGAAGCCTACGGTAGATATGGTCTTGAAAACAAGATCATCGTTGAAGTGGATGGCAATGAAGTGAACAACATTGAGGATGCCAAAAAGTATTTCGGAGAAATCTCCAGATATGGAAGGACCAGCTTTACCATGATCAATGAAAATGGTGAAAAAGAGCATATGATCCTGCAATAAAAACGTGTGGAAAAAACACTCAAAGGCACCTTTTACAGGTGCTTTTTTTATGTTCAATTTCTTTTACGAAAACGATTGAAATATCTAATTTAGCCGAAATTTCAACCTGATCAGCGTAGTAACAATCCATGAGCGACATTAAAAATTACGAGAAAGAACTTGCCTTTCAGGCAGATAGAAGAAAAGCCACCACAGAATTCATCAAAATCATCAGCGACCTATGGTATGACAAGGCCATAGAGGTAGTGCTTTTCAAAAACCAAATCATTGATAAAAACGTCAGCGACATCATCAACCTTCATGAATATGCGGGGGAGTTCGTGCAGAAACCTATTTCCATTTTTGATTCGGTGGAAATATTGAGGGCCATCAACGACATCAACCTACCTCCCGCAAAACTGGACATTGGCAAATTGACCTACGAATACCACTCCGATGAAAACAACGACCTGAATGTAAAGGCCTTTGTTATTGATAAATTGAAGGATGCACAGACCTCCAAGGCCATTAAACCCAAAGATGTGGTCCTGTATGGGTTTGGAAGGATTGGAAGACTTGTGGCCAGGGAACTAATGGCCAAAACCGGTAGGGGTAGTCAACTTCGATTGCGAGCTGTTGTGGTACGAGGCGAATTGACCCCGGAAATGCTGGAAAAAAGAGCCGCGTTGCTCAAGACCGACTCCGTACACGGACAATTTACGGGTACGGTGGATGTGGATGCCAAAAATCAGGCCCTGATCATAAACGGGACCACGGTCAAATTCATCAGTGCTAACAAACCTGAGGACATCGATTATACCAAACACGGTATATACAATGCCTTGATCATAGACAATACCGGAGCTTTCCGAGACCAAAAATCCCTTGAGCGCCATCTGGAAGCCAATGGGGCAGGAAAAGTTTTGCTCACCGCACCCGGCAAAGAGGTTCCAAACATAGTACACGGTGTAAACCACAAAAACTTTGACCCCGACAAAGTCAAAATTTATTCCGCAGCATCATGCACCACAAATGCCATCACTCCTATTTTAAAGGTCATCGAGGATTCATTGGGCATTAAAAAAGGGCACTTGGAAACCATCCACGCCTACACCAACGACCAGAATTTGGTGGACAACATGCACAGCAAATATCGACGTGGCCGTGCCGCCGCCCTGAACATGGTCATTACCGAAACAGGTGCAGGAGAAGCGGTTGCCAAGGCCTTGCCTTCCCTAAAGGGAAAACTGACCTCGAATGCCATCAGGGTTCCCGTGCCCAACGGTTCCTTGGCCATTCTTCATCTGGAGGTCAAGAACAAAACATCCAATGAAGGCATCAATACCATTTTAAAAAAATATGCCTTGGAAGGCGATCTTGTGGAACAGATAAAGTATTCGTTGAGCAATGAATTGGTTTCCTCGGACATTGTAGGAACTTCTGCCCCCTCTATTTATGACAGCAAGGCCACCATCGTTTCTGCAGATGGAAAAAGCGTGGTCCTATATATATGGTACGATAACGAATATGGATATTCACACCAAGTTGTACGGCTTGCGAAATATATCGCCAAAGTTAGGCGTTATACGTATTATTAAAGATCGGGTAGCCCGAAAAGAACCTTTCACGAATCAGGTTTTTCTTTTGATTTTTGGTTTATTGGTGTACTTTCGCCTTACCCTTAATCTAAATTTTACGAGAATCTATTTGACCATGAAGCATTTACAAGTTTTATTAGCCCTAGCCCTACTTATCCCAATTTTAAGCCTAAAAGCCCAAGAAGACGACACGTCCGAGTCATCCGATACCACCTTGAAGGGACAGTTTGAGGAGTTGGAACGAAAGTCCACCAATTACAAATCTACCAATGGGGTGGCCTACGAGGTCATCAAATTATCGAGTCTCAACGAAATCAAAAGGAATATTTTTGATACCATCAGTACGGCCAACAAAACCATCAAGGACCTTTCCGGGACCATCACGGCCAACAATGCGGAGATCGAGGACCTGAACAATAAACTTCAGGATGCCACCAACAAGCTCAATAACGTTACTGAGGAAAAGGACAGCATTTCCTTTTTCGGGGCCTTGATCAGCAAGGGAGCCTATAACCTCATCCTATGGTCCATCATCTTTGGACTTTTATTGTTGCTACTATTCTTCATTTATCGATTCAGGAACAGTAATTTTTTGACACAGCAGGCCAAATCTGCCTTGGCTGAACTGGAAGAGGAATATGAAACCCATCGCAGACGCGCCTTGGAACGCGAGCAAAAGATAAGCCGCCAATTACAGGACGAATTGAACAAGCAGAAAAAATCATAATCCATGGCTTCCTTCGGGAAGCCTTTTTTATGGTCCGATGTTGTTGCAGCTTTCCTTACTTTTGGGGCGAAATAAAATTCAGGAACCATGTCCATGCGGATTGACATCATCACAGTGCTCCCCGAACTTTTGAAAAGTCCTTTTGAAGCTTCGATATTGAAGCGGGCCATTGAAAAGGATTTGGTCGAAATCCATATGCACAATTTAAGGGATTACGCCACCGGAAACTATCGCCAGATTGATGATTACCAGTTTGGAGGTGGGGCCGGTATGGTAATGATGGTGGAACCCATCGATAAATGCATCTCCCAATTACAAGCTGAACGGGAATACGATGAAATCATCTACATGACCCCAGATGGCACTACCCTGAACCAAAGGACAGCAAACGAACTTTCCCTGAAAGGCAACATGATCATCCTATGTGGACATTACAAAGGTGTGGACCAAAGGGTCAGGGATATGTTCGTGACACGTGAAATTTCGATTGGTGACTATGTGCTTTCGGGAGGTGAACTGGCCGCTGCCATCCTTTGCGATGCGGTAATCCGCCTCATTCCCGGTGTTTTGAACGATGAGACATCTGCCCTCACGGATTCATTCCAGGACAATCTTCTGGCTCCCCCAGTGTATACCAGACCTGCGGAATATAAGGGAAGGGAGGTTCCCAAAATCCTATTGAGCGGAAACCTGCCCGAAATTGAAAAGTGGCGGGAACAACAGGCCTTGGAACGTACCCAAAAAAGAAGGCCCGACCTCTTGGAATAGAAATTCCTTTCAAAAAATACAAAACACCTTGCTATTTCTAAATATTGCATTACTTTTGCAATCTCAAAATCAACCTCTGACGAAATACGTGAAAGTTGGTTCTGGTAAACGCTAAAAAAACAAACAATGGAATCCTTAATAAAATTTGTTGAAGACGAATTTGTTCCAAAAAAAGAATTTCCAAAATTTTCATCAGGTGACACCATCACCGTGTATTATGAAATCAAGGAAGGTGAAAAAACACGTACCCAGTTCTTCAAAGGAGTTGTGATCCAACGAAGGGGAAGCGGTGCCACCGAAACCTTCACCATTCGTAAAATGTCCGGTACCGTTGGGGTAGAAAGGATTTTCCCTATCAACATGCCAGCTTTGCAACGAATCGAAGTAAACAAAAGAGGCAAAGTACGTAGATCCAGAATCTTCTACTTTAGAGGTCTTACCGGTAAAAAGGCCCGTATTAAAGAAGTTAGGGGCTAATCCACTAGTTCCGAAATTGTAAAAAGCACCCAAAAATGGGTGCTTTTTTTATGAACAATTGTTAATAACCTTGGTTCATACTTTGTTGATTTTAAATCCATTACAAAATTTGTTTTTTTCATTCTTTGTCCTACTTTAGTCAAAGAAATATGAAAGTGATACCATCACGGACATGTTTCAAATTTTAAAGTTGACGTTCTTTAAAAGCTGGTATTTCCCTTTTAATTGGTAACACTACTGATCACAAAAGGAATTTCAAATTGGAACAGGATTTCGGTCAGGTTCAAGGAGAAATAGTAAATTTTATGTGCGAACGGGAAGGCAATTTCTCGTTTTGATAAAGTTTAGGAAAACATCAGTAAACTTTGTAACACGGAGCCCGATCGCAAGATGGGTTAACCGGGCAAAGAAAACGTTGAAGGGACATAAGATGCAATCTCAGGATTGCGGTTTTGTAGCAACACAGAACAAATCTTTTGCTCCCATCCTGAAAGCCATATCTGTGTGAAAACAAAGATATGGCTTTTGTTTTTTTGTTATAATCCGCGCCTATCGCCTATATTTAGCCATTCCATAGGTACCGCACCGTACATAAATTGTATATTTGCACCGCTCAAACATAACACATATAAATGGCTAAAATTTTTTACACCAAAACAGACGAGGCTCCCGCCTTGGCCACTCTATCTTTCCTACCCATTGTTAAATCCTTTACCGAAACTGCCAATATTGCCATAGAGACCAAAGACATCTCATTGGCCGCAAGGATTGCCGCCGTGTTTCCGGAATACCTAAAGGACGACCAAAAGGTTTCCGATGATCTGGCCATTTTGGGAGAACTTGCCAAAGCCCCCGAAGCCAACATCATAAAATTGCCCAATATCAGTGCTTCCATCCCACAGTTGAAGGAAGCCATTGAAGAGCTACAGAAAAAAGGGTATAATCTTCCCGATTACCCAGATGATGCCAAATCCGATGAGGAAAAAGCCATAAAGGCCAAATACGACAAGGTGAAAGGTAGTGCCGTAAATCCTGTGTTAAGGGAAGGCAATTCGGATCGTAGGGCGCCAAAGGCCGTAAAAAATTATGCCAAGGCACATCCCCATTCCATGGGAGCATGGTCATCCGATTCAAAGACCCATGTCGCCACCATGAGCCATGGCGACTTCAAATCCAACGAAAAATCGCTTACCACGACTGAAGCCTGTGATATCCGTATCGACTTGGTGGACAACAAGGGTGATGTTACGGTTTTGAAAGACAAGATTGCCCTTCAAAAAGGAGAGATCATTGACGCCACGGTGATGAGCAAAAAGGCGTTGGTGGAATTCTTCACCAAGGAAATCGAAGACGCACGTAAAAACCATTTGTTGCTTTCGCTACACTTCAAAGCGACCATGATGAAGGTTTCCGACCCTATCATCTTCGGACATGCGTTGAAAGTATATTTCGCAGAGCTTTTTAAAAATTACGGAGACACTTTCGAAAAATTGGGCATCAACGCCAATAATGGCCTTGAAACCCTTTTGGATAAGATAGGACAACTGCCAGAGGACCAGCATAACGAAATCAAAGCTGCCATTGCCAAGAGCATTGAAAACGGCCCTGACTTGGCCATGGTGAATTCCGATAAAGGCATTACCAACCTACATGTCCCTAGCGATGTGATCATTGATGCCTCCATGCCGGCCATGATCCGTAATTCAGGAAAAATGTGGGACAAAAACGGGGAGCTTCAAGATACCAAAGCCATCATCCCTGATAGCAGCTATGCTGGGGTTTATCAGGCCACCATTGACTTTTGTAAAGTAAATGGTGCGTTTGACCCCACGACCATGGGTACTGTTCCCAATGTGGGCCTAATGGCGCAAAAAGCAGAAGAGTACGGTTCCCACGACAAGACCTTTGAAATTTCAACGGCAGGCACCGTGAAAGTGGTGAACATGGCCACTGGCGAAACCTTGATCCAACACCATGTGGAAGAAGGAGATATTTGGAGAATGTGCCAAGTAAAGGATGCGCCTGTGCAAGACTGGGTGAAATTGGCGGTTTCCCGTGCAAGGGCCACCGATACCCCGGCCGTATTTTGGTTGGACGATGAAAGGGCCCACGATGTGGAACTGATCAAAAAAGTAAACGTTTACCTGAAGGATTACGATACCAACGGATTGGACATCCGAATCCTTTCACCCACAGAGGCTACCAAATTCACCCTAAAACGCATGAAAGAAGGCAAGGATACCATTTCGGTTTCCGGAAATGTGTTGAGGGACTACTTGACCGACCTTTTCCCTATTTTGGAAGTAGGTACCAGTGCCAAAATGCTTTCCATTGTTCCCTTGATGAACGGCGGTGGATTGTTTGAAACAGGTGCGGGCGGTTCTGCGCCTAAACACGTGGAGCAGTTCTTGGAAGAAGGTCACTTGCGTTGGGATTCCCTTGGGGAGTTCTTGGCTTTGGCCGTTTCTCTAGAGTTCTTCAGTGAAAAGAACAACAACAAAAAAGCCCAGGTTTTGGCCGATGCATTAGATAAGGCCACGGAAGAGTTCTTGAACAACGACAAATCCCCTTCCAGAAAAGTCAATGAAATAGATACTAGGGGAAGCCATTTTTATTTGACACTCTATTGGGCCGAGCAATTGGCAACCCAGAACGACGATGCGGAACTAAAAGCCATATTCACTAAGGTGCATAAGGAGTTGTCCGCCAACGAAGCCAAAATTGCCCAAGAATTGATTGATGCCCAAGGGTTGCCTGTTAATATTGGAGGGTATTATCTTCCGGATGCTGATATGGCCTCAAAAGCGATGCGTCCCAGCGCAACATTGAACAAAATCCTGGATTCGATAGCCAAATAGGCTACAGGAATATAGATTTACTACTGATGAATGGGTGCAACTTCCTTTTATAGGATTGCACCCATTTTTTGTTCCCATATTCTGTTAAAAAAGATGGAAGCTTCCGAATTGATTTTCTCTTACGCACCTGAATTTGTACTTTTAGAAAAACCAATCAAATGCCCAGACACCATCTTGCATTTTTGCTGGCCCTGTTTGGGCATTTTTTTGTGCTTCAGGCCCAACAAAAATTCACCTTGAGCGGCACCGTTTCAGAGGCCGTGAGCAATGAGAGTTTAATAGGGGTGACCATTGCCGTACAGGAACTGAAAACAGGTACAACAACGAACGAATATGGGTTCTACTCCATCACCCTGCCCAAAGGAGAATATCGTATCACCGTATCTTATTTAGGGTTTCAAGAAATTTCCAAAACCATCAGTCTAGCTCGTGACCTTAAAAAAGATTTCAACCTTGTTGAAAAAGCTGAGGAATTGGAGGAAGTGGTAGTAACCGATGATGTGGAGCGGCTCGATATTCGAAAACCCCAAATGAGCGTGAACACCCTTGCCGCGCAGACCATTAAACAAATCCCTGTGGTGCTTGGAGAAGCAGATGTGATCAAATCACTGTTACTGCTCCCCGGGGTCACCAGTGCAGGCGAAGCTTCTTCAGGGTTTAACGTAAGGGGTGGTGCCGCGGACCAGAACCTTATTTTATTGGATGAGGCCACCGTGTTCAACTCTTCCCATTTATTTGGATTCTTTTCGGTCTTCAACCCTGATGCCATCAAAGATGTAAAATTGTTCAAGGGAGGTATTCCGGCGCGGTATGGTGGACGGGTATCCTCCGTGTTGGAAATATTTCAAAAGGAAGGGAATAGCAAGGACTTTAAAGTAAGCGGCGGTATCGGTGCCGTGGCCAGTAGATTGCTTTTGGAGGGGCCCATTCAAAAGGACAGAACCGCCTTTTTGGTTGGCGGCCGGGCTTCGTATGCCCACCTCTTCCTCCCCTTGTTCGATGTGAACAACAAGGCCTATTTCTATGACCTGAACACCAAAATCAACCACAAGATCAACGAAAACAACAGCATTTTTCTTTCCGGATATTTTGGTCGAGATCTTTTTAGCATCAACGAAAAATTCATCAATACCTACGGGAACGCGGTGGGAAACTTCAGGTGGAACCATTTGTTTTCCGATAGACTGTTTTCCAATCTTTCCTTGATCTATTCGGATTACTATTATGGCCTAGAGCTTGATTTTGTGGGATTTGAATGGGATTCTGGCATCCAAAACTTTAACCTCAAGTACGACTTGAAGCATTATCTCAGTGATAAGTTGCAACTCAATTACGGCATCAACAATACCTATTACGTTTTCAATCCGGGGAAGATTAAGCCCAACAGTCCCGACTCAGGCATTGTTGAGGAGCAACTCACAAAAAAATATTCTAACGAAAACGCCGTCTATATCGATGTGGAGCATACCATCTCCGAGAATTTGAGCATCGAATACGGTCTCAGGGTAAGCCAGTTCAACCGACTGGGACAGGACGAATTCTACGTATATCAAAACGATAATCCCGTGGAATTTGACCCCTTCACCTTGGTGTATCGCGAAGCGGAACCCATTGATACCATACATCCAGGAAAAGGAGGAACCCTTAAAAAGTTTTTGAACCTGGAGCCCCGGGTGGCCGTCTCCTACAGTTTCAACGACAAAAATTCGGTAAAGGCAAGCTATACGCGGTTGGCGCAATACCTCCATCTACTGTCCAACACGAGCTCCCCTACTCCCTTGGATGTTTGGACACCCAGCGGCCCTTTTGTGGAACCCCAACTACTGGACCAATATGCAATGGGATATTTTAGGAACATAAAAAATGGGGACTTTACTTTTGAAACCGAAGCCTTTTACAAAGAGATCCAAAACAGGATCGATTATATAGACGGTGCCAACCTGATTGCCAACAACGCCATAGAACAGATCATCCTGAATGGCGAGGCACGGGCCTATGGGCTTGAATTCCTGATTAGGAAAAATGCGGGCAGATTGAAAGGCTGGTTGGCCTATACCCTCTCCCGATCGGAGCAAAGAACCCCGGGAAGGGACCTAGACTTCGATACTGGGCGCTCCAACTTGGAAACCGGCATCAATTTAGGAGAATGGTACAGTACACCCTACGATAAGACCCATGATCTTGCCCTTTATGGCAGTTATGATTTGAATGAAAAATGGAATTTCAATGCCAATTTTATCTTTCAAACGGGGCAACCCACCAATTATCCCATAGGTCAGTTTGAGTTTGAAGGAGTTACCGTTCCTTATTACGGAGAGAGAAACAAAGAACGATTGCCAAACTATCATAGGCTGGACATCTCGGCCATATTGACCCCAAAGCGTAATACAAGGAAAAAAGTACAGTCGCAATGGGTTTTCAGCATCTATAATGTTTATAACAGAAAGAATGCAGCTTCCATCAATTTTAGGGAAAATGAGGATACGGGCAGGAACGAGGCGCTGCGCACCTCCATTTTTGGTATTATCCCATCCATAACCTACAACTTTAAATTTTAGCGTTATGAAAAAAGAAATCATCTATCTATTGGCGTTAATCTTATGTGTTTCCTGTGAGGATGTCATCGATGTTGAGCTGCCGGAAACGGAACCCAAACTGATCGTTGAAGGACTTTTACGGGTCGATAAAAGCGAAGAGTTCATCAATGTGGAAATCAAAATGAAGGAGACCAGTAGCTATTTTGATGAAAACCAACCCGTGCAAGTGGAAAGTGCTGTCATTACTTATGGTAGACCCCTGAACGATGGCCTTTTTGAAACCTTGGCCTTCTCTTCCTTGGCGGAAAAGGAACCAGGAACGGGCATCTATATTCCAGACCCCGATTATTCCTCCGATCAGCGTATCAGGACATCAGCAGCTCAACCGGGCATTGTTTTTATTTTGGAAATTACCTACCAAGGAAAATACTATTATGCGCAGACCGAATATGCCCCCACCGTACCTTTGGACAATTTGGAACAAGGCGATGGTACCCTTTTTGAGGATGATGACACCGAAATGATCGTCACCTTTACTGATGACCCGGAAGAGGACAACTTTTATGTATTCGATTTTGATTTTGGGGAATTTTTGACGGTGGAAGATCAATTTTTTCAAGGACAACAATTTTCTTTCTCATATTTCTATAACGACAACCTGAATCCAGGTCAGGAAGTTACCGTAAGCATTTTGGGGGCCACCGAGGAGTTTTACAATTACATGGACCTAGTTCTGGAACAGACTACAGATACCGGAGGTATTTTTCAGACTCCCATTGCTACGGTACGAGGCAATGTATTTGATGTTACGGGTTTGGACAACATCAATATTTATGACAATGTGGAAAGGCCCAATGATTATGCCCTGGGCTATTTTGCCGTGGTACAGGAATATTCCCAGACCATCACCATTCAATAGGCTATAGAATCACATATAGAAGTAAGACCATTAGAATACCAACAATCCCCTGCATCAAGGTTCCCATGGTATGTCCGCGAAGTGCGGTCTTTACATTCATATTTGAAAATTGGGATACTACCCAAAAATAACTATCGTTGATGTGGGAAACCGTCATGGCCCCGGCCCCAACGGCCAAAACGGCCAATGCCTTATCCGTAATGCCCAACAATCCAAATGTTTCCAAGAGAGGGGCAATGATGGCCGATGTGGTTATGATGGCCACGGTAGAAGATCCTTGGGCCGTCTTCAAGATGGCGGCAATGGCAAAAGCGATCAACAACCCTCCCATGCCAGTGCTGGATTCCAAGTTAATGAGGGATGCGATGTCAATGGTCCTCAATATGGCGCCAAAAGCACCACCGGCCCCCGTGATCAATACAATCGACCCCGCTTGCTTGAATGCCTCGGCTACCCAACCTTCCTTCTCCTTGGACGGTACTTTCCTACCCAAAGAAAAAGCAAAAAACACCCCGATCAACAAGGCAATTACAGGACTTCCGAAAAAGTCCAAAATCTTGAATACCCAACCATTACCCAATGGGTAAGTAGGGTAATTGACAACGGATTTTAATGCAATCAATATGATGGGAGCCAATAATGGCATGAAAGCTTGTATAGGTTTGATGCCATAGTTGGTTTCTTTGGTTTTTTCTTTAACTGCCAAGACCTCATCATCTTCTTTTAAGGATTTACCGATATACCTCGCCCAAAAATAACCCGCCAGGGAAACCGGAATCGACACTAATAATCCCAAGAGCAAGACCAGTCCCAAATCGGCCTCCAAAATGGCCGCAGCGGCCAAGGGACCAGGGGTTGGAGGTACAAAAACATGTGCCGAATACAGCCCAGTGGCTAAAGCGATGGCAAAAACCAAGGCAGGTATCCCCGTTTTTTTACTGATGGCCTTGTTCAATGAGGAAAGGATGATGAACCCCGAGTCGCAGAAAACGGGGATGGAAATGACATATCCGGCAAGGTTAATGGCCAGTGGTGATCGTTTTAACCCTATCCATTTTAAAATACTATTGGCCAATACCTGTGTGCTACCCGTTTTCTCGAGATAAATCCCAATAACGGTTCCAAAGGCAATCACCAAACCGATTCCTGAAAGTGTCTTGCCAAAACCGTCCCCAATGGTAGTCATGATATCTTGGGGGGAAAGTCCCAACAAAAAACCCGATACCACAGCCGCAATGGTGAGCGAGAATATCGGGTGCATCTTAAACTTTACAGTGGCCAAAATGATAAAGAGGACAACCGCTGCCAGAACTAGTATTTCCATGGTTAATTTTTGTGCATTACCCTCTAAATATAAGTTAATATTCCTACTTTGGTCCCATGAGGCGCACGGACAAGGAACTTTTGGTCAAAGGGATAAAATCATTTGGTTTTACGGTATTGGCCATGTTCATGGGGCCTTTTTTAATCTACGAGGCCTTTAAAAACGAAGATCATTTCCTTTATATCCCTGTCCTGATATTGGGCATTTTATGTGCCGGATTGGCCATTTATCTGGGCTTCCGTTCCGTAAGTATTATGATGGATGCCATTTTTGGCAAAAAGACCAAAAACTAGTTTTGGGGGGCGGGGGGTTTATTTTTCCACTTATTGGTCAACTGGGCATAATCGTAGTCCAAAACGGATTTTTGTCGCACCAATTGATTCGCCGAAAAGGCACGTTGCAGGATGTCCTCAATCAAATAATCCTCATGTACCTGCTCTGGTAAAAACTCCTCTTTTAAACTGATTTTAAACATACTGGCGGTGGTATTGTACCAAAAGGCGCGCCACCCGCTCCGCAATTCCTTCACCAAGTCAAATGCCGTCTCCCCTGTTTGTCTATGAATCAATTTCACCAAAATCTGTCCTTCGGTACGGGTTAATTTTTTAAGTTCTCCCGAAAACTCCTCCTCTATGTACTTCTGGACCTTTTTGGTGTATTTTTTTTGATGGCGTTTCTTAGTGATATGTTGCAAACTATCGTTCAGTTCCACCAAACGCTCAGCGGCCATTTTTGCATACGGGTATACTTTCAGGGTCTTTCTGCGAAGGATCAAATACCGAAGACGTTCATTCTTGTCGGCAAATTCCAACTTGCCAAAAATGTAGACTTCATCCAGTTCAATGGAACTCAATAAAATGGAATCCCCTTCGAACCGAACGTAGTAATCCTCCACGGTATCCTTCGGAAACAAAATAGAATCCCTTTCGGTCTCTTGCGAAAATCCAAGGGACCAAATCATAAGGAAGACACCTAAAATAGCACTACGAAACATGCGGTTCATTTGTCAAAAGTCCTGCCAAAATTACATATAAAGGTATGATTTGGCTATTAAATAAAAGTGAATATTCTTATGTTTGTGTACTAAATCAGACGTATGGCATCAGCAAAGATCATCAATAAAAAGTCCCTAGAATTTCTAGAAAAATACTTGAACAACCCATCACCTACCGGTTATGAATGGGAGGGTCAAAAAATTTGGATGGACTACCTAAAACCCTATGTGGACGAATTTATCACGGATACCTACGGTACCGCGGTAGCCGTCATCAATCCAAAGGCAAAATACAAAGTTGTAATCGAGGGACATTCAGATGAAATTTCCTGGTACGTCAATTATATCACTGACAATGGACTGCTTTACGTTATCCGCAACGGAGGGAGCGACCATCAGATAGCACCATCCAAATGGGTAGACATCCATACCAAAAATGGGGTGGTGAAAGGGGTTTTCGGATGGCCGGCCATCCATACCCGTGACCGTGCCAAGGAGGAGCCGCCAAAATTGGAGAACATCTTTATCGACATCGGTGCCAAAGACAAGGCGGAAGTAGAAAAAATGGGCGTACATGTAGGCTGTGTAATCACTTACCCTGATCAGTTTCATATCTTGAACAAGGACAAGTTTGTTTGTCGTGCCTTGGACAACCGTGTTGGCGGATTCATGATTGCCGAAGTGGCCCGATTACTACACGAGAACAAGCAAAAACTGCCTTTTGGGCTCTATGTGACCAATTCTGTACAAGAAGAAATTGGACTTCGCGGGGCCGAGATGATTACGCAGACCATCAAACCAAACGTTGCCATTGTGACAGATGTTTGCCACGACACAACCACGCCCATGATCGACAAAAAGAAAGAAGGCGAGACCATGATAGGTTCTGGACCCGTGGTTTCCTATGCTCCTGCAGTGCAGAACAAGTTAAGGGAACGCATCATTGAAACGGCCGAAACCAAAAAAATACCGTTCCAACGATTGGCCGCATCCCGATTTACGGGTACGGACACCGACGCCTTTGCCTACAGTAATGGTGGGGTGGCCTCAGCTTTGATTTCCCTTCCCTTGCGCTATATGCATACCACGGTGGAAACGGTACACAAGGACGACGTGGAAAATGTGATTCGCCTAATCTATGAAACTTTGTTGACCATAAAAGAGGGAGAAACGTTCAGCTATTTTGATTAACTGATGTTATTTGAAGCGAAGAATCTTAGATTAGATTAGATTCTTCAGTCGCAAAGCTCCTTCAGAATGACATTTTTGCGCTGTTTTATAACGTGAATTGTCAGTTCGAGTGAAATGCTGAAAGTATTTTGTATCGAGAACAATTTTCCTCTACTCGGAATCTAATTCTCGATACAATTTATCTTTTTTTCATTCTGAAAAATCACTCGAATTGACATGTTGGCCTGTTCATTTAAAACATTTTACCTCCCCTCCGTATGACAATTTCTTATCTTTAGGGGTATGGATGAATATGTAGACATTTTGGACGAACAGGGCAACCCAACGGGACAGTCCTGTTTAAAATCCGAAGCGCATCGAAAAGGGCTACTCCATCCCACCATCCATGTATGGCTGTATACCAAGGATGGTCGGGTACTGATCCAACAACGGGGAAAACACAAAGACACCCACCCTTTGTTGTGGGACGTTTCAGTAGCTGGGCATGTGGCTGCTGGTGAAAACATTTCCTTGGCTGCGGTACGCGAAGTGGAAGAGGAAGTGGGACTGCACATTACCCAAAAGGATTTGGAACCCATTGGCACCTTTAAAGCAGTCCATAAAATATCTGAAGATTTCATCGATGCCGAACTCCACCATATTTTCCTATGCGAGTTGAAGATTCCGCTTGGTGCTTTGATCAAACAGGACAGCGAGGTGGATGATTTGGCGTTGATTCCCCTTTTCAAGTTTGCCGAGGAAACTTGGGGGCTGGCCAATGTAGCCAAATATGTGCCCCATGGCCCAACCTATTACAAAAACATCGTAAAGGAAATTAAAAATCGAATTTGACAGCTTCGGCAAATTGTGGGGCAGCATCCAAGTCGTACGATTTTTGGTCGCCCGTTTTCATATTCTTGACCACGAATTTTCCTTCTGCTAGTTCCTGCTCTCCCAATAGAATCACATAGGGGACATTTCTTTTATCGGCATATTTGAACTGTTTTTGCACTTTGGCATCAGACGGGTATAAATCCGCACGAAGGCCAGCTTTTCTTAAGGTTGATACCAACTTCAAGGAAGCCAATCCCTCACCTTTACCGAAATTGAGGCATAGTACATCCAACGAAGTATCCAAACTGTCGGGAAACAGGTTTAACTCTTCCAAAACAAGGTAGATACGGTCCAAACCGAAAGAAATACCCACGCCACTTACATTTGGCAGGCCAAAAATGCCGGTTAGGTCGTCATAACGGCCACCACCACCTATGGAACCCATGCTCACGCCTTCAGGGGCGGCAACTTCAAAAATGGCACCAGTATAGTAGTTTAGACCTCTCGCAAGCGTCACGTCCAATTGTAAATGAGCGGATTGCAGTCCAATCGTACTTGCAGTTGAAATAATTTCCTCCAATTCGTAAACACCCCTCATACCCACTTCTGAATTGGCAAGCAAGGTTTTGAGTTGCTCCAATTGTTCCGAGGCAGTTCCTGTCATTTCAAACAACGGTTGGGCCTTGGCAATGGCCCCTTCGGAAATACCCTTTTCCATCATTTCGACCTTCACCTTCTCCTCTCCTATCTTGTCCAATTTATCCAGCGCCACGGTAAAATCGACCAATAAGCGCTTGGCCCCGATCACTTCGGCAATGCCTGAAAGAATTTTTCTGTTATTGATCTTTATGGTACAGCCTTTCAATCCCAAATCGGTGAACACGGCGTCATACAACTGCACAAATTCCACTTCCTGCAACAAGGAATCGGCACCAACCACATCGGCATCGCATTGGTAAAACTCACGGAAACGGCCTTTTTGTGGCCGATCGGCACGCCAAACGGGTTGGATTTGGTAGCGTTTGAATGGAAAATCAATTTCGTTTTGGTGCATCACCACGTACCGGGCAAAGGGCACGGTAAGGTCATAGCGCAAGGCTTTTTCAGAAATTTTTTGGGTAAGCGATGCTGAATTTTTGGAGCTGTAGGTCACATCATCCACCTTGGAAATAAAATCCCCAGAATTCAAGATCTTAAAGATCAAGCGGTCCCCTTCATCCCCATACTTGCCCATGAGCGTCTCCGAATTTTCAAAGGAAGGTGTCTCGATAGGCTGAAAACCATAGGTTTCAAAATGCTTTTTTATAATCTGGATGATATAGGTACGCTTGGACACCTCAGCGGGTGAAAAATCACGGGTTCCCTTGGGAATGGATGGTTTCTGTGCCATGTAATCTTAAATTCTCGTGCAAATATACGGTTTTGGGTAAAGGATCAAGGGCATGGGGATGAAAGGTTAAGGGATTCTTCAGTCGCTTCGCTCCATTGGAATGACATTTTTATATGCTAATGAATAGCATCCTTTCCCAAAAACCATTTACCCTAAACCCCTGAATCATTCCATAATCTGATCGAACCACTTATACAAATCTCCTTTGGTGATTACAGCCCCTTGTTTGACCAATTCGAACTTGTCCACGTTTTTATCTTCCCCATAGGCTTTGGACGCGGTGAGGTATTCCACAAAATCCGATTGAAAATTACGCTTGAACCAATCAAAACCTACTTTGGTACGAAGGTCGATTTCAGGATTCATCACTTTTACGGAAAGTAGCTTCATTTCCTTTTCTGTCAAATGAAACAAGTGCATATGCCGTTCCGATATGTTTTCCAGATATTCCACTTTGGAAAGTACACCTTCCCAAATCAAATCGCTGAACACATCGATTTCCTCCTCGGCCACTTCAGGCTTTTCAGTCTTGAGCGTTTTCCACTCTTCGGCGGTTATGGATTGTGTTGCCAAAAAATTGATGAACTCCTGGTGCAGTTCCTCCAATTGTTCTTTAGAAAGTCTTTTGTATTTCATGGTGCAAAAATAAAAAAGGGCGTGGATAACCACGCCCATCAAAACATCTCTTTTGAATTGTGGCTATTTTAGGATCACTTTCTGTAGAGAATATCCAAATTGTGTTTCCATCACTACTACATAGAGACCTGATGGCAATCCGGAAATATCCATGGGGATTTGGTAAGAATCCGATCCAAAAACCTGTTCGTGGCGTATTAGAGTATTGTTTGCCAAACCAAACACCTGTAACCCAACGGAACTGGGTTCCCTGAGTACAATATCTACCATGAATTTGCCATTTGTGGGATTGGGATATAATACAAAATGTTCTATGTGGTCATCTTTGGATTCTTGTTGGTCTTTAGGAATTGTGCCATCACTTTCCAAAATCACAATTGTTTTGGTCTCTGTTGACAAACAATCATCTCGATACACTTTTATTCCTACTTCATACTCGCCAGGTTGTTGAAATGCGATTTCCAACTGGTCCGCATCTTTGCTCAATACAATAGCCTCTTCAGGGATTACCCACTCCACTTGATCTGGAACGGGATAGCTCAAATCAACCGCCAAAACAGATTCATCAACAAAAGCCCTGCTGGTAATGGCGAAGTCTGCATTTGACTGTCCGGGCAACCCAATGGTTATTGAAGATGTATACTCGCACTGGTTCATATCAGTAATAAGAATATCATAGGTTCCCGATTCCAAATCGTTAAAAATTGGTTCCGATTGAAAACTGACTCCCCTATCAATGGAATACAGATAAGGAGCTGAACCTCCATTGGCCATAATTTGGGCACTTCCCTTCTTTCCTGTAAAACAAGTTGTTGGATAGGGTATTACTTGAACTTCCAAGGCACTATCCGGCTCAGTAATCTCAATCAAGCTTGATATTTGTGGTACAACCGAGGCATCCTTTAAGAAAAGAATATAAGTGCCGCTGGAAAGATCAGATATGGTTTTTTGATTTGAAGCTGAAAAACTTACATCGCCTTGCTTGACCCAGTGATACGTAAAAGGTGGGATGCCTGTTACCATGGCGGTAATGGTTCCAGTATTATCTCCCTTGCAGTTTACCGGGGTTGCTATCATATCGACAATAGCCAATGGGTCTGGCTCCGTAATGATTATAGGTTGTTCCAAAGTTGCATTACAACCGTTGGCATCGGTTACCATAACTTGATAAGAACCAACTTCAAGGCCCACCAAATTTGTTTCAGTAGATTCCTCTGAGGGCTGGAATGGCTCATCATTTTTAGACCATTCAAAAATGTAAGGTGAAGTGCCGTGCTCAAGTGAAATACTGGATGTCCCGTCGCTCTCCCCATTTAAGGAAATATTGGATTGGGAAACTTTGGAAACCGTAAAGAATGCTTCTGGTTCCGCAATAGTAATACCGACACCTTCATTGGATATTTGGCAATTTTCGTCTGAAACAAAATACACATAATTCCCCGCAGGAAGATCTGTTCGCAAAGGGCCTTCAATTGGGGCATCCAACCAGGTCACCGAATAAGGACCACCTGTACCTCCTGAAATTTCCAGTCCAATGGAACCGGTTGCCTCTCCCTTACAGATGACATTGGTTTTGTTTTCCACAACGGTAAGAAGTGGGTTTGCATAATTGAATTCATAGAAAGCCTCCAGACTTTCATCCCCCGTGTCTGTTACGGTTACAGAATATAGGCCCTGACCCACGTTGATGGATTGTGTTTGTTCTCCAGTTGACCACAAGTAGGCATATGAATTAGTACCACCAACTCCCTGTGCTTTGAGAATACCCATATCCCCTTCACAGGTAATTCCCATGGTTTCCGTGAACTCTATAGTCAAAGGATCCAGTTCTATAATTATTACCGCATACTCTTCAGAAAAACAGCCCTGAACGTTATCCTCAATGGTCAAAGTATAGGTTCCGGATTCCAATCCGCTCGGGTTCATGGGATTTTGCGGCTGAAAATCCAATCCATCCTTTTTCCAATGTAACGTATAGTCTCCACTACCATCAATAATATTTCCGATTAAAATGGAGCCTGTTGGCAGGTAATTGGGAGATGTTCCAGGTTGAAAAACTTGGTAGGAGTCCAACTTAGGGCTTGAATAGGTGGCATCCACCAAAAATTCGAGTACTTCAGATCCACAATTATGGGCATCGGTAATGAACACAGAATATGCTCCTTCCTGTAAATTCACCAAATGGGTATTGGTAGACCCTTGAGGTAACGGAAATGAGTTGCCGTTCTTTTTCCAATCATAGGCATAGGGCGGTGTTCCCCCTGAAGGGGTTATAGTAATTTCGCCATCGGAAACACCTTCGCAGGTGACATTATGTATCACTGGATTTACAATGGTAACTGCTGAGGGCTCTATAATTGTTATATCCACAAAATCGCTTTCAACAACACTAAAGGCATTTTCCTGAATAGGACCCACCATCCACTTTACCCCATAATTTCCCGCTTTTAAAGCGGTTCCTTTAAATATGTAAGTTTTCCCGTTAAAATCAATAGTTTTCAAATCCTTGTTTGAATCCTCTTGATCTTGTGCATATTGATTAGGTCCTGTTTTTTTATAAACAATAATTTGCATTTTTTCATCATCACCTAATTCTTGATCAAATGTAATCTTGAAACCGCCATCTTGCCCGCCATTACACGTAGGGCTGATGGGTGCTGGATTCGGGTTGACCAAAGGATCCAAAACAGGGATACATGGACTGACATCTACAGTAAAAGGACCAATGAGTCTATGTTGTGGGGAGGAAAGAGAATTTAAAATGCCTGAATCGTTCATGCCTTGCTTAAATCTATTTGATTGCCCCGAACCTTGAGCAGTTAATCTAAATCTAAGCATTATACTACCTAAGCTTTTCAAATCCTCTTGTATCGATTCATCCAATTCCTCTGCTGTTATTTTTAGTGGGAAAAGGCTTTTAATTTGATCATCTTCTATGGGTTTCCACTCATCATCCACATTTTCTTGATTCACCAAATACTCCCATTGGCCTCCCTCTATTTGAAATCCATCCCTCTCAAATATATAATCGCAATATCCTATAGGGATTTCGCTATCTGGTTCGTAAGGCAACAACCAACTTTTAGCGTAACAATTCAAAGCTGAGTACGTTCCTAGCAGTTCCACATTGTTTTTATTCCCATATTCTACAGTTTTCCCAAGAGATACAGACCTATCCTGAAGATCGATTCTGGCATCACAATAAGGAACCATTTGATTCAAGAATTCATCTGTATAGCTCATTACATTTTCATTACAATAATTAGTAGAGTTTGCCGGATTTACAGCCACAAAACTATATGAGCGATATCTATAATAGGTTAAATCCAAATTTTCCTCACTAGTAATATATGTTTCCCCTATATAATTACCTTGCCCATTATTTAAAGCTACATAAGCAGAACTACCTGCGGTTGTCGTGTTCCCATCTACTTGATGGTAGTATGAATAGTACGCACTAATTGTGTACACCGCATTCTGCTGGGAAAAAACCAATCCTGTGAAAAATAGATAACCTAGGAAAATGAGAATTCTTTTTGTCATATTCAGTAGTTTACATCAATTTCATTCCATGCACTAGTAGCACCATTTTTAAAAATGGCTTTCATGCCGTAGCTATATCGGGTATTGGGTATTAGATTTTGATCCAAAAATTGGTCAATTTCTGATGGAAGAGTTTTAAACAGGGTAAACGATCCTTCCTCAGTCTTTTTAAAAAGTTGGAATTCCAGAACACCAGGTTGTTTGTGCTTCCAACTCAACCGAATGCTTTTTTGCTCTCGATCTACTTGGGCATACAATGCCTTTATCTGGGGTTGCTGTAATTTTTTTGGTGTAATTATCGACAATGCCGGGGAAGGGTTGCTCTCCAGTCCATTTTGACCTGTTGAAACCAAAGTGTATTGATACTTTGTATTGGGTTGGGTATTTACATCCTTAAACTCATTTAAGGAAACATCGGTAGTTTCGAAAATGCTTTCCCATGATTTTTGCCCAGTATTGGCAATCTTCCTATAGATAACTTGTTTGGTCAATCCAGCAGAAGAGCTTGGTGTCCATACTAGGTGTATGGTATCCCCCAATTGCTCATATTCCTTAAAAACTGGACTGGTGGGCGGAATTTTACTGGGCAGAGATAACCTCAAAGTATCAGAGGGCAAGGATTCATTATATCTTAAATCCGAGGCCATTATCCTATAAAACACAAACCGGTTAAACGTTTTCAGATTTACCGAATCCTGAAACTCTGTGCCTTTCCATTCCTTTTTAGTGAGCCTGGTGAATTCCTGCTTAGGCGAATTGGACCTTAAAACGGTATATCCTTTAAGATCCTGTTCACTGTTCGGATTCCAATTGAGATGTACCACCCCAGTAGTATCAATGGTTCCTGTAAGTCCTGTCGGCTTCTCCGGTGGAATAGAATCCACTGGTTGGATCATGACTGGTGAGGAATCTTGATAATCCCCCGCTCTCCCAAATGCCCTGATCTTAAAATAATTGATGGGTTTTAAATCGTTATACTCAAAACTTTTAGTCGTTTTTTCAAGAGGTTCGCTCAATTCAGTGAACGGACCGATGGCCCTATCGGAACGAAGTACTTCAAAACCTGTCAACTTCCAACTTTCATCATCTGGGAAGGTCCAACGGATAATCGCTTTTTTGTCAGAAATAATCTCACTTTCGGTAATTTCAGGACCGACCAACAACTCTTTAAAAGCCTTTACTGAAACAGTATCGGAAACCGGCCCAATCCTATTGAACAAATTCTTCCCCCTTATACGATACCAATATTTTTCACCATATTCAGGAATACTGTCCGTAAAAGAAATCCCCGATACCTTGGTTACCGCTAATTTGGTAATAGGGGCATTGTTAACTCTCTTGAAATTTATACCATCAGTTGATCGTTCTAAATCATAACTGGCATAATATTCCAAAAGGGCATCATATTCCCAAATCAGTACAAAGGCATTGTTATAGTAGTATGCCGCAAAATCATAGGGTTTGGGTAAAGCTCCAAGCACTGTTGGATCTACAAGTGCTATGGTACTGCCATTAGAAAACCCTTCCGGTTCTTGAGCGAGTCTTAAGTTATACAGATATTTTTCGTTCTTTTTGACCTTTGTATCCCTAAAACCCATACCTGCATATTGGGCCACTTCAAAATCTTGATCTACGGCAAACATGGAAAAGGCAAAGCGCTGATCTAATTCCGAGCTTTCGTTGACCACCCTCATCAAATGGTCCTTTCCGTCTCTATTCACTGTGAAACTATCCCCATAAATGGCTTGTGCTGCCACTGCTGCCATATCGTTGCTTTGCACTAGGGTTTCCCATTCCAATAATGGTATTGGCTTGATGGGTTCCCCTGTCAATACTTCCACTTCCGAATCTAAAATTGGGACACCGTCCCTTTCCAGGGTATGCCGTTCAACGATGTATCCATTTTCAATTCCTGATTTCCACAATATTTTATCGGAAACACCCCATCTCAGTGAAACCCCATCTTCATCCACCCAATGCCTCAATATCAACTTTGAGGGCCGTTCTTGTTGTGAAATACTATCCTGCCCACGACCCGGTAGAAAAACCAAGAGCACCAACAGTGAAACCAGTTGTTTTGAAATGGAACAGTGTCTAAAATGTATTTTCATACTGAATCACTTCGCTGTTTCCAGAGGTTTTACCGGGGAGAACATATTTGAATCTCACCTTATATTTTTCTCTCTTGATAAAAGGAAAAGTGCCCCAAATGATATAATCATATTTTATGTATTTGGCTTGATTCCAGATATAGGGCATGGTATAACGTTTGCTGATCTTCAAACGAAGGTTACTGTAATCGGAATAATAGGCTATTGGCATTGTCCATAGATATGGGAAATGTCTTCTGAGGTAATCCGGAGAAACATGGTCTTGGGTGTAAGCAACATAGGTATTACTTGCCTTGATGGGACCTACCGGCGGAACTCCCCACATATTCACGTCCCTATTGACCCTTATATTGCCATCCAATGGATATTCCTGATACAATAGGGTGTATATCTCCTCCTTGAAATAGTTGTCGGTGGGGAGGGATTCTGCATTGATGATCGGCTTATCATCTGTGAATTGGCTTCCTATCAAATCGTTAATGCCAAAAGGCTCGTAATCCTCCAACACCAAATTAATCCTGGCAACATTGGGGATACCGGCATCACTTCCAGAACCACCATCCAAAGTAGTAGTAGAATTTTTTATTCTTAAAGACTTCATCTTCTGTTTGAATGTATTGAACTGACTGGTGGTAAACTGAAAGTCCAATCGGCTTACAAATGCCCCGTTCTTGGCACTAGCTACAATGGTATTGGTAGAGATTTCCAAATCATCAGACACTTCGTTGAACTCTGCTTGGGTCATGACCAATGATTCATCCACATCATTGGGCTTTAACGTGACCAGTGCATAGGTGTATGTTGTTTGGTTTTCCAAATCTGGAATTGTGAATTCCAATCTTTTTTTGGAAGCATCATAAGTGAAATTCGCTTTTATCCTTTCTCCAGATCCTGTTAAAAAATAAAGTTCGTCACTATATCCGTTCCCGAATAAGTATTCCTGCCCAGAATGCAATTGCACATATCCACTATTACTCTCTTTAGGGAACATATAGGCTTGATCGATCACTGGGTACATATATTCAATATTGTTTCTAGGAATATGGGTTGGTGCCTTTCCCGTGGTAAAAACAATTTCCTTTTCCTCAAATACCGGATTTCCTTCTTCCCTTACGGTAATCCAGCCATTATTGATCTTCTGTTGAAAGCCGATTTTCACTTTTACCTCAATTTCTTTTTCTGGTGGGAGGATTTCGAAGGATTTGAAAATCAGCAAATCCTGTTCTGGACTGAACTCGTAATCACCTTCAATGGAATCGCCATCAGTGGTCACAGCAAATTCATCCAAATGCACCCTGTAGGTTTTCCAGCCTTCCTCATCCTGAATGCTGAGTTCACTTTCCATTGGGGCATTGAATGCAACCTGCACGGCATCAAAAACATCCACATCGGTATAGCCGTCACCAGGCAAAATATCAGATATAATGGCAATATCCTGAATACCGGACTTGCCTACAATCTCGCATTCGTCCCCTATGGTTACCTTTAACCGGGTCCTAATGCGTACCAGTCCCAAAACCCTAACATCCACTCCCGCATAGCCCCTTATATACCATGGATTGGGCAATTGTGCCTGTGCCAGAACCGCCAATCCGGCTTCCAATATTTTCACCCGTTTTCGCATCCCGAAGAGCTTGATCTGTGCTCCGATCTCTCCTTGCAGATAGGCATATAATTGCCCTGTTGCATACCAACCATCCATGCCCAATTGATCGGAACTTCCCAAACAATGTGCCTCCCCAAAATCCCGCATCATAAGGTCAAAACCTACCCCCGCACTTACACTGGCATAGACAATGCCCCAATCAAAGTCCTTTCCTATTTCAAATTTTGCCCCAAAGGCATAACCTGCGCCTTCGGCCAATTCTTGATTAAAATTCCTGCCAAAAAGGAGTTCATCCCCTTTCAAGTTTAAAATATCAATAACATTTTGGGGTGGAAGCGCAGGATCTGGCAAAATGGTACCGGTCATGAAATACATGTTGATCCGTGCCTTAAAAGCTCCTATGGGAATATCCCTCAACCCAAATCGCTTTGTGGGTGTACCCACATAGATGTACCAATCATCCGGGGCATTATAAAATTCCAGATACCCCAACCTGTTCTTTTCTCCCTCACCTTTTATGATCCCTGCATTCAGGAAAACATCGAACATGCCCCAATAGATCCGATTGGTAAAGTCAAAATCTATGGCTACCTGGGCCGCGAACAACTCCTCACCCGTTAAAATTTGGGGAAATACATTATCCGCAAAATATTTAATCCCTTCCTTGTCAATGGAAAGCTCATTGAAATTGTTCAGGCCAAGCTCCTTATCCAGTACCTGCTGTTGCATGTCATCCACCGAACCAAAGGGATCTCGGGTCTTTCCACCTCCTTGGATCAGTGCGGCCGCTCCATAAAAACCCAATCGACTTATACCCCCTCCGTTGGCATTGGAGTTAAAACTCATTTCTATGGCCGTCAATCCTGTAAAGGATGCTCCTTTTTTTATCTCAAATGCGGCGAGTGCCTTAAATCCAAGACCTTTATTATCGTCAGGCACATACTTTATTCCTGACATAGAATCTCCTCCATCATCCATTCCGGCCCTACGCATGTGATGGTACACTCCTCCCCCCAGATCATATATGGTGAAATTGGGATTTTCTGAACTGGTAGGCCTTCCATGGGCATCAACATACCAATATCTGTAGCCCTCGGTAGCTCCAAAAATACCTTTTGCTCCTATCTGTATACCCAAACTCTCCGAATACAGGCTCAGGTTTCCTGAGAAGCCTTTTCCGTATATAGGATTTTCCCTGAAAAACTCCAACTGACCATTAAATTCGAACCCCTTCCTTTTTACATCAATCTGTACGGTACTTACCTCTGTTGATTTATAGTGCCATTTCAAATAATCCCCTTCCTCCAATGTACCGATGATATGCAGTCCAACATCACCATGAATCCCTGATTCATCGAGGTTAATGTAACTGTTCAATGACAATTTGGCTTCATCATTCCCAATAGTGGTCAAGGAAACATCATATATTCCTAATTGAAAACCAGCCAATTCAGGAGCAGCAATGGAATCCAGATAACCTGCATATGCAATGGACAGATAAGGGGCTTGTTTTGTCTGTATATGAAGGTCTTGGAATTTAAGCCCTGAAAATCTCAATATCCCTTCATCATCAGAACCGGATAATTGATTTTCTTGCTTCTGATTAAAGGACATGATACCCGACAAATTGGCCTCGGGGTAAAAGTGCCCGTCCTCCACCTCCAATTTTATATAGGATTCTTGAAAAAGCCTTGCCTTTGAATTAAATATATTGAAATCCACATCTTCCTCTACATTCACCTGAACATAGTAGTTTTGGTCGGAAGTAATGATGCCGCTATAGCCCAACTTACCACCAGAGGATTTCGAATCGCTTATGGGTAACACTATTTCACCTTTGAAACCTGCTTTCATGAACCGGTTGACCTTTAGGTCAATTCCCAGGGAATCCAAAGAAAATTGCCATTTGTTTGCGTCCCCTTCGTCCAGTCCCATGATGTTTGTGGCAAAAAAATCACCAGATACACCAAAATTGTCCAGCAACAGGTTATGGGCGCCAATAACCACCCGCTCCGCAGATGCTCTCTTTTTAAACTCTGGAGGCAGGAAGATTTGGACATTTTCGGCAAAAAAACCACGCCACAGGGTTTCATTACCAGGAACCAAAAGATTCTGTGCCGTATAAAGTGCCGGAAAAACTACATTTTGTGAATTGGCCGTATCGCTGAGGTCCAAAACCGCATTTTCCAATTTAAATCCCCACTTTGGCAATGCTTTTAACTCAAAGGGAGGCAAATCTAGCTGGATCAGTAAGTCGTTAATATTTGAGGTTTTTATGGAAAATCCAGCTCCTACGTAGCTGTCATTTCCTATTGCTTTTTCTCCGCTTCCTGATTCGGTCTTGTCCGGGAATTTTACCTCTCCACTATCATTAATCGGTACAGCCACTGTTTTGGCTATGCGTACATCGGCACTGATGGAAATTTCCTTTACCCTGCCTTCGCAATTTATGGTGATATAAGTTTGGTCATCTGCGATTCCATTTTGACCATATCCCCCTAAAAAGGTAAGGAGCCACTGGCCCCCTCCCATCCCCACTGGCACATTGTTCAAAAGGTTGAGCCGGGCATCTTCATAAATTCCACCGCTTTTGGAAATGGGAACATTACTGGCACTGAACATGAGTTCCGTATTGAGCTCCGCGAGTACCACCTTGGCAAAAAGATCCACCAATGTATAATCCGGGTGATACTCCATCCGGAAAATACCCAACGTAATGGATGAATTGGCAGTAATGTCCTGTTTTAATCCTACGGGTAGTTCAACCGGTTGCTGCCCTCCGATTATCTGTATAAACCGCTGTTCCTGTTCAATGATATCAAAAACCTTTTTGGCAGCATCCAAAACTTTTTGGGTGTCCTCATCGGCCTCCATTTGTTTGGCCACATATTCGGGAGTAAACTCCGCCAAATTGTCCAAAGGAGTATAGAACATGCCCTCTTCGTTACCTTCCAGTTCGGGAAAAGCCCTAAATTTTGTTACACCTTCTGGTTTTTCAAAGGTCTTTTTTTGCCACCGTTCTAACAAAGGGGAAAGGTCTTGACCTTGCTGCACGACTGAATACTTATACTCTCTATTAGAAATCTTGGCCTGTTTCCCTTTGCTGATCGAGTCAGTTGGTCCAGAAATGGCCAACATGGGTATGCACCATAATATAAATGGAAAAAGGAGATGATTAGTCTTCATATAGTATTGCCATTACCGCTTTGGATTTATGACTCCTTAGGCTTTTTGTCCTTGGGGACAAGCGGATAGGCGTAAGTAACATATTACAGGAACAACTATAGGGTTTGAATTGATGGATACGCCATATGACTTGACGGATGGGATTGCTTTATAGAAAGAACGGGGCATTGTGAGAAAGGAATCAATAGCCTTGGCACAGCAAATCCACTCCAGTAGCTGAGATCAAACCTAACTGTACGCAAACGCTTACTTTTTGCCAATCCATGCACAACCCCCCATCCGCATCGGCACCAGCCTAGAGACTCACACAAGCGGGGTCGACCTTGATTGTCCCATGGAATGAAGCTAAGTTTCAGTATTGACAATAGTAAAAGGATACTATTTATTTTAATAGTTTCATTTAGTTTAATATTCAATTACTGGAGAATCTTCCGCTCCCATTGAATTAATAAGCATTAGGGTTAACCATTTATACGCTTCTTCATCAGAGTTCTCGTCTAATGGGAGGTTTGCCGTATTGTGTACAAATGACAGTGGCTTTCCTGCCTCTAATTCCCTATTGATAATTAACCTAATGACTTTCTCCCATCTTTGATAATCATTTCTTTCTGCCAATGATTTCCTTAGATTTATAATGGCTTCTTTATAAAAGCTATCCCTAAAAAATTCTCCAAGGATACTTTTTAATTTAAATTCAGCTTCTTCTTTCATTTTTATTCATATGCGATAAGCACTAACCATTAGATATCAGTTAGGACTTGACTTGTTAAGGTCTTTTTGAGAATCAACCCTCATTTGGCTTAAAAACATCCTTATAATCCAATATTAAATCATCATCCGACCCAGAAACATTGATGAGCATTAAACTAAGCCATCTATAAGCTTCCTCATCACTATTTTCATATAAAGGCAAATTGGCTGTGTTATGAATCAAATCTAAAGCTTGCCCATCTTTTAACTCCTTGTTAAGTACTATCCTTACAATTTCAGACCAATTGTCTTTATAAGATTGATTTTGATTTAAATCTTTTCTGACATTTTTTACTCCTTCTGAATAAAATTCATCAATAAAACAATGGAGCATACTTTTTAAATAATCAATAGTGTTGTTCATGTTATGGGTATGAAGGATAAGCAGTTAGTAATATATATCCTGTGGGATTGGTTGGGTCGGCCTTAAACACTAGTTTAACTTTGGTTGATTTTACAGCAAAAGATGTTGGCTCACTCAAAGTACCGGTATTCGTGTAGCCTGTCCCCACTTGACTTCCAAAATCATATTCTAATTCAAAATTAGTTGTTTGTCCTGAATTAAAGTGGGCCTCAATATCAGCTTTCTTGGAATTAAAAGCTTGACTAACTGCATCTTCATGCAACAAATCACCATCAAATTTCAATGCTGACCTTGATTGTCCCATACTTGGATGAGTTCCTAAAACCCTTTGTTCCATTTCTGCCATGGTTAATTGCGCTCCATGCCTAGCTTTGGAATGTCCGCCCAATAATTCTTCAACATCAAGCAAAATTTTATCAGTTCGGCCATTGGTAAAATACTCTAAAGCCTCTTTGCTGTTCCTCAACACTTCATCAGCGCCAAGATTATCTAATAATCTCCAACTATCAAGCAGTTCGGGATTCTTCCCAACAGCCTCCGCAAAGGCTTTGTTATTCAAATCTTGGTTAAGCAGCCTTAAGGCATCATCATCTAAATTAAGTTTATTTAATTGGTTTATAAAAGCTTCGGCCTCCTTACTCGATAATTTCAGAATTTGATAAGAGCCATCGGCAAGCTTTATTACCCTTCCCACATTTTTCACCGTGGTGGCATATACCAAGGGTATGGTGGAGGCAAAAGAAATGGCTGCACTGGTACCGTCGCCCTCAATGGTATACCATATTCCATTTGCAAAATCAAATAATTCCCCGGCAGCTGGCACCATTCCCGCCATATCCAGCACCAAATGCCCCGCCGCAGAGGAGAACACCTGCCCAAACAAATAATCAAGGGCGGCCGCAGTGTCCACATTGTACCCAGGTACCGCAATGGGCTCCCATCTTCCATTGCCATTATTGTACTGATAGTGTATTATCCAACCGCTTTCTTGGTCGGCAATGGAGTACACATGAGCCACACTGCCATCCGAGGCAATGACCTTTCGTAAAAAACCTCCATGGCCAAATGGGTTATAAATCCCTATGAAATACTCGGTAAAGCCATCATAATCCAAAGGGGGAATACAGGTGGTATAATTCTGTTCCCCAATGAACAAAACCTCCCATTGTATTCCCTTGTCCCAATCCATTGAGAGGTTTCCCGTACCAAATGGGTTTATATTATCGGGTTGGTATTGTCCCCCAAAGAGTAAAAAGATACAGTCGCTGCCCCCAATGGTCCTTACCTGTATGTTACTGGTATTTGGCAGTTCCCCGAACGCATAGGGCTCATCACCTTTGGAGGTTTTATAGCCCGTGAACTCATTTCCCCTTCTATACCCATTGTATATACCCGCATTAGGGCCATCTTCAATAGTAAAACCAATCAGCGAGCCATAGGCCGTTATGGGATTATCGGTAACGGTATAAAATTTTGGGAGTGCGTGGGTAGGCAATACCACTGGAACTCCAGCTGGCGATACATAGACAACAACCTCTGTTCCCGTTCCTTCTTTAAATGTATAACCTTCGGCATCGCCAAAGACAATTTCTTCCCCCCTATAACTCTCCGCTTTTTCAATGCTTGCCTCAAGGTCATTGAATGCCTGCAATTGATTGGCAGTATCATAGCCATCAGGATTGGGGCCGCCCTGCGTTGCCTCTTCGATGAGATTTTGGCTAGAGGCATTATAGGCATTATAGTTTGCAGCCAATTCGTCCTTAACATTCTGGGGAATGGACTCATCAGCAAGCAGTTCCTCCACATAACTTCCCTGCTGTTGGTTTTCGGCCTGTAACTGCTCTATCTGTTCCGGGGTTCCGTTGAAATTTTCCAATAAATCCCTAATGGAAACAATAAGCTCCCCAACAGCCTCGCCCAACTCTCCTACCGTCTGCACCACACCGCCCGTATCCAAAATATTGCCCATGGTGGGGTCGAACTCTGTGACCACAGTCCCATGGGCCAGCTGCCTGTCCGTATTCACCAATATATTGGTGAAGCTTACCGCCACTTTTATATTGCCCAAGTACGGTAAGCGCACTTGGCCCGTGCCCGTAAAATAGCCGTTGCCGCCATTCACCCCGCTCACGATCACCTGAAAATCACCCGCCATAAAGCTTTCGCCCACACTCAGGTCGGGCAAGGGGTCTTGGTTGGTGATCTCCACACTGGGCGACACCCCGCACTGGTACAGGTCTTCCTCTTCGGTCTGCAGGTTGGTGGTGAACTGTCGTATGGGGCTCCACCCACTTTCGGCAATGGTACAGGCCTTTTGCACCTGGTATTCGTAGGTGGTCCCGGTCTTGAGGTCCCACAGGGTGGTCCAGTTGGCCGTGGTGCGGTTCAAGAACCACTCGTTCCCCTCCCCCTTGGTCCGGTAGCGTACCGTGAACTCGGGCACATCCATACTGGGGTCGTCCCACAACACATTGGCCTGGTTGGCCCCCTTTACCTCATGCCGAATGCCATTGGGCAGGTAGCAACCTTCCGAATAGCCAAAAGAGAATACCTGGCTATACCCTTGGTCCAGGAACATCCCGATGTCCTCAGCACCCTGTTTGGCCTTGGCCTGTACCCGCCAGGCATATCTTTTGTTGGGCAGCAACATGGGGTCGCTTGGCCCGTAGAGGTAGCTCGTGGCACCGGTGGTCACCGTGAACATGGGCGTGGAGGCCAAAAAGACCGCTTGCGGGTCCAAGGCGTTGTCCCAAATTTCCACCAAGCTCAGTTCGTATTCCACTTGGCTCACATTGGTATGCCTGGGCGTCCATTGGAAGATGATGTTCTGCGGGTTGCGCTCCACCATGTCGCTGCCGTTCTCCGGCAATACCAACAGGGGCGGACTGTTCTGGAAGACGCCCATGGTGGCACAGGCGGTATTGGAGAGCCTTTTGCCCGTGAGCACATCGTAGACCTCAAAACAGACCTGGTATGCCCCATCGGGAATGGCGCTGCCGTATACATTGGGTGGTATGCCCACAATGTTCCCGAATTCGAAATACGGGGCCAATCCCGTGTGGTCCAATACCAAGGGAAGTCCACCTTCTAGGAACAGAGGGGCGGCACCGATCACATTTTCCCTACTCTTGAAACTGATGCCGTTCCCCTCGAAGGACACTTGCAGGCGCACCTGTCTGTTGGCAATCTGAAGGTCGTTGAGCACCATCTGTACCCTGAGGGGACCGTTCAGGGTACCAGTATTGGCAAAATCAGCCAAATATATGGGTGTAGGCGGATTGTACTGGGCCAGAACCTGAACAGGATAGGTCTGGGAATACACATGCCCTATCATGAAAATCATGGTAAACAGGACGACCGTAAAAAGCCATTTCCCCATGGTTCTGTGTTCGGGTGTTCTCATAAGTAGGTATTTAGGGGGCAGGCTTGGGGCCAACGCTGCCTTTGTTTATGGTTTTATCATTTTATCCAACGCTTCACAATGCGACCCTGAAACAAGTTCAGGGTGACGTTTTGCCTACCAGCCTTCATTTTGCATAAAATCCGTTACTGCTCTTCTGATGTAATCTGTCAAGCCAATCTCTTCGATATCTTCTCGAAATCTTTCATATGCAATGGGCATCAAGGTTTGGCCAAACTCCGAAAGACTGCTTCCCATTTTTTCCCGCTCAACTTCCGGCACATTTCCTTTTTCCTGCACATCTTTCATAATGGATTTCAATTCGCTGTAAAAGACCTCTTCGTATCGCTTTTTAAAATCTTTGAAATGATAAAGTTCATTAAGCAAATTGATAGCAATTTCCTTGTAATCACTTTTGCCATGATGTTCCCGTAGGGTTGTCAAAAGCATGTTAAGTTCTTCCTTTTTAACTTGAGGCAAATCACCTGATTGTTGGAGCAAGTTTTCCAGTTGCTGGTCCAATTCGGAAGGGGTGCCGCTGTATATAACATCCCGGTATCTAAAAGTGTACAGTGTTTCTATTGGAACATTCCCAGAATTGGCAATGCCCCTCTTTCCTTTGTTATTTGCACTGCCAAAGGAGTAGGTGTAACCAAAAGTTGCGGTAAAATCCGTGTTATCTATGATTGGAGTATTCCTGAAAAGGGATAGCACATTTAAACTGAACACATGCTTTTCCAACCAAGTATAATTGCCTCCCAACCGCAAGTTGTAGTATTGGTTTTGCTGTTCCCCATTGGCAAACGATGTATTATAGGATGCGGAGAAACTGGTCCTCAACTTTTTATCGAACAACTGTTTTGTCAGACCCAAAGTAGGCCCAAGAGTAAGGCCCGTATCCGTTTCGCCCGATTTGGAATACGAAGAATTCGCGGCCAAGATAATGGTAAGTGCCTTTTTGGGATACCCCCAGGAATGGGAAACCGTTCCATTGTAAAATTCGCTCGCTCCATTCTCCATGGTCTTGCCATCTTGCTGGTTGTTGGAATTTTGATAAACCAAGTTGATGTTGGCCCTGTATTGCCGGGTATCGGTCTGTTTTAGGGCATAATTGAGTCCCAAGCTTGCGTTTTTTGAAATCTGCCTGTAGTTCAAAGTATCCACATTGTCGAACTCCCCTACTTGGTTGATATAATCAAACTGATCCCGAATGTTGGTATAAGATTGAAAATTGGAAAAGGAACTGTTGATGCCGAGCTTTTCGTTGGGTGTATAACTAAGGTTGATGGAACTCACCAACCGCTTCATGTCGGAGGATTTGGCCTTGTCGAGGTTGTCTCGCTGAAGACCTACGTTCACCCCAATGTTCAAGGTATTGTTGAAGATGGTCTGTGAAGCGTTTAAGGCTATATTTTCAAGGTCATTATTGAAGTAATAGGCTCCAAATGTCCTGTAATTTGGATCTATACGTTCATACTTGGCTCCCATTGAACCATTGCCTGCCCTATAATCAAAAGACGTATTGAAAGCCTTGAAATAGTGGGTGGTGACATTCTCATTTAGAAATAGCGAGAATGGTCCTTTTTTACTTCTAGGGTCTTTGACCCTCACATCTTCGGTAATACCCGAAACAGCATATTCAACCTTGATGTCCGCTTTTTCCAACACCTTAAAATTGGTTTCAAGCGAAGCAACCACATTGTCTTTTGGCGATAATCCCAGCTCAAAGGGAAAAGGTTGCTTTAAAGAGTTTTCATCATCAGTCGCCTTAAAAAAAATCATCCCCAAGTTGACCTTTTCAAAAGCATAGGAAGCCTTTAGGCCGTACCCATTTCTATAGTAAGCCACAATATTTTCGGGTTGATCGGGGTCAAACTCGGTTGCTCTCAACAACCTTCCGTACATGGCACTAAACTTAAAAGGGCCATTGGGTGATATATCAACACCCACTCCAGTAAATTGATGACCGTTTAGGGTGTAAGGTGAGAATCTCATGGCCACATCCCCAATATGTGCCGTGATCCATTTATAGGATGGGCTCAAGCTCAATCGATTCAGCTTAAAAGGGCTGGAAAAATCAAAGTTTTGGTTGCTGTATGCAAAGGATAAGGGAATGTTGTACAGTTCAGCAATGCTGAAATTTAGGTTCCCAGCCAAATAATAGGTAAAAGCTTGGCGATTGGCCGTTCCGTCATAAAAAACACCATTGGCCGATAGGCCCCCACTGTAGTTGAAAAGCTTTGCTTTGCCCAATCGGTCCAAATCAATACTTTGTGACAGGCCAAAGAAACCGCACATAAAGAATGGAAATAGTAGCCTGTACAATTTAGGTTGGTTAATTTTCCAATGATACAATATCGATCCACTTAAAATGAATCCGTTTGATGTATCACCAACCTGAGTTTATGTCTGCCCATTATGAATTGATTTTGTTGAAAAAAATAAAAGCTGGACATTGTCCAGCTTAAAAATTAAATTCGAATATGGCATAAAAAAAGGGCTATGCGAACATAGCCCTCTTTATTTCCAAATACTTATTACAGTATATTACTTCGCTTCAGCAACAACCTCAAAAGGAAATTCTACTACAACTTCCCTGTGAAGTCTGATGACCGCTTCGTAAGGCCCCACTCGTTTGATCGCTCCACCTTTAATGTTGATGAACTTTCGCTCGATTTGGTGTCCTTCTTTGTCCAAAGCCTCTGCCAAATCAATGTTGGTCACAGATCCGAACAATTTATCGCCCGCACCAGCCTTGGCAGCGATACGGATTTCCAATTGTTTTAGGGCTTCGGCAATCTTGTTGGCCTCATCAACGATTTTCTTCTCTTTGTGGGCTCTTTGCTTAAGGTTCTCGGCCAAAACTTTTTTGGCTGATGGAGTGGCCAATGTAGCCAAACCTTGTGGGATTAGGAAGTTTCTGCCGTAACCGTTCTTTACGGAAACGATATCATCCTTAAATCCCAAATCCTGTACATCTTCTCTTAGAATAAGTTCCATTCTTCGGTATTTTTTATTTCAACATATCGCCAACGTACGGCATTAACGCAATGTGACGGGCACGCTTAACGGCCTGGGCCACTTTTCTCTGGTATTTCAAGGAAGTACCGGTAAGTCTGCGAGGAAGCAATTTTCCTTGCTCGTTCACCAACTTCATCAAGAAATCAGGATCTTTGTAATCGATGTACTTGATACCTGATTTTTTGAACCTACAATACTTCTTTTGCTTGTTGGTCTCAATGTTCAACGGGGTCAAATATCTGATTTCCCCGTCTTTTTTTGCTTTTGCTTGTTGCTCAATAGATGCCATAACCTATGCCTTTGCTTTTAATTTGGTTCTACGTTTTTCTGCCCAAGCAATTGCATGCTTGTCCAACTTAACGGTCAAAAAACGCATAACGCGCTCATCTCTCCTGAATTCCACCTCGTAAGGACCGATGGCCTCACCAGGGGCTGTGAATTCGAACAAGTGGTAAAAGCCACTTTTCTTGTGCTGAATGGGATAGGCCAATTTCTTAAGTCCCCAATCTTCCTTGGAGACCATTTTGGCACCATTGTTAATCAAAAAATCCTCAAATTTCTTGACTGTTTCCTCTATCTGTGTTTCAGACAGAACGGGATTCAAAATGAAAACAGTTTCGTAATGGTTCATTATTATATATTTTAAAGGAGCGCAAAAGTAGTAATATTTCTTTCGCCTTGCAAGAAAAGCTAAAAAACTTCGTTTAAAGTACAAGAGTTATCAACAATGAAAAAACCGATAAACCTAAATAACGTATATGGCAATATACACAACAAAATAAACCATGTTTACATCTTTTGTTGCTCTTAACCGTCATTTTTGTGTAATTTGCCGATGATTTAAAACCCTACAAATCACCCCATTCTATGAAATTAAAAAGTATAATTGTAGACGATTCTTCCATGCAGCGGATGGCCGTTGCTAAATTGGTCAACAATCATCCACATCTTGCTTTGGTTGCTGAATACAGCAACGCCATTGAAGCCAAAAATGGCCTGAAAAACCACGAAATCGACCTTATTTTCCTCGATGTAGAAATGCCTATCATTAGTGGTTTTGACCTTTTAGAGGCCCTAGAGAACCCACCACAGGTTATTTTGATCACAGGAAAACCTGATTATGCACTTAAAGCTTTTGACTACGACGTAACCGATTACCTCCACAAACCCATCACCTTGGCCCGTTTTGAAGCCTCTGTAAAAAGAGCCGTTGCCAAATTTGAGCAAATGAACAGGGTGGATGAGGATGAAGAGCACATCTTTGTAAAAAGCAACCTTAAAAAACGTAAGGTTATTTTAAACGACATTAAATGGATCGAAGCGTTGGGAGATTACATCAAATTGGTGACCGATGAGGCCAATATTGTAATCCTCTCCACCATGAAGTCTTTCGAAAAGCAGTTGCCTGCCGAAAAATTCCTTCGTATCCACAAGTCTTATATTGTGAATCTGGAGAAGATAGAAAAGTTCAACAGTAAAAATGTTGAGGTTGGGGGAAGACAGATTCCATTGAGCCGAAACAAAAAAACCGAGCTGGCTGAAGCACTTGCCAACGTATAATTATATGTGGTCCACATTGTAGACCAGTCTTACACTTTTATACTTGGAAATAGCATTAAAAGATCGTTCGATCCTTTTAATGCTATTTTTTGTTTGTGCCAGTGGGTACTCACGAGGTATCTTGATGAGGACGTTCTTTAAATAATCCCTACGGATGCGGGCCACTGGTGGATATTCAGGACCCAGTACCGGAATCTTGAGCACATTTCGCAACGAACTGGCCAACCAATCCGAAGCCTCGTTCAATTTATTGAAATCCCTATCCTTTAAAGTAATCTTGATGATACGCACCAAAGGTGGGTATTTAAACTGTTCCCTTTCATACAGCTGCTCGGTGAACATTTTTTCGTAATCATTGGTAGTGACCTGTTGCAAGATCTGATGATAAGGATTATAACTCTGGATCAACACCTTGCCGCGTTTTTGGGTACGCCCTGCCCTACCCGCCACTTGGGTGAGCATTTGAAAACTACGCTCATGGGCACGGTAATCCGGAAAATTGAGCATGGTGTCCGCATTCATGATGCCCACCAAACTTACATTCCTAAAGTCGAGACCTTTTGTTACCATCTGGGTACCTACCAAAATGTCCATTTCTTGGTTTTCGAAGGCCGAAATGATCTTTTCATAGGCATATTTGCCCCTAGTGGTATCCAAATCCATACGACCCACTACTGCTTTGGGGAAAAGTTGCCCCAATTCTTCCTGGATCTGTTCCGTACCGAACCCTTTCTTGTCCAAAGTGGCATTGCCACAGGCCAGACAAGCTTGTTGTAGTGCCATATGGTATCCACAGTAATGACAGCGCAACTGATTCCGGTGCTGATGATACGTAAGGCTCACATCGCAATTGGGACACTGGGCCACGTGGCCACAAGTGGTACACTCCACTACAGGGGCAAACCCCCTTCGGTTTTGGAAAAGAATCACCTGCTCCCCTTCTTCCAAGGCCTCCGCAATCGCATTGATCAAAATTTCGGAAAAATGCCCTTTCATCCGTTTCTTTCGGGTGGCTTCTTTGATATCCACCAAATTGATGTCGGGCATCAATACGTTTCCGAATCGATAAGGAATGGCGGCATACCCGTATTTTCCCGATTTAGCATTGTACATGCTCTCTATGCTCGGGGTGGCAGACCCCAAAACGGTATCGGAACTGTGGAGCGAAGCCAAAACAATGGCCGCATCTCGGGCATGATAACGCGGAGCTGGGTCAAACTGTTTGAAAGAACTCTCATGCTCTTCGTCCACCACTACCAAACCAAGGTTTGAATAGGGTAAAAACAACGAGGATCGGGCACCGATGACAATCTGGGCCTTTTCGGCATTGTGCAATACATTGTTCCACACCTCCACCCTTTCATGAATGCTGTATTTGGAATGATATACAGAAACCTTGTTCCCAAAATAATGCTGTAGCCTATTGATCAGTTGGGAAGTCAGCGCGATTTCGGGCAGTAGATATAACGCCTGTTGGCCTCTATCCAAGCATTGTTGAATCAATTTTACATAAACTTCGGTCTTTCCTGATGAAGTGACACCATGCAACAATACTGGTTTCTTGTCTTCAAAGGAGTCTTGAATGGCATCCAATGCCTTGGACTGATATTCGTTCAATGAGATATTTCGGGATTCCTCGGAAGTATCCTCAAAATCCACTCGGTCCTTTCTGATGTGGTATTCCTCCAGTACCCCCTTGTCAATTAAAGCTTTGATCACCGCCTTGGAGCTGCCACTTTCCTTTTCCAAGTCATCTACCGGTATCGGTTTTTTGTTTTTGGCCTGAATCTGGAAAAGGGTCAGTACTACCTGACTTTGCTTGGGTGCACGGGAGAGCTCATTCAGCAATTCCTCTAATTTTGCATCATCACAATAGGTGTCCGAAAGCTTTACATAACGCACCATTTTGGGTTTGTACTGCTCATACAGTTCTTCCTTCTGAAGCACTACTCCTTTCTGTACCAGTCTATTAACAAGGGATAGTACATTCTTCTTGTCCACAATGTCGCTGATTTCACCTATTTGCAAATGCGATTGGTGTTGAAGGGCCTCAAAGACCAAAAACTCATCATCCTGAAGGTCCATTTCATCCACTTGGACCTCTTTGTTCAACAAGACCAAAGTTTCACTTTCCAACATGAAGGCACTGGGTAGGGCACTTCGGATCACTTCTCCCAAAGTACACATATAGTACTCGGCTATCCATTCCCAATGTTTTAGTTGAAATTCATTGACCAAGGGGATTTCATCCAAAATCTGGTAAATTTCCTTGGGTTCGTAGGCAATGGGGGCTTCACTGTGCACCCTGTAAGCAAGCGCGGTATATATTTTGGATTTGCCGAAAGGTACTGCAATCCTCATCCCTTTTTTTATAAAATCAGCTTCTTGTGGTGTGATCTTATAGGTAAAAAGTCTTTCCAAGGGAATGGGCAGTACAACATCCAAAAAAAAGTCCATACACTATCCTAGTTATGCCAAGCTTTCATTTTTTAATCTTCACCGAGTTCCTGAGGCTGCTCTTCCAGTTTTTTAGCTTTCTCTTCTTGCTTTCTTCGATGACTTCGCCCTAAAGAATTCAAGGTGGCGTTCAATTCAAATCCCAAGAGTAGAATATTGGAGTTCAACCAAATATAGACCATCAAAATCAATAGCCCTCCCAAGGCGCCATACAGTTCATTGTAGCGGGCAAATTTTTCCACATAGATTCCGAAAAGATAGGAGGTCAACAAAAAAAGTAAGGTGGTCATCAAGGCACCAGCAGAAAAAAACCGTGCTTTTCGACCTTCCGCTGTACCGAAATAATACAGAATGGCAGTAGTAAGGTAGGAAAGACATAGGAAAAACAAAATCTTGGCCACCTGTATGCCGACGGTGTCACCCTTGGCCACATCATACCCCAATTTTTTACCTAAATACTCACTGGTGTATTCCACAATATAGAATTCAAAATAGACAAAGGCCACAGCGCCAATAATCAAAAGAATGGAGAGAATGAGTCCCACCATTAAGGCATAGGCATATTGACGAAAAAAATTACGGGTCAGCTCCACATGATACGAATTCTCGAACCCTCCAAATATGGCATTCACGCCGTTTGCCACTAAAAAGATGGACAAAATGAAAGCGGAAGACAAAAGACCTCCTTGCTTTTGATCTTTAATCTGCTGGTAAATATCCCCGAAATATTCACTGGTTGCCGAAGGAAGAAAAGATTCCAAAAAGTCTAGAAATTGGTGATCAAAATTTGCATTGCCCACACTCACGTACGGAATGATGAAGGGAATCAGGGTCACTAGAAAAATCAAAAGTGGGAATAAAGCCAAAAAGATACTGAAGGCAATGGAACTGGCCCGTGTGGAAACCGCCCCCCGAACGATGCCCAAAAGGTACATTTCGATAAGATCGTAAAAAGAGAGTCCTTCAAAAGCCTTGAGCTTGATTTTTTTCAATAGACGAACCGCCCAATTGAGAATTGGTATTTTTTCCAACTGCTCTTCAATTGCTTCGGACATCTACACGGCTTTTAAACTTAGATCCATATTATAAACGGAATGCGTCAAAGCTCCTGACGAAATATAATTCACTCCACATTCGGCATAGGTTCTAATGGTCTCCTCATTGATCCCACCTGACGATTCGGTCTGGCATTGGTCACCAATTCTCTTGACGGCTTCACGGGTTTCCTCGTAATCAAAATTGTCCAGCAGAATTCGATGTACCCCTGATGACTTCAAAATCTCATCTACTTCATCAAGATTCCTGGCCTCTACAATAATCTTTAAGTCTTTCCCATTTTCCTGAAGGTACTCCTGTGTTTTTTGGATGGCCTTGGTAATCCCGCCTGCAAAATCGATATGGTTGTCTTTCAACATGATCATGTCGTACAAGGCAAATCGATGGTTTTCCCCTCCCCCGATCTTCACGGCCCACTTTTCCAAAGCCCGGATACCGGGCGTGGTTTTTCGGGTATCCAAAATCTTGGTGTCGGTGCCATCCAAAAGGGAAACAAAATCATGAGTCTTGGTGGCAATAGCGCTCATCCGTTGCATGGCATTAAGTACCAATCTTTCCGCTTTTAGGATGCTTTGGGAACTACCTTCCACATAAAAGACCACATCGCCATATTTAACAGGACTGCCATCTTGCAGCAACACTTCCATTTTTAAATTGGGGTCGATGTATTGGAACACCATTCGGGCAAAATCTACCCCTGCAATGATGCCCTCGTCCTTCACCAATAGTTTTGCCTTACCGGTCGCCGTGGCCGGAATACAGGCCAATGAGCTATGATCGCCATCGCCCACATCTTCACGGACGGCGTTGGCAATAATCAAATAAAGTTCTTTTTGAAATTGTTCTTCGGATATCATTTCCTTGGGGTTTCAACGAAAATAGTAAAAACATTGCTCCTTGGCCACGCCAATTACATGCTTATTGTTTTGCCCGAATCATTATTTTTGGGCATGCAGATAACTTTGATCGCCATAGGGAAAACGGATAGGGCTGAGTTGGAAGAACTTATATCGATATATGCCAAACGACTCCAACATTATATCAAGTTTGAATTCCGAATCATTCCCGACATCAAAAACAGTAAAAATCTTTCCGAAGCCCAACAAAAAGAGAAAGAAGGTGAACTGATCTTGGCCCAATTGCAACCTACTGACACCCTCATATTACTAGATGAAAAGGGCAAACAATACACTTCCATGGACTTTGCCGATTTCCTTCAGAAGAAAATGAACAGCGGAATCAAAAACTTGGTTTTAGTGATTGGAGGCCCTTATGGTTTCAGTGAAGCAGTCTATGCCGAATGTTCGGGAAAAATCAGTTTGTCCAAAATGACCTTTTCGCACCAAATGGTCCGCCTGTTCTTGGTGGAACAAATCTACCGCGGGTTCACCATTTTACGGAACGAACCGTATCACCATCAGTAATTCACAAATTCAAGAACAAGTATCAAGTTTCAAAAGACAAAATCAGGGGGCAACAGTCAAAATGTCTTTGTTCCTGCATCCTAAAGCGAAGCGGTCCTGAATCGATTAATAAAGCACCCTAAACTTGATGGTGTTTTCCACGTTCTTCAATTCCTTCACCACCTCTTTGTCGTACTCACGATCCAAATCCGTGATCACATAACCCACCTCTGGGTCGGTGGAAAGGTACTGACCGGTAATATTGAGGCCATATTTGGCCAACACCTCATTGATCTTGGCCATGATGCCCGGTACATTCTTATGGATGTGCAAAAAGCGATGCGCCTTGTTCTGTTTGGGCAATCGAATATTGGGAAAATTTACGGAATCCACAGTGGTTCCCGAATTGATATAATCCATGATCTTGTTGGGCACGAACTCAGCAATGTCGCGTTGCGCTTCCTCTGTACTACCACCAATATGTGGGGTCAAGATTACGTTGGGCAAACCTTGCAACGGTGTTTCGAATGCTCCATTGCTTGCCGGCTCCACAGGAAAAACGTCCACGGCGGCACCGCCTAATTTTCCGCTCTTCAATGCTACGGCAAGGGCATCGATATCCACCACAAATCCTCGGGATAGGTTGATGAGCATAGCTCCGTCCTTCATTTGGTTGATCTCTCGTTCCCCAATAAAGTTTTTGTTGGCCTTATTGTCGTCCACGTGTAGGGTCACTACATCGGAAACGGACAACAGATCTTCCAAGCTGTTGCATTTTACGGCATTCCCCAAAGCCAATTGGTCGGCCACATCGTAATAATACACCCGCATACCAATGGCCTCAGCCAAAACGGACATCTGTTTTCCTATATTGCCATAGCCCACAATACCTAAATTCTTGCCTCTAACCTCCCTAGAGTTGGTAGCGGTTTTGTTCCACTCCCCATTGTGGATTTCACTACTGCGGGTAAAAATGTTCCGCATGAGCATGATAATGTGCCCCACGGCAAGCTCCACCACAGAACGGGTGTTACTGTACGGCGCGTTGAAAACCACCACTCCCTTTTTTCTACTGTAATCAAGGTCAATCTGTGTGGTACCGATACAGAAGGCACCGATGACCATCAACTTATTGGCAGCATCAAGTACCTTTTTGGTCACCTGGGTCTTAGATCGGATGCCCAACACATGTACGCCTTTCAAGCGTTCTATAAGTTCGTCCTCGGAGAGGCTATGCTTTACCAATTCCACGGAAAAACCTTCCTCGGATAGGTTCTGGAAAGCAGCGGGGTGGACATTTTCAAGTAAAAGGATCTTGATTCTATTCTTTGGGTATGACAGGTTTCTTGGCAAATCGTTCACAAATAAAAATTCATCTAGGTTAGGTGCCACGTGATCGGCATTGCTTGCCGCTTTTTCACGGTGCACGTTTTCAGTATAGGCAAAAAACTTATGGGCGATACCAGCCTCGCGCATCACATAATCGCTATAGCCGTCGCCGATGACCTGGACCTCTCCATCGAGATCCAATTTCTTCAAACATTCAATTTTTCCGTTGTGGGCCGCCAATACATTGGTTTCATCAAAACCGATGATATTTCCTTCTTCATCAAACTTGAAGGTATTGGCATATACCCTATCGGACGGGATGTTGTATTCTTCAACAATAGGATCGATAAACTCCTTGAACCCACAGGAAATCACATAGATATCTTCAGAATATTCATGAAAAAATTCCTTGTTGGATGCTATGGAACGGGAAATTTTTTGACGAAGCTCGGCCACCAGGTTTTGAAGGTCCGCCTTATTGGCATTCAATAAACGGATCCTACGCTCCAAGGACTCAGTAAAGGAAATGTCGCCATCGATGCCCAAATTGGTAATCTTTTGGATTTCCTTCACGATCTCTTCCCTTTTGGGGTTTCCCTGCAAGGTCATTTCAGCCAAGACATCCAAGGCCTCTACCCTGGTCAAGGTACTATCAAAATCGAAAACATATTTTCGTCCCGCTTCCACCATGAATCACTTCAAAAAAAATTAAAGTGTAAAATTACATATTAATTCATTCCTTGTAATCGCATCTTTTTAAAAACCTTACAGAATTGTGGATAAATCAAAAAACGCTTTCAATTTGTTTTAAATAGCACCCGAAATCAGATTTTCTACAAGTTTTCAAATTAGAACCAGCGCCTTGTCAATTTGCAAAAAATACGGTATTCCTTTCCGAATTTTTCTTCCAAAACCTCCTCTTCATACTTAATCTGAAAGCGGTTTATATAAGACACAAAACCTGCGGCCAAAAGGGTATTGAACGCATTTCCCAATTTCAATCCAAATGCCAGTAAAATAAGGAGTAACCCCAAATACATAGGGTTGCGGGTGTAGTTGAAGACACCTCTGGTTATCAGCTTGGAAGTCTTTTGCGGATGTAAGGGGTCAGTGGTTGTACTGGCGACGATAAACTGCGCCACGGCCACAATCCCGATAAGAAACCCAAGACCAAATAGAAACCACGCCAACTCGTTCCTGCCAAAAAAATCAAAGTCACCAACGGGTAAAAATTTGGCCAGGACGTACATCAAAGCTCCAAAAATCAACATCACCAAGGCAGGTGGAATCCGTAGTCTCATACAAATGGGTTGATGGGCGAAATTACTACTTTTGAACCTCAATTGAATCCTTTTCTATTTTGAAACTTGTTTTTGCCACCCATAACGACCATAAGTTAAAGGAAGTACGGCAACTCCTTCCCGACTCCATCGAGCTCTTGTCCTTACATGATATCGGCTGTTTTGATGAAATTCCCGAAACTGGCGCCACTTTAGAAGAAAATGCGAAAATCAAAGCCGATTTTGTGACCCAAACCTATGGTTTCAATTGCTTTTCGGATGACACCGGGCTGTTGATCGATGCTTTGGACGGCAGACCCGGCGTATTCTCGGCCCGCTACGCAGGAGAAGGCAAAAATACCCAGGACAATATGATCAAGGTCTTAAAAGAACTGGAAGGTAAAACCGATCGAAACGCCCATTTTAAAACCGTTATCCATTTAAATTGGAACGGCGAACCCTATGTTTTCGAAGGGATTGTGGAGGGTGAAATTACCCATACTCAATATGGGGAAGGCGGTTTCGGATACGACCCCATCTTCAAGCCGTTGGGGTACGAACGCACTTTTGGGGAACTTCCGTCCGAAACCAAAAATGTCATTAGCCACAGGGGCAAGGCTGTACAGAAATTGGTGACCTTCTTAAAAAACTTGCCTTCATAGATCCCACTGATCAGAATTAATGTACCTTTGCCGCTTTATTAACGCCGCCGGTATGGGCAAGGTGTTGCGATGGGCCACTGGGATATACTAAAATCGCTCTATGCAACACAACATATTTGCGATCAAAGGTATATACCATTATGACAAAATTTGAAACCTTGGGGTTGGACCAACCCCTATTGGATGCTATTTCCGACCTAGGATTTGAAACCCCATCAGAAGTACAAGAAAAAGCCATTCCCATTTTATTGGAGCAAGACACCGATTTGGTGGCCTTGGCACAAACAGGAACAGGAAAGACCGCAGCTTTCGGTTTTCCAATGATCCAAAAAATCAATGTAGAGAGCAGGACCACACAGGGATTGATTCTTTCCCCTACCCGTGAGCTCTGTCTTCAGATCACCAACGAACTCAAACTTTACTCCAAATACATAAAGGGATTGAACGTAGTGGCCATTTATGGCGGTGCGAGCATTACCGAACAGGCCAGTCAGATCAGAAGAGGGGCACAGATCGTTGTAGCCACCCCAGGCCGTATGAAGGATATGATCGGTCGTGGTATGGTCGATATTTCCAAAATTGATTACTGCGTACTCGACGAGGCAGATGAAATGTTGAACATGGGCTTTTATGAGGATATCAAGGATATTTTGTCCAACACTCCAGAAGAAAAGCTTACTTGGCTTTTTTCGGCCACTATGCCGAAAGAAGTGGCTTCCATTGCCAAAAAGTTTATGGTTCAACCGGTTGAGATTACCGTTGGGACCAAGAATGCCGGAGCGGCCACTGTCCAACATGAATATTACACCGTAGGTGGTCGGGACCGTTACTCTGCCCTTAAACGCTTGGCCGATGCCAACCCCGGGATTTTTTCCGTAGTGTTCTGCCGTACCAAGCGCGACACCCAAAAAGTAGCCGAGAAATTGATCGAGGACGGTTATAATGCCGGTGCTTTGCACGGTGACCTGAGCCAAAACCAGAGGGATTTGGTGATGAACGCCTTCAGGAAAAAACAGGTACAGATGTTGGTGGCCACCGATGTGGCGGCCCGTGGTATCGATGTGGATGACGTGACCCACGTGATCAACTACCAATTGCCCGACGAGATCGAAACCTATACCCATCGAAGCGGCAGAACCGGAAGGGCCGGAAAATCTGGGATTTCCATGGTCATTGTTACCCGTTCTGAGGTGAGGAAAATACGTGCCATAGAAAGCAAAATCAAACAGGAGTTCATCCAGAAGCAGATTCCTTCGGGTATCGAAATCTGTGAAATCCAATTGTATCACTTGGCCAGCAAGATCAAGGAAACCAAGGTCAACAAAGAAATCGACAACTACCTACCGGCCATTTATGACGTATTGGAAGGTATTGATCGCGACGAGTTGATCAAAAAAATGGTGTCCGTAGAGTTTACCCAGTTCTACAATTACTACAGCAAGACCAAGGACTTGAACACCACTGAAGGTGGTAGGGAAAGTCGAGGTGGTGAAGATTTCTCCAGGGAAGATCTTCCATCCGAAGGATCGGTACGCTATTTCATCAACATTGGGGAGCGCGATGGTTATGATTGGATGTCGTTGAAGGATTTTCTTCGGGATACCCTCAACTTGGAAAAGGAGGACATCTACAATGTGGATACGAAGGACAGCTTTTCTTTTTTCAATACGGATGCGCAACTGACCGAATTCATCATCCAAACCTTTACGGACTTTAAGGTTGATGGAAGGTTCATCAACGTTGAAGTATCCACCAAGCCCGGTGGCGGAGGCGGAGGTAAAAAACGTAGTGGCAGAAAAGGTGGCGGCTTTAAAGGAGGTGGCGGCCGCAAAGGCGACAGGAACAAGTCCTTCAAAAGTGGCAAAAAGGGAAATTTCAGTAAAAAAGGCGGTAAAAAGAGACCTGGTTTTTATTAGTTAATTCTATATTAAATGATATCCGGGTCCTGTTTATTTTTCTTTGTTTAGTACATTTATACCTACAAAGATTGCATGAGAAGAATTCTACTTACACTTTTCTCCTTGGTTTCTCTTCTGGGCTTTTCCCAAAATGAGGATGAAAATCAGGAAGTTAAAGAGATAACGGCCACGGTAGTGAATGCGCAGACCGATTTTCCTTTGGAAAGTGTGCACGTCATCAACCTAAACTTGGTAAAAGGGACCATTACGGACCAAAATGGAAAGTTTACCATTCCAGCGGCCGTGAACGATACGCTTTACCTCTCCTATCTCGGTTTCAAGACCCAAAAAATCAGGGTTACCAATGACATGTTCAAGTTTGGGGACACCAAAATTGCTTTGACCGAACTGGCATATGCACTGGAAGAAGTCATCGTTAGACCCTATCAACTCACGGGATATCTGGAAATAGATGTAAAGAACCTGCCTATCAACAATTCCCAACAGTATAGTATTTCGGGATTGCCGACCAGTTATGAGGCGGGCAGTAAAAACCCCAGTGCCGTGACTAAGGTTTTGGGAGCCATCCTCAATCCGGCCGACCTTTTACGGAACCTGTTCGGAAAGAAACCGCGGCAGATGCGCAAACTCAGACAGATCAAGGAAGACGATAACATCCGTGATTTGCTCGCTTCCAAATTCGACAGGGAAACCCTCATGGAGCTGCTTCAATTGGAAAAAGTGGACATTGAGGACATCCTGAACAACTGCAATTATTCAAAGTCGTTTATCAGCACGGCGAACGACCTGCAGATCTTGGATGCCATTTCCAGTTGTTACGAGGAATATAAAGTGTTGAACAGAAAACAGTAAATCATGGTTTAGGGTATTGGGACAGGTCTGCACTGCTATAAATAAATTTTCGAATTCCATATTCATTTTATAGCTTTAGACAAAATCCCAATTCATGAAAAAACTACTTGTCGTCATGTCGATTCTTCCCCTTTTTATAGGCTGCAAGGAAGTTGAAAAACAACCGCAGACCACAGCACAGGTAGTTCAGGAAAAACTGGAGAAAAAAGAAGTCCCTTTTGTTTGGGAAGGTGCCAACGTATACTTCCTGCTTACCGACCGTTTTAACAATGGCAACCCTGAAAATGATGTGAATTTTGACCGCACTAAGGAAACCGGGGTATTGAGAGGCTTTGAAGGCGGTGATATGCAGGGCGTCATCCAAAAAATTGAAGAAGGCTATTTTACCGATTTGGGCATCAATGCCATTTGGCTCACACCCATTGTGGAGCAAATTCACGGTTCCACAGATGAGGGAACAGGCAATACTTATGGGTACCATGGTTATTGGACCAAGGATTGGACGGCCATAGACCCCAACTTCGGCACCAAAAAAGATTTGGAAAAGCTGGTAAAAACTGCCCATGCCAAGGGCATACGTATCCTTTTGGATGTGGTGTTGAACCATACCGGACCCGTGACCGATAAGGACCCTGTTTGGCCCGACGATTGGGTACGGACAGGTCCCCCTTGCGAATTCACCACTTATGAAAACACCACCGAGTGTACCTTGGTGGCCAACTTACCTGATATCCTTACCGAATCCGATGAACCCGTGGAGCTGCCCGATGCGCTCTTGGCCAAATGGAAGGACGAAGGGAGATTGAGCAAGGAACTGGATGAACTGAACCTCTTTTTTGAGCGTACAGGCTATCCCAGGGCTCCCCGTTATTATATCATCAAATGGTTGACGGATTACATCAACGATTATGGGGTGGACGGCTTTCGGGTGGATACCGTGAAACACGTAAACGAAAACGCATGGCAAGACCTACACAAGGAAGCTGTCTACGCGTTTGAAATGTGGAAGAAAAAACATCAGGATAGGATATTGGACGAGAATCCCTTCTACATGGTGGGGGAAGTCTACAACTATGGGATTTCCGGAGGGCGCGACTATGATTTTGGGGACAAAAAAGTGGATTTCTTCAGTTATGGCTTTAAAAGTCTTATCAATTTTGAATTGAAGACCGATGCCAACAACGACTATGAAACCATTTTTTCCAAATACAGCAACCTCTTAAACACCAAGTTGAAGGGCAAGAGCGTGCTCAACTACCTTTCTTCACACGATGACGGGGGACCTTTTGACCGAGAAAGAAAACAACCCTATCGGGCTGCCAACGTACTATTATTGACTCCTGGTGCCTCGCAGATCTATTACGGGGATGAAACCTCAAGACCTTTGATCGTTGAGGGTGCACAAGGTGATGCCAACCTACGTTCTTTCATGAACTGGAAGGATTTGGACTCTGTTCCCAACATTCAGAAAATACACAAACACTGGCAAAAACTGGGTCAGTTCCGCAGGAACCATCCCGCCATAGGTGCCGGCAAGCACAAACGCTTGGCAAAATCACCCTATGTGTTCTCCCGAACCTACGTGGAAGGCGAATATAAGGACAAAGTCGTGGTTGGACTGGATTTGCCCAAGGGCAAAAAATCGCTTTGGGTAAAAGGGTTCTTCGGTGATGGCACCAAGTTATACGATACCTATTCCGAAACCGAGGTCATGGTTTCCAACGGCAAGGTTGTATTGGAAAATGATTTCGACACCGCATTGTTGGAACTGGTGGAATAATTTCAGTTCTCTTTTGCTATAATCTTTTTCAATTTAGGCAATACAGCGAATAATATAACTGTTTGAATCAGAACATTCAATGGGAATAGTCCATTCACAACAAAATCTTCAAACTGTAAATTGTTAACAGAAAAAGGAAATCCCTTATAAAAAAATGAGGTGGGCATCCCTATTAAAAAACCAATAATTGAGTTGGTTCTATTTTGACTAGAAGATAACGCTTCATCCCCCATACTGAAGAACATAGCAAAGAAAGCAAGAATAAATTCAAGTATAAATAGAAAAACAAAAGTTACTATTATTTGGGATGTTCTTTTTTCCCAAAATTTCGGATTACTCATATATCCCACAATTGAAAGCTAAGGTTATTTTTCCAAGGCCTCTTTTAGATTGGCAAGTCCTTCCTCAAAATCCTTGCCCACCGCCTTGTCCATGTTCATGAACAACATCATGATGCTCATGGGGAATTTGTTTTTTCCCGAAAACCCCCAGACTACCTTGGTGGAATCCTTATCCACCTCTTCTGTAACCAAATAACAGTCAGAAGTGGACTCCCATGGTTTTAAAAAGCGAAGCTCGGACTCTACCCGTTCCCCTTCCACAATTTTGGTGATTTCCTGTTCCCCTTCCCCTACCTGCTTGTTGCCTTTCCAATGGTTGGTGGCACCGACTTCACCATCGGTTCCCGTAAAGGTTTGCACCATATTAGGGTCCTTTTTGGCCCATGGACTCCAAACATCTTGATTTTTCAGGGATTTGAGATACGTGAAAACTTCCGCTTTCGGTTTGGCAATTATGACCGAACGAGAAACATCATAGGTTTTTGGGGCCACAGCCGCCAAGATGAGGACGAGCACCACAATGCCCAAGAGAATATACAGGAATAACATAACGCTAATGGATTGGTTTACAACTAAAAATACAAAAAAAACCTAGTCGGCATAATATCTTTTGATGATGCCTTTTACGTGTTGGATGGATTTTTGGGTCCAGTCCATCCGCTTTTCAAGAATCTCAGTTTCGGTCAGTCGCCAATCCAAGTGGGAGACCCTCACTTTATGCGCCGCATCCTGTATAATGATGGCCGCCGCCACGGAGACGTTAAGGCTCTCTGAAAAACCTACCATGGGAATTTTGAGGTAGCCATCGGCTTGCTGCATCACAGCTTCACTCAACCCCTCTTTTTCAGTACCAAAAAATAGGGCCGACTTCTTTTCTGGGAAAAAATCGGGCATAAGGGTAGAATTATCATGGGGTGTGGTAGCGATGATCTGATAGCCTTGTTGCTTTAAGGAGGTGATACAATCCGAAGTATTTCGGTATTGGTGCACATCCACCCATTTTTCGGCGCCCATGGCAATGTTCTTGTCCAGCTTTTTGGCAAAACGGTCTTCCACCACATGTACTTCCTGTACCCCGAACACATCACAACTGCGGATGATGGCACTGGTATTATGCATTTGGAACACATCTTCAATGGCAACGGTAATGTGCTTGGTACGGAGCTGCAACACTTCTAAAAAACGCTGTTTGCGCTCCTCAGTAAGATAGCCCTCCAAATAGTCCAACAAGTCCAAATCTACCATGGGGCACAAGATAGAAAAATTTGAAGAGGCATATTCAAACTACTTAAAATGGAAAAAGAAACCAATTTTATGGTAATTTGGAGGAAGCATGTAAATGCTTTATCAATAGAAAAATAATTTTAGCATTAATATATAACCCACAGTAATGTTATTGAAAATCGCCAAATATTTCTCAGTAATCTTCCTTTTATCGAGTTGTGGAAATCATAATAAAGAACTTAAAAAATATGGGTGGTTTAAGTTGAATAAAAATGATAGTTTAAATGTTTTATTACAAATATCAGATTTTGATAATTATGGAAAATTTCTATACCGACTTAAAGATATCACCTGTCATGATAGCATTCCAATAATTGTTCTCGAAACGAAAAAGAAAATTCGTCATATCTACCCAATTGAATATTGTGAAGTACCAATGTTTGATCCTAAAACTAGAAACACATTTTACATTGACGAGGATAGCATTTATAAAAATGAACGACAAGTTCAATCTGTCAACTTAACTTCATTGTTGAAGGAGAACTATGAAAATATGGGAACAAAAGCTGATTTTGCAGATAGTCCTGATAAGGTTTTATTCATATTTGAAATATCTAAAAACAAAGGAATGAATGGAATTCAAAAACATTTAGAACTAATTACAAAATCATATGACTCTTTAGAAACAAAAAACGATTTGAAAATTCTTTTTTGGAGAAAAATTGATATTGTACCTGAATTTGAAAATGGAGAATTACGTTTTAAAAATGTGGAATAAAATGATAATGACGTCATTCTCGGAACTAAATAACAGTAGATTCCCCAGAGCCTGAAGCCTCCGATTCAAGAATCATTGTAATTAAATTAAAACAACCTCCCTCCTTGCCGCAATCACACCGCATAGGAAGTACTGAAAATCATATATTTACCTTTACAAACTAGACAAACACCACTAAATCCACGCACATGAAATCCAAGTTCGCATTTATCCTTCCGCTCTTCCTCCTAGTGACCCTACTAAGCTGTAAAACGGGCCAACTTCCCTCAACCCTTTCCAAAGGCATGTACAAAGTGACCATTTTGTACCCAAATGGTGAGGGCAAAACCTTCGATATGGATTATTACGAACAAAAACACATGCCCATGGTGGCCAATTTTATCGGGGATAACCTAAAATTTTATGAGATTGACAAGGTCATCTCCGGCAGAACCCCCAACGATCAACCACCCCATTTGGCCGTAGGCTATTTTTATGTGAGTAACATTCCAGAATACAACCAAGCCATAGGGGCAAACATCGATGCCATTGTGAGCGACTTTAAAAATTACACAAACATTCAACCCGTGGTACAGATCAGCGAGATCCGACAAGTAGTCTATCAGAAATAAACAGCTCTATTGGTCTTGCTTGGCAGCAATTTGGCAATGGCCGTCAGCAATCCTTTTCCTATCTTTAGTCGTACAAACCAGCACCATGAAACAAACACTTCTGCTCTCCATTTGCTTTCTGATTTCAATGGGCATTGGCGCCCAAGCAACCCAAACCGATTCCCTTTCGGTGCCAGAACCAAAATCCTTTATCAGTTACCACCAAATCACCAATGGTGGCAAATTGATCAAGTATACGGCCATTGCTTCCGAAACCTATCTGAAAAACGAAAAAGGGGAACCTGTGGCCTCCATCTGGTCCACAGCCTATGTGCAACAAGGTGTGGAGGATACCACCAAACGGCCAGTGGCCTTTGTATTCAATGGTGGACCCGGGTCGGCTTCCGTGTGGTTGCAAATGGGCATGTTCGGTCCGCAATTGGTAAAAACAGACTCTGATGCCACTAAAGATGATGGGGCCGCCCCCTACTCCCTGGTTCCCAACACCCATGGCATCTTAGATTTGACCGACTTGGTCTTTATCGACCCCGTAGGTACCGGCTATAGCAAAGTCATCGGGAAGGGCAAGGAAGAAGATTTTTGGGGACTCACCCAAGATGCAAACTCCGTGGCACAGTTCATACGGCAATGGGTCACCGAAAACAAGCGTTGGATGTCCCCCAAATACATCATCGGCGAAAGTTTTGGCACCACTAGGGCCGCTGGAGTGGCGAATGCCTTGGAAGGCGATGGGCAGGACATGGCCTTGAACGGTCTGATCCTGATTTCCCAAGCATTGGATTACGCGGGTTCTACTTCCGAACATGATAACATCACCTCCTATCTGACCTATTTGCCCAGTATGGCCGCCACGGCGTGGTACCATAAAAAAGCCGGTCAGGGCAAATCCCTCGAGGCCTTTGTCGAAGAATGTCGAAATTTCACGTACAATACCTATGCCCCGGCCCTGTACAAAGGCTCCTTGTTGACCGATACTGAAAAGAATAAAATCGCGGAGCAGCTTAGTCAGTTTACGGGGTTGGACAAAGCTTATATTTTAAAATCGAACCTGAGGGTGTTGGTACCCCGATTCCAAAAGCAACTCCTTGCGGATAAAGGCCTTGCCGTGGGCCGCTTGGACGGCCGCTTTATGGGTGACGAAGTGGACAAGCTTTCAGATGGACCCCACTTGGGCGATCCGGCGAGTTACCAAATCGGTTCGGCCTATACCGCTGGGCTTAACCATTATTACGCCTCCACGTTGAAGGTAGACATGGACAGGCCTTATTTGACGGGGAATGACGCCATTTACGGCAAATGGGACTGGAAACCTGTGCCCGAGGGACACGGTTGGGAACCTTCCTATGTGAACGTGACGCGAAAGTTAAGTGAGACCATGCGAAGAAACACGGGAATGAAAGTGATGGTCGCCTGTGGCTATTACGACCTCATCTGTCCTTTTTTTGATGCTGAATACACTTTTTCCAGAAATGGTATCGAACGGGAAAAAGTTCAACTATTCTATTACGAAGCAGGTCATATGATGTACACCCATGAACCTGATTTGGTGAAATTGGCCCATGATATTCGGGTATTTCTAACAAATTGACGTCCAAAAAACTTCAAAGTAAAATGTCAAAACCAAAAATAGTAGTCCTTACCGGAGCCGGAATGAGTGCCGAAAGTGGGTTAAAAACCTTTCGCGATGCCAATGGTCTATGGGAAGGGCACGACGTGATGGAAGTGGCCTCTCCCCAAGGTTTTGCACGAAACCCGGAATTGGTCTTGGAGTTCTATAATCAAAGACGACGACAACTGTTGGAGGTCAGCCCCAATGAAGGCCATTTGGCCTTGGCAAAACTGGAGCAACAGTTTGATGTGAGCATCGTGACCCAAAACGTGGACAACCTGCACGAACAGGCAGGCAGTTCCCATGTGGTGCATCTGCACGGCGAACTCTTTAAAGTACGGAGCATTTGGGACGAAAACCATGTGTTGGAATGGAAAAAGGACCTGGTTTTAGGTGATCTGGACCCCAATGGCCACCAACTACGCCCTCATATCGTTTGGTTCGGGGAAATGGTCCCCATGTTGGAAACGGCAGCGGAAATCACCCAGAAGGCCGATGTTTTGATCATCATTGGTACCTCCATGCAGGTATATCCAGCGGCCAGTCTGATCCATTATGTGGACCACCAAACCCCTATCTATTTTGTAGATCCCAAACCTACGGTTCGGATATCGGATTTCGGGAAGCTTACCATCATCCAAAAAACAGCGGTCGAAGGGGTTCCTCCACTTGTGGAAGCGCTTTTCAATACTTGGCCCTAGTCGCATCGGCCCAAGAAACCAAGGCACTCACTTGGGCTTCGGTCAATCGAGCATCGCCGTGGGTCCAAGTGTATTCTTTTAAAGGCATGCCCCCGTGTTTGACCTCATCGACCAATTCTTCCAATTTGTGGTCCTTCTTTTTATCGGCATAGTTTTCCCAATCGGAAAAATTGAGATGTCTCTTACCATCATTGACATGGCCTGCCATCCAATAGGAAACCGGAGCGATATTGTTGTACCATGGGTATTCGGTATTGGCACTGTGACAATCATAACAAGCCGATTGCAAAATTTCCTTCACCTCGGCACTGGGTTGGGTATCAGCCTCAAAAGCGGCCACATAATCACCTTCGGCCTGGTTCTTTTCTGGTCTGTAAAATTGCATCCCAATAAAAATGATCAACAAGGCAATTGCTATTTTTTTTACTATTTTCATCACTCAAGGATTTCCGTAAATATACGTTTTTGTGACAGAAAAAGAACTGCATATCTCGATGACTTCCGGCAGGCTTTCCAAGGCCCAAGTGGATGTCCTTGTTGACCAAATGTCACCATTTCCTGAGCTTGCCGAGCAACTCTTCAATGAAGTATTGTTGGAGGATAAAGAAGGGACTTTCAATGCCAGTTGGACCTTTGATAACCTGATGCGCAAAAAGCTGGACTATCTTTTACCTTTTTTTGGGACTTTTGTGGGTAGTCTTTCCTGCTTAAAGACAGAATCCTGTATCCGCCCATTGGCCCATGTGTGTGAAATGGTCTGTGTTGCCTATTTCAAAAAGAAAGACCTTGCCTTTGTAAAGAATATCACCGATGAACAGTTGGAGCAAATGATGACCTGCTGTTTCGATTGGCTCATCAGCCCGATGAACATGGCGCCCAAGGTCTTTTCCATGACCAGCCTATATTATTTGGGGATGAAATTTTCGTGGGTGCACCCCGAATTGAAGCAAGTATTGCTGGACACCTGTCCTACGGGAACGACCGGCTATCAAAATCGGGCCAAAAAAACACTGGATAAGTTAGCCCGATTGGGGGTCTAAACCCTATAGTTTAAGTATCTTTGATGCTTTCAAAATTTTCGTGACCATGTCGTTGACCCAACTAAATGCCATTTCGCCCATTGACGGTAGATATCGAAGCAAGACCGAGGCCCTTCAGCACTATTTTTCCGAGGAGGCCTTAATCAAATATCGCGTTCAGGTAGAGATCGAATATTTTATCGCCCTTTGCGAGATTCCCTTGCCCCAATTGGCGGACTTCAATACGGCACTGTTCCCTGAGCTTCAAAAAATCTATAAGGATTTTTCCACTGAGGATGCGCAGTCCATAAAGGAAATTGAAAAGACCACCAATCACGATGTGAAGGCCGTGGAATATTTCATCAAGCAAAAGTTTGATGCATTGGGGCTACAAAAGCACAAGGAGTTCATCCACTTTGGATTGACTTCCCAAGATATCAACAACACCGCCATTCCACTTTCCATCAAGGAAGCCATGAATGAGGTATATGTTCCCGCTTATTTTGAGGTATTTGAAAAATTGAAGGAATTGGCCAAGGAATGGAAAAACATCCCCATGCTGGCCAGAACCCATGGTCAACCGGCCTCCCCCACCCGTTTGGGCAAGGAAATTGAGGTATTCGTGGAACGTTTCAAGGAGCAGTTCAATTTATTGAACGACATCCCCAGTGCTGCCAAGTTTGGGGGTGCCACCGGAAATTACAATGCCCACAAAGTTGCCTATCCAAACAACGACTGGAAGGCATTTGGACAAAAATTTGTGCAGGAAAAATTGGGATTGTACCACTCCTTCCCGACTACCCAAATAGAGCATTACGACCACATGGCCGCCCTTTTCGATTGTCTGAAACGCATCAACACCATCTTGATCGATTTGGATCGTGATTTTTGGACCTATATCTCCATGGATTATTTTAAGCAAAAAATCAAAAAGGGGGAAGTAGGATCATCGGCCATGCCGCACAAGGTGAATCCTATTGATTTTGAGAACTCCGAAGGAAATTTGGGACTGGCCAATGCCATTTTTGAACACTTGTCCGCCAAACTGCCCATTTCCCGCTTGCAGCGCGACTTGACCGACAGTACCGTGCTCAGGAATGTGGGGGTTCCCTTTGCCCATACGCTGGTTGGTTTCCAATCCACGTTAAAAGGGTTGAACAAACTGGTTTTGAACCAAGACAAGTTTGAAAAGGATTTGGAGGACAACTGGGCCGTGGTGGCCGAGGCCATCCAGACGATTTTGCGCAGGGAAGGCTATCCGAACCCCTATGAAGCCCTAAAGGGCTTGACCCGCACCAACGAGAAGATTACCCAAAAGTCCATTGCGGATTTTATTGATACTCTGGAGGTTTCAGATGCCATCAAAGCTGAACTGAAACACATAACCCCAGCGAATTATACTGGGGTGTAATGAGTGTTTTTCGAAAAATCTTATTCACTTTTGGATTCTTTTTTCTCTTTAGTGGTTCACTTTTAAAAATACTTCACTGGGAATTTGGCCCCATTAATGGCGCTTTATTGATTGCTTTTGGATACCTTTTTCTTTTTGCAGGAATAGTTCTTTACATATGGCGGAAACCCAAAAACTAACCCTAGAGAATTATACCGGGTTTAGATTTAATTTTAAAAGTAAATTCTAAGCATTTTTGTGAATTTCCACTTGGTGCGGATATGGAATCTCGATACCAGCGGCATCCAAGGCCAACTTGCAATTTTCATATGTGGAAAAGTACACATCCCAATAATCTTCGGGCTTACAGAAAGGTCGTACGGCAAAATTTACGGAACTATCCGCCAATTCCATCACATTGACCGACGGCGCAGGATCTTGCAGCACTTTTGGGTTGGAAGTCAACACATTCAACAGCACTTCCTTGGTCTTTTTGATATCTTCCCCATAACCGACCCCGATTACGGTATCGACCCGCATTTTGCCCTCTGCCGTGTAGTTGATGATATTTCCATTGGCCATGGCACCATTGGGCACAATGGCGAGTTTATTCTGTGGGGTAATCAGTTTGGTAGTGAAAATTTCCACCTCCTTGACCACACCCAGCACGCCTTGGGCCTCTATCAAATCCCCTATCCGGTATGGCTTGAAAATCATCAATAGAACTCCTCCTGCGAAATTAGACAATGAACCCTGAAGGGCCAAACCTACTGCCAAACCGGCAGCAGCGATAACGGCGGCAAACGTGGTAACATCTACCCCCAATCGTGATATTACCACGATAATCAAGAATACCTTGAGTGCCCAAGAGAACAGGTTCAATAAAAAACGCTGTAGGGATTCATCATATTTACTTTTGGACATGACCTTTCGGGTACCCTTGACCACTCTTTTGATGACCCACATACCTACAAGGTAGATGAGGATGGCCGTAACAAGTTTAGGCCCAAATTCCTTGGCCAGATCAAGGCCATAATTGATCCATTCTTCTGCTTTTTCCATAGTGCTTGATTTATGTTAGTGTTCCTGTGATGAGACACTAAGTTACTAAACAAGGTCACCAAAACGACCTAAAAATCCAATTTTTAGAAAAAGAAAAGGGCGACAAATGTCGCCCCTTACCCAAAATTTATGATGATTGGTCTTAGCCTTTCAAGAATTCGCCGATCTCACCCAATCCTTCTCCTTTGTAATCGGATTTTTGGATGGCCTGCATCAATTGCATAATGTGGGCCGGATTCATGTTCTTGCCCAGTACACGTACCAATGCAAAGCCTTTATCGTTGCTGTCGCCATAAATGATGACCTCATCAATGGCATCTTCCTCACCCAAATATTTGATTACGCCTTTACCATACTTGGAGTTGATCTTCATGAGTTCCACAAATTTATCCCCTTTCAGGATTTCCTTTACTTTTTTCTTCTCCATTTCATATTCGGCCTCGTTATCGGCGTTCTTTTTAAAGGCCAACAAGTTGAACTTGCGTAGGGATTCCACAGCTTCCTTTTGGGCAGGTGTCAAATCCACCCCTTCCATTTTAAGGATACTGGCCGGAACGTCTATGGATAGGAAATTAGGGTTCTCGGAATTGTCCACATAATACTCCTGCAAACTCTGTTGCGAGGAGCAGGAAGCCAAAAGGACAGCTCCCATCACTGCGATACTTTTTAAAATACTTTTCATTTCTATGCTTTTTTGATTGATGTAAAAACAGCAAAATCAGCTGACAGTAATTAGTTGCGGATTATTGCATTTTGTTACAATATACAACTCATTACTGCCAGCCGATTGTGATCTTAGTTATCCTTGCCTGCTTTGTTCAGTTCTTCAGGCAGGTTCATCTTCTTGGTCAACGAATTGATCTTGTTCAAATCGATGTCGCCAGTAAGGGAGAGGATTACGGTCTCGAACTTATGTCCATTCGCTTCCACATCCTTTATTCCGGTAACAAACATCAATAGTTCGCTTACGTGGTCATCATCCCTACCTTGCTTGATATAGAACTTTACATTGGCATCCTTGTCCTTTATTCGCATCAACTCTTCTAGTTTGGAGGAACCCAAGTAACTGTTCACCGCGGATTTCATATCGGCACCGATGTTTTTGTTATCGGTGGTAAATACCTTCAAGCTCTTCAGGCTACTGGCAATGTCCATAAAATCCCTAGCTTCTGGATCATCCACCTCTACATCGATCTTTGCCAATAGGTTGAACATGCTCTTGTTCACTACCACGGAGGTTACTTCATCCATGTCCTCGAACTTGTCAAATAAGGATTGTGAAAATCCGGCAAGTGGTAGTACGGTCATCAATAGGATTAAAATATGCTTTCTCATCTTTTTCGTTTTTTAATTGTTGTTATAAATTTTCTCTCTTGCTGCTTCAAACTCTTTAAGGTAGGCCACTTTTTCTGTTCCCCGGCCAAAATTCTCCGCTAAGAGCTCAAATGCTTTTTTGGTTTCCTGGTAGGCATACTCTGCCTCTTTTCTTTCTTGGTATTGTTTACCAAAATAGATGCCAAAGGTCAAAACTACTGCCGCTGCAACGGATAGCCATTTGTAATAGTTTACTCTAGGTTTTAATGGAACCTGCTTGGTGTACCTTTCTTCCTTGGCGATGGAAAAGTAGTTGAACATGGGCCTGTACTGCTCCAAGTGCGGTGCCACGCTGTCCTGTGCGAAATACTCCCTGAGTTTTCTTTCTTCGTCCACAGTGCTAGTGGCCTCGAAATACTTTTCCAATATTTTTTCTATGTTAACCAATTCCATAGCTATGTTTTTTTGTTAATTCTTCCCTTACTGTTTTTCTTGCCCTGGACAGTGCCACACGCACTGCCGTAGGTTTCATGTCGAGCAGATCGCAGATCTCCTCAAACTCATATTGCTCCACATCGCGCAGCTGCAATACCATTTTTTGTTGTTCTGGCAGGTCTTCCATAATGCGCTCCATCCAGCCAATGCTGTCCTCGGCTTCCAATTGTCGTTGAAGCGACACATTTTCATCTGTGTAGTTGCTGTGCACCAATTTCAGGTTACCCGCTTGTTTGGACTTTAATCGGTCCAAACAAAAGTTTTTGGTCATGGTCATGGCAAAGGCCTCAACATTTTTGTACTCTCCCATCGACTCATTTTTCGACCAAAGCTTCAACAAAATTTCCTGTGTGGCATCTTCCGCTTCCTCCCTGGACACCAGCAGGCGCTTGGCCATTCGGTAAAGCTTGTCCTTAAAGGGCATCACCACGTTTAAAAATTCTGTCTGTTTCATTTGGTTGTCTTAGTTGTTTTCAGGCTTTCTTATCGCCCTACATTATCACGACGACACATATCGAAATTTGTTACAAAAAATTTGCAATCTCCTCAGATGTACCTATTTTGCAGAGCAAATGTATCCCGTTATACGGGGATTCCATGAAGTTTCTTCCAGTGCTTCTGGCGCTAAATGGAACGATAGTTGTGGGATTTTAATTAAAAATAGGCTATGAAAAAATTCTTTTTACTGTTTTTGGGATTGTCCATTGTACTGTCATCGTGTAGCAAGGATGACAATAATATTAAAAATGGGGAAACCCCAAACCCCGATTCCACCGATGTAACGGTACAAAACTTCATGTGGCAAGCCTTGAACCTATGGTATTTTTGGCAGGCCGATGTTAACGATTTGGCAGATGACAGGTTCTCGACCGACGCGCAATACACAGCATTTCTGCAAAACTACGACGACCCTGAAAGTTTTTATTATGATATTTTGCTCTACGGGGATGACCGTTTCAGCTTTTTGAACGAGAATTATTCCGAATTGGTCAGCAACCTTTCCGGTGTTTCCAAAAGCAATGGTCTTGAATTTGGTCTGGTAAAGCTTTCCAATAGTGATGACGTTTTTGGATATGTGCAATATATCGTAGCCAATTCCAATGCCTCCACAAAAGATATCAAACGAGGAGATCTTTTTACCAGGGTAGATGGGGTACAGTTGAATGTGAACAATTACTATGACCTATTGTTCGGAGATAACAGCACCTACACCTTGGGTATGGCACACATCGCCGATAATACTATTTATGATGATGCCAAAACCGTTCAATTGACCAAAATAGAAAACCAGGTGGAGGACCCCATTCTAATTGCGGAAACTTTGGATGTAGGCGGCACCAAAGTGGCCTATTTGATGTACAACAGGTTTCTTAGCAACTTCGATGAAGAACTGAATGATGCCTTTGCCCAATTTAAGGCAGACGGGGCCACGGAACTTGTGCTTGATATGCGTTATAATCCAGGCGGGTCGGTAAACACTTCCCGACTATTGGCCAGTATGATTTATGGAACCGATACAAGCAAACTATATATCAGACAACGTTGGAACGATAAGATACAGGCTCAGTTAAGTGACGATTATTTGACCGATTATTTTGCAAATACTACAGGGGTAAGTCCCATAAATACATTGAACCTGAGTAGGGTCTTCGTTTTGGCCACCTACGGATCCGCCTCAGCCAGTGAATTGGTCATGAATGGCCTGGCACCCTATGTCGATGTGATCCACATTGGGGAGACTACTAGAGGTAAAAATGAGTTTTCCATTACCTTGGTGGACGATGAAGAAAATGCATTCATATATTCCAGCGACAGGGAAGACAAAATCAATGCGGATAACAGCTGGGGGTTACAACCTTTGGTGGGGCGTAACGAAAACGCAGATGGTTTTTATGATTATACCAGTGGATTGGTACCGGATATAGCTTTGGATGAAGATTTGACCAATTTAGGGGTATTGGGAGATGTAAATGAACCCTTATTGGCCCGAGCATTGCAAGAAATTTCTGGTGTTGGTGCCAAAAAGGATTTTACTGTGCAGATGTCGGCCAAATCATTCACCTCTTCTAGATTACAAACTCCTATGAAGGATAATATGTATCTAGACAAACCATTGCCAACAACATTATCAATACAATAAAAAAAGCGGCCCTTGAGGCCGCTTTTCTTTTTAAAGATTCAGGTTCATCCCTATCCGGAAATTCCTTCCCCGTGTGGTATATCCGATGATTTCTGTAAACTCTTCGTTCAATAGGTTTTCCGCATTGATAATGACATTCAGTTTATTGGGAATCAATTCATGGCCAATGTACAAATTGACCAACGAAAAGGCATCCAAGGGCACATCAGTAAAAGTAGTGAAGTCGGTATCGAACCTTTTCCCCGTATATGCATAGGTCAGGGAAAAATCGGTGGCTTGCCCCAACTGGTAGCCAACGGAAAGATTGGCCTTGTGCCTAGGAATTCTAATTGCATTGTCCCCTTTTCTTTCGGTAAAGGTATAGTTGGTGTTTACGTTCAAGGATGTAATAGGTAGCCAAATAGCCTCTACCTCTACCCCATTGGCATTGATCTCATCCGCCAAATTAATGCTGGTATAATTTATATCATACCCGATGGTATTCTTCTCGTTACGATCAAAATACACCGTACTGAATCGAAATTTGTTGCTCAGTTTGACTTCTAAACCACCTTCAATAGTCCTATTTTCTTCAGGCTCCAAATCCGGATTGCCACCAAATGCCCCGAACAATTGGGTCAGGTTCGGAGTAATATAGGAAGTGGCATAGGACCCCAGTACTTTTACATATCCCTTTTGCGTTGGAAAAACAAAGGACGGGTTCACATTGTACACCAAATGATTCCCATATTCCGAATGGTGGTTCAAGCGACCACCGGCATTCAGGTTCAGTCCAAAATTGGAAATATAGACCACATTGGCATAGGGATCTACAATGGTGAATTCAGCATTTTCAGCAAAAACCGCTTCGTCCTTAATGTAGTTTACCCCTAAAATGGTATGCCACTGTTTTCCGAGGGTATATTTGTTGTAAAGATCCAAAACCCAGTTTTTCCCTTCCGTGGTGCTTTCTCCATAGGTGTCTTTGGAGTTGGTTTCATAATCGGTGTAAGCGGCATTCAAATGAATGGAGCCCTTTCCATAACCCAGCTTGGAGGAAAACCCTGCCCTTTTCTGCTCGTTTTTGCCCAAATTTGGGGCATCGGCATAAGAAGCGTCGTATTCATTGCTGAACTTCGTTTGGTTACCAAATACAGCAATCTCAAAATCCTTCGAAAACTGATATCCCAATCGCAGATTGGTACTGTAATGCGAGAAAATGTCCTCCTCGTTTTCCGGTGTAACCGCTGCGGACAGGCCACTTTTATATCGATTTGAAAAATCAACGGCATACTTGAACTTGTTCAATGTACCGCTCACATTTACCGCATTGCTGATGCTTCCCAAATCATAGTTTTGATCTTCAGCGGTTTGATTGGTCCCGATACTTGTTTGAAAAGTACCCGCGATTTTTTCCTTGGAGCTTTTTTTCGTGGTGATGTTGATTACCGCAGTGGCGGCATTGGTGCCGTAAAGCGTACTCGCTGCTCCTTTGATGATCTCAATGGATTCAATGTTCGAGGAAGAAAGCAATCTCAAGTCATATTCTTGCGAGAAAGAAGATGGGTCGGACACCCGGACCCCATTAATAATGATCAACACCTGTCTGCCCCGTCCACCACGGGCATACACACCCAGCACATCACCATCGCGACCGCGACTGCCCGTAATCTCGATACCGCTTTTGGTGTTGATGATTTCCGCAACCGTTTTACCTTGGTTGCGTTCTAACTCTTGGGCCGTGATCTTGATGACCGTTTTCCCGGAGTTTTCCCTTTTCAGTTCAAATTTTGAATCGCTTACCACCACTTCGTCGAGTTGGTGCACTTTTAGGGAATCTTGCTGTACGTTTTGCGCAATAAGTCCCTTGCCCGCCAATATGGCGGCCAATAACCAAAAATGATTTTTTTTCATTTCGTTTACGTGAATAAACGGGAGAATAGTATGGTTTCCATACGTAAACTTTTATCCCGAAAGTTTAACATTGTTTGTTTGAATTTGGCAGGTCTCCTGGCTTGTCTTATGTTGCCTGACCTTCCCATTCGTGGACCGAACAGTGGTTTTGAAGAAAACAACATCCCCAACGGGGTGCCAAAACAATTTTGGCATGGACTTACAGTTGCGGGAACAGCTCCGGATTTACACCGGATTCCCTTTTAATCATGTAAGGAACACTCCCTGCATGAACCTAAATTCAGCACGAAAGTAATCAATCTGTTTAATCTTTTTCTGCAAAAGTTAAATAATCTTACTTTTGGGATCATGGTAAACAAACATCATATCGCAGTACTTATGCTGACCGTTACGGCCACCATTTTCATGGGGTGCAGGGAAAATAAAAAGTCGGAAGAAACTGAAACGGAACAATCGGAGTCCAGTGTTGCATATGCACATGGCTTCCATATCCAAAAGTTTGATGATTATACTGTTTTGGAAGTGACCCAACCGTGGGTAGGCGCCAACACCCATTACAAGTATGCCTTGGTGCCAAAGGAAAAATTGGCTGCCATGAACTTCCCTAAAGATGAGTTTGATGCTGTTGTGGGCACACCTGTGGAGAAGATCGTGGTCACATCCACAACCCACATTGCTGCTATTGAAGCATTGGAGGAACTCAAAAGACTGGTCGGATTTCCCGACACCGATTATATTTCTTCGCCAGACGCCAGAAAACTTGTGGATGAAGGCCAAATCAAGGATTTAGGCATGAACGAGGTCATCAATACCGAAATGGTGCTGTTACTCCATCCCGATCTGATCATTGGGTTCAGCATCAACGAGGACAACAATTCGTACGACATCATCAAACGTGCCGGGATGCCCGTCATCTACAACGGGGATTGGGTGGAACAGACCCCGTTGGGCAAGGCGGAATGGATCAAGTTTTTTGCCCCATTTTTTCAGAAGGAAGCAGAAGCGGACAGTATTTTTAAAAAAATTGAAACCTCATATCTCGAAGCAAAGAAACTCGCCAAAAAATCCACCCAAAAACCAACAGTACTTACGGGCGGTTTGTACAAAGATGTATGGTATGTGGCGGGTGGGGAAAGTTGGATGGCCCAATTTATTGAAGATGCCAATTCCGATTATTTGTGGGCCGACACTCCTGAAACCGGAAGCATCGGACTAAGCCTGGAATCAGTTCTGGAAAAGGCCCAGAATGCCGATTTTTGGTTTAATCCTTCCTCTCATACTTCCTATGCCGAATTGGAGCAGGTAAATACCCATCACAAGGAATTTACAGCCTTTACAAATAAAAAAATCTATTCCAATGCTATGGACAAGGGTGCCAAGGGAGGCCTCCTTTTTTACGAAATGGCCCCACAAAGACCTGATATCGTGCTGAAAGACTTTATTGCCATTCTACATCCCGAATTACTTCCCGACCACGAACTTCGCTTTATCAAACCTCTGGAATAAATGCAGCGTCCAAGATCATATCGCATTTCCTTTATCCTTATTGGTTTGGCATTGTTGTGTTCTTGGGTGTTGAATATCGGTTCTGGATCGGTCCACATTCCTTTTGAGGATACAGTTTCCATACTGCTAAGAGGCAAGCCCCAAATAGAAGCATGGAGCTACATCGTTTGGAACTACCGATTACCAAAATCCTTTACTGCTATTTTAGTAGGAGGTGGATTGTCGTTGAGTGGCTTGTTGATGCAGACCTTGTTTCGAAACCCCTTGGCGGGACCTTTTGTATTGGGTATCAGCTCCGGGGCGAGTTTGGGGGCCGCCCTCTTGCTCATGGGTGTCACTATGATAACGGGAATGGCTTCATTTTCGTTCTTGGGTGATATTTCTTTGGCATTAGCGGCCAGCGTGGGGAGTTTTTTGGTACTATCCGTGGTGATGGTCGTAGCCCAGCGGGTTAAAGATACCATGGCTCTTTTGATCATTGGGTTGATGTTTGGCAGTATTACCTCTGCCATAGTCAGTGTACTGGCCTATTTTTCAAGTGCCGAAAGCTTGCAAAGGTTCATCTTTTGGTCTTTTGGGAGTGTAGGCAACCTCACCCCCAACCAGATTTTTCTGTTGACAGGCATTGTGATAATCGGCCTTTTGCTCAGTATGCTTTCCTTAAAGCCCTTGAACGCTTTTCTTCTGGGAGAGCATTATGCCCAAAGCCTTGGTGTTTCACTGAAAAAATCGCGATTGATCATTATTATTGCGACAGGCCTTTTAGCTGGAGGTATTACCGCTTTTGCCGGCCCAATCGCATTCGTGGGATTGGCAGTTCCGCATCTTACCCGACAAATCTTCGACACCATGGAACATAAAGTGTTGATTCCGGCCGTATTTCTTTATGGTGCTATTTTGATGCTTTTATGCGATACCTTGGCGCAATGGCCCAATTCGGCCAGCGTGTTGCCCATCAATGCCATAACCTCCTTGGTCGGGGCACCAGTGGTCATTTGGCTGTTGGTCAGAAAACGTAAAATGTTGTTCTGATGGAAAAAAGGATTCAAAAAAATCTTTCAGCACACAACCTTGCCATCGGTTATGGAAAAAACGTGGTGGTCGAGCATATTGATTTTTCCTTAGAGCTCGGCACCCTTTGCGCCATTGTGGGGGTGAACGGCATCGGTAAGTCAACCTTGTTGCGCACCTTGGGAAGGTTTCAACCTAAACTATCGGGAAACATCACACTAAATAATAAGGAATTGGATCAATATTCCCCTTTGGACCTGTCCAAAAAACTCAGTGTGGTATTGACCGAGCAACCTGCCTCCAAAAACCTGACGGTACTTGAACTCATCGCTTTGGGAAGACAACCCTATACCAATTGGTTGGGCACCTTGTCCCCTGAAGACGAAAAATATATCCAAATTGCTTTGAATGCCTTTTTGTTGAACGACCTCAAACACAGAAAGTGCCACGAACTGAGCGATGGCCAATTACAACGCGTACTGATTGCCCGGGCTATGGCACAGGATACACCCCTTATTTTATTGGATGAGCCCACCACTCATCTGGATCTGTACCACAAGGTGCAGATTTTGAAAATGTTGCAACAATTGGCGCACGACCAACAAAAAACCATTGTTTTCACCACCCATGAGATAGAGCTGGCCATTCAACTGTGCGACAACATCTTGATTTTGGATGGCAAGGAAAACCCCTTTGGAGATCCTTGTGAACTGATCGAGCAAAAGCACTTCGAAAAACTGTTTCCTTCGGAAATGGTCCAGTTTGATGCCAAGACCGGTTCGTTCAAGGTTTCAAAATAGAAATGATTGTCATTCCGCACTTGATGCGGAATCCAGATTCCCTCATTCATTTTGTGGATTTCTGCCTTTGATGAAATGACATTTTAATATTGTAATCTGTTATCTTTATCCATTAGAAACTATAGCATGAGCGCTGAATTAATCTATGTCATTGTTGGGGTCATCACTTTGGCCATCGGCCTTTTTGTGGGTATGTATATCCAAAAGCTGAAGACCAAATCCACCGAAAGTGTTTGGGAAGAGAGGGAACAGCAACTCAATAACACCATAAAATCCCTTAATGATAAACTCTTGCTCGGTGATGAGGAAAAAAAGGAGCTCCAACGGGAAAAGGAACAACAGGGCAACCAATTGGTCCGTTTTCAGGCCGAAATGGAACACTTGCAACGCATTAATGGGGAACAGAAAGAAGAGGTAGAAAAACTTCAGGAAAAATTTACCAAAGAGTTCGAGAATCTGGCCAATAAGATCTTGGATGAAAAAAGCACCAAGTTCACGGAACAGAACCAGAAAAACATCAAACTCATTTTAAGTCCCTTACAGGAAAAAATACAGCTTTTTGAAAAGAAGGTAGAGGAAAACCAGAAGGAGAACATCAGCATACATTCGGCATTACGGGAACAACTGTTGAACCTGCAGAGCCAAAATTTAAAAATAACCCAAGAAGCGGAGAACCTGACCAAAGCCTTGAAAGGTGACAGTAAAATGCAGGGGAATTGGGGAGAATTGGTCTTGGAACGCGTTTTGGAAAAGTCTGGTCTTGAGAAGGATAGAGAATACAGCATTCAGCAAAACTTCACTAGGGAAGATGGCAGTAGGGTCATGCCTGACGTAATCATCCACCTCCCCGATGGAAAGAAAATGGTGGTGGATTCCAAGGTATCGTTGACCGATTACGAACGATTTGTAAATGCCACGGGAGAGGACAAACCCAAATTCCTGAAAGACCATATCAATTCACTTCGTAGGCATGTGGAACAACTATCGGCCAAAAAATATGAGGACCTCTACGAAATGGAAAGTCCTGATTTTGTGTTGATGTTCGTGCCCATAGAACCTGCTTTTGCCATTGCCGTAAATGAGGACAACTCCCTCTACAACAAAGCGTTTGAGCAGAATATCGTCATCGTGACCCCCTCTACCCTATTGGCCACGTTGCGGACCATTGATACCATGTGGAGCAATGAGAAACAACAACGGAACGCCATGGAAATTGCAAGACAGGCCGGCGCACTATACGATAAGTTTGTTGGTTTTATGGGTGATTTGACCCAAGTGGGCAAAAAGATGGACGATGCCAAAGGGGAATATAAAAACGCCATGAACAAATTGTTCGATGGCCGTGGAAACATCATCACAAGTATCGAAAAGCTAAGAACCATGGGGGCCAAGGCCAAAAAAGTATTGCCGGAACCCATCTTGAAGCGCGCCGAAGACGACGATTTGGAAGAACTTAACCAGTAAACACACTATGAAAAAATTCCTTACCATCCTCATTGCCGTTATCGTATTCGGAGTGGGGGCCTATTTTGCTTTTATTTATTATGTGCCCTATAGCGAGGGGTACCGCTCCGGTGAACTCATCAAGTTCAGTCGTAAAGGGGTAGTGGTCAAAACCTGGGAAGGCCAAATCAGCCAAGGTTTATCGGGTACCAATGTGTTTTCCTTTTCGGTGGAGGACAAAGAAGAGGATATCGTACAAAAATTGAAGGAATATCAGGGCCAGTACATCAAAGTGACCTATAAAGAACGCTACGCCACCTTTTTTTGGTTGGGCGATACCAAGTATTTTATCACCGAAGTAGCCGTTGAAAAATCCCCGCTTTTTAGAAATTGAAGACACACCTCTAGCCCCTCTTTTTAGAGGGGAAAAGTGCTTCCCTCCTAATAAGGAGGGATTGAGGGAGGTGTAGCTTCAAACTTTTCAATGTAATCCTCAATCACCAATAGTACATTTTCCATGTCATGCAATACTTGATCATCTGAAAACCGAAGTACATGGATTCCCAGTTCATTCAATCGCTTTTCCTTAGCCACATCTTTCTCCCACACCTCCAAAATCCCATGGGAATACCCATCAACCTCAATGGCAAGTCGTAATTTGTTACAAAAGAAATCCACAATATATTCATCAATTGGCTTTTGTCGATGAAAATCATATCCATGCATCTGGTCACGCTTCAATCTTTGCCATAAAATCACTTCCGCTTTAGTGGCATTCTGCCTTAATTGCCTTGCAAGTTCCTTTAGCTTTGGGTTATATTTGATAACCATTCCAAATCTCCATTATTCCTTTTCTGAAGGGATTAAATTCCAAAAAGTATGAAAAAATTCAAATCGTCCAAAGAAAGTAGGGTCTCCATTACCGAACTGATGCTCCCCTCCCACTCCAATTTTGGAGGCAAGGTGCATGGAGGACACATCCTGAACCTTATGGATCAAATTGCATTTGCCTGCGCCTCCAAACATTCCCAAAGCTATTGTGTGACCGCTTCCGTGAACCGGGTGGACTTCCTCAATCCCATTGAGGTAGGGGAACTGGTTACCCTAAAGGCCTCCATCAACTATACAGGGAAGACATCTATGGTGGTCGGGGTGCGGGTAGAATCCGAAAACGTGACCACTGGAGTCGTAAAACACTGCAATTCTTCCTATTTCACCATGGTGGCCAAGGGAAAGGATGGTAAAAATAAGGTTGTTCCAGGTTTGATCTTAAAAACCAAACAGGACATACGGCGATTTGCTCGGAGTAAGGAACGTAAACAGTCCGCTTTTAATAGGGACAGCAAATATGAGTCGACCAATTTTAAGGTGAACGACTTTTTGGATTTTTTGGATGGCGAAAACGCTATGATGGATCTTGATTGAGTTTTGCTGCTGCTTCCTCGTCCAAGAACCAAATCAGCCTTCCTGATTTTGGGTTGACCAACGATGCTGGGTAAACATCCGAACCCTCGGTCTTTTCAATGACAGCCTCCACTTTTTCCGCTTTGGAAGCACCCGTCACCAAAAATGCCACTTCCTTGGCCGTATTGATGACTTTTCCATTGATGGATACCCTCTTTTGACCTGAATCCGGATGCGTAGCTACCACACAATGGTCCTCAGCGTTCCAAAGTTTGATCTCATGAGGAAAAATGGAAGCCGTGTGCCCATCATCACCTATACCCAAGATCACCAAATCGAATTGGGGAATGCCATCCACCCGGTCCAAATCGATTTCCAACAGATTGGCATAACGCATGGCCTCACCGTTAGGTTCTTTCTCTCCTAAAATACGGTTGATGTTTTCATTGGGGATATCAATCTTGGAAAACAAGTGCTCCACCGTCATTTTGTAATTGCTCTCATCATCCGAAGGTGGTACACAGCGTTCATCGCCCCAATAAAAATGCACTTTGCTCCAATCCACTTGATCGGCAAAGTTTTCGGCCAGCACATCGAACACGATCTTCGGGGTACTTCCTCCGGAAAGGGCTACATGAAACACATCCCGCCCTGCTGCTTGCTCTACAAAATAGGCTGAAAACTGTACCGCAACTTCATTTTTATCTTTATAAATTTTGATGTCCATCTACTTCTTACTTTTTGTTTTCAATAACCCAGTTGTTCATTGCTTATTGATAATTGTTTATTGCTAATTGTTCATTGAAAACTGAAATCAGCAAATCACACAATATCCGGGATCATCTGCCAAATTCTCCCCTGGGTTACGCCAAAATCCTTTTCCATCGAATAGATCATCCGCATTTTCAGGGCCCCAAACTCCAGCGGCATAACCGTACATCCGTACATCTTTTCCCTTCTGCCAATAATTCAAAATGGGGTCCACAAATTCCCAAGCTGCCTCTACCTCATCGGCACGGGCATACAAGGTGGCGTCACCCTGCATGGCATCCAATAAAAGGCGCTCGTAGGCTTCCATGACATACGTTTCGGCAAGACTGGAATAATAAAAGTCCAGATTGGCCCTTTCCACCTTAAATCCTTGTCCAGGTACTTTTACTCCGAACTTGATCAAAATCCCTTCATCGGGTTGTATTCTGATAATGAGTTTGTTATCCTTACTGTGCATACTAGGTTCCTTGAAAATCTGGTGATGGGGTTCTTTAAAATGGATGACTACTTCCGTCACCTTCGTAGGCATCCGCTTTGCGGTACGCACATAGAAAGGCACCCCATGCCAGCGCCAATTGTCCACATAGAACTTGATGGCGGCATAGGTTTCCGTAGTGGAGTTCGGGTCCACATCATCTTCCTCGCGATACCCCTTCACCTTTTTACCATTCACTACAGACTCCACATATTGGGCCCTGATGGTATTCTCAAAAAGGGTCTTGTCGTCCTTCATTACTCGTAACGATTTTAAGGCCTTCACCTTTTCGTTCCTGATTTCCTCCGCTTCTGCCCCAATGGGCGGTTCCATGACCACCAAGGAAACAATCTGCAACAAATGGTTCTGGAACATGTCCCGCAACGCACCCGATTTGTCGTAATAGCCACCGCGTTTTTCCACCCCAACACTTTCCGCGTTGGTGATTTCCACGTGTTGGATATAGTTTCGGTTCCAAAGCGGTTCAAAAATGCTATTGGCAAACCGTGTCACCAAAAGGTTCTGTACCGTTTCCTTGCCCAGATAGTGGTCAATTCGGTATATCTGCGGCTCCGTAAAGTATTGGTGGAGTCCCTTGTTGAGGTTCTTTGCCGTTTCCAAGCTGTAGCCAAATGGTTTTTCCACAATCAAACGCTTCCAACCATTGTTCTGCGTGCTCATCCCGGCCTCGGCCAAATTATGGGCAATGGTCTCATAAAGTGTGGGGGGCGTGGAAAGGTAGTAAATGATGTTGCCCGTGGTATCGTGGGCCGCCTTCAACTCCTCTACCCGCTTGCGCAGACTTTTATAATCCGTATCGTAGCTTTTCCCAAGGTCTTCATAGTAAAGCTTGTCCGCAAATCCTTTAACCTCATCCTTACCAAGGTTCTTGATCTTCTCTTTCAGATAATCACTTTCGTAAACTACACGGTCACGGAACGATTCATCGGACAAATTGCTTCGGCTTACGCCCAAAACCGCAAAATTTTTGGGTAAATGATTGGCTAGATATAGATTGAACAGTGCCGGAATCAGTTTTCGTGCAGTCAAATCTCCCGATGCCCCAAAAATTACGAGCATCTGGTTTTCGGTCTTCTTCATAGTGTTTTTGGTTTCTGGCTGATTGAATCCAATGCAAGCTCCTTGGTTTCCCCAATGAAGCCGTTTATTTTTTGAGCATAACGAATATAAGGTTTATTTTAGGTTCGTAATTCAAGAAAGGGCAACCTTAGGGTTGTCTTAACAACGGAAGAAGATAAAAATATAAGATGGCAGATACGTATGATTTTGGCCTTGTGGGCCTTGGGGTAATGGGACGCAATTTTATTTTGAATGTGGCCGATAATGGTTTTACCGCTTTTGGGAACGATTTGGATGAAGAAAAGGTAGGTGCATTGATCAAAGAAGGGGGTGATACGGATAAAGTGAACGCCTCTACAGACGTAAAAGCCTTCGTAAGTGCCCTGACCACTCCCCGAAAAATCATGTTATTGGTGCCGGCCGGAAAAGTGGTGGACATCGTCATTGAAAGTTTGTTGCCCCACTTGGACAAAGGTGACATCATCATAGACGGTGGAAACTCCTTTTTTACGGATACCGACCGTCGCGAAGCCTATTTGAAGGAAAAGGGAATCAACTTTTTTGGTGCCGGGGTCTCCGGGGGTGCCAAAGGCGCCCGACGCGGCCCGAGTATTATGCCCGGTGGTTCCCGGGAGGCGTACCAACACGTAAAACCCATTTTTGAGGCGGTTTCCGCCAAATACAAGGGCGAACCTTGTGTAGCTTATTTGGGTCCAAAATCGGCCGGAAACTATGTGAAAATGGTGCACAACGGTATCGAATACGGGTTGATGCAACTCACTTCGGAAATCTATGACCTGTTGAAAAAAGCAGGCGGACTCTCCAATGCGGAACTGCACCAAACCTTTGGTCAATGGAACGAAGGCCGATTACAATCCTTTTTAGTAGAAATCACTTCGGAAATCTTTGAGCAAAAAGACGATTTGGGTGATGGGGAATTGGTGGATAAAATCTTGGACAAGGCCAAGCAAAAAGGAACCGGAAAATGGACCTCCCAAAACGCCATGGACCTCGGTATTCCCGTACCCACCATTGATGTAGCGGTGAGCATGCGGGAACTTTCGGCCTTAAAAGAGGAACGCGTTAAAGCGGATGACCTCTACGATCGCCCAACTCCTAAAACTGTAGATAAAGCTGAATTTATCTCCAAAGCGGAACAGGCATTGTACTTTGCCTTTATCATTACCTATGCACAGGGCATGCACCAATTGGCCGATGCCTCCAAAGAGTACGGCTACGAACTGGAACTGGGTGAAATCGCCAAGATTTGGCGAGCAGGCTGTATCATCCGCGCCGCTTTGCTGGCGGACATAACCGATGCCTACCAAGCCAATGAAAAACTGGAAAATCTATTGCTCTCCCCATCCTTTGTGGAAAAAGTAAAAGAAACCGTGGGAGCCGCTCGGGAAATGACTGCTTATGGAGCCTTAAATGGAATTCCATTGGCGGGACTCTCCAATGCTCTCACCTATTTTGATGCCTATACCAGCAGCCGATTGCCCCTGAATTTGATTCAGGCCCAACGTGACTATTTTGGCTCGCATACCTATGAGCGTGTGGACCGTGACGGTATTTTCCATACGGAGTGGGAGGACAATTAATTTTAAAGTTTAAATTGAAAATGAAAAAACTCCTCTTCCTTTTCACCTTCACCTTTTACCTTTTTTCCGTTTCGGCTCAAAAAGCTCCCTATGTTATCTACAACGCCAAGGGCAAAAAGGTATCCTATGAAAAAATGTTCAAGAACTTGGAGCAAAAGGATATGGTCCTCTTTGGGGAACTACACAACAACCCTATTGCACATTGGTTGCAGTACGAACTCACTTCCGACCTGTATACCAAAAGACCGCTCATCCTTGGTGCCGAAATGGTGGAGGCTGACAATCAGGATGAACTGGACGCTTATTTGGCGGGCACCATCGATTACAAGGCTTTGGATTCCACCGCCCGACTTTGGAACAACCACAAAACGGACTATGCTCCTTTGGTGGATTTCGCCAAGGAAAAAAAACTGGTCTTTGTGGCCTCCAATGTGCCCCGTCGCTATGCAAGCATGGTGTACAAGGAAGGATTTGAAGCCCTAGACACCCTATCCACCCAAGAAAAATCATGGATCGCTCCCCTACCCATTGCCTTTGATCCCGAATTGCCCGGATACCAGAATATCCTCAAAATGATGGGCGACCATGGCAGCCCCACTCTGGTGATGGCACAAGCGATCAAAGATGCCACCATGGCACACTTTATCCTAAAAAACTACAAGGAAGGAAGTCTGTTCCTCCATTACAATGGCGCCTACCACTCCAACAATTATGAAGGCATTTTGTGGTACCTGAAAAAAGACCGCCCCGATTTGCAGTATGGGACCATTTCCACCGTGATGCAGGACGATGTGCACCACCTGGAAAACGAAAACAAGGGCATTGCGGACTTCATCATTTGTGTGGACGGCAACATGACCACAACTTATTAGATTGGAATTACTTGTTATCCAACACCTTTTTAGGGGATAAATTCCTTATTTTTAAGGGTGGCACACTCACGCCCGCAACCTGTCTTCAGTATATTCGGTTGGCAATGCGGAATCACACTGTAATGAACCTAAATGGAACTGATTGAAAGTGTAAAAAATTGGTTTTCGGATTACCCCGTAGCATCAAATATCATCAGATATTTGGTTTGGGTTGCCCTGGTATTTTTCCTCATTGCATGGATAAGACGTTGGATGAAGAGAAATCTTCATGATAATGCCATCAAATACAAAGTACAGAAGGCGATTCAGATAATCGGTTACCTATTTGTCATCCTGATCACCATTTCTTACTTCACCGGAAGCATTCAGGATTTTGGACTTGCCATTGGTCTGCTTACAGCAGGCATCACCATAACACTCCAAGAACTGATCTTGAGTATTGCCGGGTCGTTCTATATCTTTTTTGTGCGCGTGTACAAACCCGGTGATCGTATAGAGCTTAATGGAATCAAAGGGGATGTCATCGATATAGACAGCATGTACACCACCATGATGGAAATTGGCGAATGGGTTTCCAGTGACAATTACAGTGGACGCATTGTGAAATTGAGCAATGCCTTTGTTTTTAAAGGCCCTGTGTATAACTATTCCCTCGATTTTCCATTTGTTTGGGATGAATTCAATATGCCTATCCGGTATGAGTCCGACATAGAACTGGCCAAAGAAATTATTATCTCGGCGGCACAGGAAATATTGTCGGAATATGTTAAAAACTCCATTGCGGGTTGGAAGGATGTGGTAAACAAGTACTATATTGAAGATGCCCAAGTGGAACCCACCCTCGCCATCACCATGAGCGACAATTGGATTCAATTCAACTTAAGGTATATTGTGGATTATAAAAAGAGACGGATCACCAAACATCTTCTTTTTGAGGAGATTGGAAAAAGAATCCGGGAGACCAATGGAAAGGTGACATGGGCTTCGGCCACGTTCGAAATTGTCAAGATACCAACACTCAATATCAATGAAACAAAGCATACATCCGATAACCCATAAACTATTTACAAATGCAAAAGACATAGCAAAAGTCTTTTGTGATGCTAACACATCAAAATCCAACCCTATGAAAAAAATACTCTTTACCCTGCTTCTCTTGGTGGCCATAAACCCTATAGGGTTTGGCCAAGTGCAATCCAACTTGGAACTGTTGGACATCTTCAACATGGAGTTCGTCTCCGACCCACAGATTTCACCAGACGGCTCCAAGATTATCTATGTGCGTAACTTTAAGGACGTGATGACGGACCGCAACCTTTCCAACCTCTGGATCGTAAATTTCGACGGTTCCAACAACCGCCCATTGACCACGGGAAACCACAACGATTTCTCGCCCAAATGGTCGCACGATGGCAAAAAGATTGTCTTCAAATCCAATATGGCCGACGACAAGATGAAGCTATACCTTATGTGGTTGGACACCAAAGAAACCATGGCCTTGACCAACACGCCACAATCCCCGGGGCAGGTGTCATGGTCCTATGACGACAATTATGTAGCCTTCAATATGTTTGTGCCTGCCGAGGAAAAATCCATCATTAAACTACCCGCCAAACCCGAAGGCGCCAAATGGAACGCACCTCCCAAATACATCGATAAAATCAACTATCGAGGTGATGGCCAGGGGTATCTTAAAGGCGGAAACATGCAATTGTTCACATTGCCCATCAGTGGCGGAACCCCAAAACAGCTTACATTCACCGAATTCGACCACGGAGGACCCACTTGGGCCAAAGACAATGCCCATCTGTATTTCAGTGCCAATTTTCATAAGGAAGAGGAGTTTGAACCCGCCGATAGTGAAATCTATCAAATCAGTGTAAGCGATGGGGAAATCAAGGCATTGACCAGTCGCTACGGGCCTGATGCAAATCCAGTGCTATCCCCCGACGGTACCAAAATCGCTTATGTGGGCTTTGATGACCGTTACCAGGGGTATCAGTTGACCCAATTGTATGTGATGAATGCCGATGGTTCCAATTCCCAATTGATTTCCAAGGATTTTGACCGTGATGTGGAGGACATGGTATGGAACAGTAAAGGTACCGGCCTGTACTTCATTTATACCGATAAGGGAATGGGGAAACTGGCATCCATCAGCCTTTCTGGAAAGGTGGACGACATCACCGACGGTTTGGGGGGACTCTCTTTGGGGCGCCCATACAACGCGGCCAGCTTTTCGGCATCCAGTAACAATAAATTCGCTTATACCGTTGGGGATACCAGCCATCCTTCAGATTTGGGAGTATCCGACACCAAAGGCAGTAAGCGTCTCACCGCACTGAACGACGATTTGTTTTCCTTTAGGAAATTGGGCAAAGTGGAAGAAATTTGGTGGGAATCCTCCTATGACCAACGCAAGATCCAAGGTTGGGTGGTTACGCCTCCCGATTTTGACCCTTCCAAAAAATACCCGATGATCTTGGAAATCCACGGAGGACCGTTCACCAGCTATGGTTCGGTCTATTCGGCAGAGATACAGGCCTATGCCGCGGCCGGTTATGTGGTACTCTACTCCAATCCGCGCGGAAGCACCAGTTATGGCGAGGAGTTCGGCAACCTGATCCACCACGATTACCCGAACCATGATTATGACGACCTTATGTCCGGTGTGGATGCCGTACTCGCCAAAGGTTTTGTGGACAAGGACAATCTATTTGTGACCGGTGGTAGCGGCGGCGGTGTGCTTACGGCATGGATCGTGGGTAAAACTGACCGTTTTAGGGCTGCAGTGGTGGCCAAGCCCGTGATCAACTGGTATAGCTTTGTGCTCTATGCGGACGGTATCCAATTTTTCTCCAAATACTGGTTTGGCAAAAAACCTTGGGAAGACCCTGAAAACTATTTACGCCGCTCTCCGTTGACCTACGCGGGGAATGTGACCACGCCCACCATGTTGATGACGGGAGAGGATGATTACCGTACCCCCATTGCAGAATCGGAGCAGTTCTATGCCGCGTTAAAACTCCAGAATGTGGAGACCGCCATGGTACGTATTCCCAATTCTGGGCATGGTATTGCCAACAAACCTAGCAACTTGATTGCCAAGATTGCCAGCGTGTTGGCTTGGTTTGAGAAGTATAAAAAATAACCCAGACTACAGATTGAAACCAATTCAAAATCAGTGGTTATGAACTTTTCAAAACTTGTTCCGAATATCTTTTATGTTGATATAAAGGATGGTTTAAAATTATTCGTAGAGGTTTTAAAGTTTCAAATTGAACATAACGACCTTTCTGCAAAGAACCCTTTTTGTGTGGTGACAAAGGATGGTCTACGTGTCAATCTATTTGAAGATGAAAAGTTGGCCAAGGAACATCATCCTGAATTTAGATTGGTCACCCATGACATAGAAAATGTTTTTGCAGAAATCTCCAATTCGTTTCCCGAATATCTGCACCCTAACTTGAAAACGGTAACCAAGCGCCCATGGGGTGCCAAGGAGTTTGCCATTATGGACAATCAATTGGGGATTATTTTCCAAGAATGGTAAACCTTAAAAACTTTGAAGTGCGGAAAACAATAACACATAAATCAAACTACACAATATGAAAATCAAATTCTTAACCCTTTTTATGTTGATTTTGGCCGGATGTAATACTTCGACCAAGGAAGCACCCAAAAATGAAACCGAAATGGAAAAAACAACTTCCCATTTACGCCATGTGGTCCTGTTCCAGTTTAAGGATACCTCAACACCCAAAGATGTTGCTGCCGTGGAAGCCGCCTTTGGCGAATTGCCTTCCAAAATTTCAGAAATCAAGGGATTTGAATGGGGGCTGAACAACAGTCCGGAGAACCTGAACAAGGGGTTGACCCATTGTTTTTTTCTGACTTTTGATAGTGAAAAGGACCGGGACACCTACCTTACCCATCCCGCGCATGTGGCGTTCGGGGACGTGGCGGGACCCCATATCCAAGATGTAGTGGTCGTGGATTATTGGATGAAATAAACTTGTTGGGAAACCACTCGTAAAAGTCTAAAATTAAAAACCCGATTTACAAATGTAAATCGGGTTTTCGCTTTGGGTAAATCAATAGCCAAGGTAGTAGGCCAAACCATTGATTTGGGGTCCTTAATTCCAGCCGCCGCCCAAGGCCCGGTACATGTTTACCTGGGCAAGCATCTGGTCTTTCTTGGTCTCCACAAGCTCCATTTTGGATTCCAACGCCTCCCGTTGTGCCAAAAGCACCTCGATGTATTCCACCCTTGCGGATTGGAACAAACGAGTGGAGAGATCAATGGACTCCGTCAGGGCCTGCACTTGACCGTCTTTCAATTCATAGCTCTTCTTCAGATTGTCGATGTTGGACAACTGATTGGCCACTTCGATATAGGCATTCAAAATGGCCTTTTCGTATTCATAAACCGCTTGCAACTGTCTATCCGTAGCATTTAAATACTGCGCCTTGATCGCATTTCTGTTGATCAAAGGTGCCACCATATCCCCCATCACCGAATACAGAACGGATTCTGGTGTGGTGGTCAGGTATTTGGTATCGAATGCCTCTAGACCCAAGCCTGCCTTAATAGTGAACTGAGGGTAAAAACTGGCCTTGGCCGCTTTGGTGTCTAATTTGGCAGCTGCCAATTCCAACTCAGCCTGACGTACATCAGGACGGTTTTGAAGCAATTGGGAAGGAATTCCCACATACAGATGATCAATAGGGGTATCGATAAAGTTGTCCGAAGTCCGATTGATATGCTGTGGCGACCTACCGATCAAGAAATTAAGTCGGTTTTCAACCTCCACAATCTCCTGTTGGATATCGTACTTATGGCTTTGGTTCTTCAATACCTCGGCTTGGAAACGCTGCACGGCCAACTCTGTGGCGCGAGCCGCTTGCTTCTGCAGTTTCACCATTTTGAGGGCGTTCTGCTGGATTTCCAAGTTTTGGTCGATGATGGCCAACTGGTTGTCCAAGGCCATCAGTTCATAGTAGGAATCCGCAATCTCCGCAACCAAGCTGGTGACCATGAAGTTCTTGCCCTCCACACTGGAAAGGTATTCGAACACGGCCGCCTTTTTCTCATTGCGAAGTTTCTTCCACACATCCAGCTCCCAAGTAGCGAATGCCCCTAGGCCGTAATTGGTCAAGGGTTCAGGAAACTCCTCCCCTTCCTTGATCTCAAGGTTCTTTTCTACGGCTCCATTACGGGTATACTCGCCTACTTTTTCTACTTCGGCACCAGCCTGAAAGTTTACAAAAGGCAAATACTCCCCAGTCTTGGCCCGGATTATGTTCTTGGACATATCCACCCGTTGCAACATAATGTTCAACTCCTGGTTCTTGACCAAGGCAGTATCGATCAGCGCAATTAGGTTGGGGTCTTTGAAAAACTCCTTCCACTGCACCAATCCCGTGTTCACGGTATCGGTGGGCTGGTTTTGGTACTGTTCTGGAACCGAGGTGTTCTCGTCCCGTATCTCGCGGGTAGGCACACAAGAATATAGGGCCATTGTTGCGAGAATGCCGATCAAAATTGATTTTCTATTCTTCTTCATTGCTCCCTTTTTTCTTTTTGTTTCCATTTCTTGTGGTCATTTTTTTCAACAGTTTGTTTACCTCGCGCAAACGGGCACGCAGCCTACTTTCGGTATCATTATCCTTGAACAATTCCTCGGAAATAGGTTCGTCATGTTCATCCCTGATAAGTCTTTTCCCTTCCGCCATTTTGGCAAAGATGAAATACAGTCCGGGAATCAACAATACTCCAAAGATGGTACCGATAAGCATCCCTCCAAGGGCAGAACCTCCAATGGTACGGTTACCGATGGCCCCTGCACCTGTGGCTACCACCAATGGTATCAAACCGGCGATAAAGGCAAAAGAGGTCATCAAAATTGGACGGAACCGCTGTTTGGAACCTTCGATGGCCGCCTCTAGGATCGTGGCACCTTCACGGTGCTTCTGCACGGCAAATTCCACGATCAATACCGCGTTTTTACCCAGGAGTCCCACCAGCATGATCATACCAATCTGTGCATACACGTCATTGGACAATCCCATGACCTTCAACAGGAAGAAAGATCCAAAAACCCCAACAGGCAATGAAAGGATTACGGCCAATGGCAAAAGGAAACTTTCATACTGTGCGGCCAATACCAAGTACACGAAAATCAATACCACCATGAAAATGTAGATGGATTCGTTACCGCGTTGGGCCTCATCATAGGATAATCCTTCCCAAGCAATGTCATAACCCCTAGGTAATGTCTTCTCAGCCACATCCTTAATCGCCTTAATGGCATCGCCACTGGTAAATCCAGCTGCCGGAAGACCTCTAATGGCCGCGGAGTTGTACAGGTTGTAACGGGTAATCTCGTTAGGTCCCAGTTTTTTCTCCATGGTCATAAAGGCGGAATAAGGAACCATTTCCCCTTCTTCGTTCTTCACAAACAGTTTTTCAAGGTCTGATGGCAACCCACGATATTCAGGGGCTGCTTGGGTGTACACCTTGAAGAATCGACCAAAGCGGATAAAACCTTGCTCATAGGTACTACCGATAAGGATGTTCAAATTTTCCATGGCTTTTCCGATGGAAACGCCTTTTTGCATGGCCACTTTATTGTTGATCTTTAATTCATATTGAGGATAATTGGCCGCGAAGAAGGTGAACAAACCTGTCAACTCCTTACGCTCGCGCAATGCATCCATAAAGTTATTGTTGACACGCTCGAATTCATGGTAGTCGGTACCGTTGGTCTTATCCAGCAAACGCATGGAGAAACCTCCGGATGAACCAAAGCCAGGAACGGCCGGGGGCTCGAAGTATTCTATGACCGCCCCTAGGTCTTTGGTCTCTTCTTCCAGTTCTTCCATAATCTCATGAACGGAGTGTTCCCTTTGCGACCATGGTTTTAAGTTGATCAAACAAGTACCTGCGTTGGAACCCCTACCTTCGGTCATGATCTCATAACCGGCCAAGGATGAAACGGATTCCACACCTTCGGTCTCTTCACAGATTTTCTGAAGTTTTCTGGCCACTTCATTGGTACGCTCCAAAGTAGCACCAGGAGGTGTCTGGATGATTGCGTAGATCATTCCTTGGTCCTCGTTCGGGATAAATCCGGCTGGCAATACCTGATTGGTAAAAAAGATACCGGCACAGAAGGCCAACAAAAGACCAAATGTCACCACTCTTCGGTTTACGATCTTGTTCAGAACACCGACATACCTTCCCGTAAGTTTTTCAAACTTCCCATTAAACCAATCAATAAAGCGGTTGACAGGTGATTTTCTTCTGGCTTGACCATGGGTATTCTTTAACATCATGGCACAGAGTACCGGGGTCAAGGTAAGGGCCACAATGGCCGAAATCACGATGGACCCTGCCATGGTAATGGAAAACTGTCTGTAGAATACCCCAACCGGTCCTGTCATGAATGAAATGGGGATGAACACCGAGGTCATTACCAAGGTAATGGCGATAATCGCACCACCAATCTCTCCCAATACTTCATAGGATGCCTTGTACGGTGTTAGGTTTTCCTCGTGCATCTTTACGTGGACCGCCTCCACTACCACAATGGCGTTATCTACCACAATACCGATGGCCAATACCAAAGCGAAGAGGGTAATCAGATTGATGGACAGACCAAACATCTGCATCACAAAGAAGGCTCCAATCAAGGAAACGGGTACCGCGATGATTGGAATCAAAGTGGAACGCCAATCCCCCAAGAACAAAAACACCACAATGGCCACCAAGATAAAGGCATCCCGAAGCGTATGTAACACTTGTTCAATGGAGGCATCCAAGAAATTGGAAACGTCATAACTGATCTTGTAATCGATTCCAGGGGGCATTTCGGCCTCCAACTCGTTCAATTTCTCCTTTACGGCCTTGATCACATCACTACCGTTACTTCCAAAGGTCTGTTTCAATACAATGGAAGCGGACGGTTTACCGTCAAGGTTGGAATAAATATCAAAGAACTCACTTCCGAGTTCCACATCGGCCAAATCGCCCAACTTCAAGATTTCTCCTTCCTCATTGGCCTTGATGATAATGTCCTTGTATTGTTCAGGCTCACTATATCGGTCTTGATAAACCAACACATATTCCAGGGATTGGGCTTTTTTACCCGAACTTCTCCCCAAACGGCCTGGTCTTGCCAAAATACTTTGGTCTTCCATGGCCTCTAGTACCTCTTCCGCCGAAACGTTATAGGCTCGCATACGGTCCGGTTTCAACCAAACCCGCATGGCGAACTTACGGCTACCCAAAATCTTGGCACTGGCGATACCGTTGATCCTTTGGATTTCTGGTATCATTTTGGTGTACGCATAGTTGTACAGGAACTTTTCATCATTGTTCTTGGAATCACTGTACAAGTTCACGTACATCAACATACTGGGCTGTACGGGGGTGATGATCACCCCTTCCCTTTGCACCAAATCCGGTAAAAGGGGCATTACCTGGTCTACCCGGGTCTTTACCCGTACCACGGCCTGGTTGGGGTCGGTCCCCGGTTCAAAGATCACGCGAAGGGTTCCCTCACCCGCACTGGTGGCATCGGAAGCGATATAACGCATGCCCTGTACCCCGTTGATGGAGGTTTCCAAAGGAATCAGGGTCGATTTTACCAATACATCGGCACTTGCACCTGGATAGGCAATGAAAATGTTCACTGTTGTAGGGGCAATTTGCGGAAACTGCGATATGGGCAGCTGTTTTATGGCCAGCATCCCTACAAAGACAATGATGACCGAGATCACGATTGCCAATACGGGCCTGTGTATAAACTTTTTAAACATATTGTCTGGAGATTTTGGGATTGTTACTCAGTGTACAATTCTAGATTGGCCAGTATGGCTTCAGGCTTTTCGAATTCGTAATGAATCTTTTCGCCGTTTCTTACCATACGAATGCCTTCCAACAATACTTTGTCATCTTCGGACAATCCCTTTTCCACCACAAAAAGATGGGGGAGTTCGGCTCCAACAACAATTTCTCGCTGTTGCACCTTATCGTCTTTATCAAGTACAAAGACATATTTTTTGTCCAAAACCTCAAAAGTGGCTTTCTGTGGGATCAACATGGCATTTTTCAAGGGTACCGTCATCAAAACACTTCCGGTTTCCCCGTGGCGCAAAATACCATCTGGATTAGGGAACGTAGCCCGGAAGGCAATGTTCCCTGTTTGGTTGTTGAACTCTCCCTCGATGGTCTCCACTATCCCAGGTTGATTGAACTTCTTATTGTTGGCCATCAAAAGCTCCACTTTTTGTTTACTGCCCTTGTTGGCACTGGTGATATAATCCAAGTACTCTGACTCGGGAACATTGAAGTAGACCCACATTTTGCTGTTATCGGACAGGGTGGTCAACAATTCGCCTTCATCCAAAAGGCTACCTTCCCTTGCTTCCAAATGGTCCATAATGCCATCAAATGGGGCACGGATATCGGTAAAGCCCAAGTGGGTCTCCGCTAAGGACACCTCTGCCTTGGCCCTGTCAAATTCTGCTTTGGCCATGGCAAGTTCGTTGGCAGACACTACATTGCCATCGGCCAACAACTGGGTGTTTTTATATTGGATTTCCGCAACCTCTGCCTCAGCTTTGGCCTTTTGAAGATCGGCCTGGTACACGTTGGGCATAATGTAGAACATTTTCTGTCCCTTGGTCACCGATTGTCCCTCATCCACATAAATGTGTTGCAGGTATCCTTTTTCCAAGGCTCTTAGCTCAATATGTCTTATAGAATGGATCAGACATACATAATCCTTGGTGATCGACGTATCCTTTCGAATGGGACTGGAAACGAGGTATTTGGTTTCGTCCTTGTTTTCATGTTTTTTGGATTCGCAACTTGTACTGTAGCAAAGCAATGCGAACAAGCCAATGAAGATGGGAATTCTCCTCATAGTTTTAAATGGTTTAAAATGGTTTTTGAAAATGATTAAGGGAAGTCCTAATCCGTTAACATGGACCTGCCCCTGGTTATTGATGTTTACTCAAAGTGATGTGGGAGAATGGTCGCATCATGACAACGGGCCATTCTGGAAATAAAATTCTAAATCCGGAATACTTGGAACCTGATGTATCGCTTTAGCGGTGTGGAAATCGGACTAGGTGATAGATCACCAAGGTCTGTATCAGGTTTACGGATAAATTGCCCTGATTGTGAGGCATAAAAAAAGGCAGTCAAATAACTGCCATACTCTAAATCCAAATCATGTGAGGCTGCTTCCTCTTCCCTTTCTTCTTGCTCTTCAACTTCGGTTTCGGTACAGTGTTTTTTTTCAGGGCCGTATTGCAGCAATCCTACCGAGTCAATATTTTCAAGATTTTGACCGGCTTCTAGGTAACAGGCATCTTCTTCATCAATATTGTCCTGCGAATCCGCATACAAATTGATGAATCCTCCCAATAAAAGGATGCATAGGGGAAATAAATAGCGCCTGAATGCCTTTTTCATTTGGGCAACAAAACTAGGTCACGCAGACAATTTCAACAAATACTGGTTGTTAATAAAGGTTAAAATTGGCAAGCGTATTTACATTTTTATTGATACGGTTGAAGTTGCCCCATAAAAATTCATTAAGTGTAAAATTACAACGTGGGTTTTAACAAAAATTTATCGTACCATCCATATCATAAAGGATTTTTAAGCAAAAGTGGAATTTTCCCTAAGGTTCATTCGCTCAAATTCCTCGATAAACTACATTTCCAAAAGCGTATCTTCGTCAGAACACAAACCACGTAGCCCTATCAAACCATGAAAAATCCGGTAACCCTATTGCTTTTCCTAGCTGTTTTTTCCTTTTCTTCCTGCATCAAGTCCAAAGACAAAAATGGTAATAAGGAACCCAAAATAGAGGATTTCCATACGGTTACGATCAACGAAGAGTACCAAGTAAGCCTCCCCAAGTTTATGACAAGTACCACAGGGCTCAACGAAGAAGCATCACTTCAATACCAAAATCTTTTTAAGGAAGCCTACACCATCATTATTGATGACCCCAAGCAAGATTTTGTGGATGTTTACAAGGAATTGGATCAATACAACGAGGGCATTACACTGTTGCAAAATTATAGGAAAATCCAACTTCAAGCCTTTACCAGTACCATTCAGGTGAACCATCAATCCGAGGTAAAGCCTTTGATCATACATGGATTGAATGCAGAATCGGTAGAAATCGATGGTCATGTGGAGGGCATCGATGAGGAAATATCCTATTTCCTAACCTTTGTGGAAGGCACGGAAAACATCTATATGATCATGGCCTGGACCCTAAAAAGCAAAAAAGAAGAGCATCAAAAAACCTTTGAAACCATCGTGGAATCATTCCATTTGGTGAACTAAATACCATGGCAAAAACTTTATGGAAGATTGTTTCATTGCCTTGATTTAAAATGCATTTCATCTGATTTATCATCCATTGCATCCAACACCATAACCTTCCTATCAAGTCTTTACTTATTTTTATATGTTTTACAACATAATAGCAACCTCAATCCTATGAAAATAACCCCATACTTCAAGTTTATTTTTTTATGCCTTTTAATTACTTTTTCTGCCTGTAGTCCTGAGGACGGAGCCGATGGTGTAGACGGGACCAACGGGACGAATGGGACCAACGGGACGAATGGAACAGACGGCTCAAATGGATTGAATAGTCTGATCACTACCACCATAGAACAACCTGGCGACAATTGCTTGAATGGGGGCTTTCGAGTAGATGTTGGACTTGATGCCAATGGCAACGGGGAATTGGAGATTGAAGAGATTGAATCCTCCGAGTATCTCTGCAATTCTGATGGTACCGGATACAATTACCAATCTTATGTTTCTTTGATCAGCCAAAGCGAAACAAACAATCCGGTGAGTAATGTATTGGCAAATGAACTTAATTTGACCATTGATTGGGTCAGGGAATCCCAAGGTAAATACTTAGGGACTTTAAACCATAATATCGATATAGGTAAGACCGTAATCTTTTATAGCACTCCAAGCACACATACCGGTGTAAGAGGAGAACTCGTATCCGATAACCAAGTTAGATTGGAACTTCAGAATGGCGTCAACTTTTTTGCAGATAACTTTACCGATCTTTCTTTTGAACTTAGGGAATATGAATAGATAGAAATTTGCATCTGCTTCTTAATGTAAAATACTTAAATCACATTTTTCAAAATATCCTTAATTGACCATGAAAAAGTTTACTCCATTTGTCATTTTGTTCTTATTGGTCTGCACAACGACTTTCGCCCAAAATTCTTTTCCTCCAAACGGAAATGTGGGTATAGGCACATTGTCCCCCCAATACAATCTTGATATTAACGGTACATTAAATGCCACTAATATCTTGGTCAATGGAACACCTCTCAACAATACCAGTTCACCTTGGTCGACATTGGGAAACAATACTTATTATAATCTAGGGAACGTAGGCATCGGGACAAACGCCCCAGGATACGCCCTTGATGTGGCCGGAACCATAAACGCCACCAGCATCCTTGTCAATGGGTCCCCCTTGTCGGCCCCCTCCACTCCTTGGAGCCTGAACGGCAGCAATGCTTTTTACAATTCCGGGAACGTGGGCATCGGGACAAACACCCCAGGATACGCCCTTGATGTGGCCGGAACCATAAACGCCACCAGCATCCTTGTCAATGG
>NZ_QXFI01000036.1:362494-582349 GCF_003584135.1 Flagellimonas pelagia
TTGGAGCCTGAACGGCAGCAATGCTTTTTACAATTCCGGGAACGTGGGCATCGGGACAAACGCCCCAGGATACAATTTGGAGGTAGCAGGTTCTTTTAATGCGACAAGCATTTTCCTCAATGGTGATGCCATAGCTTCATCACCATGGACTGTGGCGGGAAATGACATTATTTACAACAATGGAAATATCGGTATAGGTAAGACACCCGGTTACACACTGGATGTAGCAGGAACTATCAATGCAGCCAACATTTTAGTCAATGGGTCCCCCTTAACATCAGGTTCCTCACCTTGGTCCACTTCTGGAAATAACCTTTTTTATACTGCTGGAAATGTGTCTATCGGAACCAATAGCGTACCTAGTGGATATAACTTTGCCGTCGATGGAAATATTATAGCAGAGGGAGTTACCATACTGTTAAGTGAAAATTGGCCAGATTTTGTATTCATAAACAATTATGATCTTTGGAGCTTATACCAAGTCGAAACCTATATCAAACAGTATGGCCATCTACCCAATGTGCCTAGTGCCCAAGATATCCGAAAGAATGGGGTCCAATTGGGTGAAATGGATGCAACATTACTTCAAAAAATTGAAGAACTTACACTCCACTCCATACGACAACAAAAGGAAATCGACAGTCTTCGGGTCATTAACAAAAAATTGACCGATCAAGACAATATGATCAAACAACTTCAACAAAGATTAGAGAAATTGGAAAAGTCCAATTAATAAAAAAGGCCCCTAATCATAGGGGTCTTTTTATTTAAAAATAAAATGTTATTTGCTCAAATACATCTTTCTTCGAGAGTACAGGTTGTAGAACTCGTCGTCCTTCAAACTCTCAATGAACAGAATGCTCTCACCGGTACTCTTCATCTCGGGGCCCAAGTTCTTGTTTACATTGGGGAACTTATTAAAGGAGAACACAGGCTGCTTGATGGCATAACCCTCCAATTTTGGATTGAACACAAAGTCCTTCACCTTTTTCTCGCCCAACATTACTTTGGTGGCATAGTTCACATATGGTTCGCCATACGCTTTCGCGATAAAAGGAACCGTGCGCGACGCCCTAGGATTAGCTTCGATAATGTACACGATATCATCCTTGATGGCAAATTGGATGTTGATCAACCCCACTGTGTTCAAGGCCAAGGCAATCTTCTTGGTGTGATCCTTGATCTGCTGCAACACAAATTCTCCCAAGTTGAAAGGGGGCAATGTAGCATTGGAATCCCCGGAGTGTATTCCACAAGGCTCTATATGCTCCATGATACCGATGATGTACACATCCTCTCCATCACAAATGGCGTCGGCTTCCGCCTCAATGGCGCCATCCAGATAATGGTCTAGAAGCAATTTGTTGTTGGGGATACTTTTCAACAAGGAAACCACGTGGGATTCCAGTTCTTCTTTGTTGATCACGATCTTCATACCCTGTCCACCCAATACATATGAAGGTCTTACCAAAAGAGGGAAATTCAATTGATCCGCTAAATCCAAGGCCTCATCCGCTGTCTCGGCAACACCAAACCTAGGATAAGGAATGTTGTTGTCCTTCAAAAGCGTGGAGAAACTTCCCCTATCCTCGGCCAAATCCAGGGAGTGGAAACTGGTTCCGATGATATTGATCCCGTATTTGTCCAATTTTTCGGCCAATTTAAGGGCAGTTTGGCCACCTAATTGAACGATTACACCTTCCGGTTTTTCGTGAAGGATGATATCATAGATGTGTTCCCAGAATACAGGTTCAAAATATAGCTTGTCAGCGGTGTCGAAATCCGTGGAAACGGTTTCGGGGTTACAGTTGATCATGATGGTCTCATAACCACATTCGGCAGCGGCCAAAACCCCGTGCACACAGCAGTAATCGAACTCTATCCCTTGCCCGATTCGGTTGGGTCCAGAGCCCAGTACCACCACTTTTTTCTTATCGGTGACCTCACTATCGTTGGCCACGTAGCGTTTTCCTTCCGGAGTCTCTATCTCTTCTTCGAAAGTGGAATAATAGTATGGCGTTACAGCTTTGAACTCCGCCGCACAGGTATCCACCAGTTTATAGACCCTGTTGATTCCCAAATCCATACGTTTGGAGTGTACCTCACTTTCGTAGCAATCCAACATATGGGCAATCTGGCGGTCGGCAAACCCTTTTTGTTTGGCTTCGAGCAACAAATCTTTGGGCAGACTTTCTATGGTATATTTTGAAACCTCCAATTCCAGATAATGCAGTTCTTCATATTGTTTCAAGAACCACATATCGATTTTGGTGATATCATGAATCCTCTTCAACGGAATACCCAATTGAATGGCATCATAAATTACGAAAACCCTGTCCCAACTAGGCACGCGAAGTTTCTCGATGATGGTATCATAATCTTTATATCCTTTTCCATCGGCTCCCAATCCATTTCGCTTAATCTCAAGGGATTGCGTGGCTTTATGCAAAGCTTCCTGAAAAGAACGACCAATACCCATTACCTCTCCCACAGATTTCATCTGGAGTCCCAACGTCCTGTCAGAACCTTCGAACTTATCAAAATTCCAACGGGGTATTTTTACGATCACGTAGTCCAAAGTAGGCTCGAACAAAGCAGAAGTAGACTTGGTTATTTGGTTGTCCAATTCATCCAACGTATAGCCGATGGCCAATTTGGCGGCAATCTTTGCAATGGGGTAACCGGTTGCCTTGGATGCCAAGGCAGACGAACGGGAAACCCTTGGGTTGATCTCAATGGCGATGATGTCCTCTTTTTCATCCGGACTCACGGCGAACTGCACGTTACAACCCCCGGCAAAATCCCCGATACTGCGCATCATATGGATGGCCATGTCCCTCATCCGTTGGAAAGTCCTATCAGAAAGGGTCATGGCAGGGGCCACAGTAATGGAATCCCCTGTGTGGATACCCATCGGGTCCATATTCTCAATGGTACAGATGATCACCACATTGTCGTTCTTGTCGCGCAATAGCTCCAACTCATACTCTTTCCAGCCCATCAAGGCCTTGTCGATCATTACCTCGTGAATGGGCGATACTTCCAGGCCATGACTTAGCATATCATCAAAATCCTCTGGATCATAAACAATACCTGCCCCAGCGCCTCCCAAAGTAAAGGAAGCACGGATGACCAAGGGGAATCCAAACTCTTGGGCAATTTCTTTTCCTTTTAGGAAAGAAGTGGCCGAAGCCTGAGGGGGCATGCCTATCCCGATTTTCAACATGAGTTCCCTGAATTTCTCACGGTCCTCGGTAATGTTGATGGCATCAATATCCACACCTATGATCTCTACTCCAAAATCTGCCCAAATGCCTTTTTCATCCGCTTCAATACAGAGGTTCAAGGCCGTTTGTCCTCCCATGGTCGGTAAAACGGCATCAATATTGGGGTGTTTCTTTAAAATTTCCACAATGGATTTGGTGGTCAGCGGTTTCAGGTACACGTGGTCCGCCATGGAAGGGTCGGTCATGATCGTAGCGGGGTTGCTATTGATCAGGACGGTCTCAATACCATCTTCCCGAAGCGACCTAAGTGCTTGGGAACCAGAATAATCGAACTCACATGCCTGACCAATGATGATAGGGCCAGAACCAATAATCAAAATGGAATTTAAATCTTTTCTTTTTGGCATTCTCGTTGGTGTTTCTCGTTATTTGCTTTTAAGTCAAAAAAAAGGTGTTACCTAGAAAAGTAACACCTTTAATTTAAATTTTGAAAACTATCATTATTTTTTATGTCTTGGCTCAGAGGAAACAGTTAATCTCTTTCTTCCTTTGGCTCTTCTTCTCGCAAGAACTTTTCTACCATTGGCAGTCGCCATGCGCTCCCTAAAACCATGCTTGTTTCTTCTCTTCCTTTTTGACGGCTGATACGTTCTTTTCATTACGGAACTCTTTTATGGATTTTGTTGATTGGGAAAATTGTCCTTCCCGAAAAATTCTGGGCGCAAATATACAAAGACTTTTTACTTTGGCAAGCCCAAAAGGAAAATATTTAAATTAGTTTTTAGTACTTTTGCCACCTCTTAACCCAAGGAAAAATCTCCGGAGATATGTTCAATAAAAATATCAAGCTCGTTATCGCAGGTCTTATCATTGCTTATGCCATTTACCAGTTCGTGGAAGGCAACATTGGCAATGGCATTGCCCTGATATTGCTGTCCCTTGTTTTTATCTTTCTTTATTTTAGGAACGAGTTCATTCTATTGGCTTTCTTGAGAATGAGGAAACAAGATTTGGAAGGCACCCAAAAATGGCTTAATAAGATTAAGAACCCCGGAGCCGCTCTGATCAAGAAACAACAGGGATACTTTAACTACCTACACGGGATCATCTACTCCCAGAAAAACCTGACCCAGGCGGAAAAGTACTTCAAAAAGGCGTTGCAGTTTGGCCTTACTATGGATTACGATGTGGCCATGGCCAAGTTGAGCCTCGCTGGTATTGCCATGCAAAAGCGCAGAAAGCGCGAAGCCACCCAGTTGTTGCAAGAAGCCAAAAAGTTGGACAAAAACAACATGTTGACCGAGCAGATCAAGATGATGCAGCAGCAGATGAAGAAGATTTAAGGGGTTCTCTATTTATTCACATTAATAAATTTTCAATTCATTCGTCAATCCAGAAGTTCCTTTGGTCAATTTATAGAAATTTGTCCTGTGTCTTTTTTTTTCTTTGTTGCTGAAAATACCAGCTCGATACTTGATAACTAATGTCTAATCTTTATTATCATACTTCGAAGTCATGACAATATAACAATCGTGAAGAAAATATTCATTTCTATCGCCGTTACCTTATTATTAAGTGCAGCTTCAGCTTTTATCATATTCCTTTGGTTAGAAAAACAGGTTATTTCTCCAGAAATTGAAAATACTTTTGGCAAAGAGAATGCAATTTTTGATTACCTAAAATTATTTCTTGGCGCTATATCCTATTTTTTCTCTTTACTGACTTTACCTTTCCTATTGAATCATATACTATCAAAAAAGGTCGAAATCAAAGTAACATCATGGTGGAAAATCCTTGCTTTATTTGAGGTATATGTCTCTATACTTACCTTTTTCTGTTCTCCTTTCGAAAAAGTTGCAATGCTTATTTTTTTTACCGTAAGCCAACCCATCGTCATAATCAATACCATTATAGTATTCCAAAAAATGAACAAATTAAATTAGTCAATATACTTTCATAACTATGTATTAGAATAGCTTTATTTCCAAGAATTCCCAGCTTGGAAATATCATTTGTATGGCAATTCAATGGTTTATTTTTTAAACTTGCTCTCTTTATCTTGCTGATGATGGGTAATCCAAACATGGTAATGGTCCATTTCCAGTGGAATTTTAACCCGAAAAGTACTAACTTCACTTACCTGTGTCGAACTGGTTTCGGTATCGGTCACTAAAAATCATTGAAACGATGTTTAGTTTAACCGTTGCCAGCAATATGAACAAAAAAACGCATAGAAAAATTGAATTAATGAAATTACCTTTTTTTATACTACTTATGGGAATTACATTCTCATTAAACGCCCAAAATCTTTTCCCTGTAAAATTAGACAACTGTAAGACTGATAAATTTTGTCTGGACTGCGGAGATACCCAAGCTGGGTATCAAGAAAAGGAGTTTTTAAAACTTCAAGAAAAATTGAACGATGAATTAAAATTGGATGGAATTAAAGGAGCTGTTATGTTTCAAGTTCTTGTCAATTCAAAAGGACATGCTTGTGTTTTGAGTCATACAGACCAATCAAAAAACTTCATAACACAGAAATTAATTAAAGAGCTGAATCGATTCAAAAATTGGACACCTGCAATAACAAACGGTAAAATAGAAGAAAAATCTTCAATCAATATTGTTTTCAAAGTAGATAACAACAAAATCACAGGACAAATTGAGAGAGTTGATAAAAAGGCTTTTGAGAAATCATTTGACAAGCCAAATAGCCCAGAAATCTATAATGAAAATTACGTTTACAAAAACGAAAACTTAAGCAATTATGAAATAACTGTTTGGAATTCAAAAAACTCAAATTTACCTAATAATTGGAATGACCATATTTCCATTGATAAAAATGGCTTAATATGGCTTACAGTGAGCCAAGGTTTGGTAACTTTTGATGGAAGAGAATTTAAAAATGCCGAACAAAATATAACCGATAAAGGAAAATACTTCGCCTATTACGAATTAGCAACGGATAACAATAATGTAAAATGGATTTATGCTAAAAACAACATATACAGTTATGATAATGATAAATGGATAAAATATAACTCAACACAAATTGGAATTAATTCTGTCTATAATATTGTTAACAACCCAAAAACAGGCGAATTATTTTTCTGTTCAAAAAATGGAATAACTATTCTTAAAGATGGTAACTGGTCAAAAATTGATAAGAACTTATTCAAAGACTTACCTGGAGATAGAGTTTCATTTGCTAAAAGAGATTCTAAAAATAGAATTTGGATTGGAACTTATGATGGAACAGCAATGATAGATGAAAACAATCAAGTAACAAATTTCGAGAAATCATCCACAGTTTTAAAAGGGAAATGCATCACTTCGATGGACGAAGACGAAAACGGAAACCTATATTTTACACTTTACGAATTTGACAGAAAAAACAAAAAGCAGGTTAACAATGATGAGGGAATAGCAATACGAGATGTAAATGGTAACTTCAAACAATTTACAACTGAAAATTCTGGTATGCCCTTTAACCATACAACGTGTGTTCTTTATGACAAAAAAGAAAATATTATTTGGATTTCAACTGATAGAGCAGGATTGGTTAGATATGATTTAAATGGCAATTGGGAGAATTACCATACTGAAAACTCTGAAATTCCGACCTCTTACATTTCAACAATGACTTTTGACAATAACGGAGATTTGTATTTGGCAACGAGACAAGGATTAGTAAAAATTGAAAGAAAATAAAATACTGTTGGCAACAATGGCTATAAGTAATTGCTTGTTCTTGCCTACTTCTAAATATCCTCACGGATTTTCAGTTTGGTGTGTACTTGCAAAGTTTAATGCTAACCCACGCAACTACTCATAGCCGAGACCGATAAGTGCAACTCTAAAAACCACCAAAATCCTATTTGGCAATTCCTTGTATAGGTACATTTGTTAGATTTACATTTTTACATGCCAATTTATGTACTACCCCCTCAACCTTAACGGCGTTCCTATCCATCCCTTATTTGGTGATTTCCTAAAAGGAAAACCGCACATCTTTGATTTTTCCTCCAACAATCCAAAAGTTTTAGAATACAACCTTTTTGATTTTAAGGAGTTCAATGACATGATTTTTGAGGAACTGGATGCCTCTTCCCACCAATGGGGCATCGGTAAATACATGGAAGAACGCAAAACCTTTCTGAGAAACTGCACCAATATTATTGAAGAAAAACGGTATTATCATCTCGGTTTGGACATTGTTGTGCCATACAACACTCCGATGTTTTCACCTTTGGATGCCGAGGTCTATAAAACGGGGAAAGAAACTACCGTTGGTAATTATGGGGGCTACATCATTCTAAAACATGACATCAATGATGTGGTGTTTTATTCGTTCTACGGTCACTTGAAAACACCGCATTTGTTCAATTTAGGTGACAAGATCAAAGCTGGACAAGCGTTTGCGCACATAGGGCAAGAAAGTGATAGTGGTGGTTGGTTTTGCCATGTACATTTGCAAATCCTGACCCAAGAAGCTATCGATACCGGATATACGGATTGGGGCTATATCTCACCAGAACTTCTACCAAAGGTAGAGACATACTTTCCGTCTCCTTACTTTCTGTTCAAATATTAAAATCCTATTTCCCTACATTCCCAACACGGTAATACCCCTTGTTCGGAATCTCTATCACATATTTTTTATGGGAGGTATTGTTTAAATGGGGCTCACGCAACCAAGGATTGTGGCGTTTCAACACTTTATAGTTGATCTCGTAAAGCTCGGCAAAATCGGCCCAGCTGGTCACTGCCGTGTCCACTTCTACGGTAAAGGTGGGCACCTTCTCGTACATATCCTTTTGTTCGAGCTCAAAACCATATTTCTCTGGATGGGAAATAATCTCCTTGATGGCCATGATCCTGAACACATAGCGTCCGGTCTCTTGCCCCAATAACAGATCGTAGTAGTCATCCACTTGTTGGATGCCCATGTATTTTTGGATTCCGGCCGGTCCTGCGTTATAGGCCGCAGCGGTCAAGGTCCAACTACCGAAACGTTCCTTCCACTTTTTGATATAATCACAGGCCACTTGAGTGGCTTTTTCAATATGGAAGCGTTCATCCACATTGTCGTTCACCTCAAGGCCATATTCCCTACCCGTACCTTTCATAATCTGCCAAAAACCGGTCGCCCCTGCTGGTGAAACCACATTTTCAAGGCCACTTTCGGCAACGGCCAGGTACTTAAAGTCATCCGGGATGCCGTTCTTTTTCAAAATGGGCTCTATGATAGGGAAGTATTTGTTGGCCCGCTTCATCAACAAAAGGGCATTGGACTGCCAATAGGTGTTCACCAAAAACTCACGATCCACACGCTCCATGATCTCGGGATCATCCAAGGGAACCGCTTCTCCGGCAAAATTGAGGTCTTCAGGAATTTCAATGGCACTAATCTGGTAGCCATCCGCCACACTTTTATCGGTTTCATCATCTTTCTGCACCTGCTGATCTTGGGCTTTCTCTTCGGTAGGTTCTGACTGAACCGCAAAAATCAAGGTGCTTACCACCGCAATGAGTCCTATAAATGCCAATATGTTCTTGATGTGTTTCATAGCCGATTTTTTAAAAAGTACCCTAAAGATACTATTATATAGACGAAATTATTGCAAAATAATTGTAGGCAGGTGTTCATTGAACCATTTTGCCCGATGAATGATCATCGTGTGCGTGCCGTTCTTCACCGCAATACAGTCCTTCATGTTGTTTATCGGAAAAACCGTGTCCTTCTCCCCGTGAATGTGCACTACATTAGTAGGTGTTTCCTCCTGATTCCAATTGACGATCTGATCTATGGACCAATCAATATAATGCTTGTCACGAACGGATAAATATTGTTCGTATAAATGCAACCGCTTGGTCACGGTTTCCCCAAAGGCGTACTTGGCCAACAGTTCCACATTGTTCACCAAACCCGTGGGCAGTAGTTTGTGCACCTTGGTGTACTTGGCAAACAGCATTTTTTTAGGCAGTTCGTGCTTGTTGGTCACGGCGGACACCACAATGACCTTTTGCACCGGCATACATTTGGCCATTTCCTGTACCAGCATCCCTCCGAAGGAAACCCCCAACAATACTGGATTGGGGTGTACGATCTTATCGCACATCTTTTGGGCATAATCGTGAAGACTCATCCCTTTTTCGGGAACAAACCATTCCAGAGTATGCGTCTCAAAGGTATCGGTAGGAAGATGGATGCCATCGAATATGGATGGATTAGCGGCCATACCAGGCATCAGGTACACTTGGATTTTGTTATCGGGCATATCACACCAAATATCGATAAGCCCTAGGAAATTAGCAATATTTTGACTAAATTTGTACCCCTTTTGCAGTTAACCCCACCTAACGGATTATTTTTTATAATGGGGATTACCAAAATCATCGCTTTGATGGTTTTACAGAGTCATTAACAAAACAGTACTATATGACACAAATGGAAATCAATGACAATAGTTTCCTGCGCCAGTTTGAAACTAGGGTCAATGGGCATTTAGCCAAAATCGAGTACTCTTCACAAGAGCGCAAAGTATTCCTGACCAAGCTGGTTATTCCAGAAGAAATTGAGCAAGAAGGCTTTAGGGAGGAATTTATCAAAGCCGTGCTTCACGAAATCCAAGAGAAAAACCTAAGAGTGGTACCAACCAGCCCTCAAATTGCAGGTTTCTTGAGAAAAAACAGACAGTATAAGGAAATGTTGCCTGTTGGCATCCGTATCTGACACCAACACAACACCCTTAAAAACAAAACCTCTCAAAACTGGGAGGTTTTTTTATGCCATAACGTTTTCAGGAACAAATTCGAAACGCACCAGACCATCCTCATCAATAGAGGTCAACTCCACCTGGTGCAAAGTATTCACCAACTCAGGGTTCCAAGGAGCCTTTACCTTTACGTAGTTCTCGGTAAATCCGTGAATGTAGCCCATTTTGTTTTCTCCCTCGAAAAGAACCGTTCGTATACTTCCCAACTGGCTCTCATAAAAGGCCCTCCTTTTTTTGGCGGATAGACCACGGAGCATCTTGCTGCGCTTGTTGCGCACGTTCTTGGGAACCACGTCACCCATTTCAGCCGCTACCGTATTGTCCCGTTCCGAATAGGTGAACACGTGCAGATAGGAAATATCTAATTCGTTGAGGAAATAATAGGTCTCAAGGAAATGTTCATCGGTCTCCCCGGGAAATCCTACGATTACATCCACCCCGATACAGGCATGCGGCATCGCTTTTTTAATGCGTTTTACCCGATCCACGTATAGGTTGGTCAAGTACCTGCGACGCATTTTCTTTAAAATCTCGTCGCTGCCACTTTGTAACGGCACGTGGAAGTGGGGTACAAAGGAATTACTCTGCGCCACAAAATCGATGGTCTCGTTTTTTAACAGGTTGGGCTCTATGGACGAAATCCGTAAACGGTGAATGCCTTCCACGGTATCCAACGCTTTTACCAGATCCAAAAAGGTATGCTCATGGCGTTTGTTGCCAAATTCACCCTTGCCGTAATCCCCAATATTGACTCCTGTCAACACAATTTCCTTGATATCCTTTGATGCAATTTCTTTGGCATTGTGCAACACATTTTCCAAGGTATCGCTACGCGAAATACCACGGGCCAAAGGAATGGTACAATAGGTGCACTTGTAATCGCAACCATCCTGAACCTTCAAAAAGGCACGGGTACGGTCGCCGATGGCATAACTGCCCACATAAAAATCGGCTTCCTCGATCTCACAGGAATGTACTTCACCCTTGTCGTTCTTGGTCAAATCGTTCAGGTAATCCGTAATCTTGAACTTTTCGGTAGCACCCAAAACCAAATCCACCCCGTCCACAGCGGCCAGTTCTTCGGGTTTTAATTGGGCATAACACCCTACCGCGGCCACAAAGGCATCGGGATTGCTCTTTTGGGCCTGTTTTACAATGGTCTTGAAACGCTTGTCCGCATTCTCCGTTACGGAACAGGTATTGATCACATACACATCCGCTTTTTCAGAAAAGTCCACACGCTCAAAGTCTTCCTTTTCAAAACTCCTTGCAATCGTGGAAGTTTCGGAAAAGTTGAGCTTACAGCCGAGGGTGTAAAAAGCGACCTTTTTGTACATATGCCATTCTGCGTTTCAGGGCCGCAAAGATAGTGATTTGTTGGGAGTTATAAGAACAGCTTAACTATAGAAAAATCAAACTGTATTTGGCAAAATAATAGTGTGGACATCCCTACCACTCCAACAAATGACCGTTTGAACAAAGCATGTTCGGACGTTTGAACAAACCTGCCTGCTGTTTTCCCCTCTAGTTTTGTCCCATAAAAACAAATCAAAATGGAACAGAACAATTATCAAGGTGCCTTGCAAAACCCGATTGGTTCGGGATTCAACGCGGCATCAACAACAAACGAAGTGATCCAGGGAATCGACCTTTCCGGCAAAATTGCCATCGTGACCGGAGGCAACACGGGCATCGGCCTGGAAACCTCCAAAACGTTGGCAAATGCAGGGGCGACCGTAATCGTTCCGGCAAGGGATATCAAAAAAGCTAAGACAAACCTACAAGGAATGGTGAACGTAGAAGTAGAAGCCATGGACTTGATGGATCCCGAATCCATCGATGCCTTTGCAGAAAAATTCCTCGCCTCGGACAGACCGTTACACTTGCTCATCAACAATGCGGGCATTATGTGGGTACCGTTGCGAAGGGACGAACGCGGCATGGAATCCCAATTGGCAACCAACTACTTGGCACAGTTTCAACTCACCGCCAGACTATGGCCCTCTCTTAAAATAGCAAATGGTGCGCGAGTGGTCAATGTCTCTTCATACGGCCACCAATTTGCCCCCTTCAACTTTGACGACCCCAATTTTCTAAACAGGGATTATGAGACTTTGCAGGCGTATGGACAGTCAAAAACCGCGGTGAATCTATTTTCGCTTGAATTGGATAATAGGGCCAAGACCCACAACGTCCGGGCCTATTCGTTACATCCCGGATCTATTGGAGAAACAGAATTGGCTAGGGAAGCATCGCTGGAACTGTTCCAACAAATGGGTTTTTGTGATGCCGAAGGCAATATTCTGCCCGAAGTGGCCGCATCCTTAAAAACCATTCCCCAAGGAGCGGCCACAACGGTATGGTGTGCCACAAGTCCCATGCTCCACAACTTGGGAGGGGTGTATTGCGAGGATGTGGAAATAGCAACCCTAACAACCGAATCCTCAACATCCAATGGGGTCAACCCATATTCTTTGGACCAAACGTTTGCCAAACAACTGTGGGATTTGAGCGAAGAACTCATCGGGATACAATTTCCCATCCGTTGATATTGCTACCTTTACACTACACAGGCATATGGACTATCAATTAAAATACATAACACCCGATATCAAGCTTTCTTCCTACGAGGACAAGCTGTTTAAAACGGAAGTGGTGTTTGACCACCATATGCTTGTGTGGTTCATTTCGGGGGAAACAAAGATCATACAGGCAGATGAAAGCCATGTGTTCAAACCAGGGGACATCTTTTTGATTCCCAGAAACCAACTGGCCACCATCATCAACTATCCCAAGGATGGCCTCCCCCATAAATCGGTAGTGATGCACCTTTCCACGGACAGGTTGAGGGACTTTTATGCCAAACTAGATGTGAAACCAAAGGTGGTATCGACACCCAAAATAGTCCGTTTTGGGAACCATCCCTTATTGAAAAGTTGTCTGGCCTCCTTGATTCCCTATTTTGATATGCAAGAGGAAGCATTTCCAGAAAACATCGCTTCCTTGAAGATTACCGAGGCCATTTCCATCCTTAGAACATTGGATATGGGCATCGACGATGTTTTGGCCAATTTTGAGGAACCCCACAAAATAGATCTGGCCACTTTTATGGAAAGGAATTTCATGTTCAACATGCCGCTAGAAAAGTTCAGTTATTTGACCGGCAGGAGCTTGACCACTTTTAAACGGGATTTCCATAAGGTGTTCCGTACCACCCCGCAACGGTGGCTTACCCAAAAACGTTTGGAACTGGCCCATTACCAATTATCCAAAAACAATCGGAAGCCCGTTGAAGTCTACCTTGAAACGGGTTTTGAAAACCTGTCGCATTTTTCGTTTGCCTTTAAACGACATTTTGGGTACACCCCTACTGCATTGGCAGAAGGAGGACGCTGACCGTCACAATACATGATGTTGACCCCATTTTTGCTTAGTTTTGTAGCTATCTTGTCCTACGAAAGCCCAAGACCGTGCAGGAACTCTTTAAAATATTCAGGTTTACGGAAACGGATGCCAAGGCCCTTGAAAGCCAAAGTATAAAACCGCACGTCCACGATTTTGAGGAATTGATTATTGGGGTCAAAGGCAAGATTTCCCATTTTATCGATTTTGATGATGAAACGGTCTATGCCCCGTTTGTGAGTTTTGTGACCCAAGGTAAGCCCCACCTGCTCCAGCCACAGTTGCATGAAGGGAAATGCGACCTTTGGGTCATCCGGTTCCGAAGCGAGTTCATGTCGGAGACCATTTTTAACCTGTACGGGTATTTCCATAACAGGGCCAACATCACCTTACCCACCAATCGCTGTTTTGGAAGGCTTACGTCCCTTTGCGAGATGATGTACGATGAGGTAAATCGAGCCAATCCCAACCTGTCCATCATCAAACAATTGCTCACCACTTTACTCACCATGGTGTACAATGAAAAGCCAGAGGATCCGGAACAGGAATCCAGCAATGCCCATTCCCAGACCTATGCCAATTTTTTACGCATTTTGGAAGAAAACTTCCGAAGACCTGAAAAAATCTCCTTCTACGCCGAAAAACTGTTCATGAGCGAGCGCAACCTCAACCTCATCTGTCAGGAAGTGATGCAACAGAGTGTTGGGGAAATCATCGAGACCCGCAAATTGACCGAAGCCAAAAACCTGCTCATCAACACGAACAAGACCGTTGCTGAGATCGGTTTTGAACTTGGCTATAATGAAAAGGCCTACTTCTCCAAGGTCTTTAAACGCAAGACCGGACAGACCCCTTCCGACTTCAGGAACGAGATGAAACAGCTCATTTCCAAATAGTACAACCCTTCTTCCAAATGGTATTACCCCCTGCCCGCCTTCTTGCGGGATCTTTGTACCACCATTAAAAACATAAAAAGTAAAACAATGTCAACAACCATTTGGAATTTAGACCCAACCCATAGCGAATTGACCTTTAAGGTAAAGCACCTGATGATTTCCAACGTGAAGGGATCGTTCACCAAGTTCAATGCGAAAATCGAAGGAGACGATTTTGAAACCTCCAAAATCACCGCAACGGTGGATGCCTCTTCCGTTTTCACCAATAACGCCGATAGGGATGGACACTTGAAGAGTGCCGATTTCTTCGAGGTGGAAACTTATCCCGAATTGAAATTTGAAAGCACTGGCATCACCAAAACGGATGACGGGGAATATACCCTGATCGGGGACCTTACGATAAAAGGCATCACCAAATCCGTGGAACTCGATGTAGAGTTCGGGGGATTCATGAAAGACCCATATGGCAACGAAAAAGCCGGGTTCTCCTTTGAAGGAAAGATCAATCGCAAGGATTTCGGTCTCAACTGGAATGCTGCCTTGGAAACCGGTGGTGTTTTGGTAAGCGATGAAGTTAAAATTGCCGCCGAGGTTCAATTTGTAAAAGCCTAGGCGCAAATATGGCGTACCAGTTGCCCGGATTCCGAAAGGGTCCGGGCTATTTAAAGTTCCCCCTTTTATGAACAGAAAGGATTTTATCAAAATCTTGGGAATTGTACCTTTAACCACTACCATGAACAATTTAAGCACATTACGGTCGCTCGATCAGAGCCTTCCCCTTTCCGAAAAAATGCCTGCCCTCTTTTTGGGACACGGTAGCCCTATGAACGCCATCGAGGAAAACGAATTTGTATCCTCCTTCCGCAAACTGGGCAAGGAAGTGGCCAAACCCAAGGTCATCCTTTGTGTTTCGGCCCACTGGGAAACCCGCGGCACCAAGGTAACGGCCATGCAAAACCCGCCTACCATCCATGATTTTGGGGGGTTTCCGCAAGCGCTGTTCGATGTGCAATATCCAGCCCCCGGTAGTCCTGAAATGGCACAGGAAACCAAGGACATCATTACCAAGACCGAAGTGGAACTGGACCATCACTGGGGACTGGACCATGGCGCCTGGAGCGTGATCAAGCACCTGTATCCCGATGCCGATGTTCCCGTAATCCAATTGAGTTTAGATTATACCAAAGACCCGCAATACCACTACGAACTCGCCCAACAGTTGGAGCGCCTTCGACATAGAGGGGTATTGATCGTGGGAAGCGGCAACGTGGTGCACAACCTGCGTCGCGTAGCATGGCAAAAGTTGAACGACACCTATGCCTGGGATTGGGCCCAAGAAGCCAATGACAAGATGAGAGATTTCATTTTGGACGGCAATCACGATGCCCTTATCCACTATCACAAGCAAGGAAGCAGTTTTGCGATGTCCATTCCCACCCCAGAGCACTATTTGCCCTTACTGTATACCCTTGCCTTAAAAGACAAGACGGAAGAAGTGGAACTTTTCAATGACAAAACCGTAGGGGGTTCTATTAGTATGATGTCCCTTCGGATTGCATAAAACATTAATGACAATATTCAAATCCCAGATCAGGTAATCCTGATGTGATATGGTTACCTTCTTTTTTGATTGATGATGGAAACCCCAGTTGCCAACGTACCAGTGGCGCTGGGGTTTTTTGTGGCCCTTCAACAGACAAAACACCGAATATCTTAACAACTCCATCACCCAAAATAGGTTAGAAATCGTTACCTTGAAACCTTTAAAAAACCAACCTTATGAAACTTCGATTACTGATTTTTGGCCTGATCTTGTTGACAGGCCTTTCTTGTAAAAAAGAAACCGTTTCATCCCTGGCCAACTACCAAGGCGATGAAAGCTATACCGTGATCATCGGTGAAAACAAGGTGGGGTACCTCAAGACAAATACTACAGGGGACACCATCAACATCGATTACGATTTTAAGAACAATGGCCGTGGGCCGACGATGAAGGAAACCATCGTGCTAAATCCCGAAGGCTATCCCATCGATTGGAAAATCACCGGGAACACCACCTTTGGCAACGCCGTGGACGAACATTTTTCTTTGGAAGGCGAAAATGCCTCCTGGACGGATGCCACTGGAACCGGTTCCAAAACCGTTACCTCGCCACAATTGTACGTAAACCAATTTGGCAGCCCCTACTCCGCAGTTTTGGCCGCGCGCTTGCTTTTGGATGCCCCGGAGAACACCTTGCCCGTGTTGCCCGCCGGAAACCTAAAACTGACCAAAATGGAAGACCTTCTCATCCCCAAATTTTCTGGGGACGGAGAATTGGCCTTGACCACTTATGCCCTATCCGGCGCCGACCTGAACCCTTCCTATTTTATCCTGGATAGTGACCAACGCTTTTTTGCGGCCATTACCCCCAGGTTCATCATGATTCGTGAGGGGTATGAAAATGTGGAAAAAGACATGAGGGAACTCGCCGAAAACTACTCCACCCACCGATATGAGACCCTTCAAACCGAATACGCCCACAACTACGACAAAAAGGTGCGCATCCAAAATGTGCATGTGTTCGATAGCAAAAATATGACCGTTTCCGACCCTGTTTCTGTGGTGGTGGATGGCGATAAGATCGCTGCCATTGAAGCGGCCGATGCCTCTGGCGACAACGAAGTGGTGATTGCCGGCAATGGCGGCACTTTGGTTCCAGGTCTGTACGAAATGCACGCCCACTCCGGCGACAACGGTGCCTTGTTGAATGTATTGGCAGGAGTCACCTCCTTCCGCGATATGGGCAACGACACCGAAGTACTGGCCAACCTTATCGATAAAATCGAAAAAGGGGTGTTGGCCGGGCCCCGTATTACCCGTTTGGGCTTTATCGAGGGAAAAAGCCCCTTCAACAGCAACAACGGCATTCTGGTGGAAACCAAGGAGCAGGCCTTGGCCGCAGTGGACACCTATGACAGCCTTGGCTTTTACGGCATCAAACTCTACAACAGCATGAACGGGGATTGGGCTCCCGCCATCGTGAAAAAAGCCCATGACAAGGGCCTGTTCGTTACAGGGCACGTCCCTGCGTTTTCCAATGCGAACGCCATGTTGCGGGCCGGGTATGATGAAATGACCCACATCAACCAGACCATGTTGGGTTGGGTGTTGGAGCCTGAGGAAGATACCCGTACCCTCCTTCGATTGACGGCCATGAAACGTTTCCCTGGATTGGACCTCAACAGTCCCAAAGTGCAGGAAACCATGAACCTCTTCGTGAACAACAAAACGGCCATCGATCCCACCTTGGCCATCCATGAAAAATTGATGCTTTCCCGTAACGGGGAAGTAGCCCCAGGCTCCGAGGACTATATCGACCATATGCCTCCCAATGCGCAACGGGGATTGAAAGTGGCCATGGCCCAGATTGCCGATACCGAAGAGGACAAAGCGTATCGCGAAGCCTATCAAAAGATTGTGGAAACCCTCAAAATGATGAAGGACAAGGGCATCTTTATTGTGGCCGGAACCGATTTGGGCGGCGCCTTTAACCTGCACCGTGAATTGGAACTATACGTGGACCAATTGGGCTTCACCAATGGTGAAATCTTAAAACGCGCCACCTACGATATGGCCCAATACCTTGGGCAGGATGACTTGGGAACCTTGGAACCCGGCAAGCTGGCCGACTTTTTCTTGGTGCCCGGCAATCCCGTGGAGGACATCAAGGCCATCAAGACCATTGAAATGGTAAGCAAGGGCGGTACGTTCTACTACCCCACAGAGGTATATCCTGAATTTGGCATTACCCCTTTCACCGAAAAACCCGAAGTGAAGGAATAACGTCTTCAAACCAACCCATAAAAGCCAGTAGCTGTTGTTGCTGGCTTTTTTTATTCCCTAAATTCATAAAAATCATATATTTAGGGAAACCAACCTCGCGTGATCCGCTTTTTTCGCAACATTAGGCAACGATTAGTTACTGAAAACAAGTTCACCAAATACCTTGTGTATGCCATTGGGGAAATCATCCTGGTGGTCATCGGGATTTTGATCGCCCTCCAGATCAACAACTGGAACGAAAACCGAAAACTGCTACGGGAAGAAAAAGCCACCATTGCCAGTCTTAAATTGGAGTTTGAAAAAAACCTGGCCAGTCTGGAATGGGACATGCAGGGCGTTGGGGCCTTTATAGCCGCCGGGGACACCCTCTTGGCCCATACCGGTCCCGAATACGAATATGGCAGCCTGAAAAACGTGGACAGCCTACTCGACATGACCCCCAGAATGTCCGTTTGGGACCCCAGTCTCTATACCTTGGAAAATATCAAGAATTCTGGCAAGCTTTCCAGTTTGCACAACGAAGAGCTTAAACTCCTGTTGATCGAGTGGGACAGTTTTTACAGCAATTTGTTGGATTGGGGCGATTTTTATGTGGAACGGGGCAGTAAATATTTCGACTTTTTGGCGGCGAATGCCGTAAACCGAAACCTACCCTCCATGGGTACGAACACCAACAACCAAACCAGGTTTGATCGTACCAACGAAACTCTGCTACGCAACCCCGCCTTTGAAAACATCCTGTCTGAACGGGTGACCCACAACGGGTTTATGTTGCATTTTTATGAAGAGGCAAGAACCAGACTCATCGCAATAATTGAGCAATGTGAGACCTATGAGGATACACCATGATCAAATTCTTTAGAAAAATTCGGCAAAATCTGCTGATGGAGAACAAAACCACAAAATACCTGAAATACGCCTTGGGAGAAATTGTACTGGTGGTCATCGGGATCTTGATCGCCCTTCAAATCAATAATTGGAACGAGGAGCGAAAACGAAAGGAAAACTACCAAGCCACCATAGAACAGATTTACAATGGTCTGGAATTGGAAACCCAACAATTAAACTTTAATATGGCGGGATTATACCTGCAACAACGGTATGCGGATAGCCTCTACAACTTTTCGGATTCCCTGCGCATGGAACAAATCCCTGGACTTCTTTTTTATTTAGAATCCGAACCTCAGGCTTTTACTACGTCCATAGGTTTTCATATTCAAAATATGGTGGTGAACCCAAAGGACAAGAATGAAAACTTGTTGGCAAGAAACCTGACCAATTACCTATCCCTGGCTTCTTCAGATGTATCAACCAATGACAAACCCATTTCGGCCATTCTGATCAAAGAAGGGTTTCCTGTCCCATCGGTCAACTTTGGGTATTCGCTTTTTATGGGGATGCTCAACGACACGGCCTACTTTAAACAAAAGGATTGGGAAAAGGCCAAATCCCTGCTTCAAACCCCTGAAATTCGGTCCGGATTGGTGCAATTGGCCCAACAAAAGGAATTTTTAAAAAATGAATTGGGTCAATTGCTTGAACTCTCCACCAACTCCATGGCCCAAATTCACGATCTGTATCCCGAGGTGAGGCTCCTGTATGAAAATATTGGCATCATCGGCCAGGGAACCTCCAACCAAAACTGGGTGGATGATACTTCGCTAACCTTAGTGGACGAAAAGGAGGCCATTTGGGAAGCCGTTGTTACCTTAAAGGGAGGCGGCATTAAGTTTAGGGAAAACAAGAGCTGGAACGTAAACTGGGGCGGAGCCACTTTCCCAAAGGGACAACTGGAATGGTTTGGACCGGATATCATCACGGAACCAGGAACGTTTCGGCTGATCGTTAATCTCTCCGAAAAGAACTACGAATTTATTCCCGTGGCCCAATGATCGCATTCCTAAGTCATCATTCTTGAACTATGAACACAGCACAGCAATTGGGCTATGATCCCCAAGCCAAACTTTTGATGATCCATGCCGATGATGCTGGACTGTGCCATACTGAAAACCGGGCCACCATACATGCCTTGGAAAAAGGCATGGTGAACTCCTACAGCATTATGGTGCCCTGCCCTTGGTTTCATGAAATGGCGCTGTTTGCCAAAGATCACTCGCAATACGATATGGGCCTGCACCTTACCCTTACCTGCGAATGGGAAACCTACCGTTTTGGTCCCGTGTTGCCCGTTTCGGAAGTACCCGGTTTGGTGGATGAGCACGGACATTTCTTTAGAAAAAGGGAACAATTGCGTGAAAAGGCCACCGCCGAAGAAGTGGAAAAAGAATTGGTGGCCCAGATTGAAAAAGCCCTCCGGATGGGGCTGCGACCTACCCATTTAGACTCCCACATGTACAGCGTGGGATCCCACCCCGATTTTTTTACCGTTTACAAAAAGCTGGGCGAAGCGTATGGCCTCCCCGTGTTGATCAACAAACAGATGATGGAAATGGTGGGACTGGACCCCAAAACCTATATGGCCCCCAACGATCTGACGATCGATCACACCTATTTGGGAGCCATTGCCGATTTTGAAAAAGGCCAGTTTACCCAAGGGTACCAACACATCTTGGAAAACCTGCAACCAGGCCTGAACCTGATCTTGATCCACCCCGCTTTTGATGAGCCCGAAATGCAGGCCATTGCCATAAACCACCCCAACTTTGGGGCTGAATGGCGGCAGATGGACTTTGATTTTTTTACCAGTGAAAAAACCAAAGCAACCCTCGTAGAGCATAACATCCAGATGGTGACCTGGGGTGATATTAAAACCCAAAATTCATTTTAAAATGAATCTTATCTTTAACATATACCTTCTAACACAAAAGGAATGAAATACTTACTTTATCAACTTGCCACCATTTGTTTGGTCGCGACCCTTTTTTCGTGCAATCCAAAACAAACCACCGAAACAACGACCGAAAGCCCGACCCACTCCTATTCCGAGTCGTACAAAGCACCAGCTTTTGAGCCCGATGATCGGATAGAAAAGATCAAACAAATCGCACGAGAGCTACAAAAATCCATCGAGGAGCATGCCAAGGCCAACCATTTACCGGGTGTCGCCTTCGGTATTGTGGTGGATAACGAATTGGTATTTACCTCTGCCGCCGGATACCTGAATCTCGAGAAGAAGATTCCCGCTTCGCCCTCATCGGCTTTTCGAATAGCCTCCATGACCAAAAGTTTTACCGCGATGGCCATCATGAAACTCAGGGATGAAGGAAAACTGTCGCTGAACGATCCCGTGAGCAAATACATTCCCGAAATGTCGAAACTCACCTATCTCACCAAGGATGCACCGACCATAGATATTGAAAACCTCTTGACCATGACGGCCGGATTCCCCGAGGACAATCCCTGGGGCGACCGCCAATTGGACGAACCCGATCACATGTTGATCGATCTTGTGGACGAAGGAATCTCCTTTTCCAACGTTCCTTCGTACGGGTACGAATACAGCAACACCGGGTATGCCCTTCTGGGACATATTGTTTCCTTGGTTTCCGGGATGCCCTTTCAGGAGTATATCACGCAGAACATTTTTAAGCCCTTGGGCATGGACCACACCTATTGGGAATACGAAGGCATTCCCGAAGAACAACTGGCCATAGGATATCGCTGGGAAGACGAACAGTGGAAACTGGAACCCATGCTGCACGACGGCTCTTTTGGTGCCATGGGGGGGCTCATTACCTCCATAGCCGATTTTAGTAAATATGTAAGTTTTCACCTTTCTGCATGGCCTCCGCGAAATGACGATGGCAACGGCCCCATTAAACGGAGTTCTTTACGCGAAATGCAGACACCGCAGTTCCCAAGACTGTACGCCGATGCTAAGGACTATAACGGGGACGACTGCCCTGTTCTTGGCGGGTATGGCTTTGGATTGGGCATTACGGAATACTGCGATGGCCTAAAAAGGGTCTCCCACGGGGGTGCGTTGCCGGGCTTTGGAAGCAACTATGCCTTTTACCCCGAGTACGGCGTAGGCATTATGGCCTTTTGCAACCTTACCTATACGTCACCCTGGTCGTTAAACGAGCTTAGTAAACTATTGTTCGAGACCGCCGATCTACAACCACGGAAATTACCCGTCTCCGATGTGCTGCTGGAACGACAGGAACAGATCACCCAACTGATCCAACATTGGGAACCCGCATTGGAGGAGCAAATTCTGGCCGAGAATTTTTATCTGGACAAATCGAGGGAAAAACGGATGGCAGCGATACAACAGGTTTTGGAAAAAGCCGGCCCCATTAAAAACGTTGGTGACATGCACCCCATAAACCAACTACGGGGACGTTATACCTTACAGGCCGAAAACGGGGAAGTGAACATCTTCTTTACATTGACTCCCGAGAAATACCCAAAAGTGCAACGGTTGGATGTCTCCTTTGAGCCCAACAAACCGGATGCATGAATGAGGGCGGATTTATATATACTACCATCTATATCAACGCATTACTGTTGATAAAACGGGAAAACCTTATGCTTTTCCGTAAGGTTCGGCAAGCGTTTTTCTTTTAACTTGAATAATGTGACTAATTTAAAACGAATCATCTGATAACTTTTTGCTCCTTTTAAATTATTCTGAAATTCCAAATATTATTAAGGAGTTGCCGGATTTCTCTAGCTGAATCTATACAATTTTCATATTTAACATGAATACTATTTTGCTCTATGAATGCAAATCTTATAAGTCTTAAAAAGAATAATCCTAATCTAACGATTGAAGTTTTCGATAGCGAATACAAAATATTAAATCCATGGAATGATAAGTCCGTAGCGTTCTCTTTCAAAAAAAGACAAAAATTAACCGATTTGAAAAACATATACTTTCCGGAACAACTATCTGCTATTTTAGATAAACAAAAATCAGAACTTGAATTTGTTTATGGCCCAATAGATCCGAAAAGACCTATCAAATCAAGAGAGTTTGAATTTTTATTCAACGGTACGATATTCAAATGCTGGTTTGGTGAAATGTCTTCTAGTCTTGTCTTATTATCCAAAGCATTTAGGCCCAATGAAAGGGAAAGTCTTAGCGATTATCGAAATTTAAGGTTTTTGCGAGACCTCTTATCAGAGAAACATTATGAAGATTTACGGAAACGGTCATTTTTAGCCAGCTTCTTTATTAATGGGGACTTTGACAATATCAAACACGATTACGTTGGGTTGTCAAAATCCCTTAATTTTTACATGTCATATTTTGATCGTAGTACACCAAGGATTCTTATCCATGCTAAGGAAATAGACAATGAGAGATATAAGAACCCTTGTCTCAATGAATTATTTGATACCTTTCCAAGAAAAATAAATGCTACGATTATAGATTCAACCCTTCTTGATACTTTCATGGTAGCGCATCAAGCAGTAAATGTTAGGCTCAAATTTATATTCTACTATCAAGTACTAGAGTATTCATCTTACTACTATTTAGACAACAAAATTCAAGCTAAGATTCAAAAAACACTAAATGATCCACAGATATTTGATAAACCAGATTATTTTTCCAAATCACTTATTGAAGATTTAAAAGATCACTTTTCACAAAAGGACGATTCCATCAAACTGGAGAAAACAATTACCGAAAACTTATCAATTGAGGATGTTCGGAATGAATTGGAAGTCAATAAAGAATTTTTCTCCCAAGATTTAGAATTTGAAGGCGGTCTTAAAATTGATCGTATTTTAAATGGTGAAAATGCAATAGAACATTTGAAAGAAGCTGATCTAGTATTAATTAAAAAGAATATTGAACGAATTAGAAATGTACTTGTTCACCTTCGAGAATCTCGAGAAAATAAAGTTATTCTTCCTACTCAAAGAAACAACAATAAAATCTTGCCATATCTATACCTTATAAGAAGAATTGCCGAAAAAGTTGCAATAAATTTTTCCTGATATATATTATCAGGAAAGGGTATTTAAATACCATAATAATAGGAAGCACATGTTATCCCAAGAAAACTATTTTGGTTTTTTTCAATATATAGTCCTTGGTTTGCTGCACAATCTGGGGATAGTGCTAAATAAAAATACTTCTCGTCCAACATGAGGTCATATTCCACTTGTCCTCCGCAATAATCTTTTGGCTATACCCGTTTACCTACCAAACACTTTTTAGAAACCCTAACCTACTATGATGCACAAAAGACTTTTTTTATCTGCACTTTTCTTGAACTTGCTATTCGTTTCATGCGAAAGTGAGACCACCGATCCCGAACCGGATGAACCCCTTGTCGAAACAGAGCTATTGGGAACGTGGAACTACGTGGCCTACGTTGATGACGATGGTGAGGAACCCGCAACAGACTGCGAGCAAAATCAAACTTTGACCTTTGAGGAAGATGGGGTCTTTCGTTTTACCTATTATGATGACTCTGAAGGCCCATGCGAGAAAACCCAAGATTCACAAGGTACATGGGAATTTGTCTCCGATGCCGTAATCAAGACAGACTACACGTATGGCGATTATGTAGACCAAGACAAATTTGAAGTTGGCTTTGAAATCTCCGGGAACACCTTAACCCTTTATTTGGACGAAGGAGAAGGAGAATACCAAGAACGATACGAAAAACAATAGACTATTGTCACCCACAAAAAAGCCCTTTTTAGGGCTTTTTTTGTTTTCGGGGGTTAGCAACGCCTCTCAGTGGCCTCTTACTACCATCACCTTTTCTCCCCCAAACAAAAACTCTGTAACTTTAGTTACAGCAAAATTGCACAGATCGTTTTTAATTTGAAATATGCAGGGAATCCGCACATCACCACCTAGCACTAAAAAATGGTTGTCCGTTCTGTTGATCGGGCTGCTCCTTTTGGCGCCCTGCAAGGTCCGGAACACCATAGAGTCCTCCTTGGGCCTCACCACCACCAAGGTCACCAACAAGATCAAGGCCACCACAGCCTCCAAAACCTGTTGCGCGTCCTTTGTAACCGTGTCCACTTCCAAAGCAAAGGAAGTCAACGCCCAACCCCTGCCCTTTTTGCCTGTTACTACCACGGCTTTGGCAGCACTTGGGTCAACAAGAAATCAACTGGTACTAGATTCTAATAATAAAGTGGCTTTGTCCCCTTCGGTACCGTTGTACATTCTCTACCATCAGTTTAAGGGCTACCTGTAAGCCAACCTCACCCAGACCCTGTTTTTTATCCTTAGCTTACGTTTCATTACAAACACAAAACACATGATACCACATAAAATCCTGGGCTTGGTGGCCCTGGCCCTCCTCGGCGGAACCCTGTTTTCGTGCAAGGAGACCCCAAAAGAAAACCCCGAACAGACCATCACCATATTGCAAACCGCCGACATTCACGGGCAATTGCAGCCCCACGATGAGTTGTTTTGGGAAAACGACCAAATCACCTTTCGCAAATTGGGCGGTTTGGCCCATATGAAGACTCTTTTTGAGCAGGAACGCAACAAAGACCCCGAAGGCACCCTGATCTTGGACGGTGGCGACATGATTCAAGGAAGTGCCGTGGCGGCTCTTTCGCACGGGAAGGCCTTTGCGTCGATCATCAAGGCCATGGGTTACGATTTTCTGATTCCCGGCAACTGGGAGGTCGTCTATGGCAAACAGACCATGATGGACGTGCTGCAACACTACGACACCCCGGTCATTTCGGCCAATATGTACGATGAGGCTTCGGGCGAAACCCTGTTCCCCCAATACTTCATCAAGGAAATGAAAGGCGTAAAACTCGGTTTTATCTCCTACAACGATCCCGAGATTCCCGTGCGCCAAAATCCTTCGTTCAGCAAGGGCATCCGTTTTGATCCCATCGACAAAAACTTGGAGGCTTTGATCACCGAACTCAAGGACAATCAAAAGGTGGACCTGCTTTTTTTGGTGACGCATATCGGCATCAGCAAGCAATACGATTTGGCCAACCACCCTGCCTTGCAACGTGTGGATTACATTTTGGGGAACGATACCCACGAGCGCATCCGCAAACCGCTTCAGGCCAAATACTCCAAGGTGACCGAACCTGGGGCCTTTGCCTCCTTTGTGGGCAAACTGACCTTGACGGTGAAGGATGGCAAAATCGTGAAGGAAAATTACGACCTCATGGAAGTGGATCCTACCACCTATCCCGCCGACGCACAAGTGGCACAGCTCATAAATCAAGAAACCGCTCCGTACAAGGAAGAAATCGAACAGGTGTTGGGCTATACCAGCACCCCACTCTACCGCTATTTTGTGGTGGAAAATCCTATGGACAACTTCATCACGGATGCTGCTCGTTGGAAGACCGGAGCCGATATTTCCATTTCCAACGGATTCCGGTTCAGTACGCCCATTTCTATTGGCGAAAGTGGCAAGGCACCCATTACCCGGGCCGATCTGTGGAGCATGCTCCCTGTAAACGAAAAAGTGAAGATCGGCAAGGCTACGGGCAAGCAGATCAAGGATTGGCTGGAAAAGGAAATCCACAACGTATTTGCACAAAACCCCATGGAACGCTTCGGGGGTTGGTTGGTACGCTTTTCGGGTATGGAGCTCACCTTTTATGCCAACAAACCCAAAGGGGAACGCGTGGCGTCGATCATGATCGGTGGCGAGCCCATGCAGGAAGATAAACTGTACACCCTTTCGGCCTGTAGGCGCGAAGGCGAACCGCTGCCTACCCTTTGCCGTATGCCAAACACCATCGAGACTGAGGTGATGGACTATACCGTACATGACGTAATCGTGGAATACCTCAAGGCGAAGGGTACCATCGCCCCTGTGATGGATGGTCGCGCCAAAGCCTTGGATCTAGGCGACAATGTGTTGTCGCAATTGCCGGGAACCGATTATCAATTCCACTAAAACCTGACCGATATGGAAAACAAGACGATTACGGTCAGTCGTACTTCGGTAACCGTTCTGCGGATGTTGGTGAGCCTGATCTTTATTGTGGCCAGTCTGAACCATCTGCTCAACGTGGACAAGACCATTGCCAAAATGGATCAGGCCCGATTCGGTGCCTTGGGCCATTTGTTGGGTCCCCCCGAAATTTCCGTGATGGTGTCCGGCGTGGTGATGCTGGTGTTTGGCATTGCGCTTTTTGCGGGTTTCAAACCCCGTTTGTCGGCCATCGTGCTCATTTGTGTATTGGTGCCCATTACGCTCACCGTTCAAGTGGGACAAATGGCCACGATCGGGCCGTTGTTCAAGAACATCGCCATTTTGGGCGGACTCCTATTTATTGTACTGAATCCAAAACTTAAAAAATAATATTCATGAAACATATATTGACGATGGCTTTGGTAGCCATGACATTCATTGCCGGGCTCCAAGAAGGGAAAGCCCAGACGACTTATGACAAAGAGCTAAACAATTATTTTGTGCTCACCCGCAACGTACCCCAACTGAAGGCCATTATCCTGGCCGCCGATGCCCTAGCCACGGATGACGGGGAAAAATTTGGGGAGTTCCATGTGGTCATCTGCGGGCAGACCGTTTCCGACCTTACGAACTTGGAAATCATGCAACCCTATCTGGATATGGCCAAAAACAAGAACATTAAGTTGTTGGCCTGTGGATTTTCATTGAAAAAGTTCGGGGTGGATGCCACTAAACTTCCCAAGGAAATGGGGGTGGTGGAAAACGGCATTTTATATGGGTTTAACCTGCAAAAAGATGGTTTTCTGAGTATTACGCTATAGGGAAACCTGTTTTAGTTTTGTTAAAAGGGGCGATTTTCACATCGTCCCTTTTCTTTTTTTGGTACTTTCCATAAGGTTAGATGATGGGGTCCTTTTGAATTGCTCTAAAATTCAAAGCTTCCCATTTCATCCTCAATAGCAATCCTATGAAAAACGAAACCATCAACAGAAGAACAGCAGTAAAGGCCTATTCCTTGGGGATGCTGGGGCTATCCTTACCGGTCATCGGCATGGCCCATCCACCCAAAACCGACTCTTGGTTTAGCAGTGCGGAAATTCCCAAACACTTTCCCAATATTGCCCCTGAGATCATTTCCGAAGTGGTGGGCAGTTCCCATTTCGATTTGGATAAAGTAAAATCTTTGGTGGACAAAAGACCGGAACTTTCACGGTCGGTTTGGGAATGGCGATTTGGGGATTTTGAGTCCGCCATTGGCGCGGCTTCGCATGTAGGAAGAAGGGATATCGCCCAATACCTGATGCAAATGGGTGCCCGGCCTACCCTCTTCACTTTTGCCATGTTGGGACATTATCAGGTCATTAAATCCGCTGTGGAGGCAGCTCCTGGCATACAGGAAGTTGCGGGTCCTCACGGCATCAGTTTGTTGGATCACGCTTATGCAGGCGAGCGCATGAAGGACAGCATGACCGTATCGGAAATAGAACAATTGGAACAGACCATCGCCTATCTAAAAAATTTAGGCAATGCTGGTGGCCCTACCTATATTGAGGTAAGTCCTGAAGAACAACAGCAATATTTGGGCAATTACCTGTATGGTGCATCGGAAAACGAAGGGTTTACCATTTCCGTGAACATGAGGAAACTGCTTTCATTAGGCCCCATTGGTGGGTTTGGTGGCGGTCTGTACAAAATCGGGGATAACCAATTTACCTACAACGGCACCCCGTCGGTGACCATTTCTTTTGACATTCAGGAAGATATCGTTAAATCGCTGACCCTAACCGAACCCGATATCACCATTACGGCTAAAAAAGTTTCCTGAAAAGGGAGCCTCAATCTTTATTCACCGGAATTTTTAGATAACTATCGCCATACCATTTGATGATCAAGGGTTCCTGGGCATCTTTGATGGTTTCTTCACTTACCTTTTTGCCCGTGCCATAATTGATTTCAGTAAAGGGGTCCTTGACCCCATTGATGACCACAACCAATCTGCTACCCTTACTGATCTTCTTGCTCGTCATCCGTACGATACCAAAAGGAAGTTTGGTCTTTTCATTAGGCGTCAACAATTGTCGGTGTTCTCGATCTCGCACATAACTTGCCCTACCCACATAAGGTAATGCCAGTGCAAAGAATTTGCCATCAGGGGTCTGCTCAAACAACACCACTTTATAATCAAAATCCTTTTTGTTGATGGATACCGAGATCTCCCCTCCGAAAGAACCGTTCAGTTCAAAATCGGAGTCGAAAGGTTCGGTAGCAAAGGAAAAACCATGTCCCACCATCAAGCTGTCAGTAATAATGGTTCTCCAACCACTTGAATTCCAGGTGGGGTTGCTACGATCCGAAAAATCAATGGTCTGCTCCAAATATGCATTCGGGTCTTCAGGTTGCTCCGACAGTGTGTAATGAATATCTTCCCCGTTGTTTCCCGTACCAAACAGCGAGGAAAAGGCCACTCCTGATCGCTGGTTACTCAAATAATAATTGAGCGTGTCATTGGCCATCTGCCCCAATGAAGGAGCGTGTTCCCATTTGTTGGCCCCCATGACCTCGTAATTGATCTTGTCTTGAAGCAATGTGGGTTTGGCCTCACCCTTCATGACGTAATCAAACCACTCGAAAATCAACTCCGTGATATCAATTTGTGCCACGGAATCGATGTCATATCCCAAAACACGGGCATCTGGTTTTTGTTGGGCGCCAAAATGGGTATACGGCCCAATGACCAGGTAGTGTTCTGCATTTTTGTTGTATTTGGCATGTTCCCTCAAATAGTACTGGGTGCCGATTTGTCCCCCATCATAATACCCGGTCGTGGCCAAAACAGGTATGTTGATATGGGAAAAATCAGCTTTATAGGGTATCAAGTCTTGCCAATAAGTGTCAATGGTAGGGTGTAACAATCGCTCCCGAAACTGGGGATTGGGCAATCCATCCAAACTATCCATGGCATTGTAAGCCACCCCTCTTTGAAACCATTCCATGTTCAAATCCTGCCAACGTTGCCCGTTGTAATACAGGGTGGTATCCAAATACTTGTTGTTCGAAACATAATGGTGCCATGGAAAGTGAAAATTGAAATAGACCCCATTTTCCATGGGCTCCGCGATACCCGGTGCCGCAGAAACCGAAGGAACGATCGTTTTTAAGGCGGGATGCACCTTGTTTTTTATGGCGGCCCATTGTGTGAAGCCTACATAACTTCCGCCATACATCCCCACTTTTTGGTTGCTCCAATCTTGCTTACTAATCCAATCGATGACCGCATAGGTGTCGGTTGTTTCATGTTTATAGGGTATAATGGAATCGGGGCTCAATCCTTTGCCACGGGTATAGGAAACCACCCCAACATACCCGTGGTCCGCTGCCACTTTTGCTCTTTTTAGGTCGCTTTTACGTGCGTAGATGGTATGGAACAACACCGCAGGAGTGGGTTCCTCATTTTGGGCATTCCGAACCACGATTGCATGGATTTTGGCACCATCCTGCGTTGCAATCAAGACACTGTCCTGAACTAGATAGGTTGTGCCATTTTCGGTAACAGTCCTTGGGGTTTGAACTGGGGTCTGTTCCTTGCAAGAAGCTACGAAACATAGGGCTAGAACTGCCATACTACATGCTTTGCTAATCGATTTTTTCATTTTGATTGATTTTGAGTTTAGGGCATAGTCGCCCCTAAGCTTTATGCTTTTGCTATTCGTTTTTTGATGTGATTGCATGTTACACCGCTACAAACTGTTTCGGTTTTTGAAGGCTACCGATTGCCGGGTCGATAGATCTACGGTTTCCTCAGTGGTCATTACAATTCGTAGTTTGTTGTTGAAATAAGGTTGTATTTCCTTGATGTATTCCGTGTTGATGATTTGGCTCCTGTTGGCCCTGAAAAACGTATTGGGGTCCAATTTTTCCTCCAGTTGGTTCAGGGAACGCTTCACCATGGCTTTTTGATCACCAAAATATAGGCGCACATAATTGTCCATGGACTCGACCAACCGTATCTCGGCCAATGCAATGAAATATACCTTTTCCCCATCCTTGATAAAGATTTTTTGATGGCTTGCCAACGGTGCTTTCTGTGCCTCTTCCTTCTTTTGCAATTCAACCTTTACCTTTTCAATGGTTTTGACAAAACGCTCGTCCCTAAGCGGTTTTACCAAATAATCCAGCGCATTTACCTCAAAAGCTTGCACGGCATAATGATCATACGCGGTTGTGAACACCACTTCGGGAACGGTTCCCAGTTCCTCCAACAAATCAAACCCTGATTTCCCCGGCATGTGGATATCCAAAAAGATGATGTCAGGCTGTTCTTTTTCAATCAAACTGATGGCAACTTCTGCATTGTTCGCTTCTCCCACAATTTCAAATTCTGGATAGCCTTCAAGCGCCCTTCGGACCTCTTCACGGGCCAAACGCTCATCATCTATGATCAAAGTTGTATATCTATCCTTCATTTTTCAATCGGTATCATTAAGGTGGCAACCACATCGTTTTCAGAAGGAGACTCCATCTTAAAATCCGCCTTCCCTTCATATTGCAACAAAAGGCGTTGCTTTAGATTTTTTAATCCAACCCCAATATGATCATCTTTGGAGAGATTTCCAGGGTTTTTGACGGTTATCACCACATGGTCGTTCTCCTTTTGTACCGAAATAGCAACGGTACCTCCTTCCAACTGTTTATCTATCCCATGTTTGATGGCGTTTTCCACCAAAAGTTGAATACTCAATGGCGGGATTTTAAAGTGTTCAAGAGTCTGGTCCACATTGAATTGAATATTGAGACGTTCCTCAAATCGTAGTTTTTCCAACTCCACATAATCCTTTACCAATGCCATTTCTTCCGCAATGGATATGGTGGTATGCTCTTTTTCATAAAGTGATGAACGCAATAGATCGGACAATAGATCGATGGCCCTTCGTGCACTCTTGGGGTTTTCAATGACCAATGCCTTGATGGAATTTAGGGAATTGAACAGGAAGTGAGGGTTCAACTGTGCCGCCAGATTGTCCAGTTGGGTCTGCTTTGCAATTACCGAAAGCTGTGCATTCGCCTTTGTCGTTTTTACTTCTCTTTGGTAAAAATGATAAGCATGATAGGCCAGCACCCAAATGGCCATATGCCTCAATCCTGTTATCAAAACTGGGTTCCAAATCCATACGTTGTCCTCAAAGGTATTGTTGTGATGCACCAAATAGATATAGGCCGAAGTTTTTAGATTCATCAACTGCATAAACAAAACGGCCAAAATCAATATGGATGGAATGATCCTTTTTAGCAGTTGTTTAATGCCCAGTTGATTCCATCCTGACCTTAACGCAATCGCCCTGTACGCGTGGGTTAGGCCAATGCAAACAGAAACGTCCAACACATAATTGACAATGGCATGGGGAACCGTAAAATGATCTCTGTCCAAAGCAATGTACAACCACAACAAGGAAACCACACCCCAACATACGATTTGGCATTTCCAATAAAGCGATATTCCCGTATTTGATTTATTTGCTCCCAAAGTTCTGGTTTGAAATGTATTGGATTTAGGCTAAGGTCATTTTAATCGGCTTTTGAATAGCTAGTCAATTCATTGGTATATAAGCCATAACCATCATCGTTGACATGTTTGATATAGGTTTTCAATTCCGGGGAATACCACCAAATATCGTTCATCTCCCCCTTAAAACCTCTGGAATTTGTTACAATTCCTTTGTATTCTATTTTATATGCCTTGAATGTACCGGCCACCACATGTAAATCTTCAAATGCGGTAATTTCAGCATCTTGGCTTGTTTTTCCAGTAGTACCTTCATTATTTTCCCATTCCGATACATATTTCCATTTTTTTCCTACCTCTAAAGGCCAATTCCGAAATGGGGTATCGCTCTGCTCTTGATGAATCGTTTTTGAAATTTGAAGCGTATCGATACCGTTCCAAAGCCCTAAAGTCCCGTTGTAGTTGACTACTTCTTGAATGTCTTCCCCTTGTGCACGAACCTCCCCTTCAACTACACGTTCCCATTTCCAGATCCATTTTTCCCCAAGAGTATAATCTTTTAAAATGGGTGAATTGGTTTTTGTTGTTGCACAATTACCGAAGATCAGTAGGAGTGCCATGTAGAATAGTACCTTTGTTTTCATCTCTGTTGATTTTTTGATTGATGTATCATGATGGTTGTGACCGTATCCTTCACAACCGGTACAAAGCAACAGAAAACATCCCATCCGAGGAATAGAAAGTACATGGACGTAAAAAACTAGGGGTTAAGCGTATGACATCAGTTGGACGTATGCCACTTTTGGATAATCTCAAAACCTTTTCCAAATACAGCCCACTATTCCAAAACAGTTGACAAAAAGGGTGATAACCTTCTTGAGCTTCCGTATCAACCATATCATTTTTCCACTAAATTCGAAATCTCTCTACAAGAATAGTGTATTGGTCAAAGCCCCTGAAACATGAATGTGGAATTCACCCCTAAATTATTTTCCCTCCTAAAAGGAGGCATCTCCAAGGAAACACTTTCAAAAGATATTATTTCTGGTTCCATTGTGGGAATCGTGGCCCTGCCCTTGGCCATCGCTTTTGCCATTGCTTCTGGGGTTTCGCCTGAAAAAGGATTGATCACGGCCATTGTAGCCGGAATCATTATTTCAGTGCTAGGTGGAAGTCGGGTGCAGATTGGAGGGCCCACAGGTGCCTTCATTGTCATTGTTTATGGCATTGTGCAACAGTTTGGTCTTTCCGGTTTGACCATAGCCACTTTTATGGCAGGTTTTATCCTCATCGGGTTCGGACTTGCCAAACTGGGCAATCTCCTGAAATTTATCCCCTATTCGTTGATTGTGGGATTCACCAGTGCCATAGCACTGATCATCCTATCTTCCCAAGTGAACGATTTTTTGGGATTGGGGGTTAAAGAAGTTCCTTCCGATTTTTTGGAGAAATGGTCCATATACTTTCAAAATTTCAGCCATGTCAATGGGTATGCCATTGCCATTGCTGTGGGTACGGTCTTGCTGACCCTGTTCTTTCAAAAATGGATAGCAAAAGTTCCTGGGTCCATTGTGGCCATCCTGTTGTCCACCATAGCTGTCAGCGTTTTTGATATTCCTGTGGATACCATCGAAAGCAACTTTGGGGAAATCCCGAACCATTTTGATTTTTCCTCTTTTCCTTCCATTGATTTTGAAACCGTGAAATCCCTCATTCAGCCTGCATTTGCCATCGCTTTGTTGGGTGGCATCGAATCCTTGCTCTCTGCTGTGGTCTCCGATTCCATGATAGGTGGAAAACACCGCTCCAACATGGAACTCATCGCCCAAGGGGCGGCCAATATTTTTTCTGCACTTTTGGGCGGAATCCCTGCCACCGGTGCCATCGCCAGAACTGCCACCAACGTAAAAAACGGTGGACGTACCCCAATTGCGGGCATTGTGCATGGACTGGTCTTGTTGGCCATTATGTTGTTATTTGCCCCTTATGCCAAATTGATTCCGCTTTCCTGCTTGGCGGGCATCTTGGTGGTGGTCGCATACCACATGAGTGAATGGAGGCAATTTGTATCCATTCTCAAAGGAAACCGAATGGACATCATCATTTTATTGACTACATTTTTGCTTACCGTTCTATTTGATTTGATCATTGCCATTGAGGTTGGTGTAGTACTCGCAAGTTTTTTATTCATGAAAAGAATGAGTGAATCTGTTCAAATACAGAATATTACCCACGAAAGTCAAGAAGCGGAACAACTTTTTGAGAACGAAAACTTGGCAATACCCAAAAATGTGGTTTTATATGAGATCAACGGTCCCCTCTTCTTTGGTGCGGCAAGACAATTTCAGGAAACCATCACCCAAACCCATATCCAGCCCAAGGCGGTGATCATACGAATGCGATATGTTCCGTTGATAGATGCCACGGGTTTCCAAGGATTGAAGGAAATCATCAAAACCTTTAAATCCAAAGGGATTGAGGTCATTATTTCAGGGGTCAATGATGGTTTGGAGAAAGATTTTGAAAAATTTGGCCTTTACACTTTGATAAACAAGGAATTGGTTGTTCGGGATATCCAAACCGCTGTGGAAAAAGCCAAAATCATTTAAAATTCCTTCAATAATTCCGCCACTTCTGGGTAAGTTCAAAAACGTGTTCCAGGATACGGGCCTCGGTTTCGTTGAACTGCATGCCTCGGCGTTCCATCATGGCCGTAGCCACCTCAAAGACTTTTTTAGGTAAAAACGTAGTAAACCCGGATGCCCCACCCCAGCTGAAACTGGGGACAAAATTCCGTGGAAACCCACTACCAAAAATATTGGCACTCACCCCAACCACGGTTCCTGTGTTGAACATGACGTTGATACCACATTTGCTGTGATCGCCCATCATCAGCCCACAAAACTGAAGACCTGTTCTGGCAAAACCTTCGGTTTTGTAGTTCCACAGGCGTACCTCTGCGTAGTTGTTTTTTAAATTGGAAGTATTGGTATCGGCTCCGATATTGCACCATTCCCCCAACACGGAATTGCCCAAAAAACCATCATGTCCCTTATTGGAATTGGCGAACAGAACTGAATTGTTTACTTCGCCACCGAGTTTACAACCGGGTCCAGCCGTGGTGGGTCCGTAAATCTTGGCACCCATTTTCACAACGGCATTTTCACAAAGGGCGAAACCTCCCCGGATCATGCAGCCCTCCATCACCAAGGCATTTTTACCAATATAGATGGGTCCTGTGGACGCGTTCAAAATACTGAACTCTACCGTGGCACCTTCTTCGATGAAAATATTTTCAGGGTTCAACACTTGGTTGGTACTTGAAATGGGTTGACTTTTTCTTCCTTTGGTCAACAGGTCAAAATCGGATTGCAAAGCTTCACCGTTTTTGGAAAAAATGTCCCAGGTATGCTTGATGGTCAAGCTGTCCGAAGTATACGGAATCAGCACATAGTCATCACTGTTGAAAGGTGTCTTGGCACCATCGGTACCATAAGCGATGTATTGATCTTGATCCATCAAAGCCTCTCCTTTTTTCAAACTTTGGATAGCGGCCAATAAGCTGGCATTGGGAAGATAGCTTCCGTTGATCACTACATTCTCCTTCCCTATCTCTAGCGAAAATTTTTCTGAAAGGTATTCTTCGGTAAGGCTGCTGACAGAAGTGCCTAGCCATTTTTCCCATTTCTCCCGAATGGTCAGGATGCCTACCCGAATCTCGCATACGGGCCGTGTGAAGGTAAAGGGAAAAAGATCTTCGCGTTGGTATCCGTCGGAAAGAATATAGTTCATGGCTTAACTTTGGTTGGTACAAAAATAAAAAACGCCCCTGAAAAGATTCAGGAGCGCTTGTATATTTCGTTAAAGAGACGGCCCTTATCGGCCTATTCCCCTTACTTGCTGAATTTCTTGTACTTGTTCTTGAACTTGTCAATCCTACCAGCAGTATCCACCAATTTGGTCTTACCAGTGTAGTATGGGTGCGAAGTTCTTGAAATCTCCAATTTCACCAAAGGATACTCAACGCCATCCACAGTGATGGTCTCTTTTGCTTCAGCAGCGGATTTGGTGATAAAGACATCCTCATTGGACATATCTTTAAAAGCTACCAATCTATAGTTCTCTGGGTGTATACCTTTTCTCATCGTCTTAAATGCTTAATCTCAGAATTTTCGAGGTGCAAATTTAATGATTTCTTTGATACCTCCAACTTAAAATAGGTAAAAAATAAAAAAGTAAATTTATTGTAACAAAATCCATCTAGCAAGCACTAACAAGCTACAATCAACACAAAAATCAATAAAATGGAAGAACAACAACCAAAAGCCAGTAAATTCATGTTGAACTATGGCCTGATTCTAGGCGTAGTTTCCGTAATCTTCGGGGTAATGCTCTACACCCAAAAGATGCACTATGAGATGAGCACTCCTGTTATTGTCATTTCGGTTCTATTGACCGTAGTGGCTATTTTCCTTGGGGTGAATGCCTACAAAAAAGCCAACGGGGGCTATCTGAAAATTTCCGAGGCCCTAAAGATCGCTGTGGGAATCGCATTGGTATCCACCATCATTTCCCTTGTTTACCAGTACGTGCTCATCAACTTTATTGAGCCCGATTTTATGGACAAGGCAATCGAAATGGCAAAACCAAAGGCCATGGCACAGAATCCTTCCATGACGGAGGAACAATGGCAACAAGGTGTGGCCATGCAGAAAAAACTAGGATGGTTACGCTATCCGATTGGTTTGATCTTCAGTTGCATCATCGGTTTGGTCGTGGGAGTCATCACTGGGCTCATCCTAAAAAAGTCCAAGCCGGAATACTAAACCAAAAAATGCTACTTTTGAAGGGAATTCGAGAAACAAGCAATGCAGATTTCCATTGTAATTCCTTTACTCAACGAGCAAGAATCGCTTAAAGAACTACATGATTGGATTGTACAGGTGATGCAATCCAATCATTTTTTATATGAGATCATCTTTATTGATGATGGCAGTACCGATGGTTCTTGGGAAACCATCATGGAGCTTTCGCAAAAAAATGAACATGTGAAAGGTATCCGATTTTTGAAGAACTTCGGAAAGTCCCAGGCTCTTCACGCTGGATTTAAGGCCGCCGAAGGCGATGTGGTCATCACCATGGATGCCGATTTGCAGGACAATCCAGAGGAAATCCCCGAAATGTACCGCATGATTACCCAAGAAGGCAACCAAGTGGTTTCCGGCTGGAAGAAAAAAAGATATGACTCGGTCATTGCCAAGAACATCCCTTCCAAATTGTTCAACTGGGCCGCCCGCAAAACCTCCGGGGTAAAATTGCACGACTTTAACTGTGGATTAAAAGCCTTTGACCATCAGGTGGTGAAGGCCATAGAAGTTCACGGGGAAATGCACCGCTACATCCCTGTTTTGGCCAAGAATGCAGGGTTTTCCAACATTTCCGAAAAAGTGGTCCAGCACCAGGCCCGAAAATACGGTACCACCAAATTTGGGATGGAACGTTTCATCAATGGCTTTTTGGACCTGATCACCATTTGGTTCGTTTCCAAGTTCGGCCGTAGACCCATGCACCTGTTCGGGGCGTTGGGCGTGCTTATGTTCATCGTAGGTTTTGGATTTTCGCTCTATTTGGGCATCGATAAACTCTTTTTGAATCCTACAGGACGATTGATCACGCAACGACCACAATTCTACATCGCCCTAACAGCCATGATTATAGGTACCCAACTATTTTTGGCAGGTTTTTTGGGCGAGATTATGGTACGTTCCAGAAAAAACGACACCCGATACACCATCTCCGATAAAATTAATCTTTAGGGTATTCCCAAACCCCTTTAATCTTTGTATTTTTAAGCATCTAAACAAGCATAAAACACTATGGATTCCATTACCGCTACTGCACAATCTTGGTTGACCGATTTTTTTGACGACGAAACAAAAAAAGAAATCCAACACCTCATAAAAAATGATCCCGAAGAACTTAAGGAACGTTTTTACAAGGATTTGGAATTTGGTACCGGGGGTATGCGCGGTGTAATGGGGGTCGGCACCAATAGAATCAACAAATATACCTTGGGCAAGAATACACAGGGATTGAGCAACTATCTCAAAAAATCGTATACCGACCACGATCTTAAGGTGGTCATTGCTTACGACTGCAGGCACAATTCCAAAACATTGGCAAAGACCGTGGCGGATGTTTTTTCCGCAAATGGCATAAGTGTTTACCTGTTTTCCGATCTACGTACCACTCCAGAACTTTCCTTTGCCGTAAAATATTTGGGATGTCATGCGGGTATTGTTTTGACTGCATCTCATAACCCCCCGGAATACAATGGGTACAAGGTGTATTGGGCTGATGGCGGACAGATCGTTCCCCCACAGGATGGAGAAATCATTGCAGAGATCGATTCCCTTTCCTTTGAGGATATCAAATTCGATAAAAACGAAGCACTGATCCATCTGATCGATGAGGAAGTGGACGAAGCCTTCTTTGATGGTTCGTTGAAAAATGGCAACTTCAACGCTAAAGGAAAAGACGATTTCAAGATCGTATTTACCTCCTTGCACGGAACATCCATTACCGCCATTCCAGAGGTGTTGAAACGGGCAGGGTATAAAAACGTGACCATTATTGAGGAACAGGCCACCCCTAACGGTGACTTTCCAACGGTAAAATCCCCAAACCCCGAAGAACCCGAAGCTTTGGAAATGGCCATTAAAAAAGCTGAGGAAATTGGCGCGGACATGGTTGTCGGCACCGACCCCGACAGTGATCGCTTGGGCATTGCCGTGCGCAACCTGGAAGGTAAAATGGAATTGCTCAACGGCAACCAGACCATGGTTTTGATGACCAAGTTTTTGTTGGACCAATACAAGGAAAAAGGATTCAAGGGCAACGAATTTATTGCTTCCACCATCGTTTCCACCCCAATGATGGCCCAATTGGCCAAAGCCTACGGTGTGGAATACAAAACAGCCCTGACAGGCTTTAAGTGGATCGGCAAGATGATCAAGGATTTCCCGAACTCCAAATTTATTGGTGGTGGTGAGGAAAGCTTTGGTTTTATGGTGGGAGATTTTGTCCGCGATAAAGATGCCGTGACCTCTACCCTTTTGGCCTGTGAGATTGCGTCCAATGCCAAGGCGGAAGGAAGCTCGTTCTACAAGGAATTGATCAATGCCTATGTGCAATTTGGCTTTTACAAGGAAAAGCTGGTTTCCCTGACCAAAAAAGGAATGAGTGGTGCTGAGGAAATCAAACAAATGCTCAAGGATTTTAAGGAAAATCCCGTGGCATCCGTTCAAGGTTCCAAATTGCTTTGGATCGAGGATTACAACACTTCCACGGCCAAAAATGTGCAGACGGGAGAGGAATTTTCCCTTAACCTGCCCAAATCCAATGTATTGATCTATGAGACCGAGGATGGCACCCGAATTGCGGCCCGTCCCAGTGGTACCGAACCCAAGGTCAAGTTTTACATCAGCACAAATGCAAAATTGGACAAGGCGGCCGATTATAAATCCGTAAATTCGCAGCTGGAAACCAAAATTGACGGTATCCTATCCGAACTGAATTTGTAGGTGAATGAACTACTTTAAAAAAATTCTCCGATTTGCAGGACCATACCGCAAATACGGGTATTTGAATATATTTTTCAATATTCTATACGCACTTTTCAGTGCATTGTCCTTTGCGGCCCTGATTCCCATGTTGGACGTTCTGTTCAAACCGGAGGAAAAGGTGCATGCCGAACCTGTATATCAGGGGATTTCCAATTTGAAGGACTATTTGCAGGATTACATCAACTATCGCGTCACAGCCTATTCCGGAGATGATGACATGAAAGGTCTTGTGCTGGTCATTGGCTTGGTACTGGTGCTTTTTCTTATGAAAAATGCCTTCAACTATTTGGCCATGTACTTTATCACCTTTCTTCGGAATGGGGTACTCAAGGATATCCGGAACAAGATGTACGAGAAAATCGTGGACCTGCCCATCTCTTATTTCTCCGAAAAACGAAAAGGTGATGTCATTGCCCGTATTACCTCGGATGTATTGGAAATCCAACATTCGTTTTTATCCATTTTGGAGCTCATCGTTAGGGAACCATTGACCATCCTGTTCACTATTTTGGTAATGTTCGGAATCAGCACCAAACTCACCATCTTCGTGTTCGTTTTTATCCCTATTGCGGGAATGATCATTTCACGGATCGGCAAATCCCTTAAACGAAAATCGGACAAGGTGCAAAAGGAACAAGGCGAATTTTTGTCCATTGTGGAAGAAACCTTGGGCGGATTGCGTGTCATCAAGGCTTTCAATGCTGAATCCAAGTTTTATAACACGTTTAAAAAATCCACAGACCGATTCTTTAAATTTTCCAACTCCCTTTTGAATCGACAAAACCTAGCCTCACCCACTGGAGAGTTTCTGGGCATATTGGTCATCGGGGTTTTGTTATGGTTTGGGGGCAAAATGGTATTGGTCGATAAAACCCTGGATGCGTCCTCGTTCATCGCTTATATGGGATTGGCCTACAACATCTTAACCCCTGCAAAGGCCATAAGCAAGGCTTCATACGGGGTGAAAAAAGGAAATTCAGCGGCAGAGCGTGTGCTGGAAGTGTTGGAATCCGAAAACCCCATCAAGGACAAAGAAGGTGCAGCCGAGAAAATGGATTTCAATACAGGTATTGAGCTGAGCAATGTAGGTTTCAAATATGAAAAGGATTATGTGTTGAAAGACTTCAACCTAAAGGTTGAAAAAGGCAAGACCGTAGCGTTGGTGGGGCAATCCGGAAGCGGAAAAAGTACCGTGGCCAATCTGGTCACCCGATTTTACGATGTGAACAAAGGCCAAATTTTGATAGATGGCACCAACATCAAGGACATTACCAAAAAGTCCCTGCGTGGGCTTATGGGATTGGTGACCCAGGATTCCATCCTCTTCAACGATTCGGTAAAAAACAATATCTCCCTAGGTAAGGAAAATGCCACTATGGAAGAAATTGTGGCCGCTGCCAAAGTGGCCAATGCACATGACTTTATTATGGACCTTCCCCATGGCTACGACACCAATATTGGCGATGGCGGTGGCAAATTGAGTGGCGGTCAAAAACAACGTCTCTCCATAGCAAGGGCCGTACTCAAAAATCCACCTATCATGATCTTGGACGAGGCTACCTCGGCCCTCGATACCGAAAGTGAACGCTTGGTGCAGGATGCCTTGGAAAAAATGATGCAGAACCGTACTTCAATCGTCATTGCACACCGCCTATCCACCATCCAAAATGCGGATACCATTGTGGTCATGAGCAAAGGGAAAATTGTGGAACAGGGTACCCATGATGAACTCATGAAAGCACAGAACAGCTACAAAAAGCTGGTGGAGATGCAATCATTCAGCATTTGATTATCCAAAGATTCAAAATTCAAGAATCAAGAATCAGGAGCCAGGAGTCAAGAGATTCTTCGCTTCGCTCAGAATGAACATAGAATAAATTAGCACCAAAATGTCATGCTGAACACCGTGAAGCATCTCAATTAAATCCCTACCAAAAGAGATTCTTCGCTTTGCTCAGAATGACAATCCTGGCAATTGATTATTGCTAATTGATAATTGCAAATTGTCCATTGAATAATTAAACCTTTTCCCCTTACCTTAGTCAAAGCATCAAATTGTACGGACCATTGATCGCTGAGGAAACCTTAGTACAAGAACTTAAGGACAAAAATAGCCAGGCAAAGGCCTTTGAGGTGTTGGTGAACACTTACAAAGAGCGGCTTTATTGGCATATTCGGAGGATTGTACTGGACCATGACGATTCCGATGATGTGTTACAGAATACCTTCATCAAGGTGTACAAAAATATAGATGGCTTTAAAGGGGAAAGCAAGTTATATTCCTGGTTGTACCGCATTGCCACCAATGAATCCTTGACATTTTTGAAGCAAAAATCAAAAAAAATGGGAATCGGTGATCAAGAACTCAAGGAGAGATTGGTAGAAAATCTTGAAGCCGATGTGTATTTTGAAGGAGATGAGATCCAATTAAAATTGCAAAAAGCATTGGCCGAACTCCCAGACAAGCAGAAACTGGTCTTCACCATGAAGTATTTTCAGGAAATGAAATACGAGGATATTTCCGAAGTACTGGAAACCTCGGTGGGTGCGCTAAAAGCTTCCTATCATTTGGCAGTAAAGAAAATTGAAGCGTATCTTAAAGCAGATTAAACCTTTGGCAAAAATTGATGTCAAAACCATATCATGAAAAAGGACAAAAAAAATAGTTTCAACACCCCGGAAGGCTACTTCGAAAGCTTCAACGAACGTTTGATGGCTCGAATCCAGCAAGAAGCAACGGATGAAACGAGTTCCATCATCCCGAAAACGGATGGTTTTGGGGTACCCGAGGGCTATTTTGATGCTGTTGTCCCTAAGATATTGTCCCGAACCACAGAAGAAAAGGGCAAGGTAATCCAGCTCAAATCTTACAGGAAAGTATACTATGGAGCAGCCGCTGTGGCAGCGGTTTTCATTTTGATCTTCGGATTCAATTGGAAGTCAGAGCCTTTACCTGTTACATTTGATGATTTGGCGAATACCGAAATTGATGCCTATTTTGACAACAACCGCATCGATATGAGTTCCTACGAACTGGCCGAAATGGTCTCCTTTGAAAACGTTCAATTGAACGATATCCTGGAAGATGACCTCAGCGGAGAAATCATTTTGGAATATCTTGATGCCAATGTTGACGACCTGAGAGACCTAAACATAGAATACATTGATTATGAGTAAAAAAATACCCATAGTGATCGCGTTTTTGATCGGCACCTTTTGGATGCAGGCCCAAGGACCGGTACGGGATCGCATCAAAACCTTGAAAGTGGCCTTCATCACCGAACGGGTAGGCCTGACCAGCAAGGAAGCACAACAATTTTGGCCCATTTACAACGAACATGAGGATGTTTTGGAAAACATTCGGAGAAAGGAACGTGCCGAGCTGCAATCCAAAATTTCCATGGCGCAAGGGCTATCGGATGCAGATTCGGAAGAATTGTTGAACAATCTTTTATCCCTTCAAAACGAACGCCACAATGCCGAACAGCAATTTATGGGAGATATTAGAAAAGTGATTCCTGCCAAAAAAGTACTGTTGCTCATCAAGGCTGAGGAAGACTTCAAAAAACAGCTACTACAAACCTATCGAAATCGAAAAGGCGGGGGATAAACCGCATAAAAAGTCAACAAAAAACAAGAGAAGAGCCGATTTGGCTCTTTTTTTATTAAACCATTTTACAATTCCATAGTCTTAGATACAGAAACCATAAAAATCCGCATTATGAAACGTATGAAGACACTTTTGGTTATCGTGGCCTTTTTGGGAACCATTTTGGCTGCACAAGCACAAAGAAGAACCGTGGTGAAGGTTTATCCAAAATATGGAACTGTTGTCACCACCATTTCAAGTCCCACAATTGTGGTGCACAATAGCAACAATTTTTATTATGCCGATGGCGTATGGTACAAACCTCGGGGAAGAAAATATGTGGTATGCGCCGCACCACGGGGAGTTGTCGTGAACACCTTGCCCAGAGGAAGCAAAGTGGTGTATGTAAATGGCAGAAGACTCTATAAATATAGAGGTGTTTGGTATAAAAGAGCAGGACGACAATATGTAGTCGTGACCGTATAGTTTTAATTGTTTTTTGGTTGGTTATGAATGGAGAGGGGGCTTTGATGAGGTCCCTTTTTTGTTTTTTTAAAGCATTTACGCTGGATTCATCGATTTTATAATCCTTATATCTATTTACCAAAAACATATGATAAATGTCATACTACCAAGGGAATTCTTGCTTTACTTTGCCCTATATTCCATAAATTATGCACATACGGGCCTTAGAGGATAAAAATATTTGGGGAGAAGTAATAGAACAATGCGAACAGTATGACTTCTACCATACATTCGATTATCATCAAATCTCCAAGAGGGATGGAGAAAAGCCCATTCTCTTGGAATTTAGGGATGGGGATAATCTTATAGCCCTACCTTTGCTCATTCGAGACATAGATGGAACACCGTACAAGGATGCCACTTCCGTTTATGGGTATGCTGGTCCGTTAACTAGGAATATTACGAGGAACTTCAACAATGCCTCTTTTAAAAAAATGTTGAAGGAATTTTTAATGGACAGCCAAATCGTTTCTGTTTTCTCCAGACTCCATCCTTTTATTAAAAACCAGGAGCCAGTTTTATCTGGAATAGGAGAAATCATTCCGCATGGACACATTGTGAACATTGATCTTACCAAAAACCTTAACGAACAAAAGCGGGGATACAATAGAAGGCTAAGGACCTATATCAATAAAGAGGCACATGAATATAAAATCATAGATGGCACCTGCGAGGAGTGTCTGGATGCCTTTATAGGTGTTTACTGTGAAAACATGAAAAGGGTAAAGGCAAATCCTTCCTATTTCTTTGGAAAAAAATATTTCTACGAACTTTTGGCCAGTGGTCAGATCCATGCTCGACTATTGGTTGCCCAGCATATTAAAACTAGTCAATTGGCGGGAGGGGCTATTTTTACCATGAACAATGGAATTGTTCAATATCATCTATCTGGTGTCAAGGAGGAGTTTCTCAATCTAAACCCGATCAAATTACTTATAGATCATGTTCGTGTGCAGAGCACGAACGAAGGTTACTCCTATTTTAACCTTGGCGGTGGACTTGGAGGACAGGATAATGACTCCTTATTCTACTTTAAGTCTGGTTTCTCAAAGGATTTTAAGACTTTTCAATCCTGGCAATACGTGGTGGACAAACGAAAATACCAACAAATCATAAAGCAAAAAGAAACTTTGGATGGACAAAACACCAACAATTCCTGTTTTTTTCCCATTTATCGACAAACGCCCCCAAACGAAATGGAAATATCTGAAATTAATTGCCTAGGCAATGATTGAAAACCCATTTACCTCAAAGACCTTTACAAATATCTGGGTCAAATTTTTTGGGGGCCATCAAAATACTTCTAAGTTTTCGGGCATAGAAGGGATACAGTTCATAAAGGGCAACTGGGGAATCTATCATAACCTGGGAAAAACACACACCAAAGGGATGTTTTATTCTATAGAAAACCCAATATCCTTGCAGGGAAAAACCTGCTTGATCTATGATGTCCCTTCCTATTTCAAATGCCCAGGACCCAATGTCCCTGAATCAACAACGCTTCTGAAAATAAGACAATATCCTGGTTTTCTAATTGAATTGGATCAATTCAAAGACCTACAGGATTATATGAGACACAAATTTCAAAAATCCAGCAGGTATAAACTCAATAAATATCAAAAGAGGCTGAACGAATGTTTCGACATCAAACCGGTTATGCACGATGCGGCCCTAAACTTGGACGAATTCAACAAGATATTCGAAAAATTCAGGTCGCTTTTGGTAAAACGATTCGAAGGTAAGGGGGAGCACAACAACAATTTGGATATTGAAGAATGGGAATTCTATAAGAACGTCGCTTTCCCAATGATACAGGAAAAAAAAGCCGGCCTATTTGTGGTTTACAATGACGGTGAACCTATTGCCATTACACTCAATTACTTTTCAGGAGACATTATTTTTGATGCGATCACCGTTTTTGATATCGATTATGCCAAATTCAATTTAGGCTCCATCAATATTATGTTCTTGATCCAGTGGGGAATTAAAAACGGTTACAAGATTTTGGATTTTTCCAAAGGGTATTTTGATTACAAGACACGTTGGGCCACAAAAAAATATGATTTCGAGTACCACATTTTATATGGAACCAAATCAATCCTTTCCAAAATAAAAGGAAAGTCTTTGGCCACCCTACTAAAATTAAAACAATATTTAAGGGAGAAAAACCTGAACCATCTTTTAAATAAAATTCGTTTTGCAATACAACCGAAGGAGAAAAGCGAGCCCAATGCAATCAACGGCAGGACCAAAAAATTTATTTTTAAGGACTATGATGACAGCAATGGTCTTCCTTTGGGAAAAGAGACTGTCGTTACCCCTGAAACCAGGGCGTTGCTATTTGAATTCCTATATCTTTTTGGGGAAAACTCCAGAGAGGTAGAGATATATAAATTAAAGGATTCCGACAATCTATTTGTGTTCATGGGAAAAAACATCAAAAAAATGGCTGTTGCAATAAACGACCCATTACCCCCGAACTATGTATAATAAACCACCATGCTCTTTAACTCTGTAGAATATTTGATTTTTCTCCCCATAGTCTTCTTTGCCTATTGGGCCATCGGAAAATTCGGCAATCTAAAGTCACAGAATGGCCTGTTACTTATTGCCAGCTACTTTTTCTATGGCCTTTGGGACTGGAGGTTCCTTTTCCTTATCCTGGCCAGTACTGTAGTGGACTATTTGGTGGGCTTGGCCATCCATCAAAAACAGTCCCAACAGAAAAAAGGAAAGCTCTTGTTATGGTGTAGTATCGTATTTAATATCTCCTTGTTAGGTTTTTTCAAATACTACAATTTTTTTGTTGAGTCCTTTATTGATATGGTCAGCTTGTTCGGATATACCATAAAAAGCACATGGACCTTAAAAATCATCCTACCCGTAGGAATCTCGTTCTATACCTTTCAAACCATGTCCTATTCACTGGACATTTATTACAAACGGATTAAACCGACCAGGAGCTTTTTGAACTTTGCCACCTTTGTGGCCTTCTTTCCGCAATTGGTTGCCGGTCCTATTGAACGGGCTTCCAATCTGTTGGGTCAGATTACCAATAAACGCTCATTCAATTATCTACAAGCCACGGAAGGCCTGAAATTGGTTCTATGGGGCCTTTTTAAGAAAATGGTGATTGCTGATGGTATTGCCCCTATTGTGGACGATATTTTTGCCAACTATGACAATTTTTCCGCCAGTACGCTCATCATGGGAGTCACCTTTTTCAGTTTTCAGGTTTACGGGGATTTTTCAGGTTATTCCGATATTGCAATAGGCACCTCCAAATTATTCGGAATAGAGTTGATGTCCAACTTCAAGTTCCCAAATTTCTCCAGAAATGTGGCCGAATATTGGCAAAGATGGCATGTTTCCTTGTCTACATGGTTCAGGCACTATCTATACATTCCATTGGGAGGGTCCCGGGGCAGTAAGCTTCAATCCATTCGAAACATTAGTATCATTTTCTTGGTGAGTGGTTTTTGGCATGGGGCCAATTGGACCTTTATATTTTGGGGAGGATTCCACGCCTTGGCCTATATCCCTGTTTTTTTGATGGGGAGGAATACCATATACAAGGACAGTGTAGTGGCACAAAACACATTTCTGCCTACCTTCAAGGAAATGGGACAATTGATCCTGACATTTGCCATTGTGACTTTTTCACGCATTTTTTTCAGATCGGAATCCCTTCAAAATTCTTTTGCCTTCATCAAAAGGTTGTTTACACAATTCCATTGGGAAGAATATCATCATCCCATGGGATATCGAATGATCGATTATTTTGTTCTGTTGGTCCTTTTTGTGGTATACGAGTATATTATCCGAAAGGATGAACGCAGCCCGTTCAAGTTCAAGTATAGGGCAGTACGCTTCTGTGTATATACATTGGTCGTTTTTTGTATTTTATTGTTCTACGATGATGGTGTAGACCGTTCATTCATTTATTTTCAATTCTGACATGTTCAAGTTTCTTTTAAAAACCGCCATATATTTCGTACTAATTCTAGTTGCTTTGGAACTTTTGGTAAGGGTATTCCATCTTTACCCGGAAGACTCCCCAAGATACATTGACGAATATGGTGTGGAGAAAAGGGTTCCGCATTACCGTGGATATAGTGTGACCGGCAATAGGCTTCAAAACTTTTCTGAATATAGGATAAACGATCAAGGTTTCAATTCCTATAGGGAGTTCAACCCTAGCTATACAAAAAAGGAACTTGCCCTGATCGGGGATTCCTTCATACAAGGTTTCCATCAAAATTACTACAACTCCATTGGCAAGAAAATAGAGAACAACACCTCTAACCTTGAAGTATATGAATATGGCTATGCTGGATGGGACCTGGCAGACCAGCTTCATTTGATACATGCCTATAAAGAAGCTTTCGCTAAAATAGATAAGATCGTGGTCTACGTTAAATATCCCATGGACTTTGAAAGGGCTGTTTATGCGCCAAACGTGGACCGGATCAAACTTCTTCAATCTACCTCTTTCAAGATACGCGATAACATCAAATTACTTTATTATGCCTCGCAAATTGGCATTCTTGATCCTGTAAAAGATTTAATGGTAAACAACATAGAAAACGGAAATGACAAAGTGGAACACACCATCACATCGAAGGATACCGATAGCCTCAGCATTGCCAACTTTGAAACATTGATCAATACCTATCCCATTGACAAGTCAAAAACCAGTCTCTTATTGGACAAGAGAAATACATCGAGGATATTTCTGGAATATTGTGCCAAAAATGGAATTGACATCATAGACTTTGGAGCTTGGTTCGAAAAATCGAAAAAGCCGGTCACTTTGATTTATGACAAACATTGGAACAACAACGGAAGAACCTTGGTCGCCAAAAGCATCATCGACCATTTACAGCTATAATAACCGTAAGTTCAATTAAACTGTAACCTTGCGATCCTATTTCTACCGGCAGCATAGGCAACGGAATCGTTCAAAAATCGAAGGGTAAAAAAAGATTCTTCGCTCAGTTCCTTCCAATTCTCGCCACCATCGGCAGAATAAGAAATCCCGGTAAATCCAATAGCCACCAATCCCTTTCCTTCAGAATTGGGCACAAACTGCACACAGCTTTTATAATCAGGTTCCTTTCCATCAGCAATCAGGCTCCAGGTTTTCCCGCCATCCAGGGTAATAATCTTGTTCTTTTGGTTGGATTCGGGCGAAGTGTAATCCCCTCCTATGGCAAAACCAAGGTTTTGATCATAGAAATCCATGGAATAGATGCCTTGTGTGGGCTTCTCATGAATGATCGGGGTTTGTTGGATATCCCAAGTGCTTCCCTTGTTCGCAGAATGATAGATCCGCCCTTCAGTGGTACCTATCCAAACTTGGTTACCCGTCACTGCAATGTTACTGTTACTGGCCGCAAAGGCACCTTCCCCATCAATCCCTTCGGGTAAATTGGAACAAGGTATTTTAGTCCAGGTTTGTCCTCCATCCTTGGTCAAGATAATGGAAAGACAACCATCTACGGTATCGCCCACCGCAATGCCTTCCATATCGTTCCAAAAAGTCATGGCATCATAAAAAATCCCTTCACCCTCTTCTTTATAGACCACTTCCATTTTACCATTACCTCCTGTTTTGTAGAGCAAGGCCGGACTTTCAATGGATAACATGAAAAAATCTTTTGATGTTTTACCCACTGCCCTAAAACTTGGGGTCAACGAATCATAAGTCTGGATGTTGGAACGCACTTTGTGAGTGTTCACATCCACAGTTCCATAAACCCCGCCACTCCCTGCAAAAGCCAAGGTTTGGCTATCTAAAAAAGTTATGGCCCTGATACTCACGGAATCTTCAAAAATAGGTGTTACGGATACCGATTGAAAGGGTTGTTGTTTTTTTTCGGTGGAACAGGACGCCAAAACCAAGAGCGTCAAGAGAAGAATGGATAACCTCATTACATTTATTTTCCCCAAAAGTAAGGAGAAATGATACCTTTGCAACCTTATTTTATGTCATGCGTCTACACAGAAACTTGGTATTTGCCGTAATTGATGCCCTACACCTTATTTTTAACGAAGGGGAATATGCCGATAAGGTCATTGAAAAAGTATTGAAGTATGACAAACGCTGGGGCGCCAGGGACCGTGCCTTTATTGCCGAAACCACCTATGACATTGTCCGTTGGAAACGGTTGTATACCGAAATAGCCGAGGCCCACGAACCCTATACCCGTCCCCATTTGTTCCGATTGTTTGGAGTTTGGTGTGTATTGCGCGGCATAAGGCTTCCCGATTGGAAACAGCTGGAAGGAACCCCTGAACGACGTATCAAGGGGCGGTTTGACGAGCTTTCCAAAATTAGGAAGTTCAGGGAATCTGTTCCCGATTGGATGGATGAGCTGGGAGAAAAATCCTTGGGGAACGAACTTTGGACCAAGGAAATAGCAGCACTCAACCAACAAGCAGAAGTCATCCTTCGAACCAATACCCTAAAAATTCCAAAGCCCCAGTTACAATCGTTTTTGGCGAAAGAAGAAATTGAAACCGAAACTTTGAAAGGCTATCCAGATGCTTTAAAATTGAAGGAGCGGAAGAACGTTTTCACCACGGAAGCATTTAAGGACGGGCTTTTTGAAGTGCAGGATGCGTCTTCACAATTGGTGGCGCCTTATTTGGAAGTGGAACCAGGTCAACGCGTTGTCGATGCCTGCGCCGGTGCCGGAGGGAAAACGTTGCATTTGGCTTCTATGATGCAGAACAAGGGCCAACTCATCGCACTCGACATTTATGAGAGCAAATTGAAAAAACTGAAAATCAGGGCTAGACGCAATGGTGTGCACAATGTGGAAACCCGTGTCATCGATTCCAATAAAGTCATCAAAAAACTGCACAACAGTGCCGATAGACTCCTCCTTGATGCGCCTTGCTCCGGATTGGGGGTCATTAAACGAAATCCAGACTCCAAATGGAAATTGGAACCCGAATTCATTGACCGTATTATGGGTGTTCAGCAGGACATTCTCCAGAATTATAGCAAAATGCTGAAAAAAGGCGGACAAATGGTCTATGCCACCTGTTCCATCCTTCCGCAGGAAAACACCGAACAGGTCAAAAAATTCTTGGCCTCCGAAGCCGGGAAAGAATTTGAATTGGTAAGAGAGCAGAATGTTTATGCTTCCGAAACAGGTTTTGACGGATTTTATATGGCGCTTCTCAAAAAGAACTGATTCGATTCACACAAGCCCTAATTTTTTCCAACAATAAATTTTCGGCTACAACAACCTTAGATTAGACTACATCCCCCCTCTCGTATTGGGCCAACTTTGCTGTGTCAATTCATAACAATAAAAATTCTAAGAAAATGGACACAAAAAAAGTATGGTTGGTTACCGGAGCCTCTAAAGGATTGGGACTGACTTTGGTTAAAACATTGTTGAACCACGGATACCAGGTAGCGGCCACTTCCAGAAGCTTAAACGCTTTGGAAAATGCCGTGGGAAAACAGGAAGCTTTCCTGCCGCTCCAAGTAGATTTGATGAACGAGGAAAGTGTGGGATCTGCAATTTCGAAGGTACTGGAAACTTTTGGCCATCTCGATGTGGTGGTCAACAATGCCGGATATGGGCAAAATGGAACTTTGGAAGAGATTACCGATGAGGAATCACGACAAAATTTTGACGTGAATGTATTTGGTCTGTTGAACGTCATCCGTAAGTCCATACCGCATTTAAGGGCACAGCAATCGGGGCATTTTTTCAACATTGCATCCATTGGTGGTATGGTAGCCACTTTTCCCGGATTTGGCGTGTATTGTGCCACAAAGTTTGCCGTCGTTGGTTTAACAGAGGCTTTGTATACTGAAGGAGGACCTTTTGGGGTACATGCCACAGTGGTTTATCCAGGGTATTTCCGCACCGAGTTCCTATCCGATGATTCCCTGAAATTAGCCAAAAACCGCATGGATATATATTCCCAAGCTAGGGAATCGGAACGCTTGCACAAAGAAGAGATTGCCGGAAACCAATTGGGGGATCCCGAAAAAGCTGCAGAGGTACTCATCAAGGTGGCCGAAAGCGATGACCCTGCCCTACATTTGTTCTTGGGTAGCGACGCTTATGGCATGGCACACCAAAAATTGAAAACCTTGGAATCTGCCTTGGAAGCCAACAAAGCATTAAGCCATTCCACGGACTTTAAAAATTAATGTGTAATTTGAAAATGGGGCAAGGCTTTCCGCCTTGCCCCATACCTATCAATAGCGTATGCATACTTTTAATACCTTAAGTGAGTTCCACAAATTTTGTGCACTCCCCAAACCTGAACATCCTTTGATAAGTGTGGTCAATTACGGTCAAGTGGACTATCAGACCATTGAAAAGCAAATCACTTGGACGCAAAATTTTTATTCCATCGGTTTGAAACGGGATATACAGGCCAAGGTCCGATACGGGCAACAGGAATACGATTTTGATGAGGGGTTGTTGAGTTTTATCGGCCCAAGACAAGTGCTGCAGTTTGAAATGCTTCCAACGGAAAGGAAACCCTCAGGCTGGTTGTTGCTCATCCACCCTGATTTCTTGTGGAATACCCCTTTGGCCAAGACCATCAAAAACTATGAGTTCTTTGGCTATGCCATCAATGAAGCTCTATTTCTTTCAGAAAAGGAAGAGAACACTATCATCGATATTCTGTTGCACATTCAGCAAGAATATCGGTCCAACATCGACAAATTCAGTCAGAACATCATCATTGCCCAACTCGAATTATTGCTCAATTATGCCGAACGATATTACCAAAGACAATTTCTTACGAGAAAGATCAACAACCACGAGGTTTTGGTTCGGTTGGAGGATTTTCTCGACACCTATTTCAACGGAGAGGAAGCCATTGACAAAGGGATACCGACCGTCCAATTCGTAGCGGACACCTTAAATGTTTCTTCCAATTATCTGAGCAGTCTGCTTAAAGTCCTGACGGGGCAAAGTACCCAACAGCACATCCATGAAAAACTGATAGAGAAGGCCAAGGAAAAATTATCGACCACCCAACTTTCGGTCAGCGAGATTGCCTACACCCTAGGATTTGAGCATTCCCAATCCTTTAGCAAGTTGTTCAAAAGCAAGACCAAACAGTCGCCGCTGGCTTTTAGGGCATCATTCAATTAAAACAGCCATGTCAAGCCGAGTCGAGATATCAGTTTAAAGGTTCTCGACTCCGCTCGATATGACAGTATTTTCATAACCTTAAGGCTTCACAGTAGGATACTCCACTCCCAATTGCTCCAAGTAGGTGTCGTATTTGTTCTCATCGAAGTAAAATTTCTCCAACTCGGGACGGAAGCTTTCCTGTTTTTCTTTATTCAAATAGATGGGGGGCATATCATCTGCAGCGATCATCGGCTGATACTTGGTCTCCTTGGTCTGCTCGTTGTTGAAATAATCCCAAGCCTGCGTCAACAGTTCTGGTTTCAACAAGAAATCCAAAATGGTCATGGCCTCGGCCTTAGCGCCGGCAGTCACGCCTTTATGAGCAATGGGAGTGGCCATGGCGATGGCGTTGGCCCAATGGTGACCGGGCAATCCTGGAATGTTTGAAGGAAAACGCATGGTCACGGTCGGCACTTTCCAAGAAATATCACCAATATCATCAGAGCCACCGCTGATGGGCTCCAAAACCGGTAATCCCAATTCGGATAATTCTGTGGGCAGTCCCTCAATCTTTTTGGCCTTCACTTCAGTTTGAACGGCCTTGGCCAATTCCTGATCAGCCTCCGTCCAAGTAGGAAGCCCCACATCCTTGATGTTCTCGTACATGGTCTCGGCAATCACTTTGTTATAGTGACGTGGCCAAGCGGTACCCAAAACCCTAGAGGTCATGGTCGTGCTGGTCATCAAGGCAGCACCTTTGGCAATATCATTGGCCTGGGCATACATTTCCATGATACCTTCGTAGGTGACATCCCTGAAATAAAACCAAATAGCAGCTTTGGAGGGCACCACGTTAGGCTGGTCGCCCGCATCCGTAAAAATAGAGTGGGAACGTTTTAGGGGGTGCAAGTGCTCCCTTTTGTAGTTCCATCCAATGTTCATCAATTCAGCGGCATCCAAGGCGCTACGTCCTCTCCATGGTGCTCCTGCAGCGTGTGCAGCTTCCCCTTCAAAAAGGTATTCCACGGAAATTAGGCCCGTACCACTGGTAGGTCCCCATGAAACCCCCAGATTGTTACCCACATGGGTAAAGATGCACATATCAATTTTGTCAAAAAGGCCATCACGAACATACCAAGCCTTTGCGGCTACCAATTCTTCGGCAATACCTGGCCATAAGATCAAGGTACCACCAATATTCTCGCGCTCCATAATTTCCTTCACGGCCAATGCGGAAGTGATGTTCAATGGGTTACCGGCATTGTGCCCCTCTCCGTGTCCGGGTGCCCCATCCACAATCGGTTTATGATAGGCCACTCCTGGATATTGGGAGGCTTTGGGAATACAATCCACATCACTACCAAGAGCGATGACGGGGCCATCCCCATTGCTCCACGTGGCGAACCAAGCGGTTGGGATTCCCGAAATGGAATGCTCGATGGTAAAGCCGTTGCTTTCCAGGATTCCAGTGAGGTATTTGGAGCTTTCTTCCTCCTGAAAACCAAGTTCAGCAAAGCTGAAAACCTTGTCCACCATCACTTGGGACTGCTTTTTATGGGCCTCCACAATGGCAGCGGCTTCGCTTTTTAGTTTTTCAATCTGTTTTTTGGAGTATTTTTTTTGAGCGGATGCAAAGGTGACACTGCTCAGGATCAGTATCCCGGACAATAGGATCTTGGCATTTTTCATAAGGTTGGTCATTTGAGTTAGTTACAATGCTTCTAAGATAGGAAATCAGTTAAGGAGTCAATCAAATTCCAGTCTAAAACTTTAATTTTTAATTGCTTTATAATATTGATCAATTTTAATTGTCATTTTGACTTTATTATAACCCAAATCCTACCTCTTGAATAAGCCACTTGCCTTAATCTATGGAGATTTCCAACTAAACTAGATTCTTAAAATGGCAACTTGGCTGGTCTTGCATAACGAACATTCTGATTACGGGGATATAATAGGAGAGATTTATGAATTTCCCATAGGAATACCCAATTCCAAGCAAATCAAAATTGGAGATACATTAGTTTTTTGTTTGACTAAAAAATCATCAGAATCGAATAAAAGAATACTTGGATTTGGACAAATTATTCAATTAGAACCAAGACCTCCAATGGCAAATGACAAACATAAAAGAGAGAGATTTGCCGCATATCTTACTGATTACAGAAAATTTAATCCCCTTCTTTCTTTTGATGATATCGGCGGTGACCCCAGAACTAATTACACCAACTCTATTAGTAGAGTGAATATTGATTTTAGTGAATTTGGAAATGAACCGTTCAATCCTATTCCGAATGATGATTTTAACGAAAAACAGCAATACGCCCGAATAATAAGAAGAGGGCAATTTCAATTTAGAGAAGAATTATTAAAAGCATATGATTATAAATGTGCGGTTTCCGGACATGGGCCAATCAATGTCCTTGAGGCATGTCATATTCTACCTCATAGTAAATCTGGCATTAATCAACTAGATAATGGAATTCTATTGCGGTCTGATTTACATAACTTATTTGATGATGGCTATCTCAGGATTCAACCTTCAACTTACATAATAGAAGTAGATTCAACATTATCCGAAACACCATACTACAAGTTTAACGGTGAAAAACTGAGAGCGCGGGGTGATGGAAAGCAACCAAATAATGAATATTTACAAAAACGGAATAAGTTATAACGTTTACAAAACTTTAAAACTATATCAACATCCATAGTTAACAATTCCAAAATCCCATTCGTCATTTTCCACTCCAAAATCGTAAATTTGCACTTTCTAAAACCGCTCAACGCACCACTCGTATGATCCATTTTTTTGGGGACAAGGCTACCAAGGTTTTTGCCGTCCAGACCACACAGGAAATTGCTCAGGAAGACAACAGTAAACTGACATGGTTGTTCGGCAACCAACCCAGGATAGAAGCGGCGTCACTCGACGCCTTTTTTGTTGGCCCACGTGCCGCCATGGTCACGCCCTGGAGTACCAACGCCACCGAGATTACCCAGAACATGGGCATATCGGGCATCATTCGAATTGAGGAGTACCATACTGTTTCCGAGGATTTTACGGATTACGACCCCATGCTCTCCCAAAAATACAGGAGCTTGGGACAGGATATTTTTACCATCAACATCGTTCCCGAACCCATTTTGGAAATTGAGGACATTGCCGCCTACAACCAAAAGGAAGGTTTGGCCTTGAGTGATGAGGAAGTGGACTATCTGGAAGGATTATCCAAAAAGCTCGGCCGTATGTTGACGGATTCCGAGGTGTTCGGCTTTAGTCAAGTAAACTCGGAGCACTGCCGACATAAAATTTTCAACGGAACTTTTGTGATCGATGGCGAAGAGATGCCTTCTTCCCTTTTCAAGTTGATCAAAAAGACGTCTGAAGCCCATCCCAACGATATTGTTTCGGCTTATAAGGATAATGTGGCCTTCATCAAGGGTCCCAAAGCAATCCAATTTGCACCCAAAAGTGCCGATAAACCCGATTTTTACGAGGAAAAGGAATTCAATTCCGTGCTTTCCCTAAAAGCGGAAACCCACAACTTCCCTACCACGGTTGAACCCTTCAACGGTGCCGCTACTGGTTCCGGAGGAGAAATCCGCGACCGTTTGGCTGGAGGAAAAGGTTCACTGCCTTTGGCCGGGACCGCCGTGTATATGACTTCCTATTCCCGCTTGGAGGAAAACCGTCCGTGGGAAAAAGGAATGGCAGTAAGGGAATGGTTGTACCAAACCCCAATGGATATTTTGATCAAGGCGTCCAATGGTGCTTCCGACTTCGGAAATAAATTTGGACAGCCCCTGATCGCAGGTTCCGTTTTGACCTTTGAACACCAAGAAGAAGCCCGAAAATTGGGCTTTGATAAGGTCATTATGATGGCTGGTGGCATCGGGTATGGCAAATCCGAACAGGCATTGAAAGAAACGCCAAAAACAGGAGACAGAATAGTCGTTCTAGGTGGTGACAATTACCGCATCGGGATGGGCGGAGCGGCCGTATCAAGCGCCGATACGGGCGAATTCAGTTCTGCCATCGAGTTGAACGCTGTACAACGTTCCAACCCCGAAATGCAAAAAAGGGCTTCCAATGCCATCCGTGGTTTGGTGGAAAGTCATGACAACCCTATCGTTTCCATTCACGATCACGGTGCAGGTGGCCACTTGAACTGCCTATCCGAATTGGTGGAAGAAACCGGTGGAAAAATCGATACGGACAAACTCCCCATCGGTGACCCTACCCTATCCAAAAAAGAATTGATCGGCAACGAATCCCAAGAGCGAATGGGATTGGTGATTGGTGAAAAAGATATTGAATTATTAGATCGTGTGGCCGCCAGGGAGCGTTCGCCCATGTATCAGGTGGGAACCGTTACTGGGGACCATAAATTCACCTTTACCTCTGGTACTACAGGTGAAACCCCAATGAACTTGGAGCTTTCGGATATGTTCGGAAGTTCACCCAAGACCATTATGGCAGATACCAAAGCCCAACAAACCTACCCTGCCCTTTCCTATTCGCTGGAATATTTTCATGATTATTTGGAACAAGTACTGCAATTGGAGGCCGTAGCCTGTAAGGATTGGCTGACCAACAAGGTAGATCGCTGCGTTGGGGGCCGCGTGGCCAAACAACAATGTGCCGGACCACTTCAATTGCCATTGAACAACGTTGGGGTGATGGCACTTGATTTTAAAGGTAAGGAAGGGATTGCGACCAGTATCGGGCATTCCCCTGTTTCCGCCTTGATCGACCCTATTGCAGGAAGTAGAAACAGTGTAGCAGAATCCTTGACCAATATCGTTTGGGCCCCGTTACAGGACGGTTTGAAATCCGTTTCCCTTTCCGCAAACTGGATGTGGCCCTGCCGCAACAAAGGAGAAGATGCTCGTTTGTACGAAGCGGTAAAATCCCTTTCGGATTTTGTAATCGAACTGGGTATCAACGTGCCTACAGGAAAGGATTCGCTTTCCATGAAACAAAAATATAAGGACGGAGAAGTACTTTCCCCAGGAACCGTAATCATTTCTGCCGCAGCGCATTGTGATGATATCACCAAAATTGTGGAACCCGTTCTGCAAAAAGAAGGTGGGGATATTTATTACATCAATTTTTCCAAAGATGCCCATAAATTGGGTGGATCATCCTTTGCCCAAATCTTGAACGGTATTGGGGATGAAGCCCCATCCGTTTTAGATGCGGCTTATGTGAAAACGGTTTTCAATACGTTTCAACAATTGATCAAGGACGGACAGATTTTGGCCGGCCACGATATTGGCTCCGGAGGTTTGATCACTACTCTTTTGGAAATGTGTTTTTCAGACAACGACCTTAGTGCCGAACTGGATTTGACTTCCATCGGCGAATCGGATATCATCAAACTGTTGTTCTCGGAAAATATTGGGGTTGTACTTCAGTCCAAGGACAGTTCCATCGAAAAAGTTTTGGCTGAAAATGGCATCGCATTCAACAAAATTGGAAGTGTTTCCATTGGTAACATTCTGCACATCAAGAACAATGCTGTGGAAATCGGCCTGAACATCGTATCGCTTCGAGATACCTGGTTCAAAACTTCCTATTTATTGGACAGCAAACAGACTGCCAATGGTTTGGCCAAGGAGCGTTATGACCACTACAAGGAGCAACCATTAATGTATGCTTTCCCTGAAAACTTTACAGGGAAACTCCCAATGGCTTCGACTTCGCTCAGCCATCGCCCCAAAGCCGCCATTCTTCGTGAAAAAGGAAGCAACTCGGAACGCGAAATGGCCAACGCTATGTATTTGGCCGGTTTTGATGTGAAAGACGTGCACATGACCGACCTCATCACAGGTAGGGAAACTTTGGAAGATATCCAATTTATTGGTGCCGTGGGAGGCTTTTCCAACTCGGACGTGCTAGGTAGTGCCAAAGGTTGGGCCGGGGCTTTCAAATACAATGAAAAAGCCAACAAGGCCTTGAAGGATTTCTTCGCAAGACCCGACACCCTTTCGGTGGGTATCTGTAACGGTTGTCAATTGTTCATGGAGTTGGATCTCATCAACCCCGAGCATCAGACCCATGGCCGTATGACCTACAATGATTCGCACAAACATGAGAGCAATTTTACTTCAGTAAAAATCCAAGAGAACAATTCTGTGATGCTTTCCAACATGGCCGGTAACACCTTGGGAGTTTGGATCAGTCATGGTGAGGGAAAATTCAGTTTGCCGCACAACGAAGAGCAATACCACATTGTGGCGAAATATGGTTATGAAGACTATCCTGCCAATCCAAACGGAAGTGATTACAACACCGCCATGCTTTGCGATAAAACAGGTAGGCATTTGGTGACCATGCCCCATATTGAGCGTTCCACCTTCCCATGGAACTGGGCCCACTATCCAAAGGATAGACAAGATGTGGTTTCACCTTGGTTACAGGCCTTTGTGAATGCTAGGGAATGGTTGGAAGCCTTGGACAATTAGTAATTTAAGGGCATCAGATTGTGAATTATTTAGGGATTTTTCAAAATTTCCCTACGGTAATTGTTAAATCGTTTTCTTTGTTAAGCTCCGATTTGCTAATTTGCAATCGCTTTACATAAAACTTACTATGCAAACCGTTACCCGATTATTTGATTTTCCTTATTATCAACTAGAAAAACATCCCCTAGAAAAGTCATTGGTTACCAAATACAATGGCAAATGGGTCCCCACTTCAACCCAAGAATATATAGACAAGGCGAATGCATTTAGTAGGGGCTTACTACAATTAGGGGTGAAACCCAATGACAAGATTGCCCTTATTTCTACCACCAATAGGACGGAATGGTGCATTTCGGACATAGGAATACTTCAAGTAGGAGCACAAAACGTGCCCATTTACCCAACCATTTCCGAGGAAGATTATGAATATATCTTGAATCACTCTGAAGCAAAATATTGCTTTGTGTCCTGTGATGAGGTACTTCAAAAAGTGTTGGCCATTAGTGGGAATCTCAAAAAACTGATAGATGTTTACTCTTTTGATCAACTGGACAATTGTAAAAACTGGACCGAGGTACTTGATTTGGGTAAGGATACTTCAAAGCAAGAAGAAGTTGAAAAAAGAAAGGCCGATGTGTCCCCAAACGATTTGGCAACGCTCATCTATACTTCGGGGACCACTGGAAAGCCCAAAGGGGTAATGCTTTCCCATAACAATATCGTTTCAAATGTGTTGTCCGCACAAAACAGGTTGCCCCTTGAACCTGGGGAAAGGGTCTTAAGTTTCCTTCCCATCTGTCATATTTTTGAACGAACGTTTTCCTATGCCTACATCTATCTGTGCTATGAAATTTATTTTGGGGAAGGACTTGACAAAATAAGCGCAAATGTAAAGGAAGTAAAACCTTCGACCATGACAGTAGTGCCCAGATTGGTAGAAAAGGTTTATGATGCCATTGTCGCAAAGGGTGCTGAACTTAATGGAATCAAAAAGAAAATGTTCTTTTGGGCAGTGGAGTTGGGCCGAAAATTCGAGCCCTATGGTGCAAATGGCTGGTGGTATGAAAAGAAATTGGCCCTTGCCCGCAAGTTGATATTCAGTAAATGGCAGGAAGCCCTTGGAGGCAACCTTAAAATGATGGCCTCTGGCAGCGCAGCGTTGCAACCAAGACTTGGTCATATTTTTGGGGCCGCTGGCCTACCAATCATGGAATGTTATGGATTGACCGAAACATCTCCGGGGATTTCCGTCAGTGAAATAAGAAATCACGGATGGAAAATAGGCAAGGTGGGCAGAATCATGGACGGTGTGGAAATTAAGATTGCCGAAGATGGTGAAATCCTCTGCAAAGGTCCCAATGTGATGATGGGCTATTATAAAGACCCCGAAAAAACCGCTGAAGTCATGACTGGGGAGTATTTCCACACAGGGGATATAGGCGAAATCGATGAAGACGGTTTTCTACAGATCACGGACCGTAAAAAGGAAATGTTCAAAACTTCGGGAGGAAAATATGTGGCTCCACAATTGTTGGAAAATAGGTTCAAACAATCCAACTTCATAGAACAGATCATGGTTGTGGGTGAAGGTGAAAAAATGCCTGCGGCCCTTATCCAACCCAATTTTGATTTTGTACGGGAATGGGGCAAAAGACATGGCATTTCCCTTGAAACCAATGAGGAAATTGTTAAAAATGACAAAGTCATTGCCCGGCTACAAGATGAAGTAAATCTGGCCAATGAGGAGTTTGCCAAATGGGAAAAAGTAAAGCAGTTTCGATTAACACCTGATGTTTGGAGCATTGATGGCGGACACTTGACCCCTACCCTAAAATTGAGACGAAAGATCATCAAGGAGAAATATATTGATCTTTACAATGATATTTATGGGCACTGAACAATGAACATTGGCAGTTAGCAATAAACAATCAACAATGAAGCGCAGGTCATTCTGAGCGAAACGAAGAATCTCTGTCTTTTTATGAGCCAAAAACAAGGATGACTTCAGTGATATTTTCAAATTACTAGTCTTAATAGCATCAGATACAAGATAGGATATAAACAATCATAGTTTTTATACCCACTTTAAATGGATTCCGAAACAAGTTCGGAATGAAGGTTGATTTGGAGTTAATGGCCACAAAAAAACCACCAAATAGATTGGTGGTTTTTTATATCCTAAATATTCATCAGATAAATATCAATCGCAATCAATGGCAGAATCTCCCTCAATTGTCCATCCAAAATTATTTATAAGTGTTTCACGAGCAGTGGCAGCATTACCGTTTAAACAATACTGCATATTGGTAGCTCCTAGCGTTATGTTTACTGGAACATTTGCCAAATTTGCCCAACCAATTAAAGTAGCACTATAATTTTCTATGGACATACCGCAATTCGGAAGCATATCATTCATATTGATTACATTGCTTATGTTCCAATCTGCCAAATCCTGATTAAATGAAGCCGCATCTGCAAACATAACACCCATCAATTGAACATTACCTATATCCCATCCACTAATGTCGATATTGAATAGATCTGCACCGGCAAACATTGCTAGCATATTGAACACATTGCTCACATTCCAATTGCTAATATCAGAATTAAATGAATCAGCCTCAGCAAACATGGCCGACATATCAGTCACGTTACTTACATCCCAACCACTTATATCGGCATTAAAAGATTTTGCATCTGCAAACATACTTGCCATTGTCACGACTTCACCTACATTCCAGCTACTGATATCTGCATTGAACAACTCTGCACCTGCAAACATACTTGTCATTTTTGTCACTTTTCCTACCTGCCATGTGTCAATGTCAATATTGAAATTTTTTAAACCAGAAAACATATAGGACATATCTGTCACGTTGCTCACGTCCCAACCACTTATGTCCGCATTAAATAAATCAGCATAAGCAAACATATTTGACATATCGGCAACTTTACTCACATCCCACATACTTATATCTGCATTAAATAATTTAGCTCCACTAAACATTCCTTTCATATCGATAACATTACCAACATTCCATCCACTTAGATTTGAATTGAAGGAAGAAGCATTGTAAAACAATGCTGACATATTTACAACATTGCTCACATTCCAGTTACTGAGGTCTGAATTGAAAGATTTAGCTTCATAAAACATGCCTGCCATTTCAGTGACATTACTTACATCCCAACCACTTAAATCAGAATTGAACAATTCAGCGCGTAGAAACATACCGCTCATGTCGGTAACGTTGCTCACATCCCAACCACTAAGATCTGCATTGAAAATAGAAGGTGAATCAAAATCCAACTCATAAAAAACAAAACTTGCGAACATTCCTGCCATATCTTCAACATTCATCAAATTGGGGACATCAAGAGCATGATTTTCCATATTTATACAGTTGGAAAATGCCCGATTAAAGCTTTCCCAGATATTGGTACCCCATTGCTCTATACCAATCAAACTTTTCAATATCTCAATGCCTTCTTCTGTGATAAGATTGGTGTGTCCCATTTTAATAGCTGGAAAAACTCCTTGAATCGAAACCTTATATTTACCTTTGGATGTATAAATATGACTAGGGTTTTGCATAGTGAGTTCTTCCAATGTACCATCACCCCAATCAATAGTATAGTTATATTCATAATTGGAATCGGTTCCAATTATGATTTCAAAATCATTTTCGGGAATATTCCAAAGAGTAACAAATGAATCAGGATCTTCTGCCAAAGTATCAATAACATTGGTTACGGTGATGGTGATGTTAGCTTCTTCTTCTTCAATTCCATCAGTTACTTTCACCTTAATTAGGTGCTCTTTAGTAACTTCATAATCTAATGCTTTCCCATTAACTAAAGTGAGAATTCCCGTATTGGTAATCTCGAATAAACCATTGTCATTAGTTGTAATGCTAAAGGTCAATTCGTCTTTATCTATGTCCGTAGCCTTTATTGTTCCTATAGTTTCACTATCAGAAATATCCTCCGAGACAGTAAAGCCTTGATCCATAATTACAGGTACATTGTTTTTAATTGGTTCAGGGCTATCATCTTTCCCGCATGAACAAATTAATAGCAATACCACAGCGCAGCATAAACTTTTGATTTTCATAATATTTGATTCGTTATTTAATCTTGACAAAATCGATTCTTTTACTAAGAATGCCGACCATGACTTGACCATTACTCCATTTGAATTGACGAATGGGCTTTGTTTTGGTTTTCTTATCAAAAAAGGTCAACACTTAACCATAATTTATTATGCATGCATAATAAATTTTCATATATTTGAAAACACCAAACCGGTTCTATGAAAGATTTGACCATTGACTATGCCCTTCGGGCTACATGGCAAGCGGTGAGCAAAATGTACAATGAAGAAGCCAAAAATTATGGACTTACCATGGCGATTGGTTTTACATTGCTAAGCATGGACCCAAAAGGCGGTACACCCAGTACTACCCTAGGGCCTAAAATGGGCATGGAAGCCACGAGTCTGTCAAGAATATTGAAAACCATTGAAGAACGGGGTTATATTGAACGTAGACCCAACCCTAATGATGGAAGAGGGGTGTTAATCTATCTTACTGCACTGGGGCTCGAAAAAAGGGAAGCATCCAAAGATGTAGTTCTTAGATTCAATGAAGTGGTCAAAGAGCATGTTTCCGAACAGGATTTGAATGGTTTTTTTAAGACTATCGATATCATCAACAAACTTATCACGGATAAGAAAATCTATATAAAAACAACTAATAATTAATTTACAAACCCGCACATGAAAAGGCGTATAAACAAAGTTGCCGTAATCGGTTCCGGAATCATGGGAAGTGGCATTGCCTGTCACTTTGCCAATATCGGGGTCGAGGTATTGTTATTGGATATTGTTCCTCGTGAACCCAACGACAAGGAAAAGGCAAAAGGGCTTACCTTGGCAGATAAAGTGGTCCGTAACCGTTTGGTGAACGATTCCCTGGCTGCCGCCCTCAAGTCCAAACCCTCCCCTATCTATCACCAAAAATTTGCTGATCGCATCACCACTGGAAACTTGGAAGACGACATTGCCAAAGTTTCCCAAGTGGATTGGATCATTGAGGTGGTCGTGGAACGATTGGACATTAAAAAACAAGTGTTTGAAAATCTGGACAAGCACAGGACCCCTGGTACTTTGATTACCTCCAACACTTCGGGTATCCCAATTCACTTTATGAGCGAGGGACGAAGTGAGGATTTCCAAAAGCATTTCTGTGGAACGCACTTTTTCAACCCTGCGAGGTACCTAAAACTTTTTGAAATCATCCCAGGTCCCAAAACCTCCCAAGAAGTTTTGGACTTCCTGAACGGTTACGGGGAGCAATTCTTAGGGAAAACTTCCGTAGTGGCCAAAGATACCCCTGCCTTTATCGGGAACCGAATCGGGATTTTCAGTATTCAAAGTCTTTTCCATGCCGTAAAAGACCTTGGCATGACCGTAGAGGAAGTGGACAAGCTTACCGGCCCAGTGATTGGCAGACCAAAATCGGCCACTTTTAGGACTGTGGATGTTGTGGGGTTGGATACGTTGGTCCATGTAGCCAACGGTATCAGTGAAAACTGTACCGATGATGAACGCCACGAACTGTTCCAACTACCCGATTTCATCAAGATAATGATGGAAAACAAATGGCTGGGAAGCAAAACAGGACAGGGATTCTATAAAAAAGTGACCGGAAGCGATGGTAAGAGTGAAATCCTTACCCTTGACCTGGACACGATGGACTATCGCACCAAAAAAAGTGCAAAGTTTGCCACTTTGGAGCTCACCAAAACTATTGACAAGGTCATTGACCGTTTCCCGGTTTTAGTAGATGGAAAAGATAAAGCCGGTGAGTTTTACAGAAAAAGTTTCGGGGCACTTTTTGCTTATGTAACACACAGGATTCCAGAAATTTCGGATGAGCTTTATAAAATAGATGATGCCATGAAGGCCGGTTTCGGCTGGGAACATGGTCCTTTCCAAATTTGGGACGCTGTTGGGCTGGAAAAAGGCCTCGAACTTATCAAAGCTGAGGGTTTGGAGGCTGCTACTTGGGTATCCGAAATGAAGGCGGCCGGAATCAATTCCTTCTACACCGTAAAAGATGGAGCTACCTATTTCTATGACATCTCCAAGAAGTCCATGGAAAAAGTTCCAGGACAGGATGCCTTCATCATTCTGGACAACATCAGAAAATCCAACGAAGTGTTCAAAAACAGTGGTGTGGTGATAGAGGATTTGGGTGATGGCATCCTTAACTGTGAATTCCAGTCCAAGATGAACACCATTGGTGGTGATGTATTGGCGGGATTGAACAAAGCTGTGGACCTTGCCGAAAAGGATTTTCAGGGATTGGTCATTGGTAATCAGGGAGCCAATTTCTCTGTGGGTGCCAATATCGGTATGATATTTATGATGGCCGTGGAGCAGGAATATGACGAGCTCAATATGGCCATCAAATACTTTCAGGATACCATGATGCGGATGCGATACTCTTCCATCCCTACGGTATCCGCACCTCACGGGATGACCCTGGGAGGTGGTTGCGAGCTTTCCATGCACGCTGATAAAGTGGTGGCTGCTGCCGAGACCTACATTGGGTTGGTGGAATTTGGCGTCGGGGTAATTCCCGGTGGAGGTGGTTCCAAAGAAATGGCCTTAAGGGCCTCTGACACCTTCCGTAAGAATGATGTGGAACTGAACGTGTTGCAGGAGTATTTCCTCACCATCGGTATGGCCAAAGTATCCACTTCCGCTTACGAGGCATATGACTTAGGTGTCCTTCAAAAAGGCAAGGATGTAGTTGTGGTCAACAAGGACCGACAAATTGCGACTGCCAAGGCACATGCCAAATTGATGGCCGAAGCAGGATACACCAAACCTGTGAAACGCAAGGATGTAAAAGTGTTGGGCAAGCAAGCTTTGGGTATGTTCTTGGTAGGAACCGATTCGATGGAAGCCGGTCACTACATTTCAAAACACGACAAGAAAATTGCCGATAAATTGGCCTATGTGATGGCCGGTGGAGACCTGTCCGAACCTTCGTTTGTAACAGAACAATACCTGTTGGATCTGGAACGAGAGGCATTTCTTTCCCTTTGTACCGAAAGAAAGACCTTGGAGCGTATCCAACATATGTTGAAAACTGGAAAACCCCTTAGGAATTAGATGACTTGGATCATTAGATTGTTCGATTATTCGAACAGACATATCTGACTATCCAGTAATCCAAAAATCAAAGAATCCAAAAAGAAATGAAAACAGCATATATAGTAAAAGCATACAGAACAGCCGTGGGTAAGGCCCCGAGAGGTTTGTTCAGGTTCAAGCGACCCGATGAACTGGCCGCCGAGACCATTGAATATATGATGAAGGAACTCCCTCAACTGGACAAAAAACGTATTGATGACGTCATAGTCGGAAACGCCATGCCAGAAGCCGAGCAAGGGCTCAATATGGCCCGATTGATTTCCTTGATGGGACTCAACATTGAGGACGTTCCCGGGGTAACGGTAAATCGATACTGCGCTTCCGGTTTGGAGACCATCGGCATTGCAACGGCCAAAATCCAATCGGGAATGGCGGATTGCATCATTGCCGGCGGTGCGGAAAGCATGAGCTACATTCCTATGGGTGGTTACAAACCTACCCCTGATTATGCCACGGCCAAAGAAGGTCATGAAGACTATTACTGGGGAATGGGCCTTACTGCGGAAGCAGTGGCCAAACAGTTCAACGTTTCACGGGAAGACCAGGATGAATTTGCCTTTAACTCCCATATGAAAGCCTTGAAAGCACAAGCTGAGGGTCGTTTCCAAGACCAGATTGTCCCGATTGAGGTAGAGCATACCTTTGTGAATGCCGCTGGTAAAAAAGAGACCACTACCTATACCGTCAACAAAGACGAAGGACCTAGGGCCGACACCAATATTGCAACGCTCAATAAATTGAGGCCTGTTTTTGCCGCAAATGGTAGTGTTACCGCAGGTAATTCTTCGCAAATGAGCGATGGTGCCGCTTTTGTGATGGTCATGAGCGAAGAAATGGTCAAGGAACTCAACTTGGAACCCATTGCCCGTTTGGTCAACTATGCCGCAGCAGGTGTGGAACCCCGTATTATGGGTATCGGCCCGGTAAAGGCCATTCCAAAAGCTTTGAAACAAGCTGGACTACAACAAAACGATATCGATTTGATTGAATTGAACGAAGCCTTTGCCTCACAATCCTTGGCTGTAATCCGTGAACTTGGACTTAACCAAGACCTCGTGAACGTCAATGGGGGAGCCATTGCTTTGGGTCACCCATTGGGTTGTACAGGGGCCAAATTGTCCGTACAACTCTTTGATGAAATGCGAAAGCGCAACATGAAAGGTAAATACGGTATGGTGACCATGTGTGTTGGTACTGGTCAAGGTGCCGCAGGGATCTATGAGTTTCTAAATTAAAAAACACTAAACAACTAAAAGCCATGAGCGATACAACAGAAAAAGATATATTGAGAGGAGGTCAATTCTTGGTCAAGGAAACCAAATGTGAAGATGTGTTCACCTTGGAAGACCTCGACGAAGAGCAAAAAATGATGCGCGAAAGCACCAAAGAATTTGTGGACCGTGAACTTTGGGCGCATTGGGAGCGTTTCGAGAAAAAAGATTATGCTTACACCGAGGAGTGCATGAAAAAGGCAGGTGAACTGGGTCTTTTGAGTGTTGCAGTACCGGAAGCTTACGGCGGCATGGGAATGGGATTCGTGTCCACCATGTTGGTCTGCGACTACATTTCCGGGGCTACAGGTTCTTTTAGTACCGCATTTGGAGCGCACACCGGGATTGGTACCATGCCAATCACCTTGTACGGTACCGAAGAGCAAAAGCAAAAATATGTACCCAAATTGGCCACTGGCGAATGGTTCGGTGCTTATTGCTTGACCGAGCCTGGTGCAGGTTCCGATGCCAACTCCGGAAAAACCAAGGCCGTACTTTCTGCGGATGGTAAATTCTACAGCATCTCAGGGCAAAAAATGTGGATCTCCAATGCTGGGTTCTGCAACATGTTCATTGTGTTTGCCCGTATCGAGGACGATAAAAACATTACGGGTTTCATCGTGGAAAACGACCCTAGCAATGGTATCACCTTAGGTGATGAAGAGAAAAAATTAGGTATCCACTCCTCCTCTACCCGTCAGGTGTTCTTCAACGAGACCAAAGTTCCCGTGGAAAACATGCTTTCCGAAAGGGGAAATGGTTTCAAAATTGCCATGAACGCCCTCAATATTGGTAGAATCAAATTGGCTGCGGCCTGTTTGGAAGCCCAACGTCGTATTGTGAACGAGGCCACCAAATATGCCAACGAGCGTATCCAGTTCAAGACACCGATCATAAACTTCGGGGCCATCAAGGCGAAGATAGCCGATATGTCCACCAATGTTTATGTGGATGAGTCGGCCTGTTACCGTGCCGCCAAAAATATTGAAGATCGCATTGCGCTTCGTGAAGCAAGTGGCAATACCCACCAAGAAGCAGAGCTTAAGGGTGTGGAGGAATATGCCATCGAGTGTTCCATTTTGAAAGTGGCCGTTTCCGAGCACGTGCAGCACACCACGGACGAAGGTATCCAGGTATTCGGAGGAATGGGCTTCAGTGCCGACACCCCAATGGAATCAGCTTGGCGAGATGCCCGTATTTCAAGAATTTATGAGGGAACTAACGAAATTAACCGGATGTTATCCGTTGGTATGTTAGTGAAAAAAGCCATGAAAGGCCATGTGGACCTTTTAGGTCCGGCCACCGCCGTTGGTGAAGAATTGATGGGAATCCCTTCTTTCGACACGCCTGATTTTTCAGCTCTTTTTGCTGAAGAAAAGGATATGATCGCACGATTGAAAAAAGTTTTCCTGATGGTGGCCGGAAGTGCCGTGCAAAAATTTGGCCCAGACTTGGAAGAACATCAAATGTTGTTGATGGCCGCTTCGGATATCTTGATTCAAGTATATATGGCCGAATCGGCCATTCTCCGTACCGAGAAAAACGCAAAACGCTTTGGTGAAGAGGCCCAAGCAACCCAAATTGCCATGTCCAAGCTGTATTTATACCGGGCTGTGGACATCATCCAACAAAAAGCCAAGGAAGCTGTGGTTTCCTTCGCGGAAGGTGATGAACAACGCATGATGTTGATGGGATTGAAACGCTTCACCAAGTATACGAACCAACCCAATGTTGTGGCCTTACGTACGCAAATTGCGGACAAGGTAGCTTCAGATAACGGGTATACCTTTGACTAATTCAAATTTTGCTGGGATGAAAACCCATAGGATTTGAAAAACGCCCCAAATTGGGGCGTTTTTTATTTAGCTGATGGATTCCAAAATCCGTTCATCACTCTCTTTACGGGAGAAATTGATGGCACATTCGATCAAAGCCAAGTGTGAATATGCCTGTGGCATGTTCCCCAACAATCTTTTGGTCTTAAAATCGATGTCCTCACTGAAAAGCCCCAAATGGTTGCTGTAGCCCAATAAACGTTCAAAATGCTCAAGAGCCTTCTCCTCTTCTCCAATTTTAAACAAACTGTTGATGAACCAAAAGGTACAAATGGTAAAAGATGATGAGGGCAATCCAAAATCATCCTCGTTCTTGTATCGATACAAAAGGCCGTCGTTACTGAGACCTTCCTCTATTGCCTTCACGGTATTGACAAATTTGGGATCCCGCGCATGGATGAAACCGTAGGACTCCATCAATAAAACCGATGCATCCAAATGACGTGATCCATAGGATTGCACAAAGGCATTGATATCATCGTTCCATGCATTTTTATGGATATCCTCCTTGATCTGCTGTTCCAGTCCGGTCCATTTTTCAATCTTGTGGGTCTTCCCGAACATTTTGGCCACTTTGATGGCCCTATCCAAGGCCACCCAGCACAGTACTTTGGAGAACGTAAAATGCCTATCCTCGCCCCTAAACTCCCAAATGCCCTTGTCCGGCTCTTGCCAGTGGTTACTAACAATCCAAACAATACCCTTGGTAATGCTCCAAAGTTCTTCTACATTCTCTATATCGTTGCTGAAAGATCGGATCTGCTCGTAGATCACATCCATCAATATGCCATATATATCGTTCTGTTTTTGCATGTAGGCCGCATTGCCAATCCGTACTGGTTTGGAACCCTTGTATCCGTCCAAATGATCCAACGAAATTTCCGTGAGATTTTTTTCCTTATTGATGCCATACATGATCTGCAACTTTTCATCCTTATCGGGCATCAGGTCAATGATAAACTGAAGAAAGCGCTTGGCCGAATTCTTGTGACCCAGCTCCGATACCACTTTTATCACCATGGAGGCATCCCTGATCCAGCAAAATCGGTAATCCCAGTTGCGAACCTCACCAATGGTTTCGGGCAATGAGGTTGTTGCCGCAGCAAGCACTGCCCCTGTCTTGTCATAAGTAAGCATTTTAAGGGTAATGGCACTTCTGACAATTTCATTGTTGAATTTTTTGTAGGTCGGGGTCTTGTCCACCCAGTCCAACCAATATACCTTGGTCCGTTCAAGCTCCAAGGCCATTTTTTCTGTGGTCGGTTTCAGAATTTTTTCGTGGTAGCAGATCAGGAAATATTCATCACCTTCCAGAGTAATCGCCTTGCCCTCCAATATACTTTGCTTATGGACAGAAGTATATAGGAACAAGGTATCGTACTTCATCTCATGAGTGATGCTGGCAATAAAATCCTTTTTGATGAAATGCTTGGTCTCACCCATAGCATATTCCAACTTCGGATCATATTTTATAACCACTTTGGGCTTCCCGGAAATATGCTTCACAAACCGAATGATCTCTGGTGGGGCCATATATTTTCCGTTCATCTTATGATGCCTTGGCATAAAGTCATGCACTTCAAAAACATCATCCCCTTGGGTGAAACGGGTCACCAATATGGCCGTGTTCTGAAAATATTCCTGATGGATCGTGCATTCTCCCTGGGGAATGATCTCAAAACTGCCTCCCTTTTTCTCATCCAATAACTTGGCAAAAATAGATGTGGAATCAAATTCAGGTAGGCAACACCAATCCAAGGAGCCTTCCTTGGAGATCAGGGCCGCGCTTCGACAATTACCGATAATTCCATAATTCAGGTTGTCCATAGTTCAAATATTCTCAAAAGGGTTAGAACAAATTGGTTTTGCGGTCGAATTTCCCGAAATTTAAAGAAACAAAAAACTAAAATCTGACAAAAACCATCCTTTTATGGGCAAAACTATCATTATCTCAAACCGATTACCCGTACAATTACAAATTAGCAATGGAACCATCAATGCTATACCAAGTGTGGGAGGATTGGCCACAGGAATGAAATCTGTGCACAGTGGTAGCGAAAGCCTATGGATCGGTTGGTCCGGGCTTACGGATGAGGAAACCCCTCCCGAGCTTGAAGATGATATCGACAAGGCACTGGCCAAAAATGGTTGTGCCAAGGTAAAATTGAATGCAGAGGAAATCGATGGTTTTTACTTTGGTTTTAGCAACAGAACGGTATGGCCCTTGTTCCACTATTTTTTGGAATATTCCGAATTTGAACTTGATTTTTGGAACACCTACAAAGCAGTGAACCAAAAATTCGCGGATGCCATTATCGAAAAATCTAATGAAGACGATACCATTTGGGTCCACGATTACCAGTTAATGCTAGTTCCTCAGATGGTCCGGGAAAAAAGACCCGATACTACTATTGGCTTCTTTTTGCACATCCCTTTCCCCTCCTATGAAATTTTTAGAACACTGCCATGGCGGGAAGAAGTGCTGGAGGGCTTGTTGGGCTCCGATCTGATCGGCTTCCACACCTATGACTATGAACGGCATTTTTTGAGCTCCGTGAGAAGGCTGTTGGGGCTCGATGTAAGCTTCAATGAGATTTATTTGGATAATCGGGTGATCAAGGTGGATTCCTTTCCCATGGGGATCGATTATAAAAAATTCAAGGATGCGGCCATCCTCCATGCTTCCAAAAGTGAAGGTGAACGCAGTGACCTGCAAATGCGGTTGGACAGTCACAAGGCCTCTGCTCCTGATACCAAGCTCATCCTTTCTATCGACCGTTTGGATTATAGTAAGGGTATTGCCAAGCGCATCAATGCCTTTGAATATTTTTTGAACAAGTACCCCGAATACAAGGAAAAAGTCCGGTTGATCATATTGGCCGTCCCCTCACGTTCCAATGTACCTCAATACCAGTTGCTGAAAAAAGAAATTGATGAATTGGTCGGTCGCATCAATGGGGAGTTATCCACGGTAAATTGGACCCCCATTTGGTATTTTTACCGCTCTTTACCTTTTGACAACCTCATCGATCTATATACTTCAAGCGACATTGCCTGGTTGACACCGCTTCGAGATGGGATGAACTTGGTTGCCAAGGAATATATTGCCACCAGGACCGATAAAACCGGTGTCCTTATCCTAAGTGAGATGGCAGGATCGGCCTACGAAATGAACGAAGCCCTTTTGATCAACCCTAACAATTTTGAGGAACAGGCCGATACTTTGAAAAGAGCCATCAACATGCCCGTGGAAGAACAAGTTTCCAGGAACGAGTTTCTTCAGAATCGATTGGAACGCTACAATGTGGAAGTGTGGGCCAAGGAATTCATGAACGCCCTGAACGAAAAAAGAGATACCGGGAAAGCGTTTGTTTCCCAGAAAATGTCGAACGATATTTTGAACAACATCGGCAAGGATTATGCAAAATCGAAAAAACGGTTGTTGTTCTTGGATTATGATGGCACTCTGGTAGGATTTCACAAGGATCCCCAAAAAGCCTCCCCTGATGAAGAACTCTATGAATTGTTGGACGAACTCCAGAACCAAGAAAATACCACCCTGTTTCTGATCAGTGGGCGTGACAAGCAAACCTTTGGACGTTGGTTCCTTCCCAAAAAGTACAACATGATTGTGGAACACGGGGTTTGGATTTCCAAGGAGGGACATGAATTTAAGATGCTGGAACAGGTAAAAGGAGAATGGATGGCCAAAATCCGGCCCGTATTGGAATCCTTTGTGGATAGGACCCCTGGATCATTTATTGAAGAGAAAAATTACTCCCTTGCTTGGCATTATCGGAACACCGACCCTGATTTTGGTGAAAAACGCGCCACCGAGCTCAATACGGTGCTTAGGAGTTTGATCGGAAATGACGACATTAGTGTTTTGAACGGAAACAAGGTCATGGAAATCAAGAGCAGTAATGTAAACAAGGGGCGTGCCGCCACTCGGATGATGAGCGAAGATGATTACGATTTCGTCTTTGCCATTGGTGACGACTGGACCGATGAGTTTATGTTCCAAGAGCTGCCAGAATCGGCCATAACGGTAAAGGTGGGCCTTAAAAAGACCCATGCCAGATACCATGTGGAAAATACAAGAAGGGTACGGGAACTTTTAACACGGTTTGCCAAACCATGATTTCCAGAATTTTCATCATTGCCAGTTTGTTAGGCGCCACCCTCTTAAGTGCCCAGCCAAACACTGAGGTATATCTTTTTGACCTATCATTCAAAAATGGCGTGCCGTTATTATCCAATCCAAAGAACATTTCCAATAATGATGGGTATGACAACCAGCCGTCCTTTTGGGATGACGATACGGTTTTGTTCGCCTCCACAAGGGATGACCAAACGGATGTAAGACGATTGAACATCAACGAAGGAAGCACTTACAAATGGTTGACCAACACCCCAACGGGCAGTGAATATTCCCCATTGAAAATTCCTGATAAAAATGCCTTTTCTACCATTCGATTGGATTTGGATGGCCTTCAGCGACTCTACGAATACGACCTGAAAACCGGCGAATCTATCCCAATCACCAATCTAAAGATCGGGTACCATGTTTGGGTGAATAAAGAACTGTTGGTCGCTACAGTATTGGTAGAAAACCGGATGGATCTGGTGGTCATCAATCTAAAGGACAACAGCCATTACACGGTTCAAAAAAACGTGGGACGATCGTTGCACAAAATACCTAACAACAATCGTATCAGCTATATCGATAAAAGTAAAAAGCAATGGGAAATCAAATCCATGGACCCCGTCTCTGGCGCCACAAACAGTATTGCCGCAACTTTTGAAAACGAAGAGGATATCTGCTGGTTGAACGAAAACATAATCATCACAGGCCACGAAAAATCACTTTTGACCTTTAACTTCAAGAATGGTGTGAACTGGGAACCTCTGATGACCTTTGATCAAGAAGAAATCAACAAAATTTCACGTATTGCCATCAATCCAAGCAAAACACGATTGACCTTTGTAGCAGAGGATTCTCCGGCCAAAATTGTCCAAAAACAATTGGATGCCTACAACGCAAGGGACATTGATGCCTTTTTGGATACCTATTCCGAAAATATCAAGCTGTATAATTTTCCCAACCAACTTTTCTCGGAAGGCAAAACCGCTATGGAAACACAGTATGGCAGTTTTTTTGAAAACACTCCAGATCTGCATTGTACCATTAAAAGCAGGATTGTGATTGGCAACAAGGTCATTGATGAGGAATCGGTGACTGCAAATGGCTCCACATTCTCTGCGGTGGCCATTTATGAAGTGGCAAATGGCAAAATTGTAAAAGTTACATTTTTACGTTGATCGCTTTTTTTCTACTTTCATCAGATCAAAACCAAACCTCAATTAATCAAAAGAAATTCTGCTCTTGTATCTATCGAGCTTTTCAGAAACAAAACCTTACTAACATGAAAAAGTTTTCCGTGCTTTTGGTTGCTCTTATGAGCATCCCGATGCTTTATTCCCAAACCGATCTTCGCATTTATGACATCATCAATAACGTTTCCGCGGAACGGATTGAAAAAGATGTGACCAAGTTGGTGAATTTCGGTACCAGACATACTTTGAGCGACACCATATCCCAAACCCGTGGCATTGGCGCGGCCCGCCGATGGATCAAATCGGAGTTTGAAAAAATCTCTTCGGAGTGTAGTGACTGCTTGGATGTATTCTACCAAAAAAACTTAGTCCCCAAAGGGGACAATGCCCGAATCGTGCATGATGTTTGGGTGGTAAATGTGGTTGCGGTGCAAAAAGGTACTAAATACCCCAACCGTTACATCATCATGAGTGGCGATATCGATTCACGGGTCAGCGATCCCGCTAATTTTACTTCCGATTCTCCCGGTGCCAACGACAATGCCAGCGGAATGGCCGGGACCATTGAAGCGGCAAGGGTGCTTTCAAAATACAAATTTGAAAGTAGCATCATCTATGTGGGGCTATCCGGTGAAGAACAAGGGCTGTATGGTGGAAAAGGATTGGCCGAATATGCCAAGGAACAAGAATGGGATATTGTTGGCATCCTGAACAACGATATGATCGGGAACATTACCGGGGTAGATGGTGTAGTGAGCAACCGCGATTTCCGCATTTTTTCGGAACCTGTACCCCCAACCGAAACCGAACAACAACGTAATGCCCGTCGCTTTTACGGTGGTGAAGTGGATGGCATTTCTCGTCAATTGGCACGATACGTTTACACAACGACCAAAACCTATATGCCCGAGATGAATCCTATGATGGTCTACCGATTGGACCGTTTTGGCCGAGGAGGTCACCATAGACCTTTTAATGATGCAGGATTTGCGGGAATCCGAATTATGGAAGCCCATGAAAACTATACGCAACAACATCAGGATATCCGTGTGGAGAACGGTATCGCTTATGGCGACAAGTTGGAGCACGTGAACTTTGGATATGCTAAAAAACTGACTTCCGTCAACGCTATCAATTTGGCATCCATTGCTTGGGCTCCCCCTGCCCCTACCACTGTGGAAATCGGCGGTATTGTGGAACCCAATGCTAAACTCCGATGGAGCAAAGTAGAGGGTGCCGTCGGGTATAAAATTTATTGGAGGGACACCACTTCCCCCACTTGGGACAATGCCCGATATGTGGGTGATGTGACCGAATTTGTTTTGGAAGGCATTGTGCTGGACAACTTCTTCTTCGGGGTAGCTGCAGTTGGAAAGGACGGACACGAAAGCCCCGTGGTTTTCCCAAATAAAGTATTTAGATAGAACATGGCCTTGAAGAAACATTTTATTTCCCTCGGCACCATTTTACTGGTCTTGGGAACAACTTATGCCCAAAACTTTACCCGGCAGGATACCCTTAGGGGCAGTATTACCCCGGAAAGGGCATGGTGGGACTTGAACTATTACGATTTGAACGTAAAGGTAGACCCTAGTCAAAAATTCCTTTCGGGCTACAACGTGGTTCGGTATAAGGTTTTGAAACCTTCCAATGTGCTTCAGATAGATCTTCAGGAGCCGATGAAAATCTCTACCATCACCCAAGATGGCAAAAAATTGAAGTTTACCTCAGAAGGAAATGCGCATTTCATCAAACTGAAGAAAAAACAGGTCCCCGGTGATTTCAATGAAATCACAATTGAATATTCCGGCAATCCAAGGGAAGCCGTTCGGGCTCCATGGGATGGTGGCTTTTCCTGGAAAGAGGACGACGAAGGCCAACCTTTCGTGGCCACATCATGTCAAGGGCTGGGTGCCAGCGTGTGGTGGCCCAACAAGGACCATATGTATGATGAAGTGGACAGTATGCGCATCAGTGTTACCGTTCCCAAAGACCTGATGGATGTTTCCAACGGTCGATTGGAACGTGTGGAAGAAAACGGGGATTACAAGACCTATCATTGGTTTGTGGACAACCCCATCAACAACTATGGCGTAAATGTGAACATTGCGCATTATGCCCATTTCCACGAAGTCTACCTAGGGGAAAAAGGTCCTCTGGACATGGATTTTTATGTGCTGCCAGAGAATTTGGAAAAAGCCAAAGTGCAGTTCACTCAAGCGGATATGATGTTACGGGCTTTTGAACACTGGTTCGGCCCCTATCCTTTTTATGAGGATGGCTTTAAACTGGTAGAAGTGCCCTATCTGGGTATGGAGCACCAAAGCTCCGTTACCTATGGCAACAAATATGCAAATGGGTATTTAGGTCGCGACCTTTCTGGTACGGGATGGGGTCTGCTATTCGATTTTATCATCATCCACGAATCGGGACATGAGTGGTTTGCCAACAACATCACTTACAAGGATATTGCTGATATGTGGGTGCACGAAGGATTTACAGCCTATTCCGAAAACCTGTACCTCGACTACCATTTTGGTACCAAAGCTTCCGCAGAATATGTAATCGGCACACGGGCGAATATCCGCAACGACAAACCCATTATTGGGCCATATGATGTGAATACCGAAGGATCTGGTGATATGTACTACAAAGGTGCTAATATACTGCACACCCTTCGTCAATTGGTTGAGGATGATGAACTTTGGAGACAGATGCTACGCGGACTGAATACTGATTTTTACCATCAAACCGTTACTTCAGCCCAGATTGAAAATTATTTGAGCGATAAAAGCGGTAAGGACCTTTCGGCTTTTTTCAACCAATACTTGCGCACTACCATGATTCCCAAGTTGGAATACAAAATGGAAGGCAATGAAATTACGTATCGATATACCAACATCGTGAAAGATTTTGATATGCCCATCCGCGTTTTTGTGGAAGATAAAGAACATTGGATCTTTCCCAATTCGGAATGGAAAACGGAAAAATTGGAAGGTTCAGAATTGGTCATCGATAAGAACTTTTACATAGACACCGAAAAACGTTGATTTGGACGAACTGACCGAGCATTACTTTTCTTCCGATGCCGAATGGCGTGAATGGTTGCATGAAAACCATCGCACCGCAGATGGAATCTACCTTATCTTTTTTGCTGTGGATCATCATATGGACAGTATGCGATGGGAAGAAGCGGTAAGGGTAGCCCTATGTTATGGTTGGATCGATAGCACCGTAAAAAGTCTAGGCGATGGAAAGCGAAGACAGTATTTCTGCCCCAGAAAGCCCAAAAGCACTTGGAGTAAGGTCAATAAAGACCACATAGAGGAATTGATGGCAGCAGAACTCATGCACCAAAGTGGTCTGGATGCCATTCAATTGGCGAAGGAAAATGGGTCGTGGACGGTGCTGGACGATGTGGAAAATGGTGTGGTACCCGATGACCTCCAAAAAGCATTCAAAAAGAACAAGAAAGCCTATCAGAACTTTCAAGGGTTTACCCGCGGACAACGAAAAAGTTACCTGTACTGGTTGAACCAAGCCAAACGGGAAGAGACCCGTCAAAAAAGAATCGAGGAAATCATCTCCCTATCGGAGCAAAACATTAAATCCAGAAATACGTGGTAATGAAAGAAAATATAAAAATTTGGCTATCCTGTTCGGTATTGATCCTATTGGCCTCATGTCAGACCAAATCAGCAAAACACCATGCAGATATTGCCATAACCAATGCGAATGTCATTGACCTGGAAACCGGTAAAAGTAGCTTAAGGGATCTTTTTCTTTCCGAAGGAAAGATACAGGCCATATTGGAAGCTGGTGCCAAAAATGATTTTGCGGTCGATACCACCATCGATGCCACGGGAAAATATGTGTTGCCTGGTTTTTGGGACAACCACATCCATTTAAGGGGCGGCGATTCCTTGATTGCCAACAACAAGAATTTCCTGAAACTTTTCATTGCCAATGGCATCACCACGGTACGGGATGCCGGTGGGGACTTGACCCATTCGGTCATGGATTGGAAACAACAAATCGCTGACGAGAAATTGGTAGGTCCCACCATTTTTACGGCCGGACCTAAAATTGATGGTCCCAATTCCACTTGGGCAGGTTCCTTGGAAGTGGAAAACGACGAAGATATTGTTCATGCTTTGGATTCCTTGGAAAAACTAAAGGTCGATTTTGTAAAAATCTACGACAGCCGTATTTCTGGGGAAAATTATCTTAAGTCCATCGAAGAGGCAAAAAAAAGAGGGTTCACCGTATCGGGCCACATGCCCTTTACCGTTACTTTGGATGAAACCGTTGCCGCTGGCATGGATGGCATTGAACACCTGTACTATATCATGAAAGGCTGTGCCAGCAATGAAGTAGAGGTTACGGAAAAATTAAAAAACGGTGAAATGGGCTTTTGGGGTTCCATGCCTGCTTTGATGAGTGCTTATTCGGATAGTACGGCCCAAACGACTTTCAAAACTTTAATAGAAAATGATGTTTTTGTGGTTCCTACGCTTCATATTGGTAAGACTTTGAGCTATCTGGATGAAGTAGACCATAGCAACGACCCATATTTAAAGTACATGGGGAAAGGTATCATCAAAACCTACGAGGGACGTATCCGAAGTGCTATGAATGCCTCTGAGGAAGCTCGAAAAAGCAGAAAAGAACTGGATACCTTCTTTGGGCACTTGGCCAAATCCTTGAATACTGCAGGAGTACAACTTTTGGCCGGATCGGATAGCGGGGCCTTCAACTCGTATACCTACCCAGGGATTTCATTGCATGGGGAACTGCAGGCCATGGTTCAAAATGGTATTTCTCCTTTGGATGCACTTCGAACCTCAGCCTATAATGGAGCTAAATTTTTAGGGCAATCCGTTGGATACGGGAGCATTTCAGAAGGAAAAGTATCCGATTTGGTGATTTTGGATGCCAATCCGTTGGAAAATATCGAAAATACCCAACACATATATTATGTCATCAAAGGGACACAAGTGTTTTCCAAAAAGCAATTGAGTAAATTTTTGGATGATGCCGTAATGCCATAAACAAACATCATGATGAATTCAATTCTTTCACACCGGACTTACCTCCTACTACTGCTATTTTGGTTGACCACATCAACAAAAGCACAAACTTTATTGGTTCCTGATCGCGTGTTCGACGGAAAAGAAATGCATTCAGATTGGGTAGTTGCCGTAGCGGAAAACAAAATTTTATTTGCAGGTCCAGAAAGCGGATTAAAACGTGCCAATTCTTATACAAGGATCAATTTGGATGGGACCACTTTAATGCCAGGAATCATTGAGGGCCATTCCCATGTCCTTTTGCACCCCTACAATGAAACCGAATGGAACGATCAGGTATTGAAGGAATCCCCGACCGAAAGGGCCGTTCGTGGGGTGGTCCATGCCAAAAATTCGTTGATGGCCGGCATTACCACCATGCGTGATCTCGGCTCCGAAGGTGCCGGATATACCGATGTCTATCTAAAGAAAACCATAGATGACGGCATCATTCCCGGTCCGCGATTGTTGGTTGCCGGACCCGCCATTGTGGCGACTGGGGCCTATGGGCCAAAAGGGTTTCATGATGGGGTAACGGTACCTCTTGGGGCAGTTCCCGTGAGCGGAAGGGACGAAGCGATCAAGGAGGTCCGCACTCAAATGGGCAATGGCGCCAATCTTATTAAAATATATGCCGATTATCGCTGGGGAAAAGGAGAACCCTCCCAACCTACTTTCCTGCAAGAGGAAATCGATGCCATGGTGGCCACGGCAACCACAGCTGGTCGTTACGTAGTGGCCCATGCCGGGACAGCTGAAGGCATGCGACGTGCCATTATGGGCGGCGTGGAAACCATTGAACATGGCGATGGCGGCACTTCGGAAATCTTTGCTCTGATGAAAGAAAAAAATGTGGCGCTTTGCCCTACCCTGGCTGCAGGTGATGCCACGGAACAATACAAGGGCTGGAAAAAAGGTACCGAACCCGATACGGACCGGATTATTAAAAAGAAAAAATCCTTTAAACTGGCACTGGAATCCGGAGTTGACATTGTCTTTGGAGGCGACGTAGGGGTCTTTCCACATGGCGAAAATTACAGGGAAATGGAACTTATGGTCGAGTACGGAATGAAGCCCATCAAGGTATTACAATCGGCCACTTCCGTAAATGCAAGGGTTTTGCATTTGGAAGGATTAGGGACTCTTCAAAATGGCTTTTTGGCCGATATCATTGCCGTAGAAGGCGACCCCTCCCAAAATATCAAGCAAATGGAAAAGGTTCGGTTTGTGATGAAGGATGGGGTTATTTACAAAAATGAGTGATACAATCTCTTTCCTTGATTCCTTCAGACCTTTGCCTATAATCCCCTTAACATCTTTTTAAGAAATCCAGCGAGGCTTTTTGGTATCTTTAAGCGACTAATTAACAACCAAAAATGAAAAAGCTTCTCTTCCTGTTGGTGCTTATGGCATCAACATCACTTTTTTCCCAAGATAAAAAGGATGACTCCAAGTGGGATGTGACCAATCCCAAAGGGGATTTTAACTTCAAGGAACATCAATTTACCACAGATGAGGGTACTTGGATGAACCTAGATGTAAGTCCGGATGGAAAGACCGTTGTGTTTGACCTATTGGGTGATATTTATTCCATGCCTATAACCGGAGGTAAGGCTAAGGTTCTGCGAACAGGAATCCCATTTGAAGTACAACCCCATTTCAGTCCAGATGGTAAAAAAATTGCCTTTACCAGTGATGCAGGTGGTGGAGACAACATTTGGGTGATGGATGCCGATGGTTCCAATGCCAAGCAGGTGACCGAGGAGAATTTCAGGTTGTTGAACAATTCCTATTGGTTGCCCAATGGCAATTATTTGGTGGCCAGAAAGCATTTTACATCACAACGTTCCTTGGGTGCCGGTGAAATTTGGCAGTACCATATCACTGGAGGTTCGGGCATACAATTGACTAAACGAAAAAACGACCAGCAGGATGTAAACGAGCCCGTCATTTCCCCGGACGGCAAATATTTGTATTACAGTGAAGATGTGTATCCAGGAGGGTATTTTCAGTACAACAAAGACCCCAACTCACAGATTTATGTCATCAAAAGATATGATTTTGAAACAGGCGAGACCACTACAGTCACCGGAGGACCAGGTGGTGCCGCCAGACCGCAAATATCACATGATGGCAAAACATTGGCCTTTATAAAACGTGTCCGTACCAAAACGGTGCTCTTCCTGCACGACCTTCAAACGGGTGAAGAGTGGCCCATTTTTGACGACCTAAACAAAGACCAACAAGAGGCTTGGGCCATTTTTGGTGTGTATCCCAACTTTAGTTGGATGCCCAATGACGAGGAAATCGTTTTTTGGAACAAGGGAAAAATTTTCAAAATCGATATTAACTCATTGGCGGTGACGAATATCCCCTTTACTGTTGATGCCAAAATTCAAATTGCAGAAACCCTACATGTAGATTCACCAGCAGCGCCTGACCAATTTACGGCCAAAGTGATTCGGCATGCGGTTACCTCCCCTGACCAAAAAACGTTAGTTTTTAATGCGTTGGGCCACATTTGGACCAAAAAATTGCCCAATGGCAAACCTACCCGTTTGACCAAAGGGGAAGATTTTGAGTTTGAACCTACTTTTTCACCCGATGGAAAGACGATTTCCTTTGTCACCTGGAACGATGAAAACTTGGGGGCTATCTACAAAATTCCAGTTTCCGGTGGAACGATGACCAAACTCACCACTGAAAAAGGCATTTACAGAACTCCTTCCTTTAGTCCTGACGGAAAGATAATCGCCTATCAAAAAGAATCGGGCAACAACGACCAAGGCAGGGTTTTTGCCAATAAATCGGGAATCTACACTATAAATGCCGATGGCACTAATGTAAAATGGGTTTTGGATAATGGGGAATATCCTGTTTTCACAAAAGATGGCAAACGTATTTTCTACCAAACGGGAGGTACTTACTTTGGAAACCTGACCAAATCGCTCAAATCTGTCAACTTGAACGGGAAAGACGAAAGAACCCATATCAAATCCAAATATGCCAACCGACTGGTACCCAGTCCTGATAGCAACTGGATTGCGTTCACCATTTTGCACAAGGCCTATATTGCGCCTTTGGTGCTCAACGGACAAGAAGTGGACCTCGACAACAATTCCAAAGCGGTTCCTGTATCACAAATTTCCAAGGACGCGGGTATCAACCTGCATTGGTCTAGCGATAGCCAAAAGATTTTTTGGACTTTGGGGGACGAGTATTTCGAGAATGACATTAAAAATCGGTTTACCTTTTTGCCTGGTTCCCCAGAAAAAGTGGCCAAGATGGACAGTGTCGGCATCAAAGTGGGATTGGTATCCAAAACCTATAAACCTTCGGGAAGGATTGCCTTCACCAATGCCCGAATCATCACCATGGAAGGTGACGAGGTCATCGAGAACGGTACCATTGTCGTCAATGAAAACCGTATTGAATATTTGGGTAAATCCAATGAGATCAATGTTCCCTCCAACGCAAAAGTGTACGATGTTTCAGGAAAGACCATCATGCCCGGGATTGTGGATGCACATGCCCACGTGGGAGGCTTCCGATATGGGCTCACCACTCAAAAGCATTGGCAACTCTATGCAAATTTGGCCTTTGGGGTCACTACTTCGCATGATCCATCAGCCAATACCGAATCCATTTTTGCCATGTCCGAACTCATCAAGAATGGCGATATGGTAGGGCCTAGATTGTATTCCACAGGTATCATCCTTTATGGTGCCGATGGAGATTTTAAGGCCGTAATCAATAATTTGGACGATGCCCGTTCGGCCATCCGAAGAACCAAGGCCTTTGGTGCCCATTCCGTAAAAAGCTACAACCAACCCCGAAGGGAGCAACGGCAACAAATTATACAAGCCGCAAGGGAATTGGGCATCAATGTGGTTCCCGAAGGCGGTTCCACTTTCTACACCAACATGTCCATGATCATGGACGGGCACACAGGAGTGGAACACAACATTCCCGTGGCCCCCGTGTATAAAGATGTGACCGAGCTATGGAAAACCAGTAATTCGGGCTATACCCCTACCCTTATTGTCAACTACGGAGGGCCGAGTGGGGAATACTACTTCTACCAAAAAGATAATGTTTGGGAAAATGAAAAGTTACTGAAATATACGCCAAGGGAAATCATTGATTCCCGTGCAAGGTTCCGTACCATGTTACCGGATGAGGAATATGAAAATGGCCATATCCTTGTCTCCAGAACCGTTACCGACCTTGCCCATGAAGGCGTGAAAGTCAATTTGGGAGCCCACGGACAGTTGCAGGGACTTGGCGCGCATTGGGAACTTTGGATGCTGCAACAGGGAGGCATGACGAATATGAAAGCTCTGCAGGCCGCCACCATCAACGGGGCAAAATACATCGGTGCCGGAAATGACATCGGTTCCTTGAAGGTGGGCAAACTGGCAGACCTCATCGTGTTGGACAAAAATCCACTGGAAGATATCAGAAACTCGGAATCCGTGAAATACACCATGGTCAACGGCCGCTTGTTCGTTACGGAAACCATGGACGAAATAGGGAACACCGAAACGAAAAGGACCAAATTCTGGTGGGAAAACAATAAATACAACGCAGCTTTTCCATGGCATGAAGAGGCCCACAGCTTTACAACGCCCGGTTGCGGATGCCAAATTGGACATAACTAAAATATATCGACCTTTCTCCTCTCTGAAGGAATTGAACATATCATCAATAATCCTGAGAAACCATGAAAAAAATTATTGTCATTGCTTCCATAATACTCATCTGGGGCTGTAAAAAAGAAGAGAAGACGCCTACCATCGCCGAAACCATGAAAACCTATACCATCGCCCAAATGATGGACAACGAGGCCATTGGAGGAGGTAGTTTTTCCCCTGATAAATCCAAACTGTTGATCTCGAGCAACCGTTCGGGCATCTACAACATGTATACCATTCCCTCCACTGGTGGGGAGATGGTCCCTATTTCTCAATCCGATAGCTCTTCGGTATTTTCCATTTCCTACTTTCCAAAGGATGAGCGTATGCTCTTTAGAATGGACAACAATGGGGACGAGATCTATCACATTTTTGTGATGGAAACCGACGGGACCCACAAAGATCTTACCCCAGAAGAAGGGGCACGATCACTATTCTACCAGTGGTCCCAAGATAGGGCCTCGTTCTTTTATGGATCCAACAAAAGGGACAAACGCTTTATGGATCTGTACGAAATGGACCTTGGTACCATGGAACCCAAAATGGTCTATCAAAACAATGATGGGTATGATGTCAACGTGATTTCTCCAGATAAAAAATATGTGGGTCTCAGCAAATCCATCAATACCAATGACAGTGACCTGTTCCTTTACAATATGAAGACCAAGGAATTGACCAAGGTCAATGAAAACCAAAGTGGTAACAGTGGTCAGGACTTTTCACACGATGGCACGGCTTTTTACTATACTACCGACGATGGCAGTGAATTTGCCTATTTGATGAAGTACAACCTTGAGGATGGATCGCGTGCAAAGGCCATGGCAAGGGACTGGGACATTGCGGGAAGCTATTTTACCCACAATGGAACTTACCAGGTTACCTATATAAACGAAGATGCCAAGAACACGATCGAGGTCATGGAAGTGGCCACGGGCAAAAATGTTGACCTCCCTACTGTGGAAAACATGGAGATAACGAGCGTTAGTTTTTCCGATGATGAAACCATGATGCGATTTTATGCAGGGGGATCGTTTACGCCTTCCAACTTATATGTGTACAATTTGGAAACCAAGGAACAAAAACAACTTACCAATGTGCTCAATCCGGAAATTCAAGCTCAAGATCTTGTAAAAGCCGAAGTGGTCCGTTTCAAGTCGTTTGACGGGTTGGAAATTCCTGCCATCTATTATAAACCCCATCAGGCTTCCGAAGAGAATCCTGTACCTGCACTGGTATGGGTACATGGAGGCCCGGGAGGGCAATCTCGACAAAATTTTAGTGCTTTTATCCAATATTTGGTGAACCATGGTTATGCTGTTTTGGCCGTGAACAACCGTGGTAGTAGCGGATATGGCAAAACGTTCTATCAAATGGACGACCTTAACCATGGCGATAAAGACCTTAAAGATTGTGTGGAAGGTAAAAACTGGTTGGCCCAACAATCCGGCATCGACGGTGAAAAAATAGGGATCATTGGCGGTTCCTATGGTGGGTACATGACCATGGCGGCCCTCACCTATGCACCCGAAGAATTTGATGTGGGTGTGAACCTTTTTGGGGTCACCAACTGGATCAGGACACTGAAGAGCATTCCACCATGGTGGGAATCCTTTAAAGATGCCCTGTACAAGGAATTAGGAGATCCCTATAGTGCCGATTCCGTGAGGTTGAAGCAGATTTCGCCTTTGTTCCATACCGATAAGGTGACCAAACCTTTGATTGTGCTACAAGGATCACAGGATCCCAGGGTACTCCAAGCCGAGTCTGACGAGATTGTGGCCGGAGTACGCAAAAATGGTGTTCCTGTGGAGTATGTTCTTTTTGAGGATGAAGGGCATGGGTTCGTGAAAAAAGAAAACCAAATCACCGCTTACAGTAAAATATTGGAATTTTTGGATGTGTACCTCAAAGGTGAAGGAGAGGAAGGTACCCCCATTAAAGACGGAAATTTATGATCAAAAAAATAATGGGACTTGTGTTCTTGTTCGGTTGCTTGGTAGTAAAGGCCCAGCAACCGGGCGAGGACAAACTTGGGGCATGGTACATGTATTTTGGGACCAATAAGGTTTCGGAACGGTTCAGTATCCATACCGAGGCCCAGTTCCGGTTTTATGAAACCACCAGCAACTTTAATCAATTATTGTTACGGACTGGATTGAATTATCATATCAATCCGGATGCAATAGCCACCCTGGGATATGGATACATCAGTACCGATAATACATTTTATGAATTTCCAGATGAGATAGACAGTAAGGAGCACCGTGTCTTTGAACAGTTTATTCTAAAAAATAAGGTGTGGGAATTCCTTTTTGAACACCGCTATCGACTGGAGCAGCGTTTTTTGGATTTTGGAGATGCCACGGACACCCAACACAGGGCCCGTTATCGCCTTCAGATGACATTACCTCTGACCGACACCTTCTATCTCAACTTTTATGATGAACTCTTCATCAACCTACAGGATGATCTTTTTGGCCAAAACAGGTTATATGCCGCGGTAGGGGTCAACATTACGGAGAACAGCAGCCTCCAGGTCGGATATATGCGCAATCAATTTTCCGATGCTGTCTACGACCGTTTCCAGGTCGCGGTTTTCTATAATCCCGATTTGAGAGGGTTATTCAACAAAAAGTAAAATTAGCGGAGGCGAAGGTAAAGAATGTCAAAATATTCAAGTTCCAGTTCTATGGCAGCATTGCGGAGATGTTGCAGTGAACGCTTATAATGCCCCTTCTCCAAATATCCCAAGACCTTATTTTTACGAAGATTCCTGTATCGGCTACAGATAGACTTTTTCTTCCTGTAATAAGCATAAAAGGCAATATGGTCCAGAAAGTAATTCAAAATGGTTTGTTTTGCTTTAATGGTTCGTGCTATTACCTATAACGTGTCAAATGGTGACTTCGTACTCCTAAATTTGTGTTATAGCCTCTTCATAGGTTGATAACTGCCCAAATAATAAGTACCTTAGTACTAAACCTAAAAAAACATAAGATGAAAAAAATACAAGTAGCAGCATTGGCGCTACTATTGGTAACGGCCTTTAGCTGCAAACAAGCTAAAAAGGAAGAGAACAAAACGGAGGAAGCAATAGCAACTTATAGTGTTGTGCAAGATTCGACGGATGTTCGTTTCACCGCCTATAAGACCACAGACAAGAAACCCGTGGGCGGTACATTTACCAAAGTTGATTTGACCTATACCGCCGGAGAAACCCCTATGGAAACTTTGGACGGTATGGAATTCAGTATTCCCGTGAGCAGTCTTTTTACCAACGATACCACCAATACCCGCGATCCCAAGATCATTCACTTTTTCTTTGATAAGATGATGGAAACACAATCCATTAAAGGGACCTTCGCCTTTGATACAGACAAAAAATGCTCCGTTAAATTGACCATGAACGGAATGACCGTAGACCTGCCCATGACCTATGTGATTTCTGATGATGGCCATGTAAATTTCTCGGGGACCATGGACCTTAAAAACTGGAACGCCTTGGATGCGCTTGCTTCTTTGAACAAAGCCTGCGAGGTTTTGCACACTGGGCCTGATGGCGTGAGCAAGACTTGGGAAGATGTTGCTATTAAAGCATCCGTGCTATTGAAGAAAATGTGACCCTAAACCGTCTCCGACATTAGGAAAAACATAAAACAACAAAAGGCTGCATTGATGCAGCCTTTTTTATATCTTACCTCTATCAACCTGTAGCATATGGAAAAAATCAAGGAATATCCGAACGGCGAGATTTCCGTGGTGTGGAAACCGGAACTTTGCCAACATGCCGGCATCTGTGTGAAAATGTTGCCCAAAGTTTATAATCCAAAGGCAAGGCCATGGATAACGGTGGAAAATGCATCTACCCCAGAATTGAAGGAACAAGTTTCAAAATGTCCTTCCGGGGCACTGACCTATTACGAGTTAAAATCATGAGCAACGATAGCAAACATGTTTTGGTTGACAATGCCGAAGCCAAACAGTTTCAATTTGAACTGGAAAAAGGCATTGCAAAAATTGAGTACATCAAGGCCAAGAAGAAAATCTATCTTACCCATACCGAGGTCCCCGAAGCTTACGAAGGCAAAGGCATTGGTTCGGAACTCATTCGACAGACATTGGAGCACATCAAGGAAGAAGGATGGACCCTTGTACCCCTATGCCCTTTTGTGGCGATGTACATAAAACGCCATCCTGAATGGAAAGAATTGGTTCTAAAGGGAATCAACATCAGGTAAAACACCAGTGCATTTTTTGATAACCAAAAGCGGTTGGATATTATAATCCAACCGCTTTTACAATCAATTGACCTAAAAAACAACTTAGAGTTTTAGACCCACACCAAATCCGAATATCCATGGGTCAATGTCAACATCCGCATCAACTGTAGCACCAAGTGCCGTGGTAGCATCAACGGTAGCGGTAGTGTTCAGGAACAGCTTTTTCACATCAAAATTCAAGAACCATTTATCGTTCAACATAAAATCGAAACCACCTTGAAGGGCAAAGCCCACAGCGGTATCGTACTCCACATCATCGGCAACGGGGCCTTCATCAACTCCATAAAACAACGTAAGGTTTACCCCTGCTCCCAAGTAAGGGACAAAATTGCCCCCGGTAAAGTGGTATTGGCCTGTCAAGGTTGGTGGCAACAGCCACACACTGCCCAAATCAATGTCGCCTGCATCCGTACCTACGGCCTCTACATCGTGTTTGGTGGTGGCAAGAATCAACTCGGCTGACCAGTTCTCATCAAAAAAGTAGGTGATATCAAATTCAGGAACAGCAGCAGTAGATATGGACACGTCTCCGCCAATAGCTTCAATGTCGGCACTTTCATCTGGAGCGACCACAATGCCCCTCAACCTAAATTGCCATTTACTAAAATCGTTGGTCGGTGTGTCCTGGGATATCATCAAATTTGAAAACCCCAATAGTGTTGCCACTACTAAAAGTATTGTCTTTCTCATTATAGAATATTTAAGATGAGACAAAACTACCGAGCGGAATATTCCAAGAATATGATGTTTATCATTGGTTAGTTCGCCATGAAGCGCACTTCATACAAACCTGGCTTGAATGGATTATAAACGGATATAATTTGGGCCGAACACCGACAATTTCACATCAAAACCACTTTTTTCTTTTAAAGATGATGAAGGAAATAATAGTGACGACCAACATCAATCCCAGAAGGATAAAATAGCCATAGGGCCATTTCAATTCGGGGATGTTTTCAAAATTCATCCCATAGATGCCCGCCAAAAAGGTCAATGGAATAAAGATGACGGAAAAAATGGTCAAGGTCTTCATCACTTCGTTCAAGCGGTGCCCCTGAACACTGAAAAAGAGGTTGATCTGGCTTTCCAGTTCCAGAATATCCGAATCGATGTCATTGATCAATCCACCTATCTGTTCCCTAAGTTCACTAAAATATTTGTTGTGAAAACCTTTCACCTTGACTCTTTCCAGTTTTACAACAATGTCCCTAAGCCCATGGGAAGCCCTTTTAAACTCATTGATCATGGATTTCTTTTGTTCAACCTCGAACATGAACTCCGGTGTAGGCTCTTGTTTGATGATGGCATCCAAAGTGTTGTTCATCAAAACCAGTTCCTCATATTTTTCCTTATAATTGGATACCAAGGTTTCCAAAATAAAGAACAGCAAATAGTCTGCCTTCTTCTTCCGTATGATACCCTTGTTCTCGAAAATTCTATTACGAATCCAATCAAAATGGTCTCCCCACTTTTCCTGGATGCACCAAATAAAATCCTTGGCAATCACAAAGAACATTTGCTCTGACTCCAAGTTATGGTGCTCCGTTTTCACAATCCTGGCAGCTACAAAAAGTTGTTCCTCTAGTTCAATGACCTTATTGCCCATCTTTTGGTTAAGCAATAAACGAAGTAAGAAATCATCAAGAGTATTACCATCCACCATCGTACGGAACTCGTCCATATACTCCAGTCCGTAGGTGTTCACCCAGGTGATGGAACCATCCCCTTTGGAGAGTTTGGTGTCTTCGGCAAGAGTAAACTTGCGATTGTAATAGCCTTCATTGGAATAGTTGATGACCCAAGTATTTTTTTCAAATTCTGTTTCCATCATAGTATAAGTGAAACGGGTTATTTGTAGTTTAGACCATAAGTTAATCCAAATTTACAAGAACTCCCCATGATAGACCCAATGTCCTTTAAAACGGAGATTTTACTAACGATAATCCTTTTGGCCTTAGTCTTGACCCTCAACTCTTTGAGCAAAAGGGCCATCAGAAAGTTCGGTAAGACCAGTGCCATTGATATGAACAGTCGTAAAATCATTTTTTACCTCAGCAATCTATTGTTCTATATTTTGGCCTTTGTGGGCATTTCCTTGATTTGGGGCGTGAATTTGAAGGATTTTTCATTGTTTCTATCATCCGTATTGGCTATAGTAGGAATTGGCTTTGTGGCCCAATGGTCCATTCTGTCCAACCTAACGGCCAGTGTTATTCTATTTTTTAGCCATCCGCTTCGCCTTGGCGACCGCATTAGGGTCATGGACAAAGATTTTGATTGGACCGGAAAGGTGGAGGATATCAGCGGTTTTTATCTTTTTATGCGGACGGATGATGGACGCCGTATTACCATCCCTACCAACTTGGTCATCCAAAAAGGCATAGAGATTTTGAAGCCGGAAATTTCACCTTCGGAGACGGAACCCACAAAAGATTAGCCCCTTGCCCCGTTCATTAAAACTTAACCGAGGTTTAACCAACTTGGCTGTTAGGCAGCACGCAATTGTCCCAGATTTTGTTTTACTTTGACCCGCAAACATGGATCAATGAACCCTTCTGCCTCTGGTTGGATCAACAAGTTTGGTCACCTAGTCGACAACGAGTCCTTACCTTATCCGGACTTTGATAGCTTATATAAGGACCTTAAAGAACATGGGTTCATTTATGGGGTGCATTTGAGTATTCCCTCCTTTATTGAGGTGGAACATACCCTTAGTGAAGATGAAATCGCAAAGATCAACCTCCTAACCGCACTCTACTTTACCTATACTTTTGAAAAGGGAAAAACCAATTTCACCAATTTTGTGGATACGGTTTTTGCCTACTATCAATCTTTGGATGTTGGTAGGATTTCGTTTCTCAATAAGATCTTGACCGGTTCCAAAACCGAGTCCCAACTGGAAAAATTAATTGATTCCAGAATCTATCTCAGTGGCAATACGTTCAACCGTGCCTTTGGAAACAGTTTGACCAATTCATTGCTTTATGTGGATGTGTTGATTTTTATGACCTACCTCCAAGGGAAATTTGATATGAAGCAACATGCCCAACTTTTGGAGTACGTAACGATCAACATTGCCTACCATGCCCTCAACTCCAAAGAGGAGCATGAAAACGATGCAAAGCTTATCCAATTATTGGGATCATCATTAAGTTTTGTGGACCTGGATAAGGCAAAATTTGACGGCTCCTATTTGGATCTTTTGGACCAAAATTTCAATGCATTTGAAAAGGATTATTTTTTGGATATGGCCTGCCTCACCATATGGGAAGACAAGTCTCTAGACTTTACTGAATCGGACTATATTTTTGGTCTCGGGAAGGACCTTGGAAAGACCGAAAATGAGGTGCGGATCGAGCTCGATTTTGTCATGGATTTCTTTAAAAAAAATCGGGAAAAAATTGCCTATCTGAACGACAAAAATTTGGCCGTTCAATTCTACGAAGGCATGTCCAAAAACGTGAGTAAATTAATTCTGAGAAACAGCAAGCGACTCAAAAAAGAGCTTGCCGAAAGTAGGGAATTGGTCGCTCTTTTATCGAAGTCCACCGTAAAAGATCTAAGTACCGAAGAGAAGAAAAAAGTACAGAACCAACTGCTCGATATTTTTAAAAGCATTCCTTCCCTGGCTATTTTTATGCTCCCCGGAGGAGCTGTTCTTTTGCCCATTTTCATCAAGCTGATACCTAAGTTGCTCCCATCAGCTTTTGATGATAACAGAATAGAGGAAAACTAGTGTTTTTTACCTAAAAAAGCCACTATAGGAAAAATTTATAGTGACTTTTTTTAATATTTATTTAATCTGATTTTCAGTTTATTGAAATATTTTATTCCAACCATAACTTAAAGTCCTTAACGCGCTCCCTGCTTACGATGATTTCCTGCTCATTAAAGCGATTTAGCTTAATTTGAAGCCTTGAATTTGTGTACGAAATGATGTCTCCTATATGGTTGACGTTCACGTAAAATTTTCGACTTACCCTAAAAAACATTTCCGGGGAAAGCTCCTCCTCCAATTGCTCGAGCGTAGTGTCCAACAAATAATTCCTGCCATCCGAAGTGGCTGCGTAAGTACCCTTGTTCTCACTATAAAAACATTCCACATCATCTGCATTGATGATCTTGAGATGTTGCCCTACCCTCACCGTAAAACGTTTTTTGTATTCCCGTTCCAAAGGGTTCACCAAAAGCTTTTTTATGTCGTTGAAATCGACCGATATTTTTTGGCTTTCCGGTTTAAAATTTCGGTACTTTTTTACGGCACTTTCAAGCTCCTCATCATCGATGGGTTTAAGGAGGTAATCGATGCTGTTCAACTTGAAAGCTTGGAGGGCATATTCATCATAAGCAGTGGTGAAAATAATGGCACTTTTCACTTCGACCAAATCAAAGATTTCGAACGAAAGTCCGTCCGATAATTGGATGTCCAAAAATATAAGGTCGGGGTGCGGATTGTTCTGGAACCACTCAATGGATTCGTCCACCGAATGGAGCATGGTAGAAACCTCGATATCCTGTTCGGCCAATAATCTAGACAACCGTCTCGCAGCCGGTTTTTCATCCTCGATGATGATTACGTTCATATACTATAGTTTATGTTTTTCCTGTCAAAGGATTCCATCTCTATCCTTTCTCAGATATGCCTCAATTTTTCTTTTTTCCCATTTTTTGATCAACGGTCGACCAAATACCACAAGTCCCTGAATCAATATCACCGTCCCCCAAATGAGGATAACCGCAATAAAGTTCCAATCCAACCATGCCACGAAATTGGGGTCAACCTCATGGTTTTTTTCGGCCACCACCTCCAATAGGGTTCCCTTGGAAGCCAAGATTAGGACACTGACAAGAATGAACAAGGTCAAGTGGGCATAAAACCCTTTTATGGCCCCTACCTGCTTCTTTGCAGTTTCATATGTATTGATAGACCTCATCCCGATCATTTAAACTTACCCATCTCCTCATCTTCTCGCTCTATGTATTTTTGAATCTGGCGTTCTTCCCATTTTTGAAGGAAGGGAATTCTATTTCGAAAAGTATATATTGCATGGACGGCCAATATCACCCCCCAGATAAATACATTGCTGTTTACCCAATCAAAATAGTAATGCTCCGTAGGGAATCCCTCCGGCATGAAAGGGTTAAGTAGGCCACTTTTCAGCAGATACAATACCCCATTGAACAAAACAAAGATTTTTATGTGTCTGTAGAAGCCTTTCAACTCCTTAACCCGCTTGGCAGCCCTTCCGTATTTATCATCTAAATTTTCCACAGTTCCAGCTTATAGATATTTATCGGTGTCGTTCTTGTCTTTATCGATGTACTTTTGGATCTGTCGTTCTTCCCAATCCTTTCCCAAGAGCGGGTTGATCCCAAATACTTTTATGCCATGGAAGGCCAATCCCAATCCCCATGCAAATAAAGTTACAAAATGGGGCCATTGCCAGAAATTGTCGGTCCGTAAGAAGATATTCACCAAGATAAAGGTGTTGATCACCACATAAATGCTCATGTGTATGTAAAAACCTTTTAGCTCATCGACCCGTTTCTTGGCCCTTTTGTATTTGTCGTTGTCAAAATTTTCCATGATCATTTCCATTTATCGTTTGTTTCTTCTTCCTTCATAAATTCTTCGATCTTACGCCTTTCCCATTGTTTTCCAAAGAATGGGTTAAGGTCGAAGACGCGGATGGCGTGGAAAATAAGTCCTATTCCCCATCCAAAGGCTGCCCACAGGAACCACATGTAGCCGAAGCCGTTACTGTAGTAGTTGATCAAAGCCAAAGCGGAAATGACAAGGACATAGGAAGTCAGGTTTCCATAAAACTTCTTAAGCTCATCCACCCTCTCCTTGGCGCGAATGTATTTACTTTCTTTATTTGAATTTTCCATGATGTTGTTTGTTGATTGGATGTAACTGTTAAATATACTGATTGTTAAAATTCTTCCTTGTTCATGAATTCCCTTATTTTTCGCTCTTCCCAATCTTTTCCAAAGATCGGGTTACAGCCGTTGGCGGTCATCCACAAGCTTACAAGCCCCATCCCCCATCCCACTGTTGGAAAAATGGCCCACGGAAAACTGGTGGTGTGGTAGTTGATGTAGACCAACACGGGAATCACGATGCAATAGGCCACCAAACTATTGTAAAAGGCCTTAAGATGGCACACCCTTTTTTTGGCCCTTTTATAACTGTCTTGTTGTGTATTTTCCATAACTGATTGATTTTGAAATTAACTCTAGTCCAAAATTCGATAGAAAGCAGCACCTATGGAAAAGTAGATTCTCGAACTGTTGATTTTAAGGGATGAGTTGTATGGGAGGAAGGATAATGGGCAAGGGTTTAGGTTTTTTGGGTAAAAGGTGAAGGGTGAAGGGTGAAAGATTGATTACTTACAATTGTTAATTGTTAACTGAAATCAAAAATCATCCTTTTCCATAAGCTCCCGAATCTTTCGTTCTTGCCAACGTTTGCCCCACAGCGGATTATACCCAAAGGCCTCCATACCGTGCGCCAACACTCCAAATCCCCAACCGATGGTAGGAAAAAAGGCCCAAAGAAAATCCGTGGTCCGTAAATTGATCCACCACAAGAAGGGAATCACGATGCAATAGGAAATCAAGTTTCCATAAAAGTCCCTGATGGCCTTTACGCGCTCTTTGGCCTTGGCATATCTCTTTTCCTCAATATAGCTCTGCTGGGTCTCTACCACCGAATATCTTTGGGTGAGCATGGGCAGCGAAACACTGAAATCCGAATTGGTTTTGTTGATGATCACCCCACGGTCCGTTAATATCTGGTATCGCTGTCTGATGTTCTGCAACCCTACCCCACTACTTTTCTTGACCACCTGTTTTTCCTGCAGATTATTGCTTACCACCAACATACCCCCTTGTTCGAACACTTTAATGTGAAGGGGCTTTGAGCTGGTGACCACATTATGCTTCACCGCATTTTCGAGCAGAAGCTGTAAGGAAAGTGGAACTATCTTGGCATCTGGCTGGGTACATTTCTCCGGGATATCAAAAATGATACTGTCCTCAAAACGCATTTTTAATAGTCGGACATACGTGCGGGCAAAATTGAGCTCTTCGTCCACAGTAACCAAATCCTTGTTCTTCTGTTCCAACACGTATCGATATACCTTGGATAACGATGTGGTGAATTTTTGGGCCTGGTCCGGGTCTTCCTCGATCAAACTGGTCAATACATTCAGGCTGTTGAACAGAAAATGGGGATCTAACTGGTTTTTCAGGGCATCGAATCGTGCCGAGGCCGAACCTGCGATGATCTTCTGCTCCTTTACCTGCTTTTCTTTGTAGTATTTATAGAAGTAGGCTGCATAGAACAAGAGCGCAACCACCATGGATATAAAGAAGGTATTCACATAATACTGTGGTCTTTCGGACGTGAAAAAGGCTTCAAAAGACATGTTGTACATGATGACCTTCAACACCACACGCGAAAGGAAAATACCAATAATAGAAGCTATAATATTTCCCAGAATACCATAGGCAATATACTTGCGGGTGAACAGTTCCTTGTCATACTTCCGCATCAGCAAAATGAAAGAGGCTGAATTACAGAGATAGATGATCATGGAGAAGATCATGCTCTCCCAAAACTCCGTCCACAATTCTTTCATGGTAAAATCCCAGCCGTTAAGGAAAAGAATAATGAGGACCACCAAAAAAATGGCAATCCCCACTAAAAACGACTTCATAAGTTCCTTTAAAAAAAGCTTCATTACGTCTTATTTACATGCTGCCAACACCTGCTCTGCCCTTTCCTTGCCCCAAGAAGGATAAAATGGCGTATCGGATTTAAAGGTAGCAAAAAGTTCTAAGGCCCTTTCCACATCCTTGCAATATGGAGCGGTATCCTTACCAAAATATCGTGCCGCACCCATGTCCCATTCCGCTTTGGAAAAAACCACACGCGGGTTGTTCGGGTCCAGCTCCAAGGCCTTTTGGTACAATTGTACATTCTTTTGGGACATGGTCATACCATAGGTGGCCCCATCAAAAGCGATCCATGCCGTATTGATCAAGGCTTCCTGTACCAAAATTTCAGGATTATCCGGTGAAATAGCCTTGGCCACATCCACGAATTCCCTGGCCTTTTCCAATTGCTTGCTCAGTTTCGCTTCATCCTTTTCCCCAAAGGAAGCGACCGTGTTCACTTGGGAGGCATAATAGTACGGAATCCAATTATCGGGTTCGGCGGTGGCTATCCGTTCAAAAAGGTTGGAAGCTTCCACAATTTTCTGGTCTTTCCAAAGTTCAAAGGCCTTTTCCATCCCTTTGGTGTATTGATCCTTGGCCTGTGCTTGTACTTGGGCAACTGAGGCGCCAATAAGTAATAAAAGTGTTATCAGTTTTTTCATGACTGTTGTTTTAATGATTATTTGATGGTTCAAAATTGGATATGCCTCAGCACAATCGAAACAAAGAATAACCGAATTGTCGATTAAAAGGGATGGATTGTCATATTGAAGACAAAACGATGCATTTAGGAATTCGGGGGTATTATTGATAATAGAGTGTAGTTCTTAAAAAAAGTCAAAGAATATCTTAACAAAACCTGCAGTTTATCGAAAAAAACCGCTCAAATAAGCCATTTTCTAGTGATTCCCCGTAAATAGGGTAACATTTTTATTAAATAAAACCCCTTATTTATGAGAACGAAAATCTTTTATTTTGCATTGAGCCTTGTATTGCTTGTTTTTGTTGGATGTTCCAATGATTCTGGCAATGGTGGAAATGGCGACACCATGGGTAGGTTGACCCTCCAATTGACCGATGCCCCTTTTCCTTTTGATATGGTGGCCGAAGCCAACGTGACCGTTTTCAAGGTCGATGCAAGATTAGTTGACAGCGAAGATGAGGATGTGGAAGGTGATAGCGAAGAAGATGGTTATCCATTCATCACCCTTATGGAAGAAGAAATACCTGTTAACCTTTTGGATCTTACCAATGGTGTAACTGAAGAATTGGCCGATTTGGATGTTCCAGCTGGCACCTATGACCTGATCAGAGTATATGTAAAAGGCGTAAATGTAGTCCTAACTGATGGACGTACTTTTGACCTTACCGTGCCAAGTGGTTCCCAAACAGGTATCAAAGTCTTCTTTAAACCTGCATTGACTGTTGCTGGTGGATTGAGCAGTGATCTCTTGTTGGATTTTGATGTGAGCCGTTCCTTTGTGGCCAAAGGAAGCACCATCAAAGTGGATGGCATCACCGGATTCAATTTCAAGCCTGTGATCAAAGTATGTAATTTATCAACGGCAGGAACTTTGAGCGGTCTTGTGACCACCATGGATGGTGAAACACCCGTTGCCCTCGAAAATGCACAGATTTCCATAATGAATTTGGACGAAGAGCCCATTACTTCCGGAGCTTCCGATATTGATGGTGCTTATGCCATTATGGGATTGGATGCTGGAACCTACAAAGTATATTCTTCCTTGAACGGGTATGTGAATAGTGACACCCTTGAAGTGGAAATCGTGGCCGGCAACAAAACCATCCAGGATTTTGTGTTAGAGGCAGAAGCAATGGAAGAAGGAAATTAATGCTTCCCAAAATATATACATGCAGCGGGACTTAGGTCCCGCTTTTTTTATGTCCAATTTTAATCGATCTTCGTGGTTTGTATTTTAATTGTTTATTGTCACAAACCATGTACATTCCACCCTATTACGAGAACAAAGACCTTGGCGAAATCAAGAAATTCCTAAAGGACAATAGTTTTGGCGTTTTGATCAATGTGGTGGACGGTAAACCCTGGGGCACCCATATACCCCTGGAGTTGGAAACAGATGCTGAAGGAAGGGATATATTGGTCGGTCATATTGCCAAGGCCAATCCACAATCGAAATATTTAGAGCCGAACAATGAGGTCCTATGCATTTTTAACGGTCCACATACCTATGTTTCTTCATCCTGGTACAAAGAAGAGGAAGTGCCCACCTGGAATTACATCGCAGTGCATGTGTATGGGAAATTGGAGCTATTGTCCGAGGAGGAAACCATGGCTTCCATGCACCGATTGGTGGACAAATATGAAAAGGGGTCCAAAAATCCTATTTCACTAGACAACATGACACCCAAAACACTACGACAGGTAAAAGGGGTTGTAGGTTTTCAAATCCAAATTTCGGATATCCAGGCCACTTACAAACTCTCCCAGACCCGACCCGAAGACCACCCAAAAATCATCTCCGAACTAGGGGAACGGGATGATTCGGGCAGCAAGGCCATCGCCCATAAAATGAGCGGGGAAAACCAGTAAGGATTACTCGATATCCTGAAAAATGGCGTCGGCCCAGTTGGAATACCTTGGATTTTCCACATGCATGATCCACATCTCATCCGTGTATTTGCCCTTCATCTTGGATTGATAGGCTGCATAGGCATCTTCATTTTCCTGATATTTTGCGAGATAGACATAGTTTAATCCATTATCCGGATTCTTGAAATATTGCGCCTCAATACCCTGGGCCTTTAACTTGGCCATAAAGTTTTTGAGATAGGTCTCATTCTTGAATACATTGGCCACAATATAATGTCCTTGGCCCACTCCATCCAAGTTGATGTATTTTTCAATGGGCTTGTAAGCGCCTCCATGGAAACCACCTTCATTCTTTTTGGCAACATCGATAGATTTTAATGTCTTTGCCTTACGGGCATTATCGGCCACTGCGGACCTTTCAATGGCACCATAAATGGAATCTAGGTCTTTGCTATCCGCCAAGTAAAGTTTTTGGGCCTTCTCCTCTATTTCGGGGGTTGTATTGCCCGTATGTCTTTTCACGATGCGCATGACCATTTCGAATCGTTTCTCCATATCCCTCTCTCTGTTCTTTTCCAAGGAATCCATGCGATAAACGAGTTCATTGATCACAGCATAGTTATCTTCTTGTTGGGCTTTCAACTCCTCCAATTGCGCTTCCCAAAATGCCAAATCTTCTTTATTGTTGGGCCTAAGGGTGGTCTGCACATCCAATTTTCCTTTTTGGGCATCCTTTCCATCCTTATCCTGGGTATCGGCCACTTGAGCCCCATCAATAGGTTTCTTTCCTTTGTTTTCCTCTTCATTATCAACGATGAAGGTGTTCTTGGAAAGATTGGGAATAAAGGTATAGGCAATGGATATTTCATGGGTAACCCCCAAATTGGCAATACTGTTGCTCAGGTTTTTCTCAAAATTATATCCAAAGGAAAGCCTTCTGTTCAAATTGAAACCAGCTCCTGCGGAAGCTCCGTAAAACTGGTCATATCCACCCTGCAACCATCCCAATTTAGGGAGGTCCAAAATGATTCCCCCTCCAAAAACGGGGTCGTTGTTTCCTTCAAACCGGGCCCTTGCTAGTGGCAACAAACGGCCATCCTCAAAAATACCGTAGCCATTTTCGAATTCATAGGTGTATTGGATATGTCCCGAGAAGGTTTTGTCGTCCAAAGCCGTTAAAGACTTGCCAGACTTGATATTGTAATCCACCAAGTTCTGGGCGAACACACCGAAATCAAACTTCCCTAGGGATAGGTTCAATCCAGGTTGAAAGGAAATGATGGAACTTTCAGTAGCATCATCCAACAACGGATCTTCTTCCAAAGTCACGGCCCTACTTGGATCGTAGCTGCTCACGTAGTAGGGAATGTTGACCCCAAAAGTAAGGCTGCTCTCTTTTCCCAATTTAATGCCATGGGAATAGTTGGCCATAACGCCCAGGTTGGAGATAACGCCTTCCTGCTGATTGTAAAGGCTAAATCCAATTCCCACCATATCGTTCAACCTGCCACTGTAGCTCAAAAAATAATTTTGACGGTTGTTATCAAATGCGGCACTTTGACTGCGGTGGAAAAGGTTCACATAGGATTTGTCTTCCCTAACAGCGGAAAAGGTAGGGTTGATCAAAAACCTGTTGAATTTCAACAAATTTTGAAAGGGAACATCATAACTCACGTAAGGATTGGTTTCCTGTGCTTTGGAGTTCAACCCCAAGAGCAAGCATACCATTAGAGGAAACAGAGCTCTTTCAACACGTGCGTGGGGTAACTTTTTGAAAAATAGAAGTAGTTTTATATCCATAGCCGATTGGATTAAGTAGGTTAAAATGCCTGTTTGGGATAGGCTGATATTTGTTGTTTGGTCTCATTAGCAAGATTTGGGACTTGTAAGAGTTTTATTACTAAATGTAATACAATATTAAGTAAATTATCGGCCATAGGCCAATTTTTTCGTTGAACCGCACGGTGATTTTATTATTTAACACATTCAGGATGTGAAAATTGAGCATCACCTCCAATTTTCGGTTTAATTTTGGATTGCAGATACAAATCAAAAAATTATGCCGGACACCATTTCCATTGTACCCTATTCCGATGCCCACAAGGAGGATTTTCGAAGGTTGAACGAAGAATGGATCACCAAATATTTCAAAATGGAAGATATGGACCGTATTTCACTGAACCATCCCAAGGAATACATTCTGGATAAAGGCGGCTATATTGCCGTTGCCCTCATGGGAAAAGAGGTCGTTGGTGTTTGTGCGCTCATTCCCAGTCAGCGTAAGGAGTATGATTTTGAGTTGGCCAAAATGGGGGTGTCGCCAAAGGCCCAGGGAAAGGGCATTGGCAAGTTATTGGGACTGCATATTATAGAAAAGGCCAAATCCATGGGAGCAAAGAAATTGTTTTTGGAGAGCAACCGGATCCTTACCCCAGCCCTATCCCTTTACCAAAAACTCGGGTTTGTGGAAATGATCGGTGCTACTTCACCCTATGAACGAAGCGATATACAAATGGAATTGTTGCTCAACAAAGCATAAACCATTGTATACCGCTTTTTATTAAACCACAATAAATAATACTTTTCCTACATATTTTAGGGGATTTTGCGTTTTTTATTTTTACACTTCGTTTAAAATGAGTAACTTAAAATCACACAACTAAAATAAAATACCCATGGAGACAGTCAAAAACCTGAACAAATGGGCCAATGCACATACCTATTATTCCTTGGATGTGTTCCGCATAGCCCTTGGCATTTTCCTTTTCATAAAAGGAACGGAACTGATGACCAACTATAATGAAATGGCTGAAATGGCCAGACCTTTTGAAGGCCTACCAGGAGGAATGCTCATATTGCACTACATTGCACCTGCCCATTTTGTGGGTGGATTTTTAATAGTGATCGGACTCTTGACCCGTTGGGCCACTATTGCCCAATTACCGATTTTATTTGGGGCCATCCTTACCAATTTTCTGGGTACGATGCATGTTTCCAACTTGGTTTTGGCCATCGTTGCACTTATCATCTGCCTGTTCTTCATTATTTATGGTTCAGGAAAACATTCCGTGGATTATTACCTTAAAATGCAGCAATAACTATAGATTGTCCAACTGATTGCTCTTCTTGTCCGAACTGATGGTCCAAAAGAATCCCACAAAAAAGAAACTGTCGGCCGGAGGGGTAATGGCACGTCTATTATAGACACCATCCATATTTGGGGTATCAGCATATTGGTAGTTACTTACATTATTGAACCCCAACATATTACTAACCGAAAAATACAGGATTTTCTGTTGGTCTATCAAATAGGCCCAATTGAAACTTAGATTGTTGTAAGAACGTGTTTTCTCAGCCATAAATGCAGCGCTATTAGGGTTATTGTATGGCCTTCCCGAACCATAGGAATAGGAAAATCCCACCTGTGACCTCAGTTTATCCACCCAGTACTTCGTTACTACAGATAGATTGTGTTTGGAAGCAAAATTGGGTGTAGCACTTTCCCTGAAATTCGCATAGTTCCTTTCCGTATCCAAATAGGAATAGGAAACCCAATAATCCAAGTGCTCCACACTCTTGTTATCTCTCCAGAACAGGTCCAATCCACTGGCATAGCCGTTGCCAGAATTGGTGTAAAGCGAGTTAAACTCTGGCATATTCGTGTTGTACTTCACAAATTGGCCATAATCTTTGTAATACGCTTCGGCACGGAACGTTTTCCCATTCCCCACATATTGGTAGTTCAAAATATAGTGGGAAGCTTTCTCAAATTGCAAATCACTATCAAACTTCACTATATCGGAATTGGGCCGTTGGTAAAAATCCCCGTAGGCCAACGAAAACTGACCAAACTCACCCGGTTTGTAGGCCAATGCTACACGTGGGGATATGTTGAACTCATCCAAAAGGGTACTCTGTTCTGCCCTAATCCCCAACTTCAAGGCCAGTTTATTGCTCAAGAAAATGTCGGATTCCATAAACCCCGCCCAAAGGTTTTCGTCGTATCCGGCATTAAAGTCGGTTCCTTCAAAATCGGTGTAACCCTGATTGTACTTGGACATAAATACCTCTGCTCCAAAATTAAGGTCAAACCTACTACTGAAGTTTTTTCTTGCCTTTACTTTGATATGCGATGCCGTCTCCCTTGTATCTACTTTATCATTTTCAATACCGATGTCGTTGGTATCCCAAGCGATGCTGGCGCCACTGGTCAAGCTCCAATCATTCTGAAAATAATATTTGTAAGAAGAGTTAAAGTAAAGGTTGTTATTGGTCAGTTGAAAACGAACATAATCAGTATAATTGATATCTTCTTGTTCTATGTCTAAATTGGAATGGTTGAAACCAGTGTAAAGCTTGAACATGCTCTTTTCCCCTTTGCTACGGAACACCGCCTCACCCGAAAAAGATTCATACGGACTTTTCCATTTAACACCGTTCGTGGATGGCAACAAGGCTTCGTAGGGGGCCAGATTGATGTAGGCAGTGTTCAAACTCAGGGATTGGTCTCCCCAGATTTCAGTATGGCCCAAACCAGCGCCAACCGACATAATCGAGATGTCTGTTTTTTCTTGGTCTGGAACATCAGAGGTATTCAATAATAATACACTGGAAAGCGCCTGTCCATACTCCGCGGAATATCCCCCTGTACTAAAAGTGATGCCTTTAAAAAGAAATGGAGAAAACCTACCACGAGTGGGTGTATTGTTGGCGGTGGCGCTGAAAGGTTGAAATACCCGAAGACCATCAATGAACACCTGGGTCTCGTTGGCAGACCCTCCCCTAACGAACAAACGTCCATCTTCATTTACTGTGGTGGTGCCGGGCAAGGTTTGAAGGGCTGCCACAAAATCTCCGGCCGCCCCTGCCGTGGTTACAATATCCAGTGGTTTTAAAACAGAGACCTTGGAATTGTCCCCAGCTTCAAAAGTACCGGCAGTCAAAGTGACCCCGGACAACGAATTGATGGCTTCCACCAATTGGATCTTCAAATCCTTGAAGTAAGTTACGTCACCGATCTCGTAATGAGGTTCGTAGGACAACATGGAAATCACCAAGGTTTGGGTACCTGTTTCCTCTGTTTCAAAAGTAAATTTACCATCCTTGTCGGTAGAGGCTCCATCATAAGTGCCCTCCAAATATACATTGGCACCCTCAATGGGGACTTTCTTGTTATCGGTAACGGTTCCCGATACAATGGTCTGGGCCGATAGGAATCCTAGTGGTAAAAAAAGTACGAATGCGATAATACTATTTTTCATGACTGTTCATTTGATTGTTGCCACAAAATTGACCAGACCCAATTTGCCGCACCAATAGGAAATACCCAACTGTTGATTTTTTGTGATGAATTGGAACGCCAATTTTCCCATTACAGTTCAGACCCTAAAATTGACAATTCGGTAGATTGTAATTTTTAAAGAAGAGGTTGCATGCGAGATTTGTGGCAACAAAAACATCAAAAACAAACCCTATGAAAACTGTAACACTAGCATTGAGTTTTTTATTCGTAAGCCTTGTTGCCATGGCCCAGGAAAGTACCGGCACCAAGATTACCGTGACCATCGATAACATTTCCAACAACGAAGGAAAGGTATTGGCCGGCCTTCATACCGAGGATACTTTCATGAAAGGACCCGGTGTGCAAAACCAAGAAAGCAAAATTGAGAATGGGAAAGTGGTACTCACTTTTACCAACGTAGCCCCTGGCACCTATGCTATTTTGGCCCTTCACGATGCCAATGAAAACAATCGAATGGATTACGAGGCCAACGGGATGCCCAAGGAAAGTTATGGCATGTCCGGAAATGATATGTCTTACGGTCCACCGAGTTTTACCACCTCCAAGTTTGAAGTAGGGAATGAAGATTTAGAACTCTCCATTCGCTTTTAGCTATACAATACATCATCAATCAACAACGTCAAGCCTGCCATGTGCAGGCTTTTTTTGGTCGATACCCTTAGAAACAGTACATTTAATTTACTGTATATCAACCTAAAACCAAACCTATCAGGCCCATTGCGTTCATATTGTTCTTTGTGGTGTTGACAACGAGCACCCTGATGGGCCAGACCATCTTAATCGATTCCCTTGAGACGATTTATAAAAATGCCCCGAACGATAGTATGCGTATTCGCGTCCTAAAGGACATTTCTTGGGAGTACATCAATGGAAGGAACAATCCTGAACTGGCAAAAAAATATATCGACAGCTTCCTCACTATCAGTAAAAAGGCCAATATTCCTTGGGGGGAATCGGTTGCCAACTACCAATATGCCGTATTGGACCGTCATGCGGGAAATTATGGTAATGCCCTCACCCATATTGACGGATACCTCAACTTTGAAGGGACCAAAAAAGACCCGTTTGCCATTGCCAACGGACTGTACCAAAAGGCAAACATCCTGGATAATTTGGGTGACTATGATCAAAGTCTCAAAATCTATTATGACATCCTGAAGATCTATGAAGACCACAACGACGAGTTCAGTATTGCCACTACCCTTAACGCCATTGGGGAGATACTAAAAATCACGGGCAAAATGTCCCAGGCCATGGACAACTACCAAAGGGCATTGGACATATATACCTCTTTGGACGACCAAGCTGAAATGGCGAACTGTCTCTTCAATATTGGGGATACCTATTTGGAGCAAAAGGAATACGACAACGCCCTTGATTATTTTAAAAAGGCACTGGAATTGGACAAAGCCACCGATAGTGATTGGGGCAGGGCCTTTGATCTTGAGGCCATTGGAAAGGTCTACGGGCTTCAAAATAGGTATGCCCAAGCGCTCGATTATCATAAAAGGGCCTTGCAACTCCGTGAAAAATTGGGCCAGCGACTGGAGCTTTCCATGAGTTATTACCAAATTGGGCGCATTTATTACGAGATGAAGGAATTTGGGCAGGCTGAACTGAACATTCAAAAAGCCATCGAAATAGGCGAGGACATCAAAGCACGGGCAGAACTTCATGGATATTACGATCTACTTTCGCAGATCTTTGAAAAAAAGGGCAAGTTCGAGGAGGCCTTGGTGTTCAAAAACAAATCCGTTGGTCTGAAGGACAGTATTTTCAACGAAGCAAAATCCAAACAGATAGAAGAACTCCAAGTCCGCTTCGATACGGAAAAAAAGCAAGACGCCATCACCACGCTCGAAAAAGATGCGGAAATCAACAATTTAAGGCTCAAACAGCAAAAAACGCTTCGTAATGTGGTCATCGGTTTGGCCTTGGGTTCTCTTCTGTTGCTCTATTTTGCCTTTAATCGGTACAAACAACGGCAACGTACACAACAGGCCGAAGAAGAGAAGAAAAGGGCCATTTTGGAAGAGCGTAATCGCACAGAAATAGAAAGACAGCGTGTTGCTGAACTTCAAAAAATTGATGCACTAAAAGACGAGTTTTTGGCCAATACTTCCCATGAACTGCGGACTCCTTTGGTCGGCATCATCGGACTCTCCGAATCCTTAAAAGATGGTGTGGCCGGACCCTTGCCACAAGCTGCCGTGGAAAATCTTGACATGATCGTCAACAGCGGTAAACGCCTGTCCCATTTGGTGAACGATATCCTCGATTTTTCAAAACTGAAAAACCAAGATTTGGCGCTGTCCCTTTCCCCAGTGGATGTATATGCCGTTTCAACCATTGTGGTTCGTCTTTCCCAGCCCATGGTCAAGGATAAAAAATTGAAACTTATCAATTCTATTCCCAAGGATGCTCCTTTGGTGGAGGCCGATGAGAACCGACTGCAACAGATTATGTACAACCTTATCGGGAACGCTATCAAGTTTACCGAAAAAGGGTACATCTCCCTTTTTGCAGAAAAGAAGGACGGCATGCTTTCCATTTCCATTTCGGATACGGGCATTGGTATTCCACAGGAGAAATTGGAGACCATCTTCAATTCGTTCGAACAGGCGGATGGATCCACCCAACGACAATATGGTGGTACTGGCTTGGGGCTTTCTGTGACCAAGCAACTGGTGGAGCTTCATGGGGGGACCATTCATGCAGAATCCGAAAAGGGAAAAGGGGCTATTTTCACCTTTACCCTACCCTTGAGTACCGCAAAACGATCCAAAGTAAAATCAGTGGAACCTCAACCTGATCTTATCCAACCCGTGAAGGTTTATAATGAAGAGTTACAAACAGATGGTGCTCCAATACTGCGTTCGGGTGGCATTAAAATTTTAATTGTTGACGATGAACCTGTCAATCGGCGCGTCTTGGAAAACCACTTGACCGTGGCCGGTTATGATGTTCTTGAAGCGAATTCGGGCAAGGAAGCGTTGAACCTATTGGAACGAGAGGAACACATCAGCCTTGTACTTTTGGATATTATGATGCCGGGCATATCGGGCTACGAGGTTTGCGAAACCGTTCGGGAACGATATTCCGCAAGTGAACTCCCCATCATTTTGCTGACCGCCAAAAATACGGTCACCGACCTGGTCAGTGGTTTCAATTCCGGGGCCAATGATTACTTGACCAAACCTTTCTCCAAAGGAGAACTGTTGAGCCGCATCAAAATACACATCAACCTGAACACCATCCACCGGGCCACTTCCAAGTTCGTTCCTTCCGAATTTGTACAGTCCATCGGCAAGGAATCCATCACCGAGGTCCGATTGGGAGATTACACGGAAAAGGATGTGACCGTGTTGTTTTCCGACATTCGGGATTATACCACCCTTTCCGAGGGCATGACCCCGGAGCAGAATTTCAAGTTTGTGAATGCTTATGTAGGGCGAATGGGTCCTATCATCAAGGAAAACAAAGGATTTGTAAACCAATACATGGGTGACGGAATTATGGCTCTCTTTCCGAAAACCCCTGAAAATGCGCTGGATGCGGCCATAGAAATGCAACGCACCCTATCCCTCTACAACAAAAGGCGTGTAGAGGAAAAAGGATACAAACCTTTATCCGTGGGCATTGGTTTGCATACCGGTCCTTTGGTAATGGGCATCATTGGGGATTCCAAACGGAACGATCCCGCCGTGATTTCCGATACTGTGAACAGTGCAGCCCGGGTAGAAGGCATGACCAAACATTTCGGGGCACACATTATCATCAGTGGCGACTCCATGAACCTTATGGCCAATCCTGACGATTTCAATTTCAGGTATTTGGGCAAGGTACGGGTGAAGGGCAAGCAAAAATCCATCGAAATTTACGAGTGTATCGATGGGGACAATATCGACAGCATTTCCTTAAAACTGGAAACCAAAAAACACTACGATGAAGGCATTGAACACTTTTTCAACAGTAAGTTCAACGAAGCTTCCACCGCCTTTGAATGGGTTCTGTACAAAAACCCAGGTGACACCGTGGCCCAATATTTCAACGAAAAAGCCAAAAGATATGCTGTGATAGGTACTCCTGAGGATTGGACATCCGGCACGGTCATGCACGAAAAATAGACGCTAGATCATTCCAAAGGTTTTCTCTAAAGTCGAAGGAATTTCATTTGCCATCGCCTGATATTTGGCAAAACGACGTTCCACTTGTTTCTGTGCCCTATCCATCCAAATGGAATTCGGCTCCAATTCCCTGTCAAACATATTTTTGAATCGGCCTTCCATCAAAAGATAATCTGTTACTGGTATACTGGGCATATCCGAATCCAATTGTAAACTGGGCAATCCTTCAAGAATTCTATGGGGATCGTTTCGATACAACAACCATTGCCCCGAAACCACTGCTGCTTTGTGGTATTGGCTCGGGAATTGGGTATCGATGCCATGCGAAGCACTATGGCAGTATGCAATGATTATGGAAGGGCCATCATGGGTTTCGGCCTCCAAAAAAGCTTGAAGCGTTTGCTGTTGGTTGGCTCCAATGGCCACGGAAGCCACATAAACATCCTCATAGTTCATGGCCAAAAGTCCCAAATCCTTTTTGTGCTTTGTTTTCCCTTTGTAGGCAAACTTTGCAGAAGCCCCAAATGGGGTTGCTTTCGACATTTGTCCGCCTGTATTGGCATACACCTCGTTGTCCAAAACCAGAATATTGACGTTTTTTCCGGATGCCAAAACGTGATCCAGACCACCATAACCAATATCGTAAGCCCAACCATCACCCCCAATGATCCACACACTTTTCTTCACCAAACTATCGGCAATGTTCATGAGTTGAGCGGCATTTGGGTCATTAAACAACAACAATTCTGCCTTAAGTTGCTCTACCCTATCCCGCTGTTGATTGATCTCCAACTCCGTAACTTGGGAAGCATTCAAGATTGCGGAAGCCAATCCTTTGGATAAGTTAGGTAAAAGTTGCTTTAGCAACGTTTTTGCCTGTTCGGTTTGTTGATCCAACGACAATCGGTATCCCAAACCAAATTCGGCATTGTCCTCAAACAGGGAATTGGACCAGGCAGGGCCTCTTCCCTCTTGATTTTTGGACCAAGGGGTTGTGGACAGGGCACCTCCAAAAATGGAGCTCGCACCTGTTGCATTGGCCACCATCATCCGATCTCCGAACAATTGCGATACCAATTTCAAATAGGGCGCCTCCCCACATCCATCTTCACCCATAGGATATTTGAACAGCGGTTCCTGCAACTGCTGTTGACTTATTTTGAAAACATCCAATCGATTGCGGTCGATCTCCGGAAGCGTTTCCATAAACGCCCAATTGTCCCTAGTTTCATGGGTTCTTTCCTCACTTTTTTCCATAACCAAGGCCTTGGCTGGACAGGCATCCACACAATTTTGGCACCCGGTACACTGATCGGGGTTCACCTGTATGGTGTAGCTCATCAAATCGAAACCTTCCTCTTGAAAGGGTACAAAGTCAAACGAATCCGGTATGACCAGGCCTTCCGATTCGAAGGCTTTGATCCGCAATGCCCCTGACGGACAAGCCATACTGCAGGCACCGCATTGGGTGCACAAATCGGTATCCCACACTGGTAAAGCTTCAGCTATGTTTCTCCTATTGTATTCAGAAGTCCCTGTTTCATAGGTGCCATCAACCGGGAACACACTTACCGGAAGTTCATTGCCTTTTCCGGATAACTGACCTTCCAATAAAGTTAAAGGCATGTTTTCAAGAGTATCCTTCTCCTCAATGGTTTTGGAAACATCCACCATACGCAAAGCATCAGAGGTAAATTCCTGTTGCAAGAGACCCAAATATGCCGCATGCAACGGCGATACTTCCTTATGGGTCGAAAAATGCTTCGAATCCATGACATAAAGTTTAATATTCTTCTTTTGCATACCTGTCTTGACCGAATTGGAAAGGGAAGACCAAAACACTTCTGGCGTCACTTCAGACAGAATAATCAAGGTGCCACCCGTCTTGATGCGATCCAAAATATCATCATTGTTGACAAATTTGGAATCTTCGCATAAGACAACATCCGCATTGGCTATCAAATAAGGTGCTTTAATGTTCTCCATCGAATACCTCAAATGGGAAACATGACGGGAATCCGATTTTTTATAATCGATTTCCATATATCCCTGAACCTGTACATCCAGATACTGGGAGATGAACTTGGTGAATTGGGTAAATTGATCCTGCGTTTTGGAGGCCTTGGTTTCATAAAAAAGTACTTGCTCGTGCACCAAAGGCAAATTAAAAGGCTCCACCATTAAGCTACTTTGGGTAACATCGTCCGAAATACCAACGGTAAAGTTATTTTTAGGTTTTACTTGTTTCATATTGACGACCACAGCTTTCACCATGGCAGGTGTAAATTCCTTGGAACCCAAACCATATCTACCGCCCAATACTTTGGGGGTTTGTTGAAACCTATCCGATTGCATTACTGTATTGGACACATCCAGATACAGCGGTTCACCCATAGAACCAGGTTCTTTGGTCCGGTCTAAAACGGTGATGGTCTTGCAGGTTCTTGGTAAACTTTCCAATAATAATTCCACCCCAAAAGGTCGGAACAATCGAACTTTTAACAATCCGATTTTTTCCCCGTGGGCATTCAAATAGTCTATGGTTTCCTCAATCGTCTCCGTAGAGGATGCCATCGAAATCAAAACCTGCTCGGCATTGGGGTCGCCAACATATTCGAACACTTGGTATTGCCTTCCCGTTAGTTGGGCAAACCGATCCATGCAATTTTGAACGATTCCAGGACAAGCTTGATAATGGCCATTTACGGCTTCCCGACCTTGAAAAAAAACATCGGGACCTTGTGTGGTTCCTCTCAAAACCGGTTGGTTGGGGTTTAAAGCTCTTTCCCGATGGGCATCCACAAATTTGGAATCGATCATGGCTTGGATCACAGCATCATCGACCAATTCTATTTTAGAAATTTGATGGGACGTGCGGAATCCGTCAAAAAAATGCACAAAAGGAATTCTGGATTCCAAACTGGCGGCTTGGGCAATCAAGGCAAAATCCATGGCCTCCTGTACCGATGCCGATCCCAAAAAGGCATACCCTGTACCTCTAACTGCCATAATATCGCTATGGTCCCCGAAAATGGAGAGTGCATGCGTTGCAACCGACCTAGTGGCCACATGGATCACATTGGGGGTGAGTTCGGCAGCAATTTTGAACATATTGGGCATCATCAACAATAGACCTTGTGATGAAGTAAAGGTGCTGGTCAACGATCCGGTCTGCAAGGCTCCGTGCATGGCCCCTGCAACACCAGCCTCACTTTGCATTTCAAAAGCGGAAGGAACGTTGCCAAAAATATTTTTATGTTGAAGGGCACTCCATTCCTCAATCAGTTCCGACATATCGGAAGAAGGGGTGATGGGATAGATCGGAAAAACCTCATTGGTACGATAGGCCACATGGGCTACCGCCTGATTGGCATTTACGATGATGTGCTCCTTGTTTTTCATTTTGATTATGGATGGGTCAGTGAGATTTTTTGTGATGGAATGAATAAGCCACCCTTTTACAGGGCGGCTTATTTCAGTAAAGGATTACTTTTCGAACTCGATGGTTACAGGAGTTGGATTGGTGATCATGTCGAACACAGGAGAGAATTGTGACAAAGCTCTCAATTGCTCTTCGGAAGCGTCAGATTTCACTTTGAATTTTACAGTGATACCATTGTACCCTTTTCTTACCTCAGGATCAAGGCCCAAGAAACCGTGAAGGTCTACATCTCCTTTCAAAGTACTTTCAACACCTTCGATCTCGATTCCGTTGGCGGCAGCATGGTAAGCCATGGCACCGGTCAAACAGGAACCCAAAGCGTGCAATACGATCTCGGCAGGGTTTGGAGCTTGGTCTTTACCCAAAAGAACTTCTACGTGGTCGGCCTCCATAGTGAAGGAATCCTTACGTACAGGGTGCTCTTGACCCACTCCGTAATAATCTTGGATACTGGTCACACAATGACCCCCTTCGATCCAATTGTTTTTGGCCCTGAACTCGAACTTGGCCAATGAAGGATCTTCTTGTACGTGGTTGATGGTTTCTACCAACTGATCTACGTTTACTCCGTTTTTAATGTTTGCTGTTGTAATCATGTTTTTAGGTTTTTAAGATTAATTGATTAACATTTGCCAGAGTAGTTGCATTTGTCGTGCCAAAAAATATAATAACCTGATTATCAATTACTTAAAATGAATTTTACATTATAAACCAGTAACGCAATTTCGTTAAATAATGATTTTTCGTAAATAAAAAACGATATTTCGTAAATCTATACGGGTCTGGTGAGGCCAAAGGCCTTAATTTTGGATGCCAAGGTAGTCGATGGCAATCCTAAAAGTGCCGCAGCGCCATCGGAACCGGAAACTTTCCACTTGGTCCGCTTCAAGGCTTTTAAAATATTGTCCTTTTCCAGTTGTAGCATCTCTTTTGAGGTGAGAATATGACCATTATGGATTGGTGTATTTGTCTTTTCCGCATGATGGGAAGTTGGCAGAATGTTGGACCAATCAATTTCCCCACCCTTGGATACTATTACGGCCCGTTCCACCAGATTTTGTAGTTCCCGAACATTCCCTGGCCAGTTGTATTCCAACAACTGTTTCCTTTGGGCACTGTTCAATTTTTTTATGGGAATACTCAGAGACTTGGAGAAATGCTCGATCATTTTATCGGCTATCAAACAGACGTCGTTACCACGATCCCGCAAAGGAGGTACTTCAATGGGAAATACGTTCAACCTATAAAAAAGGTCTTCCCTGAACTTTCCTTCTTTGGAAAGGGCCAATAGGTCCCTATGTGTGGCCGCCACAATACGCACGTCTACCTTTTGTGTTTTGGAACTCCCTACGGCATCGAACTCCCCTTCTTGAATTACCCGAAGCAGTTTGGGCTGCAACTCCAACGGAAGCTCCCCGATCTCATCCAAAAATATGGTGCCCTTGTCTGCCAACAGGAATCGCCCTTTTCTGCTATTGGTGGCCCCAGTAAATGCTCCTTTTTCGTGGCCGAACAGTTCGCTTTCTATCAGGTTGGCAGGTATGGCCCCGCAATTAATGCGGACCATGGGCCCGTTGGCCCGGTTGCTATTGTTGTGGATGGCCCTCGCCACCAATTCCTTACCGGTACCAGTTTCACCGTGAATCAAAACTGTGGCCTGTGTAGGCGCCACTTGATCGATAAGCCCCAAAAGGTTCAACATGGAAGCATGTTGCGCAATGATTCCGTGATCTTGTTTCAATTCCTTGAGCTCTTCCTGTAGGTATTCGGTTTGCTTGGTCAGGGTCGATATTTTGCGTTCCGCCTGAATTCGATCATCGATACTTCGCAAAATCAAGGTATAATAGGTTTCGTCTTCATTCCCATAGCTACTGATGGTGCCTTCATTTGTCGAGATCCCTTCATTGGACCCGATCACTTTGATGGTGTTGGGGAGATGGGTGTTCATGCCTTTGGAACTGGCCGAATGGTCGCCTATCAATTTTTCCAATAAACTGGCACTTTCCTCATCCAAAAAATAGAGGATATTACGAAGTTCCACATCATCATTCTCCAAAATAGCCTTTGCAGAGTCGTTGGCCAAAACGATCCTAAAGTCACCATCAAACATGATAATGGCATCCATGGCGTATTGTATCAGTCCCGATAACTGGGAGTGGGCCAGTTCCATCTGTTTTTTGGAAGCGGACAATCGTTCTTGGGCAACATCCAGTTCCCGGTGCCTTTTGATGAGGACGGACAGAATCCCTTGAACGAACCCCTTATCGGAATCTATCAATCTTAAAAAGTGGGCGGCTTCAATTTTTAACAGTGTAGTTTCCTCCAAAGCCGTCACGGAAACCGATCTAGGCTTTTTATCGATCAAGGCATATTCTCCAAAAAATTCACCTTTTGAGAGAGAGCCATAATCGTGTTCCTTATCGTGCACCTTCACCTTGCCCTTTAAGATCAGGTACATCCCATCGCCTACCTCCCCTTTTTGGATAATGCGATGGTTTTTAAGGAACAGTTCCTCCTTGGACTCCTTGCACAATTCCAACAGGGAAATCTTTTCCACTTCGGAAAAAAGAGGGACTTCCTTTAGGAAATCAACCATGGCCATAAGTTGGGCTGATGTCATTTTGAGCCTTTACTAAATCTGAATACCAAATAAATATAATTATTTGTGATATAACCCGACCAAGTATTTGAGATAACCAAGTCGATAAGCATAGATTATCCTGATGGTTTTTTATACTTTTATATCTCAAATTTATCATTAGGATGACCATTACCCAACTTCAATACGTGCTCGCCGTTGCCGAACACAAAAACTTCACCCTTGCCGCCGAAAAGAGTTTTGTTACCCAACCTACCTTGAGCATGCAGGTACAAAAACTGGAAGACGAACTGGGTGTGCTCATTTTTGATAGGAGTAAAAAACCCATTTCCATTACCGAAGTAGGGAAGAAAATCGTGGATCAGGCCAAAAATATCGTCGCTGAAGCGGAACGCATCAAGGATATCGTTGATCAAGACAAGGGATTTATCGGGGGCGACTATACTTTGGGCATCATCCCCACGGTAATGCCCACTTTATTACCCATGTTCCTGAACACCTTTGTCAAAAAGTATCCCAAGGTGAACCTGATCATTAAAGAGCAGTCGACAGAAAACTTGATCAAGAACATCTTGGACGGCCATTTGGATGCCGGAATTGCCGCTACCCCCTTGGAAATCGAGTTCATCAAAGAAAGACCATTGTATTATGAACCTTTTGTAGGTTATGTCCCAAAAAGTCATCGTTTGGCCTCGGAAACCCAATTGACCACAGATCATTTGGATGTCAATGATATTTTACTACTTCAGGATGGGCATTGCTTTAGGGATGGGGTCATCAACCTCTGCAAGGCTTCTAAAAACATGAACGGGGAGCAGTTTAAAATCGAGAGTGGGAGTTTTGAGACTTTGGTGAGCTTGGCCGATGAGGGCATGGGCATGACCCTCCTTCCCTATTTGAATACCTTACACCTGGAATCCCAAAAGAAGGAAAACCTGAAACCTTTTAAAAGTCCGTCACCAGCTCGGGAAATCAGTTTGATCTATCACAAAAGCGAACTGAAAATCCAGATTACCGAGGCACTCAGGGATGTGATTTCCAGCATTGTTCGTGGAGCAATAGCTTTTCAGGACGTGAAGATCATCAGCCCCTTGGCCAAAAATTAAAAGAGCCGCTTTTCAGCGGCTCCAGTTTTATGCTCTTAACAATACTAATGTCGGTTGTAACTCTGGTTTGTCCACAATATAAAATTGCAACCAGATTTTAAGTTCTTCAATTTCACTTGGTAATAACCTTGAAATAGCTTTCTTCAATTCCTTGGAGAAGAGTCTAACATCAAAACTGACCTTCTGCAGGATGGTTTTGGTGTAATCTAACATAGCTCTTGGCATAGAAATTTGATTAGATTGAATAATTGGTTGTTGAACTAAATTAGGTAAAAACCCAATTACATAACTTAAAACCCAGTTAAAAATTGAATAACTTCGTGTTAAATTCGATAAATGGCTAAAATGGGCTTTTTTTATTGCAGATTTTTCAAATATCTGATAATCAATTTATTCATTTCATTAATTCTGCTCACAAGTTGTTCCCCTGCCCGTCGTATAGCCAAAACCAACCTTAAAAACACGGCATTCCAGAACTCATTCCACGGATTGGTGGTCATGGATGCCAAGACACAAAAAGAGCTTATCAATGTAAACGGGGATAAGTACTTTACTCCAGCTAGCAATACTAAGATCATCACTTTTTATACAGGGGTCAAGCTGCTTCCAAAGTACATTCCAACCCTCACCTATAGTATTTCGAACGATACGGTTTTTGTGAAAGGAACGGGAGATCCTTCTTGGTTGCACCCACATTTGCACGATAGCACAGCGGTTACATGGCTCAAAAACCAAGAAACCATCGCCCTGTATACCAAAAACACAGAGGACCTTCGATACGGTCCGGGATGGGCATGGGAAGATTTTGATACCTATTTTTCACCGGAGAGAACGCCCATGCCACTCTATGGCAATGTGGTTACCATTTCCAATACCGATTCATTGGGCCTGAATGTTTCTCCCATTTCGTTTCTTGAGGATACTGAAATCAGGGAGCATCCTTTTAAACGAGACGAGTTTGCCAACCACTTTTACATTGACCCTACGGAGCAAGATACTTTGGAGGTTCCTTATGTGACCAGTGATAGTCTTACCCAACAGCTTTTGGAATCGGTATTGGACAAGAAAATCAGTGTGGTAGATCACTTTCCTGAAGAACCGGGACAAACGCTTTTTGGCATGGAAACAGATTCCATCTACAAGCAAATGCTCTTCAAAAGCGACAACTTTTTGGCCGAACAATTGTTGATGACCGCCTCTTCCATGATTTCTGATACTTTGGGCACTAAACGAGCCATTGATTATATGCTGGAGCACGACCTTAATGATTTGGAACAACAACCCAGATGGGTAGATGGTTCAGGACTTTCCCGCTACAATCTGTTCACGCCCAAATCCTTTGTTCAAATCCTACATAAACTTTACAAGGAAGTTCCTGAAGAACGATTGTTTGCCTTATTCCCTATGTGGGGACCTGACAGTACGGTAAAGGAGTGGGAAGACCCTAGTACGGAACCTTTTTTATTCGCAAAATCAGGGTCAGTGGGGAATAATTATAATTTAAGTGGATTCATTAGGACCAAATCTGGCAAATTGCTCATTTTCAGCTTCATGAATAATCATTTTAAGGTACCATCCATCGAAATACGAAAAACCATGTATGCCACCCTGAAGGAATTGTACGAGCGTTATTGATTCAAAAATCCCTGCAACTGCGCGTATTGTAGCAGCATAATGGTCTTTGCATCCCGGATTTCCCCTGTTTTCATCATTTCAAGTGCTTTGGGAAACGATAATTCCAACACTTCAATGTTTTCCGTCTCGTCATCGGCACCGCCCCCGTCACTGATTTTCATGGATTCTTCATATTGGCCAATGAAAAAATAGAGGATCTCGGTCACAGATCCAGGCGACATATAGGCCTCGAACACTTTTTGTACTTTTTCAATTTTATACCCTGTCTCCTCTTCCACTTCCATTTTAATGGTCTCTTCCGCATTGCCTTTTTCCAATAATCCTGCGCAGGCTTCCACCATCATACCGTCTTCATTTCCGTTCAGGAAAGTAGGCATACGAAATTGCCGGGTAAGCACTACCGAATTCTTTTGGGTGTTATATAGTAAAATGACCGCACCATTCCCTCGATCGTAAGCTTCCCGAACCTGCCTTTCCCATACCCCATCATCCCGCAAGTATTCAAATGAAACTTTTTCAAGGGTATACCAATTGTCCGAGAGCAACTCCCGCTGCATATTTCTAATCCTATTGTTTTCCAAAGCCTTTATTTTAGAAGTTAAAGGTAACGGATTTCTTCACAAACCTAGTGTTGGAACAAGATTCACGAATCCCTTTGTTTATTGTATCTTTCGGATTCAAACCCAGCAAAACCAACCCACATGCGTAAGTTAGCGCCCTTCCTGTTTTTTTTGACCCTATTATTCAGTTGTAAACAGGAAACCGAAAAAAAATTACCCCGAATCGCCATTGCGGGTTTAGGTATCGAATCCAGTACGTTTTCCCCCGCATTGACCCATGAAGAGGCGTTCCACGCCAAAATTGGGGATTCCATTTTCGCACGCTACCCATTTATGGCGATGGATTCCACCTTGAGAAAACGCGCTGACTGGGTCCCTACATTAGTAGGAAAATCATTGCCTGGCGGTACGGTAACCCGTGAAGCCTACGAATCGTTGGTGGCGCAAACACTTCAACTATTGGAAGAAAACAAACCCTACGATGGACTTTTCTTTGATATTCACGGTGCCATGAGCGTAGTCGGTTTGGATGACCCCGAAGGTGACCTGATCAAAAGAATACGGGATGTGGTGGGCACCGATGTTCTCATTTCCACATCCATGGACCTGCACGGCAATGTTTCCGAAAGACTTGCTGAACATAGCGACCTCATTACTTGCTACCGGATGGCACCCCATGAAGATGCTACCGAATCCAGAAGACGGGCCGTGCAAAATCTCGTGGACCGATTGGAGAATGGCAAGGGGAAACCCCAATATAAGGCTTGGATTCCCGTACCGATATTACTCCCCGGGGAAAAAACCAGTACCCGCGTAGAACCAGGCAAGAGTTTATATGCCCAAGTGCCTGGAGTGGCCAACCAAGAAGGTGTAGTGGATGCCGCCATTTGGATAGGGTACGCTTGGGCCGATGAACCCCGAAACCATGCCGTGGTCATGGTCACGGGAGATGATAAAGAAAAGGTGGTTGCCGGTGCCGAAAAATTGGCCGAGAGTTTCTGGGATGTTCGCAAAGAATTCGAATTTGTGGCTCCAACAAAATCATATGAAGAGGCCTTGAATCTTGCTTTGGCAAGTGATAAAAAACCCTTTATGCTGAGTGATATGGGCGATAATCCTACGGCTGGTGGTGCTGGGGATGTGACCTGGACCTTGACCGAGCTTTTAAAAAGAGATGAATTCCACGAACCAGGGGGTAAATCATTGATTTATGCCTCCATTCCAGGACCAGAATTGGTGGAACAGGCCCTTGAAGTCGGCGTGGGTGGCAAGGTCAGTGCACCAGTAGGAGCCGCAATTGATGACCGATTTGCTCCACCCCTTTTACTGACCGGAGAGGTGACCGCCATAAAACAAGGGGATGTTCATGCAGAAACCGAAGTAGTCGTGAAAGTGGGCAATGCCAGCGTTATCGTCACCAAAAAAAGAAAGCCGTACCACAACGAATCCGATTTTACGGAGCTGAACCTCGACCCAAGAAACACCGATATTGTCGTGGTAAAAATTGGTTATCTGGTACCCGAACTCTATAACATGAGAGGCGATTGGATTATGGCCTTGACCCCTGGCGGTGTGGACCAGGATTTAGAGCGATTGGGACACAAACGCATCATCCGACCCATGTTTCCTTTGGATGCGGATATGGAACACCCCGATCTATCTGCACGCCTATTGCGTGCTTCGGACCAACTGGATTAATGTTTAAACCGTGACCGTTCGGTTTAAATATTGACGGAAGGGAAGCATTTCTTGGTACACTTCCACGATTTTTTCCTTGAAATTGGGTTGAAGGACTTCTTTTTGGGTCATTTCATGCACCACGGCAAAGGTTTTGTTTTTCAATAGGTCGATGTGGGGGTGGTCATTGGAAAACCCTTTCGGAGCATTGGTCAATTTTTCATCCTCGTACAAATTACCGAACGTTTTTTGGAAGGAAGGCTTGTCCAAAATTTCCTGTAACACTTCCCCATCATAATCGATACCCTCTCGGATACTACGAAGGGTTTTCGGGTCGGGACGCCAAAAACCGCCTGCCAACAAACAGTTTTTCAGGCCGATTTCGATATAAAAATCCGCCGAATGGGGAGCCTTGTCCAATCCCGCCCCAAAATGGTCCTTGTACACCGGTTTATTGGGATGGAACATGAGGTTGTTGTTGATGCGGTTAATGCCCTTTTTACCCGGAGTCGGGTAATAATCATCGTGCAATTGGGCCATGGTAAGGTCCAAATCGTCCAACCAAGCAATAAAATCATGCCGAAGGGAGCGGTACCATTTACGGTTCGCATCCATCCATTCCTTATTGTTATTTTGCTGTAGTTCTTCCAGAAAATGGAATAGGTCTTTAAAATTCATAGGCTACAAAAGAAAGGAAAATAGTGAATGGACGGTTAGATTATTGGATTTTTGGAGACATTCTTCACTGCCTAAATGATAACAAGGAAACAGCGAACATTGTCAATTGATAATTGTTCATTGTTTATTGAAAAAAGGAAAGCTGAGATTCTTCACTTCGTTCAGAATGACATTGAAACGGTGCCAATCTATATCCCCATACCAACTACTAACCACTAACTCCTAAAACCTATTATCCCCATCCAGTAAATCACCAAGGCCGCCCAAAATACTGCCTTCCCCTTTGTCTTTTCCACCTCCTTTAGGAGCTGCGGCCCAAACGCGACCGGCCAATCGGCTAAAAGGCAAAGATTGAATATAGACGGTACCTGGTCCACGCAGGGTGGCAAAGAACAGACCTTCCCCGCCAAAAACGGTGTTTCGGATACCTCCAATAAATTCAATATCGTAATCGACGGTATGGGAGAAGCCCACAATACAACCGGTATCCACCTTTAAGACTTCTCCGGGAGCCAGCACTTTTTTGGCCATGGTACCACCTGCATGAACGAACGCCATACCATCCCCCTCCAATTTTTGCATGATGAAGCCCTCTCCACCAAAAAGTCCACGGCCCAAACGTTTGGAAAACTCGATACCGATGGAAACACCCTTGGCAGCACACAAAAAAGCATCTTTTTGGCAAATGAACTTCCCTCCTTTTTCCGAAAGGTCGATAGGAACGATCTTACCGGGGTAGGGAGAAGCAAAGCTTACCTGCTTTTTGCCCTGGCCCACATTCAGGAAAGCGGTCATGAACAGACTCTCACCCGTAAGCAAACGCTTGCCTGCGGAGAACAGTTTACCGAGGACCCCGGTTTCTTGATTGGAGCCATCCCCAAAGATGGTATCCATTTTAATATCGGTGTCCATCATCATAAAACTACCAGCTTCGGCCACAACGGCCTCCTGTGGATCCAGTTCGATTTCCACATATTGCATTTCCTCTCCGTAAATGTGATAGTCTATTTCGTGTGCGTTCATTTTTTTGATTGTTTTTTGATTACGCTTTATATGTTGCTTTGTTCTCGGTTTTGTTACAGATTCAGGCAGACGATTATTGTTGAATACCTTTACCGTTCACCTTTTACTCCTTAACCTTCACCGTCCACTCAAAATGAAAGGTGGAGACCTCTACCCCATCCGCATTAATCCCTACGGACTTCATCCAACAGGTTTGTCCCTCACCGGTTTCCACGGTTTTGCGAATGGCATCGGCAATCAATGGTCCATCTTCACAGGTAAATGAAATACGTCCTGTTGCTTTTTTGGTAAAGGTGGCCTTGTTATTGGCCACGAGCATGGAGATTTTCTTGCCACTTTTTTGGATCTCGTTCATCACCAAGGCACCCGTACTCAGCTCGGCGGCCATCCCTTGCACCGCCCAAAACATGGATTTGAACGGATTCTGATTCACCCATTTGTGCTTTACCGAGGTGACGGCCTTCCGCTCATCGATATATTTGAGACGAACCCCGCACCACCAGGCCGAAGGGAGTTTTAGAAACGTGAATGTATTGATTTTACTGGGTGTCAGTGCCATAATGAATTGTTCTATGGCTTAAAAATAGACAAATTACCGCTATTTTATATTGTTAAAAATATGTTAATTTATAGTACTTTGTTTTGCATAGTACCATCCTTTAGATATATATTTGTATCGTAAGCTAATAGGTTTACCCATTTATATATCAAAATCATCAATCAAAAATGGCAACTACATTAACCAAACACGAACGAAACTTATCCGCGATCATCCACGCATCCACGTTCTCGAAGTACTTTATTCCCTTTGGGAACTTTATCGTGCCCTTGATCCTTTGGATGTCGAACAAAAAGCAGTACGACTTTGTCGATTACAATGGCAAACAGGCCCTCAATTTTCAGATCAGCATGCTGTTATACGCCATTGTGGCCGGCTTGATTACCATTCCCTTCTTTATCGGGTTCTTGCCCGACCTTTTCGACTGGGATGTTTTCGGTTTCCACAAATTGAGTAATCTGAACAACCTGAACATCCACATCAGTAGTGATGACTTTAGGTTTGGTCGACTTTTTTGGCCCGCTAGCATCACTGGTCTGCTACAGGTAGGTTTGGCCGTTGTGAACATTGTTTTCACCATTTTGGCTACCATCAGGACCAATGAGGGACAACATTTTAAATATCCTTTCACCATTAAATTCATCAAATAATGAACAGGACTAAAAACATCATGGCCCTTGCACTAGTAGGAATGACAACGTTGGCCAGCGCTCAGGTTGGAGAGGATACCGAACTCTATAAAACCTTAAAATCGAAGGACAGCCTTTTGTTCGATGCCGCATTCAATCGATGCGATACCAATACCATGGCATCTTTATTCACGGAAGATTTTGAATTCTATCACGATCGTGGTGGTTTTACGGATGGCAGAGAAGAATTCCTTAGACCCACCCGTGAGAACTGTGAAAAAAGAGACCCTTCCGCTCCCCAATATGCCAAAAGGATATTGATCGATGGTAGTTTGGAAGTGTATCCACTAAAAAAAGACGGTGAACTTTATGGGGCCATCCAGCATGGGATACATCGTTTTGAGTTTTTGAACGATAAGAACGAATACCAAAAAGGGGACATCGCAAAATTCACCCATGTGTGGATGTTGGTGAACGGTGAATGGAAAATTAAAAGGGAGCTGAGCTATGACCATCATGCTACTCCATCCGAAGAACACCAAACCATGGTCTCTCTTTCTCCAGAAGTGTTGGAAACATATGAAGGTCAATACCAATCTCCCCAAGTGGGCGAGGTAAGCATCAAAAGGGAATCGGACCACCTGCTATTGCAATCGAAAGGTTTTCAGGCAACCCTTTACCCACAATCCGAGGACACCTTTTATATAAAGGAAAGGGGCACCAAGTTCAAATTCATCATGACCGATAAAAAGGTGAGTAAAATGGTGATCCTGGAAAACGACCAAATCGTGGACGAAGCGCAAAAAACGTAATCAATCATAAAAATCATCAATCAAAAAAACAGGAGTTTAATCATCAATCAAAAAACGAGATCATCAATCAAAAAGCGTTTCCACTCCCCTGCTCATCACAGGGGAATGGAGTGGAAACCGGACCAGACCTAGTTTGGCAAATCAAAAACGAACAGTTAATTTAATAGAACCATGAAGTTATGAACATAGAAAACACAAAAGCACAGATGCGCAAAGGGGTTCTAGAATACTGCATCCTGTCCATCCTCAAGGATGACGACAAGTATGCCTCCGAGATTCTGGATGCCTTAAAGGACGCTAAGATGTTAGTAGTGGAAGGTACCATATACCCATTGCTCACAAGGCTTAAAAATGCTGGATTGCTCAACTACCGTTGGGAAGAATCCACATCGGGACCTCCCCGCAAATATTACGCCCTTACCGAAACGGGCCGGTTGTTCCTCAAAGAACTGAACGGTACCTGGGATGAACTTAGAAATGCAGTCAATCTGGTAACCAACACAAAATAAGAATCAAAAAATGAACAAGACAGTAAACATAAATTTGGCAAATACGCTCTTCCACATAGACGACGATGCGTATAACAAGCTGAGGCGGTACCTTGAGTCCATTAAAAGGTCCTTTGCTGGTACCACCGGGAGCGATGAGATCATAGCCGACATTGAGGCGAGGATCGCCGAGCTCTTTTTGGAGAAAATGGAGAACGAAAGACAGGTAATTACCCATAAGGAAGTAGATCAGGTGATCGATGTTATGGGACAGCCTGAAGACTATATGGTAGATGAGGATATTTTTGAGGACGAGCCCAAAAAATCCCGTCCCCAACAAGAGACCCGAAACAAAAAACTTTATAGGGATATTGACCATAAATATATTGGTGGTGTGTGTGCCGGTCTGGAGCACTATTTGGGCATCGATGCCCTTTGGATCCGGTTGATCTTTATCCTTTTGGCCGTATTCACTAGCGGTTTTGGGTTGATTGCCTACATCCTACTTTGGATCTTGGTTCCCGAGGCCGTGACCACTTCGCAAAAATTGGATATGCGGGGGGAGCCTGTCAACATCAGCAATATAGAACGCAAAGTTAAAGAGGGGTTTGATGATGTTGCCGACAAGGTAAAAAGTGTTGACTATGAAAAAATGGGCAACAAGGTCAAAAGCAGCTCCAAGACCTTTTTTGATACCATCGGGGATATTATCCTGTTCCTATTTAAGGTATTCGGTAAGTTCATCGGTATTTTGTTGATCATTATTGGCGCAGCCACTTTGATAGGTCTGTTTTTTGCCCTTTTCACCGTGGGTATGTTCGATGCGGTACATTTTCCCGGTGTGGATTTTTATGAGATTGTGAACACCACGGGGGCACCGGTTTGGGTGGTATCCATCCTGTTGTTCTTTGCCGTGGGCATTCCGTTCTTCTTTGTCCTGTATTTAGGCCTGAAGATTTTGGTGAACAACCTAAAATCCATCGGGAACATTGCCAAGTTTACCCTTTTGGGGCTTTGGTTGATATCCGTGGGCATCTTGATTGCCCTGGGTATTCGTCAAGCGGCAGAATTCTCGAACACGGGGAGTGTACATGAGCGCAATGAACTGACAATGGAAAATGTATCCGACACCTTGGTCATCAAAATGAAGAATCCTGGCTATGAGTATACCAGGGACGACGTCCATTTCGGTCGCATGTCCTTCGCCTATGACCAAAACGATAAAAGAATGCTCATTTCGGATGATGTGGAAATCCGTGTCAGAAAATCCGAGGATAGCTTGGTGAACATCACTGTTCGCAAAGACGCCAATGGAAGTTCTTCCTTGGCCGCCCGTGAAAGGGCCAAAAAAATTGATTTTGGCTATGAGTTGGTGGGCAACCAAATCATCTTGGACGAATATTTGACCACCGACACTTCCAATAAGGCCAGAAATCAAGAAGTTTCCGTTACCATCCATGTCCCTGAAGGCAAAATGGTACGTTTTGAGCAATCCACTAAATACCACATCGCCAGAGGTATTGAAAATGACAGGGATTACTACCGAAGTGGTATTGTTGGATATTTGTGGAAGATGGACAAGGATGGCGAATTGAAGTGTCTGGACTGTCCGGAATTGGAAGACACCGATGACGGGGATGGCAACAACAAAATCATCATCAATGAAGACGGTATCGATATCGACATTAAGGATAATCAAGATTCCTTTCAGATGAAGATTGACGAGGATGGTATCAAAATGAAGGCAGGACAGAAAAACAACAATTGAGAAGCATTATTCGACAGTTGGGTCAATCAAAATTCACATCAAACACAATTAAATAGACATTTACACTGAATTATTTCAGTATGGATCAAATCAATTTTCAAAATCAATCAATAATAGGTGCCCAGTGAAGCTAGGCACAAAAAACAACAATCATGACAACACTAGCAAGATTAGCAATCGTAGCACTCCTATCCTTGTTCGCATCGTCCTGTATGATGGATGTGAACTTTGGACACGGCAAAACCGGTAACGGCCAAGTAGTGGAAGAAACCCGAAACATTCCAGAGGAGTTTACCGAGATTTTGGCCTCCGAGGGTATCGATGTATTTGTAACCCAGGACTCCGAGTTCAAGATTACCGTGGAAGCCGATGAAAACATCATCGATTTGATCGGTACCGATGTAAGGGACGGTAAATTAAAGATCCACGCCATTGAAAACATTGGAAGGGCCACCAAAAACGTTTATGTATCCCTTCCCAGCATTACTGCTTTGAAGAGTTCCAGTGGGGCGGACCTTATCGTACAGAATGTTGTAGAATCTGAAAGCATTGAACTGGATGCCAGCAGTGGATCCGATCTTACTGTAGAATTGTCTGCAAGGGAAGTTAACGCGGACGCCAGTAGCGGTGCGGACATCAAAGTTTCTGGCAAGGCCGATATGTTGTATGCCGATGCCAGCAGCGGTTCCGACATCAAGGCAAGGGACCTTCTGGTGAAACGTTGCAATGCCGATGCCAGCAGTGGGGCCGATATTACGGTGAACGTGACCGAATCCCTAGTGGCCGACGCCAGTAGTGGAGCGGACATTTCCTACACAGGAGAAGCTAGTGTACAGACCAAAAAATCGGTATCCGGTAGCGTTCGCAAATATTGATATCAAAACCAATCAAAAAATGAGAGGCCCATTGAAATTTCAATGGGCCTTTGTCTTTATAAACCGTAGCCGAAACCCTATCTTAGCATCTTTATAAAATAGGTCCTTGATGCAGATAGAAATCAAAAAATACATCCTTCAGTTAGCGCATACTTTCACCATCTCACGGGAATCCCACGATACCCAAGACACTATGATCGTTGGGCTGAGCCTCAACGGAAAAACCGGGTATGGTGAAGCCACCTCTAATCCCTATTACAACAGCACTGTGGAAAGCATGACGGCAGAAATCGAAGCTGTGCGAGATTCCATTGAGGCATACGACTTTGACAATCCTGAAAATTTCTACAAACATCTGGAATCATTGGGATTGCAGAACTTTACCCTTTGCGCCCTGGATTTGGCAGCCAATGATCTATATGGAAAGCTACAAGGAAAACCCTTATACGAGATTTGGGGCACCAATACAAGTTATTACCCCACTACCAACTATACTATCGGCATCGATACCATTGAAAAAATGGTAGAAAAACTGAAAGAAAAACCATGGCCCTTGTACAAGATCAAATTGGGCACCAAGGACGATGTGGCCATAGTTAGGGAACTTCGGAAACATACCGACAGCATATTCCGTATTGATGCCAATTGTGCCTGGACCGCGGAAGAGACCATAAAAAATGCTCCCTTTTTAAAAGATCTTGGGGTTGAATTTTTGGAACAACCCCTTAAGGCCGAGAATTGGGAAGGCATGAAAAAGGTTAAGGAATCCTGTGTGCTCCCCGTCATTGCAGATGAGAGCTGTATCGTGGAAAGCGATGTGGAAAAATGCGGGCCTTATTTTGATGGCATCAATATCAAACTGACCAAATGTGGAGGTCTGACCCCAGCAAGGCGGATGATTGCCAAAGGCAAGGAATTGGGACTAAAGATTATGGTCGGGTGCATGACGGAATCCACCGTAGGAATTTCGGCGATTGCCCAATTACTTCCCCAATTGGATTTTGTGGATATGGACGGGGCCATGCTACTTAAAGGCGACATCGCCACCGGAGTTACGATATTGAATGATGGCAAAGTGATTTTCCCCAAACTGCCAGGCAGTGGTATAGCTTTATTGTAATGGCCATTTCCCTTCCCAGGATACCAGACCGATCCATCCATGCCAACGGCAGGGAATATCTCTATTTTGGGGGGACAGCCTATCTGGGCCTTCAATCCTACACTCCGTTTAAAAAACTGTTCCTGAAAAATGTGGAGCGGTATGGCATGCATTATGGAGCCTCGCGTCGGTCTAATGTAGCATTGGATATTTATCAACAAGCAGAGGGGCATTTGGCCCATTGGGTGGGTAGTGAAGCTTGCCTTACGATGTCTTCGGGATATCTGGCGGCGCAATTGGTCATTCAACATTTATTACATAAAGGGCATACCTTGTTCGCGGCACCGAACGCGCACACAGCCATGCTCATGAATGGGGTGACCAGAACGCATAGTTTTAAGGAACTAAACCTGGCCTTGGAGCAGCAGGTTTCAAATAAGGGGCCTATGCCCGTGCTCCTTTTTGATACCATCGATTTTACAGCGAAACAATATCCACACTTTGAAGCATTGCAACAACTTCCCTTGGATAAAATCATGCTGGTGGGCGATGATTCCCATGGCATTGGAATTGTTGGCGACCAGGGGAAAGGATGCTATGGTCTTTTGCAGAAACTTAACCCTGCCCAAATGTTGGTCTGTTGTTCTTTGGGAAAAGGATTGGGCATACAGGCAGGAGCTGTTTTTGGTGATGAGGAGATTATTGAAACGCTTAAAACCACACCATTTTATGGCGGGGCAAGTCCGGCATTGCCTGCATTCATGGGCACTTTGATTGATGCGGAAACCCTTTATGTTGAACGCTTGACAACATTGATGGAAAATTATCAATGGTTCTTGGGTTCCCTAGATCAATCCCAATATTTTCAACATATGAAAGGGCATCCCACTTTCGAATTTGAAAATGCCTCCTTGGCCCAAGAACTGGAAGACCGAGGTTTTATCGTCACAAACTTTAACTATCCGGATGCCAATGGTCCATTGGTCAGTAGAATCGTATTGAGCGCCTACCATAAGAAAGAGGATGTTCAGCAATTGGTCCACTGCTTGAACACCCTCTTGACTTAAGGATTGTATTTTACTTTTTATTCATCCCACCAAACTGGGGTTACCGGTGTTTGCTGGTTGGCCAATACATTGGCTTCATTTCTGGTCAATTCCGTATCAGGGTAATTGGCCCTTCGGAACCATTGACCCAAGAATTCATTATCGGCACTGTCCTCTTCACTTCTGATCTGTAGACCAGTAAACACATCATCTGAAAAGTCATAACGTCTGTAATCCACAAAGGTCTCTGGATTCAAGAAATTGTGAATGTACTTTTCCTTCATGATATGGTGCAAGCTCAAGGATGCCTCACCAACATCCACTGCTCCATCGGCCATGTAATCCGTTCCATCCACACCATACATATCCATACTGGCTGCAATACCATCCATATAAGCGGCATAAGCCGTTGCATTGGATCCTACGCTTGTAGTGGTACCGCCATTGGCCATAAAAGCCGCTTCCGCCTTAATGAACAACACTTCGGCATAGGTAATCAATATTAACGGAGAGTCAACACTGGTATAAAACCCATCGGTCCTGAACCTTGCATTGGCATCCGTACCATCAGGTGCAATACCGCCACCGCCACTAACAAAACCTTTGTATTCAGCTTCATCACCATTTTGGGCAAATAAGGGCAATCTTGGGTCTATTTCAACCAAGCCTCCTTGGAATGGGTAATAATCACCGTTCATAGAGCTTACCAACTGGCTGGCAATGTCGTTGCTCAAATTTCCCGTATTTCTCGCCAAAATTTCGGACGAGTACCATGGGTTGATATTCTTTTCATCATAGTACATAGCGAAATTATCATCATTGGAAGTAAATCCGTTATCCACGGTTGCCAGAACCTCAGAAGGGGAAATAAGTCCTTTGTTCATCAAGTGGAGCTGATAACGTGCCTTAAGGGAATAAGCCGCCCTTAACCATTTAGCGGAATCACCACCATAGATCAAATCGGAAGAACCGAGTTCAAATCCTGAATTATCGGCAGCACTTAATTTGGCAATGGCTCCATCCAACAAACTAAAAATCTCAGTGTAAATAGTCTCTTGGGTATCAAAAGTCGCGAAATTGTTGTCAGGACCATCACTAGCTTCTGAATACGGGATATTGTCCCAAGAATCTGTCGCAATTCCAATGTTGGCAGCAATCAAAATATCCGCAATGGCATCAATATGCGTTGCCCCGGTTTCCGCTGCCTTGTCCTTCACTGCTTCAAGATTGGGCAAAACATAAAGGTAGACCTGGCTCCAAAGACCACTTACAGAGGTCTGTCCGGCCGCGCCACCCCCAGCGGACACAAAATTCTGCACATAATTACCAAATGACAATTCCGCGGAACGCTGTCCCTCCATAGTGCTGTGAATAACGGGAGCTATTAGATCTTTCATTCGCAAGTCTTCCAATTTAGCCGTATTGGAAGGCGTGTTCACATCAAAATAATCTTCGCTACATCCTACGTAGGTTATCGTGGCACATAACAGAAAAACCTTAATTATATTTATTTTCTTCATAGTATTTTTTTTTAAAATGCAATGTTCAATCCCAATGAATAGCTTTCAGACAATGGAATGTTCAATCCAGTGAAACCATATACATTACTACCCGCACTATACTGGTTACCTTCAGGGTCATACCCATCAAAAGGAGTCCATAGCAAAAGGTTGTTGGCACTTGCCGAAACACTTACCTTTTCCAGATTGAAGTTTTTGATCAACTTGGCAGGAAAGTCATAGGACAAGGAAATGTTACGAATCTTAACCCATGATGCATCCTGTACCAAAACTTCAGAAGCTCGGTTGTACACATTGGAGTTACGATAATAGTTTTGGTCGATCAATGCCTCTGTGGTATTGGGCACAAAACCACCATTTCCGTCATCCATAACACCATCCAACACCACATTTACGTCTCTTTGAAGCGTGCTTAATGGGTTACCGTTACGGATGGAGTTTCTCAAACCAGCATCATAGAGGTCACCTCCTTTTTTCCACTCCAACAAGAAGTTAAGGCCAATACCTTTATATTTCAAGTTACTTCCAATGGATGAGATAAAGTCGGGGAACGCGTTGCCCACCACAACTCTTTCATCCGTATTGATTACGGGATAACCATCCGGACCTATGTATCTTTGTCCATTTTCATAGACCCATTTGTACCCATAGAGGTTACCCATTTTATCGCCGGCGCGAACTTCGGAAGTTACTCCCGCAAATCCTGAATCAGCAAAGATGATGGCTTCAATGTCGTCAGGTATTTCCAATACCTCTCCCTCGCTGGTAGACCAGTTCAATATCAACTCCCATCGTAAATCTTGATTTCGAATAACATCGGCACTTAACAACAGTTCATGTCCGAATACTTTATAATCGCCTGCGTTTCTGGTAATTCCTGAAAGACCGGAAGAATAAGCGGTGCCCACAGTGAAGATTTGATCTTTTACACGCGTGTTGTAGTATGCATAATCCACACGGATACGGTTATCGAAGAACCTGAGATCCGCTCCAAATTCCGTAGACTGGTTTCTTTCCGGTTTTATGTTGGTATCGCCCAACAAGGTGCTTCTCCTGTAGCCACCAACGCCACCAAAAGGAAAATCCCCATCCACTACGAAATATTGGCCCACATCTCCAAAGCCGGGCCCTTTACCAACCTCGGCCCAAGATGCACGGAGTTTTCCAAAAGAAAAAATATCGTTGTCCCCGAACAAATCGGATACATCGTATGCCAAACTCGCTGATGGGTAGAAGAACGATCTATTTTCTTTCGGTAAGGTGGAAATCCAGTCGTTCCTACCTGTTAAGGAAAGGAACAATTTATCTTTATAACCAAACTTCAACTCACCGAAAACACCAACTGTCCTATTCTGTACAATGCTTTTGTTGATAAAAAAATTGGTGGTGTTTCCAATTTCGTTTACACCAGGGATGTTCAAACCTTCACCCCTTGCCTCCAAGTAGTTTCTCTTGGTATCGGAAAGCTGGTGACCCAATGTAAGGTCCGTGGTAAAATCCTCTGACCAAGATTTATTGAATGCTACCAAAAAGTTGGATTCCAACCCGGTAAAATTGATATTCTGCTCTAGGATGAAACCACCCACCTGTGAACCACCATCCAAATCCGGCCCCACGTATCGGTTCCTGACATCGGAATAATTATCTATTTGGGCGGCATAGGTAACCGTTACCCAATCCTTAGGAGACCAGGTTAGGGTGGTATTTCCGATCCAACGGTTTACATCGTCCTCCAAATTACTGGTTTCCATCAAATATCTAGGGTTATCAATGATACCAAAAGAATAGTCCCTTTCGCTACCATCAGGGTTCATATAATCATTGATCGGGAATGTGCCAGAATAATAGGACAGTGCACTCATCACCGATTTATCACCTCCGTTAGCCCTTCTTCCCCCTGAATTGGTAAAAGCTACTGAACCGTCCACAGAGAAGTTATCGGTTACCTTATACCCAGCTTTCAACCTGAAGTTGGTCTTTTTATAGTCTGTATTGGGCAAAATCCCCTGTTCATTGTTGTTACCCAAGGAAAAATAATAGCTCAAACGATCGTTGGCCCCACTAAGACTGAGATTGAGCTGTGAATTAAAACCTGTCCTGAAAATATCATAAGGGCTATAAAAACGATCGTTGGACAGGTCAACTATGTTGCCTTCGCCTAAATCATAGGAATCCAAGGAGTACTCAGGACCCCATGAATAGAAAGAAGTCGCATTTTGGACACGGTTGAAGCCTGTTTCCGACTCTGGGTCATACAGGGTTCTAGGTGCCCCGTTATATCCTTCCCTGTAAGTTGTTTGTAGAGGTGGCGTAGTTGTTACGTTCCTAAAAGTCGTGGACGCCGTCAAATTAATCTTGGCCTTGCCCTGTTTTCCTTTTTTAGTGGTGATCACAATAGCACCATTGGATGCCCTCACCCCATAAAGAGCAGTTGCAGCCGCCCCCTTCAATACGTTGAAACTTTCAATGTCCTCAGGGTTCAAGTCCATTGCCCTATTGGAGAAGGCAAACTGCTCGGAACTGCTAGGCGAGTTAGACCCTGCACTGGGTCTAACCTCCCCAGCAAAGGTGTCATTGTTCAACGCAAGTCCGTCCACAATGATCAAGGGCTGGTTACTCCTATTAGGATTGATAGAGGTAACACCTCTGATCAGAATATCCACACCGCCTCCCGATGTACCGGAAGAACGGTTGATCTGTACCCCGGCCACACGTCCTTGTAGACTCTCGATAGGGTTTGACTGTCCAGCTAGGTTAAGGTCCTCAGTATTGACCTTGGTCACAGAATAACCCAATGACTTCTGTTTTTGTTCTACACCAAATGCGGTCACCACAACCTCATCAAGTTGTGTGGAATCTTCTTCCAAAACTACATTGATAGTAGTTTCGGACCCCACGTTAATGTCTTTTGGCTTCATCCCCAAATAGGAAAATCTCAGCACTTGCCCACTGGAGGCATTGATGGTGTAATTTCCATCAAAATCGGTAGTTGTACCATTGTTTGTACCACTTACTACTATGGTCACCCCAGGTAAAGGAGTACCCGAAATATCGGATACGGTCCCCGTAATGGTCTGCCCAAACGCAGCAATACAAGAAAACACTGCAACAAATGTCAAATAAATGTTTCTCATTACTTAAGTTTGTGTTAATACTACCGAAATTTGTTCATTTTTTTTTACAAATCAAACATTTTAATCAAGAAATGTTTATTTTATAAAAAAATAGATGGATTACCCTTTTTTTTTCAAATTCTTTAGAGATCTATTGAAAATGACATTGTCCCTCCATTAATTTGACCGATCTCTTTTCTCCTTCCGTCCAAAATCACTGGATTATATATATGTTAAAATTTTAAGTGTAAAAATTTAATATTTTCATAAAATATTATTATCTTTTGTATATTCTTTAATTTCCATTAAGTCAAACCGTATGAAAAAATCAATTTTATTTATTCTATGTTTTGTTGTGTTCTTAATGGCGGGAAGCTTTAAGGGACTCGAGCATAACGACCCCACCATTGAGGGAACTTGGGAACTCCAAAGTTTTTATAATTACGACGGACAGAACGTTACCGATACCATTCCAAAATCGGATGGGTATAGACAGGTCAAGATGTACTCCAAGGAAAAAATCATGTGGACGCGGTATGTTCCAGATGATCCCAATGGCAGATTTGGCTATGGTTCTTACCGTGTTACCGATGGCCAACTGGTTGAAGTCATTGAGTACGGGGATGATGAAATGATGAAGGCTTTGGACACCATGAGAAATTTTACATTCGAGTTGATCTTGAATGAGGATACCTTTAGCCAGATTTCGGTCGATGCCGATGGCAACCGAACTTTTTCAGAAAACTACAGACGGATTGATTGAGTTAGCATTCCACGAAAAAAGGCACTGAAATTCAGTGCCTTTTTTAATCTGTTCTGTGGATCTTCCGTTTAGGAAGCCATCATTTCCTTGCTTTCCACCGCTGCCAAGTATCGCTCGGCATCCAAAGCTGCCATACACCCTGTGCCTGCAGCCGTAACGGCCTGTCTATATATCTTGTCCTGGGCATCACCGCTGGCAAAAACTCCTGGCCTATTCGTTTTCGTGGATTTGGGCTGGGTGATGATATATCCGGTCTCATCCATGTCCAATTGTCCCTTAAAGATATCGGTGTTGGGCTTGTGTCCGATGGCAATGAACAATCCCGTAACCGAAATCTCTTCTTTCTCCCCGGTTTGGTTGTCCACAATCCTTATTCCCTCGACCACTTGATCACCCAATACTTCGTCCACTTCGGTATTGTACCTGATCTCGATATTATCGATACTGTTCACTCTATGCTGCATGGCCTTTGAAGCACGCATATGGTCCTTACGCACCAACATGGTCACCTTTTTACAGATATTGGCCAAATAGGATGCCTCCTCAGCGGCGGTATCCCCTGCCCCAACAATGGCCACTTCCTGACCTTTGTAAAAGAAACCATCGCAAACGGCACAGGCCGAGACACCACCACCGCGTAAACGCTGTTCGCTCGGGATGTTCAAATATTTTGCAGATGCCCCAGTGGATATGATCACCGTTTCTGCCTCAATCAATTTAGAATCGTCCACGGTAATTTTATGCAAACCACCAATCTCGTCACTAAAATCAACAGCAGTAACCATACCGATCCTCACATCGGTACCAAAGCGTTCCGCTTGCTGCTGCAATTGCATCATCATGGTTGGCCCATCTATACCCTCAGGATAACCTGGAAAGTTATCCACTTCGGTTGTAGTGGTCAATTGCCCTCCTGGCTCCATACCTGTATACATTACAGGTTTCAAGTCGGCCCTAGAAGCATAGATTGCTGCGGTATACCCTGCAGGACCAGACCCAATGATCAATGTTTTTATTCTTTCTACTTGTTCTGACATAACAAAAATTCCTCAATGCATTATCTTACAAAAGTAGGTTTTTTGTGCAAAAACTTACAGTAAGCTGCTTTCACGTTTTCTTAAAAGATGTGAACAATTTCCGTGAATAAGATCAATGGGATTCAAAAGGAAAGAAAAACAAAAGGAGCCATTTCCATAGCTCCTTTCCAAATAAAGTAGGTCAAATTTATGGGAAACATATATTTGATCTGTAAACCGCTGCAACCAAGGGGGCTCAACCTCAAAAACCCCCATGGCGCAACGTAAAACCTCGTTCATGATAAGATATGGGGAAAAGAACACATGGTCCCTACAATCACCCCGTCCTATTTTTAGGAGGTTTGTGCGTTAACTGGGACAAACATACTATGGCTATGAGATTTGAATTGGGGCCAATTAACAAATGGGGCATCTGCTTTAACGGATGCCCCATTTCAATTTATGGCTCTAAAATGCGTACGCTGTGTAAGAAATTACCGATTAAAACTCAATTGATTGATTATAAATTAGTTAACCTACTATGTTTTTATTGGGCATACTTTAGTTTTCTTTCTATGGTTTCAATCATTACATTGGCGATGTCCATTCCGGTAGTGTTCTCGATTCCTTCTAGTCCTGGGGAAGAGTTCACTTCCAATAAAAGAGGTCCACGATTGGAGCGGATGATATCCACCCCGGCCACATCGAGATTAAGCACTTTTGCTGATTTTATGGCCAGTTTTCGCTCTTCCGAAGTAATTTTTATCAAAGAGGCCGCACCACCTTGGTGAATGTTGGCCCTAAACTCTCCCTTTTGCGCCTGCCGTTGCATGGATGCCACCACCTTACCATTGACCACAAAACATCGGATGTCTTGACCGTTCGCCTCTTTGATGAACTCCTGCACCAAAATATTGGTCTGTACACTTTTAAACGCATTGATGACACTTTCCGCCGCTTTATTGGTCTCTGCCAAGACCACACCTTTCCCTTGGGTACTTTCCAATAATTTGATGATCAAGGGGGCCCCGTTTACCATCCGGATCAAGTCCTTGGTATCCATCGGTGATTTGGCAAAACCGGTAATCGGAATGTGAATATCATGTTTGGAGAACAACTGGGAGGCAAAAAGCTTGTCCCTCGATTTACTGATGGAATCCGCAGAGTTCAAGCAATAGACTCCCAGGGTATCGAACTGTCTCAACAAGGCGCAACCATAAAAGGTCACGGAAGGCTTGATCCTAGGAATCACGGCATCGAACTTATCCAGAATGTTACCTCCCCTATATCGTATTTCCGGAGAACTGGCATCCAGTTTCATATAAACGTTCTCCACGTTTAAAAAAACCACTTTATGCCCCCGCATTTCCCCTGCCTCAATGATTCTTTTATTACTGTAAAGCTCTGGATTACTGGCCAATAACCCAATACTCAACCCGGTTTTATCGGACTGGTAGGGTCTATATTTGTGTGACATCTCTTCATCCGAAATATCACCTTGGCAAAAACTTTGGGAAGGATCCACCAAATATCTTGCATTAAGTGCCTCACGGCCCAACAACATCCGATATTCCATGGTATCCCTGTTGGCCAGGGTAACCTCGATCTCAAAAACATTGCCCCCAATGTTCACCGGGGTCTTGATTACGGGGCGCTCCTCGGAAATCCCCTGTGAGCTCTTTACACTGCGAACATCTACCAGTTTGGCCTGGCACAGAATGGAGATGCTCCTGTTGTCCTGCAACGGGTTCACCTCAAACCGTACCCAATCTTCCAGCCCCTTACTAAAAATCTTGATCTTGTTGGCCTGCATGGATGATGTCTTTGCCCCGGAATCCACCCTAGCCTTGATGGCGGGTATTCCCAATTCCTCGAAGCGGCACCACTCCTCGCTGCCCAATATTTTAAAATCGTCCAAAATAATTGTTGTTAATTAATTAATCTCATAATGAACAGGTCCATGACCTCCACCAAAATCAGAATGATGATGATCCATTCCAATCTACTACTTTCCCTATGGTCCATTATGTCCTTAAAAAGGCTTAAGTTTTCTTTTATGATGTACCCCTGCTCCTTGATGGTACGGTAACGCTCCTTCAGATCAAATATCTGTTTGAGGCTTTTGTCCAGTCTGTCCAGATATTCGTCTTCCCAAGCTGCTTCAGGGGAATCAAAAATATAGAGGTTTTCCGAAATCTGATTGTTGATGTTCAGTACCCTGGCAATGTATTTCTTCAGCTTTTTTCCTCCAAGGTCCAATTTACCGTTATGCTCCAAGTAAGATGTGTGAATTCGGGTCTCCTTCATGATTTGGTCCGACAACCCCGCAAAGTAATCCAAGGCCACCGATTGTGATAAGTGTAACAACGCCAAGCGCATGCCCTCCACATTGGATTTTGACAGTACTATCTTGTTGTTGGTCACTTTTGATGCCAGCTCTCCCGAAACCAGTTCAATTTCCATTTCCTCAGTGAGTTCTGACTGGCGCCATTCTTCACAAAAGGGCTTTAGTTCCATCAAAATATTGGAGATGGCCGTTTCATCAAACCCATAGAACGATACGATTCCATATTTGAAAACATACAGATAGCCCAACGTTCCATCCGAATAGAACAGTTCGTCCCTATCGCCATAAACAAGTTTTTTATCCAAGGCCTGTCTGCAACCAGATATATCGATGCTCTCAGCTAGATGTAGGGCTATGGCTTTTGAGTCCATTGTTTACGTTGCAAAAATATCCTTAGGTTCCTTAAAGCTTTTGAACTCTACCATATAACCATTGGGATCTTGTATAAAAAAGGAAAGATGTTCCCCTGTCTTGTCTTGCATAAAGGTGGCTTCTGTGGTAATCTCTAAATCCATCTGGAACAATCTGGCATATAGTTCCCCCCAAACCTCCACAGGTACGATCACCCCAAAATGGAAGGATGGTAAAATATAGTCTTCCAACCGATAGTTCTTGAAATCAAAATTGAAACTACCGGATTGGGTAAAGGTCAATTGGTTTCCAAAAAGGTCGATATCGAGCCAATGTTCGGTCTGCCTACCCAGTCCCGCTTTTACAACATCCAAATAAAAAGCCCTGGTTTCTGCTATGTCCTTACATGGCAAGGCGAGGTGGAACTTTATATCCATTTGATTTTTCTTTCTTTAATTTTCTTCCCAAACTCTTGAAATAGGACCTAACGGCCATGCGGTCCATTTTGTCCATAAACGGCAATGCTTCCTTCCATTCCAACCACAGGGCCTCTTCAAACTTGTGTTTTTCCTTCACTTGAATGGCCTTTGGCTTCAACTGTACCAAGTAATAGTTTTTCAGTACGGTCTGGAATTTGCCTTTTTTGATGTGGGAGAGGTAAAAATTGAACTGGCTGTGGGACAGTTTCAGTTTTATTTCTTCCCCTACCTCCCTGATGAGTGTTTCCGATTCTGTCTCCTTCTTCTTCTTTACACCTCCGGGCAACGTATACCTAAGTGGGCGTTCCACTTTCTTAAGCACTAGGACCTGATCCTTGTGAACGGCTATCAAGCGGGATTTGATCAATTTTTTCATAAAGATCCCTTTTGGTTTTTGTTCTACTCCTCTTCAGAGCTTTCCAATCCATCCGTATCCAGTGATGTTTCTTCATCACTGCCCGAATCATTATCGGAGTCATCGTAATCTTCCATGGCCATTACGAGTCGTTTGCTCACTTTTACCAGATATGCAGTATCCTCGGTACGTACCTCTATACATTCCACCACCTCATTGTTGGCATTACGGTAGGTGACGATATCGTCATCATCGTACCCATCCGGAAATTTTTCCACCAAAAGGTTTAGCATATGGTTGTCCAGCTTTTTGTAATCTACGATTACACGTTTTAAAGCTACTGTTTGTCTGTTCTTCATCTTTACATGTCCAAAAGGTAGGCAAATATCAAGGGAGCTACGATGGTAGCATCGGATTCCACAATGAACTTGGGCGTGTCAATATCCAACTTGCCCCAAGTGATCTTCTCGTTGGGCACCGCCCCCGAATAAGATCCATAACTGGTTGTGGAATCACTGATCTGGCAGAAATAGCTCCAAAATGGAGTTTCCGTCTGCTCCAGATCTTGATATAGCATAGGCACCACACAAATAGGAAAATCCCCTGCGATACCTCCACCTATTTGGAAGAAACCAATTCCTTTTTCGGAATTTTTCTGGTACCAATCCGCCAAAAAGGTCATGTATTCAATTCCCGATTTCATGGTGCTTGCTTTCAGCTCTCCTTTGATCACATAACTGGCAAAAATGTTGCCCATAGTGCTGTCTTCCCACCCGGGAACTACAATGGGCAGGTTCTTTTCCGCGGCAGCGTACATCCATGAATCCTTGATGTCTATCTCATAATATTGCTCCAAAACCCCGGAAAGCAATAATTTGTACATGTACTCGTGCGGAAAATAGCGTTCTCCCTTGGCCTCTGCATCCTTCCAAATCTCAAAAATGTGCTTTTGCAACCTCCTGAACGCCTCTTCTTCAGGGATACAGGTATCGGTAACACGGTTCAACCCCTTCTCCAACAGATCCCACTCTTCTTTTGGGGTCAGGTCCCTATAATTGGGCACCCTTTTATAGTGCGAATGCGCCACCAGGTTCATCAGGTCTTCCTCCAAGTTGGCACCCGTACATGATACGATGTGGACTTTGTCCGTCCGGATGATCTCCGCAAAGATCTTGCCCAGTTCTGCTGTACTCATGGCACCGGCCAAGGACACCAACATTTTGGAACCTTGGTTCAATTGGTCCTCATAACCTTTGGCGGCATCCACCAAAGCGGCTGCATTAAAATGCAAGTAATACTTTTGAATAAATTGTGATATTGCTCCTTTATTGTTCATTTCTATTGTCTATCAGGTTTCCGGACTACCTAAATATATCATTGTTTTCTCAAAATCCGTAATCCCTATTTTCTTTATTGATTTCTATTTAACGACCCTGTGGGCCCTTTGTTCAAAATTTAATTTTTGCTGGGTACGGGCAATGCTTTTGATTTGACCATGGAACCCGCTTCCTTTTGGGTGCCATAACCCAAAATGGACAGGAATTGCTGTGCGGTCTGCTGCTCAGCAAAAACGGTCGTCTTCATGTTTCCCTCCTCGTCCTTATCGATAAGGATGTGTTTGGGATGGGGAATCAAGCAGTGCTGCAATCCTCCAAAGCCACCGATGGTCTCTTGATAGGCTCCCGTGTTGAAGAACCCGATATAGAGTGGCCTGTCCTTTCTGTATTTGGGAAGATAGATGGCGTTCATATGCTGTTCCGAATTGTAGTAATCGTCACTGTCACAGGTCAATCCACCTAACAACACGCGTTCGTACTCATCGTTCCAACGGTTGATGGATAGGGTAATGAACCTTTTGCTAATGGCCCACGAATCGGGCATGGTGGTAATGAACGATGAATTGATCATGTTCCACTTCTCTCTATCGTTCTGTTGCTTTTGGTACAATACTTCGTAAATGGTACCCCCGCTTTCGCCAACGGTAAAACTTCCGAACTCGGTAAAGATATTGGGCACATCTACCTCTGCTTCGTCACAGGCCTGCTTGATCTGATGAATGATTTCGTCCACCATATACTCATAATCATATTCGAAGGCCAAGGAATTTTTAATAGGGAATCCACCTCCTATGTTCAAACTATCCAATGTTGGACACACCTTTTTAAGACTGATGTACACCTTGAGACATTTCAACAATTCGTTCCAGTAGTAGGCCGTATCCCTGATTCCGGTGTTGATGAAGAAGTGAAGCATCTTCAACTCCACCTTTTCGTTCGTTTTGATGGATTGATTGTAAAAGGGAACAATATTCTTGTACCCGATTCCCAATCGCGATGTATAGAACTCAAATTTGGGCTCTTCCTCCGAAGCGATCCTGATCCCAACTTTAAAGTTGCCCTCGATAACGTCGCTCAACAAATCTATTTCCTCATAATTATCGATAATGGGAATACAGTTCTTGTGACCGTTGTTGATCAATCCCGCAATATTCTTGATGTATTGGTCCCTTTTAAACCCATTACAGATTACATAGGTGTTCTTGGTAATCTTTCCGGCCTTCATCAAATGTTGCACAATGTCAATATCGAATGCAGAGGAGGTTTCGATATGGATATCATTTTTAAGGGCCTCGTTCAGCACATGCTCAAAATGGGAGCTTTTAGTGCAGTAGCAATAATGATAGCTGCCCGCATATTTGTGCTTTTTCATGGCGCTCTTAAACCACTTTTTGGCCCTTTGGATGTTATCCGAAATTTTGGGCAGGTAAGTGAATTTGAGAGGGGTGCCGTATTGTTGGATCAAACCGTAAAGATCTATGCCGTGGAATTGCAGTTTGTTGTCTTCCAACTGAAACTCCTCTTGGGGAAAATCATAGGTCTGTTCGATCAAATCGATATATTTCGTTTTCATTATAATTTCGTATTGATGATTAATTGATACAATAAAACTTTTAAAGCCAGGCCAATAGCTGGTTCTCAGATACGAAATTCAAAAACTGTGTATGGAACAAAGTTAGGGGTCCGCGAGAAATCACGGATCAAGGAGTGTTTTTCGGAAGTCAGCCCTGAGATTCGGTGTCTTATCCCTAAGACGGCTTGGGGGATAGACTTCCTTTTTCCCAAAAGCCCGAACATGAAAAAAAATTTCAACGCTAATAGGCAAATGCGTCCAAACATAAGGGACCCATTCATGGATCAAACATAAACAAAAAACAAATACCGCAACTTTTTTACCGAAAAATTATTTTCAATAATAAGTAGTTGTAATTCAATTATTTACATACACACAAATCCAAGAACGTCGCTATTCAACATAGCCATATCTTTATAAAGATACTACTGAGCCATGAATAATTCCTAAAGTTTTATCTATAAAATCCCAATTATCCTACCAAGGGCGGTCTATCGCTAATGAAAGGTTGGCTGTAATGCCTTCTTCCCGTAGCTTTATACAGCGCATTTGCCAATGCCCCAACAATAGGTGGCAGCGATGGTTCTCCCAATCCAGTTGGGTCAATGCCGTTGTCCACAAAGAAGGTCTCCACCTCTTTGGGCGCCTCCATATTCCTGATCAAACGGTATTTATCAAAATTGCTTTGGTTCGGTTTACCATCGGTGAAGGTCATGGCACTGAAGGTGGAATGGCCAATACCATCCACAATACCTCCCTCCACTTGGTTTTTGGCACTCAATGGGTTGATTACGATTCCGCAATCTACGGCACACCAGACCTTACCTACTTTTGGGGTTCCACTGCCCTCTTCAAGATCCAACACCTGGGCCACATAGGAATTATGACAATAATAGGCCGAAACTCCTCTAGATTTGCCATTGTCCGTGTCGTTCCAATTGGCCTTTTCCTTGACGAGTTTCAAAACCCCTGCATAGCGTTCCGGATCATAATCGTTCTTCTTAGGGTCCCCCACAGGATTATTGATGGCACGATCGAACAACTCCAATCTAAACTCGATTGGATCCTTTCCTGAGGCTTCTGCCACCTCATCCATAAAAGCTTGCTCGGCACCCGCAATAAAATTGGAACGTGGCGCACGCCATGCCCCTGTGGTCACATTGGTCGGCAGGACATGTTTTTCTGCCAAATAATTATCCACAGCCCCTGCTGGAAAACGATCTTCGAAAATAAGATCATCATTGGTACCCGCTCCCCGCACATGCCAAGCGATCAGGTTGCCATTTTCATCCAATCCTGCTTTGTATTTCACCTTGTAAGAAGGCCGGTATGTTCCCTGGGTCATATCATCTTCCCTGGAATACACCAATTTGACCGGTGCGTTCATTTTTTGGGATATGGCCGCTGCTTCCACAGCAAAAGTTCCGTATAAACGACGGCCGAAGCCACCTCCCATACGGGTCATCATAATATCTATTTTCTCCGCTGGCATTCCCAATCGGGATACCAAGGTTTTTTCCAAAAATTCCGGGGTTTGGATGGGGCCCAGCAGTTCTGCCTTCTCTGACGTAACATGGGCAAAAAAGTTCATGGGCTCCATGGTATTGTGTGCCAGATAGGGAGCCGAATACGTGCTTTCCACTATCTTGGCCGCTTTCTTAAAGGCCGCATCCACATCACCATCCTTTCTGGCGGGTTGTTCCGTAGGTTTCTCCAATAGGGCAGTCAAAGCCTCATCATGGTAAGCGGTGCTCTCCAATTTGGACGCTTCTTCCCATTCCACTTCCAACGCTTTTTTGGCCTGCATGCACTCCCAAGTGCTATTGCCTACAATGGCTACCAATTCGGGGATTCCTCCACCATCGGACCATTGTTTTTCCACAGTTTCGGGATACACTTCAAAATGGAATACATCCTTTATACCTGGCATGGATTTCACCGATTCGGCGTTCATGCTTTTGTACTTCATTCCAAATGCAGGTGGGTGCACGATCATGGCTATGAGCATTCCTTCCCTCTGAACGTCCAATCCATAAAGTGGCTGACCGGTGACGATCTTGGGTCCATCCACATTTTTCTTGTTCGTACCAATAATGCTAAAGGTATTGATATCCTTAAGTTCCACTTCCTCGGGCACTTCAATAGCCGTAGCGGCTGATGCCATTTCGCCATACCCTGCGGATTTTCCGCTGGCTTCGTGCATCAACTGGCCTTCCTTGGTGGTAATCTCACTTACGGGAACTTGCCAAGCCTGGGCTGCAGCTTCCTTCAGCATTTGTCTGGCGGTTGCGCCCGCCATACGAAGACTTTCCCACCCTTGACGGATGGATTGGCTACCTCCCGCCAATTGACGAGTAAAAATATCGGTATTTAAAGGCGCCTGTTCAACGATGACATCTTTCCAAGCCACATCCAACTCTTCAGCTACGATCATGGGCATAGCTGTTTTTACATTTTGTCCTATCTCAGGGTTTGGCGACATAATGGTCACCAACCCGTTATCCCCTACTTTGAGGAACCCGTTCAGATCGAACCATTCCTTGGGTAGACTGTTGACCTGTTCCGGTGTCATTTTGCATGAGGCCAACCAATTGAAGCCCAATACCAGTCCGCCACTGGCCAATCCAGTATTTCTGATAAAGGCCCGTCTTCCTATTTTTGTTTTAACTAGTGTCATGTTTTTAGGTTTTCAGATGAATTGGATTATGAGTTCGCTGCCATTTTTACGGCCTTCCTGATTCTCAGATAGGTGCCACATCGGCAAATGTTGCCATTCATGGCCATCTCAATTTCTTCATCCGTTGGATTTGGATTTTTTTCCAAAAGTGATGCTGCGGTCATGATCTGACCTGCCTGACAGTACCCACATTGGGGAACGTCCACTTCCAGCCATGCTTTTTGTACAGGATGATCGCCATTTTCAGACAATCCCTCAATAGTGGTGATGTTCTGGTTGCCTACAGAAGATACAGGTAGCATGCATGCCCGTGTTGCTGTGCCGTCCAAATGGATGGTACAAGCTCCGCATTGTGCAATCCCACAACCATATTTTGTTCCGACCAAGTTCAAATGGTCCCTTAAAACCCAGAGCATTGGTGTGGTAGGATCCACATCCACCTCTTGTTTCTTTCCGTTGATGTTCAGTGTAAATAGTGCCATGATATAAAAATTCCCCTTGAAGTTATGGATTTCCCCTTAGAATGCTTTTAAAAATATAAAGCATCCCAAAAAAATTAACATTGTTTTTACAATTTTTGAAGTTACTTAAATTTAATATAAATAACAACTCAACACTGGCCTTGGTTCAAAGCAGGTCATCTATTGGAAGTAATATGGGTTTTAAGACCAAACCCAAAAAATTCAAACAACTGATATTTTGAGGTCGAAGAAACAAGTTTTAAGGTGCTACCAGACGTAACCGTGCAAATACCGGAAGATGATCCGAAGGGTATCGACAGTCTTTGGAATCGCTCAAAATGGCACTTTTTAGTACCTCAACATTATTAGGGGAAACAAAGATGTAATCGATCCTGCGTTCCACAGGTTTATTGAACTCGAACCCGTTGAAGGTACCATTAGGGCCAAAGGCATTTTTTCCCATAGCGACATGGGTATCGGTCATTTCCCCCAAGATTACCTGTACTCCCGAACTATCACTTTCCAAATTGAAATCCCCGGTCAAAATAACAGGCAAACCATCTGGATTCAACTCCTTCATTTTCTTCAGGATGAGTTTGGAACTTTCTGCCCTTGCCGTTACCCCCACATGATCAAAATGCGTATTGAAGACCATGAACTTGCTTCCATCCGCCTTATTTTCAAAAAGTCCATAGGTACAGATACGGGGCAAGGCGGCATCCCATCCTTTGGATGGTACATCCGGAGTTTCGGATAGCCAAAACGTGGACTGTTTCAACACCTTCAGTTTTTTGGTGTTATAGAAAAGAGCCGAAAACTCGCCACGATCATCTCCATGATCGCGTCCTATGCCAACATAAGTATAATCTTCAAGCCCTTCGTCAATATCCTTGAGTTGATGCACCAACCCCTCTTGGGTCCCAAAAACATCCGGGGCATAAAATTGCAATTGCGAGATCAGGAATGCCTTTCGGTTGTCCCAATTGTTGGGTTTGTCATTGGGATTGTCATAACGGATGTTATAGGTGATCACATCTATGGTCTGTCCATTAACGCCGACCATCGCCGTAAAAAGTAATAGGGTAAAAAGCAGTGTTTTCATTGGATAGGTGTTCCCCTCAATTTTTTAAAGACTTCATAGGCTTTATCGACTTTTTCCTTTGGAGTGGTCTCAAATTCCTTTTCGGTCACTTGATAAACTGCTTGCAAGCTATCCAATTTTTGGTGCATGGACGTTATGATATCTTTATATTCTTCATCATTGATAGCATTGTGTACTTCGTGAGGGTCCTTTTGAAGGTCATAGAACTCCCATGCATCAATATCATCATAAAAATGGATGAGTTTGTAGCGATCCGTGCGCACTCCGTACTGCCGTTTCACCATATGAAATGCCGGAAAATCATAATAATGGTAATACACGGCATTCTTGAAATCGTGTTCAGTTCCATCCAATACATGCCTAAAGGACCGACCCTGCATATCCGAAGCATATTGGGTCCCGCCTGCCAAATCCAAAAAAGTAGGGGCAAAATCAAGGTTCTGTACCATCGCATCGATTTCCGTTCCGGGTTTGATGACTCCTGGCAACTGCATCAACAAGGGCATTTTCATGGATTCCTCGTACATAAACCGCTTGTCGAACCAACCGTGCTCTCCCAAATAAAATCCTTGATCGGAAGTGTACACCACCAAGGTGTTCTTGTCCAACCCTGTTTTTTCCAAATAGTCCAAAATCCTGCCAACGCCTTCATCCACGGCCTTTATGGTAGCCAAATATTCTTGGAGAAACCTTTGTCCTTTCCATTCGGCCAGTTCTTTACCATGCAGGTTGGCTTCCCAAAAGGCATTGTTTTTGGGAAGATAGGCTTCGTCCCAAATTTTACGTTGCTCGGGCGTCATACGATCAAAATCGATGGTCCATGGATTTTGTGCCAGTTCCGTACTTCCGGGGCCTTTGCTCATCCTTAAATCGTGCCCTTCGTACATGTCTTTATAAATGGTTTGCAATTGTTCCTCGGCCGCCTGTTGGTCCACAAACTCTGGAAAATAGGTATCTGGCAAAGGGAAGGTAATGGAATCATACACATTCAAATGTCGCAGGGCCGGCATCCAATTCCTGTGTGGTGCCTTGTGGTGCACCATCAAATAAAAAGGATGTGTGCTGTCTCGGTGCCGCAACCAATCCAGACTTTTATCGGTAATCAAATCCGTAGCATAACCTTCAACCACAGTGGTATCGCCTCCGGAAATGAACTCGGGGTTGTAATAGTTGCCCTGGTCGTTCAAAATATCCCAATAATCAAATCCTGTAGGTGTACCGTACAAATGCCACTTCCCTATAATCCCTGTCTGATACCCCAGTTTTTTCAAATATTTGGGCAAGGTTGGTTGGTTGCCATCAAACCGTTCCCCGTTCATACGAAAACCGTTAACGTGGCTTAATTTTCCAGTAAGTATAACCGCCCTACTTGGTCCACATAAAGAATTGGTACAGAAATTATTCCTGAAAATGGCACCGTTTTTCGCAATTCGGTCAATATTGGGCGTAGGAGCCAATTTCCCCAATTCATGTCCATAGGCACTAATGGCCTGAAAGGCATGGTCATCGGCCATGATGAAAATAATGTTCGGTGGACCAGCTGCCACTTCTTCTTTTGGTTTTTCCTGTTGCTTACAGGCAGAAATCAACAATAGCAACAGTATGGCTCTTCTCCAATACATTTTTACGGTTTTAGGTCGATGGAACAAACGTGCTAGAACAGCACTTTCCCCATCATTAATTCAATACAAACGATTTTGAAAGCTGGGCATCGGAATTGGTCCCGACAAACACTTGAAACTCTCCAGGCTCTGCCACAAAATCCAATTGGCTGTTGTAAAACTTCAAATCATCAGGAGATAAGGTGATGGTCACTTCCTTACTCTCCCCTTTTTTCAACAATATCTTTCGGAATCCTTTCAACTCGCGTTTTGGAGGGGTAATGCTGCGTACCTCATCCTTCAAATACAACTGCACTACTTCTTCCCCATCATAGTTTCCAGTGTTGGTCACGGTTACGGTTGCAGAAATCGATTCTCCTTGACCTATGCTGGTTTTGTCCAATTTGAGATTGGAATATTCAAAGTTGGTATAGCTTAAACCATACCCAAAAGGCAATAAAGGAGAGTTGGGGGAATCCAGATAGTTGGACCTGAATTTTTGGAATTCATCATTTTCAGGGGCAGGCCTACCGGTATTTTTGGCACTGTAGTAAATGGGGATTTGCCCCACATTTCTTGGCCAGGTAACCGTTAATTTTCCAGAGGGATTGTAATCGCCAAAAACCACATCGGCAATGGCATTGCCTGCCTCTACCCCTGGGTGCCACACTTGAAGAATGGCCACAGGCAATCCTAATTCATCTGGGATGGTCAAAGGCCGACCGCTCATCAAAACCAAGGCAACGGGTTTTCCTGTCGCCACCAAGGCACGGATCAATATTTTTTGACTTTCAGGAATGGAAATATCGGTACGGCTAGCAGCTTCACCTGTCATTTCCGTAGCCTCTCCCACAACGGCCACCACTACATCAGCGTTCTTGGCCAATTCCACGGCTTCATCTACCATCACTTCTGGGGAACGCTCATCAATTTCTATTCTTGGACCGAATACATTCACGTGTTTGGCAAATTCCTCATCATCAGAAATATTGGCTCCTTTTGCATATTGAATGGTAGCATTCGGGGCCACATTCTTGAACCCTTCCAAAATGGTAACGGCCAGACTTACATCACCCGTGGGAGCCCAAGTACCCAACATATTGTTCCGGCTGTCCGCCAATGGCCCTACCAAGGCAATCTTTTTATTTTTTTGAAGGGGTAAAATATTGTTTTCATTTTTCAACAGCACAAAGGAATGGGCAGCCAAAGTGCGGGCCAGTGCCCTGTTTTCCTTGGTTAAAATATCCTTAGCAGGGCGTTTGCTGTCCAAATAACGGTAGGGATTATCAAAAAGACCAGAAACGTATTTGGCCTCCAAAATTCTTCTGCAGGCGTTGGTAATCGCTTCTTCGGTCACTTTTCCTTCTTCCAAGGATTTTTTCAAGGTGGTCAGGAAGCCTTCACCCACCATATCCATATCCAAACCTGCATTCAAGGCCAAAGCGGAAACCGCTTGCAGGTCACCCAATCCATGAGGGATCATTTCGTTGAGTGAGGTGTAATCGGAAACCACAAACCCTTTGAAATCCCATCGATTGCGCAACAAATCCGTGAGCAACCACTTGTTTCCTGTTGCCGGAATACCGTCAATATCGTTAAAAGAGCTCATGACACTGGCCACTCCTGCATCCACAGCAGCTTTGTACGGTGGCAGGTATTGGTTGAACATCTTGATCTTGCTCATATCCACGGAATGGTAGTCACGACCAGCTTCTGCTGCCCCATAAAGGGCAAAGTGTTTCACACAGGCCAACATGGTATGGGCTGCGGCCAAATCATCACCTTGATAGCCTTTTACCGAAGCTTCGGCTATTTTGGAACCCAAATAAGGATCTTCCCCGGCCCCTTCGGCAATCCGGCCCCAACGAGGGTCTCGGGCAATATCGACCATGGGGGAAAAGTTCCAGTTGATACCATCTGCCGTGGCTTCTTTAGCTGCCATTTGGGCAGCCTGTTGTACCAAATCCATATCCCAACTGGATGCCAATCCCAAGGGGATGGGATACGTGGTCTTATAGCCATGGATCACATCGGAACCGATCAGCAAAGGAATACCCAATCGGCTTTTTTTAACGGCGAGTTCTTGGGCCACTCGTACTTTGTCTGGTCCGGCCACCCCAAAAAGTCCGCCCACTTCACCAGCCTTTATCTTGGCTTCCACATTTTTGCTCACTACTTCGCCAGTGGCCACACCTCCGCCTGGTGTCAAAAGGTTCAGCTGACCTATTTTTTCCTCCAAGGTCATTTTTTGTAAGAGTGCCTCCACTTCTGGAATCCTTTGTTGGGCACTGATAGCACCAAAGGTTAGTGCCATTACGGCGAAAAGTAATTTTTTATAGTACATGATCAGGTTGTTTTGTTGTGGTATTTATTCTGATTTGACAATGGGTGTCCGTTCTGAAATCCCATTGTTGTTAAATGCTTCAATCTGAAAATAATAGGCATCCGTTCGATCCATTCCCGAAAAATAATATTCGTTTTTTCCATATACCATGATGCTTCCGTAGAGCTTGTCAGGTGACTTACCAAAATAGATGACATAGCCATCGGCAAGGTCATTTTGTTTCCATCTAAGCCACGAATTTCTACGTTCCCCAAATTTTTTAGGGTTGGTTCTCAGCACGACAAAATCCTCCACCAGTCTTGGTTTTTCGCCAGTCCCTTTGCCAAAAACCCTAAATCCGCTCAGAGCAAACTTCCCTGTCGGCATTTTAATGTTTTCCATTTTCAGGAAACGTGCTTTGGTTGGATTTTTCAGTTCGATATAATCATGGGGTACATCGGTTAGGTTCTTGCTTTTGTCCACCAAAAGGCTCCATTTTTTTCCATCATTGGAACTGTAAATCTTGTATTGATGATAAACTCCCTCGGATTTTCCCAGAAATTCGGCATCCTGGTCGGCATAGTTCACCTGAATAGCGTGGATGTTGGAAACTTCACCCAAATCGGTCTGAAACCACTCCCCTTTATTTCCGGTTTTGGCACTCCAGTACGTCTTCATATCCTCATCCACCGCATAATTGGGTTGATACCCTCCCAAAGTAGAAGAAGTTTGAACGGGTTTGTTGTAGTTCAACACCATCCAGCCTGTAAAAAGGCCCTTAATATGATCTGCATTTTCTTGAGGAAGATAGGTTGGGTAATCGCCATAGGCCGTATTGCAGTACATCACATCCTCTTCATCAAATCCAGCCGGCCAAATCCCTATTCGGCGCTCAAAACTGTTCTTTTGGTTGATGATCATGGTGGAAACATGCCACCAATTTCCATACGTATCCTGATAAGTGGCCCCATGACCCGCTCCTCTGGCAAAACCTCCGGGCTTGTAGGAAAATGGATTGTGTTCTTGGTAGGCAAATCCGTCCAAAGGTTGATCGCTAACATATACCCCATCACCATATCCGCTAAATTCGGTGCCGGGTCCTCCATACTGCAAGTAGTATTTGCCGTTATGCTTGGTCATCCAAGCGCCTTCCATGAAGGGTTGCAAAAAGGTATTGTCGTTGTATTCCCCAAAACGTTCCCATCCATGGTCTTCAGGAACCAAGGAAATTAAGGGTTTCACATAACCTTCCGACTGTAAGGTCTTGGTGTTAATCTCTGTTCCCAAAATAGGAAACACATTACTGGACCCCCAGTACAAATAGAGTTTATCGGTATCCTCCTCATATAAAAACCCAGGATCCCAAGCGCCCACTTTTAACGAGTCCACGGCAATTTCCCAATTATCAGTGGTTGGATCCTTGCTCTTCCATAAGGAAAAAGCGGGCCCGTGGGTAGAACCGATCAAATACAGTTCATTTTTCATCACAAAAGCCGCAGGAGCGCAAAGTTCGTCGTAAACCTTGTTGCGTTCTCGAAGAAATTTTCTTGGGATAAATTTCCAATCATACATATCATCACTCCACCAATACCCCCATTGGTTGGTAGAGAAAAGGAAGTATTTATCCTTAAAAGTGACAATCACGGGATCCGCCGTGGCCCTATGTTTGCCATGGGTGGCAAAATTAGGAATCGGGGTATACCCATAATCAATATTGATAGGATTACAATAGGTTTTTTGCTGTGCCTGGAGCAACAAAGGGATTGAGGTCAAAAACACCACACATATAGAACCTAAAAGTGTTCTTGACCCCATGGGCTACTGATTTTGCTTTTTGTGTAAAAACAGCCATGGTAAAAGTTCTGGCTCTGCAAATGCGGGGTCCCAACTGCCGTGGTTGGCAAAATCGTAGATGGTGAACTTTGGATACGCTCCTGCCTTAAGCAAGGCCGAAACCATTTCTATGGACTGCAACGGGTTTACCACATTGTCCTGCGCCCCATGAAAAACCCACAAGGGGGTATTTTTGGCGTAACCGGAAACCGAATTGGGGTCACCTCCCCCACAAATAGGGATGGCTGCCGCGAAAGTATCCGGTTTTCTACTCAAGAGCTCAAACGTACCCATACCGCCCATGGAAAGTCCCATCAAATAAACTTGATTGTCGTCGGAATATGGTTGTTGGATGGTACTGTCCAGTAAATCCATAACCATTTGCATGGGTGTGGTCGGCCCTTGGTCATATTTGAATTTTAAGTGGATGGGATAGGTACTTCGGTCCACATCCACATTGGACCAGTAGCTCTCTTTTGGACACTGCGGAAAAATTACGATGGCAGGATAGCGTTCTTGAAGGTAATCCGTGGCGAACAATTTTCCCCCATGCACCAACTGACTTTGGTTATCATTGCCACGTTCCCCAGCACCATGCAAAAACAAAATGACCGGGTATTTTTCCGTTTCCTTGAAATTTTTGGGGTACATGATCCGATACCTTAAGGTATCGTTTCCTTGTACGAGCATTTTTTCCTCATACTTGGATTGCCATTGGGCGGAAGTGAAACCACACACCAACAGCAGTACCAGTAATGCTAATTGTTTTTTCATATCAAAATCCGAGTTTTGTTAGTCCTGCTTTCACATCTTCGTTGCCCATGAACAAGTTCCAAAGTAAACCAGATCGATAATTTTCAATCATGATGATCTGAGTACCTTGGTCTATGGCCAAATAGGCCTCGGCCACCCAATAGTTATACTCGGGACTGAAGGCATCATAAAATCCAGCGGGACCTAAAAGTTTATCTTTATTTTTATAAAAATAATGCATTGCCTTCAAAGATTCCTGTGGTGTGTAAGGAATTGAACTGATGGCAGCCGTAGGTGAAATGACACCCGTATCGTTGGCGGGGCTGTGGGCATTATATCCCAAGCTTCCATCATTGTTCCTAGAATAACTGGCGGTCAATCCCCAGCAATCTTCCCCATAATCCTCAAAACCTTTTGGATTGGTAACGCAATAGGTATAATTGATCTTGGAATGGTTCACATTGACATCCCAATAATCCACATAATCATCCGAAAGGGTCTTGGGATTAAGTCCCAAATAGGAATAGTGGGCCCAGAACAAGGGTCCACCAAATTGTTCGTTACCAATATGTTTCACCAATAGGGGAAAACCATATTGCGTATTTCCAGATTTGATTCCCCCACCAGATGCCCATCCATTGGTATACACTTCTTTATCAATACTATAATCAGGAGATGCTGCTGCCAAAATATAGGTGATCAACACCTCGTTATAGCCTTTTAGTTGTAGGTTGATGTCGAACCCAAAATTGGGGCTCCAGTGCCAATACAAAACATTTTGGTTTTGCGTATACCAGTTCCACTCAACCCCTTTCCATAAATCGTCCGCTTGTTGGGCCAATGCCTTTTCTCCATCAGACCCATTTTTGAAATACTCCTTTACACAGATCAATCCTTGGGTAAGGAATGCGGTTTCCACTAGGTCCCCACCATTATCCATACTACTAAATGGGATAACGGCCCCGGTTGAGCCATTGATCCAATGGGACCAAGCTCCGTGAAAACGATCTGCATTTTCCAAAAAATCCAAAAGAGTGGTCAATCGGTCCACAGCTTCGCTTCGGGTAATGAATCCTCGTTCGATACCCACCAAAATGGCCATGAGACCAAAACCTGTCCCGCCAGAGGTAACCACTTCGGCATTGAGACCCGGATCGTTGGGATGGTATCGTTCCCTGGCCCCGCCAGAATTCGTTTCGGCATAATTCCAGAAGTATTTAAAGGTTTCCTCCTGGACCAAGTCCAGCAAATCACCGTCACTTATGGTAGGTACCTCGTTGGAGCCATCATCTGGAATTTCAGGTGTTGTGGGTATATAGGTATAATCGTCCCCTCCTCCACATGCTATGAACAGCAGCAACAGAGTAGACAGGTATAATGTTTTTTTAATCATCTTGTTTTAAAAAGGGTGATTGAAACCCTAATTTTTTAAGTCCGTTCTGGACATCTTCATTTTCCATGAACAGGTTCCAAAGCAAACCGGTTCGGTAGTTTTCGATCATCACGGGAATAGGTCCTTGATCTATGGCCAAATATCTTGGCAAGTACCAATTGTGCTGTTCACTAAACGCATCATAAGGTCCGTATTTCCCGATCAAACTATCTTGTTGTGTATACAGATGTCTTAAAAATTGTTTGCTCTCCTCCGGAGTATAGGGCATGGATGACAAGGCGGCCGTGGGCGAAATGACCCCCATATCTTCACCGGGCCTGTGCCCTGCATAGCCTTTCATGGAATAACTGGAGGTCAGCCCCCAGTTGTTCTTACCATAGCCTTTGAACCCTTTTGGGTTGTCCACCGCATATTTGTAATGAATCATGGCATGGTTCACATTCAGTTTCCAGTAATCGGCATATTGATCGGTCAATCCTTTTGGATCTAAGCCTAAATAGGAATAGTGGGCCCAAAACAAAGGTCCAACAGGAGCCTTATCATGTTCGTAATGGTTCAATTCTGTTTTCAGGCCATAATACACCGTGTCCTTGGCAATCTCTCCATCCAAAGCCCATCCCTTTTCGTAAACCGATTTTTTGATGGGATGTGTTGGAGATGCGGCCGCTAAAACATACATGATCAAACATTCGTTGTACCCCCCAACAGGAAAGTTCATTTCCCATTGATACTCGGGGCTCCAATGCCAATAGAGCACATCCTGACCTCCTTTGGTGTACCAGTCCCACTCAACACCTTCCCAGAGTTGTTGGATTTTCTTTGCGAGCGCTTGTTCGCGTTCGTTGCCGTCCTTAAAATATTCCTTTACGGCCAAAAGACCTTGCACCAAAAATGCCGTTTCCACCAAATCCCCGCCATTGTCCTTTGGACTAAAAGGGGACACCTTTCCTGTAGGTTCCATCCAGTGGGGCCAGGCTCCATGGAAACGATCTGCTTTCTCTAAGAAGTCAATGATTTTCTCATAACGTTCCAGTGCTTGTTCACGTGAAATGAACTTGCGTTCCACCCCTACCAAAATGGCCATCAGGCCAAAACCTGAGCCACCCGTGGTGATGATGTTCTTATCATGGCTTGGATAAATGTTATCCAAATGGAGACGCTCCCTGGCCAATCCTGATATGGGTTCGGCACCATCCCAGAAATATTCAAAGGCCTGGTACTGAACGGAATCCATCAACTCCTCATCCGTGTAGACTATGGTGTTGTTACTTATTGTTGATGCTTCTTCCTTCTTGGTTTTATGGCCATTGCACCCTATCAGCATGGATGCAACGGCCAATGGAATTAAAACTAACCTCATAAAAACTAACTAACTCAAATCGTTAATGCGTGTAACAGCATTATTTGTTCATGATTTCTTGAATTTCCTCTTGTGTCAAAGCTCTATCGAACAGGTATAGATCATCGATGTAGCTAAGATCGGATAGGTGGTTCCAGCCGATAAAGTTAGGAGCTCCCGATCCTACAGAAAGGATGGTACAATTGGCCCAACTAATGGTTTTACCGGTCATATCGCCCATATTGGCCACAGGTTCCCCATTGAAATAAATCTGGGTAGCCGTGTCGGTCACGGTAAAGGCAATATGTACCCACTCACCCGCAGTCACGTCAATCACATCTCCGTCGTTCCAGACATCTCCACCATCGCTACCTACATGTAATTTGATACGTTGCGATGCAGCATCACCCTCACGGAAAAGGCGGAAACCGGCCGTAAGATCGTTGTCCGTACCATTCATTGGTGGGCTAACCGTCAATATTCCCGCCCTATCCGGGTCGGCATCAACTTTGTACCAGAATGCCCCACTGAATTGATTACTGAACAACCCATCAATCGGGAAGGTCAAATAGGAATCCGTTGCCCCTGCATAAGCATCACTACCTACTTGGCTTTCACCCGCAAATCCTGGGGTACCCACAACGGTTGGTGCCAAATTGTTGTTCGCATCGGTATTCGTACCATCAAAAGGCAAGTACAATGTAGACCCAAAATTTTTGGGTGTTACCTGTCCACCATATATCTCCGCAACTTCCGAAGCGGATAGGGCCTTGCTAAAGAATCTAAGATCATCCATGGCACTATAGTCTGAAAGATGGCCCCAATAGGAGAATGTTGGTCCACCGGAACCTATGGTAAACGTATCACAGCCTGTCCAGTCTATTGGCGCCGACATGGCTGAACTCAATACCTCTGCCCCATTGAAATACATGGTGCTCTTATCGCTGGCAATGGTAAAGGCCACATGGACCCATTCACCAGCGGCAACATCGATCAAACCGCCATCATTCCAACTTTCGCCTGCACCTGTGCCCACATTGAGTTTGATACGTTGCGAAGTGGCATCACCTTCTCTGAACAATCTGAAACCTTGGAATCTGTCCACCTCATCATCACCAATGGTTATGATACCTGCCCTATCTGGATTGGCATCGACCTTGTACCAGAAGGTACCACTGAACTCGGGAGTCATCAACCCATCTGCAGGATAATTGATATAGGAATCCAAAGCACCCATATAGGCTTGATCGCCTATTTGGCTATCATCAGTAAAGCCTGGTGTGCCCACTTGTGAGGCCGCCTTACTTCCTATCAAATCGATATAATCGCCATCGAACGGCATGTACAATGATTCTCCGTCGTATTGGGGCACATAAGGATTGGCTGCATTGATCATAATCTGCACATCGCTCTGTGTCAGAGCTTTGTTGAAGATGCGGAGTTCATCCAACTCACTGGCATCATAGCCATGGTCCCAATAAGAGAACGTTGGCCCGCCGGAACCGATTACCAATTCTTCACAACCTGTCCAGTCAATCGGTGCGGACAAGGTTGAGGTCAACATCTCCACTCCATTGAAATAAATGGTGCTTTGCGTTTGTGATATAGAAATGGCCACATGGACCCATTCCCCTGCAGCAACATCGATAACACCACCATCGTTCCAGCTTTCACCGGCACCTGTACCCACATTTAGTTTAATGCGTTGTGAAGTGGCATCTCCTTCACGGAAGAGACGGAAGCCTTGGAATCGATCCGTTTCATCATCACCAACCACTAAAATACCTGCTCTATCGGGGGTAGGGTTGACCTTGTACCAGAATGCCGCACTGAATTCGGTGCTTTTTAAATTGTCCATAGGAAAGGTCAAATAGGAATCCGTGGCCCCCATATAGGCATCGGCTCCTAAGAAACCGCCACCTGCAAAACTTGGATTGCCCACTTCGCCGGCTTCCTCAAAACTGATGAAGTCCATATAATCCCCATTGAACGGCATATAGAATACCTCGCCATCAAATTGGGGGCTATAGGGTGCCAGTTTGGCAAAGTTGACTTCCTGTGTTGTAGTCTTTCCTTCCAAATCGGTTGCGGACACCGTGACCTTATGATCTCCGTTCCCCAATCCATTATATGTGACTTCTTCAAGTACGATTCGGTAATCCTTGAACGAGCTAAAGGAAGCTATTTGCGAACCATCCATCGATACTTTCACATTGGACACTTCTATATCATCCTTTACCTCAAACTTTATGGTAATGGATGTCTCTTCCTCAAAGGGCATCAATTCCACCCCTTCGGTCGGATATGTAATGGTTACCTGGGGGGCTGTTTCGTCCACTCCGGCATCCACCGCCGTTATTGGGTCGATCCCTTCGTTACAGGAAACAACCAGAAGACCCAAAAGGAACCATATGGATTTAACTGCGTATTTCATCTTGTGTTGTTTATTTAGTTAATGTTAATCGGTACTTCCGGATAGGGTTGGAAGTGCATCCACTTGAGCTTGTGGGTAAGGTAAAAACTGCTTGTCGGCAGAGAATGTCCTTCCATCATAGCTCAACTCGGAGAAATTGTCCAAACGAATCATATCGTAGAATCGAATACCCCACTCCATGCCCAGTTCGGCAAATTTTTCGTCCATTACATCATCCGAAGACACTCCTGAAATTGTAGGCATGTTGGCTCTGGTCCTGATCAGGTTCACGGCTTGATCTGCCGTCATACCGGAGCCGGAAGCTCCACGTGTCAACGCCTCGGCATACATCAAAAGAATTTCAGCATAACGAATCACGATGAAGTTCTTGCCACCAGCGTACTGATTTCGACCATCGGTCAATTGTACAGATGGTAAGTAATGTTTTCCGCTAGCAAACAGAGCCCTTGCATAATCGTTGAAGACATCCCCATCCCTGGTCGTATTGGATACGAATGAAGGTAAGGTAGCATAGTTTGGGTCCGTTTGAAGCTCAGCAATTCCCCTATCGGTCCAAAGGACACTGGTCTCCAACCTCTCGGTCTCCCCCCTGTCCAACATAAACTTGATGAATTTCATACTGGGCTCATAGAACCCCCAACCTCCAGCGGCGTTTTCCCTTGCAGGTGTCCATCCAATAGGTCCAAAGGGATCATAAAGGTGATAAAAAGTATCCCCTGTACTGGAACCATAATCTGAGAATTGCAGTTCCAATAAACTTTCATCACTCAACTCCCCCGGTTTTTTGAACAAGCTATAATAATCCGGGTACAAAGAAAATTTGTTGGAATTGATGATCGCCGCACTGGCATCTGCCACTCCTTGATAATCTTCCATTTCCAAATGTGCCAATGCCTTTAACGCATATGCCGTATATCTGGTTATCCCTCCTGGAATATCGGTTCTTTCGTTGGGTCTCATGTTGGGCAGTAACGGAATCACTTCATCCATTTGATCGGAGATGAACTGCATCACATCATTTTTGGATGCGGGACCATCCGCAATTTCGGCATCAGGTTGGTTGGTCTGGATGATGAATACATCCCCCCAAACCCTGGCCAAGTTAAAATGCAGCCAAGCCCTCATCACTTTGATCTCTGCAATATATTGGTCTCCAGTTGCTTTTCCTTCTTCAGAGGCAAAATCCTGGAATTTTTCAATAAGACTGATCTCGGTGTTCAAACTTACGATATCACCATAATGTATGTTCCACAGTGAGTTATACATCCAATATCCTTGGTCATATACAAAGTTGTCGGTATCGGCAAATTGTTGTTGGTCTCCCAAACCTCCTGCATTCACATCATCACCACGTACGGAAAGCAACAATGGTTCTTCCCACCCACGGGTTGCCAATACATTATAGGCTCCCACCAACGCCTGGACCATGTCTTCTGTAGCGGAGTAATCCAGGTCATCTGCATTGAGCTGACCTTCAATGTCATTGAATTTGTCATCGCACGACTGCACAAAAAGCATGGCCATCAAGACAAATACCAATTTATATACTGGGTTTATACTATTTTTCATTTCAATTTTTTTACAGTTTAACATTAACACCTACCGTGTAGATAGCTGGTACCGGATAGGTCTGACGGTCCACACCATCTGAAACCTCAGGGTTGAATCCATTATAGTTGAACAAGGTCAATGGTCTTTCAGCGGTAAGGGTGAATTTGAAATCAGGTGCATTACCTTTTAGTTTCTCTCCTCTTAAGGTATAGGCCAGTTGGATGTTCTGGATTCTGAAAAAGTCCCCATCCTCTACCCAAAAATTGCTCAGTTTTTGGTTCCAACCGTCCCTAAGACCTGCAGAAGAAGGATAGCTGTTGCTGGTTCCCTCCCCATGCCAACGATTTTTGGCCAAATCGGCATCCATATTGGTGTCGTTGGTAAAGATGATCTCCCCGCGTTTTCTATTCAAGATCTTGTTACCACTTTGCCCGTAGAAGTTCAAGGAGAAACCAAAATCCTTATAGTTGATGCCGACATTTCCCCCATAAGTAAACTTAGGCAAGAAAGATCCTAGCACGGTCCTGTCATCATCGGTAATGGATCCATCACCGTTTCTATCTTTGTAAATCAAATACCCAGGTTGAATGTCCTGGCCATCAGCTATAGCACTCTGGGCGGTTGGATCGGCATCTATCTGTGCCTGATTCTGATAAACCCCTGTAGTCTCGTAGCCGTAGAAGGCATACAAAGGTTCCCCTACAATAGTTCTTTGACGGAACTCCGCCGAACCAGAATCTATATAGCCTTTAGGATCTTCTAGTTCCAAGGTCTCATTTTTTACCGTAGTAAAGTTGGCCCCAACGGTGTAATTGAAATCCGGGGAAATATCGTTGCTCCAATTCAAGGCAACCTCTACACCTGAGTTCCTGATCACACCGGAGTTCCTGCTCACCGTAACGTTGGCAATAGGGATGTACACTGGCATAATGGCATTTTTGGTATCCCTGATATAGTAGTCCGCTTCTAAGGACAACCTATTGTTAAAGGTCCTCATGTTGATACCAAAATCTGTTTCCTCAACAACTTCCCATGTAAGATCCGTATAGGTGCTGGTAGCCGTAATACCGGTTACTGGCGAATCACCTAAGTCCACAGTGGTATTACTAATGGTATTGGCTCCTGCACTGGCCGCTACATTATCATTACCCAAGCGCCCCCATGCAGCCCTCAACTTCAAGAAGTCAAAAATATTGTTATTTTTCATGAAGGACTCTTGAGAAATCACCCAACCTGCACCTACGGAAGGGAAGTAACCCCATTGTTCTTGGGTGAACTTGGAGGATCTATCCGCCCTAAAAGTACCATAGAGAAGATATCTGTCCTTATAGTTGTATGACAATCGGCCAAAGTAAGACTGTCCGTAAATTCTTTTGTTCTCTTCTTCCACATTGTTGTTGAAAGACAAGGGGTCGGCAAAATCCAAATAACGGGAGGTATCATAATCGATACCTACAATATCGCTACCTGTTGCCTCAAACCTGTTCGCGGCCTCATCCCTATAAGATGCCCCTCCCATAATGGTGACATTATGGTCTTCCGCAAAAGTGTCGTTATAGGTAAGAATATTGTCCCAAATTTGGTTGTAGTAGTTGTTCTGCTTTCTATTGATTGATGAAATGCGTTGGTCTCCATATCCCATGTTATAAGGAAGGTTCACGTAGCGTTCCTCCAAAGCAGAATAGTCTACATTATAGGTGGTTTTGAACGTCAGTTTATCCTTGATAAGGTCAGTCTGCAAATAAATGTTAGCCAATAACTTGCGTATTTTCAACCTGTTTTCGTTGTATTCCATATCCGGGAAAGGGTTTTGGGTTCCCCTGTAGCCCAAAGCTTGGGCGTTGGCGTATTGAATAGGAGTTGCATCCGTGTTCAGTTCATCAAATACAGGAAGAATGGGTACCGCAAAATACGCTTTGAACCATGCGGAGTCTTCTGGGGTGTATTGTGTGGCATTACTGAAGACCGTATTTACACCAACCTTCACATTATCCAAAACATCAATATCCAGTTTTGACCTAATATTGAACCTTTCGTACTCGTTCTTCATATCGAGCAATCCTTCTTGGGAGAAATAGTTGGTTCCCATGGAATAGGAAACATTGTCTGTTCCTCCCATTACACTCAAGCTATGGTTTTGGATCAACCCATCGCGTATGATCTCATCGTACCAATCGGTGTTCACCGCGGGAACATTGGGGTTGATGCGGCTCCTGCCGTAGCGTTGCATGGCATTGAGCACAAACTGCACATCCGCAGTGGAACCTGATTCCACGGCCATGGTCACAAATTGCTCGGCATTCGCCATCTTCAACACGTTCTGCGCACGTTGCACCCCAGTATATCCATTATATTCAATCTGTGGTTTCCTGTTTTTACCCCCAGACTTAGTCTCAATAATGATGACCCCATTGGCCGCTCGAACCCCATAGATAGCAGAGGAAGAGGCGTCCTTCAATACGTTCATCGATTTAATATCGTTGGGGTTCAAAAAGTCGATGTTGCTATAGAACATCCCATCTACCACATACAACACCTTGGTTGCATCAGAATCTTGGGAATCATAGGTACCAAGTCCACGTATACGAACAGTTGGCGAAGCGCCAGGCGAACCTGTGGTAACAATCTGTACACCCGCTACTTTTCCCTGAAGGGATTGAACGGGGTTGGCCGATGGTGTCTTTTCGATTTGCTCCGAATCAACGGTCACAATTGAACCGGTAAGGTCCGCTTTCTTCTGTGTACCATAACCTACGACCACTACTTCGTCCAAGCTTTGGGTATCTTGTTCTAGAGTTACTTCAATAGTCGTTCGATTGTTAATTGGCACTTCCTGGCTTGTAAATCCGATGTAACTGAACACCAGAATTCCATTTCCAGGCACATTGTCCAATGTGTAGTTTCCATCAAAATCAGTCTGGATACCTGTAGTAGTACCTTTTAAAACGACATTGGCGCCGGGCAGTGGCTGACCTTGATCATCGTACACTGTTCCCGAAATCGTTGTATTGTTTTGTGCGAAAAGTACCGCCTGAAACAACAAAAACGAGATTAGCAATAGTTTGCTTTTAATTTTCATAATTGTGCAAAAATAGAGTTAGATTTTTACTAAATTAATAAAGAGGCAAGTATCTGGGCTCCAGACCGAATACATAATAAATACATCATTCCACCACCCTCTGAAAAGCCTTATTTCACCGTATTTGCAGTAGTATCCACCGCTTTGATGTAAAAAAAATTAACATAGTGATGTAGTGATGATGTAATGTGACCCTAGCCCTGTTCAGGCCTAGCAGTAAGGTTTCTCACACCTAAAAAGTGATGAGAAAATTGGAAAGGTTCTCGGAACTATCAATTTCCAGCTTTTTTCTGAGCCTGTAACGATGTATTTCAACCCCCCTGACCGAAATGGCCATTAGCGGGGCAATTTCTTTGGTGGAAAGATTCATTTTAAGATAAGCACAAAGTTTAAGGTCCTTGGGGGTCAAGGATGGATACGCTTTTAAAAGCCGTTCAAAGAAATCCTCATGAAGCTCTTTGAAATTAACCTCAAACCGTTTCCAATCCTCGGTGTCCTCTATGGAATTGTTCAGCTTTTTGATGAAAGCCCTGTAGCGTTGTGAATTGGAGAACTTGTCCTTATTCACCAGCAACATATTCTTGAGTTCCAGGATCATTTCATTTTTTTTGGCAATATTGAGGGTTGTACTGGCCAATTCGTTCTGTTTTAACCGGACTTCTTTGGCCAATTCTTCTTTTTCCAGTTTGGCCATACGTTCCCTTTGCTCTTTTTCCATTTGCTCTTGGAGTTCCATTTGCTTACGAAGCAGTTTTTTGCGGTTATAGCGCCTTACCATCAAAATTATCAGCACACCCAACGCCACATAGAGCAATAAACTTGCCCATGAAAAATACCAGGGTGGAGCTATGGTGAACTCCAGAACACTGGCCTCCGACAGTTCATTGTCCATACCCACTGTATGCACTCTAAAAGTATAATCACCAAAAGGAAGGTTCTGAAAATTGATAAACCCGCTCTCCACATATTCCGAATATTGCTTTGGGCCGCTCAATTCAAAAAAGAAATGAGGCGAAATGTACCGTGGAGATGCCACTTCTATGGTAAGGGATTGAGAAAACCGATTCGGAACCTCAATTTCTTGCGCCTTAGCCGGATAGGTGTTCCTCTGGTCTTTCAATACAATCAAATCGGGAGCAGGCAGCTCTTGTCCTGCGGTTTCGTCCTCCAACTTTTCATTGTTGATCTTCGCAAATCCATCCGTCAGTGTAATATATGTGGTACTATCGTTTACCTTGATCACACTTTGGGAATCCGGTGCCAGTCTTTCCCGCAAGGGAACATCGGCAATGACCAGACTATCTCCTTTTAAATTGGTATGGATGATGGCTTTTTCATTTTCCGAATCCACGAACCAATAATAGTCCTCATCAAAGAACAAAAGTTCCTTGTTCCTATAGTTCCTGAACTCCTCAAAGGGGACAATGGTATCGCCAATAGGATTGTATCGGAACCAATTGCCCTCACTATTGAGCACAATATGGTTTTTGATGTTGTATATCTTTATATTGTATTCACTCGGGGCATTTTCTTGATCAAACTGTTGAATGCTGCTTACGTTGTTATAGCCCTCGTCAAAATGGATTCTGAAATATCCCTTATACGGGTGGGCCACCCATAAGATGTTCGGCGTTTCAAAACACAATTGTTTTACCGGGAAATCCAATCCTTGGATCTTTTGGATCCTCCACTCCCCATTATCCAACTTTTCAAATTTTGCCAGTCCGTTATAGGTGCCTTGAACATAGGTAGATTCGTGGTCTGGCACTTTGATAATCTCATAACCTCCCGCAATATCACTTATTTGTTGAAAACTATTTTCGGTAACCTTATATGTTCCTGTATTGTGGCCACAGAGCAAATCCCCTTCCAATTCCACCAAATCCCAAACATGGTCTTGGGAACCGTTTACAAACCGCAGCAAGCCGCCATCAAAATAGAAAACCCCTGTATTACTCCCTAAATACAACCTTCCCTTATAGTTTGCCACATCATAGACCATACCCAAGGTCCCGGAATAATCCTTATAATAGGTAATCGGGTTGTGGAGTTTTACACGGGCAATCCCATTGTCCAACCCCAGCCACAATTGATCATTGAACAGTAATATGGACAGCACAGTGTTGTTCTCCAATCCCGTTTCCCGGTTAAGCACCTGATACTCCCTTGTTTTTGTATTGTAGAGATAAATCCCATTTTTAATGGACCCAAAACCAATTTGGTCTTTGCCCAATAGGGATATTTTGTTCAATTGGTGCAGTTTGAGCTCGTTATTGATCTTACCGTCCCAGGGTTGTGTCTTTTCTCCATCGAACAGATAGCATCCATTCAATTTGGTACCCACCAGCAATTTTCCTTGAAAAACGACCATATCGGTCACGGTTTTTCCCAATAGAGGCTCTTGATCGGGAAGTGGTACCAATTCCCTATCCTTTACCTCAAAAAGTCCTAAGGAACCCCCGGCAACTATCAATTTGTCATTATACTCGATGATGTCGGAAACCACATGTGGTGGATCCACCACAACGATTTTATCGCCTTTATAACAATAGACCGCAGAGAAGGAGCGGAACAGTACGTTCCCATCTTTTGAAGGGTAAATTTCCCAAAATTCCTCGCTGGTAAAGGTGTGGTCCTTGATCAAATAGGTAAGCGAAGTATAGTCCAGTTCCCCTATATTGTTCTTGGTCCAATACCCAAACTCTTCGTAAGATCCCGTGTATACCCTGTCTCCAATACATTCCACGGACCGTATAATGGTATTATTTGGCAATTTGTTAAGGGTCCATTGCTCGCCATTGTAATAGAGCAATCCCTTATTGTTGGCCACGAACAATTCTCCATTTTCATTTGCCGAAACATCCCAATTCTTGCTCGCTCCTTTGTATTCGGATAACTTATAATTGTAGATAGGCGGCAACAGGTTTTGACCAAATGTGAATATGGGAACAAAGAATAGTACAATCCTAACGAGCTTATTGAGCATTATGTTCTGTTTAGCCTTAGGTCAAAGGTCTTTTGTTTCATTTAATATACAAAACTAACCATATAGGAATACATCTTTCTTCGGATAAAAGGGATGGATGGTATGTAAAACCTAACACCTGTCATAAAATTGATGTGGAAGTTTGGTTTTTGTTAACCCTATCTATCATCATTGGACATCAAATTTACTTTTTCCTAACCCTTTTTAATCTTTCCACAACCTGTTTGTCTTTTTCATAATGCTTCTTGGCCAAACCTTAATCCCAAGTGGTATTCCATACAACTATTTTAGCCTCGAAAGATTTTTCACGCAAACTAAAATTCTCCCAAAAAACTGATTGTTAAACACTTATAATTTTCAACCAAACTTTGACATGACATTTCCAAAGCATTTTCGCTACCGGTGTCCCAAGCACAAAAAAAAGGTAGTCCCAACATTCTGTGCCTTTATTTTGGCACTTGTAGGCATCTGCCTGCCAAACTTACTATCAGGACAAACCCCTTCGGATGCATTAATGATGCGCTCCAAGAACGTTTGTGTACTGTTTTCTTATGACATGGGTACTTTTGACAGATATTGGGAGGGATCTTACCTCAGATCCAACCAAACAGTGGCCACAGTTGACCGGAACACCATAATGCCCATGGCGGCCATAGGTATTTTGGATGATTTGAACTTTTATATCAGTCTACCTTATGTGAGCACAGAGTCTTCAGAACCTAATGGGGGTAAATTTACCGGGGCCCGAGGTTTTCAGGATATTGGCTTTGCCGTAAAATATAGGGCCATACAGACAGCATTGGGCAGTGGTAAACTTACTGCGCTGGCTACCGCCGGCTTTTCCACGCCCTTTACCAATTATCTTTCGGATTATAGGCCATATAGTATTGGGTCTGGGGCTCCTGAATTTTCACTCCGGGGTATTGGACAATACCAATGGAACAATGGATTTTATGTACGCGCGGCATTGGCCCATCTTTGGAGGGGTTACACCGAGGCGGAACGCGACTATTATTACAACAATGGAAGCTACTACACCGCTTGGATGGATATTCCCAATGCCTGGACCTACGAAGGAATCCTAGGAAAATGGTTCTTCAACACCTCCTTGAAACTGGAATTGAGCTACTTCAGCCTAAACTCCACCAGTGGGGATGATATTAGGGCCTATAATGCAGCGCAACCCACCAACAAGGTCGAGTCAGACAGGATCGGATTATCTGCCCAATATTTCTTTAAATCGATAAAAGGGTTGGGGATCGTCGCCTATCATAACCGAGTGGTGGACGGAAGGAACACTCCGAAATTGAGCAACACCGGATTTGGGATCACCTACCAGTTCAACGTAATCAAAAAACAAACTGATGAAAAAGATGCGCAATAAAATTATCACCCTAGTCCTAGCTTTGGGCCTAGCCATTTTTGTTTCCTGCGAAAAGGACACCCCAAGATATCTGCCCTATGAAGGGTATAGTTTTACCGAGCTCAATGAAAATGGAGGGGATTGGACCCCGGTTTTGGAGGATTCCGGAGCGTCCATTACAGTGGATGCGCCAGATGCAACGGATTCACAGGCCTATCAGGATGAGCTTGCAGATATGAAACAAGCAATGGCCAACATGACCTCCGAGCAAAAGAAAGCGGTAAAGTATTGGACCAACAACCCCGCCATTCGTTGGAACGAGATAGCATTGGAACTTATCGCCAAATACAACCTGATTCCTGGTCCAAATGCAGATGGCACCTATACGTTGCCCAATCCGGCCAATCCAGAAGGTCCACCGGCTTTTCCCTTTGCACACCCACCATATGCTTGTAGGGCCTTGGCCTACATGTCCGTGGCACAATTTGATGGACTCATCACGGCTTGGCACTATAAATACGAGTATAACAGGGCCGCTCCCTACCAATTGGATGAGGACATTGATTATGCCTATGAAGAAAATGACATTCCCTCCTACCCTTCGGATGGTGCCGTGATTGCAAGGGCCTCACGAAAAATTTTAACGGCCATGTTTCCCCTTGAAGCGGAATATCTTCAAAAATTGGAAGAGGAAAACTTAGAAAGTTTGCTGTTGTCAGGAGGATATGTGACAAGTGACATTGATGCAGGACTTGTCATTGGTGATGCTGTTTCAGCGACAGGATTGGCAAGAGCTGCCAACGATGGGATGAAAAATGCCCAAACCCCAAAAGCTGTTTCGGATTCCATCAAGCAAGCAGCTTATGACCGATTTGGTTGGGCTTGGGACAACTTGGAAATTCCGGTACGTCCCGTGGGTCTTACCCCTCTATTTGGAAAAGTGACCATGTGGAGCATTGCTGATGTGGAAAGTGTGCGCCCTATTGCTCCTCCACAACTGGATTCACAGGAGTTTCTGGATGATGTGCAACTACTCAAAGATTATGCCCGTAATATGACCGACGAACACAGAAGGATCGCCAATTTTTGGCAAGATGGTCTAGGCACGTATACGCCCCCTGGGCATTGGAACCGCATTGCCAATGAGATCATTGTGGAACACCAACTGAACCCATTGCAGACCACCCGCACCTTAGCCTATATGAACATGGCCATCATGGATTCCGGAATCAGTTGTTGGGATGCCAAGTACTATTACCATTATCCGCGACCGATACAAATGATCGAGAATTTTGAGACCATTGCGGGTACCCCGAACTTTCCGAGTTATACGTCCGGGCACAGTGTGTTTTCAGCGGCAGCATCTGAAGTTTTGGCCTATATTTTTCCTGATGAGGCCGCCAAAGTACGTGGATGGGCAGAAGAAGCGGCCATTTCTAGGGTATATGGAGGCATTCACTGGAGCTTTGATGCTTTTGTGGGCACAGATCAAGGAAGGGAGGTTGCCCAATATACCATTGACCGAGCCAAAGCGGACGGAGCGGATAATTAAAATCTAAACTCAATGACTATTAATGGCCCTAAAGGTGAGATTCACCCTTGGGGCCTTTATCATTTTGGTGGGCGGCAGTCGGTGTAACCAATGGGTCTGTGTTGTGCCCTTCATCACCAAAAGGCTGCCATGTTCCAACACCAAACCTACTTTTTCCTGGGTTTGTTTGTGTTTGAAGGCAAACTTTCGTTCCGCTCCAAAACTCATCGAGGCGATGGCCCCATTCTTCTTGAGTTCCTTTTCGGCATCACTATGCCAGGCCATTCCTTCTTCCCCGGAATGATACAAATTCAACAAACAGGAATTAAATACTTCCCCGGTGAGCTTTTCAGATAGCTTTTTCAGTTCCAAAAGTTCCTTGGTCCAAGGCAATGCCTTCTTGGTGTTGTTGGAATAGGTGTAATCGAAAGGTTGGTCACCATACCAAGCCACCTTCCGTTTGGTTACGATGCGTTTTCCGAAAATTACGGCCACATCATTTTCCCAAGCAATGGTCTCCATCAATTTTTGATAATACGCATTGGCTTCATCCAAATCCATGATGGTGCCATAGTAGTTTACAATACCATCACTAGGCAACCAATTGTGGTTGTGGTCCACCTCATTGCTGAACAAATCCATCTTTCCATTTTTTATACAATCCTTGCATACAGTGTCCACAGGGTCGATATCCCATTACTATGGCTTCATTTTCAGAATTAAAGAAAATACGGTTTCCCCTTTTCATCCGTTTGCCCGATTTACATTTCAAGATACCATAAATCTTCAACTTCCTGTTGCCTCCAAATTGGATTTCCCCAGACTTGATTTTACTTCTGACTTCATTATCACCTAAATCTGCATGATGTAGCATTTCAACTGACCGCATCATGAAAAATAATTCCCAAAGTGTAGCGCTCTCCCCAATGCAGTTCACTTACACCATGTTTCATGTTTACACGGTAATAGCCATTTTTTCCTTGAACCGGTCTAAAATTCGTGGTGAATAGTAGCACATCCCCTTTTTTAGGTTGCAACACTATGGCTTTGGATTGCGCCCTGGGCGTCTGTTGAGTCAACACAAACTCTCCACCAGCATAATCCACAGTAGGCTCGCTCAAAAATAAAACTGCTTGCATTGGAAAATAGACCTCGCCATATAAATCTTGGTGTAAGGTGTTGAATCCGCCTTCTCCATATTTCAAAATCAACGGTGTTGGTTTGGTTTGATGGTTTTGCCAGCAATCTTCCAATAATTGTTGATGGGTATTGGGAAATTGATTATCCATTTTCAAGGCTTTCATCCAAAGATTGGCTATTGGCGCCAAATGGGGATAAAGTTCCGTCCGTAACGTTTGAATAATCTCCGGCAAGGGATAATCAAAATACTTGTATTCTCCCGACCCAAAGCGGTAACGCTCCATCACTACCGTTTTGCGGTATCCTTCCGGTTTATCATATAGCCTCTTCAAACTCTCTACTTCTGCATCGGTCAATAGGTTCGATATCAAACCATACCCTTTGTTGTGCAAACTTTCGGCAATGGTATCCCAATCCAGTTGCTTGATTCGCTCTGAAATCCTATCCATATTTATTCAGATTTAATTGTACGGATTAAGCTTCCGGATGGGTATCGGTCTGTGCGGCTTCCCAACCAATGATTGCCGTTTTTCGGGTGTTGCCCCACATATACCCTCCAATTTTTCCAGTGGATTGGATCACACGGTGGCAAGGGATCAAGAATGCTACGGGATTATTCCCTATGGCAGTCCCCACTGCCCTTGAAGCATTCGGTTTTTCTATCTTTTGAGCGATGTCACCATAGGTGACCAAACTTCCCATGGGGATCTTGAGCAACGTTTCCCATACTTTCAATTGGAAAGGGGTGCCGTTCAAATGTAATTTGATCTGATCCAGTTTGCTCCAATCGTGCTGAAAAATGAACAGCCCATCTTGTTGATGCTTGTCCAATAATTGCTGGTAATGGGCATTGGGGAATCGGGATTTCAGTTCGTTAAAGGCCAGTTGCACATTATCCATGAAAGACATGTGGCAAATACCCTTCTCAGTAGAAGCTACGATCATTTTACCAAATGGGCTTTCGGCAAAGCTATAATTGATATGTAGATTTTCACCCCCATTTTTAAACTCCCCTGGGGTCATCCCCTCAATCCCCACAAAAAGATCATGTAACCTGCCCGTACCAGAAAATCCTGTTTCCCATGCAGCATCGGCCAAGGTGGTCCCTTTCTGTTTCAATAGCTGTTTGGCGTGTTCCACACTGATGTACTGCATAAACTTTTTAGGGCTTACCCCTGCCCATTCGGTGAACAAACGTTGAAAATGATATGGGCTTACATGTATGGTCTCCGCAATCTCCCCCAAAGAGGGCTGCTCCTGAAAATGCTCCTGAATAAACGCAATTGCCTTGGCAATCCGGTTGTAGTTGAATTCTGCTTGACTTGTCATGATCTAAATTGTTTAGAGCAAATGTAGGGGCGTATCCCAGGGCTTAAAACCCGAATCTTGCGAACTTAAACAACCCCATCAACCCAACAATTTTTCCTGGCTTTTCTGAAGGATATCCGACACCCTTTGTTTAAGGGCTTCCGGTTCCAAAATGGTGGCATAATCCGCAAACATGAGATACCAACGGGCAAAACCGTTGTTCATATCCATGGACATAAAGGTCATCTCCACCCCTTTATCCGTGACTTTTTCAGAAACAAATCCGTAATATTTTTTCCCGTTCCTGATGTATTTGGCAACGGTCTTGTCCACCAAGATCCTCACCTTGGTCTTTTGTACGTTTTCCCGTTTCTCTCGATGTTCATCCAAAGTGCCATGTTCAAGTGCGAAAGGTTCGTGCGTTCGTTTGATTCGATGGATCCTATCCGTTCTAAAATGACGGTAATCCATCCGCAGGTGGCAATACCCCAAAATATACCAATAGCCATTCTCATGAAAAAGGCCCACCGGTTCTATCTTCCGTTCCGAAGGATCATCTTCCCGTAGGGATTCATACCGTAAAAAAACCTGCTTTCGCTCCGCAATACTTTCAAACAAAATCTCAAGGGCATCTGGGACCTCCTTGTTGAACAATTCCTGTCCTGGCACTATGGAAACTTGATTTTCCAAGGCCTCCACCCAATCCTTTTCACTGCCACGGAGCACGGATTTCAACTTGAACATGGCCGATTCATAATATGCCCCGAGTGATTTATCGGTGAATTTTTGCATCAACTTTTCGGCAGCCACAAAGCTTCCCGCTTCTTCACGCGTGAACATGACAGGTGGCAAACGATACCCTTCCATAATGGAATACCCTATACCTGCCTCGCTCGCTATGGGTACCCCGGAAGCCTCCAAAGTGTGGATATCCCTGTAAATGGTGCGAAGGCTCACTTCAAAGCGGTCGGCCAATTCCTGGGCCTTTACAATCTTTTTGGACTGTAACTGGATCAAGATGGCAACAATCCTATCAAAACGTTTCACGGTATCCATTCCCATAATTGCGTAGGCTATCTCCCAAAGATAGGACTTAAGCCCAAAGCCATGAGATGATTTCCTTTTCATTTTTTATTGATTTAAACAGGACAACGCTATGTATGCCCTTTATTTTCAAGCAATATTACCTATGGACAGTGACAACAGTTTGTCAATATTATTTTTTTTCGACCTCATTTTTTTCTACTGACAAAGGGCTGTCACACCCCCCTTCTACCTTTGATTCAAATTCTAAAATCCTTTAAATAAAACATCATGGAAAAAACAGCAGCAACACAGCAAACAATGGAACAAGTCATTACATCAACACAATTATTGGATCACTGGCAAGGACACAGGAGGTTGACCCGAAGGGTCATTGAGGCCTTCCCCGAAAAAGAATTGTTCGAGCATCAAATCGGAGGTATGCGATCCTTCTCGGAAATGGTTGCTGAACTTTTGGCCATTGCCGTACCGGGACTTGAAGAAATCGTGAGCAAAAAAACAGTTGAGTTCAGGGAGAAAAGTGATTTTGGCCACAGTAAGAACAAAGTTTTGGAACTGTGGGACGAATCCACGGAAAAAATTGACATGCTTTGGAGCCAAATTGGTTTAGAGCGTTTTCAAGAGTATATCAAACTCTTCGGGCAGTATGAAGGTACCGTTCAGTCATCGATTTTCTATTTTATCGATAATGAGATCCACCACAGGGGGCAAGCTTATGTGTATTTGCGCTCCTTGAACATTGAACCGCCGTTTTTCTACGAGCGATAAAAAGTAAGACAATGAAGACCGTTTTAGTTTTTAAGACCTCGGTATTGGGCAAAGGACAGGTGAAGACCCTTAAACCCTTATTGAACCAATTGATCACCAAAAACGGACAGTGGAATTTTGACCTGGAGGATTGCGACAACATTCTCCGGGTCGAATCCCAGCACGTGAGGGCACATACGATTTCAACCTTATTGGAAAAAAATGGCTTTAGTTGTGAAGAACTCCATTGAAGATGCTTCCCCAAGCGCAAATCATGAAAAAGAAAACGGCCAAAACCACCGATTAAGGGATTTTGACCGCGCATTTCGTTTTTGGACGATCAGGCCCAACCATCAAAAAAAGTCGGCATCTTGATCTTTTGGGTCAGATGCCCGCTTTTTGTTTCAATTCCGTAAACTGGCTTAACAGCTCGGAATATCTTTCCTTCTCTTCTTGACCCGGTTCCTTATCGGTTCCGGACAAGATGTAATATAAATAAGAGATTTGACCCACCATCATGGGTTGTGGATAGGCACCTTCCTCGTTTTTCAATTGCTTTAAAATCGATTTGTAGTGATCCAATTTGGCATCGCCAATTTTGGATTTTTCAAGCTCCTTGATTTTCTTTTCCAAATTATCCTGGAGCATTTTGGCATCGGACAACAGGTCTATCACCTTGAAAACCAATTGTTGTTGTTCCAAAATGTTGTCCAAGGTCACCCCATCATCCTTCAATCTAGGGTCTATCAAAATTTCGAAAGGTTGTTCAAAAGTAGTTTCCCCTACGGTCAGCTTTACCTTGTACATCCCTGGAGGCACCACAGGACCGCCTTTAAATCTTCTATTCTTGTTTTTGTCCCAAGGCCCTTTTTGGCGAAGGTCCCAAGCAAAACGGTTGATGCCCTTTTTGGTCTCCAATTTTTTATCCAAATACACAAAGGTCATGTTCAACCCCATGTCCTCCACTTCTTCCTTGGTTGATTTTAGCTGTGTAGAATCACTGACAATGGAGGCCACCACCTTGTTTTGAACATCGAGGATATCCAATTGCACCCCGCTTTTCATATCGCTGGGCAAATAGTAATCGATGAGCACGCTGGTAGATGGATAATCAGGGAAGTCCCCTCCTCTTGGACTATCATAACGGATGGTATTGGCAGGTTTGAAAATTGTCGCATGTCCTGGATCAAAATCATTTAAATTTTCAAGGGTTGAAACATTGTCCAGAATCCAAAAACCTCGTCCCATGGTGCTTAAAATCAGATCTCCACGGAACAAGATGATATCGGTAATCGGCACTAAGGGTAGATTTTGCTGGAACTTTTTCCAGTTCTTCCCGTCATCAAAGGAAACGAACATCCCATATTCCGTACCGGCATACAACAACCCTTCACGAACGGGGTCTTCACGGAGTACACGAGCAAAATAATCAGAAGGAATTCCATTGGAATCGGTACTGATCAATTCCCAACTTTCGCCATAATTGTCCGTTTTATAGAAATAGGGCTTATTATCTCCCAACAAATGTCGTTCCACGGCAATGTAGGCCTTTGCAGGATTAAATTGTGAAGGTTCCACGGACTCTACCCTTCCTCCTTTGGGCAATTTTTTAGGCGTGACATTCTTCCAGGTTTTGCCACCATCCTTGGTTACAGAAATGACACCGTCATTGGAACCCGTCCAAATGGTGCCTTTGGCAATCTTGGATTCCCTTATGGAATACAAAGTGCTGTAATACTCTTCCCCAGTGATGTCCCTTGTGATAGGATTACCAGAGATAACCTGTTTATCAGGTTCGTTGGCGGTAAGATCAGGTGAGATGATCTCCCAATTTTTACCTCCGTTGCTTGTTCTATGTAAGAATTGGGAGCCCATGTACACTACTTCTGGGTCGAATGGTGACACATGGATGGGGGCCACCCTTTGAAAGCGATATTTTAAATCCTTCGGATTGTGGCCATAAATATTGGAAGCCCCGATGGAGTATTCACGATCAATTCCCGTCTTTTTGCTGTACACGCTAAAACGCCCTTTACAGTTGTTGTACACCATGTAGTGGTTGCCTGGCATGGGGATTACTGGTCCCGTTTCGCACCCTCCCACGTTCATCATGATCGGTGTTCCCGGAGTGGTGGTGGCGCTAGGTGCCTTGCTTGGAATGGCGATGGTGGTATTGTCTTGCTGTGCGCCATACACCCAATATGGATATTGCTCATCCACTGCCACTTGATAAATTTCAGCAGTTGGTTGGTTAAATTGGGTAGACCAGGTTTTTCCTCCATTATGGGAAACATTGGCACCCCCATCGTTACATTGGATCAACAGATCGGGATTGTTGGGATTGAGCCATATATCGTGGTTGTCGCCATGGGGTACGCTTATCCGTTTCCAAGTTTTACCGCCATCGGTAGATTTTACCAACGGATTGGCATTGGAATAAATGATATCGGGATTGGTGGGATCCAATTCCAAATTGGTATAGTAAAATGGCCTGTTCACCAAATCTTCATTGTCGGAAATATGGGTAAACGATTTTCCTTGATCTACGGATTTATATAGCCCTCTTTCCTTGTCCAGGGCTTCAATGACCGCATATAGAAGACGTGAATCTACGGGAGAAACGGCCAAATCAATCTTACCGATAAGTCCTTTTGGCAAACCTTCCTCCAGTTTCACCCAATCTTTTCCTCCATTCACGGATTTGTAAATGCCCCCATCCTTATTTTCACCACCAGAATCAATGGTCCAAGGGGTTCGGCGAGCTTTCCAAGCCGCGGCGTACACCACATTGGAGTTACCCGGAAGTAGTTCCAAGTCGGCAAAACCTACCTCATCGGAAACGAACAATACTTTTTCCCAAGTCTTGCCGCCATCCGTCGTTTTAAAAATCCCTCTTTCAGGATTGGATTTGAAAGCATTACCAATGGCAGCAACCCAAACAATATTGTTATTGGTCGGGTCGATTTCTACAGCCCCTATTTGACCCACGTTTTCCAGCCCAATGTGTTCCCAAGTTTTTCCGGCATCTATGGATTTGTACATCCCTTTCCCCGCAATGATATTGCTTCGGATACCATCGGAACCGGTGCCCACGTATACAATGTTGGCATCGTTTTGCGCTATCTCGATAGCACCAATGGAAGGCGTATCGAAAAACCCATCGGAAACATTGAACCACGAAGTGCCGTAATCCTCCGTTTTCCATACCCCTCCACCGGAAGCACCCAAATAAAAAGTACCAGGCTCCAGGACGGTTCCCGTAACAGTGGTTACACGACCACCGCGAGCAGGACCTATGGTGCGGTATTGAAAAGCATCAAAATCTTGGGCGAAGATTATGGTAGTCAGAAAAAAAATAAAAAGGAATGGGGAAAAGCGGTAGTTGGTTTGCATGAGTCAGTAGAATAGTTTGGTTTTTACCAAAGCTACTAAATACTGGGGCAATGTGGAATGATTAATGGGTATAAATGCGTATTTAGTGGATTCTGAAGGTGATTACGGAAAGGAATGAAGAATCGACTAAAAAAATATTGGTTTACAACAGATAACTGAATCAATGGACCCGCTCCATCAGTTGATTTTTCATAAAGTTAATCTGGAAGGGAAGCCTACTTATCCGTTATCAATGAACTGAAAATATCCGTTGTTGATGAAAAAAAATGCTCAATAAGTCTAGGATTGCCCACCACTATTTCTGCATGGTATTCATTTTTTGAAACCTTCGTAATATTTTCTAGGTATATGGAATCATTCATATTGTGGAGTTTGATTTGAGCAGTAAATGCCTCATTATCATAAATCGTTTTTGTCACCCTTCCTTCATATTCCGAACCTATATTTTGTTGAACATCCATTTCCGGAATCCATATTTTTACTTCTTGCCCTTCAACAATACTATTGGCATAAGACTGGCCAGATTTGAAATAAGCTTGGTAGCCATTAGTTTTCAAGGGTAAAATTTTGAACAACAGGTCCCCTTTCCGTGCCACCTTTCCTTCAATGAAAAAAGATGATGTATATACTCGTCCTTCGCGAGGTGAGACCAACTCCACGTCTGTACTACCATCAGAAGTTATCACAGTACCCAAAAGAGCTCCCTTGTCTACCATATCGCCATTTTTAACATCCCACCCCATCAATTTGCCCGTAACTGGAGCATAAATCCTATCAATGTTCGAGATAGGAACCAATTCCATCTTTCCTTCCAAAATGATGGGATAACGTACGAAATAGGAAATGAGTAAGGTTCCAATGGCCAGAATAAGGATAATAGTATTTCCCCACCTGATCAGGACATGGGGTACCTTGCCCAAAATTTCCTGGACACTTTCGCTTCTTAAGGGAACATCGGCCTTATGAGGTTCATCGATTTCTGCCATAATTAATTTCCTAATTCCAGTTGATTCTTCACCAGATTATAGTAATTGCCTTTTAGTTTGGTCAGGATGGCATGGTTGCCATATTCAACAATCCTCCCTTTGTCCAACACAACAATATTATGTGCTTTTTTTACCGTACTTAACCTGTGGGCAATAATAACAGAAGTTCTGCCATTGAAGAATTCTTCCAAATTTTCCATTATTATCTTTTCATTATTTGCATCCAAGGCGGATGTGGCTTCATCAAAAAACAAAAACTTAGGGTTTTTATATACGGCCCTTGCAATAAGAAGGCGTTGCTTTTGCCCTGTGCTCAATCCTTTTCCTTCCAGACCGATCTTAGTATTGAAACCTAAGGGCAATTCATCTATATAGGATTGAATATTGGCTATTCTCACTGCTTGATCCAGTCTCTCCTTGTCTATAACATCGGAGCCCACAGCTATGTTCATCGCAATGGTATCATTAAAAATATAGCCCTCTTGCATAACCACACCACAATTGGCACGCCAAGTACTCTGTGAAAAATCGGATATTCTATTTTTGCCAATATAGATTTCTCCTTCATTTGGTTCATAAAACCTAAGCAATAACTTCATCAGGGTGGTTTTGCCACTACCACTTACCCCCACTATTGCCGTTACCTGATTTGCAGGAATGACCAAATCCAAGTTCTTGATGACATCGTCCAATCCCCCAACATATCTAAAGGTAACATTGACCATCCTAAAATCCTGGTCATGGGGGACTTTGGTCAAGGTGTCCGTATCGTATGTATCCTCATTATCCATATTGTGGATTTCCCCGAGCCTTTCCAACGAAATCTTGGCATCTTGAACCTCTCTCAAAAAGATAATCAGTTGGGCTACTGGGGCATTCAATTGGCCTACTATAAAAGAAATTGCCACCAACATACCCAAGGTAATATCTCCTTGAATGACCAGTTTTGCCGAAAGTACGGTAATCAATATGTTTTTCAACTCGTTGATGAAGGAAGACCCAACAGACTGGGTCTGTTCCAATGTAAGGCTCTTCATCTCCACTTTGAACAATCGGGCTTGGACAAACTCCCAGTTCCACCTCATCTTGCGTTCCGCGTTATGAAGTTTTATTTCCTGCATTCCATTAATGAGTTCTATTACCTTGCTTTGCTCTTGGCTGACTTCTGAAAAACGTTTGTAATCCAATATTTTACGCTTTTTAAAAAAGAAAAGCACCCAAACAAAATAGAAGACACTTCCAAAGAAAAAGACCCCAAAAACCTGTAAGCTGTAATAGGCCAATATAATACCGAAAACCACAAAGTTGACCATGGAGAAAATAACGCTCAGAGATGATACGGTAAGTATTTTTTCAATCCGTTCATGGTCATTTATACGCTGTAATAAGTCTCCGGTCATCTTGGCATCAAAAAATGATATGGGGAGGTTCATTAATTTGACAAAAAAGTCGGAGATCAGGGAAATATTTATGCGCGTGCTTAGGTGAAGTAGAATATAGCTTCGCACTACTTCCAATGCGGTACGTCCAAAAAACATGAACAATTGGGCAAGAAGTATCAGATAAATGAAGTTGAGGTCTTGGTTCTTTATCCCTATATCCACTATACTTTGGGTCAAAAATGGCACAAACAATTGAAGTATGCTCCCTGCCAATAATCCAACTGCCAATTGAATTATGAATCCCTTATACTTGATCAGGTATTTGAAAATGAATCTGAAATCGTAATCGGTTCTATCCTCTTTCTCCCCGGCATCTGAATAGAATTTGGGTGTTGGCTCCAAAAGCAGGGCAATCCCCTCTTCAGTTGTTATAGCAGCATTGTTCCCTATCCAGAATTTTAAGAATTCATCCACTTTATAATTGATGAGTCCGTGGGCAGGATCCGCTATATATGCCATTCCTCTTTTAATCTTATATAGTACAACAAAATGATCTTTGTTCCAATGCAGAATGCACGGTAGGGGAACATCCAACAGTTTTTCATAGCTCAACTGCACCCCAATACTATGAAAGCCAATTTTATCGGATGCCTCGGAAAGCCTTAATAGATCACTGCCTTCCCTGGTTGTTTCCGCCGATTCCCTTAGACTTTGAACACTAATATACCTACCATAATGTTTGGCTATCATTTTAAGACAGGTAGGTCCACAATCTTTCTGGTCCGCTTGTCTATAAAATGAAAACTTTGACATTGTTACGTGTATGGGTTATTAAAATAGCCAGAGGAACTCCTCTGGCTAACTTAAATAAATTTTAACTTTTTGATGGAATCATAAAAGACCATCAAAGAATTTAAAACTTATAGAGGCTGACATCCTTGGGAAGTGCAAAGACCCTGAATAAGGTATCCATTACAAAAGTACTTGCATCGTGCACCAATTGTAGAACAGGCAGAACCTGCACAATCTGATGATGACCCTCCATGAATTGATTTTTGCTCCATTTTTCCCAAGACTTTCACTCCAGTTAAATTCGATAATTTTTTCATACTAATAATGATTTTAAATTGAAACTTAACTTGAACATTTAGGGACACTCAAGCCTTGTGTCCACCTTTCGCGAAAAGATATCTTTGTTCAGTGCACCCATCACAAGTTGGACACTGAAATCAGTTAATTCGTTTGAACAAATTCCATTTCCTTCACCGAACGATTTTCGGTCAATTCCATAAGGTCTTCCATAAAAAACAAAAGATCCTCCCTTTTATATTCACTGGGATACTCTTTTCCATTGATGAGCAAAGCGGGGGTAAAATGTATGCTGTTTTCAAAGCACCATTCTTGTTGTTGCATCAATATTTGACCATAGGTTTGTATATCTTTTGGTTCTCCCCATTTTTTCAACCAGCTTTCTAAATTTGCATTTTCCGAATAGGCCTCGCCCAAAGCTTCAATCAGTACATTTAGATGATCTTCATTGTACAATTCCAATAACCTGCAACAAACACTTGGGCCAATTTGGTCAAGATTTTTGGCATTTACATTAAACCTGATCACCAGTCGTATCCCATTCGGATATTTATTTGTTATCTCTTCCATGTCCAAATGGGCCGATTTGCAATAAAAACATTCAGGGTTTGTCAACAACAGCAACTCCAAAGGGGAGTCCTTATCCCCCATGACAATTTCTTCCTTTTCACCCCTCTTGGGAATAGTGGTATCCATCCCCTTTGAACCATTCAATAAGAAAGTGAATACATCAAAATTTCTTTTGAACCTGTAATGATCTATTTTAATCTTTTTCAATGATTGGTTATCCAGAAGCAGAGAACGAACAGGCATCCAAATAGAAGACGCCATCAACAAGCAAAATGACAATACCGCAAAGCCATTTACATGAAAATTGAAAAGATCGCGGTTCAAAACAATACTTATGGCCTGCATCCATAAAACTCCCACTATAGCCAGACAAAGTGGACACCATTTTTTAACCCCATAATATTGGTAATACAAGGAATATATGGTAGCGGGAAGGGAAAGTATGGTCATCATGACCATTGTGGTGCTTCCTATTTCCAAAACTGGATTTAAGAACCAAGCAATGGTAATCCCCGAAAAATATACAATACTCAGGTCGCTCAATTTTAAAAGACCTAATATTCTTGCTCCCTTCGATTGCAGTACAGCATCACAACTGGTCATCTTACTAGCATTACAAATTTTATCCAATGCCTTGGAATTATATCCCAACTCATGTTTTAGAATGAGTATACTGATACCAAGGCCTATGACACCAAGTATGAAATGAGCCATCATGAAAGTGGTAGGGCCTGCATAGATAAAAGAGGCCGTCAACAACAAAAGAACCGTTAAAAGCAATATGTAATTGGGAATCCTGCCAATAGTGATATTCTTTTCTTCTTCCATATCCGGTGATTCTATCCCCAGTAAAACACCATCCCATGTGGCAAGGAATTCTTCATCGGTCAGATTATATTTCTTCCCATCTTCCAAAACTAAATTGAACTTGTCATCCGTCTTTTTTACCAACATATATTGTTCTTCCTTGGAAAGCGCGATGAAATTGTCCGGTAATTGGGCAAGAATATCCACATCACAAGGCAATTCAAGCGCGATGCCCTCTATGTTAAAATGATGGAGAACCCCAGTAATTGAATGTAGACTCGGATAAGATGGATGGCTTAAAAGTTGAAATTGCAATTCATCAGAATTAATCCTATATTTTTCACGCTTAAGGAACGCTTGCAGAAGAGTGTAAACAGAATTTTTCATGTAGGAAAAATATTCAATTAAATATAAGAATATAATTGCTAATTATTATGAAGGTATTGTTATTCCTTGATAATTAACATAATTTTAACTTAAAATCAGAGAATACTTAAATCCTGTACTACATGAAGTTTTAATCAATTGAAATCGCTTTTGTCCACTTTAAAAAATATAGGGATACTCGCTAAAAGACAATGTCGGCAATTGGAAAAAGGGAATGTTTCAACCCTTATATATGGCAATGGTTGATCAAGTGGTAAAGGACCGGGGGAATCCTCTATCCCACAGTTTTGGCAAGTATTTAATATTCAACATGGCAGGCTAAAATCGATAGAGACAATAATTGGTTGTTCAACCGATATATTTATATACCCGTCCTCACATATTTATAGCTACAGCCTTCGTAACAGGCTATGCTTGTGGGAGTCAAAAGAATTTCATTTTTACCGTAATCAACCTTATAGGTAATCAACCCTTCATCGTTTTCCGTGCCCGTCTCGAACCCCTCACAATCGTATTCAAGGGTGAGATTTCCATCATCAACGAGGAATGCACCTGTTGTACATTCGGAATACCTATCGGAAGAAAAATTTCCATTTCCCTGAAATTGGATCTCTTCCCCATCCTCAACATCGGTCCAATACTGTGGGCCACCATCGCTTATAAAGGCTGCGGTCAATTTCCAAGTTCCTTCTATCGGGAACGCATCATAATCGAAATTTTTAAGATCATCCTCGTGATCGCAGGAGATGAGAAAACCAAAAATGATAATGGAGATACCTGAAAACAACTTTTTCATACCAAATCCTTTTTATGACCAAGATGTTTCTTTTTCAATACGTTGCGTAATACAGGAATAAAAAAACTAGTTGACTCCCAATCTATTTTTTCATCTTTATAACAATTACACCATTGGCGCCGCGGGCCCCATATAATGAGGCATTTTCATCACGAATCACCTCAACGGAAGCCACATTTCGGGGCAAGATATACTCTATGGAGCTTACCACTGTGCCGTCTACGATCAATAACGGCTCCTGCCCACTGTTAACTGAGTTTAGTGCATTGCCCCTTAATCGTATTTTGGTCCCGTTCACTTGGGCACCCGGAACTTCTGTAGCAATCAACTGATACATATCCAAGTATTTACTATAATCCTTCGGCTCTCTTTTGCTCCGTACTTTTCCTTTCGTATCGTATCCAAGTTCCGATAATTTATCTTCGGTGACTAAAGGGCCACCTTCAGGAAAAACAATCTGTATTTCTTCGCTTCCATCCAAATCAACGGATTGGATTCCATAAATCGGGGAAAATGCCATGATGACCTTGTTTTCATTGTTCAAGTCAATTTCGAAATGCCCCTTTTTATCGGTTCTAACCCTGGTATTGACCGAGTCCAAATAGATGATGGCTTTTTTGACGGGGTTATGCCCGGGGTCCAATACGGTACCACTTACCCTAACCGATTTGGATTCAACAGTTTGAGCTATAAGTGTACCTACGAACATAAAATAGAGAGTGATAAAATATAATCTTGGCTGTTTTGTTTTCATTTCCGATGACTCTTTAAAGGTTCTACATGGTCAAATTAATTTTCTTATTTAAAAAATAAGGCTTGTACCACATACTTTATTGGATGTAATGTAATTTAATTGATTTTGATCAAGATTGATTTTTCACGTCAATATTTCTCTTACAAGTCTTTATAAACTAACTTCAAAAGTTCTTGACTCATTTACGATTTGCCCATTTTCAGTAATTCCCTTTATTTCAATAACATATTTTCCAATTTGGTTTCCACTGAAAAACTCCATGGAATAAATACCCGATGCGTCCATTTCGATTTTGGGGTCCCAATAAAGTGTGCCCTCATTTTTACCATTTAACCCAAGAGTGGCCGGTTTAAAATCAGTATTTTCATCAAATCCCTGAATTTCCAGCTTTACCATACCAGTATCAGAAGGCCCATAATCTGAACTTAAAAGTGTTCTATTGGTATATACCGCTATTACGCCGGAAGCTGCCCTACTCCCATATAAAGTAGCCGAGGCAAAACGGAGCACGTCGATGAACAACACCTCACTTGCCCGCAATGTATTGAGAAGACCTTTTGCGGGCACCCCATCCACCAAGACCAAAGGTCCTGTCCCATTTTTTATACTGCCGGGACTTCCACCCAACAAACTAATACTTTGATTTGGATAATCCCCTGATATACGGAAGCCTTTGCGAGCCAATAAATCTATGGCACTCATCCCATACCAACCCGGTATGGAATCCCTGAAAACCCGAACATCCGGATGGCTATATGGAACGGAGGAATTGATTTCCTCCATTATGATTTGGTCTATTGTCTTTCTTTTTTCTTTGACCACCACTTCATTTAAATACGTCATACCCGGTTGGTAATCCTCGGATTTGATATGGTCATAGTCCGAATTGTAATCTTTTGAGGTATGATGAGTAGCGATCAGATACGGGTTTTCTGTATTATGAGGCATGTTTTTGGTGATTTTTGGCCATGTCGGATCTACGATGATCGAATCCTTGGGGAAATCATTCTTGTTTTTTAATTGAAGTATTGCCGTGGCCTTGCCATTAAAGACATAGGGGCCAAAACTAAAATGACCGTTCTTGTCCACAACTTGGGTCTCACCATAGGCATTTTCCAAAATACTGAGCGAAACGATCCTTTCGCTCATTTTTTCATTGTTTGCCGAGCAAGTCACTTTTCCACTGATCATGATGCCTTTTTCCGGATTGGATGTGCCGACAGATCTATTATTGTCCTCCAGGTCGTTCAATATAAACCCTTCCCTCTCTTTGGTCAACATGAAGGCATCCATAATAGGTTTCGATAATTCAAAACCTATACGATCTATCGTCAGATTGTTGATTGTGCCAATAAAGTCCGATTCCAATAAAAACCAGTCCTTCATTCCAGAATGGTGTATCTGGTTCTCCAATGGTGTAATGCTTACCGAGAAATCCCCTTTTATCGGTGTTCCCATGGAGTCTTTGATCGATATCGATAAATTGGTCCTTTCATTTTTGAAAGGTTTGTCGGGAGAAATGTTGATGGATAATCTAGGCTCCTTGGTTTTATTATCAACGAAGATGGTTCTTTGGCAAATGGGTTCCCCTTTTTTGTTGTCTAGGGTGAATCGTGCCATCCCATTGGGAAAGTCTTTGGTAGGTATTTTCAGGGCGTAGAAACTTTCTTGACCGGAATCCACTTTATGTTCGATGATTTTTCCACCTCTCATATACCCCTTTACAACCGTACCATCAAGTCCATTCTTCTCGGTACTTTCCATCTGCACAATGATGTTTTCATCACGGTTTTTGACGCTCAAGGAATACCCTTTGGTTGAAACCGGAGGCAGGAAATATTTTCTTTGGGCATCATCATGGATCATGGCATAATATGAGGTGTTGGTCTTAGGTTTAAAATAAACCAGGGCCAGTCCTTCATCACTTTTGAAATGTGCGACTGTTTTTCTGTTAGAATCGAGTATTGCCCCTTCCAAATCAAGTGGATTTCCGTCCGCATCGGTGATTTTCAAGGCCAGGGTTGTTGAGAGTCCAGCCACCAAGGTTCCTCCTTCCGGGAAGAAATGGATTTGGATAGTTCTGTCCTCTTGGTACATTGAAAGGTTTTTGGTCTTAACTGAGTTGTGTACAAGATCATCACTGAACTCCTTTAGAGAGGTATGATCCTGAAATACGGGCAGTACATTCTGAAAATAGGGAACAGCATCATTCAGCATGAATTTGGTGTAGGCCCTTAATCCATAAGAACCATTTTGGATTTTTTTGGGCAAAGGAATTGCGCTGTAACCGCTGATATCTTCAACATATAACCTGCGTTTATCTACAATGCTGTCCCGGGAATCCAAAAGCTCAACATAGACCACTCTACTTTTTGGACTTTTTTTATGGGTAAGGCCATCAAGTAGGTAGGCCTTGAACCAAATGGTGTCCCCGGCCATGTACATATCCTTGTCCGTATGCAAATAGGTTTTTTCCGGAGAATAGAAGTTTATATTATCGGTTAGGGGGATTTCTGTTGTATTTCCATCTTGCCCATGGCTATTGAAAGAAATCAAGCTTATAACAAGTATTACTAGTATTGGAATCGTTTTTCGTTTCATATGATTTTTAAACTAAAACCTTTTAATCCAATTATTTACAATATAATCACTCTTTGGAAATAGAACCCAGTTGATGCTCAGAAACGCCATCAAAAGAGTTGTTCAGGACAACATCCAAATAAAACGTGCTGGAACTCTTGATTTTATGAAATCAGCAAATCTACCCCAGTAAAGCCCCTAATTATGAACAAGATACGTCTTTTAAGCCAACAATTGAATAATCGGCAATGAAATAGATTGTTCTAAGAGCTAACAATCACAAGTTTTAACCGCAAGTAGTGTAATGATATCAAACCAATATTTCTGAACGAAGCGTTATCAAAAATCAACTTACACTTCCTAAACACTTTATCGCCCATCCTGTTTTAAGAAATAAAAAAACCAAGCATGTGCTTGGTTTTTTGGATTGAAATTACAATCATTTGTAATACAGTAATTTACATTGTTATTTTAACCAATAGAGCTCCTCATCGGTCTCTCTTTTACGCTCGTTTTCGCTCATTTTCGTTTTTGTTCTTTAAAAAATAACAAATGATCATATTTGAGGTTTGGACTGCAAAAAGAAGGCGCAGTATACCAATTTGGTTGGACCAAAGTATTGTACTCTAAACACCCTATCCAATGTAGTCGTTTTTATTTTCAATCATCACAATTGTCTTTATGGCTCCTGAATAATCCTTGAAGACTGCTTCTTTATCGAGATACCCTTCCAGAAGCATCCCCGCCCATTAATTTTTCTACTTCAGATACGGTCACAAGGTTGGCATCACCTAAAATTGTATGCTTCAAACAAGAAGCTGCAACCGCAAAATCAAGGGCTTTTTGATCATTATCCGGCCACGTTTTGAGCCCATAGATCAATCCCCCCATAAAACTGTCTCCACCACCGACCCTATCAACAATGTGGGTTATTTGGTATGTATCCGATTTGAACATGGTTTTCCCGTCGTACATTACTCCTGCCCATGTGTTATGGGAAGCACTAATAGATCCTCTAAGGGTAGTAATTACTTTTTTCGCGTTCGGGAATTTCTTCATCATTTGTTGGCAAACCGAAAGAAAAGCCTCTGCGGTCACATCATGTCCTGATTTGTGCACATCCAAACCTTCTGGGTGAATACCAAAATGTTTTTGCGCATCTTCTTCATTGCCTAAAATAATATCGCAATGAGAGACAAGTTGGGGCATGATTTCCTGAGGCTCCTTACCATATTTCCAAAGCTTGGCCCTATAGTTCAAGTCGGTTGAAATCGTGAGTCCCATCTTATCAGCAATCTCAACGGCCTCTAAACAGGCATCTGCCGCCCCTTGTGAAATGGCAGGGGTTATCCCTGTCCAATGAAACCAATCGGCACCATCAAACACACTCTCCCAATCGACCATTCCCGGTTGTATCTCGGACATGGCAGAATGTGCCCTATCATAAACAACCTTACTCCCTCGGCTCACTGCCCCAGTTTCCAAAAAATAAATTCCGAGCCGATCGCCCCCAAAGACCACATGTTCGGTCCCTACGTTGCGCTTGCGCATTTCCATCAGGGCACATTCCCCAATATCATTCTTGGGCAAACGAGTCACAAAATCCACCGGAATCCCATAATTGGCCAAGGATACCGCAACATTGGATTCACCGCCTCCATAAACCACTTCAAAACTGTTTGCTTGGGAAAAGCGTTTAAACCCTTCTGGGGCCAGACGCAACATTATCTCACCAAAGGTGACTACTTTTTTCATTTTTAGTAAAGGTTATATATGATTGATCTAATTTTAAAAAAGGGGAAAAGGGCACGCTACGCTACTATTTACGTGCCCTTTTAAAAACTAACAAACTATTCTTATTCAATATTTTCCGTTATTTCCACATCTCTTTCACCTGAAGAGGCTATTGGTTTTTTGTGCCAATAAGAGGCGAGTATGGAACCCGTTATATTCATTAAGGGTCCAAAAACTGCCGGGGCCAAGCCCATTGTCGCTATTTTTCCAAGTGAATTGGCAATACCCGATGCCAGTCCCCCATTCTGCATGCCTACCTCAATAGCTATGGTCCTTGCATCTCTTTCCGGCATTCGTACCAAGCGGGCAAAGCCATAGCCAAGGAAGTACCCAAAAAGATTGTGAATCAGCACCAAAACGATCAAAACACCTCCAATATCCAAGAGACTGTCCCTGCCCGCTGCGGTTATCACCACAATGATCAAACCAATACCTGCCATGGAAACCAAAGGCATTGCCTTGTCCAGCCATTGGGTTTTCTTTCCCAACAATTTGTTGAACAAAAGTCCCAATCCGATTGGAAGAATGATCATTTTCACTATACTCCACATCATACTGAGCACGTCTATTTCCACAAACTCCCCAGCCAACAATTTCATCAATAATGGAGTGACAAAAGGGGCAAGAAGCGTTGCAATGGATGTAATGGTGATGGACAATGCTAAATTGGCATTAGCCAAATAAGCCATTACATTTGAAGCTACCCCACTAGGTGAGCAACCAATAAGAACAATACCTGCAGCTATTTCAGGTGGCAAGCCACTAAGATTAGCTAAAAGATACCCGATAATGGGCATAATCGCCAATTGGGCCACTACCCCGGCAACTACTCCTTTTGGGGTTTTTACCACTGCCGCAAAGTCCTTCAAACTCATTGAGGTCCCCATTCCGAACATAATGATCTGGATCAACGGTATGATCAGACCTGTGAGTTTGAATCCCCCGACCTCAATAAAATAGTTGGGATAGAACATAGCCAGAGAAACTCCGGCAAAGACCATGGTCGTAAAAATATAGCCCTTAAGCACTTCATATCCGCTAAAAGCAAATGCAAGAACCGCAAACATTCCTATCATCAAAGGTCCTATTTCCGACAATCTGCCCGAAATTATCATTATAAGGCAAATCAAAAAAAGGAGTATTGCCATCCCAAATGCCACAGTATATTTATCTAGTTTTTTCATGAGCTTCAATTATCAGTGTTATTTAAGGTTTTGGATAATGTCAAGCGTTTCCCTGACGGTGGATGACAAGGCATCAAAATTGCCCGTTTCCAATATTTCCTTGGATATCAATTGAGATCCCATGCCCACACAGGTAACACCTGCCTGGAACCAGCTTCTAAGGTTTTCTTCCGTTGGGGACACACCACCTGTGGGCATTACGCTGGTCCATGGACAGGGTCCCTTGATGGCTTTCACAAAGGAAGGGCCATAAATACCCCCGGGGAATAGCTTTACGATCTCGCATCCTAATTCCTCTGCCTTTGCTATTTCGGTCAAAGATCCACAACCTGGAGACCAAAGAACCTTTCTACGATTGCAGACCACCGCAATATCCTCCCTCAGTACAGGGGTAACCACAAAGTTGGCCCCTAATTGCATGTACAATGATGCAGCTGCAGCATCGGTAACCGACCCTACGCCCATAATCATTCCTGGAAGTTCTTTTAAGACATATTGATTGAGTTCCTCAAAAACCATATGGGCAAAATCACCCCTACTCGTAAATTCCAATAACCGTGCACCACCATCGTAACATGCTTTCACTACTTTTTTACCCAATTCGGGGTCTTTGTGAAAGAAGAGGGGGACCAAGCCTGTTTGTTGCATGGCCATGGCCACTTCTATCCGTGTATATTTTGCCATAAATTTTCATTAATGGTCCCAAGACCATCCATTGATATTTGTAAAGCTGTTCGAATCAATATGAAAAAGGGTGCCCAAGGTTTTGGGCACTCCTCTTTCTAACTAAACAACCTATCTATTTCACATTTGTTTTAATTGATTGGAAGAATTAGGTGACAATTGAATTCTCCCTTATTTTAATTTGATGAACGTCATCTTTTGCCTGAGCATGTAATCTGGAATTTCCGCCGTACCGATAACGCTCCTCCGTATTTCATATTCATCCCCATTGACATCCTTATAACCATAGCCATGGGTGTCAAAAACTATAGGCATACCATTGTAGGTCCCAATGAACAATTGACTGTGCCCACTATTGCTCACTTGAATAGTAACAAACGGTTCGTTGGACCCCATGGTTTCCAATTGTGCCTCTTTTCCATCCTCTGGAGATATTGAATCGGGAGAAGCAGTATATAATGAAAGTAAGATGCCGTTGGAGGGCAATTCAAAACCAAAACAACCGAACAAGTCCGTAAGTATGGTGGCGTGGTTACGTCCGTACCAACCTCCCGTCCAATCATAAATCAAATCCAAAAGTTTGGTAGCCTGAGTCATGATGTTTTTTCTGGTATAGGGTAAATAACCTATGGAAACGTCCGCATCTTCCTTTATCCAGGCTTCCTGAATATCCAAAGTACCATCCGTTTTCCTAGTGGGTACAAGTATAATTCTCGGATTCCCTTTCTTGTATGCAACTCGGGTGGACATTCCCATCCAGCCGGAGACCAAATCATTCTTTTCATCGGAATAAAAAGGAGCACTCTCCCCTGTAACAACAAGGAAATCTTTCGAATTGGTCAAACTATTGATATGTTTTTCATCTCCAAAGGCAACCTGCTCGGACCTGACCCAACCAATACCATCGTCGGTAACGACCAATAGAAATCCCCTTGAAGCGGATTTATGGATTACCTGTACTTTTTGACCCAGAGGCAGCGCATTCAAGTTCCAAAGGTCCCAACGTGTTTTACCATTGTTTGTCATCCCTATGTTCTCATCGCGTAACGATGGAATAATCCTAAGCAGTGTCCTGGATACCAATATTCCCGTCATGGGCTTTACTTCTGATGGTAGTTCGGATAATGCCATTTCCGTTCTGAAAGACTCCAGTTCAGCCTGGCCATATTCCACGGCAAGCCTGTTCCCGAAACTTCCTCTTTCCAAAAAGGCAAGCTGTTTTTCCAAGGCCTCTTTGGTCAATTGGGAAACTTGTTTTCCGGACATAGCCGTCACATTGGGCACATAAGGCAATAGTCCTGGTCTGCTCCGCATTTCCCTCTCCAATCTTTTGGAAGAGATACTGTCCAAACCTGTCTCCCAGGCTTTCATCCGTTTTCGGTAACCATCGTTCATTCCTTCTATGCCTTCAAGAGAAAGAATCACCTTGTCAGGGGCATCCATAAGCTTGACCCAATAATCCGCACTTTTCATTTCTGGGAGCGTGCCTTCCAACACATCGGGAGCTCTCCAGTATAGATTACGGGCATGCTTTGGCTTTTCATCCTGGGCTTGTACCATGCCCGCCATGAATACCATCATGATCACAAAAAAACTCTTTTGTGCGGTTAATCTCATGATACCTCCATATGTGGATTTTTTCATCATCATTCCCATGTTCATCAAATCAATAGGTTAATAGATTGACCAGGAGCTTTTTGGCCACCACTGCGTTTGGTTCCTTACTTGAAAGGTGTGGAATCATGTGCAATGTGGAAAGGGTCACTTTTCCTTTTCCCAAGGGTATCCTACCCAATGCGGTCAATATCTGTTTGGATCCCTGATTTCCCAAGGCCACAACAAGGTCCAGTCCTAAATAGTCGAGCATAATACCTTGTACTTGGGCATTCTCCCCCATATGTGCCCCTTTATAGAAGCATTGATATTCCCAACTCATACTTTCTCCTTGGGGAAGTCCTGTGAGGACTGGGTTCAATCCTGTGAAAAGTCGGCCGGAACCGCCCCACCTCTTGATACCTTCGCCATCATAGAACTTGGGTACCCTTTTCAGTCTGTTGTCAATTTGTTCGGCAACCTTGTCCGCTTGTGTGAGTACAATGAGGGACATTCCTTGTTCAACCCGATCCAAAATGTTCTGCATTACATCCGATGCAATTCCTCCCTCTCCTTGGTCACCAATGATCAAGACATCTGTTGAAGCAGCACTTTTTGAAAATGGTGTGGTTTCCTTGTTCATATTTTGTTGAAGGAAATCTGCAACAACCCCATCATTTTCCATAACAGCAATGGAACCTTTCAAGGCCACACCGTCTTTTATATCTACAGAAAATATCTTGTCAAACCCTGTGGCCTTTACCTGCCCATTAGACTGCAATTTTGCGTGCAAGGTATAATACCCTGCTTTGTCAATGGAGGGCAACTGTACCCCTTCGACCAACATCTGCCCAAAATCTTCTCCGCCCTTTACCTTTGTGGAATAACTTTTTTCAAACAAAGTATTTCCGTTTTCATCGGTAAGGGACAATTCCAACTTATGCGTTCCCTTTAGGTTCTCCTCATTGACGAGATAGATATCTGCAATAGGTGACTTGCCTATTGGCACTACCTTGTTCCTAAGTTTAACGGCCACATAAAGGGGTTGTGTATAATACCGTATAATGGACGCGTCAGCAGTTGGGTTTCTGTACATATCCACCACATCTGTACGGGTGGATGCGGATGCCCATCCATTCATGTTATAGGCATCGGCTATGTTGCCCATTCTTATGTTCTCGATATTCCGGGCATGGAAGTAATGTAAATTCCTTCCTAAACTTTTGGTCAGGCTGTCCACATTGGGATAGGCCTTTCTAAATCCTGTCTCATCCAAAAAACGATCATAGTGCTCGAACCAATCCAAGTGTTCCTGTTCCCTGAAACCAGTACTGCTGGTTTTCTCAATTTCTTCCTTTATTTTCTGCAATCGCACCATGGTCCCAAAGGCTCCTTCCTCGCCAAAGAAAACCACCTTTTTCTTATTCAATGGATATAGGGAATCCTTGGCCAAGGGTACCCTCGCGGCATTGATGACCCCTCTTAGATAAAACTTGGGATTCCGGTACATATCATCCGTATAACCCGAATAGGCGTACCAATGGTGTTGATCCCACCAGCCTCCATAAATAAGGCCTGGTTTAAAAGGAAGTGCATGCAGTTCGAAGGGATCATTGGGTTTGTTCCGGTAATATTCGTCACCAGATTTGCCAATATCGCTGCCACTATTGTATGTGACCACTCTTGAAGGATCCAACGCATGAACCATTTCCATATCCTTTATATCCCTGTCATTAGGTGGATTGGTCTCTTCGTTTTTAAGATTGTATATAATCAAAGATGGCAGGGATCGGTCCCTGATCACCATACGACGCAACTTCTCACTCCTCCATGCATAGGCCTGTTCATCTGGTCCTTCTATGCTGTCCCATCTGTTGGGGGTCACCCGATATCCGCCAGGTTCCTCATAGGTAAAAAGTCCTGACTCATCTGCATAATCAAAGACCAAGGGTTGCCCGATAGCCCTATGCATCAACATGGTATTAAGCCCCAAATCGTAGAGTGCTTCTTTATCTCTTTCAGCCATTTCGGGTGTTGGAAAAATACCATTCTTGGGCCAAAAACCACGGGTCATGGCCGCTAGGATAAAGACCCTTTTCCCATTTAGATAAAAACGTTTGTCCCCATTCTTTTCCTTCACATCGAACCATCTGAAACCAAAATGCTGGCTTTGGTTGTCCACCACTTGGTTTCCATCAATAAAGGAAACGGTAGCCTCGTACAATTGCGCATGTCGTTCTGCCACTGGTTTATTGGTGGTAAGTTCCCAAAGTTTTGCCTGGGGCACTGTTGCAGCAACCTCAAAGGTTTTGGAAGCCGTATTGATCTCTGCACTAATTGTCTTGCCCCATACTTCTGCATTGGGTTTCCCTTTTTCATGAAGGGAAATCTCTATTTGCCCTTTTTGGGGTGCTCCCGACCAGTTCTCCACTGTAGTAACAATCTTTACTTTTTTGGGACTGGGTTGGTTCTGTATATAGATGTCGGCAATGTGGACACTCTTGTCCACTGCTTTCAACATTACTTTTCCTGTAATGCCCCCAAAGCCGTGCACCGCAGGGACCAAATTATCCCCCCAACGCATCAACGTATTGTCGTTCCATGAAAAGCTCCCTACTGGATCGGTAATCCGAACATCGAGATAGTTCTTTCCCCCAAAAACAACTGCGTCAGTGGCATCAACATCAAAGGGAGTATTTCCAATAACATCATAGCCTACCAATTTACCATTGACAAACACCTCTGCCCTTAGGTTTGCCGATTGAAATGCCAATAATATACGTTTACCCTTTTGGGACACATCCAGGTCAAAGGTTCGGCTCCACCAAGAAACTCCTTTAAAGTCTCCCCCGGTATCCGGGATGGCACCTCCTATTTCTCCCCAGTAATGCTCTTCAACGGTTCCTGGCACATTGGTTTGGATTGCCATGGGATTGCCATGAAGTTTTTCCCATCCACAGCTAGGTGGATTAACGGGCAATTTGGTAATGTCCACGGGAGGAAGGTAGACCTTGTCATTGTACCATGAGGCACCATGATCTAACCAGAGCTTCCAGGAAACATTGGACAGTTCCTTTTCCCATCTTCCATTTTGTCCAACGGCATGGCCCCCGTACAGGGCCATTACCGCAACTAAGACAAAAAATCTGAACTTATGTATCATTGTATCAATCATATTTTTCTCTGTTAAGATGATTGGTTTCTCCCAACTTCTTAGGACTTTCCTATTTTAGTGGGGATGCTATATATCTTATCGTGGGTTGTAATATATAGGGTCTTCATGTCGGCTCCACCAAAGGTTAAATTCACTGGATAGTCCGGTACGTAAATTATTCCATGGAATTCTCCCTTGTCATTGAACAATTGCACGCCTGCATATGTAGCCACGTATAAATTGCCTTCGGCATCCACTTTCATTCCATCGGCACCTGAAGATTTCTCAAGTTTGTCCAAAATTCCCCTTGTGAGATATAGTTCAGCAAACTTCCTTTCATTGGAAATGGTACCGTCTTCCGCAACGTCGTACGCCCAAATGAAATTTTCCTTATCGCTGTTCACATCCCAAGATTCCCTATCATCAAATGTGTTATTGATATATAAGGTCTTGCCATCGGGGCTTAGGGCTATCCCATTGGGCATGGCATAGGAGTTGGGTTCCAAAAGCCTTTTGACCTCGCCATTTGGGCTTAGATAATATGCACTACGACCGGGCTGGCTCTTAACCGCATCCCCTGTAAATTGCGGGTCTGTAAAGTATATGCCACCCTTACTGTCCATCACCAAGTCGTTGGGTCCATCAAGTGGTTTGCCATCATATTTGTCGGCAAGAACCTTAAGGATGTTTCCTTTGGTATCCATTTTAAGGATTCTATGTCCGAACATATCACATACGGCCAACGTACCATCTTCCAAAGGAATAATTCCGTTGGTCTGCATCTTGTTTTGTACTATGTTCCTATAGGCCCCATTAGGATCCATTTCCACAAGGCTGCTTTTCTTTGGATCTCCGTTGAAGTTTTCATCAAAATACATGTTGGAAAAGTAGAGCTTGCCGTTCTGCCATGCAGGCCCTTCTGTAAAGACAAGGGTTGGTTCACTTTCAGAACCGTTAATGAGCAGTTTTGCCTTGGCTCCCATGGGAACTATCTTGTGGTAACCGTCCAATCTCACTTTGCTATTGGCATCATAATCCGTTCTCGGAGGGAAAAAGACATCCATGGCATCACATCCATAAGGTCCCAAATCTCCTCCATGGACCAAATTTGGGGGAAGGTTCACAATGTCCCCTTCCTTCATTCGAACCACATCGTCCAAAATAATTTCATCTATCCATCCATTGAATGCCAACATTGTTTGCTCCTCTGGATGAATATGTCTTGCAAAGGTCGTATTAGGGTTCATCCGCAAGAAACTCATTTGTACTCCCTTACCTGAGATGATTCGGGAATTGGCCCCAGGCACCAGTTCTGCATACTGCAATTCATCCAGGTTTAGCACAACTCCGGGCTCTACATTGGGCTTAACGGGAAAGCCTTCTATGGAAATAGGGTCTGGAATGCTGCCATAGCCCACGGCATCCAGATAAAAAGTCGATACTGGGCTGAAAATTTCCAGTATTTTGGCCCCGTTGGGACCTGCCTTAATGGCTGTGGGCGCTCCATCCTGCAAATAAACAAATTCATGGACCGGTGCAGCACTGGTTAATGGGCCCTGTTCTTCCCTTTGGCGGGCAATCAGCGTTCTTTTTTCCCCGTTGACCAGCTCCTCGATTTCTCCTTCCCGAACAAAAAGAAATCTTTCCCCTTCAATGACTCTTTCGGGCATGCTGGCTCCAGCTTCCAGTTCCACAACGGCCATGAGTGCACCCATGCCCCAGTAGACCTTGGCATTCACTCCGTCAGCAAGTGAAACCGTTTTCAAATCCTTAAGATTGGTAACCTTGGCATCTTCAAGATTGGAATGTATGCCAGTATCCGGAACATCTGTACGGGTTCGTCCTTTTACCTCATATTCTGCAATAATATTCTCGTTCAAATCAGCCCAAGCAGGCTTTTTATCGGTCTTACAGGCCGATATCACTAAAAGAAGGCCTAATGCCCAAAATGTTTTTTTCATAGTTTCCATCTTTTGTCTAGGTTTATAGTTTAGCCGCTTGTCGCGCCAATAATTTCCAATTTCCGTTCTCCACACGCCATACATAAAGAATTCCGAATTTCAATGTCCCGGTCTTCCCATTTTCGGAGTAATTTGTTGTTAAGACATGTCTCACAACACCAACATCCCCGATAATCCGAACCGTTTGATCTTTGATATCGATGGTTTCAAAGTGAAAGGGGCCTTGGGTCAATCCATAAATAATCTGTTCCTTATTTTCGATGAGGCCACCGGAATGGCCATAACTCAATTCATCTGAAAACAGATTGTTCAAAATTTCCGCATCGGGTTTTAGCATGGTCTTTACCAACAGTGCAGTCGTATTTTCGAGATTTTTTCGCATTTGAATCGATGACCCTGATTTTGTTCCAAGGATGTCTTCGACATATTTTTTCAGTTTCATATTGCCGACTTTAGGTTCGATGGTAGATGGTAGCTTTCGCACATACCATTTCACCTCATAATCCAAGGATTCATTCTTTCCAAGATTTTGGTAGGAACCCTGGTTTTCCAGTTCTACATATGTTTTCTCTTTGTTGACATATAACTCGACATTTGACTCGCCGGGTGCCGAATCGCCCTTATCCACCATTGCGAAGCTTTTAATGAAGAGTACATTATCCCGCACATAGGCTATCCATCCATCACCACCATCCATAAAAAACTTTTGGGGGGATTCCGTATTTGAATCATATGGATACCAAATTGTACCACTGTCATCAACAGTGGGTGGAACAGGGTACATTTTGTTAGGCCTCGGTAGATCATCCTTGTGTCTTTTTGGGATGAAGGCCAATCCGCCAGTGGAAACTCGGGTCACTTCCCAAGGAGCTACTTCTTGAACTTTATCCGAAATGTTCTTGATGATATATTTTACCGTTATGGAAGTATCCTTTTCGTTTATCTGAAATTCCTTTGAAAACTGGAATCCTCGCTTATCATCCGGTAGGCTGACCAAGCGGAGAACATTTGAGCTTTCGGATTGGACGGTGTAGATCCCGTTATCCAAAGCCCCATGTCCTTTCCATTTTCCTTCGGGGGATAACCACAGTGTTGAGCCATAGAAATAAGGGTGCACTTTGTTGGAAGCTATCACTTCTTGGTCATTAATTTTAAAGGATGTAATCCTTGCTCCCTTATTGCCGTCCACAACCATGGAAACATTGGACACGGTCACTTTAAACTGATTATCACCAATATTCACAACCCCATCTTGGGCAATCCCACTAGCGCAAATACCTAATAGTGCAACGCATATTAGAAACTTGTTATATATCCTATTTACTTTCATGCTCAAATTCCTACTTATCGTATTATTCATTCGGAAGTGCAAATGCGATATAGCTACCTCCCGGCTTTTTACCGAAGCGCACCCCTCCCGCCGCAACAACGACATATTGTTTTCCATTGACAGAATATGTTATCGGGGTTGCAAATGCTCCTGCAGGTAGTTGGTATTCCCAAACTATTTTTCCTGTTTTAGTATCAAATGCCCTAAATCGTTCGTCTTGAGTGGCCCCTATGAACACAAGCCCGCCTGCTGTGGCCAGTGGTCCTCCGGTATTCTCTGTCCCCGTTATGGGTATTCCTTTTTCGGTAAGTTCTGGGTGTTCCCCTAGTGGTACTCTCCAAACGTATTCCCCAGTGTTAAGGTCTATGGCATTGAGGGTGCCCCAAGGAGGTTTTATTCCCGGGTATCCGTCAATGTTCACTTTTCCTCCCCTTCCTCTATTATATTCGGGCACATATGGGAAATCCTTGCTCTTTTTGGATACATCCCCCTCATCGGTATGTTCATCCTTCGGTTGGGCTTCTTCTACATTTGTCAGATAGGAAATAATGGCATTTCTTTCTCCATAGGAAAGGTTGGGATATGCCGGCATTCTTCCCCTTCCATTTTGAATGGTATTCGCCAGTTCTTGTTTGGTCAATCTTTCACCAATGTTCACCAAACTGGGAAAATCCGCTCCATCGCCTTTACGGTCCACCCCATGGCATAAGGCACAGTTGGTCACAAACAATCTGTTGCCCAATGAAGTGGTTTCCTTTAGCTGTTCCGCAACATTCACCATTTTGATTTCCCAAGGCATTTCGTTTACGTTTTGGAAAAATATTCCTTCAGGATTTACTGCACTTCCGCCCCATTCAGCTCCGCCGCTCACACCGATATACCAAGACCCTTTAATACTAGGGGGAAGATACTTTTCCCCGCCCCTTGTACTAAGAAAACGTTCCTTGGCCTTTACATGTGCTTCGGGAAACAAGATAGAATCTGGAAGATCGGCCTCCGTAATGACTTGACGGGTCACCAAAGGATCTGGTTTAAGTGGAAATTTTTGTGTTGGATAGGGATGTTCCCCTGGAAGACCATCGGTCCGTACCTCGCGTTCTTCTACCGGAAAAATAGATTCCCCTGTATCGCGATCCAATACATATACTACGCCATCCTTGGATACCTGAACAACCACATCGATCTGTTTTCCCTCATGCTCAATTGTTGTCAGGTTTGGTGGGCTTGCCAAATCAAGGTCCCACAAATCGTGGTGCACTACTTGGTAGTACCATTTTAGCTTTCCTGTTTTTGCCTCAATGGCAAGGATACAATTGGCATATAGATTGGCTCCTTCCCGGTCGCCTCCATAAAAATCAACCGATGGTGAACCTGTGCCCAAGTAGACCACACCTCTTTCCTCATCAAGAGACATCCCTGCCCAGTTATTTACACCTCCTATTTTTTTATAGGCATCCTTTGGCCAAGTATCATATCCAAACTCCCCTGGTCTGGGAACGGTATGGAATACCCATAACAATTTCCCTGTCCTTACATCGAATCCTCTAATGTCTCCAGGCAGTGCATCGCCAGATTCCGATACCGTGGAACCCATCACCAAAACATCGTCGTGAATCACTCCTGGACTTGTAGCGGTCACCACAAGATCATTGATGTCATATCTGTCATTTTCCAAACCGGTATGTAGATCAAGCCTACCCGCGTCGGCAAAGGATTCAACCAATTTTCCAGTATTGGCATCCACCGCCATTAGATATGTCCCCGCGGCATAGAGAACACGTCGGTCTTCCCCATCTTCCCAGTACATGATTCCCCTACTGGAGCTATTATACCCATGGGTGACTGCTTGGGGGTCGAACTTCCAAAGTTCCTCTCCCGTAGCCGCATCCAAGGCAAACAGTTTCAATTTGGGAGTGGTGCCGTATAAAATGCCGTCGACCATAACCGGTTGGCATTGTATTTGTCGAGGCCATTCCCCTTCTTCTATCGGATCAGCGGCATTGTATTCCCAAGCCACTTCGAGCCCAGAAACATTATCCAAATTGATGTTGGATAAGGATGAATATCTATTTCCTGCATAATTCCCTCCATATGTAGGCCAATTATCTGATTCAGCATTTGTTACCGAATCAGTGCAACTAAAAATAGAGAAAAGGGTAGCTGGCACCAAGATTCCTAGGAACCTTGGCACATATTGTTTTTTAAACATTTTAAAGAGCTGGTTTTGTAATCTTAAGGTCTGTTGTTCCCAACATGATGATGTACGTTATCATGTTGGGATTCAACACCTATACTATGTTCAATAACCTGGGTTTTGTTCCAATCCTGTAATTAGATCTACCTCTGTTTGGGGTTTTGGCAACCATCTATGGTGCTCATCTACATTGGGGTATAGTCCTTGATTCACTTCAATCACCATTTCCCTTCTTACCAGATCAAACCATCTTTTTGCTTCAAATGCAAACTCCCAGTTTCTTTCGGCAATGACCGCATCGTCAAATTCTTCCATAGTCATGCTTGTGGTAAGGTCAGGATAGAGCACCGTATCATTTCCACTTGCACGTCTTCTGACTTGGTTAATGGCGTCCACGGCCAAGGCGGATGGTCCCCCTTCTGCCATGTTCGCAGCTTCGGCATATATCAATAAAACTTCTGCGTAACGGCTGAACACAAAGAATCCGTCCCCATTAAAACTGTTCACCGCTCCTTGCTCATACGAAGCACCGGCCCCTGCATCCCGATATTTTGCAATATAGGGTTGACCAATGTTGGAGTCTTGCCAGTTGGTGTTGGCTTCGTCCGCAAAGTCTGTCCAAAAAGTGGCGTCCTTACGAGGACCTTCAGGAAAGACATTGAAAAAACGAGCTTCCGACATTATATCGTTCCAACCGCCTTCCTCACCAGGACGAGACCCTTGGTGCAAATGGCTGGCAGCCCCTGCATTGGTAGACAGTCCATTCAATGAGAAAATGAATTCGCTATTGGTAAGTTTGTTCGCAACCCTCCAAAGATCGGAGAAGTTAGGTTCCAAGCTATATTGCATCATATCCATTACCTCTTTGGCCTTATCCCTAGCAAGGGCATACTTGGAAGCATCCTTAAGCGGCCATCCCGCCATGTTGATGTACACTTCGGCCAACAAAGTCTTGGCGGCACCCTTGGTGGGTCTCCCCACTTCTGAAAAAGTTACGGGAAGATAATTTTCCGCAATGCTAAGATCTTCAACTATAAGGGCATAAATATCGGCAACCGGTGATTGTCCTACTTCATCATTAATGGCTTCCGCTTGGTTATCCTGTGTAATCAGTGGAATTTCCCCAAACCATCTGGTAAGGAAAAAATAGGATAGGGCTCTTAAATATCTAGCCTGGCCTTCATAAGCGTTTCTATTCTCTTCACTGACTCCTTCGGCTGTTCCAATACTTGCGATGATACCATTACTGGCGTTGATGGTGTTATACATACGGGTCCACATACCCAAAGCACCGGAATAATTCAATGTTGGGTTAAATGTATCAAATTGTCTAAGTTCCGGAGATGAAGGCCTGGAAGTAATGTCCTCTGCGCCGGAACACAGGATAAGAGGGGCATTGAAATCAAAACCTCCCCACCCACCATATAGTGGTTTTATGGCACCATTGATCGCTGCCTTGAAATCATCATCAGTTTGATAAAAATTTTGTGGAGTAACCAAACTTGGTGGATTTTCCTCCAAGTCGCTTTCACATCCTATTAGAAGGGCCATCGTCATCAGCCCCATTATAATTCCATTTATATTTTGTGATATTCTCATCGTAACCTGTTTTGATAGTTTCAATTAAAATGTAAGATTTAGTCCGACCGTAAAGGTTCTCTGTGAAGGATAGGGAGCCATATCGATTCCTCCCAAGGTTCCTACATTTGTACTGGCTTCTGGGTCATACCCAGTATAATCCGTGAACGTAAATAGGTTTACACCACCGACATAGATCCGCGCATAACTAATGAACGTGTTTTTCAGGGCATCGGTCAAGTCATATCCGAGCGTAACATTTTTCACCCTTAGGTACGATCCATCTTCCAACCATCTGCTAGACTGCAATTTTTCATATTGATTGGATCCTTCGAAGGACGGTACATTGGTGTTTTGATTATCAGGAGTCCATCGGCTCAAGATTCTTCTGTCCGTTGCATCCGCATCGGAGGAAGTACGTTCGGATCTAACCCTTGTAAGGTTGTACACTTTGTTACCCTCAGTTCCCTGAAGCAAAATGTTAAGGTCAAAATTCTTATATTGGAACGAGTTGTTCCAACCATATGTGAATTTTGGCTGTGTACTCCCCATAACGGCAATATCATCACTATTTATCTGTCCGTCATTGTTTTGGTCAACGTATCTTGGGGCTCCCGGTATTGATCCAAATGACGCGGCCAAATCTGCCTCATCGGTTCCCCAAATGCCATCTTGGATGTATCCCTTGAGCATACCGATAGGTTGGCCAACAATCAAAAAGATGGTATTACCCATGTTCGGAAATCCTGTGGAACCTGCAACGATTTCATCAGTTCCCGAAAGTTCCAAGACCTTGTTCCTGTTTCGGGAAAAGTTAATATCCGTTTTCCACTTAAACTCACCATCAAAAGGAACACCACCTAGATTCAATTCAAATCCTTGGTTTTCCACTTTACCTACGTTCCTAAGAACATTCTGGTATCCTGATATTCTGGGCAAGGGAACATTCAAAAGAAGATCACTTGTTTTCTTGTTATAGTAATCCCCTGTAAAAGTTAGTCTGTTGTTGTACAATCCAACATCGACCCCAACATTGAACTGAGCAGTTTTTTCCCATTTTAGATCAGGATTTCCATAAATTCCCAAACCAACACCTGGAGTCAGATTGGTCCCATCAATAGGATAGGGCAAGTTGGAATTCAGTTGGGAAAGTGAAGAATAAGGCTCAATGGCCTGGCTACCTGTAATACCATAACTTGTTCTGAACTTAAGGTTGTTGATAGCGGTCACCTTGCTCATAAAATCCTCGTTGTTCACCCTCCATGCCAAGGCTGCAGATGGGAAAAAGCCCCATTTATCGTTGGAGAACACGGAAGCACCATCGTATCTTCCATTCAAAGTCAATAAGTATTTATCTGCATAGGAGTAATTGATACGACCTACTACAGATTGGATATCTTTTTGTGTCCTTTCGGATGTCGGTACTTGTGGGGCAGCTCCCAAACCTAGGTTATTATAGGTCAACAAGTCGGTCAAAAATCCTGAAGATCCAGCTTGTGAACTGTTAAAGTTCTCACGTTGCTGCTCATACACTGCAGTAATGTCCAAATTATGGTCCTCCCCAAAGGTGGTACTATAGTTAAGTTGGTTGGTCAACTGATAGACCGCCATCCTACTATTATAGATGGTAGCCTCTTCCAAACCTAAGCCACCGTTGGGTTTGGTATTTAAATAAGTACTGTTCTCATTGTCCACAAACCGGGCACCGAACAATACTCTTGCGGTCAATCCCTTAACAATGTCCATATTCAGGAAACTGTTCAATTCTATTCTTGACCCAAGGTTGTCCCTAATGGGCTCAACAGCTATTCCCAAGGGATTGTTGACCGCCGGTGGTCCATAGCTACTGGAAGGTCTGGTATACCCTCCATCTTCATTATATATAGGCTGGGTTGGAGCCCAGATAAGAGCCGCTTGGACTGGACTGGAATCCTGATTTCCCCCAGTAACTGCTGGATGGTTCTCAGTGCGTGACATGAACATATTGACACCTACTTTAAATTTGGAGCCAATCGCCGATTCCACATTGGAACGGACCGAATAACGCTTAAAAGAAGATCCAACGATTATCCCTTCATTATCAGTTAAATTGCCTGACAGGTAGTATTTGCCTTTTTCCCCGCCCCCAGAAATACTGACCTGATGGTTTTGTTGTATGGCATTCCTAAAAACTACATCCTGCCAATCAGTTCCACCATTGGTTCTGAAACTGGAAATCTGATCCTCAGAAAAAGGCAAGGGTAGTCCAAGGACACTTCTATTGGCATTAACCGTTTCGGCGTATTCCGCTGCATTGAGCAAATCTATCTTCTTGTTGATCGATTGGAAATTGGTATAGCTGTTATACTGTACCACCGTTTTGCCCGTTGCTCCAGCCTTAGTGGTAACAAGGATAACACCATTTGCTCCCCTAGAGCCATAAATCGCTGTTGATGAAGCATCTTTCAACACCTCTATGCTTTGTATATCGTTTGGATTCACTGTGGACAGGTTACCTCCAATAAAACCATCAATGACCACCAAAGGATCATTGGAACCCGTTAAGGAGTTACTTCCCCTGATCCTGATTGTAAAGGTTCCATCGGGGGCAGCTGAATTATTTTGAATCACCAAACCAGAAGTTCTACCTTGAAGTGCCTCGTCGATCCTGGCGGCTGGTTGGGTCTTTACATCGCTAACCGAAACAGAGGCAACAGAACCTGTCACATCACTTCTCTTTACCGAACCATAACCAATTACCACAACTTCTTCCAAAGCCTTGGCATCAACCTCCATTTGTAGATCAATAGTATTTTGACTACCGACTACCTTGGAAACCGTCTTCATCCCTATATAGGAAAAGACCAGGACATCTGTATCTGAATTTACGGAAATGGTATATTTCCCATCAAAATCCGTGGTGGCCCCTGTAGTGGTTCCTTCCACATATATCAATACACCCGGCAAGGGGTCTCCATTTTCATCCAAAACCGTTCCGGTGACCGACCTATCCTGGTTCTGGGCTTCATCTTGTCCGTCCCCTTCCCCATCATCAATGTTACCTCTTGGTTGGCCCTGGGTAAGCACAATTTGTTTGGACAAAAGCTCGTATTTTATCGTAGTTCCTTTAAAAACATCAGCTAAAATTTCGGAAACAGGAGTCTGCACATAATCGACGGACACAACTCTTTTCGTATTTACCTGATTGTTATTGTACAAAATTTTGTACTCAGTGAGCGACTCAATCTCCTTAAAGACTCTTTTAATGCTCACGTTCTCAAGCTTCAGTGTAATCTTATCATCCTGCGAATATGTATCGTTCCCCTTAACCTGGAAAAAAACGACTATGAATAATAATGTGGATATTTTCAACTTTAACTTGTGGGAATTCAGAGTGAAATCCCTTTTTTTCTCTGGGTTTTTCATATTTTTATAGTGCATTTAAGTTTAGTGGTTTAATTTTTTCTGTTAAACCACATATCTCAAATCGGAGAGTGTTCCAGCACTTTCCGATTTTTATATGTGATACATCTTGGTTTAAAATTGTTGCTTCATAAATTTTTCTGATTTAATTGATACTTATTTTATTCCCTTCAATGGAGAAGTCCATGGGATATATTTTTCTAAATGCCTGAAATACTTCTTCTATGGTTTCCTCATCAAAGCTTCCTGTAAAGATTTCGTTGCCCAAATCCTCATTGTCGTTGGTTATGGACACATTATAGTGCCTTTCCAGTTTTAGGAGGATGTTTTTGAAAAGCATTCTATCAAAGATAACCTTACCATCCATCCAGCCTGTGTATAGATCCGTGTCCACCTTCTCAAAATAAAATGTCTTCTGTTCCGGATGCCATACCGCTTTTTGGCTAGGTTGGAGCAATGAAGTATTTTCTGGACAGAACTCTTCGCCATTTTTAAACAATCCCACGGAACCCTCCACAAGAACAGCTTCGAACCCAGGTCCCTCCTTATATGAACTTACCACGAATTCAGTGCCGAAAACACCGACGTTGATTTCATCCGTATTAACAATGAAAGGATGTTCCTTATCCTTGGATACTTCAAAGAAAGCTTCGCCTGACAGATATACATTGCGGTTTTGATCTTTCACAAAATTTACCGGAAATTTTATGGTCGATCCGGAATTTAGATGAACCCTTGTCCCATCGGCCAACAATAATTGGAACCGTTTTCCATTGGGGATCTTAAGGGTATTGTACAGTGCATCATTAAAATTGTCATTTTTATGATAAACAAGCTGATCTCCACTTACCGTGCATATGTTGTTTCCCTTCAAATCCTTTACAAAAGCTCCACTGTATTCCGAAATGGCATGGATGGACCCATCCTGCAGTTCCAAAACAATTTGATCTTCAGCTGAGATTACATTCCCATTTTTTTTGGGTAGATGTAAATTATGATATGTCCCATATCCAACAGCGATTATGAAAACAACCACAGCTGCATATTTTAGATAGGATATGACTTTGATCCTACGCATGGCCTTTCTATCCCGCATGATAGCGTTACGCAAGAATTTTTTTGATTTTTCAATGTCGTATTTCGTCATGTTATGGATAATGGCATAATTGATTTTAGCATATTTGGCAAACTCTCGGGAATTTTTGTCCTTCTCCACCCAAGTAGCCAACTCATCCAATTCATTTGCGGAAATGGAATTCGAAAGGAATTTTGATATTAAGCGTTCTATTTTTGAAATTGGCATACATTGGCTTTCTTAATTACTAAAACGTTTGATATTTACAATACCCTAATATTTTTGTAATTTTTTTTTAATATTGCCTAAATAAACAAGATATTTTACCTATTTCGCAATCATGAAATCAGCCTTTGAAGACCAATTGGAGCTCATCCGACACCTTAAGGAAGGGGATGAATCTGCGTTTAATCATTTAATGGACCTTTACCATCACAAGCTATGTGTTTATGCCCATAGTCTGGCACATGACAAGGATATTGCGGAGGATATTGTACAAAATGTTTTTGTGCGCATTTGGGAAAAAAGAAAGAAACTTAAAGATGATTTTGCCCTTAGTAATTTTTTGTACAAATCCGTTTTCAACGAATTTGTTGATGCCTATAGAACCCGAAAATTTGTCACCAGATTGGACAAAAAGTATTTGGAAGCATTGGATTATGTGATAGAAGAGGACGAAGAAGCAGTAGAAAAGCTTTATAAATTGGTCTTGAAGGAAATTAAAAACCTCCCTCCTAAATGCAGGGAGATTTTCTTAATGAGCAAGAGGGATGGTCTTACCAATATGGAAATCGCGTCCCTGCAAAATGTCTCCCTCAAAACAGTTGAAGCTCACATAACACAAGGCTTTAAACGTATTCGTGAAAATTTACAGTCCGATATGGATATAAACCCAATTTTGTTTCTTTTGTTCAGTCCCTTCTTACATTCAAAAAACAACTTTAAGGTAAGTCTTCCATAAGACCGACAAAAGTCAATTGAAACAAAGTAAACGGAGCTAATGAAGTGGCTCAGGAATCCAAAAACTTGCTAAGCTGATGTACTGAGCGAGACCTATCTATATTAAAATCCTTTTTGTCCATATCTAACCTACGATTTGCTTTACTGAATACGGAGAAGTTCTTTGTATTAGGACAAATACAAAAAGAAAAAAGCACTGTCAATCAGTCAGTTGACAGTGCTTGATACCCACTGAAAAGTGGTTCGTCGGGATGACTGACCTCTTGAAGAGGCGCTAACCCATTAATATCCAGAATATTATGTCGGTTTTCCCAAAATAGGACATCCCATAGGACATCTTCGTGTGAAATAATGATTTTCACAACGTAAATATCGATATTTAAAATCAAACCACACCATCTTGTTTTATTTAATTTTAAATCAAAATAGACAAAGGAATTTTTGTGAGTTCAAAATCTCATCACAAACAAGATGAGTATCTATTCGCCCTATCGACAAGCAGATATAATAAGAACTTTGATTGTCATTTTTAAACTAGCTGTATAAATTACAAGATTTAGATTTTTGCCACCAGTGTTCCAGCCAAGCCATTACTGGTCCACCTTACATGATGGACACAATCAAGTTTAGAGGTTTTGATTGCAGTGATACCTGAATCTTACGATGTTTTCAATACTACCAATGACCATGCCTATACCGAAGTTGTGTAGAAAAATCCAATAAACTTATACAACCCGAATAGGATTAAGGTAACCCCCAACCCTATTCGAACCATTTAATATATTCTTCTGGACATTCCTTTATTTCTTGGTCAAATGATATCCAGCCGATTCAACAGCAGAAGTGATTTCCTCTTCCGTAGCACTTGTAGTCTGTACGGTCAACAATTTGTCTTGGGAGGCAAAGTCAACAGACCAATCGGTCACGCCATCCACCTTATCCAAAAATGGTTTTACGGTATTGGCACACCCACTGCACTTAATATTTGATTTGAATTGTAATGTACTCATGTTCATCGATTTTAAATTAGAAAATTACTATAGTTTAATCGTTTTAAGCCTCAAACTGTTCAATACGACCGATACACTGCTAAAAGCCATAGCGGCACCAGCTATCATCGGATCTAACAAAAATCCATTGATCGGATACAGCAGCCCTGCAGCTATAGGAATTCCAATGATATTGTATATAAAGGCCCAAAAAAGATTTTGCCTTATACCTATAACGGTCTTATGGGAGAGCTTCAACGCTTTGGGAATGGCATTTAAATCAGAGGTGATCAAGGTCATTTTCGCGACATCCATGGCAATGTCGGACCCTTTGCCCATCGCGATACTGACATCTGCTTGGGCAAGTGCCTGCGAATCATTGATACCATCGCCCACCATGGCGACCACCTTTCCACTTTCTTGAAGCCTTTTCACAAAATCAGCTTTCTCTGATGGGAGTACTTCGGCTTCATAGCTTTTGATACCCACCTGTTGTGATACGGCTTCGGCGGTCATCTTGTTATCACCGGTCATCATGTAAACTTCCATACCATTCCCCTGCATTTCCCGTATGGCTTCCTTTGAGGATTCCTTTATACTATCCATAATGGTCAAAATCGCCTTCACCTTGCCTCCACCGCCAAAGTATATGACCGTTTTGGCCTCCTGCTCTAACCCTTCGACCATGTGCCCCAGGTTGTCATCCATGGCGATTCCTTTTTCGACCATCAACTTATGATTGCCCACAAGGTATAGGGTTCCATCCAATGCCTCAGCGCGAACACCTTTTCCTGTAATACTATTGAAGTTCAAAATTTCGACCGGATTTACCTTTCTATTTTTTAAAAAGGAGACCACGGCTTCAGCCAAGGGATGTTCGGACTGTCCTTCCATGGCATATAAAATTTGCTCCAGGGCCCTGTGATCGGTCACATGGTCCGCAAAGACCATATCGGTCACCACAGGCTTTCCTTCAGTTATGGTACCCGTTTTATCCAGGACAATGGCATTCACTTTGTAACCCAACTCCAGGCTTTCCGCATCTTTGATGAGAATATTGTGGTCGGCCCCCTTGCCGATTCCCACCATGATGGCCGTGGGGGTTGCCAAACCCAGCGCACAGGGACAAGCTATTACCAATACGGCAACTGCGGTCAACAGTGCATGGGTAAAAGCGTCCTCACCTCCCAGGAACATCCAGGTGATAAATGTCACCAGTGAAATCGTCATTACCACGGGAACAAAAATACCGGCAATCCTGTCCACCAATTTTTGTACGGGCGCCTTGCTCCCCTGTGCTTCCTGCACCATCTTGATGATCTGGGACAAAAGGGTCTCCCCTCCCACCCGGTCAGCTACAAACTGAAAGCTTCCTTTTTGGTTTACGGTACCGGCAAAAACTTTTTCATCCTTTGTCTTTTCTACAGGGACGGGTTCGCCCGTGATCATACTTTCATCAACATAGGAACTTCCTTTGGACACCGTTCCATCCACAGGGATTTTCTCTCCCGGTCTGACCAAAATCGTTTGACCTACCTTGACCGAAGAAATAGGGATTTCCCTTTCCTCCCCATCTGCTATCACCTTTAAGGTCTTGGGCTGCAACCCTATCAATTTCTTTATGGCGGAGGATGTATTTGATTTCGCCTTTTCTTCCAATAATTTCCCCAATGAAATAAAGGTGATGATCACTGTGGCCGCCTCATAATATACATGGGGTTCCATGCCTTTACTGAGCCAAAATTCAGGAAAAAAGGTATTGAATGCACTGAACAAAAAGGCAATGCCCGTACTGAGTGCGACCAAGGTATCCATATTGGCCTTACCGAATCTGGCCTGTTTGAGGGCATTTATGAAAAAACTTCGGCCAAACCAGAACAGGATAGGAACGGCAAGTACCAACGAAATCCACCTACCCAGGACCCAATCCATAAAAAACATCCCCAGAAGGAAAATGGGAAGTGTCAAAATAGCGGACCAAAGGGTTCGCTTTTTTATGGATACATAATGCTTTTTCGAAAGCTCTTCCTGTACTTCGGTAGGATCCTCGGCATCCACAATTATATCATAACCGATTTGACGTACCGCATTTTGAAGATCGCTTAGGTCCATAGCACTGTCATACTCCACAAGGACCGTACTATTGGCAAAGTTGACACTGGCATTGTAGACCCCTTCCGTATGGCCCAGCATGGATTCCACGCTGGATGCACAGGCAGCACAGGTCATTCCAGTGACCGGGAAAGATTTTTTTGACACCGTCTTCGCTTTCCTTTCGGTGTCCTCAATAATATCGATTGCATCCATTTTCTACTCCGATTTGTATGGTACAAATTTCAGAATAGACCTAAAATGCACTGTTACGTTATTTACTGAAAGAGTTGTAGAATTTTCCGAAAAATCAACCTTTACCTTTCTTCGTCAAGTACTTAACCTTAATTGGTGAGTGGTTTTTAGAATTCGGCAACATCTATGAGATCAGGTTCGCCCACGTCAATCTTTTTTGGAGAATTTGCCCCGATCAGTTTAGAATATATTCGATAGGACAAACCATTGTAGTGAACTTGGGGCAAAACGAAAGCATTGGTAGTAAGTAATCGCCTCTCATTCGGCCAGATTCTTTGTTTCTTCGCTAAGCGATCCCTCGAATTTAGGAATAGGCCGCTTTTCTTTCCCAGCTTCGGTTTCCACTATTCCATTTTCCTTGATGTCGTTTATCAACCATTGCATTTCCATTATCTCCCTGCGTTGTGCCTTGATAATTTCATTGGCAAGCTCCCGTACCCTGACATCTTTTATTTGAGAACGTTCACTGGTCAAAATAGCAATGGAATGATGGGGTATCATTCCTTCCATGTAGTCGACCCCTGATACGGTAACCTGACTCCTGACCAGCCATATCCCACCTGCAATCAACAAAACACCCAAGGCTAATATTGACATGTTCTTGCGTCGGTCTTTATACATCTGTAGCATATATAGCAGCATAATAATGATCATCGATCCCCCCATGATCAAAGTCATGAAAAATCTAGTCTCACTATACCAAAAGTGATCAATGATTTGATATGAGTGGGTGTACATTAAAAAAAACATGGCGACCATTGAAGTACCAATCATCGCAAAAAACTTTAAATAATTATTGGATTTCCTTTGACTATCTTCCATTGTGCAAATTTTATCTGGTTATTGTGATTATTCCTTGACTTTCGAGTATTGTATTGTTCCATTCCAATTATAGGCCTGACAATTTACCTGTCCCAGTTATCGTATATCGGTTTAATTGGCTTTGTTCATCGCTTGTATTTTATATTGACCCCCCTTATTTTCCAATGCCTTTTGTAGATTTTCAAGGGGGACCTCAAATTGCGACTCCACTGTAGCTTCTGCGTTTTTTAGATTGACCGCTACATCGGCTACACCGGCCACATTGAAAAGAGCTTCTTCAACGTGCCCCCTACAGCCATCACAAGTCATTCCTTCTATTTGGTATCTTCTTTTCATGTTGTGATCATTTTTTATTTTAACAATTTTACACCTAGAATCAACAATGTTGGTTCCAACACGTATGGGAAAAGTAACATTTTCTGTATAGGGGCGTTGTTTGAAAAAAACAAACCTTGACCCATTTGCGAAGAAAGGTGTTTTTTAAATAGCGTTTAGGAGGCTGGTTCCTTGGGAAGGTATTGCGCCCTTAATGGTTGAGGTTAAATATCATCAAGCGATATTCTATTTTGAATGGCACTTTTCTTAAATTGTGTAGGTGTCATTCCAGTTACTTTTTTAAATTGGTTGCTTAAATAGGCAACGCTGCTATAGTCCAATTGAAACGCTATTTCCTTTAAGCCCAATTCGTCATAAACAAGAAACTCTTTGATCTTTTCAATCTTTTGGTTGATGATATATTGCTCCAAGGTAATGCTTTCCACCGCGGAAAACAGCGAACTAAGATACTTATAGTCAAGATGCAATCCATCGGAAAGGTATTCGGGCCATTTGACCTTTTCCATGGGTCCGGTGTAATGTATCGCCTCAATCACTAGGTTTTTGATCTGTTCTATCAACTGACCCTTACGATCGTTGATGATCGTAAATCCAATTTTCTCAAGTCGTTCGTTGAGACCTTCCCGTTTTTCAGGCGTGATTTTCCCATTGAGGGTGATTTCACCCAACGACACATTCATATAGGGAATGCCCTCATCGTCCAAAATACCTTTGACGGCCATGATGCATCTCGGACAGACCATGTTTTTGATGTACAACACATCTTTCGATTTACTGGACCCAACTTCCATATCATGCAGTGAATTTCCACAGGGCCTTCAAAAAAATGACGACCACTGCCAATATAACGATCAATATCAAGGCCAATATGCCAAGGATTTTCATTCTTTTTTCCTTTCTATTCTTGGCCGGGTCCCGTTTCCTTTTCGCCAGCCCCCTTTTTTTCTTTCGTCTTTGCCTCCTAAGTTCGCTCATTTTTCCAAAAATGATTCAACTGGTTCAATGGTCAACTATTTGCTCCTCACAGGAGTCCTTTGCCAAATAAGTTTGAACTATCGCCTTTTCCATAATTTTCTGATTGTTGGCGAGCTGACATACCACAACAAGAATCCGCTCAAAACGGTAATCAATCCCATCAGGGAAAAAATCCGTAAAACCATGGTGTTAAAATCGTCCCGTCCCTCATAGTCCATGGTATGGGTCATCCACAAAAAATCGAACCATCTCCAGGACCGATGTCTTACATGTTGAAACGACCCATCGGTCTCTGAGACATACGCTTTAAGGTTTTCATCCGTTTCATAGGTGATCACATAGGCCGGTAATGGACGTCCACGATACTCGTGCTGCCCACCTGTTTGGGTGAGTCTTTCAACACTTTTGACCTTAAGTTCGGGCAACATATAGTGTGAAGCAACGGCCAAGGCCTGTTGTTCATCGATACCCTTTTTGATCTCCCCCGTTTGTGCATCCATCAAAACCCCACCATTGATCCAATAATAGGGACTCCCCCCTATATTTCTCATTTCCAAAGATTTGATTTTAACGTTCCCGTGTCCATTGGGAGCAATTAAATTCCCAAATTCTGACTGGTCCGGATGCTCCTTGATGAATTGATCTCCATGGATCTCGTCAATGTCCGTCCAACTAAAATATAGTCCACTGATGGTCCACATTAGGAACTGGATCCCAATAAATAGGCCAAGATATCTATGTATCTTTCTGACCTTCATCGATGTTTTTCTTCCGACCATTAGTTCTTCCCGTTGTTCCGTGAGGAGTTATGCATCTTTACAATTTTCCAATCCCCATCCGTTTTTTTAAGGATGGTGGTGGCAACCCCTTTTCTGCTGATCGTTTTGCCCTCACCTCCATTTTCCGATTTTAGGCCAATGGTATAGACATAGCTTTCCGTAGTAAAGGCAAAGGGTAGCTCCACCTTCACTTCAATGGTATAATCCGAGAACCTAAAACTGTTGAAATGTCCAAGTTCTGGACCTATATGATGGTCGTGATAATGTTGATAGGTGCCTTCCACGCCCCCGGATTCAAAAACTTCGGAATCTTCCGCAAAAAGCTCCAAGGTACCTTCCGTGGTCAAGTTTTGCAGTGCTTCTTTATAGCTTTCCAATATCCTCAGCACAGCGGCCCTGTCCTGGTCTAGGTTTTCCTTGTTAGGGTTTGTTTGGCCAAAGCTTGTCCCTGTGAGAAATACGGCCATTAGAAAAATCTGTAAAGTAATACGTTTCATTGGTTTGTTTTAGCATTGTTTAGGTTAGTATTTATTGTATGATAAAGGCTCCCAGGGCAATCGAAATGACGATCCCATACAGGATATGGGCCAACCATTTTTTTAAAATGGCCTTTTTCGACTGGACAGGTCCATTGTCACGACAACAATCTTTCATCTTCTTTTCCATTAGTGCCTGACAAGGGAAGGGAACGATTAACTAACTAACTCACCAACCAATCAACTTTGGGTGTTCCCCTCCCTTTCAGGACTTTATTTCCTTATTCATAGTAACCGGACATGACCAACAACAATAGCAATATCGTTTGTCCCGGTTTTAGGGTGATTTCCATGTCATTTTCAATTATCCAATTCTTCCATTAGATCATTTACCAAGGTCAATATCCGTTCTTTCTCTTCCACCGATAATTTTGCATCCTTATGGATCAGGGTATAGGAAGATAGGGGCATCTTATCGTCTTCGATCTGACTTGCGATGGACTTTAGTTTGCTCCTTTTTCTTCGATCCGAATAGTCGCCCCATTCATTGAAATTGAGTTCTTCCTTTCCCTCTTTTATGTGTTCTTCCAAAAACCAGGCGATGGGTTGGACCTTATTGTACCACGGGTATTGGGTGTTGTTACTGTGGCAATCATAGCAAGATACCCGCAAATCGTGTTCGATATCCTTGGCAACCTGGTTCACCGACATGAAGTCCGTATCGGGAACCACATCGCTCAAGTTGGGATCTGTGGGCACAAACTGGATGCCCACAAATCCCAACAGCACTACCAATACTATGATTTTCAGTACTTTCATTTAATTGATTTCCTTTTGCACCTTACCACAGGTCAACATCTTACTTCCAAAAAATGGATTCTGGATTTCGCTGCTTGCGCTGAGCCACGTTCCTCCTTGGTTGTTGTTGTACATGGGGCAGAATTGTTGGTACAAGGTTTTGGAAGTCCCGGTTATGGCAATAAAATCGACCATATCCTTGCCCAGTCCCTCAAAGTGTTCCCGTTGGTGACCGATATCACTTTTGGCGATATGCTCCCCATGTTCCTTGGCCACTTCAATGATATCGGACAGCTCCTTCTGTTGCTGTTCATCGTATCCGCTGATATCAAAGCTGCCCAAGGCACTGGCCAAGGCTTGGCCCGATTTGGCCGCTTCATCCTTATTGTCCGCCACCAGGGCATCCTTCAGTTGGAGGTAGCTATCGATCACAGATGTGCCCTGTGCATCGGACGAACCCATATCATGGTCCATGGTCCCGTGGTCCATTTCCCCCGCAGAGCTCTCATGGTGATGGCCCTCTTCCGTTCCCATCTCCATATGGGCTCCTTCCTTGTCATTTGTTTCCTTCTTACCGTCCTTACAGGAAATCACGGTAATGGTCAAAAGCGCAATGGCAATTGTACTTAATGTAACTGTTGTTCTTTTCATTGTAATTGATTTTAAGATTAATTCCTCATTTTGATTGCCCAGGGTCGGCATATTTGTATTATCCCCCATTATTGTTGCTATTTTAATTTTTTCATCTAATTTTCCATTTCTCCCACGCAGGCACTCTACCCTTATTCTTCCTCGACCGTACGCTTTTTCCCCAAAAACAATCGTTCCCCGAAAAAAATAAGCACCATCAATACCAGGGCAACAATGACCACCAAAAGATCACTACCGGCCTTTGACCAAATAAAGGCGCCCAACACCAGTACATCCAGCACAAGGGCCGTAATGAGGATAATGGGATTTGCACCGATTTCCTTTCGTAGATTGTTTAGGACCCCCCAATGGATCCCGATATCCATGATCAAATAAAAGATGGCCCCCAATGCAGCGATCCGGCTCAGATCGAACAACATGGTGAGCCCTATGGCAATCACCACGGTATACACCAACATATGTTTCTGTATGTCCCCGGGAATCCCAAAATGTCGATGTGGTATCAATTCCTTTTCAGTGAGCATGGTGGTCATCCGGGAAACGGCAAAAATGCTGGCAACGACCCCGGAAACGGTGGATATGATCGCCAGACCAACGGTGAACCAGACCCCATATTTTCCAAAAGCGGGTCTGGATGCCTCGGCCAGCGAATAGTCCTTGGCCGCAATGATTTCCTGGATGGAAAGATTGGAAGAGACCGCAAATGCCACCATGAGATAGACCAGGGTACATATCACCAAAGAAATGACAATGGCCCGTCCCACGTTACGTTTGGGATCGACGATCTCATCCCCACTATTGGTAATGGTGGTAAAACCCTTATAGGCCAATATCGACAGTGCCAATGCCCCCAAATAATCCACCAGGGAATGCTCGGTCAAGGACTGGGAAGGAACGACCTGATCAAAGGTAAATCCAGCTGCCCAAAGGCCACCAATGGCAAAAACCGCTATCCCGCCGATTTTTAGTATGGCCATGACCAAGGACGATCCCCCGATAGCTTTGTTTCCCATCACATTGACAATAAAGGCTGTGATCAACAACAATACCCCAAGGATCGGGGGCCAGAATCCTTTCGACTCCACATCAAAAAGCTCCAATACGTAGGTCCCGAACGTCCGGGCCACCAAACTCTCATTGATGACCATGGAAAGGGCCATCAGCAGTGCACCGGTAGCGGTCCAGGCCGTTTTACCGTAAACCTTTTTGAGGTACATGCCAATGCCCCCGGCAGAGGGGTAGGTATTGGACATTTTGACATAGGTGTAGGAACTGAAACCTGAGATGACTGCCCCGATTAAAAAAGCAAAGGGAAACCATTGGCCGGAGAGTTCGGCAACCTGACCCAAGAGCGCAAAAATTCCCGCACCGATCATCACACCGGTTCCCAAAGCAATGGTATTGGTCAGACTCAGGCTATTTTTTTTGTATTCTGCCATTTAAAAACGGGCTAGCAGGCCTCCGCCCCAACCATATCGGTTGTTGTAATTGGCCTGGATTGAAAAATTACGTGAAAGGATATAGGAGGCCCCTACCAGCCATTGGGTCTCACTTTCATAGGATGAATTCCCCAAATCGTTGACCCATCCAAAATCGGCCCGAAATTCATATTCCCCCTCGAGGAAAATCCTGGGAAAAAGCAATAGTTCCCTATCCAACCTTATTCTTGGACGCAGCTGGTGGTCCATACTCACATCCATATTAAAGCGGTATGGGGTAAAATACTTGACCCCTATCAGTCCCACTGTATTGAAACGGTCATAGGAATCAGGGATGGAGGTTTCCGTGTTTACCCCTGCATAGACCCGTACCCAGTCATTGAGATACCTGTTATAATTGACTTCCACCTCGGCATTTTGGTCGTAGTCAAATTCTGCCCGTACCCCAAATTCATTCCTGATATTACTTGAAACAAGGAAGAGTTCATTAAAATTGGAACCCAATCTGGCAGCACCCCAAGCATAATAATGGTCAGTTTCATCTACCAACTTTTGAACAGGAAAATCCTTCATCCTCAGATCCCTTGGGGTATCATAACTGAAAACCCTGGCCATGCCCCCCATCATGTGGTAGAGGATATGACAGTGGAAAAACCAATCCCCGTACTCTTCATTATAAAATTCGATGACCACTTTCTGCATGGGCGGCACATTGACCGTATGTTTCAAGGGTGACTTTTCACCATTCTCATTGATGACCCTGAAATAATGCCCATGGAGGTGCATCGGATGGTGCATCATGGTCAGGTTGTTGAGGGTGATCCGGGTTACTTCCCCACCTTTGATCTTGATCTTATCGGTTTCTGAAAGTGGCACACCGTTCATACTCCAGATATACCGTTGCATATTTCCCGTCAGGTTCAACAGAATGTCATTGACGGGCAGATCGGCATTATAGGTAGTACTTTCCTTTGCTTTTAAGAAGTCATAGTTGAAATACGTTTTACGGGTATCGTAATCAAAAGCTGAAGTGTCTTTCTGCATCATTGGCATAGTCTGAACCATAGGGTTTTCCATCTTGTCCTTATGTCCGGTGGATTTCATTGACGTTGAATCCTTTTCCATTCCTGCCATATCCCCCATCTTTTTATCCATCTCCATGTGCCTATGATCTTCATTCGCATTCATAGGCCTTTTATCATCCATCTTCGCAATGGGTTTATCCTTTTGACCGCTCATTTCGGTCTTATCCATCGACATCCCATTGTGCATACCCATATCCATGCTGCCATCCTTCATGTCCATCTGCATCCCATACTTTTGCATCAAATATTCGGGTGTATTTTTCTTCTTGTTGCCGGCCATTGCCGGAGCTCCCATTTTCATGTCCATTTGGGCCATTTGTTTCATCATCGCCACTTTGTCGGGCCTATCGATGGTCGTTGCGGGAAAAAGCGTTCCCTGCCCTAAATGCAACGAGGTATGCCCGGAGCCGTCCTGTGCCGTGGCCGTTACCTCCAAAGTGCCTTCAGGAACGGTCACGATGACATCATAGGTCTCGGCAATGCCAAAAAGAAAACGACTTTTGGAAACAGGCTCCACATCGACACCATCCCCGGAAACCACCATGGGGTTACCGCCACCGAAATCCATCCAATAATAGGTGGAGGCAGAGGCATTGACGAACCGGAGCCGCACTTTTTCCCCTGGTTTGAAATCAGGGTATTCGGCCAATGTTTTCCCATTGGTCAAAAATGCGGGGTAGTAGATATCCGCAATATCCGCTCCTTCCATACGATCTCGCCAAAATTTGAGTTGTGCACCTAGTGCACCTTCCTTGATGACCCTGCTCAAGGGCACCGCGGTCCCTTTTTTGACCTGGTACCACTCGTTTCCCCGTTTAAGGTTTCGGAGCACGTTCATGGCCTTTTCGTTCGTCCAATCGGAGAGCACCACGACCAAATCCTTATCGTAGTCCAACGTCTTTTCCTTGGGATGGATCAGTATCGAGCCATACACCCCCTTTTGCTCTTGCAGCATGGTGTGGGAATGGTACCAATAGGTACCTGATTGGTTGATCGGAATCCGATATTGGAAAGTTGTGCCAGGTTCTATGGGCGGTGTGGTCAAATAGGGAACCCCGTCATAAAAATTGGGCAAGATCAATCCATGCCAGTGTACGGAGGTTTCCACATCCATCTTATTGGTCACGTTGATCAGGGCGAAGTCACCCTCGTTGAATTCCAAGACCGGTCCCGGAATACTCCCATTGATGGTCATTGCATCGGCAGTGACCCCACCGAGGGTCAATTTGTTCTGTTCCAGTACAAGATTGTATTCCCGAACGGGTCTACCTTCCTCTTTTCTGTCCTCACCATTTGTCCCCACTTGCCCAAAAACATGGGTCGTCAAGGCAGTTAGGACAAAAAACAAGATTTTAGATTTCAATATTTTCATCATTCATTCATTTACATTTGTTCAATTACATTTCATCGGTGATTTCACCGCAGGTCAACATAGCCTCTCCGAAATAGGGATTTTTGATCTCTTTGGTCGTACTCAACCAATAGGCACCTTTGTTGTTATCGGCCATCGGGCAAAACTGTTCGTATATCTTTTGATCGACCCCAAAAAGCTTGACACCTTTGGATAGATGGGCGGACAGATGTTTAAAATGATCGCGTTGGGCTTTGATATCCGATATCTTTGAAATGGAATTCGCCGAATTGGAGATTTCCTTCGATATCGTCATCCAATGGCCGTGCGCCTTTTTGTCCGTCAATTGTTTCATATCCACATGTTCCAAGGCCGACAACACTTTTTTTGCAGCGGCATTGGACTTGGCGGCATTATCATTGACAAGCGCATCCTTTAACTCCAAGTAGGCGCTCAACACCTGTTTTAATTGGTTTTTAAAAGTCGCTGTCGCCGTCATTCGCTGGTTCATATCAGAATGGTCTGTTTTGTTTTCCAAGCCGGGATCCCCCATATCCATTTCCGAATGATCGCTACCGCCTGTACCCTTGTCATCCCCCATCTTCATGCCTCCGTGGTTATGTCCCGTCATGGCGGGCCCACCTTCAGGATTCATCATGCTCGGTTTCCCGGCCAATTGGGCCGCCGCGTCGATACTAAAGGTCCCGTTTACCGCGATCTCATCCCCTTCTTGCAGCCCCTCCTTGACAATGAAACCATTTCCCAACGATGGTCCCAAGGTGACATCGCGCAACACAAAATTCACCCCATTGGACGTGGTATTCTTGATGTATACCACAGAACGTTCCCCGGTCCACATCACTGCCGACTTAGGAATGGTTATCGCTTCTGATGCAATGGGCTGTTTTGCTTTTACGGTTCCGGAAGCGAACATTTCCGGCTTTAACCTTAAACCGGCGTTCCCGATCTCGATTCTGGCCTTGGCAACCCTAGTCATGGGATTGATCACCGGGTCGATATAGGAAATCCTGCCTTTGAAGTTTTCGCCCGGGAGCGAGGGTATGGTAAAGACCACTTCATCGCCTTTTCTTACCCAGGGCATGTCGGACTCATAAATATCGAACAGTACCCAAACGCTGTTCAGGTTGGCAATTTGATATAATGCCTTGCCCTTGTTGACATAGTCGCCAAGGTTTACCATTTTTTCGGTAACGTAGCCTGAAACATCGGCATGTATCGGCAATTCCTCCTTAACGGTCCCGGATTGAAGTATCTGTGCGATTTGGTTGTCGGAAAGCTTCCAGTTTTTTAATTTTTCCTTGGCGGCATTAAAAAACTGCGGTTGGGTGTCCGCCACCTTTCTTGCTTCAAAAAGTTCCTCTTGTGCAGTGACCAG
>NZ_QXFI01000001.1 GCF_003584135.1 Flagellimonas pelagia
ATCGGCGTAAAAGATCTATTCTAGGCAAGGGTGTTGCGCGCAACGCAACGCCCTTTGGGGGTGTCGGGGCGAAGCCCTGACCCAGTCACGTAGCGATAGCGGAGTGTATACTGGCTTACTCCTCTGCAAGCCTCGCCAGCCGTGATTTTTGCCAGATTTCGTGGTTTTCACGTTCAACAGCTCCTGCACGTTTTTTGCCGTCCGTTCACCGTTAACCCCCGCAGAAATCGGGACAGGATGTGCAAATGTAATACCGTCACCCGCGACGATATTCCGTTTGCCATCTGGTCAGGGCTTCGCCCCGACACCCCGTATCAGTGCGTACGTGCTCAATGTGGTTTCCGGTTCTCTTCCGCTTCCTCGCCCACTCGCTCACTAACGTTCGGTCGCTGGGGCTGCGGCGAGCGGTGCCACCTCTCGCATGTTGTCGGTGATTCCGCTGTTGTTCTTTCGGGGATGAGTCGTCAGATAGCCCTTCAAACGCGCTCAGAAGCTCTCAGACGCACGAGGCGGGGTTTAAATGCCCGTCAGGGCATGGAAGGCGCGAAAAACGCTTACAGAGCGTTTCAGGAGGTCAGGCGCGCCGATACCCCTAGCCAGGGGCTTTCAGGTCGCCAGGAACCGCGCCAGCCCCCTGCAAAGCCCATTTGCACGGTACAGGCAGTCACTCGGTTGGTAGGTGGTCGTAGACCGTCGGTGTTACAGCGATGGGGGTCTGGGGTTCTCCCCAGACGGTTTCCGGTTGCGCTCAAGGCGCTGCCGGAACCGTGGCGGCTCGGTCGTTCTGGAGATCGGGGAGCAAAAACACGCAAGGGATTTTGAGGCGGCAAAAGAGCAATGCAGGATAGACAATCATGGTCAGAACGTTAACACGTAGCCCCTGATTGTCCGCCTGCCGCTGGCTCAATTTGAAAACATGGCCATGATTCGGCGCTGAATATCACCGTCTTTGTTGACCAGTGTTTTAGTGACAAATGCTGCATGGTTTTTCGTAGTGTTGTATCCCTTCCAGACTTCATGTGGATCGAGGGCATACGCACAAACCTTACCAGCAACGGGGATTCTAACTAATGCATTTTTTGATTCTAAGTAATTGAGCCAACGAATAATTGTGCTTCTGCTAACTCCAAGTTTTTCAGCTAGGAATTGCTGATCCGCAACGACAGCGCCACACGTAGGATCGATATGCTCCGCTAAAAATGAGTACAGCTTCAGTGCTGATATGCCTTGGCTATCCTTCAGCAGCTCTCGAACGCGTTCCCAACCTTTTGGGGATACCTGTGTAAACCTTGAATTCTTCTTTGCTTCTTCGAGATCCTCGGTGTTTTTCTTTGCCTCATCTGAAAGTTGTTTCAGTCGTTTTTCTGAATCAATAAACATGATTTTTTCCCTCTAAAAATCCCATGCACTAACGTTGGTTCAAATCTAAGCCAT
>NZ_QXFI01000002.1 GCF_003584135.1 Flagellimonas pelagia
GCAGGATAGGAGCCTATGACGACGAACTGATGGCCATGACGCGTGAAGATGATCTGGCTCAGCGTCTGGTCACGGTTCCTGGCATTGGGGCGATCAATGCCACGGCACTGGTCGCCGCAGTGGGTGATGCCAGCGCCTTTGCCAAGGGGCGTGATCTGGCCGCATGGCTCGGTTTGACACCACGACAACACTCAACTGGCGGCAAGACCAAAATGCTGGGCATCAGCAAGCGGGGCAACCGCTATCTACGAACCCAACTTATCCACGGCGCACGAGCAGCGATGCGGCACTTCGTCGAAAAGCAAACCGCCATGGGAGTATGGCTACGCAACCTACTTGCCCGTGCGCATCCAAATGTCGTGGTGGTGGCGCTCGCTGCGAAGCTTGCCCGAGTCGCTTGGGCGATCCTTCGGCGCGGTGATGTGTATCAATCGCAGGAAGCATCAATCTGACGGAATTGCGATCAGCTGACGCTGAACGCTCAAGATGTCTGTGGAGGTGAGATAGATGGCATAACGGTCGAACCGGCGGACGGGAAAGCCTGGTTAAAAATGTGGTGCATGTCACCGTTGGCTTTATGAGGCTCCCGCCGCGCGGAACCCATCTTGGCCAGGCCAACAGGCCTGAGACCGGATACGTTGATGCAGACCCACAACGCCATCCAACTTTATCCTTGCAGACGGGGCGGACCATACGTTATGGGATGGTCCGCCCCTCAACGACCGGCGCTATGATGGTTCCGGAATGGAAGAGGAGAGGACCAATGACGAAGCCGGTAATCAGTGTTCTGGGCGTTGATCTTGGCAAGAACAGTTGCAGCGTGGCCGGCCTTGATGCTGCAGGTGCGGTAATTATGCGCCGACGAATGACGCGTGAAGGGTTGATCAAGTTTGTCTCGAAGCTGCCGCAATGCGTGGTAGCGATGGAAGCGTGCTGCGGCGCACATTTTCTGGCCCGGACATTCCAGTCGCATGGTCATTCGGTGCGGTTAATGTCGCCGGAATATGTTCAGCCCTACGTCAAAGCGCAGAAGACCGATGATCGAGATGCGGAGGCCATCGCGGAAGCCGCGACCCGGCCAACCATGCGCCTGGTGACGCCAAAAAGCGAAGCTCAGCTCGATTTGCAGATCCTGCACAGGGCGCGTGCAAGGCTGGTTGCGGAGCGGACGCGGTTGACCAACCAACTGCGCGCCGTCCTGTTAGAACGCGGCATAATCCTGCCTCAGCGGCGCGGTCCTCTTATCCGGCGGCTTGATGATCTTATGGGGGGCGATTTGCCAATCAGCGCCAGAATGCTGCGCCTGCTTCGGGACCTGCGCGATGAATGGGCAGAGCTTGAC